>JAILXR010000001.1:0-3679316 GCA_050789445.1 Cellvibrionaceae bacterium
TTCTACCAGATCGACAACAGCGGGGTGATCACGATCACGGCGGCTGGTGTGACGGCGGCGGTGAACGACTTTGAGACGGCGCCGAACAGCGGCGTGTACAACGTGACGATGACCGACGGGAGTGGCGACACGACGGCGGCGAACATCACGCTGAACGAAACGAACGTGAATGATAATACGCCGGAGTTCCGTTCCGGCAGTGATGTTGCAGGCGATGCGCCGAACGTTGACAGTTATGATTTTGGTATCTTGTCGGAAGGCAGCACAAGCGGTACAAGCGTTGGCACCGTGGTTGCGGATGACGGGGATCTGCCTAGCGACGTTCTGAGCTACCGCTTTGATGGCGGATCGTTGATCAATGGAGTGTTTACTATTAATGCAAATACTGGTGAGATTACTCTTAATCAAGACATCGACGATGCGGACCTAGGTAACTTCAATTTGAGTGTGGAAGTGTCGGACGACGGCTTTGTGACGACCGGTGATACTGCGAGCGTCGTGATCGAGCTGGCTAATGTTAACGATGCGCCGGTAATAGACCTTGATACAGACAACTCAACAGCTTCTGGCTCTGACTTTGTTACATCATTCACAGAAGGTGGTTCTGCGGCATACATTGCTGATGTTGATGTGAATATTTCAGATGTGGATGATACTAATATCGAATCCGCTACGATCACTATTCAAAGTGTTGAGGCAGGTGATTTACTGTCGACAGGCTCATTGCCATCAGGAATTGTTGCGAGTTCTTATAATCCAGTAACTGGAGTGATGACGTTAACGGGTAGCGCTACATTAGCTGAATATCAAACGGCAATTCGCGCTGTACAGTTTACTAATGATGGTTCATCGGTTGCGGTAACGCGATCTGTAACAGTCAGCGTAAATGACGGCGATAATACGAGTAATGTTGCAACAACGACGATTAATGTTTCAACATTGCCAACACTTTCTATTGATGATGTTTCTGTTCAAGAACCTGAAAGTGGAACAACAACGTTAACGTTCACAATTTCTCTCGATCAAACATTGGCTACGGATTTCACATTTGATTACAGCTCGGTAGATATTAGTGCATTGGCAGGTAGTGACTACGTTGCAACTGGTGCAAGTAGCGGAGTCATCGTTGCGGGAGCAACTTCGACGACAGTAACTATCACAGTGAATAGCGATGCGAATATCTATGAAGGTGATGAAACATTCTCTCTCGATTTATCCAACTTTAACCAAACCGTGAATTATGAATCTGGTGCTCATACAACCGCTGGAGGGATTCAAGGTATAGGAACGATTGGAGCGAATAACGGGGCACCTGTTGCAACGGATGATTCGTTTATAACAGCACCTGATACCGCTTTGATCACAGGTAACGTGTTTAGTAATGATGAGCTTGTTGATAATGCTGCACTGAGTGCATTTGACTCAACGAGTACTGGCGGCGGAACTGTTTCAGATAACGGTGATGGAACATTTACCTATACACCAGCTTCTGGGTTCGTAGGAACAGATACTTTCACTTACACATTGACTGACGATGATGGCGAAACAAGTACAGCAACTGTTTCTGTAGAAGTAACGTCAGCTGTTGTAACTCCTCCAGTTGTTTCTAATGTTCCTGACACAACATTCACAGAAAATGGCGAGCCAGTAAAACTTTTACCTGGCACCTCTCTTTCTGATGCAGATAGTACAACATTGTCTTCGGTTGTGGTCGAAATGACGGGGTACATACCTTCACAGGATATGTTAGATTTCTTGGCGGCGGGAACTTCAGTTGTAGGCACGGTAAATGTAACGGGCAATGTCTGGGAGTTAACGTTAACTGGCGGCGCGGATATCAATGAATACCTCGCTGTTTTAAATACGCTTTCTTATGATAATTCCTCTGAAAACCCAAGTACGGCAACAAGAGATATTACAGTTACGGCTTATGATGAGCAGTACAATAATGTGTTCAGTAGCGATGCAGGATCATTAGCAGTTATTGCTGTTAACGATGCGCCAATTGTTACAGATAATGATGTCTTTACGGCTGAAAGTACAAACGATAATGCACTAGGAATTGTTGCCCCAACAGATTTTGATAGCGATGACAGTACACTTGTCATTACTGTAACTAGCTTGCCGCCAACAGTGGGTACGGTGATGTTAGCTGATGGCGTGACGCCGGTTACACTCGGTCAAGTTTTAACGATCGCTGAATTAACTGGTTTAGTTTTTGATGCTGGAACGGTCGAAGGTACAGAAGCTTTTACTTATACCGTAAGTGATGGCGATATCGTTACAACAGGCACAACGACTATTGATGTTGGTACTACTAATGCTGATTTTGCAACAGTTTATGAAGGTGGTTTGGCAGGCGGCTCACAAGTAGGAGATGCGTTTGTTAGTGGAAATCTTTTAGATAATGACGCGATAGCTACATCGGCAATAGACAGTGTTGATTTTAATGGAACAAATTATACCGCTTCTGGTGGTGTGATTACTGTCGATACCCCTCTAGGCGTATTAACTGTTTATGCCGATAACTCCACGCCAGGTAAAGCAGTCGGTGAATACGACTATCAGTTAGAGGTGACAGATGGAACTAGCAATGATGTTACCGAGCAATTTACTTACAACTTTACTAGCGGTATAGCTTATTCAGATGATCTTACTATCACGATCATAGATGATTTACCGATAGCGAATGACCTTGAAGAAGATATTCCAGAATCGGAAGAGAAAGTGTTTAACCTTGTATTTACTTTGGATGTTTCAGGTAGCATGGACACCACTGTCGGTTCGACGGGTCAGAGCCGATTTGATTTAGCGAGGCAGGCGCTCGAAGCTTTGGCTCAAGAGTACTTCGGCCAGTCGACTAGGGTAGATGTAACACTGAATACTTTTAGTTCGAATGCTACTGAAATTGGTACTTATCAAAACATCACAGATCTTCAAGCGGCGCTTAACGGTCTTTCTACCGGTGGTCAGACAGATTATCGTGACGCTGTGAATTTAATAGAGAGTGTTTTTACCGGAGATATATCTGGGCAAAATACCGCGGATGATGTACAAAATATCTCTTACTTTTTATCTGACGGAGAACCTTATTTAACTAATGGTGATGACCCTTCACCCGTTGGAACTGGCTTTGATTCCTATGTGAACAGTAATTCAATTGATTCCTACGCTGTTGGTATAGGTACAGGCTTACCAGGCGATCTTTCGGATCTGAATTACATACACAATGTTGATTCTTTGGGGCAGGGTAATGGCCATGTGGATGATGCATTGATCGTTTCTGATGTATCGCTGCTAGAATCAGAACTCTTAAGTACAGTTCCAACAGCGTTTGGTGGAAACATTACCTTCAACGGATCGATACCAAATATTTTATTTGGTGCCGATGATGGTTATGTCGAATCGATAGCACTCGATCTTGTTTCAGGAAATAGAACATTCACCTTCGATGGGACAACGATTACAACTCCTCCAGGTATAGGTGTGGTAAATGGATCAGAGTTAACTCTAAGCAGTTCAAATGTAGGGGATGGCTTCGGGTTCGGAACTTTCACCTTCGATTTTGCAGATGGCACCTACTTGTTCAGCGCTCCAAATGGGACAGCACCTGCAACATTTAATTTTGATTACACCGTTTTGGATGGTGATGGTGACAGTGCTTCAGCAATGGCAACAATTAATATTATCGATGATGTTCCAGATGCTCGAGATGATTTAGATTCCTATCAAGCTGGCGATGCGATTGAAGGCAATGTCATTAATGGATTGGGTACTGATGCCGGACCAAAATTTGGCACTGGCTTTACCCCGTTTGCCGCTCAAGGTGGAGGCATTGATAAAATTGTTGATGATGCCACTGTTACTGAATTTACTTTCATGGGTTCTGAGATATCGCTTGATTTAAATTTTGTGCTTGGCCCAGCACCATCAGGTACATCTGAAAGTGTATTACTTGATTCGCAAGGAGCGATCAATGCGTCTCAATTTAATATTGTTGGGTCTGCAGGTTTAACATTTAATCAAGAAGGTGGTACGGGTGTAGGAGTTACTGGCGGTCAGACTTCCAATTTGAGTAATGATGAAACGCTCACAGTTAATTTCGATTCTGGCGACTTACCTTATGGTATTAATAATCTAGTCCTGACAATTTCGGATTTTCAGGATGGTAATGGAGATCAAGTTACGGTTGATATTTATAACACCGCAGGAACGTTAATAGGGACCGAAGTACAAAATGCAACAAACGGCAATGCCGAAACAGTTGATCTTTCTGCATATTCTGGTGTTGGTTCTGTGGTGGTTAGAGAAACAGGTGGAGGTTGGGATATACAATTACAAAATATTGCTTATGATCCAGCACCAGCCACAGAGGTACTTGTTGAAACTGGCGGAAACAATGGCAGCAATCTGAGCTGGGTTTATAGCCATGAAGTTGATATCAATGGTAATGATGTTTTCCAGGCTACTGTTACAGATTCAGATGATGGCTCAGTTTTCATTATGCGTAGTAATGGTTATTACGAATATGAACCTGTACCAGCGGTTATTCCTGTTACTCCAGATGCTGTAGCTACAACCAGCGCAGCTAATGTTACAGCGAGTGACTTAACCCTTACGGGATTTGATAGTGGTGGTGGCTCAGCGACATTAATTTATTCCGGTGAGGGTGTGACCATTCAAGGCGGAGGTAATGATGATCGTATTGATGATGGTGAAACACTGAGTATTGATTTTACATCTAAAGGTGGAAATATTTTTGGCGTAGAGAATATTGTGTTCGATCTGACCAGTGCGAGTGCAGGTGAAACTGTTACCTACACAATTTACGCATTAGATGGAGTGACTGTTCTAGGTACTGAAAATTCTTCGGCAGATCCATTCACTATATCTGCAACAGAATATAGTCAGATTGGCCGCATCGACTTTACAGCTGATACTGGTGGTACTTGGGTTCGACTACAAAATATCTCTTTTGATGAACTGCAATCAGCTCCTCCAACGACAGAGTCCCCTGTTTTTGTTGATTACACTCTCACAGACTCTGATGGTCAGTCTGACACTGCAAGATTGTCACTTTATTCCATTGATAATGAGATTACGGGTACAGTGGGTGCGGATAATATTGCCGGCGGTGCAACCAACGATGCGATTATTGGAGACGCTGGTAATGACACATTATCTGGCGGCGATGGACACGACAATATCTCTGGCGGTAGTGGTCTTGACCTCCTAGTTGGCGGTTTAGGTGATGATTACTTAAGCGGTGGCGATGATGCTGATGAGCTTCAAGGTGGAGATGGTTCAGATCACTTGTCTGGTGATTCGGGAGATGACTTGCTCGATGGCGGCCAAGGCGATGATATTGCGCTTGGTGGTGATGGAGACGATTTGATCTTTGGTGGCGCTGGTGACGATAAGTTACAAGGCGAAGCTGGTGATGATCAGTTATTCGGTGGTGCAGGAAGCGATAATCTTTCTGGTGGCGACGGTGATGATGTCCTAATCGGCGGCACAGGCGATGATAATTTACTGGGTGGTCACGGCGTCGATGTCTTCAAATGGTCATTTGGTGACGGTGGAACAGCGGGTTCTCCTGCGGTAGATACCATTTCTGACTTCGATCCTGATCCTACGAGTGGCGGCGGTGATGCACTTGATCTACGCGATTTATTGGTTGGTGAATCGGAAGCAACGCTCTCTGATTTCCTCTTTGTTGAAACGTCTGGGGCCGATACAGTCATTCACGTAAGTAGTGATGGCGGCTTTACGGGAGGCTATGACAGTGGCGCTGAAGATCAAACAATCATTATAGAGGGTATAGATTTAGTCGGCGGATTGGATCAAAGTACTCTAATTGCGGATTTGATCACGAATGGAAAATTGATTATCGATTAAGGTGTACCTACTAAAGGTGCAATATAAGGGCGTCTAAAGCAGACGCCCTTTTTTGTGGTTGATAATTATTGGAATGCTGGTGTGAATCTCTAAAAATTATCGGTTGATAATTGGGTGCCGTTTTTTTAGCTGTAGAAGGCAGAAAGCGCTAATTAGGGAAGACGGAAAGTTCGGCGAAGGTGAATGTTCATAAGCTTTAGTATGACAGCATACTTTGGCACTAATCTGGCAGTTTACATTCACCACTGTGATTCTGGAGAAATGAAAGAAATGAATCGGTTGGTTATTTATATTTTTGTTGCTGTTTTGTCACTTTCTTTCCTTGCGGCCTGTAAAAAAATAGAAGAGGTGAGTGAGGACCCAGATTCAATTGCATCCAATGTCGATGCTCCTGATGACTTAGAACCAGAATCAGAACCAGAACCAGAACCAGAACCAGAACCAGAACCAGAACAACCACTCGCAGTAGTCAGTTTGAAGTCAAGTCAATCATCTGTTCTAGAGGGGAATACCGTTAATTACAACGTTGTTCTTGATAAAAAACTGGATGAGCCTGTCACAGTTAATTTTTCCTTTAGTGGAAAAGCAGAAATTGAAAATGATTATTCTAGTTCAACAAGTGTTGTTATTGCCGCTGGGCAAACAAGTAAAACCATTAACATAACAGCAGTTGATGATCAGTTTTATGATGGCGAGGAAAGCGTAAGTGTTTCTATAGATTCGGTAGCTGGTAACAAAGCAAAAATATCGTCTAATGCTGCATCTGTATCAATTGTTATTGAAGATGCGCAATCTCCCCCAGTGGTTGAAATCTCGGTTGATAAGTATCAAGTATCAGAAGAGGGTAATGTAAAAATCAGTTTGGGTTCTGCTCCATTAGCTTACGATCGCATCAATGTAAGGCTGTCTTTGGACGTAACAGACTCTAGAGGATTACAGTTTTCAACCAATCGCGACACGCGCATTTTAGGTGGCGGTTTTAAAACTACCACGACTTTTAAACCGTCTGAGTACGATTTAAAAGAGGGTTCAGAAATGACAGTGTCTATTGCCTCAGTTAGCGGGGCGGATGCTATTATCGGCCCCGCTTCATCGTTGGATATTTCTGTCGTAGAAACTGAAAGCAATAACAAGCTTGCGGAAGATCCATTAGGTCTTTCAGAAGGTGGACCTTGGGGAATAGCACCATCACATAATGCGGCTCGGAATCTTTGGTGGCTCGACCCTATTCGAGCGTCTGGGATTAATTGGGTAAGAGGGTATGACAAAAGCCCTCAAAATGTAGATGCCCGATTAACCCAAATTCTTGGTGCTGGTTATAGCCAGTCCGGAGTTTTACAGTGGTCTGCGGGAGATGGATTTCCAGATGAAGACATTCCTGGTTGGGAAAGTAAGATTCAACAAGTTCTAGAAGGTGCTTCAGGACGAGTAAAGATATGGGAAGTTTGGAATGAGCCACCTAATTTCTCTGATGATAAAGACCCAACTCATTATGCTCAAATAGTGAAAAGTGCCTACAGGACAGTAAAAGCACACGATCCGAATATAGCCGTGGGTTTGGCTGCATCCAGTGTGAATCTTAATTTTATGGATAAAGCGTTAGCAGCTGGGGCTAAAAACCATTTTGACCACATTACATTGCATCCATATGAAACTTTAGAGCAAGTAATGTCCAGTGGCTTTGAAGCGCAGTTTATGTCGATCGTTCCGAACGTTAGAAAAATGTTAAAAGAGCACAATCCCGAAAAATTAAACGTACCTATTATTTTTACTGAATTAGGTAAGCCTCTAGTGTCTTTTTCTCAAAGCCTTTCTGATCTGACCTCTGAGGAGCTTATAGAAAAAGAGCGAGATCAGGCGAGTGCTGCAATAAAAGCTTATGTGTTGAGTTTCGCACAAGGCGTGACGCGAGTTCATTGGTTTCAGGCGAAAGATGATGAGGGCATGAAATTTGGACTGCTAGGCGGAGGAAGAAATGATTGGCATCGTCGTCCATCTTATATTGCCATCCAAACGATGATCGAATCTTTAGGACAAACGCCTGAATATATGGGCTGGCTATTACTCAACAATAAGCATTACGCATTTGTATTTAAAAATGAAAGCGAGCACTTATTAGTGACATGGCCTCGGGATGAATCAGCATCCGCTCTTAATTTTAATCGAAGTGTTGAGGTCATTGATCCCTTAACGAATACTTCGACAATGAGTACTAGCTATGAATTATTGGAAACGCCTTTGATTCTTTCTGGGATCCCGTTATCGATGGTTAATTTAGCTGTTGCAAATAGATCTAAACCTTTTCCATGGGAAGGTGATTACACTCAAGCAATAGAAATTACTGCGTCTGCTAATGGAGAGTCGGGATTACATTATGCCGGAAAACCTATAAATACATCTGTTGATGGAGAAACTGTTTGGGATTTTAGTCAATCACCGGGTAATCATTTTACAATAGATCCAAATTTTATGTCGTATGACAGCGTGCCAATTAGAATAACAGCGCTTGTACGATTTAAAGGTGATGTTAATGATACATCTATAGCGACGCCGGGATTTAATTTGAAGTATGAGCAAGCTGATTCAGTGGGTTACCCAAGGCATAAAAAAGGCTGGAGAAGAGTCCCAAAAGATAATGAATGGCACGAAATTAGCTGGGATATTACAGATGCTCAATTTGTAGGCTTTTGGGGATATCATATTTCTCTCGATTCGGATTCAATTAAAAATAGTCAATATTATTTGAAATCAATAAAAATACAGAAGTTGTAAATTATTTACATCATTGGGAGATGGCAATAATAATGGTTTGTATCTTAATACCTAAAAGAATCATACCCCTTTGTTTTTAGGAGACAGTTAAAATTTCACGCATTTTTTTGCTAATTTTTACAAAACTCATTTTTTCCAGCTAGGCTTAATTAGAGTGTCTGATTTTTTTGACGCTGTATGTAAATTGAAATTGAAAATGAGAGTGTGTAGGTATGCCTTACGTCAGTCGTAGTGATGACGGAAAAATAGTAGCAGTGAGTGATCAAGTGATTGCTGGATGCGCAGAATCTATTGATCACACAGATGCTGAACTGAACGAATTTATTTCTGAAGTTGCTAGTGAAAAGTTGACTGTAGACACTGCTCGGTTTTTTCAATCGGATATGGAATTTATCCGAGTAATGGAAGATTTGATTAATGTGCTAATCGACAAAAACATTATTTGTTTTACAGATCTTCCAGATATAGCACAGCAAAAAGTTTCTCATCGAAAATCGATTCGAGCTGCTATTAGTGAGCAAATCGACCTCCTTGATGACGATGATGACTTTATGATTTAGTTGTTTTGAATCGTCCGTTTTTTCAATGTGTAAATAATTTATTCAGTTCTTATTCTTGTATCCAGTTTGCTTTTAATTCCCTTTTGTTTTTCTCTTCAAAATTATAATTATTTAAGTGCTAACTTCAAACCGTGAAGGGCTTAACATAATTTAACTTTATTGGTTTTCCCGGAACTTCAAATTCCAAAATTTGTTAAAAGTTGTGTTTGATGTCGTAGCCATTTCTGGCTGGTACTCATTAGTATTCGCGCCCACGTGTCGATGGGTTTATTAAAAAAATAATACAGTTCGAAAAATAATAATTTTATTTTACTTAATTATGGAATATTCCAGTGGTCTTAAACGTTGCCGCCTCATCGACACGTACCTTAAAAATAAAAACGAGGCTTCATTATGAAATTCTGGGAATCAAAAAACTATAAAAGTATAGTTTTTACACTTTTTGTTATTGCTGTTACTTCGCCAGCACTAACAATCGCTCAAGCAAATATTATTTATGAGGAAATTTTTTCTTCAGGGCTGGGTGAATTTACATCTATAGGAAGGGTTTCCACTGGTCGCTATGGTTTACGCCTGCGCGGTGGCTCGTCGTCGATAGCGAACTCTGGAGTTATTAATACAAGTGGTTACGAGAATATTGTGGTCACTTTTGATTTGAATACAGTTGGATTAGATGCAAATGAGTCGGGTATTACAGAAATATCTGTTAACGGCGGAACATTCAATGCTGTAAATACAGCAACCGGTAGTACTAATACGAGAGTGAATATTCCTCTGGATGGCTCTGATAATTTAAATATTAGATTACGGTTTTCGATGAATGCGAGTAGCTATTTTGAACGCTATGAAATTAGTAATTTGGTCGTTGAGGGGCAAGTAGATGATGGCTCGAATCCTCCCCCTCCACCTCCGGGTGATGCTGATGTTCCAGAGCGCGGAGATTTTGTCACATTTGAATCAGGTCAAGTGAGACCACTTGCTTTATCGAGTGATGGGAATCAATTATTTGCGGTTAACACGCCAGATAACCGAGTTGAGATTTTTGATGTTAGTGGAAATGTTCCACAACTTATTGATTCTGTTTTAGTTGGACTAGAACCAGTTGCTGTAGCACTTAGAAATGATAGTGAGTTATGGGTTGTTAATCATTTGTCTGACAGTGTTTCGATTCTTGATGTATCAACGTTTCCTGTAAAAATTAAAAATACTTTATTGGTAGGGGACGAGCCGAGGGACATTGTTTTTGCAGGAAGAAATAAAGACATTGCCTATATTACAACGGCACATAGAGGGCAAAATGCACCGTTTGATCCACAGCTCACAAGAGAAGGAATTGGTCGTGCAGATGTTTGGGTGTTTGATAGTAATGATATTGGCGATTCATTAGGCGGCAGCCCCGTTACCATTTTAAATATGTTTGGTGACACACCTCGTGCATTGGCTGTTAATGCCGATGGAACTCGGGTTTATGCAGCAATTCTGAACTCAGGAAATCGCACAACTGTATTAACAGATGACCGTGGTGAAGGTGGAATTAATAAACCATCACCGAGTACAGATGACAATGGTAATGATGAGCCAGAGACGGGTTTAATTGTTCAGTATGATGGAAGAAACTGGAAAGACAATGGTGATCCAACTCGTAATATTCCAGGAAGTAATTGGGATGACAGAGTTAAAATTAATCTCCCCGACTACGATGTTTTTACAATCGATGCGAGCCGATCAGTTCCTCGTGTGATTAATGAAACGAGTGGCGTGGGAACGACATTGTTCAACATGGCCGTTAATCCCAGTAGCGGTAATCTATACGTGAGTAATCAAGAAGCGAGAAATGTTGTCCGTTTCGAAGGACCTGGAACACGTTCAACGACAGTGAATGGACACTTTGTTGAAAGTCGAATTACTGTTGTTGATGGTAACAATGTTAATCCTCGTCATTTGAATAAGCATATTAATTATGACTCAAATCTAGGTACGACAAGTGAGCGTTCACGCTCGTTAGCGACCCCGCTAGAAATGGCCGTGAGTGATAACGGTAATGATCTTTATGTGGTTGCTATGGGCTCAAATAAATTGGCTCGGTTTTCGACAAATCAGTTAGAAAATAATACGTTTAATCCATCAGCTGAAAATCATCTTGTGTTAACAGGTGGTGGACCAACAGGTGTTGTTCTTGATGATAGCCGTGATAGAGCTTATGTATTAACGCGTTTTGATAATGGTATCTCAGTTGTTAACACTAGTGCGTCTTTGAGTGAGATATCTCATATTACGATGTTTAATCCTGAACCTGCCATTGTAAAAAATGGACGACGTTTTATGTACGATGCGAACTACACTTCAAGTCGTGGTGATTCGTCATGTTCTGGCTGCCATATATTTGGAGATATGGACCATCTTGCTTGGGATTTGGGTAATCCTGATGAAGTAACGTTCAGGACTCCAAACGTCTATAACGAAAACATTCCTTCCTTTGGTCGGAATCGAGATGTGCATCCCATGAAAGGCCCTATGACTACACAAAGTTTTCGGGGGATGAAAGGCAATGGTCCAATGCATTGGCGCGGCGATAGAACGGGACAAACGGCTTCTTTTGGTGAAACGTTAGAAGAGCAAGCGTTTGAAGATTTCAATGTGGCGTTTGTTGGATTGTTGGGCAGAGAAGATGAGCTGACAGAAAGTGAAATGGATGCGTTCGCTAAATTTGTTTTAGAGCTGACTTATCCGCCTAACCCAATCGCCAACCTAGATAACAGTTTAACGTCACAGCAACAGCAGGCGTTGCAAATTTATAACACAGTAACATCTGATACCTTAACTAACTGCAATGGATGTCACCGATTAAATCCGGATTTAGGTCAGTTTGGTACGGATGGAACGATGTCAATTGAGGGAGCTGGTGTTGCTGAGGATATGAAAATTCCTCACTTAAGAAATATGTATCAAAAAGTAGGGATGTTCGGGAAAAACTCACAACTAAATGTACCTTTTTTAGGTGATCAAATTCGAGGTTTTGGTTTTGATAACTCAGGCGCAAATGGTTCGGTTTTTGGTTTTTTAAGTGAGAATGCGTTCACGTTGAGTGACAGCGATACACGTTTGGTGGAAGACTTAGTTTTAGCATTTCAATCTGAAATGAATCCTATTGTCGGTCAGCAAGTGACAGTCTTGCCAAGCAATCGCAATCGTAGTGATATCAGTAATCGCTTGGACTTGTTGGTGGAACGCGCTTTAGTGATTAACCCCCGTCCAGAATGTGAATTGGTTGCGTCAATGGTATTAGCTTCACAAAGGGTGAGCTGGGTAATGAACGATGAGGGTGTGTTTGTTGCAAGTGACCATAACCAGTCGGCTCTAACGTTAGATGGTCTTGAAGACCTAACGACAGAAAATTCAATTACTTTTACCTGTGTGCCTCCAGGCAATGGTACGCGTATTGGTGTTGATAGAGATGAAGACGGAATTTTTAATGCTAATGATCAAAATTAAAAATTAAAATATATCAAACAAAAAAAATCCCAATGTATATTGGGATTTTTTTATGTTAATTCTAAATGCCAACAGCTGGTCCTGTTTGACCATCAAATCCCAGTACCCATAACTGTTTCTCTTCACTGCTATTTTGCACGCCTTCAGCGATAATTTTTAAACCAATACTGTGTGCAATTGTAACAAGGCCTTGTAGAAATATTTGATTCGCGTGATTGCTATCGATAGATCGTATAAATGCAGAGTCAATTTTTATGTAGTCTAGACCGATGTCGTGAAGTAAACCAATTTTCTCAATAGCATGACCCGCATGCTCAATACCCATGTGGCAACCAAGAGAGTTCAATTGCTCTGAAAATATTTTGAACTCGTTCAGGTAATGATAAGCGCCATTTTCTGGTACTTCTATCCATAATCTACTGGCAAGTTCCTTGTGTTGTGAAAGTGTTTCGATGAATATTTTTTGTTTTTCTGTGTCGGCTAATAACTCAGGACTAATGTTAATTCCAATGTCATTGTTTTGCTTCTTTAGCCATTCAAACGCTAGAGATAAGCCGATAATGTCGATATTTGTGATATTGTCAGTACGCTTTGCCCAGCCTAAAAATTGTCCGGCGTTAAGCAGTGAGCCTTCAAACTGAAGACGGATTGGTGCTTCTAAATGTAATAGAGTCGAAGATGTACTGGCAACGGGAAATAAATTTAATTGAAAACTATTTTCAGAAAATGCAGTTTTAAAAATATTGAGCCAGTCATCAATTTTATTGGGTAAGCTATTTTCTTTATGATGAATATGTTTTATTAATCTATCTGCAATGTTTTCATTGGTGTTCAATGTGGCATTTTGATTGGTTTGAAGGCTTTCTATGGCCGTTGTTAGTCGAGTTAAAATAACTTCAAAGTCTTCTCTTGGTGCGTAGTTACTCGTGCTTGCAAAAAGAATATCACTGGCATAATGATGCTGGCTCGCTTGTTGATAAATTTTTTCTACGAGAGCGTTAATGAGTGATTTCTGCTCGGAAGTATCTGGCAGCACAATAATAAAATTACTACTCGATAGTCGTCCTATGCAGGAGTGTGGATGAAGTTCTGAAAATTCATTTAGACGATGGCTTATTATATTTATTAAAGTTTCTAATTTTTCTCTGCCTAATATTTTACTGAGATTGGCGAAGTCTGGTAATTGTATTAATGCAATGGCTCCGGAAGCTGTATGATCATCTCGTCGTAAAAAAGCATGAACTTGGTCAAGAAGAGCATCTCGTGTTAACAGTTGTGTCGTTTTATCTTTGCTTTTTTCATGATGGCTTATATGAAGTCTTTCTGCTGTTTTGGCTAGCATCGTTTGTACTTGCTGTGACAGCTTATTCATTGAAAACACGAGTTTTTTAAATTCTAAGGTTTTTGGTTCTTCAATTGTAATAAATTTACGGTTTCCTATGGCCTCAGCTTGTCGAACTACATCTTGCAGTGGTTCTGTGACTTTAGTCAAAATGTAATGGCCGATTAGACCAGAGATAATTCCTGTTATTGTAAAATAAATAAGAAGTAATACCGAGTTTCTCCAGAGTTCGTGATAGGCAAATTGCGAGCTACTAGCAACTTCTAGTTTACCTAGTTGCCGCCACCCATTAGACACTTGGGATATACCTACGGGAGGTTTTATATCGATGAGGTTAACAAACCATGACGGAATTTTACTGATAGGCTTGTCGTCAATTTTTTCTACGAGAATGTTATTTTCTGGATCGGTTAGGCGAATAAGTGCGTAATGGCCAGTATCAAATTGTGATGATATTTTCAGTTCAGCCGCGATAGATGAAAAATCGTTAGCGCCTAAATTCAGCGCTAAATTATTAGCACTATTGACATTCTTTTGGTAAAGGTGAGTTTCTAAGTATGTTTTAGCGGATAGTGTGGTCAATACAAAACTACCCGCTAAACAAAGCACAATGATAATAAATATCGCAAGCCATAATTGTTTAAATAACGACATTAGATCTTTCTCCAGTGCTCGGGCTATTCATCAAAAAAGCCCTCATTTTTAATTCTATTAAGTACATCTTGCCATTTTGATAAGCGAGATTGCGAATCGCTATAGCGGTTTTGTTGACCTGAAACCCACAATGAAGAAGCATTAAAGCTGAATACGGGAGTAAGATCAGGTCTTTTTGATGCAAGTTGAATTTGTGGGACGAGATTGTCGAGGACTAAAGGTTCGGCATTGGGTGTTGGATAGTATGCAAGAACCATGTGAGCAACAGGGGCACGGTTTGCTGATGAGGATAAGCTCGCTTGGACATAAATAAGCCGTATGCGATCTTCTGGGATACCAAGTAGAAGCAACGTAACATACTTTGCCAAGCTAAAATCCTCACAATCTCCCTGTAATTTGCTGATTGTCTCTAGGGGAGTTGCCCAATAATCTTCTTTGTTCCATACAGCGACATCGTCGGTAAATCTTATTTGGTGGTTAAAGTAATCGTTAGTAGCGTGTAGCTTTTCATTTTCGCTAGAGGCTCGAAAATTTTCTATAAGAGAAATCCACTGCTGTAGATGTGATAATGTCTGTTGGCCATAGCGATTTAACGCAGTTTGTTGCAACGTTTGGAATTTATTCGCAGCAATACTTGTGAGGCCTACAAAAATTAAGAGGCTAAAAACAAGCTTGAATAGGAGATACTGAAGATTTTTTCTCAAGCTATTTATCATTGACTACCGTTAGTTGTCATTTTCACAAGGTGTTTGGGTCGTAAAAAAGCCTTGCACCATAGTGCTCTGCTAGCAATACCTTTATTAAGTTTAGATGGGGTTTTCAGGTTTGCGAATGTGACCTATTTCACAGGAATTACTGCTGTTTTAATTAGTATGGAGGACTAGATATTGTAAATATCCGCTCAAATATCAAAAAAAAGTGTTGAGTGGTCAATGGGTTAGAGATCAAACTGAAAGAAAACTATATAATGCGCGAGCTTAACGGGCATTTTTAGTGGAGTGGCTCTGTGCGTTTTGCGTTTCACGCTGGAGTATTTAGGCAATTTTTAATCATATTTGATTAGTTTGACATCAGTAAGTAAAAGGACAGGAGATAAAATGAAAACCACATCACTTTTGGTTTCTAGGGCAATTACGGTAGTTTTCTTCACTTTGAGTGCAGATGCTCTTTTTGCTCAATCTCGTATCAAAACAATTGATGATGCTCTCAATGAGGGTATTACAAACAATCCTGAGGTCCGTGCAAGCTATCATAATTTTGAAGCGGCAAGAGAAGAACAGCGTGTTGCCAAAGGCCGATATTTTCCTCGAATAGATTTTGATGCTCAAGCTGGAAAGATAAATTCTGATGATCCTAAGTTCTTAGGTGATAAGTACGAAAGCCGCACTTCTCGTTTAGCTATTACCCAGCCACTTTTTACCGGTGGATCAACACGTAATCTCGTTAAAAAATTTGAGCATCTCAAATATGCCCGATATTACGAGTTACGAGATACAACAGAATCTCTCGCTCTCGAAGTGATCAAAGCGTACATGGATGTCATTCGTTATCGTAAGCTCGTTAAGTTAGCTGAGGATAATTACATAGAGCATCGATTAATCTACAACGATATTGAGCAGCGCGCACGGGCAGGTATTAGTCGCGCTGTCGATTTTGAGCAAGCAGAAGCAAGGCTTGCTCTCGCTGAATCGAACCTCCTTACCGAAAATACCAATCTTCATGATGTTTCTCGTCGTTACTTCCGCTTATTGGGTGAGTTACCTGCAGCAGATTTAGCTGAAATTAATTTGCCTGCTGAAACGGTTCCCGCATCTCGAACTTCTGCTTTAACAGAAGCTTATGAGTTTAGTCCCGTCTTACTTTCGGCAGCGTATAACTACTCTGCATCAAAAGCAGAAATGAAAGAAAAGAATGCGCCTTATATGCCAAGCGTTGATTTGCGGGCTAGACAAGATCGCTTTGACGATGACGTCAATGGGTTAACTGGCCAGTTTGATGAAACCGCAATCGAATTAGTTTTTACGTATAACTTATTTCGTGGCGGCTCGGATTCCGCAGCTAAGCGGCAGTACCGCGAGCTTGTCAGCTATCGAGATGAGTTAAGAGAAAAAGCGTGTCGCGATGTCACTCAGACAGTTTCAATTTCGTTTAATGATATTTTAAGTTTGTCAAAGCAAAAAGAATTACTAGAGCGAAACCAAAATTCATCTGAAAAAGTACGAGCTGCATATCGGAATCAATTTGATATTGGCCAGCGTACTCTTCTTGATTTATTGGATACCGAAAACGAATACTTTGATGTTCGAAGAGCTTACACAAATGCGAGCTATGATTTGAAAATTGCTCAAGCAAGTACGCTTGCGGGCATGGGGCGACTAATTGCTGCTTTTAGCATTGACGGGCTTCAAAATGTAGCATTTGAGAAAGTGGATTTGCCCGATGATGCGGATGTCTCTGGATATTGTAATTTAAATATTAATGATGATGTTGGTTTGGAGCGACAAGAAATTTTAGAGAGAGTATTAAATAGTGAGCGCTTAAAACCTAGAACCGTTGTACAGACAGCGCCATCAATAGCAGCTGCCCCCGTTTCTGGGACTTCAAAGAAATTATTATCATTCCGTATGAATGTACAATATCAAAATGGTTCGGCTGCGTTGTTGCCAAGTTATAATAAAGATATCGAAACTGCTGCCGAGTATTTAAATGATAATCCAGCTGTAAGCGGTGTTATTGAAGGGCATACTGATTCTGTGGGATCAGAAGATTATAATCTTCGTTTATCTCAATCACGTGCTGAAACATTGAAATCGGTTCTGGTTCGTGAATACGGAATTTCGTCCTCGCGGCTTACTGCAAAAGGTTATGGAGAACTTGTTCCTATAGCGACAAATGCAAACGAAGAGGGAAGAAGGCAAAATCGAAGAGTGTTGTTAGTTATTGTTGATGAATAGGATAGTAATTAGAGTAATTTTGTTTTGCACTGAGTAATAATTTCCAGCTAACTACAAATACTAACCGGATAGTGTCAGGCTTAATAAAAAACAGCCTTATGGTATCCGGTTTTTTATTTTTAAATAAATGATTTTCTGAAAAATAAAAATTAAAGTAAAGATTATGAGCTCAGCGGAAACAGAGAATTCACAGTCGCTCCCAAATACAGATCAAGTCTGGGATGCCGAGCAATTAAGAAAAATTGTTAGTGAAATTTGTCAGAGTGGTGAACTAGGTCGATCCAAAGTTTATGCAAAGTTATTAACGTATTTGGCTGAGGCATCAATTAATAATAAGACACCAAAAGAAATAGAAATCGCTGTTGATGTATTAGAGCGAGACGAAACTTTTGATGTAACAAAAGATTCGGCAGTGAGAGTTTATGTTCATCAATTGCGCAAACGCATTGATAGCTACTATGCTAAAAACGACGCTGTGGGTATCCCTCGAATCGTCATTCCAAAGGGGCAGTATAGTGTTGAGTTGGAATGTGTTATTGAGAAAACTCCTAGAAGTACAGATGAGACATCAGTTAGAAATGGTAAAGCAGAAAAAGAGAAAAATTCATTTTCTTTCTTCTCCATTTCTTATCTATTAGTGCTTGCAGTTTTTCTTTTGCTTCTAAATGGGGTTTATTGGTTGGTGCGAGACTATGGCGGAGAAGGAGGGGGTTATAGTCCAGAAGTTATTTCGCATCCGTTTTGGAGTGTTATTTTGTCAGATGACATTCCTCTATTGGTCGTGGTTGGGGATTATTATATTTTTGGAGAGCAAGACGAAGCGGGCAATGTTCGCCGAATGGTTCGTGAGTTTACAGTTAACTCTAGTGATGACCTGGAAAGCTTGTTTACAGAAAAACCCGAATTGGCATGGCGCTATAGGGATTTAGATTTATCTTATATTCCTGAAGGCGCTGCATTTGCGATGAGTAGTGTTTTACCAATTGTTTATTCAAGTCATAAATCCGTCACGTTGAAAATGATGTCTGAATTGACTACTCAGGATTTACAGTCCTACCATGTTATTTATTTGGGGTATGTTAGTGGTTTAAATCGTTTGTCACGAATGGTGTTTGCTGCTTCGGGTTTGAAAGTCGGAGAGAACTACGACGAGCTTGTCGATAAAGAAACGGGAAAGCGTTTTGTGAGTGACGCTGGGTTACCCTCAGAAAACCGTCCATTTATTGGGTATGGCTTTGTTTCTTCAGTGCCGACTACTTTGAACAATAGACTGCTAGTTATATCGGGTATGAGAGATGCTGGGCTAACCCAAACTGCTATAAGCCTTGGTGATCAAAATATTTTGTCGAAAATAGATTCGTTGTTATTTGAGGGTGACGATAAAAATATAGCATTTGAGTTATTGTATGAGGTTAGAGGGATGGATCGAATGAGTTTTTCGTCTCGATCTGTTTATGAAAATAAAATCGACTCCAGTCTCATATGGCAAGTTAAAGATTTAGAGTGACTTCAAGCGAATTGATTTTGGATTGGGCTTAAAAGGTAGAATATGTCAGAGATTAATGGCTTGCCTCGTCAAAAAGGCGAAGAGCCAGATAGAAAGTTTATCGAGGCATTAGCTAGAGGGCTTGATGTACTTCGTGCATTCCAACCTGGCGACGGCTTTTTGGGAAATCAAGACATTGCACAAAGGACGGGCTTGCCGAAATCCAGTGTTTCTCGTTTTACCTATACACTGACCAAATTAGGGTACTTAACTTATTCTGAGCGATTAGAAAAATATCAATTAGGTAGTGGGGTACTTGCACTCGGTTATGCTTATGTTTCAAATTTATCTGTTCGACAAATTGCACGCCCTTTAATGGCTGAGTTGGCTGAAAATTCTGGAACAGCGGTTGGGCTTGCCGGCCGTGATCGTTTAGATATGATTTATATCGAATACAGCGCCCCAACAAAAGTAAAAACATTTAGGCAGGAAGTTGGTGACCGAGTGGCGATTGCAAAAAGCTCATTAGGTCGAGCTTACTTGGCGGCATTGCCTGAGGATGAGAGAGAATATTTTTTAGAGCACATCAGTAAAAAAGCAGGAACGGAATGGGAAGAAATAAAAGAAGGTGTTGCTCATGCTGTTTTTTCTTTTAAAGAAAAAGGTTATTGCACGTCTTTCGGTGACTGGGATAAAGATGTTAACGCTGTTTCTGTCCCGCTTGTACTTGGTGAAGGCAATATATACACATTTAACTGTGGTGGACCTAAATATAGACTGTCCACTGAATATTTAAAGACAGAAGTTGCTCCCCAGTTAAAAAACATGGTGAGAAATATTGAGGCAACGATTATTCGTTATTAAAGCTGAAGTGTTGGCCGAAATAAAAAAACAATAAAATAAAAAAAGCCCGCTAACTTTTGTTAGCGGGCTTTTTTGTTTTCTTGCTTTATCAATAAATCAATTACAGGTTAGCAAAACGAGTTGTGTGGAAATCAGTGCTGCCAAAAGTAAATTGAATCGTTGTTAGGCGCTTAAAGTAATGACCGACATCTAGCTCTTCAGTAACACCGATACCACCGTGAATCTGAATAGATTCTTGACCCACTAAACGCGCTGATCTACCTACACGGCTCTTCGCGGCAGAAATTGCTTTCTTGTCAACGCCTCCTGCGTTATCACTTTGCATTGCGGCCATAAGAACGATTGATTTAGCTTGTTCATGTTCAATGAACATTTCAGTCATGCGATGTTGAAGTGCTTGGAAAACGGAAATGGTAACGCCAAATTGCTTTCGCGTTTTCGTGTACTCAACAGTTTTCTTGTAAGAAACTTCCATCGCGCCCATCGCTTCAGCACAAACAGCTAACGTAGCTCGATCGATAACGTTTTCAATCACAGGAAGCGCTTTACCTTCTTCGCCAAGCAGGTTGGCTGCAGGTACAGAACAGTTGTCAAAAAATACTTCAGCACCACGTTGACCATCAACAGTTGCATAGCTATTTAAACGCAATCCAGCAGTACCTTTATCAACCATTAATAATGAAATACCAGTTTCATCGTGTTGGTTGCCTGATGTACGAACAGCGACAATAATTTTGTCTGCATTCTGAGCGTTAAGTGCAACCGCTTTGTGCCCGTTAATAACATAGTTATCACCAGACTTTTCAGCTTTAGTTGCGACATCAGCCAAATTGTATCGGCTTTGTGGCTCGTTGTAGGCGAAAGATAATTGTAATTCTCCAGCCATTAATTGACCTAGAAGCTCTTCTTTTTGAGCTGCATTGCCTGCCTCAGCAATTAGGCCGCCGCCAAGAATAACCGTCGGAACGATAGGTTCAACCACAATACCTTTGCCTAATTCTTCCATTAACCCAACAACGTCGACATTCGTACCGCCAAGTCCGCCGTCTTCTTCTTTAAAGGGAACCATCAGCCATCCGAGTTCTGCAAATAGTTTCCAGTTCTTTTCACTGTAGCCTGTGTCACTATCCACGATTGCGACTCTTGTATCCCAGTCGTAATCTTGGTTTACAAATTTTGCTACGCTATCGCGTAACATTTGTTGTTCTTCACTGTAGGAAAAATCCATCGTCGTCTCTCCGCAAAAAATACGTTATGTTCGTTAAAATTAAAGGCCGAGAACGGCTTTGGCGATAATGTTGCGCTGTACTTCGTTGCTGCCGCCATAAATACTGGCTTTACGGTTATTGAAGTAAACAGGGCCGGTGTTACAGGCTGAATCGGGGCCAACAGGTTCGCCGTTAAATTCATCCATGAATTGTTCTTTCACGAAAGGCACACAATAATAGCCAGCAACTTCAACATTTAACTCATCAATCATTTGAGCAATTTCTGAACCTTTAATTTTCAAGATTGAAGATTCTGGACCAGGAGCTTTACCCGTTGCAACAGATGAAAGTGCGCGTAGTTCGGTATATTCAAGTGCTTGAAGATCGATTTCTAATTCGGCAACTTTTTGTTTGAATGAAGGGTCATCCATTAAAGATGGGCCGCCATTACTTGTTTCGGTTGCTTTCTTTTTCAAGCCTTCTAGGCGAACTTTAGAATTCGCAACGCGTGCGATACCTGTACGCTCATGAGTTAACAATACTTTCGCGTAAGTCCAGCCTTTGCCTTCTTGTCCAATTAAGTTTTCTGCTGGCGCGCGAACATTATCGAAATGGACTTCGTTGACTTCGTGATGTCCATCGAGAGTAATGATTGGCGAAACAGTAATACCCGGTGTTTTCATATCGACAAGAATAAAGCTGATAGAGCTTTGGTTTTTCTCTCCAGGAGCTCCAGTTCTTACGAGACAGAAAATCCAATCGCCATACTGGCCTAATGTTGTCCAAGTTTTAGTTCCGTTGATAACGTAGTCATCACCATCTCGAACAGCCGTTGTTTTAATTGATGCTAAGTCGGAACCAGCATTCGGTTCTGAATAACCTTGGCTCCACCACACGTTACTGTTAAGGATATCAGGAAGAAAACGTTTCTTTTGTTCTTCGTTACCAAAAGTATAAATAACGGGGGCAACCATTTTCATACCAAAAGCCATGACTTCTAGTGCTGCAGCTTTTGCGCATTCATTTGACCAGATATATTTTTGCGTCGGGGTCCAGCCAGTACCACCATGCTCGACAGGCCAGTTGACGGCAGCCCACCCTTTTTCAGCGAGAATTTTTTGCCAAACTACCCAATCTTCTTTTACAAGATGTATGCCGTTACGGGCTTTGTATTGTATGTGTTTGGGATATTTTTCTTCTAAGAATTGCCGGGCTTCTTCTTGGAAAGCCAACTCTTCAGGTGAAAAATCTACGTTCATAGCGATAGCTCCACTTTAAGTAAAATTGTTATTAACTCGCGTCACGAACCATATTGCGAGCGATGACGATCTGTTGAATTTGAGACGTTCCTTCATATAGACGGAATAAGCGAACGTCACGATAAAATCGTTCAACCGCATATTCAGAAATATAACCAGCTCCACCGTGTATTTGTACGGCGCGATCGGCAACACGGCCTACCATTTCGGTAGCAAACAATTTACAGCACGATGCCTCTGTGCTGATGTTGTTGCCTTCGTCGCGTTTTCTTGCTGCTTCAATAACCATGCAGCGAGCTGCATAGGCCTCTGCTTTTGAGTCTGCAAGCATGGCTTGAATTAACTGATGCTCTGCAATGGGTTTTCCAAATTGCTTTCTTTCCATTGCGTATTTTAATGCGTCTTCAATAAGTCTTTCAGCAGCGCCAACACTGACACCTGAAATATGAAGTCGTCCACGATCGAGAACTTTCATCGCGGTAATAAAACCTTCGCCTTCCTTGCCGCCGATCAACGCATCTGCAGGAACACGGCAATTTTCAAAAATTACATCACTGGTCGTTGACCCAGCTTGTCCCATTTTTTTGTCGATAGCACCAAGAGTAATTCCCGGTAAATTCGCATCGACCAAAAAGGAAGAAACTCCACGAGCACCTTTAATATCTTGATTGGTGCGAGCCATAACTGTGAAAGTTCCAGCGCGAGAAGCATTTGTAATATAACGTTTTGTACCATTAAGGATGTAAAAGTCACCATCACGTTCAGCCGTTGTTTTCACTGCCGCTGAATCGGAACCCACATCTGGCTCGGTTAAGCAGAATGAGCCGATAGTTTCGCCACTTGCATAAAGAGGTAAGTATTTTTGTTTCTGTTCTTCAGTGCCATCAAAAACGATAGCTGCAGAACCTATACCGTTGTTTGTTCCGATTAAAGATCTGAAAGCCGGTGAAGTTCGGCCTAGCTCAAAAGCGACCAAAACCTCTTCTTCCATGGTAAGTCCCATGCCGCCGTATTCTTCAGGAATAGTTAATCCAAAGAATCCTAGGTCTTTCATCTCTTGGACGATGTCATCGGGGATCTTGGAGTCTTCGGCTACTTGTGCTTCTAGTGGGACTAAGCGCTCACGAACAAATCGTGAAACTGTGTCCAGGATTTGATTAAGAAATTCCTGGTCTCGGATCATAGTGTCAAACCTCAGTAATAGGCAGAATTGATAAATTGTTAAGTGACTAAAAAACAGGCGCAACATTCTACCTTGTTAAGAATGTAATTACTGCTCTTCAAAACGGCTGAAAGTATGACATAATTCCGCACCGTGGAACAGGCGTCTCAAAAATAGAACTTTGGGGTTTTCAATAAGCTGTGTTGTTCTTGGGAGATAATTGATATTAATGCTGCTTATGTTAGGCTGGATTCGATAAGCCCAAGTGCTATATCATACCCCTCTCGGGTGGAGTCAAAGCTTTTATCCGTCTCAAAAAACAGACCATAAATACAATAATTACGTCAATAAAAAGAGAGACACTAGATTGGAAACCGCATTTGTATCAAATTCAAAAGAGCCAATTCTCAATGGATTGGAAGATGTAATAGCGTATGAAGAGGAAAAAGCTTATCAGGAGCGCTTTCCACTGCAAACAAGCTATGACTTGCTTTCAACCGTAGCAGATAGATACCCTGATGATTATGCGCTTCGGTGCTTAGTTACCGCTGAAGAAAACGAAGCTCCAATAGATCTGACATTTAAACAATTGTTTGAGAAAACGACCCAAACCGCAAATGCACTTCATTCTCTAGGGGTTGGAAGCAAAGATACAGTGTCGGTCATGTTGACGAATATGGCTGAGAGTCACCTCGCAATTTGGGGCGCTCAAGCGGCGGGTATTTCAAGCCCTTTGAACCCATTATTGGAATCTAAGCATCTTGTTGAGATTATGAATACTACAGTTACAAAGGTATTTATAACGATGGCACCTGTGAAAAATGACTCTGCTCATTGGGCAAAAGTTGAAGAAGTTATCGAGCAAATCCCGACGCTAGAAACGTTATTGATTGTAACTGTCCCTGGATATACAGAAGAAAAATTTAGCTTTGAAAAAAAAGGTTTAAAAGTTTTAGACTTTAATGAGGTAATTAATACCCAGCCAAAAGATAAGCTTCTTAACAACCGTACAATAACAGCTGAAGAAACGGCTTCTTATTTCCATACTGGCGGAACAACAGGTCGGCCTAAAATTGCGCAAGTGACCCATGGTAATGTTGCATTCGTTGCTCAAGTGATTGAGGAAATCGTTCGATATAAAGGGCGCTTAGTTGGGATGTCGGCGCTACCACTCTTTCATATATATGGGTTGATTTCAGCTGGTATTGCAACACTTTTTGCTGGAAGAACGATTGTTGTTATGAGTCCAGACGGTTTCCGGAATCTCAATGTATTAAAAAACTGGTGGCATCATGCTGCAAGATTTAAAGTCAGTGCTTTTGGTGCAGTACCAACTATTTTGACAGCTTTAATGCAGATACCAGTTGGCGATAACGATATTTCGTTGTTAGATGATGTAGGTTCTGGCGCTGCGCCATTGCCTAAACAGTTAAGAAAAGATTTCGAAGAAAAATTTAATGTGCGAGTTACAAATGGCTACGGAATGACAGAGACATGCTGCATTATATCTCGTCAGAGATCGGAAGTGCCGGGTCCAGAGGGGAGTGTTGGAACTCGATTTCCTTATACCGGCGCTAGAACTGTAGTTCTTGATGGAAATAAAGTTATTCGAGAATGCGAGTCAAATGAGTCCGGTGTTTTGTTGGTGCGTGGTCCTCATGTATTCAAGGGGTATCTCGATAAAAGCGATAACGATAAAGCATGGGTGGATGGTGATTGGTTTAATACTGGCGATGTTGCTTTTATAGATGAAAATGGATTTATTACATTAACTGGGCGGGCAAAAGACCTTATAATTCGTGGAGGGCACAATATTGATCCTGTCATCATCGAAGAACCGATTTCAAAGCACCCAGCTGTTGCTCAAGTTGTTGCCATCGGCCAGCCTGATGCTTATGCAGGCGAGTTGCCAGTTGTTTATATCCAACTAAAACCTGGGTTTGAAAATAAAGTAACAACTGACGATTTCTTGGAGTATTGCCAAGAAAAAATTACAGAGCGTGCGGCAATTCCAAAGCGTGTTGAGTTTATCGATCAAATGCCCGTAACGGCAGTGGGGAAATTTTTCAAACCAGAATTACGTAATCGTTCAATTTATTATGTATTAACTGAAGCGATGAAAGAAAATAATATAAATGGCGATGTTGACTCTTATTTTGAGCAAGCTCGAGGCCATGTTGCAGCGATTAAATTGCATAATAAAGATCAGTTAGATTCAGCAAGAGAGGTGCTAGAAAGGTTTCCTGTTGTCATTGAGTTTGTTTAAACGAGTGTTTAGGCGCTGTTATTGATGACGATAGAACAAAGATAAATATAACAATCCATTTAAATGGAAAAATAAAAACGTTGAGCGATATGTCAATTTAATATCCAAAAAAATTGCAATAGTGAACGTTTTTGATTGAGATTACTTTTAATTAACTTTTATTTTATTCACCAATAAATATTAACAATATAGGTTTAACTATGTCAGTCGTTAATTATGAACTTCAAGGTGACGTGGGCGTCATCAAAATTAATAATCCACCAGTCAATGCATTGTCACAAGCATTAAGGCAAGGTTTGAGCGAAGCTTTGGCAGTTGCTCAATCTGATGCTTCAAAAGCTGTTTTAGTTATCTGTGAGGGTAGAACATTTATTGCTGGTGCCGATATTACTGAATTTGGTAAGCCACCTAAAGAGCCTTCTCTACCAGCAGTTTTAGATGCGATTGAAAATTCAAAAAAACCTGTTGTAGCAGCAATCCACGGTACAGCACTTGGTGGCGGTTTAGAAGTTGCTTTAGCGTGTCATTATCGTTGTGCGTTACCCACTGCGAAAGTAGGTTTACCAGAAGTGAAGCTGGGCATCTTGCCTGGTGCTGGTGGAACTCAAAGAGCGCCACGTTTAATGGGCGTTGAAGCTGCTTTAGATTTAATCACCTCAGGCAACCCTATTGCAGCCAAAAAAGCGCAAACTTCAGGCTTAGTTGATAAAGTAGTTGAAGGCGATGATTTACTAGTAGCGGGTTTGGCGTATGCAAATGAGCTGATAAATAGTAGCGCGCCGTTGAAACGCGTTCGTGATATAAAAATCGATCCTGCTTCAGTGCCAGCAGGATTTTTTGATGCGGCGCGTAAAAAATTAGCGAAAAGAGCGCGAGGACAAATTGCTCAAGATCGTATTGTTAGTTGTATCGAAGCTGCTGTAAATCTTCCAATGGATGAAGGTTTGGCAAAAGAGCGCGAGCTCTTTACGGAGTTGGTGGTTTCCCCTCAATCTGCTGCAATGCGTCATGCTTTCTTTGCTGAGCGTGAAGCGGCAAAGGTAAAAGGTTTACCAAAAGATACGCCAGTTCGTGACATTAAAAGCATTGCGATCATTGGTGGTGGCACCATGGGTGGCGGCATCGCGATGAATTTTATGAATGTTGGTATCCCCGTAAAAATGGTAGAAATTAATGAAGAAGCCCTACAGCGTGGTTTCAGTATTATTGAAAAAAATTACAAGATCACAGCAAGCAAAGGCAAGATGACTCAAGATCAAGTGGCCCAGTGTATGAGTTTACTGTCTGGTACAACTAATTATGACGATCTTGGCGAAGTCGATTTAGTCATCGAAGCGGTATTCGAAAATATTGGCATTAAGAAAGAAGTTTTTGCTAAGTTAGACGCAGCTTGTAAGCCTGGCTGTATTTTAGCTTCTAATACTTCTTACCAAGATATTGATGAAATTGCTGCAGCAACAAAGCGTCCTGAAGATGTTGTCGGTATGCATTTTTTTAGTCCAGCAAATGTAATGAAGTTGTTAGAAAATGTTCGCGGTGAAAAAACAGCGGATGATGTTGTAGCGACAGTCATGAAATTGGCTAAGAAAATTGGCAAAGTTCCAGTTCTTGCTCGTGTTTGTTACGGCTTTATCGGTAACAGAATGTTGAAAAACTATGGTCGTGAAGCTCAATTATGTCTTGTTGAAGGCGCTACTCCAAAACAAATAGATGATGCGCTTGAAGCTTTCGGTATGGCGATGGGCCCAATTGCGATGGGTGATTTGGCCGGTATTGATATTGGTTATAAAGCGAGAGAAGGTTTAACTGCTGAGCAAAAAGGTGACCCTAAAGCGTATTTAGTAGCTGATACTTTATGTGAGGCTGGTCGTCTAGGCCAAAAAGCTGGAAAGGGTTATTACAAGTATGATTCAGAAACTCGCGCGCGTTTAGAGGATCCTGAAGCTCAGGCAATTATCGAAAAAGTGGCTGCTGATTTAGGTGTTGAGCGTCGTGATGTTCCTTCTGAAGAGATTGTAGAGCGTTGCATCTACGGTTTAGTGAATGAGGGTGCGCATGTACTCGCTGAAGGTATTGCGCAACGACCCAGCGATATTGATGTCGTTTATTTGTTTGGTTATGCTTTTCCAGCTGCGAAAGGTGGTCCAATGTTTTACGCGGATCAAGTTGGCTTGAAGAATGTTTATGATCGTATCTGTGAGTTTAATAAAGTAAATCCAAATGGAACTTGGGAGCCTGCGCCATTGTTAAAAGAATTAGCATTGGCTGGAAAGAGTTTCGCTGATTGGGCAAAAGAAAATAGTTAATTTTATATTTTCTTTGTTAGGTTAAGAAAAAGCGCTATCGATTGTCGATAGCGCTTTTTTTGTATTTGGGCATCAATGTATAAAATCGAACGAGAGTTGAATCTCGATTTTTAGGCAATAAAAAACCGCCAAATGTAGAGGCGGTTTTTTATTTAATTGTCAAAGAAAGATGTTTTAAGGCTGTAAGACAACTCGTCCAATAATTTCACCTTTTCTCATGCTTTCTAAAACATCATTAACTTCTGAGAGGGGGCGATGAACAGTTTTGATCGGTTTTAGTTTGCCAGATTGCGCTAATGCGATAACTTCTTTTGCGTCTTGAAGGCTACCAACATAGCTTCCTTGTAGGGTCAGTGCTTTCCAGGCCATCATCGGAATGGGGGTGTTAAGAGCGCCACCAAGCAAGCCAACAATAACGATTTTTCCACCTTGGCGAACAATATTCACAGATGGGTTGACGGTTTTTTCGGATCCAACAAAATCGACGATGCCGGCAACACCGCCATCGGTATCTTTTCTGATTTGTTTAAATGCGCTAGGGTCGGTTAGGTTGTAGGCATGCTTTACACCTAAGCTTCGAGCGAGCTCTAATTTTTCTTCATCAATATCGGCAACAATCGGCAGCTCGTCATAAAGCGCGAGAGCAACTTGTAGTGCCATCATGCCAACTCCGCCCAGGCCTAATATCATATAAGGTCCACCAGCCATGACTTCTTCTAGTTTGCGAATTGCGCTGTAAGCGGTGATACCCGAACACATATAGCAGCCCGCAAGCCCGCCATCGAGATCGCCGATTTCAATTAAGTATTTTGCATCGGGAACGAGAACGTGATCTGAGTAGCCGCCCGCAACTGATGTGCCTATTCCGCGAGGGCGAGTGCAAAGATGTTCTTTCTCTGATTTACACAGACCGCATTTACCACAGCCAATCCAAGGATAAACTGCGTATTCATCGCCAATGTTTACACCTTTGGCATCAGGGCCCATGGCGACAACCTTACCTTGAACTTCATGCCCCATCACGAATGGAGGGTTTTCCACAGCCTTTACAGGCATTTTGTTTCCGCCGCCTAAGTCAAAATAGCCATCGTGCAGATGGAGGTCAGAGTGGCAAACACCGCAATTTTGCATCTCGATGAGTACTTCAGTTCCTTGTGGAGTAGGTGTTTCTGTTTCAATTTCTTCGAGTGGCTTTCCTGCGGCGATGATTGCTTGGCTTTTCATTCTTGACCTCTGTGGAGTGTGTAGCTGAGTGTATTACTGGGATGTAATACGGCGAAAAAGATGAACCGCGAATGGTACGGTAGCTTGCTTAAATGTCAATGAAGGTATTTGTAATTAAAAGTCAAAAAAGCCGAGAACGGCTTTTTTGTTGAATCGATAGTATGCGAACTTAATTAACAATATGGGGTGAGTTATTTTTGGTGGGCTACAGTAATTCTTCGGTGAGGTCTTTAAACTTCAAGATAGTATTTTTAACCCACTGTATCGCAGAGTCAGAGTCTCTGCTTTTGTGCCAGTAAATGTGGTGCCCTTGAGGATCCAAGCCGAAAGGCAGTGGCTTAGAGACAGTCCCTGGGATATTCGCAAAGTATGATGGTATTGTGGCGCAAAGATTTGATTCTAATATAAGCTTCGGCACCATCAAATAATGTTGAGTCCTTAAGACAACATTACGCTGAGTGTTAAGTCGTTCAAGAGCATAATCGACATACCCCGCACCACTTCTGCGACTGGAAATAAGGACTTGGGGTAATTCTATATAAGATTCTAACGTGAGCTCTTCAGTTGCAATTGGGTGATCCTCCCTAACAACACAAACATACTGACCTTCAAACAAGGGGGCGTGAGTCAGCTGATCATTTGTCATTAGAGGAGCATCGAGAACCAAATCGAGTTGTCCTGCAGTTAGCATCTTTAATGCTTCTCTGCGATTGAGTTGCTCAACTTGGAGCCTCATATTTGGCGCTTCTTTTTCGAAGACTTTAAATAATCTTGGGAGAATCAAGTATTCGGTAAGGTCGTTCATGCTGAGCCGAATCGTTTTACTTTCTTTTGCGGGATCGAATTGGTAGCTGTTATCAATACTAGTCCGCATCAAAGCAAGCGCATCACGTACTTGCCCTATGATACTTTCTGTCGTGGATGTTGGGACCATACGACGTCCCGCTCTTATGAATAGAGGATCATTAAACACGTCACGCAATCTTGATAATGCTGCGCTGACAGCCGGTTGAGTCACATATAAGCGCTTTGCAGCACCACTTAAGCTAGATTCAGTATAGATAGAATCGAGAACAACAAATAAATTCAGGTCTACTTTATTTAGATCCACGTTACACCAATTTGTCAGGGCTCTCTTGTTAGGAGAAGTTTTAGTTAGGATGACCTAGGTCATGGTTGGCTTAGATTTTTTAATCGCATTGTATAACTAAAAATTATAATATTCGATAAGGATTAATCAATTTTATTTATTGTACTATGGCGATATTATAAAACAATAGGTAGTTTTGATTTTTCTGTTTTTCGTTAACAGGTAAATTTTAGGTAGTTGAATATGTATTTTGATCACAATGATAAAACAAAAGCACTTATTGGCCGAGTTTCCGAATTTATGGATGAATACATATATCCGAATGAGAAAACTTGGGATGAGCAACATGAAGCCGCAGAGGATCGCTGGGGTCCAGTTCCGATTGTTGAAGATTTAAAGAAGAAAGCAAAAAAAGCTGGGCTATGGAATTTGTTTCTTCCTGAAAGTGAGTTAGGTGCTGGTTTAACAAATTTAGAATATGCTCCTCTATCAGAATTGATGGGAAGGGTGACATGGGCATCTGAAGTGTTTAACTGCAGCGCGCCAGACACGGGCAACATGGAGGTGTTAACTCGATATGGCTCTCCTGACATCCAAAAAAAATATCTAAAGCCCTTGCTTGCTGGTGAGATGCGCTCAGCATTTTTAATGACTGAGCCTGCAGTCGCTTCGTCAGATGCGACTAATATGGAGGCAACAGCCGTTCTGGACGGCGATGAGTGGGTGCTAAATGGTCGGAAATGGTTTTCATCAGGTGCTGGCGATCGTCGCTGTAAGATTGGAATCTATATGTGTCTCACCAATCCAGAAAATGCACGCCATCAACAGCATTCGCAAATCGTGGTTCCCCTTGATGCTCCAGGCGTCACTATTGAAAGGCAGCTGAGTGTCTTTGGCTATGATCATGCTCCTCATGGACATTCGCAAATTCTTTTGGAGAATGTGCGTGTTCCAAAGGACAATATTTTGCTGGGTGCGGGGCGCGGCTTTGAAATTTCTCAAGCGCGATTGGGGCCGGGGCGTATTCATCACTGCATGCGCTCTTTGGGGATGGCTGAGCGCGCATTGGAGATGATGTGTCAAAGGAGTATTGATCGCGTTGCTTTTGGTAAGCCATTACACCAATTAGGTGGAAATGTTGATGTTATAGCAAATAGCAGAATGGAAATTGAACAGGCTCGATTGTTGGTTTTCCGTGCCGCATATTTGATGGATACAGTAGGCAACAAAAAAGCGTCGAGTGAGATTGCTCAAATTAAAGTTGTTGTTCCGACAGTGGCTTGTAACGTCGTGGATCGTGCGATCCAGATATTTGGGGGTGAAGGCGTGACTCAAGATACGCCTTTAGCCTCTATGTATGCTGGTTTAAGAACTTTGAGATTGGCTGATGGGCCCGATGAGGTTCATCGTCGAACTGTATATCGTCAGGAAATTGGGAAGTATAAATAGTCTCGATTTGATAGAGTGACCAAGTGAAGCCGGGCATAAGTAATTATGTCCGGTTTGCTGCTTTATAAAACCCTATTTTTATTTTAACGATGAGAAATATATGAGTGAGTTGTATTTGGTTCGCCATGGCCAGGCGTCTTTTGATTCGGATGATTACGATAAATTAAGCCCTGTAGGACATGAGCAAGCCGGTATTTTGGCGGATTACTGGGCCAGTATTGACAATAAGTTTGACGCTATATATTCGGGTAGCTTACGCCGTCAGTTGGAGACGTCCTTAGGGTTATCAAAGCAGGTTCATCTGAGCGAACCAACAGTCTTAGAAGGGTTAAATGAATATGCTTCTCATGCTGTTTTGGAGGCATATCGCGAACAGTATGCCGAAAGCGAAGGGTTTTCTCTTTCAGGAAACATGAAGGACAGAAAGTTTTTTCAGCAGTTTTTAGAGGCCGCTTGTTTACGTTGGGTTAAAGCTGAACTAGAAGGAAGTGCGATTGAGCCGTTTTCATCCTTTAAGTCTCGAGTCCAAGAAGCGCTCAAAGAGATCATGATGGCAAACCCAAAAGGACGTCGAGTGGTTGTTTCTACCTCTGGTGGCGTTATAGCAATGGCTGTTCAAGCAGTCCTTGGGATACCTGATGAGCAGGCGATCAATTTAAATTGGATGGTATTCAATACGTCAATCACGCGTATTCCATATAGTGGCTCTAAAAGATCATTATCAGTCTTTAACGCTATCCCTCATCTGGAGCGAGAGGGTTTTACCGATAAGATTACTTACCGGTAAGTTGGTAAAGAAATGTATTATCAATCTGTCTGATTAGTCAGGCTAGGGACGATAAAGACAATAGTGTACACTTGCGGCCCCATTTGTAACCCAAAACTAGAAATAAGACTGGTGAACATAAATGCCAAGAGGCCCTAGTTAATGGCTTTTTTGTAAATCTATTGAGAATCGTTGGTGCTTGTATTAAGCATCGATAAGAATTTAAACATAACTAAATGAAGCGGGAATATTACAGTGGAAGAAAAACAATTGGTCGATAAACCAGCCGACATTCGCGAAGGAGAAGAGCTGGATACTAAAGTATTAAAAGACTATCTCACGTCAAACATAGCTGGACTTTCCGGTGATTTGACGATCAAACAATTTCCTTCTGGCTTTTCAAACTTAACTTACCTTATTACTTTCGGAGACCGCCAGTGGGTGCTTCGCCGCCCTCCATTTGGGAGCAAGGTAAAAGGTGCTCACGATATGGGCAGAGAATACAAAGTATTAAGTAAGCTGAATACTGTTTTCCCATACGCGCCACGCCCAGAAATATTTTGCCAAGATCACGATGTGCTTGGTTGCGATTTCTACATGATGGATTATTTAGAGGGGATGATTATTCGTCATGAATACCCCTCAAATTTACAGTTAAGTAATGAGCAAGTTCGTCAGCAATTCTTTAATTGGGTCGATGTTCTGAGCGAGCTTCACAATGTTGATTATGAAGCTATTGGATTGTCTGACTTAGGCCGTCCTGCTGGTTATGTTACCCGTCAAGTTGAAGGCTGGTCTAAGCGCTATACTGCTGCACTGACTCCAGATGATATCCCTACATTCGAGCGTACTATCCAGTGGCTTCACGACAAAATGCCTCCGGAATCTCCAAAAATTGGCATTATTCATAATGACTACAAAATGGATAATGTTATTTGGTCGCTAGATGATCCGTTGAAAATGATCGGCGTTCTGGATTGGGAAATGACAACACTCGGTGATCCATTAATGGACCTTGGATCAACACTAGGGTATTGGGTTGATAGAGATGATCCTGAACATTTCAAGAAATTTGTCACAATGCCGACTACTCATGCTGGTGCGCCTACCCGCAGCGAGATTGTTCAACGCTTCAGTCAAAACTTAAATGTTTCTGTCGAGCATTTTGATTTTTATTTTTGCTTTGGTTTATTTCGTTTGGCTGGAATTGGTCAGCAAATTTATAAGCGTTATTACGAAGGACTCACAAAAGATCCCCGTTTTGCTCGCCTAAAAGACAAAGTATATAGCTTGCACGAAATGTGTGAAAAAGTAATTAACGAGTCTGATTTGTAATTAATTTATTGAAGTATCAAAAAATTAAATTCATAAACAATGACAAGAAATAAAAGAGGTTGTTATGCCGTCAAAAGATTTATTTGATTTAACTGGAAAGATTGCTTTAGTGACAGGCGCTAGCCGAGGAATTGGAGAAGCAATTGCACTGACACTTGCGGATTATGGCGCTCAAGTTATCGTGACTAGCCGAAAAATTGATGGCTGCCAAGCTGTTGCTGACAAAATTAATGCGGCAGGTGGAAAAGCACAAGCGATGGCCTGTCACATTGGTGATATGGATCAAATTGTTGGAACAATATCGGCAGTAAAAGAAAAATATGGTCGTATTGATATCTTAGTGAACAATGCGGCAACTAATCCTTATTTCGGTCATGTCTTAGATACCGATCTTGGTGCTTTTCAAAAAACAGTTGATGTCAATATTCGCGGTTATTTTTTCATGTCAGTTGAAGCTGGAAAAGTCATGAAAGAACAAGGTGGCGGCGTTATCTTGAATACAGCATCTATTAACGGCGTTAAGCCCGGAATGGCTCAGGGTATTTACTCAATTACCAAAGCAGCTGTGATCAACATGACTTTAACTTTCGCAAAAGAATGTGGCCCGCTAGGAATTCGCTGTAATGCGCTTCTTCCTGGTTTAACTGATACTAAATTTGCTTCTGCTTTAACGAGCAATGAGCAAATGTTGGAGAAAGTGAATAATTCATTGCCATTACGCCGAGCCGCTCAACCTGATGAAATGGCGGGTGCCGTTTTGTATTTAGTCTCAGATGCATCTTCTTATACAACTGGTGAATGTCTAGTTGTCGATGGTGGAAGTTTGATTTCTTAATTGGCGATGATTCTTTATTGCACGCTTTTACTGGTCTTAGTTGGTGGACTGTAATCTTTTAACGTTAATTTTTTGTGATTAAAACTTATGTCGAAACTAATAAACCGTCGTGATCTCAATTTTTTGCTGTACGAATTTTTAGACGTGGAATCTTTATGCCAGCGTGAAAAATATGCCGATCATGATCGTTCTGCATTTGATGCTGTTATTGATTTGGCGCATCAAATAGCGGAAGAAAAATTTGAACCCATTGCTGCAGCGCTAGATGAAAATGAACCTGTGTTTGATGGTGAAAGTGTACATATTTTACCGGAAGTGAAAGAGGCTCATTCTGCTTTTATTGACGCGGGATTTATGTCGGCCGGTAGTGATTATGAAGAAGGCGGCATGCAGTTACCGCTAACGGTAGTTCAAGCCGTACGGGCAATTTTTGGTTCCGCGAATACTCCAGCAATGGCTTATCTATCTCTGACTAATTCTGCTGCAAATATGTTAAATACTTGGGGCAGCGAAGAGTTAAAAAATAAATTTTTACCGCATATGCGTTCGGGTCGATTTTTCGGCACTATGTGTTTGTCTGAACCCCACGCTGGATCTAACCTCGCCGATATTCGAACGAGGGCGGAACCGCAAGGTGATGGAAGTTATCAAATACACGGTACGAAAATGTGGATTTCTGGCGGTGAGCATGATCTGTCAGAAAACATTGTCCATATGGTTCTGGCGAAAATTCCAGGAGGTCCTTCTGGGGTTAAAGGTATTTCGCTTTTTGTCGTTCCTAAATTCAATGTTGATGATGCCGGTAATATTGGTGAGCGTAACGGCGTTAATTTAGTGGGGCTCAATCACAAGATGGGCTATAGGGGAACCACAAATACTTTACTTAATTTTGGTGAAAAAGAGCCCTGTGTTGGTTTCTTGATGGGTGAGGCTCATGAAGGATTGAAGTGCATGTTTCATATGATGAATGAAGCTCGCATTTTTGTCGGACAGGGTGCTGTCATGTATGGCTACACTGGATACCTTCATTCTTTAGCGTATGCCAAAGAGCGCCCTCAGGGCCGACTTCCTGATTGCAAAGATCCGCAATCGCCTCAGGTGAATATCATTGAGCACGCTGATGTTAAGCGTATGTTGTTGCAGCAAAAAGCCTATGTGGAAGGCGGTTTGGCGTTAACTTTATACTGCGGCCGATTACTGGATGATATTCGCTCTGACGCCACAGCAGATAAAAATGAACTTAGTTTGCTGATGGATTTGCTGACACCGATTGTTAAAGCTTGGCCTTCTGATTATTGCTTGAAAGCGAATGAGTTAGCTATTCAGATTTTAGGTGGAGCGGGATATACACGAGACTATCCTGTTGAGCGTTTTTATCGAGACAACCGATTGAATCCAATCCATGAAGGTACCAATGGGATTCAAGGAATGGATTTATTGAATCGTAAAGTGCGTATGAAAAATGGCGAAGCATTCGTTATTTTGCAGCATCGAATTCGCGAAACTATTTCGGCGACTAAAGATGACGCGCTTTTGAGTGAATATTCTAAATCATTAGAATCTGCTTTAAATGCCATTATTAAAACGACGGATAATTTATTGGCAATGAGCAAAGATGATGTTCGACTAGCAACTGCAAACGCGACTATTTATTTGCGAGCTTTTGGTCAAATGGTTGTCGGTTGGTTGTGGTTGCAACAGGCGAACGTTGCGAATCAAGCAATTGATTCTGCGGAAGGAAGTGATCGAGATTTTTATCAAGGTAAATTATCAGCGTGCCGTTATTTCTATCGTTATGAGATCCCAGCAATACATGTGGATTTAGATTTGTTGAACGATAAAGATGATACTTGTTTGGCAATGTCTGAATTGAGTTTCTAATTGATGTAAATATAAAAGGTTAGTTTATGAGAGCCGTTCTATGTAAAGAGTTAGGGCCACCAGAAAAATTAGTGGTTGAAGAAATCGCTTCTCCTGAAGTAAAAGCTGGGCAAGTGTTGGTTAAGGTTGGAGCATGTGGCGTTAACTTTCCTGACACTTTAATTATCGAAGGTAAGTACCAAAACAAGCCTGACTTACCGTTTAGTCCTGGTGGTGAAATTGCCGGTGAAGTTATTGCGGTTGCTGATGACGTAAAAACAGTAGCCGTAGGTGATCGGGTTATTGCCATGTGCGGCTGGGGTGGTTTTGCAGAAGAAATTGCAATCGATGCAGATCGAGTTATTCCTATTCCAAACGAGATGGATTATGTGACCGCGTCTGCTTTTATTTTGACATACGGCACGTCTTATCATGCGTTAAAGCAACGAGCAAAAATTCAACCGGGTGAAACATTGTTAGTGCTTGGAGCAGCAGGCGGTGTCGGCTTAGCGGCTGTTGAGCTTGGCAAAGCGATGGGTGCTAAAGTTATTGCAGCTGCAAGTACGGCCGAAAAATTACAAATAGCAAAAGATCATGGCGCGGATGAGTGTATTAATTATGCTGAGCAAGATCTTAAAGATGCTGTAAAAGAATTAACGGGTGGCAAAGGTGTTGATGTCGTTTATGACCCTGTCGGCGCTGATTTATTTGAACCCGCAGTCCGAGCAACGGGCTGGAATGGTCGAGTATTAGTCGTAGGTTTCGCTGGCGGATATATTCCTAAGTTACCTGTTAATTTAACGCTGCTAAAAGGTTGCTCTGTTGTCGGCGTGTTTTGGGGGACATTCACTCGTAAGCAGCCAGAAGATTCTGCTCAGAATAATAAAGAGCTTATTGAAATGTTTTTAAATGGAAAAGTTAAGCCGCATGTGTCAGAAACATTTCCTTTGGAAAAGGCTTGTGATGCATTAAATGTTCTTGCAAATAGACAAGCTAAAGGAAAGGTTGTTGTTACGACGGATTAGGCTTTGCTTTTATTAAACCGAATTGTGGTGCTAATCGAATTAAAGGCGTTAATTAAAAATAATTAATCAACAGTAATTTAAATGAAAGAGGGTATGTAATGCCTGTCGTAGCGAAAGAAAAACTACAAGATTATGTAGGAAAAGAAATTGGTGTTTCCGATTGGCTAACAATTACTCAAGAGAGAGTGAATAAATTTGCTGACGTTACAGAAGATCATCAGTTTATTCATGTCGATCCTGAGCGAGCCAAAGAAACACAGTTTGGAGGACCGATTGCACATGGCTTTCTAACGCTATCTCTATTGCCGCATTTTGGTGAGCAAGGTTGTGGCTTGGGGGTTGAGAATGTTGGAGTGAGAATTAATTATGGGCTGAACAAAGTGCGTTTTTTGGCGCCAGTAAAAGTTGGTTCGTCCATTAGAGCTCGATATAAATTTTTAGGTTATGAAGAAAAAAGACCTGGGCAAATTTTAATGTCTCACGAAGTGACAATTGAAATTCAAGGTGAAGAAAAGCCCGCCATGATTGCAGAATCGTTAGGCATGGCAGTTATTAATCAGTAATTACATTTAATGAAAGGTTTGATGAAGAGGAACCAACTATGAAAGAAGCAGTAATCGTATCAACAGCGCGAACACCTATTGGTAAAGCTTACCGTGGTGCTTTTAATAACACAGAATCAGCGATCTTGGGTGGTCATGCTGTTCAAGCTGCAGTGCAGCGCTCTGGGATCGATCCAGCTGAAGTGGAAGAAGTCGTATTTGGCGCTGCTCTTCAACAAGGTTGTCAGGGTGGTAACTTTGCTCGACGTGTAGCTTTAGTAGGTGGTTTGCCAGTAACAACAGCAGCGCAAAGCATGGATCGTCAGTGTTCATCAGGCTTAATGGCAATTGCTACAGCTGCGAAACAAGTGATCGTCGATGGGATGGATATTGTTGTTGGTGGTGGATTGGATTCAATTAGTCTTGTGCAAAATGACAAGATGAACGGCTATCGCATGCAAGATCCTCGCACCATGGAAATCAAGCCTGAAGTTTTCATGCCGATGATTGATACGGCTGAAACGGTTGCAAAACGATATAACGTTAATCGTGATGTACAAGATGAATATTCATTAGAAAGTCAGCGTCGCACTGCGGCTGCTCAAGAAGCCGGAAAGTTTGACGATGAAATCGTTCCAATTACGACAACTCAAGCGATTGTTGATAAAGAAACAAAAGAAGTTTCTTATAAAGAAGTAACGCTCTCTAAAGACGAAGGTAACCGCCCAAGCACGACACTCGAAGGGTTAAAGGGTTTAAACCCAGTACGTGATGGGGGTGTAATTACGGCGGGTAACGCGAGCCAGCTTTCTGATGGCGCTTCTGCGTCAGTTATTATGGATGCGAAACTTGCTGAGCAACGGAATATTGAGCCTCTTGGTATTTATCGCGGAATGGCTGTTGCGGGAACAGAACCAGATGAAATGGGAATTGGCCCTGTGTTTGCAGTGCCTAAATTGTTGAAGCGTAATGGCTTAACAATGGATGATATTGGCTTATGGGAATTAAACGAAGCGTTTGCGGTTCAAGTTTTATATTGCCGTGACACATTAGGTATTCCGCAAGAAAACTTAAATGTAAATGGCGGTGCGATTTCAGTTGGGCATCCATATGGCATGAGTGGCGCGCGTATGGTTGGTCACGCACTTATAGAAGGCAAGCGCCGTGGTGTTAAATATGTTGTTATCACTATGTGTGTTGGCGGCGGTATGGGTGCTGCAGGTTTGTTTGAAGTTGCTTAATTCTCTAGTTTTTAATTGCATATTAATCGTGTGATCGCTTATTGAGTGGTGCAGATCGAAAATGGCCGATTAAAAATTATTTTTATCGGCCATTTTTTTAACTTCCTAACGATGAGAAATTTTTCTTATGAAAATTCAAGGTAAAAATATTGTTATTACAGGCGGTGCTAGTGGCATCGGTCGAGGCTTAGTTAAGCGGTTTAAAGAAGAAGGTGCTGCAAATATTGTTATTGCTGATATTAATGCTGAAGAATTAAATGAATTCGCAGAAGAAATGGGTGCGACAGCTTGTTTGTGTGATGTCAGTAAAGAAAGTGATATTCAGAATTTAATATCGACAGCTGAAAGTCAATTTGGACACATTGATTTATATTGTGGAAATGCGGGAATCATGTGCCCAGGTGGATTTGAAACATCAAATAAAGATTGGGAAAGAATGTGGGGTGTTAATGTTATGGCCCATGTTTATGCGGCGCGTCATGCGTTACCGAATATGGTGAAGCGTGGGGAAGGGTATTTTTTAATTACAGCTTCAGCAGCTGGTTTATTGTCTCAAGTGGGTTCTGCCACCTATTCTGTTACAAAACATGCCGCACTTTCATTAGCTGAATGGCTGATGATTACTCATGGCGCTGAAGGTATTAAGGTTTCTGCGTTATGCCCTCAAGCTGTAGAGTCAAAAATGACAGCCAATAGTAATGGTGGTGTAGCGGGGCAAGATGGAATGCTTAAAGCTGAAGTCGTGGCAGATTGCGTGGTGAAATGTATCGATGAAGAAAAATTTATGGTTCTTCCACATCCTGAAGTAGAAAAGTATTTCTTAAATAAAGCTAAAGATTATCAGCGTTGGATTGGGGGGATGCAAAAGCTTCAAGAACAATTTGGTTTGCCTTCTGCATTTGGAAAAAAATAATCGTGGTTTTATCAAAAAAATGCTGCCATAGGCGGCATTTTTTTTGATAAAAAGAAAGCCAGGAAACTACTCAGGATTGCAAGTATCCTTTTTGCGTTCTGGCCGGCCGGTTTTACTGCTTGACTGCCCCTTGCCTTTGGTTGATCATTCAAATCTATCCTCAATAATTTTTTGTTGGGGAGGATAAAATAATAATAAATTGTTTTTCTTTATTTGTTTTTCTCAAAGTTTTCGCTTTATAGTTTTCAGGTATTCTTGATGCTAAATCTTATTCTGATTTGGCGAGTTTGCTTGTTTCATTGTTCTATGAAAGCAAAACGTAACAATATATGGAAGTGGGGTTTTAAATGAGTTTTCATAATAAAAATTGTTTTAAAGTGGCTTCGTTTTTGGCGGCAGGTTTGTCTTTTCAGGCAGCTGCACAAATTGAAGAAATTGTAATTACATCAGAAAAAAGAGAGTCGAATGTTCAAGATACTCCCATCGCGGTGAGCGCCTTTTCTGGCGAAGCGTTAGAAACCGCAGGCATCGACGATGCGTTAGATATTCAGTTTTCTGTGCCAAATGTTGTGTTTTCGAAAGGTAATTTTACTGGCGCTAATATGGCAATTCGCGGCATCGGTAATTCAGCTGTTGGCGTTTCCTCTGATAGCGGTGCAGGTGTTCACGTTAATGGTGTTTACCTTAATTCACCAAGAATTTTTGAAACAGAATTTTTTGATGTGGAACGTGTGGAAATGTTGCGTGGGCCGCAAGGTACTTTGTATGGTCGAAACACAACAGCAGGTGTTGTGAATGTCATTACGGCAAAACCTGATGATGAGTTTGGTGCCGATATTGGAATAACCTTAGGTAATTACGATACGGTCAAATTAAAAGGTATGGTTAATTTCCCGATAACAGATGCTATTTCACAGCGTTTCGCCGCATTCTCTCTAAATAGAGATGGTTACATCGATAACATTTACACCGGTAATGATATTGATGACAGAGACATGTATGCCTTTAGAAGTACAACCGCGTTTACGTTTAGTGACACGCTTGATGCAACACTCATGCTTTCAAAGTTCAGAGAAGACGATAACCGAAGTCGTGTGAGTAAGCAGCAATGTACAACTGATCCCGATGGGGTTTTAGGTTGTCTTCCCGATAGTTTGGGTTTTGATGTGTGGAATGGTTCTGCCGGTGTAACTGCTGGCGTTAACGATTTTATTTTAGGGCAGCCGCCAATTAATGCGCCTTTAATTCCGGTTGGAACAAACGAATATGCTAACTCAGTTAACCCTGCTGATTTTAGAAAGGTCAATGCTGATTTTGATCCGCAATATTTTGTGGAAGAGACGATAGCCTCGTTAGAATTTAATTGGCAATTGGACGATTTAACGTTCACGTCTTTAACCGCATACAGTAACGCTTATGTGAACTCCAAGACAGATTATGATTGGACTGTCCCAAGTGTGCCATTTAATTATCCTGTTGTTGGCTATTTCAATGGCGTAGAGCGTGTGAATGCAACCTTCGATTCGCCTACAGATGAGTCTTCTGATGACAGTGAGCAGTTCAGTCAAGAGTTTCGCGTAGTGTCTGAATCGGATGGAATGTTTAATTACACGTTAGGTTTGTTTGCTATGCAATTCGAAGCAGATAATCACTACATTGTGTATTTCCCAGTTGGTTACCAATTTGGTCAATTTGCAGGTATTCCCGAGCACCAATCCGTTTTCGATAATCACAATAAGGGGTATAAAGTATCGACTTGGGCTTTATTTGGTGAGGGTTACTGGGATCTTTCTGATAGCACGAAGTTAACGGTTGGCCTTCGTTATACTGATGAAGCAAAGGAAATTCTTGGTCGGCAATATTATTTAACTTTTAAGGCGAGCACGACAGATCCATTCATTGAGCAAGAAGAGGATTGGCAAGAAGTTACTGGTAAAATTGGTCTAGATTGGAATGTCACTGATGATGTTATGCTGTATTCGACGTTGGCTCGAGGATACAAGGGCGGTGGTTTTAATCCGCCAGGAAATACTTCATTTCCAAGTTCTTTTGACCCTGAATATATTAATTCTTTAGAGTTGGGCGTTAAGAGCTCGCTTTTTGAATCGCGCGTCCAAGCAAATTTAAGTGCTTTCTATTACGACTATGAAGGCTTACAAATTTCTAAAATTGTTTCTCAAACATCAATTAATGAAAACGTGGATGCAACGATTCAAGGTGTCGAAGCAGAATTTTTATTCGCTCCAAATGAAAGTTGGTTATTCGGTTTGAATTTGGCTTATCTTGATGCTGAGATTGGCGATGTACAAACATTTGATCCAACGGATCCTGCTCAGACTGGAAGTGCACTGGGCGTGATTTCTATCTTTGGTGACAATTGTCTTCCTCCTCCTGCGACCGATCCAAACACCGGCTTCCCAACTTGTACGGGTGCAAATTCTGGTGTTGATATTGACTTAGAAGGCAATCAATTGCCAAATGCGCCAGAGTTTAGCGTCAATGCTAATGTTGAATATACGCATGATTTTAGCTCGGGTTATTCTCTGTCTGGCCGTCTTCAGTATTACTGGCAGGATGAGTTCTACTCAAGAATATTTAACGCTAAGAAAGATGAGATCGATTCTTGGGGTGTCTTAGATGCTCAAATTACTTTGGCGAATCCAACAGGGCTTTGGTCTTTGCAGGCTTGGGTGAAAAACATCAAAAATGATGATTTTGTTACGGGGCATTACACGACAGACGCTACGTCAGGTTTGTTTACAAATGTGTTCGTGCTTGAGCCAAGAACTGCTGGTTTGACTCTAGATTTTAGCTTTTAAAAATTAACTGATAAGTAAACACAAAAAAGCCGAGGAATTTCTCGGCTTTTTTGTGTGTCGGAGGTCCTGTATTGAACTGCTTGTGCTCGCGCATATCTTAGGTGCTGTTTCTGGTGTAAGCTTTTCGTACATTGTTTTGGAAAATCATTTTTTGCAGATAAATTTTATGGTTGATTTAGATAAAGATACAGGTGGTAAGTCGCATCAGGTTGGAGAGGAAGAATTTGTTCTTCCCATAGATGATCATGTTGAAGAAGTTAAAGAAAATGGAGAGACAGTTCGCCGTCGTGGGATTTTTTTGCTTCCCAACTTGATAACGACAGCCGCTCTGTTTAGCGGTTTTTATGCAATCGTTGCAGGCATGCATGGTGATTTTGAGAATGCTGCAGTGGCTATTTTTGCGGCTATGGTTTTCGATGGCCTAGATGGCAGGGTAGCTAGGATGACCAATACCTCTAGTGCATTTGGAGTTGAGTACGATAGCTTGTCGGATATGGTGTCATTTGGTCTGGCTCCAGCCCTAGTCATGTTTAATTGGGCGCTAGTTCCTCTGGGTAAGTATGGGTGGGCTGCATCCTTTGCTTTTGCTGCGTGCGCCGCATTACGTTTGGCTAGGTTTAATACACAAGTAGGGATTATTGATAATCGTTTTTTTGTCGGCTTATCTAGTCCGGCAGCTGCCGCCGTTGTTGCAGGTACCGTTTGGGTGGGCTCAGAAATTGCTGTTGGCTTTGAGCTTTCAATCTTGTGTGGCTTTTTAACTCTTTGTGCAGGCTTATTAATGGTCTCGAATATTAAGTATCAAAGTTTTAAGGGGTTGGATTTAAAAGGAAGGGTTCCTTTTGTGGTTCTTCTTGTTGCTGTTCTAATTTTTGTGGTGGTGGCAAGTAATCCTTCAGTGATGCTTTTACTGTTGGCTGCCACTTATGCTGCTTCAGGTCCTGTGGCCTGGGTCTGGCGTTTGTTTAAGAAGTAGTCTGGTTGAGAAGCGTTTGAGCGTCGTTTTGGCTGATTTTTTTGTTCTAGGAATTAAATTTCTTATATTGTCATATTCTTGAAATTACTTGTTGCTAACGGAAGTTAGATGCGTATAATGCGCTCCTCGGTTGAGGCATAGCCCCCAACTAGCTGTTTAACAAAACGATCAAGCAAAGCGTGTGGGCGCTTGCAGGATAGGCTAAAGAACGAAAGAACCTATCAAAGCAAGTGTCCTAAAATTTATTTTAAGTCAGTTGACTTTGAGCAAGAAATTAGAGGCTTTGATGTACTGTCTTCGGGCAGATAAAGCTTCGCAACTTTTCAATTGAAGAGTTTGATCATGGCTCAGATTGAACGCTGGCGGCAGGCCTAACACATGCAAGTCGAACGCGAAATTACCTTCGGGTAAGAGTAGAGTGGCGGACGGGTGAGTAACGCGTGGGAATCTACCCAGTAGCGGGGGACAACAGTCGGAAACGACTGCTAATACCGCATACGCCCTACGGGGGAAAGCAGGGGATCTTCGGACCTTGCACTATTGGATGAGCCCGCGTCGGATTAGCTAGTTGGTGGGGTAAAGGCCTACCAAGGCGACGATCCGTAGCTGGTCTGAGAGGATGAGCAGCAACACTGGAACTGAGACACGGTCCAGACTCCTACGGGAGGCAGCAGTGGGGAATATTGCACAATGGGGGAAACCCTGATGCAGCCATGCCGCGTGTGTGAAGAAGGCTCTAGGGTTGTAAAGCACTTTCAGTAGGGAGGAAAGGTGCATGATTAATACTCATGTACTGTGACGTTACCTACAGAAGAAGCACCGGCTAACTCCGTGCCAGCAGCCGCGGTAATACGGAGGGTGCAAGCGTTAATCGGAATTACTGGGCGTAAAGCGCGCGTAGGCGGTTTGTTAAGCGAGATGTGAAATCCCCGGGCTCAACCTGGGAACTGCATTTCGAACTGGCAAACTAGAGTGTAGAAGAGGAGTGTGGAATTTCAGGTGTAGCGGTGAAATGCGTAGAGATCTGAAGGAACACCAGTGGCGAAGGCGACACTCTGGTCTAACACTGACGCTGAGGTGCGAAAGCGTGGGTAGCAAACAGGATTAGATACCCTGGTAGTCCACGCCGTAAACGATGTCTACTAGCCGTTGGAGGACTTGATCCTTTAGTGGCGCAGCTAACGCACTAAGTAGACCGCCTGGGGAGTACGGTCGCAAGATTAAAACTCAAATGAATTGACGGGGGCCCGCACAAGCGGTGGAGCATGTGGTTTAATTCGACGCAACGCGAAGAACCTTACCAGGTCTTGACATCCTGCGAACTTTCTAGAGATAGATTGGTGCCTTCGGGAACGCAGTGACAGGTGCTGCATGGCTGTCGTCAGCTCGTGTCGTGAGATGTTGGGTTAAGTCCCGTAACGAGCGCAACCCTTGTCCTTAGTTGCCAGCATTTAGTTGGGCACTTTAAGGAGACTGCCGGTGACAAACCGGAGGAAGGTGGGGACGACGTCAAGTCATCATGGCCCTTACGACCTGGGCTACACACGTGCTACAATGGGCGGTACAAAGGGTTGCGAAGCCGCGAGGTGAAGCTAATCCCATAAAACCGTTCGTAGTCCGGATTGGAGTCTGCAACTCGACTCCATGAAGTCGGAATCGCTAGTAATCGTGAATCAGAATGTCACGGTGAATACGTTCCCGGGCCTTGTACACACCGCCCGTCACACCATGGGAGTGGGTTGCAAAAGAAGTAGCTAGTCTAACCTTCGGGGGGACGGTTACCACTTTGTGATTCATGACTGGGGTGAAGTCGTAACAAGGTAGCCCTAGGGGAACCTGGGGCTGGATCACCTCCTTAAACGATACTTTACCTGTTCTGTAAACGCTCACACGCATTGCTTGATCAATTTTCAATAACTTCTAATGAGGTTGTTGGAGATGGCCGTGTTCGCCATAGGCCTGTAGCTCAGTTGGTTAGAGCGCACCCCTGATAAGGGTGAGGTCGGCAGTTCAAATCTGCCCAGGCCTACCAACTACTTGAGAAAATACGGGGCTATAGCTCAGCTGGGAGAGCGCTTGGTTTGCATCCAAGAGGTCTGCGGTTCGATCCCGCATAGCTCCACCAATTTCTACTGTTCTGTACAGTCTTTAGAAATGAGAAATAAACTGTTTTATCATTGTTGTTCATGATGAAGACATTTTATTTCTGGTTTTTAATCAGTCATTACCCTTAGCGGTATTGAGTTGTTTAACAAAATGGCAAAGTTTTAAGTTGTAATACTGCTGATTAATGGCAAGTGTGCTTATCACGAATCAGTGAGTAGGACGAAGGCATACTAGTGAAAGCTAGAATGTTGGATGACTGCGCACGATTCTAACAAGCACACCTGTCCGGTGAATCACAATCATGTTGCAAAAAAGAGATACCCGTTGTGATTATCAAAGCGACACAGAATAGCGTGTAGTGAGATATGAACGACACTATCATTTGTAATAAGTCGTACAGTCGTTTGAATTATATGGTCAAGCGACTAAGTGCAGACGGTGGATGCCTAGGCAGCTGGAGGCGATGAAGGACGTAGGAGCCTGCGAAAAGCGTGGGGGAGTTGGCAAACAAACGTTATATCCCACGATGTCCGAATGGGGAAACCCACCCAATGTAAGTTGGGTATCGTGCACTGAATACATAGGTGTACGAAGCGAACCCGGGGAACTGAAACATCTAAGTACCTGGAGGAAAAGAAATCAACCGAGATTCCCTGAGTAGCGGCGAGCGAAAGGGGATCAGCCGATTTTGATTGAAGTAGTGGAAGTGTTTGGAAAAGCACGCGATAGAGGGTGATAGCCCCGTACACGAAGCTTCAATTGAGACATATTAAGTAGGTCGGGACACGTGTTATCTTGACTGAACATGGGGGGACCATCCTCCAAGGCTAAATACTCCCAGCTGACCGATAGTGAACCAGTACCGTGAGGGAAAGGCGAAAAGAACCCCTGTGAGGGGAGTGAAATAGATCCTGAAACCGTCTGCGTACAAGCAGTAGGAGCAGACTTGTTCTGTGACTGCGTACCTTTTGTATAATGGGTCAGCGACTTATTGTCAGTGGCAAGGTTAACCGTATAGGGGAGCCGTAGCGAAAGCGAGTCTTAATAGGGCGTCTAGTCGCTGGCAATAGACCCGAAACCGAGCGATCTACCCATGGCCAGGTTGAAGGTGCCGTAACAGGCACTGGAGGACCGAACCCACTAATGTTGAAAAATTAGGGGATGAGCTGTGGGTCGGAGTGAAAGGCTAATCAAGCTCGGAGATAGCTGGTTCTCCCCGAAAACTATTTAGGTAGTGCGTCCTGTCTTACCCTCGGGGGTAGAGCACTGTTTGGGCTAGGGGGTCATCCCGACTTACCAACCCCATGCAAACTCCGAATACCGAGGAGTACAATCAGGGCAGACACACGGCGGGTGCTAACGTCCGTCGTGAAGAGGGCAACAACCCAGACCGCCAGCTAAGGTCCCTAATATTCATTAAGTGGGAAACGATGTGGGAAGGCTCAGACAGCTAGGAGGTTGGCTTAGAAGCAGCCACCCTTTAAAGAAAGCGTAATAGCTCACTAGTCGAGTCGGCCCGCGCGGAAGATATAACGGGGCTCAAATGAATAACCGAAGCTGCGGATGCATATTTATATGCATGGTAGGGGAGCGTTCTGTAAGCCTGTGAAGGTGGATTGAGAAGTCTGCTGGAGGTATCAGAAGTGCGAATGCTGACATGAGTAACGATAAGGGGAGTGAAAAACTCCCCCGCCGGAAGATCAAGGTTTCCTGTCCAACGCTAATCGGGACAGGGTTAGTCGGCCCCTAAGGCGAGGCAGAAATGCGTAGTCGATGGGAAACGGGTTAACATTCCCGTACTACTTATTACTGCGATGGAGGGACGGAGAAGGCTAGGCCAGCACGGCGATGGTTGTCCGTGTTTAAGGTTGTAGGCTGGGAGTTTAGGTAAATCCGGACTCCTAAGGCTGAGAACTGATGACGATCTCATTCTTCGGAACGAGAGAAGTGGTTGATGCCATGCTTCCAAGAAAAGCTTCTAAGCTTCAGGTAATAAGTAACCGTACTGTAAACCGACACAGGTGATCAGGTAGAGAATACCAAGGCGCTTGAGAGAACTCGGGTGAAGGAACTAGGCAAAATGGTACCGTAACTTCGGGAGAAGGTACGCCGCTTTTGGTGATGGGACTTGCTCCCTAAGCTGAGGGCGGTCGAAGTGACCAGGTGGCTGCGACTGTTTATTAAAAACATAGCACTCTGCAAACACGTAAGTGGACGTATAGGGTGTGACGCCTGCCCGGTGCTGGAAGGTTAATTGATGGGGTTAGCTTCGGCGAAGCTCTTGATCGAAGCCCCAGTAAACGGCGGCCGTAACTATAACGGTCCTAAGGTAGCGAAATTCCTTGTCGGGTAAGTTCCGACCTGCACGAATGGCGTAACGATGGCCACGCTGTCTCCACCCGAGACTCAGTGAAATTGAAATTGCGGTTAAGATGCCGTATACCCGCGGCTAGACGGAAAGACCCCGTGAACCTTTACTATAGCTTGACACTGAACTTTGAACCTATTTGTGTAGGATAGGTGGGAGGCTTTGAAACCATGACGCTAGTTGTGGTGGAGCCATCCTTGAAATACCACCCTGGTATGTTTGAGGTTCTAACTCCGGTCCCTTATCGGGATCGAGGACAGTGTCTGGTGGGTAGTTTGACTGGGGCGGTCTCCTCCCAAAGAGTAACGGAGGAGCACGAAGGTACCCTAATCCTGGTCGGAAATCAGGAGTTTAGTGCAATGGCATAAGGGTGCTTGACTGCGAGACTGACAAGTCGAGCAGGTACGAAAGTAGGTCATAGTGATCCGGTGGTTCTGTATGGAAGGGCCATCGCTCAACGGATAAAAGGTACTCCGGGGATAACAGGCTGATACCGCCCAAGAGTTCACATCGACGGCGGTGTTTGGCACCTCGATGTCGGCTCATCACATCCTGGGGCTGAAGCCGGTCCCAAGGGTATGGCTGTTCGCCATTTAAAGTGGTACGCGAGCTGGGTTTAGAACGTCGTGAGACAGTTCGGTCCCTATCTGCCGTGGGCGTTGGAGAATTGAGAAGAGTTGCTCCTAGTACGAGAGGACCGGAGTGAACGAACCTCTGGTGTTCCGGTTGTATCGCCAGATGCATTGCCGGGTAGCTACGTTCGGACGGGATAACCGCTGAAAGCATCTAAGCGGGAAGCCTCCTTCAAGATAAGTTCTCCCTGGGATTTAATCCCCTGAAGGGCCGTGGAAGACTACCACGTTGATAGGCTGGGTGTGGAAGCGTTGTGAGGCGTTGAGCTAACCAGTACTAATTGCCCGTGAGGCTTGACCATATAATTGAGATGATTGTATGACGATTGTGACGGACAGTGTGCTTGAATGACATTGCCATTGAGAAACAGTAGAACAACTTAAATCATTGCCAAATTTGTGTTGAGATTGAAAAGTCTCTATCAGATACGAAAGTACTGATACTAGCGATTGCTAGAGCAAACCAGTTTGCCTGACGACCATAGCGAGTTGGAACCACCTGATCCCATCTCGAACTCAGAAGTGAAACGACTTAGCGCCGATGGTAGTGTGGGGTTTCCCCATGTGAGAGTAGGACATCGTCAGGCTTTAATACCAAAAACCCCGTGTAGATAAATCTGCACGGGGTTTTTTTATGTGTGATGGATTTATAGGTTCTGCTGAGGCTGAGGAGAGCGGGAGAGTTTGATACACATTAATGATTTAGAAGCTGTAGTGATGCCGACGCAGCTGAAGTCCGGTTCTCAACGCCTAATTTCTTATATACTTGCTCCAAATGTTTATTCACGGTTCTTGGGCTTAGCGATAGAATTTGTGCGATGTCTTGATTGGATTTTCCTTTTGATAACCAAATTAAAACCTCTGCTTCTCTTCGCGTTACGTTAAATTCTTTTTGTAGTTTTTCTCTATTTTTCTCTTCGTTATCTTCAACTAATCTCAATAAAAACTCTCCTGGCGCAGTTTGTCTAAGATAGCGTATTTGAGTATTTTGCGGATCGTCTTTGAGTGTTAAATGACTATTTTTAATTGGATTTCTTTCTAACCACTTTCTTAGTTGATTTGATATTTTTTCTGTAATTGATGAAGAGTTTAATAGTTTTTTAGCAGCTTCAGTGGACCATAATATTTGTCCGTTAATGTCGGATGAAAAGGTTAATTGTCCAATTTCATTTAATGCGCTGCGAGCGCCTCTTGTTATTCTAGAGTTGCTCAGGTGTACGCGAATTCTGGCAAATAATTCATCTAGTTGGATTGGCTTGTTGATGTAATCTACTCCACCAGACTCGAGTCCTTCTACAACATGTTCTGTGTCACTTAGACCGGTCATGAATATGACTGGGATATCAGACAGCTCTGAATTCTTTTTAATTTTTTTACAGGTTTCAAAACCATTTAGATTAGGCATTATTGCATCAAGGAGAATAATGTCCGGGATCATTTTTCCTGCAATTGATAAAGCTTGCACGCCATCCATCGCAATTAAGACAGTAAAACCTGCTTTCGTTAAGGCTGTGTTTAATATTCCCAAAGAATCTGGTGAGTCATCGGCAATTAAAACAATTCCGTGATTGTTGTTATCAATCATCGTGTATGTTCTCTTTAGTTACCTTTATTATTTCAGAAAACTGAAAGCGATCTAAATATTGATTCATTTTATTGATGTAATTATTGGCACCATTTTTTTTGCTAATGCGTTTTAGAATCTTTGATACTCCATCGGCAAAGCCTAGTTCTGCCATGCTGATAAGTTCACGACGGTCTTCCTCAGAAAGATAGTAAATTTTGGATTCAATTTGTTCAGGCCTGCTTGGTTTCTCAGTGGTAGCTTTATCAATTGTATCCGTGTCGTAACACCATTCTAGGTCTAGCGCACTTGAGATGGCATTTAATAATAATGTATCTCTAATCGGTTTAATTAAATAATCTTCATAAATCTTACGTTTTCCTATGTTTTTTATCTTGTTATGATCTTCAGTGGCATCTGCGGAGACAATAATAATAGGTGCTTTAAATTGTTGATCTTGCAGTTGTTTGGCGAGCTCTATACCAGTAATCCCCGGCATGGAAATATCTAAGAATAATAAATCGATACGACTTGAATTGATTAATTTAAGACAAGCTTCACCATCAGAGGCTTCATGCACAACGAATCTGAGAGGTGTTAAGATCGCATTGATTAAACCTCTATGTGCTGGGTCATCATCGACCACCAAGATACTTTTAGGTGTTCCCTTATAAGATATAATTTTTTTAACTTCTGTTTCTTGTTTTACTTCTTCGTGAACGCTAGAGAGCATTAACGTCACTTTAAATGTGCTGCCAATCCCTGGGAGGCTGGTAAGAGTTAGCTCGCCGCCCATAATTTCTGTGAGCAATTTTGTTATTGTAAGCCCTAAGCCAGTGCCTGGAATTTGGCTTTCTCCAGGTTTACGTATTCGCTCGAAAGGTTTGAATATTAATTCCTGTTCATGCTCCTCAATCCCAACACCTGTATCTGTAATTGTAAATTCAGCGACTTGGCTTCGATAATTAACGGCAAGAGAAACTTTACCTGAGCGTGTAAATTTAACCGCGTTTGATAATAGGTTAATTAAAATTTGCCGTAGATGTTTTTCGTCAGCGATTACCTTGTTGGGCAAGTAGCTGGTGAGGATATATTCAAATTGAATGCCTTTTGCATCAGCTTGAAGCTGAAACATTTCAATAAGGTCATCGAGTAAATCCCGGATGAAAACTTTGTCTCTATGTAATTCTAATCGACCCGCTTCGATTCGAGAAATGTCGAGGAGACCTTCTATCAGATCAGCCAGATGTTCTCCGCTACGTCGAATGATATTTACACGATTCATTTGTTCGCTGGTTAAGTCAATGTCATGATTTAATAATTGGGCATAACCTAAAATTGAATTTAAAGGACTTCTGAGTTCATGACTAATCCCCGTTAAGTATCGACTTTTTGCTAAATTTGCTGACTCTGCTATTTCTTTAGCGTTCTGTAATTCGTGATCAGTTTTTTCATGAGCGAGTATTTCTTTTGATAATAACGATGTTTGACGAATAGAATCTTCAAGAGCCATTTGCCTGCTTTCATTCGCTAAAACAAACAGCCAAGTTAATACTCCGACAATGATAATCAACAAGAAAAATATTTGAGTTAGGGTGCCGGCAACAATTTCTTTTAATACAATGTCTGTTGACGGAATTTGTAAAAAAACCATCCAAAATAAAACGGCAACAATAAAAATAATCAGCGTCAGTAAACCAGAAAACTGCAATAGCCTTGGATTCATGAGCTCAACAAGTTGTTGTGGAAGTATAGAAGAAACAAAATTTGTAATTTGATCAGAAAATTTTGCGCCCTCTTTGCATTGATCATTGCAACTTGAATCTAGGGAACAACAAAGCGAACAAATCGGCCCTCCATAAGCAGGGCAGGTTGTCATGTCTTCTATTTCGAAATCATTTTGGCAGACGGTACAGGTAGCGCTGTCTGAATTAAATGTTGAAATAAGATTCGGCCGTGCAATGTAATATTTCCCTTTCGTGATAATTGCGATTAACGGCGAGGTAATAAAAGCCGTCATTAATGCAATATACGGTGAAAGAGCATGGGCGAGTTCACCAAGGCTTTTTGAGTAACATAGAATACCTACCGTCGATGCAATCAACATCGCACCAACACCAACAGGGTTAATGTCGTATAAGTGGGCACGTTTAAATTCGATATAGTTAGGGCTTAATCCTAGAGGTTTATTGATGACCAAATCAGCCACGAGTGCGCCGACCCAGGCGACAGCAACATTCGAATAAATACCGAGTATACGTTCTAGTGCGTTATAAACGCCTAGCTCCATTAACAATAAAGCAATCATCACGTTAAAGACAAGCCAAACAACTCGGCCAGGATGGCTATGGGTCAATCGAGAAAAGAAGTTTGACCAAGCAATTGATCCTGCATAGGCGTTGGTCACATTAATTTTTAATTGGCAGACGATGACAAAAATACCTGTCAAAGCTAGGGTGAAATTGGGTGATTGTTTGAGATAACTAAAAGCAATCAAATACATATTAGTCGGGTCGCTAGCAAGGTCGGCGGGAACGCCATGATTGAGTGCCAACACAGCAAGAAAAGAACCTGCAATAATTTTTAAAGCCCCTACGATAATCCAACCCGGTCCAGCACAAATTAAAGCAGCCCACCATTTACCTCGTTGACCTTTTTGGGGCTCAGGAAGAAACCTTAAAAAATCGACTTGCTCCCCAATTTGGGCCATTAATGAAAATAAAACACCGGACGCTGCACCAAAAAAGACAATATTAAAATTATTATCACCGCTAGGATTTTGATTGAGGGCAGTATGTTGTGACCAGTCAGCAACGATGGACCATTCTTGCCACAAGATAAATACGAAAGGGAGTAGTTGTAAGACGAGCCAAAGTGGTTGGCTCCATAGTTGAAAGCGGCTGATTAATGTAATTCCATGTGTAACAAGGGGGATTACGATTAAAGAACACAAAAGATAGCCAATACTTTTTGGAATGTTAAATAGCAACTCTAATGCCGACGCCATAATGGCCGCTTCAAGTGCAAAAAATATAAAAGTAAAAGAGGCGTAGATGAGGGACGTGATCGTAGAGCCGATGTACCCGAAACCCGCACCACGGCTTAGTAAATCGATATCCACGCCGTATTTTGCGGCGTAGTAGCAGATAGGTATTCCAGTTAAAAATATGACGGTGGATACGAGTAGAATTGCGATTAATGAATTATCGAAACCGTAGTGAAGGGTGATTGTTCCGCCAATGGCTTCTAAAGCAAGAAATGAAATCGCACCCAGAGCAGTGTTGGCTACCCGGCTTATAGACCAGCGCCGAGCTTTTTTCGCTGTAAAGCGTAACGCGTAATCTTCTAACGTTTGGTTGGCGACCCAGCGGTTATAGCTTCTTCGAGTTTTAAAAATAGTTTGTTCGGCCATCTAATGTGTCTCGTGTCTTCTATTTGAGGGCCAAACCAACCTAAAAGTAAGAGTAAAAGTCTGTTGTCTTATTTGCGTTAACATGACATCTGCTTCCCGTATGCAAGAACATAAGAGATTCGTAATCAATACTGGTGCAAGACCTATACCTAAAAAATTCTTATAGCTCTTTAGTCTTATGAAAGATTAAAAAGGGTGACTTAAAAAACATCCTTCTAATAAAAGTACAAACACTATCGCCAAATCACGTTGAACGATATGCGTCAAATGACGTAGGTGAGTAGTGCAGTCTGCCAATTTCGCTCTTCTGTTAAATCCATCATTCTCTCCCTCGACACAATCTTTAATCGAAAATTTAAAGTTCTCCATATACCCAACCCGAATTCACTATATTCATTTTTTAATTAGATATATTAAGAGAGGTTCATCATGAGACACGTTCAGGCACATTCGAAGCTCGGATTAGAACGACGCTTATTCATCAAATCAATGGTAAAGAAAATGCTATTGATCCCGGCAGTCGCTGTTATTACGAGTGGAATGTCATCTGTTTTTGCAGAGGTTAATACAACAGGATTGGCGGTTACCGATGACAAAGTGACCGTCGGGATTCTTCATTCTGTCACAGGAACAATGGCTATAAGTGAAACAGGATCAGTTCAAGCCGAAAAATTAGCCATCGAACAAATCAATGCAATGGGCGGTGTTCTCGGTCGCCAGATTGAATACATCCAAGAAGATGGCGCAAGTGATTGGCCCACGTTCGCGGAAAAATCTAAAAAATTATTAGTTAACGATAAAGTTGCAGCAGTCTTCGGGTGTTGGACGTCGGCTTCTCGAAAAGCAGTACTTCCTATTTTTGAGCAATACAATGGAATGCTTTATTACCCGACTTTTTATGAAGGCTTAGAGCAGTCGCCTAATGTCATTTACACAGGGCAAGAAGCAACACAACAAATTATTGCTGGTATTGATTGGGTTGTAAAAAATAAAGGCGCAAAAAAATTCTTCCTACTGGGATCGGATTATATCTGGCCAAGAACATCTAACAAAATTGCTCGAAAACATATCGAGAAGTTAGGTTTGAAAGTAGTTGGTGAGGAATATTATCCATTGGGTCATACACAATTTAATTCTGTAATAAACAAAATTAAATTAAAAAAACCAGATGTACTTTATGCAATTGTTGTTGGCGGATCTAATGTTGCTTTTTACAAGCAATTAAAAGCAGCTGGTATCGATATGACAAAAGAAAAACCAACAGTGCTTACTATTTCAGTAACAGAAGATGAAATATTAGGTATTGGTGGTGAAAATATTGTGGGAGCTTATGCCGCAATGAAATATTTTCAAAGCTTAGATAACCCGAATAACGAAGCTTTTGTGAAAGCATTTAAAGCACGATGGGGAGACGACATCGTTATAGGTGATGTAACTCAAGCTGCATATCTTGGACCTTGGTTGTGGAAAGCGGCAGTTGAAAAAGCAGGGTCATTTGATATTGATAAAGTTCGAGCTGCGTCTCCAGGAATTGAGTTGAAAACTGCACCAGAAGGCTATGTAAAAATACATGACAATCATCACCTATGGTCAAAAACACGGATTGGTCATGCGAAAAAAGATGGACAGTACGAGTTGGTTTATGAAACTGATGAGTTGGTAGAGCCTGATCCATTCCCGAAAGGTTATCAATAAGCAGCAATATGTTGAGAGCAAAAGAGACGTCGGATCATCTTTTGCTCTCCTTCATTTATTTAAATAATAGAAAATATTTAAAAATAAAAAACTACGAGCTGTTAAATGAAACAGCAATGACTAAAGAAATATCAATTGAAACAATACGTAATGAAGCATGGGGTGTAGAAAATGTTCGATGAATACACGATGTCAGAACTCACTTCAATATTTGCGATGCAGGGCTTTGCTGGTCTCACATTATTTTCAGTGTTTGTGTTAATGGCGTTAGGTTTAGCAATAATTTTTGGGCAGATGGGTGTTATTAATATGGCCCATGGCGAATTTATGATTTTGGGAGCATATACAACCTATTTCACCTCCAATCTATTTTCTAATTATTTTCCTTCACTTTTTGACGGCTACTTTTTTGTCGCGATGTTTCTTGCGTTCTTAATTACAGCGGCACTTGGAGCCTTTGTCGAGTGGGCTATGATTCGACACTTGTATAAAAGACCACTTGATACTCTGTTAGCGACATGGGGTCTTAGTTTAATTTTACAGCAAACTTACCGAAGTGTTTTTGGTGCAAGAGAAGTTGGCGTTTCAATTCCTGACTGGATGATGGGCTCCTATGCAATGACGGACACGATAGATATTCCTATTAATGGCATTTTTGTAATGATCCTAACTATTTTTATTACTCTATGTGTTTATTTGATGATGCAAAAATCTCGGCTCGGTAAACAAACGCGAGCAGTTGTACAGAATAGACAAATGGCTGGAGCGGTAGGCATTAATACTGAACTTGTTGATAGGTTCACATTTGCTATCGGTTGCGGCATTGCGGGGATAGCAGGATCAGCATTCACAATGATTGGCTCAACAGGACCAACAGCGGGACAACTTTATATCGTGGATACATTTCTTGTTGTTGTCTTCGGTGGAGCTTCTAGTTTGATTGGTACTGTCGCATCAGCATTTACAATTTCGCAGGCACAATCAACGATGGAATTTTTCTTAAGCGGTTCAATGGCAAAAGTTTTAACTTTGCTAATAGTGGTGGGAATACTGATGTTACGCCCACAAGGTTTGTTTACTTTGAAAATGAGACGTTAGGAGATCACTATGTCATTTACAGATATGCGCGCTTTAATGCCAAAAAATGATCTCTGGAGCTTTGCAATATTAGCGGCGATTATTTTTATTGTTATGCCTTTATTTCTAGATATTTTTCGTTTGAATCTATTGGGTAAATACCTCACTTATGCATTTGTTGCTTTGGGTTTAACACTTTGTTGGGGCTTAGGAGGTATCTTAAGTTTAGGTCAAGGTGTGTTTTTTGGTTTAGGTGGTTACTGCATGGCGATGTTCCTAAAATTAGAAGCGTCAAGCCCTGAAAATACAAAAATACAATCGACTCCTGGTATTCCTGATTTCATGGATTGGAATCAACTCACTGAGTTACCATTTTTTTGGGAACCATTCCACAGCTTTACATTTACATTAATTGCTGTGGTTTTAGTTCCTGCGGTTTTTGCTTACATCATCGGAGTTGCGATGTTTAAGCGAAGAGTGGGTGGAGTATATTTTGCCATTATCACTCAAGCGATAGCAGCGGTTCTTACTATTCTGATTATTGGGCAGCAAGGATACACCGGCGGTGTTAATGGAATCACAGATTTAAGAACATTGCACGGCTGGGATATTCGCCTCGATTCAGCAAAATATATTTTATATTTTATTAACGGCGTACTTTTATTTGCCTGTCTTTTTGCGGCACAGTTTATTCGAAAAAGTAAGTTAGGAAGATTGCTAGTCGCAATGAGAGAGCAAGAAGATCGAGTGCGCTTTTCTGGATATGATGTTGCCAATTTTAAAATATTTATTTTTTGTATTGCAGGTGTTTTTTCTGCGATTGGCGGAGCTATGTTCACTTTGCAAGTGGGTTTTATGTCTCCATCATTTGTAGGAATCGTACCGTCTATTGAGATGGTTATCTTTTGCGCGGTCGGTGGACGGTTGTCTTTGCTGGGTGCAGTGTATGGCACATTAATTGTGAACTATGCAAAAACCACTTTCTCAGAATCATTCCCAGAACTTTGGTTGTTTGCAATGGGTGCTCTATTCATAGGCGTTGTGATGGCATTTCCTGATGGATTAGCAGGGGTTTACCAGTCTCATGTACAGCCTTGGATAAAAAAACACTCTCATCGGTTACCAAAAATATTTGGAGGAAAAACATCTTCTCCTAAAGAAGCCGAGTGTTGATTTTAATGATTTATCAATATTCGTTATAGCTACATTGATGAGATGAGCATTGTTAAAAGTAAAAAATTAATTGATAGGTGATTCTATGTCAGCAGCCCCAGCACAAAAAGTGTCAGAAAATAAAAATACCAAAGATTTTGTATTAAGCATTGAGGGCCTAACTGTTTCCTTTGACGGTTTCAAAGCAGTTAATGACTTGTCTTTTTATGTTGAAGAGCAAGAAATCAGAGTCATTATTGGTCCTAACGGTGCAGGTAAGACGACAGTATTAGATTTGATTTGTGGTAGAACTAAAGCGACAGAGGGTTCAATAAAGTTTAAAGGTAAAGAGTTAACAAAATTAAAAGAACATGAAATCGTACATTCAGGTGTTGGAAGAAAGTTTCAAAACCCATCGATATATGAAGATCTTTCGGTGTTCGAAAATTTAGAAATCTCATTCCCTCGAGGAAGAAGTGTATGGGGGGCGCTTGGTTTTAAAAGAGACTCGGAAGTTGTCAATAAGATACATGAAATAGCAGAGATGATATTTCTTAATGACCAGCTTGATTCTCAGGCTGCATTATTAAGCCATGGCCAAAAACAATGGTTAGAAATAGGCATGTTACTTATCCAGGATCCAGAATTACTGATGTTGGATGAACCAGTTGCAGGTATGTCTGTTTCAGAAAGAAAAAAAACGGCAGAGCTTTTACAGCGCATAACAAAAGATCGATCTGTGCTCGTAGTAGAGCATGACATGCAATTTGTTGAAGATATTGCTGATAGGGTCACCGTATTGCATCAAGGGAAATTATTATCCGAAGGTTCTATGGAGCGTGTAAAGAATGATCCAAAAGTAATTGAAGTTTATTTGGGACACTGATAGCAGAAAAAATCAATATATAACTGTAGTGACAATATTCAGCGATCGTTTAATAAGATTCGACGTTATGAAAAAGGAAACACAATTATGTTAGAGCTAGCCGATTATCATGTCGCTTATGGTCAAAGTGAAGTGATAAATAATATGAATCTAACGCTAAGGCCTAAAGAAATAATTGCAATTTTAGGGCGCAATGGGATGGGTAAAACAACGTTGATGAAATCGTTAATTGGCATGATTCCATCGAAGCAGGGTAGCGTTAAATTAGAAGATAAAGAATTAGCCGGATTAAAAAGTCATCAGCGAGTTGCAGCGGGTGTGGGTTTTGTTCCTCAGGGAAGAATGATTTTTTCAACTATGACAGTGAAAGAAAATATTGAAACGGGTTTAACCACTACCAAAGCGAAAAAAGTCCCAGAGGACCTTTACAGCTTATTTCCAGTGTTATTAGAAATGAGAAATAGAAGAGGGGGTAATTTATCGGGTGGCCAACAACAACAGCTGGCAATAGCAAGAGCATTAGCTAGTGATCCAAAAGTGCTTTTGTTGGATGAGCCAACTGAGGGGATTCAGCCATCAATTATTAAAGAGATGGCTAAAACACTGAAAGAAATTCGTGATCAAAGAGACCTGTCGATTATTGTTTCAGAACAGGTGCTTAGTTTTGCTTTGGATATCGCAGATCGAATTATCGTTATTGAAAAAGGCAAAATTGTTCACGATGAAGCTCGAGAAAATGTCGACGAGAAAAAAGTTTCATCATATTTGTCCGTTTAACTTTATTACATCTTTATTGGAGAAATCACTATGGCAGAAACAATTATTAAAATTGACCTAAAAAAATCAGCCTACGAACACGACAATATTCACAATAGGTGGCATCCGGATATCCCGATGGTTTCTACGGTTAAGCCGGGTGATGATTTTATTATTGAATGTATGGATTGGACTGGCGGACAAATAAAAGATAATGATGATGCATCCGATGTAAGGGATGTGGATTTGTCGCAAGTACATTTCTTATCCGGACCTGTAGGTGTTGAAGGCGCCGAACCTGGAGACCTTCTCGTCGTTGACATCCTGGATATTGGTACTTTTAAAGAAAGTGAGTGGGGATTTAACGGCTTTTTCTCAAAACAAAATGGTGGCGGTTTTCTGACTGAACATTTTCCAGAAGCACAAAAAACAATTTGGGATTTTAACGGCATGTTTACTAAATCTCGTCATGTTCCTGGTGTTGAATTTGCTGGATTAATACATCCGGGATTGATTGGTTGCTTACCCTCAAAAGAAATGTTGGAAGAGTGGAATAAAAGAGAAAAAGAATTGTTTGATACTGAACCTGATCGTGTACCGGGTTTAGCGAATCTACCTGATGCGTCTACGGCACATATGGGAAGAATGAAAGGTGATGCAAAAAAAGAAGCCGCAGCAGAAGGCGCTAGAACAGTTCCACCAAGAGAGCACGGCGGTAACTGTGATATTAAAGATTTGTCACGTGGTTCTAAAGTATATTTCCCAGTTTATGTGGAAGGCGGGGGCCTATCCGTAGGTGATTTGCATTTCAGCCAAGGTGATGGAGAAATTACATTCTGTGGTGCAATCGAAATGGCAGGTTGGATTCACCTTCGTGTTGAATTGATTAAAGATGGTATGTCGAAATACGCCATTAAAAATCCAATCTTTAAGCCAAGTCCTATCACACCACGTTACGATGACTATTTAATTTTTGAAGGTATCTCAGTTGATGAACAAGGTAAGCAACATTATCTTGATGTTAATGTTGCGTATCGGCAAGCATGTTTGAATGCGATTGAATACCTGAAAAAATTTGGCTATTCCGGAGCGCAAGCATACTCGCTACTAGGAACCGCACCTGTCCAAGGACACATTAGTGGTGTTGTTGACGTCCCTAACTCTTGTGCAACGCTTTGGTTGCCAACAGATATATTTGAGTTTGATGTTAAACCGAACGCTGATGGTCCAACAAAATACTTAGACGGAAGTGTTGAAGTTCCTTTGGCTCCGGATCTTAAGTAGAGAACACAATAAATCAGTTTTAAAGTTTCGAGCTTAAATCTTTACTACTGAGCAATAGAATATTATGGGAGCGTGATTCATTAAATTTCCCCCGAGATTATGTTTCACGTTTCTATAATTTTAATAATCGAATTTATAAAACGAATGGAGAATTGTAATGCCAGTGTATGATTATAAATGTAGTGATCACGGCATATTTCATGAGTTGGCCTCGATTGCTGATCATTCAAAGCCTGCTGAATGTCCGAGTTGCAAAAAACTATCGGCGAGAGTCATCATGTTTGCACCAAATGTTATGAAAATGGCACCTGAGAAAAAAGATGCCATTGAGCGAAATGAAGTAGCTAAGCATGAACCTCAACATTCAACAGCTGATACTCGTGCAGAAAATGCTGAAAAACTCAAACATGGTTGCGGATGTGAACACAAAAAGAAACCATCAAAGCTGATGTATACAGCAGAGGGAAATAAGATGTTCCCTACAGCAAGACCTTGGATGATTAGTCATTAATATTTGAGAAGACTAATGTGAGAGCTTCTGCTAAATGCTAAGTAGTTGTTTGATCTCTTCAACTCGATTTGTTAATTCTTGATTGAGATCTTTTGGCGTTAATTTAGAAATAATGTTTGCGATAACTCTCTTTTCATTGTCATCTACAACGCCATCTCTTAAGGCTATACCTAAAAGCATGTCGAGTTCGTTTACATTTAACTTTCCGTCATCAGAAAAGCAATTTATTGATCGAAATGTCATTTCTAGGTAGTCTGTGTTTTCGCTCATAGTGATTTCCTTAGTGTGTTTTAAGAAGTATAAATTGTTTTATGTGTTGTTTTTCGGGATGTTTTTCTAACCATATATAAAATTCTTCGACTTTAGAAAAGTCTTTTTCTCCTAGAATTTTTTCATATCGTGATTTTTCTATATTCCATTGACGCTGTTTTCTTAAGCCCTTTTGCCAAACCTCTGTTGTGATCTGAGCAAGCTGAGTGTGTATTCCTAGATTTTTGAGTAACCTCCACTCTCCTTTGTCTAACCAGACATCATCACAATTGGAACAAAGATCTAATTTGTTTTTTTGATCCAGGCCGATTCGATATTTAAGCATAATACGGCTACATTTAGAGCAAATAATGACTTTGTTAGAATCATCGCTCTCTATCGGTAAATTATTAATGTGAGGGGAAGTTTTAAGGTCTAAATTGGACGACCAAAACCTGAAGCTAAAAAGTGAAATTAAATTACCATGACAGCTTGAGCATTCTGCAGCGACTAACCCAGTTTCTAGTTCGGTTGCTTTTAATGTTGGCTCATTACATTTAGGACAGTTCATTTTATTTCTCTTAAATGTTTAAGATTCTTTTGGTGTTTTGAGACTTTTTTTTCGTGCAGTTGGTTTCGTAGATCTAGTCTTGTTAGAATTTTTTTTGTTATTCAGTCTAAGCTCATGTAATTGCTCAGAGACATCCTGCATTTTATCGTGAGTACGCAAATCAATTTCGAATTTTTTATCCATTGTGCGAATTAAAGGAAAAATACTGTTTTCCATCGTTTCTGCTAGTGCTTTTAATAGCTTATCAATTCCCGGTACTGGCTGATTGATCACTTCGACCTTACTTTGATTACTTTGTAATATTTTGTTTATTGAATTGAGTGTTTGTTCTGTGATTACTAGCTCTTGATTGGCTTTTTCAATGTCGTTAGATTTTCTAGTGCTAGAAGCTACTGTTTTTTCAACACTTGCATTTAATAACTTAATGCCATCAACAAGATCAACTAATTGCGAAACAACTCTAGTTCCTGTGTTTTGATCATCGCCTCCAATAGATTTGTTTCGGATGAAATCTTTTTTGATTTGCTCCCAGCGAATGGTTTGCTCTTTTGTCATTGTCCCTCTAAGTTCAGAAAGCTTTAACAGGTTATCTTCGGTTCCCGTTGTCAATAATTGCGCCTCTCCTAGATAGTGATCGTTAATCATCTGCTGCATTTCACTATCATTCATTACAGCATTAACTTTCTCAGCCATTTTATTCATATTTCGATAACTACCTTGTAGCTTGAATGTAGGCTCAGTCCTGTACTTATCGTTTTGTGCTGCTGACGCAATGTATTGACGATTAATCTTTAAAATAACGTCTTGTATGACAAATAGTTTTTTGAGAACTGTTGTGATTTCATTGAGCTCAGCACCACTATATTGGTGCTGTAAATCAGTTGTGGGAATATTATTGCCTTTGGCAATTTTTACTAGTTTATAAAAATCATCCATGCTTCGAGTGGCGAGCGGGGCTAAGACTTTGTTAGAAGTTAGTGCGTTCTCAATATAACTGAGAGCGAATTGCTCATCCATTCCTCCAAGTACATCACCGAGGTTATAAATATCTGCTCGGTTTGCGAGCATGTCAGGTATTTTAAATAGCTCACCTGATTCGGTGTATGGATTACCCGCCATGACGACGCAGAATTTCCTACCCCTCATGTCATAGGTTTTTGTTTCTCCTTTCCAGACGCCTTCTATTCGACGCGTGCCATCACAAAGAGAAATAAACTTTTGCAAAAACTCTGGGTGAGTATGTTGTATGTCATCTAGATATAGCATGACGTTATTACCCATCTCTAAAGCAAGGTTTAATTTTTCAAGCTCTTGCCGTGCCGTTGCGTTTGGTGCTTGCTCTGGATCGAGTGATAACACATCGTGTCCAAGCGACGGGCAATTGATTTTCATAAAAATCAAACCCAAACGACTTGCGACATATTCCATAAGTGTGGTTTTACCGTACCCCGGCGGGGATATCATCATTAGCAGACCCATGAGATCTGTTCTTTTGTTTTCGCCAAGAGTCCCCATTTGTTTTGCAAGGTTGTCGCCAATAATCGGTAAATAGGAGTCATTAATTAACTGATTACGTACAAATGAACTCAGAGGTCTTGCTTTAAAAGATTCAAGTTTTAATTGTTGTTTTTCTTTTTGAGTTATTTCATGACGTAAGTTTAAATATCTTTTGTACGCGGGTATGACTTCAAATTTATGCTTGTTCAGTTTCAATAAAAATGCATCAAGAGCGAAAGATAATTGTCGATTCGTTATTAATGGATGATCCCCCATTAATCCCTCGACCGTTAGCTCTAAATCTACTTCTGTGTTTCTCCGGTCTAATCGCTCTTCGCTATTAATGAGCGCAATTGCCTCAGGGATATAGCGTTTTAACTTGGATAAGTTTTTCTCTTCTACCAAGGCATTGAGCCAAGCTGAGGTGAGCTTCCAGCGCTCAGCGGGCCAACCAATCATTTCCTCAAGTGATCGTTGATACCTCTTCCATGTTTGATCGTCCATTGATTGTCGAAGTTCTTCGGTTAATCGAACAGCGTATTTACTAACAATGAACTCAGTGCGATCTCTACTGAGTTCGGCAACTAAGTATTCTGATGCTGAGCGAATCTCAAGTGCAGATACAGTAATTGGATTTGATGAAATGAATGAAGAAATTGCTTGCTCAATCTCTTTTGCTAGTAACTGCTTTGCATCTGCGCTGGCAAAAACAGATTCCATCTGTCCAGCTGATTCAGCGCGAGTGGGCCAAGTTTTATAGGATAAAATATTTTTATTAGCTTCTTTTGGGGTATGGCTTTGATGAAATTCTTTTTTAATATTAGCCCAGAATATTTGGGCGATAGCGCGGCTCATGGGGTTGAAATACAAGAGGTCTGCACTATCCAGTGCCGGAATTAATTTTTGTAAAATAAGGACTGAATCATGATCATGAATACCTTTTTCATAGCCTTCTTTATATCTTGGAGTCGCAAAGTCTTTAGCTATGTTATTAAGCTCGGTACTATCTAATAGCGCATGCTTGAGGATATCAGCGTTTAATCCATGTTGATGATTTTGTGCCGCCTGTAGAATTGAAAAAGCTAAATATTCCGAGCGGTAAACATTTTCAGTTTCAGACTCTAACGAAAGATTCCAGTATGGCTGCAATTTATTAAGCTCGTCATTATCGATAACTTCAAAAAAATCTGTTCCGGTTAAGTGGGCACTTAGTTTTCCATTTCTTGGTATTAATGTTAAATCGAGCTCTTGGGTATTCACAGAAAATTTATGATTAGGCCCCAGTTTAATGACGTTACCACCGTCCTCAAAGATATCTGTTTTATCACGCAGTGCACGAAGTGCCTGCTCTTTTGCGGCTTTAAACTGCGACTCTATATCGTCAGCTTTGACTGAGCTGTTTAATTCTCGTAATTGTTCAACGAGGTCTCGTACTTTTAAAACCAGAGCGTCAGAGGCAAAGTAAGTGTTGAGTGTGTCAGGATCAGTGAATTTAAGAGATCTTTTTTCAATACTTTTTACTATTCGACTAGCGGCATCTTCCACATTTTGCGCTTTACGTTGTTGTTCATCTAGAAGTTGCTGTTTGTGAGATTCGAACGATTCATATATCTCCTCACGTTTATCCATGATGTCTGAAAGAAATTGATCGAAATCACTAAATTGGCTTTCTAACTCTTCTAGTTGAATTAATAATCGAGATAACTGTTCATCACAACGGTCAGGGGTTGTAGATAGGCCGAGGGCGTTTGTAATTGTTTGTGAGAATAATTTAAATTGTGCACCAAATTGCGCAATCGCTTCTTCTGATCCTAAACTTTTTTGCTTTATTTTAGCTTCGGCTTTACTTTGATTTAATTTTGAATACACATGAGATATAGAATCGATGATGCGGGTACGAACAGTTGCATCATCGACTTTTAGTGTGCTCATTAATTCAGATAAAAGGTCTAGTCCGGCAGCTGAAGACTCAATCGCCTCAATTAAAGGGAGCAATTCTGCATTGGAGTGACTTGCCTCTACATCGTTATTTAATAAATTAATTTTTTCTAAGTATGGATCAAGTGCATTTTCTGAGGATAAAAAAATCACAGTCTTTTGGCTTAGCTCTTCTTCCTCTTTAATTAATTGTTCTTCTAATTGCTTAATGCGATTTAAATTAATGTAACGATAATCTTTTATTGTCGTAAGGTGACCTCGTTGCCGTCTAATTCGGCTGAGAGTATCAACGTATTCTTCAGCCGTCTCGTCATTGCTGATACGTATTGCTCGAATAATAGCGTCTTGTTCATCCTCGGTTTCTGCCATCGTTTTTGCAGATTGTTGTTTGATGCTTTCGACTTTTTCAAATTCATCGATTACGAGTTCTGCAGTCACCGCAATGCTTTTCAGCGAGTCGCTTATAGGCGAAGCTTCTTTTTCTTCTAGCCAATAATAGGCATCAAATAATTTTTGCGGGCTTTGGCTTAATTCTTCATACAATCGAACAGAAACGGATTGATTATCTATCGCTCGACAAATACTAAAAATATCCGACACACCACGCACTAACTCTGCGTTACCAATACGCCCAAAAAATGTTTGGCTGCTAGGCGCCTTGCTTGCAAATTCATCGCTTACATAAGGCGTCTGCCAAAGTTGCATTGGATGAACTCGTGTCGGCTCATTCTCTGCGGAAAATATAACAATGTTTCCTTCGTCAGATAGGGCATAACCATGCCCTAGAATTGGATTTTGTAAGGATTTATTTATAAGGTTGTAGGCGAGTAGGGCGACAACACCATCGACTGGCTCATAAAAAACATAAAGTACATCTTCGCCATTGGGTGAGCGGATCGCTCGTTTAAAGCGGAGTCCAACCGTATTTGTTTCAAACGTTTTATGTTCGCCAGTTTGTAGGTAGTATCCATCAGGAAAGATAATTCCGTGATCTTCTGGTAGTTGAATACAGGATTGACCGATAGCATCGATGCGTAATATATCTTTTGTAAATGGGTTGTAAATTAGATGGCGCCAAACATCTTCTCTGTAAGGCAATATTTTAAGTAATATCAATTCGCCGACAGACGCGTATTGAACCTCAACATCATCCAGTGATTGAGTTGAATCTTCTACTGGCTCTCTATAAATACCCAAGCCGTCTTCCGTGTTGTTTTCGATTTTTATGGTAAGATCGCCCGCCAAAGTTTCAACAAAGACGGTATCTAAAATATTAATGTGTGCATGACGACCATGAACAATATCGTCTCGTTTACATGTATGCCATTCAAAATCGTAGGAGGGTGGTAACTGGATATCGCGTTCACCACGATTATCGATATACTTTTCAACAGAGCCATCAGCCGACAGCGACCACCTAAAGACGCGAATGTCTTCCGGCCTTTCTCCAATTTGAAAACCTGCGAGTAACTTGCCATGGTTGATGGTAAGTTCGACTAAGCGAGTGTGTTTGTAATATCTATAGAGCTCTTCAAAATCATTAGTAAAACTTTGATCAGATAAAAAAGTATTTTGAATCGCAGCGGGTTCCATTTCAATATCATCACCACTTTGATCAAGTGTAAAAAGCGCAAAGACATCATTGATCTTTGTTTCTTTTTTTAATCCGATGAAAACATTAAAACCAAAGAGCAGGTAGGGTCCTACTTGAACGATGTCTCTGGCGATACAATTGTTTTCTGTTCTTACTCGAACACGTGCTTCGACGCTCATGTCTGAGCTACCGAACTCTGCTAGCCGTCCTTCATTTAATTCGTTGACCAGTGATTTAAGTTGCTTACCTTGTTTGATTAAGCGTTTACTTATGATCTCGTATGCACCGCCTTCTTCAACGGCATTATCCACTATATTATTGGCGTCAGATGACTTTTCCTGTTGTGTCATTGTCTTTGTCCTTCCAGCAAATGAAGAGAATAAATGTGGGGTGAGGAGATGTAGATAACCTCACTCCGTATTTATTGAGATTGGCTATTCTTTATCAGCCGCTTCTTTGCTTTTTGTACCGGACGAAGTACCGCTAGGTGTTTGAGTCACTTTGTTGACTAAAGCCGCAACAGTACTACTTTTATCCGCTAACCCATCAATCGCTTTACCGATAGAAAGTGATTTGGCGAAATTATTGAAGAAGTGATCTTCACCGCCGACGATATCGATCTTCGCTCGTTGCAATGCGGTCGCAAGGACTTCTGCGTTTTCTTTCGCGATATCTTTTCCTGCTTCAATCGAAGCTAGTACTTCTTTCAGTGCAGTTTCTAAGCCCATTCGATATTCTTCATGCGCTCTTGCATCGTCACTCATCGTACCCATCGCTTCGAATTTATCCATCAAGCCATCCGCTTCTGCTTTAAATTGTTCGCGAGTCACTTCCGCTCCAGACATGCCAATTTCTTTGTTAGCTTTTGCTTCAGAGCTACCTTTAGCTGCAATAACATCAGCTTCAGATGTTCCAACTGAGCGGTGAGCTGCGGCTTCTGCATCGCCTTTAGCTTGTATGACGTGCGCTTCCGCAACACCTTCCTTCTCTAGTGCATCTGCTTTAGCTTCTTGTACCTTCGCATCAGCAAGCCCTGGTGCAGCACGTTCAGCTTGCACACCTTCAGAAAGCTTTTTCATTGCATCAGCTTCTTTCGCAGTAGCTTCCAATTTAGCTTGTGCAATTGTCGTTATTTCTACTGCTTTATGCTGAGCCGATAACTCTTCAGCTTCAGCAGCTTTGACTAATTTAACTTTATCTTCTTCGGCGATTGCTTCAGCCGAAAGGACTTGTACTTGTTTCAGTCGATCCGCTTCTGAGACTTCTCGTACCTCTTTGATTTTTTCTTCTTCGATAGCAACTGTTTTGTCGACAGCGACACGCTCTCTGATAACGTTTGCGATTTCTTTCTTCTCAACTTCGACGGCTTTTTCAGCCTCGATTCTTTGTAGTTCTACCTCTCTTTCGCGAGAAACAATCTCTAGATCCTTGGCTCTAGTAACTTTTTCGATTTCGATGACAACTGCACGCTGTCTATTTTGCTCTGCAACTTCTATTTCTCTTTTTTGGTTTTCTGTTTGTACAGCAAGATCTTGTTCTACAAAAATCGTTGTAGACTCAGCCTTTTTTCGTTCTTCTTCCTGCACTTTAATTGTTTCGGCTTCTTCTCTGGCTTGAATTGTAGCGACTTCTCTTGCCTGACGAGCTTCAGCATCTTTCTGTTGTCGTTCCAGTTCGAGCATAGCCTCAACGGTTTCGACATTCTTCTTTTTGATGGCAAGCTCTTCATCTTTCTCAAGTATATTTGTACGAACATTTTGAGTTGCTGTTAATTCGGTAATCTTTTTAATACCTTCAGAGTCCAAAATATTGCTTGGGTCTAATGATACTTTTGGTGTTTGTTCTAGGTAATCGATTGCAACGTCTTCAAGAACATAACCATTTAGATCATTGCCGATGACCTCAATAATTTTATCTCTAAATTCTTGTCTGTTTTCAAAGAGCTGAACAAATTCTATTTGCTTGCCAACTGTTTTTAATGCCTCAGAAAATTTTGCATTAAAAAGATCATTGACTGCGTCTCGATCAGAAGCTCGGCTGGCACCTAAAGATTTTGCAACTTTGAGAACATCTTCAGGTGTTTCATTAACTCTTAAATAAAAGGCAACTGTGATGTCTGCTCTCATATTATCTTGGCAGATCAACCCATCTTTACCTCTTCGGTCAACCTCCATTGTGATCAGAGAAATTCGCATTAATTCCTTTTTATGTATAACAGGGATGATCCAGGAACCTGTGAAAAATACTTTTGGTCTTGAACTTAAATCATTTTTAATTAAAGCAACGCCTTGCTCGACTTTGACATAAAAGGCTTTGAATAAGGCAGCCATAACGACTAAAAAAAGAAAAAAACCACCAACAAAAACCAGCAACCCCATGAAACTAGGTAAATACTCAGACATAATGAACTCCTTTCTGTTTATATTTTGTTTTCAAATTCCGACGCTGAAACGACACGATATACATGTTCGTTCTCGATATATTCGAGAAGTGCTACCCGATCACCCCGATTAAACACCTCTCCCTCGTAAGACCTAACTTTGACAATAAGTCCTGCACCACCATCTTCAATAGTGGCCTCACCAAATTGCTGGTCTACGCGTGTTGTCCTGACCACTGCAATTTGCCCAACTATGTTTCTCTCTACCTGCTGATTTGCAGATTTAAAAATAGGTCTTAATGGTTTGACGATGAGAGATGTGACAATCGCCGAAAGATATAGGGATCCAATAAAGATAGGTATCCCTGCTAAGAATTGAATTACCCCATCAGGAATAAATGGAAAAATAAAATGTACTGCGTAATAACAAATAAACCAACCAATTAGGGACATCAATGAAACGAGAACCGGGATTGGTATTCCATTAAGGCCTAATCTAACTAATAATCCTGCTAGCACATTTAGATTTGAGAGGGAGTCTCCTGCATCAACATCTAAATCGGCTTCAGGGATGTCAAAGTTTAGAAAATCCATGTCTGCTAGTCCTAATACTGCTAAACATCCATACAAAAAGCAGAGTATTAAGAAAAAGGAAAAAATAACGGTTGGAAACGATGTAATGTTTAGATAAAACGGATCCATCGCTTCCGTTAAAAAAATGGCAAACATGTGTAGCTCCTTTTAATTGTTATTTTTCGTCAGCCGTTTTTTTAGGTTATTTTTCTGCCCGACTTTTTTTAATTCTTTCTAGTACATCGCTAGCTTTGTGCGTACTTGATGTTATACCTGCTTCTTCAAGTTTGTTTTTTAAAGAACTATCGACGTTTTCTTCAGAAAGTTCATTGGCGACTTTCATCTGAGCATCTTTTAGAGTTTGTTTTTCTTTAAGCCGCTCTAGTGAATCCATTGCTGTTCTCAGTTTCGAGTTGGTTCCGCTATGTCTTTCGGCGACAGCTGCTTGTGCCCGCTGAACATTTTCTGTCGCTTTAACAGTGTCAACTTGTTGCTTAAGTCGCTTTATTGTTAATTCAGTTTGCCTAATGGTCTCGCGCAGTTTATTTACGTTTTCAGTAAAGCCATCACGCAATTTTTTCTCATCATCTAACTGGTTTTCAAGATCTGCAATTTTAGTGGCGACCTCTAGGGCTAAAGCCTCATTGTCAGCCTCTAACGCTTTGACAGCATATCCTTCATGTTCTTGGATTGCGGACTCAATTTTTTTAACTTTTTCTTCCGAAAGCTTTTGTCGAGCCATAATTGTGGCCAGTCCATCTTTTGACTGTTTTAGTTCTTCACCAGCGTCTCGAACTTCTTGATCTAAAATTCGTAAAGCTTGTGTGTCGACGATAGCTTCACCAGCTTCATTTACACCACCTTTTAACGCGGTTATCATTTTTGCCCATACGTTCATGTTTGTTCTCCTAAGCTTCTATTGCTATGTTAAGAAACTCGCTATATGCCTCTGTCGCTTGTATGACATTACTCGCTAAAGTTTCGATTTCGAAAATCACATTTGAAAGTGTCGATATGGAGCTAAGTGCGCCGAACATGTGATAGTAATCCTGTCCGTCTCCAATTGTGTCTAAGCTTATCGTTGAGAGAGGGAAATACTTATGTGTTCTCAGTATTGCTTTATTAAATCGATCAACGTCATTGACGGCAGTGACAGGCCATAAAACAGATTCCGCAATTATCTGCTCACCAGAAACTGTCAAAAAAACTGGGAGGTCTCCATACTCGTGCATCATTATATGCAAAGCTGGTTCTACGCCGTCTATAAGTTCGGCGGAAGACTGCCCGCTTTGGAGTAGATCTGACTCTAGGAGTTCTTTGTAAAGAGTTTCAGTCGTCCAAGCTTTATCGTTGCTAATCATACTTGCTCCTTTGTTTATTGTAAGGCCCCCGCGGGCTGTTCGAAGTTCTTTTTCCATAATGCTTAACGTTTTTGAGTTTTCAGGAAGAATCCATACCTCTTTTTTAATAAGGCCTTGTTCGCGAAGACGCTTTCGAAATTCTCTTTGGTAGTGTGCTGATGACTTTGGTTTCATGGTGGAATAATCTAACTTGTTACATGTGAGATGTCAATATGTTACATGTGATGCTCCGGATTAGTTTATTGCAGTCGTATCTGATTGTTATAATTGATTTTTTTAGCTTTTCTCCGTTATTGTCGTGTTTTTTTGAGGTGGTTTGAGGAGTTTGGCGCCATTAATTTGCGCATGTTTGGGGTTGTTGACTGCATTTTGTTTCTTGGTCGCAATTATGCTGCAGGAATTCGAGCTTATCAGCGAATAGCCTTATGCTGTTATTGGCTGAGTAGAGCGGGTACTATGTCGACCGCATTTTATGAAGCATTAATTTTGTGACGAGTAGAAATCAATAGTTATGTCTTATATGCATCGAGATGGAGTGAAGTTGTCTGCTGAAAGGATTGGTTATCGCTATAACGGCACTGTTAAAGCGGCTTTAAGTGATGTGTCAATTGTGTTTGAGTCGGGTTCTTGTTGTGGCATTTTGGGGCCAAATGGTGCGGGTAAGACCACTTTGCTATCGCTTCTGGTCGGCGTATTACCTATTCAGCGGGGAAGCTTATCGTTTGGAGGCGAGAAAAAAACGAATAAGGAAATTAAAAGTTCATCCGCTATTGTTCCTCAAGATTATGCCTTTTATCCCTCGTTAACTGGAAAAGAAAATCTCGATTTTTTTTCGGGTTTGTACGGTTTGTCTGGCGACAAAAAAAAGTCTCGCATTAATGACGTTGTCGATGTTTGTGGTTTGGCTGATGTTTTAGATAAGTACTCATCTCAGTATTCTGGTGGTATCAAGCGTCGTCTGAACTTGGCGATTGGTTTGTTGAGTGATCCTGACATTCTTTATCTTGACGAGCCGACTGTGGGGATTGATGCTCAATCACGCCGTTTTATTTTGTCCGCAATTAACAATTTGAAGGCGAAAGGTAAAACCATTGTTTATACGTCGCATTATATGGAAGAGATCGAGGCTATTTGCGACGACATTGTTATCATTGATCATGGCAAGTTACTGTTACAGAAAAAATTATCAGATATTTTGGGTGGAGAAAATGACAAGCTAGTCAAAGTTACATCTACTTTTCCTCCGAGTGTCGCCCAGATTGAAAAGCTTGGAACATTGTCAATTCGTCATATTTCTGGCTGTGAATTTTCTGCTTCAGCGAATCGTGCCAACTCTTCAGTTTTAGATTCTACGCAACAAATCTTCGATAGCTTTAATCAATGCGGTCTAGAGGTCGGTGCATTTAGCTATGGTGCTGACCGACTTGAAGATATTTATTTGTCTCTGACAAAAGAAAAGTTGAGAGATTAGTGAATATGAAATTATTTATTCAGCTGTCTTCTGTTTTCAAAAAAGAAATTTTATTGTTGGTGCGAGATCTTCATGGTTTGGTATTGTTATTTTTGATGCCTGCTGTTTTTATTGTGATTATGTCGCTGGCAATGCAGCAAAATTTTTCGGCAAGAGATCAAGTGAAATTACCGGTTCTAGTCAGTGATCTTGCGGATAATGATGATTCTCGGGCACTGCTAAAAAATTTAGCCGATACGGAAGTTTTTGAATTCTTGTTTGCTGATGATATTTTTGAATTAAAAAGTAACGATGAACTTCTTGGTTATGTTCAAAAAGACAAAGCAGCTTTTCTTATAAAAATTTATACACTTCCAGAAGATGATGAAGAAACAAATACAATTGGTGTTGAATTACTGGTAGCTCCGGCAACATCTAAGCAGACCGAAATGATATTTGTGGCTGCACTTCGAGAGTCTTTGCGCGGTGTTAAAGTAGAAAAAATGCTTGACGATTTTGACGATGATACATTTGGTGATGAATCATTAGAAGAGTTGGCCGCTGTCGTGTTGGATGTAAATTATGCCTACGGCGGCGGTCAGGAATTATCTCCGTCGTCTGTTCAGCAAAATGTTCCTGCATGGCTAGTTTTTGCTATGTTTTTTGTGGTCGTGCCTCTTTCGAATACACTCATTAAAGAGCGCCAGTTGGGAACGCTGAAGCGATTGAAAACAATTCCAGTCTCTCCAGTGATTTTGATTTTGGGCAAATTGCTCCCCTATTTTATTGTGATGCAGTTGCAAGTGGTTTGCATGATTGCTGTTGGGATTTTTGTTGTCCCAATGTTGGGAGGCGATCAACTGGAAATGGGGTCCTCTTTTACTGCGTTGGCTTTAATTTCTTTTGCATTGAGTTTGGCTGCGTTGGGGTATGCTTTTTTAATTGCAGTGATTACTAAAACAACCGAGCAAGCAACTATGTTGGGTGGGGCAGGAAATATTATATTGGCCGCATTAGGTGGCATCATGATTCCTAAATTTGTTATGCCGATGTCGATGCAAAAAATCAGTGAATGGTCGCCGATGAATTGGGGGCTTGAAGGGTTTCTGGATGTGTTTTTGAGAAATGGAGACGCAACTCTCGTGTTATCAAAAGCGGCAATGCTAGGCGGCCTAGGTATATTTTTAATTGTGATTGCATCGCTTGTGATGGCAAAGCGAAATGAAGCTTAATCGTTGTATATAGAACACATAAAGTGTTTGAACGAAACAAAAAAGAAAATCGAAATAAATTGGAAGTTCGAAATGAATAAAAATCAGTTAATTGCAGAGCTCAAAAAAATGATCATTGAAGAATGTGATAAAGATATTGAGCCAGAAGAGATTAAAGATGATGAGCAGTTAATTGGTGGTGGTGATTTGGATTTGGATTCTCTGGATGCATTGCAAATATCAATGTCTGTTCAAAAAAAGTACGGTGTTAGAATTGAAAATGGACCCGATGCAAAAAAAGCGTTGCGCACTGTAGATTCTTTAGCTGAAAAGATTTTAGCTGATCTACCTGAAAATAAATCATAGGTGTAAGGAAGGATCCATGAAGCCTATTCATATTATCGGTACGGGACTGCATACCGCGTTAGGTTCGAGTACAGCTGAATGTGTCACTGCTTTGCGTGAACATGGCGTTACTAAAAAGCCTAGCGCTAGCGTAGCTTCTTTAAGCTGTACCTTGCCAAACAATGAAATAACAATTCCTTATTATCTTCTTGCAAAAACGCCTACTCGCGATGTACACGTTCGGTTCAATGATGTTTTGTTTGATGTTGTTTCTCAAGCCATAAGCGAAGCTGGTCTATCAGAGTCAGCATTAAATAATATAGGCTTGTTTGTTGGGTCATCATCATTTGAAATAGCTGATGAAGAGGAGCGATTTAAAAAAACGCTGTGTGAGAAAGATGCTTTCCCGCTTGCCGAGTGCGGTATGGGGAATCTATCAGAGCGTGTAAGAAAGCATTTTAATATTAGCGGCCCTGACTTTACGTTTAATACGGCCTGCACCTCTAGCGCAAATGCAATGCTGTATGCGGGGCAATTAATTGATCAAGGTGTGATTGAAAATGCTCTGGTTGTTGCTGTTGAGTTTTCAAATGACACAACAACGTATGGTTTTTATGGCTTGCAGTTGCTGAGTCAAAATGCGTTGTTGCCGTTTGATGATAGGCGTGATGGTTTAATACTTGGTGAAAGTTGTGCGGCTGCTATTTTATCTGGTCCCGATTCGAGTAGTAGCGAATGGCATGATCAAAATCTACAGGACAAAAGCCTTCCAGAAAAAAACGTTCTGAGAAAAAACAAAGCAAAGATCAGATTATTAGGCGGCGCAAATTTATGTGATACGCATAGCATGTCTATTACTCATGAAGATGGTGACGTTGTAGCGCAAGTGATTTCTTCAGCGCTTAAAAATGCGGGAGTTTCTTCAAGGGATATATCTGTAATCAAGTGTCATGGAACAGCGACAATGGGTGGGGATGCCGCAGAAGCTAATGGTATGAGGCGTGCTTTTGAGTCAGTTGAAAAATTTCCGCAGTGCTGTGCCATCAAGCCGTTTATAGGTCACACGCTTGGTGCCTGCGGTTTGTCGGAATTTATTTTATTTTGTGGTGCCGTTCAGCAAGGTTTTATTCCAACCTCAAAAGGGATTGCAGAAAAGGGAAATGAATTGGGTATTGTTTTGAATCAGGAATTAACCCTAGAGAAAGGCGAAAAAATAAATCAGCCTATTTTGGGTAGGTATTTATTAAATTATTTTGGTTTTGGTGGGAATAATACCAGCCTTGTTGCCGATATAGTGGATGGTGATAATCGTGGTTAATCTTTTAAAAAGCCAAAGCGAAAACCAAAATGAAAAGTCTGGTGCTCCGAAAGTAGAGGGCGTGAAACTTCAGATTCTTTCAATGGGGCAATACATAGAAAAGGTTGATGAGAGTAGTGATAATCCACTACCTGAATTAAAAACACTGGTAAAAGAATCGACAGGAAAAGCAATTCGAAGAATTACTCGTTTTGTCCAATTGGCATTGATCGGCGCAAGTCGTTGCTGCAAAGATATTGAAATTGATAAAAGTGCGAGTGTGTATTTTGCTTCTTGCCGGGGCGATACCGGTGTAACGGTTGATTTGTTGAATGGTTTAGTTCGAGATCAGCAACCTCCAGCACCTTTGTCGTTTGTTAATTCAGTGAGTAATGCAGCTTGTTTTCAGGTAGCAAAGTCCGTTGATGTTTTTGGTGGAAGTAATTTTATTACGAATCGATATGACCCAATTTTTGCGGCATTACAGTTGGCTCAATCTGATTTTATACTAGGGTCAGCATCGTCGGCGTTGATCGGTAGCGTTGATTGTTGTTCTTTGCCGCTTGATGAGCACCGAAGAAGAGTTGATTTGAGTACGAATCAGGGGTTAGTTGAAGCGAGTAACTGGCTTTTAATTGCGAGCTTGTCAGCGGAACAGGAAAGCGCTCAGAATCAAACCTCAATTGGCGTCATCGAAGATCTTCGATATTTTTCAAATTTGGAATTACTAATCAATTGGCTAAAAACAAAAGATTTTTTAGCGGATATTGTATTAGGTATTGGTCAGCATCTTCCTGAGGGGGATGTACAGTCCATCATGAAGGAGGGGAGTATTGATTCTCGCTTTGATTATGTTGGTCGTGACGGTCACTACGATAGCCCAACAGGCGAGGGGATTATTCGTTTTTTAAAAGAGCATACAGCGACCATGATGTTGCATGTTAATTCTGATCCCTCAGGTCGCTTTACGGTTTTTATGGTCTGCCGAAACCGCTAATCCAACATGTTTTTACCACATCTTTTTCAGTAAGTTCCACACCTCTAATTCTTTATCGGCGCACTTGTTGATAATGTTGTTGAGCTCTGTTGCATCCATGGGTTTTCGTTTGCGAGACATTTTACTGGCTTGTAGAGCAAAGTTACGCCATTGATCTCCAGCATCTGTCATTTTTTCTGATGCTTCTATTAATAGATCATGATGAGTATATTGTGCGGCCTCTCGTAAAAATGCAGCATAAATAAATCGAAAGCCGGCGCCGCCAGTTCCTATTTCTTCTTGCATTCTAACAATGTGGCTTAGGTAAAGCGGTAAATATTCTTCTCTTTTCTTGGGATTCTTTTCGAGTTTGATTAGGTTTTTACCTAGATAGCGAATTCCCCGTACACCGACAATAGGGATTGGTGCTTTCGCCATAATTTTATAGTTTGATTTTATCGCTTTAGGAATAACAGTAGCGTAATCAATTTCTGAAGGAATGTGTTCTGGGTAATACATCAAACCTTTTGCTGCCATAGCTCCTTTTGCAAAGCGCGCTTTTTTTAAGCCTTCTTTTTCACAGGTTTGTGAAGTTTCAAAAACGGGGTCGCTGACAAAATAATTTTTTTCATCTTTGCCGTACACTAATAAATTGTGAGCGTTGAAGTGAAAGCGCATTTCTTGTGGAAAATAAGGGAGCCAGTAAACACTGGTTTGCAATCCAACTAATTTTTCTTGTTCTATGAGCCTATCTAATTCTGCCATGCCCTCATCGGGGTTCCGAAAAGTTTGGAAGTGCATTTTTAAGCCAATGCGTTTTTGTAATCCTTTAATAATCCATTTTGGGGGCATGCGATAAGCTATGAGTGGCATGCCGGATAATTTTACAAAAGGAATGTAGGCAAATGTCAGTGCGTTTGATAAACCAAAAGCCATGGGTTCTGTCATCGGCAAGCCATAATGCGTCAACATGGATGAGATGACACCGCTCTCACAGTGAGCCGATTGCTTATGGTTGAAATGATTGTTTTTAGGAGTCTGGGTTTGTGAGTTCATGTTTGTTTATCAGTATTGTTAGGAGGTTTGAACTTGGCTGTGTATTCGCAGCTATGCTTTCCCCGGCACTTTAATCGCTAGCTTTTGGGTGTTTTGAATAGTTTTTAACTAGCAGAAAATTCATCCGGCAAAGTGTTGAGATCTTCTTTCGATAGGCCTAGCGCATCGCAATATTTATCGATGTTTTTTTGAGAGAGTTTTTTGAACGAGTCAGGTTTAAAATGCCTACGAATACGCCATTGAAAAAAGCCAGTTGCTTGCGAAAGGAGAGCAAGATCCATTCGGCAATTAAACATATGGAACTCAAGCGGCGCTGAAATGCCGTCTCTACCGCGTTGCCATGCAGCTTGCCTGTCGGCATTGATGACATTGATCGCGTCTTGAGTTGCTTCGCCTTCTACATCCCATCCAGTCGATTGTACGCCGGTGTATTCGCCATCATTCTCGACAGCGTAAAATAATTTTTGGTGACCGGCGTAGGTCGAAATGTTGTCTTGCGGGACTTCGTCTTTTTTCATTTGAATAAATCCATTTTAATTGACGATTTTTATAGTGAGAAGTTAAGCGACGGTCAAACTCATCATAGCTGAAGAAAAGCGACCGCTTTCAGGAATGTAACATAGCAATCGTTGGCCTGATTGTAATTTTCCTGAGTTGTAGAGCTCTTCTAGCATGATATAAATAGATGCAGAGCCAGTATTGCCTTTTTCTGGGAGATTGGTAAACCACTTCTCTTTTGGAATATCTAGGCCCACTCGCTGAATGCTTTCTTGTACCCCTTTAGCGAAAAAATTCGATGAATAGTGAGGAATAAAATAATCGAATTGATCAGCCGTTAAATTGTAGCGCGCTATTAGGTCAGTTAAGGGTTTTTCGACAGTGTAATGCAAAACATTTTCATTCAATAATTTCACATCTTGCTTAACAGAAAGTACTGATTGCTCATTACGCTCGTTACTGTTGAAGTTTTGCCAGCCTGTCATCGTGCCATCTTCATTTTTAACCGCGCCAGCGTACATGCAAGTTTCCATTTCTCCGGCATAAGAATAAAGGTGCAGCCAGTCTACTCGAAGAGATAGGCGATCAGGAGCAGGTTGGGGTTGAAGCAACATGGCGCCCGCGCCATCAGATAACATCCAGCGCAAAAAATCTTTTTCGAACGCGAGTTCAGGCTGAGTTTCTAATTGGTTTAATTTTGCTTCTGTTTCAGCAGCAAAATTATTCGCCGTCATCACACCTGAAGACAGTTCTGATCCAGTGGCGATTGCATTTTTATATTCGCCACTCAAAATTCCTAGATAAGCATATTTAAAAGCCGTCATTCCCGCTAAGCAAACACCGCTTGTCGCAACAACTTCGCAAGGGTGTAATCCCAGCTCGCCTTGAACCATCACCGCATGATTTGGCATTAACTGATCGGCAATAGATGTTCCGCTAGCGAGGCAATCAATGTCGTCAAGTTGAATGGTATCTTTGGTGACATTTTTTATTGCCTCAGCTGTGAGCTGTGCATTCGAGTAGTTGTGCTTTAGTGTTTTAGGATCGATGGCATAGTAACGTTGTTTAATGCCGTTGCTTCGCAGAATAGTTCTACGCGCTCTAGAGGGGCGAACGCCTACTTGTCCCAAAAGCGATTCCATGTCGTTGTTGTCGACGGGATCGTTGGGTAGAAAAGCTCCAATGTTTGTAATATAAACTGCGTTGTCTGGCATAACTGCTTTTTAAATCCTGGTAAGTTAGAACTTGTAAGTTAAATCCTGTGCGTCTCTTCACCCGAGGGTGCTGCAAAATACGCTTTTTGTTCGGCCGTTCTTTTTTTTAATAATGGCGAAAATAGTCTTTTCAAAATCGCAGAAATCGGAACGACGGTTAAAATCATTGTGATTAAAAATAAAATATAAAAAACGAGCACAAATTTTCGGATGACCGATTGCTGATTGCCAAGACTACGTAATAGTTTGCCCCAAATCTCAAAACTTCGGCGTGCAATTTTTTCAGATGCAATTAATCTTTCGTTAACTTCAACAGCGCCTAATCCTTTCAGTGTCGGCTCTGTTATTTTTGATGATGTTTTTTCTAATTCTTCTTTTATCGCTACGCCGAATCGTCTTGAGTCGACTATATCTCTTTCGCTTACGCCAGCTCTCGGTATTAATCCATCAAGCCAAGGCCCTTTGTTACCAGTGAGTACCCAGAGCGGAGTAGCGATAAATGTAGCCGCGCTATGCGCTTCATCAGTCAATACAATATTGTCGATGAGTGTTGCTGACAGATTTTTTAATTTTTCTTTAACTATTTCTTGCGCCGTTATCCACATGTTGCGGCAGCCAATAACGGTGATGACTGGAGTATCTTTAAAAATATGTTTGGCTTCTTCTGAATTTAAAAAAGTGCTAATAGGTCGAGAGGGTGAAAGGAACCATACTTGGTAAGATAAAATGATCAGGTCAAACTTTTCATCTGAAATTGCTAGAGGTTTTAGTTCTATATTTTCTTCGTAAACTGTCTCGGGAAAATTATTGAAAAACGATAAAAAAGGCCAAGGAAATGGAAATGCGATTACAGGCTCGATGCTTTTGTAAACAACATCAATATCACTGGCGTCTTTGAGTGGAGCAATAATGGAATTCACTATGCGAGTTAGTTGCCCAGTTTGGGAGTAGCCCAATACGAGCACGCGTTTTTTCATTTCTTGCATGTTTCCGTCATTGTCTCGTCATGGGGTGGTCGTCACTTTTGCGCGCTGTTATCAGTAGCGAACTGCGTGTTACGAATTTAGGGCCAAAGTGGCTGTTTGTTTAGTCTGTAGGCGACCCCGATTATGTACCAAATTGATCGAGGCTGCAGGAAAAACAGCTGTGGATTATGCCATAAGCGGGCGTGACCACTCTAGTAGTGACGGATAAAGTTCGTGTCTTTAGGTAAATCAATGCATATTCATTAACTGTAGGGAATAATTACCAGGTGTCGACAAAGCTATTTGTCCTGAAATTACTATCCTGTGAGGTTTTATTGTTTTGAAGTGAGCTTTGGGTAGTCGCTTCTAATCCTCTCGCAATCCAGAGGCGAGTATCTTTGGGATCAATGACGTCATCTAAGTCAAAGTAGGAGGCAACATTGGTAGCTTTGCCGAGTTCATACATTGCAACCACTTTTTCTTGGTAGAAAGTTTCTCGCTCTTCAAGGTCATTAATAGCGGCTATTTCATTTCTGTAGCCCAGTTTAACGGCGCCTTCTAATCCCATTCCTCCAAATTCGCCAGTAGGCCATGAGACGGTAAAGAATGGTGCTTTAAAGCTTCCTCCTGCCATTGTCTGAGCGCCAAGGCCGTATGCTTTACGAAGGATGATCGAAAAGAAAGGGACTTTAAGGGAGGCGCCAGCAATAAATAATCTTGCGGCATGTCGAACGAGTGCCGTTTTTTCTGCTTCGGGTCCCACCATGATTCCCGGCGTATCGCATAGGAACGTTACTGGAATATTGAAGGCATTGCAGAGTTGTAAAAAACGGGCCGCTTTGTCTGAACCAGGGCTGTCGATGGCACCGCCTAAATGAGCGGGGTTGTTTGCGACGATACCGACAGCTTTGCCTTCAATGCGAACAAAGGATGTCACTATTCCTGGTGCAAAGCCTTTTCGTAATTCTAAAACTGAGTCTGTATCGGCAAGTAATTCAATGACATTGCGAACATCATAAACTCGTAGGCGGTTTTCTGGGATGACAGTTCTTAATAAATACTGATCAGGGCATTCCCATTTCGTGAGATCACCTTGAAAGTAACTTAAATATTTTTGTGCGGCAAAGACGGCTTCTTGTTCGTCCTTGACGGCTATATCAATCACACCATTGGGAATGTGGTCGCTAACCGGTCCGACTTCTTCTGGTTTGAAAACACCTAGGCCGCCACCTTCAATCATGGCGGGGCCGCCCATGCCAATGTTGGCATTTTCGGTAGCAATAATCACATCAGAGCAGCCGAGTAAAACGGCATTGCCCGCAAAGCATCGCCCGCTAACAATCCCGACTAGAGGGCAAGAGCCTTTGAGTTTTGCGTAGTCCCAAAAAGCTAAGCAGTCTAAACCACTGGCGCTGTTTCTTTCTGTTTCACCCGGACGGCCACCGCCTCCTTCTGCAAAAATAACAACGGGTAATCGCCATTGTTCCGCGAGCTCAAATAGACGATCTTTTTTTCGATGGTTTTTTTGCCCTTGGGTGCCCGCGAATACGGTGTAATCGTAAGACATGACAACGCATTGAGATTTTTCTTTTGAGAATAATTCTGCGTTGACTGTGCCCATTCCGCCGACTAATCCGTCAGCAGGTGTTTTTTCCATGAGCTCTTCTAGGGAGCGGCGGGCACGTTGCGCGGCAATAACCAGCGATCCATATTCAATAAAACTTCCTTCGTCGCAGAGGTGGTTAATATTTTCTCGAGTAGTTCTTTGCCCTGTTTTTCGGCGTCTTGCGACCGCTTCTGGTCTGTTTTCATCAAGCCCGTAGCGGTGACGATCGATAACTTCTTGTAAGTCAGGGCGAATTTTATGTGGGTCTTGTACTTCGGTTTCGATATTTTTAACATTTTGATCTTCAGAGGGGGTGATTGAAAGTAAAGGCGTGTTTTCAAAAAGAGTTTCACCGGCATTGGTTGCGATTTGAGTGATTTTCCCACTAATTTTTGCAGTAATAACGTGTTCCATTTTCATGGACTCTATTATTAATAGCTCATCTCCTTTGTTGATGCTGTCATTAACCTTCACTTGAAGGCTAACAATGGTTCCTTGAAGGGGAGATGAGACAACATGTTCGTCATCTGAAAATACTGAAGAGTTTTTCTGTGAAATATTTTTACTGGGATCGCTTTTTGATGTTGTTGGCGATGAGCTAATTGATTCTTTTTCACGAAACTTTTGCTCTTGTGTGACGAGATTGGCAACATTGTCGTCAATCCAGCGAGTATAAATATTCCAGTCTTTGACATCTTCTGTGTTCAAAATAGTCTGCAAAAACTGGGAGTTTGTTTTCACTCCTGACGTTTTAGAGTCACTTAAAGCTTTTGATGTTTTCTTTAAAAGGCTCTCCCATGAGTTGGATATATTTCTCGAAGAGCAAATAATTTTCGTGATTAGTGAGTCAAAGTTTGGATTGGTGGTGTAGCCGCTATATCCGAATGTGTCTACGCGAACTCCTGGGCCTGTGGGAACAATAAAATGTTCTATTGTTCCCCCCTGTGGTTTTATATCGCCGTTTGCATCAATGGTTTCCATGTTGATGCGTGCTTGAATGGCTTGCCCTTGAATTAATGGTGGGGTTTCTAAGTGAATTTCTTTCAGCGTTTTATTCGCTGCAATTTCTAATTGTATGTTGATCAAATCTATGTGAGTGATTTCTTCGGTGATGGTATGTTCGACTTGCAGGCGAGGATTGGCTTCAATAAAGAAAAAGTTGTTGGATTCTACATCAACTAAAAATTCGAAGGTGCCTATGTTGTTATACCCTGATTTTTTTGCCATCAATACAGCCGCTTCGAGAATGCTTTCTCTTGTCGAATCATTTAGATTGGGGCTGGGAGCAACTTCAATAATTTTTTGATGGCGGCGTTGAATACTGCAATCTCTATCCCATGCATGAATTACATTGCCATGATTGTCGGCTATTATTTGGATTTCAATGTGGCGCGCTTTTTCGATTAAAGCTTCGACATACACTTGTGCATTTCCAAAAGCGTTAAACGCTTCTGACTGGCATCGCTCAAAAGCTGATTCAATGTCAGACTCTTGATGAACTATGCGCATTCCTCTGCCGCCGCCGCCAGCAATGGCTTTTATCAGCATTGCGGCTTTTGTTTTTTTGTTGAGTAGCTGAAAAAACTCTTTTGCTTCCGAAAGGCTAGTTTCAGTTTGGGTGCCGGGTAAAACCGGAATGTTATGTTTCTGCGCAAATTGTCTTGCAGAAATTTTATCGCCAAATAACGCAAGCTGTTGGTGTGTCGGCCCAACAAAAGTAATGCCGTTATCCGTGCACTTTTTTGCAAAATCAGCGTTTTCACTCAAGAATCCGTATCCGGGGTGGATGGCGTCACATTTGTTTTCCTGTGCAATAGTTAGTATCTGTTGTGAGTCGAGGTAGGCGCTAGCTCCTTTGCCTTTAAGCGGTATAGCTTCATCTGCGTATTGGTGATGAAGTGAGTTGTGATCGTCTTCAGAATAGATGGCGAGGGTTGAAATATTCATTTCTGCTGCAGTGCGACAAATTCGAATAGCAATTTCACCGCGATTGGCGATAAGTAGTTTTTTGAGCATGAAAATCCCCTCGGTATAGATTGTTTCTATTTTGTTTTTATTGTGAAGATTATTTTATCGTGATGTTTGTGTGTTTTTTAGTATGATTAAGCGTTACTGGTAATGGCCTTGTCAAGATTGGGTACTTTATCACTTAAATAAAATGGGTAAGAAAAGGGTTTGCGGTGAAGAGCGTCGGTCAGCTAAAAATCAATTTGGCAGCTATTCAAAAAAATTGGCAACAGTTTGATCGATTGACCTCGTCAAACACTAATGTCGCTGCTGTGGTGAAGGCAGATGCTTATGGCCTAGGTGCAAAGCCGGTTGTAAAGGCATTGTTTGAAGAAGGTTGTAACAGTTTCTTTGTGGCCACATTGCGGGAAGCTTTTGAGGTTAAGTTGGCTGTGTCTGAGGTTGCTCCTATTGAGCAAAGAGCGCCGGATATTTATATTCTTAGCGCAATCAGGAAAGAAGATTTCCCGTCGTGTGTCGAAGAGGCTTTTATCCCCGTACTGTATTCGGTAGACCAAATAAAAAATTGGGCAGAATACTGCGTTGGCAACTCGATAGATCCACAGAGTGCGATTAAGGTAGATACTGGAATGCATCGGTTAGGCATTTCGAAATCTGAGCTTTTAGATTTAGTTGAAGAGGAAAAAACCTTAAGCGCGTGTCACCCAGTATTGATGATGAGTCATCTTGCTTGCGCTGACGATAACGAGCATCCGTTGAATGAAGAGCAATTGCAGTGCTTTGAGGCGTGTGCGGAATCATTTAGATCGTTATTCCCTGAGATAAAGCTCAGCTTGTCGAATTCTTCAGGAGTGTTTTTGGGGGCTCAGTATCATTTTGATATTGTTCGGGCCGGGATCGGTTTGTATGGCGGCAACCCGGCACCTTATGAAAAATGTAAGATGTTGCCGGTTGTTAATCTTGACTTGCCAATTGCACAGGTTAAAGAAGTTGTCGGCCCTGCAGCGATTGGATACGGGGCAACGTTTGCTGTGTCAAAGAATGAAAAGATTAAGTTAGCTGTCGCCTTGGGGGGGTATGCTGACGGAATTTTTCGAAGTTTAAGTAATGCTGGTGAAGGATTTGTCGCTGGGAAAGCCGTACCTATGGTGGGGCGAGTTTCAATGGATAGTGTGATTTTTGACGTTTCTTGCATTGAAGATAATTTGCTAAAAAATGCTTCGGTATCTTTGATGGGGCCTGATCACGTGGTCGATAAGCTGGCAGGCGAGGCTAATACAATCAGCTATGAAATATTGACGAGTTTAGGTGATCGTTATGATCGAAATTATGTCTATTCGATAGCTGGGTAAATTGAACGGCTGTCTTTAAAAGATATCAATAATTTGAGAAAAAAGGTGTCGGCGAAATGAGTGTAGAGCGCGTAATTGAATTGTTGGCCGATGGGGAAATCCAGTCTGGCGAAGAGCTGGGGAAATTACTTGGTGTCAGTCGTACAGCTGTTTGGAAGCAGCTTAAAAAAATTGAGGATTTTGGGCTTGAAGTTGAAGCGGTCAAAGGGAAAGGTTATCAACTGCTGGGTGGCATAGAATTATTATCGAAAGAGAAAATCCTCGGCAACTTGTCTGATGAAACAAAAAATCTTGTCCGTGAATTGGATATTCTTGGTTCTGTTGATTCAACAAACACTCTCGTTCTTGATAAGGCGAAATTGAGCAGTGCTCATGGGCATTTCTGCTTGGCTGAGCACCAAACGGCTGGTAGAGGTCGTCATGGCCGTCAGTGGGTTAGCCCTTATGGTAGAAATATTTACTTTTCGTGTGGGTGGGCTTTTTCGGGCGGTGCTGCTGTTTTAGAGGGGCTGAGTCTTGCTGTGGGGGTCGCTATCGTGAAAGCGCTGTCATCTTGTGGTGTTGAAGGCGTTCAGTTGAAGTGGCCTAACGACGTGTTGTGGCAAGGGAAAAAGCTAGCTGGTGTCCTGCTTGAAATGACAGGTGATGCTTCCGGGGAGTGTCAGGTCGTGATTGGTGTGGGCTTGAATGTCAGTATGGTTGATTCAGAAGCAAAAACTATCGAGCAACAATGGGTGAGCCTTGCCTCGATTCAGCCAGATATTTCTCGAAATAAATTGATTGCAGGCTTAATTCGTGAGTTAGCTTCGGTGTTGAATGGTTATCAACAAAAAGGGTTTTCCGCTTTGCGATCAGACTGGGAATCTCTTGATAGTTTTCGGGATAAAGAGGTTGAGATTAGGGTAGGCGATCAAGTGACACTTGGTGTTGTTAAAGGCGTGAGTGATAGTGGGGCGCTTCGGCTTCAGACAGAATCGGGTGAGCAGTTAATTTATGGCGGTGAAGCGAGTTTGAGATCAGCATGACAGTTCAAGACAAAAGCATATTAGATGTTGATGTTGGAAATACCCGTATAAAATGGCGATTGCTGGAAGGTGAGTCTGTCGCATTAGAGGGGGTTTCTAATCATTCGGATAATTTGTCTGACCGCTTTCGAAAGGATCTAGCGGAAAAAAAAATTGATCGAGTTAGGGTTGCTACCGTTGTTCGAGGAGATGTATTGGCCGATCTTTCGGAAGCTTGTCGAGCATTATGGAGTGTTGAGCTCGAGGTTGCTGAGGTTCGGCAGCAGTGTTCTGGAGTGGAGCAAGGCTATGAAGATTGTTCGCGTTTGGGTGTTGATCGATGGCTAGGCGTATTAGCGGCTTACAATAAATATCAAAAAGCTTGTTTGGTTGTTAGTTGCGGAACTGCGGCAACCCTTGATTTTGTTGATGCTGATGGACTTCATCTTGGTGGTTATATTGTTCCTGGTCTAAATTTAATGCGTCAGTCGTTGTTTGGTGGAACTGATGCTGTAAAAGTCGATAAATTTGTTGTGGGTGATTCTCTTGAGTTTGGACGAAATACAGATGCAGCTGTTAATAATGGGTTGGTTTTGATGTTGTCATCCATGATAAAGCAGGTGTTTGAGCGGCTATCGTTGAATGATGAAAATTTTCAGCTTGTCATCTGTGGGGGTGATGGTGAAATTATTAGCCGACATCTTGAGCTTCAAAATATTTATGTGAAATCACTTGTTCTCGATGGCTTGGCCTACGCTTTACCATAGTGTACTGTCGCGGGAAGTCTGTTTTATATGTTTGGGCTTGCTCCGTTTTGATATTTCAGTCTTTGAGTTTGAGAAAAGTAATTAGAGAATAAGGAAGCTATGCGCTGGATTGTTGGTAGTCTCATTTTTGCGAATGTTTTGGTCTTTGCTTGGTATATGTTGGCGGGGAGCGGGAGTCCAGTAGATGCTAATATGGGTTCTTCTAGAGCGCAGCAAGGCTCTTCGAGTTCTCCAGCAATTCAACTTTTGTCCGAGATTGGTTCTCAAGAGGTGATTTCTGGGGGAGAGGAAAAGAGTATAGGGTCTCCAGTACAGGAGCCCTCTGTTGTCCCTGAAACTGATGAAGATGGTAATCCCTTGTGTACTCTTGTGGGACCTTTTCCTAAGTTGTTAAGAGCTGAATATTTTATTGAGCGGTTGTCAGCGCTTGATGTTTTTTCAGTTGTGTATGAGGTGGAGATACCAGGAGATGTTGGTTATTGGGTTTTTCTTCCCCCAGAGGAATCTCGAAAGAAGGCTTACAATAAGCTTCGTGAGCTCCAGGCAAAGGGTGTTGATAGTTACGTTATTCCAAAAGGCGAGCTCGAGAACGGTATTTCTTTTGGAATGTTTAGTCGCGAGAGTTTGGCGGACCAGCGACTAAAGGATATGAAAGAGCAGGGGTATTCTGCTGAACTAAAAGAAATCACCCGTTCGTATAAGGAGATTTGGATTCTTTTGCAGCCTGGTCGAGCTAAATTATTAGGTGAAAACACATGGTTAGAGATGCTTTCTACAGATGAAGGCATAGAACGTAGACAAAATTATTGTCCAGCTGTTGCTTCCGAGTAAAACTTTCTCTAGAATCCGCGCTCCACTCTGCTATGAGCTTTGTGGTTAGGGAATTTTAAGGTCATTAGTTAATCACACCTTATTTAATTTTCTATGTGTGAGCTGGTGTAGCTCAGTTGGTAGAGCAGCTGACTTGTAATCAGCCGGTCGGGGGTTCGACTCCTCTCACCAGCTCCAATTTATTTTTGGTTATCATTGTTTGGGTAATCAGTCGGCAGATAAAAATTTGCTGAGTTTAAGGTCACCTTTGTGCTCTAACTCCTCAGAATATAAAAGATTATTCATTTTTGAGGTTGTTGACATCAGAAGGGGCGAAGCGGACAATGTCCGGCTATTTTCGCAGGGGTTCCCGAGTGGCCAAAGGGATCAGACTGTAAATCTGACGCGCAAGCTTCGGTGGTTCGAATCCACCCCCCTGCACCAGATTTGTCAGCAGGCATCCTTTTGACCAGGTTGGTTCTGGTTGGGTACTCTACTGATAACTGCCTTGTTTTCAGCCTGTGTGGGTTTGGAGGTGAGGTAAAGCCTAAGCGGGCATGGTCCAATGGTAGAACCTCAGCCTTCCAAGCTGATGATGCGGGTTCGATTCCCGCTGCCCGCTCCAATCAGCTTTATGGCATAGCGTCTTTTGTTGGTTGTTTAGGGGTTGATTGGGTTTGCTCAGGTTAGGTTTTCCGGTTCCTAGATTTTTGCCGGCTCATATAGCTCAGTCGGTAGAGCACTTCCTTGGTAAGGAAGAGGTCACCGGTTCAAATCCGGTTATGAGCTCCAGTTTCGTAGCCGCGGAGGATTACTTTCGCGGTTGTGTTTTTTTAGTTGTTTTGTTTTTTTTAATGATTATTTTCGGTCAGTTAATGACCGGCTCACTTTCTTTGGAGGCTATCCGCAATGGCGAAGGAAAAATTCGAACGTAATAAACCCCACGTCAACGTGGGCACGATTGGTCACGTTGACCATGGTAAAACCACATTGACAGCAGCATTGACGCGCGTATGTGCGGAAGTGTGGGGCGGCGAAGCCGTGGCCTTTGCTGGTATCGATAACGCACCGGAAGAAAGAGAGCGTGGTATTACGATCTCAACCTCTCACGTTGAATATGATTCGCCAACACGCCACTACGCGCACGTTGACTGCCCGGGCCATGCTGACTATGTAAAAAACATGATCACCGGTGCGGCGCAAATGGATGGTGCTATCTTGGTGTGCTCGGCCGCTGATGGTCCTATGCCGCAAACACGTGAACACATTCTTTTGTCTCGTCAGGTAGGTGTTCCTTATATCGTTGTTTTCCTCAATAAAGCTGACATGGTTGATGATGAAGAGTTGTTAGAGCTTGTTGAGATGGAAGTGCGTGAACTGCTTGATCAATACGAGTTCCCTGGCGACGATACACCAATCATCACTGGTTCCGCTTTGATGGCGCTTGAAGGTAAAGATGACAACGGCATGGGAACAACAGCCGTTAAAACACTGGTTGAGAAGTTGGACGAATATATTCCAGAGCCAGAGCGTGCAACAGATAAGCCTTTCTTAATGCCAATCGAAGATGTGTTCTCGATTTCAGGCCGAGGAACAGTGGTTACGGGTCGTGTTGAGCGTGGCATCGTCACGGTTGGTGAAGAAATCGAAATTATTGGTATCAAAGACACCACAAAGACAACCTGTACGGGTGTTGAGATGTTCCGTAAATTACTTGACGAAGGTCGTGCAGGTGAGAACGTTGGTGTGTTATTGCGTGGTACTAAGCGAGAAGAAGTTGAGCGTGGTCAAGTATTGGCTAAGCCTGGCTCTATTACGCCGCACACGAAATTCGAAGCAGAAGTTTATGTGTTGTCAAAAGATGAGGGTGGGCGTCATACGCCATTCTTTAAGGGCTATCGTCCGCAGTTCTATTTTAGAACAACTGACGTGACGGGTGCTTGTGAGTTACCTGAAGGTGTTGAGATGGTAATGCCTGGCGACAATGTTTCAATGGTTGTGACTTTGATTGCGCCAATTGCAATGGAAGATGGTCTTCGTTTTGCAATCCGTGAGGGCGGACGTACTGTTGGTGCGAGTGTTGTCGCTAAAGTTGTTGAGTAAGTAATACTCTAAAAAAAGAGTGTTTTGCGTTTGGCGCCTTATGGCGCCAAACGTGCATTAAGTGGTTGTATAGTTTCAATCCGGATTTGTAGAAGGCCAGTAGTTCAATTGGTAGAGCACCGGTCTCCAAAACCGGGTGTTGTGGGTTCGAGTCCCTCCTGGCCTGCCATTAATAATGCATGATATTTTTTCGCTTGCTGTTGAAGAAAGTCTTATTTAGCAGATAATTAAAATTGAAATTAAGGTTGGCGCCCGCCAATGAATGCAAAAGCAATTATTGAAGAACAAGAGTTTAAATTAGATCCTGCGAAGTGGTTGTTTGTGGTTCTTGTTGTGGCTGGTGGTATTTTTGCGAACTCTTTTTATTCGGAGTTGCCCTTATATTATCGTGTTCCTGCATTGCTGGTTGCCGCGCTGGTTGCCGGTTTTGTTGCTGCAAATACCGCAAAGGGTTCAGCTCTTTTAACATTGCTTCGGGAATCTGTTGTTGAGGTTCGAAAGGTTGTTTGGCCTACTCGTGCTGAAACAAATCAAACGACTTTGATTGTCGTTGTCGTTGTCTTTGTGATGGCTTTGATTCTTTGGGGTTTGGATACTTTGTTGGGCTGGATAGCCTCACTAATATTAGGATAGCTGTTGCTCATGGCAAAACGATGGTACGTAGTACACGCTTATTCTGGCTATGAAAAAAAAGTAGAAAACACTTTGCGTGAGCGAATCGAACTGAACGATATGCAGGATCAGTTTGGCGATATCATGGTTCCTACAGAAGAAGTTGTAGAAATGCGTGGTGGACAAAAGCGTAAAAGTGAAAGGAAATTTTTCCCTGGATATGTCCTAGTTCAGATGGAGCTCAATGACGCCACATGGCATTTGGTAAAAGATACACCACGCGTTATGGGTTTTATTGGTGGGAAGGCCGATCAGCCTGCGCCAATTACTGAAAAAGAAGCTCAAGCTATATTGCAGCGTGTTGATGATTCTGTTGAAAAGCCAAAACCCAAAACAATATTCGAGCCTGGCGAAATGGTTCGTGTTATTGATGGGCCGTTCAATGACTTTAATGGTGTTGTTGAAGAAGTGAATTATGAAAAAAGCAGGTTACAGGTCGCTGTACTTATATTTGGTCGTTCGACGCCAGTTGAGCTTGAGTTTGGTCAGGTAGAGAAGGCCTGAAGTTATTTTAATTATCTGTGCTGTTTTTGTTTGAAGTTGCTCATTCTGTTTTACATGTGTTTTGTTAGAAAATTTGTTAACGGGGAGTCTGTGATAGCGATTTTTCGCTTGAGACGTTTGGACCCATAATTAAGGAGCCTCAAATGGCTAAGAAAGTCGATGCTTATATCAAGCTTCAGGTCCCTGCTGGTAAAGCAAACCCAAGTCCCCCTGTTGGTCCTGCTTTAGGTCAACACGGCGTTAATATCATGGAGTTTTGTAAGGCGTTCAACGCTCAAACACAAAGTGTTGAGGCGGGCAGTCCAGTTCCTGTTGTGATTAGTGTATACAGTGACAGAAGCTTCACGTTCACAATGAAGACCCCGCCAGCTTCTTTTTTGTTAAAGAAAGCTGCTGGCATTAAAAGCGGAAGCGGTCGTCCTAATACTGAAAAAGTTGGTAAGGTTACACGAGCTCAGCTTGAAGAAATCGCAACCATCAAGAAGCCAGATCTTACCGCTGCTGAAATGGAAGCCGCTGTAAGGACAATTGCGGGCAGTGCTCGTAGTGCTGGTATCGAAGTGGAGGGTGTGTAACGTGGCTAAATTAACAAAACGTCAAAAACTTTTTAATGAAAGGGTAGATAGCGCTAAGCTTTACAGCATAGATGAAGCTGTGGCTTTGCTTAAAGAGCTGTCTGCCGCTAAGTTCTCTGAAACTGTTGAAACGGCCATAAATTTGGGCGTCGACCCGCGTAAATCAGACCAAGGTGTTCGTGGTGCAACTACTCTCCCTAATGGGGCGGGTAAAGATGTTCGTGTTGCTGTTTTTGCTCAAGGTGCTAATGCTGATGCTGCTAAAGAAGCGGGAGCAGAATTAGTTGGAATGGATGACCTTGCAGACACGATCAAAGGTGGAGCCATGGACTTTGATGTGGTTATTGCAGAACCTGCAGCCATGAGGGTTGTGGGTCAGTTGGGTCAGGTTCTCGGGCCTCGTGGTTTAATGCCAAATCCTAAGACTGGTACCGTTACTCCTGATGTAGCAACTGCAGTTAAAAATGCGAAAGCTGGCCAAGTTCGCTATCGAACTGATAAAGGTGGAATTGTACATGGCGGCATCGGAAAAATTTCGTTTGATGCGTTAGCTATTAAACAAAATTTAGAAGCTTTGATTCTTGACCTTAAAAAAGGAAAGCCAGCAACTGCAAAAGGTGTTTACCTTAAAAAGGTTGCTTTGAGTACGACTATGGGTCCTGGCTTGTTAATAGATCAAAACAGTTTAGAAATTTAAATTTTTGGTTGGGCTTGTTGCTTAATCGATAAAGAACTTTGTGGGTTGCAATTTTTTGCAAGCTGTCAAAGACCGTAGGAGAGGCTCTGCTTCTTAAATTGACCGATACATCTTTTTTTGTAAAGGTCGTCCTACGCAGATGGTGAATCCCAATTCGGTATTTTTTAAATAAAATGCAGGATTTGATCACCGAAAATGTCTGATATGTTTTATTGTATTGGATATCAACGTGTGAAAATAATCTAACCATTTTATGTTGGTTTGTTTTTACCCAAATCCAGGAGAAATCTTGTGGCATTAAGACTCGAAGACAAAAAAGCGATCGTCGCTGAAGTTAACGAGACTGCTGCTAGCGCTATGTCGTTAGTTATCGCTGATTCAAGAGGCGTTAACGTAACTGACATGACTGCTCTTAGGAAGTTGGCGCGTGAAAATCAGGTTAGCCTACGTGTGGTTCGTAATACTTTAGCGAAGCGCGCAGTAGAGGGTACTGATTTTGAATGTGTCAAAGACGCTTTAGTTGGTCCATCAATCTTTGGTTTTTCTATGGAAGACCCAGGGGCGGCGGCCAGATTGTTCAAAGATTTTGCGAAAGCAAATGATAAATTTGAAATTAAAGCACTTTCTGTAGGCGGCAAGCTGTTAGAAGCTGGTCAGATTGACGCGCTTGCTAAGCTACCAACACGTGATCAAGCGTTGGCAAGCTTAATGAGTGTCATGATTGCTCCTGTAACTAAGTTGGTTCGTACTTTTAACGAAGTGCCAACAAAAGTTACTCGAGTTGTCTCAGCCGTTGCTGATAAAAAACGTGATGAAGCAGCCTAGTTTCTAGGCTTTAAATTATATCCTTAAAATTTTAATTATCTGGAGATCTGGGTCATGGCTCTATCTAAAGAAGACATCTTAAATGCAATTGCTGAAATGTCAGTAATGGACGTTGTTGAACTTGTTGAAGCAATGGAAGAAAAGTTTGGTGTGTCAGCCGCAGCTGCTGTTGCTGTTGCTGCTCCTGCTGCTGGTGGAGACGCTGCTGCTGCCGAAGAGCAAACTGAATTCGATATTGTAATAACTTCAGCTGGCGAAAAGAAAGTAAATGCAATTAAAGCAGTTCGTAGCATCACTGGTCTTGGCTTGAAAGAAGCTAAAGAGTTAGTTGATGGCGCACCTTCTACTCTTAAGGAAGGTGTTAGCAAAGAAGAAGCTGAAGATGCTAAGAAGCAACTTGAAGAAGCAGGCGCATCTGTCGAACTTAAGTAATCCGACTACGTTGGATGCTTATTGCGCTTCGTAAAGGTCAGGGTCGATGGGTTTTTATCTGTCGGCCTTTTCCTGTTTGTGTGTATTGAATAATAACTTTTGTATTTAATGGAAATTTTATCTCGTAATTAGCCAGCTAAAACTGCTAGTTGTTTACGACATTTGATTTACACATGAACGTAACCTTATCTGCACATATCGTGAACAAGCTGGGGAATATTGATGGCTTACTCATACACTGAGAAAAAACGTATCCGCAAGGATTTTGGAAACTGGCAAGGCGTCATGGACGTTCCTTACCTACTTGCGATTCAGTTAGATTCCTATCAAAAATATACTCAGGCTAATGTTGAGCCTGACGCACGTTTGGATATTGGCCTACAAGCTGCTTTTAAATCTGTTTTCCCGATTGTTAGTTATTCTGGAAATGCTGCGCTTGAGTACGTTAGTTATGTTCTAGGCAAGCCTTCGTTTGACGTAAGTGAGTGTATGCTCCGCGGCGCGACTTTTGCTGTTCCTCTGCGTGTAAAAGTACGGTTAATTATTTACGATAAAGAATCTGCAAATAAAGCGATTAAAGATATCAAAGAGCAAGAAGTTTACATGGGCGAAATTCCGCTTATGACAGACAACGGCACCTTTGTTATCAATGGAACTGAGCGAGTAATCGTATCTCAGTTACATCGTTCTCCAGGTGTGTTTTTTGATCATGATAAAGGCAAAACACATTCATCAGGAAAATTACTCTATTCAGCACGTGTAATCCCTTACCGAGGTTCATGGTTGGATTTTGAATTTGATCCCAAAGATCTTGTTTACGTCCGAATCGATCGTCGACGTAAACTACCGGCAACAATTTTACTTCGAGCGCTCGGTTATGAAGCCGAAGAAATTTTGGGAATGTTTTTCGAAAATAGCACATTCCATATTAAAGCTGATGGCATAATCACTTTAGATTTAATCCCGTCGCGGATGCGCGGTGAAGTGTCATCTTTTGATATTAAAGATAAAAAAGGCAAAGTCATTGTTGAAGATGGCCGTCGCATTACTGCTCGGCATATTAGGCTCTTAGAAAAGGCCGGCATTACTCAGCTTGAGGTTCCCTCTAATTATTTGGTTGGTCGTGCTCTCGCTAAAAGTGCCATCGACACGAATACAGGTGAGATTTTAGTCGAGTGCAATACTGTTCTTACAGAAGAGGTTGTCACTCAGTTAGTTGATGCAAAAATTGAAACTATTGAAACTCTTTTCACAAACGAATTAGATCGAGGTGCATTTATCGCGGACACATTACGTGTCGATCCTACTCGTACAGAATTAGAATCTCTCGTTGAAATTTATCGTATGATGCGCCCAGGAGAGCCACCAACAAAAGAGTCTGCTGAAGCGTTATTCCAAAATTTATTTTTTAGCTCTGTTCGTTATGATCTGTCGGCTGTTGGACGTATGAAGTTCAACCGGCGTTTGGGTATTGAGGGCGAAACAGGTGAAGGAACTTTATCAAAAGAAGATATTGTTCTTGTACTGAAAACATTAGTTGAAATCAGAAACGGTAATGGCGTTGTTGATGATATCGATCACTTAGGTAATCGACGAATTCGTTCGGTTGGTGAGATGGCTGAAAATCAATTTCGTGTTGGCCTTGTACGAGTTGAGCGTGCTGTTAAAGAGCGTTTGTCGATGGCTGAATCTGAAGGGCTTATGCCTCAAGATCTTATTAATGCGAAACCAGTTGCTGCTGCAGTTAAAGAATTTTTTGGTTCAAGTCAGCTCTCTCAGTTTATGGATCAAAATAATCCATTGTCTGAGGTTACTCATAAACGCCGTGTTTCTGCACTGGGGCCCGGTGGCCTGACTCGTGAGCGTGCTGGTTTTGAAGTGCGTGATGTACATCCAACGCATTATGGGCGTGTTTGTCCTATTGAAACTCCTGAGGGTCCAAATATTGGTTTGATTAACTCGCTTGCGACTTATGCAAGAACCAATGATTATGGATTCTTAGAAAGTCCTTATCGAAAAGTGGTGGATGGAAAAGTAACTGATCAAATTGACTACCTATCAGCAATTAACGAAGCAGGTTTTGTGATTGCACAGGCGTCAGCAGAATTAGATAAAAATGGTAAGTTGATAGAAGAGTTAGTTTCTGTTCGTCATCAAAATGAATTTACTTTAAAAGCGCCAGAAGATGTTCAGTATATGGATGTTTCTCCTCGGCAGGTTGTTTCTGTAGCTGCATCACTTATTCCATTTTTGGAGCACGATGATGCAAACCGTGCTTTAATGGGATCAAACATGCAGCGCCAAGCTGTTCCTACATTAAAGGCAGATAAGCCGTTTGTTGGAACTGGCATGGAACGAATTGTTGCGGCTGATTCGGGTGTTTGTGTTGTCGCTAAGAATGGCGGAGTCATTGAAAGTGTTGATTCTGGTCGAGTTGTTGTTCGAGTTGCTGATGACGAAGTTCAGTCTGGTGATGCTGGTGTAGATATTTATAATCTTACAAAGTACACACGATCTAACCAAAATACCTGTATTAACCAGCGCCCAATAGTTCGCACTGGTGATCGTATCGCTCGTGGAGATATTCTTGCAGATGGTCCATCAGTAGATATGGGTGAGTTGGCGTTAGGGCAAAATATGCGCATCGCATTTATGCCTTGGAATGGTTATAACTTCGAGGACTCTATTTTAGTTTCCGAGCGAGTTGTACAAGAAGATCGTTTCACGACTATTCATATTCAAGAGTTAACATGTATTGCTCGTGATACAAAACTGGGTAGTGAAGAAATCACCGCCGACATCCCCAATGTTGGTGAAGGTGCATTATCTAAATTGGACGAATCTGGTGTTGTTTATATTGGTGCTGAAGTTGGTCCTGGCGATATTTTGGTCGGCAAGGTTACTCCTAAAGGTGAAACGCAATTAACCCCAGAAGAAAAACTACTAAGAGCAATTTTTGGAGAGAAAGCGTCTGACGTAAAAGATACATCTCTTCGTGTTCCAAGTAGTACTCGCGGAACAGTTATTGATGTTCAGGTGTTTACTCGTGACGGACTTGAAAAGGATCAGCGTGCTTTAGAAATAGAAAAAGGTCAGCTGGAAGAAGTTCGTAAAGATATCAATGAAGAATATCGAATTGTCCAGACTGCTACATTTGAGCGACTCCAAAAAGCGCTGGTTGGAAATAAAGTTAACAGTGGTGCCGGGTTCAAAAAAGGCGCTGTTCTTTCAGAGGATGATTTAAAAGGGCTTGATAGCGATAGCTGGTTTAAGTTGCGAATGGCTGATGACGCATTGAATGAGTTGTTGGATCGTGCATCTGAGCAGTTAGTTGAGCGTCGTCGGATCGTTGATGAAAAGTTCGATGATAAAAAGAAAAAGCTATCAACCGGTGATGATTTGGCACCCGGCGTTTTGAAAATTGTTAAGGCTTACGTTGCAGTTAAAAGACGTATCCAGCCTGGCGATAAGATGGCCGGACGTCATGGAAACAAAGGTGTTATCTCGGTAATTATGCCGATTGAAGATATGCCTCATGATGAAAATGGTGAGCCGGTTGATATTGTTTTGAACCCTCTAGGTGTTCCCTCACGGATGAACGTTGGTCAAGTGTTGGAAATGCATTTGGGCATGGCTTCGAAAGGTCTTGGCGTTAAAATTGACGAGATGGTTCGCGAGCAGCGGAAAGTAGCTGAAATTCGAGATTTTCTTGAGCAAATTTACAATAAAACCGGGACCGCAAAAGATAAGGAAGATCTTAAGTCTTTTAGTGATCAAGATATTATTGATCTGGCTCAAAACCTTCGTGCTGGCGTACCAATGGCGACGCCTGTATTTGATGGAGCCAAAGAGTCAGAGATTAAAGATTTATTGCGCCTAGCAGATTTGTCGGATACTGGGCAAACCACATTGTTTGACGGTCGTACGGGCGATCAATTTACTCGTCCTGTTACCGTTGGCTATATGTACATGCTGAAGCTTAACCATTTGGTTGACGATAAAATGCATGCGCGTTCAACGGGATCATACAGTCTTGTTACACAGCAGCCTCTTGGTGGTAAAGCACAGTTTGGTGGCCAGCGCTTCGGTGAGATGGAAGTGTGGGCGCTTGAAGCATATGGTGCTGCCTATACCTTGCAGGAAATGCTTACGGTTAAATCTGATGATGTTGCCGGTCGAACCAAAATGTATAAAAACATTGTGGATGGTGATCATCGTATGGAGCCTGGTATGCCAGAATCTTTCAATGTATTAGTGAAAGAAATTCGCTCATTGGGTATTAACATCGAGCTGGAAAACGAGAAGTAACCGGCGTCGTAAATTAATATTTTGTTATCCGTGGTGGGTGAATATTTTGCCCACTATGCAAGCCAACGATAGTTGCACAGTTTTTTAATTTGATATTGTGTAATTGATACGAAGGTATAAGCATCCACTGGAGGAAAGGCCTTGAAAGACTTACTCAATTTACTAAAAACACAAGGGCAGGTTGAAGAATTTGACTCTATCCGCATTGCCTTGGCGTCACCCGAAATGGTTCGCTCGTGGTCTTTTGGTGAAGTCAAAAAGCCAGAAACAATTAACTACCGAACTTTCAAGCCAGAAAGAGAGGGGTTGTTTTGTGCCAAAATTTTTGGCCCTGTAAAAGATTACGAATGCTTGTGTGGAAAATACAAGCGAATGAAGCATCGTGGAATTATCTGTGAGAAATGTGGTGTAGAGGTTACGCTTTCAAAGGTTCGGCGTGATCGTATGGGGCACATCGAGCTAGCAAGCCCCGTTGCCCACATTTGGTTTTTAAAATCACTGCCAAGCCGTATTGGTTTATTACTTGATATGACTCTGAGAAGTATTGAGCGTGTTCTTTACTTTGAGTCATATGTTGTTACCGATCCTGGGATGACTGCGCTAGAAAAAGGTCAGCTTCTGACTGATGAACAGTACTTCGAAGCCATGGAAGAATTCGGCGATGATTTTTCTGCAAAAATGGGCGCGGAAGCAATTCAGGATTTGATGAGTGACATTGATTTGCCCTCGGAGATTACACGTTTACGTGAAGAAATTCCTGCGACAAATAGTGAAACAAAAATCAAAAAGCTATCTAAGCGATTAAAGCTTTTAGAGGCTTTCCATAATTCAGGAAACAAACCTGAATGGATGGTGATGGAGGTGCTTCCTGTCCTTCCGCCCGATTTGCGTCCTCTTGTTCCTCTTGATGGTGGTCGTTTTGCTACTTCTGATTTGAATGACCTGTATCGTCGGGTTATTAACCGTAACAACCGCTTGAAGCGTTTATTAGATCTTAATGCGCCAGATATTATTGTTCGAAATGAAAAACGAATGCTTCAAGAGTCTGTTGATGCGTTGCTAGACAATGGTCGTCGTGGTCGAGCAATTACAGGTTCTAATAAGCGTCCATTAAAATCGTTAGCGGATATGATTAAAGGGAAGCAAGGTCGCTTCCGTCAGAACTTACTGGGTAAACGTGTTGATTACTCCGGACGTTCGGTAATTGTTGTCGGGCCGACTTTGCGCTTGCATCAGTGTGGTCTTCCGAAAAAAATGGCATTGGAATTATTTAAGCCATTTATATTCAGTAAATTAGAATTGCGTGGCTTGGCAACAACCATTAAAGCAGCTAAGAAAATGGTTGAGCGTCAGGAGCCTGTTGTTTGGGATATTCTCGACGAGGTTATTCGTGAGCATCCTGTGTTATTGAACCGCGCACCAACTCTTCATAGATTGGGTATTCAAGCGTTTGAGCCAGTCTTAATCGAAGGTAAAGCGATTCAATTGCATCCTCTCGTTTGTGCGGCATATAACGCTGACTTCGATGGTGACCAAATGGCTGTGCATGTGCCATTAACTATTGAAGCTCAAATGGAAGCTCGCGCATTAATGATGTCTACAAATAACATCCTTTCTCCTGCGAGTGGTGAGCCAATTATCGTACCTTCTCAGGATGTTGTTCTTGGTTTGTATTGGATGACTCGTGAGAGGGTAAATGCTTTAGGTGAAGGCATGATTTTTTCTGATATCGCAGAAGTTTCTCGTGCGTACCAAGGAAAAATTGTTGATCTTCAGGCGCGAATTAAAGTTCGTATTAGCGAAAAAGTAATTCGTGAAGATGGTGGAGTTGATGCGTCAACTCGTTTGGTTGATACAACTGTGGGTCGTGTGTTGCTTTGGGATATCGTTCCAGAAGGACTTCCGTTCTCAATGGTTGATCGCCCCATGGTGAAAAAAGCAATCTCTGCAGTTATTAATTCTTGTTATCGGGTGGTTGGGTTGAAGGCGACAGTTATTTTTGCTGACCAATTGATGTACACCGGTTATGAGTACTCGACTAAATCTGGTTCTTCGATCGGCGTCAATGATTTCATTATTCCAGAAGAAAAAGCAGCCATCATTGAACAGGCTGAAGACGAAGTTTTGGAAATTGAAAAACAATTCGCCTCTGGTTTAGTGACTCAAGGTGAAAAATATAACAAGGTCATTGATATTTGGTCTCGCGCTAATGACTTAGTTGCGAAGTCGATGATGGAAGGTATTAGTACTGAAGTTGTCACAAATAAAGATGGCAAAGAAGAGAAGCAAGACTCGTTTAACTCTGTGTTTATGTATGCTGATTCGGGTGCGCGTGGTTCTCCAGCTCAGATTCGTCAGCTAGCGGGTATGCGTGGTTTGATGGCTCGTCCAGATGGTTCGATTATTGAAACGCCAATTACTGCTAACTTCCGTGAAGGTTTGAATGTAAACGAATACTTTATTTCTACGCATGGTGCTCGTAAAGGCTTGGCGGATACCGCACTTAAAACAGCAAACTCTGGTTACCTAACGCGACGTTTGGTAGATGTTGCTCAAGATCTTGTTGTTACTATGGATGACTGTGGTACCGATGAAGGATTGACGATGGCGCCTGTCATTGAGGGTGGAGATATCATCGAGACGCTGGGTGATAGGATTCTTGGTCGAATCGTTGCGCGCGATGTCATGCGTCCAGGTACTGATGAGATCCTTGTTCCAGCAGGAACGATGATTGATGAAGCTTGGGTTGCTCGAGTTGAAGAGATGAGTATTGATGAGGTTATGGTGAGATCGCCAATATCTTGTGAAACTCGTTACGGTATTTGTTCTCAGTGTTATGGTCGTGATCTTGCTCGAGGGCATCGTGTAAACACAGGCGAAGCCGTTGGTGTTATCGCTGCTCAGTCGATTGGTGAGCCAGGTACTCAGTTAACAATGCGTACATTCCATATCGGTGGTGCTGCAAGTAGAGCATCGGCTGCCGATAGTGTTCAGGTTAAGCAAGAGGGTGTTGTTCGTTTCCATAACGTGAAGCTTGTTCGTCGTAAAGATGGCGTTTTGATTGCGGTTTCTCGATCAGGTGAGTTGGCGGTAGCGGATCACTCTGGCCGTGAAAGAGAGCGTTATAAGATTCCTTATGGTGCTTCTATTACTGCAGAAGATGGTGCATCTGTTGAAGCGGGTACGATCATTGCCAAGTGGGATCCACATACGCATCCAATTGTTACTGAGGTTGCTGGTCGAGTTGCTTTCTCTGGTATGGAAGAAGGCCTATCTGTTCGTCGTCAAACGGATGAGCTTACAGGGTTGTCATCGATTGAAATTATCGATCCAGCGGAACGTCCTGCTGCCGGCAAAGATTTGAAGCCTACTTTGACTTTGGTTGGGGAAAAAGGCGAAGAGCTTTACTTGGCAAACACCAATGTGCCAGCACATTATTTATTTCCTCCAAAGTCCATTTTAAGTCTGAATGATGGCGATGAAATTGGTATTGGTGACATCATTGCTCGTATTCCACAAGAGAGTTCTAAGACTCGCGATATTACGGGTGGTCTTCCTCGAGTTGCTGACTTGTTTGAAGCTCGGAAGCCTAAAGAGCCTTCAATACTTGCTGAAATCACAGGTACAGTTTCATTCGGTAAAGAAACAAAAGGTAAGCGGCGTTTAGTTATTACCCCTAATAATGGTGAGCCGTTACCTGATGGTTCAACGCACTACGAAGTGCTAATACCTAAGCATCGTCAGTTGACAGTGTTTGAGGGTGAGCAAGTCGTTAAAGGAGAAGTTGTTTCGGATGGCCCAAGCAATCCGCACGATATATTGCGCCTCCAGGGTGTGGAAGCCTTGGCGCGCTATATCACCAATGAAATTCAAGATGTATACCGTTTGCAAGGCGTTAAGATTAACGATAAGCATATCGAGACTATCCTGCGCCAAATGCTACGTAAAGTAGAAATCACTGGAATGGGAGAGTCTGTTTTTGTTAAAGGTGAGCAGGTCGAATACTCAAAAGCACTTGATGAAAATGAAAGCTTGCGTTTAGAAGATAAACAACCAGCAGCTTTTGAGCGCCAATTGCTGGGTATTACAAAAGCTTCTTTGGCAACTGAGTCATTTATTTCTGCTGCATCCTTCCAAGAAACAACCCGTGTGCTTACAGAGGCGGCAGTGACTGGAAAGGTTGATACCTTGCGTGGACTTAAAGAGAACGTTGTTGTTGGTCGATTGATTCCAGCGGGTACCGGTTTGACCTACCATGCAGAACGTAAGCGAGTTCGTGATGCCAAACTATTGAGCGCGTCTGAAAGCGACGCTGTTAGCGCTGAAGATGTAGAGGCAGCATTAACGGAAGCCTTGAAGTCTAGCGCAAGCTAAGTTTTTCAATTGTAAGAGGGCTGATGTTGCTGCTTGACGTGGTGCTTAGGCCTCTTTACAATGCGCATCCCAATTTTGTGGGCATGAGAATTAGAAGCTCTTGCGATAATTAGTTATCTAGGAGTATTAAGTGAAAGTAATTTTTACACATTGTCAGAATATCTGGAGAAGAGTTAATGGCAACAATTAACCAGCTAGTGCGTAAACCACGAAAGCGCAAAGTACAAAAAAGTGGCGTGCCTGCACTACAAAGTAGTCCACAGCGTCGCGGTGTTTGCACTCGTGTTTATACCACTACGCCTAAGAAGCCGAACTCAGCAATGCGTAAAGTGTGTCGTGTTCGTTTGACTAATGGCTATGAAGTGACTTCATACATTGGTGGTGAAGGACATAACTTGCAAGAGCATAGTGTTGTTCTTATTCGTGGAGGTCGTGTAAAAGATTTGCCGGGTGTTCGTTATCATACTGTTCGTGGTAGCTTGGATACATCTGGTGTTAGTGATCGTAAGCAAGCGCGATCTAAATACGGTACTAAGCGACCTAAATAATTTTTATAAGTCGGCTTCGCTGACTTATTAACTAGTAAGGCTAAGCGGTTTATATTTTCGTTATAAATTGTCTTAGGTCTACCTGAAGAGGAAAGAGATATGCCAAGAAGACGCGTCGTCGCAAAGCGGGAAGTTCTACCGGATCCTAAATTTAAAAATGTTACTCTCGCAAAATTCATGAACATGGTTATGATCAGTGGTAAAAAAGCTGTGGCTGAGCGTATTGTTTATGGTGCTTTAGATATGGTTCAAGAAAAATTAAACAAAGATCCTCTTGAAGTCTTTGATGAAGCTTTGGAAAATGTTGCTCCTATTGTTGAGGTTAAGTCTCGTCGAGTAGGCGGTGCAACTTACCAGGTTCCTGTTGAGGTTCGTCCTGCGCGTCGTCAAGCGCTTGGTATGCGTTGGTTGGTTGAGTATTCGCGTGCTCGAGGCGAAAAATCAATGCCGGCTAGATTGGCTGGTGAGATTATTGATGCGTCGCAAAGTAAAGGCGGGGCAGTTAAAAAGCGTGAAGATGTGCATCGTATGGCTGAAGCCAATAAAATGTTCTCGCATTACCGGTTCTAGTTTGAAGAGAATTTGGTTGTACAAAAAAAGGCAGCAGTTATCGCTGCCTTTTTAGCATTTGAAAGAAATTTTTGTGTAGTTTGTCCGATAAGAATATTTGTTTTATTTTGGAGATACAGAAGTGGCTCGTAAAACACCGCTCGCTCGTTATAGAAATATTGGTATTTGTGCTCATGTTGATGCTGGTAAAACCACAACAACAGAACGCGTGCTCTTCTATACGGGCCTTTCTCATAAAATTGGTGAGGTGCACGATGGTGCCGCAACAATGGATTGGATGGAGCAAGAACAGGAGCGTGGAATTACAATTACATCTGCAGCAACGACTTGTTTTTGGCGGGGAATGGACGCTCAGTTTGAAGAGCATCGAATTAATATTATCGATACCCCGGGGCATGTTGATTTTACGATTGAAGTAGAGCGCTCACTTCGCGTTCTGGATGGTGCTGTCGTCGTTCTTTGTGGTTCTTCAGGCGTTCAACCTCAAACAGAAACTGTTTGGCGTCAGGCAAATAAGTATGAAGTACCTCGTATGGTCTTCGTGAATAAAATGGATCGTGCTGGAGCTGATTTCGATAAGGTTGTTGAGCAGTTATGCACTCGCTTAGGTGCGAATGCGTTACCCATTCAGATGACCATTGGCTCTGAAGAGGATTTTAAAGGCGTTGTCGATTTGATCAAAATGAAATCTATTTTATGGAATGAAGATGATCAGGGTATGACGTTTCAGTGGGGGGAGATCCCAGAAGAGTTAAAAGAAAAGTGTGAGAAAATGCATGAGAGTGTGGTGGAGGCTGCGGCCGAAGCTGATGATGCTCTTATGGAGAAGTATCTAGAAGGCGGTGAGCTTAGTGAGTCAGAAATAAAAGAAGGCTTGCGAGCGAGAACATTGGCGAATGATCTGGTTTTGGTGTTAGGTGGCTCTGCTTTTAAAAACAAGGGTGTTCAAGCTGTATTGGATGCAGTGGTTGAATACTTGCCGGCTCCAACGGAAGTGAAGGCCATTGAAGGTATTCTCGAGGATGGAGAGTCCGTTCAGTCTCGACCTGCTGACGATGGTGCTCCTTTTGCGGCGCTTGCTTTTAAGATTGCGACAGACCCTTTTGTTGGAACGTTAACTTTTTTTCGTGTTTATTCTGGCTCACTAAAGTCTGGTGATGCTATTTATAATTCGGTCAAAGGAAAAAAAGAGCGTGTAGGTCGAATGGTGCAGATGCATTCTAATGATCGTCAAGAAATTAAAGAAGTTTTTGCGGGAGACATAGCTGCAGGTATTGGCTTAAAGGATGTAACCACTGGAGATACTCTGTGCGCTACGGATGCAGTTATTACTTTGGAGAGAATGGAATTTCCAGAGCCTGTTATTTCTGTTGCAGTGGAGCCAAGGTCAAAAGCGGATCAAGAAAAGATGGGGGTTGCGTTGGGTAAGCTGGCCCAAGAGGATCCTTCGTTTAGGGTAAGAACAGATGAAGAAACTGGGCAGACTATTATTTCCGGTATGGGGGAGTTACATCTCGATGTGCTCGTCGATCGGATGCGTCGAGAGTTCAGTGTTGAGGCAAATATAGGTAAGCCTCAAGTTGCTTATCGTGAAGCGATTCGGAATACCTGTGATATTGAAGGCAAGTTTGTTCGGCAATCAGGTGGTCGAGGTCAATACGGTCATGTGTGGATTAGGTTTGAACCAGGTGAAGATGCATCTGCCGAAGGTCTTGAGTTTGTTAATGAGATTGTTGGCGGCATTGTTCCCAAAGAATATATTCCTGCTGTTAGCAAGGGAATTGAAGAGCAGATGCAAAATGGCGTCTTGGCTGGCTATCCATTGTTGGGTTTAAAGGCAACTTTGTATGATGGATCCTTTCATGATGTTGACTCTTCTGAAATGGCGTTTAAGATTGCGGCCAGTATGGCAACTAAGCAATTAGCACAAGATGGTGGCGCTGTACTTTTAGAGCCAGTTATGGCCGTTGAGGTTGTTACGCCTGAAGAAAATATGGGTGATGTAGTCGGTGATTTAAATCGGCGCAGGGGGATCATTCATGGGATGGAAGATACTGTTTCAGGGAAAATAGTAACAGCAGAGGTTCCTCTAGGTGAGATGTTTGGTTACGCAACGGATTTGCGCTCAACGACTTCGGGCAGAGCGACGTTTACGATGGAGTTTTCGCAATACTCTGAGGCGTCGAGTAATGTTACAGAAGAGATCATGGCTAAGAACGGTAGATAAGTTTTACTCGGTTAATATTTTATTAATTCTCACATTGTTAGAGGAAAAGTGTTGTGGCTAAAGAGAAGTTCGAACGTAATAAACCCCACGTCAACGTGGGCACGATTGGTCACGTTGACCATGGTAAAACCACATTGACAGCAGCATTGACGCGCGTATGTGCGGAAGTGTGGGGCGGCGAAGCCGTGGCCTTTGCTGGTATCGATAACGCACCGGAAGAAAGAGAGCGTGGTATTACGATCTCAACCTCTCACGTTGAATATGATTCGCCAACACGCCACTACGCGCACGTTGACTGCCCGGGCCATGCTGACTATGTAAAAAACATGATCACCGGTGCGGCGCAAATGGATGGTGCTATCTTGGTGTGCTCGGCCGCTGATGGTCCTATGCCGCAAACACGTGAACACATTCTTTTGTCTCGTCAGGTAGGTGTTCCTTATATCGTTGTTTTCCTCAATAAAGCTGACATGGTTGATGATGAAGAGTTGTTAGAGCTTGTTGAGATGGAAGTGCGTGAACTGCTTGATCAATACGAGTTCCCTGGCGACGATACACCAATCATCACTGGTTCCGCTTTGATGGCGCTTGAAGGTAAAGATGACAACGGCATGGGAACAACAGCCGTTAAAACACTGGTTGAGAAGTTGGACGAATATATTCCAGAGCCAGAGCGTGCAACAGATAAGCCTTTCTTAATGCCAATCGAAGATGTGTTCTCGATTTCAGGCCGAGGAACAGTGGTTACGGGTCGTGTTGAGCGTGGCATCGTCACGGTTGGTGAAGAAATCGAAATTATTGGTATCAAAGACACCACAAAGACAACCTGTACGGGTGTTGAGATGTTCCGTAAATTACTTGACGAAGGTCGTGCAGGTGAGAACGTTGGTGTGTTATTGCGTGGTACTAAGCGAGAAGAAGTTGAGCGTGGTCAAGTATTGGCTAAGCCTGGCTCTATTACGCCGCACACGAAATTCGAAGCAGAAGTTTATGTGTTGTCAAAAGATGAGGGTGGGCGTCATACGCCATTCTTTAAGGGCTATCGTCCGCAGTTCTATTTTAGAACAACTGACGTGACGGGTGCTTGTGAGTTACCTGAAGGTGTTGAGATGGTAATGCCTGGCGACAATGTTTCAATGGTTGTGACTTTGATTGCGCCAATTGCAATGGAAGATGGTCTTCGTTTTGCAATCCGTGAGGGCGGACGTACTGTTGGTGCGGGTGTTGTCTCTAAAGTTGTTGCGTAGGATTCTGCGCCTTTAGCGGCGGACCAAAAAAAGGGAGGCTTGCGCCTCCTTTTTTTGTGGCAAGGTGTGACTTGGTTTTTTTAGTGCTTAGCGCTAAAAAGCAAGAGTGTTTGGTATTAGTTTATAAATATGTACTTAATACGCTTGACACATATGGGGTGTGTCATTAAAATTCCGCCTCCTTTATCCAGACCCCTAAAGTAAATGTCTGGTTTTAAATAAAATTGTTTCGGAGTTTGGATAGAAAATGCAGAGTCAGCGCATCAGGATTCGATTAAAAGCCTTTGATCATAAGCTCATTGATGCTTCTGCGGAAGAGATCGTGGAAACGGCGAAGCGTACTGGAGCTCAGATACGTGGTCCAATTCCATTACCAACTCGAAAAGAACGTTTTACCATATTGATTTCTCCTCATGTAAATAAGGATGCAAGAGATCAATATGAGATTCGCACTCATAAGCGAATGATGGATATTGTTGAGCCTACGGAAAAGACTGTTGATGCGCTGATGAAGTTAGATTTGGCGGCGGGTGTTGAGGTTCAGATTAGCTTGGGCTAAGTAATAATTTTAAGGTATTTCGGCTGCACGTACGATAAGCCGAGTAATCGCCAGGATTCTGGTTTTGTGTAACGCTCTGGAATGGGCGGCCATAGCGGGTTAGAGCCCCGTACACTGAGAGGTTAAAAGCATGACTATAGGTATAGTCGGTCGCAAAAGCGGCATGACCCGCGTTTTTTCTGACGAGGGTGTCTCGATTCCTGTATCTGTGATTGAGGTTTCGCCTAATCGCATTACTCAGGTAAAGAATGTTGAAACTGATGGGTATGCTGCAGTTCAGGTAACTATTGGTTCGCGTCGATCATCTCGTGTTGTGAAAGCAGCGGCTGGTCATTTCTCCAAAGCAAATTCTGAAGCTGGTTCTTCTATCGTCGAGCTCCGCTGCGATGCAGTTGATGAGTTTTCTGTGGGCGGCGAGTTAACAGTATCTTCTTTTGAGTCTGGTCAGATAGTTGATGTGATCGGTTCTTCGAAAGGAAAAGGTTTTGCTGGTGTAATCAAGCGCTGGAATTTCAGTATGCAAGATGCAACGCATGGTAATTCACTGTCTCATCGTGCCCCTGGGTCAATCGGTCAGTGTCAAACGCCTGGTCGTGTATTCAAAGGTAAGAAGATGGCTGGTCATATGGGTTCCGAGCGAGTCACTGTTCAGAATCTTGAAGTGGTTAAGGTCGACGCAGAGCGTAACTTACTACTTGTTAAAGGTGCTATTCCTGGTGCGCCGGGCGGCGAAGTGATTATCCGTCCAGCTGTAAAAATGATTAATCGTAAAGCATCAGTTAAAGCCAAGTAGCTAAGGGGAATCGACTATGGAATTAAGTATAGCGACGCCTAGTGGTAACAAAGGCACTGTTAGTGTCTCTGAAGCGGCGTTTGGAACAGAGTTCAATCAGGATTTAGTGCATCAAGCGATTACTGCCTATATGGCGGGCGGTCGTCAGGGCACAAAATCGCAAAAGAATCGTGCTGCAGTTTCTGGTGGTGGAAAGAAGCCATGGAGACAAAAGGGTACTGGTAGAGCGCGCGCAGGAACAATCCGAAGCCCAATTTGGCGGAGTGGTGGTGTTACATTTGCTGCACAGCCGCGTGATTTTCAACAAAAGATCAATAAGAAAATGTATCGTGCTGCTTTACGTTGCATTTTGTCTGAGTTGAACCGGCTAGAAAGGTTGGTTGTGGTTGAAAGTTTTGATGTTGATTTGCCCAAGACAAAAGGTTTAATTCAAAAGTTATCGGAATTTCAATTGTCAGATGTTTTGATTTTGACTGACGAAGTTAATGAGAATTTATATCTTGCTTCTCGTAATCTTCACAAAGTAGATGTTCGCGATGTTCAAGGTATTGATCCTGTAAGCTTGGTTCGCTTTGAGAAAGTTCTTGTAACTGTTGCGGCACTCAAGAAAGTTGAGGAGATGTTGGCATGAATCAAGAGCGTCTATATAAGATATTAATCGGTCCTGTTGTTTCGGAAAAAGCTTCTTTGGCGGCTGATCGTGGTAATCAGGTTGTCTTTAAGGTGGCAACTGATGCAGCAAAAAGAGAAATTAAGGCTGCTGTTGAGTCTTTGTTTGAGGTAAGTGTTGAGCAGGTTCGAGTTGTAAACACTAAGGGTAAGACTAAGCGGACGCGTCACGGTTTAGGTAAGCAAAGCGACACTAGGAAAGCGTACGTTCGTTTGGCTGAAGGTCATGATATTAATTTTGAGTCTTTAGGCTGATTTAATTTAACGGATAGGTATTTGTTGCGATGGCAATTGTAAAACGTAAACCCACCTCCGCCGGACGCCGCTTTGTTGTAAGTGTCGTTAATTCAGAGTTGCATAAGGGTGATCCGTATGCGCCTTTGTTGGAAAAGAAATCAAAAAGTGGCGGTCGTAATAACGCAGGTCGAATCACTACTAGGCATATAGGTGGTGGTCATAAACAACATTATCGCCTTATTGATTTTAAAAGAAATAAAGATGGTATACCGGCAAAAGTTGAGCGTTTGGAATATGATCCAAATAGAAGTGCCAATATTGCATTGGTGTGTTATGCCGACGGCGAGCGTCGTTATGTGATTGCGCCAAAAGGTTTGTCAGCTGGAGATGTTATTCAGTCTGGTGAGGATGCTGCAATTAAAGTTGGTAATGCATTGCCGATGCGTAATGTTCCGGTTGGTAGTGTTGTTCATTGCATTGAAATGAAGCCTGGGAAAGGTGCTCAGATTGCACGTTCTGCCGGAACTTCAGCACAGCTTGTTGCTCGTGATGGTTCGTATGTGACTTTAAGGTTACGTAGCGGTGAGATGAGAAAGATCTTATCTGAGTGTAAGGCAACAATTGGTGAAGTATCTAACAGTGAGCATAGTTTACGCTCCTTAGGTAAAGCTGGCGCTACTCGCTGGAGAGGTGTTCGACCAACGGTTCGTGGTGTTGCTATGAATCCAGTTGATCATCCTCATGGTGGTGGTGAGGGCAAGACTTCTGGCGGTAGACATCCTGTTAGTCCATGGGGTACGCCAACCAAAGGTTACAAAACTCGCTCTAATAAACGTACGGATAAGATGATTGTCCGTCGACGTGGCAAGAAATAAGTATTAGTTAGTACTTTAAAGCAAGAGGAAAGTCTCAGTGCCAAGATCGCTAAGAAAAGGTCCATTTATAGATCTTCATTTGTTCAAAAAAGTTGAAGCTGCTGCAGCTGCAAACGATCGTCGACCAATCAAAACTTGGTCGCGACGTTCAATGATAAGTCCTGAAATGGTTGGGCTTACTATTGCTGTTCATAATGGCCGTCAGCATGTTCCTGTGTTGGTCAATGAAGAGATGGTTGGGCATAAGCTTGGTGAGTTTGCCGCTACGCGAACTTATCGTGGTCATGTGGCTGATAAAAAAGCAAAACGCTAGTTCGCTAGCTTCGAAGGTGATTTGAGATGGAAGTAGCAGCTAAGTTAAAAGGCGCTCAGTTGTCAGCGCAGAAAGCACGATTGGTCGCGGATCAGATTCGTGGCAAAAACGTAGAAGAGGCCTTGGATCTTTTGGCGTTTAGCGCAAAAAAAGGCGCGGCAATTGTTAAAAAAGTTTTAGAGTCAGCAATTGCTAATGCAGAGCATAATGAAGGTGCTGATGTTGATGAGTTGCGCGTATCTACAATTTTTGTAGACGAAGGCATAACAATGAAGAGAATTAAGCCTAGAGCAAAAGGTAGAGCGGATCGCATTTTAAAACGATCTTGTCATATTACAGTTAAAGTAGCTGACCAATAAGAGAGCGGACGACATGGGTCAAAAAGTTCATCCAACAGGTATTCGATTAGGCATTGTTAAAAAACATACTTCAACATGGTATGCAGACAGTGATGACTACGCAGAGAAGCTTTATACAGACTTGACTGTCCGTGAATACATACAGAATAAGCTTGCTCATGCGTCAGTAAGCAGAATTGAAATTGAGCGTCCTGCTAATACTGCTCGAGTAACAATACATACTGCTCGACCAGGTATTGTTATTGGTAAAAAAGGCGAAGATGTTGAAGTTCTACGCGCTGAAGTTAGTAAGCGTATGGGAATTCCTGTTCATATTAATATCGAAGAAATTCGCAAGCCGGACCTTGATGCCTCTCTTGTAGCTCAAAGTGTTGCTTCGCAGCTAGAGCGGCGAGTTATGTTCCGTCGAGCCATGAAGCGAGCAGTACAAAATGCTATGCGCCAAGGTGCTGAGGGCATCAAAATCCAGGTTGGTGGGCGTTTAGGTGGTGCTGAAATAGCGCGCTCAGAGTGGTATCGAGAAGGGCGCGTTCCTCTTCATACTTTGCGAGCCGATATCGATTATGCACCAGCTGAAGCATCAACTACTTATGGCATTATCGGCGTTAAGGTTTGGATTTTTAAAGGTGAAGTTATTGGAGGTGTTGAGCCTCAAGAAGCTGCTCCTAAGAAAAAACCTAGAAAAGCTGATTAAAACGCAAAAGAAATAAGGTAATAAAAAGGCTAAACAATGCTGCAACCTAAACGAACCAAATTCCGCAAACAAATGAAAGGCCGCAATCGCGGTTTAGCTCATCGCGGTTCAAAAGTTAGCTTTGGCGAATATGGCTTAAAAGCAATTGGTAGAGGACGCATTACGGCTAGGCAAATTGAAGCTGCTCGTCGTGCAATGACTCGTCACATAAAGCGTGGTGGTAAAATTTGGATTAGAGTTTTTCCTGATAAGCCTATTACAAGTAAGCCTTTAGAGGTTCGTCAAGGTAAAGGTAAGGGTAATGTTGAGTACTGGGTTGCTCAAATACAACCAGGAAAAATTTTATACGAGATAGAAGGTGTTTCTGAGCAGCTAGCACGAGAAGCATTTGAGCTGGCATCTGCTAAGTTGCCAATCAGTACAAATATTGTTAAACGGTCGGTGATGTAATGAAAGCAGAAGAGCTTCGCGGAAAATCAGCAGAAGAGCTTAATAAAGAGTTGCTTGAGCAGTTGGAGTCGCAATTCAAGTTGCGCCTGCAAAAGAATACTGGTCAGTTGGAGCAGTCTCATTTATTAAAACAGACTAGAAGAAATATCGCTCAGATTAAAACTGTACTGACAGAAAAGGCAGGTAAATAATAATGGCTGAAGCAAATGCTGTTGATACAACTCAGGCACGGACACAGACTGGTCGAGTAGTTAGCGATAAAATGGATAAAACCATTACAGTTTTGATTGAGCGACGTGTAAAGCATCCTCTTTACGGTAAATATGTAAGTAAATCCTCAAAGATCAAAGCGCATGATGCGAATAACGATTGTAAAGCTGGGGATTTAGTTACAGTTGCAGAGTCAAAGCCTATCTCCAAAGATAAAACCTGGACTCTTGTAAAAGTTGAAGAAAAAGCAACAGAAATTTAAGCGTAGTCGAGATTACCGGAGAGCACGATGATTCAAACAGAAAGTTACCTAGATGTTGCAGATAACAGCGGAGCAAGACGCGTTATGTGTATCAAGGTGTTGGGTGGTTCTCATCGGCGATATGCATCTGTTGGCGATGTCATTAAAGTTACTGTTAAAGAGGCAATACCACGTGGCAAGGTAAAAAAAGGCCAAGTGATGAAAGCTGTCGTTGTTCGCACAAGAAAGGGTGTTCGTCGGCCTGATGGTTCTCTTATTAAGTTCGATGACAATGCAGCTGTTTTGTTAAATCAAACAGAAGCTCCAATTGGAACACGTATTTTTGGCCCAGTAACTCGTGAGTTGCGTGGTGAGAAATTCATGAAGATCATATCGTTGGCCCCAGAAGTTCTATAAAAGGCTTGGGACTGGAACGGGTTCGAGGAAGAGAAATGAAAAAAATAAAACGTGATGATGAAGTGATCGTTACAACAGGCAAAGACAAAGGTAAGCGTGGGAAGGTTACTCAAATACTTTCTGATAATCGTTTGTTAGTTGGTGGCTTGAATTTAGTTAAAAAACACCAAAAGCCTAACCCTCAGTTGGGTGTAACTGGTGGGATTGTTGAAAAAGAAGCTCCATTGCAAATTTCTAATGTAGCGATATTTAATCCAACCACTAATAAGGCTGATCGAGTAGGTTTTAAAGTGGAAGGTGATAAAAAAGTAAGAATTTATAAATCAAACGGCGAAGTTGTTTCTTAGTCGCTGAATAAGATTGTTTTTAACGCCAAAATGCTGGCTAGCTCATTACTGGATTTGAAGAAATGGCAAGGTTAAAAGAACATTACCAAAAAGTATTAGCTCCTAAACTACAAGAAGAATTAGGTGTTAAAAATGTAATGGAAATCCCTAAGATCACAAAAATCACATTGAATATGGGTGTTGGCGAAGCTGTTGGAGACAAAAAAGTTCTCGAGCATGCAGTAAGTGATCTCGAAAAAATTGCCGGCCAAAAAGTTATGATCACTAAAGCTCGTAAATCCATTGCTGGCTTTAAGATTCGTGATGAATGGCCGATTGGTTGCAAGGTAACTTTACGCAGCGAGCGCATGTATGAATTTTTGGATCGCCTAGTTTCTATTGCTATTCCAAGAATACGTGACTTTCGTGGTATCAGTCCTAAGCAGTTCGATGGTCGTGGTAATTTCACAATGGGTGTTAACGAGCAAATCATTTTCCCGGAAATTGAATACGATAAAATTGATAAACTACGCGGTTTAGATATTTGCATAACAACTTCAGCTCGTACTGATGATGAAGGCCGAGCACTTCTGCGCGCGTTTAATTTCCCGCTTAGAGCGTAACGATTACAGATCCCATAAGGTATTAGAGATGGCTAAGAAATCAATGGTGGCTCGAGAAAATAAAAGAGCTAAAACTGTCGCGAAATATGCTGAAAAGCGTGCACAGTTAAAAAATATCATTGCGAATCCTGAATCAACTGATGAGCAAGTTTGGGAAGCAACAAATAAGTTACAGCAATTGCCTCGTAACGCGAGTCCATCACGTCAACGCATGCGTTGCCGTATAACGGGCAGACCTCACGGTGTATATCGCAAGTTTGGTCTATGCAGACATAAGTTACGTGAAGCAGCAATGCGAGGCGATGTCCCTGGTTTAGTTAAGGCGAGCTGGTAGTTAAGACTACCGAGTAGGAGCAGTAATATGAGTATGCAAGACCCTTTAGCCGATATGCTCACTCGCATTAGAAATGCGCAGCAGGTTGGTAAAGAAACAGTTGAAATGCCTTCCTCTACATTGAAGGCTGCAGTTGCGAATGTTTTAAAAGAAGAAGGTTATATTGAAGGCTTTAGTTCTGATTCGGCCGTTAAACCGACTCTTTCTATTTCACTTAAATATTTCCAAGGCAATCCAGTTATTGCTGAAATTACTAGAGCAAGCCGTCCAGGTTTACGTGATTATGTTGGCAAAGACGAATTGCCATCAGTTCGTGCTGGTTTAGGTGTAGCGATTGTATCTACTAGTAAAGGTGTTATGACTGACCGCGCTGCTCGCACCGCAGGTGTTGGTGGTGAAGTTCTTTGTACTGTATTTTGATTTTGAACGGATAAGTCCATGTCTCGAATAGCAAATAGTCCAATACCAGTGCCTAAAGGTGTAGAAATTGCACTCAAAGGGCAAGAAGTATCGGCAAAAGGTAAAAACGGAAGCTTGGCTCTGGTTGTTCACAACAATGTTGTCGTGGAGCAGGAAGGCGAAGAGCTAAAATGTTCTGCGCGTGATGGAGCTAAGCAATCTCGAGCACTAGCTGGTACCATGCGTTCGCTAATTAACAACATGGTTATTGGGGTTTCTGATGGTTTTGAAAAGAAACTTCAACTTATTGGTGTTGGTTATCGTGCAAAAGCTGGCGGTAAAACTTTAAATCTCACTTTAGGTTTTTCTCATCCGATTGATTATGAGTTGCCTGAAGGTGTGACAGCTGAAACTCCGTCGCAAACAGAGATTGTATTTAAAAGTGCCGACAAACAATTACTTGGTCAAGTTGCCGCGGAAGTTCGTGCGTTCAGACCACCAGAGCCATACAAGGGTAAAGGTGTTCGTTACGCAGATGAGCATGTACGACGCAAAGAAGCTAAGAAGAAGTAAGGTAACGAAATGATTGATAAAAAACAGTCTCGTCTACGTCGCGCAAGAAGAACAAGAGCTAAGATTCGTGAGCTAGGTGTTTCTCGCTTAACGGTGAATAGAACTCCTCGACATATTTATGCTCAGATTATCGCTGCTTCAGGTGATACTGTTCTGATTTCAGCTTCGACGGTAGAGAAAGATTTAAGATCAGGTAAAACTGGTAATGCTGATGCAGCAAGCTCAGTTGGAAAATTGATCGCTGAACGCGCGAAAGCTCAAGGCATTACTGAAGTCGCTTTTGATAGAAGCGGTTTTCGTTATCATGGTCGAGTGAAAGCTTTAGCTGACGCTGCTCGTGAAGCTGGATTGCAATTCTAAAGGCTAAATAGAACTATGGCATTCAATAAGAAAGATGAAAAAAACAGCGAAGGGTTTCAAGAGAAACTCGTTCAAGTTAACCGAGTAGCAAAAACTGTAAAAGGTGGTCGTATATTTGGTTTTACTGCGCTAACTGTAGTTGGTGATGGTAACGGAAAAGTTGGCTTTGGTCGTGGTAAGGCTCGCGAAGTGCCTTTGGCTATTCAGAAAGCGATGGAATCAGCTCGTCGAAATATGATTCAAGTTGATTTGAATGGCGATACTATCCAATACCCCATTAAAGGTCGTCATGGCGCTTCTAAGATATTTATGAAACCAGCTTCTGCAGGTACGGGTGTTATTGCCGGTGGTGCAATGCGTTCAGTGTTAGAGATTGCTGGCGTTCAAAACGTTCTGGCAAAATGCTACGGATCGACGAATCCTGTGAATGTTGTAAGAGCTACATTCAACGCATTAAAAAATATGGCATCGCCAGAATCTGTTGCTTTGAAAAGAGGCAAATCTGTCGAAGAGATTCTTAACTAGATTACTATTAATTAAGAAAGAAAGCGTTATGGCTAAGAAATCAATATCAGTAACCCAGATCAAAAGTACTGCAGGCCGATTGAAAAATCATAAAGCCTGTGTTGCAGGCTTGGGTTTACGTCGAATCGGTCACACGGTTGAAGTCGAGGATACACCTTCAGTTCGTGGCATGATCAATACAGTTAACTTTTTGGTTAAGGTTGAGGGCGAGTAAATGAAACTTAATACATTAAGCCCATCTCCTGGCCATAAAAAAGATGCCAAGCGTGTAGGGCGAGGTATTGGCAGCGGCATAGGAAAAACCGGTGGTCGTGGACATAAAGGTTTAAAGTCTCGTTCTGGTGGTAAAGTAAAACCTGGCTTCGAGGGCGGACAAATGCCTTTGCGTAAACGTCTTCCTAAGTTTGGTTTTACTTCTCGTGTTGGTCGTTTTGTCGAAGAAGTTAGGTTGTCTGAATTGAATTGCTGCCCAGAGGGAGTAATTGATCTTGCAGCACTTAAGAGTGCAGACATTATTAAAGAAAATACATTGAGAGCTAAAGTTTTTCTCTCAGGTGAGCTAAAGAAAGGCGTTACCCTCAAGGGTATTGCTGTTACTAAAGGCGCTAAAGCAGCTATCGAAGCAGCTGGCGGAAAAATAGAAGACTAATTGCTTAGCGCAATTTTTCAGAGGCTAACATGGCAAAAACTGGCAATATGGCTGGTGTGAAATCAAAAGGTTTAGGCGAGCTTTGGGCTCGCCTTCGTTTTGTATTGCTTGCAATTTTTGTATATAGAGTTGGGACTCACATTCCTGTACCAGGAATAGATCCTGATCAGCTTGCTGCCATGTTTAATCAGCAGCAGGGTACTATTTTAGGTATGTTCAATATGTTTTCAGGTGGAGCATTTGAGCGTATGAGCATTCTTGCTCTTGGGATCATGCCTTACATTTCTGCTTCTATTATCATGCAGATAATGACTGCCGTAACACCGTCACTTGAGCAGTTGAAAAAAGAAGGTGACGCTGGCCGAAGAAAAATAAATCAATACACTCGTTATTTCACAGTGTTATTAGCAACTGTCCAAGGTTTTGCAATGTCTATGGCTTTCCAAAGCCAAGCATACAGCCCAGGTATCCCTTTCGTATTTGTAGCAACAGTCTCTTTAGTGACTGGCGCCGTTTTTATGATGTGGCTAGGCGAGCAAGTTACCGAAAGAGGTATTGGTAACGGTATTTCTCTGATGATTTTTGCCGGTATCGTTGCGGGCCTGCCTGCAGCAGTAGGTCAACTTTTTGAAAGTGCTCGTTTAGGCGATATCAATATTTTGTGGGTATTAGGCATAGCTGCTTTAGCTATCTTGATTATCTGGTTAGTTGTTTGGGTTGAGCGTGGCCAGCGACGAATAACAGTAAATTATGCAAAAAGACAGCAAGGTCGCCAAGTTTTTGGTGCTCAAACTAGTCATTTGCCATTGAAGGTTAATATGGCTGGTGTGATACCTGCGATATTTGCGAGCAGTATTTTATTGTTTCCTGCAACGATAACACAGTGGTTCGGGCAGGGGGGTGAGGGAGCGGTAAGTAATTTGCTACAGGATATATCCTTAGCGATTGGTCCTGGACAACCTTTGTATTTATTACTTTTTACTGGCTTTATTATTTTCTTTTGCTTCTTTTATACGGCATTAATGTTTAACCCTAATGAAGTTGCTGATAATTTAAAAAAATCGGGTGCTTATGTTCCAGGAATTAGACCTGGAGAACAGACTTCTCGATATATAGATAATGTTTTAACACGATTGACCGTTATAGGCTCTCTATATATTGCAGGAGTATGCTTGCTCCCTCAATTTCTAGTGACGTATTTAAATATTCCGTTTTATTTAGGCGGGACATCCTTGTTGATTGTTGTTGTTGTAGTGATGGATACATTCTCTCAAGTTCAGTCTCATTTGATGTCATCTCAATATGAGTCAATGATGAAGAAAGCGAACCTGAAAGGTTATGGCAGCGGTGTTACTCGTTAGATTTGATTTAAGTTTATTATCGAGTTTCGTAGATTTGATTATTGGTGGTAAAAGATGAAAGTTAGAGCTTCTGTAAAAAAAATGTGTCGTAATTGTAAAATGGTTCGCCGTAAAGGTGTTTTACGTGTGATCTGTAATACTGAGCCGAGACATAAACAGCGTCAGGGTTAATTGCAGTCCACTCTTCCCTAATCCCTAGTTGATTTTTAGTCCGAATGTAGCTATCCTAGCGCGCCTTTTTAGGACGCTGATGAAGCATTTGTCTTTGTTCACTTTCGAATTTATTTAATTGTAATCGATCGAATTAAGATCGAGATGGAGATAGTTGAATGGCCCGTATCGCCGGTGTCAATGTACCCGATAACAAACATGCAGTAATTGCACTTACTTACGTATTCGGTGTTGGTAAAACAACAGCGCAGAAAGTTTGTCAGGCTGCAGGTGTTAACGAAGCTCACAAAATCTCTGACCTTTCAGAGGCTGATGTAGAAGCTATCCGTACAGAAGTTGCAAAAATCACAGTTGAAGGTGATCTTCGACGTGAAGTGTCTATGAATATTAAGCGTCTGATGGATCTTGGTTGTTATCGTGGTATCCGTCATCGTCGTGGCTTGCCCCTTCGTGGGCAGCGTACAAAGACTAATGCGCGCACTCGCAAAGGTCCTCGAAAACCTATTAAAAAGTAGAAATAAATTTTTTGTTTTCAAAACAAAGTCCACTTTATTTTGAAAGCATTTAGCTTAGTCCTTATTTGGGAAAGAAAAAAATGGCAAAGCCGAGCAAGCAAGCTACTCGTAAAAAAGTTAAAAAGACAGTTGTTGATGGTATTGCGCACATACATGCGTCATTCAACAACACAATTGTTACAATTACAGATCGTCAAGGAAATGCACTTAGCTGGGCAACAGCGGGCGGGTCTGGTTTCCGTGGTTCACGTAAAAGCACTCCTTTTGCTGCGCAAGTGGCGGCTGAAAGAGCGGGTGAAGCTGCTAAAGACTATGGCTTGAAGAATTTAGATGTAGAAGTTAAAGGGCCTGGTCCAGGTCGCGAGTCTGCAGTAAGAGCTTTGAATAATATCGGCTATAAAGTAACTAATATTGTTGATGTTACTCCAATTCCACATAATGGCTGTCGTCCGCCGAAAAAACGTCGAGTATAGAGAGGATATCGTAGAATGGCACGATATAGAGGTCCAAGATGTAAATTGTCACGACGTGAAGGAACTGATTTGTTCCTTACAAGCGGCGTACGTCCTATTGATTCAAAATGTAAAGTCGAGACTGCTCCTGGGCAGCACGGACAACGCAGAGGCCGTCTTTCAGATTACGGTGTTCAATTGCGCGAAAAGCAAAAAGTTCGTCGCTTATATGGCGTACTAGAAAAGCAATTCCGCAGCTATTACAAAGAAGCTGCGAGACTTAAAGGCGCAACAGGTGAGAATCTCTTAAAGCTATTGGAATCTCGATTAGATAATGTTGCTTACAGAATGGGTTTCGGCTCTACAAGAGCTGAAGCAAGGCAACTTGTTTCTCATAAAGCCCTTTTGGTAAATGGACAGACTGTAAATGTTCCTTCATACCAAGTACAAATGGGTGATGTTGTTTCTTTAAGAGAGAAAGCTAAGAAGCAGTTACGAATACAAAACTCTTTATCTGTTGCAGGAAATCGCGGTGAGGTTGAATGGGTTGATGTAAATTCTAGTGCCATGGAAGGAACGTTTAAACGCGTCCCAGATCGCGGTGATTTACCTGCCGAAATTAATGAAAACCTCATTGTTGAGCTTTACTCCAAATAATAGTTGATCCTTTACTGAGATTAATCACAAACAGGTGTGGCTATGCAAAGCGCTGTAAACGAATTTTTAACTCCTCGACATATCGACGTTACTGAAACGAGCCCAACGCGGGCAAAGGTTGTTCTCGAGCCACTAGAGCGTGGTTTTGGACATACTCTTGGCAACGCCTTAAGGCGTATTCTCTTATCTTCTATGCCTGGGTGTGCGATCTCCGAAGTAGAAATTGATGGTGTTCTCCATGACTATGGTGATATCGAAGGTGTTCAAGAAGATGTAATTGAAATTCTTCTTAATCTTAAAGGTGTTGCTGTAGTAATGCATGGCAAAGATCAGGTAACTCTTCAGTTGTCTAAAAAAGGAGCTGGCGCTGTTACTGCGGCGGATATCCAAGTTGATCACGAAGTAGAAATTAAGAATCCAGAGCATGTTATTGCAAACATTACAGGTAATGTTGAATTAAATATGTCTTTGACTGTGACACGTGGTCGTGGTTATCAGCCAGCTGATGCACGTCGTACAGAGGATGATGAATCTCGAGCGATCGGTCGCTTATTACTTGACGCCTCTTACAGCCCAGTTAGACGTTTAGCCTATAGTGTAGAAAGTGCTCGTGTTGAACAAAGAACTGATCTTGATAAATTAGTTTTAGATTTAGAGACTAATGGCACAATTGACCCCGAAGAAGCGATCCGTCGCGCAGCAACAATTCTGCAGCAACAATTAGCTGTATTTGTTGATTTAGAGGGCGAGAAAGAAGCTGAACCAGAACAAAAAGAAGAAGCAATTGATCCTGTACTTCTTCGCCCAGTAGATGATCTTGAGCTTACAGTTCGTTCTGCAAACTGTCTCAAAGCAGAGAATATTTACTACATTGGTGATTTGATTCAACGTACTGAAGTCGAGCTTTTGAAAACGCCTAACTTAGGTAAAAAATCACTAACAGAGATTAAAGATATTCTAGCCTCTAGAGGTTTGTCTTTGGGAATGCGTTTAGAGAATTGGCCGCCAGCTAGTTTGAAAAACGATGATAAATTAGCTCCATAATCGAATTGTTTATTCTGCCGAAAAGGCAAGATTAGAAAAAGGTAAAGAATCATGCGTCATCGTCAAAGTGGACGTCAGTTAAATAGAAATAGCTCACATCGTAAAGCCATGTTTCGTAACATGACTACTTCGTTGTTAGAGCATGAGCTGATTAAAACAACATTACCAAAAGCTAAAGAGCTACGCATGTTTGCGGAACCACTTATTACTTTGGCTAAAAAAGATAGCGTTGCCAATAGGCGACTAGCTTTTTCACGTTTACGTAGTAAGGCAGCAGTAGGTAAGTTGTTTTCAGATTTGGGCCCTCGTTATGAGAGTCGTCCTGGTGGTTATCTCCGGATTATGAAGTGTGGCTTAAGAACTGGTGATAAAGCTCCAATGGCTTATGTTGAACTTGTTGATCGTAATCAGAAAGTGGCTGAACCAGGCGTTGAAACGGCATCTGCTGAATAAATCTCTATTATTTATATCAAAAACACCGGCATTTGCCGGTGTTTTTTTTTGTCGTTTAAAAGTAGAGGGAATATATAGGGCTATGGAGCAAGAAGTCTAGACATAAGTTGTTTTTCCTCTGTATACAATTTTCTTCTTCTTTTGTATGTTTGGTTCTTCTTCTAATTCATTTTCCTGGTTTGCTGTAACGTTAATACCTGCTTCTATTTCTTGGCCACGGTATAGCTTCTTTTTTTGAGGAGGTAATTTCTCAATGCTTCTAAAATAGATTCCTAGCGAGTTAAGTGAAAGTATTGTTTGCTCCGATAGCTCTTCTTCAAGTTCTAAAAACTTTTCTTTAATATACTTATTGTTGCTTAATGATGCATATTTAAGCATTGAGGTTATTTCGCTGGTTTTTTTTCGGTAAGAAAATCTTTGTTTATCATTAATTTCAATTGCCATTGAAATCTGAGACAGTTTACCTTTAGCTGATTCAGAAAAAAGTACTTTCATAATATACCCCCAGTATGAAAAGTTGTTGGCTACCCATAAAGTTAGTATAGATCTATTTTTGAGAATATATATCAGCCAAGGGGAAGCATTACAAAATTTCACAACCATTTTATCTTTGCCTTGTTTTGGCGCATGATAAATTCATCAGGTGACGATGTTTGATCTAAATTGGTGCGCAATGTTTGTGTTGGTGATTTTTCTGACTTGTTGTTAATTGATAATCTTTGAAGCGAAGGATGTTAATGAAAATTTTATTACTTTGTTACCTTTCTCTATTCAGTGTAATTCCAGTATTTGCTGGGGCGAGTGAGTGCAGTGAAATCATGAGTGACATTAAAAGACTTAAATGTTTCGATGAAGAATTTAAACTAGAGAGACGGATCGAAAAAATAAACACATCTCATTCTGGCGTTGTACCGGTAGAAAATACAGCTCTTGCGGACCGGCAAAAAGAAGAAAAACAGTTGTTTGAATCAAGTTACGGTATTTTTCCTTATCGGCGATCTTATCTATTGCCATTTACTTTTGTTCAAAATATTAATGAGGAGCCTTATCAAGGCTTGATCGATGAAGATTCCGATCAATCATTAAATGATTATGAAATGAAGTTTCAGGTTAGTTTTAAAGTGCCGATCGGTCGGAGATTCTTGTTTGGAAATGATCAGTTGTATTTTGGTTATACGCAAATGTCGTTATGGCAGGCTTATAACTCTGAACTTTCTTCTCCATTTAGAGAAAATAATTATCAACCGGAATTATTGTGGCATATTAATTTGAGCGAACCAGTATTTCATGGTCGGTTAAGTCACGTTGTTCTAGGTTTGAATCATCAAAGTAATGGCCAATCTGGTGATCTCTCTCGAAGCTGGAATCGGATGACATTTGATACGACTTGGGCCGATGAAGATTGGGTTATTGCTTTAAGACTTTGGTACCGTTTTAAAGAATCTAAAGAGGATGATGATAATCCTGATATTGAACGCTATCTTGGTTACGGTAATTTAGAAGTAGGATATCGCTGGAAAGATTATCGCTTTACCGGTACGTTCTTAAATAATTTTAGACGTAAAGATAACCATACCTCAGTTACCTTTAGTGCAAGCAGGAGAATAAGTCGAAAATTAAGAGGATTTATTCAGTATTATGATGGTTACGGTGAAACGTTGATTGACTATAATCATCGAACAAGACGCTTTGGTATTGGTGTTGTATTGAGTGATTGGTTTTGAAAAAATACTGCACAATTTTTTTCAAAAATATTTTAAATAGCGTAATTATTTTCTCGTGCAAAGATAAAGTTTTTGAGTTCAGTCGATCAGGTACTGGAAGTCTCTCCATCTCTGTTAGCAAAAAAATCAGGCGCATGCATAATAGTTCTAGATCTTCATTTTCTGTGGTGTATTTGTGTTTGCCTTAAAGGCTGTTGCCACACTATTATATGGCCAATGGTGAAACTAAATTTATTATCTAGGGGATGACATGATTACGGCTGAAGAAGCTTTAAGTCGATTAAAAGAAGGCAATGAACGATTTGTTGTAGGGATTCAGGAGGGAAATTCTCCCGCAGTTGAATCTAGAAAAATGGAATTAATTGCTAATCAGGAGCCGTTTGCCGTTATTCTCGGTTGCTCTGATTCGAGAGTGCCCGCCGAATTAGTGTTCGATCAAGGTCTTGGTGATCTATTTGTCATTCGAGTCGCGGGAAATATTGTAGCGCCCTCTGGTGTCGGTAGTGTTGAGTTTGCGGTTGAGCAATTCGGAACCCCGCTTGTTGTTGTTTTGGGGCATTCTCAATGTGGCGCTGTCATCGCAACAGTTGATCAACTTATTCGCCCCTCAGAGAGCCGCTCTGCCAATCTTCGATCGATAGTAAATCGTATAAGGCCTTCAGTAGAAACTATCCTAGAAGCCACCAATGAACGTGATGTCGATGTGTTGGTCAGTAAAGCAGTTCATGCGAATATTCGTTCTTCCGTTCATAACTTATGCCATGGTTCTCGTATTATTGAAGAGCTTGTCGATGCTGATAAATTAAAAATTGTTGGAGCAGAATATTCGTTAGCGACGGGTGTGGTTGATTTCTTTGAGTGTTAATCTCGACCTTTAAGCATTCTTGCGGGTTCTATCACAAGCTGTTTTAGCGATAGGGTGATTTTTCAGTAATGTCTTTTTGCTTTCTAAAGCGAGGATAGACCCACTGGAATTGATCGGGGGCGAGATCAACAATTCGTTCTAGGGATTTGTTGAGTGCTGTGGCTGCAATAATTGGATCAGAAGAGTCTTGGTTGTTGACTTCGCGGTAACAGACTTTAAAACCATTTTTTACTCTAATCGCGACAGCAGTTAACACCACAGCATTATTTTTTTTCGCGAGAGAAGAAATTAACGTTCCAGTCAAAGCGGGGCGGCCATAGAAGGGCGCAAAAATACCCATTTCTTCAGTTGGGTTGTGGTCAGGTAAAAGCCCTGCAATTTTTCCTTGCTTTAAATGCTTGTAAAGCGTTCTTACTCCGGAGGGATCTGCTGCAGCCATGATGACACCATGAGATTCTCTGCGTTTTTGAATGTACTTGCTGATGAGTAGTGTCTTTTTTTGATCATGCTGATAAAAACAAGCGAATTCATGATTGAGCGAAATTAAAGGCCCCATCAATTCCCAGTTACCTAAATGGGGAACGGCTAAAATAACTCCTCGACCTTTTTCAAAAGCATTAGAAAGAAGTTGAGGATTCTCGACGGTGACAGTCTGCAGTAATTTGTTTCTGGACCATAGCCAAACAGCACCAGCTTCCATAAACCACATGCCGCCATGCATGAGACATTGTTTCACTCGATCTTCTTTTTGTTCTTCGGATAATTCTGGAAAGCAAATCTGCATATTGATACGTGCAATCTGAACACGCTTTTTTGCTAGTTTGTAATAACTGTAACCTAAGAACCGGCCTATTGCTCTAGCTGTAGATAGCGGTAACCAAGAAGATACACGTAAAAAACCACGGAATAATCCATAGATTATCCATTGACTAATGCCGATGTCTTGAGTGTTTTTTGTCTCGGTTGCCATGCTCTAGAATTGCCTCCGCCTATCCTTTTTCAGCAGTTTATTTTTTCTTTGCGGTTTTCTTTACTGCTTTCTTAGTTGTTTTAGGTGTTGGCTTAGGTTTTGTTTTTTGCGCAGATCTTTCTGTATGCATTGCAAGTAATGGTTTCAAGAACTGGCCAGTATAAGAATGTTTCAGCTTTGCTAAATCTTCAGGAGTACCGGTTCCAATTATTTGTCCTCCTCCACTGCCGCCTTCAGGCCCTAAATCTACAACCCAGTCTGCCGTTTTAATGACGTCGAGATTGTGTTCGATAACGACAACAGTGTTTCCGTTATCGCGTAGGCGATGCAATACATTTAATAGTTGTTGAATATCGAAGAAATGTAAGCCAGTTGTTGGTTCGTCCAAAATATATAAGGTTCGACCAGTATCTCGTTTTGATAATTCACGCGATAGTTTGACTCGTTGTGCTTCACCGCCCGATAAGGTCGTAGCCGCTTGGCCGAGTCTAATATAGCTCAAGCCTACATCCATTAAAGTTTGTAATTTTTTTGAAACGGCTGGGATGGCATCAAAAAAATCACGAGCATTTTCAACGGTCATATCTAATGCTTCGTGAATATTTTTCCCTTTATATTTTATGTCTAATGTTTCGCGGTTGTAGCGTTTTCCCTTACAGACATCACAGGGGACATAGACATCGGGCAAGAAATGCATTTCAACTTTGACAACGCCATCGCCTTGGCAAGCTTCACAGCGTCCTCCTTTCACATTAAAGCTAAAGCGTCCTGGCTTGTAACCACGTGAACGAGCTTCTTGTGTTCCGGAAAATAATTCACGAATAGGTGTGAATATTCCTGTGTATGTTGCTGGATTAGAGCGAGGCGTTCGTCCAATTGGGCTTTGATCGATGTCGACACATTTGTCGAAATGATCCATGCCCTGAATGCTTTTGTGTGGCGCGGCTTTTAATGTGGTAGCTTTATTTAATACTGTCGCAGCAACAGGGTAGAGCGTGTTATTAATTAATGTCGATTTACCTGAGCCGCTGACGCCAGTCACGCATGTCATTAGTCCAACGGGAATCCACAAGTTCACATTTTGTAAATTGTTTCCTGTTGCGCCTTCGACCATTAATTGTTTTTTGTGATCGAAGGGGGTTCGTGTTTCAGGTACGGCTATTTCTTTTTCCCCAGAAAGGTATTGCCCTGTAATTGATTTGAGCTCTTTCATGATGTTATTAACATCACCTTGTGCAATGACTTCACCACCATGAACGCCCGCACCAGGGCCGATATCAATAACATGATCTGCTGAACGAATAGCATCTTCGTCATGTTCAACGACAATAACGGTATTGCCTAAGTCGCGAAGATGAGTCAGGGTTTTTAATAAGCGATCGTTGTCTCTTTGATGAAGGCCAATGGAAGGTTCATCTAAAATATACATAACACCTACAAGGCCAGCGCCAATCTGGCTGGCAAGGCGAATACGTTGAGCTTCGCCACCTGATAATGTTTCAGCGCTTCGGCTTAATGTTAAATAATTTAAGCCGACGTCCACTAAAAATTGTAAACGCTCTCGTAATTCTTTTAGTATTTTGTCGGCAATTTTTCCGCGAGCACCTTTAAATTTTAATTTTGTAAAATAATTAAATGCATCGCCGACAGGTAGCGCGGTGATCTCGGGAAGTGTCTGATCGTCGATAAATACATTGCGAGCCGCTGCTTTTAATCGTCCGCCATTGCATTCTGGACACCCTTGAGACGATAAGAATTTTGCTAATTCTTCTCGTACTGTTTGCGAGTCCGTATCGCGATAGCGCCTGTCCATGTTGGGAATAACACCTTCAAAGGTATGTGTTCTGCTATACACATCGCCACGATCATTGACATAACTGAAATTAATTTCAGTCGTGCCTGATCCAAATAAAATAACTTTTTGATCTTTCTTTTTTAATTTTTCCCACGGGGTATCAATATCAAAGCCGTAATGTTCGGCTAGGGATGACAGCATGTGGAAATAATAAATATTACGGCGATCCCACCCTCTAATGGCGCCTTCACTGACAGATGCTTCAGGATTTTGAATGATGCGGTCTTGATCAAAAAATTGTTTAACTCCAAGGCCGTCACAACTCGGACAAGCACCGGCGGGATTGTTGAAAGAAAACAATCTTGGTTCTAATTCACTTAAGCTGTAATCGCAGTGAGTGCAAGCATGTTTGGCTGAAAATAAACGATCATCCTCACCACCGTCCATGAAGCTCATGCAAACAATACCATCGGTCAGTTGCAATGCTGTTTCAAGAGATTCGGCCAAGCGAATTTTCAAATCATCGCGCACTTTAAATCGATCGACGACGACTTCTATTGTGTGTTTCTTTTTTTTATCTATTTTTGGAAGGTCATCAAGATCAACCACAATGTTATCGATGCGAGCTCGAATAAAACCGTCGCGCCTTAATTGTTCAAACGTATGGAGGTGTTCTCCTTTTCTGTCGCGAACAATGGGCGCAAGTAACATGATCTTGCTGCCTTCGGGTAACGCCGTAATCTGATCAACCATTTCACTAACGGTCTGTGCTGTTAAAGGTTCTCCATGAACAGGACAGCGAGGTTCGCCAACACGAGCAAACAGCAAACGAAGATAATCGTAAATTTCGGTGATTGTCCCAACGGTCGAACGTGGGTTGTGCGAAGTGGATTTTTGTTCGATAGAGATGGCAGGGCTTAAACCTTCGACATGATCGACGTCGGGTTTTTCCATCATGGATAAAAACTGGCGAGCGTAGGTCGATAATGATTCAACATAGCGACGTTGCCCTTCAGCATACAGGGTGTCGAAGGCGAGAGAAGATTTTCCTGAGCCAGATAATCCTGTGATGACGACAAGCTTGTCACGAGGAATATCGATATCGATATTTTTTAAGTTATGTGTGCGAGCGCCTCTAACTACAATAGTGTCCACGTTTGTACCTTAATTCTCTAGCTTGTGTTTGGTTGTTTCGTCGCTTTTAGTCATTCAGTGCCTTCTCTTTGTATCAAACCAGTCTGACCGAGTCTGATTCATTGGGCATGAATCGATGATTTGTAGGCGCGAAACCGATCATTATACGATGGATTACCTAATAAGATCATTTTCTCTTAAAAAAGGTGGAGTTGGTAAAACCCAGCGATTATCCTAAACAGCTAAATAGTCAATGAAACCGAAATAAACACGACACCTACAATGTAATTTTATACTTAACTAAGCAGTATTTATTCAGAGTGTTAATTGTTTTTTCAATGTGAGGAATACAGGTATGACGATCGAATTTAAAAATAAAGTCGCCATCGTGACAGGAGCGGGGGGTGGGCTTGGTCGTTGTCATGCGCTTGATTTAGCGAAGCGCGGAGCAAAAGTAGTTGTGAATGACCTAGGCGGAGCAATGGATGGTTCTGGTGGTAGCAGTGCAGCCGCTGAAGATGTTGTCGCCGAGATTAAAGCAGCTGGGGGAGAGGCGATTGCAAATGGCTCTTCTGTCAGTGATCGGCAAGGTGTTGATAACCTAGTTAAGCAAGCCATGGATGAATACGGTCGTATTGATGTGTTAATTAATAATGCGGGAATCCTCCGAGATAAGAGTTTCGCAAAAATGAGCTTAGAAGATTTCCAGCTAGTTGTTGATGTTCATCTCATGGGGTCCGTCTACTGTACCAAAGCTGTGTGGCCGATTATGGTTGAACAGGGTTATGGTCGTATCGTGATGACGACTTCTCCATCTGGTTTATATGGCAATTTTGGGCAAAGTAACTACGGAGCCGCTAAACTGGGTTTAGTTGGCTTTATGAATACGCTAAAGCTAGAGGGTATGAAATACAACATTCGTGTGAATGCCGTATCACCGGTAGCAGCAACAAGGATGACAGAGCATTTAATCCCTGAAGAAGTGCTTGCTAAGCTCGGACCAGAATTGATCACGCCCGCGGCTATTTATTTGTCGAGTGAAGGCGCACCGACGGGCGCGATTATTCAAGCGCAAGGCGGAACTTATAGCGTGGCTCAACTCTTTGAAACACCAGCGGTAAATATAGGCACTGACGCAAGCGCTGATGATATAGCGGCTCGCTGGGATGAGATCAGTGATTTATCGAACGCGGTCCCTCGTTCTAAATAAAAACTGTTTTTTTCAGCGCAAAAAAGAGAAGGGAAGATAAGAAAGAAAAGGATCGTTCTTATTTGTATGAAACCGAGAAATGTGAAAATTTATAAATGCTAAATTAGAGGGCATTATTTTGACTCAAATAGAACAAGTTCCTCAGGGCTTTCCTGGCGCTAGAGCGCCTGATCGCCAGCGAACGGTTGAAGTCAACGGAATTCGTTTGGCCGTTTATGAGTGGGGTGATGCCAGTGCGCCACCCATATTATTAGCCCATGGCGGTTTTGATTTTGCGCGAACGTTTGATGTGTTTGCGCCGCTATTAGCTGATGGTGGTTATCGTGTTGTGAGTTGGGATCATCGAGGCCATGGTAATTCGGAGCATGGAGAGCTTTATAGCTGGGAGGCAGACGAGAGAGATGTTTTAGCGGTCGCCAATTCGATAAGTCCTGGGCCGTTTCCTGTTGTTGGCCATTCAAAAGGCGGATCGTTACTCGTTCATATCATTCAGTCATTGCCTCATCGCTTCAGCCGTTTTGCTTCTATTGATGGATTGCCTTTTAGAAGTTCTCCACCCGATGTTGCGAACAGGGAGCGAACAGTAAAACTTCGAGAAAAAGTGTTTAAGTATTTAGACGAGCGTCGTCGCTCTCATGATATGTCTCGGCGACCAGGAACAATTGAAGAATTGGCCTCACGTCGAGCGGTGATGAATCCTAGGTTGAGCAAAGAATGGCTCGAATATATCGTTCAATTAGGCGCTCAACAGCATGATGATGGATGGCGCTGGAAGATCGATCCTTCATTGCGATTTGGTGGTTTTGGTCCTTGGCGTTCTCGTTGGGTGACAGATCGTTTACCTGGTTTTCCAATTCCATTGTTAGGGTTATTTGGAACAGAAACAGAGCCAATGGGGTGGGGCGTTGATCCGGAGGCGTTACGGAAATATGTGCCGTCTACAGCTCGCATCGAAGTGATGAAAGACGTCGGCCACTTTTTGCATATTGAACAACCAGAAAAAACCGCGAAGCTAGTGTTGGAGTTTTTGAGCGATGAGTAAAACAAAATTATTAACTCATGGAAGTATACAGCTGGCACTACACACGCTTCGAGAAGAGTCTGGGTTGCCATTACTTTTGTTACATGGTTTGGGGGAACGCTCACCTGCGAGCATACCGGCTGAATATGAAAAATGGTCTGGGCCTATTTATGCGCTAGATTTTACGGGGCATGGTCAATCGACAGTCCCTCGCGGCGGTGGTTATACCTGCGAGCTTTTATTGGCGGATGTCGATATTGCTTTAGCTGAGATCGGCAGCGCGGTAATTGTTGGGCGAGGCCTTGGTGGTTATATCGCTGTGCTTGCCGCTGGCGGTCGACCTGAGCTAGTAAGAGGATCTGTCATTCGTGATGGAACGGGTTTGGCTGGTGGCGGTTCAGGTGCAAGTTCGCCTTATATTGGTTTTCCAAATCCCTATCACGTAATTACTCCTCCTGACCCGTTTGCGATCGTGGAATTATCTATCGATGTACGTCCGCCAGATTACGTGACTGAATTTGTTCGTCTCGCGAGTGAGTTTTCAGAATTAGCGCGGCCTATTTCTGTGTGCGCTTGTGAGAGAGCACCTTGGTTAGAAGCGGTTATTGCTGAGGTGGGAGTGGAGGTGACATCGCTATCCGAAGCGTTAATTTTTTATGCCAAAAATAGCGACGTTAATTGACTGATAGTTTGAAAAATACAATGAGATACCAATAAATTGTTTTTAAAAAAATCTGCCTAGCGCTGAACTTTTTATTTTTGATGTTTGTGGCTTGGTGTTTAGCTAGCCATTAAAAGTCGAGCTAATTTTTCTGCTTTAATTTTAATATGAGCAGGTAATGTTGAGTGGGGCTCTTTACTGATCATTCCTGTAAAAAGAGTCCCGATAGGTTCAGCACCTAAAAGCTTCGCTGTTTTTTGTAAATCTTTTGTCGTACTAAATAGCCATCTCCCCATCATTTCGGGCGCACCACTACTTGATATAATGAGAGCTCTTTTCTTCTCTGCTTTATTTTTTCTCATTATTGGACCGGCTTTTCCCCAAGGCCAATAGGTGTAAATAATCAAGCGCTCCATAAAGCGTTTAAACAAAGCAGTCACGGAACCAAAATTTGTTGGGGAGGCAAGAACAATCGCGTCAGCTTTTTCAATCTTTTGAACGATTAATGCCATGTTGTCCTCTATTACACAGTCTCCCGGAGCTTCGCCAAGTAACTGCGTACAGTGCCGACAATTTAAACAAAATTCTATAGGGCTATCGCGTAATGCAATTGTTTCTGTCTTGGCGCCAAGAGTCGTGAGTGTTTCGGCAATTATTGAAATTGATTGATCGGTAATGCCGTCTTCTCTGTAGGATCCATTGATGAGTAATATGTTTTTCATCCTGAGTAATCTCCTTTGCGTTCTTATTTTTAGTTTTGTTGCTGCAAAATGAGTGTTTTGATAAAGCTTGGAAGGCTTAGCGGCATTGTTATAGAGGATTAGTTAGGCGGTGTTGATCTGTATCATTAAGGCGATGACTATGTGGTGTTTTTTTGCCTCATGACAAAAAATCTATAAATATCAAGTGGTTACGATATAGGGCTGACTAATAAAAACTGGTTGATTAGCAAGGTTTGTGACGGTCAGCGCTAAAACGGGGATGATTAGACTCTGTAGCGCGCCACTTGAAAAATATATTCTGGTTGGAGGCATTAATTTTTTTCAAAATACGCCAGAAATCCTGTACACTAGCGCGCAATTTTGGCCCTGAACAATCGAGTACAGAAATGACTGACTTATCCCTTTATAGAAACATTGGTATTTTCGCCCACGTTGACGCAGGTAAAACCACGACAACAGAGCGTATTTTGAAGCTAACCGGTAAAATTCATAAGACCGGTGAAGTGCATGATGGAGAATCAACGACTGACTTCATGGAACAAGAAGCTGAGCGTGGTATTACCATTCAATCAGCAGCGGTAAGTTGCTTCTGGAAGGATCATCGTTTTAACGTAATTGATACACCAGGTCACGTTGACTTTACTGTAGAAGTTTACCGTTCGCTAAAAGTGTTGGATGGCGGTATCGGCGTATTCTGTGGTTCTGGGGGTGTTGAGCCTCAATCAGAAACTAACTGGCGCTATGCGAATGAATCGGAAGTTGCTCGAGTTATTTTCGTGAATAAGTTAGACCGAATGGGCGCTGATTTTTATCGAGTTGTCGATCAGGTTAAGAACGTACTTGCTGCAAATCCTTTGGTGATGACTTTACCTATTGGTATAGAAGATGATTTCGTCGGTGTTGTCGATGTACTCAGTAAAAAAGCATACATCTGGGATGACACAGGTCTTCCTGAGAATTACGAAGTCACTGATGTTCCTGCAGACATGGTTGACAAGGTTGACGAATATTATGAAATGCTTGTTGAGACGGTTGTTGAGCAAGACGACGATCTCATGATGGCATACATGGAAGGTGAAGCTCCTTCTATGGAAGATCTTAAGCGTTGTATCCGTAAAGGAACTCGTGATATGTCATTCTTCCCCACGTATTGCGGTTCAGCATTTAAAAACAAAGGCATTCAATTAGTATTGGACGCAGTTGTTGATTACTTGCCGAATCCAACAGAAGTTGATCCGCAGCCTTTAACAGATGAAGAAGGTAATGAGACAGGTGAGGTAGCTACTGTTTCTATTGACGAGCCTCTTCGTGCACTTGCATTTAAAATTATGGATGATCGTTTCGGTGCTCTGACTTTTGTACGCATTTATTCTGGTAAATTGAACAAAGGCGACACTATTCTAAACTCTTTTACAGGTAAGACTGAGCGTGTTGGCCGTATGGTTGAAATGCAAGCCGATGAGCGTAACGAATTAAATAGTGCTCAAGCTGGCGATATTATCGCTATTGTAGGCATGAAAAACGTACAAACAGGTCACACACTTTGTGATGTTAAGCATCCTTGTACGCTAGAAGCTATGGTCTTCCCAGAGCCAGTAATTTCTATTGCTGTTTCTCCTAAAGATAAAAACGGCTCTGAAAAAATGGGTATTGCGATTGGTAAAATGGTTGCAGAAGATCCATCTTTTCGTGTTGAAACTGATGAAGATTCCGGTGAAACAATCCTTAAAGGTATGGGCGAGCTTCACTTAGATATTAAAGTGGACATTCTCAAGCGAACCTATGGTGTTGATCTTGAAGTTGGTCAGCCTCAAGTGGCTTATCGTGAAACGATTACCGAAGCGATTGAAGATAGTTACACCCATAAAAAGCAATCAGGTGGTTCTGGTCAATACGGTAAAATTGATTATCGCATTAAACCAGGTGAGCCAGGAACTGGATTTACTTTCAGCTCGTCGGTTGTTGGTGGTAACGTTCCTAAAGAATTCTTCCCCGCAATTGAAAAAGGCTTCAAAGTGATGATGGAAGAAGGTCCGTTGGCTGGCTTCCCTGTTCTTGATGTTGAAATTGAGCTTTATGACGGTGGTTTCCATGCTGTGGATTCATCGGCAGTAGCATTTGAAATTGCAGCAAAAGGTGCTTTCCGTCAATCAATGCCAAAAGCGGGACCTCAGTTAATTGAGCCAATTATGAAAGTGGATGTGTTTACTCCAGACGATCATGTTGGTGACGTTATTGGTGACTTGAACCGTCGTCGTGGCATGATCAAAGATCAAGAGCCTGGGGCAACAGGTGTGCGAATTAAAGCGGATGTTCCTCTTTCAGAAATGTTTGGTTACATTGGTAGTTTGAGAACAATGACTTCAGGTCGTGGTCAATTCTCTATGGAGTTTGCTCACTATTTACCATGCCCCAACTCTGTTGCTGAAACAGTAATTGCAGCTGAAAAAGAGAAGAAAGAAGCGGCTAAAAAGTAAGTTTCAAAAAATATTAAGCTATACAGCTTTCTAATTTTTATCTCTAGTAAAAAACCTCAATAGTGTTTGCTATTGAGGTTTTTTTTGCTTCAAGTTTGTGGGCTGTTTCGTTAGTTTATTACTACTTCCAGCCAGATCGGATTTGTTTTGAAAAATTTGAGTCGTTTGGATCTGATAATAAAGGATCGATCTTTGCTTTTTGCCTAAGCGTTTCAAGTGATTGGTTTGGATCGATGAGTCCGAGTTCCTGTGCAAGGCCGTCACTTTTTCCGGGGAGTATGAGTCGTTTCTCTGATAAGAAATCCCAAGTTGAAAATTTACCACTTGCTCGCAATAAGCCTGTCATACAGTTATCAAGAAGAGTGTTGTAAAAGTTAGGTGTGGATTCTAATGTTTTAGCTTCATCTATATATGTTTTAAGAAGTTGAATTTGTTCCGAGGTTTCCATGTTGATTGGATAGAGAAGTACCTTTTCTTTTCTGGCGTGTGTTCTTAAACCAATGATGTCAGTCTCAGTCCCAAAGATATAAATTTTTTCGTAATGTTTCAAAAGTCCCAGTATAGGATGATATTTTTGATTTTTTTCAGTGCGAGCTTCAATAGATAGCGTTAAATAACGATTACTTGAAAATTCAAAACTTAAAAACGCGTGAGCTAAACCGTTATTGCCAAAGTGCGATAAACCAAACCAAATCATTTTGAGATTATTGTATTGATAGCTTTTTTGGTTGTAGTTTTTTGTAATACTATTTTTTTCATTGTCGTAACGAAAATCTCGAATGTTAGCTACCTCGAAGCCACTGGCATTTTTAGTGATATGGGGAAGTTTTTTTTGGCTGTCTTGCCAGTCTTTATTGTGTGTTGGGCTTTTAAATATGAAGTAAGCGCATGCGATGGTGATTAATATTGTTAGTGCTATTACGCTTTTATGAGCTAATAAAAAGTCCATCAATAGTTCCTTTTCTAATGATCAATTCTATATTTCTTTCAGGACGTATATCTTGTAGTTATACGCAGATATTTTGTATTGCTCTTTTGGTTTCTGTACAATCTCGCCTAGGAATTACATTCCTAAAACGTTCTCGGGGCGGGGTGAGATTCCCCACCGGCGGTAATTGTATTAGCTAACAGCAATAATATTGTTTGTGAATGATACATCAGCCCGCGAGCGCTTTCCCGACTTAGTGTTCATTTGCTCAGCCGGCAAAGGTCAGCAGATTCGGTGTGAATCCGAAGCCGACGGTATAGTCCGGATGATAGAGAGCGGGACAAATACAGCGATCGATCTAGTTTTTATTCTTGTTCGTACTTTTTACGGAAGTTAGAAGTTTTTTAGCTTCTATGTGAACAATAATCGCTAGCATTTCTGCTTTTCCCGTGCGCCCTGATTCTGGTCTTTTAATTTGAGGATTTACCATGAATCAGTCTGCCAATCGTCGTGTAAGCGACACTCTTCCAAAAAGTTCACGAATTGCTTTTATTCAATCCTGCTGGAATAAAGAGATTGTCGACCAATGTCGAGATTCATTTTTGTCATGCATTAAAGATAGAGGTTTACCGGTAAGCCATGTTGATTGTTTTGAAGTGCCTGGAGCTTTAGAGATTCCTTTGCAAGCTAAGTTGTTATCCAAAACAGGTCGTTACGATATTATTGTGACAACTGGTTTAGTTGTTGATGGTGGGATTTATCGACATGAGTTTGTTGCTGATGCCATTCTTAAAGGATTTATGGAAACGCAACTCGAAACAGATATACCTATTATCTCTGCTGTTTTAACACCGCATCATTTTCATGATGGTAAAGAGCATCACGATTACTTTTTTAATCATTTTAAAGTTAAGGGTGTAGAAGCGGCGAACGCTTGTGTGAGCACGTTGCAAAATATTGAATTGATTCGTGAGCTGTAATTTTTTCATTTATAATTTTATAAATAAAAAAAGGCGTTACTTATCTTTAAGTAACGCCTTTTTTGTTGAGGGATGTTTTTGTAAAGCTCAGTGCTTAACTTTGTGCCGATAGATTTTGTCTGGACCAGTTAATGGCTTCGATTCTATTGGCAACATCTATTTTTTTATAGATGTTATACAGGTGTGTTTTGATAGTATGTTCGCTTACGCTCATGGCTTTAGCCATCGCCGCATTTGTTGCGCCATTTTCAAGTAAGCCTAAAATTTCGCGTTCACGCTTTGTTAATAATTCCGGCGCTTTTATATTGTGGGTTGGGGCGCGACGATTACGTTCAAGATAAGCGTGAAGTAATCTGCGAGGAACCCAAAAATCGCCTTCTAGCATAAGACGAAGGCCATCAATAATTTGGTCTGTTGCTGTATCGCCAAAGAAAAAACCTTTCACACAAGGCCATTCTAATAAAGATTCATGAAGGCTAGAGGCTTCCGTGTTATAGAGTGCTACAGGCGGTATGGATTTCTTTGCGAGAGAATTTAACCAGTCTTGGATGCGGTTGGGGGTGTAGCAGCCGCAATCAATGAGTAATAGAGGCCTGCTGGAGACATCTTCTGCATCTTGTAGCGTGAGGGTGTCACAAGGCTGATCTAGAGAGTCTGAAATTTCAGCAACAAAATTTTGAAGAGTGCCTTCAGAGTTACTTGAAAAGACTGCGATAGGTAATGAATTTACTTGTATAGTCAAAGATTCTGCTGCCATTTAAAAACAATCCTTTGATGATAATGAGTCAATCTCATTTGTTGATAGAGCTTGACGCCTGATCACCTAATAACTGCTGGATTAAAATGATAAGTAGTAGGGGAGCCGCTAAATATCTAGTATTAACAAGCAAATACAGGCCTTAATTCGACTTCATATCACCTTACACCAACGAACTAGAATAAAGGGACATAAGTCACTGTGCAAGATCAGATCGGCTATACGGGCATCAATATTGATAAGTGGCTGTCAATATTGAAGAAAGAGCAGTAGAGCCGTAAGAGTAGCTTCGGCCAAGACGTGATTTGCGGTAGAATGTCTGGCTACTTCATCCAAAAACAATAAATCATCCATTAGAGTTATATCCTGTGACAGATACCATCTTCCCTCATGAGCGCCGAGCCGTTGTCTCGTTGGCACTATTGTATGCTTTCAGGATGATGGGGTTATTTATGGTGTTACCCGTTTTGATGCTTTATGGAGATGATTATTCAAGCAGTACTCCCGTTCTTTTGGGGTTTGCCTTAGGCGCTTACGGCTTTAGCCAAGCATTGCTGCAAATACCTTTTGGTCTGTGGTCAGATCGTTGGGGCCGAAAGCCTGTCATTGCTGCCGGCCTTATATTGTTTGCGATTGGTAGTATCATAGCAGCACTTGCTGAGTCGGTTTATGGGTTGATACTTGGACGTTTTTTACAGGGAGCTGGCGCAATTGCCAGCGCGATTATGGCGCTGGCAGCGGATCTAACATCCGACCAAAATCGCACAAAAGCTATGGCGAGTATCGGGGCATCTATTGGAGTATCTTTTTCTATTGCGTTGATCATCGGGCCTTTTGTTACTGGTTTTGGTGGATTATCCGCAGTCTTTTGGTTGACGGCTGTGTTTGCCGGTATCGGTATGCTTGTTTTATTTTTTATTGTCCCTAATCAAAGTGCAAAACAAGTTCATGGCTTGAGTGCCAATCAAAACCTATTTGGAAAAGTACTTAAAGATAAAGATTTATTACGATTAAACTTTGGTATTTTTGTTTTACATTTTATTTTGATGGCAAGTTTTTTAGTCTTGCCTCAATTGTTACTAAGTGTCGCTGAAATACCACAAAATAAGCACTCTTGGGTGTATCTACCAATGTTGGTCGGTGCATTTGTCGTTATGCTGCCTTTTATAGTACTTGCAGAGAAACGTAAGAAAATTAAACCTGTTTTTTTAGGGGCTGTATTTTTGTTGGGTGCTATGCAGTTGGCGCTGTCCATTTTTTATAAGATAGACAATGCTCTTTTGATTTGTTTCTTTTTCTTTTTTGTGGCGTTTAACTTATTAGAAGCAACATTGCCTTCTTTGTTGAGTAAATTGGCACCTGCCGGTACACGCGGAACAGCGAATGGTGTGTATTCTTCAGGGCAATTTTTTGGTGCTTTTCTTGGTGGTGCTTTAGGAGGAATAGCCCTGTCAAAATTTGGTGTCCAAGGGGTTTTTATTATGTGTGCCAGCTTGGTTTTTATGTGGTTTATAGTTGCATGGTTTATGACAAGCCCTCGACAGCTAAGCAGCATTCAAGTTACGCTAGACGGCAAAGACCAAAACCAGTTATTGCCGCAGTTAATGAAGCTGCCAGGCGTTGCTGAGGTCTGGTATGTCGAGGCCGAAAAATCAGCGCACCTAAAGGTGGATAGCTCAGTCTTCCAAAGAAAATCGATGACTGAATTAGACTTAAGTTAGTGTTACTTAATAGAAGACTAAAGAAGTTTGGCATCAATTTTAAAGTCATTCAGTCAAGAATATAAATTAATAAAATCAGCAGGAGAAAAATATGGCGAGAGGAATTAACAAAGTCATCCTCATAGGTAATTGCGGACAGGATCCAGAAACGCGTTTTATGCCAAATGGCAATGCTGTTACGAATTTAAGTATTGCGACATCTGAAACTTGGAAGGATAAACAATCAGGTCAAAATCAAGAGCGAACAGAATGGCATCGTGTTGTATTCTTTAATCGTTTGGCCGAAATTGCTGGTGAATATTTAAAAAAAGGCAGTAAGGTTTATATTGAAGGTTCTTTGCGCACACGTAAGTGGCAAAATAAAGAAGGCCAAGACCAATATACAACTGAGATTGTAGCTAACGAGATGCAAATGCTAGATAGTCGTGGCGATAATATGGGGGCGGGCGCGGGCAATAACTACAATGCGCCACAAAATCAATCACGACCTCAAAATAGTCCGCAGCAAAATGCACCACAGCAAAATACCCAACCGCAACAAAACCACAATCAAAACTCAGCTCCTAGTCAGGATATGGCAATGGACAGTTTTGATGATGATATTCCATTCTAAAATACTTAATTAGTCCATAATCGCCTCCTCCTCCTAAGGGGCGGCAATTAAAAGCCCTACATGTTTTCATGCAGGGCTTTTTTTGTGGGATCGATTCAGGCGCGTATTATGTGAGAATGATTATCAAATAAAGTAGATAATCCTTCTCATTTAGATTATCATAAGCGTCCAAAATCAGGTGGTACTGAATCAAACTCTAGGAGAATTAATGAAACCGTTTTTATATACCGCGAAAATTGTATTGGCGCTTACTGTTTTCTGCACTATGAGTACCCATGCGCAAACCCCTAGTGTCGATGAGCTTTGGAAGATCATCCAAAAGCAGCAAGCTGAGATTGAAAGTTTGAAGCAGGCGGCGACAAAAGCAAGCTCACAAATCAAAGAAACAGAAGTGAAAGTAGCTGCTACAGCAGATGCAGTCGAAAATACTATGATTGCTTCTTCTGGGTCTACCAGATCAAAAACATCAATTGGTGGGTATGGCGAACTTCATTACAATAATCTCAAAACAAATGAAGATAGCCCAAGCCATAAAGATGAGATCGATCTCCATCGTTTCGTTTTGTTTTTTAATCATGAGTTCTCCGACAGTGTTCGTTTTTTCTCTGAATTAGAAGTTGAGCATAGTCTTGCTGGCGAAGGTAAAAATGGTGAAGTTGAGCTAGAGCAAGCGTTTATAGAATTCGATATTAATGAGAACCACAAAGCAAAAGCGGGTTTGTTTTTATTACCGGTTGGTTTGATAAATGAAACTCATGAGCCAAATACTTTTTACGGTGTAGAGCGTAATAACGTTGAGAAAAACATTATCCCAACAACATGGTGGGAAGCTGGTGCTGGTCTTGCTGGAGAACTTTTCACACCTGGTCTTAGTTATGACTTTGCTGTTCACTCAGGTTTAGAGTCTTGGAATGGAACCACTTTTCGAGGGGTTCGAAGTGGCCGCAAGAAAGTATCTGAAGCGCCTGCGGATGATTTTGCTTATACCGGAAGAATTAAATACACAGGTATTACAGGTTTAGAATTAGCGGCAACATTGCAGCATCAAAATGATTTGATGCAAGGCGAAAGCTTTTCTACGATAGGCGGAGAAGTAAAAGGTCTTTCTGCAAATTTATTAGAACTGCATGCCGCCTATCAAACAGGCCCTTTTAGTGTTCGAGCGCTTTATGCTCAATGGAATATTAATGACGATGTTGAAAATCTTCCTAGTGGCAGTGGCGCAGATAAACAGGTGGGTTGGTATTTTGAGCCTTCGGTTAAAGTGAATGACAAGCTTGGATTCTTTACACGTTATTCATTTTGGGATACTAATGCAGGCGATAATAGCGACAGCAGATACCACCAAGCCGATATCGGTGTGAACTATTGGTTAACGCCAGAAGTTGCTTTAAAAGCCGATTACCAAGTGGTTGATGCAGCGTCAAAATCGAATGAAACTCGTGGCTTTAATTTAGGCGTTGGTTGGGCTTTTTAAATATATAGCCAATACACTTGTTCGAAATATCAAGCCCAGAGCTAAAACTCTGGGCGTTTTTGTTTTTATTTGCTGTAGGTTTTACCAATAATTTATTGCTCAAAATTTAAAGACAACATCATGAAAATGAAATTATTGTTAATTTTGCTGATGACTATTACTTTGATACCTTCTGTTGTTCTAGCTCAACAGGGACGATATGTGTCGTTAAGTGAGTTTTTAGATAAAACTTTTCCAAGCGATGAATCTCATGTGGAAGAGTCGAAGCCCTATAAAACGAGTACACTTTGGTTAAAAGAGGGACAGAAGCAGGTTATCAAAGACATCTTAGGTCATGACTATGTTGGGTTTAGAATTCGTTATTGGAACGATGATCAGAGAACAGCATGGATTTTAGAAGAGGTAGGTAAAGAGCATCCAATCACGATGGGTGTCGTTGTAGAAGATCAGAAAATTGCTGATTTCTCAATCCTTGAATTTCGTGAGAGTCGAGGCTGGGAGATTAAGTATGATTTTTTCACCCAACAATTTTCAGGTCTGGCAATAAAAACAAATAAAAAGAATAAAATAGAACTGTCAAAGCCCATTGATGGTATTACAGGCGCCACTTTATCCGTGCGTGCTACTAAGAAAATCGCTAAACTCGCTCTCTATTTGGATCAGCAGATCGCTGCAATGTCCCTGTAAGAGAAGAGCGCAATCATGGTACGAATCCCTCCTCAAGTTAAATATCATTTTCTACGTTGGCATCGGCGGTTTGGTATTTTTGCCGCGATATTTATCCTTTTGCTGGCAGTAACGGGTATATTGCTCAATCATTCGAATTTTCTGTCATTAGATCAAAAGCCCATATCGAAATATCTTCAAAAATGGTTTTATGGTATCGATTTTGAAGTGGTCTCAGTTTTTGAACTCGAAGATGGCACTTATATATCGCAGTTGAATGACCAAACCGTTTACCTTAATAATATTAAAGCTGTTATCTGTGATGGAAATTTTCTAGGCGTGCATAGCTCTAAAGAAAGTTCTAATAGTTATCAGGGTTATTTACTGTGGTGTGAGAACGAGCTTGTGTTACTGTCGAAAAAAGGGCATGTAGAAGAGCGGCTAGGGTCGTTTCAAGAATTGCCGACGCCGTTAAATTCAGTTGGACATTGTGCGGATGGGAAACTTTGTTTTGAATCTTCAAAAGAAAGAATTTATCAGTTTTCTATAGAGACACTTGCTTGGTTGTTAGTCGCTAACTCAAAACAATATGTCCCGATTAAAGTAGGTAACGATATATCAAAAGATTTATTACATGAAATAGAATCAAAGCACACCGGTAATGGAATTAATCTAGAGCGGATGATTTTAGATTTTCATAGTGGACGGTTATTTGGCTCAATAGGTGTATGGTTGGTCGATATTGTCGGCGTCATGGTAATTCTTTTAGCGTTGAGCGGTTTGTTTTTATGGTTTGGGCGACGTAGGCGCTAAATATTGGTTATTGAATTATTGTTTCAAGCGTTGCCAAAAAATCACAGCTAAAAATATTGCCGCTCCTATTGCGTGTAACGTGATGTGGAGTGGGGCCCACATCATTAATGCAGCACTAATCAATAACATGGGTGCTGTAATAATGTTGAGCGGTTTTTCTAAATGCCACTGTAATAATCCTGCTAGTGCGTACAATCCCAAACAAGACCACACAAACACTTCAATTCTGTCGATCCATGTTCCTGTAATAATTGGCGAGTAAGCAAATAATAACGGAACGAGATATAAGCCTTTCGATATTTTCCATGCAGTAACACCCGTCGCCATCGGTTTTGTACCGGCGATACCTGCGGCTGCAAAAGCAGCTAAGCAAACAGGCGGTGTCACGTTGCTGTCTTGTGATAACCAAAAAATAATTAAATGCGCGCTTAATAACATGCCTGTTAACAATGCGGGGTCTAATAAAGTTTGCCGAATTATTTGTTTCATTTCTAACGGCATTTCCCGTAATGCTATTAACGGGTCTCCGCCAAATAGATTTATTGTAGTCTGAACATTGGCGGGCAGGTCTCCGTTTTGTAATCCTATTTGTATCGCGGATAACAATTGCGATTGGCTAATAAGATCAAACAAAATGGGTGCGGATAAAGTTGCAAGAACAATATAAGAAGCAGTAACCGGTAATCCCATTCCTAAAATTAAAGAAGCAAATGCAATGAGAACTAGCGTGATGACTAAGTTACCTTGCGCCCATTCAACAATCATAAAAGAAAAAGAATTTCCGATTCCTGTTGTGTTGACGACATTGATAATTAAACCAACGGCGACTAATAGTAATGCGGTAGGAATCATTGTTTTAACAGCGTCTACTGTGGCGTCTATACACCCATCGAGATACATAGGAGAAGACGAAAGCCAGGACGCAACGATGACTGCCAGAATAGAAATGGCTGCCGATGTCGTCGGTGTGTAACCGTAAATTAATAAGCTGATGAGTACAGCAATGGGAAATACAAATGGCCAACCTTCTTTTAAAACACTTTTAATCGACGGGTTTGAGTCGTCTTTTGTTGGTGTGAGCCCCAAACGCTTTGCTTCAATGCGTACAAAAAAAGCAACGGTTAAAAAATAGAGTAAAGCAGGTAAAACAGAAACGGTGATAATTTGTAAGTAAGGGATTTGCGTATAACTCGCCATCACAAATGCGCCAGCTCCCATCACTGGTGGCATTAACTGCCCGCCAGTTGAGGCAGCGGCAACAACACCTGCAGAAAATTTAGGTGTAAAACCTGATTTATTCATCATCGGGATTGTAATAACACCCACAGAGACTGTGTTGGCGACAGCGGATCCTGAAACTGATCCCATCAATCCAGAGCCAACGGTGGCAACCATGCCTGCACCGCCGGTAAATCGGCCCGCAACACATTGTGCTAATTTAACAATAAAATCACCGGCACCTGACCGTAATAAAAATGCACCGAATAAAATAAACATGAAAACATAAGTGGAAGAAATGTTGGCTACTAAGCCAAACATCCCTTCACTACTAAAATAACTACGATAAAAAGTTGTTTCTACGCTTAAGCCTGGGAATGAAAACACTCCAGAAATGTATCGCCCCAAAAAGGTCATGTAACACAAACTGAGAATGATCAGCGATGGCATGAACCATCCTGTTGTCCTGCGAGTGAATTCAATTGCTAATGCAATTGCAATTGCTGAGGCAATGTAATCACTAAGGATAAAGTCTGCTTCCCTTGAGTAGAGCGCATTTTCAAACAATATTAAATAGAGTGGGACAAAGAGAGATAAAGCGACGAGAATAAAAGAAAAGATATTTTTAATGGTTTGAGTTTTGGGATTAGTATTTTGAGAGCTTAGATGAGGGCCTTTATGAAAATTGAGAGCACACAAAGCACCAAAGCCACCAAAATGGATTGCAGAAAACCAAAGCTCTGACATGCTAGCAAATAAATTTGTGTAGATATGGAATAGCGCAAATAAAACAGCTAGCCATTTTAAAGCTTTGTTATGCGATGCTTCTACAGAGATATTTTCGATGTGGGATCTATTCATTAGGACGCCAAAGTTAATAATGGGATGAGTTTTATTTCTTGACTGGTTAGATGTTTTTTTTCATTAAGCGAAAATTTTATTATTATTGTTTTAGTGATGATCGCTAATTTTAATAGTAAATATAGCTGGCATTGATTGAGCACAGATATAGTTGATGATCCTTGCTATGAGACATCATTAAAAAGGATGATGTCAACAATGTTTTTCATAAATCGTAGGTGGATTTCATCATATAGAGGACTACGTACTCTATAGACAAATGAAAACAAGTTAGCTAAACATTAAAAGTAAAGATAAGTGAACGCTACGTGGAGAGGTAAGTATCATCACGATACTGACTAAGAGGCTAATTCGAAAAGGCACGGCCGACTTGTGCGGGCCTGAATAAGCCACTAAAACGCGTGAAAAGAACTATATGATCCAATAAGTAAAGTAGAGGCAACAATGAATAACCAGATGTTAAATGCCACTCGCCAAGCAAGCTCTTGATGAGATAATTCCATAAAAGAGTATAAGATCGCACGCACTTTTACCAAAGTAATCAAAATAATAATAAGGGAGGCGTAAAAGCTCTCTGAACGCTGTTCAAACACCAGCCATGAACAACCCGTCGCTAATAAAAGCAGTGCAGCAACAATGGAAGCTCGATTAAAAAATATTTTTTCCATCACGTTAAGAAGTAAATCAAGGGAAACATAATGACCCATAATAGATCAACCATATGCCAATAGACTGCCCCACCTTCAATAGTTGAATATGAAAGATTTGGCTGGTTTTTATTTGAGAGTCGAATAGTGAAAACAAAAAGCATCACTATCCCGCAAATTACATGAAACAAATGAATTCCGGTCAAGATGTAATAAAACATAAAAAAGTCATTGGTCAGTATTGTTATACCGTCCGAAATTTTTGCTGAGTATTCAAAAACTTTATTAATCACAAAAATACAGCCACATGAAAAAGCTGATCCCATGAATAGCATGGCGGTTCTAGGATTATTGTTACGAATTGATTTTGTCGCGATGACCAGCATCCATGAACTAGCAAGTAGTACAAGCGTATTAATCATGCCGATAGTTTGATTAAGTTGATCTTGAGATTGATGATATAAGGTAAGATTTTTTGAGCGCTCAAAACAGTAAACAATAAAAAACATAGTGAACATCAACATATCCGCAAGTACAAAAACTAATAGCCCATTTTCTATGCTGCTTTTATTCTGAAGGCTGGAAGAGGTGGTCATACGACCACCTTAGGTTTACATATTTCAGAAACCATTATTATTCAGCTATAACATGATTATCAGTAGATGTTGATTCACCCTGTTCCGCACGACGATTGACTTCCTTGATCATGTAGAAGCTAGCAATTGTAAACCACCCCAACCAAGCCGCATAAGGAATGTAATAGCTTAATAGGCCATCCCATGCGAATGGTCCTGTTTTCACAACCCCCGTCAAACTGGCAGGAATAAAGCTAAGACCACACCAAATGGTGAGATAGCACACCCATCGAGGAAACAGGGTGTGAGGACGGCGGTCTGCCAAGCCGACTAAAGCAGCTGCAACCATTTGCAATGTAGTGCAAGCATATTGAAGGTCGATACAGAGCCATCCTAAATCCGTTAGCATTCGCGTTGTTTCTGGTGCTTGATCTGGACGAAACGCAGCGGCAACCCAGAAAAAAGCGCTAAAAGAAACAACCATTACTGTTAAGCCGCCACCTAGCAATTGTAAGTAAGCGAATGTGGGGAAGCGCCCTTCGATACGCGCCATTTGAGATGTCAATAATGATGTCCATGGTAAATACAAAACCACTGAAATTAATGACAGAATAAAACCAGTACGAATAGCCCCGAGGTTTTCAGCATAACGCGCAGCCAAATCAGCCGCACTTAACGCGGGAGACGGGTTGGGTATGTTTTGCCCAATAACCCCCCAAAAAATAACAAATGTAACCAGAAATGCTGGACCGCACCACGCGCTGATCAAATCGTGCCGTATTAAACTTTTATTATCCATTAGCTACTCACCTTACATTTACTATGAACTAAAAAATTGAATCGGCATTGTGTTTAGCCGTATCAAAGGAAACTATCAGCTTTTTCAACAATTCATCTAAAACAGAGATTTCATCTGTATTTAGACCACTAAAGGCGTCGCCCACTGGACCGGAAATTAAGGGGGTAATTTTAGTGGCCTCTTTCAATCCTCGTGGAGTAATTTTAATCAAGCTACGACGACCGTCGGTTTTTCCGATCTCCCGATTTATATAGCCCTTAGCTTCTAGTGTCGCTAAAATTTTCGTCATGTTTGCCTTACTGGTTCCTACTAATTCACTCAGTTCCCCCGGGTACGCCTGACGTTTTTTACTGGCAACTAATATGCAGAGTGTATGGTAGGACTTTTCGGTAAGCCCCAGATCCCTGAAAACATGTAAGAAGTAATCTTCTAGTCCGTAGACTAAAATTTGTATCAGCCTGATCATGACGGTTTCAGGTACAGGTAATGCAGGCAACGCTTTTGCCAGCGCTTCCGTCGTCCGCTCTACAGTCTTTAGTCGTTCAATACCGCGCATGTTTTGCCTTACCTTTGGAAAAAGAAATCAAACTTTATATGATAGAAAATATAGTTTACCGGTGTACTATCAGTAAATCAACAGAATGAAGGTCGATGAGACGTCGTCACTTTGATAGTGCAAATGGCAGGGACGATAAAGGAAAACAATATTTTTATTGGTATGATTTTTTGTTAGTGATTAAATAATCAGGATGTGATTATCCGGCTTGCGCAGGAATACCTGTCATCTAGGCTATGTGTAGTGGTGTGATAATACTGAGTTGCCGAGAGCCATAACGAGAGCATGGAGATCTGGATTACTAATGGGGCTTGAAAGCGGTAATCGCAAAGGATTATAGGATTAGATCAAAGTACCCATCAGTGGTTAATGTCTGTGTCGGAAGCCAATTTAAAACCGGGAGGAATTAGCTCAGAAGGAATGCTAAGGCCTTTCTCAGTAAAGTATCTAATAGCACCCGGGTGAAGTGGTGCGCCTAACCCTTTGATTGCTAATTCTAACTTCATATCTTTAGTGGCTTTGTGAATGTCGTTAAGCGCGGCAAGATTTTCCCAAATAGTTTTTGTGATTTGATAAACCACTTCATCGGGGACGTCGGCTCTAACGGCCAATACATTTGGATGAGCAATCGATCGAATTAATTCTTTTTGATTGGGATAGGTTCCTGCGGGCAAATCATAAAAATCCCAAAGAGGGTATTTATTGTTAATCGTTTTCAATTCACTTTCTGTAAAGCTCAACAATGTCATTTTATCGCCAAGTACAGCAAAAGCACGTGTGATTGCACTCACGGGAGCACCAGCTGGGATATTCATACCAACTATATTATTGTCTTGAATCGCATTGGCGGTTGCACCGTAGCCCATGTGCGCTAAATTAAATTGCTTTTTATAGTCGATGCTGAGTTGATCGAGAATAAATGAACCTGTTTTTTCTGCACCTGAATTTCTTGCACCTAAAACAAATCTTTCACCATCGAGCGTTGATAAATCAGAAACTGTTTTATTGGAAACAAGTTCAGTGAGTAAGACGAAATGCTCAACGTTATTCCACATCGCGCTGACGCTACGCAATTCTGTTTGAGGTTTGCTGATTGGTCCTTCACCACGCCATGCCCATGCGGCAAAGATTCCTTGAAGGAGGGCAAACTGCGCTTGGTTGTCTCGGAGTAATTTAATGTTTTCTAATGAGCCAGCAGAGCTAATAGCGGATAAAGAAATACCTTCAGTGCGCTGTAGTTTTGATTTTGTAATGGTGGCGAGGGCAACGCCGACAGGATAGTAAGTTCCACCGGTTGTTGCTGTCGTTAATATGTATGGACGGTTTGTAGAAAGCTGTTCCGAACACGAGCTTAAAAACATCGAACCTGAGATGAGGGTTGTGAGGAGTAATAAAGCACTGACGAAACGGGTTTTAATTTTAGGCATGAAAAACCTATCTGTGATTTATGAGAGCAGTTGATTATTGTTGGCGTTTTGTTGTGAATGTAAAAAGATATTCATACTGAGGGAACGCTTGTTTTTATTAGTTATTATTGAACGTCGATATAAACATATTGTAAATTAAGCCGCAATTTATCACGGCTTGATCTAAAAGTTCTAACACGAGGAGCGCCTATATTGTAAAGGTTTGTTTGGTGGCGCTCCCGGTTAGGATATATAGTCAAAAAGCAGTTTGTTAAGTTTCGTTTTCGATTTCTTCCCAGCGTTCGTAATACTTCGTCAGTTTATTTTGCATGTCCGTCATTTCTTGTAACGTATCGCTGACCAGTTTTTTATCTTGAGTATAAAAGTCTTTTTCTAGCGTTTTTTCTTCTAGCCTTTTCATCGCTGCTTCGGCTTCTTCAATTTGTAGTGGAAGTTGTTCTAGTTCTCGCTGCATTTTATACGACAGCTTTTTCGCGGCGGGCTTATTGTTTTCCTGAGTTACTGGGTCAGATTCTTTATTGCTTGGTGGCTTCTTGCCTTTTGTTTTACTCGATTGATCGAGTAGTTGGCCACCACGGTCAACCCAGTCCTGGTAAGAGCCTACGTATTCGTTCAGCGAACCATCTCCTTCAAACACAATAACATTGGTGACAACGTTGTCGATAAAAGCACGGTCATGGCTGACTAACAAGAGAGTGCCTGTGAAGCTTAAAAGAATTTCTTCTAAAAGCTCTAAAGTCTCCATGTCGAGATCATTAGTAGGTTCATCAAGCACTAATAAATTTGCAGGCTTGCTAAAAAGGTAAGCGAGGATGAGCCGGTTTTGTTCGCCACCCGATAGCGCTTTAACAGGTTGGCGAGTTCTTTCTGGTGGAAATAAAAAATCTTGAAGATAACTAATGACGTGTTTTGATTTGCCATTAATCTCAATAAACTCTCTACCTTCAGCAATATTATCGATGACGGTTTTTTCTTGATCTAGCTGACTGCGTAACTGATCAAAGTAAGCGACTTCTAATTTTGTACCGACATTAATTTTTCCTGTGTCGGGTTTTATTTCACCTAACAGCATTTTTAATAACGTTGTTTTTCCTGCGCCGTTAGCACCGATGATTCCGATGCGATCGCCGCGTATAATCTTCGTGGAAAAATTAGGAACAACAGTTTTACCGTCGTAGGATTTACTGATGCCTTCCGCTTCTACAACTATTTTTCCTGAAGCATCAGCTTTCTCCAGTGTCATTGTAGCTTGGCCTTGTTGGTTACGGCGTTGTTGCCGTTCCGAACGCATTTCTTTTAATGCGCGAACTCGACCTTCGTTACGAGTACGTCTTGCTTTAATACCCTGACGAATCCATACTTCTTCGCGAGCCAGTTTTTTATCAAACTCACTGTTGAGCTTTTCTTCTGCGGCAAGCTGTTGATCACGCATTTGTAAGAAGCCGTGATAGTCACCGTGCCATGAACGTAATGTTCCTCTATCTATTTCAAGAATGTCTGTGGCTATTTGTTGTAAAAAATTTCTATCATGGGTAATCACAACAATCGTGCCGCGAAACTCTTTCAGCATACTTTCCAGCCAGTTAATGGTTGGAATGTCTAAATGGTTAGTCGGCTCATCAAGTAATAAAATTTCAGGTTCACTCACAAGAGCTTGAGCGAGTGCTGCACGTCGTCGCCATCCACCCGAAAGAGAACTAATTTTAACGTCGGGAGACAAGCCCAATTGGGTGAGAGTTGAATCAATACGCTGCTGAAAAGACCAGCCATCGGCGGCTTCTATTTTTTGTTGGACGATCTCCAGTTGTTTCATTTCTGAATCAGAAAAGTCGCTGTGTGATAATCGATGAAATTCCTGAAGTAATTTTCCTGTGTCTCCCAATCCTTGAGCAACAAAATCAAACATGGATATGTCGTCAGCAGAGGGCAACTCTTGATCAAGATAAGCTACACGGCTGTTTGGTCGTAACCAATACTCACCACTATCAGCTTTTATTTGCCCTGTTAGTAGTTTCATAAATGTCGATTTGCCGGCACCGTTACGCCCTAACAGGCCAAAGCGTTGGTTCTTTCCAATGGTGATATTGACATCGTCAAAAAGGACATGGGTGCCGTAGGCAAGGTGTATATCAGTGAGGCGTAACAAGGGCATTGAGTTTCTACTTCAGTTTATAAATTAGGAGGGCGTAAATAGCCAAACGGCAATTTTATAGGAAATGAAATGGGTTAGATATAAACGCTGTAACCAAAAAGCCATTTTATGCGTAATGCTTCTTAGTATATCTGTTGGTACCAAAAGCCTAGCTATTGGTATTAAGCTGAAATAACTCAATAATTTAAAAGGGAACCTCTGTGAATACTGCTTCTAACTCACTTACTCATTTGTATTTTTCTGTAGTTGATCAATTTAAAAAAATTGAATTCATTGGTCCGCTTCTTTTACGTCTATATCTTGCCCCAATATTTATTATTGCTGGCTACAACAAATTACAATTTGGCGTTGATGGCGTTAGTTTTTTCGGTGGTTTTTTACCTGATCCGAACATTGTATCTTGGTTTGGAAACTCTGAATGGGGATTAAGCTTGCCAGCCCCAGGATTGCTGGCATTTTTAGCGGCTTGGACTGAGTTTTTGGGTGGTTGGCTTTTGTTGTTTGGATTTGCAACTCGCCTAATTAGCGTGCCGCTCATGTTTACCATGTTAATTGCAGCAACAACGGCTCATTGGGACAATGGCTGGTTTGCGATAGCTCCGAGTAATCCTGATACCAGTGCTGCCCGTGTTTTGTCGTGGGTAGGTATTCCTGGCGCACAAGAAAGTTTAGAAAATAGTGTGGCAGTGGGTGATCGACTTTCAAAAATGAGATCGTTATTGAATGATAACGGAAATACCGATTGGTTATTTGAGAAAGGGGGTATTGCTGTTCTTAACAATGGAATTGAATTTGCCGCGACTTATTTTGTGATGTGTTTAATGCTTCTTTTTACTGGCGCAGGACGATTTGTCAGTATTGATTACTTTTTGTTTTCCAAGTTTAAACCTTAAGGGACGTCTTATCCCTAGAGCTATATTCTGAACGAGCGGGATAGTGAGGTATACGTATGTTGGTGGCATGGTATACTTGCTCATTATTTCTTCAGTTGGCACTCTAGGGTTTTCAGCTGGTTTGTTTTTTGTTCCTTGGTATCAGGCTTACGGGTTTATTGTAGAATTAAGAGTTACTTGGGGCAGTTGAAGACGCATATGCGATAGGATGGATTTTTGTTAGGCAGATTATTCGGAAAAAAACCACAATCAGAGAATACAAATAAGAGCTCTCAAACAGGTAAAGCTACTGATTCCTCTCGGGACAACCGCCAAACTTCCTCAGCTCCTCAAGCCAATACATCTTCTGGTGAACGAGGGTCGGCGAATCGAAGTGGCTCGTCTGCAAATCGTAATTCTACAAATAGAAATTCTAATAATAGAAATCGTAATAGAAACCCTAACAATAGAAACCGCAGCCAAAGAGCGCAAGGTAGTAATCAGAACGTTGCTCAGAAAACGAATTCTACTCGGCAGCGTCAAAATAGTTCTGAACCGTCTCTGTCACAAAGCACTTCCGCTCAAACACCTTCTCCCAAAAATCAAAAGCCATGGAATATTAGCGAATTTTTAGTGCCTGTTGTTGAAGGAAAAACGCGATTTCATGATTTAGATTTCCCTGATGAAGTGATGCATGGAATTTCTGATTTGGGGTTTGAATATTGTTCTCCCATTCAGGCTCAATCATTACCTTACGCACTTAATAGTCAAGATGTCGTCGGTAAAGCACAAACAGGAACAGGTAAAACAGCCGCTTTTCTCTTGGCGATTATTGATGATTTGATAAAAAATCCTCTAGAACAAAAACGTTATGCGGGAGAGGCACGGGCTTTAATCTTGGCGCCAACTCGCGAACTTGTTATTCAAATTGCTGAAGATGCAAAGCTATTAACAAAATACACTGACTTAGAAGTACATGCGTTAGTGGGTGGAATGGATTATCAAAAGCAGCAACGCGATGTGCAAAATCGGTTGGTAGATATTTTGGTGGCTACACCGGGTCGTCTATTAGATTTTTGTGGTAACCAAGATGTTCATCTAGACCAAATTGAAATACTTGTTATTGACGAAGCTGATCGTATGTTGGATATGGGTTTTATACCGCAAATCCGTCGGATTATTGGTCAAACGCCAAAGAAAACGCATCGCCAAACGTTGTTATTTTCTGCCACCTTCACTGAAGATGTTTTGAGTCTTGTGGATCAGTGGACAATTGAGCCAGTGACGATAGAAATTCAAGCCGATAGTGTTGCTACTGACACGGTTACTCAGTATGTGTATCTTGCGGCAGCGGATGAAAAGTACACGCTACTCTATAACATTCTCAAACAAGAAGAAGTTGAAAGCTTAATTGTCTTTTCTAATCGAAGAGATGAGTGTCGAGATCTATATGAAAAATTAAAGGCTCACGGTTTTGCAACAGGTTTGTTGTCGGGTGAAGTGAATCAAAATCAACGTGTTAAGACGTTAGACGGTTTTAAATCTGGAAAAATTAAAGTTTTAGTGGCAACTGATGTAGCAGGAAGAGGGATTCACATCGACGGTATTAGTCATGTTGTGAATTTAACATTACCTGAAGAACCAGAAGATTATGTACATCGCATCGGTCGAACAGGGCGTGCAGGCAAACTTGGAACGTCGATTAGCTTTGCATGTGAAGATGACGCTTTAAAATTGATGCCAATTCAAGAACTAGTCGGTGATGATTTAAAGTGCACGCAGCCACCGGGAGAGTTATTAGCTGAGCCTCCTTATGTAGAGATGCCAAAACAAAATCGTCAGCGACGACCGGGTGGTAATAGAAGTGGCGGACGACCAGGCGGAAATAGAAATGGTGGTCGTTCAGGTGGAAATCGATCTAGGTAGTTTATTAAATAAGTATAAATATGTTTCAGAAACTATAAAAAACGCTCCAATATTTCACAGGGATATTGGAGCGTTTTTGGTTTAATGATCCTCGTACGAGAATATTAATCTTCTTGAGGTGAGATGGTAAGCTCAGTGTCATCTGCAATTCCAGTCAATTGACTTTGAAGATCTTCTTCTATTGATTCTTTATTTTCCGTTGAGGCCTGCGTAGTATTTTTGCGAATTTTTTGACTGTTATTCATTTTGGCTTGTCCCGAATTAATTAAGCTACGCGCCTTGCTAAGTTCGCTTTTCCCTTTCTGAATGCTGGTGTTTCCCTTACTAATAAGACTGTTCCCGTCTTTAATTGCTGCTGCGCCTTTCTTCCACAGGCTGGCAATTCGATCCAATTGATTTGACTCATAAATAATCTGTTCTGGATTTACTGAACTACCTGCTGATCGAGATTGCACTTGGTACTCTTGACGGCTTTGCTCAACCAACTGGGTTCCTTGTTTAATCATGGCCTCACCATCTCGTACTTGTTTTTCACCTTTGCTCACACGTTCTTGGCCTTTGATTTGTAACTTCGAGCCTTCTTCCGATTGTTTTTTACCTTCAGTCCACATTTTTTCTGTTGGTGACATTCCGTCTGTAGAAGCACAGCTTGTTAAGGCTAGTGTAAAAACTGTCGAAATGACGAGTGCGATAATTGTTTTCATTGGTATTCCCCGATACTGCTAGCTGTTCAGTAAGTAGATGGATATTGTTTTGAGCACTAGTGCTAATTGTAAAGAAGATAGACGCAGAAAAAGAAAGATAAGTCACAAAGAAAATAAAAAACTGCAGAAGTGGTATTGTTAGAGGAAAAAATACTTGAATCAATGAATTACTCGGATTGTAATTCTCTAATCCAAAATACTGTTCCGCCGACGACAGCAGCAGGCATAACGATAATATTCACAATAGGGATCATCATGCCGAGCATGACGGCTCCTCCGAAGCCCATAGCGGTAAAAAGGCGAGAGCGTAATCGCCGACGTAATTCAGCAAAGCTAACTTTATTGTTGTCTGCCGCGTAATCTCCGTATTGAATGGACATGCACCACATGCCCCAAACAGCACCTATTAGCGGGCCAATCGGTGGAATAAAAGTCAGAATGAGGATTAAAAGGCTTCGCCACAGAAAATACCAAAATTTGGTCAGTTCTCGAAATAATGTTCTAGGCACTAATTGCGCAAGCGATTCACTCTCAGCAGCTTTTCCGCTGATTAAGTCTTCGGTTTTTTCAGCTAGGACGCCATAAAAAGGTGCTGCAATTAAGTTTGTAAATGCACTGAAACTGTAGCCGTATACGAGCAAGATAAATAAAGCGATGATGATGCCAACGATCCAAGCTAAGAACTCTAAAAATCCAGGTAGCCAATCCATCATGTAGTTTAGTAGGCTATCGAATCGCTGTACGAAAATTGTTGTAAAGACGACGAAAAAAATCAAATTGATTAGAGCAGGGATTAAAATAAATAACCGAAGGCGCGGATGCTTGATTAACCGAAAGCCTTCGGTTAAATACTTTGCTCCAGTTAAAAAGTTTCCGCGTTGCGACATCAGTCTTCCAATTTATAGGTTGAGTAGATGGGATTAAGGCTAAATAATCTCGTTGTTAGTGTAGAGTCAATCTTTGAGTGTGATAATTGTAAGTTCAAACCATAGATAGGGCGAGAGTTTAATGGCCTTCAAGCGAAAACTTTTTACAATTCATTACAGCAGTGTTTTTTATCGTAGCGTGTTAAAAGGAGGACTTTGTGGTGAGAATGGTGGAAAGCTCGGCAGTTAGGATGTTTAAGCCGCCGAGCTATATCATCAATAATTAAGCGGGTTTTTAATTTGCACCTGATTTAATTAATGCATCCAGATAATCTTCTCCGTGGCGATGGCATTGCACTAACATGAGTAGGCTTTTACCGTCTGGATTTGTTGCGTTGATGTCGTGACCTGCTCCAACAAAAAAAGTGACAAATGTTTTAAAATTTTCTGGAATCATGCCTCGGTAAGCTCGCTCTAAAAGATGGAAGTCGACATTAACACCATCAGGGGCTTCGCCGATTAAAAAAGTTTTAATCCTCTCATCATCAAAGTTTTCACCCAGTATCTTTTGTTTATCTTTTTTTAACGACATAAATTAATCTCTTTTCTTTAAATTTAAGTGTTCAAATCAAGTGTTTTCAAATAAATAGCTAGAAATAATTTTTAAGATTTAACTAAGTTTCTTTAATAGAATTTCATTAACCGCTTGTGGATTCGCTTGCCCTTTAGAGGCTTTCATGATTTGACCGACGAAAAAACCTAGCATCTTAGGGCGCTTATCTTCGTCTGCGTTTCGGTAGTTCTCAACTTGTTTAGGGCTGTTATTAATAACGTCATCAACCATTTTTTCAAGTGCCCCAGTATCAGAGACTTGTTTTAACCCTTTGTCAGCAATAACTTTATCAGCGTCACCTTCACCATTCCACATAGCTTCAAACACTTGTTTCGCAATTTTAGACGAAATAGTGCCATCATCAATACGCTTAATGAGGCCGGCTAAGTCATCAGCTGAAATAGGGCAGGCAGAAATGGTCAAATCTTGTTGATTTAATTTTGCGGCGATGTCTCCCATAATCCAGTTGGCCGTTAATTTAGCTTGGCCGCTATTTATGGCGGCTTTTTCGAAATATTCAGCCGTTAGTCGGTCAGAGGATAGGTTCTCGGCATCATATTCTGATAATCCAAATTCATTGATGAATCGCTCAGATTTTTCCTCTGGAAGTTCTGGCATTCGATCGCGTAAATCTTGGATGAACGCATCGTCTAAAACAACAGGTAATAGATCGGGACAGGGGAAGTATCGGTAATCGTTTGATTCTTCTTTGCTTCTCATTGCTCGCGCTTTCTTTGTCTCGCCATTATATAAACGCGTTTCTTGTCGAATTGTTCCGCCACTTTCTAACACATCGATTTGGCGTTCGACTTCCATGGCGATGGCTTCTTCCATAAATTTAAAAGAGTTTAAATTTTTTGTTTCTGTTCGAGTGCCAAGTTTTTCTTCGCCCATGGGACGAATAGAAATGTTGACGTCAAAACGCATTGAGCCTTGCGACATTTCGCCGTCACAGATCTCAAGTGATGTCACAATTCCGTGTAATTTTTTAGCGAATGCGACAGCTTCTTCTGAATTGCGAATATCGGGTTCTGTAACGATTTCAATTAGGGGTGTGCCAGCACGGTTTAAATCAATGCCTGAGACCCCATGGCCGTTGAGTGGAAAAGATTGGTCATGCACCGATTTACCGGCATCTTCTTCAAGATGAGCATGATGGATTCGAACAGTTTTCATCGAGCCATCTTCAAGTTGGACATGAACTTCACCTGGGCCAACAATTGGTTCGGCTAGTTGGGTTGTTTGATAGCCTTTTGGTAAATCAGGGTAAAAATAATTTTTACGCTCAAAAACAGAACGTTTATTTATTTCTGCTCCAATGGCTAAGCCAAACATACCTGCACACTTAAAAGCTTCCATGTTGGCAACTGGTAATGTGCCAGGCATGGCGAGATCGATTGCGCAAGCTTGAGTATTGGGCTCGGCGCCGAATGCAGTGCTCGCACCTGAAAATAATTTTGTTTTAGTGGCCAGTTGGACGTGAATCTCTAAGCCGATAACGGTTTCCCATTGCATTGTTATGTTCCTCACTCAATACCGCTAGGAGCGAGTTGATGAAAATCAGTCGCTAATTGAAATTGATGTGCGACATTCAGAATGCGCCCTTCTTCAAAATCTTTCCCAATAATTTGTAAGCCAACAGGTTTGCTATCAACCAGTCCACAAGGGATTGATAAGCCAGGAAGCCCTGCAAGATTTGTGGCGACGGTATAAATATCTTCCATGTACATAGCAACAGGATCTTTTTTTGAGTCAAGTTGAAATGCAGAATTTGTTGCTGTTGGTCCAGCGATAACATCAACATCCTTAAACGCATCATCAAAGTCTTGTTTGATGAGTCGGCGAATTTGTTGTGCCTTTTTATAATATGCATCGTAATAACCCGCCGATAAAGCATAGGTTCCGATAAGAATGCGTCGTTTAACTTCATCTCCAAAACCTTCACCGCGAGAACGTCTATACAAATCCTCCAAGTCGGTAGGATTTTCACAGCGATGGCCATAGCGAACACCGTCAAAACGCGATAAGTTCGCAGAACATTCGGCGGGAGCAATGATGTAATACGTTGGAACTGATAAGGATGAGTGAGGTAAGCTGACTTCTTTAATAATCGCGCCTAGTTTTTCAAGCTCGTTGAGCGCAGTTTTCACTGATTTTTCAGTATCGGAATTTAATCCCTCACCAAAATATTCTTTTGGAATACCAATTTTCAATCCAGAAATACTTGCTTTGATTTCATTTGAATAATTTGGAATGTCTTTGTTAATGCACGTCGAATCTTTTGGGTCAAAGCTCGACATGGTTTGTAATAGCAATGCGGCATCTTCAGCCGTACGCGTTATTGGACCAGCTTGGTCAAGACTGGAAGCGTATGCAATCATACCCCAGCGAGATACGCGTCCGTAAGTCGGCTTTAACCCAGTTAAACCGCAAAGAGAAGCCGGTTGACGAATTGAGCCACCGGTATCGGTTGCTGTTGCAGCAGGTGCAATACGCGCAGCGACAGCGGCAGCGGAGCCTCCAGAAGAACCTCCTGGAACGCAATCAATTGCCCACGGATTTTTTACCGGACCGTAAAAACTTGATTCGTTGGATGAACCCATTGCGAATTCATCCATGTTGGTTTTTCCTAGTGTCACGCTACCGGCGTTATGAAAGTTTTCGATGACAGTGGCGTCGTAAGGAGGAATAAAATTGTCGAGCATCTTCGAGCCGCAACTTGTTTTAATTCCATTGGTGCAAAAGATATCTTTGTGGGCAATTGGAATTCCACATAGGGGATCGGAGTTTCCAGCGGCTAATAATTTATCAGCTTTATCGGCTTGCTTAATGGCTTGTGTTTCAGTCAGCGTGATAAAACTATTATACGTAGGATCAAACTCTTTAATGCGATTGAGGAAGTGCTGAGTCAATTCAACACTTGAAAAGTTTTTCGCACGTAAACCTTTGGCCAGCTCGGCGATGGTGAGATTATGCATTCCTTAGGTTTCCTAGAATAGCGTGATAATAATATTGGTTTTTTGATGGGGGTATTGGTCGCTGTTAATCAATCATTTTTAATCAATGACTTTGGGGACCAAGTACAATCCATTTTCAGTTAATGGGGCGATGGCTTGAAATTTATCTCGAACGTTGGGTTCGGTAACGTTATCTACCCGTAATCGCTGCAGTGCATCTTGAGGGTGAGCCATGGTATCAACACCAGTTGTGTCAATTGATTGTAATTGATCCACCAACACTAAAATGTCAGAGATGCTTTTAGTGACTTCATCAAAAACCTTGTCGTCTACATTTAACCGAGCAAGGCTAGCTAGTTGTTCTAATTCAGAGCGATCCAAGTTTGTTCTCCATAAAGGTAAAGTGTGGCGATTGTATTTTATTTCTACAGGTTACCGTGATTGTTACATCCCAAATACTTTCAGCGTGTGAGCTTGTACACTGTCAGTTTTCTAATAAGGCGCTAAACTTACCACATTTGCGCCTTGCTCTAAATGCCTACGATTGGTAGAGTTCCTCGATTTGCACAATTGTGGCGCCAGTATGATAATGCATAAGTTTTTAGCCTAATTAGACTGGTCAAGCTTATTAAAAAAACAGTCCTATAATCGCAATTTTGTAGAAGCTGTCATTTGAGCAGAATAAATAATTATTTGTTGAAAGGCTATTTTTAACAAATGGCTAGTAGTCAGACAATGATAACAATTAGTAACAACAGGTAGATTCTTTTAATGTTATTACCCAAACGCCTTCGCGGCTTATTTTCAAATGATCTTTCTATCGACCTCGGCACTGCAAATACCCTCATTTTTGTGAAAGAGCGAGGAATCGTCCTAGATGAACCTTCAGTTGTTGCTATTCGTCATCATAACGGCCAAAAAATTGTAGAAGCCGTCGGTGTCGAAGCAAAGCGTATGTTGGGTCGAACACCAGGTAATATCACGGCAATTCGCCCGCTAAAAGACGGTGTAATAGCTGATTTCCAGGTCACTGAAAAAATGCTGCAGCATTTTATTAAGAAAGTACATGAAAACAGTTGGTTTCAGCCAAGCCCACGAGTATTAGTTTGCGTACCTTGCTTATCTACCGAAGTTGAAAAACGAGCTATCAGAGAGTCTGCCCTCGGTGCTGGCGCTCGAGAAGTTAGGTTAATTGAAGAGCCTATGGCGGCTGCAATCGGAGCTGGTTTAAGAGTAGAAGAAGCCAACGGTTCAATGGTTGTTGATATTGGTGGCGGAACGACCGAAATTGCGATTATCTCTTTAAACGGTGTTGTGTATTCTGACTCGGTGAGAATTGGTGGAGATCGCTTCGATGAGGCAATCGTCAATTATGTTCGTCGTAATTATGGTTCGGTAATTGGTGATGCAACAGCAGAAAGAATTAAACAAGAAGTAGGGTGTGCTTACGCAGGCAGTGAAGTACGAGAGATTGATGTTCGTGGCCGGAATTTGGCGGAAGGTGTGCCAAGAAGCTTTACACTTAACAGTGATGAAATATTAGAAGCACTTGTCGATCCTCTTTCTAGTATTGTTCAAGCTGTGAAAAGTGGACTTGAAAAATCTCCTCCAGAGTTGGCGTCCGATATTGCTGAAAGCGGTATTGTGTTAACCGGTGGTGGCGCATTACTACGAGATATTGATAAATTACTGTCAGAAGAAACAGGTCTGCCTGTAATAATTGCTGACGATCCATTGACTTGTGTTGCTCGTGGCGGCGGCAAGGCCATGGATTTAATGGATCGAAATGGCATAGATTTTCTTTCGTCTTGATCCCTAGATTGTCCTGTTTATAATTCAATAATAACCTGATCTATGATCGGGTTTGCCTTTAAATCCACTGTTCTTTTTGCCATCAAACTGTGAGCAGGAGCATTTACCATTAAGCCGCTGTTTACGAAAAATTCTTCAGCAACGGCCAAAGCTATTTTGCTTGGCTTGATTGCTCTGGTCCTGATTTTAATTAATAGTTATACCTCTTTTTTTGAACCTCTCCAATCCAAATTGGGGATGGTTTCTTCTCCACTCTATTCCATTACAAATTTTCCTCGGCAGGTAGTAGATTGGGCGGGAGAGCGCTTCTCGAGTAAGAAACGTGTGCTTGAAGAAAATGAGGCGCTTCGCGAAGAGCTATTAATTCATAAGCGTAAATTGCAGCAGATGGCTGCGATCTATGCTCAGAATGTCCGCCTTCAGCAGTTGATGAATGCCAGTGAATCACTGCAAGAGCGCGTTATTGTCACGGAATTAACGGGGGTCTCTCCAGACCCTTTGGCTCATATCGTTATTATCGATAAAGGAAGTCGTCATGGCGTCTATCTTGGGCAGCCTTTGGTCGATGCTGATGGGTTGATGGGGCAGGTGATCGAAGTGAGCCCTTTTTCAAGCCAGGTTATGTTAATTACAGATAGTACTCATGCCTTATCCGTACAGGTCAATCGAAATGGAGTGAGGGCTATTGTGGAAGGTATAGGGGACTTATATCGACTCGAGCTTCGTTATGTCTCCAATACCGTCGATATCCAAGAAGGAGACTTGCTGGAAAGCTCCGGTTTGGGGCAGCGTTTTCCTCGGGGTTATCCAGTGGCTATTGTAGAGTCGATAACCCATGATCCAGGGAAGCCTTTTGCCGAAGTCATTGCACGTCCTGTCGCCCAATTAAATCGGTCTCGCCATGCTCTATTGGTGTTTGTTGCTAACGCTGGAGGGCAAATCAATCGTCAGGGTGGAGATGCGACCTTAGATGATCAGAATTTAGGGGATGGGAGCGACACTAATAGCGATGAGCCGGAATAGAAATATCAAAAGATGCGCAGGTGATGGACCAAAGCCCTCTCATGGTAATAAACAAGTCTAACTCGATATTTGGAAACGCTTAAAATGAGTTTGGATTCTCAATATACCCACAATATGACAATTGTTTCATTCTCGTTTTTTGTCGCGTTGTTGTTGGCTGTCTTTCCTTTACCCGTTACTTGGGCTTGGTATCGGCCAGAGTTTGTGGCACTTCTTGTGATTTATTGGGTCATGGCGCTTCCGCAAAATGTTGGCGTTGGTATGGCTTTTATCGTTGGGCTTTTGCAGGATATTGCCGAATATGCTGTTTTGGGCCAGCATGCATTAGCATTGGTCGCTGTCGCTTATGTATGTATGTTGTCTTATCGTCGAATAAGAAATTATGCCTTGTGGCAGCAATCAGCTTGGGTATTTGTTCTTGTTGGATTACATCAACTATTTTGGAACTGGGTTCATGGTTTTGATGGTCCTGCAGCGCAATCTTTAATTTTTCTTGTTCCTGCATTGGTGAGTGCGTTAGCTTGGCCGCTTGTGTTGATTGTGATGGAGTGGGTGCGAATGAAAACCCACAAACCTCTTTACCAATAAAAACTTGATCTGATAGCCGTTTTATTTAACTTTATCGTCTATTCTCTCCCCTAGCTCCTTTCCTCGTAGTCTCATTTTTACCGATAGGTATAATGGCCAGCTCTTCATACAGTTAGGATTATGTAGTAATGCTTTATCTCGCTTCCCAATCACCTCGTCGACGAGAGATTCTTGATCAGGTTGGTGTTAGCTATAGGGTAATACCGCAAAACATAGATGAAACTCCGCTGCCTCAAGAATCCCCCGAAAGTTATGTTCAGCGTTTGGCTCTTGAAAAGGCTAGGGCAGGTTTAGCATCTGTTACCGATAAGACGGATAATGATTGTGCGTTAGGTGCGGACACTATTGTGGTTTTAGAGGGTCAGATATTGGGTAAGCCCAAAGACCGCCAATCTGGTTGTGAAATGCTGGCCGCACTCTCTGGGCGAAAACATTTGGTGATGTCGGCTATCGCTATTGTTGATAAAAAACAAAGTTGTAACGGTCTATCAATGACAGAAGTATTTTTTGGTTCTTTAGATCAACAGTTGATAGATAAATATTGGGATACTGAAGAGCCTTGCGACAAAGCGGGAGGTTACGGTATCCAAGGATTTGGTGCTTTTTTTGTTGAAAAAATTATAGGTAGTTATAGTGGGGTTGTAGGTTTACCAATAGAAATTTTATTCCCAATGTTAGAAAGGCTTAAAATTCCATATTGGAATTCGCAGTGAGATAAAACATGTCAATTAGATAACTGATGTTTTTAAGAAAATCAAAAAAATGCCCAGATAAATTAGAGCGGTAAGTTATGAGTGATGAAATACTTGTTAATGTGTCCCCTACCGAAACCCGTGTGGCACATGTTGAAAATGGTCTGGTGCAAGAAGTCTTTCTTGAGCGAACTCGTAACCGTGGGTTAGTCAGTAATATTTATAAAGGAAAAGTTGTTCGCGTTCTACCAGGGATGCAAGCAGCGTTTGTAGATATTGGTTTAGAGAGAGCGGGTTTTATTCATGCTAGTGATTTTGCCCCTTCACCTGATTTACATTTAACAACTAGTGAAAATTCAATTACAAAAGATATTCGTGAGTTAGCAAGAGAGGGGCAATCTCTTCTTGTACAAATAGTAAAAGAACCAATTAGTACAAAAGGCCCAAGATTAACAACTCAAATATCCATTTCTGCCAGAAATTTGGTGTTTATGCCAAATGCCAATCACATCGGTATTTCAGCTCGGATAGAAGATGAAGAAGAGAGAGCGCGTTTAAAAGCGCTGTTGCAACATGCTATTGATGAATATTCTCAAAATAATAGTAATTCTATGGCAAAAAAATCTGTCTGTAGTAACGAAGAAAACAATAATCCCGGTGGCTTTATTGTTCGTACAGTCGCTGAAGGTTGTGTTGAAGAAGAAATTAGTGCTGATATTCCATTTTTAATAAAATTATGGGACCAATTAAAAGCATCGGTTAAAGATAAAAAAGCACCTGCTATTATTTATGAAGACCTACCTTTGTATAAGCGTACATTGAGAGATTTAGTCAAACCAAAAATTGAAAAGGTTAGGATTGATAGCTCAGAAGCTTATCAGCGTATGGTTGAGTTTGGCAAAGTATATACGCCTGAGATATTGCCAAAATTAGAATTATATACTGGCGATCGACCGCTGTTTGATTTGAATGGCGTTGAAGATGAAATTGAGAAGGCACTGCAAACCCAAGTGCAATTAAAGTCCGGTGGTTATTTGATTATTGAACAAACGGAAGCAATGACAACGGTCGATGTTAATACTGGGGCGTTTGTTGGCAATAGAAATCTAGAAGAAACTATTTTTAAAACAAATTTAGAGGCGGCAACTTCTATTGCTCGCCAAGTAAGGTTAAGAAATCTTGGCGGCATTATTATTTTAGATTTTATTGATATGGAAGATGTTGAACACCAGCGTCAAGTGTTGAGAGCTTTAGAAAAAGCTATGGAGCATGATCGCGCAAAAACATCAATCACGGGAGTTTCTGATTTGGGTTTGATTGAGATGACACGTAAGCGTACGAGAGAATCCCTAGAGCAATTGATGTGCGAATCGTGCAGTGTATGTCATGGTCGAGGAATTTTAAAAACGCCTCAAACTGTTTGTTATGAAATTTTTCGAGAAATTATGCGCGAAGCAAGAGTTTATGATAATGAAAAATTTTTAGTGTTAGCCGCACAATCGGTTGTCGATTGTCTGTTGGATGAGGAGTCAACGCATGTTGCAGATCTAGAGACGTTTATTGGTCGAGCGATTGAATTTCGAGTTGAAGATATTTATAACCAAGAGCAATACGATATCATTTTGGTTTAATTTTTTTAGTTAAAAATTTAAGCTTGAAAAAAGTGATATGAAGATATTAACCAAAAGTGTAAACCACATAAAATAAAATATGTTGAAAGTAACACGAACTATTGTCAAACGATTCTGGGGGCTAACTGCTTTCCTAGTTATCAGTTTGGCTGTCCTTGTTGTTGTTGGTAGAGAATTAACTCCTCAGATCTCTCATTACAAACAAGATGTTATTTCTTCTCTGTCAGCATCTCTGGGGGTGAATGTTGATATTAAAGACATGTCAGCGACATGGGAGGGATTAAGTCCCGAGTTACGATTAAATCATGTGGTTTTTACTAGCTATGCAGATGAAAATATTTTGTCTGTTGGATCGGTCACCGCCAAACTGAGTTTATTACGCTCTTTGTTTAATTGGCAGTTAGCGTGGGGCAATATCGAGCTTGTTCAAGTTGACATGGGTTTTACGCAAAACAAAGATCGTTCATGGTCATTAATTGGTTTGCCTGAGACTACAACGTCTACAGAAAATATTAATATTGATGATCCGATTGATATTTTTTTATTAGGGCGATACATCGAATTAAGACAGGCAAATCTTTCGTTTCAGTTCAGAACTGGTCATCTCAGTAAAGTTAAGCTCCCTTATGTTTTGATGGAAAATAGCGGGGATTTTCATCGCTTCTCGTCAGAGATCGGAGTGGATGGCAATACTGATGTAATGACAATGGTGTTAGAAGGAGAGGGAGACCCTAGGGATCTAGACAATTTTTCAGCGAAAGGTTATGTGCGGTTACAGCAATTTGAGTTAGAGCGTGCAATGGCAGCTTTACCCGGTGAGTTATGGGAAGGCTTACCAGAAAAAGAATGGCGAGAAGGCCATCAGCTAAATCTGGAGGTGTGGGTTGATATTTTTCCAGGTATGCAAGTTGTATCAAGTGGCCGCTTTGATGTTGGTGAATTACCGGTAGCTTTAGAACAAAACTTCCCTTTTCCTAAAAAAACTGGTGCAAATTTTTCTAGTCTTTGGGGTGAGACCGGAGAATGGAATATTTCAATCCGAAATCTAATTTTTGATTGGGCAGACGTCCAAGCTGAACCGGTTGATTTAGTGATGTCATCCTCGGGACTTGGAAAACCCATTAATATTCAAATGGAATCGATTGATGTTGATTCTTGGATGATGACGCTAAATCAGGCTGGTTATTTTAGAGGAAAATTGAAAGATACCCTAGATACGTTAAGGCCAACGGGCGTGATGGATAATGTATTGCTGTCGATTGAAGGTGCGAAGTTAGATGATGTGCGATTAAAAGCGAACCTTAATGATATTTCTGTTGGCGCTTGGAACGGAGCACCCGAACTTAAAAAAATTAATGGCTATGTTGAAGCAACACCATTATCTGGTTTTATAGATTTGGATAGCCGTGAAGGCTTTTCAATGTTTTACCCTAAGATTTATAAAGAACCAATGTATTTTGATAATGCTCGTGGCCGAGTGCATTGGGCGGTCGATCTAGAAAAAAAAGCGGTTAATGTTCATAGTGGACTATTAGAAGTTAATGGTGAGGAAGGTCAAGGGCGAGGTTATTTTTCACTTTTTTCTCCGTTTGAATTTGGTGAGCAACAAGAAGAACTCATACTGCAGGTCGGTCTGCGAAACAGTATTGTTGGTTATCATAAGAAGTTTGTACCCTTTGTTGCGCCAACAAGTTTACTGGATTGGATGGATGAAAGTATTAAAGATGGGCGTGTCAATGCAGGCGGTTTTATTTATCGAGGCGGGTTCACAGAAGGCTCAATAAAAAATACGGCGTTACAATTATATGTGGATGTCGAAGATGCTTCACTGAATTATCATTCCGATTGGCCAGCTATTACAAAAGCTGCTGGAACCGTTTGGCTGAACGACGATACGGTTACAGCATCAGTAAAAAATGCAAAATTTTTAAATACCAATGCGAAAAATATTTCTATTTCGGTGGCACCAAAAATAAAATCAGAAACTTCTGATTTAGATGAGGTTAATAGCTCGGGGATTGTTTTATCTATATCAGGTGATTTATCTGGCAAGGCTGAAGCGGGACTACAAATTATTAACGAAACACCTATTCGATCAATAGTTGGGAATCAATTTGAAAGTTGGCAATTAAAAGGAGCTATGGATGCCGAGGTTTCACTAGAAATACCTATAAGTTTTGATCTTACAGAGGAAGGGGATGATGAAACATTTGTAACTTCTAAAGCCTCGACTAAAGATTCACTGGGTCGGCAGCACGTTGAGGTGGTTCTCAGTAAAGCTTCTCTGGAAATTCCAGAAATTGATTTAATATTTGAAAAGATAAAAGGTAAGTTGATTTATGATGACGAAGATGGATTAACTTCAGAGCGATTGGTAGGAACGCTGTGGGGAGAAAAAATATCTGCTTTGATATCAAAAAAAATAAGTGGGAAAACAAATTCAGATTTATTATCGATAACAGCTCAAGGTAAGGCGAGTGTTGAGTCTGTACAGCAGTGGGTTGATTTGCCTGTATTGGACTTTTTTTCGGGAGAGTCTCAGTTTGATGTCAATGTATCACTTCCTTATGCTAAGAGTGAGGTTGATGTTGCAGAGCTGTTTGTCACTTCAGCCTTAAACGGTATTTCAGTGGATTTACCGCAACCATTATGTAAAGACGTCGTATCGAGTCAGCCTCTCTCTATTTCTATACCTTTAGATTTTGGTAGCAGGTCATCGTTAGATGTTAATGTCACATATGCAAATATATTTAATGGCATCTTTAGTGTCGAAGAAAAGATATTAAAAAGTGCAGCCGTTAATTTCAGTTCGTCTCCTAAGCAGCCACCCAAAAAGCCTAGAATCTCAGAAGGTAATTTTTTAATCAAAGGAACCTTGTCTGAATTTGAGTATGAAACTTGGCTTAAGACATACCAGTTTTACCTAAAAGCTGAAGAAAAACGTAAAGTTAGTTATACGCAGGGTATGAATAGTGCTGAAGTTTCTGTCGCTCAGAAATCTTTATTACCTTCTGAGCCAAAATCAAATTCGTTATCTAACAGCTTAAAACCTGTGGTCAATATAGAGTTTGATACCTTTGCGATGTCTGGTTTCGCTATTAGTGATCTGCATTTAAATGCTTATTGGTCTGATCAAGCTTGGATGCTAAATATTGATTCTGACATTGTGACCGGTGATTTAGTTGTCTATGACGATAAAAATAAAAATTTAATCGTAAACCTTATGCATTTACATCTGATTACCGATGACTACGATCCCACACCTAAAAATCCTTTCTTGCCTCAACCGGAAAAAAGCTCAGTTAAAGACGCCCTTGCAGAATGGGATCCAAAGGAATTCCCTGCTGTTGAGTTTTCTGTTTCTGATTTTACGTTAAATAAAGAGCAATATGGTAGTTGGTCATTTGATGTTGAGCCGATAAGTTCTGGCGTGCAGCTCAATAATATTACTGGTGAAATTCGAGGAGGTTATGTAATAGGAAATGAAAATGAAACAGGTGCGACACTTCGCTGGGATATTGATGCTAATCAACAAATGAAAACGCAATTCTCTGGACGATTTGTCAGTGACAAATTTGAAAATGTATTGAAGCAGTGGGGGCAACCAGAATTACTCGAAAGTGAAGCCTCTAAATTTGATGCCGAGTTAACCTGGGATGGATCTCCAGCTGCAGTTTCTACTATTGTTATTGATGGCTCTGTCAAATTATTGATCGAGAAAGGAAGTTTTTATCAAGATAAAAAGAATCAAAGTGCTGGCGGAGCATTTTTGCAATTAATTAGCTTTTTTAATTTTGATACTTGGGTTCGTCGTCTTCGGTTAGACTTTTCAGATTTGACGAGGAAAGGCATGGCGTTTGATCAAGTGGAAGGAACATTACTTTTTGAGCACGGAGATGTGTTGATGGAGACGCCTCTTGTTGTGAAAACACCTTCTGGACGATTTCAAGCAGTGGGGAAAATAGATTTAATTGATGAGAATGTAGACGTAAATCTGATGGCTACTTTACCTGTGGGTGGAAATTTAACCCTGTTCACAGCCTTGGCAGCTGGTTTACCTGCGGCAGTTGGTGTTTATATTATTAGTAAAATATTTGAAAAACAGGTCGATAAAGTTGCTAGTGTTCGTTATACGGTAAAAGGCAAACTTGCTGATCCAGATTTTGAATTTGATAAATTGTTTGGTAATAAAATTAATAATGAAGATTTCGATCGAGAGCTTGTAGATAACGAAGGTATCAAGCAAGAAAATGTCGAAGAGGAAAGGGAAAGAAAGTAACGCGTAGGGACAATTTTCTGAAAATAATTTTTAGTTAATTCTACGCGCTATTTTTTGATTTTCAGTGCGAAATATTTGTTAATATGCTATCGCGAATAAACTGGAATAGCTTTCGTGTGGCTGCGCTTTTCTTTCTGTTTGTTTGTGATTTTTTTTCAAGCTCTTTATTGATTGATTGTTCTTTAACGGCGTTTCTCGTTAGTTGACGAAATGTTTGTCTGTCAATATTAGGGAATTCAGCAAGAAATAGTGTTATTTGATCTTGATCGCCGCTGATTAACCTATCTCTCCACTCTTCAATAATATGCTGACTTTTTTTGAGTTTGCTTTGGGTAGCTTCAATCGCATCAAATTGCTCTTGAATTGCTTCATGATTCACTTTGCGCATTAGCTTGCCGATATACTGCATTTGTCGCCGTTTGGCTTCGTTTTTAGTAATCCTTTTATGCTCAAGTATGGCGTCTTCTAAATCTTCAGGAAGAGAGAAAGATTTTCGGTGTGCATCACTAAGGTCAATGAGCTGCTTGCCAAGTTTTTGTAAGCCTTCCATTTCACGTTTAAGTTGAGATTTACTAATAAAAATCTCTTCGTTGTCGTCGTTTTGTAAGTCGTCAGTCATTGTCGGTCTGTGGAATGTTAGAGGTGAAAAGTAATTGTGATCGAATCAGTTTTATCGTGGATCGGTTTAGACGCTGATTTTTTTGATGCTTAATGAATAATCATTCAGTGGACATAAAACATGGTAGCTAAGCCAAGGAAAGATAAAAATCCAACGACATCCGTTACCGTTGTTAATAAAACACCTCCTGCTAGCGCAGGGTCGATGTTTAATTTTTTTAATATGAGCGGTAAAAGCGTTCCTGTGACAGCGGCTGTAATCAAACTAATCACCATAGCGGCTGCAATAATAAAGGCAATGTTAATGTCTTTCATCCAGAGAGCGACAATCACTCCCATAATGAAGGCCCACAATATACCGTTCATTGCGCTGACGATGAACTCTCTTGAAAGCAACCAAGAGATATTATTTCTACCAATATGCCCTAAAGCCATACCACGAATAACAACGGTTAGAGTTTGGTTTCCAGCTACACCGCCCATACTCGCAACAATGGGCATGAGAACAGCGAGGGCTACAACTTTATCTATGGTGTCGCTAAAGCTATCGATAACGAGCGAAGCTATGATGGCGGTGATTAAATTAATACCGAGCCAAATAGCGCGACGCGGTGCAGTCGTTAAAATAGAGGCGAATGTTGCGCCTTCAGCATCGAGGCCTGCCATGCTCATTAATGAATGGCCAGCTTCTTCACGAATCACATCAACAACATCATCAATCGTAATCCGGCCTAATACTCTACCGTCTTCTGAAATAACGGGATTTGAGATTAAATTATGATGTTCAAACAGTCGTGCAACTTCAATGTCAGGCATAGTGGCGGGTATCGGGTCGATATCCGTGGTCATGATTTCTCTGACAGTGACATTTGGGTCAGAAGTTAATAATTTACTCAGCGGTAAAAGCCCTAAATATTTATCATCACGATTCACTACTACGATATTGTCGGTAGAGCCGGGAAGTTCATCGTGGCGACGTAAATATCTAATGACGACATCAAGTGTGAGGTTGGGGCGAGCTGTAATGACATCTGAGCTCATTAAGCCGCCGGCAGTTGAGCCGTCGTATGATAATAATGATTCAACGCGTGTTCTGTTTTGCTCGCTCATCGCAGCAAGAACTTGCTGAATTATCTGGTCCGGTAGTTGTTGAAGAATATCGGTAACATCATCGTCATCGAGGTCTTCGGTAGCAGCCGCGACTTCTTCTGTGTTCATCTTTTTAAGGAAGTAAAGTTGGTTTTCCTCAGAAAGTTCTTGGAGTACCTCGCCTTCTAATTCGATATCAATTAGACGCCACAGTGCCAGTCTTGATTTTGGTGGTGATGATTCTAAAAGGTGAGCGATTTCGACAGGCTTTAAGCCATTTAACATTCCACGTACAGGCTGAAACGCACCGCTATCTAAAGCTTCATTAATATGAGCTAGATGTGCTTGCGTTTGTGTTTGTAATTCTTCAGCGCTGTGTTGCATGGAGTCTCTTGGTTAAGTGTGTCATCTAAAAAAATATTGTGATGAGATTGATGTGTGAAAAATACGGAGATTATAAGAATAATGCTATTAGTCGATGGATTTTGTATAATTTAAAACCGCATGCAAAATATTTAATGTTGAAATAGTAGTAGTGTAACCTAAATTAATTAATAGGTTTGATTATTCTCCTTCACCAAAACGGTCATTAATTAAATGTATGATGGCATCAATAGCAGAGTCCTCGTCTTTTCCATCGCAAATTATTTCTAATTCAGTGCCTTTACTTGCCGCGAGTAACATGAGTGACATCACACTTTTGCCATCAACAGAGGAGTGCTTACTGCCAATTTTGATAGAACTAGAAAATTGGCTGGACGTTTTAGCCAGCTTAGCTGCAGCGCGTGCATGCAGACCTAATTTGTTGATGATTATGATGTGGTGTTTAATCATTTTTTTTTGGCTATATTATTTTTTAATGATGAAAGTGGTATTTACATTCTTTGTAAGGTGACTAGTCATCTCTATTGTGATCAGTGATGTTGAGTTCTCTATGGCGTACTTGAACGTTACTGAAACGAGAAGAAAAATATTTAAAAAGTTGATTGCATAAAAAAACTGAGCGATGCTGGCCTCCAGTGCAGCCGACTGCAATAGTGATATAACTTCGATTGCTGGCATTATAACGTGGAAGCCATCGTTCAAGATATGCCGTGATGTCATCGAGCATCTCATTGACCTCTACATGCTCCGAAAGAAAATCAATGACGGGCTTTTCTAAGCCGTTAAAGCCACGTAAATGCGGTTTCCAATAAGGATTGGGTAAGCACCTTACGTCGTAGACAATTTCCGCGTCTACGGGAACGCCATGTTTAAATCCGAATGATTCGAACAGTATAGACATCCCTGAGTGAATGTTTCCTGCGACTCGTGTTTTTACAAGATCGCGAAGTTCATGAAGATTTAAATTACTGGTATCTATGACTAAATCAGCCATATCTGCAATCGGCTCTAACAAAGAGCGTTCTTTTAGTATGGCTTCTTGCAAATCTCTAGAGTGATTACTGAGGGGGTGTTTTCTTCTGGTTTCACTAAATCGTTGGATTAAAATACTATTGCGGGCGTTTAAAAAAATAACTTCACATTTTAAACCAAGTTCTTTGTCGCTTTCGATAAGGTGTTGAAACTGCTCGAGGTCTTGCCAAGTATTTCTTGCATCAATACTGATGGCAAACTTAGTTTCAGTTTCATCGGTTTTTGACAGAGATTCAATGTGAGTAATCAATTGTGGTAATAAGCTGGCTGGAAGATTATCAACACAAGTAAAGCCCGCGTCTTCAAGAACGTGTAAGGCAGTACTTTTTCCAGAACCGGAGTGACCGCTGATGACGACTAGTCGCATGATGCCAACCTTATTTTCAATGTTATTCTTCTGTCAATCATTCAAATGTATTTAAAGATTGGTATTGATTATCGCGTAAATTCCTTTTATACGTTTATGCTCTGATATTAGATGAAAATTATTAAGGCAAAGTTAAATAATAAAAAGCTCTGGTAATCAGTTTATTGGTGGTTTCTAAATGTTATCAAACAATATGGAGGCTGTGTGATAAAGCTCTTCGCTTGTTTTGCTGTCGCGTAGAGAATTTAAATTTTCTTCGTTACTAAAAGCTTGAGCTAACGATGCGAGGGTTTGCAAATGTTGTTCATGTGCCTCATCAGGTACTAACAATGCAAAAACGATATCAACTGGCTTATCGTCTACTGATTCAAAATCAACCGGATCAGATAATGTCAGTAAAACACCCACTGCCCGAGGGCAATTACTGACTCGGCAGTGGGGTATGGCTATTCCTTGGCCTATTCCAGTTGAGCCAAGCCTCTCCCTGTTAATAAGTTCTCTAAATAAATCGTCTGCCGACATTGCTGGGTAATCATCAGCAATCGCTTTTGCGGTTTGCTCAAGTACTCGTTTTTTACTTCCGCCATTTGTTCGACAAATGCTACGGGATGGAGAGAGGATGTTACTGATATCCATAGGGTTCCATAAACGTAATGGCTGTATTAATTATTTAGTTGAAGTTTAGCGATGGCTGTTTAATTTTTCTTTGTGCTTTATTAGCTGCCTGTCGAGTTTGTCAGATAATGAATCGATAGCGGCATATAAATCTTCTGAACTTGAGTTTGCAAAAATTTCTTTACCGTTAACATGAATAGTTGCTTCAGCTTTTTGTTCTAATTTATCAACGGAAAGGATGACATTAACGTTTGTAATACGGTCGTTGTGTCGCTCAAGTTTTTCCAGTTTGTTATTGACGTAATCTTTAATGGCGGGAGTTAGATCTAGGTGGTGACCGCTGGTGTTTATTTGCATAGTACAGCTCCTAACTGATGGGTGATGACAACGTGGGCAAATTTTAATACTTAAATCATTTGCAATTCTTTGTCAGGTTCCATAACGAGGTGAATAAATTTCATTCGTTATACAGCTTTTTTGATCGAAAAATCGACTAGTTATGTTGAAACTCTAAAATAAAACTGTATACACAGTTTATAGATTAGTGATTAACGAAAATCAATGAGTTGATTTAGATCAGACTAATTGTTTACGTTCATTTGAAGCGGGAATCGATAAAGATTCACGATATTTAGCAATTGTTCTTCTCGCAACCTTAATACCTTGATCGGATAATAAATCAGCAATTTTACTATCACTCAGTGGCTTTTTTGGGTTTTCGGCAATAACGAGTTTCTTAATGATAGCTCGAATTGCAGTGGACGAACATTCTCCACCACTATCAGTGCTCACATGACTCGAAAAAAAATATTTTAATTCAAATATGCCTTGCGGCGTGTGCATATATTTTTGCGTGGTAACGCGAGAGATGGTTGATTCGTGCATGCCAACAGCTTCAGCCACATCGTGTAAGACTAAGGGCTTCATGGCTTCCGCGCCGTAATCAAGAAAGCCCCTTTGTTTTTCAACAATACTTGTCGATACTTTCAAAAGGGTTTCGTTACGGCTTTGAAGGCTTTTCAAAAACCATCTTGCTTCTTGCAAGTTGTCGCGTAAAAACGTGTTGTCGCTACTACTATCAGCGCGTTTAATGAGTGAGGAATACTCTGAACTTATGCGTATTTTAGGCGCAATATCAGGATTTAGATTCACGGTCCAGCGGTCGTTTTCTTTTCGGACAAAAACATCAGGTACTACGTATTCAGTTTCTCCTGAGTTGATATCGTCGCCAGGGCGAGGATTAAGCGATTGAATCAGTAGGATCGCATCGCGTAGCTCATGTTCTTTCAGCTTCGTTTTACGCATTAACTGCTTGTAATCGCGAGAGCCCAAAAGCTCTAGATAGCCGGTTACCACCGCAGTAGCGGCGGACATGAAAGGAGTGTCAGGTGGCAGTTGTTTGAGCTGTATGAGCAAGCATTCACGCAAATCATGCGCTGCGACACCAGGTGGATCAAATTGTTGGATACGGTGTAATACGGCATCAACTTCATCCTCTTCTAGCTCTTCTAGTGAGTTGACTAGACCTTGGAATATATCTTCTTTTGTTATTGAGAGGAAACCGCTAGGCTCGATAGCATCTAGTATCGACATAGCAATCGCATTGTCGCGTTCCGTCATGGGCGTCAGGTTTAATTGCCACATGAGGTGGTCATCTAAAGACTCGGTCACTGTGCGGCGAGAATCAAAATCGTAATCTTCTTCGGGACCTGAAGGGGCAGAAGAGGTTGAAGTTGGCTGATAAATATCATCCCAGCTCGTATCAACAGGTAGGTCAGAAGGGATTTCGTTGTTCCAGTCTTGTTCGCTGAGTTCAGTTTCAGATTTATCTAGCGGCTCATTATCTTTGATGGAGCCTGCTTCAATATCTTGAGAAAATTCTCCGTCAGTATTGCTCTCATTTTGTTTGTCGGTTTGCTGATTATCGGTAGCTGATCTTTCTGCTTGGCTATCGAAGGTTTCACTATCAGTTTTTTGTTCGTTGGCGTTTCCATCGTCTTCAACGACCTCGAGCATGGGGTTTGAGTCGAGTGCTTCTTGAATTTCGTTTTGTAATTCTATGGTTGATAACTGGAGAAGCCTGATGGCTTGCTGCAGCTGAGGGGTCATCGTGAGAGATTGACCCATTTTTAGTTGAAGCGATTGTTTCATAAGTTGGTATAGCTACTTCGTTTGAGCAATATCTAATGGCACGTTTTATCGAATAAGTTTAATACTCTTAAATAAGGCACTGATTGCTTTTCATGGTTTCCTCAATCCTGAGGATAGAGTTAGAAGTCCAAACTGTTTTCAACTTTGAGACTAGCTCGATAGTGGTACGCTCGTCTATTTTCACAGGCTACAATGAAGGGCTTTTCATGACAAGCAATGTTTATGCCTGTGAATTAAAAAACCGTGCACTTGGTCTTTTTGACGAGTGTTTTTTGATCAGGAGAGTCCGTTTTTTGTTTTTAACGTGTCTACCTCTCTAAATTTACTTTTAGTAGAGAAATGTTAGGGATCGTTTGGAAGGCGTTCGGAGCGAGTATAATCTTAGTAATAAATTGATAAGCATGAAAAGGTGATGTGATACATGAAAAGCATAATAAATATTAAAAACTCAGCCCTTGTTTTAATGGGCCTCATAATGGCCAGTGCAGTCATTGGGGAGGAAGTATACAAGGCTCCTCGGCTAGCAAATGGGCAGCCTGATTTTCAGGGAGTTTGGACTAATTCCAGTCTCACTCAACTAACTCGGGGTCGACAATTTAAATCGTTGATTTTGTCAAAAGAAGATGCTGCGAAGATTGAGGCGGGTAGAGCGGCTTCTACTAAACGCGCTCTTCAGCCTACGGACCCTAATGCTCCGGCACCCAGTGCGGGGGGGGTTGGAGGTTATAACAATTTTTGGTTAGATCCTGGTTCATCCTTTGCCCAAATTAACGGTGAATATCGTACGAGTTGGTTGGTGGATCCTGCTAACGGCCAACTACCCTATAGTGAAAAAGGTAAGAGAATATTTAATGAGCAGGCGGCTGCTTTTCGTAACCACGTTGATAACCCAGAAGGGCGTCCGATGGCTGAGCGTTGCATTATTGGTTTTGGTTCTACCGGTGGGCCACCAATGATCAATGTACTTTACAATAATAACTATCAAATTGTTCAAAACGATGATGCTTTTATGATTCAAGTTGAAATGAATCATGATGCTCGAATTGTTAGATTAAATGGCGAGCATTTGCCAAAAGAAATGACCCCCTGGCTCGGGGATTCTATTGGTAAATGGGAAGACGATACTTTAGTTGTTGAGACGACAAATTTTCATCCAGGAGAGCAATTGAGGTTGAACTTCAATCAGTCTTTTTATCTTTCTAAAAACGCAAAGGTCGTCGAGAGGTTTACTCGTACTGCCGAGGATATTCTTTTTTATGAGTTTGCAGTGACAGATCCAGATATTTACACAAAAACGTGGCGTGCAGAGATGGTGTTTAGAAAAGTGGATGATAATATTTTTGAATATGCCTGCCATGAAGGTAACTACGCTTTACCCGGAATCCTTGCTGGTGCTCGTAAAGAAGAAAACGATGCAGCTAAAAAATAGAAGGCTCTAATATTTATTTGGTTAGAAACATTAACGTTGAGATAAAAGCCCTAGATATTTTTATCTGGGGCTTTTTTTGATCGAAATAAAGGAGAGTTTAAATCTATAGAAGTGAATGCAATTACAGGCGAAAGTTATCGCCAAGATATACTTTTCTAACCTTTTGGTTGTTTAAGACTTTCTCTGGATCACCTTCTTCGATAATTTGACCCTCACTGACGATGTAAGCTCTTTGGCAGATATCAAGCGTTTCTCGGACATTATGATCGGTGATTAATACGCCGATACCTCGATTCTTTAAGTGAATGATGATGTGCTTAATATCGGTAACTGAAATAGGGTCGACGCCTGCAAAGGGTTCATCCAGTAAAATAAAGTCTGGGTCTGTTGCGAGCGCTCTAGCGATTTCAACGCGTCGTCTTTCGCCACCCGATAAAGACATGCCTTTGCTTTTTCGTATGTGAGAAATATTAAACTCTTGTAGGAGTTCGTTCATTTTCTCTCGACGTTGCTTACGATTAAGTCCAGGACGAGTTTCTAAAATGCTGAGTAAATTATCGGAAACAGATAGCTTACGAAATACAGATGCTTCTTGTGGTAAATATCCAATACCCGCTTTAGCGCGGTCATGCATTGCGTATCGAGTGATATCTTTGCCGTCTATTTCAACTTTTCCTTTTAGGGGTTTAACCAGTCCAGCAATCATATAAAAACAGGTTGTTTTACCTGCGCCATTGGGTCCTAGTAAACCAACAATTTCACCATTTGAAACTGAAATGGATACATCGGAGACGACATCTCTTCCTTTATAGCGCTTGGCTAAGTGACTGGCTTGTAAAGTTGGCATCTAGATAATTTCGGTAAGTTTAAAATAAATACAAGAATTACTGTAAATTTTATTTTGTATCGTTTGTTTGTTGTTCATGTTGCGTTTGGTCTTTCTTCGGGGGGATTACCACGTTAATATCGTTTTCATCTGCGTTGGCTTCAATATAAGAATTACTTACGTCATAAAATATTTTTGAAGCTTGAATCGTCGTTCCATTTTGTTCAAATTGAGCTCCAGTAATGATTTCTACTTTTCCCGTGGCTACAGAGTATACGATGGTATTACCTGTAACGATTATTAGTGCTTGGTCAATAGAAGGTTGTTGTTGAAGTTTTGCTGGAGAACCAATAGCAATAATTTTTTCGGGATTGTTAACGCTTCCGTATAATTCTAATTGGTCGGCCATGATTTTGAGCGTGCCTTGAGAGACAATGACATTTTTAGAATAGATAGCGCGTTCGTTGGCCCCATCAATTTGCATTTTACCTTGCATCGAGATATAAATTTTTTCTTCTTTATCCGAAGGTAAGGCATGGCTTAAAATAGAGGTCAGTAATAACGTTGAGCATAAAAAAACACGGATGAAAAAGTTTTTATAGGATTTCAATTCAATAGTTATTGATTTTTTTTGTATGGCTTGAATTGTATTACTTATTTTCATTTTTATGTTGTCGCTGTTATTTAAAAAGTAGAAGGCGGTTGTGCACAGTCAACTTTATTGTTGTGGTGGCTCGTGAACGCCTTTGACATCTGAATGCAATGTAAAAAGTTTTTTGGCGAAATCCACTTCCATTCCTAGCCCCTCGTAATGGGCGCGAGGATAGTCGATCATAACAGGTTTTGCTGTCTCGGCGAATTGCTCTCTAGGCTTTAGTGATAATTCATCTGTTGTGATTTTTGTCGATATCGCATTCTCAAAGTCTTGAAAGACTCTTACATCACCAGATAAATGAATCAGATCCCCTTGCTGCACAGCTTTTCCTAATTTCGATTGGAGTGTCCATGGTGGTTCACTTGACTGAAAGAAGATAACTTCTGGCTTAACAATATTCATATAATCATCAGCAGATGGGGCTGCGGGGTTCATTTGAAAATGCTTGGCGGACTCCCCAAAAAATTTATATTCCACATTACCTTCAGTGTTGAACTGGGTGGTTTGAAAATTCTCCATGAAAAACTGAGGAAATATAGAGGGTGTGTTTTCGTTGGTAGCAAGCGTTGCGTTTTTTGAAGAAAATTCAAAGCCCATATCAAAAAAAATGATCCACCCGAAAACAATACACAGGATAATCAGTAAGAAAATATTCTTCGGAATGATTCTTCTTCGATCCTTTTTCATTGTGTGCTCGTTAAACGTTATAGATATTTTTGTAAAGCAGAATCATATTGACCTTGAGCTTGCATTAGCAGATCGCAAGCTTCTCGTACTGCACCTTCTCCCCCATTTTTTTTACTTTGCCAGTCTACACGAGCAGCAACAGCGCGGTGGGCATTGGCAACCGATAGGCTGAGCCCAACGCTATTCATAGCGGGAAGATCGGGGTAGTCGTCCCCCATAAATGCGATGTTCTCTAGTTCAATATTATTTTCTTTAGCAATTTGTTGAACTGATTGCTGTTTGTCAGGGCTTCCTTGAATGACTATTTTGATGCCAAGGTCCGCAGCTCGTTTAGTTACGATTTGGCTTTCTCTTCCAGTGACAATGCCCACTTTAATTCCATTTTCTTGCAGCATTTTAATACCGTGCCCATCCAGGATATTAAATGCTTTGTATTCATCGTTAGAATTACTGAAATATAATTTTCCGTCAGTTAATACTCCGTCAACATCGAGAAGTAATAATTGTATTTTTAACGCTTTTTCCGTTAACAATTGTTCGGTAAGTTTCTCAGTCATATTCAAGCTTCTATATTGATAGTGAAGAAGTAATTATTTGTAGTGGTATTATTTTTCGTAGTCTTTTTAAATGACGCCCGCTCTTAGAATGTCGTGCATATGGATGATACCCACGGGTTTGTGGTTTTCCTCTACGACAAGGGCAGTAATTTTTCGCTGCTCCATTAAGCCTAAGGCTTCTGCAGCTAGCATTTCTTTATGAATGGTGCTCGGTTTTGCTGTCATAACTTTCCCTATGTTCACAGTGTTTATATCCACGCCTTGATCTACCGTCCGGCGTAAATCTCCATCCGTGAAGATGCCGAGTAACTCCCCGTTTGAGTCAGTAACGGTGGTCAAACCCAATCCTTTTTCCGTCATTACAACCAATGCAGCAGGGAGGGTTGTGTTTTTATTGACAGCGGGTATTTCTTTTCCTGCATGCATTAAGTCATCTACTTTGATTAAAAGTTTCCTTCCAAGTGCTCCGCCAGGATGTGAAAACGCAAAATCTTCAGCTGTAAAGCCACGAGCTTCTAGTAACGCAATAGCTAATGCATCACCCATGACGAGCGCTGCAGTTGTGCTTGTGGTGGGTGCTAAATCTAAAGGACAGGCTTCTTGAATAATACTAACGTCTAATTGATAGTTAGCTGCTTTAGCAAGAGGAGATTGTGAGTTTCCCGTCATGCTAATAAGGGGAATCGCCATGCGTTTCAGCAGGGGTAGGAGCGTCACTATTTCTGCTGAGCTTCCAGAATATGATATGGCAATAACCACATCATTTTTTGTGATCATTCCTAAATCACCATGGCTGGCTTCGCCAGGGTGAACAAAGAATGAAGGAGTTCCCGTGCTGGCAAACGTTGCGGCAATTTTACTGCCAATATGATGAGATTTACCCATGCCAGTTACGATGACTCGACCAGTGCAATCTAAAATACACTGACAGGCCATATGAAATTGTTCATCAATTTTTTCGCCTAAAGCTGCAATTGATTTTTGCTCTATGTCGATGGTACGTTTAGCAACAGAGGTGAAATCTTTTTGATTCATGATAATTTACTTAATGGCTGTATTGAAAACCTGAACTTTCAGTATGAGTGTTCAAGATATTTAAAAGTCTTGAGTTATAAATAAGAGAGCATAATAACTGAAATAACAGGTCAATAGGCAGATACCGATAAGCTTTCCGAGGTGGCCAATACCACGTTTTCTTTTAAAGTAATAATCGATACCAATAGCACTACACAATAATAGAGTGATACCCGCCATGACAGCGTAATCCCGCTCGAAAACTTCTTCTCCAAGCGCTTCCATGCCAAAAATACCCGGAATAGACATTACAGCAAGAATATTAAAAATATTTGAACCGATGATATTACCAAGAGCAATGTCATGGTGCCCCTTAAGGGCGCTCATGATAGAAGCGGCTAGCTCAGGAAGGCTGGTACCTAATGCAACTACGGTGAGGCCTATAATGAGCGGACTGACACCAAAGTAAATGGCGATATCCTGGGCGCCGCCGACCAAAATTTTTGAGCTAATAATGAGGGTGCCTAAGCCAATGACAAACCAAAAAGAGGCTGCAGTCGTTGTTAGATTTGGAATGTCTTCTTCATCTTCTATTTCTTCAGGGTGCTTTTTTTTGTAAGTGAACATCAGGAATATGAGTACAGGAATGAGAAGCAATAAAGACCATCCTTCCCATCTCGCTAGATGCCCATCAAATAGAAATATGCCTGCGATAACAGTGATGAATAACAGAACTGGTATTTCTTGAGTCAAAATATGTCGGCGAATAGGAATGGCTGCAATGAGTGCGGTGACAGCGAGTACCAAGCCGATATTGGCTATATTTGAACCAAGTGCATTTCCAATAGCGAGATCGCCTTGACCCGCTAATGATGCGTTTATAGAAACAAGAATTTCGGGAGCGGATGTTCCAAGAGATACGATGGTGAGGCCGATTATAAGTTTAGATATACCTGCATTGGCCGCTATTGCTGCACTTCCGGCTACAAAACGATCAGCACTCCAAACAAGGCCGGCAATGCCTACAGCGATGGCCAGCCAAGCATATACAATCTCGGGCATATCTAATCCTTTGTTTTTAATGAGTTTTTAGCTGAGAGTCTAGGTGTCGTTTCTCTTAAAGGAGGCAGATGGTATAGTGCCGTCCTTCAAAAGTCAGTAGTCGGGTTGAGATTTTTAAATTTTAGCTAAACTATGACTTAATAATGTGTTCTAACTGGAAGTTTAGTTTTTTAACATTTGATGAATAAAAGAGCTTTAACGAGGACCATCGATTGGTTTTCATTATAATTGTTTAAAAAAACAACATGTTAGCTTGAGTAATTGACAAGCTATGAATGATCAATGTTTGGGGGCAAGGGAGTTCTCATGCAATCAATGTTATCAATAGTAAATAAAGGGTCCGCTATGACGTTTTGTAACCAAATATTTGGATTAATTCCTGGTGCTTCTCACCCATTAAGAGCTTTTATGGCTGCAGTGGGTGTGGTGGTTTTTATTTCGCCTGTTTTTGCTGGGACTTCTACAGTAGGTGAAGAGGCAGCAGTTAAAACAGCCAAGTCTGCCCATGTAGTTGCGGAAGAGGTCAAAAATGATTTGGTTGCAGTTATCAGGAAGAAAAAAGAATTAGAAGCAGAAGGAGGTGAGGAGAAATATTTTAAAGCTATTGAAGGTGTTTTGTTGCCAGTCGTAGATTTTAAATACATTGCTCGAGGTGTGATGGGACAGTATGGTAAGCAAGCCTCTGTAGATCAAAAACAACGTTTTGCGATTAACTTTCAGCAAGGCTTAGTGACAACATATGCTAAAGGCTTGGCGGGTTACGGTAATCATCAGATTAGTGTTGTGCCACCCAAAGACAGTGAAGCTGATAAGAAAAGCCAGAGCGTTGTATTACAAGTTAAGGGCGGTGATACCATGAATGTGCTTGCATTTACCATGAAGCTAAATCGCAGTCAGGAGTGGAAGCTGACAAATATGATTTTAAATGGTATCAACCTTGGAAAGACATTTAGAAATCAATTCGCCCAATCAATGAAAAAAAATAATGATCTTGATGCTGTCATTGACGGTTGGTCTAATTAATTATTATTCAATCTAATCTGCTGTTATTGAGTTAGAAGGTGCGGGCTCAATAATGAAAGCTGGCAAATTGATGGGGCAATTTGCCAGCCATCTTAATCATATTCCTCAGAGTGTGAACTCCTTCGAAAATACCGCCTCGACTGGATAGACTAAAGTAGGCTCTATTTGATTGCTCATGTAAACTAGCGCGCTTTTTGGCTGGCTAATGAAAAAGATGAGCTTAGCGAGAAAGCCATTTTTTCAAAAAAGTATAAACCTAAAATCTAATCGTTAAATAAATTTTAGCTAATAGACAAAATAAAACAGGTAATAAATCGTGCAAGCGTTAGATATAAAAAAACTGATTGAAGATCAAATCGAAAATAGTGAAGTAACCGTAAATATCGAAGGTAATCACCTTCATTTGATTGTTGTTAGTTCTGCATTTTCTGGCTTGAATACTTTGAAAAAACAGCAAATGGTTTATGGTGCAGTTAACCACCTTATAGCCGACGGTACTGTTCATGCAGTACACATGAAGACATATACACCTAATGAATGGCTAGCCGAAAATAATTAAATAACCGATTGATACGCTCAGCACGCCATAAGCAACTAGTAACAGCTTTTGTTAGTAATAGGATTTAAATGGATAAGTTAATAATAACCGGTGGGACAAAGCTCGATGGTGAGATTCGTATATCGGGAGCAAAAAATTCAGGTCTACCTATATTGGCTGCGACAATTTTATCAGATGGTCCTATGCACGTTTGTAATCTTCCCCATCTAAATGACATTACAACAATGCTCGCGTTGCTTCGATGTATGGGGGTGAGCGTCACTATCCATGAAAAAATGCGAGTGGAAATTGATCCGACGACAATAACGGATTTTTCAGCGCCTTATGATCTTGTTAAAACAATGCGAGCTTCCATTTTAGTGTTAGGCCCATTGTTATCTCGTTTTGGGACAGCGAATGTTTCATTTCCTGGGGGTTGTGCAATTGGTAGTCGGCCAGTTGATATCCATTTGCGTGGTCTAGAAGCGATGGGTGCGTCGATAGAGGTTGATGCTGGTTATATTCGTGCAAGTGTGAAAGGCCGTTTAAAGGGCGCTCATATTTTTATGGATACAGTGACTGTTGGCGGAACAGAAAATTTATTGATGGCGGCAGTTTTAGCTGAAGGTAAAACAATTTTAGAAAATGCTGCGAGAGAGCCGGAGGTTGTTGATCTAGCAAATTGCTTGGTATCAATGGGCGCGAAGATAGAAGGCATTGGCTCAGCTACCTTGGTCATACATGGCGTTGAGCGTCTTGTTGGCGGTGAATACTCTGTCATGCCAGACCGAATTGAGACGGGCACCTATTTAACTGCAGCAGCAGCTTCACGTGGCCGCATTTTGTTAAAAGATACTCGGGCTGATATTTTAGAGTCGGTACTTTTAAAACTAGAAGAGGCTGGAGCGGAAATTAATACGGGTGTTGATTGGATTGAGCTGGACATGAAAGATAAACGCCCGAAAGCGGTTAGCCTCAAAACCGCGCCTTATCCTGCGTTTCCAACGGATATGCAAGCGCAATTTACCGCAATGAATGCAATAGCTGAAGGGACTGGCACCGTCACCGAAACCATTTTTGAAAACAGGTTGATTCAAGTTAATGAATTAAACCGGATGGGAGCAAGTATTGTTCTCGAAGGTAATACAGCGATAGTGACAGGCGTTGAGAAACTTCGAGGAGCGCCTGTGATGGCAACGGATCTTCGTGCATCTGCGAGCTTGGTTATTGCTGCAATTGTTGCTGAAGGAGAAACGATCATTGATCGTATTTATCACATTGATCGTGGCTATGAATGTATTGAAGAAAAGTTACAAATGCTTGGAGCTAATATTCGACGAGTGCCTGATTAATCCTCCAAACTCTTACGCACTAAAACAAAATAACGAAATAAAAGTTTATTGAAATGATTACAATTGCTTTAACAAAAGGCCGCATTCTTAAAGAAACGCTTCCAATATTGGCAAAAGCCGATATCAAACCAAGTGAAGCGATTAGTGAAAGCCGAAAATTAATTTTCGCAACTAACCAACCCGATGTGCAGCTATTAGTGCTGAGGGGAAGTGACGTTCCGACCTATGTTCAATTCGGCGCCGCTGATCTTGGGGTGGCAGGAAAAGATACATTGCTTGAGCATGGCACCGATGGCATTTATGAGCCTTTAGATTTGGGAATCGCTAAATGTAGCTTGATGACTGCGGGAATTAAGGGTGAGTCAAAAAAAGAAGGTCGTATAAAGGTTGCCACTAAATATGTGAATGTTGCAAAACGTTATTATGCGGCTCAATGTCGACAAGCCGATATCATCAAATTGTATGGTGCAATGGAGCTGGCGCCTATCATGCATTTGGCGGATGAAATTGTTGATATTGTTGACACAGGAAACACATTAAAAGCCAATGGCTTGGAAGCAAGAGAGCATATAGCAGACATTAGCTCACGAATTATTGTTAACAAAGCTTCTATGAAGATGAAGCATTCTGAGATTCAAGCATTGCTTGATCAATTTTCTAGAGCAATAGGGTAGTCGCCGCCCTAGTCTGTTGCGTTTCACCTTTTCACGTATTAACCACAACTTTTTTCACTGAGAGCTCTCATGGTCAACACATCTATTATTAATAGACTGAATGCAAATGATGAAAATTTTTCTGCAGCGTTGGAAAAATTACTCGCGTTTGATATGTCAGTTGCCGATGATGTTGAGCAAACGGTTAAACAGATAATTACTGATGTTAAGAAAAGCGGTGATAGTGCTGTTCTTGAATATACTAATCGTTTCGATCGAATGAGCGTTGTAGATTTTTCTGCACTGAAAGTGTCCAAAGAGCAATTACAAAAGTCGTTAGTGAGTATTCCGAGCGAAGAACGCACTGCTTTAGAAAAAGCAGCAGAACGGATTCGTGAGTATCATGAATACCAGCGCGCTGAATCCTGGCAGTATTCGGATAAGGATGGATCGGTACTTGGCCAAAAAATTACAGCGATGGATCGTGTTGGTTTGTATGTTCCCGGTGGCAAAGCCAGTTATCCTTCGTCTGTTTTAATGAATGCGATTCCCGCAAAGGTGGCAGGCGTTGAAGAAATCATTATGGTTGTGCCAACACCTGACGGGGTTATCAACGATACCGTTTTTGCTGCAGCAGCGATTGCGGGTGTAGAAACTGTGTATACGATTGGTGGGGCGCAAGGTATTGCTGCATTGGCGTACGGTACAGAAACCATTCCTAAAGTGGATAAAATTGTTGGCCCTGGAAATATCTTTGTAGCAACGGCAAAAAAACAAGTCTTTGGTCAGGTAGCCATCGATATGATAGCGGGACCATCAGAAATTTTAATCATTTGTGATGGTAAAACGGATCCTGATTGGATTGCCATGGATTTGTGTTCTCAGGCAGAGCACGATGAAAATGCGCAATCAATTTTAATTGCAGATGATGCTGAATATTTATCTCAAGTAGAAATGAGCCTTAATAAATTGGTTCCAACTTTGCAACGAGAAGTAATGGTAAAACAATCTTTGCAGTCTCGAGGCGTGTTAATTTTGGTGAAAGATTTATTTGAGGCTGTTGAATTATCTAATCGTATTGCCCCAGAACATTTAGAGCTGTCTGTTGAAAATCCAGAAAAACTTTTGCCAGAGGTAAAGCATGCGGGCGCTATATTTATGGGGCGCTATACGGCCGAAGCGTTAGGCGATTACTGTGCAGGCCCAAACCATGTTTTACCAACCTCGGGAACTGCTCGATTTTCCTCGCCGTTGGGAGTGTATGATTTTCAGAAGCGTTCTTCAATTATTCATTGCACGCCAAAAACAGCGTCGGAATTGGGTGAGCTGGCATCAGTGTTAGCTCGAAGTGAATCGCTAGAAGCTCATGCTAGATCGGCAGAGTATCGGATATTTAAAAAATAATTTATTAACGACTTTAAAAATATCTTCTTTATGTCGTTTTAAAACGTTGAATTTTAATTTACAGATATCCAGCCTGTCAGAACTAAAATAAGAAGGTTCTTTGAGATTGTTGCGTTATGTAACGGGGTTGTTGGGCAGTTGATTGGCAGGCGAGGGTACGTTTTGCACAGCTCCCATGGTGACTCTAACAATACCTTGTTCTCCATTCCTCCATATTTCTAGTTCAATTGAGTCTCCCGGTTTTGCTTGGCTAATCTCGGCAGCAATTAAACTCCCGTCTACTTCAAATACTTGATCGTTTGCCCGTGTGATGACGTCGCCAGGTAGAAGTTTGGCTCGAAAAGCTGGAGAATTTTCATCAATGCGTGTGATGACTAATCCATTGGTAAAGCTTAAGTTGAGTGATCGAGCTAGGCGAGGAGTGAGTGGGCTGGCGATGACGCCAAGGTAGCCGTGAACAGTTTTGCTGAACTCGATAATCTCATTGAGTACGCTCACTGCTGTTGATGCAGGGATAGCAAAACCAATACCGATAGATTCACCGGATCCATTGCCCAGTATAGCGGTATTGATTCCTAATAAATTTCCGTAAATGTCGACGAGTGCTCCACCAGAATTCCCAGGGTTAATGGCCGCGTCAGTTTGTATGTAGCGCTGCAATCCTCGTTGTGTCTTGCCGAGTCGGCTCTTTGCGCTGATAATTCCTTGGCTAACGGATTGGCCGTAGCCGTATGGGTTTCCTATTGCTAAGACGATGTCTCCAACTTCCGCTTGCTCTGGCATACCAATGTCGATCGCTGTTAAGTTTTCAAGATCAATTTTCAAAACAGCAAGATCGTTATCTGTGTTTGCTCCAATAGGTGTCGCTTGAGCTTTTCTACCGTCGTTCAAATAAACAAAAAATTCATCGGCACCGTTGATAACATGATGGTTTGTTAAAATATAACCCTCTTCACTGACGATGACGCCTGAGCCCATCGATGACAGTATTCTTTGTTGTTCGGGAGGTTCTGCGATATTGAAGTATTGACGAAATATGGGATCGTCTAATAATGGATTTCGTGGGCGAGGTTTTGTTGTGTAAATATTGACGACAGCAGGAGCTGCCCGTTTTACAGCATCAGAGTAGCTTATTGGCCCAGAGAAACTTGTTTCGCTGGGTTTTAAATTGTCGCCCCAAAAAGAGTTTTCAGTGTCTTCTGGTGTAGATGTTAATGGGGTATCAGTGTTTTCAAAGCGTGGCATTAAAAACAAAATGGTAAGCGCAATCATTAAACCTATAGCAATGGGCCAGCCAGAAAAAGCAATTATTTTTTTAATAGACACTCTTCGATGCACCTGTCTTTGAGTTTATGGTGTTATTTGGCTGCTGTTGAATACGAGTATTTCGATTAACGTTAAATTCTAAAATGTTTTTTTCAAGTGAATCGATATCAAATGGGTTCGTAGTGTTTCTGTTTGGTTGAGCTGCTATCAATGCCGTCTTCAATAGAGGTGTTTTCGTCTATTAATACTTCTTGAATATCTTGTTCAATGATCTTTGCATCTTCAGTCTCATCAATAATTTTATCCGCCAGCGTTATTTGCGCTGAAAATCCGTCCTTATTCATATCTGGATTGGCAAGTTTAGCTGCACTTGTTGCTAAGTATTCATGAACGTCTTTGTAGTTTTTTGTCAGGGTATTAACTCTTCTAGATGTTTCTAAAAAATGTTCGGTAACGTCGGATTGATAGTCGGCTAATTGCTGTTCTTTTTCGGCAAGTTTTTCTTTGAGTGTTGTTGAGTTTCCTGATATCGATTTGAATAATCGAGAGAATAAAATGCCTATGCCTACACCAAGGAGTAGAGCGGCGATAAAAACGGTAATGATTGCTCCGGTAGAAAACACAAGACACTCCTAATTTCAAAGTATGAGGGCTAAGATTATACTCCTATCGTCGAGATATATTTATGACTCTTTTCATAAAAAATAATTCATTGCAATTTTTTAATGCTAGCTAGTATCGCGCGTTTTGGCCTATTTTTGATTCAATGTTTATTGACTCAGGAGGATAAATGGCTAAAGTGGCGCTCACTTACCCAATTGCAACTAACTGTATCTAGTTCATTATATGTCTCCTTCCCCTCTAGAGCGCTATCAAGCAGACCTAAAGCAGCCAAGCTTTCAATATGATCCATGCCAAGAACAAGTGGTCAGGGATCTCCAAGATTTATATGAGCGTCTTTTAAAGAGCAATAGTAAAACTAAAAAAAAGAACCTTTTAGTGTTTTGGGGGAAAGGAAAGCCCGTTGACCCTGAGATTGGTTTATATTTGTGGGGGGGCGTAGGTAGAGGTAAAACGTATTTAATGGATACCTTTTTCGAGAGCCTACCTTTCGAAGATAAAATGCGTGCGCATTTTCATCGGTTTATGAGGCGAGTTCATCATGAGCTTACTCTTTATGCTGGCCAGAAAGATCCATTGGATTTTATTGCTGAGAAGCTAAGTAAAGAAGCTCGCATCATTTGTTTTGACGAATTTTTCGTTTCTGATATTACCGATGCAATGCTCTTGGGGACTTTATTTCAAGGGTTGTTTAAGAGGGGGGTATCTCTCGTAGCAACATCGAATATTGTACCTGATCAGCTGTATCGCAATGGCTTACAAAGGGAGCGGTTTTTACCAGCCATTGATTTGGTTAAGAAATTTACTAAAGTTGTACATGTTGATAGCCCAACAGATTATCGTCTCAGGGCGCTGGAAAAGGCAGAGTTGTATCACACTCCTTTAGATGCTGATGCAGAACAAAGTCTACAGAAAAGCTTTATGAGCCTAAAGCCCGAGCACTCAGAGGTGCATAAGCAGTTGCCTCTGGAAGTTGAGGGGCGCCCGATAATGGCAAAGCAGGTAGCTGAAGATATAGTATGGTTTGATTTTGTTGCTTTGTGTGACGGACCAAGGTCGCAAAATGATTACATTGAGCTGGCAAAAGAATATCATGCGGTGCTTATTTCACAGGTTCCGGTTTTTACCCATAAGAACAATGATCAGGCGAGGCGCTTTATCAATCTTGTTGATGAATTTTATGATCGTAATGTGAAATTGGTGCTTTCAGCAGAGAAGTCGCTGGATGAAATGTACGAATCTGGTTTATTGGGTTTTGAATTCGAAAGAACGACTAGCCGCCTGCTTGAAATGCAAAGTCATGAGTATCTTGCAGCTGCTCACAAGCCTTAGAATTAACCTTTCATAAATGTTTTGCTCTGGGGGTGGAAGTTATTTTCGAGGATCGAGTAAGAGACCTAGTTATTGTCTCATTTAGGCCTTGAAAACGATCCGCCGCTTATGTAGTATTCGCGCTCTTTTATGGGGAACCCCCATTAGCAAGGTAGATTATCATGAAAACCATAAGTGCTACGGCTGAAACAGTACAGCGAGACTGGTATGTCATCGATGCAGCAGGCAAGACTCTTGGTCGTATGTCAGCTGAAATCGCTACTCGTCTTCGCGGAAAGCATAAGCCAGAGTTCACACCTCATGTCGATACGGGCGATTACATTGTTGTAATCAATGCTGAGCAAGTCCGGGTGACTGGTAACAAAGCAAAAAACAAGATTTACCACCGTTATACAGGTTATATTGGTGGACTTAAGTCTATTAACTTTTCTGATCTTATTGAAAAGGCGCCTGAGCGTACTATTCAGTTAGCAGTAAAAGGAATGTTGCCTCGCGGTCCTCTGGGGCGAGCGATGTTCAAAAAATTAAAAGTATATGCTGGCGCGGAACATCCGCATACTGCTCAGCAGCCCCAAGAACTTAACGTCTAATTACAGACTGAAATAAAGGCTAAACATGGCTGATACTCAAAATTATGGTACTGGGCGACGTAAAACATCAACCGCTCGTGTATTTTTAACTCAAGGATCCGGTGCGATCTCTATTAATGGTCGAACGATAGATGATTACTTCGGTCGTGAAGTGGCTAGAATGATTGTTAAGCAGCCACTTGAGTTGGTTGAGATGACTGAGAAGTTTGATCTCAAAATCACGGTTAAAGGCGGTGGTAGCTTCGGTCAAGCTGGTGCAATTCGTCATGGGCTTACTCGTGCTCTGATTGATTATGATGAAAATTTAAGGCCTTCTCTTCGTCAGGCGGGTTATGTAACTCGTGATGCGCGTGAAGTTGAGCGTAAGAAAGTTGGTCTACGAAAAGCTCGTAAGCGTCCACAGTTCTCTAAACGTTAATTGCTCGCTTATTTCGCGGGTAATGTCTATGCTAAAAACGCTTAGCCTAAAAATTAGGCTAAGCGTTTTTTTATCCCCACTATTTAAAGATCCGTTATAAAAATCCTCTAAAACAAAGGGTTATCCTTGTAAGAAACGATCAATTTCTTTAACATATCGCGGCTTTTTGGGGACGTTTTAGGGCTGGTTCGTATGAATTACGTCCAATAAGTTAAGTTTAAGTAAAAATATAGAATTTCTATTCATCGCTGTAATGGGAGAGCAACGTCATGAGCAATGACGGCATTAACGAACAGCGACGTCGATTTCTCACAGTATCTACCTCTGTTGTAGGTGCTGCTGGGGTTGTCGGAGTTGCCGTACCTTTTGTTGGTTCTTGGAATCCTAGTGCTAAAGCTAGAGCTGCCGGAGCTCCAGTTAAAGTCAATATTGGTAAATTAGAGCCAGATTCAATGATGACAGTCGAATGGCGCGGGTTTCCTGTGTTTGTCGTTCGACGATCAAAAGAAACATTAGCTAACATTGAAAAAATGAACGAGAAGGTTCTTGATCCCAACTCGGACGCTGCTGATAGTAAGCAGCCAGCTTACGCAAAAAATGAATTCCGTTCAGCTCAGCCTGAAATTATGGTCTTTAAAGCTATTTGTACGCATCTAGGCTGTGTACCCCAGTATTGGGATGTTAATTACCCTGCTCCTGGTGATGATGAGTGGTTAGGTGGGTTTTTCTGCCCTTGCCATGGTTCTAAGTTTGATTTGGCTGGACGAGTATTTAAAGGTGTTCCTGCACCAACCAATCTCGAAGTTCCTCCCTATAAATACGAAAGTGACAATGTACTTGTCATTGGTTTGGATCCAGAAGGAGCAAGCGCATGAATAAGTGGCTCTTAGGTTTGTGGGGTTGGGTCGACGATAGACTCCCTGTGCAGCGTGCATGGGATACCCATATGGCAAAATATTATGCACCGAAGAATTTTAACTTTTGGTATATGTTCGGTGTTTTATCTTTACTTGTTCTGGTTAACCAATTACTGACTGGTATTTGGCTGACAATGAACTTTGAACCTTCAGCTGAGGGCGCTTTCGCTTCGGTTGAGTACATTATGCGTGATGTACCATTTGGTAGTTATTTGCGCTATATGCATTCCACAGGTGCTTCTGCGTTCTTTATCGTTGTCTACATGCATATGTTCCGTGGCTTAATGTACGGATCGTACAAAGCACCACGTGAGCTGTTGTGGATTTTCGGTATGATTATCTACGTCGCATTGATGGCAGAAGCTTTCTTTGGGTATGTACTTCCTTGGGGCAATATGTCTTATTGGGGTGCTCAGGTAATCGTAAATCTCTTAGGTGCAATCCCTGTTGTTGGTGAAGACTTAGCTGTTTGGTTCCGAGGTGATTTCTTAATCTCTGGCGCTACGCTAAATCGGTTCTTTGCTCTTCACGTTGTTGCATTACCGATTGTTCTTATTATTTTGGTTTTTCTTCATATTTTGGCGCTTCATGAAGTGGGTTCAAACAACCCTGATGGCGTTGAAATCAAGAAGAACAAAGACGAGAACGGTATTCCTAAAGACGGCATTCCATTTTTCCCATACTACTTACCGGTTCATGACCTAGTTGGTATTGTCGTATTCTTGTTTGCTTTTTGTTATGTGATGTTCTTTGTACCAGAGTTTGGTGGTTATTTTATAGAGCATGCGAACTTTGAAGAAGCTAACAACTTGAAGACGCCAGAGCATATCGCACCTGTATGGTATTTCACGCCTTTTTACTCAATGCTACGTGCAATCACGATTGATATTGGTCCGTTGAATTCGAAGTTCTTAGGCTTCTTGACCATGGCAGCAGCGATTGCAATCTTGTTTGTATTGCCATGGCTTGACCGAAGCAAAGTGAAATCAATTCGATATAAAGGTCGTTTCAGCCAAGTTGCCTTAATCGTATTTGCAGCTGTATTTGTAATCCTTGGTGTTTTAGGAGTTAAATCGCCTACAGATGCACGAACTGCATTAGCTCAAGTGTGTACATTCCTCTACTTTGCTTATTTTATTGGAATGCCGTTTTGGACTTCTCGTGAAAAAACGTTGCCAGAACCTGAGCGAGTAAAAATGACGGGCTTACCGAAGTCGATTGTTTTTGCTGGGCTTGCACTGTTTGCTGTACTTATTTTTGTTCCTCTAAAAGCAGTTGGTGCAGAGTCAAGTTTTGATTGCGGCACAATTAATTGTGACGATTTTGAAGCAGACTTCGACAATAAAGCTTCATTGCAAAATGGTGCGAAGTGGTTTGATGCCTATTGTGCTGGTTGTCATTCGTTGAAGTATTCACGCTATGAGCGCGTTGCTGATGATTTGGAGATTCCTCATCAGTTAATGGTTGATGCGTTAGTGCCTTGGGATTTAAAGAAAAACGAAGAAGGTAAGATTGGTCAGTTGATGGATATTTCCATGACCCCAGAAAATGCCAAAAAATGGTTAGGGTCTGCACCACCTGATCTGACTTTAGTGGCGCGCCTTCGAGAGCCTTCATGGTTATACACATATCTTCGAAATTTTTATCAAGATGATTCTCGCCCTACTGGCGTTAACAACCGAGTTTTTGACAAGGTTGCGATGCCTCACGCAATGCTCGAACTTCAAGGTTTAATGGAGTGTGCTCCAGGACCTCTTTTAGATAGCCATGGAAAGCCTGTTCGCGGTGATAATGGTGAAGAAACAATGGCTCATTGTGGCAAGCTAGTTTCTGTATCTGATGGCAGTATGAGCGCTGAAGAATTTGACCAAGCAATTTATGATTTAGTGAACTACCTAGATTATGTTGCCGAGCCAGGTGCTAGTGCACGTAAACATGCAGGTGTTTACGTGTTGTTGTTTTTAGGCGTGTTCTTGGTTTTCGCTTTATTACTTGATAGAGAGTATTGGCGAGAGCTTCACTAAGCTGAAATTTTTGGCATAGTCATTCAAAACAACATATATCATTGTTGTGATTCAATCATGGCTTGGGCGACCTCCCTTATAAACTAAGGATAAAGAGGATCGCCCTTTGCCGTTAAATTAATAACATAAATTATTTAATTAAAGGTGATATAAATGGGTGGTGCCGTTACTAAGCGTTCATCAATGACTTACTTTTCTGATGGCCGAGATCATTACAGCCATCGCGTACGCATTGTGCTGGCAGAAAAAGGTGTCTCTGTTGATATTATCGATGTTGAGCCTAAAAGCATCCCTGATGAACTTTCAGAGCTAAATCCTTACAACTCTCTTCCTACCTTGGTTGATCGAGAGTTAGTGTTGTATGAATCAAAAGTAATGATGGAATATCTCGATGAGCGTTTTCCTCATCCGCCATTACTTCCTGTATATCCTGTAGCGCGCGCTCAAAGCCGTTTATGGATGTACAGAATCGAAAAAGATTGGTGTCCTTTAGTTGATAATATTACTAATGGCAAAAACAAAGATCTTGTCGATAAGTCTCGAAAAGAATTACACGATAGTTTATTAACTATCTCTCCAATTTTTCAAGAAATGCCATATTTTATGAGCGAGGAATTCACAATCGTTGATTGTTGCTTAGCTCCAATTTTGTGGCGACTAGAAGCTTTAGGTATTAAATTACCCAGCACTAAACAAAGCAAACCTATAGAGTTATATATGGAGCGGTTGTTTGCTCGTGAAGCTTTCCGTGAAAGCTTGACTGAGTATGAAAAGGAAATGAGAGAATTTTAATTTTTAAAAGTCGTAGCAAATAAAAATTGTCAGTATTGAAATGTTTGGGCCAAAATAGCGGCTTTAAAAATCATTGCTGGCAATTGTTACCAAATGGCTAGATAAAAAACAGTTAGATATAAATTAAGAAAAATAGTTTGGCTGAACCGAGCTATCCTACCTAAGAATAATTCCCCAAGTAGAGTTTTTATCATGTCGATGACATCCAGCAGACCTTATATGATTCGCGCTCTGTATGAATGGATAGTTGATAATAAAAGCACGCCATATCTTTTAGTCGATGCGAACTCAGATGGTGTTTCAGTGCCGCAAGAATTCGTAAATAAAGATGGTCAAATCGTTTTAAATATATCACCGACTGCAGTGAAAGATTTATTCGTATCCAATGAAAGTTTAACTTTTAATGCGCGTTTTGGCGGTATCCCAAGGGATATTTTTGTACCTTGTGGTGCAATTTTGGGGATTTACGCAAGAGAAAATGGCCAAGGAATGATTTTCGAGCCTGAAAATGGAACACAGCCAACGCCTCCTTCTCCGAACGGTGGTGGACCTTCACCAAAGAATACTTTACCCAAAGACGATGGCAAAGACAGTAAGCGTCCAAGCTTACGCGTTGTGAAATAAATCGAAATTTATCTTTCGTTTTGTTTATTTTCTTCGGTTGCCAATAATAAAATCAATTACTAATTAGCTTAATGTTTGATTTGCCAAAAGCGGTGGGACAGGACAGTCTAGGCTGTCTGCGATTGCACGAAATAATTCGGCTTCTGTTGCTGTAATCTTATCGTCATGACTTATGCAAATAGCGACAGATTTTAAAAGCGCTGGCTTTTCAAGAGGCTTTAAGTTGGCAAGAGAATTTAAGGCGCGATCGAGTTCAGGAAGTGCGACATTCTCTTCTTTCAAGATTGGTAGGCTTTCCAAGTTTAATTCTTTCATTGCAGCTTGGTAAGCATTGTTAGCTTTAGTCGCGCCATTGTGTCCGGAGTGAGCAACTAATGATAATAATGTTTGGCATTCCGATTTTAATTGAGAGATTTTTTTATTGTTTCTTGTGTTGAGCTGATCTTCAAGATTGTGAATTAGAATTCGGTAGATGGCCCACTCAAATAAATCCACATTATCGTCTGTTTTGATAATAGAAATTAAATTTTTCTTGAAAACACGATGCTGTGGTTCTGATAGAGTTTTTAACGCAGGCATACAGAGTTCAATCAGCGGAAGAAACAATACATCGTCTAACTTACTGATAGTTGTTTGAAATTGCTTAGTAAATTTAAACACAATGGGATGCGCTTTTTGTTGTAATAAAGCTAATTGTTTTTCGAGTACTTGAGGCGAGCTTTTATCGAGAAGAATGCAGTAGATAACTGCTCGCGCAGAAAAGGAATCGTGGGTAGCATCATTGATATCTGAAGGAATCGACTTTATTAGTTGTTGGGCATGAGCAACATGAGCAATGGTTGGTTGGCCTATAGAGTTAATGGCTGAAGTGTTACTGCTCACTTTCGGTTTGCCATCAGCATGTTGTGCGTTCATTGTGCTTTCTAGAGCACCAGCTGCAATAACAGCAGTTGTAATTTTTCCCGCAATATTATCGTTTGAATGAGTATTTGATCTACCTAAATCTAAAATGTCGAGAGGATCGCTTCGGTCATTATTGGCACTAGAATTTCTGTCTAAACCACTACCTTCTTCTTTTTCTTCAATTCCTGTAACAATCGGAAATTTTCCATCCCACCGAGGGTTTATTCGTTTTATTCGATCAGGAAGAGGAGGGTGAGTTGCCATTAGCCCATTTAAATGAGTTGCAATTCCTTGCCCAAAATACAAATGACTATATTCGGCTGCATGAGGGTTATGAAGTAATGAGCCAGCAGAATAGCCGCCAATTTTTTGTAAAGCCCCACCGATACCGTCAGGATTTCTGGTGAACTGCACTGCAGAAGCATCAGCCAAAAATTCACGCTGACGACTAACGGCAGCCTTAATAATATTGCCAAAAAACGTACCGGCATAACCAATAACAATTAACGCAATGCCAAGCCCTAAAATGGCGATAGGATTATTGTCTCGGCTTCTTCGAGAAAGACCACTGTATGCGGCAGAGCGAGTAATAAAATACCCGATAAGCCCAATAACTAATATCCCGTGTAGTAACCCAATTAAACGGATGTTTAGTCGCATATCGCCATGAAGAATGTGACTGAATTCATGAGCAATCACGCCTTGTAATTCTTCTCGGGAAAGAAGTTGAATGCATCCACGCGTGATGCCAATGACAGCATCTTGGGCTTTAAAACCCGCTGCAAACGCATTAATTCCATCTTCGTCAATAAGATAAACTGGGGGCACAGGTGTACCAGAAGCAATCGCAATTTCTTCTACTACATTAAGAATTCTTTTTTCTGCGCGATCCTTAGTGTTGTGATCGAGAAGTTTCCCTCCTAACGATTCAGCAACACGTTTACCGCCACCACTTAATTGAATCAGTTTATAGATCGAGCCTGCGGAAACAACGAGGCCTACACCAAGAGTAATGTAAGCGAGAACTTCAAAGCTCAAAGACTGTAGTGCGACAGAGAAAAAGCCCGCATTTTGATCGTAGGCGCTAACAGCGGTATCTGTTCGAAGTTGAAAAAAATAATAAACAACAGAGAAGGCGACGGTAGTTAATAGTATGAGGCCAAGAACAGCCATGACTAAAAATACAACCAGCCATTTTGTGTTGCGTCTTGCGGTATGTTGATGCTGAAAAAAATCCACGTGTTTTTTACTCCAGCAAAAAAGCGCTAAATACTGTAAAAATATTTAGCGCTAGATTTCTATTGTCTATGTTTTTTTAAAATGATGTGTTTAAAAAGAAACTTTTGGCGCAGCTTGGATTTCAGCGCTGTCTTCAAATTCTAGCAGGCTGGCATCGGTTGGGTGGCCAAATGTTGTAGCAAGTAATACAGGCGGAAAGGTTTGGCGGTAAGTATTGTATGCGGTAACAGCATCGTTGAATGCTTGTCGGGAAAAGGCAACTTTGTTTTCTGTCGTAGTCAGTTCTTCAGACAGTTGCATCATGTTTTCATTCGCTTTCAAGTCAGGATAGGCTTCGACAACAACGTTGAATTTTCCGAGAGCGCTCCCTAAGTTACTTTCAGCACCTGAGAGTTCATTGATAGCTGCTTTATCACCAGGGTTTGCCGATGCTGCTTTAAGGCCATTAGAAGCCGCATTACGAGCATTGATAACAGCTTCGAGGGTTTCTCTCTCGTGAGCCATATATCCTTTAGCGGTTTCAATCAGATTGGGGATCAGGTCGTATCGACGCTTGAGCTGTACTTCAATTTGAGAGAATGCGTTTTGATAGCGGTTTTTAAGATTAACCAGGTTGTTGTAGATCGCTATGACATAAAAAACTAGCGCTGCAATAATAACCAGAATGATAATTGCTGTAGTACCCATAACTGCCTCTCCGATAAGCTGCCAACATGAATATGGTCGTTAGTGTAACCGAATTGACAGCCTTTCGACGTGATAAAATGTAAATTTATTCGCTATGAAGTACACAGAACACAGAAAAGGCTGGTGATTAATTAGCCAGTATTTCTGAGTCCTGCTGCAATACCGCCGATTGTTACCATCAACGCTTTCTCAACGTCATCACTACTTTTGTTTCTGTCTCGATTAAGTAGTTCAACCTGCAATAGATTGAGAGGGTCAATGTAGGTATTACGGAGGCCTAGCGAATATTTTAGCCAAGGCAAATCTTGAAGTAGGTTTTCGTCATTGGAAATTGATAGCGTCAAAGCGATATCAGCATCGAGCCTTTTTCTCAGCTTTTCCCCTAAACTTCGTAGAACAGGGTCAACCAATTGTTGTTCGTAGTACTCTGCAAGATCGCCATCCGTTTTTGCAAATACCATTTCTAGCATGCTGATACGGGTGGAGAAAAACGGCCAGTGTTCACACATGGATTCTAATTCTTTGCGTTGACCACGATCGATTAATTTTTCGAGTGCTTCTCCTGCGCCATACCAAGCGGGAACCATTAAACGATTTTGCGACCAAGCAAAACTCCAAGGAATCGCCCGTAAGCTGCTGATTCCTCCCGCGCCTTTTCTTTTTGCTGGTCGAGAGCCTAAAGGTAATTTGCTGAGTTCTTGAATCGGAGTTGCTGAATTAAAATAATCAATAAATTGTTTATCGCGAAAGACTAGGTCTCGATAAGCTTCTGATGATATAGCAGAGAGCTCGTCAACAATGTCTCGCCAACTCGCTTTGGGTGCAGGAGGTGGGATTAAATTCGATTGCAGCATTGCGCTGGTATATAAATTAAAAGTATTGACCGCTTTGGCTGGTAAGCCCAATTTAAAGCGAATCATTTCGCCTTGTTCTGTCACCCGCAAACCATTTTTCAAGGAGCCGGGAGGCTGTGATAAAAGTGCAGCTCTTGCTGGAGCGCCACCTCTGCCGGTTGTTCCACCTCGCCCATGAAATAGTGTTGGCTGCACACCAGCGTCATTACATACTTTTAATAATGCTTCTTGCGCGCGATATTGAGCCCAAGAAGCGGCCATAACACCGGCGTCTTTTGCAGAGTCTGAATAGCCAATCATAATCATTTGTTTATCGCCGATAGAATCTCGATAAACGGGTGTTGATAATAAGGCCGTCATAATTCCGGCAGCATTATCTAAATCGTCTAGCGTTTCAAATAATGGCGCTACAGGTAAAGGCGCACACCCGAATTCTTTTAATAATAATGTTACGGCCAAAACATCCGATGTCGCTTTTGCCATCGAGATAATATAAGCGCCGAGGGATTCTGGATGTTGTTGCGATAACATCGCAAATGTATCGAGTACTTCTTTTACATCAGCGCTGGGTTTCCATTGGCGGGGGAATAGAGGGCGTTTGTTGGTGAGCTCTGCGGCTAGAAAATCAATGCGTTCTTGCTCTGGCCATTCTGCATAATTACCAATCGACAAATATTGGGTCAGCTCTGCGAATACTTGCATGTGGCGAGTGCTTTCTTGTCGAATATCTAATCGAACTAAATGACTGCCAAAACATTTTACGCGTTGTAATGTATCGCGTAAGCTACCGTTTGCAATCATATCCATACCGCAATCAATCAATGACTCATAGCAGGCATAGAGCGGTTCCCATAACTGATCATTATTTTCAATAACAGGTTGTTGAATCGGTTCCCGATTTTTTAAGAGATCATCGATATTATTAAGCGTGTTATTTAATAGTGTGCGCAATTCTTTTAATACTGCACGATAAGGTTCTCGATGGTTGCCGACACGTTTTTTAAGCGAGTCAGAACATTCGTTCATGGACAGCTCACTCATCAACATGTTGATGTCATTTAAAAATAAATCGGCGGCTTTCCAGCGAGCTAAGCGGATAACTTCTTGAGTAACAACAGCGGTTACGTTTGGATTTCCGTCGCGGTCTCCCCCCATCCATGAGGTAATTTGTACTGGTGCAAATGTAATCGGTAATTCATGACCGATATTTTTTTCGACGGTAGCAGCTAATTGATTTAAATATAAAGGGACGGCTTCCCATAAACTGTTTTCAATGACGGCAAAGCCCCATACGGCTTCGTCAACTGGGGTTGGCTTTTCACTACGTAACTCATCTGTATGCCACCATTGCGCAATGAGCTGGGTGAGTCGTACGTGTAACTGTTCCTCTTCTTTTTTTGAGAGCTTGCGAGTTTCAAGTTCTTGAAGACAATAATAAATACGATTTTGTTTTTCAATTAATGTGCGGCGTGTAATTTCGGTTGGGTGAGCGGTTAATACAAGGTCGAGGTGCAAAGCATCAATCGCTTTGATGGTGTCTTCGGCAGAAATATTTGCTTTTTTCAGCGTTGCTAATTGTTCTTCGATCGAACCAGAATCAATTAGATTAGTGACTTCTAAGCTGTCTGATGGAGTCTTCAGCGTGCTATACAATTGTTCAGCAATGTTGGCGAGGTTGAGAAATTGATTAAATGCTCGAGCGACTAAAACTAATTTGTCTTCGGGTAATTCTTTTAGATGCTTAATGAGTTGAGTACGTTTTTCTGGGTTTTCTTCACGAGAGGCTTTTGCTAATTGTCGAATATGTTCGACACTGTTAAGGAGGTCTTGTCCGTGAGCCTTTGCGATAACCTGCCCTAGAATTCGACCTAGTAGCCGAACACATGACTTTAAAGGGAGTTGCTGTTCGTATTGTTCAGAACTTGTTGGCATTTTTGCTCCTATCATTAATGAAAACTTTTCAAATATCACGGCTTCTAATCATGCACTTGATATGCCAATTGATCAATAAGCACTTAAAATATAAGGGCCAAAACAGTGTGTACTACATAGAAGTTTAGGCGACTGATGAATTCATTACTGTTTCAGCGAGTAATTTTGTTGAAGTAGGGGTTGAATGGAAAACTGGAAGTTACTAATGGTTGTTATTAAAAACCATTAGTAACTGATAGGTAAGAGTTAGATAAAAAATTAAAGTTATAAATAATATTGGCGAGATTAGTCAAGGTACTCAATGGCGAGTACGACTTTTTGTACGCCGGATGTCGTTCTTGCTATATCGGAAGCTCTTTCTGCTTCAGCTCTCCCTAGTAAACCCATAAAGTGAACAGTTCCGTTCTCAGTGATAATTTTTAATCGATTAGAACGAATTTCTTTGTTCGCTAGTAGTTTTGTTTTTAGTTTGCTTGTAATCCAGGCATCGCCAATAGTAGCAAAAAATGAAATTGGCGCTTGAACTTGTAGTTCATTATGGACTTGCCTGACCTTGCTAAGTTTAGACACTGTCTTTGCTGCTAATTGCCTCAGTTCGTTATTTCTTATTTGCCCTGTGAGAAGTACAACGCGGTTGTAACTTGTTACCGTGATGGGCGCACTTTTAATATCAGGGTGCGCTTTTTTAAGATTAACATTGGCAATGGTTTCTATTTGAGAGTCATCGATGGCCGTTCCCATGGTGCGACGATTAGGGTCCATGTCGATGGGCTCTGAAGTGGTCGCATTGATCACAGTGGAACAGCCATTGAGTAAAATACATAGCAGACCAATTGATAAAATGGTTAGCTTTTTAGTCATCATTCTTGTGCTCCGAAAAGTTGAAAATCAATTAAGTCACAAAGACAAAGTAAACTCAATAAATGAACTTCGTTAATATGTATATTAGAGTCAGATGGGGCGCGAAGTTCAATATCATTTTGGTTGAGTAGTGTCGCTAAGTCGCCACCATCGTGACCCGTTAAAGCAATGATGGGAATGTTTTTGTCATGGGCTGCGGCAAGTGCCTGAACAATATTACTTGAGTCACCAGTCGTGCTAACTAGTATTAATACATCACCTTCCTGTCCAAATGCTCTTATTTGTTTTGCGAAAATATCATTGTAACTCGCATCGTTAGCAATGGCTGTTAAAGCGGTACTATCTGCACTAATGCTGATTGCCGGTAGGCTGGGGCGCTCTTGTTCGAGTCTGTTGAGTAAGTTGGAGACGAATATTTGTCCAAGTGCAGATGAGTTGCCATTGCCAGCAACTAGAATTTTTTTCTCATTAAGTAATGCGTTGACAATAGTTAAGCTGGCTGCTTCGATGAGAGGCGCTAGAGTTTCTCCCGCCTGCATTTTTGTTTCTATGCTTTGGTGAATGGTTTGGATAACGCGGTTTTGCATATTAAGTCGCTATTTTTAGATTTCTGGTTAAAAATTTTATCGGTCTATGTTGTTTTTAATTTTCGATTAACATCAAAGAGGTTTAATTATCAATAAAATGCGTTTTTAATCCATTCAAATTTAGGTTGGTTGTTGTTTAGCTCAACGCCTACCACATCAAATCGGCAGCTTACTTTTTGAGTTAACTTTGTTGCTTGTAAGTAATGCTGTGCTGCTTTGATGATCTTCTTTTGTTTGTGTGCAGCAACGCTTTCAATTGCAGAGCCATAGGCGGAATTTTTTCGAAAGCGAACCTCGATAAAAACAAGTTGATCTTTGTCGAGCATGATCAAATCAATTTCTCCAAGCGGACAATTGTAATTACATGCTTGTGTTTTTAATCCTTGCTCTTGTAAATGTTTTTGCGTAGCTACTTCGGCCCAGTTGCCGATTTTTTTCTTTTTTGTTTCTTTTGACGAAGTACCTTCATGATTTTTTTGTAGAGTAAATTTAAGTTTTTCTGTCCACATATCTCATCCTTGAAATAATTAGTTTTTCGCTGGCCAGTTCTTTATTTCATTTCTAAAGCTCAGGGCGACTGTTTGGGTCAATCTCTGAATAGCTATCAATATCCACTTCTAAGACTAGATCTGGCATGAGAGCAACTTTACCTTCGCTGATTTCGACCCATGTTTGTTGTCTTGTAATTTGGCGCTTTGTATTGAGGCGTAAAGCGCCAGTTGAGCCATAAAATCGAGCGCCTTGTACCAGTTCCAATTGTTTTAATCGTGGTTGAACTCGATAAGCATCAAGTCCCATGGCGTAAAACTGTTGGTAGCTTGGGTTTGGGTTTGCATTTTTGATGATTGCATCTTTAATGTCGTTATTGTCGTCAAACCACCAAGGTAATGTTGTGAAGCGGATGCCATTTAAATCTTCACTCATTGATCCGGCATCACTGCCAGTATAAATATGTCGAGTTGCATAGACTGGAATATTGGAAGCGAAATGAAAATTAAGTGTTGGTTTGAGTAATTGTGCTTCTTGCGGTCTAGCCATCATAAAAATCAAATCAAGATCTTGTCGGCGCCGAGCTTCTTCAAATTTAATGCCACTACCTAAAAGACGTCTGATTTGACGGGCTCTATTTTCACTATCAGAAACAAGAAGGGAGTTTTTAACAACACGCTGATAATCAACCTTGTCACCAAAAGAACTTCGTTGAACGACTTTGCCGCCTAGTTCTTCCCATACTCTGGTAAAGGTATCGCCAGCTCGCTGACCAGTATCCGATTGCTTTATTAATACCATGGCGTTCCGATGACCTTCTAGCCAAGCACGCTCAGCAATTTGCTCCGCTTCATCTTCTACTGGCAATCCGAATTGATATAAATTAGTGGGATAACCGTATTCACTGTCTCCTGAATTTAGTGCAAGTGTCGTAACAGGTAGATCAAGTCGATAAAATAATTCTTCAATATTTTGTTTTAATAAGGGACCAATGATGGCTTCAGCACCTTGACTGATAGCTGTATCGTATATGTCATTAATATTTCCGTTGGCTGTATCGTAGAGTTTTATTGCGGGTGTACGGCCATTTTTATTTTTAGCGTCAAAGTATCCCGCCATAATACCGTCCCGGATAGCTTTTCCTGTCGCTCCATAAGGTCCGCTTAAGGGGAGTAGGATGCCAACTATTTTGGGTTGTTCTTCAACAAGCTGCCTTAATAATCTAAGATCGCTAGGCAAGCGTCTACTTGCTGGGTGATCAGGCCATTGTGCAATCCAGTTATCAACGGTTTCTTGTTGTCGTCCGAGATCAGATTCGTTATTTTTAGTGAGTGCAGCGAGGGAGTACCAACCTTGAGCAGACCGATCTTGTGATTCTTTACTCAAGCGCTGTAATTCATATTCAGATATGCTCATCAAGCTTTGCCAAAGCGCATCCTTGTTTTCATCTTGTTCTTCTTCTGTTAGATCCAGCGCACTTAACCGAATCCGCTCAGTAACACTTTCTTTTGAATCGCCAAGTAGGGCAAAGAGTTCAGCGCGACGAGAGACAACAGTTCGCTTAGTGGCGGGATCAAGCTGTTCCCACTGTTGTTCGACTCGTGGGTTGGTTAGAATGCGTTGCGCTAAAAAGTAAGCATCATCATCAATAGCTATTCGACTATAGAGTAGTGTGTATTCGACAAATTCTTCAGCGAATAAAATATCGGAATCGATGGAACCAAATATATTTCTGGCCCAGTCATCTTCTCCGATAGCAACGAGTAAACTGGCAGCCTCTAGATAGGTTTGATCCCTTTCAGGTGATTCAGCCCCTTCAGCAGAGGTCAGTAATTCTTGAATCTCTTCAGCCGTTTCTCTATCGGCTGTGACAGATGAGTTAAGATCAGAGGAAAGCTGAGAGGTACAACCAGAAAACACAACTAGCATGAGTGCTATAGCGCAGCAAAGTGCGAATGATGGCCGTCGAGAGGTTGTTAAGAAGAAAAGTTTAGAACTACTCATGAAAATCTACTCAAAAAATCAAAATTGTTAAATGCTAGATTATTGTGTGTTACTGATGGGCTAAAGTCATACCTCAACCGCAAGTGAGCACGAATTAATTAGGATAAACATGGAAACATCTCAAATCGAGTCATCCAAGCAAGGCATCTTATATGTTGTTGCGACGCCTATTGGTAATTTGGGTGATATGGTACCGCGTGCCGTAGAAACACTACAACAGGTAGACCTCATTGCAGCCGAGGATACACGGCATAGCACGCGTTTATTGGCACATTTTCACATTTCCACGCCGATGGTGGCTTATCATAACCATAATGAAGGCGATAGTGCTCAATGGCTGATCGATAAGATATCTCGGGGCCAGTCAATCGCTCTGATATCGGATGCGGGAACGCCGCTCATTTCTGATCCTGGCTATCGTTTGGTTAAAATGGCTCAGGAGTCATCGGTTCGAGTTATCCCAATTCCTGGAGCATCTGCTCTTATTACCGCATTGTCAGCCGTAGGACTGCCATCCGATCGGTTTATTTTTGAAGGTTTTTTACCAGCCAAGGCAACACATCGACAAAAACAGTTAGAACTTTTAAAAAATGAATCTCGTACGTTGATTTTTTATGAAGCCCCTCATCGAATCGAAGACTGTTTAACAGATATGGCGGACATTTTTGGTGAAGATAGAAGGTTAGGGTTGGCCCGTGAGTTGACAAAAACTTTTGAAACGATTGTTGTTGATTCTGCTAAAAATATTGCAGAATTTGTCGCCAGTGATGCTAATCAAAGAAAAGGCGAAATAGTGATTGTGGTACATGGCGTCGAATCAAAAAAAGAAGCCGTGCTTAATGCGGAAGTTGAGCGAATTTTAAAGCTGTTACTAAATCAGCTTCCTCCTAAACAAGCCACAGCATTAGCTGCTGATATTACCGGTGTCGATAAAAAAATATTGTATAACTGGGCTGTTGAAAACAAATAAATTAAATGGATAGTGTTTTACAGTTTTGCTCAGCTTGAGTATTGGCGATAGTTGAATGACATAAAGTGAATATGGTCTTATGAAATTTTTCCAGAGCTGAGATTCGCTGCGGGTTTGTTTCCCAATTTTTTGCATTATCAAGTAGAGTGTTCAATCGTTTGAAGTTTCTACCCGATAAAATATCAATAGGTCGTTCTAAATCATTAATTAATTGAGTGGTTATTGTAGAAATTTTTTCAACCTCTGTGGGTTTCATTCGCATTAGTCCCGTCACGTATTCAACACCCCACTGAAACTTGGTTGCATTCCCTGTGCTTGCTTCATAAGCGCTGGCAAGCCATTCCAGAGCAATATCATAATTCTTTTCTTTTTCTTCAAGTGACGCCAAGCCACTCATAAAATAATACGGTGAATCAGACTTCTCGATTTCTTTGAGTAATAGGGTACGAGATAAATCATTAAGATGAGCAGCTTGTAAGACCTGATAACCTTTGTTGATGACAGTTTGCCTCGCCGATCCGCTTGTTGATAGATCCATTTGATTAACATGATCTATAACTTGGCTTTTAGTGGCTTCGGGTAATTCAGTTGCTTTGGGGTTATTGAGCCAATACAAATATAATTGCGGATACCACGTACCTAGTTGTTGTGCTTTTGAAAGCGAATCGTTGAAACGAATATTCTCCATACTGTTAGTCCAGAGAATTTCTAGATTAATTCGCTCGACGCCAGGTTTCGTGACGAGCTTTGTTATTTCTTCAGACTTAAACATAGAAAAATCTAAATTGGCAATCAACAATGATTGATCACTGAGAATGGTTTTTAGTTTCTCATAAGCGATTGTTGCACTTTCTTCGGAAAGAATTTCATTGTCGTCGATACGCTGAATTAATGACTGTAGAAACAAGCGAGACGATGCAAGCATATTACGTTTGGGTTCTGCATCTTCAGCGAGTTTATCCAGTAGTTCAGCAGTGCTGGCAATACCTAAATTGTTTTGATCCCAAGCGTAAAAGGCGAGCTGCGTGTAATCACCTGATGTGAGTTTTTCTGGAGTCGCTAACGCTTTTTCAATTAACGACGACGTCTTTTTTAATCCGTTTAAGCTAAGCGCTAAAACCGTGTTATATCGATCGATATCAATCCCCCCAGGTATCCGAGTCACTTCTTCTCCGGCGGGATTAAAGACGATCATAGTCGGATAGCCTTTGACGAAAAACTTTTCTCCCCAGAGTTGTGCTCGATCGGTATCGCCATCTAAATACACCGGGACAAATAATTCTGATTGCGCAATAAAATTGGGACTTTTAAAAACAGTCTGTTTTATTTCTTCACAGGGAGGACACCAAATCGCTCCCCAATATAAAAACAAAGGCTTCTTGAATTTTTTTGCATCGGCAAAGGCTTGTTCAATAGTGCCTTTATACCATCGAATTATTTCTTTGTTTTCAGGTTTCGTTTTTTCTACAATGTTTAGCGCTGATTCAGAGGGAGTCTCGGTACTCTCAGCAAGTGTTGGACCTTTTGGTTTCCCATCGCAAGCAATCAATAATAAGGCTATAACACTAAAGAAGAGGAGTATGGGTCTTGAATGTGTATTCATTAGATTGCTCCCAGTTAAAATATGAAATTGGAACATGCACAGGAATATTAGGGCTAAAGTGCTTCAATTATTTCTTGTTGGCTTGGCCGTGTTGTATAGCGAGTTTTTTTGCCATGATAATGATTGAAAAGTTGATGATGAGATATTTTTGAAAATACATCGTTACGATTTTCGTAATCGCGAATCCAATTGATCAGCATATTAAGGTTTTCATCTTGGGCTTGTTTGGATGGGTACTTATGAGGCTCCCAAGGACGCTCCCTCGCATTTTTTACGCAATCGCTGACCGATAAATCAAGATAAATAATGTGGGTTGCTTCACTTGATGCAAGCTCTAAAAGATCGGCATAGCACCCTTCGATAATCCATTGAGTATTATTACTTATAAATAGTTCAATAGCCGATGCGGATTCAGACAAAGGCATTCTTTGAGGTGGGTTTGTGGGTAGCCAAGCCAGAGTATCCAAGTCTAAATGTGTCACGCTGATTGATTGCGAAAGCGCACGAGCTAAGGTAGATTTGCCAGACCCAGAATTACCGAAGATTAAGATTTTTTGATCTGAGTTAGAGCTATTGTCTGTTTGCATGGTTAATTTTAATATATGTGATAATTAAAAATATAAGAAGGATTTTATGAGCAAAGCATATCGTATCAGTGATGATCGTCAAGAGATGAATCTTGATGTTGTCTATCAATACCTAACCAGATCTTACTGGTCCACGGGCATACCCAAAGAAACAGTAAAAAAAGCCATGGATAATTCACTATGCTTTGCTGTTTTCTGTGGGGATGATCAAGTGGGTTTTGCACGTATGGTAACAGATCAAGCTACATTCGCTTATTTGTGCGACGTGTTTATTCTTGAGGAGCATCGGGGTAAAGGCCTAAGCAAAAAGCTAATGATATATATCAAAAACTATTCAGAATTGCAGGGGCTGAGACGAATAATGCTGGTGACTCGTGACGCACATGAGCTTTATAAACCCTTTGGATTTACTGAGCCAAACGCTCCTAACCTTTGGATGGAGATAAGTGATCCGGGGATTTATCAAACATAAATCACATGGTTTTTAACAGCTGGTGATGTAAATCTAATGCTAACAATCAGGGCAAGAACAAAAAGAAAATGTTTGTAAAAGAAGGATAGCGGACAGGGATAAAGAATAGATAGGGACTGTGATAATACAGCCCCTATTAAAAGCTAATGATTAAATTAGAAATTAAAAACAACATTCGCCGTGAAAAAATTCACATTACGATCTTTATCAAAAGCTTCTCCGCCATCAACGGAGCGCACGGATTGTAATTGAAAGCGGCCACTGAATTTAGTTGAGAATTTGACTTCAACACCGGCAATAAAACTTCCTTCTGTTGACGAATCTGTGATGTGGTTGTCATCATAATCAGAGTAGCCGTCATCATCATAGTCGTAGTAAGAGTAATAATATTCATCATTACTACTGGTATAGAAGCCATAATAGTATCGTCTATAAACCTCAGTAGATGTTCTTGTGTAATAGATTCCTGGCCCACCAAACAATTTAACGTGTTCCGAGAGAGGGATGGAAAACAAAGCATTAAACCCTATTAATGTGACTGAAGTGTAACCGTCACGTTCAGGCACGCGAGATCTTGGTGTTTTCATTCCCGAAATCCCGCCAGTAGATAATTCAAAGGCAACATATTCGTTAACTTTAACACCCGAAAATATCTGAAAGGCAGTGCCATCGTCATCACAGTCACGAGATAAGTCATCTTCACAGAAGTTGTCGATGACGCCTAATCCTAGGCCTCCTCCGATATACCACGGGGAAGCTATTGTTTGAATGCTAAATGATGACGCTATAAATATGATGGTGCTAAGGGTTAATTTATCAATTAATCGATTGTTACAGTAGGATGAAAAAAGTTCTAATATTTTTTTAGGTCGCACAATGAATTTAAAGTATTCCATAAATAAGATTCCTTGCAGATGTAAAGTTTTAAAAAGCAGAAGGATGTAAAATGGTGAATTTTGGCAATGAATTTTTACAAGGGTAGTGCATTATCCCATATCTATACTTAAGATGTAACGAACTGCTCACATCAACTGGTTGGTTGTAAGGTATTATAGGTGGCGCGTGTAAATGAGAAGGTTGGTATTATACTATTTATTTTCATGTCCCTTCTGCCTATGATAATGACTTTTAACGTGTTTGAATTAATTTGATGTTTAATAAAATAGAAAATTTTCCATTTGTTCAATGGCTTGTGTCAAATGAACTGGTATTAGTCTGGCTCGCAATTATTTCCGCAGCATTGTTTGTCCTTTCATTAGTATTCATACCTTGGTTAATTATTCGGATACCAGCAAATTATTTTTCTGAGCCAGGGAAGTATCGTTCAGCGTTACTGGGGGGGCATCCTATAGCAATTATAGTGACTAAAATAATCAGAAATACAATTGCTGTCTGTTTTATTGTCTTGGGATTTTTACTATTGGTTTTACCGGGGCAGGGGTTGCTCACAATTTTGTTGGGTGTGTTTATTGCTGATTTCCCAGGAAAGCATAAGCTAGTTAATTGGATAGTGGCTAAAAAAGGAGTTATGAAGACGATCAATTGGCTACGAAAGAAATCAGGAAAGGCTCCTATTGTTCTTGAGCGCTAATTTTTTCTAAAATATCTTTATATTTTTCTTTCATGCTATTCCACGATAAATGCTGAATATCTTGTTTTCTATTTCCTTTAATCTCTCCTTTTGTAAGTGTCTTACTTTCTGATAGTTGTTTAATTTTTTCAGCTAATGCAGTCGCTTCTTGATTTGTTTTTTGTGTATATAAAAGGTTGGTATTATTTATTTCTAAGTAGGATGTATAAAACACTTCCTTAGTAAACAGTTCTTGATAAGCCAGTCTATCAGGGACGATAGGGGTGCAGCCGGTAGCAACAGCTTCTAGAATAGAAATTCCTTGGAAGTCATGAAGAGCCGTAGAGAGAACGGCGTCTGACTCTTGTAATGTTTTTAAGTAGTGTTCTCTGTCTTCGATGTATCCCCATTCTCCTAACCAGTTATTTTGAATTAACAGTTTTTTGATTTCTTCAAATTCTATGGGTTGTTTTCTAAAGCTTTGCCCTAGAATATGAAATGTTAAAGCGCTTTCAGAAGGAATTTTTTTAAGCGCTGCTAATAACCGATCAGGCCCTTTGTCATATTCCCAGCGATGATTCCAAACAATAGTAAAGCGGGAGTTATTCATTGATAATATTGACGAGTTCGATGTAAACAGTTCGGGATCAATTGGAACCGGAATCACCTGAGATTTTTCTTTTAATAGTTGAGCAATATCGGGTGGAATACCATCCGGTAATTTTTTCAGCAAATTCTCGCTCCCGTCTAAAAACGAATCGCGATTAAATCGGGTGTTGAAGACAATGGCGTCGGCACATAAGGCAGAATAAAGGCTGGTTAGTTGAGCTTCCACTTGAGAATTATTTGTAGATTTTTTTGAGTCCGAAGATTGTTTGTTATCTGAGATGGGGTAATAAAATTGATTTTCATGAAAATAGACAATCGTAGGTATTTTGGTGAGTGCTGGAGACATGCCCCGTAATGCCGACAAATCCACCATTGATGTGGCCAGTATCAAGTCATAGGGTTGTGCCAATATTTCTTGTTTCGTAAAAGCCCACGTTAAGCTATTACCACGTATGCGCCAGCTAAAGTGTCGTGGTGGTAGTGTGAGTAATGTCCAGTCATGTTCTGGCAAATTTTTTACTAAACCATCTGCCCATTGTTTATGGCTTGCAGCATGGTAAGCGGACAATAATAAAATTCGCATCGTTTTATGTTTCGTTTTTTGTTGCTAATAATTATTCTTGGTTTCCGGTAATAAGTACCTGTTTGATAATTATTTTAAAGTTATTTTTTTTGATGCCAAAAAGGTTGACCTATCGTTGGTGTACTTGGCTGTGCAGTTTGTTTTGTTGTCATTAATCCCGATAAAAAAGCTGACCTTCCTGCATTAATGGCATCGGCAAATGCTTTTGCCATGATCGGTGGTTCTGCGGCCTTTGCGACAGCGGTATTCAATAGTACTGCATCAAATCCCATTTCCATGGCTTCGCAGGCTTGAGACGGCGCTCCGATCCCTGCATCGATAATGAGAGGTGTATTTGGTAAGCGCTCTCGTAAAGTTTGTAAATTATATTTGTTCATTAAGCCTCGACCTGTACCGATAGGTGCTCCCCACGGCATTAATACTTCGCAGCCAACGTCTAATAATTTTTGACAAACAATTAAATCGTCAGTGCAATAGGGAAGTATTTTAAATCCTCGCTGAATTAATTTTTTTGCTGCCTCTACGAGCGCGTAGGGGTCGGGTTGTAAATTATAATCATCGCCAATGACTTCGAGTTTTAACCAGTCGGTATCAAAAATCTCGCGAGACATTTCTGCCGTTGTGACTGCCTCTTTAGCGGATTTACACCCAGCCGTATTCGGCAATAATTTTTTACCGGTCGCTTTAATGCTTTGCCAGAAATTATCGCCGCCTTTATTGTTGGGATCTTGTCGTCGTAATCCGAGAGTGACAATGTCAGCTTGCGATAAAGCAATAGCATCTAATAAACTTTGTGGAGAAGGGTATTGTGCTGTACCGAGCAATAAACGGCTGTTAAACGTTTCGCCGTATAAACTTAAAAGAGAGTGATGATCAGGCTTCATCTTTTTCCAACTAATATTGTTAAAATTCAAATAATGATGTTTTGAATCTGACGACTAGCCGCCACCAACGGGTGCGACTACGTCAATTTCATCACTGTCTTGTAATATGACAGCATCATAAGTGGATCGGGCTACGAATTCACCGTTGATGGCAACGGCACACTTTTTTTCTGAAAAACGCCATTGAGTCATAGCGCCGCTGAGTAGTGTACCTTTCGCTATTTTTTGTAAGTCGCCGTTGAGTGAAATCGTAATCATACAAAGTTTTCTGTTCTTTGTTTTTCTTGAAAAAGTTGAATGCTTTGCTCTATAAGAGCGGGAGCTAATAAATATCCGTGGCGGTAAAGTCCGTTAATGCTGATGATATTTTTCCCTTGTTCATTGTTTGAATAATTTACCTTGGGGAGATTATCCAAATAAGCTGGCCGTAAATTCACATCGGTTTCTATCACGCGTGCTTCTGCGAATGCGGGATTGATAGTGTAGAGCGCACTCGATAATTCTAACGTAGATTGGAGACTGATGGGTGAGATATCTTCGCTTTCAATCTCGGTAGCGCCAATAATAAACTGATGATTGGGTTTGGGAACAACATATAATTTGTATCGAGGATGGCACAAACGGATCGGGTGAGTTAGCTGTACTTCTTTTGTTTCAACCCACATGATTTCTCCCCGTACACCACGAAGAGTTGGGTCAACCTCTTTTCGGCCTAATCCTCGGCAATCGAATACCCAGTCGAATTTATCGAGTGTTTTTTTATTTGAAGTCGGATGTCTTTTTTCTTCAAGCGCTATTGGAGAATGTTCATGACAAATAACGCCATTGTTTAATATCACTTGGTATAAATTTTTTAAGAGCCGACGATTATCTAAAAAGGCTTCGTTGGGCAAAAACAAACCTTGTTGAAAATGATCAAGTTGAGGTTCTTTTTCTTTTAGTGCGGCGTTATCAAGCCAATGACTATTGTCGTCATTACCTAGCTTTCTTTGAAGATCATTTTTAAATTGTAGTAATTCTGAATGATCTTGTGGGTGAGCAACAATAATGCTGCCGTTTGCAGAGTATTGAATTGATTGGAAAGCTTTCTTCGTAGGATGATTTTGTAAATTGTTATTTAAATCGTCTATCCATTGAGGCCACAGATCTAAAGATTGTAACCCTAAATTGTAAATCGATCGGTCAGATATCACGACTTCGCTTAAAGGGGAAATCATTGCGGCGGCAGTATGTGCAGCACTGGCTGGCTTAGAAAAACTGCCCGCTTCAAATAACTCGACATAATGGCCAAGCTGGCTTAAACGCCAAGCTAATAAACGGCCGAGTAACCCAGCGCCAGCAATAGCGATAGAAAGGGCGGGGGCTTTAGTTTGTGCTTGGGTTATAGATGAAGAAGTTTTTTGCATCTTGTTTCCTACGCAGGGGTTAACCTGATCAGGTTCGACGGGTTCGGAAGTCTAGCACTTTCGATCTCAGCCAATTGGCGCCCCGACAAGAAATATGAGGATGCAGTCTACTGGCGTTTTTGCACTCTAGCAAGCTGCTGATTCTTATTTTATTGATAGCCGTTAGTCGTGTTAGATCGCTGGTTCAGTGAGCTTAGGGGCTCAGAATAAGGTGAAAGGAAATGAGCGTGAAAAAGAATGATAAATAGGAGTCGACTAAAGTTATTTTTTAAAAGTGGCGCTTGCAGATTCGTATTCGGAGTTGATGTCGTCGACAGTGCAACGTAGTTCGCCATCGCCAAGTTTAGTTGTAATAGAGTCGCCGACCGCAACATTACTGGTGTTTTTTAAAATCGTTCCATCGTTATCCAGCGCCACACTATAACCTCGCTTAAGTGTGTTTAGTGGGCTGACAGTTTGTAGAATTTCTGCCATTTTCCCTAAATTATTTTTTTCATTTTTAATTTTTTGTTGGACGTAAAGAGAAGATCGTTTTGCCAATTGGTTAACATTCAGAGCGAGCTGTGAAATTTGCTTGCCAGGATGTAAATGTTGCTGTCTTTGCGCCACTGATTTCAACGTGGATTTTGATTCGTGTAATGTAAATCCAATCGCTTTTTGCATTCTCATTTCAAGATTATCTAAATGTTGAGCACGACTTTGAATCCTTTCCCCTGGATGGCGTAAACGAGAGGATAAGCTATTGATTAAATGTTTGTTGTGATTGACGACGCGCTGTAACGATTGGCCAAGTAAAATATCGTAACCAGAAAAAGTTTGCATGAGGTCAACGCCATCTGGACTTAATATTTCTGCGGCAGCAGAAGGCGTCGGCGCTCTAAGGTCGGCGACAAAATCACTCATTGTAAAATCAACTTCATGACCAACAGCGCTGACAATGGGCAATTCGCTGTCAAAAATAGTACGGGCGACAATTTCTTCATTGAATGGCCATAAATCTTCAAGGGACCCACCGCCACGGGTTAATAAAATTACATCAAAGCGGTCTGCTTTGTTGGCCAGTTTTATCGCGTCAGAAATTTGCTGTGCTGCACCTTCACCTTGCACTTGTACGGGAATTATCGTGACAGGAATTCCGGCAAAACGTCTTTCTAGTACGCTGAGCACATCACGTATGGCCGCACCTGTTGGGGAGGTAATTACAGCGATATGTTTGGGAATGCTGGGGATTTCTTGTTTATGTTCTTCTTCGAATAAGCCTTCTTTGGCGAGTTTTGTTTTAAGCGCTTCAAACGCACGCTGTAAAACACCAAAGCCAGCTTCTTCAATGTGTTCTGCAATTAATTGGTATTCGCCTCGGCCTTCGTACAGGCTCACACGCGCACGAATTAACACTTGTTGCCCTTGTTTAGGTTTAAAGCGAGTTAGGCTATTACGGCCTCGAAACATCGCGCAGCGTACCTGAGCATCTGAGTCTTTTAACGTGAAATACCAATGGCCTGATGCAGGTGTTGCGAAATTTGAAATTTCCCCTTCGACCCACATTAATGCCATGTGAGTTTCGAGCAATTGCTTTGCTTTGCGGTTTAGTTGGCTCACCGAGATAACTTCTCGATTCGGTGGGTTTGCTATGAGGGGAGTGTTAGACATTGGCGCATTCTAGAAGATCACTGTGAATAAGGGAACCGTTATAACGAAGGTCTCACAGCAATATTCTTACATTTGTTAACCCATATGGTGGACGTTGCACGTATACTGAATTTATATTCCCTTTCTCTAAAATGGGACTTTTTATTTGATAATGTTGTCAAATAGCCATCGTTTGATTTATTGGTTGGAATGCCTTTTAGCGATGAGACGGGAACAATTTTTGTAAGGTAATAACTATGTCTAGAAACGAAACACATTCAATTTTAATTGGCTATTTGGCATGGCTCCTCGGTTTCATGGGGTGCCATCGTTTTTATTATGGAAAGCCCATCACAGGAACAATTTGGTTTTTTACCTTAGGTTTATTAGGGATCGGTTGGGTCATCGATTTGTTTTTAATTCCTTCGATGGATAGGGAGGCCAGTAGGAAATATGTTGAAGGCGATATCGATTATTCGGTCGGTTGGTTATTGCTCGTATTTGTAGGCTTATTTGGTGTGCATCGTATGTACATGGGTAAATGGATTACGGGTATTATTTACTTGTTTACCTTAGGCTTATTTGGACTCGGTTGGTTGTGGGATTTGTGGACTCTAAATAGCCAGATAGATGAAATTAATTATGAGCGTGAGGGCTATTATAATGGTCGTTTAAACGAGCGTTGAGGCCTAGAATGTTAATTAATGTTTAACTCACAGTAGGTGAGGTCGTATTGAGATAAGCTATCTCTAGTTCTAGGTACGGCCTTGTTGCGGTGTTTCTGATTTTCTATCGGCTACTGTATAATATTAGCGGTCGATCAGTATTTAATAACCAACTTACTGAAGTAAATTAAAAAAATAATAATGTTTACGAAATAATTTTCAATTTAATCCAATTCAATTTATTACCTTCTATTATCAATCCTAAGTTCTGGAGAGCATTATGTTTAAATCGTTGAAATCTCTTTCTGAGTTTTCGAATTCCGCCAAGTCAATTTTAGCAGTTTGCGCGGGTGGATTTTTGTTAAGTGGATTTTCTGTGGGCGTACTTTCACAAGAAACAGCGCCAGATTATAACGACCTTTCCGCTTGGCTTTGTCATCCTGATAATAAAACAGATGCTTGCGATCGTGATTTAGAAACAACGATTATACAAGAAGATGGTTCTTTGACTCGAGTAGCCTCACTAGAAAATTCAAAGCCAGATATCGATTGTTTTTATGTCTATCCGACAACCTCTTTAGATGAAACGGGTAATAGTGATTTAATTCCCGGTGAGCAGGGCGAAATTATTACAGCCCATTTACAAACAGCACGCTTACGCGCGCATTGTCGAGTTTTTGCTCCGGTTTATCGTCAAATTACTATTCCTGCTTTGCGATCTATGATGCAGGGTAAGCCGATGGGTGATCGAACAAAAACCTATGGTGATGTATTAGCGGCTTGGAATCATTATTTAGAAAATGAAAATAATGGTCGAGGTTTTGTTTTGGTTGGTCATTCACAAGGTGCTGGGCTGTTAAATCGATTAATTGCCAGTGAAATTGATGGCAAGCCTGTTCAAAAACAAATGGTTTCGGCTATTGTGAGTGGGACAAGTGTTTCTGTTCCGAAAGGAAAAGATGTCGGTGGAACGTTTAAACATATTCCATTGTGTAAAGCAGAAGATCAGATCGGCTGTGTTGTGACTTTCTCATCTTACCGTGATCGCATCCCGCCTCCGGCAAATGCTATGTTCGGTCGAGCGGGTGGTGAAAATGTTGCCGGTTGTACAAACCCTGCAGCACTCGGTGGCGGAAAAGCTGAACTTAATTCTCACCTTTCAACTATTGGTGAAATTAGTTTAAGTTTTAAAGAATATAAACCTTGGACGCAATCGAATAAAAAAATAGAAACGCCTTTTGTTAGTTTACCTGGAATGATCTTTGGTGAGTGCGTACAAAAAGAAAATTTTTCATACTTAGAAATCAGTGTGGAAGGCGATCCTAAAGATGATAGAGCCGATGATATTATCGGTGACCTTTGGTCTGGCGAAGAGATTAATCAGTCTTGGGGATTACATTTGATTGATATGAGTTTGGTCATGGGAAACCTTGTTGATTTAGTGGGCAAACAAGTTGCTGCTTATCAAAGCCAATAATTAAGTAAACTTCTTTATTTCTATTCTAAAAAACGCTCATTTTGAAAATCAAGATGAGCGTTTTTTTGTTTATGGTTTTTAAATGAATAATTTTTTAGAACTTTACGTTAAACCAAACCCAAAGTTTATCTGTGTCAACTTTGATATCCCCAGCAGAGTATGCAGCGTATTTAATTCCAGCTGCATAGTTTTTACTGATATTCCAAACGGCTTGTAAATCAATTTCATCACCTAAATCATCAACTGTTGCAGTATCTTCATCGGCTGAAAAATCGTGATAGGCGAGCATTAATGCGACGGGGCCCACTTTTCCTGCTGCACTAAAGTATGTATCGACTAAGCCTTGAGCGGGAGTACCCAAAAAGCTATCAGCCCAACCATTAAACTTATGAAGTGTTGCCAGTGGCGTTGCAAAGCCATAATTGCCGTCATCGCTGCCCAGTGTTTCCATACCAAGTTTAAATGTAACAGGTTTCAGTTTTAGACCTAATTCAATCAACGAATAATCTGCTTCGTAATCTCCAGCTTCGTTGTCTTGAGTGGCGAATTCAAGTCCGTATAAAAATTTAACATCATCGCTTCCTGTAGCGCCATTAAAACTAACGCCAATAGTATCTAACGCATTATCGGTGTCATTATCGACTTCTAAAAAGTAACCATATCCTACGAGCTTACCTACTGAAGTTTGATAAGAGATATTTAATAAATTATCTTTTGAATCGATATCAGCGGCTTCTGCAAAAATTCTATTTCTCTGTGTTATATGAGAATAGGTAATTGATAAATCTTCTATGGGCGCAAATGCAGCCGTTAGTGCATCAAACGTCTGGCGATCTTGTCGCCAGCCTACGTGTCCGACAAATCGATGACCATCTAAAGTAATGACTTGTCGGCCGGCTTTAAATGTAGCTATGTCATTTTTATATTGAATAAATGCTTGATCTAATTCTGTTGTTTGAGGATCGGCAATGACAGAATATTGTCCAGGTTTAAAACCTGTTGGTCCAACAGAGAAGTCCTCAATACCAAAAACAGAACGAGAATCTTCCATTTCTAGAACGCCTGAAAATCCGCCAAGTGCACCTGTTTTGTAAGTGAGGCGAGTGCGAACGGTTAGAGCATCGGCATCGTCAAAAGCATTGTCTTGCTCAACCATTTCGTAGCGCATTCTTATGTCACCAGAGGTGGTGCCACTAGATAGTGCATCAATTAATGTGTCTGCATTAACTGGCTGAGAAAGGAGTCCAATAGCAATCGCTAGTGGGCTGGCTTTGAATAAAAATTTTCTTGCTGGATTAAAATTCATAATGTTAAAACTCCTACTGGTCTGAATAATATTGATCTAAAAACACTTAATGGTGAAAATTTATGTGGATATCAGGCGGCACTCGTTGCAGAGCTTTTGTTATTATTTTTTAAAGCCGGTTTGGCTGAAATTGTTTCTACTTTTCGTTGCTTTTCATACAAGAATTTTAAGACGCAGGATCGAAGATGGTTGTAATCTGGATCTTTGGCAAGTGCTAACCGTTCACGAGGGCGCTCTAAATTAACATCTAGGATTTCACCAATAGTCGCTGCTGGTCCATTTGTCATCATGACAATTCTGTCTGATAGTAAAACGGCTTCGTCGACATCATGCGTAATCATGATGACAGTGTTGTTTAATTCATTTTGTATTTCCATTAATGAATCTTGCATGTGTGCACGAGTTAATGCGTCTAAAGCGCCGAAAGGTTCATCCATCAATAAAATGTCAGGTTGCATGGCAAGGGCACGTGCAATTCCAACACGTTGCTTCATACCACCGGATATTTCATCTGGACGTTTATGCATAGCGTGATCCATGTGCACGAGATGCAAGTTATGTTCAATCCATTCTTTTATTTCATTTTTGTTTTTACTTTTTTTGAATACTTGCTTAACTGCGAGTTCAACATTTTCATAAGCTGTTAACCAAGGGAGTAGTGAGTGATTTTGAAAAACAACAGCACGTTCAGGGCCGGGTTGAGAAACTTCTTTGCCGTGTAAAATAACGCCACCGTTTGTTGCTTGATATAAACCTGCAACAATATTTAGAACAGTCGATTTACCACACCCGGAATGCCCAATTAAGCTGACAAATTCTCCTTTTGATATTTTCAAATCAACATTTTTTAAAGCTGTAAATGGTCCCTTGGGTGTTGGGAATTCCATATCAACATGACTGATATCAAGAATGGGGCTCATGTGTATCTCCAATTTATAACTCTTAAATTAATTAGCGGTGGACTTATCCCAAGATAATGTGCGTTGTAATAGCAGCATGCCGCGATCTAATAAAAATCCAATGAGACCGATGACAATAACAGCGGCCATGATTCTGCTTAATGAATTTGAACTTCCATTTTGAAATTCATCCCAAACAAATTTTCCTAATCCTGGATTTTGCGCCAACATTTCAGCGGCAATGAGTACCATCCAAGCAATACCTAAGGAGAGCCTCATACCTGTAAAAATCATAGGGATAGAGGAGGGCAGAACAATTTTTTGAACATGTTTTAAAGCAGGTAGGCGTAATACTTGGCTAACATTGATTAAGTCTTTATCAATAGTGGCAACGCCAAAAGAAGTATTAATCACCATGGGCCAAATACAGCAGAGCGTTACAGTAATCATTGAATTAATAAATGACTTTGGAACCATAGGATCATCAGTTTGATAGAGAGCACTGACGACCATCGTTACAAGCGGTAACCATGCAAGTGGAGAAACGGGTTTGAAAATTTGTATGATAGGGTTGACGGCGTTATTTAATGTTTTGCTGAGACCAATCAAAATACCGAGAGGAATGGCGATAACAGCAGCAAGTATGAAACCACTCATGACCGTCACTAAGCTCGTGATGATCTGATCTAAAAAGGTTTCTTTTCCCGTATATTTTCTAATTTTCACTTCATAATCTGGATTTGCTGCTAACTTTTTGGCGTTTCTTATTTCTTGTCTTTCGTAAAAAGCAGTTGCCTTCACTCGTTCCGCATTGTGTTCGTCGTATAGATTTTTAAATTGTTCGATAACGGATGCTGGCCCAGGAAACTTCCCCAGAGACGTGTCAATGTTCTGTGCGATGCTAGACCAAAGCATTAAAAAACAGCCAATTCCAATCAAAGGCATAAGAATGGTTTTGAGTAAGCTCGGTAAGTTTGCTTTTACATCGCGAAAAAAAGTGTCGAAAACCCCTGATTTTATTAGCGTGGTGGTCGCGGTACTCATAATTTCTCCAATGACTTACTTATCGATACAGTGACATTACAATTAAATTAATTAGGCGTACCGGAGTACGCCGTTGTTAGCGATTGGCTTAAGGTTTTGAGTCGCCTTTCAAGCCTATAGTGAATTTTTCTATATAGGCATTGGGCTTTGATCCGTCATACACAATGTCATCAATGAAGTGAGTTTGTGGATCTTTAAATCCATCCTCTGTTGAAAAGTCTGGAAAGTCTTTCGCATCTGCAAGCTTTTCATCAATCAAAGACTGCGCAGCGGCGGCATAAATATCTGGGCGATAAACTTTTTTAGCCAAGTCTTTGTACCAAGCATCAGATTTTTTCTCAGAAATTTGTCCCCACCGTCTCATTTGAGTGAGATACCAAATGGCATCAGAGTAGTATGGGTAGGTCGCGTTGTAGCGGAAGAATACGTTGAAGTCTGGTACCTCACGTTTGTCGCCTTTTTCGTATTCAAATGTGCCCGTCATACTGTTAGCAATAACATCATAATCAGCACCGACATAATTTGATTGTGAAAGAATTTTCACAGCGGCAGGGCGGTTAGCATTATTGTTTTCATCTAACCACATGGCAGCGCGAATCAATGCACGCGTTAATCGAATAGTGGTATTTGGATATTTTTCAGCGAACTCTGCCGTGATCCCAAATACTTTTTCAGGGTTGTCTTTCCATATTTCGTAATCAGTAACGACAGGAACACCAATGCCTTTGAATACTGCTTGCTGATTCCAAGGTTCACCTACGCAGTAACCATAGATAGTTCCGGCTTCTAATGTTGCAGGCATTTGTGGTGGAGGAGTGACAGATAACAAAGCGTCGGCGTTAATCTGTCCTGAGATATCTCCTTTTTCTGGAGCGTAGTATCCGGGGTGGATCCCGCCTGCTGCTAACCAGTAACGTAATTCATAGTTATGCGTTGAGACAGGAAAAACCATTCCCATATTGAAAGGCTTGCCTTCGGATTTATATTTTTCAACGACAGGTTTTAGCGCGTCAGCTTTAATAGGATGAACGGGACGGCCATCTGCCATTTTAGGAATATTTGGCTTCATCTGTGCCCAAATTTCATTAGAAACTGTAATACCGTTTCCATTTAAATCCATCGAGAAAGGCGTGATGATATGAGCTTTTGTGCCAAAACCCATTGTTGCAGCAATGGGCTGTCCAGCAAGCATATGAGCTCCATCTAAACGACCGTCGATGACCCCGTCTAATAACACTTTCCAGTTGGCTTGTGCTTCAATCGTGACGTAAAGTCCTTCGTCTTCGAAATAACCATTTTCATAAGCAACAGCAATAGGGGCCATATCTGTTAATTTGATAAAACCAAAACGTAACTCTTCTTTTTCCGGCTCTCCTAATTCAGCAAATGCTGTAGTGGTTGATAAAGTAAGAGCAGATGCTAAAACAGCAGCGCTGCACTTAATCGTTTTGTTGATATGTGAAAGTGTAAAAAATCTTTTCATCGGTTCCCCCTGATGATGATTTGAAAATAGATTCCTGATGGAAGTGGGCATTACAATTTATATCTCTGTTCACTACATGACCTATAGCAACCAGTGTGCCAACCAATGAAAGCAGATAGAAATATACAAAAAAATGTCTTTTTGCATTTGAGTGGTGCAAAAAAAGAAGATGTGAGCCGCGAATGACTATTAATGAGATTATATTGTGTGTTTATGGTGCAATCCAAAATAGAATGTACAATTTTGGTTTGTGTTCTGTATTTTTATTTTGATATAGAATGGTGCATTAGACATGGGCGGTGTGTTTTATCTTGGGGCGATCTCTTGGCTCGTGATTAAAGATAGTGGTATTGAAAGTGAAAGAAGGTAATTTGGGGATGGATCAATCAACATTTTTAATTATTAATAAGCTTGAACGCTTTTTTAATGCTATTAATAGTCAAAGTGAAGATGCACCTAAAGTTAGCGCACTAAATAGTCAGCGTATTTTTCATGGTAGAGGAGGATGCTTCTCAAGTTTAGATTGGTGCTGTATTGATTTTTTTGCTCCGGTATTTTTGATTACTTGCTTTAAAGAGCCTCCTGAATTTTTTTTACAAACTGTTGCAGAGTACATTGACTCTCAATCAAAATCATTTTGTGTTTTAACACAGTCTAGATATCTCCCTAAGTCACCTATTCAAATTATTTACGGAACGATTCCAGAGCAAGTTTATGCTCAACGCCAATCTTTAGAGTTTATTTTAAATTTCGATCAGCAAAATGTGGGTTATTTTTTAGATATGGAGCCTGGTCGATTATGGCTGGAAGAGCGAGCCGAAAAGAAAAAAGTATTAAATTTATTTTCTTATACCTGCGTGTTTTCAGTCATCGCTAGAGAAGCGGGTGCTAGTGAAGTATTAAATATAGATATGAGCCGCAGAGCATTGAGTATTGGTAGAGAGAATCATCGTAAAAATAATCACGACTTATCAGGGATACAATTTTTAGGTTTAGATATTTTAAAATCCTGGAGCCGTATTAGAAAAAATGGACCTTATGACATCATTATCATTGACCCTCCCAGTTACCAAAAAGGTAGTTTTATCGCGTCACGAGATTACGCAAAAATTATCCGAAGAATAAAAGAATTTGCGGCAACTAATGCGGAGATTTTGATATGTCTAAATGATCCTAAATCGTCTCCCCAGTTTTTGATCGATCTCGTCAATACTGAAGCTCCTTATTTGTTATTTGATAAGCGACTTTCATCTCACCCAGATTTTCCTGATATCTCTGAAGATGCCGCTTTAAAGTTACTGACGTATCGTATGCCGGAGGTAAATTAGAGCTGCAGTATTTCTTAGGCATTGTCCGAGTATCAGGCTGCAGACTATTATCGTATCTTTGCGTTAAACCGTAATATGCAAATGATAAGATCGAGAGGTATGTCACAATAGTAGAGCGAATAATAATTACGCTATGGCATTATTCGACACCTTCGTTTTAAAAAGTATTGCGTGATATTGAGTGCGGCGCCTTTAAGAAAAATTGAAAGTATCGAAACTTCCTTATCAGTTATACAGGGTAATCTCCTTTATTTTGTAGGTTATTTCTGAAATTTCTATAAGTAAATTAGTCTTCATCTTACATATCTTGGAGATGTTTCGTGTGAGGCAGGAATTTCATTTTTTAAATAGCGTTGATGAAAGTACTCAAAGAGAGTGTTTGTTTATTTATTGCTCTTATCTTGATCACAGTTCTTAAAATAAATAGTTTTTAATTAAACAATGCTTTGAAGACGTAGTAGAACTTCGTACAATTGCGAAAATGAACTAAACTATGCAGGCATAATAAGTAAACAGGCTCCTAAATCGTTTTTTGATCTCTTTTGTATTCTAACAATAAATACAGCCAGTCGGCTTCTTAAGGAAGGAACTGAAATGAATGCTTCACCAGCAATTAGTTCGTCGCAAAATTCGAACTTGCTTCATCAGCAATCATCACAACCGCTTTCAAACTCAACTTATGATGATGAAATTGATTTGCTCGAATTAATTCAATCTGCATTTAAAGCGTGGAAAGTTTGGCTTCTGGCCGCTTTTGTGATTACAGCAATATATGGATATTTTCAAGTCATTAGCTACCTCCGCACGTCTGGTAATGCCTTATATTCAAAAGCTATTACTCTAAATTTTAAAGGAGCCGACCAAGGTGAGTACCCAAGTGGAGCTCCCTATAGAATTCAAGACATTATCGCGCCGGCAGTTCTACAATCTGTTTTTGTTAATTTAGATCTTAGTAGCAGAGGTTTGAATTCTTCACAATTTCAAAATCGCATTGCCATCGAGCCCTACACGCCATTCTATCGAGAAATTAATGCTAAATATAACGCGTTGCTCGATTCAAAAAACTTGGATGCCTCGCAAATACAAACCATTCAAGAGAGTAAACAGCGGGAATTAAATCAGGCTTTAAGTAGCAATGTCATTCTTACCTTCGATCCGCAAGAAGTTGATTTGCCGAGCGATGATATCGAGCAAATTCTAAAGTCAATTCCTTTGGAGTGGGCCCGTCAGGCGGTGGCTGATAAAGGTGTCTTAAAAGCGGATATACAACTGATCTCATCAAGGACTTTAGATGAGAAACTTTTTGAAGATGTGGACTACGTTGTTCTTAGTGATCTTTTTGCAGACAAGATAAAAGGTTTACGATCGAACATTGAACACGTTAAAGAGCTGGAAGGTTCTGCAACCGTTAGAGACCCAGAGACTGGCTGGAGCCTTAGCGATTTAGAAAACAATCTCTATGATTTGGAAACGTATACCATTGATGAATTAATGTCGCCTATACGGTCGCTAGGCTTGAGCCGTAATCCCAAATTAGCGGCTTTTTATTATGATGAGAAAAGATTAGTTTTGAAAGAGAGTTTGGCAAAGCTTGAGGATGAATCTCTGTTAATTAAGTCTGCCTTTGATAGTTATAGCCCTGATAGGCCTAATCAACTCAGCAGTGGTAATCAACAGGCCAATACGAATATGCCTGTGGTATCGCAAATGGGTGGTGAATTACTAGACAAGCTGTTGCAAGTGGCTGGAGAAGATTCTGTAGAGAAATACCGGCAGGTCCTCAATGACCGTTGGATAGAGACTACAATGGAGCTCGTTGAAGTTAAAAGTGTCATACGTAGTACAGAGAGATTAATTGCTGCGGTTAAAGGTCAGCAGACTGATGAGCTGACAAAAGAGTTACGGGAGGAATACCTCTCTAAAGCTGAGGTTAAATTACCTTCGATTATTGAGCAAATGCGTGATTATTACGACATCAATTGGCGTATATATGAGCAAATCAGTCGTGAGAGAGTCGGCAGTATTGGTTACTTATATAAGGACGCTCACCAAGGAGTATTGCGATCTGGCGCAGGGCTGAATGTGAAGCGAATCATCCTGATTTATGTTGCTTTGATTGTGTTAATGACTTTTGTGGTTGTGCCCTTTGTAATGATTCGCAATGCTTTAAAAACCCGTGCGCATAAAGAAGCTGATTTATAGTTGAAGCATTGAGTTGTTGCGCTTCTCAACGTCATGAGTAAGCGCTTATATTAGCGCTCAAGAAATGTAATAAGTCGGCGTTAACTTTGTTTTTAGCTTCTTGCTGAATCCAGTGTCTCTTTCTAGGAAAAAGCCGAATGCTTAAATCGTTAACGCGAGGATTCATAAGAGTCTCAAGTTGCAGTGATATTTTGATGACTGAATGTGATATCGCTTTCGGTGTAGTTCTTTTTAGTGTCTGACACGGACTAAGGTCTCACCTCATATTTTATAAAAGTTGTTTGGATGTGAAGTACTGTGGCTATGCTATTTCTTCCTTCTTATCTGCACGTGTTTTTCCAGATTGTATCTGTTCAGAACCTTCTTACGCGAGACGTACTTCTACAGGAATGCCATTGAGCACCGCATTGCCGCTCATGTTATCGACAGCTTGATCGTCGATAATATCATTAATACTGACGCCGGGATTACTCTCTGCCACGCTCAATCGCATGCCCTCACGATGATGTCCCCAGCCATGTGGTAGACACACAACACCCGGCATCACATCGTCCGTTACTTTCACTTCAACCTGTAATTCACCCACGCGAGAACTGATAATGGCGTTACCTTTATCACTCAGCCCTAAACGAGTTGCATCTTGAGGATTAACAAACAATGCACAACGACCTTTACCTTTTACTAATCGTTGGCTGTTGTGCATCCAAGAATTATTAGTACGTAAATCACGACGACTTATCAGCATGAGTGAGTTCGCATTTTTTCGTGTTTGAGTTTCTCCCATCAACCGTTGTAAATCATTCACTAATAATTCTGGCATCACATGAATTTTTTTATCTTCAGTATATAAGTAAGCTGGAAAATTAGATTGCAACGGACCAAGATCAATACCGTGTGGATATTGTTTTAAGACATCCAGGGTCATACCTTCTTCATGTTTAATCGTTTCGTCTTTTCGGAATTCAGTGAAACCTTCACCGTATGGCCCTGTACGCAATCCATAATCGAGTATTTGCTCAGCACTGCTATTGCTAGCTTTCATTTTTTCAGCTTTTGCAGAGTCTCTTAATTCGAGAATTTCTTGAGTGATGCCTTGTACAATATCCCAGTCGGAGCGCGTGTTTTCAGTCGCTTCAAATAAAGGCTCAGAAAACTTTGCAACATTACGAACCGCTAATAAATTAAACACGATGTCATATTGCTCGTGCTCAAAAGGACCTGTTGGCGGCAAAATAATATCGGCGTGGCGTGAAGTTTCGTTCAAATAGAAATCAACCGATACCATAAAATCTAATTGCTCAAGGCCTTGATCCATGGCGCGGCCATTGGGTGTGGATAGCACTGGATTACCCGCCAGACACACAAACGCTTTTATTTGTCCTTCTCCCGGAGTGAGTATTTCTTCTGCAATAACAGCGGCTGGAAGTTGGTGGTCAAATTCTGGTAAACCGCGCACACGACTTTGATAGGTATTGAAGCTTCCCATCGGGCGGCTAATCGCTTTGTTGAAGGCGGGAGTGGTAAACATAGTGCCGCCTTGGCGATCTAAGTTTCCTGTGAGCAAATTTAGAGTGACGATAAGCCAATGATTCAGAGCGCCATAGCTTTGCGCCGACACGCCCATACGGCCATAGCAGACAGCGCGCTCAGCTGCTGCAAATTCTTCAGCAATACGTGCAATTTCTTTTTCAGAAATGCCGCAGCCAAGACTGATTTCGTCGATCGATAATTGATTGGATAAATTCTCGAAGACATTGAGTAAGCCTTCGAAGTCATCCGATAGCGCCCGTAAACGATCAGGTTTGTAGAGTTTGTTTTTGACAATGTGTTGGATAATACCAATTAAAAATAATGGATCAGATGCGGGCCGAATAAAATGATGCTCAGACATGTAGCGAGCTGACTCATTGCGGCGAGGATCAATCAAAATAATTTTCCCTCCGCGGTCTCTAATTCCTTTCAATCGCTTTAATACATCACCAGCTGTCATCAGACTACCGTTTGACGCGGCAGGATTTGCCCCTAACATCAACATGTAATCTGTGTGATCGATATCAGGGATGGTGAATAAATTTCCGTGGCCAAACATTAAATACGAAACGAGTTGGTGCGGCATTTGATCGAGTGATGCTGCTGTAAACATATTGCGTGAGTTTAGTGATTTTCGTAATCCACCCGCGCCCATGATTAAACCTAAATTATGAGAGCCGGGATTGCCGGAGTAAATGCCGACAGAATCTTTACCGTACTGATCTTGAATTTCAACAAGGCGTTTAGCCACTTTCTTGTAAGCGGTGTCCCAGTCGATGGGTAACCATTCGCCGTCTACTTTTTCGAGTGGTGTCTTTAAACGATCAGGATCGTTGTGTAAATCTTGCAGTGCATATCCTTTCGGGCAGATATGACCTTCGCTGTGATGATCATTCTCGTCACCGGCAATAGAAATAATTTTATTGCCTTGGTATTCAATTTTAACGCCACACATAGCTTCACATAATGTACAGCTTCTAAAGTGAGTTTTGATAGGCAATTCTTTTAGATGCTTTTCGTTTTCTTTCACCTGTTTTTTTGCTGCGCGAATAACGTTGAGCATCTCCGAAATGTTTGTTATTTTTTGACGAGTGCGGCCTTTGGCTTTTCCTTCATTCAATTCATGCGCATCCAATAAACGCCAGTCATCGAATGAAACGTATTCGACAGTGCGATCTTTTAACAACGCTGTAATATCGCGATCAATTGACGTTAAGGTTGTGGGGATATCATTAAGAATTTGATTCGTCGTGTCACCCGCACACTGTTTGTTGCTGCCAATCACGCCGCTTGCGCCGCGCTTAATCCAACCGGCGACATACTCTTTTACCGGTTCAGATTTATTCGATAACGCTACACGTCCTTGCTGATTACTAATAACACCACGACGGTTATCGAATGGTAATTCATTAATCGTTTCGCCTTGGTAACCAATCGCATGAACAATAAGGTCTGCTTGAACTTCATAAGTGTTATCCGTTGTGGTGGCTGTTAGTCGGCCAGATGCATCGTTGTTTAATTCAGTGCGGGCAACGGTTAAAGATTTAGCGTTGTTGCTTTGGTTTATTGCCGTTGGGCTGGAGCAAAACATAAAGTGAATGCGTTTTGTGTTGTTTGCACTATTGCCGCCACTAATTTTTCGTTGTGAAATTTCTTGGAGTAAAGCGATGTTTTGTCTGGCCTCATTTGATTCGATTTTTTCAAGCTGAGCCAAACTAGCACTGTCTAATTCTAGTTCTTTCGGGTCGACGATCAGATCCAGATTCGGGATTGCCATTAATTGTTCAAGCTCTTTGGGCGTGAACGCTGCTTGAACAGGACCACGGCGAGCAAATAAATAGACGTCATTAATGTTGCTGTTTTTTAAATTTAGTAGGGCTTGGTCAGCGATATCGGTTTTCTCAAGTTCCTCTGTGGGAAGTATAAGAATACGTGCAATGTCTAAGGCAACGTTGCCGATGCCAATTACAGCTGCAGTCGTTCCTGAGAAACTAACGGATAAATTTTGTTGGTCTGGATGGCCGTTATACCAACCGACAAATGTTGAAGAGCCAAAAATGTTGTCATGGTCGGCACCAGGAATGTTGAGTTCTCGGCTTTGTGATCCGCCAGTGGCGTAAATGACGCTGTGGTAATGATTGAGTAAATCTTCTCGCGTTATATCTTTCCCGATGTGTACGTTTCCGAAAAAGCGTACCTGTGGTGAATCGGCGATGTGCTCGAAATTAGCAGAAACTGATTTGATGCGCGGATGGTCTGGCGCAACGCCATATCGCACCAAGCCAAATGGCGTTGGTAGGCGTTCAAAAATATCGACGGTAGCACTTGGCATTTGCTTGAGTAGGGCTTCTGCGGTGTAAAAGCCGGAAGGGCCGGAACCCACAACCGCAAACCTTCCTGCGAGGTCGGATTTCTTTTTCTGCTTAGACGTGCCGTTCGGGTCAATACTTTCCTGAATAACGGGGTAGATGAGGGCATTTTTGGCATTCAGGGCGATAAAATCTTGCTGATCAGCGGGTACTGCATTTTCTGGAAAGATGGCTTGTTCAGGACATTCTGTAATACAAGCGTTGCAATCGATACAAGCCTTAGGATCAATAAAAAGCATCTCTGGCCCTTCACGAAAGGCCTCAACTGGGCACACATCGACACAGCTCGTGTGTTTATTTCCAATACAGGCTTGAGTGACTACATATGTCATTACGGAAAGCTCCAGTTACGTTTACATTCGATAGGAAAAGGGTGGTTATGCTAGGGTTTGAAGGCGGAATGGTATTGGCAATTATGTATGTCATTGACATTTTGTGCCATTTTGTCATTATGAGAAGCTATGCAACAATCTCCCGATTACATTTCAAGTGGCTTTGTGGAGCCATTGCTCGATTATGTGCTTTTACGCGAGCTTAGTGCTTCTCAGTTGGAATTTGATTTGCGCTTGATTTTAGAAAAACCTGTTTTAAGTGCCGATCAGTTTTGCGATTTGCTCGACGTTGTTTACCAGTTGGATCCTGTGCCAGCTTTGGGATTCCGGTTAGGTAAAATAGCCAAACCGAACCATTATGGTGTCTTAGGCTATTTGACATTGTCTTGCGGAAACCTTGGTCAGGCACTGACAAGATATCGACGTTTTCAAAATTTATTGCAAACAGGTTTGGAATCTTGGATTGTCTCTGATGGTAAAAATATCCAAATCAATTGGAGGCAAAAGGTAGCAAATACAACATTAGCCCAAGAATACAGTGTGGCGATATTTGTTAATTTGTATCAGTTGCTCCTTGGTAAAGATATTGCTCCTCTACGCGTTGGTTTGTCTTTCAAAAAGCCGCCAAACAGTAATATTTACGAAGCGCTTATTGGTTGTCCAATTGATTTTGAATCAGATAATCTCAGCGTCACAATACCGATGAGATTAATGGCAATGCATATCGCTAGCCGAGATACACATTTACGTCAGTTGCTAGAATCACAAGCGCAGGCGATGATCAATGACCATGAAAAAGGTAAAGAAAATTTCTCCATTTTTTTTGAAGAACTTCAAAATCAGTTAGTGAATATGATGAAAGATGGTGATGTGACGGCAGAAAAAGTTGCTAAGAACTTAGGAATTTCTCTCCGGTCTTTTTATCGGAAGCTGAATGAAAATGGACATAGCTTCCGGTCGATCATTGCTGATATTCGATTGCGATTGTCCAAACAATACCTTTCGGATCTGAAATTGTCGCATTCTGAAATTGCACTTCTGTTAGGCTATTCAGAGCAGAGTTCTTTTATTCGCGCTTTCCGGTCGTGGGCAGGTTTGACACCGGGAGAGTATCGGGAACGGTTAACCGATAAAAATTAAACTGCTGACTGTATGACAAGATTTAAAATTATGCGAATAACTCATTGTGTAATGAATAGAAAAAATAGTATCGTCAGTCAAATATTTTAATAGTTTATATATTTTTATTAATGAAGACGGCTTACGAAAAGTTTATCTAACAATGCAAAATTCTTTAGAGGTAATCCTGTGACAGAAATAGACAAAAAAAGCCCAACACAACAACTACATAACATTGGCCAACGCTTGTGGCTCGATAATATAACGCGAGATATGTTGAATAATGGCACGCTTGAAAATTACATTAATACATTGACGATTACAGGGCTCACATCTAACCCCTCGATTTTTGAACAGGCCGTTAAAAATAGCAGCGTTTACGATGAAGCAATTATCAAAAAATCAATTCCTGATAAAACATTGTCGTCGGAAGAGTTGGAAGAAATATTTTTTGATTTGGCCATTGATGATTTAGGTCGAGCGGCTGATTTTTTTAAACCCATGTATGAAACTAGCGATGGTTTAGATGGATGGGTGTCGTTAGAAGTGTCGCCGTTACTAGCGAATGACGCCGATACAACTCAACGAGCGGCTGTTTCTTTGCATAAACGAGCTAACCGCGCCAATTTATTTATCAAAATTCCCGGCACAAAAGCGGGAATAGTCGCCATTGAAGAAACAATTTATTCCGGAATCCCTGTCAATGTGACTTTATTATTTTCAGTCGAACATTATGTCGCTGCTGCCGAAGCCTATATGCGAGGGATTGAACGTCGGTTATCAGAGAACCTTGATCCCAACGTTGCTTGTGTCGCGTCATTATTTATAAGTCGCTGGGATGTAGCCGCAAATAAAGAAATGCCAAAGGCACTAAAAAACCGACTGGGTATTAATGTCGCGTTGAAAGCGTATAAAACGTATTGTGAGTTACTGGAAAGTGAACGTTGGCAGAAGTTGTCGTCTGCAGGTGCGTTGCCACAGCGCTTATTGTGGGCGAGTACGGGTACGAAAGACCCAGAAGCTTCAGATGTGATGTACGTAGAGGCGTTAGAGACACCGAACACAATCAATACATTACCAGAAAAAACGCTGCTGGCTTTTGCTGATCACGGAGAAATCGTGGACACCTTAAAGAGCGATTTAAATAGCGTAGAAAATACGCTCTCTGAATTTGCTAACGCAGGTATTGACGTAAATGCACTTGCAGCGAAACTGCAAGAGGAAGGAACCGTTGCTTTTGTTAAATCGTGGCACGAGCTTTTAGCCTGTATCGCGTCTAAAACAGCAGCATTAACTGAGTAATAGGTTTAATCTGTCTTTTAGAAAGATTAAAGGCAGAAAGAAAGTCAGAAAAAATTGAATATTTTTTCTGACTTTCTTAAAAATTTTTCATGCGCACTGGCTGGGCTTACTAAGAATCTAAAATTTTATTTTGTTTTTCTTTATTTTCGCCAAACTGCAACACAAAAACGGTGAGAGCGGGAAGTGTTGTTAATGTCACAATCGTCGCGCCAATAATCCCTGCCATCACAATAATGCCAACACCACGATAGAGCTCGCTACCTGCACCTGGTAGAAATACTAGGGGAGCTAATCCGCAAATAGTCGTAATTGTAGAAATGGTGATAGGTTGTAGCCGCGACTCAACCGCTTCATTCACTGCTGCCAATGCATCCATTCCCATTTCTTTCATATTAGAAATCGAGCGATGTACGATAAGAATTGGATTGTTGACAACCGTCCCCATCAAAATTAAAAAACCCAACATGGAAATCATATCAAACGGTTGATGTGTTCCACCTAATCCTAGTGATTGAGTTGTTTGAGTGGTGAGATTCATTAACCATAAACCGGCAATACCACCAGCAATTCCTAACGGAATCGTTAACATGATTAATAATGGATAACCCCAATGGGTAAAAATCGCTACCATTAATAAATAAATAATAATCATCGCGATAAAATAATTACTGGTCAGCGCTGTACGAGTTGATTGTAATTGGTCCGCTGCTCCCGAAATCGTCATGCTGATATCGGCGGGAATTCCTCCCGTATCGCGTAAGTATTTCACAACATCCCGCCGAACAATTTCAACGCCGGTTTCTAACGCAATATCAGAAGGTGGAATAATATCTAATGTGACAGTACGCCGACCATCAACGCGATTAATGCTGCTAGTATCTACGGTCTCTTCAATATTGGCTAAAGCTGATAAAGGTAACACTGTTCCCTGCGGTGTATAGATGGGCATTTTATTTAAGGCGTCGAGATCAGTGGTTGGTCCGCTACTACTGTATAAATAAATATCGATTTTATTATCAGCCATAAAAAACTCATCGACGAAAGCGCCATCAGTCAAAGCCGCCACAGTAAAACCAATATCTTGCGTAGTCATTCCCAGTTCAGCAGCCCGATCCCAGTCGGGTCTTATTTGTATCAGCGGTTGAGCCAGTGTCAGTGAAGAAGGTTGTGATTGGATTCGTGGATTATCCATCACCTCTTTTGCTCGACGATAAATCGTTAATGCCGCTTTATAAATGCCATCTAACTCCGGACCAGAGATGCGTAAATTAACCGCGCGTGTACCGCCGCTATTACCAGAAATAATAGAACCGCGCGAAACAAACGAACGCATTCCCGGGTACCCTTCAAACTTTATTGCGAGTGCCGCCATTAACTCGTTCACTTGGTTGGGATCTTTGGGCTCAGCAATGATTCGCACATTGCTGTTACTAATTCCCATATTGATATAACGCATGGCAGGCACATCAATATCACCACGTGTAAAGTCTTCTGGTTCTGCTTTAGTATAAGGTAAAAAATATTCGTGAATCTCGTGGCCTATGACCGACATAGTTCCCAAGTTATAACCTGGAGGGGCATTCATACGCGCAAAAATTTTTGCTTCTTCGCCTTCCGGTAAATATTCCGCTGGCGGCGTGAGAAAGAAAATAATTAATCCACTGACAATCACTGAGCCAAAAATACATATTGTTCTTCGTTGAGTGGTGGCGATTAGCCATCGAATTTTTTCGATCACCTTAATACGTAATGCTTCACCGGGTATTGCTTTGTTCGGATTATTTGTTGAGTTAGGATCACCTAAATCAAAATTGGCGGCAGCAGCGGGGATAACCGTTATTGCAACTAACATCGATATCATGATCGAAGACGAAACGGCAATGGCAATATCGGAATACAGTTGGCCTGCTTCTTCGGTAATAAAAACGACTGGCAAAAAAACCATGACAGTAGTAAGGGTAGAAGCGAGTATGGCAGGCCATACTTTTTGCACGCCAGTGACTGCGGCTTGAAAACGATCTAAGCCGCGTCGCCGTTCTAACTGAATACTTTCGAGCACTACAATACTATTGTCGAGCGTCATTCCAATCGCAAATGCAATTCCCGCAAGAGAAATAACATTAATAGTGCGTCCTGCAATTAACAATCCAAGAAAAGCGGCAATGGTACAAATCGGTATTCCCACAACACCGATAAATGTTGTTCGCATCGAACGAAGAAAAATAAACATGACAAGGGTTGCGAATACCGCTCCCAGTATTAAATTTTTCCACACGTTGCGTACAGAGGCTTCAACATAAACAACATCATCCGCAGTCCATAATAATTCCATCCCTGCGGGATTTAATACATCAATATTGACTTTATCGACCTGTTTCATCATCGCTTCTTTAATCTGAAGTACGTTTGATCCTGTTTCACGCCTGACTGAAATTGCTATGACCGGATTGCCATTAATAATAGATTCATTAGTAATTTTAAAGTGATCTGTTTCTATATCGGCAACATCACCGAGGCGGATAACAGAATTGCCCCGTTGCGCTAAAATTAATTGCGGGAGTTCTTCAACTTCTTCAAAACGGCCGATAGTACGTAACAAATACCGTCGTTTACCGCTTTCAACTTCGCCACCAGAAACATCACGGTTACGACTGCGAATCACATTTCGAACGTCGCTAAGCGCAATACCGCGTTGCGCTAATTTTTCAGGATCAATACGAATTTGAATTTGTCGCTCTGCGCCACCTTGAATATCAACTTCCGATACGCCCGGTACACTCGACATTTGTGTGCGTACATTGTCGATAATAAAATCACGCATTAAATCCATATCAAGATTGCGAGGATTACCTTCTAAGGGCGCAACACGAAAATACATAAATGCATTGTTGGAAAATGAGCTGGCAAAAACACGAGGTTGATCGACATTTTCAGGATAGCTTGGCACTTGGCTCAAGGCGTTTTGCACGCGGATGAGCGTTTCTGTCATGTCTATACCAAAAGGAAATTCTAATTGAATGCGTGATGAACCACTGTTAGCGCGAGAAGTTAACTGAATTAAATTGGGTAGATTGCGTAAATATTCTTCTTGTTCAATCACTAATTCTTTTTCAACATCTTGCGGCGTTGCACCAGGCCAGCGAGTGATAACTGAGATAGTACGTACTTCTAAATCAGGAATCATTTGCACAGGAATTCGAATGGCTGCAAGAATACCAAGCACACAAATGATGAGTACGGTAACAGTCACTAAAGTGCCGTGACGAATAATATGTTGAAACATATTGAATTCTCTTTTTATCTTACGCAGCAAGTATTTTTATTAGAACTTAGTTATGCGGTTTGGCTGTTTACAATTCGTGATCTAAAACAATAAAATGACGAATAGATTTTTTATTGTTCTGCTTCAATCGAAATGTGTTCGACGATGTTGACTGATTGACCAGGCTGAAGTGCTTCATTGCCTCTCGTTACGATGAGATCGCCCGCTTTTAAACCACTTTTTATTTCAACTTTTCCAGCAGAACTCACTCCTAACGTAATAGGTTGTTCTTCCACGATAGGCTCATCACCAGTTTGATTCACTTTCCAAACGATGGTTCTTCCATCTGAGTAGCGGATAATCGCGTCTCTGGGAGCTAAGACACCTTGTTCGGAGGCGTGTAATTGAAGAACACCACTTGTAGACATGCCACTGGTGATGTGTGGGTTTGTATTATTTAAAATCGCCCGCAGTAAAAAGGTTCGAGCATTGGGATTGTTAACCGGAACCGTGCTGAGTATGGTTGCTGAATAATTTTCTTGAGGTGCTGCATCAAAACGAACATTAATTTTCGCATTATTGTTTAAGCGAGGATAAATATCTTGAGGCACTTGAAAATCCAATCGCAAATTTTTTGTGGCGACCAATTCAAGAACTTGTTTACCCGGCGAGACCCATTCACCTTGCTCCGTTAATTTTTGGCTGATAACGCCAGCGAAGGGCGCTCGGACTTGATGGCGTTTAAGTTCGGCCGATCGCTGGTTAACTTCTGCCATAGCTCGGTCAACAGCCGCTTTTGTAATTGAGAGTTGGGATTCACGTGCTCTTATTTCAGTGGCCGCTATATTATTTTGTTTGACAAGAGGGCGAGCTTCGTCAACTTTTCTTTTTGCCTCCTGCTGTGACGCCTGAGCACTTTCGAGTGAAGCACGTGCTCCTTGTAATGCAATTCTTGCCAGCTCCGAATCTAACTCTATGAGTAAAGTCCCTGGTTCCACCTGTGCACCGACATCGACATGTAATGTTTCAACTAAACCAGATACAGCTGCCGACAGAGTCGCTATTTGCGGGGAGGTCACAGTACCTGTCAGTGGTATATCTTCAGTGAGATTCGCCGTTATTGCCTTGGTAACAGACACGGGAACAGATTCTGCTGAAGCAAATGATACGGTGCTTATTAATAAGACTGGTAATAAGACGTTAAAAGGAATTAAACGTTGGATCATACGAAGCTCAATCAAATAGTTTATTAATTATTATTGTAGTTATCGTTGTAAATATTACTTGATAGGGCTCAACTAACCCAGCGAAATAGCATTACATAACATATAGAGTGAAGAGTTTTGATCTCTGTAATACAAATAGGTTCAATTTTAGGGCAGGGTGTTGGGATGTGTAGATGATGTTGAGATAATTTGCTAATTATAAGGTCGGCTTATTATGGAGGGGGAAAGTGCTGCAATAATATTTAAGCGTGAAATTATTGTGAATTAGCTCGTAACCTAGAGCCAAGTATAGGCGGTGAGAATTTTTTGAATTCTGAAAAAGGCATGGGTCTTGCGTACAGGTAGCCTTGTCCCAAATCACAATTGGCATCGATTAAAAAATTGTTTTCAGTCTCAGTTTCAATACCCTCAGCGACTACTGTCATTCCTAATTCGTGAGCCATTTTTATTGTTGATAAAACAATGAGTTGTTTATCTTTATCTTTATCTATATTGGAGATAAAGCCGCGATCTATTTTTAATTCAGATGCTTGTAAATCTTTCAGGTAGCTTAGAGATGAGTAGCCTGTTCCGTAATCGTCAACAGAAACTTCAATGCCTTGCGCTCTAAGTTTATCTAGGTTTTTTAAAGAACGTTGCCAGTTATCACTAAAATAGGTTTCTGTGATCTCAAAAGTGATGTCAAAGTAATGGTTTGAATTTTTTATTCTGTAGATGAGTTCTTCTAAAAAATTATTGTTACCGATTAGTCCAACAGATAAATTTATAGACACTTTTTTAGGTAATTGGTACTTTTTCCATTCAGGTTCTAATGATAACACTTTAGTGATGACCCAGAGCGTTAAGGGCGCAATAAGGCTGCTTTTTTCAGCAGTTTCAATAAGTGTTGCAATATTAATTGATGGGTCCCAATTGTGCTGTGTTCGGAGTAGTACTTCACAACTCATAAATGTTGAGGTTTTCATATCGTATTTTGGTTGAAAAGCTAGTTCGAACTCTGAGCGACGTAATGTTTTTCTTATCGCACCGAGTATAGATAACCTATCAAGTTTTGATGCTTCTTCTTCAACACTCCAATCAAATGCTAAGCCTTTTCGTCGCGCTGTAATAAGTGCAGTGTTAGATCGGCGAATTAAGCTTTCAATGTCGTCGTCTTGTCCAGTAAGCGCTGAAAGGCCTAAGTGGCAAAAAATTTCAATGTTATTGTCATTCACAAAAAAATCTTGGTTTAGATCAGAAGAGAGATTACTTGCTAATTGATTGATCTGTTCAATATTTTTGTTATCGATGAGAATAGCCAGTTCGCTTTTATCGATTCGGCTTATGATTGAATGATCAGGGATTGTTTGTGTGACCCGTTTAATGATGTTCTGTAGTACTTGATCGGCAACCGTGTGTCCATGGTGCGATATCACGTCATTAAAGTATTCAATATCGACTCTTACCAAATAGCAATTTTCAAAGGTGTTTGATTTTTCTTTAAAGATAGAGAAAAATTTTTCACGATTCATAAGCCCTGTAGTCTTGTCATATTCTAGTGCATATTTAAGTTGGGCTTCTTTCTCTTTTCTTTCTTCTAGGCTTCGTATTGCGAGGGTGAAGTTTTTTTCATTCGTTGAATCAATAGGGCTAATGCATATTTCAACAGGAATCTCCATGTTGTTAATGTTCTTTAGTGTTGAATCAAAAGGTTTTTTATGGATGTCTAAATTATCTATTTCATTAATAGGTAAAAAAATATTAATAGGCTTTCCAATTAATTTTTCGCCTGCACAAGAAAAAATATCCCGGCTGCGAGGATTGGCGCTAAAAATTATTCCTTTTTCATTAACACATAAGATACATTCATTTGAGGCCAAAAAAATGCTATCCAGAAGTTTGTTGCGGTTGCTTAATGCAACTTGCAAAACAATTTTTTGAATTAAATTTTCATCAAGCTGTAGAATTAAGTTTGATAGATAGACGGCTACAATAATTGAGGCAATAGGGAATATGGGAATTATTAATTTTAGATGATGATAAAAGAAATAATGTAAAGGTAGTAGGGAAAAAAATAAAGTAGCCCCTAAGGTAATGCCTTTGGCCCAATGTATCGGCTTAAAACAAAAATAGCATAGCAAAGCCAATAGAAGAAGTAATACAAAGCTAGCAGCAGACGATAGTGAATATAACCCACCTCGCTCTAATGTTTTAACAGCTAAAGCATGAAGTACAACGCCAGGAACTGCTTGAACAACAGGAGCGGGCATGATATCCCCAAGTTCTATAGCTGTTGACCCAATTAAGACATGCATGCCTTTGAACTGATTTGGTCTAATGCTTTGGTTCAATAAATCGATGACCGATAAATAATTAAAAGAGTTTGCCGGAATTGAATAATCGATAATAGTGGAGCTAATATTACTTTGAATAATGGCATTCCAAGCACTGCGATATTGCTTTCCTTCCCAATTGAAACCGCTGGTAACTTCTCTCACAAGCCCGTCATCAGATGGCCTTATGTTGACAGCCACATGTTCAATATTATCAGCCGATTGAAATATAGGCCGCCTGATTGATAGTGTGTTACTGTTTGTTGATGTTTTTTGTAAAAATGCAGGAAGCCTGATGGGGATGGTTTTAGATGTTTTTTGAATTGTTTGGCCGAGTTTTCGATCGTCTTGAGGGTTGTTTGAAGAGGAACTAAAGTCAACGTCTATAAAGATGCTACTTGCATTTCCGGCTGACAGCTTTTTGAGAATGTCACTGTAGACATTTCGGTTCCATGGCCAGTTATCAATTGCGTTAATACTTTTTGAGTCAATTTCTACAATTAAAATATTTGATTTGTAGTTTGGATTTTCTGAAGACTCTTGTTTAGTTTTGTCGACGTTTAAAAAATCAATTTGAAAATTTAAAAAATTGTCCCACAAGACATTTTCAAATTTATTAAATACGCCGTTAAACCAAAATAGAAGTACTGCCATCACAAAGACAGGTGCTAATAAAATTCTCCAGAAATGATTTTTAGACGGCTTTGATTGGGGGCTTTCCAAGAGTTGTTTCCAGTTTTTAGATTAAATTATCCATCAACGTTGTCTTTGTTATTGTTTCCGTTGTTTCCGTTGTTTCCGTTGTTGCCGTTGTTTCCGTTGTTGCCGTTGTTCCCATTGTTGCCATTGTTCCCGTTGTTGCCATTGTTCCCGTTGTTGCCATTATTCCCGTTGTTCCCTTTATCATTTTTCTCTTTTGCGGCAGCAGCTGTTGCAAGACCCTGCATTCCTGCCATACCTGAAGCGGTATTGCCTATACCGTTATTGCTAAATACCTTGTCTCCATTTCGGTTATTGTTTGAAGAGTTATTTTCTTTTGATTGTGCGATCTCTGCAATGGGATTAATAGTTCCGGTCGTTACGTTTAATGGAGAATTATCTTTTTGAGCTTTAACTGTATTGCCAGTTTGTATTCGTCGTAAGCTATTTTTATTTGAAGAAGAGACAACACCAGAAGTGGTGCTAGGCGTTTCATTGATCGCAAGTGAATCAGCGCCAATGACATCGCCTGGTAGCATCATTTGAATGTCGCCTGACCGTAAATCTTCAATTTGTAACGACCCTTCTTGGAGGGTTACTGTTGATGAATTTTCATTTCCAACAATAACAAAGCGTGTGCCTTTTACCGTTGCAGCTAAAAATGGAGTTTCTACAACAAATTCATCAGGGTTTCTTTCAATTTTATAGATGACTGTTCCAAACCATTGCATGACTCGGTCAACCATATTTAGAGATCTGGATCCTTCAGAAGATATTTCTATATGGCTATTCTCTTGTACTGAGAATTGTGATTCTCCTTGAGATAGGACAGCAGTACTGTTTTCAGTTGTTTTGATTTCTAATGGTAACGTGAGTTTTGACGTTGCTGTTAGTTTGTTCCAGTCATTTGCTCCTGATTGCCGATATTCAACGTTACCCTCAAGGCTTTCTGTCATAAGGAGATCAGTTTCACTTGCAATAGACAAATTACCTAAGCTAAAGAAGAGAGCTAAAAAAACAAACCGATAAAATATTCCATGACAATGTCTTTTCGTTTTCAAGTAAGACTGTACCGTGATTTTGGCAAGGTATCGAGATATTGGCACCAAGTGATTTGAAAACATAATGATAATTCTCTAAAGGTAAATAAAAAATTTGATGTGACGAGAAACAAATAGAAAGAATGTTGGTGATATTCGTTTTGATAATTAAAAGGGCTAGACTGAATAAAAACTGTCTTACAGTTCTTATGGTCTAAAATTATCATTACAGTTATCCACTAGTCACTATCAACTAATTGATCATTAGTGTACATATTACCGTGATCAAATGCACAATTTTTAGCCTGAATGACGGAAAAAATATTGTAAAATTGTTTAGAATGTCACTCTTGATTCCAAACAGTTTGGATAAGCCTAAAACTGCAGTTATTTGTGTATAACCACTGAAACATTGCAAAGCTTCTACGGAAAAATAAGGGAATAATTTCTTGAGTATATATACGAGTAAGTTAGCTGTTTCGATATTTTTATTTCTATTCTTTCTTCTAGGATTTGCGTCTTATGGCGTAAATGCATTTGAATCTGAAAAAAATGGTCCGATCTTTGGGGTCGTTGTAAAAAATTCATCAGTATTTAATGCTGAGGAATTACTTGATTCTTATTTTCACTTGATTGGTAAAGAAGCATCAACAGAAAATATCAATGAAATCAAAAAGAAAGTTATTTCTTTATATCTTAATGATGGCTATTTTCAACCCTCTATTGAGGTAAAAAAAGATTCACAGTTTCCTAATATTTATCAGGCGATAGTTGTTGAACCAATATTACTTGGTTTTGAGGTTAAGGGCGGTAATAGCGATATACGTTCAAAAGCGGTTAATTTTTTGAATTCATTATTAGGTGGTTCGATTGTTAATGAAAAGACCTTTACATATTTGGAGAATGCACTTGAAAGTCGTTTGGGTGTAGGAATAAATATCGAACATTCTCTACTTGACCAACAAAATCAAGGTTTTAATATAGTTGTAAAAATTGTTGGTAGCATTAATTCTACATTATCCGTATCTAACGAAGGAACTAATCGTTTAGGTCGAGAAATCATTTCAGCTGAAGTCCAGCTTGTAGAGCAGGTTTCTGGATTTAAATCAGTTTATATCAGTACATTCAATACACTTAAAACGGATGGTTATCGCAGTATTGGTGCTGGATTTAATTCTGGGGTTTCAAAAAATAATGAATTGATATTTGATTTGAATATTTCTCGCGGTCGCTATGAGAATCTATTTGATAAGACTGTACCTGATGTTGTTTATGATCGCCGATTTATGAAATTAGGATGGCAATTTCAACCATCTGAAAGCAACTCATTTTCTAATGCTGTCTTTTTAAACATTATTTCAAATGATTTGGAGCGAGAACAGTACACGACAGACTTTGAAGAAAAGTTGCGTTCCGTTGAAGTTGGATATTGGCAACAAAATGTTTGGCAGGGTAACACGTTATATTGGCAGATTACTGGAGAGCAGGGGCTTGATTCTCTTGGTGCTAAGCTTGAAGGCCCTCTAGCAGATAGCAATGTTGAAATAGATTATTCGTTGTTTAGAGCGCGGTTAGCGTTTAATCAAAATCTTCCTTGGGATATTGGTGTTAGAACTGATTTGCAAGGCCAATACACTGAAGATTTTCTACCTTTCACTCAGAGATATACCATCGCAAATGATTCTCTCGTTAGAGCTTTTGAAAGCGGCGAGATAAATGGTGATAGTGGAATAGCAGCTAAAATCGAAATTAGTAAAGGGGAGGATCTTGCTTTATTGTCTTCTCGTTTCGTTCCATATGGTTATTATAGCCTTGGTAAAGTTCGAGATAATATAAATACAGAGTCTATTACTGCCGCATCTGTTGGCTTAGGCATTCGTTGGTTCAATCGCCATGTTTTTTCTTTTGTTGAACTTGGTAAACCCCTTGAGGAAGATTCAATATATCGTACAGACTCCCCTCGCATTAGAGCCGCTGTCCGCCTTTATTTTTAGAGTGATCTTTCTTAAGTATTATATTTAACTTTTTCTCGTGTATAGCGTTTAGCCATTAAAGGCTGGCTGTTAATACGAATTCATACTCAATCAATACCCCTCAATTTTTTTAATCCTGTTCATTAGGTCTAACCTTATTAAGTACGCTTTTTAATGGCTAAATTTTAGGTGCTTAAATGATTAAAAATATCCAATTCTTCATGTTATTTATTTGTATGTTTTCTTCTTTGGCGATTTCTCAGGAGCGAGTGAATTCGAGTGGAGGTTTCTTAGACTTTAATCTTTATCCTATATTAACTGATATTGACGGTGATTCTGTTATCACCATCAATGCGGGCGCAAAATTATCTAACCGCTTTAGTTATTTTAGTCTCACAAACTTTTACAATCAAAGCGATCGATCTGAACTGGAGGATACGGCTGGATTTTATACGGAACAGAATATTCGCTGGCAAATTAAAGATAGATCTTCACTGGATTTAACGGCTCAATATAATCTTCGTTCTGGGAATGACAATGATCGATTACGGCTGGGGGTTAGGTGGCGTTTAAGTGATACTGAAATGTTAAAGGAAATTTTTCAAACGGCATCGTTACAGTGGTCTGTGAATTTGCACGCGCTACAAATAGACCATAACTCTGATAGCGCTTGGCAAATCGAGCATGTATTTAGACTAACTATGCCTTACTTATCTGAAAAAATTTATTTAGCGGGTTTTATTGACCATACGTTTAATGAAGATTTATCAGCTGCGTCACCTGATATTCCAAGTAATCCCGTTGTTGCTGAATTTCAACTGGGTTATCGGCTGTTAGAAAATTTATACGCAGTTATGGAGTGTAGAATTAATCAATATCGTAGGGATGATGTGAACAATCTTGCAGTAGGAGTTGAATACAAGATTAAGTGGTAAGAATAATATTTTCACACACAAATAAGGCAAACATTGTTGTTTGCCTTATTGGTCGAATATTAAAATAATTTTAAAAATAATATATCGAATTGTTTGGCGGAAATATTATTTCTTTCGAGGAACAAAAATTTCAAAAAAGGCGAGCATATCTGCTCTTTTTTGTGCGTCAGGAATTTTTTGGATCATATTAGTTCCAGAAGCAAATACAGTAGGGTCAATTAAAAAGGCATCTAAATTCTTTTTCGTCCATGTTTTATCTTGAATCGCTTTTAGCGCATCTGTGTAGTTAGGAAAACTACTCTCGCTGGCTATTGAGCGCCCTAGAACTCCTCGTAAATTGGGTGCTATCGAAACGCCGTGGCAACCTTTACATACATTGTTATACATTTGCCCGCCTGATTTTACATCTCCCTTTAAAGTTAATGCCTCTGTTTCAGAAAAAGCTGAAATGGGTAAACATATTACAGCTAGTGTAAGCATGCTTAATGCAAATAAATATTTTTTGGCGTACGTTTGTTCTAGCATGGCGATTACCTTTTTTTATAAATTAGTTGGGCTTTAATCTGCAGTTATAAAGCAATATAGAGACATCAATCAAAATATATAATGCAATGCGCTAACGGAACTTTACACTTACAGAACTTAATGCATTTTTAGCAGTTGTAAGTTATTTCTTGATTGACTTTTAGTTCCTTCAATATACAATTTTGGTATTGGAAAACAATATGGTAATTATATTTTCCTTGGTTTCCAAGAATAAAATAAATATTTATAAATAATTTCTTGGATTTGTAATTAGCCCTCTACTTTCTTCGTGCCTGGCTTGCACATACGCGAGATCTTCAAAATCAATAGGTATTGTTATATGTCTATACCACGAGTTGCGCCTTATTTACTGCCTTTTTTACTGTGCCTTATTACCCTTTCCGATGTTTCAGCTCTTTCTGACATTTCAGTGAAAGATTCAAACTCTATAACCATCTCGGCAAGACGATTGAATGAAACAGAGTATCGCCACACAATCGCCGATATTTTTGGCGCTGATATAAAAGTACAAGCCCGTTTTGAAACTCAGAAGCGTGAAGAAGGCTTAATGGCAATAGGTAACACGGTGTTATCGTTAACTTCTAGCGGATTCGAGCAATACTTTAATTTGGCAAGTAATATCAGTTCGCAAGTCTTGTCCGTTGAAAATAGAGCTGAATTGTTAGATTGCTTTTCAAAAGAAAAAGTAAAGGCTGATAAACATTGTGCTCGGAAGTTTATAGCACATTATGGCGAATTACTTTTTCGACGTCCTTTGACTGAACAAGAAATAGATGCTCGTTTTTCTACTGTGGAAGTGGGTGCTCAACAAACGGGTGATTTTTATAATGGTTTAAGTTTGGCATTAACGAGTTTATTGGTAGCCCCAGAATTTTTATTTCGTATAGAAAAGGCAGAGCCTGATCCTAATAATTCAGATGAGTATCGATTAGATGCATTTACCAAAGCGTCGCGATTGTCTTATATGTTTTGGAGTTCAACACCGGATCAAGAATTGATGGATGTTGCTCGCAGTGGCGCTATTCATAAAAACGAGGTGTTAAATCAACAATTAAATCGTCTAGTCAATTCACCACGTTTCGCGGAAGGTGGTCGAGCATTTTTTGCCGATATGTTGCAGCTCGAAGGCTTCGACAATATGGTGAAAGACCCAGAGATTTATCCAAAATTTAATCAAACCATAGCTGATAGTGCTCGTGAGCAAATGTTAAAAACGGCTGTTGGGTTATTGATAGAACAGAAAAGAGATTACCGAGATTTATTTCGTTCTAACGATACTTATATTAATAGACCATTAGCTTCAGTCTATAAGGTCGCGTATCCATCAAAAGAAGAATGGATTCCCTATACGTTTCCAGATGATTTAGAGCGTGCGGGAATCCTGACTCAAGTAGGCTTTCTTTCATTATTTGCTCATCCAGGTACGTCTTCTCCAACACGACGCGGAATTAAACTTCATGAAATTTTCATGTGTGAACCGACGCCTGATCCACCAGCTGATGTTGATTTTTCTAAAGTTAAAGACAGTATGAAAGGAACTGTAAGAGGTCGATTACTTGATCATATGGAAAATACAGGCTGTACAGCATGCCATAAACGTAGTGATCCCCCAGGGTTGGCGCTTGAACATTTTGATGGCATCGGGCAATTACGAAAATACGAAAACGGAATCTTAATTGATGTTTCAGCTGAATTTAATGGCGTTAATTTAACAGGCGCTGAAGGTTTAGCAGATTATTTGTTTGAGGATCCTCGTATATCTTCTTGTTTAGTACGAAATGTTTACGCCTACGGGACAGGACGTGTTCCTGATTTTTGGGATGAAGATTATCTTGCAGATCAAACAGAAGCGTTTACAACTAATGGGCATAAATTCGGTGAGTTGATGAAGCAAATCGCATCGACACCTGAATTTTTTAAAGCTCATGTTCCAGAAGATATTACAGCGCTTATTCGAGAAGAGAGACAACAAGAATCTGCCACTGCACAACTCACACAGCAAAGAAAAAACAACTAACAAAATAAAAAGTTAAAGCATTAAAACTGGAGAAAACGAAATGAGTTACTCGATAGATAAGAAAGGTTTTAATCGCCGTACTTTATTGCGCGGTATGGTTGGTGGTGCGGCAGTGTCATTAGGGCTGCCTATACTCGACGTATTTCTTGATGGTAATGGAAAAGCATTTGCCGATGGCGCAAAACTACCCGTACGGTTCGGTACTTTTTTTTGGGGCTTGGGGTTAACGGATACACCTGCAGGCGGAACGCGATGGGTTCCGAAAAAAATTGGAGCAAATTATGATATTCCTCCAGAGTTACGGCCCTTTTCGCATTTAAAAGATAAGCTTTCAGTATTTTCAGGTTTTCGTGCGATTCCTGATGGCAAGGCGAATTTAGTGCATTGGACGGGACATGCTTCGATTTTGTCGGGCACAGCTCCTGGCGCAAATGGTCGTTTTGATGCGCCATCGTTTGATACAAAAATTGCGGATGCAATTGGTGGCTCTTCTCGTTACAAATCAATTGATGTTGATGCTTCTACTTCTCGCCAACCCGTTAGTTATTCAACGCGAAGTGGTTCTACGTTTGCAGCTCCTGAGGTGACGCCACTCGGTTTGTATACCCGTTTATTTGGTGAAGGCTTTCAAGATCCCAACAGTGATAATTGGCAACCTGATCCTTCCATCATGTTGCGTCAAAGCGTGTTGTCTGCTGTGACGGATCAACGCCATGCGTTAATGAAAAGTGTCGGTAAAGAAGACCAAATGCGCCTTGATCAATATTTCACTTCATTACGCGATCTTGAAAATCAATTGAATGTACAGCTTCAACAACCTGAAAAATGTGAAGCATGTGTTATCCCTGAAGCGCCAGGTGAAGAAAAACCATCAGCATCGATCGAGGTCGTCAATGCGAATACAAAAGTAATGGCGCGTTTATTGGCAATGGGTTTGGCTTGTAATCAATCACAAGTGTTTAACTTTATTCATACGGCGGGGACATCAGAAACTTATATTGGTGGGCAAAGTAAAATTTATCATCAAATTACACATGATGAACCAACGGATAACAAACTTGGTTATCAACCTGTTACGAGTAAATTAGCAGGTATGGTCATGAATGGCTTTGGAGACTTTTTAACAGAATTTGAAAATATTCCAGAAGGCGATGGCACGTTATTAGATAACTGTTTGATTATGGGATTCAGTGATACGGGTTACGCGAAAATTCATTCTATCGATAATATCCCAATGTTTTTAGCGGGAGGCGCAGGTGGAAAACATAAAGCGGGACAGCATGTTCATGCCAAAGGTGAATCAGTGACACGTGTTTCTTTGACTGCCATGCAAATGATGGGAGCGCCGGTTGGTGAGTTTGGTGAAGGGACGATGAAAACTGCAAATCCACTGACAGAAGTTATGGCTTAAGGAGTCAGCACCATGCGAATTCGAATTTTATCGTTAGCAGTAGCATTTTTATTGCCAGCAGTAGCTCAAGCCGATTGGACAAAAAGTTATGTTATCGAATGGAATGAACCCGCAATGTTTTTTGGTGGTGATGCAGGTATTTTAGACCCCGGTTCTGATTGCCCTAAGGGTGTGAATCCAGAAATTGATTGGGTGAGTGTTTTAATGGCGGCGGGTTACACCAAAGAGGAAGCCGAGTGGTTACGCAATCCTGCAAATCCGACTCGGAGTCCTGTTCATGGACAAAACCAAATGGCATTTCGCGGTAAAGATCGGGCTAATGTTTATGTAAATCCTGAATCTTATAAAGATCCCGGTCTTTATCGGATGGAAGGAAAGATTGCGGAAGGCTTAAATCTTGACGGCGATGAGTCCACGGGGTTTATCAGTCCAGCCGGTGAAAAAGGTATCGATAATACGTTTTATGAAACGCTAGGTTGCTGGAAATCTTATCGAGGACCAGAACGTCTTTCGAGTGGAGCCTTGCAGTTTAACGATGGAATGCGTAATGGCTCTTGGACAATGGTGATTGTTGTACATGGTCGTGGAAAAGATCCGATGAACGATAAAAATGTACAGGTGGGTTTTTACATGAGCGACGACAATATGGTCAAAGGAGGTAATGGAGAAGTTGTCCGTGATTACACCTTTGTTGTTGCGCCAGATGCAAAATACGAAGCGATCTTCAAAGCTAAAACAAAAGATGGTGTTATTACGACAACGAAACCTAGCAAATCAGTAATGCTACGCGATCCGAGTTACACAAGAGATTTAGAGCTCGTGCAGGCACAGCTAAAACTTAAAATGAATGAAGACGGTTCGTTACGGGGTTATGTAGGAGGATATCGACCTTGGCGAGCCGTTTATGATGGTTGGGTAAATGCACGAGGTCCTGTTATTGAAGCGCTAACTTGGGTTGAACTGCCGGCAGTTTATTACGCATTAAAGCGAAATGCAGATTACAGCCCTAAAGGTTCAAAAGGTGAGAAGACACATATCTCTTACGCATTACGCGTTGATGCTGTTCCCGCATTTGTAATGGATCCTGATGCCAGTCAACAAGTGGCCAAAGTAAAATCCTATCAGCACCTCGATAAGGTTGAGCCGCTTTTGGCTAAGGCGACTCGTTTCCGAGTTATCGATGGGTTGGTGCCATATAAAGATCCTAAAATGAAATATGGACCTGATGTGGAAATTTTACCGCCAAAAAAACAACATTAAGTTTTATTTAATAATCAGCCTTAAAGATTTCCTGCTAACTTTTTGAAAATAATTTATTCCACTAATAATAAATTTAAAATGAGTGTTATATGAAGAATATTACCTACACCTGGATGATCGCTGTACTTTTTACCAGTTTTTTTTCTTTAAATAGTTTTGCTGGTGAAGGTAAAACTTACATGAGTGCTGTTGCCCTTAATATTAAAAATCTTGAAAAATCCACCGAGTTTTATTCTCAGGTGTTTGGAATGCATGTAAAGCGTAATATTAATAATGCCACTATGAACGAGAATATCATGGCGTTTTCCAGTGGAGAAGGAGCGAGTTTAGTTCTGGTGCAATATAAAGATCGAGAAGTGTTACCTGAAAAGTCAGCGCGAATTGTTTTTTATTCGCCGGACCCAGTGGCTGCGATAGAGAAAGCTGTCAAGCTTGGCGCTGAGATTGTTCGAGCGCCGAAAGAAGTAGCCTCAATGGGAACTGTCATTGGCATTGTTCGTGACCTTGATGGTTATTTAGTAGAAGTCATTAAAAAATAGAGATGAGATCTGAAGATGAAATTCTGAAACATGTTTCCGAAGTGTTTAGGTCGCTAAAGAGTTTTCAGCGACCTATTACTAATTGTTAAAACCTTTAATTAATTCTTCTATACGCTCTATATCGATTGGTTTAGTAATATATTGATTCATTCCAGCTGCAAAGCATTCATCAATTTGACTCTGAACGACGTGTGCTGTTAGAGCCGTAATGTTTATTGCTGGTCGATTGTTTTCTTTTTCCCATCGACGAATTTCTAGCGTAGCAGTTTTTCCATTCATAACGGGCATGTCGTAATCCATTAGAATAAGATCATATTGGACATCTTCTTTCTTGATTGCTTCTACAGCTTTTTTTCCATCATCAACGATGACGATTGATTGCCCTAGCCGGGTCAAAATTCCCTTGACGACTATTTGATTAACCGCGTTGTCTTCCGCAACAAGAATAGATAGACGAGGAAGGCTGACTTTCTTGGGTTGAGGAATTTCTATGCTTCCGCTACTTTTTGTCTCTTCTTTTGCTAGCAATTCTTTGTAGATTTCTTGTAACTCTGAAGGGAGCGTTGGTTTTTCCATCACGCGCTTTATACCTGCGACCGACATAGCATGTTGTGCAGGAAAGTTTGTGGCAGAGGTCAATAGCAAGCGGGGAATACGGCTAAATCGATCATCTGCTTGGATTTTTTTACTGGTTTCTAAACCGTCCATGATGGGCATAAATAAATCGAGGCTAATTAAATCAAAGAATATTCCTTCTTTGTGTTTTTCGTTGAGTTGCTCTAAAGCCTCATGCCCATTCCTGGCAACTGTGCATTTCATGCCCCATGTTTTTGCTTGTGTTTGCAAAAGCTCTGCAAATGTATAGTTATCTTCGACAATTAACAGATTGAACCCTTTAAGACTTATGTCTTCGATGTTAACAGTGGTGTTAGAAGATTTACTTTTAGGCAGTTTTGCCGTTATCCAAAATGTAGAGCCTTGGCCAAGGGTACTTTCTACACCAATATCGCCGTCCATTAAGTACGCTAACTGCTTGCAAATAGAAAGTCCTAGCCCCGTGCCGCCATGCTTTCGAGAAGTTGATTCATTGGCTTGAGTAAATGCTTCAAACAGTTTGCTTTGGTTAGTTTCACTGATTCCTTCTCCTGAATCACTTACGGATATCTTTATCATGTCAGCGTTGTCTTTGACGGGAGTGATAGAAAGAATAATTTGTCCTTCTTCCGTAAATTTTATCGCGTTGCTAATAAAATTAAGCATGATTTGTTTTACACGAGTAGGATCCCCAGTAACAAATGGTGGCATATCGAGATCTAAATCCGCAATCAGCTCGATGTTTTTCTCAGCAGCCTTCACTTTAAATATATCTAAACTATCGACAGCTAATCTCTGTAGGCTAAACGGTATTTTTTCAAACTCCATTTTTCCTGAAGAAAATTTTGAAAAATCCAAAATGTCATTAATAACTGTTAACAAGGATTTTCCGGAAGAGCGAATTATATTGGTGTAATAAATATTGGTTTTATCCGTTAATCGATCAGATAATAACTCGGCCATTCCAAGTACCCCGCTTAAGGGGGTTCGAATTTCATGGCTCATGCGAGCAAGAAATTCGCTCTTTGCGCGATTTTCAGCTTCGGCTTCGAGTGCGGATTGACGCATGAATCTAATTCTATGCGCCAAAGCTGCGGCCAAAAGCATGACTTGAATATCAAAAGCGATAATGACCATGTAATAACTGTATTCTTGAAAAAAAGCAGGTTGTCTACTAGCGACAAGCATAAAATTGACAATGGCTAGGCAATAGATAGTCCAAGCAATCAAAAAATATTTTGCGTAAATAACTCCTTTTTTTAATGCAAAAAAACCTGCATAAATAAAACTTAGATAGATTAAAAGTGTTGTTAACGACATCCAAGTAATATTTATGTCAGGCCAAATAAAACGCGCGACAATGAGACCTGTTAACCAAATAAATATGCCTATATAAAAATAAGTCAGATTTTTAGAAATGCTGGGTAGCTTTAAAAAGTGCATGGTAAAAAAGATAGAAGTTAAAACAGGGGAGTAGTACATAAGAATTGAAAGATGATTCTCAATCCATGGTAATTCAGGCCAAACAAGTTTAAATCCTAAGCCATGATAAATAGCTAACCAAAAACATCCGGAAGCGAGATGTACTGAGTAAAGCAGATAAGACTTTTCTAAAGTGGCCATTGTTAATATTAAATGATAAATCATTAATGTAACGAGTAAGCCAAATGCAAAACCTAAAAATGATCCTTCAGTAATTTCCGATTTGCCGAGTAAATTCTCAGTGGTTAATGATGGGATAAAAAATGGAATGCTGACGGAATCAATATGAAGTAGTAATTGAAGATTCTGGTTTGAAGGTAATTCTAATGGAAAATGAACAAGTCGATTTGGATGCGGCCTTTCAGAAAATGTACCTGTACTTGATAATATTGTTTTTTGAATAAGCTGACCATCGGCGATAAGATATAAAACCATATCGCCTCCAAAGCCATTTCCTAGACTAAGCAGCCATTTATCAAGAGGGTCAAGTTGGCCAGTTGTAATATCAAGTCTTACCCATAGTGGTACTCCAAATTCATCAGCATTAAAAAAACCGCCCTTGTTTAATCTGCCTTCTGAGATAGTACGTTGCGATAGCGACTCCCAGCTGTGATCACTACCAGTGAATATACGCATTGAATAGCTAACATCTATTGTATCTTCATGCTCTACATATATAGACGGAGGCGTCTCGCTGTGACTATGCAATGATATGGAGGTAGTCAAAAGAAAAAGGTAGAAAAATATACTATATGGCATTAAACCTGTTAGGTGTTGAAAACCGGTGGGGGGTAATTTTATTTTTGAGTTAAAAGCCGTCATTTAGAGTGTTCACTAAGACATAGATCATTCTAAGTTTAGCAGAGGCTGTACGTTTCGTTGCTTCATCTGGAGGGTATTTCCATAATTTTACAGACTGGTAAGTTAGCTAAAACAATCACGTGGTAAAAATTTCGGTGCCATTACGCATTGCATGCTTAGTTCGTAAGGGATAGAATTATCCGCTAGCGCCGATTTGTATCAGATTGCGGGCGCTTTATAAGTACAGCTAAACAGATGAAGAGATTTTTCAGAACCTGCTTAGCGTATTTGTTGACTAAATAACGCAAGCAGGTTTTTTTATGCCTGCAATTTCATATTATTGTTTTACCGTTTTGATTAATTGTTATTAGAGGAGTCACACAGATGCCTATTCGATTACCGAATGATTTGCCTGCCGCAGATGTTTTAAAGCGGGAAAATGTATTTGTGATGTCTAGTACGGAAGCGGAGCATCAGGATATTCGTCCGTTGCGTGTTTTGTTGCTGAATTTAATGCCGAAAAAAATTGAAACAGAAATTCATATCATGCGTATGTTGTCGAATACTCCGCTGCAAGTGGATGTGGATTTAATGCGGATTCACGATAAACCATCTAAACATACGTCTATTCAACATATGGAGAAATTCTATAAAAGTTTTGAAGATGTAAAAAATGAATTTTACGATGGGATGATTATTACCGGAGCGCCATTGGGTGCTGTTCCCTTTGAAGAAGTTACTTTTTGGAAAGAGATGAAAGAGGTGATGGATTGGAGCAAATCTCATGTGACCTCAACATTATTTTTATGTTGGTCCGTTCAAGCGGCTATGTATCATCAGTATGGTATTAATAAACATGTGTTGGATGAAAAAGTTTCTGGTGTCTTTCCTCATTATTTAAGCAACCCATTGTCGCCAATGGTTCGTGGTTTTGATGATGCTTTTAATGCGCCTCATTCTCGTTATGCTGAAATTGACGCTGAAAAAATTCAATCTCATCCAGATTTAGATTTAGTAGCAACCTCTAATGATGTGGGCGCTTTTTTGTTGGCGAGAAAAGATGGTCGACAAGTTTTTATTATTGGTCATTCAGAATACGAACCACAATGTTTAAAGGATGAGTATGAGCGAGATATTGCCGCGGGGTTGAATCCAAAAGTACCGGAAAATTATTTCCCCAATGATGACCCAACTCTAGAGCCGATTGTTACCTGGAAAAGCCACGGTAATTTATTGTTTGCGAATTGGTTAAATTATTATGTGTATCAATTAACGCCATTTGATATTACACAGATAAAAGGTTTTTGATTTTTATAGAGCACTGATTTTTATTTTGTGATCAGAAACAAAAAAGCCCGACCATAGTTATGCTCGGGCTTTTTTGTTTTCAGAATAATGTAAACGTTAGATGAGATTAAGAATCACCAAATGCTCTTACTAAATTATTCATTGTTTCTTTCGCATCACCAAAAATCATACGAGTGTTATCTTTGAAGAAAAGTGGATTATCAACACCCGCAAAACCAGAAGCCATAGAACGTTTTAAAACGAATACCGTTCGAGCTTGGTCTACGTTAATGACAGGCATACCGTAGATTGGACTGCCTTCCATTTCTCTTGCTGCTGGGTTTACCACGTCGTTTGCACCAATAACGATAGCAACGTCGTAAGTTTCCATGCGTGGATTCACTTCATCCATTTCAAGGAGTAGGTCATAAGGAACATCAGCTTCGGCTAGAAGAACATTCATGTGCCCAGGCATACGACCAGCAACGGGGTGAATACCATAAGTGACATCTGCACCATTATCTTCAAGTAATTCTTGCAGTTCTTTTACAGCATGCTGTGCTTGCGCAACTGCCATACCATAACCAGGAACAACAAGAACACTCGTTGCAGCTTCGAGTACATAGTAGGCATCGTCTGCTGAAAGTGCTTTGATTTCGCCTTCAATTTTTTCTGCCGCTTTACCCACTTTTCCAAATCCAGAAAAGAGTACATTTGATAGAGAACGGTTCATTGCTTTACACATGATATTAGTAAGAATGATTCCGCTTGCACCAACCAATGAGCCGGCAACAATCAAAATGTTGTTGTTAATAGCAAAACCTGCCGCACAAGCCGCTAGGCCTGAGTAGCTATTTAGCAAAGAAATAACAACAGGCATATCTGCGCCACCGATTGGTAGTACTGCTAGGATGCCTAATAAACCTGACAGTCCAATCGCGATATACAGCCAGTTGGTATTTTCTGGCTCGATAACGAACATTACGCCGCAAGCGATAATACCCAGCACTAATAAGCCGTTAACAACTCGTTGACCTGGAAATTGAACAGGACGACCAGTAATCTTTTCGCTGAGTTTTCCCCAAGCTAAAATCGAACCGGTAAACGTTAAACCACCAATTAGAATTGAAAGATAAATAGTGGTCAGAACAAAACCGCTGGCATCAACTTGAAATGCTGCCCAGCCGACCAGCAAACTAGCAAGACCACCAAAACCGTTAAAGATTGCTACCAATTCAGGCATCGATGTCATTGCAATCATACGTGCTGCAAAGAAACCGATAGCAGCACCAACGATTAATCCACCGATAATCCATTGGAAATCGATAATGTTTTTATCGAAAAGTGCAACGCTGACAGCTAGCAACATGCCGATAGATGATAACAAGTTACCTCTGCGGGCTGTGTCGGGATGTCCTAACAGTTTTAGGCCAAAGATAAAAAGTACAGTGGCAACAACGTAAGAAAAATTAATTATCATATCCATTACTTGTTACCTGCCTTTTTCTTTTTAAACATTGCTAGCATACGGTCCGTTACCATGTATCCGCCCACAACGTTGATTGTGGCGAGTGCTACAGCACCAGTACCTAAATATTTTGCAAGCGTTGGATCTTGAGTGGCACCAGCAGCAGCTAATGCACCGACTAAAGTAATACCCGAGATTGCATTCGCCCCAGACATTAAAGGAGTGTGCAATGTTGCTGGTACACGGCGAATCAATTCAAAACCTAAAAACACTGACAGGATTAAAATGAAAGCTTGGTAAATAATATCCATTATTTCTCTCCTTGAGCGTAGTGATTTTTAATGGTTTCGTTAACGATGCTACCGCCATGTGTAATCACAGCGCCTTGCAAAATGTCGTCGTTAAAATCTAGAGTCATGACTTTTTCTTCTTCGTTCCAGAAGTCGCCAATTAAATTGTGTAAATTATTAGAGTACATTTCTGTCGCATCGCGAGAAACTTTACTTGGCCAGTTACCATCACCAATTATAAGAACGCCATTTACATCAACTGTTTCACCAGCAACTGTACCTTCGACATTACCGCCAGATTCGGCCGCCATGTCGACAATAACGCTACCAGGTTTCATTCCTGCAACCATATCTTTTGTAACAAGTACAGGAGGCTTGCGGCCAAATAATTGCGCCGTGGTAATGACCACATCGGATTCAGCAATTTCAGCTTTTTGACCAGCTTTTTGTAATTCCATTTGCTCTGGTGTTAATGCATTTGCATACCCGTCTTTTGTTTGACCGGTTTCACCAAGATCAATTTTTAAGAACTTACCACCGAGAGATTCGACTTGTTCGGCTACAACATCACGTGTATCAAACGCTGTTACTTTTGCGCCAAGGCGCTTAGCAGTTGCAATCGCTTGTAGGCCGGCAACGCCAGCACCAATGATGAAAACTTTTGCAGGCTTTAATGTCCCAGCAGGTGTCATCATCATTGGGAAGATTCTATTCAAAGCATTAGCAGCCATCATGACCATTACGTAGCCGGCCAAATTTGCTTGTGAGCTAAGTGCATCCATTTTTTGAGAACGTGTTGTTCTAGGAATCATCTCCATACTAATGGCGGAAATATTTTTTTCCTGAAATGCTTTTACCAAATCTTTTTCGTTGAAGGGGTCAAGGAAGCTAATATGGACGGAGCCAGATTTTAGTTTGCCTACTTCTTCGATAGCAGGTTTTTGGATGCGAACAACAATATCAGCGTCTTGTAATAATGTATCTCTGTCAGCAATGATGTCGCCACCAGCCTCAACAAAGTCATGATCAGAGTATCCGCTGAGGATTCCTGCTCCCGTTTCAACATGAACAGTTGCACCAGCACGTACTAACTTTTTAACAGTTGCAGGCGACATGGGTGTGCGTTGTTCGTTTGCTTGTAGTTCTTTTGGTATAGCAATTACAGTCATAATTCGTCACGCAATTTATGAGCCATTGGCAAATCTGTGAGGTATAAAATCCTTACGCAAAAATTAATTAATTTAATTATTCACGTGTTTCATTTTCACTTAAGAAAGTGAGAGGAATTTTTAGGACGTTGTCTGCACAGGATGTTTTATCATTATGCCTTATGGGCACGCTGATGAATTGCCGCTGTTCTCCAATTAATGAAAGTGGCTTTATTTGGTGGGATAGCACCAGCCAACTAATTTTTGGTGATTCTACTGGTTGAGATGCCAATCAGTAGATTACTCTCTTTTAATTTTTCAACCCGATTACTTGTCTGATGTCTCTATCAATTTACTGTATTTATGTTTTTAGATTCAGGTTGGTTATACCTTTTTTGTGTAGTGACTTGATGCGTTTGTAAACGCCTAACTACATTTGTCTAAAAATTAAAAAACACACTAGTACTTATGTACTAAAAAGCGGCTATTTACCGGACTAAGTCATGTTCAAATGAGTGCGATCAAAAGCTGCTAGCGTGTAAAATACTAAGTAAATCAATGAGATACAGGAAATATGGCCTTTTTGGCCAAGGCGCTATATTAAGAAAAATGGGAGAGTGAAGCAAATAACCTTTAGATATGGTGAATATCTTAATCGATTATATTGGAAGAGGTATTTGGAATGGCTTTACTTGGCATGCATACAAAAAGCTTTCTTATGATTTGAACCATTCGCAAGAAAGCTTTACTGATCAAATACTGGAAATCATGAAGTGTGAATTTATTTTGAAAGTTCTAAAGCTAAATGTTTCGCTAAAGTAAAATCTGTTTTGCCTGACCCCAGTTTTGGTAGCTGATCTACGGTGTACCAAGTATCAGGAATCGATATCGGATTACAATCGTGCTGTCGCATTGTCGCAACGACCTTTTGAGGGTTTAGCTCTTGATCGGCTAGCAACACAATTTTTTCTCCTTTTCTTTCATCGGGAATGCTGACGGCGACGACTTCCAAATCTTCTAAGTCGCAACCTTTACGAACTTGCTCTTCGACTAATCCTAAGCTAATCATCTCTCCTGCAATTTTTGCAAAACGAGAATAGCGATCAACGATGGTGAGATAACCATCTTCATCTAAAAAACCTTTGTCACCCGTAATGTACCAGCGGGTTCCATCAATGGTTTTGATTACATCGTCGGTTTTGTCGGGATCATTTAAGTAGCCTTTCATTACCTGAGAGCCGCCAATTAAAACCATACCCGATTCACCAGAATGTAATTCTTCAAATGTTTCGGGATTTACAATTTTAAAGCTGCTTCCTGGTAATGCCATGCCGACAGTACCGGCTTTGCCGCCTTTTTGAATTTGCCACCAATTCATATCGAGGGCGTCAGGTAAATTGACACTAGCAACAGGTGTTGTTTCTGTGGCGCCGTAGCCTTCTAAAATATCGTGATGGAATTTTAATTTGAATTGTTCATGAACATCGTCACGTAATTTTTCTGCTCCTGCGACAACGACACGTAAACTGTTCAGCATAAGTGGGTGAACTTTATTGTTACGAACAAATAATCGTAAGAATGTTGAAGTGCCGCAAAGTATAGTCGCTTGATATTTTGCCACTGACTTTGCAATACCTAATGGATCAGTCGGGTCTGGATGACAAACCATCGGCAAACCTTCAATCAACGGCATAAATTGTGTGACGGTTAAGCCAAAGGCATGGAAGAGTGGGAGAGAGGCCATCACCACATCAGTGCTTTCAGTGTTTAAAACGTCAGATATTTGCTTTAAGTTCGCCATAATATTTCGATGGCTCAGGCAGATGCCTTTGGGTGTTCCTTCACTTCCGCTTGAAAACATAATCGCTGCAGTATCATCCGCATTATGACTATGAGAAAAGAAAAATTTTAATAATGGGCTGGGAAGCCAAGTTGTCAGCCAATAAAAAATCAACTCTGGTCTAGATATTTGTTCTTTTAAATCTTCGAGAAAAATAATGCTGATATCTTCAAAACATTCAGAAAAATTAATTCCACGTTGTTCTAATTTTTGAATAAATAATTTTGACGTATAGATCGTTTGTATTTCTGCTTGATTTATAGCAGAAGACATTGCTTTTTTACTGGCGGAATAATTTAAGTTAACGAGTGTTTTTCCGCTGAGCAAAACACCCATGTTGGCAATGGCTCCGCCAATACTGGTCGGCAATAAAATACCAATATTTTTTTCTGGGCTGTATGAGCGTATGCGACGCGCAAAGGGAAGAGTCGCCGTTAATAATCGCCTAGGGGAAAGAGGAGCACCGGTTGCTTCTGCGATAGCAAAGTTTGTTTCATTCTTTTTAATGCTGCGTAACCAAGCATCTCCTAGCGTGGGCAATTCATTGACATAGGTTTCCCAAGACTGGATAGATAAATCAAATACACGGCGTTTCAATACATCGGCACCCGTGTCTTTTGATAATGGAGAACCAAAGGCAATAATTAAATCACGTTGCAATCCTTTGGAGCTATTTCGCTTTAACCAATCAGAAGAGCGAGACCATTGACTGCCCCATAATCCTCGTAAATAAAAGGGTAGAATCACCACATCATCATTGGCTATCTCACAGGCGCGCTGATAACCGGTTCGAAAAGTACCTAAATGTCCTGTGCGGCTGATTGCTCCTTCAGGAAACAAACAGACTACTTCCCCACGATTTAATAATTCGCCCACTTTATCTAAAGAATCTTTACTACTCGCGCCTTGAGCAATGGGAATACAGCCAACCGCTTTTAAAAACCAGCGCAAATACCAACGTTCGTAAATTGACGCGAGCATAACAAAGCGAATAGGACGAGGACATGCAATTTGAACAATGGCCCAATCGATCCAACTAATATGGTTGCCCAAAAATAAAACACCGCCTTCTGCAGGAATGTTTTTTAATCCTTGTACATTAATTTTATAGCGACTACTCAGAACATAGCTGAATAGCAAGCGTAATAAACTTTGCGGTAATTTATAAACGGTATACAAACCACCTACAACGGCAAAAATGGCAATCAAATAAAGCATGTAAACACTTTTAAAGCCTAACGTTGCTGCAAGCGCGGTTAAAATCAAAAAGGTCAGCATGCCAATATTTTGAACCCAGTTATTGGCTGCTAAAATTTTACCGAGTTCATGTTCGCCGGCATGAAATTGAATTAACGAGTTTAATGGAACAATGAATAGTCCACCCATCGTGCCGATGAAAAAATAATTTAAAGCATGTGCCGTCGGGCTTGCCATATTTGGAATCAACCATAAACCAATTGCGATACCAGCAGCACCAATTGGAACTAAACCCGTTTCAATATGGTTTTTAGAGGCTTTACCAGCAACATAAGCGCCAAACGCAATACCAATTCCGCTGGCTGCAATAATGCCTTGAATAACGACAGTGTTTGTTATCGATAATGTTTCTTTTGCAAAAGCGGGAAACACAGCCAACATCACTTGTCCAATGGACCAAAACATAGCGAGACCAATAATGGAGAGACGAATGACTTCTCGTTCAGCCAATGGTTTTAAATTATCTTTCGCCATTTTTGCAGTAAAAAAATCTTTGTAATTAAAGACATCACTTTCATTTTTTTCTTCGAGCGTAGGAATGCGATACATCATGATGACTTCAATAATACTTGTCGCAATTAATAGCCAGCCAATCGGCGCAATCGTTTTGACGATAGCGTTAGTATCTAATGATCCTGTTGGGAACCAGAGTTCAAATAGTGAGGAAAAAGCGAATGTACCGGATAAGATTGCAATGATAGAAATTGCTTGGACAATGCCGTTCGCTTCGGGCAAGCGGTTTTTGCCAAACATGCTTTTTATGTAGCCATATTTTGCGGGCGAGTAAAAAGTTGATTGCACAGCGAGTAAAAAAGTCATCGCAAAGGCAATCCAAAACCATCCCATGTAGTAACTGACAGTAATTAACGAGGTCAGTACAACCGCAGCCCATGCCGCAATTTGCATGACTCGGCTTTTAGGGTGCTTGTCTGAGACAAAACCAGCGGGGCTGAATAGAAGAATGAAAGGAAGGAGAATGAGGCCATTAATAATGGCAGTTAAAATAACTTGTGTGTTGCCATCATAAACTTTGAAAATTGTATTTTGGATAACGATTTTGTGGCCTAAGTCGACAAAGGCATTGAGGAATACGGCGGTAAAGAAGGGCAGAGCGCCGGCAAATTTATAGAGCTTTTGCATGTTAATCCTTAACGTTTGGTCATTGATACCAAAGATGTTGGTGAGTTAGTTGCGAATGACCAAAAAATAATAATTAGTTAGCCAAGGTGGTCCTAAGTGTGTCTTTTTGTATTGTTATCAGCAACTTTTTAAAGTTTTGTCTCGATATACTTACTTACAAGTATTAATATTCGATACTTGTTGGCGTTTTGGTTCTTTTTGATGACACTAAGATAGCCATTTTAGGGTTGCTTGGTTCTTTTTAGGGTACTTTTTATGGCTATTAACCAAACTCAAGCGCTAGTCGATACGATCAAACGAGAGCTCAAATCGCAAGGAAAGACCTATGCTGATGCCGCTCAGGTTTTATCTCTTAGTGAAGCATCAGTTAAGCGATTGTTTTCAGAGCAGAATTTTACCTTACAACGGGTCGAGAGCCTATGTCAGTTTCTTGCCATAGATTTTGGGCAGTTAGTTTCAAAAATGGAAAGTGATCAAAAGCGGATGGACCAGTTGTCTATCGAGCAAGAACTCGAAATCGCTGAAGATTCGTTACTTCTGATCGTGGCTGTCTGTGTGATCAATGGCTATACGTTTGATGAACTCTTATCCCAGTATGAAATCTCAAAAACTGAATTGATACAAAAGCTTGCGAGGTTAGATCGGCTTAAGTTGATCGAGCTACTTCCTAATAATCGTATTAAATTGCGTGTATCTCGGAATTTTTCTTGGCTATCAAATGGTCCAATTCAGCAATTTTTTTTAGAGAAGGTGGCAGGGGACTTCTTTACGTCGAGCTTTGATCGGCAGACAGAACAATTAATCGTCGTGAATGGCCTGTTATCTAGTAATAAGAACGAAGCCGTTCAAGAGAAAATGCAGCGATTAATGCAAGAATTTAATGAGCTAGCTAAAGGGGATACAGATTTGGATATGGATAAAAAATTTGGAACCACCCTAGTCGTTGCAGTGAGACAGTGGCGCTATAGCTTATTTGACCAATTTGCTCGCTAGTGCCATGATTGCCGCCTTCTTTTCATGGGTCAGAATTCACAGAAATAATTCATTAATGCGTTATATCCTCATAGTAATTTCACGTATAGGTTTTATTTTACATTCCCGCTTAAGTCTTGTTTTGTGGGGCATAATGTTAAAGCTCAGTGAGTTTGGTAATGTGATGAAAAGAAATAGTCAGTTTTCACCTAATTATTTTTAAATGTACGAATACTCATTAATGTTGAGTGTCAAATCATGTGAGCGTTTATATTTCCGGACGCTTAGTTGTAAAGAATGTATAGAGTTGTGTGGGTTGTTATGTCTTCTTCGTTTTGGTCCCGTTATAAAAGTGCAATCAATGTAAAAGCTGATTTGCATGATGTTTTTATTCGTTCTCATGAACGTTACGCAACGCTCGATGGCGCTAGAGCCATCACCGTTTTATTGATGGTAATGTTCCATGTGCTATTTGGCATCGTTGTTTTATTTGATGACAATGTTGGGCGAGTCGACGAGTTTATTACCAGCCTTCCTCGGTATTTAGGATGGTTATGGCAAAGTCAGGGTTCTGATCCTCTATTCGTAATGTGTGGATTGCTAGTTAGCTATACCTTTTATCGCGAGTACGACCGTACTGGCGACTTACAAGTGATGCGTTTTTATAAGCGTCGACTCATGCGAATCATGCCCTTATTCGCCATCGCATTATTAATTTATTTGCCAACCGATAAAGATAATATCGGGCATCTTTGGTCCAATCTTATTTTTATGAGTAACTATATTCCGGGTGAACGACACGTAATCCCCGTGGGTTGGTCTCTCGACGTGCAAATTCATTATTATTTTATGTTGCCGTTTTTGGTGTTGTTCATGTACGCCCTAAGTGCTAAATGGCGTATTCCTTATTTAATTGCGCTATGCCTAGCTTCTTTTGCTTGGCGATACTACATAGTCGCGAGTGACCCAGTAATCTACCAAACGCCGTTCTATCAAATTATTTATGATGGTGAATTTGGTTCGCATCTTGCCAATAAGCTGTATTACGACATTGATGTTCGAGTTGGCACATTCTTTTTAGGAATGCTTGTCGCGTATTTGTACTATTATCATAGTGATGCGTTAAAAACTTTTTTTCAGCGCCATATGGCATTAAATACATTCTTGGTAGTGTTGGGAATTGTGATGATTGTTGGCTCTTTATGTTTGCCGATGGAAAACAAATATCATCCGTTTTACGAAAACTACAATGAGACACTAAATTTTTGGTTTTTGGTGGCTGACAGATACGTCTACAGTGCTGGTTTGTCGTTACTCTTGTTAATGGCATTATGCGGGGTAGGCATCGCTCGGTGGGTAGATTGGTTTTTGTCATGGAAGATATGGCATCCGTTTGCGCAACTGATTTTTCCGATCTATTTATTCCATTTTCCATTTATTGTTATAGCAGCCGTATTAACATTTTGGACTACAGATAGAGAGATGATTGCAGAGGTGCACACGTATCAAGTGTTTTTAATTTTCTTTTGGACGTTATTACTCACAACGATTTTTGCCTCTTTTACTCATGTGTTTGTCGAAAAGCCGTTTATTAATATGCGTGAGCCTGATGGCGTTAAAGATCATTCAGCAATACCAAATGTTGTACCAGCAGGCGAAAAAGCCTGATCCAGCCTGGATACAAAAAATATAGGTTGTTTAGAAGAACAGGATGAAAGATAAAAGGATATCAATAAACAGAAAAAATACGGTAAAAAATAATGAAGACACCGCTTGAAAGTTTTGCTGAATTTTTCAAACATCGCATGGAAGAGTCTCCTGATAGTCACTTTAGTGCTTTGCAACTTCAAAACCCTGTTTTTGAAAAGGGCAGAGCAGAGTTGGAAATTCCTTACAACGAAATGTTTGTGGGTAACCCTGATACGCGAATTATGGCAAACGGCGTAATGAGCGCCTTACTTGATACTTGTTGTGCAATTGCTGCAGCGACATCGCTTGAAAAAATTGCTTTTTGTCCTACATTGGATTTGCGGATGGATCATATGGGGATGGCGGCTCCTGATAAATCTTTAAGAGCTGAGGCGCAAGTTTATCGGAGCACACCTTCCGTTATATTTACTCGCGGAATTATTTTTCAAGATGAGTATCGAGATCGTCCTATAGTTCGAGCGCTTATTAATTTCACGCCAATTCAACATACGATTCTCGATACCAGTGTCCAAAACATGGATGAAGCTCATAAAAATCCTGAATTGCGACAGTAAGAAAATAAAATAGTGGTGAATCATTATTGAAAGTCAGAATAATAACGGCCAAACAAAAATGGACCTAGATAAAAACGGCGATGAATCCATGGATCAATTTCATTTTTTAAAAGCCTATGGCAAAGCAAGAAAAGATCATGATGCGCAAGTTGTTATCGAGGCGATTCCTTACGCAAAATTTTTAGGAATCGAAGCATTGATGCAGGATGGGAAGTTGATTTTTAAGCTTCCACCAAGAAAAACCAATATAGGCAATCCAACATTACCGGCTATTCACGGGGGAGCTGTTGCTGGTTTTATGGAGCTGGCAGCTGTTATTTATCTGCTGATGGAGTGGGACATCAAAAAGCTTGCAGAAGGACAGCCCAAGGTCCCTAAGGTCGTCAATTTCTCTGTTGACTACATTCGTGCTTGTCGATTCGAAGATACCTACGCCTCATGCGATATGGTTCGGCAAGGTAGAAAAATGGCAAATCTTGGTGTCCAAATTTGGCAAAAAGACCCAGCTATCCTTATGGCAACAGCAAGAGCACACTATTTGCTCGATTAGCCAACAAATAGATGTGTATTTCATTGACATTTCTTACTTCACGCCTTGAATTTACCGCTTAAGCCCCAAACTACAAATGACGTATTCAGAATCCTTGCTTCTTCTTACTAGGGTAAGGGATGCGGAAGGTTTAATATCTTCTGCTCATATTTTTTATTCAACTATATTAAAGTACGCTTAGGAGAAACCAATGGCTGCAGAAGCTTTAAAAGAAACTCGGGGATTTGAAACCGAGGCCAAGCAATTATTACATCTAATGATTCACTCACTTTACTCCAACAAAGAAATCTTTTTACGTGAGCTAGTTTCTAACGCATCTGATGCGGCTGATAAATTGCGATTTGAAGCGTTGTCCAATGGCGAGCTTTACGAAAATGATCCTGATTTAAACATCAGGATTGATTTTGATAAAGAAGCAAAAACAGTCACCATCACAGATAATGGTATTGGTATGTCTCGAGATGAAGTTATCTCTCATCTTGGCACTATTGCAAAATCAGGCACATCAGAATTTCTACAAAAGCTCACCGGAGATGAGAAAAAAGATTCACATTTAATTGGCCAGTTTGGTGTAGGCTTTTATTCTGCATTTATCGTTGCTGACAAAGTGGAAGTCTTTACGCGTCGAGCAGGCGTTGATAAATCGGAAGGTGTGCATTGGGAAAGCGAAGGCGATGCAGAATTCACCATTGAAAATATTGAGAAAGAAACGCGCGGAACAAAAGTTGTCCTGCATCTAAAAAAAGATGAATTAGAATTTGCTGATAGTTGGCGATTACGTTCGATCATTAAAAAATATTCCGATCATATTTCCATGCCTATCATCATGGAAAAGCAACCAATGCCAACGCCAGAAGGTGAAGAACCTAAAGCGGATGCAGAACCCGAAGATGAAACTATCAATTCAGCAACAGCATTGTGGACACGTTCGAGAACAGAAATAAAAGATGAAGAATACATCGAGTTTTACAAACACATCTCTCATGATTTTACAGACCCATTAACGTGGGGACATAACCGTGTCGAAGGCAAATTAGATTACACGAGCTTGTTGTATTTGCCAGAGAGAGCACCGTTTGATTTATATAATCGTGATGGTGCAAGAGGTTTAAAACTTTATGTTCAGCGTACATTTATTATGGATGACGCAGAGCAGTTCCTTCCGTTGTATCTTCGTTTTATTAAAGGTGTGGTTGATTCTAACGATTTGTCGTTGAACGTTTCTCGTGAAATTTTGCAAAAAGATCCTAATATTGACTCAATGCGATCTGCATTAACAAAACGTGTATTGGATATGTTGGCTAAGTTAGCGAAAAATGATGCTGAAAAATACGCAAGTTTTTGGAAAGAATTCGGGCAAGTCTTAAAAGAAGGGCCAGCAGAAGACTTTGGCAACAAAGAAAAAATAGCAAAATTATTACGTTTCTCTACAACGCATACCGATAAAGCCGATCAAGATCAGTCGCTAGAAGATTACGTCTCGCGCATGAAAGACGGTCAAGATAAAATCTATTATGTGGCAGCGGATAGTTTCAATACAGCAAAAAATAGTCCGCATCTAGAAGTCTTCCGTAAAAAAGGTATTGAAGCCATTATCATGTACGATCGTGTTGATGAGTGGATGATTGGAAGTTTAACTGAGTTCGACGGAAAGGCCTTCCAAGATGTCGCAAAAGGCGCACTCGATCTTGGCGGTCTCGATAACGAAGAAGATAAAAAGAAACAAGAAGAAGTTGAAAAAGAGCTAGAGGGGCTGCTAGAGCGAACTCAAAAAGTACTAACTGATAAAGTAGAGTCGGTTCGATTAACGCATCGTTTAACAACGTCTCCGTCTTGTCTGGCCGTTGGTGAGAATGATATGGGTGCACAAATGCGCAAAATGATGGAGGCGGCAGGTCAAGCGTTACCGCCAACTAAACCTGCATTTGAATTAAACCCAGAGCACCCATTAGTGAAAAAACTGGATCAAGAGCAGGATGAAGATCGCTTTGCAGATTTAACGCAAGTATTATTTGATCAGGCTAGCTTAGCAGAAGGGGGGCAATTAGAAGACCCTGGCGCTTATGTCAACCGATTGAACAAGTTGCTATTGGAATTAAGTAACTAAATGCGACAAGTAACAAAAAGGCCAAGCATTGCTTGGCCTTTTGCGTTTAAATGTGTGACGGTTTATTCTTGGCTATATTACTTCTACGGCTAAATAGGTTTTCAGTTTGAAATAAAAGCATCAAGCTAAAGTTCTAAACTGATGGTTTTAATATGCCGATAAAAATTTATGATGAAAATCATTCGCGCGATACATTAACTATCCACGCTAAAGGATAACCAAAAAATGACAAAAATAAATACAATAGCCGTTTTAGGTGGCGGAAGTTTTGGAACGGCAATAGCGAATATTATCGCCACCAATGATTTCAAAACCTATCTCTGGATGCGCGATATAGGGCGAGCAGCAGAAGCTCAAGAAAAAAGAGAGAATTCAGAATACCTTCCTGGTTATAAATTCAATCATAACCTAATGGTCACCAGTAATTTTAATGAAGCTGTTGGTAAAAGCGATATTATTTTTATCAGTGTACCGAGTACGTCATTTCGTGAAATCGCAAAAAAAGTGGCGCCATTAGTTAAACCTAACTCGATAGTGATTAGCACCACGAAAGGCATCGAAGAAGAAGGCTTCACATTAATGAGTCAGATTCTCGAACAAGAGTTAGAAAAAGTTAGGATAGGCGTGCTTAGCGGCCCCAACTTCGCAAAAGAAATTATTCAAAAACAATTAACTGGTACCGTCATCGCTAGCGAAGATAAAAGCGTCACCGAGTTAATCCCTCAAATATTAAGTTCAGATACTTTTCGCGTTTACGTCAATGAAGATCGCTATGGTGTAGAACTTGGCGGCGCTCTAAAAAACATGTACGCCATCATGGCTGGTTTAGCCAATGCATTAGGTGTCGGTCATAACAGCACTGCAATGTTGCTCACTAGGAGCTTGGCCGAAATGGGGCGCATCGCTACAAAACTCGGTGCAAACCCTATGACCTTTTTAGGTTTATCCGGTGTGGGCGATTTGATTCTCACTTGTACATCTGATTTAAGTCGAAACTACCGTTTAGGCTACGCCGTCGGAAAAGGAAAAACTATTCCAGAAGCAATGGAAGAGATAGGGCAAGCCGTTGAGGGGGTAAACACAGTAAAACTCGTAAAACAAAAAGCCGAGGAGTTAGGCGTATACATGCCATTAGTTTCTGGTTTGTATGCGGTTTTATTTGAAGGGCAAGCTATCAGTGAAGTGATGAAATTATTAATGCTCGGTGAACAAGGGCATGATGTTGAATATAGTGGGGGTTGAGTACAGTTTTTGGTTGTTTAAAAAAATTTAAAAGAGGAAAGGTTACGCTGTCTTTTTAGGTCGTATTTTAATCGAGTTTAAACTAAAGCCAAAATCAGAGAGAAGATCGGCTTTAGTTCTGTAGAAATTTATAATTTATCGATCTAAATATTCTTGGAGGGCCTCAGTAAGGTCTTCATCAAAAATCATGTCTTCCATAAGTTTGTCGGCAGTCTTATTCATGATGTTAGCCCAAGTTTTGTGGTAACCACCACCAGGTGTTTCACTATAATTACCAGAGTAGTTTGATTTGTAGATAACTTCATTTGTCATGTTATCTATAAATACCGATGTGAAGTCCTAAAGAAATATACTGAGAAAGCTAAAGCCGACCTTAATAAAAATTGGAAGTCATTCAACGCATGGCGCGATTTTATAAATATGAAAGTTGAAACAGGAGAATCAATATGAAAAAGGTTTGGATGTTAGCCCTTACTTTGATTTTTATATCTTCAGGGGTCTTTGGTTTTACAAAGCAAGAAGTGATCGATCATACTTTAAAGCTGTCTTTAGTTAGGCATGATTATTCAGAAGCGTATGAGCTAGAGCGTCGGTTGACAGAAGATAATTGTAGTCAGGAAATTGCAGACTTTGCAGCGCAATTATTATCTATTCGAATTAATAAGTCTGCGGTTAACATTAGAGAATATGGCGTTCTTTTGGGGCTTTTAGAAAAGCGAGATTCCAATCGATATCAAAATTTATTACAGTCTATCCTCGATGCAAACAAATCGTATGAGCTGAATGACCTTGTGAGGCTTACGATGCGAACAGTAGATAGTGACAGTCTAAATGAAGAACCCTTTGTTGCAACAAGCGATGATTTTTTAACTGTTCGACATAAGTTGCTAGAAAAGGCGAGGCTCAGCTCACGAACTTCTAATTGGAATGAGCAAACACGTGTCGACGTCGAAAATGAGCTGAAGCAATTGGCTACAATGGAAGAAGTTTATAATCGGTTAGGTTTTCCATCTAGCCTAGATATTGGTTTTAAGCGTGGAAGAACGGGTATCGTAGGTGTCTTGGTACTTGTTTGGCAGGATCGGGTTCGAATTAACTTTAATAACAAACTCCGTGGTAAGAGAAGCTACCCTGGAAATACTTGGTATTTTTTAAATACGCTAAAGCTTGATGGGGTCAATTTATTAGAGGATTATTCTAATGATCTAGAAATAGAGAAGATGTTAACTTCGAAAGACCCAAAGCCTTCCAAGGTTTTTTTACGTGCAGTTCACAAGCATTATGTCTTATCAAAATCTACTTTAGATACTATGGAAAAAATTATCCAAAAAAACATTTTAAACTTCGATAAAAAATGGACGAAAAATTTAATTTTAATGTGCCGCAATTTAGGTGGTACAAAAGACCCGAAATATTTGGATACTTTACACCGGGCTGCAACTTTATTTACTGATAATGGGTTGAAAGCAAAGGCTAATCAGGCACTGTATAAATTACTTGCTGAAACTGATTCCATTGCAGAGCTTAATCAGTCACTTCAGTCTGGTGATCCTAATGCCATCCGTCTTGCTGCAAGAGCTATCCATACTCAAAAAATGTTGACTCCTGAGATGTCCAAAATTTACATAGCTGCTTTAAATAAAAATCATGAAAGTAAAGATAAAACTCTCGTGAGTGCTATGGTCACAATGCTTAGATCTTTTTCTGTAAGTGATCGTATCGATTCTATTCCAGATCTTAAACTTCTTCGAGGAAAATTGAAAAATAAAGATTTAATTGCTCATGCAGATAAAGCAATTACTAAGTTAAAAAGTGTTTCTTACCAAGTCCAACAGAATTAACGCAGGTATAAAATCTATCTTAAATTTATCTTGTTTGGTATGTCGTTTTTCTGGAATAGGGATTTAATCAATAAGGAGTTGCTGTGAAAAACTTATTAATAATTATTGTTTTATCTTTTGTGGGGTATTTCGCTTATCAAAAAATGGATCAGCCTGAAGGGGCTTTTGATGCTGATGGGAAGGCAAAGGTTTTGTTCTTTACCTTTACGCAATGTGGCGCGCCTTGCGAGGATGCGGAAAAATTATTAATTAATAAAAAAGTAGAGTTTGAAAAGTTAGTTGTAGATACAAGTGAAGCAGCCCGTAAAAAAATAGAGTCATTCAAAAGTGGTACTCAAATGCCGCAGCTCTATGTTGGCGAAAGGCGAGTTCTTGGATTTCATCGTGATCGGTATCGGGAAGCTTTAGCAGAGATTTATGGCCTTGAGGTTTTGAGCCCATCTATTCGCAAAGTTATAAAAACTCATTTTGACGAAAACGGAGGCCCACGTATTGTTATGTATGGGGCTGCTTGGTGTCCTCATTGCAAAGCTGCGCGAGAATATTTTCTTAGCGAGGGTATCGATTTCAAAGAGTGGGATGTAGAAAAAGAGTCTGAAGCGGGGCGTAATTATAAATTGCTTGAGTCTTCAGGCTATCCATTGATCTATGTTGGTTATCGGCGTTTTGAGGGCTTTAACAAAGAAGGTGTTTTAAGTGCTGTTGGCAGTCATCACTTATAGTTATCTATAAGACTAGCTGATCGAATATATTATATTTCTCATTTTTCTAAATGTGAGTTCTTTTTATCTTGCGACTGTATGGCCATTTGTAAATTTTCTAATAAATATCAATTTATTTTCATAAACGATTGACGCTGCCTAGTTAAGCATTCAATACTCACTGAACCCTATAAATAATAATAAATATTAGGAGTATTAGAATGAGCTTAAAAACACTTGTAGCAAGTTGTGTCATTGGCGCCATCCTTTCAACTGTAGCATCTACTGCTTTAGCATTTAAACATCGTGAAGCTGAAACAATTCAAGACAGCCGTGAATTTTTTGTAGATGAGAACAAACTTCCTTTTGACCCAATTCCTGGTATTCCTTCACAACGGCATTGGGGCGTTGATGCTGGAGCAGGCTATCGGATTGAAATCCCTGATGCATGGAATGGTGATCTTGTCGTGTACACCCATGGCTTTCGTGGGGAAGGTGAAGAGCTAACTGTAGATAGTCCGCCATTGCGTGCTTATTATCTTGCTCGCGGTTATGCATGGCTAGCATCCAGTTATTCAGCAAATTTTTACGATGTACGCTCAGGCGTTGAAAGCACTAACAGCTTGGTTCGCCATTTTATTAAAAATTACGGTAAACCTACTCGGACTTATATCACTGGTTTTTCCATGGGCGGTCATGTAATTGGTGCCGCGATAGAGCAATTTCCTAATGTCGCTTGTCCTGAAGGTCGGCGCGGTAGATTTTGTAAGAGAATTACAAAACTTCTCGGGAAATTATCCGGTGGCGTTAAATATGATGGTGCGGCACCGCATTGTGGTGTGATGGGCGATGAAGAGTTGTTCCATTATTTTGGTAATTTTTCTTTGGCGGCCGAAGCCTTGGCGGATGTGCAATCTGAATTTCCAGCTCCTGAAGATTATTTCGATCGCATCTTTTTGCCAACTATTTTTGGTCTTTACGAGAATCCATTAGATCTGCTTGGGTCTAATGGTTCTGCAGCGATTCCTAATGCTCAAGGAGATAAGCTGCGTGCGTTTACTACTCAAATTACGGGTGGTGATAGGCCTTTAGCTGATTTTGCCTTTCCTTTCTTTCAGCAATTATTATTTGGTTTTAGTGGTGGGGATGGAACTGTAACGGGAATTTTATCTGGTAGTGTTTTAGATAACCGACGAGATATTTTTCAGCTTGATGGTGACCCCGATTTATCTGCTGACGAGCTTGCGCTAAACCAGTCGATTTTACGCGTAAAGCGTGATCGTAATGTGAATCCAAAACAGTTTTTACGTGTTAGTCGTGTTCCAATTATTACGGGAAGAATTGATATTCCTGTGATATCGATTCATACAACCGGTGATTTATTTGTACCATTTTCAATGGAGCAAATTTACGCACGCGAAGCGAAAAAACAACGACGCTCACACAATCTGGTCAGTCGTGCTACTCGTGCTGTGGGTCATTGTGAATTTTCACAAGAAGAGCTTGTTGAAACGTTTGATGATCTAGTAACTTGGGTTGAAGACGGTGTGAGACCGAAGGGTGATGATATTCTCGATCCTGAAAATGTTGCTGCGCCACTGTTTGGTTGTGGTTTTTCAAGAGGATCAACAGCGACGCGTCAGTTTGCGCCTTGTCCTGAATAGCTTGAGAGCTTTAACATTATTTTATAAGTGAAATATTTGGTGTGTGTTCGATCGAATCGGACATGCATCAAATTATTTAGTCATCACCTCTCTAATGTATTTTTTTAATTGTTACTAATCTAGAGACTAAAAATTTAATAGCTATCTAACAGCTCTGTAGCTTCTGTTAATTCATCTTCGGCAGCTTCAGCGATAGCAAGTTTTTCTTCATATTTTTCAATGATTGGCCGCAATAAAAGCATGCCTTCTTCCGCATATTCTGCAGGATTTTCACCTAAACGTTCTAGGCCTTCAATGTATTGTTCGGCTTCTGCAAGCTCTGTTTCTAAATAGGTGAGTTCAAGCTCGGCATTCGTTAAAGCCAATTGCGCTTTTTTAACGCGTTGTTGTGTTTGTTGTAGAGCTGGAAAGATATCAGTACTTTCTGATATCTCATTGAAATTCTCTGATTCTAAAAGACTGCCTTTAGGAGACTGAGTTTCGGGAGGTTGTGAACTGGCTACGCTTGCCTTTTCTGATTGGTTTAGGATAAACACACCTATCAATAAGCCTAGTCCAATGGCGACAATGCTAATACCTGCTACTATTTTTTTTTCTTGCATAAATTTAAATGCTCTTTGATTCATATCTTAGTAGGTGATCTCTATTTGTTAATACTCAGATTATACTGTATTTGTTCGTTTTTTCTCCCTGCTCAGCACATCAAAGTTCAGTCCATCAAAATATATGTCAGTGAAATAAGAACTTAGAGGATTATATCAACGTGAAATTGAAGGGCTAAAATGATAGATTAAGCCGAATTAAACGAATGAAAGCAGTTCGTACACAACCCGAGAAAATTATGACTACAACACATTGTGAATTTGGAGTAGGGGACTGCTCCTATAAGATGGCAGGCGAATTATCCGGTATTACTGATTTAGTGAATCAGTTTTACGATAATATGAGTGAATTTGATGAAGCTAAAAAAATTAGAAGTATGCACTCTAGTGATTTATCTGAATCACGAAAAAAACTGACTTATTTTTTATCGGGTTGGTTAGGCGGACCAAAAATATATTCTGAGTTTTATGGAGAAATTATTATTCCATTGGCTCACAGACACTTATCGGTTGGGGTGAAAGAGCGTGATGCGTGGTTAATTTGTATGGAAAAAGCCATTGCGGAACAAGCATACGAAGAGTCATTTAAAAAATACTTGTTGGAACAGTTGAGCGTTCCTGCAGAAAGAATAAGAATGGCATGTAATGTTAAGTGATTATAATTTTTGAGTAGTTCTTGATAAAAATCCATAAAGCTTATTTTGGAATCAGTACAGCAGAGTAAAACGACATAAGTAGAATATAAAGAGGACAAGATGAAATTATTTGTTTTGCGTCATGGTGAAGCTGAATATTCTGCTCCCACTGATGAAGAGAGGCAATTGACGGATCATGGGGGAAATGAGGTTCGATCTATTGTTGAGAAAAAGCTAACGAAGCTAAAAAGTGTACAACATATTTTCGTGAGTCCGTATGTTCGTGCGCAACAAACGGCCGCCATTGTTCATGAGCTTCTACCTGATATTCCAATGACAACATTGCCAATAATTACGCCAGATGGAAAAGTGTCTGAGGTGTTAGATTTTTTACAAAAAGAAAATATCGAGAATGTTATTTTGGTGAGTCATCAGCCTTTGGTGGGTGATTTAGTTAGTCAAATGGTTGGTCAGCCTGTTGGTTTTTATCGAATGAGTACAGCAGCGTTGGCTTACATAAAAACAGATGTATTTGCGGCAGGCTGTGGCACGTTGCGTTGGATAAAATAACACACAAAAAATTGAATTTGTTTGAGAGAATAATTTATGGTGTCAGAAGAAGTTAGTTTTGATATAGATGATTTAGTTGTTGCAGGACAAGAATGGGGTGTGCCGGGTAATCGTCCTGTCATTGCGTTACATGGTTGGCTAGATAATAGCGCGAGCTTTGACCGCATCGCACCGCGCTTAAAAAATATTCATTTGATTGCGCTAGACTGTGCGGGGCATGGTAAAAGCAGTCACCGTGCAAAGGGAAGTCCGTATCTTATTTGGCAAGATGTAGCGGATGTTTTTGAAGTGGCTGATCAAATGGGTTGGCAGAATTTTGGTTTGCTAGGGCATTCTCGTGGGGCAATTATTAGTACGTTAGCAGCGGGAACATTTCCTGAAAGAATTACGCATCTAGGATTAATCGATGGTTTTCGGCCGGGCTCTGTTTCAGCTGAAGAATCTCCTCAGCAATTGGCCCGATCAATTATTGAAACAAAACGTAATCGACATCGTGGTTTTGCTCATTATCCTGATGAAGAAACCGCGATAATGGTTCGGCAGCGTAGTGAAATTCCGTTAAGTCATGACGCGGCAAAAATGCTCACTGGGCGAGGGTTAAAAGAAGTGGATGGTGGTTTGACGTGGAGTAGCGACCCGCAATTAAAAATTGCTTCTGGATTTAAATTGTCAGAAGAACATTGCCATGCATTTATTGAGCGAATTACCGCACGAGCAAAACTAATTATTGCGGAAGATGGCATTCCACGATTAAAAGAAGGTCTCGAGAAAGCGGTTGCAAAATACCCTCATGTAGAAGTAGAGAGAATGGCTGGCAGTCACCATTTACATATGGAAGAGCCAGCGGACAAAGTGGCGGATGTTTTTAATCAGTTTTTTATTTAGATTGGTTTGTTTATAGTTCGGCCTTTAAAACGATCATGTCTATACACTGAATTCCATTTTCATAGATTGGTGGTTCATAAGTAGCAAAGAAGTTAGGTTTTACAGTCGAGATTTTAAAACCACATTTTTGGTAAAGTGCCAGTTGATCAAAACTCGAATTTCCAGTACCTACGATTAATGTTTGAGCACCTAATTCTTTTGCTCTGCTTTTTACAGTACCAATTAATTTTTTAGCAATACCTTTCTTTTGATACTTGGGATGAACTGCAATGTTTTTTAGCTCATAATCATTGTTATTTATTGATAACACCGCCATACCAATCTTTTTCTGTCCGGAACTAGCTACAAATATTTCAGAAGAATTAACATATTGTTTAACAGACTCTTCTTTAGGATCAGCTAAAAGTAATAAGCTTAAAAGCTCGCTATCTAATTTGTTTAAATATGGCTCTATATTCATTTAAATTTTTATTAATTAAAAAATTAATCTAAAAGTGATAAAAATTCAGTACGTGTTGCAGGATTATTCCTAAATCCGCCCAGCATGGCCGATGTTGTCATTGATGAGTTTTGTTTTTCGACGCCACGCATCATCATGCACATATGTTTGGCTTCAATAATGACGCCAACTCCCATCGAGCCGGTGACATCTTGAATGGTTTGCGCAATCTCGGTGGTTAATTGTTCTTGAATTTGTAATCGCCTCGCATACATATCAACAATACGTGCGATTTTAGACAGGCCTAAAACTTTACCATTTGGAATATAAGCAACGTGTGCTTTACCGATGAATGGCAATAGATGATGTTCGCACAAAGAATACAATTCGATATTTTTTACCAGCACCATTTCACTAGAATCAGAAGGGAATAAAGCGCCGTTGACAACTTCTTCCAGTGTTTGCCCGTAACCTTTGGTCAAGAACTTCATCGCCTCTGCCGCACGCTTAGGTGTATCTTTGAGGCCGGGTCGGTCAATATTTTCACCAATGGCTTTAATTATGTTGGTGTATTCTTCTTTCATGTTGGCTACCTGTACCGATATTGGGTATTGAATTGTGTGCGGCTAGTTAGTTTTGTATCAAATGATTTTATAACTCAAGAACGCGCAAGTTTTAGAATTTTATCATAGCTATGCTATTCAAACCCATTATCAAGATATAATCCCTCTCATTATTATAAATTTCTTTTCTCTGCCAAAACGACAAAATCAATGACCACACGCTATGACTGGCCTAAGAAGACGGCTGAAAACAAAAATATACATCTAGAGGATATGTTAAATGCGGGGGCTGATGCGTTTGAAGCTGCTGATATTTATTTTGGGCATGGGACGGATAACCCTTGGGATGAAGCGGTTTATCTCGCACTACATGTCTTAAAGTTGCCGATGTCTGTCGATCAGTCAGCTTTAAGCTTAATGCTTGACGATCTGCAAGTTGAAGAGATGATTTCTTTATTTGAACGACGGATTGATGAAAGAATTCCGGCGCCTTATTTAACCGGTAAGGCGTATTTTGCCGGTTTAGAGTTTTCGGTCAATACCGATGTTCTCGTACCTCGTTCTCCATTAGGAGAATTAATTCAACAGCAATTTTCGCCTTGGTTGTTGGGGAGCCCCAAAACCATTTTAGATTTGTGTACTGGTTCGGGTTGTATTGGGATTGCGGCGGCAAAGGCGTTTCCTGAATCTAACGTTGACTTGAGTGATATCTCGCGAGCGGCCTTGGTGGTCGCTGAGCATAATATTTTAGCTCATGATCTGTTAGATCGAGTGCACTGTGTTGAAGGTGATATGTTTTCGGGCGTTAAAGGTAAGGAGTACGATTTAATTTTATGCAATCCGCCTTACGTTGATCTCGAAGATTTAGCGAATATGCCGGCGGAATTTCATGCAGAGCCGGAGATTGCTTTAGGAAGCGGAGATGATGGTTTAGACTTTTGTCGCCGCTTTTTACGGGAAGCTCCCAGTTATTTATCGAGTACTGGCTGCATTATTGTAGAAGTTGGCAATAGTGGCGAAGCGCTTGAGAAGGCGTTTCCGACTGTACCTTTCACTTGGATCGAGTTTGAAAATGGCGGTCATGGCGTATTTGTTATGACTGCGAGAGAATTGTTTGAGTATGGTGAGGCGTTTGAGTAGCTTCATTTCAGAATCTCTTTAATTTTGATTATCCAAGATAATGGTATACTGCGCGACACGATTTACCCGAAGCTACGATTTACCTAAAGTTACGATTTACCTAAAGTTACATTGATAGCAGACCAAAAATATACAGATAGCAGATAACAAATAGAAAGCAGAGAGCACTATGGCTGGAAATACAATCGGCAAATTATTTACCGTCACAACCTTTGGTGAAAGCCATGGTATTGCATTAGGTTGCATTATTGATGGTTGCCCTCCTGGAATGGAGTTGAACGAAGAAGATATTCAAATTGATTTAGACCGACGTAAGCCAGGTCAATCTCGTTTTACAACACAGCGGCGAGAATCGGATACGGTCAAAATTTTATCGGGTGTGTTCGAAGGTAAAACAACGGGAACACCGATCGGAATGATCATTGAAAATACAGATCAGAGATCAAAAGATTACGGTAATATTAAAGATACCTTTCGACCTGCCCATGCAGATTATACTTATCAACATAAATATGGCATTCGTGATTATCGCGGAGGCGGCCGTTCTTCTGCGCGCGAAACTGCAATGCGAGTTGCGGCGGGAGCCGTTGCTAAAAAATATTTACGCGAAACGTGTGGTGTTGAAGTGAGAGGCTACCTTTCGCAACTTGGTCCAATAAAAATTGAAGAAAAGAATTTTGACTGGGATGAAATTCCAAACAATCCTTTTTTCTGTCCGGACAAAACAAAAGTGACAGAGATGGAAACCTATATGTCGGAATTATCGAAAGAAGGTAATTCTATAGGCGCAAAAATTTCTGTTGTTGCGACAGGCATGCCTGTGGGATTAGGAGAACCTGTTTTCGATCGTTTAGATGCAGAGTTAGCTCATGGTTTGATGAGTATCAATGCAGTGAAAGGCGTAGAAATTGGAGCGGGCTTTGATTGTATAGAACAAAAAGGAACGGAGCATCGCGACGAAATTACGAAAAACGGTTTTACCAGTAATCAAGCCGGCGGCGTTTTAGGTGGAATTTCTACAGGCCAGGATATAGTGGCGAGTATAGCGTTAAAACCAACGTCAAGTTTACGCTTACCAGGAAATAGTATTGACAGTAATGGCAACCCGATTGAAGTGGTGACTAAAGGTCGTCATGATCCATGTGTTGGTATTCGAGCAACACCTATCGCAGAAGCAATGATGGCGATTACGTTGCTGGACCATTTGTTACGACATCGTGGGCAAAACCACGATGTGAAACCGACCATCCCTGTAATACCAGCGCATACTTAGCTTTTAATTTTAAATAGTTTAATAAAAAAACCGCAATCAGTACTGGTTGCGGTTTTTTTATGTCGGCATTCAATATTGAACTGTTTTTATTACTACTACTGTAATTAGATTGTAAAAATCATACGTGTTAATGATCATCGCTGGAGTTAATAGAAGTGAATAGATATATCCCGCCGGCAATAAATCCGCCAAATGCTCCCCATAAATGTGAGTCGATGATGACAGAGCTTTCAATGAACTGTTCTATAAGCGAGTTGGAGGAAAGAAATTGTTCGTTCAGTAATTTTATACTGATACCAATAATGCCTATGGCGGATAATGTACTGTGTTGGCGTATAGAAGCAATACAAAAAGCTATAAATATACCGTGCAGAGCACCTGATAAGCCAACGTAGTGTTTTACGTTCGGGCTTAAAAAAAAGAGTAGGGCAGTGGTGCTGATTACTGAAATCAATAAAAATAATAATTCCCAACGTTTCGTGAACTCACCCCAAAATATAAACCAGATGCCAATTATTCCTGCTAAATTGAGAGCAAGGTGTTTCCAATTCAGTTGTAAAAAATTCGCAGTAATTATTCGCCACCACTCTCCCTGCTCTATAGCAGTTCTATCAAATGCGAGGACGGAATCGAGGTGTTGATTTGCTGCCGCTAGTGCGAGACATGTTATCGCGAGCATTAAGGGGATAATGGATTTTTGTAAACTGGATGAGGTTGGGATAATAGGCACGTTGATTCTTGAGGATTTAAAATAGCGTTGGAGGTGACTCACAGCATACTGCAGGGGCTCAGGTGTTACCAGTGATGTCGTCAGTAACGGCACAAGTAAAGATTGCTAATATAAAAAAGGGAAGCCGAAGCTTCCCTAAAATCTCAACGTAAATAATCTGAGTTGAACGGTTGTGACGCTAAAGTTGAAAAACTAGCGACGCAATAAACGTCGTCTAATTAAACCCATTCCTAATGCGAGGAAAATTAGTAAACCCATAGCACCACCACCACTTGAATCGACCTCGTCATTTTCAGGTTCTGGTTCGATAACATCTTCAGTTTCAGTTTCAGTTTCAGTTTCAGGCTCAGGTTCAGTACTGCCAGTATCTCCGTCACCTGTATTGTCATCATCACTGTTCTCGATAGGACCTAGCACTATAGCTTCATCATCCTCAGGTGCACTGTTGCTATCAATTTGTTGCAAAAATGAAACTAAATCATTTTGCTCCGCAACATTTAATTTACTGGCACGTGTATGGGAATCGGCAGTAGTAAATTGTGCGGGGTCGGTGATGGTGATGTCGTCGATGACAACAGTCGCGTTCGGCCCACCAGCAACTTCGAGCGAGATGGAGTCGTTGCCAGCAGACATATCCAGTTCTACCTTCATTTCTCTAAAATGAATATCCAACCCGTTCTGCTGAGGAAGTGATGTTAGTAATAGCGGACTATTTTCAGCGGAAGTTCCAGAAACCTTGATGGATGCACCACCACCGGTTGAAGCATACCGGAAAGAAACCAGCCCTTTACCTGCGCTAGGCATAGAATGGTTTATCGTGATTTTTTCCGAGTTACTGAGCCTTACCGCTGCGCCATGACGAAAATAAGAATAGCTTGGGTCGGCTGGGACGAGTACGCCATTGTGGTTCGCATCTTCAGCTTGGTACACAGTTCCACCTGCTGCCAAAAATACATCGGCAATATCAACAGCAGAGCCGTCGTGTAAATAAGGCGCCGTTTCAAATAATCCTAGAAGAGAAGGCGTTTTGACTCCTTCAAATGCAGCACCCAGTCGTTGTCCAGAATATTCTCGATAAGTACCAACATCATGGCGAATACCATCCGTAAACGCTTTTCCTCGGTGACAATCCACACAGCCTTGTTGTTCAAACAGTGCAGCGCCACGAGAAGCAGCCGTTGTTAATGTGCCATTGTTATTTCTATAAGGGCTTTTGGGTAATGACTCTTTTCCAAGACTGTCTACGTAGGCTGCAAGGTTATCGAGCTCTTGGCTTAATCCTGCTTTCGGTGCGCCGAGTGGATCACGCGTCGCATTGAAATCGTCATCAGTTAAAAAACCGGAACCAAGAAAACGTAGGCGAATATCATTTTCGAAATCGTGAGTCTCATCAAAATTACCTGTCCAGTGAACGTTACCAAAACGCGTTCCTGAGCGACCTTTTAACGAAATGTTGTTTCGTAGTCCTTCACCACGACCGGTGAAATCATACGTGCGACCATCTTGACCGCCATCGCTATGACAAGTAGCACAACTTAGATAACCTTCAGCGCTCATTTTGCCATTAAATTGCGAGCCATTTTGAACACCGACCACTGCGTTATAGAATAATTGTTTACCTGTTAAAACGGAGGGCGTTAATTTTTCATTACTCACAGTGTCAATTGAAACAATCGCAGGATTAATACTACCGCTACTAATAAAGCCCGTAACATCAATTGCACTTAATGAACGACCCATAAAGTTTTTGGCGTACAGCTTATTGCTATTGGCATCCATATAAACAGCTTGTGGAGCAAGTCCCACTGCGAACTGTGCATCAAGTGTTAAGCCGTCGTCGTTCACTCGTAAGGCAAACACTTCATTACGTCCTTGCATCGCCACAAATAAATGGTTTCCCGTCGGCGAGAAAGTTAATGCTGCAGGCGAGTCTGCATTATCGAAGTCAAATTGCTGTGCGGTTAATTCATTGCCGCTGCTTAAATCAATAACGCTAGCAAAAGTACGAACTGTATTGTCATCGTCTAAGTCTTCACCGTTATTCAGTAGACCTCGATCAACGTTGTCTTTTTTACCGACAACATAGGCTCGCGTTGAATTTTTATTAATGATGACGCTGGAAACATAGTTTGGAATACCACGTCCGTTTTCTAGCGAATCATTTTGTAAATGTTTATGTAAAGGAATAGTGCGGCTAAGTGTCCACTGGTTCGTATTCACTTGCCAGACTTCGCCCCAATTCTCTCCGGAGATAAATCGCGTAACGAGTAATGTGTTTCCATCGTTTGATAAAGCAAGTGCTCTTGCTGTTGGTGCTAATGGTATACGACCATTTTCTTGGCGAGTTTGGGTGTTGATACGAACGACTTCACCGCTACCATACAGACTGACATAAGCTTCATTTTTTGAAGGATGCATCACAATACCAAATGGCGAACTGCCATAACCGGTATCGACAAAGCCAATGTTTTGCCCGTTGCTATCCAAGACTTCGATGACATCGCCAGAGTGCAGCGTGACCCAAATGTTGCCGCTGTTATCTATTGCAATAGCGCGAGGATCTTCACCGACGGCATATTCACCGACAACTTGTTGAGTTGCTGCATTGATTTTTGTAATCGTGTCGTTATCGGGATTAACCGTCCAGATAACTCCATTTGTATCATCGTAAGCGATTTGCGAACTTGTTAGATCCTGAGCGACTAATGAAGTGTTCGTGACAACGGAAAACGTTTCCGCTTGAGTTGCGGTATCGCCACTGCTATCACGTACCTGAATGGTGACTGCATTACTTCCTAGGTTGTTGAACGCAATATTGAATTGATTGTTCGCTGTCCAGTTGCCATATGGCGCGTTGCCTAGGCGAGAACGATACTCCAAAGTATCTCCATCAGCGTCACTTGCATTAACTGTTAGTGTTGCAGTATCACCCAACACAATTGATCCGCTTGGACGATCCACATCTACGATGACAGGAGGCTGGTTTACTGGGGGAGGAGGCGGTGGTGGAGGATTGTTGCCGCCTGCCACTGTAGCGCCTGTTGAAAAGCGAAATGAGTAGGGTTGCATCGTGTTATTGGCTGCATCCTTAATTCCGCTCAAGAATTGCATTTCGTAGGTCGTATTCGCTTCAAGGTCTTGTAACGGATTAACTGTCAGCATACCCGTGTGCGATAAGACATAATCAATGGCGACTTCACCTCCGCCGTTATTGATTTTCATTAGTCGAATAGTTTGGCCTGCGACGATTGTTTTTGAACGCAAGGTTTCGGGGATAGTGAAGCTTAGCGGAGCCATCACGGGGTAATTGGTTTGGTTTGGTTTTGGAATATGGTAAGAAACATAGGGAGGATTGGTATCACGCTGGCTATCGTGGATCCAAATTCCCATCCCAGCACCGTTTTTGCCTGTTGGCCACCACCATTTAGCATTGGCTCCGCCGGTTACTACTAGATTGCCTATCGGGCGAGCGTATTGGCTAGTATCGACATAATGTTGCGAGCCATCACTATTTTGGCCAAATTCATCGAGAAAGATATCTTGCTCGCAGGTCTCAATATTGACTTTGTGCATACCGGCAAAAACAAATTTGTCTTGAAAGTTAACATACATAGGATCAGAGTGTTGAGGCATGGGCGTGCCGTTGGCTGCGTGCTTCGGATCTTTAACAAAAAAATCACATTGCAATTTTAAGTTGGAAGGATCAGAAAAATCGACAACTTGAATACCTGGGTTTTCTCCGCGACGAGCAAAAACTAAATAATTGCCAGACACTTCGGCCCAGTATCCGCCAAGTCCATAAACGGGTGCTTTTTTTACTATCTTCCTTTGCGTAGAATCCCACACATCATAAAGAAGGGTTGGATGCGTATCTGGCATTTTTAGTACATCGAGCAAACGTGGATTAGAGGGGTCAGAAATATCGTAGGCAGCTACCCCCGTTAATGATTGATCCGATGCATACAGCATTATGTTGCCCATAAAAATTGGCATGCCAATAACGCCTGTCGTTCCTAGGTGATCCCATTGTGCTGTTTGCTGCCCATCAAGTTGCAGAGAAGCTAGCCCTTCAACAACTCCATAACTCCACCAAACTCTGGCAGACCAAGGTCGCATCATGCCGCCCTTTTCGGGATTGCCGTCAATACCACTCCACGGTGCCATAACGAGTGATCCATCAGCATTTAAGCGAATCGCGTTATTAGATGGCGCACGATTAGGGGAATCGGAATTCCTTATATAGGGATTAATTAGAATTTCATTTTCACGCTTGATCAGCCCGTGAGCATTAAATGGATGAGTCGTCCGACCAAAGCGGGCTACTTCAACAGGGTTGCTTGGGTTGCTGATATCCCACGCACGAATAATAAAGTCGCTACCCGCAGGGCTCGATGGGACTTCGGGTACGGTAATAACATAATCACCTAGGGTTTCTATGATGGCTAATCGTCCCATTTCCGGAGCGGCATGTTTTAGTAAGTCTCCCTCTTGAGCAGCAGAATAGTTAACGTTTGGTAGTGTTTGGGTTAGTCCTGTTATTGGAAATAACATAACAGCGCTGGAGACAAGGCAGCTTAGTAATTTGATATAAGGAAAACGCACGGAACAACCCTCAATTTTTTATAATAGTGAAAAATGGAATGGTCTAAGAAGAAATTAGGGGAGGATTATAGCTAGCAGGCCATACAAATTCGGTGATGGCTTTAACATAAATGAGTGGAGATAATTAAAAAGCTCACTGTTTAAGATTTTTTACCAGGACTTTACTGAGTAGTAAATTTTTATTGGTGAGTTTTTTCAAGAGATATTTCTATTTGTTTTTGTGAAGTGAAACAATTTAATGATCAATGCTAAATGAAAAAGGTGTATTTCGTAGTGTATTTATAATTACGGCTTTTTATCGACGTCAAACTAAATTATTAGTCGTAATGCTCAAGATAATTAGCATTGATGTTGCTGGGAATTGTAAAATGTTTCTTTTGTTAGGAGCAGCAGAATACAGCGTAAACATTTGTTCGTATTTATACGGCTTATTTGACTAGATCAATTTCTATTATTAATGCGAGCTTATGTTGTGTTGATTATTTAAAAACCGCGACCATTACTGGTTGCGGTTTTTGGATTCTATAAAACTATAAATAAAAATTATTTAATTTTGGATGATTATATCCACCATTAAAAATGTAAATTAAACGAAGCGTAGGCTCCAGAAAGATCTATGTTTGCATCAATGTCGCTGACGTCATCTAATTCTAATTTCATGCTTTTGAGCCCAACTTCAAAACCCATATCTAAAACCCAGCCATCAGAGAGATATCCAACGCCTGCTTGAAGTTCCTTCAAAGTATTGCCATCGTAGCTAATAAAATTACCAATAGCAGTCACGTAAAAACCAGTAAACGGTAAATCAACTTGGCCTTTTAGATAAGCCATTGGAATTGTTTCGTCGATGGTTTGTGTCACGGAGCCTGAAGAAGTACTACTGACATGAAGTGAGCCGTCAAATTTTCGAATCGTTAAACCTAAATCTGCTGTGATCCAGTTATCTAAAATTTCATAATAAAGAGTGGCGTCGGTATGGCTAAGATCAAAATCAGAAGTGACATCATCTGATACGCTATACGTTGTACCGTCGAGGACAAAACTTTGTGTTAGCGTTGAGCTTTCAGATAAGTTGATATCATTCACCTGTATGCGAATGTTTGGGATGATAGGAACTGGGTGCTCAAGAGCGACATAGTAAAAAGTATTTTGTTCGTCGCTCAAGCCCAAATCTTCAAGATCGGCACTAAGTTGGCCGGTATCACCAATGTCTCCGGAAAAATCAGTTTTCCAAACGCCGGCACCTGCGTAGATTCCTAAAATAGTATCAGCTGATACCAATGGAGCTGCAGTTAAAAGGCCAGCAAGGCCAAGCATGGTTAATGATTTTTTCATTGTATTGCTCTCTTTAGTTTTAAATTTCGGTTAACTTTACGTTAGTCGCTTTGAAATGGCGCTCTAATTTTTATCATATGACGTCAGTCACATTGACCATTCTATTTAGTCCCTAGCTTAGGGGCGGCGTCTTAATGAGTATGGCTTATTTACTTTAAATATCAAAAGCTGAGGCTAAACATTTTTATTTCAAACAATGTATCAAAAAATGAATTAGATTAACTATCGACTTAGCTTAACTCTCGATGGTACTAATTTTATAAATTCAGATGTCAATTTTTAGATTGAGCGAGCGAATAAAGGCTTGAGCGGCATTGCTTAAGCTTCGGTTGCGGTGATAGATCACACCCAGCTCTCGTGAAAGTTTGACGCCTGTCACATTCAGTACTTTGATATCGTCATCGAGTAACGTTTTTGGTAGAAGGCTCCAACCAAGGTTGATCGAAACCATCATCTTTAATGTCTCTAGAAAATTGGTTGCCATTTTTAATTCTAGCGGCAGATTTTTTTCATCGAATAATTTTTTTACGATGAAAGTCGTGTGTGTAGTTAATTCTGGCAAGATAGCAGGGGACTGCGACAAATCTTTTAGGGATACTTGTTCCTGTTGTGATAAAGGATGTGAAGGTGACGCGACAAATACCAGTGGATCGTTCCAAACGGAAATCGATTTTATGTTGCTGTCTCTGTGTGGTGCTAGCTCCGGTGCAAGCGTCACGATGGCCAATTCGCAATGTCCCTGTAATATTTCGGTGTAGGCTTTTTCTGAGCCTAAAAACGTCATATCTAATTCTACCTTGGGAAAATCTACGCTGTATTGCCGCAACAAGCTGGGCAGACGATGCAGGCCGACGTGATGGCTTGTCGCTAAACGTAGTGGACCGGATACCTCGCCAGATAAATCGGCTAATTGTTGTCGTGCGGTTTTGACAGTTTGTAAGATATCGAGTGCTCTTGGCAGTAAAACTCGTCCCGCTTCAGTGAGTCTTACCGAACGATTTATTCGATCAAATAATCGAGTGTCTAATTGTTCTTCTAGTGCTGATATTCGCTTACTTACGGCAGGTTGAGTAATGAATAGTCGTTCTGCAGCGAGAGAGAATGAGTTTGTCTCAGCAACGTGTACAAAGGCTTGTAGGTTTTGGGTGTCCATTTAAGTAGTTTATCTATTCCTTTCTGGAATGCAAATTATTAAAAATATGAATTTGTGTTATTTTTGTGTGAGAGCTATTCTCCACCTATCTGCAAAAGAGAGACAAAAGACAGACATATCAATAAACGATACGAAACAACTCATACAAATCAGCAATAAAGAGGCTCGCATGGCAGGCAAGACGTTATACGACAAATTATGGGATACACATTTAGTGACGCAGCGCGATGATGGCTCTGCATTGATCTATATCGATCGGCACATTATTCATGAAGTGACGTCGCCGCAGGCCTTTGAAGGTTTGCGTCTTGCCAATCGAAAGCCTTGGCGAGTTGGAGCGAATCTAGCAACGCCTGATCATAACGTTCCTACCACGACGATTGAGAGACAATCTGGTGTTGCGGGAATTGCTGATCCTGTATCGAAAATTCAAGTACAAACCCTCGATGACAATTGTGATGAGTTTGGAATTCAAGAATTCAAAATCAACGATAGCCGCCAAGGTATTGTCCATGTCGTTGGGCCAGAAAGTGGCGCATGTTTACCGGGTATGACAATTGTGTGCGGTGATTCTCATACGGCGACAAATGGCGCATTAGGCGCGTTGGCTCATGGTATCGGCACATCAGAAGTCGAACATGTTTTAGCGACGCAATGCTTGGTCACTAAGAAAATGAAAAACATGTTGGTCAAAGTGGACGGAAAATTATCGAAGGGCGTGACAGCAAAAGATGTTGTGTTAGCTATTATCGGAAAAATTGGAACAGCTGGTGGAACGGGGCACGCAATGGAATTTGCGGGTGAAGTTTTTCGCGATATGTCGATGGAAGGGCGCATGACGGTTTGCAACATGGCAATCGAAGCCGGTGCTCGTGCGGGAATGGTTGCAGTTGATGATAAAACGATTGATTACGTAAAAGGCCGATTGTTTTCACCAAAAGATGAGCACTGGGAAAAAGCAGTAACAGAATGGAATAATTTACACAGTGATGCAGACGCAAAATTTGACACTGTTGTTGAATTGCGGGGAGAAGACATTGAGCCACAAGTGAGCTGGGGAACGTCACCAGAAATGGTTGTGTCAGTGAATGCAATTGTTCCTAATCCTGATGATGAAAATGATCCAACAAAAAAAGAAAGCATTAAAAGCGCTTTAAAATATATGGGATTAACTGCGGGGCAAAAAATTTCTGATATTCCTATCGATGTCGTTTTTATTGGTTCTTGTACAAATTCGAGAATCGAAGACTTAAGAGCAGCGGCGGAAGTTGTGAAAGGAAAAACAAAAGCGTCATCCATTAAATATGCATTAATAGTACCGGGTTCCGGACAAGTAAAAGCTCAAGCAGAAGCGGAAGGACTTGATAAAATTTTTATAGAAGCCGGACTAGAATGGCGTGAGCCAGGCTGCTCAATGTGTCTTGCCATGAATGCGGATAAATTAGCACCGGGTGAACATTGCGCGTCGACGTCAAATAGAAACTTTGAAAGTCGGCAAGGCTATGGCGGCCGAACGCATTTAGTAAGCCCAGCAATGGCAGCAGCGGCTGCAATCGCGGGTCGATTTGTGGATGTGCGTAGCGCGTAAAGTATAAATTCAATAGATTGAATTTAATCTCAAAATTTTAGCAGGTAATTTTTATGAAAAAATTTACAACAATGACCGGTTTGGTTGGCCCAATGGATCGTGCCAATGTGGATACAGATTTAATTATTCCAAAACAATTTTTAAAGTCGATTAAACGTTCTGGCTTTGGTCCGAATTTATTTGATGGTTTACGCTATTTGGATGAAGGTCAGCCGGATCAAGATAGCTCACATCGTCCATTGAACCCTGACTTCCCGCTTAATGAGAAACGCTATCAAGGTGCTGAAGTTTTATTGGCGCGGAAAAACTTTGGTTGTGGTTCAAGCCGTGAGCATGCGCCTTGGGCATTGGAAGATTATGGCTTTCGATGTGTGATAGCGCCAAGTTATGCTGATATTTTTTATAATAACTGTTTTAAAAATGGCTTATTGCCGATTGAGCTTACAGAAGAGCAAGTTGATCAGTTATTTGCAGAAATGTATGAAACAGAAGGTTATCAGTTAACAGTTGATTTAGAAGCGCAAACAATAACGTCACCGAAAGGTAGTGAATTTACGTTTGAAGTCGATGAGTTCCGCAAACATTGTTTGTTAAATGGATTGGATGACATCGGTTTAACACTACAAAATGCTGGTGATATTGAAGCTTATGAGACCAAGCGTAAGTCAGAAGCACCTTGGTTGTTTGCTTAGCGATACATAAGAGTAGTCGCAGTTTGTTTTACAAAAAAGCCAGCAAAATCATTGCTGGCTTTTTTTGATTCTAAGATAAGATATTGGTTAAAACTTCGCAGAATCTTCGCTGTAATCAATACCTACTTTTGCCCCTTGTTCTTTGACGACTGAATATATTTTTTCTTCAAGAGAGTTTTCTCTAGCGTCGTCATCCATTTTTTCGATTTTATCTTTAATATAGCCAGCACGCTTTTCTTTAATGACCTCCATTTCTTTTTCCAGTGCTGCACGTTGTTTCGATTTTTCGGTAATATATCGTTTCCTTTCTTTTTTGCTCATTGCTTGCATAGGCTCTGGTAGTAATTCTACTTTGATCTCGTCTAACGAAACCTCATCTGATTCCATCTCGGCTAATAATTCTTGCTTGCCGTAAGCATTTTTCTTACCGCTGTCGGATGAGTTGAATTCAGCGCGTCTTGCAAGTGCCGCAGGGCTGGCAGAGCTATATAACTTTTCTTTCGCCGCACTTTTTTCTCTATGCCTGATCTTGTCTTCTGCTGTTCCGTAATAAATTTTAGTGCTTTCTAGTTTTCGTGAAATATTGGCTAATTGATCGTCGTAAGGTGTGTTCATCACAACGCTACCGCCAGATTGCTCAACATTAAAATAAGAGCCGTGAGCTAGTTGAGCGATTTCTTTCCATTTATACAATGTCTGTGAATCATTGCCGCATTGAATCGTATTCACGACGATATTTTTTTGCTTGGCAATGGCTAGACTTGCAGGAAATTTTACATCGTCTTGGTAGTCCATGTGCGGAGGAGCGTCACCCACTAAAAAAATAACTTTGTAGGCATTTTTTCTTTTACTCCATTGAATATTGGCAACAGCATCATAGAGCCCTTGGTTGACACTCTCTGGCCCGTCACCGCCACCTTGGGCTTTAAAGTCCATAAGTTCAGCGAAGATCGAGTCTAAATCACTTGAAAGTGGAGTGATTTTTGTTACGTAAGTATCACCGCGGTCTCTATAGGCCACTAAACCAATTTTAATGTCAGGTGCTGGTTTGGCTGACGACATTGAAGATGCAATAGACCAAATTTTTTCTTTCGCGGTTTGAATTAATCCACCCATGCTACCAGTGGTATCGAGAACAAAAACCACTTCGACGAGAGGGCGAGGCATTTGTGGCATGTGAGTGTGATGATTTTCGGGTTTATTTGCAGCGAGCATGACAGGGGTTGTATACGTTGAATCAAAAAAAGGTGGAGCTTCACGTGCTAACAGTGATTGTGAAAAAATTGTGGCACACAATAATAAGGCGCTAGCTCCAATTTTTAATGGGCGATTCGTTATGTGGAATAGTTTGCTGAATGAATTAAACCGTTTCGTAGTCATAATGATTCCTTTTTAAACAATAAAACCTAAATGAATAAAGAGTATTGATAAGCTGGAGCCAGTGTAAGAAATGACAGGAAAGATTTTTAGGCTTGATGTTGTAAACAATGTGCAGGGAAGTTTACAAACTGTTTACATGCGTATAGCTGTAGATATTGTTATCCTTGAGTCATTATGGCTTTTAAAGCCGATTTTTCAGTTGTAAAGCATGTGTTTTAGAGCGATGTGATAATGAATGAAAAACCAAGACTACTTATTGTTGAAGATGAAGTGGCTATTCGATCAGGCTTAGTGGATGTTTTTATCTATCATGGATATGAGGTGGCGACAGCTGAAGATGGACGCGATGGATTACGGCAAGCCCTCACAGGTGAACATGATTTGATTCTATTGGATGTCATGTTGCCTTTTATGGATGGCTTTGAAATCTGCAAAAAAATCCGGGAGCAAGATAGAGATCAGCCCATTATTATGTTGACGGCTAAATCAAATGATGAAGATATTATTCAAGGCTTAACGCTGGGCGCTGACGATTATGTTGCAAAACCTTTTTCTGTCGCACAATTAGTTTTACGTGTGCAGGCGGTGCTAAAGCGATCACACCGTTCAGTTCAAGAAACTACGTCAATTGTATTGGCTAATGGAATCATTATTGATGTTAAAAATTTATCAGCCCAAAAGACTGGAAGTCAAAAAGAAACTGACGACAAAAATACGATCTCGTTCACTCGTCGTGAAATGGATGTGTTGGAATATTTGTTTCAATACTCAGATAGACCCGTATCAAGAGAAGAGTTATTGAATAAAATTTGGGGTTATCAAAAAGATATGGATATAGAAACAAGAACCGTTGATATTCATATTGCGAAACTTCGAAGGAAAATTGAGAAGGATTCCAAAATTCCTGAAGCCTTATTAACTGTTCGCGGTGCAGGTTACAAGCTGATCGTTAGTGATTCAGTGTAATACGATGGGGCTCATAGATCGTTTCGAGGAAAAAAATTCATGTTATCGTCGTTAAAAAATATAAAGCAATTACGCTGGGTACTAGTCGTATTTTTTATGGCTATCGCAATCCCTGCGTTAGTTTTATCGTTTTATAGCTATCGGCAATTGAAATGGGAATCTTTCTATTTGCAACGTAATAATGCTACAGAGTTATCGGAACGAATAAATTCCCAAATTGAACGCTGGATGCTTGAAGAAGAGAATCGATCTTTTACTGATTATCGCTTTTTAAAGCTCGCGGGTGATGAAGCGGCTAATTATTTCACACCATCACCTTTGTCATCTTTTCCTTCGGCGATTGAATTGCCAGGTGTCATAGGTTTTTTTCAGTTAGACAGTCAAGGTTTATTAACGTCACCGATTTTGCCTGATTCTGTAGAACAGGGTTTAGAGTATGGGGTGACAGAAGCGGAGTATTCTTCTAGGGAGAAAACGTTTAACACTGTTTTAACAGTATTGATAGAAAATCAACTAGTTGCTGAAAGTAATAACCGCGAACATCTAGATTCATCGTTAATAGCAGGTGTTGCTCAGACTGATGGCGTTGATGTTTTATCTGATGATGACGATGTTGCTGCCCAAAAGAGAGCTGATATCGCCCGTACATTTGAAGAACGGATAAATAGTGAGTTTACAAAAAAGGAACAGAAAGTAAAATCAAGGCGATATCAACAGATAGAAGACTTGGCTATCGACACGCGATTAGAAGAAGCTCTTGTAAAAAATGCACCTTCGCAGGCGTCATTAAAAAAGAAGCCCGTCAAAAAAACATTACCTAAAGACGCTGGATCTAGTGGGGAAAAAAAACCAGGAGTTGACACTTTTTCTTCAGATTCTGTCGCAAGTGATGTTTCAAGTAAGAATTATTCTTTGGCACGATCCCCGCGTGTTGAAAAAAATTATGAGATTACTCAGTCTCCATTAGAGTCTACATCAGAACTTGAGGCTGTGATTGCTGAGAGAGAAGTTATTCAATCCTCTTCAGTATCTAGTGCGCCGGCATTGTTAGAGTCGTCTGGTTTACAAGTTCAAAACCGCTTAGAAGAAGATTCTCATAAGCCAGAAAAAAATAATGTTACTGTTTTTGAAAGTGAAATTGATCCTTTCGCTGTCAATTTGTTGGATAGTGGTCATCTCGTGATGTACCGAAAAGTGTGGAAAAATGAACAGCGTTTTATTCAGGGGATATTAATTGATCCTACTCGGTTTCTTGAAAAGAGTATTGGTGCTCTATTTCAGTCTACGCAGCTTTCAAAACAGACAGATTTAGTCGTTGCCTATAATAAAAATGTTTTATCTTTATTTTCTAATGAGCGCTCTAATGACTCTCTTGCCATTAAAACTTATTCTCAAAGCTTCTCCGGTGAAAGATTGTTGCAAGCTAATTTAATTGATCCATTCAATGATCTGCAATTGCTTTTTTCTGTTAATAATTTAGATGCGGGCCCAGGATCTAAAGTTGTGATGTGGTCTTCATTAGTAATGGGATTGGTGTTGAGCTTGGGTGTTTGGTTAATGTATCTTTTAGGTGTTCGTCAGTTACGTTTGGTGCAGCAACAACAAGATTTTGTGTCGGCGGTCAGTCATGAATTAAAAACGCCATTGACCTCTATTCGAATGTACGGCGAACTTTTAAAAGAAGGCTGGGCTACAGAAGAGAAAAAGAAAGAGTATTATCATTATATTTTTGACGAAAGCGAAAGGCTTTCGAGATTAATCAGTAATGTACTGCAATTAGCAAAAATGAATCGGGGTGAATGGGATGTAAAGCTGAAGGAGATTCCGATTAGTTCATTTGTTGATAATGTTCGATCAAAATTAAATGATCAAGTCACTCGATCGGGATTCAATCTTGAGATCGCAGTAGCGTCAGATCTAGCAGAAAAGTCACTTCTTGCTGATGTTGATTATCTTTTACAGATAATGATCAATCTCGTTGATAACGCGATTAAGTTTTCACGTAATTCAGACCAGAAGACGGTTATTCTGTCGGTTTCGTGTAAGGCTATTTCAGTTGATCATCAAGTTGCTTTAATCTCTGTTAGAGACTTTGGTCCTGGCATTGAGAAAAGCCAACGGAAGAAAATTTTTGAATTGTTTTATCGTAGTGAAGATGAGTTGACACGCGAGACAGTAGGGACGGGAATCGGATTGGCTTTGGTTGGTCAATTAGTGGAAGCTATGAAGGGTTCCGTGACAGTATCAAATAAAAATTCTGGAGCAGAATTTATTCTTGAAATCCCATTAGCTTGTTAAATAAGGAAGTTAATTTAAAGGGAGTTGATAGTTGCTATTTTTTTGAAGAGCGTTGATTGAAGACTTTCGTGATTTTCTTTTTTAATATATCTGGGTCAATAGGTTTTACAATGAAATCATCGATACCTTGCTGAATTGCCGATCTTATCTCATTACCTCCTGATTCTGCAGAGACCATTATAAAGGCTAAGTTTTTAAAGCGGTTGTCGGCATTTAAAGCGTCGTGCACCTCTGTTCCATTTTTCCCCGGCATATTTCTATCGCAGAGTATGAGATGATAAGGCTTTTTTGCTTGGAATACTTTTTTTAATGCTTGAATACCGTCTTCGGCTGCATCGATAGTTGCGACACCTATATCGCCAAGAATATCTTTTAATAACGAGATTGAATCTGCATCATCATCAGCAACAAGTATCCGTAATTTAGAAAAATTTAATTCACTGTCTTCTTTGGTTACTGTTGAAGAGACATTTCCTATAGAATTGATTTTTTCGAGAGCGCCTTCTAACAACTGTGCAGATATATTGTGTTTTTGAGCCTTTTCGTTGTCACTCTGTTCTCTCGCTGATTTTAAAAGCCAAGTTTTACGTGTGCTCAGCGTATCGATGACTATTTTTAGTTCTTGCTCGGTGAACATAAAAGCTTTCTCGCTAATATTATTTAATATGGCGTTACCTAAAAACACAACTGAAATTACTACTTACTCTTTAAGGTTAGCACGGGATTTTTATTTTTGAGCATATTCGCGTTATTTTTAGGTATTTTCACAATAAAATATTTCTTATGTATAGACTTCAAAACTTAAAGGAATCAAAATAAACGCTGAGATTAAAAAAATGAATGAGCGGCTGAGTTAATCGTTTTTGTCGCTCCCTACTGGACTCTTATGTTAGTTATTACAGATAACATTTCTATTGCTGAATCAGAATATTTTGTCACTGCTGTTCGTTCTCAAGGTGCTGGAGGTCAGAATGTCAATAAAGTGGCAACAGCTATCCAGTTGCGATTTAACATTAGTGAATCTTCATTGCCATCTTGGGTGAAAGAAAGGTTGCTTAGATTGAACGATCAGCGGGTTACGAAAGAGGGTGTTTTAGTTCTTAAGTCTCAGGAGACGCGCAGCCAAGAACGAAACTATCTAAATGCTACGGAACGTTTGGCAGACTTTATTCGTCAGGGCACTCAAATTAAAAAAAACCGTTTAGCGACACGACCTAGCCGAGGAGCTAAACAACGTCGTATGGATTCAAAAACAAAACGTGGAGCTGTTAAATCTACTCGTAAAAAAGTCACAGATTTTCATTAACGGCTCTTCAAAATATATCAATACCACTCAGGTAGTATTCTAGACATTCCCAAGCATTTCTTAACGATGTTAACTGGCTTTGAACTTGCTTCTAGTGCCAGACTCATTTAGCCTCCCATCACTTATTTTCGATAATAAGTAATGTTAATAAACACAGTTGATCATCAATTAAAAGCTATAAATTAGATAACTTGGCGACATCATAGGTTGCCTTGCTGGGAGCGAAATTAATGCCGAACCATTTAGTAAAAATGACCCTATCTGCAGCCTGCACCTTAACGATGACCTTGTCATTATCTGCATTTTCTGCTGATTATGTGGTGCCTAAAACAAGTTTTGGTCAGCCTGATTTACAAGGTATTTGGACAAACGCCACAATGACTTCGTTTGAGCGACCAAAAGCTTTGGGGAATCAACGAGCACTTCCTACGGAAGAAGCTGAAAAGTTAGAAAAAAATAACCCTTTTGAGATGATGAAAAAACGCGATTCTCAAAAAACGGATCCGAATGCACCAGCGCCAAAAGCGGGTGGAGGCGGTGTCGGAGGTTACAACGCATTTTGGATGGATCCTGGTACTAAAATTGCCAAGGTTAATGGGGAATATAGAACCTCGATCATTATTGAGCCAAAAGATGGGCAAGTGCCTTATACAAAAGAAGGTAGAAAGGCGTTTGTAGACGGATATGCCGTACGCCGTAGTGAGATTGGGTTTGATGGACCTGAAGTTCGTGCTCTTGGTGAGAGATGTCTAGTAGGCTTTGGTTCTACTGGTGGTCCACCTATGTTGTCGGTTCTTTACAATAACCATTACCAAATTGTTCAGTCGCCAGATCATGTTGTGATCACTGTTGAGATGAATCACGATGCTCGTATCATCCGATTAAAAGATAAGCATCGCCCAGACAGTATGCCTCAATGGCTAGGTGATTCCGTAGGTCATTGGGATGGCAATACATTAGTTGTAGAAACAAAGAACTTCCATAAAGGTCAAAGTGTACGTTCAGCGACGCGTCATCGTTTATACATTCCGCCAACGGCTACAGTGATCGAGCGTTTTACACGTGTTGGTCCTGATGAGATTCTTTATCAGTTTAGTGTCGAAGATAAAGATGCTTATACCAGCAAGTGGAAAGGTGAAATGCCAATGCACCGTTCGCCAGAGCAGATTTTTGAATATGCTTGCCATGAAGGTAACTATTCTTTGCCGGGGATTTTGGCTGGAGCAAGAGAAGAAGAAAAGCAAGCTAAAAAATAGTTTGTTAATTCTAAAGTAATTTAAAAGCCCCTTCGTGGGCTTTTTTTGTGCATGATGATTATTGTTGATAGGCAAACTTGTCATTAATAACTATTTCAAATAGTGTGAAACTCCTTTCGTTTTATTTTTTACTATTGTGTAACATTACAGCGAAGCTACAAATTAATAATCATTCTTATTAGGCGGCCCTCATTGAATATGGCAGATGCTCGAAAAAAAATCCCTTTAATATTTAGGCCGTTGGCTGCTTTCATTGTGATTTTATCTTCTGGAATGGTTTTTTCCGAAACGGTAATAGAGAAACCAAAAAAGGATCAAACCTCTAATCAATTGATGGATTTTCCTGCTTGTATACAGGGACTACAAAATGAAGCTCGATCGAGAGGTGTATCTGAAGAGTTAATAAAAGTGTTGGGTCAAGTGACAAGAATTGAACGCACAATTTCATTGGATCGTAGTCAGCCTGAATTTGTTCAAACGTTTGCTGATTATTTTACTAAGCGCGTGACGGATTATCGCGTGACTCGCGGCAGAGATCTCTTAAAAGAAAACAAGGAATTTTTGCAAGGACTGACAAAAGAATATGGAGTCCCAGCGCAATACATCGTTTCTTTTTGGGGACTAGAAAGTAACTTTGGAAGCTACATAGGAAAAATGCCGATACTGGATTCGCTGGCGACACTAGCTTGTGATACACGCAGAAGTGGCTTGTTCACACGCGAATTATTTTCAGCTTTGGATATCATGGCTGAACACACAATTTCAGTAGAACAAATGCAAGGTTCGTGGGCGGGTGCGATTGGCCATACACAATTTTTACCGTCAGCGTATAAACAATATGGCGTTGATGGCGATGGTGATGGCCGAATTGATTTATGGAGTAGCCAAGTAGATGCACTGACGTCAGCGGCTAACTATTTGAATAAACTTGGCTGGAAAAAAGAATTGAGGTGGGGTAGGGAAGTTGTGTTGCCATCCGGTTTTGATTATTCATTATCGGGTATTAAAAACCCGAAAAAACTATCTGAGTGGCGACAATTAAAAATTAAAAAAGCCTCTGGAGAGCTTGTTGCCGATTTAGATATCGAAGCGGCATTGTTAGTTCCTTCAGGATCTGACGGCCCGAAATTTTTAATCTATGATAATTTCGAAGTCATCATGAAGTGGAATCGTTCTCAATTCTACGCATTGAGTGTAGGAAGTTTGGCTGATCGTATTAATGGCGCAGGTGAATTTTCTAAATCATTTCCAAACACAGATCCGCTCACAAAAGATCAAGTGATTCAACTACAAACACGTTTAGATCAAATGGGTTTTGAACCTGGCGATGTTGACGGACGCTTAGGACCAGCAACGACACAATCTATCAGTAAGTATCAAAAAAGTATTAATGCTGTTGCCGATGGTTTTGCAGATAGTCAATTATTAAAGTCATTAAATATTTTATAGAAAAATGCACTTATTATCCGAAACCAAGTATTTTTAAAGTTAAAAATAAAAGCATAATAGAAGGGAATTTTTGAGTGAGCATAATAGACAGTCACATGCCAAAAAATGCTGTTACTGATGATGAAATCAATGATTGTTTTGGTGTTATGTCTGAACTGCGACCTCATCTGAAGAAGAGTGAGTTCTTAAGAACAGTTAGAGAAATGGAGTCGGAAGGTTTTCAGTTAGCATTCATTAGAAGTAGCAGTAAAGCGGTTGCTGTAGCGGGTTATCGAATCTATACCAATTTATTTATGGGTAAACACTTATATGTGGATGATCTAGTAACGTCCGAAGCAGCAAGGTCTAAAGGCTATGGAGAAAAACTGCTTGAGTGGTTAAAAATGACTGCCATAGAAGGCGATTGCAATTACATTCATTTAGATTCGGGTACACATCGAGGCGAAGCACATAAATTTTATTTTAATCAAAACTTCACAATAGCCAGTTATCATTTTTGTCAGGAATTAAGATAATCTTGCTGATTAATAATGTGATTTGAGTAGTATATTTTTTCAGTGGCTGTGATAGTCTTCTGATTATTCAGCACTTTATATTCGGGAATCACCGCTACAGGGATTGTAGGTCTAACGTTGTATAGTTCATCTATTTGTCTAAGCCTTCAATCTCTAAGCCATACGACTGTAATCAATAAGAGTCGACTGGGATGACAATTTCAAAAATTATATTTTCTTTGTTATTTATTTTAATCGCAGCCTCGATGTTTTTTTATTCTGTAAAAGGAAAAGGTATGTCTTTGTTTGGTAAAGGTGAAAAAGTGTGCATTTTTTCTGGATTTGACGGGAAAATCACATTAAATGGTGAACCAGCGTCTGGTGCAAAAATTATTCGAAAAGCGCAATGGATGGATGATGTCGAGCCTAAGTCAAAAGAGTATTTTGCAGGCAAAAATGGTGAGTTTTCTTTTGAGTCTTGGTGGGCTTTAGATCAAAGAAAATTTGTTCCTCAGTTTGCGTCAAGTCAACAGATTTCGGTGATATACAAAGATGAAACTTACGAGATATGGGGTGCAGGCAAGTTAGACACTAAAGAAAATGAGGAATTCTCGTATAAATACCCAAAAAAATTATCGTGCGAGTTAACAGATGACTCTATATTTATTCAGCTAGATGGAGGATCATTTATTAGCACTTCCTGCCAATGGACTATAGGCGATTGACGAAAAAAAAGGAATTATAAGTGAATACTTTATCACCTAAAAAATCCGCAGAGTTTGCTGCGGGAATTTATGCGGTTAGAAACGATTTTCTTTTTAAACGATTTTTGGGGCAACCAGAATTCTCGCAAAAAGGTGCGGATAAAAATACTGTTTCCGCTAGCCTAGGAGGTCGATTATTTAATACAAACGATAGTTTTGCTTTGTGCGCTCGTGGGGCAGGGAACTATAAAAACGATATTTTTCTAATCTTTCGAGGCACTGCAACTAGTGCGGATGTTATTTCTGATGTTCGTATAGGTTTCCAGGCTTCTGTCACAGGGTCTTTTGTACATAGCGGTTTTAATCAGGCATTTACTAGCATGATTAAAGATTTATCGGCATTTCTATCTTTGCATTCAGACGCGACAAACGTTCATTGTATTGGCCATAGCTTAGGTGGAGCTGTAGCAAATTTAGCAGCGGACTGGGTAAAAGATAATTATTCAAAAAATGTGAAATTGTATACGTTTGGTAGTCCTCGTGTAGGACTTGGGTTAGGAGGTTTTGCAAATAGTCTCACAACGAAACTTAAAGAGGAAAATATACATCGCGTGTATCACGGTAATGATCCTGTACCAATGTTTCCTGTATTTCCCTACATGCATGCTCCTCAACCTAGAGATGGATACTATCTGTCATTCAATGGGCGGTTAATGAGTATTCAAGCCCATTTTATGAAAAATTATATCAGTACAATCAGCGAATCCGGCTGGGAAAGTATGAGTAGCTTTTCCTCGGGAATGCCCTCGTATGCCTCTTTAAAATATTGGTTAACGTCTGATGTCACCGTGAGTGCAAGGGATGCAGGAGCTTGGGAAAAGATTAATCATATCTTTCGTTACTTGTTTCAGTCGGTACTGGCAACAGTTTTTCAGCCCGTTTTAGTGGGAGGTTTTACTGCGATTGATCAGTTGGCGATGATGTTACATCGTGGAATTGATTTTAGTGTCGATGCTGCAGACTGGGTATTTTATTTGGTTCGCAGAATGATGCAAATGATGGGTATGAAAATTGTTGAAAGTATTGAGCAATTAACGGAAGCATTAATCCGAATGGTTTTAAGACGGATGATTGCTTATATTAGCCGCGAAGTAAAAAAAGCCCTTGATAGCATCTTATAAAAAATCGGGCGTATAAAGATTGTTTTTATGGGCTTAACTATTTCTCTGAATAGATATCCAAATGTAATCTCAACAAACCAGCAACAGACATCGCATCGGTAATCTCTCCTTTCTTTACCATGTTAATGGCTTCAGTTAATGGTAACTTTTTTATCTCTATATCTTCGGTGACTTCCAGTTGCTGAGTCCCTTCAAAAATATTGGTGGCGACAAAAATAGTGGCTCGTTGATCAGTGACTGAATTTGATGGGTGTAATTGCATTAATTCTTTCCACTCTTTTGCCTTTAAACCGGTCTCTTCTTCTAATTCTCTTTTTGCAGACTCTAAAATATTATGTCCCAAAGGTGATCCTCCTTCAGGGATTTCCCAGGTAACTTCATCGATTGCATAACGGCTTTGTTTAACTAGCCAAGTGTTTCCATCATTGTCTATTGGAATAATACCAACGGCGTTTTCTTTAAAACGGACAAGTCCGTAAATACCATCGGTATTGTTCGGTGTTTTGACTTCGTGGTGCTCCACTCTAATCCAGTTGTTTTCATAAACCGTATCAATTGAAAGGACTTTCCAACTTCCTATTTTTTTTATCATAACTATAGATTCTCTTTTTAAAGGGGCCTTTGAAGTGTTTCTGTAGAGCCAGAGTTGATAATTGACAATGATGCACGAAGAGTGCGAAACAATCATGACAATCCTGTATCATTCGGCTTTTATCAGGCTATGCCCGCTCACACTTCCAAAAAAATAGTAAACATCAGTTACCAGCCCCTATGAAAATTAAAGCACAGACACAATCGTTATTTGAATATCCTAAATATTGGGCGGAATGCTATGGCGTAGCCCCTTATCTGCCGATGTCTCGTGCGGAGATGGATGAATTAGGCTGGGATAGCTGTGACATTATCATTGTGACTGGTGATGCTTATATTGATCATCCTAGCTTTGGTATGGCGGTGATTGGCCGATTCCTCGAGTCTCAGGGATTCCGTGTTGGTATTATTTCTCAACCTGATTGGAAAAACACGGATGATTTTATGGCGCTTGGTGAGCCGAATTTATTTTTCGGTGTAACGGCTGGGAATATGGATTCTCTTATCAATCGTTATACGGCCGATTTACGACTCCGTAGTGACGACGCCTATACGCCTCACGGTGAAGCGGGTAAGAGACCTGATCGTTCTGTTATTGTTTACAGTCAGCGCTGCAAAGAGGCCTACAAGCAAACGCCGATTGTGATTGGTGGTATCGAGGCGAGTTTACGTCGTATTGCTCAATACGATTATTGGTCCAATGAAGTTCGCCGTTCAGTGTTAATTGATTCGGGAGCGGATATTTTATTATTTGGAAATGCTGAGCGTGCTATCGCAGAAGTGGCGCATCAAATATCGGCGGGGAAAAAAGTCAGTGATATTGTTGATATGCGTGGCACTGCGGTTTTGCGTGATGCGACACCAGAGGGTTGGCTAGAAGTTGATTCAACGCGTATTGATTGGCCAAGCAAGATAGATGAAATCCCAAACCCTTATGAATTTGATCACGATAGCGCTGCAAGTTGCGCGAGTGAAAAAGATTCGTCTGCAGAATCGATTGATGTCGTTGATGTAAAAGACGAAGTGCGACCGATTCGAATCATCCCGCTTCCGCTTTTACATAATGAGAAAAAAAATAATCCTAATTTTGATGCTGATAAAACAGTGATTCGATTACCTTCGTTCGAAAAGGTAAAAAACGACTCTGCATTATATGCTCATGCATCACGCGTACTTCATCAAGAAGCCAATCCTTACAATGCAAAACCGTTGATACAAAAACATGGCACAAAAGAAGTTTGGGTTAATCCACCTCCGATTCCGCTAGAAACGCCAGAGATGGATGGCATTTTTGATTTACCTTATCAGCGTAAGCCGCACCCAATTTATACAGATGCGAATATTCCTGCTTACGAAATGATTAAAACATCTGTGAATATTATGCGCGGCTGTTTTGGCGGTTGCACATTTTGTTCGATTACAGAACATGAAGGGCGAATTATTCAAAGTCGTTCTCAAGAATCAATTTTAGGTGAGATAGAAAAAATCCGTGATCAAGTGCCAGGATTTACCGGTACGATTTCTGATTTGGGTGGACCAACCGCCAACATGTATCGTTTGGAATGTAAAAGTGAAGAGATATTAAAAAGCTGTAAACGTCTTAGCTGTGTTTATCCCACGATTTGTAACAACTTAGAAACGAGCCATAAACACACAACGCAGTTGTACCGTGAAGCACGAAAAATCCCCGGTATTAAGCGTATCGCTGTTGCATCGGGTTTACGTTACGATCTAGCCGTTAAAGATCCTGAATACGTAAAAGAATTAGTGACGCATCATGTTGGCGGTTATTTGAAAATTGCGCCAGAGCATAGCGAAGAAAATGTGCTTACAAAAATGATGAAGCCGGGTATGGGCGCTTATGATGAATTCAAGCGGATGTTTGAAAAATATTCGAAAGAAGCCGGGAAAAAACAATATTTAATACCCTACTTTATAGCGGGGCACCCAGGTTGCGAAGATGAAGATATGTTGAGTCTTGCGCTTTGGCTCAAAGATAATGATTTTCGTGTTGATCAAGTCCAAAATTTTTATCCATCGCCTATGGCACTTGCTACAGCGATGTATTATTCAGAACGAAACCCTTTAAGAAAGCTCAGTTATAAAACTGAAAAAATGTTTGTTTCGAAGGAATTAAAACATCGGCGGCTACAAAAAACTTTTTTACGCTATCACGATGAAAAAGGTTGGGATGACTTGCGAGAAGCGCTGAAACGGATGGGGCGAGAAGATTTAATTGGCGATGGCCCTAAAGCATTAGTGCCTGCGATTGCGAAAAAATTCGGCAAACGTAAGGGGGGGAATAAATTAACGAGTCCGTCAGGGAAAAGAAAAATGAATCGACGTCCAACAAAACGTCGATAGTTTTTTTATCGCACTATTTTTTTATTGCTTACTTAACCCTACCAAGATCCAATGTTTTTCATTGAGATCCAGGGCTCTACAGGCTCAAGAGAGCCGTCTTTTTGTAGTAGCTCTATAGAAATATTATCGGGCGATCGCACGAATGCCATGTGTCCACATCGAGGAGGGCGGTTGATAGTAACGCCACCATCCATTAAGCGTTGACATGTTTCGTAGATGTTATCGACACGAAATGCCATGTGTCCAAAATTCCTTCCTTCTGAGTAACCTGATTCATCCCAGTTGTAGGTCAGTTCGATAGCGGGAGCAAAATCTTTTTTGAATCTGTTTTCGTCATCTGGCGCTGCCAAAAAGACAAGAGTGAATTTCCCTTCGGGCACTTCTTTGCGGCGAACTTCTATCATGCCCAATAATTCACAATAAAAATGTAACGATGCATCAAGATCGCTGACACGAACCATGGTGTGTAAATATTGCATTGCTATGTCCTTAGGGTATTAAAACGAGTAACGCGCAAACTGAGAAGTTGGACGAGTATCAATTCGCGTTCGCCATTCAATAATTGCTGGTTTGTTTAGATTTTCAATTTGATAGATTAACGCTAATTGTAAACCACAATAGGCAGTGATGTCGGCAACTGAAAAAGCATCGCCTGCAATATATGAATGAGTACGTAATTGCTCTTCTAGTAAATCAATCGTTTTTAGAATCTTTATTTTGTAGTATGGCCCGAATTCAGAAATTTGATTGAAGCTATTTTTAAAAAATTCATGGGTATGATGCCCGTATTCGACTACAGGAATAAAAAACCCTAATTCTACTCTTCGCTGCCACATTTCTATTGTGGCTTTTTCTAATGGAGTATTACCTAGTAATTTTTTCTCAGGATAGCTAGATTCAAGGTAAGAACAAATAGCTGTCGATTCACTGAGGTGTGTATTTTCGTCGATTTCCAAAATTGGAACTTGGCCTAAAGGATTTATCGGTTTTAAATTTTGAAGAGAGGCTGGGTCCATTCCAATATAGGATGTTTCAATATCCATGCCCAGATTCGAAATTGCTTTTTCTGCAATAAACATTTCGATACGCTTGCCGTTCGGAGCAATTGGGAATGTAATCAATTTCATTATTTGACCTTTTGATAGTTACAAAAAAAGCACATGACAAATAAATGTGATGTGCTTTTTTTAAATACTAATATTTAATTATTTATCTGGTGCTGGCTCATGCTCGTCTATCGGCCCAAATTCTTTGATGGGATGATTGGGAATAAATACTTGCCATCCACACAGTGTGATAATAGCGACAAAACCAATCAGCATGCCAACCCAAGGTTCCTTGAAAATACCTAGAGCCATTGCTGTCAGTACCATTGCACCTCTTTCGGTAGCGTCCTTTACTAAAGACAGTGCCAGCGTAGCACAAGCAAAACCGGTCAAGATTAAAGTGACAGCTAAAGCTAGTGGTAATAGTGGTTGAAGCAATGTTACAAGAGGTAGAAGAATATAGAGAACGGGAAGCCCGAAAACATAGAAACTGCCCATCGCGTCAAAAAATGAGTCGACTTTCTTCTTGCCTTGAACCCAGCGTTTCAAAAGAATGACTTGAATGCCGGTCCACAGAACGCCTTGTGTTGGGTAAAAGGGTGCAACAATAGCCATGATTGCATTTCGAATGCCGACAGAAATATGTGCTCGACTGTTGTTAGTATCTAACTTTTCATCAGGGCGGGCTTCAGAAGCATGCTCGATCATCTCGTCTCCGGTGACTAAATCACCAAAAAACAAAATGTAGGTGATGAAGGCAAGAACTGATGCTTCAATAAACATTTCGAGTGGGGGCCAACCGATGTATAGAGGGGAAGCTTTTTCCCACATGCTCACAGTTGTTTCTGGAAAGTTAAGAACCGACCATTGAATATCGTATTTAAATTCACCTGTGAAGTAACCTATCAAGCCAGCCACGATAAATCCCGGTAATAGCCCAAGTCCAAGAATCACGGCAAGCCCTTTCGATGTGGCTGCTTTTTCTTGTAAAGGTTTTGAAAAGGCAAAAATCAAACAGATAGCCACCCCAATACTACCAGCGATGGTTGCAGATTCGAAAACGTTAGCTGAATCGCCTGCGGTTGTAACACGAATAAAGGCGGCAACGGCTGCGCCAAGTATGATACCGCCCTTAAAGACATCGGGAATGATTTTTACCAGTTTGGCTCCGAGACCGGTAACCCCAAGGAGTATGAGGATGAGGGCAAAGTCTAAGGCAAGAGCGGTCATTGCCTGAAATCGTATCTGATAAAGGTCAGGGTGATCGGCGGGAGCTGCAGCGATCACAAAGTTCAGCACAAAAGGAATGGCAGGAGTTAGCCAGCCAGGTGCATAGGGGTCACCAAATATTAGAAATGAGCTACAGACGAGCAGGCTGTGGAACATCGCCATAGTCACAGCTTCTTCAAAACTGAGACCGAAGATACTTTGCATGATGGGCACTAGAGCGAGCCCTGTTGCTCCTGATATGGCGAACCCCTGTAAAAAATCCGCTAATGAAAATTTCATGTGGACAAAAGGGATGCGCATCACAAACGGACCCCATTTAATACCGGGTTGAACTCCCCCAAACTCGCGTTTTGATGACATAGATAATCTCTCTTGCTTATTGTTTTATGTGGTTTTTCAGTTGCTGCCAGTGTACGGGCGCCTTGATAACTTTTAAATTTTGCCCTGTTGTTTATCCATCTTTTCCTTTGAGGTGATCTTGGTTGAAGCGAAATATCAGTTTGACCACCTGTAAAAGGAACCGAATGATAACTCAAAGTTATGGCATAAGTTAAACAATCAATCCTCGATAAACGCTAAGGAATGTCAATCACGTCATCAAGTGTCATTTGGTATCAAGTTATGAGCCATATTAAGCATATCTAGAGTTATAAGGCTTCTATAGGTTACAATCTGCGCCTTTTAAAATTTAGGTGTTTCAAATACGCGTATGGAAATAGCGCCTCTCATTCAATCTCTCAAAGACCTGCAAATGCGTACCAATACGCTCAGGGGGTATCTTTGACTATGACCTCAAGAAAGAACGCTTGGCTGAAGTCGAGCTAGAGTTAGGCGAGCCTTCTGTATGGGATGACGCCAATCGAGCCCAAGAGCTTGGTCGTGAGCGATCCTCATTAGAAATTGTTGTTAATACCATAGATACGCTTGACCAAGGTATTGCAGACAACAGTGAACTGCTCGAAATGGCTGAAGCTGAAGATGACGCCGACACTGTTGCAGAAATCGAATCCGAATTAGAAAAGCTTGACAGCCATCTCGCGGTTTTAGAATTTCGGAGAATGTTTTCTGGCGAGATGGATGCTAATAACGCATTCCTTGATATTCAATCTGGTTCTGGCGGGACTGAAGCCCAAGATTGGGCCGAAATGGTTTTACGAATGTACTTACGCTGGGGCGAACAAAAAGGCTTCAAAGCAGTTCTTGAAGAGGCATCAGCCGGTGATGTCGCAGGTATTAAAAGTGCGACGATTCGTTTTGAAGGCGAATATGCTTTTGGTTGGCTCCGGACGGAAACAGGCGTACATCGTCTCGTGAGAAAATCGCCATTCGATTCAGGAAGTCGCCGTCACACATCGTTTTGCTCTGTTTTTGTTTCGCCAGAAATTGATGACAATATTGAAATTGACATCAATCCTGCGGACATTCGCACTGATACCTACCGAGCAAGTGGCGCGGGTGGACAGCACGTTAACAAAACAGATTCAGCTGTACGTCTAACTCATGAACCTTCTGGTATTGTTGTGCAGTGTCAGAGCGAAAGGTCACAACATCAAAACCGTGATAACGCGATGAAGATGTTGCGTGCAAAATTGTACGAACAAGAAATGTTAAAACGCAATCAAGAAAAACAAGCCATGGAAGACAGCAAGGCTGATATTGGTTGGGGGAGTCAAATACGTTCTTATGTATTAGATGACCAGCGTATTAAAGATTTACGCACCAATGTACAGACCAGTAATTGTAATAATGTTCTAGACGGTGATCTAGACCAGTTTATTGAAGCGAGTTTAAAGGCCGGTCTGTAATTACATAATTTCAGTGAACAGCATATTGTTATGAATACATAAAACATTAAATATTTAAAATTTCATCAAAAATGAGTGCATTATGAGCGATACAACTCCAACGAATGATCAGCAAGAAGAAAATAAACTCATCGCTGAGCGACGTGAAAAATTAGTGGCAATTCGCGAAAAAGGACATGCATTTCCCAATGCTTTTAAACGGGCAGATTATGCAAACCGTTTGCAAGAGCAATTTGGCGAGCACTCAAAAGAAGAACTAGAGCATCTTAATCAAGAAGTGAGTGTTGCCGGTCGTATCATGGCGAAGCGTGGACCCTTTATGGTTCTGCAAGATATGAGCGGGCAAGTCCAACTCTATGCAGACAAAGCTTCACAAAATATTATCAAAGAAAAATGGGGTACTTGGGACATCGGCGACATAGTTGGTGTAAGAGGCGCATTACATAAGTCCGGTAAAGGCGACTTGTATGTGAATTTGGATGAGTACCACTTACTTGTAAAATCATTGCGTCCGTTGCCTGATAAATATCATGGGCTACAAAATACAGAGCAACGTTATCGCCAACGATATGTTGATTTAATTGTTAACCCGGAAGTACGTGATGTCTTTAGAATCCGGTCACGTACCGTGGATTTTATTCGCCATTATTTAAATCAACACGGCTTTATGGAAGTTGAAACGCCAATGATGCAAGTAATCCCTGGCGGCGCAACAGCTAAACCGTTTGTGACGCATCATCACGCATTAGATCAAGAGATGTTTTTACGTGTTGCGCCTGAATTGTATTTGAAGCGTTTGGTCGTAGGTGGTTTTGAGCGGGTGTATGAAATCAACCGTAACTTCCGTAATGAAGGCTTGTCGACTCGACATAATCCAGAATTTACAATGTTAGAGTTTTATCAAGCATATGCGGATTATAACGACTTGATGAACCTGACTGAGGATATGCTCAGAAACTTATGCCAAGAAGTTTTAGGGGATACGACGGTTGTTTATCAAGACAGCGAGTATGATTTTTCTAAACCATTTGTTCGCATGTCTGTTTTCGAATCTATTTTGCACTTTAACGATGACATTGATGCTGACGAACTCAATTCATTAGAGGGTGCGAAAGCTATTGCAGCTAAAAAACATGTTCCATTAAAAGATTCTTATGGATTAGGTAAAATTCAAATAGAAATATTTGAAAAAACCGTAGAGCATCTTTTGGATCAGCCGACATTCATTACTCAATATCCTACAGAAGTGTCACCGCTTGCGCGTCGCAGTGATGATAATCCTTTTGTAACCGATCGGTTTGAGTTTTTTGTTGGTGGGCGCGAAATTGCTAATGGTTTTTCTGAGCTAAATGATCCAGAAGATCAAGCCGAGCGATTCAAAACACAAGTGGCAGAAAAGGATGCCGGTGATGATGAAGCGATGCATTTTGATGAAGATTATGTTCGAGCATTGGAGCATGGGTTGCCGCCGACAGCAGGGCAGGGAATAGGTATTGATCGTTTGGTCATGTTGTTAACTAACTCGCCGAGTATTCGAGATGTGTTATTGTTTCCGCACATGAAAAAAGAAACATCTCCAGAGTAATTATTTAAAAGCATTTTGATAAAAAGCAATAAGGAAAAAAGCCACTGAGATTATTTCGGTGGCTTTTTTTTCAGCTGTAATGTTATTAATGAATGATCTAGTGATGGTGTCGCTCATCTCTTCGATAAGTTTTATTTTTCTTGTGTCCATATTTTCGGTCATGTCGACGATCTTTACGTCTTTCGTGCCTTCTTTCATGACGTCTTTCTTCTCGCCTCTCAATTCGCTTTAGATGTTTTGATGATTTGTAAATTTCATGATGAAGAAAAAATGGGAGTAGAAGTGCGTTTTTAACGGCAGAGTGGTAATCATGAGAATAATGTTTTTTAGTGTGATGGCGATGCTTACCTTTATGATTATAATAGTGTCTATGTTGGTAATGACGATTATGATATTTTCTAGCATGTTTATCTGATCGGTGCGAATCAATATAACGTTCATGACTGTATGCAGAAGTACCCGCTAAAGTTGATAATAAAGCAATCAATAATGTGGCGGTTGGTATGTAACGTTTCATGTGTGTAACCTCTCAATGAATATTAAAGCAAGGCAGTAATAGTATTTTTATAACAATCATTGGTATTCAGTTGTTTGATTGTCGAGGGTATTTAAACCTTTTCTAACTGAATCTATCCTGAATAAAAGAAATTTAAAATAAATTGGATGATCATAAATGGATAGCAACCCTGAAGCTAAACTGAACGAATCTTGGTTGAGTGAGCTAGCAGATCAGTTTTCGATGCAATATATGATTGATTTGGAAGCATTTTTAAAAAAAGAAAAGGAAGCGGGTAAGATTATTTACCCCAAAGGCGATTCAATATTTAATGCGTTTAATACAACTCCATTTGATAAAGTGAAAGTGGTTATTCTGGGGCAAGATCCATATCACGGACCAAACCAGGCTCACGGGTTATGTTTTTCTGTCATGCCTAGCGTTAAAACCCCGCCGAGCTTGCGGAATATTTATAAAGAGCTGGAATCTGATTTAGGGATAGAAATACCTGATCACGGTTATTTACAATCATGGGCCGAACAGGGTGTATTGATGCTGAATGCTATGCTGACGGTTGAAAAATCTAAAGCGGGTTCGCATCAAGGTAAAGGATGGGAAAATTTTACGGATGCAGCCATAAAAGCGTTGAATGATAAACGAGAGAATATTGTTTTTTTATTGTGGGGAAGTTATGCGCAAAAAAAAGGTGAATTTATTGATCGTAAAAAGCACTTGGTATTAGAGTCTACACATCCATCGCCGTTTTCTGCGTACCGAGGTTTTTTAGGGTGTAAACATTTTTCACAAGCGAATGCCTATCTTAAATTACATGGATACGAAGTCGTCGATTGGAATCTTCCAAATGCTGCTAATTTAGACTAGATAAACTAAATGTTTGCTGAATTGGTAGAGTTCGACATCGAATCTTGCATTAGCAATGATGTTGCCGCAGCCATTTCTTCTGAAAGATCTTCAGCGTCAGCCGATTGCATATCAGAATCTAATCCCAGGCGAGTAAATGAAGTCACAGTTGAATAATCGACTTCTGCCATCGGGTGATTACTTCCCATGTAACTTTGGAGCATTGCTACAGTTACTATGTCTGAGTAGTCTGCTGTTTCTATTTCTCGGGTGAAGTTCAAATATTGAGATGGTACGTTTAATAATTCCTCTGGAAAGTCCCAAGTTTTCAGAATTTTTTCGCCAATTATTGGATGTAATTCATCGATAACAGTGTCGAGCGTCATACTATCTCTCAGTAAAGAAGGGTGATCTTCGGCGTAAGTTAAAATAGGTAAGACACCAATTTTATGAACCAGCCCGGCCAAAGTGGCTTTATCAGCTTTTAACCCTGAGTGATGACGACAGAGAACATGGCATATGCCAGCCACTTCACTTGAATGACTCCAAACTTCACGTAAGCGCTTATCAATCATATCTGACGTCGCTTGGAACATTTGCTCCATTGCTAGCCCTGTTGCTAAATTACAGGTAAATTCAATTCCGAGCCTCATCAGTGCCATCTTTAAGTCATCAATTTGGCGGCTTGCTCTTAGTAGTGGGCTGTTAGCGACCTTAATAATTCTAACGGTGAGCGATGCATCATGACCGATGGCTGTTACAAGTTTATCGATGCTCGCGTCGGGATCTTCAGCTACTTCTCTAACTTTAAGCGCTATCTCGGGAAGCGTTGGTAACAACAATTTATCTGAATCGATAGCAGAAATAATTTCTGTTCGAACCCTATCGGAAAGCTGGCTCATTTGAGTAATCCCTAAAATAAACTATCGATTTAATAGCGAGATAGTGGCGGTGTCATCAAGTTGCGTTTCATTACGCCAGATTTGATGGGTCTTCATTATTTATAGCATAGGGGAGAGAAAGCGGATGGAGATTTAGCGTTTTTTCTTGATCGAGATAGATTTTTTGCGAACCAAAGGCATCATCAGTTACGATTATAAGGGCTTCAAAAGAGTCAGGTCCTATAGATTCACTAATGACTATATGACCAATACTTTGGGAGGATTGAGCGGAGTACACATCATTTCCTGGTAATGGGGGGTTGTGGCAATTACTCAGTGATACGCGACGTAAATGTCGTTTAAGTTTTCCCTTGTGATGCATTCTTGCCACGATTTCTTGACCAATGTAGCAACCTTTGTTGTAACTGATACCTTTGTTGTTATCAAAGTTAAGCATTTGTGGGAGAAATAGCTCTGAAGTGCCGCTGTATATATCCGCTATTCCATTTCTGATATTAGCCAGTTGCCAATCAGAAAAATCTGTATTTCTTGCTACTTCTTGAGAGGTTAATATTTTGTCTACTGCGCTTTCCTTACCGAGAAGGATAATTTGGTTGTCTTGGATTCTAATCAAGGAGATTTCTTGGGTATCGGTTTTAGCGTTCTGAATACTCTCAAAAACATTGGCAGAATTTTTTCCAAATACACCCAGCATTTTATAATCTTCAGTTATTTGTAGGGTAGCTTTAGAGAAAACAATAAATTTTGATAATGCTTTGAAAGCGATATCAATGAGTTCTTTTGGAATGACCAGTGCGATGTTGAGCTCATCAGAATCGCTTTTTTGATCGTTTAAAGAAGGAGGCAGTTGAATAGCTCGAAATGTAAATACAGCTCGACCCTTGTTAGTGCAGTGAGCACCAGGAAGTGAGTGATGTAGAGTAATGGCGTTCATGTCACAGGTCACTTGTCCTTGCAAAAACGAGCGAGCGTCTTGTCCGGAAACAATCAGGCAAGCAAGCTGATTAAGGTTAGCGATATAAGTCTTGGTCTCAATATCTAATGGGCTTTGTAGTGAGGTTTCTTGCGAGTTTAGAGTAGGAAAATTGCTCATTACTGTTTTCACGCCATAGTTAATTAATGTGTATTAAGAAAAAAGAAAGATGAACAGAAAATTAAGTTGTGGTCATACAGACTTCGAATAGATTTCTATATAATACCTCAAATACAAATCTCAAGTTATTAGGTTTATTTTCTATGCATATAAATAAAGTATTGTGGGGCTGCCGTCGAGGCATGTTAGAGCTCGATTTAGTTTTATTACCCTTTGTGGAAAATGTCTACCCGAATATTGCAGAAGAAGATAAAGAGCGTTTTTGGGCCTTGTTGGATGAGGAAGATCAGGACTTATTTGTATGGTTCATGAAGCGAGAAGACCCGGAAGATAAAGAGCTTTGCAAAATTGTGGATATCATTCGTAAAAACACGGGTTTACAACCTGAAGACTTATAGGGGTATTCATATTATTAATCGCCAATTATTATTAATATCTAGGCTCTAGCGGGCATTAAATAGAAAATGCCTTCCTTTCAAATTGATCTTTACCCATCAAAAATATTTTTGCGAGTGTTAATAGCACTTCATATTTTAGTTATTGTTGCTATTTGGCTAACAGCATTTTCTGTTGTTTTCTCATTTATTTTATCGATCGGTATTATTTTTCATTTGGTTTGGAATACTCAAAAAATAAAGCAGTCATCTAGAACGATTAAGAGCGCCAACGGGGAATGGAGATTAACTCGATATGGTCAGAATGAAATACAGGAGCTAGACATGCAGCCAATCGGAGAAGCATTTATTCACCGTTGGCTATTGGTTGTTGTATTTAAAGGCAAAGACCTAACGAAAAAGAAAAAAGAAACGCTATTGGTATTTCCTGATTCGACAGATACAGAATCCTTTCGTCGTCTTAGAGTTGCATTGCAATATTCAAAATAACGTCTTAGGTAAAACAATACCGCCATTAACTGAGGTTGTGTTTAGCTGTCTGCGCGCTCAGAAAATGAATTATTGTCAACAAAAATTTCCTGCCCTGCATAATTCATCGGCACTAGAATAGAATCTTTTGCGAATTTGGATATCGTTGGGTAATCCAAAGAGTAATGTAAGCCGCGGCTTTCTTTTCTTTCAATCGAAGAGCGAATAATTAATTCTGCCACCATGGCTAAGTTACGAAGCTCGATCCAGTCGTTTCCGATTTTATAATGACTGTAATACTCTTCGATTTCTTTTTGCAGTAATTTAATGCGATGAGCAGCTCTCTCGAGTCGTTTCTTTGTCCTGACAATCCCCACGTAATCCCACATAAAACGCCGTAATTCATCCCAGTTATGCGAGATGACAACGTTTTCGTCAGAGTCTGTTACTTTAGATTCATCCCAGTTAGGCGCTGGTTCTGGCTGTGAAATATTGTGGATGTTATCAGTAATGTGCTTTGCAGCAGAACGTGCATACACGATACATTCTAATAAAGAGTTACTTGCGATTCGGTTTGCACCATGTAATCCGGTGAACGTTGTTTCGCCAATGGCATAGAGGCTTTTTAAGTCTGTACTACCATGTTTGTCGACCATTACACCACCGCACGTATAGTGAGCAGCGGGAACTACAGGGATAGGGTCTTTGGTAATATCAATGCCAAATTCTAAACATCGAGTTTTAACCGTTGGAAAATGTTCGCTAATAAAATCAGCACTTTTATGACTGATATCTAAGTAAATATGATCACAACCCAAGCGTTTTATTTCATGATCGATTGCGCGAGCGACAATGTCACGTGGTGCTAATTCTTTTCGTTCGTCAAACTTCTCCATGAAACGAGTGCCGTCAGGCAATTTTAGATGCGCTCCTTCTCCACGTAACGCTTCGGTAATTAAGAAAGTTTTTGCTTTTGGGTGATAAAGGCAAGTGGGATGGAACTGATTAAACTCCATATTGGCAATGCGGCAACCGCTTCTCCATGCCATGGCAATGCCATCGCCGCTCGCGCCATCAGGATTACTTGTATACAAATAGACTTTGCTGGCACCGCCTGTAGCAAGAACAACAACTTTTGCATTAAATACATTGACTTCATCGGCGTTACGGTCAAAAACATAAGCGCCAGTACAACGAACTCGCTTACTGGGAATGTCTGCTTGAGTGATAAGGTCTACGGCAATGTGATGTTCGAATAGATCGACGCCGGCTTTATGGATTTGTTCGACTAATGTGTTTTCAACTTCTTTTCCTGTTGCATCAGCGCTATGGATAATTCGTCGATGGCTATGGCCGCCTTCTTTTGTTAAATGATATTCATCTTGATTGTTTTCATCGCGAGAGAATTCAACGCCTTGCTCAATGAGCCATTCGATAGCCGCTCTACTATTTTCGACTGTAAAGCGAACGGCATCTTCGTGACACAATCCTCTTCCCGCATCTAATGTATCGGCGACGTGTTTGTCGATTGAATCCGCATCATCTAAAACGGCAGCAATGCCGCCTTGCGCAAACCATGTTGATCCTTCTTCGAGCTTGCCTTTACTCAGTACAGCAACGTTGCATGTTTTAGATAAATTGAGTGCTAGCGTTAAGCCAGCAGCGCCACTGCCAATAATAAGGACATCATGATTGTATTGTTGTTTCATAGGGATGAGGTCTAAAGTTGAATTGAAATTAAGTTGTTGTTTGCCAATTGAATCTGCATTTAGTTAGCGAGATAGTATATACAAGCGAGAACTATCAGTCTCTTTAACTTGGTTGTTTTGTAAGCACTTGGTGATGCTCAGTGAACTTTATTATGCAATACGGGTCTACTTACCAGAGAGCGAATAAAGCAGTTGAGCTGATAAAATCTGTAGATCGCAAGTAATAGATCTTGGGGAAGGGCAGTTATGATAGTAAATGATTCCGTATGCTTTGTAGTAGATTCAGAAAAATCTTCAGTAAAGCGTTCTTTGCTAGAGAGTTCAGTCCATTTGGTCGATAATGTGAAACAGTTGAATTCAAAAAAAACTGCTGTGAAGCAAGTTCGTCAGCAGGATGCGGACAATGATTTGCAAAAAAAAGCAGCCTATAAAAACAATGCGGTATTGGGGAGCGAGGAAATGGCAGCGCCATCAGCGCAAGAAACAGATCAGCAGTTGGTTGAGCGTGTTCAAAAGGGTGATAAGCGTGCTTTTGACCTTTTGGTCATAAAATATCAGCACAAAATACTCGCCATCATTAGTCGTTTTGTTCGAGACAATGCTGAAGTACACGATGTTGCTCAGGAAGCGTTCATTAAGGCTTACCGTGCTTTAGGTAACTTTCGTGGTGATAGTGCGTTTTACACGTGGTTATATCGTATCGCCATCAATACGGCTAAAAATCATTTGGTGTCTCGAAGCCGTCGTCCTCCAGCCAGTGATGTTGATATGGCTGATGCTGAATTTTACAGTGGGAGTGAAATTTTAAAAGATCAAGATACGCCAGAGAATTTATATTTCAGAGATGAGCTTCAATCTGTTGTTAATGACACAATTGACAGTTTGCCCGAAGATCTAAAAACCGCCGTAACTCTAAGAGAGTTTGAAGGCTTAAGTTATGAAGAAATTGCTGAGGTGATGGATTGCCCTATGGGAACAGTTCGTTCAAGGATATTCCGAGCACGGGAAGCGATTGATAAACAAATTCAAATATTAATGGATGGAAAAGTTTCTATACGTTGATGAAACCTTCAGCGTTGATGTGTGTCTTACCCTCCATCGATTGAGAGGCAATTTTATAGGCTACTTTTTTATTTGGCTGCAATAATTCTTTAAGCTCCAATAATTTGAACGTCACTAATTTAAAATCCTCCAAGTATTTAGATACAAAATTGAAGTAAATTGGCGCCACCCAAAGTGATATTTTTAAAGGTAAAAATCAAAAGGTAAATACGAGTATGTCTGACGGCTCAAAACAGCAACATCTTTACGAATCTCTTTCGGCCTTGGTCGATAACGAAGCGTCTGAATTGGAACTACATCGAATTCTGTCTGAATCTGAAAGAGATCCTAGTGTTCGTGCAAGATGGCATCGATACCAATTAGCTCGTACCGCACTAAAAGGTGAGGTGATTGCAGCTAGTGTTGATATCTCTGATGCGGTGAGAGACGCGGTCTCGAATATAGACCTTTCTGAAGTCCAGTTGTCGAATCAACGGCAAAAAAAATCTAGTTCTTCTCAGGGGGCTTTAGCTGATGGTCATACCACTGCGAGTATAAATAGCGGCAACTCAAGCACACATGCCGGTGAAGCTTTAGGAGATTCAAATTCTGCTTGGAAAGCAAATGTTGCACGCTTTGCCATTGCTGCCAGTGTCGCTAGTGTGGTTTTAATTTCATCGCAACAATTTGATCTTTTTACTCGTCAATCTGATGCATCACTTTTTGCATCTAGTGAAAGTAACATTCCAGTGAAAAGCACGGTTTCGGAATCAATTGATGCTGTTCCTCAGAATAGTCCATTTGCCGTTGTTGATTTGCAGAATGTAGCGGGGACTTTTAATTCGTTGTCGACGCCGCAGCAAAGTCGCCTACCGCAACAAGCTATGCGTTATTCGCCAACTCAACAACAAAAGCAATTACAAGATGAGCGTGTTCGTTTATACATACAGCAGTTAATGTTAGAGCACGCAGAGAGCGCCGCTCAGCATTCTGGTTCAGGGTTAATGCCATATACTAGAGCTCCTGTTGAAGGACAGCGCTAGTTGCTAAATTTAGCCAGCGTTGATGCAGGCTTGCTTTTTATTCTTTCATATTATTCATTCTTTCGGTGATGAGCATCCATGGTGCGCTTACTCACATTATTTCTCCTTCTTTGTATATTTATATCTTCAGCGGCTTGGTCTGCTGAAAAGTATGATCGTGCACGTGTGTTACTTGAAAAAATGTCTCGATCTATCCATGAATTAAATTATCGAGGACTATTTACTTATGAAGTAGGTGGGGCCCTTGATAATTATAAAATTATCCATCAGATCCAAAATAATATTGAATATGAGCGGTTACAAAAATTAAATGGGGGTGAAAAAGAAATACTGCGTTCTGGTTTTTCAATAGATTGTTTGAATCGTGGAGATCAATTCTTTCGGGGAGTTTCTTTTGATGTTGGCCCGCAGCTAAATTCACCTGCAAAGTATTTATATCACTTAACAGGAAAAGGTAGGGTAGCAGGGCGCGATACGTTAACTGTCCAAGTATTGCCAAAAGATAGTCATCGTTATGGATATGTATTCTCTATTGATGAGATCACTTTTTTACCTCTACAGGTATTGATGATTGACTCATCAAAAAAAATATTAGAGAGAGTTCAGTACGTTGATATTGAAGTTGGCATATTGATTGATGAGACAGAATTACTTCCAAGATCTGCAAGTTATACTTCGTTAAAAAATACCCGGGAAGAATGTGACAATACCAAGCCAGAAGATAAGAGCGTAATTGAGGATATTAATCAACCTTGGACTGTTGCTTGGATTCCATCTGGCTTCACTTTTTTAAGTGCTCGGAAAACCCGAAGTGATGATAGCATCTTGACTTATACTGATGGTTTAAGCTCATTCTCAGTCGTTGTAGGCTCGAATAAGCTATTCCCAGTGGTTGAAGGAAGGGCTCAGAGGGGCGGTACTGTAGCTTTTGTAAAACAGTATAAGAAAGATCAGTCGTTATTTAGTATAACTGTTCTCGGAGAGATACCGATGGCGACTGCTCGAAAAATTGCAGAAAAAGTAAAAAAGCGTTAACGTTTTCTTTCTGTTGATTCTCGGTAAATGGTTTATACGCGGATTTATTAATTCAACCTATATTTAAAAAAGATGTATGACAGAGTGACCTTATTAGCATGCTGAAAGAAACTGGCCGGGTAGTTGCTGTGGATAACGACAGTGTATGGGTAGAAACCATTAATCAATCCACTTGTGGCACCTGTTCCGCAAAAAAAGGCTGTGGGCAAAGTACGTTGGCAAAATGGTCAGCTAAACAATCATATCTTAGGGTTTTATTGGATGGGCGAGACCCTGAATCGGTGAGAATTAATGACTCGATAACTGTAGGAATTCCAGAGGATGTTGTCGTGAAAAGCTCTTTGCTCTTATATTGCTTACCAATAGTTTTAATGTTGCTAGGTACTATTTTTGCAGATGCTTATTTCGAAAATGAGATTTTATCTGTTTGTTTTGCGGTTATTGGTTTTATTGCTGGCGGAGTGTTCGTCTCACTGTTTTCAAGATTTAAAAGAAATGATCGTCGATCCCAACCCGTCATTATTGAATTAATAAGCTCCTCAGGTGTTGCGAATTAAAAAGAATTTTTTAGGAAATTACTTGTCGGAACTGTAAGTGTTGAAAAATCTAAAATAAATCCAATATAACTATTCTATTTCGATATGTCCTAGATGGGCTTACTTGGTCTTAAGTTAAAAAATTAAGCAATAAATCGTATTCAAAGAGGTAGTTTTCATGAAATTGAAAGTATTAACAGTTTTTCTTTCAGTGTTTTTTTTGTTTCCTGGCGCCAGTATGGCGAGAGGAGCTCTTCCGGAATTTGCCGATTTAATTGAAGAAATCTCTCCGGCAGTTGTGAAAATCACAACTGTTTCAACCGTTGGATCTCCCGCTACCGCTATTCCTGACGACCAAGATATTCCTGAGTTTTTTCGCCGTTATTTCGATCCACGTCAGATGCCAGAAAGAAATGTTGGCGGCATGGGCTCAGGTTTTATTATTTCGAAAGACGGCTACATATTAACTAATAATCATGTTATTGATGGTGCTAATGAAATAACAGTGCGAATGACCGACCGTCGTGAATATACGGCAGAAGTTGTTGGCGCAGATCCTCGATCAGATTTGGCATTATTGAAAATTGAAGCAGAAAAGCTACCTTTTTTACAGTTCTCGAAAGACGATAGTTTACGAGTAGGTGATTGGGTGTTGGCAATTGGTTCACCTTTTGGGATGGATTTTTCAGCGAGCCAGGGAATTGTGAGTGCTATCGGTCGCAGTATCCAAGATCGTACTAATGGATCTTACGTTCCGTTTATTCAAACAGATGTCGCTATCAATCCAGGAAATTCTGGTGGGCCTTTATTTAATCTTGAAGGCAAGGTCGTCGGTATTAATTCTCAAATTTATACTCGATCAGGTGGTTACATGGGTTTGTCTTTCGCCATTCCTGCCGGACTTGCTGAATCGGTTGTTGCTCAGTTAAAAGATAAAGGGCATGTTGATCGTGGATGGTTAGGTGTAAGCATTGGTGATGTAGATAAAGACTTGGCGAGAGCATTTGGATTAAAAAGACCTCGTGGAGCGCTCATCCAAAATGTTGCCCCAAACGGCCCTGCAGAAAAATCTGGGCTAAGACCGGGAGACATCATTTTAGAATTTAATAATGCCATTATTGATACGTCTAAAGATCTTCCCCCTGTTGTTGGTGATACCACGCCAGAAAGTACTGTTCCTGTCGTCGTAATGAGGGAAGGGCGAGAAAAATCAGTTCGAGTGACAGTGGGTATGCTTGATGCAAAGACTGCTCGCATTCCTGTTGCAAGTGCAACCCAAAAGTCTATGCCTAATAACGATAGGCTAGGTCTTGTCGTTGAGGCTGCTGATGAAGAGCTTAAACGAAGCATCGGAATAAATGGCGGTGTTATGATTATAAGTGTGGGTGATGAGGGTCCGGGTAAAGCTGCTGGCTTACAGCGTGGAGATGTTATCGTCCAGCTTGGGTTTAAGGATGTTTTAAATCAGCAAAGCTACAACAAGATAGTTGCTCAATTACCGTCTGGCAGTCTCCTACCGATTCGTTTTTATAGACGAGGCCAACCAGCATTTAGAACTATCATGATCAAGGACTAATGATTTATTAAAAGCAGGTTAAGTCTAACTGAAACGGAAAAGAACAGTACTCTAGTACTTTTAAAACTTGATGGTTATTAGTGGTAATTTAGCTCAGTAAATTACCACTAATAACTTCTCATGCTCCCTTCCACTAGTCTCGTAAAAATAAGCCTCCAAAGCTAGAAACAAATGCGGTAGACTGTGCGCCAACCAAACCTCGCTAGAGGTTGATAACTCATTGAATTTAAAGAAGTTTAATTCCCTGTGACAGATCTAAGCCTAATTCGTAACTTTTCAATCATTGCTCATATTGATCACGGTAAGTCCACCATTGCTGATCGTTTCATTCAGATGTGTGGAGGACTCTCTGAAAGAGAAATGGCAGCACAAGTTTTAGATTCAATGGATATCGAGAGAGAGCGCGGTATTACCATCAAAGCTCAGTGTGTTCATTTAAAATACAATGCGAGAGATGGAAAAACTTATGAGCTCAACTTTATTGATACTCCAGGGCATGTGGATTTTTCTTATGAAGTGTCTCGGTCATTGTCTGCTTGTGAAGGTGCTTTACTTGTTGTGGATGCAGCACAAGGTGTTGAAGCGCAATCAGTGGCAAATTGCTATACCGCACTAGAGCAGGGTTTAGAGGTCATTCCAGTCCTCAATAAAATGGATTTGCCTCAAGCAGAACCAGACAGAGTTAGCACAGAGATTGAAGATATTATTGGTATTGATGCCACTGATGCAGTTCAGTGCAGTGCTAAATCAGGTTTGGGAATGGAAGATGTTCTCGAGCGTTTAGTCGATATGGTCCCTCCTCCAGAAGGAGATGCGGATGCTCCTTTGCAGGCGCTAATTATTGACTCTTGGTTTGATAATTATTTAGGCGTGGTGTCATTAGTTCGAGTAAAGAATGGAACGCTAAACGTTAAAGATAAAATTATCACTAAGTCGATTGGCAAAGCTCATGTTGTTGACAGTGTTGGTGTATTTACTCCAAAGCTTTTAAAGCGGAAAGAGTTAAAGGCAGGAGAAGTAGGTTTTATTGTTGCGGGTATTAAAGACATTCATGGCGCTCCCGTGGGAGATACTATTACCCATAGCAAGACGCCAGAAATAGATGCTCTGCCCGGATTTAAGAAGGTAAAACCCCAAGTTTATGCCGGAATGTTTCCCGTTAGTTCTGATGATTATGAAACGTTTCGTGAAGCTCTCTCGAAGCTTACCTTAAATGATGCTTCATTATTTTATGAGCCTGAGAGTTCCGATGCATTAGGATTTGGTTTCCGTTGTGGATTTTTAGGTATGCTCCACATGGAAATTATTCAGGAGCGATTAGAGAGGGAATACAATCTTGATCTAATTACGACTGCACCGACGGTTATTTATGAAGTGTTACAGAACAACGATGAAGTTATCAGCGTTGATAACCCATCGAAGTTACCTGATCCCGGCACAATTGCTGAAATGCGGGAACCTATCGTTGAAGCAAATATTCTAGTTCCTCAGGATTATCTGGGCCCTGTGATCACTTTGTGTGTTGAAAAGCGTGGTGTGCAAAAAGACATGCAATACTTAGGTGGCCAAGTAGCACTTAAATATTTATTGCCGATGAATGAAGTGGTAATGGATTTTTTCGATCGGCTGAAATCTGTTAGTCGTGGATTTGCTTCTCTTGATTATAATTTTGTTCATTTTGAACCTGCTAAATTAGTACGACTTGATGTTTTGATTAATGGTGAGAAGGTAGATGCTTTAGCATTAATTGTCCATAAAGATCTTGCGCAATCAAAAGGGCGGTCGTTAGTTGAAAAAATGGCTGAACTTATTCAGCGGCAAATGTTTGATGTGGCTATCCAGGCGGCCATTGGTGGTCAAATTGTTGCTCGTTCTACCGTTAAAGCATTGCGTAAAAATGTGACCGCAAAATGTTACGGTGGCGATATTACTCGGAAGAAAAAATTACTAGAAAAACAAAAAGCCGGTAAAAAACGCATGAAACAAGTTGGCCGTGTTGAGATACCTCAGGAAGCATTTTTAGCTGTGCTCAAAGTTGATAGTTGATTAATAAAGAAAGTGTCATGTATAAAGGTTTAAACAATAATGGATATTAACTTTCCTCTGATTTTGGTGATCGCCGTTTTTACAACGGGTGCTATATGGTTATTTGATTGGTTGTTCCTTTCTCGTAAAAGGAATGAGAAAATTCAGGCTGTTGAAAAGCAATTTTCTCATGTTTCTGAACCATCAGAATCTTCTTCTGAGGATAGCAGCAGTGATCAAAAACAACGGAATGCTTTTGAAAAAGCGAAGTCAGTGGCAGCTCAAGAGCCTTTGCTCGTTGAATATGCAAAATCTTTTTTTCCTGTATTGGCAATTGTTTTAGTACTACGCTCTTTCATTCTTGAGCCATTCCAAATTCCATCGGAATCGATGGTGCCAACGTTAGAAGTAGGCGATTTTATTTTGGTGAATAAATTTACCTATGGTATTCGTTTGCCTGTTATAAGAACTAAAGTCATTGATGTGAATGATCCTGAACGTGGCGATGTGATGGTCTTTTTTCCGCCTAATGAGGATCGGTATTTTATTAAGCGTGTAATAGGATTGCCGGGCGATAAAATTTCTTATGTCAATAATGTGCTGACGGTGAATGGGGCAGAAATGATGCAAGAGTTTGTTCGTTCTGAAGGAGCTGGTAGTCGCCGCGAGCATTGTGCTCGAGCTAATAGCAGCTATCATGTCGTTAATGAAACACTGGGTGATCGTGTTCACCAAATGAGAAAGTGTGTTGTGCCAGGCGATTTAAGCCGGGACGATAATTATATTGTGCCTGAGGGGCACTATTTTATGATGGGCGATAATCGTGACAATAGTTCCGATAGCAGAGTATGGGGCGCTGTTCCAGAAGAACGAATTGTTGGTAAAGCTTTTGCCATATGGATGCATTGGGAAGAAATGCTGAGTTTGCCTAGCTTTGGCCGAGTCGGTAGTATCCAATAAATTGGCGATATTACTATTATAAATAGCCAATATTGTAATCATTCATTGTTTATTCAAATCGTTGGAAGCAATAGTCGGAGATGTTGTATGAAATCACTCAAAAGACAACGTGGTATATCATCATTAGGATGGTTGGCTATATTAATGGCATCAGGATTTTTTTTGATGTGTGGTTTTAAAGTTATTCCATTGTACGCAGATAATATTTATATGAAGAATAGTTTAAAAAGCCTTTCGCAGCTGGAAAATCCTGAGGGTGGTTTTGAGGGGGTTACCAATGGTGAAATTAAAGCTCAGTTGAACAATTTCAACATGGTTAATAACATTCGTAACCCTGAAGCGAACAATATTAAAATTGAACGTTTTAAAAACAAATTTCTTGTGAACCTTAATTACGAACGCCGCGTTCCTCTTTTTTATAATATCGAAGTGGTGACAACGTTTAAAAACCAATTCGATAGCTCTCGTCCTCATGAGTGTTGCACGCCAGCCAGTGAATGATATTTCTGAACAAAAGCTGATTCGTGTCTTGGGTTATACCTTCAGTAATCTCAATTTATTTAGGCAGGCACTGACACACAGAAGTGTAGGCGCGGTTAACAATGAGCGCCTAGAATTTCTTGGCGATTCATTATTAAATACTATTATTGCGGAAGCACTTTTTGAAAAATTTCCCAGGGCTAAAGAAGGCCAGCTGAGCCGTATGCGAGCACAGCTTGTTAAAGGAGATACCTTGGCGGAAGTTGCTCGCGAATTTAATATTGGTGATTGTTTGATTTTAGGTGAAGGTGAAATGAAGAGTGGAGGGCATCGACGTTCTTCGATCCTAGCTGATACCGTAGAAGCTTTACTTGCCGCTATATATCTTGATTCAAATTCAAATTTCGAGGTTTGTCGAGAGCGAGTCCTTGATTGGTTTTCTAATCGGTTGCATACGATTAGCCTTACTGAAACCCAAAAAGATGCGAAGTCACAACTTCAGGAATACTTGCAGGGTCGAGGTGCTCCATTGCCTGAATATGAGATAGTTCAAACAGACGGTGCCGCTCATGAGCAACAGTTTACAGTGAGCTGCAAAGTTAGCTTGTTGAGTGAACCTGTTATTACCATTGCACATAATAAGCGACAAGCTGAAAAAGCAGCAGCGTCAATAGCATTACAAAAATTAGAATCTTTACCATGAGTGATGAAAACTTATTAAAGAATCAATCGCGATGTGGTTATGTCGCCATTGTTGGTAGACCTAATGTGGGTAAATCTACATTATTAAACCATATTCTTGGTCAAAAACTTTCAATAACTTCTAGAAAGCCACAAACAACAAGACATAATGTTCTTGGTATTAAAACCGAAGGTGATATTCAAGCAATTTATGTTGATACACCAGGGCAGCATTCTGGACAGAAAAAAGCGATTAATCGATACATGAATAAAGTGGCTGTATCGGCAATGCTTGATGTGGATGTTGTTGTGTTTGTTGTGGATAAAATGATTTGGACAGAGCAAGATGATCAGGTTGCGGAGGCCTTAGCGCATTCTAAAAGTCCGGTGATTTTAGCGATCAACAAAATCGATCAGCTTCCTAAAAAAGAAGATTTGCTTCCTCATCTTAAAGGGCTTTCCGAAAAACTCAGTGTCGCAGAAGTTGTCCCTTTGTCAGCATTGAAAAATGATAATCTTGATCGACTGGAAACGCTTATAGCTTCATATTTACCGAAACAGCAACACTTGTTTGATGAAGATCAAATAACAGATCGAAGTGTAAAATTTTTAACGGCGGAAATTATTCGTGAGAAAATCACTCGGCAATTAGGGGATGAGCTTCCATACCAAGCTGCGGTTGAAATAGAAGAGTTTAAAGATAAGGAAAATGTTACCCAGATAAGTGCAGTTATTTTGATTGAACGTAAAGGGCAAAAAAACATCATTATCGGCGATGGGGGCTCTAGGCTTAAATTAATTGGCCAAGAGGCAAGGATTGAGATAGAGAATTTAATTGATCGAAAAGTTATGTTGAAGCTTTGGGTTAAAGTAAAATCAGGATGGTCTGATGATGAGCGAGCGTTACGCAGTTTAGGTTTTGACGACGTATAACGGAAAGGCTAGAACATTGTTAATCCCTGAGATATATTGCTCTAAACCGCCTAATAAAAATTTATAGTCTTGTCATTATCTCTGTTAAGTAATTTTTTACCATCTTTTTGTTATCCTTATAAAAGCTCCAAAGAGTTTTCAGATGTCAGAAGCGAGAGTTCAATTACAACCCAGTTTTGTTTTGCATTCTCGCCCTTTTCGCGATTCCAGTCTTCTTGTAGATGTTTTGACAGCTGATTATGGCCGAATATCACTGATAGCAAAGGCCCAAAGGCAAACACGAAATAGACAGTCAAAACCGCTACATCCTTTTACGGAGTTACTTTTATCGTGGCAAGGAAAGTCAGATTTAAAAAGCCTTACCGCCTCTGAAACAAAAAAAATATCCCCACCTTTGATTGGTCGAAACCTCTATGCAGGTTTTTACGTGAATGAGCTTCTTTTAAGGATTGTTCCACAATATGATGCTTGTCCTGAGTTATACAGTATTTATCATCAGTTTATTGAAGAGCTTTCTTCTTTGTCGGTTGAAAATAATCTGACGTTAGAGCCTGTGTTGAGAAAAATAGAATTCGAAATGCTGGATGCATTGGGCTATGGCGTTTCATTTGAATATCAAGGGGACGGTAAGGAAGAGATTAAAGCTTCTCTTACTTATGGTCTTGATCCAGAATTAGGTTTTTTTTCTGTTTCTGGTTCTAGAGAGAAGATGTCTGTGAGGGATCAAACACGGTTTTTTTTAGGTGAGGAAATAATGGCGATAGGGAAAAGTGATTTTAATAAACCTTCTGTGATGAAAGCCGCAAAACAATTGGCTCGAATCGTTTTAGCTCCACACATCGGTAAACGTCCGCTTAAAAGTAGAGAATTATTTAAGCGATTGAAACGTTAACCTAGAACAAAAAAAATCCGTCAATTACCATTCAAGTAAAAATTCTAAGTGAGTTCTTTTTTTCTAATTCAAATAGAATGTCTAGATCGTAATCATTTTGCCAGTTTAATAGCTGAGAAATAGCTTCTAATAAAGTAGTAATATGATGATGGATGTTCTCATAATTCTTTTTGCGTAAAAGTTCATCTAGTTTTGCACTGCTTGTTTTTAAAGTGGGGACACCACAATAGCTAGAGCCGCCATTAAGCTTATGAACTATTTTTTCTAGCGCTTCAAAATTTTGATTTTTATATGTTTCTATAATTTCTTTTTTGTCTTGCTCCAAACCTGAAAGCAACATGGAGAGCATGTCTCGTGCTAACTTTGGCTTATTGTTACTGAGCTGTAAACATTTTTCAATATTGACAGGTGGCTCATTTGACGCAGCCATTATTCCCGTAATTGTTGGCGTTGCTAGATCTGATGCAGTTGATGCTGCGGATGTATTTTTTTGTTGAGGTAATGTTTTTCCAGCTTGGTGATTTGAATGTGTCCAGCGTTGAATGATATGAATTAATTGTCCTTCTGAAACGGGTTTGCTCAAATAGTCATCTAATCCAGCCAGTAATAATTCAGCTTTTTGATCCGTCATGGCGTGAGCTGTTAAAGCGACAATTGGAGTTCTTTCATTATTTTTTTCTATTTTACGTATGCGTCGAGTAGTTTCCAGTCCATCGATTCCCGGCATTTGAATATCCATAAAAATCAGATCAAATACGGATGGCAGATATTTTTCTAAAGCTTCTTCGCCATTTTCAGCTAAGGTTACCTCGGCACCCAAATCTGTTAGTAATTCACCGATGAGTTGTAAATTTGCAGGGTTATCATCGACAGCTAAAATGCGAGGTTTAATTTTTTCATCGAGGTGAAGTTGTTCGTGGTTTAATTCATTCGGATTAATGGTTAAATCTAATAATGCGTTATATATACTGTCATGAGTTAATGGTTTGTGTATAAAAGCCGCACACTGTTCGTCGATGGCATCGTCGTAATCGAGATCGCAGCCAGGCATTGCCAAAAAAATAAACTTGCACTGCCGTTTTTTAAGTGAGTTAAATGTTACATTTTTCTTTGCCCAGCGGCGAGCATCCGATTTATCAGAAATATCCCATATGATCGTATGAAATCCCCGGGTAGTGGATTGTTCGTCAATAGCTTTTTTTATGCCGCTTTCCCCAATAACAACGCAATAGTCGACCTTCCATTGTTTAAAATAAGATTTCAATTGCTCAACAATCATTGCGTTATCTTCACAGATTAAGACGCGTTTTCCGGCAAGTTGCTTCGTCTCTTTCGTTTCACCAATTATATTTGTGTCAATGCCAAATCTGGCCGTAAACCAAAAGGTGGAGCCTGTGCCTATTTTACTATCGACATGAATATCACCTTGCATCTTTTCGATAAGGCCCTTGGCGACAGCGAGCCCTAATCCTACACCGCCTTTTCTTCGAGCGTTTGATGTATCCGCTTGAGTAAATGCATTAAACAATGTTTTTTGATGTTCAGGGCTGATGCCTGAACCTTGGTCAATGACACTAAATTTTAATTGAGTGTGATGAGTATCAGCATTTAATTGGCTAACGTTAACAATAATATTGCCTTTTTCTGAGAAATTAATGGCATTACTGATTAGGCTGTTAATAATTTGTTTGAGTCTTAGTGCATCACCAAGAATTTCTAATGGCAAGTCTGGATCTATCAGAGTGATCAGTTGTAATTTTTTTTCTTGTGCCTGAAGAGCTAATACTTGTAGTGTATCTTCAATGGCATCTCGTAAATTAAAAGGATTGTAATCTAGGACTAGCTGTCCTGTTTCCATTTTAGAAACGTCAAGGATATCGTTGATTGTCGTTAGTAATCCTTGAGATGACTTTTGAATAGTTTGTAAATATTCTTGTTGTTGTGAACTTAACTTTGTTTTTGAAAGTAAGCCTGCAAAACCAATAATGCCATTTATCGGTGTTCGGATTTCGTGGCTGGTATTCGCTAAAAATTCTGATTTTGCACTACTGGCTTCAAGTGCTTCTTTTCGTGCGAGATTAAGCTCGACATTTTGAATTTCGACAGTGTCTAATGTTTCTCGCAAATCCTCATTTGCTTGTTCCATATGGTGTTTTAAATCTTCCTGAGCTCTGCTTAGCGAAGTGGCAGTACGGTTAATACTGACAGCAAGATCTTGGAACGCCCAATTTTTAGGGATTTGAACGTTGACAGCTAAGTTCCCCACAGAGAGTTTTTTGAGCGCATCCCTGATGAGATTAAGTGGCTCATAGACTCTTTTGCTGTTTATTAAAATCATTAATATGCCAGCGAAAATAGCTGTTAAAGAAATGATCAGTGTAAAAAAAGCCATCTGATATTTTCTTGCATTAAAAGCATCGTGTGATACTTCGACCTGAACCCAGCCTAACACTTTTGGCCCATCGGTAGTGGTGACAGTTCGTGTGATGAGCGTTGAGTTATTTGAAACCATTTTTTCAGGAAGGGCTTGGATATGAGGCATGGTTTTGGTTTGTGGAAATAAAAATTCTGGCCCTGAGTGCGCGATTAATTTGCCATCTACGGCATAAATACTAGCCGCTCTAATAGAGGTTTCTTCAAGAGAGCCATCTAGCCCACGCTTAATACCTATTTTCATCTTGTCTGAAAGTTCACGACCCAACAGCTGACCCATAAAGCGCGCAATTTGTACGCTCCCTGTAATGCCTTTGTCTTCAATGTACTGATCTTGTTGTTTCCAGAAAAAAAATGTGAGGGCTGTCGCCAAAACAATAATGGCCACGATAATGGGCAGTAAAGTGAGCTGGAAAACACGTGAATTGAAGGACAAATTATTCATAAGCTTATAGGTTTTAGTGGTAAGGCAGAATCAAAATACTTTGCAGTCTATTAGGGTTGCATTGCCATTATTAGTTAATGGTTAGGGCCAGATTGACATGTTTACAAAATTAAAACTAAAAAAAACAAAATAAGATCAATAAGTTAAATAAATCGAGTATATAAACGAATATGTGAATGCCATAATACTCCCTCGGTAAAGAGTGTCTAGCTATCAACATGATTCTTATAAATCAACAACCTTAGAGTGTGACGAGTTTTGGAAATTTGGGTGGTTTATTGACGTTCGCGAAATGGTTATGAGTAAGACTCATGCTAAAATAGGCACCTTATGTTTCTGATCTTGCTCTGAATGAGCAAATTGCTTTTACAGGTCATTTTTACGGATTAGAAGTCATGTCGTTTAATTAATTAAAAACCTTTCTTTCCATCACTCCTTAATTGCAATCCCAAAAGAGCTTTATTTCTATGGATTATATGACACTTGAATCTTGTATTGGAAATACACCACTTCTACGTTTACAGCGTTTACCTGGTAATACTAGTAATACGATATTGGTGAAGCTTGAAGGTAATAACCCTGCAGGTTCAGTAAAAGATCGTCCAGCATTATCAATGATATTGAGAGCTGAACAACGCGGTGAAATCTCCCCAGGTGATACGTTGATTGAAGCTACCAGCGGAAATACAGGTATTGCTTTGGCTATGGTTGCTGCAACTAAGGGATATAAGATGAAGCTCATCATGCCAGAGCATATGACAGAAGAAAGAAAAGCCGCTATGGCTGCCTATGGCGCGGAATTGATCCAAGTATCACAGAGTGATGGGATGGAAGGAGCGAGAGATTTGGCCCAATCTATGGAAGAGAAAGGGGAAGGGAAAGTATTAGATCAGTTTGCTAATCAAGATAACCCTAGAGCACACTATGAAAACACTGGCCCTGAAATATGGAAGCAAACTAATGGGCAGATTACACACTTCGTTAGCTCTATGGGAACAACAGGCACCATAATGGGCGTTTCCCAATTTCTAAAAGAGCAGAACCCAAATGTTCAAATAATAGGGTTGCAGCCTGAAGAAGGTGCAAGTATTCCCGGTATAAGACGATGGCCTGAGGCGTATCTACCTAAAATCTTCGATGCTACGCGTGTTGATAACATTATCAATATGCCTCAGTTACTGGCGGAAACAACGATGAAAGACCTAGCTCGACAGGAAGGAATTTTTTGCGGGGTTTCATCCGGTGGTTCTGTCGCGGGCGCTTTACAATTAAGTGAGCAGGTTGAAAACGCTGTTATTGTTGCCATTGTTTGTGATCGGGGAGATCGTTATTTGTCATCAGGTTTATATAATTAATAAACGATATCAGAGTTTAATATTTTATAAGCCTAAAAAGAAAAAAGTGCCAAACTGATTAAATGCACCCATTATATATTTCATAATTTTGGATAATTATTTCTTTATCAGTACGTGTTAAATGTACTGATTATGAATTGAAAAATAACAAAAAGAATTAGATAGCCTTATGGTGAAAGTTAGAGAAGATCGGCCGATTAATGCTGATGGAAATGTTGATTACGACGTTTGGATTAACCGAATTTTTTCTATGGTTGATCTTGGCGAAAAATCACGGCCGTTATTGCATAAGGCACTAGAAGCAGCAGATGCTGCAGCTAAGCTTCCTACGCTTGAAGAGAATGCTTGGGGACAGGCGAATGGTTGTCTTCATGCGGGTATGGAAATGGCCGAGATACTCGCAGAGCTTCATCTTGATAGTGAAACACTTGTTGCCGCAATCCTTTATAGGGCCGTTCGTGAAAATAGAATTTCACTTGAATCAGTCCGTAAAGATTTTGGTGAGACAGTTAGGACTATTATTGGTGGTGTTTTGCGAATGGCTGCCATTAGCAAAATGAGAAATGACTCTGAAGATGATGTTTTTGGTAAACAATCAGAAGAGCAAACGGGCAACGTACGAAAAATGCTTGTTGCTATGGTTGATGATGTTCGAGTTGCCCTAGTAAAACTAGCAGAAAGAACTTGTGCCATTAGGGCCGTCAAAGATTCAAGCGAAGAACGTCGTCGTCGAGTCGCAAAAGAAGTTGCTGATGTTTACGCTCCACTCGCTCACCGATTAGGTATAGGCCATATTAAGTGGGAGCTTGAAGATCTGTCATTTAGATATCTAGAGCCTTCTGATTATAAGCAGATTGCAAAATTACTCGATGAAAAACGTCTTGATCGTCAAGGATACATAAAAACTGTTATTGATACATTGCTTCACGAAATTCATGCGTCCAATATTGAGGCTGACGTCACCGGTCGAGCAAAGCATATTTACAGTATCTGGCGAAAAATGCGTCGAAAAGGTATTGGTTTTTCACAAGTTTATGATATTCGTGCAGTTAGAATTTTAGTGCCCACTGTCCGAGATTGTTATGGCGTTCTTGGTATCGTACACAGTCTTTGGCGAAATATTCCTAATGAGTTTGATGACTACATAGCGTCACCAAAAGAAAACGGCTACCGATCTTTACATACAGCGGTTATTGGGCCAGAAGGGAAAGTACTAGAAATTCAAATTCGAACACATGCAATGCATGAAGATGCAGAATTTGGGGTGTGTTCTCATTGGCGTTACAAAGGCGCAGATAAATCGAGCGAAGAGCAGGGTAGTTATGACGAAAAAATTGTTTGGCTACGACAAGTTTTAGAATGGCATGATGAACTAGGAGATGGTGGCTCTGTAGATAGTAATAATGTATTACGGGCCGATTTGAATAACCGATTTAAACACGAATCCATTTATGTGTTTACTCCAGAAGGGCATATCGTTGATTTACCCGAAGGATCAACGCCAGTAGATTTTGCTTATCGTATTCATACAGACGTTGGGCATAAATGCCGCGGCGCAAAAATTAACGGAAGAATAGTTCCTTTAAATCATCAATTGTTGACAGCCGACCAAGTAGAAATTTTAACGAGCAAGCGAGAATCGCCGAGTCGTGATTGGTTACTTCCTGCGTTAGGTTACATCCACACTTCTAGAGCACGTGCAAAAGTTCAGCAATGGTTTAAGTTACAAGCCCGCGATCAAAATGTTGCTGATGGTCGAGCGCTATTAGATAAAGAATTTAAGCGCCTCGCCTTATTGGATTTAGATTTTGAAGCGCTTGCTAAAAAACTCAACATGGCAAATCTTGAAAGCCTCTATGCTGCTGTAGGAGCGAATGACATTGGAGTCGGCTATGTATTGAATGCAGCGCAAAGAATGTTACCGGTTGAACCTCAGGTCATTGCTATTCCTATGACTGGTCGAGCAACCGTTCATCAAAGTGATTCAGATGTTTACATTGAAGGCGTGGGAAATTTATTAACCAATGTTGCACGTTGCTGTAACCCTGTGCCAGGAGATGAAATTATTGGCTACATCACTTTAGGAAAAGGCGTTTCTATTCACCGGCAAGACTGCCAAAATATGTTGAAACTTCAGGAAAAAGAAGCTGAACGAGTGATTAAAGTTGATTGGGGTGAAGCACCAATCAGTGCTTATTCTGTTTCTATCGCGATTGAAGCGTATGATCGATATGGTTTGTTAAGAGATATCACAACGCTACTCGATCGCGAACGAATCAATGTGAGTTCAATGCAAACACTTTCGGATAAAAAACAAAATACTGTTGATATGACATTGTCTATTGAAGTTCATAGTTATTCTGAGCTGAGTCGAGTGCTAGCTCAATTGAATCAACTTCCTAACGTTGCAGTTGCTAGACGACAAGGTTAATTCATACCATTTAGTAATTCTTTAATTTTCCAAAAAAAATTTTCATGTTGAAATTTTATGAGTCAGATTAGTGAAGGTCAGAACCCTATCGAACAATTACTTGAGTTAATGGAGCGATTACGTGACCCTATCATTGGTTGTCCTTGGGATATCAAACAAACTTATCAATCAATAGCGCCATCCACTTTAGAAGAAGCTTACGAAGTTGTTGATGCGATCGAAAAACGAAACTACCCACATTTAAAAGAAGAACTCGGTGATTTGCTTTTCCAAGTAGTGTTTTATTCACAATTGGGAAAAGAAGATAATCACTTTGATTTTAACGATGTCGTACAAACACTTGTTGATAAATTAGTACGGCGTCATCCGCATGTTTTTCCTGATGGTACTTTAAATAGCCGAGCTAGCGTTGATGAAAACGGAAAACTGACTCCTGATGAAGACGCAGTAAAAAAGCAGTGGGAAGAAATAAAAAAAGAAGAACGTGAAGAGAAAGGCGACAAGCTGCTTTTAGATGATATTCCTACTGCTTTACCAGCCATAACCCGTGCAGCGAAAATTCAAAAGAGGGCGGCAATGGTGGGTTTTGATTGGGCAGATGTTAGCGAGGTTATTGACAAGCTAGAGGAAGAAATAGCAGAGCTGAAAGAGGCATTAGTAACAGGGAACGCTAATGAGATAGAAGATGAGATGGGCGATACGTTGTTCAGTGCTATTAATCTATCTCGGCACTTAAAAATTGAGCCAGAAAAGTGCCTTCGTAATGCAAATAATAAATTTGAACATAGATTCAATTACATTGAAAAAACATTAGCGAAACAAGAGAAAAGTCTGACTAAATCATCGGTTGAAGAAATGGAAGCACTTTGGAGTGAGGCAAAAAAAAGGGAGCGTTAATATTAATGCTCCCTTTTTCAATTGGATTAGTTTTATTTAATTCTTGGTTTCTAGTAATAAGTGAAACATTATTTTTTTATCGAACCTGACGCTGCTCGGTTTGGAGAAGTACCTAGACTTGGTTTAGGCGGAGAGGTGGGAGTCGTTACGGCTTTATTGGAACCTGTGTTACCAGATTGCACTGCTGATTGAGAGCCCGTTGTTGAAGCTACAGAGTTTGATGTAGTTGAGTTAGATGATGATGTCTTACTTGTTTTTGACTCGTCGAGCTCTAAAGCGAGTTCTAGCTGCTGTCTAACGTCTGTTGTTTCATTCAGGTCTTGGACTAAATCACTGATTTGCTGATTACGTTTCGATATTTGTTCTTGTAGTTGTTTTATTTCAGCTTCCAAGGCTTTGTGCTTACTTCTAATACGCTCTTCTTTATCTTTAGCGTCATTGAGAATGTCTTGTACCTGAATCTTTGTAGACTCCAGTGTTTTCTTTACCACTGTGACAACGACTTCAGGATTGTCTCTGGGTAACGATTTCATTAGTAGGATAGCATCCTCAATTCCATAACCAGAAGAATGCGTTTTAACAGGCGCTGTGAAGCTGGTTTGGGGATCTTTTGCTGAAAAATCAGGTTCGTTTATATCGGAGGCAGTTGGCAATTCGATCTCCTCGAAAGTGTCAGCGTTAGTTTGGTTTGTGTCGGGGCTTACTGGGTTGCTACGGCGAAACAGGCTCATTATGGTTACTCCTATGAAGATCGCCAGAGTATAACAGTGTCAATCATTAAAATTAGCGAGATGGCTCACTATTATGGGCTAACTTTTGATAAAAAGTAGTGGGTTTCTACTGGAATTGGGAAGCTTGGAAAGTATAAAGTTAGTTTTCTTGTCGTCAAGTATAACTCTTTGTTAGCTGGTGTGGCCGGAATACTTATCTAAAAGATTATATGAATCAACTGCTTATAGTCTTCCATAAGCAGGGCTTAAGGTGGCAGTTGTCTTGGCGGATACAGGCGTGTAAGGTAAGCGCCTTTTTAATCGCCAAACATCAAAAAAGTCATTGGCTCAATTGAGTGTTATGGCCATAAACAAGTAAACCATAGAGAGGAGCACGCCAATGCGCGTAATATTGTTGGGAGCACCTGGAGCAGGTAAAGGTACCCAAGCTCAGTTCATTATGAACGAATTCGGAATTCCACAAATATCGACAGGCGATATGCTACGAGCAGCTGTAAAAGCAGGAACTCCTTTAGGTATAAAAGCAAAAAGCATCATGGAGTCCGGAGCATTGATGCCTGATGACTTAATTATCGATATTGTTAAATCTAGAATTCAGGAAGATGATTGCAAAAAAGGCTTCTTGTTTGACGGATTTCCTCGCACCATCCCGCAGGCTCAAGCTCTAATCGATTCGGGTATAGAAATCGATCATGTGGTTGAAATCCATGTTGATGATGAAGAAATTGTCTCTCGTTTGAGTGGTAGACGTGTTCACGAGTCATCAGGTCGTGTTTATCATCTAAAATATGCTCCACCGAAGAACGAGGGCGTCGATGATGAAACTGGAGATGCTCTTATTCAGCGGGAAGACGATAAAGAAGATACTGTAAGAAAGCGTTTATCTATTTATCATGATCAAACGGAACCTTTAGTTGAGTTTTATAAAGAATTACTCGAAAAAGGGAAGTCGAATGCACCAAAATACACTCAAGTGAAAGGTGTTGGTGATGTTGATGCTATCCGTGAACAAGTTTTTTCGGTATTCAAATAGCCGAAGATAGAATAAAAAACTGTCAAGAAATTAACTAAGAGCCCTTGCTTCAGGTAACTGAGCGGGGGCTTTTTTGTTTGTTTCACTGTTGGTTCGGGTATTTAAATGAACCGATAGATTCAACATGGGTAATTATTTCAAAATTTAGAGCTGATACAGATAATTTCTCGATAGTAGGGGTGATTATTTCAATTATCTAGTTCTTGATATTTGCTGCATTTCTTTACTTACCTACCACTTTATTTTTCCTTATTTCATGATACTCAGGTCTTACAAAACAATCTTACATGCATGTCATTAGAGATAACTCGTTTTAATCGGGTTCGTTTGGATGGATTTCATCGTACAAGTATTCTTTTTATTAAACTCGTATGAGTCTTCTTTATAGATTTTATTTCGTTACTTTCTCATGATAAAGGGCTTCATACAGTGATTTGTTTGTAGTGATCAAAGCAAGTTTGTCTTAAAAGTAGATATAGCTGCCGTAAATGTTGAAGAATAAATATATTTATAATGCGGGTTCGATACTGCAGCGGTACTCAAAGTGACACTTTAAACATGCAAGCATATCTGCACGCTTTTAAAGTTTTCTTGCTGTTAACAAGGTAAGAAAGGAAGAGTTCATTTTTATAATTGCATTCTTCGATAATACATAGGGCTAGGCTGAGGGGTATCAAAAACAAAAAAGGATTTTATTTAGAGCAAATTATATCTAGGTACTGGTTATTAGTAGCAGTGGCAGGTGACTAGTATTTATAAAACAAAATTTGAATTAAGCCTTCTTTACTAACATATGGCTTCATCAAATATCATTTTCTGTTTTAAATTCTTTAAAGTAGATGTTTAGCATCAGATGTAATGCTAGATATTTAACAAATAGTTATTGAGATGTACCGTTCGTCGACCAAAAATCTGGAATAAGTAGCTATTTAAAGAATGAGCGGTATAGATTTACGTGTGTTTGGTAAAAATGAAGATGATTTTCTATTGCAGAAAGTGGAATAGAAGAAAAACTGTCAAAATTTGTCAGATTTAATTCAAATACCTTTGGAAAAATAAGTAAAAACATCTTTTTACAATCCAATTCAAAGAAAATAGATGTTTGAACAAAGGTAAAACCTTCTTAGTCTCTCCTAAGAGTCAGTTTTATAATCGACAATTTCATATTTGAAAAATTTAAATAGCTTTCTAAAATGATTTTCAGAAGCTCTTTCTGTCTCTGATTTTCTATTTTTGTTTTTTTATAAAATATTCAATTTTTTTATCAATATTCGGATTAATTTTGGAAAAATCAAAAAAAAAGGAAAAAAAACAAAGAAATATGAAGAAAAGTGCCATTTTTTTAAAAAAAAACCTTTTAAAAGGGTGCAAAAGACAAAGTTTTTAAATAATATTCGCTCCGACGTCTTTGACGTTCATTATTTGTGCTATTGTTTTAGTTGTTAGTTGACCGGCTCATGTTGAGGAGAAAATAGAATGGCTAGAGTGACAAAAAAAAGAAAGGCAAGAAAAGCACCGGCGAAACGTCGCGTTGCAAAAACCGCATCAGCAAAGAAAGTAGTTGCACCAGCTGTAGCGAAACTTCAATCAGCGTTAGATAAGTTACAAAAAGAAATTGCTTCAGGAGCGAAAACTCAAGAAGTAGCTAAGAAGAAAGCAGCTGCAGCTAAGAAAAAAGCTGCAAAGTCTAAAACTGCTGGCGATAAGAGAGCGGCGAAAGCTGCTTCTAATGCTGCTGTTAAGGCTGGTGCTAAGGTTAGAGCAACACGTGCTAAAGCTGTTAAAGCTAAAGCCGATCTAGCTAAAGCAAAAGCTGTAGCAAATGCGAAAGCAGCAGAAGAAGCAACTAAAGCGAAATTAGCCGCTTTAGAAGCATCTTTAGCCGCTAAAGCAGAGGCAGATCTAGCGAAAGCCCTAAAAGCTTTTGAATCTAAGTATAAAGCTAAGCGTAAAGCTGCAGCGGCTAAGAAAGTTAAAGCTGCTGCTAAAAAGCTAGAAAGTAAAGCGAGTGCTGCTGCTAAAAAAGCGGCTGCTAAGCTAAAAGCTGCAGAGAAGAAAGCTGCTGCTAAAGCGAAAGTTGCTGCTCGTAAAGCTGCTGTAAAAGCAAAAGCTGCAGAAAAGAAAGCTGCTGCCAGAGCAAGAGCTGCTGAGAAGAAAGCGGCTGCGAAAGCAAAAGCTGTAGCTCGTAAAGCTGCTGCAAAAGCAAAAGCTGCTGCAAAGCCTAAAAAGCGTAAAGCTCCAGCCAAGAAAAAGGCTTCAGCAAAGAAAGCAGTTAGCAAGAAAAAGCCAGCTAAAGCAAAAAAAGCTCCAGCCAAGAAAAAGGCTCCAGCTAAGAAAAAAGCAAGTGCAAAGCGTCGCGGTCGTTCAACTAAAAAATAATCTAGTTGAATTACCGAAAATCGCTTAGTGCATGCACTCTTCTGAGCGATCAAAAACCCCTCCGGTTCATAACCGCGAGGGGTTTTTTGTGTGCGGCGAGCCTGATTAGACACTCTAACGTGCCTTTTAAAGAGTTTATTAGGAGTTTTTTTCAGAACACGTATAATCTCGCTCTTATATTCTCAGGATTGTTTGGATTCTTATTGGATCTGATTATAGGCTTTTGTATTTTATGACAGCATTTTTAGCCATCGACACTTCTACAAATGGATGTTCTGTTGCAGTCAATATTGATGGTGTCATTTCTGAAGATTTCGTTGTGGCTGAACAAGACCATACTCAACGCTTATTACCTATGGTTGAGAAAATACTGAATACAACGAACATATCACTCAATGACTTAGATGCGATTGCGTTTTCATCTGGACCAGGGTCTTTTACAGGCTTAAGAATTTGCCTTGGTGTTGTTCAAGGATTGGCATATGGCGCTGATGTTCCCGTTATTGGGGTTTCCACGTTGGAAGTTATGGCTGCCACTGCGTTGCGAACGATGGATGAAGCCCTTAGTAAGTATGATGGTACAAATGAAATACTGAAATCCTCAGGTTTTGTTGTTATTCCTGCTCTAGATGCTCGCATGTCAGAGATCTATTGGAGTGCTTTTCACGCTTGCTCTTCTGAAAACACCGAAACGATACCCACTCTTTTTAGTCGATTAATGGACGATAAAGTATCGTCCCCATCAGAACTTCGCTTACCTCAAGAGATGATAAATGACGGCTCAACAATTATTGGAGTGGGAAACGGTTGGGACGTTAAAGAGATAGATCAGAGCGCAGTTAGCCTCATTGAATCAGAATTGTTACCACATGCGTTTGATCTAGCCATTTTGGCAGAGAAATATTTCGCAGAAGGGAAAACCATGAGCGCATTTGATGCTCAACCAACATATATTCGAAACGAAGTCAGCTGGGCCAAACGTAAAAGGATTCGCTGAAACTAATTTAAGAGGAAAGCAGGTTGGATTATTTACAGTTAATTGTTTTAGCGATTATTCAGGGTATTACCGAATTTTTACCTATATCGAGCTCGGCACATTTGATTTTGCCCAAAGAGGTCTTGGGGTGGCCAGATCAAGGCTTAGCATTTGATGTAGCTGTTCATGTAGGTTCGTTGTCGGCAGTGATTATTTATTTTTGGCGGGATATTTGGCAAGTCACAGAAGCTTGGACATCCAGCTTAATCACGCGAAAACAAACAGATAGTAGTCGTTTAGGCTGGTACATTATTTGGGCAACTATTCCTGCTGGGCTATGCGGTTTTATTTTTAACGATTTTATCGAAGCAAACTTTAGGGCGACGGTTGTCATTATGATAACGACTGTTGTTTTCGGTTTGTTCTTAGCTTGGTCTGACAAGTACGGCACCAAAACAATTGAACTGAGTAATATGACATTGCGAATTGCTTTGATTATCGGTTTATCACAGGCACTTGCACTGATACCCGGTACATCAAGATCAGGCATTACTATTTCTATGGCATTAGCTTTAGGTTTACAGCGTGAAAGTGCTGCACGATTTTCTTTTTTATTGTCGATTCCGATAATAGCTGCTGGTGGTGGTTTAAAAAGTTTGGAATTGTTAGACGCTACAGATACCAATTGGAATGACATTATCATAGGCACAGTTTTGTCGGGTATTAGTGCTTATCTTTGTATTAAATTATTCCTTAGCTTTATTAACCGCATAGGAATGATGCCATTTGTTATTTATCGTTTATGTTTAGGCGCCGTTTTAGCTGCTTTGCTTTTTATGGGTTGAAAGTGTCTAACAGTTGAATGGACATGACGAAAAGCGACTGAAGTAGACTTATCGATGGATGAAGCACATTATTTAAGAATCCACTGATACCGAGTTTGGAGTTTTTGATGGGATCTAATGTTGCATTTATTGGTTTAGGAGTCATGGGGTTTCCTATGGCGGGCCATCTTCAAAAAGCAGGACATTCCATAACAGTATTCAATCGAACACAGTCAAAGGCCGACGACTGGGTTCGTAAATTTGGAGGAAAAAAAGCAGACACTCCAAAACTAGCCGTCGAAAATTGCGATTTTGTTTTTTGTTGTGTGGGAAACGATGATGATGTGAGAAGTGTGCTGTTAGGAGAGAACGGAGCGCTACAAGGGATGACGTCTGGGGCGATCCTTGTAGATCACACAACGGCATCAGCTGAACTTGCTAACCAATTGTATACAGAAGCAAGAAAATACAATGTCGGCTTTCTAGATGCTCCTGTGTCGGGAGGGCAACAAGGCGCAGAAAATGGCGCACTCTCAGTAATGATCGGTGGGGATCAAAAAGAATTTGATAAAGTAAAACCCATATTAGATTGTTATGCGAAAGCAGCAACGCTGATTGGCCCTGTAGGCAGTGGCCAGCAGTGTAAAATGGTTAATCAAATTTGCATCGCAGGATTAGTACAGGGTTTGGCTGAGGGATTGCACTTTGCAAGTAATGCTGGATTAGATATTGAAAAAGTTATCAGTGTTATCTCCAAAGGAGCCGCTCAGTCATGGCAAATGGAGAATCGTTATCAAACAATGAAAAATAACGATTACGATCATGGTTTTGCGGTCGACTGGATGAGGAAAGATCTTGGCATTGTTCTAGCTGAAGCCGAAAAAAATAATACCTCGTTACCTGTCACAACGTTAGTTGATCAGTTTTATTCGGATGTTCAAGCTATGGGAGGGGGGCGTTGGGATACTTCCAGCTTGCTTGCTCGATTGCAAAAGAACGTGGATTGACTACCGTTAGGCAATCAAAAAACGTCTATTATTTAGCTTTATAATTTTTTATTGGATGAACTTCTTTTTATGAAAACGACAGAATTTAATCAAGGTCTGCTCTCTTTTATTCAGTCATCACCGACGCCGTTTCATGCCGTTGAAACAATGAAAGAAAAACTGATAGCCAACAATTTTAAGCAGCTTCGTACTGAAAATACATGGAAGCTTGAAAAAGGTAAGCGATATTTTGTTACCCGTAATGATTCGAGCATTATTGCGTTTGTCTATGGCAAACAGCCTATGGAAGAAAATGGCCTGAGAATGGTAGGCGCTCATACTGATAGCCCTTGTTTACGAGTAAAGCCTCAGCCTGATTTGATTCGTCACGGTGCTTTTCAATTAGGCGTAGAAGTTTATGGTGGAGTGTTACTTGCGCCTTGGTACGATCGTGATCTTTCTTTAGCGGGGAGAGTGTCATATACCAATAAAAAGGGTGAATTAAAAAATTGTTTAATCAATTTTAAAAAAGCTATCGCGACAGTTCCCAGTCTTGCTATTCATCTCGATAGAACCGCCAATGAAGGTCGAACTATTAATGCTCAAAAAGACATACCGCCCGTTTTAGCATTTGTAGATACCGGTTCAGATAACAAAAAAGTGGACAAAAAATTAACATTTAATAATATTCTAATAAAGCATATCAATGAGGAGAATATCGGGCTTAATGCAGAAAAAATTCTAGATTACGAATTAAGTTTTTATGATGTTCAGCCGCCAGCAATTATAGGACTGTATGATCAGTTGATTGCAAGTGCACGACTAGATAATTTAGCGAGTTGTTATATTGGATTGCAATCTTTGTTAGAAACGGATAACAAAAATACAAGTATGTTGATTTGTACCGATCATGAGGAAGTGGGTAGCCAATCTGCTTCGGGAGCAGCGGGGCCAATGTTACGAGATTTATTAATCCGTATAATGCCTGATCCCGAAACTTATCAGCGTGCAATGGAAAAAAGTTTATTGATCTCTGCAGATAATGCTCATGCAATTCATCCTAATTTTTCTGATAAGCATGATCAGAACCATGGACCGTTAATTAATGCCGGTCCGGTTATAAAAACCAACGCAAACCAACGATACGCAACTAACAGTAATACCAGCAGTATTTTTAAATTTATTGCTAATCAAGAAGATATTCCCGTACAAAGTTTTGTGACGCGAACCGATTTGGGTTGTGGCAGTACAATAGGGCCGATTACAGCGGGTAAAGTTGGCGTGGCAACTATTGATGTGGGTATCCCTACCTATGGAATGCATTCAATAAGAGAAGTGGCAGGAACAGAGGATGGATTCGGGCTCTATCGAATTTTGTCTCGGTTTCTCGCAGTGGATCAACTTATTTATTAGACGGCCATCACATTCGCGTGAAAACAGTGATAGGGTTATCAATAATATTGGGCTAGAGTTAGTTTAACGTTATTTGTTAACTCATTTGAAAAAGTTGATAGAAAATCAAAAGTTACACTCTTCTATTAGACTGATTCTAACCTGATGTTCACGCGGAGGTTCTCGGTGGCAGTTTCTCAATCTTTGTTACAACTTTTCACGCCTTTTGATTCTTTAACGCTCGATCAACTTGAGCGTATCGCTCCCCTTTGTCGAATAGAAAATTTCTCTAAGGGTTCTTTTTTAATTAAGCGCGGGAAAAAATTACCCGTTGTCAGTTATCTTGTGAGCGGTAGTGTTGATCTAGTGGACGCAAGCTTTACCAGCGAAGTGATTACAGATGCTGATAGTCGGCATTGTTATCCATTAAGCCAGCCAGAAAGTGATGACGGAATCTCTCCGGTTTCTGCTAAAGCAAAAACAGATACAGAGGTTTTAGTTGTCGAGCATGAGGCTTTTGAGTTATTAAAAAATTGGCAAGAAGATATATCGGCAACGTTACTTCCTAATATTATTGAAGAAGGAAGCAAAGATGGTGAAGAGCAAATCGATTGGATGTCTAGCCTTCTCGACTCTCCACTTTTTGACCAGGTTCCTCCCACTCAATTACAAAAACTCTTTAGTTTGTTCAAAGCTGTAGTTTTTTCAGCGGGAGACGACGTGATAAAAGAGGGTGATGAAGGCGATTATTTTTACGTCATTGAAACAGGCATCGCTAAAATTCATAACAGACAACAAGGTGATATTGCCGTACTCGAAGCAGGTAATTTTTTTGGTGAAGAAGCCCTCGTAGGAGAAACGATTCGCAACGCGAGCATTACGATGGAATCAGATGGTGTATTGATGCAGCTTAGTAAGGAGCATTTTAAATCATTGCTTCAAGAGCCGTTAATTCGTTATGTTGATACTGCAGAATTACAACAAAAAATGAAAGATGAAATTGATTGTAAATTATTGGATATTCGCTTGCCCGTTGAGTATCGTAAGTTTCATGTGCATGAAAGTACGAATATTCCATTATCCTCTTTGCGCAATAAAATATCTGAATTTGATCAAGGCACAACCTATGTGTTGACCGATGACGGTGGCAAGCGTAGTGAAGTGGCGGCACATTTATTATGCCAAGCTGGTTTTTCTACGTTCATTTTGCAAAATTCAGATAAGCATTACCTTGTAAGTTAGCGTTACCCGTTATCAACGTTTTAGTACCAAGTTATTAGCTCAAATACTCCATAACTCTTAAAGCCCTCAAGGATATAGACAGCACTATATTCTTGGGGTGCTCCCTAGTATCATATCCCTCCTTGAAGCCAAGTGATCTATCTTGGCTTGTCATCGAATTTTCAATTTTTTAACTATGTAGAAATACATTTTTAGACTGACTTTTTCAGATATATAAGCGAAAAACAATGAGCGAAAAGCAACGTGTACTGACTGGCATCACCACAACCGGAACTCCCCATCTTGGTAATTATGTTGGCGCTATTCGGCCAGCAATAGAAGCGTCCGCAAATACAAATAATTTATCGTTTTATTTCTTGGCTGATTTACATGCGCTAATCAAATGCCAAGATCCTGCATTGATACATCAATCTACTCGAGAAATTGCATCCACATGGTTGGCTCTTGGGCTGGACCCAGAAAAAGTTGTTTTCTATCGTCAGTCAGATATCCCGCAAATTTCTGAACTGTGTTGGTTTTTGAATTGTATGTCTGCCAAGGGTTTAATGAACCGTGCACATGCCTACAAAGCGGCTGTGTCTGCCAATGAAGAAGCTGGTGAAGATGCCGATTTTGGGATCACCATGGGATTGTTTGGTTATCCTGTATTAATGGCTGCAGATATTTTAATGTTCAATGCGAATAAGGTTCCCGTTGGCAAAGATCAAATACAGCATGTTGAAATGGCTCGTGATATTGCAGCGAGATTTAATCATCACTATGGAGAACATTTTGCTTTGCCAGAAGCGGCTATTGATGATGATGTTGCTGTTTTACAAGGCTTAGATGGCCGTAAGATGAGCAAAAGTTACAATAATACTATTCCATTGTTTTTGGACGAGAAGAAGCTCAAAAAACATATTAATAAAATCAAAACTAATTTACTTGAACCAGGAGAACCAAAAGATCCTGATGATTCAACGGTGTTTCAAATTTGGCAAGCGTTTGCTACACCAGAACAAACGAACAGCATGCGAAAAGCCTTTAACGACGGTATTGCTTGGGGCGAAGCTAAAAAGCAACTATTTGAACTAATCAATGATGATATTGGTGAAGCCAGAGAGCGTTATCAGACATTTATGGATTCACCTAAAGAGGTTGAAGAAATTTTGCAGACTGGCGCAGAAAAAGCGAGAGCTTATAGTAAGCCTTTCATGGATGAACTCAGAAAAGCTGTCGGCATAAGACCCCTGTAAAAAATCTAGTACTTAGAAAAATGGTTTTCGATTAGTTTGTTCTCGAAAAAAAGCCCGCTAGCGGGCTTTTTTTATGGTTTTTAGATAGGATTAACCGGAAGCTTAAAAAGCCGCATGTAATCTTCGTTACTAATTTACCTGATAACTACTCTTTTCTTGAAAGTGTTTGGTTTCATTGTTTAATTCGGCAATGAGTTTTTGAGATAAACTAATTTGATGTTGTAGCTCAAGCCTATTTTGAAATTCCATTTCATGAAATGACACATTTAACTGAGTGTATTCATAAGGCCTTTTCACAAACCGGAAATTTTTAACAGTGACAGAGCAGGGCACTTTAAACCCGAAAGGTAATTGCACTTCGCAGTGTTTCAGTTGGCAATTTTTGGTTAATTCTTTTGTAATATCTCCCCCAACATAAACGCAAGCACCGCCGGCAGAAATATTATTTAATTTTGCAAACCAAGGAAGGCGGCGAGGTGATTGTAGTTTTATTGAAAAATGATTTTTCTCTGTCATGTCTAATCTTGGATAAAAGCGTCTTTGTCGATATGCAATGTCATCCGGTAAATCAATAATGAATAATGGTTCATCATCATTCGATATGGACAGCAACTGGCTTGTGAATTCTAAAAGCTGATTGTTGGCGCTGTGACGTAGCGTGACCACTTGATCTTGCTCAATAAAACGAGGATTTAAATAAGGAGAAAACGTATCCAAAATCAAATGACGTTGTTCAAAATCGATTCCTACAATCATTGATTGGTAGCTACGAAGAACACCATTAATTGTTACCTGAATCTGTAGAAGTTGACGATCATCCTGCAGATCAAGCAACGGTTGGTATTTGGTTAAGTCCTTTAACGTTGTCTGAGTCGCGATATGAGAAAGAAATCCATCATTGGCAGGCATTTTGTCTGTTTTAAAAATATTTTGAATAAAAGCCGGTGTAGAGTTTAAATCAATCACTTAAACAGTCCTCGTTTCAATATGCTTTGATGCACAAATTTTTTGATTTTATGGGGCCTCTAAGTCATCTAGGAAGCGCACTGACAGTTGTTTTGCAATCGGTATGCCAGCATACGATTTTTTTTAGGGAGTAAAGAAGCGCCAGATTTTTCTGGGAACTGAGCCTTTTCAGCAGTTTTATGGCACTTTAAGCCATTAAAAAAGAGCTTGTTCTATTAGAAATTGAGGACAAAAAATTGAACGGCAATCGAAAGGAAACCAAATTGACCGTTCTTACTTAAAAACGGATAAACCTTGCCGCTCTTAAAATAAAGGTGTTTTTAACAAAGTGCTGAGTTTGCGCATCTAAATGAGAGTCTCTTATCGACTGAGTATTCACATGGCAACCAGAACTCAGGTTAAAAAAATGGTTGTATTCAGAAACACAATTCACTTAGAATCGAAATATTAGTTTGTTAGGCAAACTATTTTTCTCCTGGCTAGCGCGATAAAAATGATAAATGCTTGGTTTAGGTTTGGGTGATAAAATAAATAACTATAGATACAATCATCCTCGCTTGATTTTCCAGTTTGTTTTTATCTTGTATGGTCATTAATTAATGAGTTTAGAGGCAAGATTTATTACACCTGTTAGGTTTGAAGCTTCCAATGATGTTTTTATTTGTCATTCAAGTTTTATGTTATTAATGAATTGAATATTAACAGCAGGTTTTGACCGGATACCTTCAGAGAAAGATCCCAACAACAGTAATAATTTAAGAGGGTCAATGTATGAAAAATTATCGATTTAATGCTGCACTTATATTAGCGCCAGCAATTGCATTATCGTTGCCAAGTACAGCTACAGCGCAAGAAGGCACACAAATTAGAAGTGGACTAGAAGAAATCGTCATCACGGCTGAGCGTCGTGAAGTGAACTTGCAAGACACACCTATTTCAGCATCAGTGCTTTCTGCTGACGCATTGATCGAAAAAGGTGTTGATAGTTTGCAAGACATTCAGCAAGTAGCGCCTAGTATCGCTATTAATTCTTATAACAGATCAACGTTCATCAATATTCGTGGTGTTGGTATTGCTCAATCAGCGCCTACATCTAATCCTGGTGTGGCTTATTACGTCGATGGCGTTTTAATTCCTCATGAGCAATTTATTGGGCAAAGCTTTTTTGATTTAAACTCTGTAGAAGTGCTACGTGGTCCTCAGGGAACACTAACAGGTCAGAACTCTACAGGTGGTGCTTTGTATGTTCGTTCTCCAGAGCCTGATACAGACGCGTTTGGTGGTTACTTTGATCAAACCTTTGGTTCTGATGGATGGATGCGCTCAGTAACAGCACTCAACATGCCAATGGGTGACAAAGCTGCTTTACGAATCGCGACTCTTTATGAAAACAAAGATGGTTACATCGATAACTTAGGGCCAAGCGCTGGACGTAGACCTGGTAGTAGCGAAATGTATGGCGTAAGAGCCAATTTGCTTTTAAAACCTACTGAATCGCAAAGCTATAACATTCGTTATGCGGCTTTTGATTTAGAGTCAGGGAACATTGCAGTAAAAGACAGAGACGATACAAACCCGAATCCTTATGAGATTTCGTATGATGGTCGTGGTTACCTTGATCAAAAAGGATATCGCGCATCGTTAGAAGGGCGTTGGGATTTATCAGACGCAATGCAATTACGCGCTCTTTATTCTACGCAAGACGGTTATACGAAAGACCAAACTGATGGTGATCGTTCTTCAACAGATTTACCTATTCCTACAGGGTTGCCAGCGAGTGGTTCTAACCGTGCTATTTATCCTGCAAGAGTTAGTCGAGCTCAAACAGATTTTGAAACAGATATTTTTGAAATCAATTTACTGTCGATAGGTGATGGTCCTGTTCAGTGGGTAGCGGGTGCTTTTCATATGGTTGATGATGTCCCTGTAGAGCTCTATAGAGATAACTACAGCGCCTCTGATTTCGTGACGTCTAATTCAAATATTGAGGCTAAAGCAGAAAACACATCAACTTCGCTCTTTGGTCAAGTTGATGTTAATTTTACAGACGCGTTAATGCTAACAGCAGGGTTACGTTATTCTGAAGACGAGCAAGTTTATACTCGCTATGCGCTTCCAGGACCTCCACCACCAGGATGCTTTCCTTGTTCAACAACTCAGGATTCATCTGCAACTACTGGGAAAATTGGTTTAACTTATTACACTAACGAAGATTCTATGGTTTATGGAACTATCTCTAAAGGTTATAAAGCTGGTGGTGTGAATCTGGATCCAAGACAAGGTTTCTTTGAACCTGAAAACAATGAAGTTTTAGAGATTGGATACAAAACGACTTTCTCTGATAGTCGATTACGCTTTAACGGAAATATTTTTTACTCAGATTATACTGACATTCAGTTTGCAAGCTTGTTAGCATTATTTGGACCTCCGTTACCTGTGACTCAAAACGCGGCAAGTGCTGAAATATACGGTGCAGAAATTGAGTTGACTGGACAATATGATGCATTTGGTTTTAATGTTGGCCTTGGTTATTTAGAAGGTAGCTTCGCAGAAGATGTGGTATTGAATGATACAAACGGTGGTGGTAATACTCCTGTTTCAAGTGGCGATGAATTACCGTTTACACCAAGCATCACCTTCAACGCCGGTATGCAGTATGATTTCTTCGCTGATACTACTGTGATAACACCAAGATTACAGTTTGCATTTATTGATGATCAGTTGGCCACACCATTTCCTCATCCAGAAACAAAAGTTGAATCACGAAAAATTCTAGACTTGAAATTAATCATCAAGCCGAATGATGAATTTATGATTGAAGCATTCATCACCAATGCTTTGGATGAAGAATATGTTGTTTCTCAGATTCAAAATTCGTCAAGTGCTGACGGTGGCGAAATCTTTGGAGCACCAAGACAGTTTGGTGTTCGCGCTAAATATGATTTTTAAGGTTATCTCTTAAGGAACGTTAGAAAATTATATCGAGAAAGATATAGTGAAGTAGTAATGAGTGTTGTAAGTAGTAGAAGTAAAGGATGCGGTAAATAGATTGCTATAACTGTTTATTCGTATCCACCTTTTTTCCAGCTTTTGAGCGAGTTTATCTCGCTCTTTTTTTGATCTCATATAATGAACGATTCTATCTTTAACATTAGATGTATTATGGTTAAAGCAACAAGTTATGTATTAATGTGTGTTTTTATTTGCTGCTCATCAATTGTTGCTTGTAGTAAAAGCGACAGTGTCAGCAATGTACAAAGCTCTGATCGAAACTCTGATCCAAGCTCTCAAAAAGAACAATCTAAAAGTATTTCTGTAGCGATGTCTTCATTGCATGAAGAAACTTTCCTGCCATGGCAGGGTGGTGGTGGCCGAAAATTTTATCTTGATACTATCTATGAATATCTAACGTATTTAAATCCCGAAACGCATGAGCTAGAACCGGGGTTAGCAGAAAGCTGGTCTATGTCTGATAGTGGCAAAGAATGGACTTTGCATATTCGTAAAGGCATCTATTTTCAAAAAGAGTGGGGTGAATTCACCGCACATGATGCGAAATACTCTATTGAGCGTCTTATTGATCCAACAGCAAAGTCAGGTCCATCGTCCTCTTTGAGAAATGTCATCAGTGAAATTACAGTCATTGATGACTACACGCTTCAAATTACATTGCAAAGACCAGACATTGAATTCGTCTACGGTTATTTGTCTAATGCCATGCAGTGCATGATGGTGTCGAAAAAATATTTAGAAGACAACGGTGATGTGATTGCAGGTAATAATCCAATAGGCACCGGTGCTTTTGGTTTGGAATCACATAAGCGCGGTTATTCCATATCAATCTCGAGATCCAAAAATAAAAATCATTGGCGTGTTAAAAATAACACTCAAGGGATAACGTTTTATTCTGTTCCAGAAGAGGCAACGCGAATTGCTATGTTAATAGCAGGAGAAGTTGATCTTTCTCCCGTGAATTTCGATTCATTAAAAGCGCTCGAAAGAAAAAATATCGATGTATTATTCTTAAAAAATTCTTGGTCTCCCATTGTACGTTTTGGTGGCTTGGTGAATACATCAGAAAAACTGTCGAACTTGAGTGTACCTTGGCAAGATCAGCGTGTTAGGCAGGCATTAAATTATGCTGTCGATAAAGATACTATTTTAAAAGCTATTTTTCATAATCAAGGCCGAGTAGCGGGAACAGATTTTCCTGCGGAAATATTTTTTGATATTAAGCCTTATCCCTATGATCCAGAAAAAGCTAAGCGCTTGTTGGTCGAAGCAGGTTATCCAGAAGGTTTTCCGATTACCTTAAAAACGTTTACAACAACGCCAGGTGCGGAATTACCGATTATTGCTGAAATCATAGGTATGTATTGGCAGCAAGTAGGCTTGACTGTGGATGTGGTGCCTATCGATTGGATTTCACATCGAAGTGCTCAGGTCAATGGCAAAGTGAACGGCATTGCGTGGACGCATCGTGGCATTGCATTCCCAACACCATTAGTAGGACTACAAGCGAGCTATACATCAAACAGTGTGTTCTCAACTTTCGCAACAGAAGAAAGTGAAAAGATGCTAGTTGAAATAGAAAACTCGTTGATCCTAGAAGAAAGAGAAAAAAGAATAAGACAGTTTGGCGAATTTATTCATGATCAAGCAACAGGCATATTTTTATTGTTCAGTAATGAACCATATGGCGTGAGTGATCGCGTTAAGCATTGGCCGTCGTTGTCACAACATGTCACTAATATTGATTTGATTGAATTAAAACATTAACGAAATATATTCTAGTTAATCTGGAGCTGTTACTTCTGATCCGTTTAGCTACTCAGTTATAGAGAAACATTAGCGCTATGCAATCGTATGTTCTAAAACGCTTCGGAGAAATGATTATTACTTTACTCTTAATGAGTATTGTTATTTTTTCTTTGAGCCGACTCACGGGTGATCCAGTTGCTTTGTTACTTAGCGATTATGCAACCGATGAAGACCGGCAGCGCATTACAATACAGTTAGGTTTAGATAAGCCTGTATATCAGCAGTATTTGCAGTTTTTATGGAATGCAGTACAAGGCGACCTTGGTGTTTCCATCATGGGGAATGAAGAGCCAACCATCAATTTAATTATAGAGCGATTACCTGCGTCATTTCAGTTGGCGGGTATCGCATTAATATTGAGTTTAACGATTGGTATTCCGTTGGGTGTTTACTCTGCGGTGTACTATGGCTCAATGCTTGATAAAACCGCACGAGTTGTTGCTTTATTAGGTCAATCAATTCCAGCGTTTTGGTTAGGTCTTGTCTTAATGTATTTCTTCGGTGTGCGATTAGGGTGGTTACCTACATCAGGTTATGGCGAAATAAAACATTTAATCATGCCCGCCTTTACGATGGGTGTTTTTACGGTTGCTGCAGTCACACGGCTCGTCAGAATTAGTATGCTGGAAACACTCGATTCTGAATACGTAAAATTTGCACGAATAAAAGGCGTGTCGGAATTTAAAGTCATCTGGAAGCACGCATTAAGAAATAGTTTGATTCCTGTCGTTACTTTCATGGGAACTTTCTTCGCCACAATGATTACTGGCGCTGTTGTTATCGAAACGGTTTTTTCATGGCCTGGTGTTGGTAGGCTTGCCTTTGAAGCAATTTTGAATCGTGATTTTCCATTAATACAAGCCGTCGTACTGTTTATGGCTTCTTTATTTATTCTTGTGAATTTAATGGTTGATTTACTTTACGCCTATTTAGACCCGCGAATTCGTTATAGCACGATCACCAAATAGCTTTCTAATTAATTAGAATCGAATAAAATAATTTATGAATGCACTAAATCGTTTTTCCATCAACTTGGTCATACTACTTTGCATTAGCTTTGTGGTTATTGCATTGACTGCACCATTAATTGCGCCACACAATCCGGAGCAAGGCGTCTTGCTTGATAGATTGCAGCCACCTGTTTGGTTAGAGGGGGGCGATTCAACGTATTTATTAGGTACCGATAAATTAGGACGAGATGTTCTTAGCCGATTAATTTACGGTGCACGCATATCATTAACTGTTTGTGCATTGGCGATTATCCTTTCTGGTGTTATTGGTTCTACTCTAGGCATTATTGCGGGATATTACGGCGGCTGGCCAGAACGAATTTTAATGCGTCTAGTCGATTTAACATTATCGTTTCCGATTATTCTCTTAGCACTTTTGTTTGGTGTGATTTACGGCCCTAGTTTTTTAAATGTCATTATTGTGATTAGTTTAGTGTTGTGGTCTCAGTATGCGCGAATGGCAAGAGGCGAAACATTAAAGATCAAGACAACCGAATATGTTGAGCTGGCAAGAACAGCGGGTGCCTCTGATTTTTATATTATGCGAAAGCATATTTTGCCGAATATTGTCGGCGCATTAATCGTATTAGCGACGTTACAAGTCGGCACAGTGATAATTCTTGAATCTTCACTCAGCTTTTTAGGCGTGGGAGTTCCACCACCGACGCCGTCTTGGGGATCAATGATTGCCGATGGACGATCATACGTGATGTCGGCGTCTTGGCTTTCTATCGTTCCTGGCTTGTCGATTTTATTGACGGTCCTATCTGTGAATATTTTAGGTGATCATTTGACAGATGTTCTTAATCCTAGAATGCGAATGAATTTAAATGGTTAAATTTTTTTGACAAGAAAGTCGCTAGTGTTAGCGAAAAACATAAAGTTGTAACTATGACAGAAGATTTACTGGCTGTTAAAAATTTATCAGTTGAATACCAGCAATCTCAAAGTGCATCAAAAAACTCGTCTTCAAATACGTTTAAGGCGGTTGATGATGTGTCCTTCTCTATAAAGCCGGGAGAGGTGTTGGGTATTGTTGGGGAGTCAGGGTGTGGGAAATCTAGCTTGGGTTTGTCCTTGCTGCGTTTAATTGCAAAAAAACAAGCTTCATTATCAGGCGAGATTTTATTTCGTGATGAAAATATCCTCGCAATGTCAGAAAAAAGATTACGTGAAATTCGTGGGCGATCTATTTCCATGGTTTTACAAGATCTTACAGCGTTGAATCCTGTCTTTACTATCGGTTCTCAATTTGCAGAAGCGTTGCGATGCCATGGTCACGTATCAGAAAAAGATATTGAAGCGCGAACAATCAAAGCTATGGAAGATGTCAACATCACAGCCCCCAGAGAACGTATGGCGAGTTATCCACACCAATTAAGCGGTGGGATGCGCCAACGTATTGCTGGAGCCATTGCGATGGCCTGTGAACCAGATTTGTTGATTGCGGATGAACCAACAACAGCACTGGACGATACGGTACAAGCGAAATATTTAACGTTATTAAAAGATATTCAGAAAAAAACCAATGTTGCTATCATTATTATCACCCATGACTTTGGTGTCGTCGCTACGTTATGTGACCGTTTATGTGTGATGTATGCGGGACAAATAGTTGAGCAGGGAAGTGTGCAGGATATTTTTAATCAGCCAGCACATTGGTATACAAAAGGTTTATTGGCTTCTCGCCCCGACTTGTCGAAACAGGTGAAACGTCTGCCGGCTATCTCGGGAATACCACCTGATTTACGAAACGCAATTGTCGGTTGTCGCTTTGCTGACCGTTGTTCCAACGTGCAATCAACATGTCGTGAAGAATTGCCGGTATTGGAGTCAGTGACAAAAAATAATAATGATGAGCACACAGTGAGATGTTTTTATCCGGCGGTGGCGTCATGAACGATGTATTGCTAAAAGCTACCCAGCTAAAAAAATATTTTTCGATCGCCAGAGCAAGTGGCGTTGGTATTAAGAAAAAAGAAAAAGCGTTTATAAAAGCAGTCGATGACGTTGAGTTTACGGTTTCTCAAGGTGAAACTGTGGCGATCGTCGGTGAATCGGGTAGTGGTAAAACTACCCTAAGTCGATTAATGCTGATGTTGGATTCTCCTGATTCAGGCGAATTATATTTTAAAGGTAAAAATATTGAGAGTTTTTCAAAGAAAGAGCATTTAGCTTTTAAAAAAGCAATACAGCCCGTATTTCAAAACCCCGTTGCGGCATTAAACCCTCGCATGCGGATTAAAGACATTATTGCAGAACCGTTATTGTTCTTGAGCGAAATGTTAAATGGCGACGGAAAGACAATCAATAGATCAGCAAATGACTTGTCAGAGAAAGTGTTTGAGGTTCTGGAAAAAGTAGGGCTAAAAGTAGATGACGCTGAAAAATTTCCTCATCAATTCAGTGGTGGGCAAAGACAGCGTATCGCTATAGCAAGAGCGCTGATCAGTGAACCAGAATTGATTATTCTAGATGAGCCTGTTGCATCACAAGATATTTCGATTCAAGCACAGATACTGAATTTATTAAAAGATCTTCAAGAGAAGGATAATTTAAGTTTTGTCTTTATCGCACATGATCTAGCAACGGTGAAATTTTTAAGCGATAAAATATATGTGATGTATTTTGGTAAAGTTGTGGAGTCGGGAACAACAGAAGAATTGTTCGCAAAACCACTTCATCCTTACACGAAAAATTTATTAGCATCACATTTACCATCGCATCCAGATAATCGTGATGACCTATTCGAAAATGATCACTTTGAAGGAGAGGCACCGAGTCCATTAGATCCTCCTGTAGGGTGTAATTTTCAATCTCGCTGCCCTTATAAACAACCTGTTTGCGAGCAAGAACAAGCATTACAGACAGTCGGCAATCAACAAGTAGCTTGTATTCGTTTTTCGGAAATTTAAATTATGGCTTCATCAAAAAATACTATCTTAAATGCTAATAATTCGTCGGATATCACGATGTATGCCGTTGGTGATGTATTGCCTGAACGTGATGATCCGAATGAATCGTTTGATAAAGTACGAGATATATTAACGCAAGGTGATATTAGCTTTTGCCAATTAGAAGCCAATATTTCTGAGCGCGGTACGCGGTTACCGCAAGCACGACATACAACGCGATTAAAAAAAGAATCGGCGACAGCCATTGCAAAAGCAGGTTTTGATGTTGTGTCGTTTGCGGGTAATCATTGTATGGATTGGGGGAAAGAAGCTTTCTTCGACACCATCGATGCATTGAAAGAAGAAAAAATTCACGTTGTTGGCGTCGGCGAAAATATTGATGTTGCTCGTCGTCCTATTATTCGAGAAGTGAACGGAACTAAAGTCGCTTTTATCGCGTATTCGTCGATATTGCCGCAATGTTATTGGGCCGAAGCTGATCGACCTGGCTGTGCGCCTATGCGAGCGCATACGTTGTATGAACAAATAGAACATGATCAGCCAGGAACGCCATCTCGAACGCACACGTTTGCGCATCGTGAAGATTTAGCTGCTTTGATTAATGATATTGAAATTGCCAAACAACAAGCTGACGTTGTTGTTATGTCGATTCATTGGGGTATTCATTTTATTCCTGCGGTGATTGCTGATTATCAAAAAGAAGTTGCCCGTGTTGCCATCGATCATGGCGTTAATCTTATTCTCGGACATCATGCGCATATTCTAAAAGGGATAGAAGTGTATAAGGGCGTACCCATTTTTTATAGCTTATGTAATTTTGCAACTGACTTAACCATGACACCGGAGCATGCAGAAAGTAAAGGCTTTAAAGAAATTCAAGGATTACATCCCGAATGGATACCTGATTTTGATAGCCGCTATAACTTTCCGCCAGACTCAAGAAAATCGATGGTTGTGAAAGTTAATATCGATAATAAAAAAATATCTCGCGTTTCTTTTTTGCCCACTTATATCGACACGCAAGCGGTGCCAGAAATTCTAAAAGCTGATGATCCACGATTTAATGAAGTAACGGATTATCTTAAAGAAATTTCTTATTCACAAAATTTTAAGCCAGAGTTCAGAAAAGACGGTGACGAAATTGTTATTACATTGGATACGGTAACGGAATGAATCAAGCAGTTGCTCACACAGTCGCTGTCTCACAGCCATTAGCCGAGTTCATCGTTCGCACTCAATACGATGATATCGACGCTGAAACAGTGCGTGTAGCAAAGCAATGTTTAAAAGATGCAATTGGTGTTTCTATTGCTGCGAGCAGTCTGGGTGAGGGCTGTCAGGCGTTTTCAAATATTGTAGATACCACTACAAATCTTGAATGTACCTTATTGGGATTTTCAAAAAAATCGTCAAGTGTTGAAGCTGCTTGGGTCAATGGTGCTTTAGCACACGCGTTAGATTTTGAGGATGCTCATGACGAAACACTCACGCATCCCAATGCCGCGGTGGTTGCCGCGTTATTATCGGCCGCTGAAAAAAAACTGCCGAATAGTTACAGCTGTATTTTTGGCGGCAAGCAATTTATTACCGCGATGGTGTTAGGTTGTGAAATTGTGTGTCGCTTAGCACGAGGACTAGATCAGCCATTAGATGATTTTGGTTGGTATCCGCCACCCATTTTAGGCGCGTTTGGCGCAGCAGCAGCCGTGGCAAAACTTTATAAGTTGAACGAAACACAAATATTGAATGCCTTCTCAATTGTTTTGTGCAATGTCAGTTGTAGTGCAGAAATAAAATACAATCCCGAATCTTCAGTACGTGCTATTCGCGATGCATTTTCAGCGCAGATCGGAGTGCAGGCTGTTTTGTTAGCAAAACAAGGTGTTACAGGCTTTGAATTTCCATTCGAAGGTAAAGCCGGTTTTTATCAAAACTTTGCAAGAGGAAGGTATTCACCAGAACGAGTGGTAGAGGGCTTAAACACTCAAGTAGATGCTCGGAATACATCGAGAGGTTTTGCGATAAAAGATATTAGTTTTAAAGCTTGGCCGAGTTGTCGTGGTACTCATGCGTTTATTGAGACTGCATTAGAATTAATGAAAAGGCACAAAATAAAGATTGATGATATTCAGTCTGTCGAAACGAAAGGCTATCGCATTAATAAAATGTTAGCGGAGCCGGTTGAAACAAAACAATCACCGAAATCGGCTATTGATGCAAAGTTTAGCATTCCTTTTACCGTTGCAGTTGCCATCGTTAGAGGTAATGTTGGTTTGAACGATTTCTTGCCGAATAATTTAATCGATGAAAATGTATTGGCTGTTTCGTCAAAAGTTTCTTTTGAGATCGATCATGATCTTGATGATGCGCCAGAAAATATGACAACAGGTCAACTATCCATAAAGACAGTATCTGGTGAAAGTTTTTCAATGACAGTGTCAGAGCCTTATGGGGCAGTATCTCGTCCTCTATCGAAAATAACTCTCGATGAAAAGTTTCGCTCTTGTTGTGAATATGCAATCTCGCCAATGAGTACAAAAAAAGTAGATCAATTGATTGAGATTATAGATTCATTAGAAAATGAACGTAGTCTTTCAGAAAATTTCTTCCCGTTATTAGGGTAATGCATATTTTTTCCAGTTATAAATAAGAATGAATAGCGAATAAATGCAGATCGAATACGAGGTATAAAATGACAGATCACCACGAAAATCCAACCGGTACATCAGCGATAAGCAAGCAAACAGCTAATGATTTTGACCCTCTTGCAGAAGAGGATTTTAATAGCTCACATTTACTCTATAAAGATTTGAGATCACGCTGCCCTGTAGCACACAGTACAGAGTGGAATGGTTTTTGGGCGCTTTTTGGTTATGACGACGTGGTTGACGTACTTAAAAAACCAAAGCAATTTATTACGTCAGTACAAAACGTTGTTCCAAAAGTGGCTTTTACGGGTAGACGTCCACCATTACATTTAGATCCACCAGAGCATACGCCGTATCGTGTTACACTGAATTCTTTTTTTACCAAGAAGAAAATGGATGAGTTTTTGCCAACGATTAAATCTGTAACTGCTGAATTAATGCAGCCTTATATCGATAATGGCGGCGGTGATATCTGTCAAGAGTTTACGCATAAATTCCCGGGTTATTTATTTGCAGAGTTTTTTGGTTTGTCGACTGATCTATCAATGCGTATTAAAGAAACAACTTGCACTTATGATAAGGCGCTACAAGAAGCGAATGATGATTTGGTTAAAGAAACCAGTTTGCAATTGTATGAAATTGCGAAAGATATTATTGCCGATAGAAAAGAAAATCCCCGCGATCCAGCAGAAGATATTACTTCAGCATTGTTAGCAAAAACGGTTAACGGCGAAAAGTTACCTGAAATTATGGTCTTAGGTACAATTCGTCAAATGATTGTTGTAGGAATGATTGCGCCGAGTGTTTTGATTGGTACTATTTTCCATCACTTGAGTGATAATCCTGACTTGCAAAATCAACTACGTGAAGATATTTCTCTAGTTCCTGCAGCGATGGAAGAATATTTTAGAATGTACACACCGTATCGAGGTTTTGCTCGAACTTCGAATGTTGATACCGTTATTGGCGGTAAAGAAATCAAGAAAGATGAACCCATCGCATTAGTGTACGCATCAGCCAATCGCGATGAATCAATTTTCCCTGATAGCGATAAATTTATTTTGAACCGTGAAAACATCAAAGACCACGTTGCATTTGGTTTAGGTCCGCATCGTTGTGCAGGCGAGCCTTTAGCTCGCTTAATGTTACAAGTGACCTTAGAAGAAATGTTGTTGAGAACAAAACATTTTGAAGTCACTGGAGAAGTGAAAATGACGCGTTGGCCTGAATGGGGCACGCTCTCAGTTCCTTTAGCGGTTACACCAAGTTAATAATATAAATACATCACAATAAATAGCGGCGAGATATGTCAGCAACGCGTTCTACAACATTTGTAGCGTTAACCAATAGTAATTATCGTTGGTTGTTTGCTGGTAATCTCGCAATGTTCTTTAGCATCGCGTCCCGGATGATGTTAACTAACTTGTTAGCATGGGATCTCACAAAAGACGAAACATCCCTCGCGTTTATTAATTTCGCGCTTGCTATTCCCATGTTTATTGGCGCTCTTATCGCGGGTGCAATTGTTGATCGTTTAGAGCGACGCAAACTAATACTCTTTGGTTTGATTATCGTTCTGATCGGCGAATCCAGTGTTTTAATCGCACTCCTGTTTAATCATTTAACGTATACGCATTTATTGATTGCTACTTTTCTTGGTGGTAGTGCTCATCCCTTCGTTATGCCTGCTAGTACAACGGTTATGTTTGGTTTACTTGGTAAATCCCAGATGGCCAATGGTGTTGCATTAATGTCTGGTGCGATGAATTTGTCACGAATTCTTGGCCCTGTGATTACAGGCATTGTTGCTGCATTTGCTGGAGCGGATATTGCTTTTGCCATTGTTGTCTCTTTGAGTTTTATTGCGTTGTGTTGCCAGTGGCAATTACCTCAATCATTTCCCGTCTTAGGCAAAGCCGTATCTATTACTGAAGATATATTGATTGGCTTTCGATATTTATTTCAATCACGAACAATCTTGTTATGTTTGCTTTATGGGTTGATCCCCATCTTGTTGGCAATGTCTGTTCAATATTTTTTAGTGGTTCTTGCCGATAAAATTTGGATGGCTGGTGCAAATGGCTTGGGTATTTTGTTGGCGGCTATGGGAACGGGAGGAATTGTAGGTTCATTGATTGTTGCCAGAGTCGGTGAACGATACAGTCGATCTAAGATGATGTTGATTAGCAGTGTTTGTTGCGCATTTTTTTTTGGCTTGTTTGGCGCATCAGACTCTTTTTGGTTAGCGGTAGTCTTATTAGGCGTCGCGAATATGTTTACGATTATTTCGCAGGTGGTTAATCAAGTATCAATTCAGTTATTGGTGGATGAGAACGTAAGAGGGCGAGTGTCTGGTTATGTTTTGATGTCTTTCAGTCTAGGACCTTTTGCAGTGATACCTTTGGCATATTTTATTCAATTGATCGGGCCAAAACTTGCTATCATCAGTGCGGCAAGTTTAACCATCGTGTTGAGTATTATTTTTTACTGGGCGAGTTCAAAAATTAGGAATATTGATCATTTAATTTCTGCTGAAATAGTCGTTACTGATAAACCCGTTCTAAAAGGCTAATCAATTGCTCGTATTCTTTGACAGAAAACTTTTCTCTGAATCCGCTTTCTAGTTTTTCCAAATCCGCTCGTAATGTTTTCAATGTTTTTTTGCCGGTGGGCGTGATGTATAGCTCGTGTCTTCTTCTATCTTCTTCTGCTTGTTTTCTTGTGACATAGCCTTCTTTTTCTAATCGGAGTGTTAGTGCAACAATCGTGGCCTTATCAAAATCGAGTAATCGGGAAGCATCGATTTGAGAAATACCTGGATTGTTTTCTACCGTAGAGAGTAAGCCGAATTGACCGGGACGAAGGCCTCCGTGACCTACGCTATCGTTAAATTGCCGCCAGATGGTGAGATGTGCTCGGCGGAGATGGTAACCGAGTAAATTACTACCTTCGGCTAGTACTGGAACATCACCTGTTGTTTTTTTGTTTTTATTTGAGGTGGTTTTAGTTTTTGTTTGAGCTGTTTTTTTTAGAGTAGATGACTTTGATGTTGATTTAGATTTTTCCGCCATGTTGGCTTTTCCCGCAGTTCTATTTGTATTGTTCGAATATAAGTCACTTGGGTATCAGTGTTTAAATATCTAAATATAAACCCAGACTCACATTGCCAATTGATTGAGATTTAAAATAGCCGACATTATTACCGACTATTCACAAACACTCAATCACTGTGGGGTAGGAATGCTTTTCTATAAGTTGTTATTTTAAGTGATGGGATTTTGTGATCCATTTTGAATCCGAACATATCGTGCAATTGTCACCGGTTAGGTATTGTTTACCTGTTTGGGTTTGGTCATCTTTTAATTGCCAATTTAGCCAAGAGACGGCGACATCACCAAAGGCTCCACCATTATCTTGTGTGTAGGTACCAAAGTGACCGACTGAGGGGTAATAGCCGTAAAAAATTGGTTTTGAGTCTTTAAGCGTTTCATAATCGCGTTTACCGTTAGGGTAAGCAATGTCTGATTCGCCACCGGTAATGATGATGATGGATGAATGTAGGTCGTCATAAATTTTCTCGTCGACTTTTAATAAACCACTATTCCAGATTCCGACAGTTGAAATGCGTGGATCGCTGGACGCGCCGTACGCCATAAGCCCTCCGCAAGACATGCCCATAGCGGCGACTTTTTTTATATTCACCTTTTGATAAAAGCGATTATCTTTTTCTTGGTTTTTATCTTCGATCCAATCAAGTGCTGCAATTAGATCAGTACCATCAGGTTTTAAGCTCATGGTTGGACGAGGGCGAGGCGGTGTTTCAACTTCATTCTTTTCAGTATCCGGTGTGGTGATTTGAGTTTGTCCTGGCTGACGAATTTTAGAGCGGACGGGTGGGCCATCAGCAAGAACAATATATCCGTGTGAAGCGATTTCTGATAAAAATTCAGGAAACATAAGGCCGGCATCTTCACAGGCGCCTTCACCCCAAACAACAACGGGATAGGTTTTATTACCGGACTTAGAAGCAAGGTCTTCTGGCCTGTAAATGGTATGCGATGCTAAACCCGAATCGTGTTCGACGATCACCTTGTGTGAACCTGACGGATCTTCACCAAAAGGGGATGTATCAACGGGCTTGATCTCACCAGCTAAAATACAGCTGGAAAATAAGCCTAAACTAAAGGTGGTGACTGTAGGCATTATTTTATTCAGGAGGATTAATCGTTGTTCATGAAGATGAGTTAACATGGTGGGACCCCTTAAACTGTTTATATTTATTATGTAGATTTGTAAATTGATATCACTTTATGAGTATTTGATCGGGCAGTGGATTCGTTATTGTGAAAGGCAATTGTTTTTAGTTCAAAAACCGTAACACGAGTGCCTAAGTCGTTAAAATAAGAGGTATATAGTATGCTATACAAATAGTTTTATCAGCAACTTATTACGCGAGCTTTTGCCAAAAGGCTATTAACAATTTTTTTGGAATATTGTCTTGAAGTACTGTTTTGAGCTGGGGTTCCAGATTAATGTCTAGGGTTAAAGCTTCGAACTAAAATATAAAAATAATAAACGCATCAGTCTTCAAAATAATACTATCCATCAGCTGATGAATTGATACAGGTAAATTATGGTGTTTAAACTATTTTCTCTCCGGCATTTTCTTCTTCTTTCGGCAATGAAAGAAGTGGTCTCATCTATCACTATTGCGACAACATCTAAATTTCTGACTGTACTGTTAATAACGGTATGGATAACAGCTTGTTCGCAAGAAGAGAAGGAACCCAAGGTAGAGGTTGAAGAAGACTTTAGTTCGAAGGTTGAGAGAAACGAATCACTAAACGCTGAAAATCCTAAACTGGTGGGCCGACCTCCAACCAAGTCAGACAAGTTAGTCAGTGAAGAGAATCCTAAAAATATAAAAATACAAGAGAGCGATTGGTGGTCTCCGGGAGAAACGCGAGAATTTCCCAGTGTGTTAAGTTATCCCAACGCAACCGGTATCGTAACAACTATTTATGAAGGCGAAACACTTCAAACGAAAGATCATCCTTTCTTTTCTGCGATAGGAACTAATGGCAGAGCTTGTGTCACTTGTCATCAACCTGCTGATGGTATGAGTTTAAAAGCAGAGACTGCAAAAAAACGTTGGTTGGAAACAAACGGAACTGATCCATTATTCGCAGCGATAGATGGCTCTGATTGCCCCAATCTTCCGCAAGATAAAGAATCCTCTCATTCGTTATTAATCAATCACGGTTTATTTAGAATCTTTCGTCCTTGGCCGCCGTTACCTGTGAATGGTGTCGAAATAGAACCGCAGTTTGATATCGAAGTCGTGCGCGATCCTAGCGGCTGCAATACCCATTCAGAGCATGGATTAAAAAGCAAAGACCCCATGATTTCTGTTTATCGCCGTCCTAGGCCCGCGACAAATTTAAAATATATTACGTCGGTTGGTTTTCCGTTCGAGCCTAAAAATGGTTTACCGCTACCCATAGATCCATTAACGGGTGAAGCCGTCAGCGGTAATATCACGGCGGATAGCCGTGTATGGACATTGCGAGAGCAAGCGATAGATGCATTAAAAAGCCACATGGAATTTTCTGGCGAGATTGATGAAGCGGTTGTTAAAAAAATCATCGATTTTGAAACTCAAATTTTCACTGCGCAAAGTTTTGATTTTAAAGCCGGCGATTTAACCGATGCAGGTGCAAATGGAGGCCCTGATTTTTTGGCGAAAGCTGCAGAAGGCGTTTTGAATTCGGGAACGCGATTGCCGATGTGGGATGAATATGAATCGTGGTTAGTTTATTTAGAAAAAGACTACGAAGAAGTTAAAGTTGATATGCCTTCTTTAACAAATGAGCAGTTTGAATTTCGGCAATCTATTGCACGTGGTGTTAATTTTTTTCGTGATGTCACTTTTTTAGTCAAAGATAACGCAGGCATTACGGATATGGGATTTGGTAACCCGGTCAGAAATGATTGTAACTTTTGTCATAACATGACTCGTAGCGGAATGGACGTAGCACCTGGCCAAGTAGATTTAGGAACAACTAATCTACCATTTGCGGATCCTGCCCCTCATTTACCAATGTTTAAGCTTACTTGCAAAGAGGGCTATACTCCTCATGCTCATCTCGGTAAAACCGTTTTCACATCGGATCCTGGTTTTGCGTTAACGACAGGTCGCTGTAAAGATATTGGAAAAATTACCATTCAAAGCATGCGAGGGCTTGCGGCAAGAGCACCATATTTTTCAAATGGCTCTGCCGATACTGTTCGCGATATCGTCGATTATTATGTTCGTCGCTATAATCTGACCATTACAGAGCAGGACAAAGTTGATCTCACTAACCTCATGAGTGTTTTATAAATGAAAAAAAATATTCATCACTTTTTAACCTCACAAGCTACTCATTGTTTGCGTTTTGTAGGGGCTATTTTTTTCGCCGCTGAAAATATTGTTGCTGAGCCTATTGAAGAGGGTTATGAAAGTGGGGTTCGTCGCTTTATTGCCTGTCCTATTTATCGCGATGCAGATGCCGGTCCAAAATCAGGTTGTTGGTTGGCGACAGATCCTGCTACAGGTGAAGTGTTTGATGTCACAGGTGGTCTTACAAAGCCGTTTGATGATCGTGCTATTTTAGTCGAGGGTAAGATTGGTAACGAAGATAGAAATATGTGCGGCGCGACGGTATTGCGACCCATTAGAACATCCGTTTTACTAGAAGATTATTGTACGCCTCATATTATTCCTGCAGAGGAATTTACGGGGCGTCGATTTGTCTTACCTAAAACGCGAATGTCGCCAACAGCAGTTCCTCGCGAATTACCCTCGGCTCCGTTTGAGAACACAAAGTTTCATATTTTGTTTCATTACAATTCAGACTTTACAAATTATCAATACAGCGAAGTTATGCTGGAGAAAATATCACTCACTATTAAAGCAGCCAAACCTAAGTTAGTAAAAATTACAGGTTACGCCGCAACTCAGCCTTATGTTGTGTCAGGAAGAAGTTTACGTGAGCCTTCATCGCTTGCATTACTGAGAGCAAAAAAAGTGAAATTGGCTCTTACCCGACTTGGTATAGATGAGAGCCTCATTGAATTATCGATGTCGGATACTCCTGAATCGATTCTATTGGAAGAAGTTGATCTCATCGAAAATGCCGTAGCAGAAGAAACGAAAAGACGTGTCGATATTGATCTTATTGATATATCAGCCGAAAGCCAATGATAACTAAATCGGCATTTTTAGTCTGTCTGGGGTATGTGAATGGGACACCAAGAATGATTTATATTTTTACAGATTGAGCATACAATACGCGCTTTCCGGCAGCTGACGTTGTTATTCCAGCCTTTTCTGCATCAATCAATTCCATTTGTAATACATATGACCGACTCAAATTCCCCTCAAAGCGCAATTGTTGTTGATCCAGCTCTGGCTATTTCAGTCGAAAAAACCAGTGCTGAAAGCCTATCTACCAAAAGCTCTCTTCCTAAAAACGCTACAGCTAAGAACCCGCTGCCTAAAGACAAGTTGGAATTCAACAAGTTGCATAAACGTTTACGTCGCCATGTCGGTAATGCCATTGTTGATTATCAAATGATCGAAGAAGGCGACAAGATCATGGTTTGCTTGTCGGGTGGGAAGGATTCTTACGCGATGTTAGATGTGTTGTTGAATCTACAGAAAACGGCGCCAATTAAGTTTGAAATTGTTGCCGTCAATATGGATCAAAAACAGCCTGGATTTCCTGAGCATATATTGCCCGATTATCTATCGGCGCTAGGAGTGCCGTATCACATCGTCGAGCGAGATACTTACAGTGTCGTAAAAGAGGTTATTCCAGAAGGTAAGACAACCTGTGGTTTGTGTTCTCGATTACGCAGGGGAACCTTGTACGGTTTTGCTGAAGAAATTGGCGCTACAAAAATTGCACTGGGGCATCATAAGGACGATATCGTTGAGACCTTGTTCCTTAATATGTTTTATGGCGGGCGCTTAAAGGCAATGCCGCCTAAATTATTATCTGATGACAAGCGCAATATTGTGATTCGTCCGATGGCTTATTGCCGAGAAAAAGATATAGAGGCTTATGCAGAAGCAAAACAATTCCCAATTATTCCGTGTAATCTTTGTGGTTCTCAAGAAAACTTACAGCGCCAAGCGATTAAAGGAATGTTAAGCGATTGGGAAAAAACTCAACCAGGCAGAACGGAATCCATTTTTTCCGCCATTCAGAAAATATCTCCTTCACAGTTAGCAGATCGTGATTTATTTGATTTTACTGATTTAGTACTAGATCGATCTGAACCAGAAAAAAACAGGGGAGATTTTCAAACAAAAAGTGGAAATCACGCTGAGAAAAAAAATGATTTATTCGATGAGCAATTAATTCCACACGTTAAGCTCACGTAATATTTTTGATTTTTTTCATTTTCAAAAAAAATTAACCACAGTATTGTCTTTTTTCACATATTTTAATTAAAACGATTGTTTTTAGTTGAAATTTTATCAGTCTGTCGCTATTGTTCGCACTTTCTACGGCAGGCCTACTATCGTAGTCATTTTTAATATTTTATTTTGCACTTTTAATCAGATGGCTGGTTCAAAAGCCCTGCAAATAAAAATCTAATCTGCGGCGAAACTTTTAAATGATGACGGATCAATTGTACGATGTAGTTTACATTGACAGATTTACTGATGTTATTGCCGCACGACTCTTCCGTACCTTTGCCAAAACGCGATTCAAGCTAACCAATACTCAGCTTGATCAGCTTTCTTCAGGCGCTCCTATTGTTGTTAAAAAGCGAATATCGCGAGATCTAGCTAAAGAATACCATCGTGCATTTATTAAAATGGGTGGTGTTTGCTGGATACAGCCGTCACAAGAAACAGGCCATTATTTGGAGCGACGTGCGCTATCGCGACGTAAACCTCTCGATCGGCGTGAAACTTACCGGCCTTCAACGGCTTTTCGCAATCGCCGACGCAATAAAGGTCGACGTATTGTCGATACAAGATACGCCTAATCTTTATCTTTTGATGTAACTGTCAATATTTTGCCATTCTGGTTCTCCTGTATAACTGCATGCTGACTTCTCGATAATAAACTACGAAAAAAGTTCTAGTTTTTCTTTTTATTTTTAAATCTCAGCCTATGCTAAATGGAGTAGGTTGTTGTTTTAAAGAAAAGTGTGAGGCAAAAAATGGATACGAATCAGTACGAAGTGGTGTATTTAGATAAATTTACAGATCCTATGGAGGCAAAATCCGCATTAAAGAAACTTCAGGAAACTTTTGGGTTAGCTGAAAGTCATATCGAAAAATTGTCTTCGGGTGAACCCGTTGTTATTAAGAAAAAAGTAGATCTTGAAGAAGCTACTCTTTATCAAGAAGCGGTTGCAAGAGCCGGCGGCGTGGCGTGGGTTCAAGAGATTGGAACAGATGGTTTTCATGAGGAACGCCGTAAGGGACCTCGACGTGTAACTTTGGATCGCCGAACGGTGTATCGCGCGTCTTCTATACTACCTGATCGCCGTGGTAGCTGTGGGCGTCGATCAACCGATCAGTTAACGCTTCACTAATTTCTGATCGAATATAATCTTTTATAAAAGATATGGTCTTAGGGCTGTATCTTTTTTTGTATTAAAAAAGCTTAAAAAACAATATTTCTTATGAGTAAGTTAGTAGGTTAGTCGTCTATTCGTCTCAATTGGTATCTTTTAGTTATAATTCAGAACGACTTTAGCGTGCTCGTCCTTTAGGAAAAAAGATGAGCAAGCAGCGGAGATATCAATATGTTGATCGGTGTTCCTAAAGAAATAAAGGTACATGAGTATCGAGTCGGTTTAACGCCCGATAATATTCGATCACTGCCTGTGAATATCGAGCGTTTAGCCATTAGCGCGGATTGGTCATTGGAGCGGTACTGGTATCGGGCGCATCAGCGCCGACAGTAGTTTGAAAAGAATTATTAACAAAAATGAAACAGGGTTCAGTTTTAGTGGGTGTCGCGATTGACCAAGGCGGTTGCTTTGAAATGTCAAAACCGACGACGCATGATAATCCGACCTTTATTGTTGATGGCATCATTCATTAATGTGTGGCAAATATTCCTGTCGCTGTGGCAAGAATGTCGACACAAGCGTTGACTAATGCAACATTTTCTTATCTTTCAGAATTAGCCGAAAAAGGGACGGGCGCGCTATTGGCCGATTCGTTATTTATGACGGGTGCCAATATTATTTCTGGAAAAATAACGCATTGTACTGTAGCTGAATCATTACAATTACCTTTTAGTAATCCGAAAGAAGCTCTAGAATGATGGCTTTTATAAATAGAAAAAATAAAGTTGTTGATTGAGGTTAGCTGCAAATCTATCAATAATTTTAAATGTAAAACCAGACATAAAGTCAGGCATATGTTCATAATTTAGGATTATCGTTCAGTATGATTGAAACTATTCTTTACGCATCAAAAGTAAAAGAGCCAATGGCCAGTATTGATATTGTTCAATGCGTCGCGGGTAAGGGTATTGTTGGCGATAGAAATTATCAAAAAGTGAAAAACCCAGGGCAAAGTATTACGTTTATCGAAGCAGAAGAAATAGAGCGCTTCAATCAAGAAAACCGTCAACAAGTGACGGCGAAGGATATGAGAAGAAATGTCGTTACAAGAGGTGTTCTTCTCAATGATTTAGTGGGAAAAACATTTTCATTCGGTGATGTGGTATTTCAAGGCATGGAATTATGTGAGCCCTGCAGTACTTTGGGGAAAACATTAGAAACTGATGACCTACCGAAAGCAGCTGCTGTGAGAGCGTTAGTACACAGAGCAGGTATCAGGGCTGAAATTCTATCGAGCGGCAACCTTCAAGTGGGCATGTCTTTTTCTCAATTGAAATAAAATAGAGGTTATCGATTTTTAAAATTCACAAATAAAATGCAGTAACTGGAGACAAGTAATCGGTTGATGCATTTTATCAATACTGCCTAACCTGCTTTCACGTATAATTCCCTAAGAATTTTTCTACCCGTCTCTCAATAATAGGTTTTGCAGTTTCTCTATTGCATCAATAGTTAATGAAAACACTTTTCGCTCAATCCGGCATAGGCCGAGCTCTTCGACATCGAACTTTTGCAACTTATATTATCGCCCATGCTGGTTCAGTGATTGGTTTATGGATTCAGCGTATCGCTATTCAATGGTTAGTTTGGACCTTAACGGGTTCCTATGCTTGGCTAGGTGCTATTGCTTTGGCGGAATCATTAACATCGATGATATTCAGTTTGGGTTGTGGGCCACTAGCAGATCGCTTTGATCGCGTACGAATGGCTTATCTCACGCAAGGTTTATTAATGTTGGTTGCTTTGGGTTTAGCTTTTGTGACGTATCTAGATTTAGCAACAATTCCTGTGATCATTGCATTTGTCATTGTTACGGGAATGATAGAAGGTGTTTGGGCGCCGGTAAGATTATCGATCATGCCAAACATGGTTCCTCGTGAAGATATGCCAGCCGCGGTCGCAATAACCTCCATGATGTTTACGGCTGCAATTTTTATAGGGCCTGCAATCGGCGGGATTATTATTGCAGCGGTTGATGTAGAGGGCGCTTTTTTCGCGAATGCATTAAGTTATATAGGATTACTGGTTGTATTTTCACGCATTAAAATGCCACGCCAAGCTGTAAGGAGTGGTGAACAAAAAAGCTTTATTAGCGATCTAAAATCAGGATTTGTTTACGTAATAAGACATAAAGCATTGCGTGCGATTGTTATTTTTGGAACCGTATTTTCTTTTTTAATTCGTCCATTTCGGGAATTTTTTGCAGGCATTGCCGACGAAGTTTTTAATCGTGGAGCTGATGGCCTAGCCCTACTGGCATCAGCGTCAGGCTTCGGCGCTTTGGTTGGTGCTGTTTCAATCTCGGTTTATGGTCGTAACGAAGGTATGTCAAAGATTTTGCAAATAGTCGCGGCAGCAACAGCGGGGATGTTATTTATTTTTGCTACCACAGGTTCATTTGTTGTTTCGATGATAATGGCAGCTGGTTTATCAGCTTGTGTCACCGTGTTTGGTACTGGGGCGCAAATGCTCATTCAAATGAATGTGGCTGATAGTATGCGTGGGCGAGTCATGAGTGTATGGCAATCGCAGTTTAGAGGCGTTCCTGCAATAGGCGCATGGTGTATTGGATTAATCGAATTGTCGTTTGATTTGAAATACGTCTTAGTCGGCTCAGCGATTTTGTTTTTAGTCTTCGTCTTATCGACAATGTCTTGGGGAAAGGATTTTAAGTTGTTGGAAGTGACAGAGTCACGAGATAGCATCTAATAATTTTTGGTAAGATAGTGCTTCCCCTATTGGTTTTTAATTGTCTTCGAGCCAGCCATTTTTAACAGCTAATTCAATGTTTTCAAATATCCAATCGTGGATCGCTGGGAACTCTTTCGCAATAAAAGCGTGAGCTTTAACGACTTGGGATTTTTTAATACCAAGTTCCTTCCAAGTTTTTCCTTCGCTAGCAATATTATGGAGAAAGGGGAGTAGTCGATCCACGGCTTTTAGTAGTTTTGTTTCTAGACTTTTACCTGTTTCTTGCTCTTCCCATAACGCTTCTAAGGTTGAAATGGCATTTCCTGGGTGATCACTAATACGCTTCACGCATTGGCGTTCGGCAATGTGTGCGTCATCTCTAGTATCAGAATATAAAAAGGTATCTCCTGCGTCGATTTCTCCCAGATCGTGGATGAGGGCAAGCTTAATCAACTTTTCTTCTGAAATATCTAATTTGAAAGTTTTTGAAATAGACCAACATGCCATAGCTAGATGCCAAGAATGTTCGGCTGAATTTTCTAGCCGTTCTCCACCATTGATATAGGTACGACGCTGAGTGAGCTTTAATGCATCTAACTCAAGTAAATAATTTGTTATCGAAGTGATATCTTCTTGCAATTAATACTCCCTATGATGATACCAATTATTAGCTCTTTTAAGGTTTGCGGCTCGATTGGTTTTTCAAATTGAAATAATGGTTTTAAAAAAATATATTTGAAATAGCTAATTTGCGTAATGCTAATCGTAGATAAAGAAATGGTGTCCCCGGCAGGAATCGAACCTGCAACCTGCCCCTTAGGAGGGGGCCGCGCTATCCAGTTGTGCCACGAGGACAAAGAAAGTGATTTATTTCTAACAGTTTGTTTATTAGTTTTAGGTAAAAATTTTAATGGCTTTTATTTACTATTCGCCTTATTCATGAATTTACGTTCTTCTACATTGACTTTTATCCTATCTCCCGTAGAAACATGTTCTGGGACTTGTACTGTCACACCGGTTGATAATTCAGCTGGCTTTGTTCGTGAAGTAGCAGAAGCGCCTTTTACTGATGGATCGGTTGCTATCACTTCAAGTTCAACACTTATCGGCATATCGATAGCGACCGCTGAATCACTAAGAAGAATAACTTGCATCCCGGTAGTTTCTTCATTGATAAAAAGAATCTCATCGGCGATAGATTCCTTGTTCAAATTATATGGTGTGTAATCCTCTTGATCCATGAAAACATACTCATCACCGTCAACGTAAGAAAACATGACAGGGCGGCGAGTGAGATCTGCTAAATTCAACATATCTGAATCTTTAAATGTTTCATCGATTTTGCTGCCTGTGACCACATCATACATACGCATTCTGTAGATGCTACCACCGGCTCTACCTTGTGGAACAGAGCGTTCTATATCTCTGACAATGTATGTGCTGCCGTTATAGTCAACCGCTAAGTTCTTTTTTATTTCTGATGCTTTAGGCATTTCTCTAACCTTGTCAGTGAGTTCTATAGAGTAAAAGGACGCTAAATATGCCTAAAAACTTGAGTAATCTCAAGTATTCATTTCTCTTTCGTGTTGTGATTATGGATACAGCTTAAAGAGGTCTTTTATAGGCGTTACGACGTATAAAGACTGAAATCTTGTCATTATAGAAAAGGCACATCATTTATGTTTTCCATATTTAAAAAAAATCCGATAGCGAAACTTGAAAAACAATATTATAAGAAACTGGAAGATGCGATGCATGCGCAAAGAAATGGAGATATAAAATCCTATTCGATGATTACTGCAGAGGCGGAAGAAATAAGAGTAAGTATTGAGGCATTAAAATTGGAGCACGGTAGAGAAGCAGGCAAGTAATATTTTCTTACTGCTGTTGCTTGCCATTTACTTTTGACCAGTGATGAGGCATCAGCTGACTCAGTGAGAGAAAATGTAATATGTTTTCAGAGTTTGTAATAGCAACTTGTACATCATGCCCCCAAGTAATAAGTCGCTCCTGACAAATCCCGCATGGCGTTAAAATATTATATTCACTTGTTTCTGATTCACGATATATACACAGGCTATGTGTGACAGCTTTATTTAATTTGTTCGCTTCTAATAAAGCGCCGACTTCCATGCATAAAGAAAGCGCATCATTTTCTACTTCGGGCGATACGCTTGTTAGTATTGTTCCATTCTCTATTCTGATGGCCGCAGCACCACCCCAACCTAATGGATAGCGTTCTTCAACTAATTGTTTTGCTGCGCTATATAACTGCTTTTCAATGTTTCTTTTTAAGGTAGCCATAACGTCCAAATTATTTAATTGTCAATATGTTCAAGGTCCAGACTTGAATGATAATTTCAATTCTAGCTGTCTAGAAGCTTCAAAGTCGAGAGAATGGCGTGCCAGTGACTATCAACTGATTGGTTGGCTCATGATTGCATCCAATGAATATTTTCCATTTGATGTAATTTTCAGGCAAAATCTAGCGTATCGTCTGTTTGTTACATGAATAATAAATTGCTCATTATTGAAGGTGTTAGCTTCATCGCTATAGATACGCATTATGTTAGACACAGAACCACTGTTAAGAAATACTGATTTCCCGCCAATTCAGCGAGGAAGTATTGATACGCTTCAAGTGAATCTTGGATATTTGTGTAATTTGAGTTGTACTCACTGCCATGTCAATGCCGGGCCCAAGCGTACCGAGTTAATGGATATGGAAACGATCAATTTCATTATCGAGTATTTAGAAAAACAAAATATCAAAACGTTAGATGTTACTGGCGGTGCTCCTGAAATGAATCCTCATTTTGAGTACCTTGTTAAAGCGGCAAGGGCATTAGGTGTTGAAGTCATTGATCGGTGTAATTTAACCATTTTGTTGGAGCCCGGTTATGAGAAAACGGCTAAATTCTTGGCTGATCATAAAGTGATTATTACAGCGTCTTTACCGTGTTATTCGGAGCAGAATGTCAGTGAGCAACGTGGCAAGGGCGTTTTCGAGCAGTCTATCGAGGCGTTACAATATTTAAATACTTTGGGCTACGGCGTTGATCCTGAATTGCCACTTCATCTTGTTTATAATCCTAACGGTGCTTTTTTGCCACCAGGGCAAGAACAGTTGCAAGCCGATTATAAAAAAGAACTGTTTGAAAATTACGGCATTCAATTTCATACACTTTTAACGATTACCAATATGCCAATCAGCCGCTATGGCGGGATGTTATTATCTAAAGGGCTCTACGATGATTATGTGTCGCTACTTAAAGATAATTTTTCTGCCGGTAATTTAGAAAGCGTCATGTGTAAATCGTTGATCAGTATCGATTATCAAGGATATTTGTATGATTGTGATTTTAATCAGATGCTGAATTGGCCTATAGACAATACTTTGCTCAAAAATGTCATTAGCACTGATAAAAAAAAGATGCACATAAAAGAATTGTTGAAAACTGAAGACTTGCCTAATGAAATTAAAATTGGTGAGCATTGTTATGGTTGTACGGCAGGACAGGGGAGTAGTTGCAGTGGTGCTTTGTCTTAATCATGTTACTGTCAATTATCATTCCCGCCATCAATGAAAGCGCCTCAATTCATAATATTCTTACACCTCTTCAAGAATTAAGAAGTAAAAAATTAATTGAAGTGATTGTGGTCGATGGTGGCAGTGATGACGACACAATAAAAAAGGCAGCGTTACTGGCGGATAAAGTGATTAGTTCTCGTAAAGGTCGAGCGTTGCAAATGAATGCAGGTGCAGAGCTTGCAGTCGGGGATATGTTACTTTTTTTGCATGCCGACACTTCTCTTCCTAGTGATATCTACTCTGAAATTAAAAAAATATTTGTAGGAAAATACAGTTTTTGGGGTTTTTCTCCTGTTTTTTTATCTGGTTCAAATTGGCTTTTTCGAGTGATTGAAAGATCGATTAATATACGATCGCGGATGACATCTGTCGCTACTGGCGATCAAGCCTTGTTCGTTTCTCGATCTTTATTTGAATCGGTTGGTCAGTTTCCTGAGCTGCGTCTAATGGAGGATGTGGCGATATCTAAAGCGCTTCGAAAAATAAAACCTCCTTGTGTTTTAAATTCTTATGTTAAAACATCGAGCCGACGTTGGGAGGAAAACGGAATTATTAAAACAATTGGGTTGATGTGGATTCTCAGATTACAATATTTTTTAGGTGTTTCTTCTGAAAAATTAGCTAAAAAATATTATCCTAATAACTAGTAATTAAAAGATGATGCCGTCTTCTAAAAAAACAACTACCATTATTTTGTTCGCAAAATCTCCTGAAGGTGATGGCGTTAAAACGCGATTATCGCCTGCTTTGTCCGTTGAAAAGCGTTTAGAATTGCATAAAGCGATGCTTCAATGGTCTTTTCAGCAAGCGATGCTGTCAAAAGCGGATAAAGTTATTGTTGCTATTGATGGCAATCATAATAATATTTTTTTTGAAAATTTATTTGATCAGACGAAAAATAATATACAGCCGATTAATTTTGACTTTAGAAGTTTTAATAAAAAAAAATATAGTTTCATAAAACAACATGAAGGCGATTTGGGTCATAAGATGCTTCTTGCTGTTAATGACGAATTAAAGGCAAGTCTCAGTGATAAGGCCGTTATTCTTATAGGCAGTGATTGTCCGTTTATAACACCAGAATATATTGACGCAGCAATGCTTGCTCTTGATGAATCTCCTTTTGTTGTCGGCCCTGCTAGTGATGGTGGCTATGTTTTATTGGGCATGAAAGAAACTCTTCCATCAATATTCATCGATATCCCATGGGGTACGGAAGAGGTCTTAAAAAAAACATGTGATGTTTTATTGTCGGAAGAAAAGGCTTATGAGACACTAAAAATGTTAGATGATATAGATCGCCCAGAAGATATTGATCTACTTGTAACTTATAAAAACAAAAGCGTTTTATTTGAAGATTTTTTTAATGGTTTAAATTGGCAAGACTGATATTAATAAAATCGACATTAGTAAGTTTGACATTGGAGGATAATGATTTTCAAGGCGGTTAGATTTTTACAGAATCAAGCTTTAGTCACCGTATGAGAATTATCCCCACCTTCTGTTTTCCCTGATTGCGTATATACCTGAGTGGTATCTAGCTGACCCCGTAAGATATTTAATAGCTTTCCTAGCGTTTGTTTCCCTCGCGAGATAAGCCGTCCATTGATTTCATTTTCATGCTTGCATTCATTGAGTTTTTCTATGAGTTGATGCCATTCATCTTGAATATTTTTGTCATCTATTGATTCAATAAGTTTTTTCCATTGGCCTTCTGTAGGAGGCAAGCTGTACGAATGTAATAGAGCGTATCGGGCTTCACTGTTTTTTTCGATTGACTTCAAAGCTTCTGTTTTAGCGTCGATAGATTCTGCATATTGATCATAATTTCTATCTGTCAGTGCTTTGCGTTCTTGTAGTAATAATTTCAACAACGTTTCACAGTCTTCATAATCTTTTTTGATAAGCTGTCGAATAATGGTGCGGTTATTTTTGATTGTCGAGTTCATAACTTTCCTAGAGTCTAGATCTATGGATTACTTTAAGTCTATCGGACAAATAAAATTTAGCGATATAAATTGGATAGAGTCATACCAATTAAGGATAATAGGAAAGTTAAAAATTAATATAGAGGTCGTGAAGGCAGGTAGTTTGCAGAGATTTTTTTCATCATAAAAATGTTGGCTGAAGACGTATTTAAAAAACCGTTAAATTATTTAAAGGCAGCCAATATTTAGGATAAAAATGAATCCTGCTCTAACATGCGTTCTACTATACGCTCTACATTAATTTGAAAGTTCCCATTGGCAATCGCTTTCTTTATTGCCGCTACTTTTTCACTATCAATTTCTGGCGCATTTTGTATTTGTGCTTCCAGTCGTTTTAGTGCTTGAGCCTCAGGACTCAAGTTAACGCTATCTAAATCAGCACCTGATGTGGCACCAGTGTCTTTACTTTGGCTTTGACGATCACTTGTACCCTCAACGCCAGTAGCGGGATTACTGCGGGTATTAAGCGCTCCGCCTGTCGGTAGTCGATTGTTCGGATCAATAATCATGATGTTTGTCCTGCAATATTTAACGGTTTTAGTAGCGAGAAACTCATCACTTATTTGAGTCCTCAACTGGGGTATCGGCGGACTTTACGATTACTTTAGCCATATTTTCAAATAATTTACTTTTTTAGAGTTTTTACGTTTCATTGCCATTTAGAGGTAATCAATATGTAGATACGTATGAATACTTCTCGATTTAAAATCTCACGCCAACTCGTCCAGAAGATAATACCGTTGCTTTAACCACTTGATTTGATTGGTTATTTTTAACGCTAATTTTTTCACCTATACGTCCATCACTCATCGCTGTTGCGTATGCAGCGACCATAATTCCACCGGTTTGAGCTTCTATAACAACTTCTTGGCCTCGTTTAACTACAGTGGGTTCCTTCAGGTTGGCCAATCGTATAGGTTTGCCACGTTGAATATTTCGACTAATTGCTTTTCCAATCAATTGATTAATATCGGTGGCATAGTGAGAGCCGATCTCGCTGATGTTTACGGTTGCTACATCAATGTGTCCTGCACTCAAGACTGTCCCTTTTGGCAAGCTCGTTATCGCGACGATCACATCATCCATTATCGCTACTCTTGTAGAAACATAGACCGACCAGGGTTTACTGCCTTGGCATTGTGTTTTTACGGAGACGTTGCCGCCAATATTTCCATTGTCGTTGATTGATAACGTCAAAGGTTTGTCACATTGGAATAATTTCAATCGAGGATCAATTCGATTAACTGAAATCTCCGACTGATATTTATTCATGGAAGAGCTTTGATTTTTTTTCTCATAATATTCGTATAAAAATTTCTCGACGGTGTCTTGAATGTCTTGAAGATTGTGATAATTATTTGCTGCTGCAAGTGGACTTAGCATGAGTAGACCAATGATTCTGCAATAAATTAGTACTCTCATATATCTGGCCTATGCTTATTAAATACTGTAGGTGAATGTGTATTTCATCTTTTGATCTGTAGTCGTTTGCATTAAAAGCGTCAAAAAAACGTTACTAGAGCAATTGAAAGAATGACCTTAAATCAGTTTTGCAAGCAGCGTGCCATTAAAAGGAAGTTGCTGATTGAATGATGTTGAGGAAAAGGGACTCATTCATTGAATATTAAAAGTACATACAAAGGTTTAGCGGATAAATGACAAGTGTATTGGATAGTGTTAATTCAAGAACTCAGCTCGTCGGAGAAAACCGGTTAGAGTTATTGTTGTTCAAGTTAGCGGGCAAGCAAATGTTTGGTATTAACGTCTTTAAAGTTAAAGAGGTTTTACAGTGCCCGCGTTTGCATGAATTACCTAATCGTCATCCAGCGATACGAGGGGTTGCCCATATTCGCGGCGGAACTCTTCCAATCTTAGATATGAATCAGGCAATGGGTAGTGCTCCCTTAGACGATATAGAAAACTGTTTTATTATCATTGCAGAATATAATCGAACAACTCAGGGTTTTTTGGTAAGAACTGTAGAGCATATAGTCAATTTAAATTGGGAAACCGTTCATCCACCACCACATGGAATAGGTGACGAAAATTATTTAACCGCGGTAACAGAAATAGATAAATTACTAATAGAGATTATTGACGTTGAGAAAATATTGGCTGAAATATCGCCGGCGCCAGAAGCTATTAATGACGGGTATATTGATGAAGTTGCTATACAGAAGATTTCAAATAGATATGTACTCATAGTGGATGATTCGGCGATAGCTCGAAAACAGGTTCAACGTGTTGTGGAGTCGATGGGAGTCGCTACAGTTGCATTACAAGACGGACGTCAAGCTTATCAATATTTATTAGAGATGCTTGAAGAAGGGAAAAACCCAGTTGATGAATTATTATTAATAATTTCTGATATAGAAATGCCAGAAATGGATGGATATACCTTTACGGCATCGATAAGAGATAACCCGCTTTTAAAAGATTTACATGTAATTTTGCATACGTCGTTAAGTGGCGTTTTTAATGAGGCGATGGTTAAAAAAGTTGGAGCAGATGATTTCATTGCAAAATTTTATCCCGATGATATTGCAAAGCGTGTTAGTGAGCGTATTAGCAGTCTTACCAAATGATTCTGTATGGTTAGAACATTATTATGAATCAAATTAATACTCACAAGAAAGAGAAAGCGGGTGAATATGAAGGCTTTGATGAGTTCTCTGAATTTCTAAAGAGTGCGACTGGAATTGCTCTGTCGGCTAATAAACATTACTTAGTTGCAGCTAGGATAAAGGGAGTACTAGAAAAATATAACATCGATAATTTAGTGAATTTAGTGGCTAAACTTAAAGATCGAACTAATTCTTCACTGCGTATTGATGTCATAGATGCGATGACTACCAATGAAACCTATTGGTTTAGAGATGAATATCCGTTTCATTTTTTTAAAAATACGATCCTTCCAGATTTACATAATGTTTCCTTAAAAAATACGCTAGGTAGGGGGCCAATAAGAATTTGGTCTGGTGCTTGTTCTTCTGGGCAAGAAGCCTATTCATTAAGCATGGTCTATGAGGAATATTTAGAAGATTTAATAGCCTGCCCCGAACTCAATATCGTTCCTCGTTCTGCTAGTATTATAGGGACGGATGTATCACAAACTATGATTGCAGCAGCGAAATTAGGTGTATACGATAGACTGTCGATATCCCGAGGTTTAAATGATAAGCGAAGGAATAAGTTTTTTTTGGAGCAAGAAAATGGCGCATGGCAGTTAAAACAATCTGTACGCTCCAGAGTAAGTTTTAACGCACTGAACTTTATAGATAGCTTTAATATGGCAGGAAAATTCGATGTTGTTTTTTGCCGGAATGTTTTAATTTATTTTTCTAGCGATCTTAAAAATAAAATATTAATGCGTCTTCACGAATCTCTTCATAAGGGAGGCTATCTGTGTCTGGGTTCATCAGAAGGATTAGCTGAATCTAGTGACTTGTTTGATGTTATTCATTGTAATCCGGGAATCATTTATCGAGCAAGATAGACTTTACCGTCAATAGTTTATTTTTATCACAATTTTCCTTCCTCATTCTAGATTTATCTTCTCATAGTTATAATTTTTTGACTTCTAGCAAATTATATTGCTAAAGGATTTCGTTCGATATCTGTTCAAGCGGCAATAGGTTGCCGTTTTTTTGGATATTTTCTTGCCGCATTTCAAAATATTGTCATTTAATTAACGGTAATTGTACTCGCTTTTAATTTGGTTTTTTATATCTTCAAGAAAAACAGCTACTTACAGTTTATTTTTATGAATTGGCATAGCGCATGCATTTACTAAAAATACGAACAGTTAATGCGTTAATGATTTTTATCAATAAGAGATGTTATTCATTATTTTTTGGAAATTAAACAGGCTTAAAAATGGCGATTAGTTTTGATCAGGCATTAGGGTTTCATGAAAAGGCGCTGAATGTTCGCGCCCAGCGAGCAGAAATCATTGCTAATAATTTGGCAAATAGCGACACACCTAATTTTAAAGCTCGCGATATTAATTTTCGAGAAATACTGCAAGCAGAATCTTATAAAGATTCAAAGAATTTAGGAATGCAGGGAAATAATACGAACCATCTTAATATGAGAGGAGGTTCGATGAATGCAAATAGTTCAATGAGCCATGAATTATTTTTTCGGACCCCGACACAACCTTCTATAGATGGAAACACAGTGGACGAACATGTTGAACATGCAGAATTTATGGAAAACGCACTAGCCTTTCAAACGAGTTTTACTTTTTTAAATAGCCGCTTCAAAGGCTTGATGTCAGCAATAAAAGGAGAATAACGTGTCAATTAATTCTATTTTTGATATTGCTGGATCGGCCATGACGGCGCAAAGTCTACGAATGAATACAACGGCGAGTAACTTGGCAAATGCCCAGTCAGCGGCGAGTAGTGTCGATGAAGTTTATCGGGGTCGTCATCCTGTTTTTGCGGTAGTACAACGAGAAGCTATGGGTTTTGGAGAGTCAAAAGGATTTGACAACTCTGCTAATTCAGAAGTGGGTGTTAGTGTTTTAGGCATTGTTGAAAGCGATGCTCCACTGCAAAAACGCTATGAACCCCATCATCCCAAAGCTGATGATGAAGGTTATGTTTTATATCCCAATGTCGATGTTGTTGAAGAGATGGCAAACATGATTTCTGCATCAAGATCATTTCAGATGAATGTAGAAGTCATGAATTCGGCAAAACAAATGCTACAGCGGGCTTTAACGATTGGTCAGTAAAAATATTTAAAACTGAGAACAGTTTAAACATTAACGCAATGAGGCAGTAACAATGAGTGACTTAAGTTCAGTCAGTAGCGCGATAAGCGGTGCAGATGCTAGTGCACTAGATCACCTCAATATTACTAAGAAGAATGAAGAAGAGGCTAAGTCTAATGAGCTTGGTCAAACGGCATTCTTGGAATTGATGATTGCGCAATTGAGTAACCAAGATCCTTTAAAGCCACAAGAAAATGGCGAGTTTATTGCGCAACTAGCGCAATTTAGTTCGGTAGAAGGTATCGAGAGGCTCAATTCAAACTTTGAAGGCTTTGCAGGTAATTTCGCTTCTAATCGAGCTTTAGAAGCATCTTCGTTAGTGGGTCGATCAGTGACGATTCCAGGTGATACAACCTATCTTGTTGAAGGCCAATTAACGGCAGCAACAGCAGAGATTCCTTCAACAACAACTGATTTATCCGTCAATATTTATGCTGAATCTGGTGAGTTGGTTCAACAATTTCCTGTTGGTTTTCATACAGCCGGTGATGCTTCAATGCGTTGGGATGGTCTAAATTTAGAAGTTGATGGCGAAATTGTATCGAATACGGGTGGAAGAACCACGCCACTGCCTGCAGGGGAATATCGTTTTGAAGTAACGGCAACTCAATCAGGTGAAACACAAGAATTAGCAACAGCGGTCAGTGCAAATGTGAATAGTGTCAGTGTAGAAGCAAACGGAAATATCACATTAAATCTTGCCGGTGTTGGTCCAATAAATTTAAGTGATGTAAAACAATTTAATTAATTTTTTAAGTAGTACTAGGAGAAGAACATGCCATTTAATAGCGCTCTCAGCGGCATTCGTGCAGCAAATAATGATTTACGTGTTACTGGTAATAACATTGCTAACGCGAGTACAGTGGGTTTTAAAGCATCTCGTGCCGAATTTGGTGATGTGTATGCCACAACATTATCGGGAAGTGGTGCAACAACAATTGGCAGCGGTGTTCAGTTACAATCTGTTTCTCAGCAATTTGGGCAAGGTAATTTAAATTTTACTGAAAACGAATTAGATTTATCAATCAGCGGTGGAGGGTTTTTCATTGTAAGCCAAGGTGGCGATCAACTTTACACCCGTGCTGGTACATTAGGGTTAGATTCTGAAGGGAATATTGTTACAAACACAAACGCAATCCTTCAAGGTTTCGCAGCTGATGACAACGGTAATGTAGGTGGTGTTTTAGGTAATTTACAAATTTTAGCCAACACGCAACCTCCCTCTCAAACAACTGATGTTAGTTCAGAATTAAACTTAGATTCGAATGAGCCTGTTCTACAAAGTACCGGTTCCACATTTGCCACCGATGGTAGTGTGATTGGTGTTGTACAAACTGGACAAGCAACCGCAACAACAACGACGATGGATATTGGCGCGGTCGCTGTTCCTATTGACTTCGGTGCTTCACCAACAACATTTGATATTACGTTAACGGGTACAACGCCAGCATCTGCAGATGGCACAGTATCAGTAAATATAAATTCATCTGTTGCCAATAGCGTGCAAGATGTAGCTAACTTAATTAACAATGCTATTTTCGGCGATCCTAGTCCGATCAATGTTCAAGCGATTGCAAACGGCGCCAATTTAGAATTCCAGGATTTATCGACGGGTATTGGGTCAACGATCAGTTTGGCTAGTATTACGGGTGCAAATGCGTTATCAACGGGATTATCTGGAGCAGGAGCTTCGACGTTAGGTGTTGCAGCTACCACAAATGGCTATGCAACACAGGCGTTGGAAATAGTTAACCCTGCTGGAGCAATTATTAATTACAACAGCCAGTTGGGTGCGTCGGCGGCACAAACAGCATCAGAACTAAATGCGCTTGCTGGTGTAACGGCAACAGCATCAACAGATGGGTCTATTGATTCAGGAACATTTGATAATTCAAATAGTAATTTAGTTTTAAATGGTGTTGCTTTAACAAGTACAACGATTGCTGGTTTAGCGGATGAAATTAATACCTTATCGGGTTCTACATTGCCTGGCATCAGTGCTGCTATTAATGCGAGTACAGGTGATTTAGATATATCTTCAGTTGTTGGGGACGATTTAAATTTTTCATTTTCTGGAACGGGAACAGGCCAAGTTGATTTAATTGGTCGGGTAGGTACAGGAGGCCAGTCTGTTTCTAATACACCAGCGAACCAATCGGGTGTGATCGGTGGCGACATTACGATCGTGTTACAAGAAAATTATACCATTGCGTCTTCAACTCCCACGGTTGGAAACTTATTTGCACCCTTTACCGCATCGACATTTCAACCTGTTGTGATTAATGAATTTAATCCCAGTGACCCAGCAACTTATAACCATGCGACATCTGTTACAACATACGACAGTTTGGGTAATAGCCACGTCATGACACAATTTTTTGTCCGTCAAGAATATGATGTTAATGATCCAACGACGTCTCCAAATCATTGGAATATGTTTGTTCAAATTGATGGACAAGATGTTGGTGATCCAAATACAGCATTAGCTCCACCTGAAAACACATTGCCGACACGTTTATCGTTTGATATTCATTTTAACGAAGATGGTTCACTAAATACCTTGCTGACTCCCCCGATGCTTGTGTCTAACTGGACACCACTCGATGCTTCCGGTAACCCAAATGGATCGCTTGGAGCGCAGAACGTTTTACAAGGTGGTGCGATTCCTATTCCAGTACCTGCAACCAGTTCTAATTTTGAAATTGATATGAACGGTTCAACACAGTTTGGTAGCGTCTTTGCAGTGAATGCCGTTGACCAAAACGGTTATACAACAGGACGATTGTCAGGACTAGATGTTGATGATTCGGGTGTTATTTTTGCGAGATATACTAACGGTGAAGCGCAAACATTAGGGCAAATTGCATTAGCTGATTTTAGAAATGTTCAAGGATTACAGCCTAGCGGAAACACTATGTGGGCTGAAACATTTGAAACGGGAGAGCCCAATATTGGAACGCCTGGGTCAGCTTCATTGGGCGCAATAAACTCTGGTGCTCTCGAAGAATCGAATGTTGACTTGTCTCAACAGTTAGTGAATTTGATTATTGCTCAACGAAATTTCCAAGCCAGTGCAAAAACAATTGAAACGGCTAACCAAACAACGCAAACAATTATTAATATTTAATGAGAAGTTAGTATTTAAAAGTAAAACAAAAGTAATGTTTAAAAATTCTACTTTTCTAAAAAGGGCGCTTCAAGCGCTCTTTTTTTATGTACACAATTTATCGGTACAAGTTGTTGGCACTCTTCATGCATTAGTATCATTAACAAGTCTAATTAATAAATCTATTCCATAAAAAGACAATTTGTTGACGGAAACATAATAGAGCGAAAACCAAAGAGAAAATATTATGGACAGAGCCTTATATGTAGCAATGACAAGCGCTAAGAATACGATGATGGCACAAACCATACACTCGAATAATTTGGCGAACGTAAATACTCAAGGATTTAAAGCCGATTTTGCACAAGCACGTGCTACAGGGGTGTATTACGGTGATGGTTTTCCGACGCGTGCTTTTTCTCAAACAGAAAATCCAGCGACTGATTTTAGTCAAGGAACGGCAATTAGTACTGGCAGGGATTTTGATGTAACGATTGAGAGCAGTGGATTTATTGCTGTTCAAGCGCCAGACGGAACAGAAGCTTATACACGTAACGGTCATATGTTTGTTGACACGTTTGGTGTACTTCGAACCGGCGAGAATTTGCCGGTATTAGGAAACGGAGGACCGATTGCTTTACCGGAGTATCAAAAAGCGGAAATTGGATCAGACGGAAGTATTTCTGTTGTTGTTAAAGGGGAGGCTCCAGAAACAATGGCAGCTATTGATCGAATGAAGTTAGTTAACCCTGACGAAACGCAAATGGTGAAATCACCTGATGGTTTGTATCGATTAAAAGATAATGCGATTGCTGAAGAAGATGTCAATGTGAGGGTCATGTCAGGATTTTTAGAAGACAGTAATGTCAACGCGGTTGATGAACTCACAAATATTTTAAGTTTATCTCGGCAATATGAAATGTCCGTAAAGCTAATGCAGACAATTGATCAAACATCAGAAGCATCAACAAAATTATTACAGATTAGTTAACGGTTTGACGTTGATATAAAGCGTCAATAAAAGTACGAATTATTAAAGTCATGAGGAAAGATTATGCACTCTGCACTCTATGTTAGTAAAACAGGATTGGCCGCACAGGATGCGCGCTTGACAACTATTTCAAATAATTTAGCAAATGTAGGCACTGTTGGCTTTAAGCGTGACCGCGCTTCGTTTGAGGATTTGTTATACCAAATAAAAAGACAACCTGGAGCAGACTCAGCAGCAGATACACAATTACCTTCTGGTTTACAGCTTGGTACCGGTGTACGTGTTGTTAGCACACAAAAAGAATTTACAGAAGGTAATTTAGAAATAACAGATCAAGCGTTAGATGTTGCCATTATTGGTCGAGGTTTTTTACCCATACTTCAGCCTGACGGGAGTGAGTCTTATACACGTAATGGTGAGTTACAAGTCAATTCTGAAGGGACAATTGTGAATGCTAATGGCTTGGCCATTCAACCAGCGATAACGATTCCTGATGGCGCAACACAAATTACGATTGGTACTGACGGTACTGTTTCTGTTCGATTGCAAGGGCAGGCGGCTCCACAGCAAGTGGGTACTATTCAGGTTGTTGATTTTATTAACCCTGCGGGTTTACAAGCCATCGGTGCGAACAACTTTCTACAGACAGCTGCGAGTGGTGATCCACAAGCTGGAACGCCTGGTGAAAATGGTTTGGGATCTTTAATGCAAGGTGGTCTAGAAACGTCGAACGTGGATATTGTTGAAGAGATGGTGAATTTGATTACAACTCAACGCGCTTATGAGATGAATTCAAAAGTGGTGACGTCGGCCGATCAAATGCTTCAGTACATTACTCAGAATTTATAAATTCTAAAGAAATTATCCGCAATAATTTTATCGATTTAGATGCAATACATGGGTTTTCGAATCAATCAAGGTTTAAAGATCGCTTTATGATGAATGCAAAAAATACAATGTATATTATAAAAATGTCATTCGTTCTTTTGTTAGTGCAAACATTAGGCGGATGCGTTATTGCACCGCCACCCATGCCAGACGATCCTTATTATTCCCCAGTCTTAGCTCCATCTCCACGAATAGAGCGTGCTAATGAAGGATCTCTTTATCATACGGGTTTAGGCGTTTCTTTATATACAGATACAAAAGCGCACCGCATAGGGGATGTGATTACCATCGTGTTAGATGAAAAAACTGTTTCTTCAAAATCTTCAAGCACAAAAGTTACTAAGGATAGCAAGTTAAGTTTTAACGAAGGGGCTGATGGAAGTACTTTGTTAGGTACTAACCCGACGTTCAAAAATTTAAGTCTATTGACGGAACTTCAACAAGCAAGAGAGTTTGATGGCGGTGCTGATGCGGATCAAAGTAATCGATTACAAGGCAATATCACGGCAATGGTTGCCGACATTCTACCGAACGGTAATTTAGTGATTCGTGGTGAAAAATGGATGAAGTTAAATCAAGGTGATGAATTTATACGCGTTAGTGGAATCTTACGTCCTGCAGATGTTTCACCTGAAAATACAGCTTTGTCTACAAAACTTGCGAATGCCAGAATTTCATACAGCGGAACAGGAAGTTTAGCGGATTCACAATCAATGGGATGGTTGTCACGTGTATTTAACAGTGTGTTTTGGCCTTTCTAAAACACCTAATGAGCGTTTTTTATGACAGATAAAAATATTTTTAATCGTGCGACTATTTTTTTAAATGTTATTTTGCTGGTGTGTATTAGTCATTCAGTAAAAGCAGAAAGAATAAAAGATATCGCAAGTATTGCAGGCGTTAGATCAAATCAGCTAATTGGTTATGGTTTAGTGGTTGGGCTAGATGGTACTGGTGATCAAACAAATCAAACACCATTCACTATGCAGTCTTTTATTAGCATGATGGAACAATTTGGTGTCACAGTACCTCCGGGTGCTCGTATGCAATTAAAAAATATCGCCGCAGTTACTGTTCATGCAGAATTGCCGCCGTTTGCAAAGCATGGTCAAACGCTAGATGTCACAGTTTCATCTATTGGTAACGCAAAAAGTTTACGAGGTGGAACCTTATTAATGGCTCCATTAAAAGGAGCAGACGGAAATGTTTACGCCATCGCTCAAGGGAGTTTAGTGGTTGGTGGTTTTGGTGCAGAGGGAAGTGACGGTTCAAAAATTTCTGTCAATATTCCAAGCGTCGGAAGGGTTCCCAATGGCGCTTTAATTGAACGCGTGGTTGAGAATGCATTTGATTCAGGAAAGCCTATCGTATTCAACCTACATCGCGCAGACTTTACAACGTCAAAACGTGTTGTGGATAGTATAAACAGAACATTAGGGCCTGAGATTGCGCGATCGCTTGATGCAGTTTCAATTATGGTTGATGCGCCGATTAATGCAGACGCACGAGTTGGGTTTTTGTCACTCTTAGAAAATATTGAAGTGAATCCTGGTGAAGAATCTGCACGCGTTGTGATTAATTCACGAACCGGAACCATAGTAGTGGGACAGCATGTCAGAGTATCGGCGGTGGCGGTTACTCATGGTAGTTTGACGGTGACGATTGCTGAAAATATTGATGTGAGCCAGCCAAATGCATTTGGTGAAGGTGCAACAGTTGTCGTACCCAGTAGCAACATTACAATTGATGATACGGCGAGTCCCATGTTTAAAATTAATAAAACGTCAACACTCGACGATATTGTTAAAGCAGTCAATACAGTGGGAGCTTCACCGGGCGACCTAATGGCAATTATCGAAGCGTTAAAGCAATCGGGCGCATTAAGTGCGGAGTTAGTGGTTATTTAACGTTTTAAAAGTACTAACATCTTACTTAAAAAGTTTCGATTATGATTAATTCATCTTCATCTATTCAGCCCCCATCGATCTCTCTTTCAGATTCTTCTAGTGCCCTATCTAATCATTCTCCACTTTCAATAGGGAAGGATGCCTATACTGATTTATCTTCATTAAAGAAAATCAATCAGATGGCCGATACAGATAAGAGCACGGCACTAAAAGAATTGTCGAAACAGTTTGAATCGATTTTTATCAATCTCATGTTAAAAACAATGCGTGAATCTAACGCGGTGTTTGAAGAGGGTGGTTTGTTTAATAGCAGTGAAATGAAATTTCATCGAGAAAGCTTTGATAATCAATTGGCATTGAACTTATCAAATCAAGGCGGTATCGGCCTTGCGGATGCTTTTTACCAGCAGATGCATCGTCAGTATGACGCTTCTCAATCGGAAGGTTCTGACGTTAAAAGCATTGAAAAAACGGCAGTGACAGAAGCTTTTACACTCGACCCTAAATCTCCGATGAAAGATTTAGAAAAATATTTTAATCAATCGGGTCAGCCTTTTTCAATAGGGAACGATGCCCGGTTGTTACACCCCGTTAAAGAAGCCGCGTTTGACAAAGTAAAGGCTTCGGTAATTGGCGAAGGGTTAACCAGTATTGAGATGACTGATTCGAAAAATACAGTTGCTTCAAAAACTAATGCGCCAGCATTTGACGATCATTTTAAAACACCTGAAACATTTGTAGAGTCTATTTATCCATTTGCGAAAAAAGCTTCAGAGAAATTAGGGATAGATCCAAAAGTACTTGTTGCCCAAGCGGCTTTAGAAACTGGTTGGGGAAAGCATGTTATTAGTAATCGACAAGGTGAGTCGAGTAACAACCTGTTTAATATTAAAGCAGATCATCGTTGGGACGGCGATCGCGTATCGGTTTCTACCGTGGAATATCGCGATGGTATAGCAAAAAAAGAATCAGCAAATTTTCGGCATTACAATTCGTTAGTCGATAGTTTTAATGATTATGTTTCTTTTATCGAAACTCAGCCTCGCTATCAACAAGCATTACAAACATCGACACCAAAAGATTATGTGCAATCGTTACAAGAATCTGGATACGCCACTGATCCAAATTATGCAAAAAAAATAATGAATATTTTTAATGGCGAAACAATCCAATCTGCTGGCTCCGTTAATATAGCTAATCAATACATTTATTCTGACAAGAATCCAGAAGGGTAGAGAATATGGGAATTTTATCGAATGCCATTTCTGGATTGCAAGCAAGCCAGCAAGCGCTTCGAACAGCAGGGCACAATATCTCAAATGCGAATACGCAGGGGTATTCGCGTCAACAAGTTGAGTTTGGCACACGTCCTCCAGAATCTATTGGTATTGGATTTATGGGAACAGGCGTTACGCTGCAAAATATTGAACGTGTTGTTAGTGAATTTATGACAGCACAGGTGCGATCAGATACGACGAGTTATCATGAGCTACAAAAATTTGATAACAATATTAATAGCATCGACAACTTAGTTGCTGATGCAGGAACAGGTCTTTCTGGTAGCTTACAAAGTTTTTTTGCGGCATTGCAAATTGGCGCAGATGAACCAGCTTCTAGTCCAGCAAGACGTCTAATTATCAGTGAAGCCGATGGTTTGTCTTCGCGCTTTAATTTATTACATGATCGTTTAGAAACTTTAGAAACGGGCACTGTTTCAGATATGCGAGTTTTAGTGTCTGAAGTAAATTCTCTGGCGAATAGTATTGCGGGTTTAAATAAGTCAATCCAACAACAAATGGGCCAGGCTCGTGGCGTACCTCCAAACGATTTACTGGATAAGCGTGATGAACAATTAAGACAGTTATCTGAACTTATTTCTATTCAAGTTATTGAGCAAGATGAAGGTAACGTCAACATTATGATTGGCAATGGACAGCCTTTAGTCGTAAGTGAGGCCGTCAGTCAGCTAACAGTTAATAATCAAGGCCAGTTATTTTTTGAAAACAAAAAAAGTTCTTTTGAAATTACCGACGCCATCAATGGCGGGGAAATTGGTGGATTGTTACGTTTTCGGGATGATGTCTTAGCACCAGCAGTGAATGAACTTGGCCGCATGGCTATTGTGATAGCTGATGAATTTAATAAAATTCAAGAGCAAGGACTCGATTTGGAAGGAGATTATGGCAGCCAGTTTTTTTACGACATTAACGACCCTGATTTAATGATGAATCGTGCATTCGGAGATATTGATAACACACTGCCGGATGATCGTATTCTTTCTGTTGAAATTTCTGATCCCTCACAATTAACGCTGGATGATTATTCGTTAAGAATATTGCCGAACACTCAAAATTATATAGTGACACGAGAATCTGATGGATCAGAAGTGACTCAAGGAATACTTTCTGGGGCGTTTCCTGAGAGCATCCAATTTGAAGGCGTTACTGTTCATTTAGAGAATGGTTCGTTTCAAGGTGGTGATGAATTTACGATTCAGCCAACGCGAAGTGGCGCTTCAGATTTTGAAACAATTATAGAGCGACCAGAAGATATTGCTTACGCGAGTCCTTTGCGAACAATAACGGGGCAAGGAAATATTGGTCAAGGAGTGGTAAGTGCAGGAGAAATGCTGAGTTTTACCGATATTGATGGAAATGTATTACCAGCTTTTTCAACGTCAGGAGAATTAAATCCTCCCGTTGTCGTGCGGTTCACATCACCGACAACTTACGATGTACTCGATAACTCAAATCCATTGAACCCACAAGATCTAGATCCACCAATTAGAAATCAATCTTTTATCCCCGGTTCAGAAAATTTTATTTTTTCTAATGACCAAGGCGCAACACAAATCTCAGGTAATGGGCAGAGCTTAGGTTTGCCAAATGGCAGTGCGATTTCTCAAACGTCTGGAGGAGTGGCTGCAAATAATCAATACCCCGCTGAGTTATATACATTTACGACTACGGATCCCAATACCGGTATTTCAACTTCACAGCGTGTGACTACGAGCTTTAATGCAAGTGCAGCAGAAACGGCAACATTATTGTCGAGCGTTCCGGGTGTACAAGCAAATGCATTTACCGAGGCAGTGATTACTGATTTAAATATTTCAAATTTCAATTCGCCTGCTCAAATTACTCTGAATGGTCAAGCGCTAATTGGCTACGACCTAGGTGCAATCGCTTCTGATGTTCCTGATCCCAATGTTGATGAGTCCGCTTTTAATGATTATTTAGCGACTCAAATTAACGCTAACCCTACGTTGAATTCGCAAGGATTTTTTGCAGTGAGTGCAACAAATCCTCAAACAGGAAATCCTGAATTGAGATTGCAGTCTTCAAGTGGAGTTGATGCTGATATTCGTTTTGAAGGAGTTAGTGGCGATACTATTTCTGTTAATGATAGCGTTAATCCGAACGTCCGACTAACAGCGGGTGGTGCAGGTGTCGAATCATTAGTGACAGTTGGTGGAGTGATAGATCTTACCTTAGGTACCGGTGTTGAAATGGAGTCGTCACCCTCTACCAGTCAGCTATTTGGCGATAGTACGTCAGCAGCTTTCGCACTAGATGTCTTCTTTGGTTATCAAGTTTCAATTAAAGGCGAACCTGCAACAAATGATACGTTTAGTATTGAATTTAATAGTAATGCCACATCGGATAATCGAAATGCATTGCGTTTTGTTGATATGGAAACTAAAAAAATTGTTGCGAATGACACATTAACATTATCAGGAAGTTACAGGCATCTTGTTGAAAAAGTAGGATCAGAAAGTAGTTTGTCAAAAATAAATACGGAAGCTAGTTTGGCATTGCTACAAGAAACACAATCATCAAGAGATAGTATATCGGGTGTAAACCTAGACGAAGAAGCAGCTAACCTTGTTAAATTTGAACAAGTGTATAACGCTAATGCAAGAGTGATTGCTGTTTCGAGAGACCTGTTTGATACATTGTTAAATGCAATATAACTGTATATGTCTTTAAATTTATACGTTAAACACTGAGTATTTATTATGCGAATTTCTACGCAGCAAATTTACAATATTGCTAATAAGGGCATGTCGGATGCCCAAAGAGCGATTGTTAAAACTGAGCAGCAAATTGCAACGGGAAAGCGAGTTATTAATCCCTCTGATGATCCTGTGGCAGCGACGGTAATTTTGCAATTACGCGATACAATTGCGCGTGGAGATCAATACCAAAAAAATATTGATATAGCAGAAAATACATTAGAGCTAGAGGGGGTAGCTTTGGAGTCAGTGACTGGACTGTTACAGCGTATGAGAGAACTTGCTGTGCAAGCAGGTAATACGGCTGTACTGAGCGAAAGTGATTATAAAGCGATTAAGTCCGAAGTGGATGCGCGAGTTGACGAGCTATTAAATTTGGCGAACACGCGGAACTCTGCTGGAGAATATATTTTTGGTGGATACCAAGGAGAAACGCAACCATTTACTTCAAACGGTAGTGGTGGATTTGATTATCACGGCGATGAGGGAAATGTATTCATTAAAATTTCTGATAGCGCAAAAGTAAAAGTCAGTGATTCTGGCCGAACAATATTTCAAGATATTCCTTCACCCACTAATACGATTAATACCTACGTGAGTGAAACGAATAAATCGTCACCGCCTATTATTGTTTCTGTAGGACAAGTGACAGATCAAGAAGCGTTTGACCAATTTTATCCAGAAGATTTGGTCCTTAGCTTTAACGCGTTAACAAATGTATCGCCTGCAGCAAATAATTATTCAATAACCGAGCGTTCTACTGGAAATATAATTGTACAAAACCAAGTGTATCAACCCGGATTAGATATTGAGGCAAACGGCGTTTCATTTCACGTTAGTGGAACCCCTTTTCCTGGTGAGGCGGCCGTTGCAGGTTCAGTGCAATGGGGTTCAGATGCAATACAAAATTTTTCAGGTGACGAAACAGGAGAAACTTTATCGATAAGAGTAGGAGGTGTCACCGAGACGTTAACGATTGGTAGTAACATTACTAATGACACTGATCTGGTTAACGAATTAACGACGGGCGCTAATGCAACCTTGTTAGCTAACTTGGGTGTCACCATTAATACAGGATCGGTACCACCACAGTTTGAAGTGGCAAGTGGATTAAATGTTGAAATCGATCCGGCCGCTGCAAGTGGCATCAATATTTTAACGGCGTTAGGAATCAATAGCGGCACTGCTTCAAGTAATGGTGTGCAAGCAACGCCTGGTGATACGGTTATTATAGAATCTACCAACTCGCAAGGATTATTGACTACTTTATCTCGATTTAGCCAAGCACTGAATGACGTAAGAGATACCCCGGAATCTAAAGAAAAATTTTCCGCTATGGTTAGTGCAACACTAGGTAGTCTAGCGGAATCGGAATTGGTTATTGGTGCAAAGGAAAGTGAGTTAGGTGCAAGACTCAATACAATTGAAAGTACGCGCAATATGCATTTTGATGCAGACCTTTTGAATCGTGAAGTCCTTTCTGATATGGAAGATTTAGATTATTCTGAGGCGGCAACGCGATTATCGTTAGAAACATTTATTCTTCAAGCGACTCAACAAAGCTTTGTCCGTGTGAGTGGTCTAAGCTTGTTTAACCTTCTTTAATATTTTAGAACGCCGGATTATTCATTATGATATTTATAAAGAAAGATGGAAGCTTTATTATCGAGCGCTGTAAAACACTCATGGAGATGGCGCGCAATGACGAATGGGAAGGGTTTGAGAAAAAATTACACGAAAGAGATGTACTAATAAATAACACATTTAAAAACATCGATGTTATGAAAATGACAATTGAAGATAGAAATGACCTCACAACAATTCAACGATTAAATGATGATATAAAATCCATCGTCATTGCAAAACAAAAGATTATTCAAGAGAGTTTGTTAGCAGAGACCCAAAGAAACAAAGCTACTCAAGCTTATCAGCAACGATAACCCTAAAGCATCATTCCAAAATCATCTATTTATTTTTCTTTTTAGAGTGCGATCAATAGGCTTAGATTAAAATTGATTATCCTGTTATCTCTTGTAATAAATAGTTATCAATAAAGCATAAAAAAAATTCAAGCTTCTCCATATTTCGTCGATAACCTTTTTAGAAGTCCACTATAGCCAGTTGGCCTATTAAGGGACGGATAGTCGTTCATATTTCATGAACAGGTTTAAATCGTAGGAGAAGTCTCATGGCTTTAGTAATCAATACCAACGTAGCATCACTTAATTCTCAGCGTCAGTTGATGAATTCTGGCAATGCGCTTGATCGTGCGACCGAGCGTTTATCTTCGGGTAACCGAATTAACTCAGCAAAAGACGACGCAGCAGGTTTAGCAATTGCTAACCGAATGACTTCGCAAATTCGTGGTTTGGACCAAGCAGTTCGTAACGCGAATGACGGCGTGTCTTTGATTCAAACAGCAGAAGGCGCAATGCAAGAAGCAACAAATATCTTGCAACGTATGCGTGAACTATCAATACAATCTGCTAACGGAATTTATTCTGATGGCGATCGTAAAACACTGAATGCGGAAGTAGTTCAGCTTAAAGACGAGCTTGACCGAATTGCAGATACAACTACCTTTAACGGCCAAGCGTTACTCGATGGCAGTATTGGTGAAACGACATTGCAAGTCGGTTCTCAAGCCAACCAAACAATGACAGTGAAAGTAGGAAGCTTTAACACAAGTCAATTGGGCGGTAGTGCAGGTGATATCGTTGGTGAAGCAACCGCAGCCGGTTTGGCTTCTTTAACTGCATTAGCTGTAACAGGTGATATCACAGTTAATGACACAGCTATCACAGGATTTACTGCTGCAGCTACAACAGTTAATTTAGCTCTGGCCAGTATGAATGCTGACCTTGATGGTAAAGGCGCTCAAGTTTCTACACAGGTTGAAGTAACGGGAACCAGTAATGGTTCTGGTGTTTTATCAGGTACTTCAAATGAATTAACGTTGACCTTAACGGATGGCAATAATAACGCACAAACCTATATTCTGACTGATACAGAAAATATGGATGATCTTGTTGCAAAAATTAATGACGAAACAGGCATTCAAGCAAGTATCAATGATGTTGGTCGCTTAGTGTTAAATGCACAAGGCGCGACGTCTATACAGGTAGCTGGTACTGGTAATGCGCTAACTAATTCTGGTTTAACTGCAGCTACAACGAATTTTGGTTTGGTGTTTAATGACACAAGTGCCGATAAATCAGGTGTAAAAATTGAAGGAGGAACAATTAGTGCTGCTGAGGTTGCTGCACTTGGCATTGATATGCAAGACGACAACGGCAATATCCAAGGTGTTGCCGTCACAGCGGATAGTGATACTGGTCCAGTTGGTGCTAACTTGGCAAAAGGTGATTTAATTATTAATGGCATTGAAATTGGTGCTATCACAATTGACACCACGCCTGCGTTATCTGCTGCTGAAGCCATTAAAGTGATTAACGAATCTTCGGATGAGACGGGTGTTGTTGCCTTCGCAGGGTCTACTACATCAGGTATTGGTTTACGTTCAACAAATGGCGATGAAATTTCTATTGAGTATGCAGAGTCAGCTACACCGGCGAACGTTTTGGCGGCAACTGGCTTGCAAGAACGTAATGCAAGTGAAGGTTCAGGTTCTGTTGCAAGTATCAATATTTCAACAGCAGCGGGCGCACAAAAAGCGATTGGTATTCTTGATTCGGCCATCGAAGAAGTGAACGCGACTCGATCTGACTTAGGTGCGATCAATAACCGTTTAGACTTTACTGTGTCAAACTTGTCAAACGTTTCTGAGAAAACTGCAGCGGCTCGTTCGCGAATCATGGACGCAGACTTCGCAGCGGAAACAGCTTCATTAAGTCGAGCACAAGTATTGCAACAGGCTGCCACAGCAATGTTGGCTCAGTCTAATGCTAGACCACAACAAGTACTTTCTTTACTTCAATAATTATTGAGAACGCATTGGATAAAAGAAAGCAGGGTCGTAACGTTGTTAAGATATTTTTATCAGCGTTACGACAAGGTAAGAGGTTAGGATATGAATGAAGTAACGAATTCCAATTTGCAAAATTTACAATTGAGAACAAGTACGGTTTCATCCAAACCCGATGCCGGTAAGGTAGAGCAAGGCGGCAAATCTTTGCCGTCCGTTGCCGTTTCTGAACAATTATCAGAAAAGGGAAAAATCGTTTCAACAGAAAAACTCAGTAATCAATCTGAATCAGTGTCTCAGAAACAAGAGAATATTGAATCAGCCGTTGCGGATATGAATGAATATATTCAATCAACTCAACGAGATATCGAGTTTAATGTAGACGATTCGTTAGGTCGAACCATTGTTTCAGTGGTGGATAGGGAAAGCCAAGAAGTTATTCGACAAATACCTGATGAAAAGTTTTTGAAGATGGCACGACAATTGAAGGAAGATATGGCAGCAGGGACTGACGAGCCACTCCATCTTATCAGTGCTAGGGCTTAATGATTAAATCGGTAATGGATTATTGACTGAAAGCTCATTTTCGTAACGTTTATCAAAACAATATGAAAAGAAGGAAATAAAAAAGGAGTGCATGTTGCACTCCTTTTTTTGTTTCGAATTTTTGTTCTTTTTTTGAATAAAAATAATTATGAGGAATAATGAAAAATTGCCTATAGTTTATCTAATAACAGCCGATGAATGTTTTAGGATGAGAAGTATTGATCAAGGAGGAAATAGAAAATTTAGTATAGCGTTATAAAGATATAAAGGTTAGATAATACTGCAAAGGACTGGTTCAAGGATGATGAGATAGAAATAGGGATGTAATCAAAGGAAAGTGAAAGGGACGAACTCTAATGGATTTTGAGTCAATGGATTAAGAAGAGAATGAAAAATTAAAAGGATAGAATTTAAAGGATAGGAGATAAAAGGATTTTTCCATAGGATGGATGTTGAGAGCCATAGTTGTCGCCACAAGGAGGTGGCAGTGCTGGCTCTTTATTTTTTCTAGTAACTGTTTTATTCAATACCTTAACGAGTGTCATAGGAGTCAATGATGATTCAAAATATCGTAAACACACTGGGCGGTGGTTCCGGTATTGATACCTTGTCACTTGTTGATCAGTTGGTTGAATTACAAGCTGCACCAGAAACTCAACGGTTAGACACTAAGGAAGAGTTACTGGGCGTTCAAATTTCAGATTTTGGATTGTTGCGCAGTTCTTTAGGTAAGTTAGAAACAGCTGTAGGCGCATTGTCTAACTCTGACACCTTTGATGCCAAATCCCTTTCCATACCTGACACCTCTCTTATCGCATTAACCAAATTAGATTCAAAAGCCGTCAGCGGTAGCTATCAAATAAAGATCGAAGATGTTGCGCAGGCGCAATCATTAAGTAGTGCTATTTATGCGAGTGAAGACGCTGCTGTTGGGACTGGTTCGTTAACTATTCGTTTCGGCGATTGGAATGGTGCGCTCGATACTTTTGCCGTTAACGCCGAAAGAACTGGCGCCACGATCGATATCGATGACACCAATAATAGCTTACAAGGATTACGTGATGCTATTAATGATGCAGACATTGGAGTGCAAGCTAGTATCGTTAGTGATGGAGGTAGCTATCGTTTAATGGTGACAGGTCCATCCGGCGCAAGTAATGAGTTAGAAATTGTTGCTGCTGAAGGTGCAAGTCCTGGTCTTGCGAGCTTTGATTTTAATGAAGCATCACAATCACTCACGCAAGAACTAGAAGGAAAAGATGCACAGATTCGTTTAAATGGTTTGTTAGTGTCTCGTCCATCAAACACAATCACTGATTTAGTCGATGGTCTAGAATTTGATATTTTTAATAGTTCGCCGACGGAAGTAATCAATCTTTCTATTTCACACGATAAAGAAATTGCTGAAACAGCAATTCGTGATTTTGTCGATGCCTACAATTTGTTTCTAGAAGAAGTTGAGGTTTTAACTGGTTTTGATTCTGAGCTAGGGGACTTTGGTAGTTTAAAAAATGATTCAATGGCGGATAATTTAATTAACAATGTTAGGCGATTTATGGGAGCAGAGGTTCCTGGAATCGGAGAAGGATTCACTGTTTTAGCTAACTTGGGTATTCGTACACAGTTAGATGGTAGTTTAGAAATTAATGAAGACCCTAGTGAATCGAATACTAATTTCAGAGCGGCAATGGATACCAATTTTGATCTGGTAAAAGAATTGTTCACGCCACAATTTAATTCCAGTGATTCAAAAATAGAAGTGACTGGTTCTGGTAAAAAAACGCAACCGGGTACTTATGATGTTGTTATTACACAAGAGGCAACACAAGGTATTTTAAATGGTGCCGCCTTTGGTGTTGGCTTTCCAATAGATACAACGGGTAAAGATTATTCATTCGATATCACTGTTGATGGTCAGACGGCATCGATTACCTTACCGAGTGCGAAGACTTATACCACTGGAGAGGAGCTTGCTGCAGAGATTCAATCGTTAATTAATCTTGATGCCACGTTACAAGAAAATAGAATTAGTTTATCTGCTACTTTCAACAGTGGTTCAGGCGGTTTAGATTTTACTTCAGACAGCTTCGGAAGCTCTAGCGTAGTCAATATATCTGCAATAGGCGCAGACGCCGGAGAGATAGGCTTGTCAGTTGTGGATGGTACAGCTGGAGTTAATGTTGAAGGAACTATCGATGGTAAAGAGGCTTTTGGCTTTGGAAATGTACTACTGCCGACGATTGGAAGCCCTGCAGAGGGCCTGAAAATGATTATTAAACCGGGTGCTACAACAGGTAGCATTACTTTTTCTCAAGGGTTTAGTGGCGGTATGACTAGACTGATGGATAGCTTTTTAGCTAGTAACGGTTTAATTTCTGAAAGAGAAAAAAACATTAATGAATCCTTAGATGATATTGATGAAGATAGAGCTTCTCTAGAAAGAAGAACCGAAGCGTTTCGCTCTCGAATGGAAAGTCAATTTCTAGCGATGGAGCTGATAGTTAGAAGTTTAAATAATACTGGTACATTCTTAGATGGTATTGGTGATCGTTTACCATTTACGGCTCCTCGTTAATAGGCTGTTGATTGTTACGTATACACTCATCTAACACTTTGTCTTCATTGTAAATTTTCTTGTCTGTTTATATCCTGTTTTAGCTGAATCACAGAATCATCATCGATCTATCAGAATGTCCTTTTAACTAAATCTTATTTTTATTTCTTTTATCTTACTTTTTATGTCTTAAACTATATTTTTTCTGTAAAGAAATTTGGTTTATTGCCGTTATTATGAGTAACGATCCATAAAAGATAAACAATAATGTCAGCTCTTGATATTGTGATAAACCAAAGGAAGTAGACATGAATATGTATAATTCGGCGGCGGCTTATTCTAATGTACATATAGAATCACGAGTGACTGATGCTTCTCCTCATCGATTAATTCAAATGCTTTTTGAAGGCGCTTTAGAGCGGATAGCGCAAGCCAAGGGAGCGATGCGTCAGAATCAAATTGAGCGCAAAGGAAGTTTAATTAACAAAGCTGTAAGCATTGTAGGTGGGTTACAGGGTGCGTTGGAGGATAATGGTGATACTAGTTTAAGTGTTGATTTGGATGCTCTGTATGACTATATGATTCGTCGGCTAATAGAAGCTAATTCTAAAAACGATGAAAAGCTCCTTGATGAAGTGGCAGGTCTTATTCATGAGATAAAAAGTGCTTGGGATACAATCGCACCGGAGGTGGTGTAATGTCAGTCACATATCTTCATATTGTGAACAATGATACAACAGAAGTTACTGTTGATTTAAACGCGTTATGTGCAATTAAAGAGAGTATGTATCAGGCTTTGATTGATCAAGATTGGTCTGAGCTAAAGTGTCTAGATCGTATTTGTGAAAGGATTGTGAATCGATTGTGCATGAAAGACCATGCTTATATGAAAAAAGTAATGGGTCAATTAAGTGAAATAAAACAAATCTATAAAATGGCATTAGAAGAAATGCACCCAGTAAAAAATAAAACGCCATTGAAAGCGGTTTGATTTTTATTGTAAACCTCAAATAATTTATTGATTCCAACGATTAAACTCACTAATAATATCAGTAAACAAATCATTAGTTATAATGAATGAGAGCTGGTTTATATCTAGTAAAATTCAAACCTTGCCCCAAAGGTATAATGAAATCAGCAAATAAAACGCTCATCTATTATTACAAATTTAATGGTAGTCGACTCTGTAGTACGCTAATTGCGTACTAACTTGCTAGTAAAGTAAATCCATACTGTCCAGAAATATCACAAAAAATATGACAAATATTTGTCAAAAAAAATCATTTTCATTTTTCTTTGTATTTTCTGACGCCAACAATTTGACCTTCGCTAATTGCTTGACTATTACTAAGAACAGCACAGCCAACCTGTTGACTGATTCACAAAAAAACGTGAACTTCATTCGGGACAGACTAATGAGTGATTGGCTATGTCATAGAGGGAATCAAGGAAAAATATTAAGTTGATTCCGCAGTCTTTAATAGAAAGTGTTAGTGATTTCTTCGGTAATATAGAAACGCTAATGTCTAAGTAGTAGGGTTGAAGGACATATGTGGCGAGATAATAAAGTTTTGGTTGTTGATGACGATGCAGGCCGACGTCATGATCTAAAAGTAGTTCTTGATTTTCTAGGGGAAACATCCATCTGCACTACATGCAGTGACTGGAAAGAAACGGCAGCACAGCACGCAGAAAGCACTCAAGAGTTTGTTGTCGTCATACTGGGAGATTGTGATCAATCACTTGCTCTTGGCGACAGATTGAACGCTATACGTGATTGGGATTCAGGTTGCCCAATTATCCTCGCCGGTGAGAATCAACGTATTGATGAGGACTGGGATCCTTATTTAAAACATATGGTGATTGAGACGGTTGATCACCCTTTAACTTATAGTAATTTACTCGACACACTTCATAAGGCAGATCGTTATCGTCAAGCATTCGCTTCACAGCAAAAAGAAGGGAAGCGTCGTCCAGCTCATTTATTCAGAAGCCTTGTTGGAACCAGTGAAAAAATTCATGCCGTTCGTGAAATGATGGAACGTGTTGCAGATAATGATGTAACGGTTCTTATCACCGGTGAATCTGGTACTGGGAAAGAGGTAGTTGCTCGAAATCTTCATCGAAACTCTCCAAGAAATAAAGGCCCATTTGTTCCAGTCAATTGCGGCGCCATTCCTGCTGAATTATTAGAGAGTGAATTATTTGGCCACGAAAAAGGTGCTTTTACTGGCGCAATAGCCTCTCGTGCAGGCCGTTTCGAAATGGCGGAAGGCGGAACTTTATTCCTTGATGAAATAGGGGATATGCCACTAGCCATGCAAGTTAAAATTTTGCGAGTACTTCAAGAAAAAACTTGTGAGCGTGTCGGTGGTACAAAGAGCTACAAGACAAATGTTAGAGTGATTGCAGCGACTCATCGCAATTTAGATAAAATGATTGAAGAGGGTGGTTTTCGAGAAGACCTCTACTATCGACTTAATGTTTTTCCAATCGAAATGCCTTCTCTACGAGAACGCTCTGAAGATATCCCATTGTTAATGAATGAACTTGTTTCGCGTTTAGAAAGCGAACAAAGGGGTTCTATTCGATTTAATTCTGGTGCTGTCATATCCCTTTGCCGACACGAATGGTCTGGTAATGTAAGAGAAATGGCCAACCTTGTTGAACGCATGGCAATCATGCATCCGCGTGGAGTGGTGGGCGTATCTGATTTGCCCGAAAAATATCGACATGTAGAACATGAAGAAGATGTCATTAATGCAATGCCTCAACTGACAGATAGCGTGTTACAAACTGAGCCAAGAACAGAATTTAAAAGTGAGCCTAAAGTGGCTAGCTTAGATGATAGAGCACTGTTACCTGAAAACGGAATCGATCTAAAAGAGTATCTAACGGGCCTCGAGCGTAACTTAATTCAACAAGCACTGGCAGATTCTGGCGGTGTTGTGGCTAGAGCAGCAGATCATTTAGCCATTCGTAGAACGACTCTTGTTGAAAAAATGCGAAAATATGGTTTGCAGCGTTAATGTGAAAGCACTAAAGACTGCCTAACCTTTTTATAAAAATCTAAAGATAGTTTTTTACGTCGAAACGAATCATCGTCAATATTTTTTGACGATGATTTTTACTCTCCATTTATTTACTTGCTATTCTTTCTGCTAATTCTATTTATCCCAGTTTTTTCTTAGTTATTTGTTGTGTTGATACTTTTCCCCTTTTTGGCAATAAATTGCCATTCTCTATTTTGTTGGCACCTCCTTTGCAATATTCATATTAAACCATTCCAAGTGGCAACTCTTTGACGTTGTGACCCGTAATGGAACGATAATTATTATGGAATTCCATTGGTGACAGTATGAAAATCAATAAAATCGCAGAGAAAGTTGAGAAGACGAGACCCATTATCAACACAGACACTCGTATTGTTGACGTACTCCCTATCGAAGTTCACTCAACAGAGGCTTCAGAAGATTCAAATTTGTTAAAGGCGGAAGATTTAACATCAGCCTTTATCGAATTTTCCATATTGTCAGAACAATTAACAAAAGCCTATCGAACGCTGGAAACTCAAGTTACTCATTTAACGGATGAATTGAATCAGGTTTCAGATCAACGAATAGAAGCATTAGAAGAAAAAGAAAAAATAGCGAATCGCCTAGAAAATATATTAGATTTTTTGCCTGGAGGCGTAATTGTTATCGACTCAAAAGGAAAAGTCACTGATAACAACCCCGTGGCAGCAGTTATGCTAAATGTACCTTTAAAAGGTTTTTTTTGGCGAGATCTAATCGATCAATGTTTTGCTCCCCAAAGTGATGATGGGCATGAAGTATCAACACTTAGCGGAAGAAGGATTAGTATCGCCATCAAATCCTTAGAGGATCAAGGGCAAATTATTTTATTAACAGATCAAACAGAAACACGAGATCTGCAAGCACAATTAAGTCGACACGAAAGATTAACCTCCATGGGAAAAATGGTATCTGCTCTGGCTCATCAAATACGAACGCCTTTGTCTGCTGCGATGCTCTATGCCGGCCACTTAAAAAATGAGAGTTTGTCCTTTGATAAGCGTCAGCGATTTGTCGATAAATTATCGTCAAGGCTTCATCACATGGAACAACAAGTCAGAGATATGCTGTTATTTGTTAAAGGCGATTTAACGCTTAATGATAATGTGAGTGTCGATACGTTTATTCATAAACTTCAAGAGGCTGCAGAATCATTGCTCTCACAAAATAACGCAGAATGTGAATGGGACATTGAAAACGTTGATGCCGTTTTTAAATGTAATGTTGATGTGCTCATCAGTGCATTAATGAATGTGATTGAGAATGCTGTTCAAGCCGTTTTATATAAACCTCAGATTTGTATTCGAACTGTTATCGAAGAAGATCACCTTGTCATTTCAATTTCCGATAATGGTCCTGGTGTTGATCAGTCAATAATTGAAAAAATAGGGGAAGCTTTTTTAACCTCAAAACCGCAAGGCTTAGGGTTAGGTATTTCTGTGGTAAGAACAGTAGCTGCTGGCCACGGAGGACATTTTGAGATCAGAAATTTACGAGCAGGCGGCGCGATAGCATCGATACGAATTCCTCTTCTTGAATATTCTATCGCAGAGCATTCAAGCGAAAAATATTCTGTTGTAGCGCAGGTTGATAAAAATGTACTACGACAATTAACCCAGCAACATCAGCTTTCGCAACAATATAATATGTCTGATAAAGGATTCAATCATCAAAAAATTAATAATTCTCGTCCGTTAAGACACTAAAAAATGATTTGCACATCGAAATAATTAAACGAGGTTCGATACGAATGAATTTACCTGCTATCAAATACAACGAAAACCAATTAGTTGACGATAACCAAGAAAAACAACGTAAAATATTGGTGGTTGAAGATGATCAGCTACTACGAGAAGCTGTTTGTGATACGTTAGAGTTATCGGATTTTAAAACTATTGAAGCCGTTTCGGCAGAAGATGCATTAGAAAAATTAGCCGTTGTCGATAACGTCGCTATGATTGTTTCTGATGTCAACATGGGTGTGATGAATGGCCACGAATTGTTGGCAATCGTACGTGAACGATACCCCCATATTCCCATGTTATTAGTTACCGCTTATGCCAGTGTTAATGAGTCAGTTCAGGCGATGAGAAATGGAGCTGTTGATTATTTGGTAAAACCTTATGCGTCTCAATTACTCATTGACGCCGTTAGCCGACATGCAGGGAAGGGGTATTCTGATAATGACGATGCACCTGTTGCCGTTGCGTCGAGTAGTTTGAAATTATTAACGCTTGCAAAACGTGTTGCCAATAGTGATTCAACTGTTTTGATTCTCGGTGAATCAGGAAGTGGAAAAGAAGTATTAGCACGTTATATTCATCAAAATTCAAAGCGATCGCATAAACCTTTTATTGCCATTAACTGTGCCGCCATACCCGAAAATATGTTGGAAGCGATGTTGTTTGGTCATGAGAAAGGAGCTTATACAGGCGCACACACAAGTGCACCCGGTAAATTTGAACAGGCAGAAGGGGGAACTTTATTATTGGATGAAATTTCAGAAATGGATTTAGGCCTGCAAGCTAAATTGTTACGAGTGCTACAAGAAAAAGAAGTCGAACGATTAGGAGGGAGAAAAACAATTCAGTTAAATGTTAGAGTGATCGCTACTTCAAATCGCAATCTTCAGCAGTCAGTGATAAACGGAGAGTTTAGAGAAGATTTATATTACCGTCTAAGTGTATTACCTCTTCAATGGGAACCACTGCGCAAAAGATTGGATGATATCGTTCCGTTAGCCTCTCGCTTACTTTCTCATCATTCGCAAAAGCAATGCCGTCAATCAGTGAGTTTGACCGAAAATGCTAAACTGGCATTACTGTCTTATCCTTGGCCCGGCAATGTTAGAGAGCTCGATAATGTTATGCAGCGGGCATTAATTTTACAACCAGCAGACCTAATCGATACGGAAGATTTAGGGCTTGATACGATCACTGACAATACAGATCTATTCAGTCAACAATCGACGGCACAGAACCAAAGTTATTTACACCAAGCAGAAAACTTGGCGGATAGTGTTCAACCTATTCCAGTGGGCTGTCCTGCTTTAGGTAAAGATTTAAAAAAGAAGGAATTTGAGTTAATTGTTGATGCTATACGGCAAGCGGGTGGTAGCCGAAAATTGACCGCCGAGCGATTAGGGATTAGCCCGAGAACTTTGCGCTATAAAATCGCACGATTAAGTGACGATGGTTTTGATGTTAACCGAACGGTTAAAAATATAGCTTAAGTGGTTGAAGATTAATGACATTTTCTCCCAATAAACCGTTTATCCACGAAAATTAACCGATCTTTTTTTAGGTGGATGTAAGATGTTTTTAGTACTTACTGATTAACGGTTAAAAAAAATTAATTTGTCATTATTTCGTCACGAAATATTTTTAAAATCCTCTTGACCAAATAAAAACTTAGGGTTATTTTTCGCATTAGTTGGTCTTACTTTGACGTTGTGAAAGCAAGCCCAATGGGTTTATTGTGATTATCGTTCTTGAGGGTTTCCGGTATGAGCGACGCTTCGAATAGTTCTTTTGACAAATCTGTAAATAGTTCAATAATGGCAGATGTAGACTTGGATGATTGGATCGACGGTGATGAGGATGATGGCGGTTTAGAGCAGCTAATATCTGAATTAGACGGGCGAAGACAAGTCGAAAATAAACTAGAAGAGCTTCGGTTGGCAAGAGAGTTAACCGAATATAGTTTTGATGATTAAATTAAGAATCCATTTGATTAACTAATCGTTAGCCTATTAAAATAGTTTGTTGTATAACAATCCACAATAAAAAAGAGCGCCTAGGCTCTCTTTTTTATTGTTCTATATCTGTCTATACCAGAATCAGATGAAAATTTTCAAACGTATAACTCAGTTAAAAACCAATTCATTTGTTAGGTATTTTGTTGTTTGAAATAAGCTACTAAATCGGTGTAACCCCCAATGTGCTGATCACCAAAGAAAATTTGTGGCACTGATCGTTGTCTACTTTTTTCCATCATTTCTTGACGCTGCTCAGGATTATGAGAAACGTTAATTTCAGAATACTTAAACCCTTTCTGTTCCAGTAATTTTTTAGCTGCAGTGCAATAACCGCAATGGTCAGAGCTGTAAACTGTTATCGGTTCCATTGTTAATCCTATTCAGTGCTGTTGTAAATATTGCTGAGATCTTAAATCTGATATTTTAGGAGGTTGTTTTGAAAAAAAGCAACCAATTAAAAAATCAATATTCTCTTCATGTAAAGTTGGCTCGTATTATGTCAGAGCCAATCACAATCTAAAACTATCAATCTTTTCTATGGATATAACAATCCGATTGATTCTTAATTGCGTTCAAAAACCCTTTCTCCGCTTTTAGGCATCCATTTTCCGAATTGATTTGAATGCGGTCAATATTGGCCCATTTAATGCATTTTACATAAATGGAAGCCAAGTTTTAAAAAACCGCCAAAAACTTGTCACAATTTAAGTCTGTTATAGATAGCTCTATAGAGTGTGTAGTGAATCAATTGAGAGAACATTATGACTGATCGAATGGACATTAATCGTTTATTGGGTGAGATGCGGACAATCAAGTCGCAAACCGAAGCGTTTGGAGGCTTAAATAGTTTGCGCACAGGCGACACTATTGGAAAGCCGAATCCATTGGATGGGTTGCTTGCAGCTGATCCTGCCAAAAAAACCACACAAAATTTTGGTGATTTATTCACTCAAGCTATCGATAAGGTGAATGACGTACAAAAGACTTCGGCTGGTTTAGCGAAAGCTTACGAGCAAGGTGATCCTAATGTTGATATTACTGATGTCATGGTTGCTTCTCAAAAATCGAGTGTCTCTTTTCAGGCAATGTTACAAGTGAGAAACAAACTAGTTGATGCCTATCGTGATGTCATGAACATGCCGATCTGAGCCAGTAAATTTAAACGTCAGTAAAAGAAATATTTCGTAATTGTAATAATTGGTTGAAAAAAATAATTATGGCAGAAGCAGCACAAGACCTTAGTGGTTCAACAGCGTTATCGCCCAGTGCAAAGGGCAATGCAACCAATGATCTAGTGGAGGGGTTTAATGGCCTAAATATTCTTCGCCAAGTTGGGCTAATGGTTGGTCTCGCGATTAGTGTTGCTGTTGGTTTTGCCGCCGTTATGTGGAGTCAAGAAAAAGACTATCGTCCAATGTATGGAAGTCTTGATCGTTTGGATTCATCCGAAGTAGTTCAAATATTCGAGACAAATGATATTGCTTATAAAATCGATGGTTCAAGCGGTGCTTTATTGGTGGCATCGGAAGATATCAATAAAGCGCGATTAAGATTAGCGGAAGCGGGAATTTCTGATGATAAATCAGTCGGGTTTGAATTGTTAGATGAAGAGCAACCGCTTGGTAGCAGTCAATTTATGGAAAATGCTCGCTATCGCCGTGGGCTTGAGGGCGAGCTTGCAAGAACGATAACGAGTATTCGAAGTGTTCGCAGTGCGCGAGTGCATTTAGCTATACCTAAGGCATCTGTTTTTGTCAGAGATAGTCGTGAACCTCGAGCTTCAGTCTTTATTGAATTATATCCAGGACGATCATTATCACCTTCACATGTTCAAGCTATCGCTAATATTGTTGCATCCAGTATTTCTGAATTAAAACTCGAAAACGTAACTATCGTTGATCAAAAAGGACATTTGTTTGAACTAGAAATCGAAAGTCCAGAATTTATGATGGCAGGCAAGCAACGAGAATACACCCGTAAACTCGAGAAAGATTACACCAGACGAGTGAACAGTATTCTTGAACCGATTGTTGGAGTTCAAAATTATCGTGCAGAAGTGAGTGCAGACGTTGATTTCACTTCCGTAGAGCAAGCAGCAGAAACGTTTAATCCCGATCTTCCTGCAATAAGAAGTGAACAAACCGTCGAAGAAGCACGAGTTAATGGCGCTTCTGGTGGCGGTATTCCTGGAGCGTTAACCAATCAGCCTCCTGGTAATGCGCAAGCGCCCGAAGTCGCTGGAGCAAATGGTGATGGAGCTGGGGCAGCAGCTCCGAGTAATTCTCGTAGTCAGGCGACTCGGAATTATGAACTAGATCGCACAGTGAGTTATACAAAAAATCAAGTTGGCCAGTTAAAACGATTGACCGTTGCTGTTGTGTTAAATGATCGAGTTACAGTTGATTCAGAGAGCGGAGAAGAAACAAGAATTACATGGACGGAATCAGAATTAGAACGTTTAGGTATTTTGGTTCGTGATGCAGTTGGTTTTTCTGCAGCGAGAGGTGATAGCGTTAATATTATTAATTCATCATTTTTAAAAGAAGATATTATAGATATCCCATTAGAGACGACGCCAATTTGGCAAGAAGATTGGTTTTTATCCATCTTAAAAATTGCCGGAACCGTGTTTATTATCATTGCGTTGTTATTTGGATTACTTCGTCCCATTTTAAAAAGTTTGGCAGCGGGTGGTTTACAAAATAAAGCGTTGGATGAAGCAAGAGAAGCTGCAGCTCTTCAATCATCAGGCATGGACGGATCAAATTCATCGAATGATGAAACTGTCACTCTATCGGGTGGTAACGCATTAAGTTTACCAAGCCCCGATAAAGGTTATGAACAACATTTAAGTATGGTGAAGGGCATGATTGCAGAAGATCCAGGCCGTGTCGCTCAAGTAGTGAAACGATGGGCGGCAGCAGAGGAGTAGTTAGTCGATGGCAAGATCTACAGGAAATGCAGGCGCTGGCGGAAAAGAGCTAAAGCTAGAAAAGCTTGAGCAGGCAGCCGTGTTATTGATGTCGTTAGGTGAGCAAGATGCAGCAGAAATCTTAAAGCATATGGGACCTAAAGAAGTTCAGCGATTGGGCACGGCGATGTCGAGTTTAAGTAATGTACAACAGTTTGAAGTTGAAGCTATCTTAGGAAACTTATTAGACGAAGTTAAAGAGCTAACGAGTTTAGGTGTCGGTGCTGATAGTTATATTCGCAATATGTTAGTGAGTGCATTAGGCGAGGATAAAGCGGGCGGATTAATCGACAGAATTTTAATGGGAGAAAGTTCTTCTGGATTAGATACTCTTAAGTGGATGGAAGCAAAATCCATTGCAGAAATGATTCGCAGCGAGCATCCCCAAATTCAGGCAATTGTCATCGCTTATCTTGACGCCGATCAAGCAGCTGAGGTGATGAGTTTTTTGGAAGAAAAAGATCGACTTGATATAGTGATGAGAGTTGCCACTTTAGAATCTGTTCAACCCAGTGCTCTTCAAGAATTAAATCATATTTTAGAAAAACAATTTTCAGGAAATACAGGATCGCAAACCAAAGAAATGGGCGGTATAAAAGTTGCGGCCGATATTATGAATTGCTTAGATAAAAATATCGAAGGCGAAATCATGGAAGGCATGAAAGACGTCGATGAAGAAATGACAACAAAAATACAAGATCTTATGTTTGTCTTTTCCAATCTTAATGAATTGGATGATCGTGGCGTACAGGCATTACTTCGTGAAGTTTCTTCTGATGTTTTAATTTTGGCTTTAAAAGGTGCAGAAGAAGAATTGGCAGAAAAAATATTCACCAACATGTCGAAGCGTGCTGCTGAGTTACTACGTGATGACTTAGAGGCGAAAGGCCCTGTGAGATTATCTGAAGTAGAGGAAGCACAAAAAGAGATTCTTATCATTGCACGTCGCATGGCGGACGCGGGTGAAATCATGCTGGGTAGTGGCGGGGAGGAAATGTTGTAATTTATGACTAATCCACATATTACTCGAATTCCAAACGAAAAATCATCGGAGTATCATTCTTGGGAATTGCCCCAAATTGATGACAGCACCAATGTTTTATCGAGCGCAGAAAAAGAAGATAGAGAAAGGCGAGATCTAGAACGATTACGAGGGAACGAAGTTGTTGGCGAAACCGTTTCAGAAGATCGGTATACAAAGCCATTAACGGCAAAGCAAATTTCTGAATTAGCCGAGTCGACAAGGCAACAAGGTTATCAAGATGGTTTGAAGGAAGGTAAAGAAACAGGCTATAAAGAAGGTTTTGATTCTGGAGAGAAAAAAGCACTAGATGCGGCTAAAGAACAAATAGAAAAAGAAGGTGATCGATTAATTTCGCTCGTCAATGGATTGATTGATCCATTTGAACAGCATACTAGCAATTTAGAAAATATTATATTTAATACTATAAAATCTCTTGCCCAATCAGTCGTTAAACGAGAATTAAAAACTGATTCCTCTCAAATTCGCGATCTTGTAAAAAAATCAATTTCTGCGCTACCTAGTGGTTCCGATAATATTACAATTTACTTAAATCCTGATGATATTTCTTTGATGGATGATTTTTTTTTGGAGCGTGCAGTTCAGTGGAAATTAAATGGTGACCCATCAATGATTCCCGGCGGATGTAAGGTACAAACAAAAGAAAGCTTTGTTGATTTTTCTGTAGAAAAAAGGTTAGAACAAACGCTCGAAAAATTCATAGCAGGTGATTTTCTTGGTAACCCAGATAATGAAATCTTAGATAGTGATACTCATAATGTTGTAGAGAGTAGTATTGTTGAGCCTGCTGATACCGCTGATTTTTCTGAAGAAAAAAAACCTACCAACGAAGATGAAGTCGAAACGGATATTCCTGATATAGAGAGCATTGAACCTATAAGCACTGAAGCTACAAGTTCAGAAACTAAAAATTTAGAAGCTGCTCATGACGAAGAAGAAAACTCTATAAAAAATAATGCTGATATATCTGAACTAGGCTCTGGGGAAGTGAACACTCCTGAAACAGGTGATAACGGATGATACCAGTTGACGTTATCGAACCATTAGTGAGTAGAATAGGAAAATATCAATTAAAAACCCCTGTCAGTATTGAACCTTATGCGCAGGGATATCTAACGCGGTCTATAGGGTTGACACTCGAAGCTGTTGGCCTAAAAGCTTCTGTTGGCGATCAATGTGAAGTTGTCATTGGCGATAAGCATGTTGAAGCTGAAGTCGTTGGCTTTTCGGGTAAAAAAATATTTTTAATGCCAATTGATGCTATCAACGGAATAGAGGCTGGCGCTATCGTGAAACCTGTCCCTAAAAATCAAAATTTTAAAATCGGTAACGAATGCTTAGGGCGAGTTATCAATGGATTGGGGAAACCTTTAGATGGGCAGTCTACTTTTTTAGGTGATGATGTTCTTTCTCCCGTTCCTAATATTATCAACCCTATGCAGCGACAACCGATACGCGAGCCTTTAGATGTTGGTATTCAAGCAATTAATGCATTATTGACGGTGGGAAGAGGGCAGCGCTTAGGTTTGTTTGCTGGTAGTGGTGTTGGTAAAAGTGTTCTTTTAGGCATGATGACGAAATACACCACTGCTGATATCGTTGTTGTCGGTTTAATTGGTGAGCGTGGCAGAGAAGTTAAAGAATTTATTGATGACGTATTAGGGCCTGAAGGTTTAAAGCGAGCAGTCGTTGTTGCGTCTCCTGCGGATGATCCTCCGCTAATGCGTTTACGCGCATCTCAATTAGCCACACGAGTTGCCGAACATTTTCGTGATCAAGGATTAAATGTTTTATTATTGATGGATTCGTTAACACGTTATGCGCAAGCACAACGCGAAATTTCGTTGGCAATCGGAGAGCCTCCTGCCACAAAAGGTTATCCGCCCAGTGTGTTTGCAAAGATTCCACAATTGGTTGAGCGAGCTGGGAATGCCGATGAAGGAGAGGGTTCAATTACTGCTTTTTATACCGTGCTAACAGAAGGTGATGATTTACAAGACCCAATAGCCGATGCTGCTCGTGCTATTTTAGATGGACATATTGTGCTATCGCGAAACCTAGCGGATGAAGGTATTTATCCTGCCATCGATGTAAGCCGATCTGTCAGCCGAGTCATGCCGAATATTGTTTCTCAGGAGCATTTGTCAAAAATGCAAAGATTCAAACAGCTCATGTCTCTTTATCAAGAGAATAAAGATTTAATCAATGTCGGTGCTTATAATAAAGGCGCTGATTCAGAAGTCGATGCGGCTATTGAAAGAATGCCCTTTTTACGGAAATTTATTTCCCAAAATATTAAGCAAGCGGTGTCTTTTTCTGAAAGCACGAATGCTCTCGAAGAATTAATAGCACCCTCATTTGTGACTAATACATTACCTCAAGATGCCATCTAAATCAGATCGTTTAGATATCGTAAAAAAATTAGCTGAAAAAAAAGAGGCGGCGGCCGCACTCAATCTTCAAAAAGCACAGAATCAGCTGGATGAAGAACAAGGTCAATACGAACAAGTTCAGAGCTACTATCAAGAATACCTATTAAAAAGTAACAATCAAAACGATGTGTCTATTGATCAGTTAACAAGTATGCGTGGTTTTACACATCGACTATCAAACTCTGTGACACAAATAAACCATCAAATCTCTGATACTCAAAGGACGATTGAAACACTTCAAAGTGAATGGGTAATCCTGCGCCACAGGCGCCGTGTTTTAGAAGATCTTATTGCGAGCGCAAAAAAAGAAGAAGAGTCACAGTTGGATAAGGCTGAACAGAAAGTCATGGATGAACTTGTTAGCCAGCAATACAACCGACAGGAGGATAAAGGAAATTCTACACTCAACGAATAGTGAGAATCGTTATCGTTCACTTGCTAAGAGCATGCATCAACGGACTGATATTTCTTAACAATAAAGGGCTAATAACTTCTTAATTACCTTTTTATCTTAATTTTTTTGATTTTTAGAGCCTATATAGCGATATTTTCTATTAATTACGCTGCGTAGATTAAAAAAAATAGTCTATGCTTAAGGACAGATCGACGCGAGAAGTGCAAACATGCAAAACAATCCAACTGTATGTTTACAAAAGTAAAAGTACATCATTTTCGATCTAGACCTATACTGTTAGGAATATATTTTTATTTGTTCAAGAGGTTTTGTTATGTCAATAAATTCAACTATCTCGCCAGACGGTTCAGAACTCACTATTAGTGTTCAAGGGCGATTTGATTTTAGTGCTCACCAAGATTTTCGGCGTAGCTATGAAAGTTTAGAGGGCGCTCCGGGGGCTTATTCGGTGGATATGAGTGAAACAACATATCTCGATAGCTCCGCATTGGGGATGTTGCTCTTATTGAGAGATCATGCGGGTGGCGATACTTCCACCGTAAAAATTGTCAACTGTAGTCCTGATGTGAAAAAGATACTGACCATTTCAAATTTTGAGCAATTGTTTACTATCCAGTAACCAATTATTGGGGCTTATAGAGTAATTCGACTATTGGTTGTTCATCTGTTGTTTTTTAATTCTTTAGTAGTTACCTAATTACTTATTTTAGCTAGGTCCTGTTGCGGGAACCTAGCTTTTTTATTTGAAAAATATGATTTAAATGGAAATTCTTAGTTTCGGATAATAAGTGCAATTCTCATAATCATTTTGGTTTTAAGTCATAATATCAATCCTTTAAGGAAAGTCAGTTTGTTATGTCGACACTGAGTAATACACCATTAAAAGTTTTAATCGCCGATGATACGGATACAGATCGTTTTATTCTTGAATCAATCGTAAAAAAAGAAGGCCACAATGTCGTTAGTGCAAAAGATGGCTTAGAGGCTGTAGACAAATTTAAAACTGAAAGTCCAGATATTGTTTTGCTCGATGCCTTGATGCCAAACCTTGATGGGTTTGGTGCTGCTCGAATAATTAAAGAGTTATCTGGTGAAGATTTAATTCCAATTATTTTTTTAACATCGCTGACAGATACAGATGCGTTGGTCCAATGTTTGGATGCAGGTGGCGATGACTTTCTACAGAAGCCTTATAATCGCGTTATCCTTCAAGCCAAAATAAAATCGTTTAATCGTATGCGTGAACTGCATAGCACTATGCTAGATCAACGTGATCAAATCAAAATGCACAATAATCATCTCATTCAAGAGCAAACAGTTGCCAAACAAGTTTTTGATAATATTGCGCATAGCGGCTGTTTAGATGCGAGTAATGTAAAACATTACCTTTCACCGATGGCGGTTTTTAATGGTGATGTTTTAGTTGCAGCATTAAGGCCATCGGGTAGCATGATGGTTTTGTTGGGCGATTTTACTGGCCATGGCCTACCGGCTGCTATTGGTGCGATGCCATTAGCGTCAACTTTTTACGGTATGGCTCATAAAGGTTTTGCACTTACAGATATACTTCGCGAGATAAATCAAAAATTAAAATCGATATTACCTGTAGGCGTTTTTTGTTGCGCAACGTTTTTAGAAATCAATTATCGTGAAAAAACAATTACAGCTTGGAATGGCGGATTACCAGATTGTTTTGTTTATCGTCATGCAACCAATACTGTTGACACTATAAAATCGACTCATTTACCTCTGGGTGTGGTTTCTGATATTCAATTTAAAGCAGATTGTCAGCACTTTGATTTAGATTTTGGCGATCGATGTTATATGTGGTCAGACGGCATCCATGAAGCGAGAAATAGTTCGGCTGAAATGTATGGCGAAGAGCGTTTGTTCGATGTTTTTAAAAAGAATACATCTCCGGAATTAGTCTTTGATGAAGTTATTTCATCTGTACATAGGTTTATTGGTGAGCAAGAAGCTGACGATGATCTTTCCATGGTAGAAATTACTATGGTTGAGCACAGTAAAGTGCATTCAGAATCTATGCCGGAATATTCGAGCCATGGTCCTGGTTTAATGGAGTGGAATTTAGATTTTGAAGTCATGCCATCGACATTTAAAAAATTCGACCCATTGCCTTTATTGCTAAATATTATTACAGAGGTACCCGGTTTACGTTCGCACAGTGGCAGTTTGTACACTATTCTTTCAGAACTGTACTCGAATGCGTTAGAGCATGGCGTATTAAAATTAGATTCAGCATTGAAAGAAACACCTCAGGGTTTTGCTGAATATTACAATGAGCGAACAAATCGTTTAGAGGCCTTACTTATTGGCTTTATTCGATTTCACTTTTCGCATGCGACAACCGAAGAAGGTGGCAAATTAACCATTCGAATCACTGATAGTGGAGATGGGTTTAATTTTGAAGATAAGATCGATAGTGATCACAAGACAGTCGGTTACTGCGGAAGAGGTATCCCTTTAATCAAAACCATGTGCGAATCATTTCAATATCATGGTGTTGGTAATGAAATCGAAGTGATCTATAGCTGGGAAAATGATCCTAGTTAATTGTGAGTATATTTTGGTCTGTATGATCTCAGTTTACAGTGAATGGTAAATTGAGTGGAAAATTAGGAATGCGATATGACTGATCACATCAGTATGACAACGTTAGCCATGTTAAAAGATGTCATGGGAGACGGTTTTAGCGAATTAATTACTATGTATATTACGGATTCTCAAGCGAGAATCGATGCATTAAATACTGCTTATTCGGCTCAAGATTGTGATGCTGTTCGGCGAGAAGCGCATAGTTTAAAAGGAAGTAGTGGAAATATTGGTGCAGGTATCATGTCTGAACTTACAAAAGACGTTGAACAAAAAGGCCGAGATGAAAATCTTGATGGTGTTAGCGAATTAATTACTCAAATTGAAGCAGAATACAAAGCGTTAACTGTTACGCTAAATGAAATGCTGTAAATTTTGGGTATTAAAGCATCATTAGTTTGAAGCAATTAAATTAGAATCTTCATAAAAAAGGCGCATCAAAATATTTGATGCGCCTTTTTTGTTTTAGCAAAGTAGCCCTTGAAGATTACTTTTCTTTTACTGATTTATCATTTTCTTCTTTTCTTGCACCCGCTAGAATCCCTGGTAAAGCGTAATTGCCTTCATGGCAGGCGTATTCATAAATGCGTTCATCATCTTTGATGAGCACCATTTCACCTTTCCATTTTTCTTTGTAATAAACAGAGTCCTCCACGGTAAACTCATACAGCATTTCATTTTCAGAATAACGAGTAAAACGTTCCGTTACTTTCCCTTTGTCTGATAGCGGAAAAGCGCCTCGAGATTCTTGAATAGGATGCACATTCTGAGTTTCAACGACCAGCGTGTCACCTTTCCAATGACCAATTGAGCTACCAAACCATTCTTTTACCGCTGGTGGGTTGTGCTTACCATTAATATCAATGATGCGGGTGTCGTGATTCATTTCAACTAAAATGGCCACATGATCTGGAGTTTGTACAAATTGATAGTGATTATTGTACATCACGTTATTGAGAGGAGGACCAGCTGAACTGCCAAAGCTAATTAAACAGCGATCACCAACCGGACGTACTTCCGGTCCATCAAACATACCAGCTCGACCACTACCTTCATCACCGCCAGCACGAAACGCAGCCATTCGTTTTTTTCGGCCTTCAGGGGAATAGGGTACTTGCCCGTTTTTAGGAGAAATAATCCAAGATGAACGATATTCACCTTTTACTTTCCCATAACTAGAACCAGGATCAATCCAAAAGTTGTTGTAGCCTTTTTGAGTATCACCATCAGTAGGAGGTGGAGCATTGGGGTCAGTGGGTTTGTTGTCTTCTCGTAAACGTTTGTTGTAAAAAGAGTTGTAGGTAACATCTTCAATCATTTCATTTGGAATGACGAGCTCTTTAAAATCATTTCCGCGAGACATTCGTGTTAAAGAGGCATTAGTCCAAACCCCTTGTAGATCAGGCTTTCCATCTGCAAGACGAGGCGGCTTATACTTTTCAGCAGCCTGAAGGATATTTGCTGTCATCACAAAGAATAATGTGAGCGTAAGTGTTATGAATAGTTTATTTATTTTAGCCATTGTGCGCTCCTTATACTGCATTCTAAAACGTTTAAGCTATTTATACGAACCCTAGAGTTGAAGATTAACTATAAATAAATTGAACAGAGGGTTTTCAAGAAGCTATCTCTTCTCACACTTAGCCTCTTTGATGGGTGGAGCTTAATATATTCTACTTAAAGCTGGCACTGCCTTTGCATTTCTTCTCACTCATAGAAAGTTTATCGATATATACCATAGTAAGATTAAAGAGAAAATTTGTATGAGTGTTAGCCAAACGTCAAACCAATCGTTGTTATTAGCTGCAGGCTCTTCTGGCACAAAGGCCGGTTCAATTTCTGGTGCGTTTGTTGATTTAAATGCAAAGCAGGTAAGCGTAGAGGGACCAGCCGAAGATTCTCTTCAGACTAACGACACGGGTGAGAAAGATGAAAACTTTAATCAGATTTTCAATGATACTAATTCAAAAGAAATAACAAAAATAACATTACCCAATGAGATTAACGAAAACATAATCAAAGTAGACGAAAACCAATCTCAAAGAAAAGATTATGACCTCGAATTAAATGAGCTATCAGCAGTTGTCGATCATGAAGATAGTAGATTGGAGCAGATAAAAGACATTAAAAACAGTGGTTTTTTGTCAAAAGAGATAATTGATGGCGTGTTTGACGATAAAGAATTTCTGTTGAAAAGAGAGGGCTTGGTTGAACATGAAATAGTGAATGAAAATAAAGGAATGGCAATAATTAATGAAGAAACTGAGTCTGCAGGAGTTTCATTCAAGGGTGGGTTGTCAACAAGGATAAAAAATTTAAATGCGGTTCTCTTAGATACAGCTAAAGATTTTTTTGATGAAAACAAATTTCCACCTGCAAATGAAATTAAGATTAATCCTGATAGCGTGGGTGCTTTAGAAAATACCTCTTTATTTTTTAAGCTTGATAGGCAAGGGGATGTTCCTTTAGCGTTCAATATAAACAATGTTACTTTATCCTCTATTGATGGTTTGGCGAATGAAAATGCCACACTTGGTTATCCCAATGTCGGCACTATCCGCGGAAAAGAATTGCCGTTATCTGAGCCACGTATTGCCGGTTCGAAGCCAGAGTCTTTATTTTCTTCTAACATCAGTGAATTAAGCGATAATACTTTGTCAGATCGGGCTGAAAAATTAGTAACAAATGTCCAAACAAATTCTGATGGTGGAGAAAATCTATTTTCGCAAAAATCAGATCATTCACCACAACAATTTTTTATGAGAAATACTTCTACGCCTGTCAGTGATTTACAGGGAGAGCAAGGTGAGCGTGAGTTAGTAGAGCTTGTGGAAAGCGGGCATGAACAAAAGGGGCAGAGACAGAATAATGTTTTAGTTAATCAGAACTCGCAACAAAAACCTGATACGAATGTTGATGGAAGTTTGCAATTGTTAGCGAAAGGACTGTCTTCTGATACAGCCGATAGAAAATCTATTACACCAAGCAATCAAATAAAAACTATCAATAATAGTTTGGAGGCTGAAGGGGAATCTCTTTTAACGTCAAATAGTAGCAGCGTATCAAATAGTAAGTTATCTGGTATCTCCGAAACCTTTAAATCCGGTGAGTCAATATCGGAAAATAAAATCCCTTTAAATACGACACTTAAAAGTTCTTTAGAAGCAGAAGCTAATGATTCTGTCGATGAATTAAGCCCCTTAAAGTCTCAACGATCGGGTTTAGATTCTAAAATGTCTACAAGTGCTTTGGAAAACAAAGCATTAGATGCAAGGGGTTTTGATTTAAAAAGCGGAGACTTAAGAAGTCTAGATGCTAGAGGCATAGCCCCTAAAGGGTTAGAGCATGCTAATGCGGTTCAAGCAACGTCTGAGCAGCTATTAGAGAAATCTTCAGATGAAAAAATTGATAACCAAACAAAAATACAGCAAAGTTTCATAGCTCAACAAGAAATTATTCAAAGGGGGATAGCATCTAAAAGTATTTTGTCGACTCAGTTGTCCAATATGCTAGCAAACCCACAATGGTCACATTCAGTAGGAGATAAAGTGTTGCGGTTAGCAGCGCAAAATATTCAGTCAGCTGAAATCCAATTAGATCCACCAGAATTGGGGCAGCTACAGATCAAAATAAATCTCACTCTTAATCAAGAAGTTGCCAGTGTGAATTTTGTGAGTGCACATCCTTCAGTTCGTGAAGCCCTTGATGCAAGTTCGGCTCGTCTCAGAGAAATGTTTCAACAAGAGGGAATGGATTTAGTCAATGTTGGTGTTTCTGATCAATCAAAACAACAGAATTCTTTTGGAGATAATGATGACGGGCAAAGCACTAGTCAAGAAAATGGCGGGCAAAGCTTCAACGCGTCGAATACACAGCCACCAGAGAGCGACGTAGTATTGGCATCAGCCATAGAATTGAAAAACTGGGTAGATTTTTATGCTTAACAGGAATTGCAGCTACTTTTTCAATAGAGACAGACTACATTAAAGATTTTCTTTAACTCATTACTTCGTGAATGTCATATTTTTTTGAATATGGCATTTTTTTTGCTCCATCGCTTATGAAAAAGAATATTTGAACAATCTGACGGAATTTTGACATGGCCGATAAAGGTAAAGAGAAAGCGGAAACCACAGAAAGCGAAGAAGCCGGTGGTGGAAAGAAAAAAATCATCATGTTGGCAGTAATGGGGCTAGTCCTTATAGGGATATCTGTAGGCGGTACTATTTTCGCGTTGAAAATGTTTGGTGGCTCAGAAGAAGTGATTGCTGAAGAAGCAGCGCCAGTCGAAGACGTAAAAAAACCGGCTATTTATTATCCGATGAAACCTCCTATTGTCGTTAACTTTCAGGCTCGAGGAAGACAGCGGTTTTTGCAAGCTGAATTAACTTTAATGCTACGTGATGAAAGCATGATCGGACCGATTGAAACTCATATGCCAATGTTGCGAAATAGTATGGTGATGTTATTTGGTGGGCAGGTGTATGACGAATTGCAAACACCCGAAGGAAAAGATTTATTACAAGAGCAAGCATTAAGCGAAGTTCAAGAATTATTAGAACAAGAAACAGGAAGCACTGTTGTTGAACAGGTTTTATTCACTAGTTTTGTTATGCAGTAATTTTTTATAACAATATAAAAAACGAGTAATTTTATGAAAGATTTATTGTCACAAGATGAAATTGATGCGCTGTTAAATGGCGTTGATGAGGGTGACATTGAAACAGAAGATGAAACCGAACATGGCGCGGTAAAAGCGTATGACCTAACCAGTCAAGACCGCATCGTTCGTGGTCGTATGCCGACGCTAGAAATGATTAACGATCGTTTTGCACGTTACACTGGAACGAGCTTTTTTAATTTATTAAAGAAAGAGGTCGAAGTGTCTTCGGGCGGAATACAAATTCAAAAATTTGGTGAGTACATTCACACGCTATATGTCCCAACAAGCTTGAATATTATCAAGTTTAAGTCTTTACGTGGATCCTCAATGGTCGTACTTGATGCAAAATTAGTTTTCAAATTAGTTGATAATTATTTTGGTGGCGGATCACGACAAGCAAAAATAGAAGGGCGAGAATTTACTCCGGCAGAACTACGTGTTGTTCAAATGGTACTAAAACAAATATTTTCTGATCTTTCAGAGGCATGGAAGCCAGTTATGAACATGGACTTTGAATATATAGGTTCAGAAGTGAATCCATCGATGGTCAGTATTGTTAGTCCTACAGAAGTTGTTTTGGTAAATACTTTTCATATTGAAATGGAAGGCGGTGGTGGCGAGCTTCAAATTACCACGCCTTATTCTAGTATCGAACCGATTCGTGAAATCTTAGATGCAGGCGTACAAACGGATAGCGATGAACCTGATAGTCGTTGGGTGAATTCATTACGAGAAGACATTTTAGACGCAAGAATTGAGCTTGAAACAGAAATGGCCAATCGGGAAATTTTATTACGCGATGTGTTAGCGCTCGAAAATGGCGATGTCATTCCTATTGATATTCCCGATTTCCATACAGTAACGGCAAATGGTATTCCGATGTTTAAAAGCCGTATCGGTCAAAGTAACGGTAGCCTAGCTTTAAAAGTGCAAGAATTAGTAAAAAGAAAATCAATTCCGCAAGATAGTAACAGGAAGGAAATCCACTAATGAGTGATGAAAACGTAACAACAGGTGAAGGTGCAGAATCTGATGATTGGGCTGCTGCCATGGAAGAGCAAACAGAGACTGATGGAGCAGCTGCACAAGAGTTAGATGACTTTTCGGGTGAAGGAATGCAGTCTTCTGCGGGAAATGGTAATCCTGATCTCGATGTTATTTTAGATATACCAGTCAATATGTCGATGGAAGTTGGAAGTACATCAATAACAATCCGTAATTTACTTCAATTGAATCAAGGCTCTGTCATTGAATTAGATCGATTAGCTGGTGAGCCTCTTGATGTATTGGTGAATGGTATGTTGATCGCGCATGGTGAAGTGGTTGTTGTAAATGAAAAGTTTGGAATACGAATGACAGATGTTATCAGCCCATCAGAACGTATTAAAAAATTAAAATAACAATTTTAGAAATTCATTAAGGCATTACGATGATTTATCACAAACGAAATTATAAAAACGTCATAAAGAAACATGTTTTAGATTTTTTAATCGCGCTATTTGTAATGATGTTATTGATTGTTTCTTCATCGACTTATGCTGAATCAGTAAGGCCAATATCGTCAGCCAACAACGGTTACATTTTTCAAGTCTTTGTTGGATTGATTATTATCATAGCAATGATTTTTGGGGTGGCCGCTCTTGCTAAGCGGTTTGGCGCAGGGACAATGCTAAACAATCAACATTTGAAAATCGTCAGTACATTATCACTTGGCCAAAAAGAAAAAATAGTAATTATTGAAGCTGGAGAGCAACAATTATTGTTAGGTATTACATCACAGCAAGTCACTAATTTACATACTTTTGATGAGTCAGTTATTGATTTAAAAACAAAAAAAGAAATGTCAGATTTTACACATAAAATCCATGGTTTTTTGAAGCAACAAATAAGTCCGAATAATAGCTCTTCGCAAGAGGTGGGGAGTAAACATCAAAAAATAGATAATAAAAAAGATACCAAAAAGGACGAGTTGTGAGTAAGCATAAGGTAATGCCGATTTTAAATCAGCTAGTAACTCGTTCAGGCTTAGTTGCGTGTCATAGAATGTTACACGTCTTATCGACAATGTTATTGCTGACACTCTTCGTATCTATTGGAGCTCAAGCGCAAGAAGATACAGCAAGTACTTCAACAGCTTCACCTCCTGCAGCAAGTCAGCCCTTTGACTGGGTACCTGATGGAGGAATTCCTGGGTTACCTGCATTAACTGTGAATACAAATGCAGATGGATCAGAAGATTATTCGGTAACGATTCAAATACTTCTTATTATGACGGCGTTCACGTTTATACCTGCGCTGTTAATGATGGCAACTTCATTTACACGAATTATTATTGTTTTTTCGATTTTGCGACAAGCAATCGGTTTGCAACAATCACCATCAAATCAGATTTTAATTGGTCTGGCTCTATTTTTAACTATGTTTGTCATGGCGCCAGTATTTAATGCCGTCAATGAAAATGCGTTACAACCTTATCTACAAGAACAGATTACTGGTAAAGAGGCTCTAACAAGAACAGCAACACCGTTTCATTCTTTTATGATGTCTCAAACTCGTGAAACGGATCTTGAATTATTTGTAAAAATATCAGATTCCAAAGCGCCTTATGCACCAGAAAATGTACCTTTTACTATTTTAATTCCAGCATTTGTTACTAGCGAATTAAAAACTGCGTTTCAAATTGGATTTATATTATTTATCCCATTTTTAGTGATTGATATCGTGGTTGCTAGTGTCTTGATGGCAATGGGTATGATGATGTTGTCACCACTGATTATTTCATTGCCCTTTAAAATAATGTTATTTGTATTAGTTGATGGATGGGCAATGATAATTGGAACATTAGCAGCGAGCTTTGGTATATGACACCCGAAATTGTAATGGATTTGTTTTCAGATGCATTGTATTTAACAGTGTTAATTGTTTCTTTAATTGTGGGGCCGAGTTTATGTGTGGGTTTACTGGTGAGCATGTTTCAAGCGGCAACGCAAATTAACGAACAGACATTAAGTTTTTTACCGAGATTACTAATTACATTAGGCACAATCGTGGTGTTAGGGCCTTGGTTAATTACACAGTTAATGGATCTATTTACTCGTCTGATTGTGAATATTCCATTACTGATTGGTTAGTTTTGTAATAAATACGAAAAAATTCAAATCGGAATCATTTATGTTCACTATCACCGACCAAGAATTATTAGCTTATGTCGGTAATTATTTTTTTCCGTTTTGCCGAATAGGTGCTTTTTTCCTTGCCGTTCCTATCATTGGTACGCAATTAGTTTCTGCAAGAATTCGTGTCGTATTGTCTATAATGGTTACCATGTTAGCGGCTCCTCTTATTCCAGATTCTTTAATCATTCCTAGTCTGAATTTACAAACGTTTATTATTGTTGTGCAACAAGTCATCATAGGCATAGCGATGGGCTTTATAGTGCAAGTCATATTTCAATTGTTTGTATTAACAGGGCAATTTATCGCGATGAAAATAGGGTTGGGTTTCGCCTCGATGAATGATCCTAGTAGTGGTGTGACTGTCACGGTGATTTCTCAATTTTATATGATGACATCTACGCTATTGTTTTTGAGTTTAAACGGTCACTTAATTTTAATAGAAGTATTAGTGAAAAGTTTTTCTACGTTACCCATGTCACTTTCAGGATTGTCTCAAGAGGGACTGATGAAAATTGTAAGCATGGGTAGCTGGATGTTTGAAGGTGCCTTAGTTGTTGCTTTACCCGTGTTAACGTCTTTGTTGGTTGTGAATATTGCCTTCGGTGTTATGAGTAAATCCGCACCACAAATGAATGTATTCGCTGTTGGTTTTCCTATCACCTTGGTTTTTGGTTTGTTGTTATTGTGGTTTAGTTTCACCAGCTTTTTACCTAATTATCAAGCTTTGGTGAATGAAGGCTTATTAAAGCTCAATGACATCGTGGGTCTCCCGTAAGAAAAGCGTAATGAGGCTTAAGCGTGGTGAGTATTAATTGTAATGAGAATGAAGCGTAATGTCTGAAGGCGGTGGTGACAGTAGTCAAGAAAAAACCGAAGAAGCAACCCCCAAACGCTTAGATAAAGCGAGAGAAGAGGGGCAAATTCCTCGCTCGAAAGAATTGACAACCACAGCATTATTATTAGGAGGCACTGTTGGTTTATTAATTTTTGGGCAAGGCATAGTCGATGTATTAATGAGGATTATGGCTTACACGTTTACAATTGATCGTGAGGCTATTTTTGATACTAACATGATGGTTGTAAAACTCTCTCGCGCATTTGGCGAAGCGGTTTTCAGCTTATTTCCGCTTTTCGGGTTATTGTTGGTCGCTTCTATTCTTGGTCCAATTGCTTTGGGCGGTTGGTTACTCAGTGCAAAATCCATGGCGCCAAAATTAAATCGTATGAATCCAGGTGCTGGATTAAAGCGAATGTTTTCTGTTAAATCGTTAATGGAATTAGCAAAAGCATTAGCAAAAGTGTTGGTGATTTTGTCGGTAACCATTGGATTTTTGATGTATAAACAAAGTGAAATGTTAGCGCTGTCCAGCGAAGCAACTCGGCCAGCTATATTTCATTCTATTGAAATGAGTGTCTGGGCGGCTATCATTTTTTCTGCCGTCACAATTGTTATTGCCTTAATTGATGTGCCTTTTCAAATTTGGGATCATGCCAAAAAATTAAAAATGTCTCGTCAAGATATTAAAGATGAGATGAAAGACTCTGAAGGTAAACCGGAAGTTAAAGGTAGAATACGGCAACTCCAAAGAGAAATGGCAAACCGTCGTATGATGGGTAATGTCCCCGATGCAGACGTTATTATTACTAACCCAACTCATTATGCCGTTGCGCTGAAATACGATTTAGACAATATGGACACACCCGTATTGATTGCCAAAGGTGTTGATCATGTTGCTTTAAAAATTCGCGAAATTGCATCAGCGCATAAAATAGAAATTATTGAATCTCCTCAGCTCGCTCGCTCAATCTACCACACGACGGATATCGACACACAAATCCCTAATGGCTTATATGTCGCCGTCGCTCAAGTGTTAGCGTATGTCTTTCAGCTACGTAATTATAGAAAGGGGCAAGGTGACAGACCCGTTTATCCTCGTCGCTTAAATGTCCCACCAGACCTTCGTTATGATTAATTTTTCTGATGTTGTCTTTTAGGTACACTTCTTGCGATAACTGTTGTATTCCTATTAACAGTGTCAAGAAGTCGGCAGTCAATGGCGTTATCTTCAATATTTAGTAATCAAACAAATGGCGGGGCTCGTTTTTTTAATGAGGTTCGTTTAGCTGGTAAAGGCAACATAGGTATACCGTTAACGGTCCTGATGTTACTCGGGATGATGACGCTTCCCATGCCGGCGTTCCTCCTCGATGTTTTCTTCTCTTTCAGTATCGCATTGTCCATTGTGGTTCTATTGGTTGGTGTTTATAGCATGCGACCTCTAGATTTTGCTGTTTTCCCGACAATTTTATTGCTGGCGACATTACTGCGACTTGCTTTGAATGTGGCTTCTACTCGTGTTGTTTTATTAGAAGGGCACAAGGGTGGTGATGCTGCGGGTAAAGTTATTCAAGCATTTGGTGAAGTGGTTATCGGTGGAAATTATGCTGTTGGTCTAGTCGTTTTTATCATATTGATGATTATTAATTTTGCTGTTGTGACCAAAGGTGCTGGTCGAATTTCGGAAGTTAGTGCGCGTTTTACGTTAGATGCAATGCCAGGAAAACAAATGGCGATTGATGCTGATTTAAATGCGGGATTGATAGATCAGGACGAAGCAAGAACTCGTCGAGCCGATGTATCCCAAGAGGCTGACTTTTATGGCGCTATGGATGGTGCCAGTAAATTTGTTCGTGGTGATGCTATTGCAGGCATTTTAATTTTGATTATCAATATTATTGGTGGTTTAACTGTCGGTATGATTCAACACGAATTGTCTTTCGAAATGGCAATTGAAAATTATATTTTGTTAACCATTGGTGACGGTTTAGTGGCGCAAATTCCTTCGCTACTTTTATCCGTGTCAGCCGCTATTCTAGTGACCCGTGTGAATAGTGCAGAGGAATTACGCACTCAAGTTTTCTCTCAAATGTTCGCATCACCAAAAGCATTAGCTGTTGCGGCAATCATTCTTTTTATCATGGGATCTATTCCAGGTATGCCTCATGTGTCATTTTTAGGCTTAGCGATAATTGCCGGTGGATTAGCATTTTTTATTATGCGGAGACAAGCACAACCTGAAATTGTTGATGAAGGTGTCGTCCAGCCTTTTGACCGAAATGATTTAAATACTATTTCATCAGCAGGAGGACCACCTGCAAATGGAAACCTTATTGAAAATGACAGATTGGCTGCTCCCCCTCAAGAAACAAAAGATATCAGCTGGGAAGATGTTTTACCCGTCGATATTATTGGCTTAGAAGTGGGTTATCGATTGATTCCTCTTGTCGATAAAAATCAAGGTGGTGAGTTATTAGGGCGAATTAAAGGCGTTCGTAAAAAAATGTCTCAACTGATGGGATTTTTAATTCCATCCGTTCACATCAGGGATAATTTAGATTTAAACCCTAACGTTTACAGAATTACATTAATGGGTGTGACGTTAGGTGAGGCTGAAGTTCAGCCAGAAAAAGAGTTAGCAATAAATCCTGGCCAAGTGTTTGGCAAGTTAGATGGAATAAAAACAAAAGATCCCGCTTTTGGTTTAGATGCGGTTTGGATTGATGAAGCCAATAAAGATAATGCACAAACCTTGGGCTACACCGTTGTGGATGCGAGTACGGTTGTTGCAACACATATCAATCAAATTTTACAAAAACATGCTCATGAATTAATTGGGCATGAAGATGTTCAGCATCTATTGGATCAGTTAGAAAAAACCTCACCTAAGTTAGTTGAAGAGCTTGTCCCTAATACGGTAACTCTAAACGTGTTGTTAAAGGTATTACAAAATCTATTGCGTGAAAACGTTTCTATTCGTGATATGCGATCAATAGCAGAAGCCCTAGCTTCCAACGGGAATGGGACTGATGTGAATTCTTTAACAGCGTCGGTTCGCATTGCTTTGGCGAGACAAATCGTACAAAGCATTGTTGGTGCTTCTGAAGAATTACCTGTGATTACATTAAAACCAGAATTGGAACAGATATTGCTCCAGTCTGTACAGCAAGCACAAAATGCTGGCGCTAGTGACGCCGCTTACATTGAGCCAGGGTTAGCAGAAAGGCTTCGAGAATCATTAATTGAGGCGGCTCAAAAACAAGAAGCATCAGGAAAGCCAGTGGTGGTGCTGGTTGCAGGGCCATTAAGAAGTTTGTTGTCAAAAATGGTTAAGCAAAGCGTACAAGACGGATGGGTAATGGCTTATCCAGAAGTGCCAGATAATAAACGCCTAAATATTGACGCGAATATTGGCGCGTAATGGTTGGAATTGTTTGTTTATAAGATGATGAATATAAATTTTATTTTGAATGATGACAGGGTAGGAGAATTATCATGTCGGTAAAAAGATTTGTCGCAGCAGATATGCGTAGAGCTCTAGAACTTGTTAAACAAGAAATGGGTCCTGATGCCATTATCCTATCGAGTAATCGAATTAAAGAAGGTGTGGAGATCGTTACAAGTGATGACACAAATCATCAAGCGGTCTCTGAGTCTGCTTCTTTTTCGCAATTATTTTCAGATTCTCAGCCTCAGTCGAATTCGCAACAAACCATCGACACCAGTTTTCAACCTAAGAACTTAAGCACTTCTGATGAAGCCACAGAAAGTCGATCGTTACTAGGAAAGTTTAGGAAAAAGAAAATATCTACAGATCAAATAGAATCTAAATCAGGTTGTTCGGCATTTGAATATTATAGTGACAAAGCAAATAGCACTTTAAATAATAATGATATACCTGAAAAATTAAATAATTGTGAAATTGAAAGAGAGTTCGTTGCGCCGCTTCATTTAGCGAGCATGCAATATGAGCCAGGTTCTACCAGTATCAATTTTTCTTTTGATAAAAAAAATTTTCTAAAAGAACCTGTTACAACAGAAGATAAAGCTGGGTTTTCTGTAGAGGACGAAGCGAATGAATTCGAAGAAGTAGATGAGTTTTTAGATGAACAATTTAGCCAATTAAGATCAGAAATTCTTGAAATGCAAGAGCTCCTTCGGCAACAGTTTTCAGTTAAAACTAGTATCACAGCTGATTTAGAGGCTTTAAACGCCGAACCCAACCCTCAGCATATAACACAAAAGAAATCTTTGTTGACGCTCAAAGAGCCGATGGAACGCTCTAAAGTAACTCATGAATTAAGCAAGGTCGCTTTTCTAAATATTGAGGCACCTTTAGTAAAAACGATCACCAAGCGCCTAAATAATTTAGGTTTACCGAATGCCGAAATAAAAAAGTGTTTATCGAGAATATCTACAGATGAACAAGAGTTAGAGCTAGATAAAGTTTGGACAAATATTTTAGCGGATATAGCACACCGTTTAACGCCATTTAATGAACAAGAAAAAATTAACTCAAAAAATGTGTCTGTATTTGCAGGGTTGTCAGGTAGTGGTAAAACAGATGTAATCGGAAAGTTTGCTACTCAACATGTAGTGAACAATGGCTCAGAAGATATCATTATTATTTCCATTGAAAAAAATGGATTAAATACAAAAAAAGAAAGAAAAATTGAGCGCTTAAGTCATATTTTGTCTGTGCAGCATTATACAGTTGATAATGTTGAAGATGTTATTCGCATCATTAGTCATGCTAAGTCAGTGAGTAAGGTACTCGTGAGCCTTGAATCCATGTCAGTAAATGTTAACGCTGGTAATACTTCAAGTTCAGATATATCTGACAATTTAAAAATGATTAATCAGTTACATAATGCGTTATCCAATAGCTTCTCGAAACCTCAACAGTTTAATTTCAAATCACATCTTATTATCTCAGCTGATTCATCTCAAAGTTCAATTGACAGTTTGTTCAATATCAAAGAAGAGAGAATCAAGAATAGTCCTGAAGCTCCATTGATAAGAAAAAGTATCAGTAGTTGTATTCTTACTAAAGTGGATCAATTGAAGGTAACAGCTGATAGCAAACCCAATAATTCGTTCGGTCGACTACTTGGATCTTTGTTGGCTGTTGGACTCCCTGTTTCCTATGTGACCCATGGTGCCAATTTACCCCAATATCTTCAGCCAGCAAAAGGATTTCAATTGGTAACGACTAGCGTCAAATTAATGAAAAAATCGATTCAATTTAAAAATTCAAAGACTAAAAAGCATATTAAATTAGGCAATCTCAATAAATTGCCTGTTAATAAATCTACAAAAAAATCAATAAAAGAGTCTTTTTTAGGTGACGACTTTAGAGTGAATAATCCAAATTACTCTCATAGTGCATTAGAAACTGCTGCTTTAAAGCAGGTTGCGTTGCCTTAGCGTGATGCAACTGAATACCTGATTATTGTTATTTTGATCAGTTATAGCGACAGTTTGAATATTCTATCTATACTAAAAAAGATCCTGAGAAATTAAGGAGTTATTTGTGAATCAGACAAAGCCCATTCAAGTGATAGCGGTTACGGGTGGTAAAGGCGGGGTGGGTAAAACCAATTTGTCTGTCAATCTAAGTGTTGGCTTGGCTGAATTAGGCCGGCGAGTGTTGTTATTAGATGCTGATTTGGGTTTGGCGAATGTTGATGTATTGTTAGGGCTAAAGCCTAAAAAGACGTTGGCTGACGTTATCCAAGGTAAGGCTGATATGCGTGAAGTTGTGCTTAATGGACCTGGTGGAATAAGAGTGGTACCAGCTTCATCCGGTGTTCAACATATGGCGAGTTTAAATACTCACGAGCACGCAGCTCTTATTAATGGTTTTAGTGAATTAGGCGATCAACTTGATGTCATGGTCGTAGATACAGCGGCTGGAATTTCTGAAACAGTGATTAGTTTTGTTAAAGCGAGCCAAGAAGTTTTAGTTGTTGTGTGTGATGAACCCTCATCGATTACAGATGCTTACGCGTTGATTAAAATATTAAATAAAGATCATGATATGTTTCGATTTAAAGTCGTTGCAAACATGACAAGAAGTACACAAGAAGGCGTTGCATTATTTAAAAAAATCAATCGAGTATGCGAGCAGTTTTTAGATGTTAGTTTGGATTACATGGGGCATATCCCTTTTGATGAAAACGTTCGATTAGCAGTTCAACACAGAGAGCCCTTACTCTCTTTTGCGCCTCGATGTAAAGCGTCTCAAGCTTTAAGATCAATATCAAAAAAAGTGGATGAGCTGCCATTGCCCAGAGCTGCAAGTGGCCATCTTGAATTTTTTGTTGAAAACTTATTGTCACATCAGTCAGAAGCGGCGAGTTGTTAATGATGGTTGGTGCTGATAATACATCAACGTATAGCAAGCCTGCTGGTCCGGTTATGTCGATTAATGTCGAAGATTATGCTGTGTTGGTGAAAAAAATTGCACATCACATGATGATGAGAATGCCTCCCAGTGTTCAAGTCGATGATTTAATTCAAGCGGGTATGATAGGGTTACTTGAAGCTTCTAGAAAATACGATGGCAGTAAAGGAGCCAGCTTTGAGACTTATGCTGGTATTCGTATTAGGGGTTCAATTGTTGATGAAATGAGAAGAGGGGACTGGGTTCCTCGTTCTGTTCATCGCAATACACGAAAAATCGCAACTGCAATTAGTGCGATAGAAGGACGAACAGGCCGTGATCCTCTTGATCAAGAAGTTGCAGAAGAGCTCGATATGACGATCGAGGAATACCACACAATTTTACACGATTCAGTCTCGAGTCGTTTATACAGCTTCGAAGAGAATTATAACGAGGACGGTATTGGTTTAGATGAATCGTCAGAACTGAGCCAACCATTAATCAGTCCATTAGAGCATGTTCAAAAAGAATCCCTGAAAAATTCTTTGGCGGCAGCAATGATGACTTTGCCAGAAAGAGAACGATTGGTTTTGGCTTTATATTACGACGAAGAGTTAAATCTAAAAGAAATAGGTGAAGTCATTGGCGTTAGCGAATCTCGCGTAAGTCAAATTCATAGTCAAGCTGCTTTAAGACTTAAATCTAAAATGCTTTCTTGGGACGGTGAAGAAAACAACATTCAATAATAATCAAAAAAATCTAATCTAATAAATGCTCGCACTTTAAATCAAAAGGGACATAGTTTTTTGTTTTCTATCCCATCGATTTTTCACTTCTTTCCATACAGTTCTATCAATCAAATACTAAATATTATATTTCAACTGATGTCTTTGTAGTCCTCTTCATCGATATTCTCAAAGCCCCTTCGTTAATTCGAATGTTATTTTGTCTATTTAACCAAAATCGCCAGATAAAAACCGTTAAAAACTGGATACCATCTAATCAGTGACTAGACTGAAATAGAGGAATATTTTATTGATTGATGGAGGTTGCATTGGACACCAGCATGAAAATTTTGATTGTTGACGATTTTTCAACAATGAGGCGAATTATCAAAAACCTACTTCGTGACTTAGGTTTTGAAAATACACATGAAGCAGATGACGGGACGACGGCTTTGCCGATGTTACAAGACGGTGATTACGACTTTCTGGTGACTGACTGGAATATGCCCGGTATGTCTGGAATCGATCTATTAAAAGCGATTAGGTCCGATGAATCATTATCTTCATTGCCTGCTTTAATGGTGACGGCTGAAGCAAAGCGAGAACAAATCATCGAAGCTGCTCAAGCAGGTGTTAACGGTTATGTTGTTAAACCGTTTACTGCTCAAATCTTAAAAGAGAAAATAGATAAGATTTTTGAGCGCGTTGAAGGATAGATGATAATTTTAGGTATATGGATCGATGGGGTCTCGTCAATCAATGGATAGTAAACAGAAAAAAAACAATACTTCAGGAAGTGAAGATGAAAGCACTTTGACTTTTCATATGTGCGATAAAAACGTCTTTGCTTCAGATTTAGAAGCGCATTCACGGTCTTTGCTTGAACATTTAGAGAGTAAAAACTACAAAGATGCTTCTCACATTATTTCAAACATAATCGATACGCGAGACCAAAAAATATTTAGCGCCGTAGGTCAGCTGACACGAGCATTACATGAGGCAATTGTTAATTTTAATATTGATGAGAGCAATCAGCCCGCTATAGAAAACCATAAAAATAAAGTTATCGACAACTTTGAAATCCAAGATGCATCAGATCGCTTGAATTATGTGATCTCTTTGACAAGAAAAGCCGCTGATAAAACCATGGATATGATTGAAGAATCTGCGCCTATTGCAGCGGATCTTGGAGATGAAGCGAAAATTTTAAAAGAAGAGTGGATAAAACTTCGCCGGAGGGAAGTGACAAAAAATGAGTTTACTATTTTGTATCAGCGTGTTGATGGATTTCTTGACAGCATGTGTACTGGTACAGAAAAAATAAATTCGAATTTGCAAACAATTTTAGTAGAGCAAGGTTTTCAAGATTTAACGGGCCAGGTCTTAACGAAGGTTATTTCGTTAGTCAAAGATGTGGAGTCGGAGTTGGTCAATTTAGTACGGATGGCGGGTCAGGTTGAACAAGTTACGGGAATAGACTCTATTAAAAATCCGAAGAAGAGAACGGAAAAAAATAGTGCTGGTGAAGGGCCGCAAATTCACGCAGAAAAAAGAGATGATGTGATGAATGGTCAAGATGATGTGGATGATCTTTTATCGATCTTAGGTTTTTAGTTTTATTATAAAGGCGATTAATAGAATCGTTATTTTTTTGTATTAGGAATCTATCATGAGTTTTTCAGATGATTACGACATTTTACAAGATTTTCTCACGGAAGTTGCGGAGATTTTGGAGTTGTTATCAGAGCAGCTCGTAGAACTTGAGCAAAGACCAGAAGATACTGATTTATTAAATGCGATCTTCAGAGGGTTCCACACCGTTAAAGGTGGCGCAGGTTTTTTACAGCTCGACGCTATGGTTGAGTGCTGTCATGTGACAGAAAACCTTTTTGATGTTTTAAGAAACCATAAGAGAAAGGTCACCCCATCTTTGATGGACGTAGTTCTGCTCTCATTAGATGCGATCAATGCTCAGTTCGAGCAAGTATCAAATAAAATTGAGCCTGACCCAGCAGATCCTGATCTTATTTCAGCATTAACAAAATTAGTGAATGGTGAAGATTTGACTCCTGCTTCATCTTCCCAGCCAAAAAGTGCCACTGTAGGGGCTAAAGAAAGTCTAAAACCTTTAACAGAAGAAGCTGATCCTTTAACAAATAAGGATAATAGAAATAAGCCGGTTACAGACAGTGAGTTCGAAGAATTACTCGACGCTATTGAAAATAATCATCCCCCAAAAGATTCATCGGAAATACCAAGTGATAATGACGAAATTACGGAAGATGAATTCGAAGCTCTTTTAGATCAATTACACGGTAAAAAAAATAAAATACAAGGTTCTGTAAATGTAAGTAGTAACAAGTCGCAAGAAAATAATGTTGATCAAAAAGATACCACCGCGAAAAAAGCAGTGACAGAAAAGTCTCCCGAAGATATTAATGAAGATGAATTTGAAGCATTACTGGATCAGTTGCATGGGGAAGGCCATGCGCCGGGGAGCTTGTCGCAAAAAACTCAAATAGAATCAAAGCCAGATTTGAAAGATATTCCTGTTTCTGAAAAATTTTCTAGTGATAAGAAGTCCCAGAAGAATGTAGTGAAGAGCTCTGCTTCAATAGATACTAACGAAAAAAAATCTTCTTCAAGTAATCAGTCTTCTTCCGTGCCAGCGAAACCGCCTGCAAATGTAGCGACAGTAGAAACAACCGTGCGGGTTGATACACAACGACTTGATGACATTATGAATATGGTGGGTGAGTTAGTACTCGTTCGAAATCGTTTAGTGCGCTTGGGAACTGAAAGTGATGATGAAGAATTAAATAAAGCGGTTTCAAATCTAGATGTTGTGACGGCAGATTTACAATCATCTGTTATGAAAACACGTATGCAACCAATCAAAAAAGTGTTTGGAAGATTTCCGCGTGTTGTTCGTGATCTTGCAAGAAGTCTGAAAAAAGAAATAAGTCTAGAGCTTAAAGGCGAAGAAACGGATTTGGATAAAAACCTTGTTGAAGCATTGGCAGACCCTTTAGTGCATCTGGTTAGAAATGCAGTAGATCATGGCATAGAAAATCCGGATATCAGAGAAGCTGCTGGAAAAAACAGAGTAGGAAAAATTGTATTATCTGCGGAGCAAGAAGGCGATCATATTCTTCTGTCAATCACTGATGATGGCGCGGGTATGGATCCCGACTCGCTCAGAGATAAAGCAGTAGAAAAAGGACTATACGATGAAGATGCTGCATCACGACTCACTGATACAGAAGCATTTGAGTTAATTTTCGCACCAGGGTTTTCGACCAAAACGGAAATCTCTGATGTGTCTGGTCGTGGCGTAGGTATGGATGTTGTGAAAACAAAAATCACTCAGCTAAATGGAACAATAGAAATTACATCGGCGTTGGGTGAGGGCAGTCGTTTAAATATTAAGGTGCCTCTTACTTTGGCAATAATGCCGACTTTGATGATTATGTTAGAGCATCAAACATTTGCTTTGCCCTTGGTAAGCGTTAATGAAATATTTCATATGGATTTAACGCAATCTAATGTGATCGATGGCCAAGAATGCGTTTCTATCAGGAATAAAGCAATTCCTATCTTTCATTTAAAGAAATGGTTAGTGCATCAATATACTGATCAGCCTCCAGCAGAATCGGCACATGTTGTGATCGTGACTGTTGGGAATCAACGTGTTGGTTTTGTGGTAGATCAATTAGTTGGTCAAGAAGAAGTTGTGATTAAACCATTAGGTAAAATGTTACAAGGTACGCCAGGTATGGCTGGTGCTACCATAACGGGCGACGGAACTATCGCATTAATATTGGATGTACCCAGCATGCTAAAAAAATACGCACATTAATTTCGTTTGCGAAGAAGGAATACTTGTTAATGGTTTTGGATCTTTAATATATGCCCTATAAAGTTTTAATTGTTGATGACTCAAGTTTTTTTCAGCGTCGTCTAAATGAAATTATTAGCGATCATCCTGAATTAACTGTTGTTGGAACAGCAAAGGATGGAAGAGAAGCAATAGAAAAAGCATCAACCTTATTGCCTGATATCATTACGATGGATTATGAAATGCCTGTTTTAGATGGTGTTTCAGCCGTGAGAGAAATTGTTGCCAAGCAAGGACTTCCTATCTTAATGTTCTCTTCATTAACATCTGAAGGTGCGCGTATTACATTAGATGCATTAGACGCGGGTGCTGTTGATTTTATAGCAAAAGATTTTTCAGAAATATCTCATAATGCTGAAGCTGTTAAAAAAAGCTTGCAAGAAAGAATTTTAAGAATCGTTAAAAATCATCGTATAGGAAAAGTTTTTCGTCCGAGTGGTAAATCGGATTTATTAAAGGATAAGAGTAATGGGTCCCCTAGGAAAACACCTTTTGATTTTGAAACCATAACGAAAGATCTCCCCAAAAAAACGTCTTTTAGTTCTTCTTCATCAATAGAAGAAGCGCGTTACACTAATACCCCCGCAGATCTTTTATCTTTAGATACTGAATTAACAGAAAAGAGTACTCCGTTACCTCACTGTCGTGAAAAAGCCGTTTCCCCAGAACTGAAGAATACAATTCGATTGTTGACGATTGGTGCATCAACAGGTGGCCCCGTTGCTTTAACTGAATTACTTAAATCACTGCCTAGAAATTTTTCATTACCGATTATATTAATTCAACACATGCCTTCAAATTTCACGGAGGCATTTGCCGAGCGCTTAAATCGATTGTGTAATATTGAAGTTAGGCAGGCTAAAGATGGCGATAAATTAAAAGCGGGATTGGCTCTGCTGGCACCTGGCGGTACCCAAATGATGTTGGATCCCTCAGCGAGAGGAACTCTTCGAGTGATTCCAGGTGATAACCGAGTGAATTACAGACCATCGGTAGACATTACTTTTGCATCAGCTGCAAAGGTATATGGTTCAAAAACCTTGGGTATCATTTTGACGGGAATGGGCTGTGATGGATGTGAGGGGGCTCGCTTATTAAAGCAAAGTGGCGCTGTGATTTGGTCACAAGATAAAGAAACCAGTGTTATTTACGGAATGCCAATGGCTGTTGCAAAAGCAAATTTAACAGATTGTGTTATGCCACTACCAATGCTCGGTACAAAGCTTGCAGAGCTTTTTTAGTTGTTCATTTATTTCAATATAGGCGTCAAAAAAATAACACTTTGGTACGGCGTGTGTATTGTTAAAAAATACAGTTAGAAGTCATGTTGTTAGTAAATTAGGTATTGATAAATATGGATATGTTAACCCTCGTTGGTCTACTTCTAGGATTTGGGGCATTGATTGGTGGAAATATTCTCGAGGGTGGGACGTTTCAATCACTACTTAATGGTCCAGCAGCTATTATTGTATTTGGTGGAACGTTAGGCGCAGCTATGTTGCAAACGCCGAGTAAAACACTCTCGCGAGCTTTTAAAATGGTGGTGTGGGTATTGGTTCCGCCTAAATATGTTTTTAGTACGGGTGTAAAACGTATCGTTCGATGGGCAAATGCAGCGCGTAAAGAAGGTTTACTGGGTTTGGAAGCAATTGCGGATTCTGAAAAAGATAAATTTGCTAGAAAAGGATTGCAATTGTTGGTTGACGGCAGTGAGCCAGAATCGATTCGTCATGTACTGGAAGCAGACTTGTATGTCAGCGAGCAGCGTGATCATGATGCGATTAAATTCTTTGAAAGTATGGGCGGCTATTCACCGACTATTGGCATCATTGGCGCGGTGATTGGATTAATTCACGTGATGAGAAATCTTGCCGACCCCAGTGAATTGGGTCCAGGTATTGCCGTCGCATTTGTTGCAACAATATACGGCGTTGCTTTTGCTAACTTATTGTTAATTCCTGTCGCTAATAAATTAAAAATGTGTCTCCACGAACAATCACAATTTAAAGAGCTTTTGATTGAAGGAATTATTGCGATAGCTGAAGGTGAAAACCCAAGAGCAATTCAAGTGAAACTGAATGGCTACTTGGTGCAATGATAAGCGAAGAAGCGATTTAAGATGCGAAGACGAGCAGTTGAAATAGAAGTTGATCATGACCGATGGCTTGTGTCTTATTCGGATTTTGTCACTCTATTGTTTGCATTTTTTGTAGTGATGTATTCAATCTCACAAGTGAATGAAGGGAAATACAAAGTATTATCCAGTGAGTTATTAGAGGCGTTTAGCGTAACGCCTTCTGCGATAAATCCTATTCAAATAGGTGATCCTACCGTCTCCAATGATCCCTCGGTAATTGATAATTCTACAGAAGATGATGAAGACAAAAAGTCCACTCAAGAAGAATCAGATTTAACAGCATTGTCAGATCAATTTGTTGAGCAATTTTCTGACTTGATGACAGACAATAAATTAAAAGTCTTCGGTAATGAATTGTGGTTAGAGATTGAATTAGATTCGAATGTTTTGTTTTCTTCTGGTCGAGCTACACCTAGTAACGAAGCTGAAAGTATTTTTGAGGATGTTGCAGATATTCTTGGTCAATTCAATAACCCTGTTCAGGTTGAAGGGTTTACCGATAACGTGCCGATTAATAATCAACGATTTAATAATAATTGGGAGCTGTCATCTGCTAGGGCAGCGTCTGTTGTTGAGCTGCTGGAATCTAACGGTATTGCACCAAAAAGATTAAGTGCTGTTGGTTATGGCGAACATCGTCCAATTGTTGAAAACACGACAGCGGAGGGTCGCTCTCAAAATCGTCGTGTGGTCTTAATGATTTCACGTGAGACAACTGAAAGGCCACGCCTTGAAACCGAATCTCAGATAGAAGAGGCTCTTTTGCTTAGTGCCGATTCTCTAAGTAATGATAATGAAGAAATCGAACTTGAAACACGAGATGAATCGGATGAAGGTTCAAGCGAACCTCAAGAACCTTTGATTGCACCTATTAAGTTAGATAATGGCGGATTGTTATTTACGAGTGATCCAGAGTTGCGTCGCCGCAATTTGACGGGTAATAACGCCGAAAATAACAACGGTAATGAAAGTGAATAAATTTGTGAGCTATTCTCTAAAGAGCGGCTGCACAACCCTATATTTTTTGCTGTTAAGTTTGGCATGCATTCTGCTTTAACAGAAATAACATAATGTTTTTATTGGGAAGCCGTCAATTTATTGTCGCTCAATAAAGCATTTATAGAGAGGATACGTATGAGCACTAATTCAGCTGAAATCGACTCGGTAGAAGATCCAACCCTTCAGTGGGTAACATTTAAGCTGGCGGGTGAAATATACGGTATCAATGTGATGCAGGTTCAAGAGGTGTTGCGTTATTCAGAAATTGCTCCGGTACCTGGGGCTCCTGCTTACGTACTTGGCATTATTAATTTACGGGGAAATGTTGTAACTGTTATTGATACTCGCCACCGCTTTGGTTTGATGTCTGGTGAGGTGAGTGAAAATACACGGATAGTTATTATTGAAGCTGAAAAACATGTCATCGGTATTTTGGTCGATAGTGTTGCAGAGGTCGTTTATCTAAAACAGTCCGAAATAGAAACGACTCCTAATGTAGGCACAGAGGATAACGCTAAATTTATTCAGGGTGTTTGTCACAAGAATGATGAACTTTTGATTTTAATTGAGCTCGACAAATTACTAACGGACGATGAGTGGGCTGATGTAGCTGCTTTTTAATGTATTTCCAATTTTAGATAAACTGCTTTGAGAAAAATGCGCGAGGTGTTGTCATGAATATGACCCCCATTATGGAAATCTTACTTTCAGCTACGCTGCTTATCAGTTGGTTGGTGATTTCTGCAGGTGTCTACTACATGCTTTCTGCAAGAAAAAAAATAGAAGAAGGGCAGCGAATATGCCAACAATTAACTAGAGATTTGCAGGTTGCTGGTAGTGGATCTGTAGGTATGGGGATAAGGATAGTGGCGTTAGAAAAAAAACTATCTTTGATTCAAACCGGTGATTTAATGGTTAAGACTCAGGAACAAAAAGCTATCGCCCAAGCTGGGGTTTTACCTTCCGATCAAGATTCAATGAGTTTTCAAAATACTGGTTATAAAAATGTTAACAATCAAACGCAGTTAACTAAAAAGCCTGTCTCTATCTTCGACCAAGCAAAGCAACTTTTAAGAAATGGGATTTCTGAAAGGCAAGTTATTAAAACATGTGGGTTGTCAGCAGATGAAGTCGCACTCATGAAAATGCTGATACAAAGCGGTATTGAGAATAAAACTTCAAAAAATATAAGTCCTGCGATTAGCACCCCTCAATCGAGTAGCACTCATGTATTTGCCTGATCTTTCAAAAAATCAATTGTTGGCTAAAAAGGCATTTTTGTTATGTTCTTTATTCATCATTTCTGGATGCACACTCGTCGATATTAAAAACGATACGGCTCTTACTCGCGATGGAGTAGTAGTTGGTAGTTATTTTTTTGATCGGATCAAAGTTGGTGAAACTGATGTTGCATGGGTTCAAAAGCATTTGGGATACCCTTCAGAGATAATAGCTGGCGAGAATGCTGAGCAGTATTACGTCTATCACTTAGAAGAGAAGCAAACTAAAGAATCTAAAGTGTTCCTGATGTTCAGATACCGGACTACAAAAACAACTCCCTTAAAAAAGATATTAACGTGTGAAAACGATGTGGTCACTAAAGTATCTTCGCATGTCACTGTTAATTCTAAAAAATCTGAGTCTTAGTCAGTCGTAGCCGTTAAACACTTCTTTTTGAAAAAGACCGCTTTCTAAAGTGTCAGAAACAAACCCATAGTGGAATATTTTTTTTAGAAAATTTTCAACTAACCGACAGTAATTTTCTTTCCTATACTAAAAATAGGATGGCAGGGCGGCAGTAGTAGCCTTAGATATTTCCAGTGATATCTTTGTTTAGATGTCCTGTAATGACTTTAAGATTACCAAAAGTAATTTCAAGAGCTTCAATTTTATCTGGTTTGCACCCTGGCCATACCTCACCAATTTTATGATGCAAAGATACGAACAAAGACAGTCACAGGTTAAGTCCTATCAAGAACGATAGCAAAAAAAGAATACACTAACTGTTTAGCCCGGATACTCTCCGGGCTTTTTTTTGATTTGGTTTTATTTTATTTTCGTTTCTGAGGTGGGTAGATTATTTTGGTTGTGCTTGAAACTGCTTACCTGATACACCAATACTATCGTCACTCATGAGATATAAATACATTGGCATAATGGCTTCTGGTTTTTTCAGCGTGTTAGGATTTTCTCCTGGGTAGGCATCGGCTCGCATTTTTGTGCGAGTTGCGCCAGGGTTTATGCTGTTAACACGAATAGGAGTTGTATCTGCTAATTCTTCTGTAAGAATTTCCATTATATTTTCTGTTGCCGCTTTACTCACTGCGTAGGCTCCCCAGAAGGCTCGACCTTTGTAACCCACAGAAGAGCCGGTGAATACTAGTGAGGCATTTTCTGATTTTTCTAGCAAGGGCAACAATGCTTTTGTCATTAAAAACGGAGCGGTGCAATTGACTTGTAGAATACGATTCCACGCGTCTGCGTTGTAGTGACTTAATGGCGTTCGTGGGCCAAGACTACTGGCGTTGTGCAATATTCCATCCAGATGGCTAAACACTTTCTGTAAAGCGGCTGACATTTCTTCGTAATCTTTTTCTTCAGCACCTTCAAAGTTAATAGGGTAAATTGCAGCTTGAGGAAAACCTTTAGACTCAATTTCATCATAAACAGCTTCGAGCTTTTGAACGGTTCTTCCAAGTAAGATAACTGTTGCACCGTGTTCCGCATAAGTCAGTGCAGCCACTTTACCGATACCATCACCTGCACCGGTTACGGCTATGATCTTTCCTTTTAATGCGTCGTTAGTGGGGGAGTAGTTCAAAAGTTCTTTGCTTTCGCTAATATTAGGCATGTGAATTAATCTTAAATGATGAGTTTGTGAGTTTTTTATCTTATGTTGTTTATCAGTCTAAATACTTTTTAATAATCGGCAAGATACCATGAGCTGAATCTACAATATAATCTGCATTCCAATCGACCGGATTGTCGCCTTCGGGTACATATCCATAAACGGCTGCAATGGTTTTACTTCCAGCTCGTTGTCCGCAAATGATGTCACGTTTATGATCGCCGATATAAATAATTTCTTCAGTTTGGCAATTTAATTGCTTGCACGCTAAAAATAATGATTCAGGGTCGGGCTTGTTTTTTTCGACATGATCAGGACAAATAACACTTTGAGGCGCAGGATTAAAAGCCAGTGCATTTAAAATGGGCTGTGTATAGGTAATCGATTTGTTGGTGACAATGCCCCATGGGATCTTGTTATCACCAAGAAAGCTTAAAACGTCTTGTATTCCAGGAAAGGGGATTGTATCGACGGCGAGCTGCTCTGTATAAATTTCAAGTAAGCGTTTATGTAAGCGATCAAAGCCGGGCTCTTCAAACCCTATTCCAAAAGCCATATTAACTAATGCTCTAGCGCCATTTGAAACAGTCTTTCTTGTTCTTTCTGCAGGCACATCAGGTAAATTTTCTTCTGCCATTAAACGATTAACAGTAGTGACAAAATCCGGTGCGGTGTCTAGCAGTGTTCCGTCGAGATCAAACAATACAGCTTTAAGATTCATATTTGGTTCTGTGGTTAATAGTGAGCGCGGTAATTAATAATTAGTCTTATTTTCAAATAATAGGTGTGACAGCGTTGGAAAAATTATTCGTTAGGTTTTTGAGCGTGGATCATATAGTTCACGCTGACATCTTTCGGGTTTAGTTTGTACTGCTTTGTGAGTGGGTTATAAGTCAGTCCCGTCATGTGTTGAAGCTCTAAGCCAGCTTCGCGAATCCATTGGCCCAGTTCAGAGGGTTTAATAAATTTAGCGTAATCATGGGTGCCTTTAGGTAGCATGTTTAAAATATATTCTGCACCTAAGATGGCAAATACGTAAGCTTTGGGATTGCGGCTAATCGTAGAAAAATACACATGCCCACCAGGTTTGGTTAATTCCATGCATGCTTTGACTACTGTGCTAGGGTCGGGAACGTGTTCTAACATTTCTAAACAAGTTACCACATCATATTGCTCAGGTTGCTCTTCCGCTAATTCTTCGGCTGTAATTTGTCGGTAATTAATGTCGAGCTTACTTTCTAAGGCATGAAGTTTTGCTACGGATAACGGCGCTTCGCCCATATCAATTCCGGTTACGGTTGCTCCGCGTTGTGCTAAACCTTCACAGATAAGCCCGCCGCCACAACCCACATCAAGTAACGTTGTTTCTGCAACGGGAGAGTGTAAATCGATATAGTTGCAGCGAAGCGGATTGATTTCATGTAGTGGTTTAAATTCACTGTTTTTATCCCACCAACGGCTAGCGAGAGCTTCGAACTTTGCAATTTCTGATGCGTCGACGTTTTGCATAAATAGTTTCTTTTAAATATAAAAATAGTGTTTATCAAAAAAATGACAGCTTTGTTTTTATTAGTTTTGATTTATCTTTTCTTGCCAGTTTTTCGCGTGATGTAATATTTCAATTTCGTTTAAAGTGATTAACTGTTTATCTTTTAATAGTTGTTTTCCGTCAACCCAAACATCTGTTACATTTTTAGAGGCATTGGTGTAAACGATATGAGAAACAGGATTGAACAGTGGCATTGATTCTATAGTGTCTATCTCAATCGCTGTGATATCCGCTGCTTTTCCAACTTCCAAACTCCCGGTGATATCTTCAAGTCCGAGTGCTTTTGCTCCATTAATTGTCGCCAGTTGTAAAGCTTGATGCGCATTAATAGCAGCTGCATTTTTACTGGTACCTTTCGCCAACAAAGCAGCCGTTTTCATCTCACTGAATAAATTCAAATCATTATTGCTTGCAGCTCCATCTGTTCCGAGCGCGACATTGATGCCTGCATCTAATAACTGAGTGATAGGACAAAAGCCACTGGCTAATTTTAGATTTGATTCGGGGCAATGAATAACGTGGGCACCTGTTTGCTTCAAAATCTCAATGTCGGAGTCTTCTACTTGCGTGAGGTGAACACATTGAACCAGTGGGGAAAGAAAATTCAGTTCATGTAATCTTTCAATCGGTCTTTTGCCACTTTTTTCAAATGCATCTGTCACTTCGTATTCAGTCTCGTGAAGATGAATTTGTACGGGTGTTTGTAATTCTGGTGCAAGAGTGGCGATTCGCTGTAGGGGTTGGTCAGACACGGTATAGGGGGAGTGAGGACCAAACCCAATAGTGATTAAGCTACTAGTTCGGAAACCATCGTGAACATCTAGTGCTTTAGAGATATATTCGTCAGCATCTTCTGCCCAAGGAGTAGGGAAATCCAAAACAGGAGCCGCAATTTGAGCTCTCATGCCAGTATGTTGAGCTGCTTTTGCAGCTTGGTCCGGGAAAAAGTACATATCCGAGAAACAGGTCGTTCCGCTGCGAATCATCTCCGCCATAGCTAATTGGGTTCCCTCATACACAAATTGCTCGCTTACCCATTGACCTTCTGCTGGCCAAATGTGGTCTTCAAGCCATTCTTGCAGTGGTAGGTCATCGGCAAATCCACGCAGTAAACTCATCGCTAAATGGCCGTGAGCATTAATTAGCCCTGGCATAACTATGTGGTTATTAAGGTTTCTAACTTCTTTTATATCTGAAAACCGTTTGCCAGCTTCAGCTTGTGGAATGATGGCGACAACTTTCTTGTTTTTGACCGCAATGGCGCAATTCTCAAATACAGCATCTTCAGGGATAACAGGGATTATCCATTTTGCATTGATGAGAAGATCTATAGAGCTCGGTGCAGTCTCTGTTGTCGTCATAAATCTAGGAATCTTAAAATTAAGTGGTAGTCGGTGTTATTTGATACTTAGTACTGCTTTAAAAGGTCTAAAACATTATCTTGAAGCGGCCAAAAAACTTAATATTATCGCGTAAAATACATAAAAGGTTCTGTGAGCCTCTCTCGTTCTTCCTCGTAAATAACGAGCCGGCGAAAGTATACCGGTATTGGCTAACAGTTACAGTCTAAGAAGTGTCTATCTCTGGCTTTTGTGGTAATATCCCTCGCTTAATTTCTGCGCGGGGTGCGAGGGGATTATGGGACGATGATCAGATAGCTTATTGGTAGATTATAGCTAGAAATTGAAGCTGGAAATACGGGTAGGCATGACTGGTAGATCACAGCAGCACTGATGTTGGATCGTTTCTCATACTTTTTTATAATGCACTCCAAGCTATCACAATAAAAACCGATAAAGGGAAAGCCGCAGTCTATGGGCGACGATATAGCAAAAGAAATTTTCACGCGAAATATTGAAGACGAACTCAAGCAGTCCTATCTCGATTATGCGATGAGCGTAATTGTTGGCCGGGCGCTACCAGATGTTCGTGATGGCCTTAAACCAGTTCATCGCCGTGTTTTATTTGCGATGAGCGAACTTAATAACGACTGGAATAAATCCTATAAGAAATCGGCTCGTGTAGTCGGTGACGTTATCGGTAAATACCATCCTCATGGTGATTCCGCTGTTTATGATGCCATTGTTCGATTAGCACAACCTTTCTCAATGCGTTACATGCTCGTCGACGGACAAGGCAACTTCGGTTCTATCGATGGCGATAGAGCGGCTGCAATGCGTTATACCGAAATACGCATGAAAAAAATCACCCATGAGTTATTAGCGGATCTCGACAAAGAAACAGTCGATTTTGTTGATAACTATGACGGGCAAGAACAAATCCCTGATGTATTACCAACACGTGTTCCTACTCTATTAGTGAATGGGTCATCAGGTATCGCTGTTGGTATGGCGACAAATATACCTCCTCATAATTTAACAGAAGTTATCAATGGTTGTTTGGCGTTGATCGATAACGAAGACATTACCATTGACGAGCTGATGGAATTTATTCCAGGGCCAGATTTCCCAACGGCAGCGATTATTAATGGTCGTGCTGGTATTGTTCAGGCGTATCGGACAGGCCGTGGCCGAATTTATGTTCGCGCCAAAGCCGAAGTGATAGTCGATGAAAAGACAAGCCGTGAAACGATTATTATTCATGAAATTCCTTACCAATTAAATAAAGCACGTTTAATCGAACGTATTGCCGAGTTGGTAAAAGAGAAAAAAATCGAAGGAATTTCTGAACTTCGAGATGAATCAGATAAAGATGGTTTACGAGTTGTTATTGAGTTAAAGCGTGGCGAAAGCGGAGACGTGGTTTTAAATAACTTGTATTCGCAAACTGCTTTGCAAAGTGTCTTTGGTATCAACATTGTTGCTCTCGTTGACAATCAACCTCGAACACTCAATCTTAAAGAACTTCTTGAATACTTTGTTCGTCATCGTCGTGAAGTTGTCACACGTCGAACCGTTTATTTACTGAGAAAAGCACGTGATCGTGGCCATATCTTAGAAGGTCTAGCCATTGCGATAGCAAATATCGATTTGGTGATTGAATTAATTAAATCATCGCCCACTCCTGCTGATGCAAAAGAAGCATTGCTAGCGCGTGGATGGAACCTATCTGATGTAGGACAGTTCTTGGATCGCGCAAAAAGCGAAACAGGTGATAGTGTTTGCCGTCCAGATGATTTGCCTGAGCAATTTGGTTTGCGAGGCGATCAATACTTTTTATCTCCTGTTCAAGCGCAATCAATTCTTGAGTTACGTTTACATCGTCTAACTGGGATGGAGCACGATAAGTTACTTTCTGAGTATGACGAAAAATTAGAGCAAATAGCCGAATACATGGCCATTCTTTCTAACCCTATAAGGTTGATGGAAGTGATCCGTGAAGAGCTAGAAGCGATTGTTAAAGAATATGGTGATGAGCGTCGTACAGAAATCTGTGAATCACAAAGTGATTTAACAACTGAAGATTTGATCACAGAAGAAGATCGTGTTGTCACAATCTCTCACGGTGGTTATGCGAAAACGCAACCGTTATCTGACTATCAAGCTCAACGTCGAGGTGGTACTGGTAAAGCAGCAACAGCGGTTAAAGATGAAGATTTTGTTGAGCATTTATTAATTGCTAGTACCCACGCTACTATTTTGTGCTTTAGTAACTTGGGTAAAGTGTATTGGCTAAAAGTGTACCAAATCCCAGTAGCTGGACGACAAGCTCGGGGTCGCCCAATGATTAATCTTTTGCCGTTAGAAGAAGCCGAAAGAATTACATCGATTCTGCCGGTCCAAGAATATGATGATGATCATTATATTTTCATGGCAACAGCAAACGGTACGGTGAAGAAAACGGCACTTACACAATTTGCTCGTCCACGTAGTACAGGTCTTCGCGCGATTGAGTTAGATGAAGGCAATAGCTTGGTGAGTACTGCTGTCACCGATGGAGAGCAAGATATTATTTTATTTAGTTCTGCTGGTAAGGCGGCTCGATTTAAAGAGCAAGAAGTCCGAGCGATGGGCCGAACTTCGCGTGGTGTTCGTGGTATCCGTTTAAAAGAGGGCCAGCAATTAATTTCCATGGTTATTCCTGAAGATGGCGGAAAAGTATTGTCTGTCAGTGAAAACGGCTATGGAAAACGAACCGATGTTGAAGAATACACTGCTAAAGGTCGAGGTTCTCAAGGTGTGATAGCTATGCAAACCACTGAAAGAAATGGCGATCTAGTCGGAGCAGTGCAAGTACTTGATGGCGAAGAAATTATGTTAATTTCTGATCAAGGCACTATGGTTCGAACTCGTGTTGATGAAGTCTCAGTACTTGGAAGAAACACGCAAGGCGTTCGATTAATTAAAGTGAAACCAGGTGAGCACTTAGTCGGTGTTGAGCGAATTGAAGAAAGTGACGATGACGAAGAGTTGGAAGCAGAATCAACTGAAGAAGATTAATTTTTGTTGGTCTTGATTGCCATATTGGCTTTTCAATTTAAGGATCTTTACTCACTTTTAATTTAAATTTTTGTTATAAGAAAAACATAAAAAAGAGCTATAACTGCCTTTGTTGTCTAAAGTCGGTAGCTCTTTTTATTTGATCTTTTATTTGTATGGTTTTAAATTTTTGTTTGACCAAAAAAATATAATTATTGGTCGAGTAAAGTACATGTTTAACAATACGTTTTTACTTGTTTGAGTTTGTTTCCCCGTAAAAACGTTCAATCTCGGAATGTAAGCGTATCATGACAGGCCCACAGATTTCCCCTGAGACTCAAGATAAAGAGCTCGTCGCTCTTCGCGAAAAAATTGACGTTATTGATTCAGATATTAGTCGTCTTATTAGCGAAAGAGCACAGTGCGCTCAAGATGTTGCGATTGTAAAAAAATCTAACGGCGAAGCAGATATACAGTATTATCGCCCAGAGCGTGAAGCTCAGGTTTTACGAAAAGTAATGGAATCAAATAAAGGCCCACTGTCAAATGAAGAAATGGCTCGTTTATTTCGTGAAATAATGTCTGCATGTTTGGCATTAGAGCATCCCATTCGCGTTGCTTTTTTGGGACCAGAAGGCACTTTTACTCAGCAAGCAGCGTTAAAACATTTCGGTCGTTCAGCCATTAGCGTTCCGATGTCGGCTATTGATGAAGTTTTTCGTGAGGTTGAAGCGGGAGCCGTTGAGTTTGGTGTAGTTCCTGTTGAAAATTCATCAGAAGGTGTCGTTAATCATACGCTTGATGTATTTTTGAATTCGAATCTAAAAATATGTGGTGAAGTGGCATTGCGAATTCATCAAAATTTATTAGTTTCGGATGTAACAAAAACAGATTCGATTAGTCGAATTTATTCTCATTCACAATCATTAGCGCAATGTCGTAAGTGGTTAGATTCACATTATCCAAAAGCAGAACGTATCGCTGTTAACAGTAATGCAGAGGCGGCGAAACGTTTGAAAGGAGAATGGAATGCGGCTGCTATTGCGGGTGAAATGGCTGCTGATTTGTATGATCTAAAAATTCTTTCTGAAAAAATTGAAGATAATCCCGACAACTCAACACGTTTTTTGATAATTGGTAATCAATCAGTGCCTGTTAGTGGAACTGATAAAACGTCTGTTGTGATCTCAATGCATAACGAACCCGGTGCTTTACATAATTTGCTAGAGCCTTTTCATAAAAACAATGTGGATTTGACGAGCGTAGAAACTCGTCCTTCGAAAAGTGGTAAATGGAATTATGTGTTCTTTATCGATTTCAAAGGCCATATTGACGACGAAAATGTAAGTGCGGCTTTAAATCAAATTCGTGAAAAAGCATCTGATTTAAAAATATTAGGTTCATATCCGAAAGCCGTGCTTTAAGCGTCTTGATTTTAACTAAAAGACAACTCCATAGATTCTATTATCGTGATCAATAAACTCGTTATTGTTGGTTTTGGTTTGATTGGCGCCAGCGTTGCTGCCGGCTTGCGTCGTTCTATGGCGTGTCGTTCTGTTATTGCAATCGCACGTTCGGAGTCAACTCGTCAGCAAGCATTGAAAATGAATCTTGCTGATGAAGCCTATTCGGATATTGTAGAGATAGCCGATCAGTTGGGTAAGGATGATGTTATTTGCATCGCGGTCCCAACGTTAACGACAGCATCTATTTTAAAAAGTATTTCTAAAGTAGTTTCTCCTGATGTCACTATTACAGATTGCGCGAGCGTAAAAGGCAGTGTGCTTTCTGCCGCGGTGGAAGCCTATGGCGAGCTGCCTCCCCAGTTAGTCTTAGGGCATCCGATAGCTGGATCTGAAAAAAGCGGGGTGGCTGCCGCTAATCCAAATTTATATCAAGATCGTCGAGTTATTTTAACGCCATCAAATAATACAGGTGCTGATCATCTCGCACGTGTTAAAACGATGTGGCAAAAGCTAGGTGCCGAAGTCTTGTTGATGCCGGTCGAAGAGCATGACGATGTATTGGCGGCGACCAGTCATTTGCCTCACGTAATTGCTTACTCCTTGGTGGATACGCTCGCGAACGATACAGAAAATGAAAATATCTTTCGATATGCGGCTGGTGGTTTCAAAGATTTTACGAGAATAGCATCGAGTGATCCGCGGATGTGGCACGATATTATGTTGGCAAACTCGGACAGTATTTTAAAATCGATTGATCTTTTTTCAAAAAATTTAGAAGGTTTACGCCAAGCAATAGAACAAAAAGACAGTGAGTTTTTACTTGGTGTCTTTACTCGATCAAAAGCAGCGCGAGATAGTTTTGTTTCTCGCCTAAACAAGAAAGCATTTATGTCTACTGAAAATAAAAACGTTATTTGCACTGTTCAGCCTGGTGGAAAAATTACTGGTGAGTTACGTGTGCCAGGTGATAAATCGATTTCGCATCGTTCGATCATGTTGGGCTCTTTAGCAGAAGGCGTTACCAATGTTAGCGGCTTCTTAGAAGGTGAAGATGCACTCGCGACACTTCAAGCGTTTCGCGATATGGGTGTCGTCATTGATGGACCAAAAAATGGTGAAGTTAAAATTCACGGCGTTGGTTTACATGGTTTGAAAAAGCCACCGGGACCGCTATATCTCGGAAATTCCGGAACATCGATGAGATTGTTAGCGGGTTTATTAGCCGGACAAGCTTTTGATACAGAATTAACAGGTGATGCATCGCTTTCCAAGCGCCCTATGAAACGAGTTTCAAATCCATTGGGTGAGATGGGCGCTCAAATAACGACTAGCTCCGGTGAGGGTAAAGCCAACGAAGGGAAACCACCACTACATATTAAAGGCGGTTGTTCGTTAGAAGGCATTGATTACACATTACCGATGGCAAGTGCCCAAGTAAAATCTGCTGTTTTATTGGCAGGTTTGTATGCAAAAGGCGAAACAAAAGTCAAAGAGCCCGCTGTTACTCGCGATCACACAGAACGAATGCTTCGCGGTTTTGGTTATGATGTTAAAACAAATGGTGATGTTGCGACGTTACAAGGCGGTGGAAAATTAACGGCAACCGATATTGAAGTGCCTGCAGACATTTCGTCAGCAGCATTTTTTATGGTGGCGGCGGCAATTTCTCCTGGTTCTGATGTGACATTAACTCATGTGGGAATCAATCCGACTCGTACTGGTATTCTTCAGATTTTACGATTGATGGGCGCTAATGTTGGCTTTTCAAATAAGCGCGTTGTTGGCGGAGAGCCGGTAGCTGATATAAGAATCCGTTATTCAGAATTACAAGGGATTGATATTCCACCTGAGCAGGTTCCCTTGGCCATTGATGAATTCCCTGTTTTATTTATTGCAGCCGCTTGTGCAAAAGGAACGACTCGCTTAACTGGCGCTGAAGAATTACGCGTTAAAGAAAGCGATCGTATTCAAGTGATGGCCGATGGACTTCAAGCGTTAGGCGTCCATGCAATTCCTACAGAAGATGGAATGGTCATCGAAGGGAGTGAGATTGGTGGCGGTACAGTGGAAAGCCATGATGATCACCGTATCGCAATGGCGTTCACTGTCGCAGCTTTACGTGCTTCATCGCCAATTACCATCAATAATTGTGCAAATGTGGCAACATCATTCCCCGGTTTTGTAGAGCTAGCCAGAACAGCTGGTATAAGCTTAGAAGAAAAAACTAGTTAATTACGAAGAGTAAATTTCTTATAATTTGCTCTTCCAAAATTCCCGTATCAAAATAATGAACATAGACGAGCCAGCTATCCATGTCTGAATCTTATCAATTGACCCATCTAAAACAGCTCGAGGCTGAAAGCATTCACATTATTCGTGAAGTTGCCGCTGAGTTTGATAATCCTGTGATGCTTTATTCTGTAGGCAAAGATTCTGCCGTGATGTTGCATCTTGCAATGAAGGCATTTGCTCCAGGCAAGCCACCTTTTCCTTTGATGCATGTCGACACCACATGGAAGTTCCGGGAGATGATTGAGTTTAGAGACAATCAAGTGAAAAAACTTGGTCTCGATTTAATCATTCATACCAATCAAGAAGGTGTGGAGATGGGTGTTGGACCTTTCTCTCATGGTAGTGCAAAACACACTGACATAATGAAAACTCAAGGTCTCAAGCAAGCGCTGGATAAATATGGGTTTGATGCAGCATTTGGTGGCGCTCGACGTGATGAAGAAAAATCACGAGCAAAAGAACGTGTGTATTCTTTTCGCGACAAAAATCACCGTTGGGATCCAAAAAATCAACGACCTGAGTTGTGGGATATTTATAACGGCCGCGTTGATAAGGGCGAAAGCATTCGAGTGTTCCCATTGTCTAACTGGACTGAGTTGGATATCTGGCAATACATCTATTTAGAAAGCATTCCTATTGTTCCTTTATATTTTGCAGCTAAGCGACCTGTTGTCGAGCGCGATGGCGTTTTGATTAAAGTTGATGATGACAGAATGCCGTTAGATGAAGGCGAAAAACCTCAAGAAAAAATGGTGCGATTTAGAACATTAGGTTGTTACCCGTTAACAGGTGCTGTTGAGTCTACGGCAACAACGTTGCCGGAAATCATTCAAGAAATGTTGTTAACAAAAACTTCTGAGCGACAAGGTCGCGTGATCGATCATGATAGTTCTGGGTCGATGGAAAAGAAAAAGCAAGAAGGTTATTTCTAGCTTTTGATTGAGTTTGAAAATATAAATTCATTTTTAGAGAGCGGCTTGATTTCGTGTCGAGTAGACAGAAAGACAAGCACACAGAGAAAATTTTATGTCACACCAATCAGATTTAATTGAAACGGATATTGAATCCTACTTAAAAGAGCACGAGCAAAAAGAATTACTGCGATTTTTAACTTGCGGTAGTGTTGATGACGGTAAAAGTACGCTTATCGGCAGGTTGTTGCACGACTCTAAAATGATCTATGAAGATCAACTTGAAGCAGTTAGATCTGATAACACAAAACATGGCACAACCGGTGAGAAAATTGATTTGGCATTGTTGGTTGATGGTTTGCAGGCAGAGCGAGAGCAGGGCATCACAATTGATGTCGCTTATCGGTATTTTTCGACATCTAAAAGAAAATTTATCATTGCGGATACACCTGGACATGAGCAATACACGCGCAACATGGCAACCGGAGCTTCGACGTGTGATCTTGCAATTATTTTGATTGATGCTCGTCATGGTGTCATGACACAAACTCGTCGCCACAGTTATATTGCAAGCTTGTTAGGCATCAAGCATGTTGTTGTCGCCATTAATAAAATGGATTTAGTGAAGTTTTCTGAGGAAACTTATAATTCAATCAAATCAGATTACGAAGATTTTGCAGAAAATCTTAATATTCCTGATATTCAATTTGTGCCTTTATCTGCGTTAGATGGGGATAACGTGGTATCTCACAGTGAGAATACGCCTTGGTATAAAGGCAAGACTCTGATGGAAAGTTTGGAAACCGTCGAGATTGCTGGAGATAAAAATTTCGCAGATTTCCGCTTTCCTGTTCAATACGTCAATCGCCCAAATCTTGATTTTCGTGGTTTTTGCGGCACCGTTGCATCTGGAATTGTTAAAGTCGGTGATGAAATTAAAGTCTTGCCGTCGAACAAAACAAGTAGCGTCAAATCTATAGTGACTTATGATGGTGATTTAGAATCGGCATTTGTTGGTCAGGCGGTGACACTAACGTTAAATGATGAAATTGATATTAGTCGTGGCGACACGATTGTGTTGGCGTCTGACAAAAAGGTAGACCACTCGAATCATTTTAATGCTCATATTGTTTGGATGGCAGAGCAAGAGTTAAAACCAGGGCATCAATATGGTTTTAAATTTGCGAGTAAGTATACGACAGGTGTTGTCAGTAATGTCTCACATCAAATCGATGTGAATACGCAAGAACATCGCGATGTTGATACGCTTAAATTGAATGATATTGCTTTGGCAACTGTCAGTCTCAGTCAATCCGTTGCTTTAGATCCATACAAAAACAATCGTGCAACTGGCGCTTTTATTATTATTGATCGTATTTCAAATATTACTGTAGGCGCAGGGATGGTTGAAGACGTTCTCTCTGCATCAGCAAATTCAATTTTGGATTCAGGTGAAACTACGCCGTTTGAGTTGGAGCTAAAGGCTTTAATTGAAAAATATTATCCACATTGGGGTGATCTAAGCTTAGCTGAAGTACTTAATAAGCTAAGCGACAAAAAATAAGTTTCTCCTACGTTTTAAAGAACTACTTGAAAATGAAGAAGTCGGCTTTAGTAAAATCTAAAGCCGACTTTTTTGTGTCTTTAGAGGTATTTATTTTCTTTACTAGTTTTTGAATTCTTTCTTTAGAAATGCCTTGATAAATTTTGTTGTCAATCTCCTACGTTAGTTAAGATAAATCCCACAGCCAAATAAGAATCTGGCTAATAGATTAGTTTAGAAAAATTGGATATTGTTATTCCGCGCTCAAGGTTGAGCGCAATTCCATTAACTATAAGGAGATAGTTTTATGAAACAGGTAGTTTCATTATTAACAATGTTGGTATTAACCTTTGCTTCAATGACAGTTTTTGCAGAAGGTCAGTCAGCTTCACAGCAGGCTTCTTCCGCAGCAGTTGCCGTTGGGAAAATTAATATTAATAGCGCGGATGCAGATGCGTTAGCTGATGCACTTCATCAAATTGGTGAAAAGAAAGCGGCAGCCATTGTTGAGTGGAGAAGTGCCAATGGCCCATTTACTTCTAAAGAGCAATTGATGGAAGTGAAAGGTATTGGCGAAGCTACTTTAAAAGCGAATGCGGATAGAATTGTACTGTAGCCTTTGAAGTGAATAAAAGCCCCAAGCTTGTTTTTATGTAAGCTTGGGGCTTTTTATTTTTTATTGATGAATTAAAATTAAAATTAAAATTGAATTTTGAATCCAATTGATGGGAAAAATCCGAGTCCTTCTGAGCGAGTCACCGGGACATTGGACCCGTATCCGTCAGGTGTTGAGCCAATAGTATTGTTTCCATTAGGGGCATAACTATATCCTTGAATGTTTTTTGCGTTGTAGGCATTTAACACATCAATAAAAGTGCTCATAAACCCAAAGCTGGTTGTTTTAGTGTATTCAGCACGTAAATCTAAACGATGGTAAATGGAATGACGTTCACTGTTTAATTCTCCGTAGACGGGTTCCAAAATAGTTGGGTCGTTGATGTTGGGACTTGTATCTATAATCGGTGTGTAGAGTGAGCCGCTTTGAATCGACCATTTAATCCCGAAGATTATATTTTCTGTTAATTTATAATTGCCCACTAAATTAATGATGACGGGTTTGTCGTAAGCAAATTCGCTTGTTTCATTTGTCAAATCATTTTTTCGTTCGGTATGTGAAAGGCTCACCGCAAGCCAACCATAAAAACTGTCCGTTAATTTTTTATTAATTAAAACTTCCATACCATAGGCTAAGCCGCTGGCATCATTCGTATAGCGGCTTACTGCGTTCGCCAAGGGTAGTTTGTCTAATTCTTTGTAATACAAATCAACTTGCCAAGACCATTCGTTTCCAAAATATTGCTTTAAGCCAAAGACACTATGTGTTGATTGAATATATTCAAGATTTTGGCTTCCAATATTCGGCGAAATTTCTTCCGGTTGTGGTAATTGCGAATAATGCCCGTAGGCTAAATACAATTGCCAGTTTTCTGATGGCTCATACTCAAGTCGGATTCTGGGTTCCGCATCAGAATGATTCAAATAGTCATCGGTTAAATAATGAATTCCACTGCGAAGATAAAATGAGTCTGCGATCTGCCACTGATCTTCTAAATAGGCGATTGATGTTTTTACATCAAACTCGGTTTTAAATGTCAGCAGGGGTACATCAATAGTTGGGCAATAGGTATCGAGGCTCGTACAGGGAGGGATTTTTGCATTCAACTGAAGATTGTATTCTGTTTCTTCGACACTACCGCCAAAAGTCAGTGTGTGTTTGTTGCCTAGCTGTAAATCATAATGCCCTCTAACCATCAATCGATCAGTTGTTACATCAAGAAATTGTCCTGTCCCATAGCTGATATCATCCGCATCACTTGTGTGAGTTAAAATTAATTTTGAATTGTGTCTGTTAGTTTTTGAATTCCAATTCCAAGCAAGTCCTTGGCTGTCAAAGCTCGTATCAACACTGGCGGCTCCAGTAAAATCAGGATCAGTCAAAGCCAAGTTAGAACTTTCTTGAAATGTAGCTGCAACTTCATCACTTGCACCAGTTGCTAAAGCGGTTAAACGATGTCTAGCGTTAACATCCCACGTGTATTTCATTTGGTAGTCGTCAGAAATAGGAATTTGATCGATATCAACACCGGAGTCTTCATCTTCAATGTCTTCTTCATCTTGTATGAATAGATCGATAAGGCTTCGTCGATAAGACATATAAAACGCTTGGTTATCAGTAATTCGACTTTCTATTAATGCGCCAGTACCAATGAAACTCGCATCGATTGTTGTTGTGAATGGTTGTTGTTTTGGATCACGAAGAGCGACATCGATGATAGCGCCCGTCGCATTACTGTATTGGCTAGAAAAAGCCGCAGGATATAAATCAAAAGAATGAATGAGATTGTGATTGAAAATACTGTGGCCGAAAATATGAAATACATATCGAGCCGGAATAAAATCCACATAGTAGCCGTTATCATCTGGCGCAGAACCACGAACAGCAGGTTCACTGCTGTAATCACTGGCGAAGGTAACACCGGGTAAGCTGAGAATAGCAGCAAGAGGATCGAACCCCGCACCAGCAACATTTAATAATAATTCTGTATCTGGACGTATGTCGGTTGTTGACGCGGTTTTTTCACCAGAGATAATGAGTTCGTCAATATCTTCCTTTTCTTTTTTATTTTTATCATTTTCATTAGCAGCGCTATTTAAAGGACTGAAGAAAGAGAAGATGCAAACAGAGAGGATACTGATTTTCAAATGAGCGTTCACGGTAAGTCCTTTTTACTTGCTACGTTTTATTCGATTTATTTGTGGGAGGAGATACTAAAGCTTATTAAGCAGACACTAAAGTAAAATACTGTTGTTATTGGGACGAAAACTTTACAATAGCGCTAATTTTACCCCCATCAAATTATTTAGATTGTAATGGAAATCAGTTAGGAAAAACTCTTGAATAAAAAAATTATAGGTTCTCGCCTCGTTGTTGCTTGTGATTTTGCAAAAGCAGAAGATTGTTTAACTTTCGTCAAACAATTGAAACCTGAAGACGTTCGATTGAAGGTCGGTAAAGAACTCTTCGCCGTAGGTGGGCCAGAGCTAGTAAAAGCGCTAGTGGCTCAAAAATTTGACGTTTTTCTTGATCTTAAATATCACGACATTCCCAACACGGTCGCAAAAGCCGTTGCAGCAGCAGCTCGATTAGGTGTTTGGATGGTCAACGTTCATGCGAGTGGCGGCAGTAAAATGATGAAAGCGGCAAAAAAAGCGTTAGAAAATTTTGAAAAACCACCGCTGCTCATTGGCGTGACAGTGTTGACCAGTATGTCAGAAGAAGATTTATTGGAATTAGACATTCAAAAAACACCGGAAGAACAAGTAAAACACTTAGCTAAGCTTGCGAAAGACAGTGGTCTCGATGGCGTTGTCTGTTCGGCTCAAGAAGCGAGTGTTCTGAAAAAAATGTGCGGGGATGATTTTGTCTTAGTGACGCCGGGTATTCGTCCAGAAGGCGCGGATACAAATGATCAACAACGTGTAATGACTCCAGTAAAAGCCATAGAGGCGGGGAGTGATTATCTTGTGATGGGACGTCCTATCACGGGTTCTACTGATCCTGCTAATGTATGCCGTGAGATTAATGAGTCACTTAAATTTATTTAGCTTTTAGTTTAGCTATTAGTTTCGTTCTTAAAACCTTTTTTAAAGCATCAACAATTCTGAAGTGGAAACAACGCATGATCCCAGTTATTACCATCGATGGCCCAAGCGGTGCTGGAAAAGGCACTATTTGCCAGCTCGTCGCGAAGCATTACGGCTATCATCTATTAGATAGTGGCGCTTTATATCGCTTAACAGCATTGGCGTCTGAGAAAAAGGGTGTTGATTGGGAGAATGAAGCCGCTGTGGCCAAATTGGCCCAGTCGCTAGAGATAGAGTTTGAGACGGATGGTTCAAGGGTCAAAGTACTTCTGTCGAAAGAAGATGTTACCGATGATATTCGTAAAGAAAATATTGGTATTGGCGCTTCCATTGTTGCGGCACAACCCAAAGTGCGTGAAGCACTATTGATGTTACAGAAGAGCTTTAAAGCGTCACCAGGTCTTGTAGCTGACGGGCGAGATATGGGGACGACAATTTTCCCTGAAGCTAGCGCGAAGATCTTTTTGACAGCGAGTGCAAAAGAGCGCGCGGATCGTCGTTATAAGCAGTTGCTGGAAAAGGGCGAATCTGTTAGTCTGCGCGCCCTATTAAAGGACATCCAGGCTCGTGATGAGCGCGATAGCAATAGAGCTAGTTCGCCGCTAAAACCAGCTAATGATGCGATGATATTAGATAGCTCTGGGCTATCAATAGATGAAGTCTTGGCAAAAGCGATAGCTTATATAGATTCCTGCCAGCGTTAATCTCATCCTTCCTTATCCTCCTTATATAGAAGGTAGAAAGAACTCTTTTTAGAGACCGATTTTTATGCGTTAGGTACTGGTGCCAGAATCCAGTGACTAGTGTTTTGTGTAATAAGCCCGTGCAATCTGGCTGTACGGAAGAACGGTTCGACTAGGTTTGCGAGTGATTTAAAGTAGCAACTATATAATCCCGCGGCTAAGTGGATCTGTGCTGTCATCCTTAAAGGTATAAACATGAGCGAAAGCTTTGCAGAACTCTTTGAAGAAAGTTTAAAAACAACCGAAATGGTTCCTGGTTCAATCGTAACCGGCGTAATCATCGACATTGATAAAGATTGGGTCACTGTTCACGCAGGCCTGAAATCTGAAGGTGTTATTCCTGCTGAACAATTTTTTGACGACAATGGTCAAATTAATCTAAATATTGGCGATGAAGTTCAAGTAGCTCTTGAATCTGTTGAAGACGGTTTCGGTGAAACGCGTCTGTCTCGTGAAAAAGCGAAACGTGCAGAATCTTGGAAAGTCCTTGAAACAGCTAATAAAGCAGATGAAGTTATTAAAGGTATTATCAGCGGTAAGGTCAAAGGTGGTTTCACTGTTGATGTCGCTGGTATCCGAGCGTTCTTACCTGGTTCACTAGTTGACGTACGTCCTGTTAGAGAGACGACTCATCTTGAAGGTAAAGAGCTAGATTTTAAAGTAATCAAATTAGATCAAAAACGAAACAACGTTGTAGTTTCGCGTCGTGCTGTTCTTGAGCAATCAAACACAGAAGAGCGTGATGAGCTATTAGCTAACCTTCAAGAAGGTATGGCTGTTAAAGGTATCGTTAAAAACCTTACTGATTACGGTGCTTTCGTTGACTTGGGTGGTGTTGACGGTCTTCTTCATATCACTGATATGGCGTGGAAACGCATCAAGCATCCTGGCGAAATCGTTAATGTTGGTGATGAAATCGACGTTAAAGTACTTAAGTTTGATCGTGAGCGTAATCGTGTTTCTCTTGGTCTTAAGCAATTGGGTGAAGATCCGTGGATCAAGATCACCAACCGTTACCCAGAAGGTACTCGTGTTGTTGCTAAAGTCACCAACCTTACAGATTACGGTTGCTTTGCAGAACTCGAAGAAGGCGTTGAAGGTCTTGTTCACGTTTCTGAAATGGATTGGACTAACAAAAACATTCACCCATCTAAAGTTGTTGACCTAGGTGATGAAATCGAAGTGATGGTTCTTGATATTGATGAAGAGCGTCGTCGTATTTCTCTTGGTGTTAAACAATGCCAAGAAAACCCTTGGGATGCATTTGGTAAAGATTACGCCAAAGGTGCAAAAATCTCTGGCAAGATCAAATCAATTACTGATTTTGGTATTTTCATTGGTTTGGATGGTGGTATCGATGGTTTGGTTCACTTGTCTGATATTTCTTGGAACGAAGCAGGCGAAGACGCCGTTCGTGCATACAAGAAAGGTGATGAGATCGAAACTGTTATCTTGGCAATCGATCCAGAGCGTGAGCGTATTTCTCTAGGTGTTAAACAGCTAGAAGAAGATCCTTTTTCTCAATATGTGACTGAGAATGATAAAGGCACAATCATTAAAGGTATCGTTAAAGAAGTTGATGCTAAAGGTGCAATTATCACTCTTGCTGAAGATATTGAAGCTAGCTTAAAAGCCTCTGAAATCAGCCAAGATAAAGTCGAAGATGCTCGAAACGTATTGAGTGTTGGTGACGAAGTTGAAGCTAAGATCACAAGTGTGGATCGTAAAAACCGTAGTATTCTTCTTTCTATCAAGTCAAAAGATACTGAAGAAGAGAAAGCTGCTGTTAAAGAGCACACAGCGAAGCAAGAAGAGCAATCTCAGCCAGCCACGATTGGTGATCTGATTAAAGCTCAAATGGAAAGTAAAGGTAATTAATTTTCATTAGTCACCTTAGTTCCTCCTGAAAAAGGCAGTTCTTATTATTAAGAGCTGCCTTTTTTGTATGTGACATCTTAATAGTGGTTTGAACTTGGGTGGTTGTTGTGAATTATGTAGTAAGAGAAAATCATTAGACAGCTCATGCAATAATTGATGCAACTAATTGAAATAACTAATTATTTATGCCTTTTATCGCTCAAGCCATCCACTGAGCTGCAATTGTGCAAAAGTACTAATAGTTGTGGTGCTAATTATGCTGTAATTGGCTGTGTTGAATTGGAATACCTAACCAAATCAGTAACATAGCTTGGCATTAATATCATTTTACAGTAGGCTGCAAGGCTCTACGGGAATCAAAATGACAAAATCAGAATTAATAGAAAAAATTGCTGACCGACAAGACCAGCTTCCTGCGAAGGATGTTGAGTTAGCGGTTAAGCTTATTCTGGATTATATGTCTGATATTCTATCTTCTGGCGATCGAATTGAGATCAGAGGATTTGGTAGCTTCTCACTTCATTACCGCGCTCCAAGAGTTGGACGGAATCCTAAAACAGGTGAATCAGTTCAGCTAGAAGGCAAGCATGTCCCTCATTTTAAGCCAGGAAAAGAAATGCGTGATCGTGTTAACGATAGCATTCAATCTGAGCAACAATAATTAATCCCTAATGACAATTTAATGTTGTTTTGTTTGGCTCGAGAATACCCGTTTCATTTAATTATCGTTCTAACCTTCTGAAATTCTTCCAAAAATCTATGAAACCCTCTCGGGTTCCTCTATCATTCTCCCATGTTTTATTTTCAGTCACTTTCATTGTCACACAACATTGATAACACCTAAGCGGTTCTACACATGGGAAAAATAAAATTCTTACTGGCTTTGATTATTTTTGTGCTGGTAGTTGCGGTAGGTTATTGGATCAGTACGGAAAACAAACAGCTCGTTGCTCCGATTCTGTTTGGGTTCCAGCTCTCGGAATGGAGTCTAAGTACGTGGATGTTCATCTCCTTGTTTACAGGGAGCTTGCTGGGTTACTTAATTAGCATGATAAGCTATTTGTCACTGAGGACTAGAGCATCTAGTTTGCAGCGAAAGCTCACAAGGCGTGAAAAAGAGATCGCAAAATTTCGAGCGCCTGCATCAAAAGAGTGACCGTTTTTAATGCTGACAGCTCTAAATATTAAATAAGTTAAATTTATTTCTTGAAACCAAGAAGAATAATATTGTTTCTTTAAGCTGATAGAAAGTCCGTTTAGGAATTTACATGCCCGACCTTCTAATTCTGGGATTACTGTTTATTTCGATAGCAATCGGCTATTTTTTAGGACGTCGTTTTTCTTATCAGAATCGTAATGATAGAGAAGCGCCTGCATTTGATAAAAGTTACTTTAAAGGTTTAAACCTATTACTGAATGAGCAGCCTGACGCAGCAATTGATACTTTTATTGATTCGCTTGACGTTAATAGCGAAACGCTTGAAACACACTTAGCATTAGGTAATCTTTTACGTCGACAAGGGGAAGTCGATCGCGCTATACGTATACATCAAAATTTATTAGCTCGCCCAGGACTTACGCTTTCTCAGCAACATCATGCACAACTTGAATTAGCCAGAGATTATGTAAAAGCAGTTTTGTTAGATCGCGCAGAGAGGCTATTTAAAGAATTAGTTGAGCAGTCTGATGAGTTAAGTGATATTTGTCTTGAGCATTTAATAGAAATATATCGAGATGAAAAAGAATGGGCTAAAGCGATCAATGCAGTAGAGCACTTAGTAGGTAAGCGACTGAGTAAAGTTCCTATGAAATGGCGTTGTGCTCAAGCGCATTTTTGTTGTGAGCTTGCGGAAATCGCCTTAGAAAAAAATGATTATTTAAGTGCAAGAAGGCATTTAAAAGCAGCTCTAAATTATGATAAAGGCTTAGTCAGAGCGAGCCTTATATGGAGCCAATTAGAATGTCAGTTAGGCAATAATCGAGAAGCGCTGAAAATTTTAAAAAAAATTCCCCAGCAAGATCCAGATTATTTGAACGAAGCGCTTCCATTACTGGTGAAATGTTATGAGCAGCTAAATGACACCGAAGGCTTACGCCAATACCTAAAGCAGCTGCAGGAAAACTACCCTAGTAGCTCCATGGTTTTAGAGCTAACTAAAATAATACGAAATAGCGAAGGAGATATTGCGGCAGCTGACTATATTAGTAGTCAGCTTAAACAAAGACCTTCACTTCAGGGCTTAAGTCAGTTACTTGAATTTTATTTAACGAATAGCAACGAAAAAGCTAAAGAAAATTTACAAATTCTGAAGCAGCTGATTGATCAGCTGATCGAAAAAAAAACGACTTACCAGTGTCGACAATGTGGATTTACGGGTAATCAGCTTCATTGGTTGTGTCCCAGTTGTAAATCTTGGAATACGGTCAAAGCTATTCGAGGAATTGAAGGTGAGTAATCCATTTTTATTTTTTAAATAATATGAGCTAATAGAATTTAATAATATGAAAATAATTGTAACTGGCGGGGCTGGCTTTATAGGCTCAGCTCTTATTAGGCTTCTTATTGACGGATCTGAGCATACTGTTATCAATATTGATAAGCTAACTTATGCCGCGAATTTGAATTCGCTTGAATCTATCGAAAAAAGCCCTCGGTATTTTTTTGAGAAAGTTGATATCTGCGATCAACTTTCATTGACGAGTATTTTTAAAAAATATCAACCAGACGCAGTTATGCACCTAGCGGCTGAAAGCCATGTTGATCGATCTATAGAAGGTCCTAGAGATTTTATTCAGACTAATATTGTCGGGACATATCAGTTGCTTGAAACTGCGAGACATTATTGGAGTGAGTTGAATGAGGAGGCCCGAAGAAATTTTAGGTTTCATCATATCAGTACGGATGAAGTTTTTGGTGATCTCGAAGGAGCTAACGATCTGTTTACAGAAAAAACAAACTACCAACCTAGCTCTCCCTATTCAGCTTCCAAAGCATCGTCAGATCATTTAGTAAGAGCTTGGTTCCGAACTTATGGCCTACCCATTCTTGTTACCAACTGTTCGAATAATTACGGTCCGTATCAGTTCCCAGAAAAGTTAATTCCGTTAATGATTCTCAACGCAATTCATGGGAAGCCACTTCCTATTTATGGGCAGGGTGAACAAATTCGTGATTGGCTGTACGTTGATGATCATGCAAGAGCATTGCAGCTAGTGTTGGAAAAGGGGGAGGTTGGCGAAACTTATAATATTGGCGGTCACAATGAGAAAAAAAATATCGACGTAGTCACAATGATTTGCGAGTTTTTGCCCGCGTTGCTAAAGAATGATAAAAGAAAAGCGGAAGACTACAAGCAATTAATAACACACGTTAAGGACAGGGCTGGTCACGATCTTCGTTATGCGATTGATGCATCAAAAATCGAAAAAGAATTGGGATGGAAACCATTAGAAACCTTCGAAACAGGTATAAAGAAAACTATCCAATGGTATTTAAAAGACCGTTGAGTTTAAGAGGTGAATGTTATTGGTAATAATATTCAAGATTAGTCGAACATTAAATAAGTTGAAGGCCAAATGAAAGGAATTGTATTAGCAGGTGGTTCTGGAACAAGATTGCATCCGCTGACAATGGTAGTCTCTAAACAGTTATTACCTATCTATGACAAGCCGATGATTTACTACCCCTTATCTGTATTTATGATGGCGGGCATTCAAGACATATTGATTATTTCAACGCCTGAAGCTTTACCTTTGTATCAACAATTACTTGGCGATGGATCTCAATTCGGAGCTAATTTCCAATATGCAGTGCAGCCCTCTCCAGATGGTTTGGCTCAGGCATTTTTGATTGGCGAAAAATTTATTGGTCAAGATAATGTTAGTTTAATTCTCGGCGATAATATTTTTTATGGTCATCATTTTAATGAAAGTTTGGATGCCGCAATAAAAAGAAAAGAAGGCGCTACAATTTTTGGTTATCAAGTAACAGATCCTGAAAGATTTGGGGTTGTGGATTTTGATGAAAATGGCAAAGCAATCAGTATCGAAGAAAAGCCAGAAAAGCCAAAATCAAAATTTGCGGTCACAGGTCTCTATTTCTACGATAACCAAGTGATTGATATTGCTAAAACAATAAAGCCGTCAAAAAGAGGTGAGTTAGAAATTACAGAGGTGAATCAAAAATATCTAGATAATAAGCAACTCCATGTTGAGTTGCTGGGGAGAGGTTTTGCTTGGCTTGATACGGGAACTCACGATTCTTTGTTGGAGGCCAGTCACTTTGTTCAAACTTTGGAGCGTCGACAGGCTTTGAAGGTGGCTTGTTTAGAGGAAATTGCTTTTTTAAATCAGTGGATTGATGCCGCGCAATTACAAAAGCAAGCCGAAAAATATACAAAATCAGGTTATGGGGATTACCTATTGCGCCTGTTAGAGGCTTGAGAAGCTCGATTTTTCTGTTTAAATCAATTCAATAATATACAAATCAAGCATAAGTAATTTCAGAATAAATAAATGTGAAAACTGCATGAAAGTTATCGATACAAAAATATCAGATGTAAAAATCATAGAGCCAAAAGTGTTTGGCGACGAGCGAGGTTTTTTTCTCGAAACATTTCAAGTAGACCGTTACCGAGACTTGGCTGGCATCACACAGCCTTTTGTGCAGGATAATTATTCTCGGTCCGAAAAGAATGTACTTCGAGGTTTGCATTTTCAGCGTAAAAAACCGCAAGGCAAGTTAGTCCGCGTTGTTCGCGGAGAGGTATTTGATGTAGCCGTTGATATCCGTCCAGATTCAAAAACATTTAAGCAGTGGGTTGGCGTTCGCTTGTCTGAAGAAAATCAGCGTCAGTTATGGGTGCCGCCAGAGCTTGCGCATGGTTTCTTGGTGCTCAGTGAAAGTGCTGATTTCGAATATAAGTGTACGGATTATTACGATCCCACAGATGAAGTGTGTATCCATTGGCAAGACCCTGAGCTTTCAATAGATTGGCCTGTTGAAAATCCGTTGCTATCTGAAAAAGATAAAAACGGTTTGCTATTAAAGGATGCTGTACCTTGAAAATCTTAGTAGCGGGTGCGGCGGGGCAGGTAGGGCGAGAGCTGGTTGAGTTCTGTATTACTCATGATTTAGATGTCATTGCATGTAATCGTGAAGATCTCGATATTTCGAACCGCCAAAAAATAAGCGAAGTCGTTCAAAAATATTCTCCAAGTATCATTGTTAACGCTGCAGCTTACACGGCTGTAGATAAGGCGGAAGAGGAAGAGGAAAAAGAAAGCGCATGGGCAATTAATAGTGAAGGGGTAAAAAATCTAGCACTTGTTTGTTCAGAAGAAAATATATTACTTGTCCATATATCAACCGACTATGTTTTTGATGGTGAAAAGCCTTCGGCCTATGTCGAAGACGATTCAACAAACCCGCTGGGAGAATACGGTAAGAGTAAGCTTGCGGGTGAGTTAGCGATACAAAAGCTCTGTGCCGATTTTTATATATTAAGAACTAGCTGGGTGTTTGGTCAATACGGAAACAATTTTGTGAAAACAATGTTGCGGTTGGCCCAAAAAGGCAATCCATTGCGAGTCGTTAGCGATCAAAAGGGGACGCCAACACCCGCCTTAATGATAGCTGAGGCTATTGTTGATGTTATTAAAAATAAAGTGACGCTTGAGAGTGGAATTTACCATATCAGTGGAATGCCCGAAGTAACCTGGCATGAATTTGCTTGTTCTATTATTGATATGGCAAGTAGGCTAGGAATGTGTGAAAAGGTTGATGTTCAGCCTATAACCACGGCCGAGTTCCCGACTCCAGCCAAAAGGCCCCAAAATTCTTGCCTTGATAGTAGAAAGCTTTTTGAGGCGCTAAATCTCACCCCTCGTAGCTGGAATACTTATCTGAAAGGCGTTTTAGTGAGTATGCAAAAAGAGCTTTAAATCTAAATAATTAAAAGCGTCTAAAAGCCCGATAAATTAAATGTGTGAATAATGCCCCTAAGTTTTCATTGTCGAGCGTATTCTTTTATACTGCACCCCGCTTTTTAGCTGAAAACCGGACTTTCTAACAAGCTCATTAGCATCAGCTTGGAGTGGCCGGTTTGAATGTACTGCGGTTTTGAAAAGTCGCATCAAATTGATTACAAATTGGTTAAATATATGTTGATTCCTGTCATATTAGCGGGCGGTTCCGGTTCTCGGCTTTGGCCTCTCTCTCGCCAACAATTCCCAAAGCAATTCCTGTCACTGTTTGGTGAACACTCTATGTTGCAACAAACGCTGTTGCGTTTGAATGGTTTGGAGGGTTTGTCCGATCCTATTATTGTTTGTAATGAAGATCATCGGTTTACGGTGGCAGAGCAGCTTCAAAAAATCGGTATCAAAGGCTCGATAGTGTTGGAACCTATAGCAAGAAACACTGCACCAGCCATTACGTTGGCGGCCATGTTGGCGAATGACATTGATCCGGACGCGAAGCTATTGGTTCTTGCAGCAGATCATCTTATAAAAGATGTTGATGTGTTTCAGGCAGCAGTAACTGCAGCGTCACAGTGTGCAGATAAAGGAAATTTAGTGACATTTGGTGTAGTCCCAACTCGTCCTGAAACAGGTTATGGATACATTAATACTGATAAAAACAGTGGAGACGTGAAAACTGGTTTAAAAACTAAACGTTTCGTTGAAAAACCTGATTTAAAAACAGCAGAAAAATATTTGGCTGACGGCAATTATTTTTGGAATAGCGGTATGTTTGTTTTTACAGCGGCTGCTTTTTTAAATAGTTTGCAAGAATACAATAAAGAATGTTTTAACACCGTATCAGCATCTTTGAAAAATAAAACAACGGACATTGACTTTATTCGAGTCGATAAAGAAGAATTTTCCAAAGCACCCGATATTTCTGTTGATTACGCCGTAATGGAAAAAGCAAAAAATGTGTACTGTATTCCTTTGGATGCCGGTTGGAGTGATGTTGGTTGTTGGCGATCATATTGGGATGCACAAGAAAAAGATGAAAATGGCAACTCTCTTGTTGGTGATGCCATGGCCATATCCACAAAAAACACTTTGATTTATTCTAAAGACAAGTTGGTTTCTACTATTGGTGTTGAAAACCTAGTGGTAGTTAACACAGCTGATGCGGTACTGGTTATCGATAAAAAATGTGCACAAGATGTAAAATCAGCTATTGAATTATTAAAGAAAGAGGATCGCTCTGAACATATTACTCACCGAGAAGTGCATCGCCCTTGGGGTGCTTATGATTCCATTGATAACGGTGAACGTTTTCAGGTGAAACGCATTACGGTTAAGCCCGGCGCAAGCCTGTCATTGCAAATGCATCATCATCGCGCTGAACATTGGATTGTTGTGAGTGGTACAGCAATCGTCCAAAAAGGCGATGAAGAATTAATGCTTTCAGAAAACCAATCAACCTATATACCTTTGGGCGTTACGCATCGACTCACCAATCCAGGGCGTCTTCCATTAGAATTGATTGAAGTTCAATCTGGTTCCTATTTAGGTGAAGATGATATCGTTCGTTTTGATGATACTTACGGCCGGGTATAATTACCCATTATTGGATAGCGAGTAGAATTTTAATTTTTGTGTTGTTAATCGCATATAAGAGTATTCAGGAATGAGTCGTTACGAAGAGTTAAAAAAAGATTTACAGAAGAATCCGAAAACGTGGTTGGTGACTGGTGTTGCTGGGTTTATAGGCTCCAATTTATTAGAGACATTATTAAAGCTAAATCAAAAAGTCGTAGGGCTAGATAATTTCGCAACAGGCCATCAGCGTAATTTAGACGAAGTGCAGGGCCTCGTTACTCCTGAGCAATGGGCATTATTTGATTTTATCAAAGGCGATATTCGCGAAATCGAAGATTGTAAAAAAGCAGTTGGCGGTGTTGATTATGTGTTGCATCAAGCTGCGTTAGGTTCTGTTCCTCGCTCAATTAATGATCCAGCGACAACAAATGCCGTTAACATATCTGGTTTTTTAAATATGTTAATAGCAGCAAAAGATGAAGAGGTAAGCAGCTTCACTTATGCCGCATCAAGCTCAACTTATGGCGACCATCCTGCATTACCCAAATTAGAAGAAAATATTGGTAATCCATTATCGCCTTATGCGGTTACAAAATACGTTAACGAGCTCTATGCAGATGTTTTTTCCCGAACATATGGCTTTAAATCCATAGGCCTTCGTTACTTTAATGTCTTTGGTCAACGACAAGACCCTGATGGAGCGTACGCTGCTGTCATTCCAAAATGGACAGCTTCCATGATTAAAGGTGAAGATGTTTTCATTAATGGTGATGGCGAGACAAGTCGAGATTTTTGCTTCATTGAAAATACAGTTCAAATGAACTTATTGGCAGCAACAGCCGATGATGAATCTAAAAATGAAGTCTATAATGTCGCTGTTGGTGATAGAACAACACTTAATACACTTTACGAAGCTATAAAAACTGCGCTCTCAGAAAACAAAATAAAAGTAGATGGCGATCTTGTTTATAGGGATTTTAGAGCGGGGGATGTTCGCCATTCTCAAGCCGATATTTCAAAAGCAAAAGAAAAATTAGACTATAAACCTGATTTTAGAATCTTAGAAGGTATCCAAAAAGCGATGCCTTGGTATATTAAATTTTCAGAGGTTTGAAGTTTTAAGTATTTAAAATTTTAGTAGTTGTTAAATATATGGATGATGAATGAAACTAATAGATATTATCGCTGGCGCTAGACCGAATTTTGTAAAAATAGCACCGATTGTTGAAGCGATAGAAAAAGAGCAAAAGAACGGTTTTTTAGTCGAGTACCGTTTGATTCATACAGGTCAGCACTATGATGCTGCCATGTCAGGAAGTTTCTTTGAGCAATTAGGAATACCAGAACCTCATATAAATCTAGAGGTTGGCTCAGGAACTCAGGCAGAACAAACTGGCGCAATAATGACTGGGTATGAATCTTTGTTAGCTAATAAAAAAAGTGATCTCTGTATCGTTGTTGGCGACGTAAATTCTACAATGGCTTGTTCTATAGTAGCGAGAAAGATGGGAGTTAAGGTTGCTCATGTCGAGGCTGGTATACGCTCAAACGATTGGGCTATGCCAGAAGAAATAAATAGAGTAGTGACGGACTCAATTACAAATTGGTTTTTTACAACAAGTAGGGCGGCTGGGTTAAATCTAAAAAAAGCAGGGGTTGAAGACGAAAGAATATTTTTTGTTGGAAATACAATGATTGATACCTTGCTGAAGCAAAGAGAAAACTTTCGGGCACCTACTTTTTGGGGTAGCCTAAATTTACAAAAAAAAGAATATGTTGTTTTAACATTGCATCGGCCTTCGAATGTTGATGGTGAGAATAAACTCATAGAGTTACTTCAGTTAATTAATGATGCAGTTAAAACTGTTCCTGTAGTTTTTCCTGTTCACCCGCGTACTTCTAATATGTTGAAAACTTCCGGTCAGCATTTTAAAAATATTCATTTCGTTGATCCTCAAGCTTATTTGGAATTTAATTATCTGGTGGAGCATTCTAAAGGTGTAGTAACTGATTCTGGTGGAATTACTGAAGAAACTACAGTAATGGGTATTCCGTGTATTACCTTAAGGGAAAATACTGAGCGTCCAGAAACCGTCGAAATTGGAACCAATGAGCTAGCTGGTACCGATCATAAAATAATCAAAGAGAAATTGGAAAAACTACTAAGTGGTAGTTGGAAAAAAGGAGCTGTTCCTGAGTTGTGGGATGGCTCTACAGGAGAGCGAGTTTTAAAAATAATCAAAGATATTCTAAAATAAATATTTTTAGTTTTACTTCTTAGATAATTAATACAAGAAATCCCGGGGCTTAGTAAAAGTGAATATTCTTGAACTTATTGGCCGGAAGGAAGCGCTTTTTTCTTCCGATATAAATAATTCTGAAAATAAAATCCGAGAAAAAGTTTCAAAATCTCGCTTCTTAGTTTTAGGGGGGGCGGGTTCAATTGGGCAGGCTGTGTCGAAGGAGATTTTTAAGCGTAACCCGAAAAAATTGGATATTGTTGATATTAGTGAAAATAATTTAGTTGAACTTGTGCGTGACCTAAGATCATCACTAGGTTATACGAGTGGCTCTTTTCGAACTTTTGCGCTAGATATCGGCTCTGTAGAATATGATGCTTTTATCAAGTCTGATGGAGAATATGACTACGTTCTGAATCTTTCAGCGCTAAAACATGTGCGATCTGAAAAAGATCCTTTTACATTGATGAGAATGATTGATGTAAATGTATTTAATACTGATAAAACATTGCTTCAGTCTACAGAAAAAGGCGTTAGTAAATATTTTTGTGTGTCTACGGATAAAGCAGCTAATCCCGTCAATATGATGGGTGCGTCAAAACGAATAATGGAAATGTTTTTGCAGCGGCGAAGTCAGCACATCGATATTTCGACTGCCAGATTTGCAAACGTTGCTTTTTCTGATGGCTCTTTACTGCATGGTTTTAATCAGCGAATGGAAAAAAGACAACCGATAGTAGCGCCTAATGATATCAAGCGATACTTTGTCACCCCGCAAGAATCAGGAGAGCTTTGCTTGATGTCATGTCTGTTTGGCGAGAATAGAGATATTTTTTTTCCTAAGCTTAGTGAGGCACTTCATTTGATTTCTTTTTCAGATATAGCTGTGAAATATTTGAAGGGCAGAGGATATGAGCCGTTCCTATGCACTGATGAAGATGAAGCCAGGAAGCTGGCTAAAACTCTGGCTGAAGAAAGTAAATGGCCTTGTTTGTTTTCGGCCAGTGATACCACTGGAGAAAAAGACTTCGAAGAGTTTTTTACAGATAAAGAAAGTTTAGATATGGAGCGTTTTTCAAGTTTAGGTGTAATCAAACCTGAATCAGGGTTTGATCAAGAAAAGCTAATTCACTTCAAAAATAGCATATTAGAAATGAAAGATAAAAAATCGTGGACAAAGCAAGAAATTGTTGATTTGTTTTTTTATATGATTCCAGATTTTGCTCACAAAGAAACTGGGAAATACCTTGATAGTAAAATGTAAGATTTTCTCCAATGATTAATGATCTGATTAATTTTATTCAAAACAAATATCAAACAAGTGATTTCATTCCTCTACATTCTCCTGTTTTTGTTGGGAATGAATTGAAATATGTTTCAGATACTATCAATAGTACCTTTGTTTCGAGTGTCGGACAGTATGTAAGTGATTTTGAAGAGAAAATAGAAAAATTTACTCAGTCACCAAAAGCTGTGGCGACAGTTAATGGTACCGCTGCACTACACGCAGCACTGTATATGGACGGCGTTGAACATGGTGATCTAGTTATAACTCAAGCGCTCACTTTTGTGGCTACATGCAATGCTCTATATCATATGGGCGTAGAGCCTATTTTTGTGGATGTGTCTAAAAAAAGTTTGGGACTTTGTCCTGTGGCTTTAGAAAAATACTTAACAGAAAATGCATTTATAGATGAACGAGGGTGTATACACAAAAAAACACAACAAAGAATAAAAGCAGTTGTTCCTATGCATACATTTGGTCATCCAGTAGAACTTGATGAGATTTTGTTAGTTTGCGAAAAATGGAATTTATCTTTAATTGAAGATGCTGCTGAAAGTTTAGGGTCTTTTTATAAAGGAAAGCACACGGGAACATTTGGAAAATATGGAGCGCTGAGTTTTAATGGGAATAAAATTATAACCACCGGCGGTGGTGGAATAGTATTGTGTAAAACAGCCGAGCAAGGTGTACATACTAAGCATGTGACAACTACAGCAAAGGTTCCCCATCCGTATGAATTTTTTCATGACGAACCTGGCTTTAATTATAGAATGCCTAATTTAAATGCCGCTTTAGGTTGCGCTCAAATGGAAACCCTACCTGATTTTCTTTATAGGAAGAGGGTGCTCGCTGAAAATTATTCCAATTTTTTTAAAGATAGCGACTATCTTTTTGTAGAAGAACCGGAATATGCAACTTCAAATTATTGGTTAAATGCAGTTATCTGTAAAAACAAAGAGAGCAGAGAAGAACTGATAAAAAAAACCAATGAAGCAGGTGTGATGACTCGACCTGTTTGGAAGCTCATGCACAGATTGCCAATGTTCTCCCAATCACTTTGTGGTGATTTATCTGTTTCTGAGTGGATCGAAGCTCACTTAGTTAATTTGCCTAGCTCTCCTATTTTTTTGGAGGATGAATTACATAATGCTTAAAATAGCAGTTTTTACAGGCACTCGAGCAGATTACGGATTACTGTATTGGTTGATGCGAGATATTCAATCCGACCCTGGTTTGACTTTACAATTAATTGTAAGTGGAACGCATTTGTCACCTGAATTTGGGCTAACCTATCAAGAAATAGTTGCTGATGGTTTTGAAATTGACTCGAAAGTTGAAATGCTTCTTTCTTCGGATACAGCAAAAGGGATTGTAAAAAGTATTGGTCTTGCAACTTTAGGTTTTGCAGACGAATTTTCTAGATTGGCTCCTGATCTTCTGATAATTTTAGGCGATCGTTTTGAAGCTTTAGCGGCAGCTCAATCTGCAATGATTTTAAAAATTCCTATATTACATTTACACGGAGGAGAAATAACAGAAGGTGCATATGACGACGCTATTCGCCATGCCATTACAAAATTAAGCTTGCTACACTGCACCTCAATGGAAACTTATCGTCAGCGTGTTATTCAACTTGGTGAAGATCCAAGTCGCGTATTTAATGTGGGCGCAATTGGCCTTGACCATATAAAACGAACAAATTTAATGACCATTAATGAGCTTTCGACTTCATTGTCATTTACGTTTAAAAATAAACTTATGTTAGTAACTTATCATCCAGTTACTTTAGCAGATGAACCTCCAGAACTTTCTTTCAAAATAATACTGAAAGCTTTAAGTGAATTTCACGAATACCAAATTATTCTCACTTATCCTAATGCGGATAATGGAGGTCGTTTAATTATTCCATTAATAGAAGAGTTTTCGCGAAACAACCCTGGTAAGGTGTTAGCGATTCCATCACTTGGGCAGAAACGATATTTAAGTCTTCTACATCATGTGGATGTTGTCGTTGGCAACTCCTCCAGTGGGATTATTGAGGTGCCATCATTTAATAAGCCGACAGTAAATATTGGTGTAAGACAAAAAGGACGTTTGGCTGCAGCTTCAGTTTTACATGCTCCCGTTGAATTTAATACTATTGTTGAAACAATAAAAAAAGCTATAAGACGAGAGTCTTTTAATGATAGTGATAATGTTTCAAACCCTTATGGAAGTGGCGACACAAGCCAAAGAATTATTTCAATTATAAAGTCAGCAAAAATACAGACAATCAAAACTTTTTACGACTTGAATTTTAAGCAGGAATAATGATGACACTTATAATTGCTGAGGCTGGAGTAAATCATAATGGTGATATTAAAATCGCCCTAGAGTTAGTAAAAGCTGCATATGAAGCCGGAGCAGATATTGTAAAATTTCAAACTTTTAAAGCTAGTAATATAGTTACTGCAAAAGCAAATCAAGCGCAATATCAGATTCACAATACGGGTGTAACAGAGTCCCAGCTGACGATGCTGCAGAGGTTAGAGTTAAGTTATGATACGCATTTTGAATTATTGGAATATTGCGACAAACTTGGTATTGAATTTTTGTCGACAGCCTTTGATTTTGAGAGCTTGGAATTTTTAGTTAACAGTCTAAAATTGAAAAAATTAAAAATACCCTCAGGTGAAATTACAAATGCACCTTTGGTATTACAGCATGCTTTAACTGGTTGCGATTTAATAGTTTCTACTGGAATGGCTACACTTGGTGAAATAGAAACAGCGTTAGGTGTTATTGCTTTCGGATATATCTCTGATGAAAATGCTGCCCCCTCTCTAGATGCTTTTCAGCAGGCCTATTTTTCAAAAGAAGGGCAAGCTGTTTTAAAAGATAAAGTAACTTTACTCCACTGTACAACTGAGTACCCGACCCCTTTAAATGAAATAAATTTAAGGGTGGTAGATACGATGCGTATAGCATTTGATCTTCCCGTTGGGTATTCAGATCATAGCGAAGGGATTATTGTACCTATTGCTGCTGTTGCTAGAGGTTCTTGTTTAATAGAAAAGCATTTTACCTTGGATAAAAATTTAGCTGGTCCTGATCATAAAGCCTCATTAGACCCATCTGAGCTTAAAAAAATGGTTCAAGCCATCCGTGATGTTGAAATGGTTTTGGGAGATTCAATAAAAGGACCTCAACAATCTGAATTGAAAAATAGAGCAATAGCGAGAAAAAGCATCGTGGCTAGTAAAAAAATAAATAAAGGAGATGCTTTTACAGAAAAAAATATTGATGTTAAACGTCCAGGAGATGGTATCTCCCCTTTAAATTATTGGATGTTACAAAGTAAATTTGCGTTAAAAGATTTTGATGAAGGAGACTTAATCGTTGAGTAAGCCAGTCATTATTTTAGGCGGTGGAGGCCATGCCAGCGTATTAGTTGATATTTTAGTAAATCAGGGTCGTGATATTTTAGCTTTGATTTCACCAAATAACATCAAAGAGCGAAGAGTATTTGATGGACTTAAACATTATGCAAGTGACGACTATGTCTTGAGTTTTTCGGCTGATGAGATCGAGCTTGTGAATGGGATAGGTTCATTACCTGGGGAAACGGCGAGATTTGAAATCTATAAAAAATTCACAAATTTAGGGTATGTTTTTTCATCTGTCATATCATCCGCATCAATCGTTTCAAAAATAGTAGAACTAAGTAATGGTGTACAAATAATGCCTGGAGCGATAATCAACGCCGGAGTAATTATTGGAGGCAATACGATAATTAATTCAGGAGCTATAATTGAACACGATTGCCGTATTGGTGAAAATAATCATATTGCTCCTGGCGTTTCGATTAGCGGGAATGTGATAACTGATAAACAAGTCCATGTCGGAACTGGAGCGAGTATTATTCAAAATATTGAACTAGGAGAAAACGTAGTGGTTGGTGCAGGCGCTATTGTGACCTGTAATGTCCCAAGTTTTTCGACTGTTTACTCCTATCGTGCACATATAACAGGAAGATATCTTAATAATGAGTCATAGCTGGAAAAACATATTAGTTAAATTGGATTCGTCGTTAAGAGATGTTTTATCTATTTTGGATAAAACATCTCTTAGGGTTGTAATAGTTATAAGCGATGATCAAGAATTACTTGGAGTTATAACCGATGGAGATGTGCGTAGAGCGTTGTTAAGGGGCAAAGGATTGGATTCTATAGCTAAAGAAATAATGAATATAAATCCTATAACAGCCTCCCCCAGTATCTCAAAAAAAGAATTAATAAAGCTAATGGAGGTTAAAGATATTCTATCTATTCCCTTGGTGGAAAATAATATAGTTGTTGGGCTGGAAACGCTGCATCACATGTTAGAGCAGCCAAGATATGATAATCCAGTTTATTTGGTAGCTGGTGGACTAGGTACTAGGCTAAGACCGTTAACAGATGTAAATCCGAAACCTATGCTATCAGTGGGAGAAAAGCCGATACTGGAAACTTTGTTGAATCAATTCATCGACGCTGGTTTTTATAACTTTTTCATTTCGACTCATTATATGCCTGAAAAAATATTAAATCATTTTGGCGATGGCTCTCGTTGGGGTGTCAAAATTGAATATTTACACGAAGAGGTTCCTTTGGGAACTGGGGGGGCTTTAGGTCTTTTACCTAAAAATATTCCTGATTTGCCTTTGATAATGATGAATGGTGATGTTTTGACCAAAGTGGATTTCCAACAGCTACTCTCTTTTCATTGTAAATCAAATGGGGCTGCTACAATGTGTGTCCGAGAATATGAGTATCAAGTTCCATATGGTGTTATTAAGGGAAAAGCTAATAAGGTAGTTAGTATGGAGGAAAAACCGATTCAACGCTTTTTTGTAAATGCAGGCATTTATGTCTTGAATCCTGAAATATACAAAGCAGTCCCTAGAAATTCTAATATTGATATGCCCAATCTTTTAGAAAAATTTATGCATAAGAATATTGATATAATTATGTTTCCTATACATGAATATTGGTTAGATATAGGAAGAATGGATGATTTCGAAAGAGCACAAGCAGATATTATTAATTTGGGTATTAAATAATGATTAAGCGTGCTGCTGTTGTAGGTTTAGGCAGTATAGCTGCTCGTCATAGAGCGAATCTTAAAATTTTATTCAAAGATATTGAAATTATTGCGCTCTCTTCAAGAGGAAGATTTATAAAAGACAAAGTTTCTGATGCAGACATTATTGTTTCAGATATGGAGTCCCTGATTAGCTTTTCTCCTGACTTTGTTATTATAGCTTCACCATCTACTTCACACGTTGAGCATGCATTGGAACTGCTGCGAGTAAACATCCCTTTGTTAATTGAAAAACCAGTGTGTGCAAGAAATAAAGACATAAAAGTTCTTCAGCACGCTATAAAGGAAAGTAAGTCTTTAGTTGCCGTTGGGTATTGCTTGCGTTTTTTACCGAGCGCGCAGGTCGTGAAGGATTTAATAGTGAATAAAGCTATTGGCAAAATTTATAATGTTTCCTCGTCAGTAGGACAGTTCTTGCCTCACTGGAGAGAGGGTGTGGATTATCACGCCTCAGTTTCTTCGAAGAAAGAGCTTGGTGGTGGAGTTTTGTTGGAGCTAAGTCATGAGTTAGATTATTTACAATGGATATTCGGTATGCTCGAAATATCTTATTCAAATATTAGAAAATCCTCTGAGTTAGAAATTGAAGTTGAACAGATAGCAGATTTAATTTTAAGAAACAAGCAAGGCGTGGTAATTTATTTGCATCAAGACTTTATTCAAAAAAAAGCGCAGAGACGATGTAGTATTATAGGTGAAAAGGGGCGCATTGATTGGGACTTACTTTCAAATTCTGTTTCTGTTCATAGACAAGACTCAGTAGAACTTATCTATGCCGATCAGTTGTGGGATAAAAACAATATGTATTTAAATATGATTAATAACTTTATAGGCGCAGTAGAAAATAAAGAAAACTTACTATGCGCCGAAATATGGGAAGCTATAAAAATTGTTGAAATGATTGAGACAATTAAATCTAACACTGTTTGGGCATGTGAAAATGACAACTAATGCATTTATTTTTGCTAGAGGTGGATCAAAAGGTTTACCTGGTAAAAATATTAAAAACCTCTGTGGTAAACCTTTGATTCAGTATTCAATAGAATTAGCTAAGAAAATTGAATTCATCGAGAATGTATTTGTTTCAACAGATGACTTGGATATATCTATTATTGCAAAAAAAAACGGTGCTGTAATTATAGATAGACCTAAGGAGTTAGCGGAGGATGATAGCCCAGAGTGGATGTCATGGAAGCATGGGGTTGAATGGGTTCAGGAAAAATACGGGCCCTTCGATAATTTCATAAGTCTACCTAGCACAAGTCCTTTAAGGTCTGAAAAGGATGTCCGTCAAGCATTAGAAAAATTCAATTCTTGCATCTCCGACGTTTGTTTAGCAGTCACCCCTTCGTCCCGAAGTCCTTATTTTAATATGATTGAATATACAAAGGGTGGCTTTATTAAGCGGGTTAGCCAGCAAGGTAAAGATATAGTGCGGCGGCAAGATGCACCTTTAACTTTTGATGTTACGACCGTAGTTTATGTTACAACTCCTAGATTTATACTCAATCACAACGCCCTTTTTGATGGCAAGGTTGTAGCAATTGAAGTTCCAAAAAAAAGAGCTATCGATATAGATGATATATACGATTTTTATTTGGCGGAAGCTATTATAAAGGAACAGGTAAGAGATGCTAAAAAATAAGACCATTTTGGTTCTAGGTGCTGCAGGGCTGTTAGGTTCTCAAGTTGTAAAAATGTTAGCTGAAAATGGGGCCAATATTATAGCGGCCGACTTATGCTTAAAAACCCTAAAAAAAAATCTAAAAGATATCGGTATAAAAATTTCTAAAAAAAATATACTTTTGTCTGAGTTGGATGTCACTAATGAGCAAGAAATGAGGATGTTTTTTGATGATGACAGGCTATTAGCTGGAGCTGTAAATTGTAGTTATCCGAGAAATACAAAATATGGCTCACATTTTTTTGATGTTTCACAAGAAAGTTTTAATGAAAATATAGGATTACAGTTAGGTTCAACCTTTTTATTCAACCAGCTATGTGCGTATCAATTTGTGAAGTATAGAAGGCCTCTTTCTGTTGTTAACATTTCTTCAATATACGGTTCTATTTCGCCTGACTTTCATATTTATGAAGAAACCGAGATGACAATGCCGATTGAGTACGCTGCAGTAAAGTCTGCGATCATACATCTTGTAAAATATATTTCAACTTACATACAAGACAGCGAATTTAGGGTGAATTGCGTAAGCCCTGGGGGGCTTTTAGATAACCAACCACCAGTTTTTTTAGAAAGATATAGGAAAAAGACTCGTGGTAAAGGTATGCTGTCTCCTGACGATATTATTGGAGCGATAGTGTTCCTACTATCAGATAACTCTCAGTACATAACTGGGCAAAACCTCATAGTAGATGATGGATTTCATCTATAAAAAAGTAGTAAATCATGAATGTTTTAGTTTATACAAGACCTAGAATTAAAAATTTTTTTCATCATTTATCAAAGAACATAAATTCTTTCGATAAAGTCATATATATGAGTGACCACAAAGGAGAAGAGGCTGTTTGGATAATGCAATATTACTATAATGCGAAAAAGGATCTTAAGAATAAAACAGCATTTCCAAAAACAAAGATCGATCAAAGAAAAATAGTTTTCAGATGTAGATACTTAAGATCAATTGATGAAAACGAAGCTCTAAAAAAGGTAACAGCGATGACTTTGGCGGTGGAACGAATCGTTGAAGAATTTAATGCTGATGTTGTTTTTGGGATGGTAATGGATTCTTATCTTTTAGATATTTTTGATTTAGTTATGAGAAGTAAGGATAGCCAATATCTTGGATTTTTAAATAATATGATAAATGGCTATTCACGTTTAACATCGCGAGGGGAATTGATTTGTTTGAGTAGGCCCTCGAAGGAAAATATTGATAAAGCGTTAAATGAACTGTGTGATAAAAACTACGTTCCTAACATGCAAAATGACTTTATGTGGAAAACCACAATACTATCGATGTTTTTCACCAAGTTTCTAAAAGAAAAAATTAAAATATTATACTATGCGATAAAGAAAGTTATTGACAGAGATCCCGATAATTTTTATTTCAATACTGTTGCGTCCACTAGCTGTATGAGTTGTCGAAATTTAAATCAGCTATTTTACAGAAAGTACCAAAATAATGATTGGCTAATAAGAATAAAAAAAGCTAAAGAAGAGGGAAAGAAAATTGTTTATATGCCATTGCAATTTTATCCTGAATGCAGTATCGACTATTGGGGTACAAGCGAAGAATTATCGAATTTTTATGAAGTGGTTAAAAAAATCATATCTAACAAGTATGAAAAGGTATTGATAGTAGCAAAAGAGCACCCAAGTGCTACAGGCTTAAGAAAAATAAGTTTTTATAAACAATTTTCAGAGAATAGTGAAGTTATTCTAGCTCCATTTGATGTTCCATCAAATTTAGTTATTGAGCATGCCGAAGTGATTTTGACTTGGACTGGATCCGTAGGCGTTGAAGCAATAATGAGGGATAAGTGCTTAGTTACTTTCGGTGATGCTTATTATGATTATGGATATGGAATAAAAAAACTAGAAAATTATATGGAGCTAAGTCGATTAGATTCTGTGCTAGAGAAAGTTGCAGAGAATGGAGTGAAGCCAGAAAAAGAAAAAATAGTCGAATATATGTTAACGGGTTTAATTGAAGGCTATATTTTCCCGTTAGATTACGCCACTAAGAAAAATCCTGTCAATAATGAGAAAATGGAGTTGTTGGCACGTGGGATTAATGACTATGTTATTACATTATCTAAAGTTGGTTCTTATGGGGTTAGAGAAGGTAGCTTATAAGCATGATTAGGGGTGATGGGCTTAACTTCCCACAAATATCTATAATTGTGTACTACGCTTTATCCCCTTTCTTATACTTGGTTCGTACTTTAGTTGGGGATTTTGGTTTTTCGGCTATAATTTTGCGTAGCTTGGAGCCTTGTTTGATTTTAGTGGTTTTCCTAAGTCTTCTCAATCTTCAAAAAATAAAAATAAACATTATAATCGTTTCAATGATTTTGCTGGGGATTTACGGCATAGTTGTTGGTTTCTTAAATGAAAATAAACCAGTAGATGTTGTCTCTGGGATGTCTCATTTCTATATGGGAGTTCTTCTTTGCGCCTATTTTTATAGTGTTGATACACTATCAAATATGAATAGGTTTATGATGTTGCTGAGTTTTTATTGTATTATTTCAATTTCAATTGTTTTATTTGTGATGTATACATTACCATATTGGGCAGGCATACAAATTTATTTAGGCTTGGCTTGTCAAATTCTAATTATAATTTTTTTCTACAATGTGCACCAAAAAAAAATTACTATATCTATACTCACGCTGCTTTTAATACTCGCCTCAGGGAAGAGAGGGGTTTTAGTGGCATTATTCATAGCTTTCGCAGCATCTTTTTTTCCTTTTTTTGTTAAGTATCACTCAAAAGAAATGCTTAAAATCACAAGCATTATTATTATCGCTGCATCTTTTGTGTTTTTTTTTAACGCGCCTGTTTTAGATAAGTTTTTATCAAAGTTTTCAATTAATAATACTTCGACACTAAATAGTTATTCGTCAGGTAGAATTAATGAAATATCATCAGCTTTTAATTTCTTTTATAATACAAATAACAATATTTTATTGGGTAAAGGGTTTGGATTTTCATATACGTATGTAAATGACGATAAAAATATTCCTGATGTAGAAGGTTATAGAAATATACATTTTAGTTATTTAAACCCTTTGTTAATTTTTGGTCTACCTTTGGCTTTTTTTTATTATTGCATACTATTGTTGGTTTTTTTTAAGGTTTCTAATTTTGGATTGCGAGGCAGCATTTATTTGAAGTGGTCTGTTTTTTCATATTTTGTTTATGCTTGTTTTGTGTTTAATTTGTTTAATGAACCTATCTTGTGGATGTGTATAGGGATAGTTTTTCGAGCTAAAAACTTTTTGGCTCGTTCCGTGCCGGTTAATGAATGAAAAAATCATTATTTATATCGCTCGTAGGGGAGTTTCTTTCAAAATTTCCTTTGTTTGGATTTGAGTTTTTATTGGCGGCTAAATTATCACTTTATGATTATGCATTTTGGTCGTCTTTACTCTTGCTCTATAGATTTTCACCGTACCTGCATTTTGGTGTTCTTAGTTATTTTAATAAACGATATCCTTTAATGTTGGGTAGAAATAGACAGGAATCAAAAAAACGGATCGCCCGGCAAGTAAATAAGTCTATTAATTTGATTGCGTTACTGATATTTATACTAGCAATACTATTCCTATTCTTAGATATTATAAACTTCAAACACTTTATAGTTATTGTTACTATTTCATTTATTCAAATATATACATATTCACAAGCAGTACTTCGAAATGAAGGTGAATTTCTCCATTTTACCATAGGACTTCTGTTATTTTCTGGGTTTCAATTTATTTTTTCGCTTGTAATGGTTGATGAAATAGGGATTTGGGGGGCTATTTTAAGCGTTTTTTTTGGATATCTAGTTTCAATTTTGTACTATGTTAAAATAAGTAATGTGGATTTTAATTGGGGGATGATAAGGCTTAATGACCTCATAAGAATTACTAAGTTAGGTTTGGTCCCTTTCTTGTTAACAATAAGTGCATTTTTCGTTCAGGTTTCAGACCGCATTGCTTTGTTTATTGTTGATGATACTACTTTAATGGCATCATATGGTTTTTTTGCTATCTTTTTACAGCTTGGAATTGTAATGGTGAATTCGATTGGGAAAGTTATGAGCCCATATATAATTACAAAGGTAGGTAGAGATGGGGCGAGTTCAACCTTAAGCTTGTGCATTTATAATGTTTATATAATATGTTTTGTGTACTTAATTTTCTTTATGGGATGCTATTTATACGGTGATTTTTTTGTCAATAAATTTTTCCAAAATTTTTCTGGAAGTATCTTGGGCGTTTTAAATTATGGAACTGTAGGTTTTTTACTTGCTATTGGACTTACTTTTTATCCTCAATTAATTGCTGTCAATAAAGAAAAAACAGTCATTTACTTGAACTTTATATCTTCGGCTTTTCTTGTTGTGGCTGTGTATTTTGGGGCAACCCTATTCAAAGGGTATCTTGTATTTTCGTCATTATCATTATTGATTAATTCGTGTGTCGTCTACTTGTTAGTTCTTCTTTTAGAAAAAAAATTAGAAGTAAATCTGAAGAGCGTAAAATTAATCGTGGCTGTTATATTTGTAAACACATTTTTTGTGGGGCAGTATGTGTGGAATTAGTTTTTATTGTTCTTTGAAGGGGGATTTTCCACATGAACTGGATAAAAGCCTTGATTTAATTGCCCATAGAGGTCCAGATGGTTCAGGAACAATAAAGAAGAAAATTGGGAAATACAATATTGGAATTGGACATAATCGTCTTAGTATAATTGATTTATCTGAGGCAGGAAGCCAGCCAATGGTTTCGAATAAAGGTAATATTTTATCGTTTAATGGAGAAATTTATAATTTTAAAGAGTTGAAAGCAGGCCTTGATGATTTGGGCTGTGTATTTAATAGCTGTACTGATACAGAGGTATTGCTACAGTTGTTTGAAGCATATGGTATTGATTCCTTCTCAATGCTTGAAGGTATGTTTACATTTGTTTTGTTAGATACTGAAAATGATAAATTTTATTTGGTTAGAGATAGTGTAGGGATTAAACCTGTATATATTTATGATAATAGCCAGGAAATATACGGTTGTAGTGAGATTAAGGGTTTGAAAGCATTCTCAAATGTAGTTTCTGAAATTGATAATGTTGATCTGTATGAGTTTTTTAATCAAGGGTTTCTTTACGAGCCTTCAACAGGTTATAAATTTATAAAAAAACTACTTCCTGGACATTGTTTATCCATAGATTTAAAAAGCTCTAGAAGAGATATATTTGCTTTTAATGCAGGTATAAAGATAAGCGCCGGTGATAGATTCGAATCTTTTTTGATTCGTTCAATAAAGTTACAACAAGTATCTGAAGTACCGCTGGGATTGTTCTTTAGTGGAGGAATGGATTCAAGTATTTTGGCAAGCCACTTTAACAGCCCCGAACTTTTTTTTGCAAAATATGAATCAGATGTTTCCGCTGATTTAGATTTAAAATACTCAAAACTTATTGCTAATTATTTAGAAAAAAAATTAAATATTTCAGAAATGTCAATAAATAGCGATAATGCAGACACTCTAATGGATACAATTGATTTTGTCGCAAAAAATACTGAAGAGTTAATTTCTGATTATACTTTTTTAGCGACGTATAAGCTTTCAAAGGCTGCCAAAAGCAAAGGCTATAAAGTAATGCTCAGTGGTATGGGAGGAGATGAAGTTTTTGCAGGTTATCCTCGATATAGGATAGTTCAATATGACTATTTAATAAGAAAATTACGTTATCCGTTGAAGTTTTTACTAGATAAAAAAATGTTTCCATCAGGATTGAGTAAAAGATTTGAGCGATTAGTTTCTTATGTTTCAGAAAATAATTGGGGTATAGCCTATTCTAGATTACTTGGGTACTTTTCTCGGGCTGAATTGAGTAGTTTTTTTCCTTCATATAAAAATTTAGATGCTCAATACTCTAAAAGAATTGATAAGTTATTAAATGATTTCGAGGGTCCTGCCGATAAAGTTAAAATGGCTCAACATTTAGATATAAAAGGTTTTTTGGCTCATAATTTAAGCGTCTCTGATAAAGCTAGTATGTTGGCGAGTATTGAATTGAGGGTGCCTCTTTTGTCTGAGCAGCTTGTTTCTTATGGTATGCAAGCCCCTCCTAATAGTCTAATAAAAAGAAATAAACTGAAGTATCCGCTTTGGAACGTTGCATCTAGAATTTTCCCAAAAAAATTACTAAACAGGCCGAAAACTGGCTTTAATCCACCGCTGGATGGTCTTGTAGAAAAAGTTGGGAGGATTAAGATCAAGCAAGAATTAAAATTTTTATCAAAAATATTCGACTTGGACGCAATATATTTAATAGTCGATCGTCACTTTGAAAAAGAGCAGGACAATACTTATAAAATTTGGCAGCTATTATATTTTTCACGCTGGCTGAAAGCGCATGATAAAACTTAGGCAGACTATAGATTTACTTTTTAAATATTATTCTACAGTTAAGTATCTTCGCTTTTCTCAGGTCTATTATCGACTTTATTATCGCATCTCCCAAGTTAAGCTGTCTTCAGAAGTATTATCTGAAATGAAATTCGTTGATTTTACATGGCAAGCTGTCGGGTATTCTGAACAATGTTTTTTTGTTAAGGATAAGGTTAGATTTCTAGGAAAAGAAGGGATTTTATCGTCAGCAGAATCTTGGAACTCCACTCTAAAAGAAAAACTTTGGTTGTACAACGCTCATTATTTTGATGATTTGAATGCAATAGATAATGAAACTCGGTATCAATTACAATTTGATTTAATCAGAAGGTGGATTAAAGAAAACCCTCCAGTAGAGGGAAACGGTTGGGAGCCATATCCATTATCTCTTCGAATTGTGAATTGGATAAAATGGCTGAGTAGGCATAAAGTCCAGTCTGAAACCATTTTACTAAGTCTTAATCAACAAGCTGAAGCATTGTTCCAACAGCTTGAATATCATATTCTCGGTAATCACTTATTTGCTAATGCTAAAGCCTTGGTTTTTCTTGGCGTGTATCTTGATTCAAATACATCAGAAAAATACTTAACAAAGGGATTGAACCTCATTGTTCGAGAAGTGGAAGAGCAGTTTTTAAAAGATGGTGGACATTTTGAAAGAAGTCCCATGTATCATGAGATTTTACTATGGGATGTTTTGGATTTAATTCATTTGTCTCAAGTTAGTAAAAATAAAAAATTAAACGAAATTGAATCAGTGTTAATTAATACTGCGAAAAAAGCGTTGAGCTGGTTGAAAGTAATGTCTCATCCAGATGGCGAGATAAGTTTTTTTAATGATGCCGCCATCGGCATTGCTGCACCACCAGCTACAATAGAGTCCTATTATCTAAGTTTGATTCCACAAAAAAAGAATTTTGTTTCAGATGTTAATAAAGATGGCATGCTTATCACTTTAGATGATAGCGGATATAGCCGCGTGAGCATGCCTAATCATGTCACTTTGTTTGATCATGGGCCTGTCGGACCGGATTATCTTCCGGGGCATGCACATGCTGATACTTTAAGTTTTGAGTGGTCTGTGGGTAAGCAGCGTGTTTTAGTTAACTCTGGTACATCATTATATGGCTTAAGTGAGGAGCGCTCTCGGCAAAGGAAAACAGCAGCACATAATACAGTTGTAATTAATGATGAAGATTCATCAGTGGTGTGGGGTGGTTTTAGAGTTGCGCAGCGTGCTCGTGCAATACTTGAATCATCAAGTTGTGCCGAAGGCAAAGTGGAGCTAGTTGCGTCACATGATGGGTATAAGCGGCTACGGGGAAAACCTGTCCATAGACGAAAGGTCATATTGGAAAAAGATTCGCTAGAAGTTATTGATAGTATCGATGGAAAATTCAAAACAGCATTTGCTTTTTTTCACATACACCCTGATATTTCTGTGGAAAAAACGAAAAATTCAATTGTTTTGGTGCTCCCTAATCAGAAAATTATTTCTGTTGTATCAGAACAAAATCTAGGTGTTGAGGAAACAACTTGGCATCCGAATTTTGGGGTTAGTGTTAATAACGTTAAGATTAGACTTACGTTGTCTCCTTCTTCAAATATAAAATTTTTTCTTAATTAAGGCCTATTGTGAAAATACTAATCCTTTCATTCTACTATCAGCCCGATTTAAGTGCGGGCTCATTTCGATGCGCTGCTTTAGTCGAGCAATTAAGCAAAGCCGAGGGAGTGGAACTCGATGTTATTACAACATTACCTAATCGATATGCATCATTTTCCTCTGAAGCTAAAGAGCAAGAAACAATTGAAAATGTGAATATACATCGAGTAAAGCTGCCTTCTCATCAAAGTGGAATGTTAGATCAATCAAAAGCATTTATTTCTTACTATAAGGCTGTGATGAAACTAGTGGCTAACAATCAATATGATATGGTTTATGCGACTAGCTCCAGACTATTTACTGCATTTTTAGGAGCACGGATTGCAAAAAAGAAATCTATTCCTCTTTATTTGGACGTGAGAGATATTTTTGTAGATACGATAAGTGACGTTCTTCCTTCCTTCATCACTTTTTTTGCGAAGCCTGTTTTAAATTACATAGAAAATTATTCTTTCGGGGCTGCTAGGCGAATTAATCTGGTTTCTAGAGGGTTTCAATCATATTTCCAAAAAAGATATCCTCAGGTGGAATACAGATGGTTTACAAATGGTATTGATAAAGAGTTTTTAGATACAGTAAAACCTCTGGATAATAAAGTGTTAACTGAGGGTGAAAATGTCACCATTTTATATGCTGGCAATATTGGTGAGGGGCAGGGGTTAGAATCAATTGTGCCATGTCTTGCTAAAAAATTAGGTTCAAATGTTATGATAAAAATAATAGGAGATGGGGGGAAAAAACAAAATTTAATTGATGCTCTAGCCTTAGAGAAAATAAATAATGTTCATATGCTGCCTCCTGTGAGCAGAGATCAATTGATCTTAGAATATAGAAAAGCCGATGTGCTGTTTCTGCATTTGAATGATTACCCTGCTTTTGAAAAAGTACTACCGTCTAAAATTTTTGAATATGCGGCGATGGGCAAGCCTATTTTAGCCGGGGTTGGGGGCTACGCAGGAGGTTTCTTAAGAGAAGAGGTTATGAATTCTGCTGTATTCTCGCCTGGGAAATGCGATGAGGGAATAAATGCTTATTCGCTTTTGAGTATGAAAGTAATAGAGCGAAAAGAATTCAATAGTAAATATAGTCGAACTAGAATTATGAAGTTGATGGCTGACGATATTCTTTCGTTTGCAAAAGACAATGTGAGTGATTTGTGAAGATTGTGCTAACTGGAGCAACTGGCTTCGTAGGCGGGCATCTTTATCGTTCTCTGCTTCATCATGATGTTCACGTTATTGGTCGTTCGAAACCTTCAGAAACGCTAGACTCTCATTTTTTTCAAGCTCTAATTGAAAAAAACATTGATTTCAGTAATGTACTGCTTAGTACTGACATTCTTATTCATTGCGCTGCACGTGCACATGTCATGAAGGATGAAGAGGCTGATCCTTTACATACCTATCGGGAAGTTAATACGGCGGGTACATTAAACCTCGCCCATCAAGCAGCTTTAGCAGGGGTTAAACGTTTTATTTTTATTAGTTCTATTAAGGTGAATGGTGAAACCACGAATAGTTCGTCTCCATTTTCTGAACAAGATTTACCTGCACCTCAAGATCCTTATGGTGTATCTAAAATGGAAGCTGAAGCTGGGCTTCGTTTAATTGCTGAAGAAACTGGAATGGAAGTAGTTATTATTCGTCCCCCTTTGGTGTATGGCCCCGGTGTCAAAGCTAATTTTTTAAGTTTGATTAAACTGGCTAGAATGAAAATCCCTCTACCTTTTGGTGGGATTAAGAATGCTCGCAGCATGATATATGTAGATAACTTGGTGGACTTTATTATCTGTTGTATCGATAACCCCGCAGCAAAAAATCAAACGTTTCTCATTTCAGACGGTAAAGATTTATCTCTCTCTGACTTATTAATTCTTATGCGTAGAGCTATGGGTAAGTCACCATCTTTATTTCCTGTCCCCATTATTTTATTTAAAATTGCGGGTGCAGTTACGGGCAAGAGAGCTTTTGTTGAGCGATTGTTTGGTTCTTTACAGGTTGATTCCACAAAGGCACATGAGTTATTAGGTTGGAAACCTCCTTATACCGTTGAGCAAGGTATTCAAAATACCATTGATTCATTTTGTGAGAGTAATAAATAGCATGTTTCGTCTTTTTGATATTGGATTTTCTCTTTTAGGCTTAGTGTTTGGTCTTCCCCTTTTTTTACTGATATATATCATTGGCTTGTTTGATACTGGTTCACCAATGTTTTTGCAGGAAAGAGTAGGGCGTAATAAAAAAGCTTTTACCTTGGTGAAATTTCGAACTATGAAGGTGGACACGGTTTCTGTTGCAAGTCATTTAGCGTCTTCGACTTCTATCACTAAATTTGGAATCATTTTACGAAAAACTAAATTGGATGAGTTACCGCAGTTGTGGAATGTACTTAAGGGTGAGATGAGCTTAGTTGGGCCTCGTCCAAACCTGTTCAATCAAGACGAGTTAATTACTGAACGTGATGCGCTGGGTGTTTATGATGTTCGCCCTGGTATTACTGGGCTTGCACAGGTGAATGAAATTGATATGTCGACTCCCGCGTTATTAGCAAAAACTGATGCGCAAATGATAAGAGAATTGTCGGTTGATAAATATTTTAAATATATTATACAAACAGTAACAGGAAAAGGATCAGGTGATAGGATTAATAAATAGGCCCATTTGAAGGCGTTCAATTTTTAAGGCTTTGGCGGCGAAAAAATAGCTAGGGGTTGGGTGAATAGATTAATATTTCAACTTGTTTATTATAGTAGATTAAAGCGTCTACTTAACTAAGAGTAATTTATTTTCTTCTGCTAGCTTATCAAGCGTATTTGAAATCTTTTTGTTTGACTGGTAACCAGTTGGCGCACTCAACAAAATTTCTTTTACTTTGTTCGTGTCGCAGGTTTTGCAGTTACTATTGAAATCATTAAGAAGCTGATGGATTTTATCCCACTCCAATGAAATCTCTTCGGCACGCATTATTCTAGAGTGTTCAGTCCCCGAAACAGTTTCCCCGATCAATAATTCTTCGTATAACTTTTCGCCTGGTCTAAGGCCTGCAAATTCTAATTCAATATCACCAGTCGGATTTGTCTTGTCTTGTAAGGTTAAACCAGAAAGATGGATCATTCTTGTCGCTAAATCGATTATTTTTACAGGTTCGCCCATATCTAATACAAATACATCGCCACCAGTGCCCATGGAGCCTGCTTGAATAACAAGCTCAGCGGCTTCAGGAATCGTCATAAAGTATCGAGTGATGTCTTTGTGGGTAATCGTAACGGGGCCACCGGCTTTAATTTGTTTTCTAAAAAGTGGAACAACAGAACCAGAAGACCCAAGTACATTTCCAAACCGGACCATTGTGAAGCGAGTGGTAGCTTGTCTTTTAGAAAGTGCTTGTAGAACAAGCTCTGCAACACGTTTAGTCGCACCCATAATGTTGGTGGGTCGAACGGCTTTGTCTGTTGAGATCAAAACAAATGATTCTACTTTTGAATTGATTGCCGCCTCGGCTGATGACCAAGTGCCCAGAATATTATTTTTAACTCCTTCGATAATGTTGTCTTCAATTATTGGTACGTGTTTATAAGCAGCAGCATGGTAAATAGTGTTGATCTTGTGGCAGGTGAAAATACTTTCGAGATAGCGTTGGTTTTGCACAGAACCAATCATAAATACTAACTCTGGTTGCTGAGCTAATGTTGATAGCTGTTCTCTGAGTTGCTGTTCTATTTTATAAAGGTTGTATTCATTTAATTCAAAAAGCACAAGTTTTTTGGGTGATGATTTTAAAATCTGTCGACATAGTTCAGAACCAATAGAGCCGCCAGCGCCAGTTACTAAGACGTTCTTATTTTTAATATTTGCATCAAGTAATTGCGGGTTAGGCTTTACGGGGTCTCGACCTAATAAGTCTTCAACATCGACATCTTTAATGTCTTCGATCTTTGCTTTGCCGCTCAAGACGTCATTCATTGCGGGCATTGTTTTTATACTGACGCCTAAAGGCTCTAGCTTATTGACAATAATGGATCTTTTAGAGCGGGGTGTATTGCCGAGTGCGAGTAATATGTGTTTTGTATCCCACTGCTTTGTCAGCTTGGGTAATTTTTCAGGTTTGAATACAGTTAATCCGCTCAGCACAGTTTTGTGCAGTTTAGGGTTGTCATCAACAAAGCCCATAACCTTGTATTTAGACCCTTGTAATTCGCTTGCTAATTGAAAGCCAGCATTACCTGCTCCGTAAATAATGACTTTTTCTTTCGTCTGATGCGCTTCTTTGTTTAGTAGTAGGACAATACTACGGATAAATAAGCGTGGTGTTCCTACAAAAAAGAGAGCAGCGAATGCGTAAATAATAGGAACTGAACGTGGGATGGCTGAATTAAGAAAAAAGCTCGCAATGGCAAGTGTAGCAGCAGAGATGAAAACACCAAGTGCAACATGTATAAGCGCCTGATGGGCCATGAATCTTAATATGGCTCGGTATAATCCCAGCTGGATAAAGGCAAAAAGGGAGATAATTAGAGTAATGGCCAGTGTTGCGTATTCTACTGTTCCAAGAGAAATCTCAAAACGTCCTAATCTAAGGCAGATGGAAAAATAGAGCGCAAATGCAAGAGCTAGAGAGTCGTAAGAAAGAGATATTATTCTTTTGGTTTTTCTAGGTGCTTCGAAAAGTCTTCCAATCATTTTCGACGATTCCTCTTAATCTGAGATGTTAAGCAAAGAATTATAAAGCTAAAGGCAGCCAGAAGTAATTAAAATAAGATAAGTGTATCTGGGTTTATTCTAAAATTTTGCTTAGAAAATAAAGTGATCAAAGCCAAGATTATAGACTAAAAGCAAGAGTTTGCTGAATGTTTTGAAAAATGCACTTACACCAATTGAGGTGAAAGTGGCTCCGCCTGCTGGGCTCGAACCAGCGACCCAATGATTAACAGTCATTTGCTCTACCAACTGAGCTAAGGCGGATTGGGGTCGTTGAGTAATTACTTGGTTAGGTAAGCCGTTACTCAAGAGGCGCGTATGATAATGAGGATGTTATACCGAGTCAATATCTAATGTTTGTGTGGGTTCGGATAAGTGAGTTGTTTGTTTTGTTGATGTTTTCTGGATTTTGTCAGAGAGGCCTAAAAGTATTCCTATATGTAGCCAGATACAAGGCCAGTAATAAGACGAGGCTGTGAATATATTGTGAACGTCAAAGATTTGGACAGCTAAAAAGTAGGTTAAACAGGAAAGCGCTAGATAGCCAAGTTGCAATTGTTTTGCTTTAAAGCCTAGAACCAAACTTCGGAGTATCAGAGCGACATACAAGAAAAGACCAGTGAATCCGCTCCAGGCAAACATTTGTAAATAAAAATTATGGCTGTGGTTTTGGGTGCTCACCAATTCTTCTCTCGGGACTGTATAAATAGTATCTGATCCCATGCCAGATCCAATCCAGAAGTGATCTAAGCTTTGATTGAAAGATACCTGCCATATTTCTGGGCGCCAGCTACCAAAACCGCCGCGTAATACATAGCTTTTAATTTGAGCTATATCGAATATCAATCCAGCGACTATACAAATACTCCCAATGGCGATAAGAAAAAAAGTTGTATAATATTTTTTTTCGATGAGCAGCATCACGGCAATGAAAAATGATATGCCCACAAGAGCAGTTCTTGTTCTAGAAAGAAATGTCACGCCTAAAATAGCAAGCATGGCAATACTAATAAAAAGCCAGATCCAGTAAGGACGATTAAAAGTGAGGGGACGCTTAACAAGTGTCGCTAAGCACATCGTGCTGATTAAGCCGAAGTAAATACCTATAACGACGGGGTTATAATTATATTTCCAATCGAGTAGCCCGATAGTTGTCATTCTTGCTCTTATAGGTAGATCTTGAATACCAAATTGATTAAAAAGAGAAAGTGAAGCGATGATCCCTGCAAAAAAAATTGAAGAAATTAAGGCTAGATGAACTTTGTTTTTGTTGTAGCGAGTTAAGTAAGCTGTACCTAACACGTATAGAAATATAAGGAAGTTATGTTTAAAAGTGTCTCGGATTACTTCTGATTTGTCAGGGGTGTTAGTGGACCAATAGGATGAAACCGAAACCCAAAATAACAATAAAAGGAAAGAGGTTAGTAATAATCTGTCAGACTGGATAATTAAATTTCGTACGTTCCGAAAAGATAAAAAAATGATACTAATCAAGGGAAGATAAAATAATAAATAAACTAAAGTTGCATAATTACCTATGGGCCAAAAAACCAAACCTATTTGCACCGATAGCCCTATGGCTAGAATCAACTGAAATGTTTTTAGCAATCGGCTTTTATAGCGAGAGACAGGGGGTTGCGTGTGTTTATCCACAGTATTTAGCTATTTCCTTCGGGGTAACTAAAAATAACGGTTTTCCCTCCAAGTTAAGATTGTTTACATGGAGCGGGCGGAGGGGATCTTAACGTTTTAGATTGTTAGCTACAAAATTTTTTAAGAGTATTGGAGGTTTAGTGGTTCTTTTTATAGTTGACATGAGCTTTCCCATACGTTGAGTTGACCAAAGATAGTTGTAGTGTGGAATTCTAGAGAGGATAATGGCCGACAATTTTTTGAATGGCAGGAGAAGTTTGTGTCAGATAACGCGTATTCCAAGACCAGCTCTAAATATCCCGATTACCGAGATGATGAGATAGACCTCATGGAGTTGGTAGCCGTTTTGTGGGGAGGGAAATGGTTGGTTATTGGGTTGGTGTTTTTATCTGCAGTCTTCACATTCTGCTTTTTAAAGTTCTTTGCTGATTCATATTATAGCGTCGATGTAGTCATTGATAAGCCATCTAACTATCAATTACAGAGATTACAGCCATCGGAACTTCAGGGTGGTAAAGCCTATCAGGTAGCTGAAATTGATTTGGAGACTATTTATTCTAGAGTACTTTCGCATGCCGATTCCCTTTTTGTTAAGCGCTTGTTTTGGCGTGATCATGTCATGAAATCAGGCGAGAAAATGACTGATAATGAGATGTCTCAGGACAAAGAGTTTCAGCGGTTTGCAAAAGAGCTTCGAGTTAATGGTCCTAGCGGTAAAGAGCCAGAGCAGACTAGAAGTACCTTGGCTATTGAGGTCATTAGCCCTGAAGCGGGGATAGCACTTGTGACTGCGTATCAGGAGTTTATTAGCACCTATACATTGAAAATGCTGGCAGCAGAGTTGAGGGCTGGATACGAAGCTAGCTTGTTTTCTTTGGATGAAGATTATATTTCGCTTGAAAACAGGGAGCTACAAAAATTAGATGATGAGTTAATCGTATTGACTGAAGCGTTAGAGATAGCTAGGGCGCTCGGCATCAAAGAAACTAGCTACGACCAAGTGGAAAATGTTGAATTAAAAATGTTGGATGATAAGAGATATCTTCTTGGCTCTCGGGTACTAAATGAGGAAATTAAGTCGCTGGAAGCTCGGAAAGAAAAGCCTTTAGCAGCTTTTTCTGTGCAATTACGAAATATGGAGAACTGGAAGCGACAAGTGGAAAGTGATCTCAAACAGCTAGATAATATAGATAAAAAAGTGATGCCTTTTGTGGTGGTAAGCCCTCCGGAATCTAGCTTAAAGCCAGTAAAACCAAACAAGCTGATGATTTTAATCGGAGTGATTTTCTTGTCGGGTATGCTGGGTGTCATTATTGTGTTTGTCAGGCATGGTATGAAAAGCTATCAAGAAAGGGCTAATCAAGACGAGGCTAGTACGTAGGTCGTTAAAGCTTATAGAATCTTGCATCCTTAAGTAGTCACTGATAAAGTTCGCATCCCTTGAAAAAGGGGTGCTTGGGTAGTTTGATAAAAATCAAAAAGCACACATTTTAGGCACGTAGCTCAGTTGGTTAGAGCACCACCTTGACATGGTGGGGGTCGTTGGTTCGAATCCAATCGTGCCTACCAAATTTTCTGATTTGGTTCCTCGAAAGACATTTCCAAATTATTTATATATTTTCACGTGGCCTTTCGTAAGGGTCACCACTGAACTAGGACACAACATGCCTGTTATTACTCTTCCTGACGGTTCTCAACGTTCATTTCCCAATCCTGTTTCTGTGTACGATGTCGCTGCTGATATTGGCCCTGGTTTAGCTAAAGCGACTGTGGCGGGGCAAGTTAATGGCGTTCGTGTCGATGCACATGACCTCATTCATGAAGATGCCGACATTGTTATTCTCACGCCTAAAGATGAAGATGGTGTAGAGATTATTCGCCATTCCTGTGCGCATCTTATTGGGCACGCCGTAAAGCAGCTTTGGCCTGATGCGAAAATGGCGATCGGCCCAACCATTGAAAATGGTTTTTACTACGATATCGATCTAGAGCATCGCTTAACAGATGAAGATATCGTTGCGCTTGAAGCGCGAATGAAAGAGTTAATCAAAACTGGCTATGAAGTTGTTAAAAAGAAAGTCAGCTGGCAAGAAGCTTATGATGTTTTTGCTGAACGCAGTGAAACGTATAAACAAGAAATTTTAGATCGAGACATCGATAAAGATGATCAGCCCGGTCTTTACTATCATCAAGAATACGTCGATATGTGTAGAGGCCCTCATGTACCGCATGTTGGTTTTTGTCAGCATTTTAAATTGCAACGTGTCTCTGGTGCATACTGGCGTGGAGATTCTGACAAGCAGATGCTTCAGCGTATTTATGGAACTGCTTTTGCGGATAAAAAACAGCTGAAAGCCCATTTGGCTTTTTTAGAAGAAGCCGTAAAGCGTGATCATCGTAAGCTCGGCAAAAAATATGACCTTTTTCATATGCAGGAAGAGGCGCCGGGCATGGTGTTTTGGCACCCGAAAGGTTGGGCTGTTTACAATACGATAGAAAGTTACATGCGCGAACAGCAATACGCACATGGCTATCAAGAAATTAAAACACCACAAATTGTTGATCTAAGTTTGTGGGAGAAGTCTGGACACGCTGATAAATTTGGTGATGACATGTTCATGCTTGAGTCAGAAGAGCGAAAGTTTGCGGTCAAACCAATGAACTGTCCTTGTCATGTTCAAGTGTTTAATCAAGGTCTTCGCAGTTATCGTGATTTGCCTTTGCGATTGGCAGAATTTGGTTCTTGTCATCGTAATGAATTATCGGGAGCGCTTCACGGCATTATGCGTGTTCGTGGATTTACCCAAGATGATGCACATATATTTTGCACTGATGATCAAATACAGCCAGAAGTGTCATCCTTCATCGATTTCTTACACGCTGTCTATGACGATTTCGGTTTTGATCCGGACAGTTTGATCTACAAATTATCAACTCGACCTGAAAAGCGAGTGGGTAGTGATGAGGATTGGGACAAGGCAGAAAAAGCATTAGCTGAGGCATTAGATGCTAAAAACTTACCATGGGAAGAACTGCCTGGCGAAGGTGCTTTTTATGGTCCAAAAGTCGAGTTTTCTTTGAAAGACTGCCTTGGCCGAGTTTGGCAATGCGGGACGATTCAAGTCGATTTTTCTATGCCTGGAAGACTAGATGCGCAATTTGTCGCTGAAGATGGTTCTCGGCATGTTCCTGTCATGTTGCATCGAGCAATTCTTGGGTCGTTTGAGCGATTTATCGGTATTTTGATTGAAAACTATGAAGGTGCTTTTCCTCTCTGGTTGGCGCCAGAACAGGTCGCAATTATGAATATTACGGACCGACAGGCCGAATATGTGAAAAAAGTTGAAGAAACCTTGCGAAATAGGGGCTTTAGAGCCATTTCGGACTTGAGAAACGAGAAAATCGGCTTTAAAATCCGCGAGCACACAATTCAGCGTGTTCCTTATCTTATCGTTCTGGGTGATAAAGAGGCAGAGGCAGGTACTGTTGCTGTCCGAACTAGAGGCGGTGAAGATCTCGGATCCATGTCTTTAGAGGCATTTACTGAGCTATTAAATGAAGATCTGGCGCGCAAAGGGCGTTTGCCAGAAAGAGCTAGTTCCTGATTTTGAAAAAACAAAATTCAAGACTAGAAGAAGATTAACAAGCAGAGGAGAAAACTGCTATTAAAGTAAAAAAGGCCAGAATTAACGAACAAATCGAAGCGTCAGAGGTAAGACTTATCGGCGCAGATGGTGAGCAGGTTGGAATCGTCAGCCTCGCAGAAGCACTAGAAGCCGCTAAAGCAGCGTCGCTTGATTTAGTTGAGATCGCCCCAGATGCCACGCCAATCGTCTGTAAAGTACTGGATTTTGGTAAAGAGCAATTTGAGGCTAAAAAGGCCAAGGCTGCCTCTAAGAAAAAGCAGAAGCAGCAACAAGTAAAAGAAATGAAGTTTCGCCCAGGGACGGAAGTTGGAGATTATCAGGTCAAACTACGCAACCTGATACGTTTCTTAGAAAATGGGGATAAAGCCAAGGTATCGCTACGTTTTCGTGGTCGAGAAATGGCTCACCAAGAACTAGGGATGGAAATGATGAAACGGATCGAAGTTGATCTGGAGGAAATGGCAACCGTCGAGCAGTACCCAAAGATGGAAGGCCGCCAACTCATTATGGTTCTTGCCCCCAAAAAGAAAAAATAGCCGGGCTTTTAGCTGCCTTTCTATTTTCAATACTAATCAGAATCGAACGTAGTATAAGATTCTTAAATGCGGAGTTTTTCTCATGCCAAAAAAAGCTAAAGCACACAGTGGAGCCAGCAAACGTTTTAAGAAAACGGCTGCCGGTTACAAAATGAAACGTGCGAACAAAAGCCACATCCTTACTAAAATGACGACAAAACGTAAACGTCAGTTACGTGGAACTCGGATCGTTAGTGCCGTCGATAAACCATCTGTAGATCGTATGTTACGGGCTAATTAATCAAACATTTTAAGAGGATAAAGTTATGGCCCGTGTAAAACGTGGTGTACAGGCGCGTCGTCGTCACAAGAAGGTTTTAAAAGCAGCGAAAGGATATTACGGAGCAAGATCTCGGATATTCCGTGTTGCAAAACAAGCGGTAATCAAAGCAGGGCAATACGCATATCGCGATCGCCGTGTTAAAAAGCGCAACTTCCGCGCTTTATGGATTACTCGAATCAATGCTCAATCACGCGCTGAAGGCCTAAGCTACAGCAAACTGATTGCAGGATTAAAGAAAGCCAATATTACTTTAGATCGAAGAGTTTTGGCTGATTTAGCTGTTCACGATAAGTCTGCGTTTGCAGCCGTAGTTGCACAGGCAAAAGCAGCGCTGTGAAAACGGCTAGAAAGTAACTGCTAAAAGTAAAAGCCTGTTGCAACTAAACCCATCGCCTTTTTACGAAACATTGTAAACAAGGTTGATGGGTTTATGTGTTTATGGCGGATCGAAAACTGTATTAAAAATCGTCGAATGAGTATCGGTAGTTACTGTAAAAAAAATAAGAAAGATAGAGCAAAATTCTTTATAGAAAATAGAAAATAGAAAATAGAAAATAGAAAATAGAAAATCAAATTCCAATATTGAACATATCAAGTTGAGTGTGTGATGCAAGATTCAGAGAGTCTTAAGTTAGAAGAACTAAAAAAAGAGGCCCTTAGCCAATTGGGGCAGTCGAATAGCCTTGCTGACTTAGATCAGCTTCGTGTTGTCTTCTTGGGGAAGAAAGGGCAGATAACAGGCTTGTTAAAAAACTTAGGTTCATTAAGCCCTGAAGAGCGCCCAAAATTTGGTGCAAAAATTAATGCTGTAAAGCAAGAAGTTCAAGATCAAATTAATACTCGAAAAATTGCATTAGAAAAAGAAGAAGTTAATAAAAAATTAGCGGCTGAGACGATAGATGTGACGTTGCCCGGTCGTCGAAATTCTATTGGCTCATTACATCCTGTTACTAAAACGCTAAATCGTATTGAATCAATTTTTAAATCTGTCGGCTATTCGGTAGAAGAAGGCCCAGAAATTGAAGACGATTATCATAATTTTGAGGCGTTAAATATTCCCGCACATCATCCGGCCCGCGCAATGCACGACACTTTTTATGTCGATGACGTAAAAGGGACAGGTAAATCTGTTTTGAGAACGCATACATCACCAGTGCAAGTTCGAACTATGGAGAATCAAAAACCACCTATTCGTATTATTTGCCCTGGTCGTGTTTATCGTTGTGATTCTGATTTAACGCATACTCCAATGTTTCATCAAGTGGAAGGCTTAGTTGTTGATGAGGGAATTACGTTTGCCGATTTAAAAGGTACGGTGGATCAGTTTTTAAAAGCATTTTTTGAAAAAGATGTTCCTGTACGTTTTAGACCATCCTATTTTCCTTTCACAGAACCTTCCGCTGAAGTTGATATTCAATGTACCAACTGTGGGGGTGAAGGTTGTCGAGTATGCAGTCAAACCGGCTGGCTAGAAATTATGGGCTGCGGAATGGTGCATCCTAACGTTTTAAAAAGTAGCGGAATTGACCCGGAAAAGTATTCTGGATTTGCTTTTGGTATGGGACAAGATCGTCTTGCAATGTTGCGCTACGGCATCAATGATTTACGAATGTTTTTTGAAAATGATTTAAAGTTTTTGAAACAGTTTTAAAAAAACTAATGATAGACCAATTGTGTTCGCTGACGTTTATTGGTGTTCACAGGTATCCCAAAAATAGAGAATTTTAGATGAAAGTTAGTGAAGCTTGGTTGCGCGAGTGGGTAAACCCCAAGATTGATACAGCAGCACTTGCAGAACAAGTCACCATGGCCGGTTTGGAAGTTGATGCGCTAGAGCCTGTTGCCGGTGATTTCAGTGGTGTGGTTGTTGGTGAAATTATTTCTATCGAGCAACATCCTGATGCCGATAAATTGCGTGTTTGCCAAGTGTTGGGAGCAGCAGGAGCGGAAACAACTCAAGTTGTCTGTGGTGCACCAAATGCTCGTGCGGGAATTAAAATCCCTTTCGCAACTGTTGGCGCAGTTCTCCCTGAAAACTTTAAAATTAAAAAGGCAAAGCTCAGAGGTGTCGAATCTTTTGGAATGCTTTGCGCTCAAACGGAATTAAAAGCGGGCGATGACGATAATGGCTTATGGGAATTGCCGGAAGATGCTCCCGTTGGCGAAACCTTACAAGATTATTTAAAACTGTCAGATACCATTATTGATATTGATCTTACTCCCAATCGCGGTGATTGCTTGAGTATGCGCGGTGTTGCTAGGGAAGTTGGAGTGCTAAATGCCTCGCCAGTGAATGAGCCTGAAATTGCATCAGTAAAAAATTCAATTGAAGATAAACTGTCTGTTAGTGTGACTGCTGAACAAGAGTGCCCTCGATATTTAGGTCGCGTTATTCGAGGAGTCAACGTTTCTGCTCCAAGTCCTTTATGGCTGCAAGAGAAATTGCGTAGAGCAGGGGTTCGTCCTCACGATTGTGTCGTTGATGTCACCAACTTTGTGTTGTTGGAATTGGGACAGCCGATGCATGCATTTGATCTCGATAAAATTGATTCGGAAATTATTGTTCGCTTGGCGACACAGAAAGAAGAAATCGTTTTGCTTGATGGTCAAAAACTTTCATTAAACAATGACACGCTTCTGATTACGGATAAGTCAGGACCAATCGCTGTTGCAGGAATAATGGGTGGTGAACGAACAGCGGTTAATGATTCTACTAAAAATGTATTTTTAGAAAGTGCTTTTTTCACGCCACTAGCGTTGGCCGGTCGTGCGCGTAATTATGGTTTGCACACTGACGCTTCCCATCGTTATGAACGTGGTGTTGATTATGAACTGCCTCAATTAGCTATGGAAAGAGCCACTCAACTACTCCTCGAAATTGCTGGCGGAGATGCTGGTCCCATTGTTGAAAGAAAATCAGAAAAATTTTTACCAAAAGAAAAAAACGTGACGTTGCGGAGAGAAAAAATTCTGAAAGGTTTAGGTTTTGCGATTCCCGATGAAAGAGTTGAAGATATTTTAACTCGACTTGGTTTGAAAATAATTAACTCATCGAACTCTAACTGGGAATTTCTAATCCCAAGCTATCGGTTCGATATTGAAATCGAAGAAGATCTACTTGAAGAGTTAGCGCGCATCTACGGATATAACAATCTCCCGACAAGTACAGTGATCATGCCTTTGGAGATTGGTGAGCATCTTGAAAGTCAATTAAGCTTAAATACTTTCAAAGGAGCGTTAGTTAGTCGTGATTATCATGAGGCGATTACTTATAGCTTTGTCAGTGACGAGTTAAACAAACAATTCGACCCAGAAGGTCAGTCCGTCAAGCTAACCAATCCTCTCAGCGCTGATTTAGCGGTCATGAGGACGAGTTTATGGCCTGGATTGGTCAACACGCTTCTTCATAACATTAATCGTCAGCAATCAAGAGTACGATTGTTTGAAACCGGTATGAGATTTGTTGCTTCTAATGACTCAGAGAAAAGCTCTCCAATGCAAGGGCTCAAGCAGGAGCCAATGATAGCGGGCCTGATCTACGGTACAAAGACAGATGAAAGTTGGTCGCCAAAATCTGAAGCCGTTGATTTTTATGATATCAAAGGTGATGTCGAAGCATTGTTGGCACTGGCTGGTGAGTCTTCAGAATTCACTTATGAGGCATCAAGTCATCCAGCCCTTCATCCTGGGCAGTCGGCAGTGATTAGACGTAACGGTAAAGACATCGGCGAACTAGGTGCTCTTCATCCGCAAATTGCTCAGTCTCTAGATATTGGCGGATCAGCTTATCTTTTTGAGATCATTCAATCTGACTTATTGGTCGGACAGGTTTCTAATTTTAATGGCATAAGCAAGTACCCTGAAGTTCGTCGCGATATAGCTATTCTTGTCGACAAAACAGTGCAGACTGGTTCTCTTCTCGCTACAGTGAGATCAGTTGCGGGAGACACCCTACAGAACTTAAAGGTGTTTGACGTGTATGTTGGCAAAGGTATTGATACACAAAGAAAAAGTGTTGCGCTGGGCTTGACGTTTCAGCATCCTTCGCGCACTCTTACTGAATCTGAAATTACCGCTTCAGTAGATGCTGTAATCAATAATCTAAAGTCGGAATTTAAAGCGGAGCTCAGGTAATCAATACCTTGTTGAGAACCATAGTGCAAACCACTAAAAAGGCTGCTTTCTTATGAACGGAGCACTAACAAAAGCGGATTTAGCCGAAAAACTCTACGAAGAACTTGGCCTCAATAAGCGTGAGGCGAAAGAGCTTGTGGAGCTTTTCTTTGAAGAGATACGTCATTCCTTAGAGCATAACGAGCAGGTTAAGTTGTCGGGGTTTGGTAATTTTGATCTCCGCGATAAAAGCCAACGTCCTGGGCGTAATCCTAAGACGGGTGAAGAAATACCTATTACAGCTCGTCGCGTCGTAACATTTCGACCAGGGCAGAAACTGAAAGCTCGAGTAGAGGCCTATGCTGGAACCAAGCCATAACGATGAATTACCGGTTATTCCGGGTAAGCGTTACTTCACCATTGGTGAGGTTAGTGAGCTGTGCGCGGTAAAACCGCATGTGCTTCGCTATTGGGAGCAAGAATTTCCTCAGCTTAAGCCAGTTAAACGTCGGGGCAACCGTCGATATTACCAACGACAAGACGTGTTAACGATCCGTCAAATACGTGCCTTGTTGTATGACCAAGGATTTACAATTGGTGGTGCAAGGCAGCAAATGTCTGGCGACTCTCCTCAGGCTGATGCCAATCAAATGAGTGAGCTGGTGGGGCAAATGATCAGTGAGCTGGAAGATGTGCTAGACGTGCTTAGGCTGTAACAGGCTTTATTTAAAACCGCCAAAAACAAACATAAAAAAAGCCACTAAATAGTGGCTTTTTTTATGTTTGTTCAACTAAGATTCTATGACTGATCTGAGTTTTTAAAGAGAAATTTTCCAAAAATAAATTTTAATAGAGGAATTGGTCGGAGTGGCCGGATTTGAACCGACGACCACCACACCCCCAGTGTGGTGCGCTACCAAGCTGCGCTACACTCCGTATTCTTTATCACGCTATGTGATTAGAAGAGGCGGGAATCATACCTAACCAAGCGTTTTTTGCAAGAAACAAAATACAGTTAGCGGATACGGTTTTAGAGATTGTCCATTTGGGTCGATTTTTAAGTTAACTATATCAATTAAAACCGAGATGTTTTTTTAATCTTCAATTTTTTCCCAAAAAGAAAGACCTTGAATGAAGCTTTTTAATGCATGGTGTACTTCATGCGAAACATTCAGCTGGGTGGAAATTTGGCTGCTCCCATTAGTGAAATTATTGGCTAGGGAATAAATGGTTTGTTCTATTAGTTTTTGGTGCTGATCATTTTTTTGATTTAGTTCAGTCAACAGCTCATTGATATAAATTGTTGGATGGCTTTCTTGCGTGATCCGGAAAATATCTTTGTAAAATTCTTCAATGAAGTCTCGATGGAGCTTATATTGTATTTTTGTGGATTCTGAATTTTGTTCTTTTAATGTATCGATGTTGTGATGAATATCTTTCAGCGTCTTACTTCCATAAACAATCGATCTTACGTTTTCAATTGCAAATGTTACCGAAGCGGCTTGTTCTTGAGTGAGGCTTTGTTTCTGAATTTTAAGAATATACTGAACTATGTCACCTTCACGAATTTTTATGTTTTCATAGGCCTCAATAGATGACGGGCGATGGCCTTTAGTTTTGACAGGCTTTGTTGACTCGATTTCGGGCTGGTTTGGAATCGTTAAATCAAAATAAGATAAATTAAGTTTTGCAGAATCAAGCCACAGCTGCCGAATTGATTCTATAACGGTGGGGATAGCCGTACTAGGCATAGATGCTGGTAAATTGTTTAATGAAAAATAATTCCCATTATTCTCTTTTTTAAATAAGGTTTCGATCCATTTTGAAAAATGTTTTAAGAAAGGTAAAAATAAAAACAGGCCCACTAAATTAAAAAAACTGTGAAAAGCCACAAGGCCAAATAATGGATCTGATATTTTAAAAAAGGATAGTAGTTCACCAAGGAAAGGTAAGATCAAGAAAAAGGCAAGGGAGTCAACTGTTAAATTAAAAAAACAATGAGCAAAAGCGAGCTGTCTTTTGACGACATTTCCAGTGATGCTACCTAACACGATAGTGCTTGTTGTCCCTAAATCAGCACCAATGACAAGAGCTGCGGCATCGGGCAGGTCAATTAATCCTGCATGCAGGCTAGTTAAAGCAATCATCATCATTGCTGAGCTTGATTGGATTAGAGCAGTGATTAAAACACCGACCAGCAAATAAACGATCGGGCTAAAGCCTTGTATGTTGTCTATTGAAAGTACGTTGGGCAAATCAGATACGCTGTCTTTCATGAGTGATAACCCAAAAAGCAGCAGGCCTAGCCCTAATGCGAGCGCAGCGGAAGACTTTATTTTTGAGTGGTTATCAAAAATAATCTGGGATATCCCCCCAAAAGCAATTAAAGGTAATGCATATTCAGCGATATCGAGTTTGAAACCCAGCAGTGTGACGATCCAACCTGTTAGAGTTGTTCCTAAGTTTGCCCCAAGAAAAACGCCTATTGCATTGATGAGAGGGATGACACCTGCACTAGCAAAAGCTAAAACAATTAAGCCCACCAGCGAGCTACTTTGTAATAAGGCGGTTAAAAAGATACCACTACTGATGCTTGAAATTGGAGTGTTAGTTGAGTGGAGGAGCCAACCTTTTAAGCGGTAGCCACTGAGATTCTTGGCAGCCGACTCAAGTTGATTCATACCGTATAGAAAAATTCCTAGTCCAACTAAAAGGCCAAAAACTGATTGCATGTATTTCCTAAGCTAAAGGTAAGTACGGAGCTGATGTTGTTCTAGTGTCGGATGAGTAGCGTGATACCACTCATCCTAATACTAAATGAATTGATTTAGGAGGACATTAATTTAAATCAAAAGATCGTTAAAAGTTTAGAAGTTGCAATAGTGTTATCCGCTCTTCTGCATAAAACGGATTAACTGTGATAAAGCTTTTGAAAGTTCTATGGCAGTTTCTTTATTTTCTTCAATTTGCAACCAACGCTTTTGCGTAATAGGGTGGATAATCCAGCAGCTTGCGGTTGATTGAAGGCACTCATAATTAATATAGGGGTTGATGCCGTATACTGAAAAGCGATCTTCTTTGAAAGGCGCTGATTTATCTGAGCCATACTGGTTAATAGAGATAATTTCGCCGGCGGTGGAGGTTTTTATTTTATGTTTACTCGGTGTGGCAGTGCGACTAGCGGCTAAAATTTTTCTATCGCCATAAGGGTGTCGTTTGAGGAGTTCATTGATCTGAGAGGTGAGAGCGGTGTGTAAATTCTTGTTGCCTTGCTGGCTTTGAATTGATCGTGCGTATGAATCGTTATCGTCGCTCCATTTGATTTCTGATTTTGGAGAACCGGAAACAGATTCGGTTTTATTTTCTAGTTTTCGTTCGATATTTGTTATTAAGCTTAAAGCCTCTCGGTAATAGCGCCCTTCATTCCCATCACGATTCACATATAGTTCAAGCTTGTCATTTGCTTTTTTGTAGTCGCCTTTATGTTGAAGTATTTTCCCATAGAGAAAATCATAATCAGAAGGTAATGCGATGCCAAGTTTTTCTGCTTTTTCTAGGTATCTTTCTGCATCGCGGTAGTCATTGTTTTCGATTGAATCTTCGGCCGCCATTATTAATCTGTCAGCCTCGTGAGCGGGTTGCAAAGCATAAGATGTCGATTGAAATCCTAAGGCTAAAATGCAGATAATAAAAATAAACTTAAGATAGTTAGCGGAAGTTTTATTGATGTTTAAAATAGAAGGCCGCATGTATTGTTCCTCAGAATAATGGCTAACAAGCTTGGATAGGTAAGTGTACCGCTGAATATACGAGAGGTCACCTATTGAGTTCAATAGTGTTAATCAGTTCATTAATGTATTCGATATAACTCTACAGCCTATAGTTTTATATAAAATCGTTCTAAAAAATATTAGGCCTATCCTTGAAAGCTTTAAATTAGCCCCCAGTTTTATTTCAACACAAAGTCAAAAGTTTGATTGTGCCTTAGGGGCAATGTTTTTGTAGTTTGTGTTTTTTGAGATGATGACCTGATCTTAAAGATAGGTTAATTTTATATTGCTTATATATCGAGGATATAACCATGAGAGATTTTGATTTTTCACCACTGTACCGTTCATCTATTGGCTTTGATCGTGTGGCCAATGTGCTTGATGGCCTAGTCAATTCGGAGCTGACAACGAAACAGCCGCAACCTAATTACCCGCCTTACAATATCGAGCTAGCAGATGAAAATAATTATCGTATTAGTATGGCTGTCGCTGGTTTTGATCAGGCTGAGTTAGAAATCGAAACAGAAATGAATAAGCTTGTTGTTCGTGGAAAAAAAGAACCAGAGCAGGCTGAGAAAAAATATTTACATCAAGGAATTGCCGCGCGAAATTTTGAGAGACAATTTCAGCTAGCTGATCATGTAAGAGTGACAGATGCTCGCTGTGAAAACGGTTTGCTTCATATTGAGTTGGTTAGAGAGTTACCTGAAGTCATGAAGCCAAGAAAAGTTCAAATACAGTCAAGTTTAGCGGCCAAAGCTAGTGTTTCTAGCACACCAGAAAAATCGGCTCTAAGTGCAGTTTAATATTACAGGGCGACCTGATATTTATTTTCGATAGGCATGTTCTGTGATAAATAATTTATTCGTCGTCCTTTGATGCTAAAAATGTAAACCAATTATTTACAGTAACGATACAAAAGAAACCCCATTTAAAAGATGGGGTTTCTTTTTATTGGCTTATAAAAAAACTAATAATGGAACCACTATTAGTCATTCATGTCAGTTGCCGAAAGCTTGCTTATATTTGAATTGGTCGATGCGTGGCTTTTACTTGCATTCCACTATTAATATCTATTCAATATCGGCCTGTCATTTTCCCCTTCCTCGAGATATTTATTGTTATGTCAGCATTACATATTCAACATTTGACGAAAGTCTACGGTAATCAGTTTGAAGCATTAAAAGGTATTGATTTGACTGTTGAGCCAGGCGATTTTTTTGCATTACTAGGGCCAAATGGGGCAGGCAAGTCGACAACTATTGGCATTATATCTTCACTTGTTCGTAAAAGCGGTGGAACCATCTCAATTTTTGGTAAAGATATTGACGAAGATTTTTCAGGTGCTAAATCGGCTTTAGGTGTGGTCCCACAAGAGTTTAACTTTAACCAATTTGAAAAGGTTGAAGATATCGTTGTGAATCAGGGTGGTTATTACGGTATGCCAATGGCACTTGCAAAGCAGCGTGCTGAAAAATATTTGAAAAAACTAGGGCTATGGGAAAAAAGGAAAGATACATCAAGAAGCTTATCAGGCGGAATGAAAAGACGCCTAATGATTGCTCGTGCATTAGTACATGAACCGAAGCTATTAATTTTAGATGAGCCAACAGCAGGCGTTGATATTGAATTACGTCGATCTATGTGGCAATTCCTTAAGGAAATTAATGCACAAGGAACAACCATTATATTGACTACGCATTATTTAGAGGAAGCTGAAAGCTTATGTCGTAATGTAGCTATTATCGATAAAGGTCGAATAGTAGAGAACACCAGTATTCGAGCTTTGCTTAGCCAGTTGAATAAAGAAGTTTTCATTCTTGATACAAAAGAAGAGTTAGCTGAGCCACCGTCTGTGAATGAGTATCTTATCGTTTTAAAAGACAAGCACACCTTAGAAGTAGAGGTTGAAAAAGGAAAATCTTTGAATGAATTATTTGAAGGGCTTTCAAAACAAAATATTCATGTTGTTAGTATGCGCAATAAAGCTAATCGATTAGAAGAGTTGTTTGTTTCCTTAGTTGAGGGTGGTCAGGGCCAGGGAAAGAAACAAGACAAAACTAAAAGTGAACACGTAACACTAGCAGGGGATAACGCATCATGAATTTTCAACAGCAGTTAGTCGCGTTATTCACCATCACACGAAAAGAAATTCGACGTTTTACACGTATTTGGATGCAAACATTATTGCCACCAGTCATCACCATGACATTATATTTTATTATATTTGGTAAGCTCATTGGATCGCGAATAGGAGAAATGGGCGGTGTTGATTACATGTCGTTTGTAGTTCCCGGGTTGATCATGATGTCGGTCATCACCAATTCGTATTCGAACGTTGCTTCGTCATTTTTTAGCACAAAGTTTCAGCGCAGTATCGAAGAGATATTAGTATCTCCAACACCGAATTATGTGATCCTGTTAGGTTTTGTTTTAGGTGGCACTTTACGAGGTTTGGCTGTTGGTTTTATTGTCACCATTGTTGCTTTTTTCTTTACTGACTTAAGAGTTAATCATTTGGGTGTGACTGTCTCAATAGTGGTATTAACTGCAATTCTTTTTTCTGTTGCAGGTTTTATTAATGCACTCTATGCGCAAAGTTTTGATGACATAAGTATTATTCCCACATTCATTCTGACTCCATTGACTTACTTGAGTGGTGTTTTTTATTCAATCTCATTGCTTCCTTCCATTTGGCAAGATATTTCAAAATTAAATCCTGTTCTCTATATGGTGAATGCTTTTCGATATGGGATTTTAGGTGTGTCAGATATTAATGTTGGTGTTGCTTTCGCGTCGATATTTGTATTCCTTATTTTGCTAATCGGGTTTGCATTATATATGTTGAATAAAGGCAGCCGTTTACGATCTTAAGGGTTACTAAATAGGTGTTACTTGAGACGCCACTCAATATGAACTTAAAAAGTCCGTTAGTCTGTGTTTGCTAGCAAGTGATACAAAAATAGTGAAAATGCAGGGTTGATATCGAATATTACTCGAACAGGCTTTGGAGGCGAAAATGGCAGGTGCTGAAGACCATGCTGCAGCGACACCGTTAGGTAAGCAGACAGAATATGTGTCTGTTTATACGCCTTCGTTACTCTGTCCTATCCCTCGCAGTGAGTCTCGTGAGCTTATAGAGGTCTCTTCAGATCAGTTGCCTTTTACGGGTGTCGATATCTGGACTGGTTACGAACTTTCTTGGATCGATACAAAAGGTAAACCTAAAGTTGCCATAGGTCACTTTCATTTCCCTTGTTCTACGCCTTCGATTGTGGAATCAAAATCTTTTAAATTATATTTGAATTCGTTTAATCAAACGCAATTTACAGATCTCAATGACGTGATAAAAACATTAGAGTCTGATTTAACGACGACAGCAGGTGGGCCTGTAATGGTTGACGTGCAGCTAGTGGATAAGTCCGCGCAATATTTGATTGGTCGTTTTGCCGCAGAAAATATTGATAATCTTGATATTGATATCGACACTTATAAAGTAAACCCTGAGTTGCTCACCATTAATGATCGCGTACCCATGGTGCGGGAATCGTTGTGTAGTGATTTATTAAAAACTAATTGCCCTGTGACAGGTCAGCCAGACTGGGCCAGTGTATTGATTAGTTACCGTGGTTGCCCAATTGATAGAGCAGGGTTGTTGCGTTATATCGTTTCTTTTCGAGCACACCAAGATTTTCATGAGAATTGTGTTGAAAGAATTTTTGTTGATATTCTCGATCACTGCAAGCCCGAAGAATTAACGGTTTCGGCGCGTTATACCAGAAGAGGTGGGTTAGATATTAATCCTTATAGAACCAATACAACTGACAAGCCAAATGATGTTCGCCTTGTTCGTCAGTAACACGTTGTTAATACTCTAAAAAAGAAAAGAGTGTTTTACAGAAATAAAAAGTGAAATGTCAGGAAGGGATCTAGATGCCCAGACTTTTTAATTGGTTGTTACATAATTACTTTATCTTTTAATTTTTTTGCCGCTTCAATCAAAGAAGTTATGACTTTCTCTTTATCATAATTTCTTATTTTTTCCATATCGAGATGCATCGAAAAGCCATCTAAGCTGGCTTCGAAATAACTTTGATTCTTACCAAGCTCTTTTCTTAAATTCACAACTTGATAAACTTGAATGGGTTGACTGAAGCCTTTTACTAAAATGTCACCCTTGTCTCGACACATGATGACATCTTTCACCAAAGACCAGGTCTCATAAGAGATAAGAATCTCTTCTGGTTCAGCAGCCGTTTCTAATCGGCTGGCTAAATTTACGTGAGTGCCTAGAACCGTATAATCTAAATGGTCAGCAGTACCAAAAGTTCCGACGGTACAGTAACCCGTATTAATTCCCATACGGATTTGCAGCGGTTTCTTGATACCTTTTTTAAACCACTCTTGCTGTAAAACTTTCATGCGCTTTTTCATTGCAATGGCCATAGAGACACACATGATAGCGTCGTTTTTAATGCCTTTTGTTTTTTGATTGTCTCCAAAAACAATCATGACGCCATCACCCATGAACTTATTAACGGTTCCTCCATAGTGAGAAGCAATTTTCGTCATCTCAGTGAGGAAGCTATTGAGTAGTTCGGTCAGGGTTTCGGCTTCTAGCTCTTCCGACATTTGGCTGAAGCCTTTAATGTCTGCAAAGAAAATAGTCATGCGTTTTCGTTCGGTGGCAAGTGCGCGATCGCGCCCTTGATTAATCGCTTCCCAAACCGGTGGAGGCAAATAGCGAGATAGTTTGTAAGCGCGTAATTTGTGAAGGTGTTGTTCGTTTTGTAATTGCTCGTTTCTCATCTTTAAATTATGCATACGCGTGTATGTGTAGAGTGCGTACGCACAGAAATAAGTGATGATGCCAATTAAGCTGGCGGCACTGATTTCTAGATTTCCGCTAAAGACAAGGCTTGGACGATGAATTAAAAAGCTAACAATAATCCCTGCCAGTAATGCGAGGTTATCTCCAGCCCATTTTTTAATGCCACCTTGTAATAGGGCATTGAACTGAACCATCGTAATAAACAAAATTGATGGCATTAAACTAAAATCGATTAGGTTTAAGACCACACCGAGAAGTGCCGCATCGCCATAACTTAATTTATCTGCAACAAAAGATGCTTTGCTTGCACTGAAACGCTTGATAAAGAAGTAGGTGAGATAGGTGTAACTAAGAAGGATGACAATAATAGTTGTTTTGACGACATCTACGTTTGGCCACGACATATCGGTGGCGAGAGTGCCGCTGGCTGCAAAACAAATAAGCGCTCTAAAGTAGTACTGATATAGAGGTACTTTAGCGGCTTTGGTTTTGCCGCTTGGGTCCTTTTGAGGCGGCCGCGTTATGTTTTTAGGGTTCGCAGAAGACATAAAGGTTATCAGGTCGTCGTGTGATTCGGTTATCGAAGCTCGATAGTAAAGAGGCATGTAGCCTACTTGCCGTTCGATTTCTCTTTATTTTTGTGACGTAACGCATTGTATCTACTTAAAAATATCGTGCATATACCTCACATAGACAGTAGGTCTGGGATCTCGCGCCAACGGTAAATAAACCTAAAAGCGTTAGCCAGCATGTACTTTTATTCAATCCATATCAGCAAATTATATTAGGGCTGCCAAATTAAAAGTTGATTTCAGAGATTCAATGAGCAGGATGATCGGAGTGAGATTAGGTTTTAAATGTGCTGGTTTGGAATCTTAGGTCTATAGAGCTTCAGATTGCGTTATCAGTATCAGTTGTGTACAGTTGCGGCCCTCAAAAAGCCCAATAAAGGTTATTGAGAAAGGCTTTCGATTCTTCTGGTGAGGTGTCCGAGTGGCCGAAGGAGCACGCCTGGAAAGTGTGTAGGGCTCACGTCCTCGAGGGTTCGAATCCCTCCCTCACCGCCAATTCAAAAAAACCAGCTTCGGCTGGTTTTTTTATGGGTGGTGAGGGAGGGTGAGCACCCTCGCCGGTTCGACAAAATGCACGGCATTTTGAACCGAGCGTAGCGAGCTCGAAGAGTGAAATACCCACAAGGTATTTCAGTTAATCCTTCCCTCACCGCCAATTCCTCTTTCTCGACAAAGACCTAGCTTCGGCTGGTTTTTTTATGGGCGGTGTGGGAGGGTGAGAAGCCTCGCCGGTTCGCTAAAATGCACGGCATTTTGAACCAAGCGCAGCGAGCTCGAAGAGTGATATACCCTTAAGGTATTTCAGTTAATCCCTCCCTCACCGCCAATTCCTCTTTATCGACAAAGACCCAGCTTCGGCTGGTTTTTTTTTATGGGTGGTGTGGGAGGGTGAGAACCCTCGCCGGTTCGCCAAAATGCACGGCATTTTGAACCGAGCGTAGCGAGCTCGAAGAGTGAAATACCTACAAGGTATTTCAGTTAATCCCTCCCTCGTTCACCTTCATGCATCTCCATTTTACCAAGGCCTTTGCTTTATATTGAAAGGGCTGGGTTAGATAATAAAAATCAATGGGTTAGCGATGCCACGTAATGTGGTTTCTATGGTTTTGTTTGATGCTGGCTTCGAGAGCGAGAATCACTGAAAGATATTTTTATGTTTAAAATCAAAGAATTACGGTAATAACATAAAGTAAAATGTAAGCTTTGTTTTCCTTCTATAAAGCAACAATCGCTCCTTTAGATATCCCCTCAAACCCTTTAACGGAAATATTGTCTGCCAAAGATTTCTGTTTGATTGTCATTGCAATGTGATGAGTAATATTTTCAACGGTTGTGTCTTGGTCGATCACATAGCAATGCGATTTTGGGAGAGAAAGCTCAAATCTTCCTTCGGGTGATTCGTAAGAAAAGTGATGATTCTCTGTAGACTTATTCGAGGCTTTGATGGAAGAGGTTTCAATTAAATCTGATTGTGTGCCGATGTAGGTGTCTTTTAAATGGTTAGCCCACTGAGCTTCTAATTCAGAATCTCGTTTTTCATTTCTTTGGATTTCAATTTTGGAGCGATGACCGTGGGCGATGCGTTGGCATTTGCCATTGTGCTTTTTCAGGCCGTGGCTGTAATGGTAAAAAGCGCCATCTATCTTTTCTGTGGAGAAGCTGACTTTGATAGTTTGAATCGTATCTGGCAGTAACTGTTTTAATTTTGCCTCGCACCAGCGGGAGACAGATTCTCTAGTTATTTCCTCCGAATCGATCACGGTGACGGCTGCTAATGGTGACTCGTGAAAGATGATTTCACCACTGTTGAGAGTCCAAGTCGTCCTATGTCTTTGTGTGTAATCTAAATCATCCAGAACTTCACATAAAACGCCATTTTTAGCGCGGCCGGGAACGAGCAATCGGTGATCGATAAGATCATCGAGTAAGTCTCTTACTGTCGATTTCACAATACCAAAATCACAGACCATGCCCTGATCATCTAGGCCGCCTTCCAGCTCAATATGCGATAGCCATGTTTCTCCCAGTAGTCCACGAGAATGATGAAGATAGCTGAAGTCAGAATTGGTTAAATTGTCGACAAATAATTTCATGTTTTTTTAGTTGCAGGTCATTGGCATTAGAAGGTGTAAGAACTCTTGCCCGAATTCTTGATCGAAGAAGCAGACGCGAATGATAACTCACGACAGCAACAAAACCGATAGAATTATCGTGGTCAAAGTTGGGATGAATTAAATACATCAAAAAAACAATGCGGTCACTAGAGGGCTGCAAGCTTGCAATAGACTTCCAAAGCTATGATAATTCGCGCCCTCAGTTAAGTGTGAAAAGTACTTTTTGCTCGATTAACGAGTCGTCATGGTGACTCTTATTGGTCCCCTCGCAATGATTAGCTATGAACTCCGCCAGGCCCGGAAGGGAGCAACGGTAGTAGTGACATCGTGTGCCGGGGTGTGGCTGGTTTGAGTCGCCACCTTAAATCCTCTCTTTTATCCGCTCTGGTCCCCAAAAACTAAGTTTTCATCTCAGTCCTTCTCTTCTTTTTATCTATTTCTTATCGTCCCCTCAAAAGCCAAATCGCTGTTTTTCTATTGTTGTATGTACATACCCGTTCTAAAGGCTATTTCTTTAGATATCCCGTCCTGCTCTAGGCTATAATCGCCCTTTGTTTTTGAGCAGCATTCTAGATATCAAAATTAAGGCAATTTAACGAAATGAGTTATCAGGTACTGGCGAGAAAATGGCGACCACGAATTTTCCGTGAAATGGTTGGGCAAGAGCATGTCCTCAAAGCTCTGATCAATGCACTGGATCACAATCGACTGCATCACGCCTATCTGTTTACCGGAACTCGTGGTGTAGGGAAGACGACGATCGCTCGAATTCTTGCCAAATGTTTGAATTGTGAAACTGGGGTTAGCTCAGAGCCTTGTGACAAATGTGGAAGTTGTTGCGAAATTAACGAAGGTCGTTTTGTCGATTTAATCGAAGTCGATGCGGCGTCGCGAACAAAAGTGGAAGACACGCGAGAACTTCTCGATAATGTTCAGTACGCGCCAACAAAGGGTCGTTACAAAGTGTACTTAATCGATGAGGTACATATGCTCTCCGGTCACAGTTTTAACGCGCTGTTAAAAACCTTAGAAGAGCCGCCGCCGCATGTGAAATTTTTATTGGCGACAACGGATCCACAAAAATTACCCGTCACAATTCTTTCGCGTTGTTTGCAATTTAATTTGAAAAACATGACGTCAGAAAAGATTGTCGATCATCTCGATCACATTCTTGAACGAGAAATGATTCCTTTCGAAAATTCCGCACTCTGGTTATTAGGTCGATCGGCCGATGGCAGTATGCGAGATGCATTAAGCCTTACCGATCAAGCGATTGCATTTGGTAACGGCAAAGTGACTGAAGATGATGTCAGCACGATGCTTGGTACAATCGATCAGCGACAAGTACATGAAATGGTTCATGCGTTGGCGGCTTGCGATCCAAAAAAATTATTGCAATGTATTGAAGCTTTATCAGAACAATCGCCAGATTATGATGACGCGCTGGCAAGCCTAATTAATATTTTGCACCGTATTGCCATCGCGCAAGTTTTACCTGAAGCCGTGGATAATACATTTGGTGATCGTGATGAAATTTTACAAATGGCTCAATCTCTGCCGGGTGAAGATGTCCAGCTGTTTTATCAAACCGCTATAGTCGGCCGAAGAGATTTATCTTTAGCGCCTGATTTACGTGGCGGTTTTGAAATGATACTGCTTCGTATGATCGCCTTTAAGCCGCAAGGTTTAGTTGAGTTACCAGAAGAGAAGCTCTCAGAAAAAGCGCTAGCGACAAACGTTCCTGCAAAGCCGTCCGTAGATAATTCAAACGTAGGCTATTCAACAGAAGTTAAAGCAACCTCAGGAAATCAAACGGCTACCCCTCAAAGTGAGGACGATGCCAGCGTAAAAAAGTCTGAACCTGCCGCAGCTGCGGCACTTGTTAATAAGCCTGCTAATCAAATAGATGTTGATGATCAAATATTTAAAGATGATAGTGATGTTCAAATAGCGACTAATGCAGTCGAACAAAAAGAGACTCAAGAAAATAAGACTCAAGAAAAAGAAGTTGCTGTCAATCAAAGCTTAAATGCCTTTGATGAAAATATTCAAAACACTTCGATTCAAGCTAATCAAGAGAGTAAGTCAGCAAAAGAAAAAATTGAAGAAAGCTTGCCAGTTCATGACTCTAAGCAAGAAGAAATTAAAGCTGAACCTATATCTATAAAAAAAGAGCCTCTTGCAAAAGTTCAGTTGACAACAGAGCAGCCGCTAGACCACTCAAAAGAAGAGAGTAGACCAACGGCTGTAAAAAAGCCGGTTAAAAAATATTTGTTCGAAGAGATACTGCCTGAAGATTGGACCGGTGTAGTAGCGCAATTACCCGTTGGCGGTGTAATTCAAAATACAGTGATGAATTGTCAGCTTATTTCTCGGAATCAAAATGGTTTTCAATTTATTTTAGATGAACGTAATAGCACGCTATATGACGAATCTCATCAGCAACGTCTTGCCGATATACTGAATGATTATTTTCAGCATCCTGTTGGAGTTGCGATTCAATTGGGCGAAGTGACAGAAGAAACGCCCGCTATGACATCGTTTCGTTTAAAAGAAGCGCGGCAAGCCCAGGCGTTGGAGTCGTTACAAACTGATCCCTTAGTAAAAGGCGTTATAGAAACTTTCGGTGCAAGATTAAAAATTGAATCGGTTCAGCCTATTGATTCAGAATAAATTATTCAAAATCAACGACACATTTTTTCAAAGAATAAAGTGAGGTAATAGCATGAAAGGTCTTGGCGATATGATGAAACAAGCACAAGCCATGCAAGAAAACATGCAAAAGATGCAAGAAGAAATCGCCAATATGGAAGTGCATGGCGAATCTGGTGCAGGTTTAGTAAAAGTTCTCATGACTGGTCGGCACGATGTGAAACAAGTCACTATCGATCCTTCCGTTATGTCTGAAGATAAAGAAATGCTAGAAGATTTATTAGCAGCGGCTGTCAATGACGCTGTTAGAAAAGTTGAAGCAGCCAATAAAGATAAGATGGGTGGTTTAACAGCGGGAATGAATATCCCGCCCGGTTTTAAAATGCCATTTTGAAAGTTTAAGAGTTTAGCATGATGAAAAACACGGTTATAAAACAAAATTAAAAAAATATTGAGAATTATTTTTCTATGTTTAGTCCGTTAATTGACGATTTAATAAAATCACTCCGCTGTTTGCCAGGCGTAGGGCCAAAAACAGCACAGCGTATGGCACTGCAATTGTTAGAGCGTGACAGGCATGGAGCGGCACAACTGGCTACCAGTATTCAACGCGCTGTCGATGGAGTTGGACGCTGTCAGTCATGTAGAACATTAACAGAGCAAACTATTTGCACGTTATGTGCAAACCACAAACGCGATGGTAGCATCTTATGTGTGGTCGAAACGCCTGCTGATGTTTACGCCATCGAACAAGCCGGTAATTTTTCTGGAAAATATTTTGTGTTACTCGGGCACCTTTCACCCATTGATGGGATTGGCCCAACAGAAATAGGAATCGATCAATTAATTAATCGATTAAAAGATGAAGAGGTCGAAGAATTAATTCTTGCTACCAATACAACTGTCGAAGGCGAAGCAACTGCACATTTTATTGCGTCAGAAGCAAAGTTGTGCGGCGTAAAAGTTAGCCGCATCGCTCATGGCGTCCCCATGGGTGGGGAATTGGAATATTTAGATGGCAGCACATTAGTTCATGCGTTTATGAGTAGGTTACAGGTTTGATATAAATTTAAGGGTTAATTTTTTAATTTTTGATTGTTACGATTATTCTAATTAATAACTATAACGAGGTAATGAAAAAATGTTCAGTCATGTCATGCTAGGTGCAAACGATATTCAGGAATCAAAAAAATTCTATGACGAAGTGTTAGGCGCTTTAGGCGTTAAACCGGGCGTTATAGATGAAAAGGGTCGTTGTTTTTACAGAACTAAAACGGGTATTTTCTCTCTCAGTAAGCCTATTGATGGTGAGCCTGCCTGTAATGGTAATGGAAGTACGATTGGTTTTGCGGCGCAAAGTGAAGATGAAGCGAATGCTTGGCATAAAGCTGGTCTTGCGAATGGTGGTATAACTTGTGAAGATCCTCCAGGAATCCGTGATGGTGGCGCGGTGAAATTGTATCTTGCTTATTTGCGTGATCCTTCGGATAACAAAATTTGTGCTTTATATCGTTTGCCAAACTAAATCTTGGTTAGGCTAGAAAGCACGTTTCTTTTAATGCTCTCTAGCATTGCATAATAGCTAAAATAGGATACTGCTATGAAAAAAATGAATTGCAAACAGTTGGGTGGAGCCTGTGACCTAGATTTTTCAGCAGAAACATTTGATGAAATCGCTGAGTTAAGTAAGCAGCATGGAGTGGAAATGTTTCAGAAGCAGGATGCTGACCATTTGAAAGCTATGCAAGAGATGCAAAGCCTAATGAAAAAACCAGAAGATATGCAAAAGTGGTTCGCGTCTAAACAAAAAGAGTTTGATGAATTACCAGAATGCTAAACAATATGAAACAAAAAAACATGGCCAATAGTTTCTCTTTAGGATAAAAAATGCCGGAAATAGATGGTCAGGAAAGACAAAACCATAATCAACAGTTCCAAGAAAGAGTGTGGATAGATTCTAACGAAAAACTTCATGATTGTTGTTCTGTATTACGTGCAGCTTCTGCTGTAGCTGTTGATACAGAATTTATGCGGACGGATACTTTTTATCCGATTGCCGCATTAGTTCAAATATCGAATGGCATTAATAGCTACCTTATTGACCCTTTAGAGATAAATAATTTCGATCCACTCATCGAGTTATTTCAAAATCAATCAGTTGTAAAAGTTTTCCATGCGTGTTCTGAAGATTTAGAGGTATTTAATCATTTTTTAGAGTGCATTCCATCACCTTTAGTTGATACACAAATTGCAGCGGGCTTACTCAATTACGGTAGTTCACTTGGTTATGCATCACTAGTTAATGAGTTGTTAGGGGTTGAACTTGAGAAAGGAGAAACACGTTCTAATTGGTTGAAGCGCCCGTTAGCTGAAAAGCAGTGTGCCTATGCTATGGATGATGTACTTTATTTGTTGGATGTTTATCAAAAACTAATCTCTGAGCTAAAAGAAAAAGATCGTTTGCATTGGTTTGAAGAAGAGTGCGAAGTTTTATTGCAGTCTGCAAACGAGCCAGTACAACCAGCTGAATATTTTCGTAGAATAAAATCAGCGTGGAAATTATCACGAAAAGATTTGTCTGTATTGAAATCGCTGAGTGAATGGCGTGAGAATAAAGCTCGAGATAAAAACCTACCTCGTAATCATGTCTTGCATGAAAGGGTGATTTTTGAATTGGCGATGCAAAAGCCAACTGAACATGCTGATTTGCGCAATATAAAAGACTTTCATTCGAGAAAAATAAATGAATATGGGGAAGCCGTACTGAGCATCATTTCAAACTCCTTAGATGTTGAAGAATCTGAATGGCCGGATCGACTGCCATCCCCGCTACCTTCATCGCAAAAGAATTTAATGAAATCTTTAAAAGCTAAGGTACTCGAAGTAGCAGAGCAAATAGATTTGTCACCTGAAGTGATGGCCAAGAAGGCTGATTACGAATTCATTGTTCGTTCAGGGATGACAGGTGGCGAATATGAGTTGCCACCCCGCATGAAAGGCTGGCGTTTTAGCGTGGTTGGAAAGCCACTGTTAGCGGTTGTTAAAGGCGAATAAAGTAGAAATTCAACTCACCATATTAAGAAACCGAACATGAAAGTATTTTGTGATATTTACAGAAGCAGTAAAGACGAAGGAATGTATATCTACGTCAAATTCGGCAAAGGGTTAGAAGCCGTTCCTGAAAATTTAAAGACTAAGCTCGGTAAACCCCAGAAGGTGATGAGCTTGGAGTTAACGTCAGATAAAAAGTTAGCGAGAGCGGATACAAAAAAAGTAATGGCAAGCATTGAAGAGCAAGGGTTTTATTTACAGATGCCTCCTTCTTTATTCAATGCGCAGTCTACTAATTTGTTTGGTGATGCCGTGGCGATAAAAAAGGATATCCTTGAATAATTCATTTTGGCAAACCAAAACGCTTACAGAGATGACACCTAGTGAGTGGGAATCTCTTTGCGATGGTTGTGCAAAATGCTGTTTGCATAAGTTAGAAGATGAGGATACCGGTAAGGTTTTTTATACTAACGTCGCCTGTGAATACTTAGACCTTGAACAGTGTCGTTGTAATGATTATGAAAAACGAAATGAGTTGGTACCGGATTGCATTGCATTAAAGCCGTCGGATGTTACCAATTTTAATTGGTTGCCACATACATGCGCGTACCGTTTAGTCTCTGAAAATAAACCTTTGCCTGAATGGCATCATCTTATATCTGGCTCAAACGATGAGATACATACGCAAAAAAAGTCGATAAAAGGGCGAGCGATATCTGAAAAAGACGTTAGCGAAGAAGATATGGAAGAACATATAATTCGCTGGATTCGTTAAAAAATAAATTTTATTTAAAGAAGAGAAATAACATGTTTTCAAGTGATGAGTATTTATGGGGATGGGTGTTGTATGCCTTAGCCAGCATTGGATTAATGGTTGTCTGGTGGTTTATGACTCGATGGATTTCATTCCAAGTTATTAGAAATACACTCAGAGTCATTGTCGCTGCTGCATTGTTAATGCCTTATCCCGTTGATTCTGAAAGTTCTTTTTTAGCGCCAGCAATAATTATTACGTTTGTGGAAGGTTTATTCGTTAGAGGCGGCACTTATGATAGAGCAGGGATCCCTCTTTTGATCGCTATTATTGGCGCCGCCGCTTTCTATGCGATTGTATCTATTCTTTGGAATATTTTTTGGGAAAAAAGAAAAGGAAATAGTTCTTCGCTCCCCAGTAAAGATGATAGCGAGAGCCATGAAGGTGTATTAGATGATCAAGATAAAGTGGAACAAGCCTGATTCTAAGTATTAAACGTTAAGGGCGACTATTTCATGAAGCATTATCACTCAATTTTACTAGCCGTTTTGTTTTTTTGTTTTACTTCAGTTTCGGCTCACTCTTCTTGTGTTGTTTTATTACATGGTTTGGCGCGATCAGATAGCTCAATGAAGACTTTAGAGAAGGCGCTCGTCAAACAAAATTATCAAGTTATTAATCAAGATTATCCTTCTTCAGAATATTCAATAAAACAACTTGCAGAAAAATTTGTGAGCAAAGCGGTTAATCAGTGCTCTAAAGAAAGTGAAGTTAATTTCGTGACTCACTCCATGGGTGGTATTTTAGTTCGGGAATATCTCAATAATCATAAAGTTGAAAACTTAAATCGAGTGGTGATGCTTGGCCCACCTAATCAAGGAAGTGAGGTGATCGATAAAATTGGCACCATGCCTGGCTTTGAATTATTTGGTGGAGATGCCGGATTGGAGTTGGGAACAGAAGATGGCAGTACTCCGAATACACTTGGCCCTGCTAATTTTGATGTCGGTGTTATTGCAGGGACACGAAGCGTTAATTGGGTATTATCCATGATGATCCCTGGTACTGACGATGGAAAAGTGTCTGTTGAAAGGACAAAGCTCGAAGGAATGAGTGACCACCTCGAAGTGCCTGTTACTCATGTTTTTATGATTAAACGAAAAGCTGTTATTTACCAAGTAATTCATTACTTAGAAAATGGCATATTTGAACGATCGTAAATTTTGATTTTATCAATCTAGCGTCAATAATTTGACGCTAATTTCTATAGTTCCTATCTATTCTCTTTAATCCTTCTAACTTCTTCGATATTACGAGCCTCTTAGTTAGCGGTTTGTTCCCGTGTTGCTATGCTAATAAAAGTACCTGTGCTTCTTTAGCGCTCATTCTTCTTTTCTGTTTTTTTATTAGTTATCTACATACGACATTAGGGCTCAATTGCAGTGGCAATCAAAACGTTAATACGTCAATTCTATTTCATGATAAAAAAAAGCTTTTGTAGAGCTTCAGTAATTGTATTTATTATCTGTATTTCTTTTGGCAGCTCTCTTATTCATGCTTCAGATAAAACAGATGTTAGGTTGCTAATTGATGTTTCTGGCAGCATGAAAAAAAATGATGCAAATAATCTCAGAAGACCTGCTGTTGATTTGTTAGTGAAATTATTACCAGAAGAAAGTAAAGCCGGTATTTGGACGTTTGGACAGTACGTCAACATGTTGGTCCCACATGGGACAGTCGATGAGAAATGGCGAAAGCTAGCATCTGAAAAAACGTCTCGTATTAACTCAAATGGCCTCTATACCAACATTGGTGAGGTTCTTGAAAAAGCGGCTTATGATATCGGCCGAGTTTCAAAAGATAACAGCTCTGTTCCGACAGTGTATAAGCATTTAATTCTATTAACTGATGGCATGGTTGATATTTCAAAAGATCCGAATGAAAACGAAATTGAATGGCGGAGAATTTCGGACGAAATTTTACCAGCCTTAAAAGAGTCGAACTATAAAATACATACCATTGCATTGTCAGATAATGCGGACACCGAATTGCTTAATAAGTTATCTCTCGCTACCGATGGTGTTGCGGCAATTGCAAATGATGCTGATGAGTTAATGAAGATTTTTCTCAACGCATTAGATAGTGCTGCCCCACCGGAACAGGTACCGCTCAAAGGAAATTCATTTGTTGTTGACTCTAGTGTTGAAGAGTTTACAGCTTTAGTTTTTCCAACAGAAGGAAGCCCTCCAACACGCTTACAAAGTCCTGAAAATATAGAATACGTCTTTGAGAAAAAAAGAGAAGATGTTAATTGGTTTAGAACAGATAAATATGATTTGCTAACCATCAAGCGGCCAGTAGAGGGTGAATGGAAGCTGTTAGCTGAACTCGACCAAGATAGTCGCGTCACCATTGTGAGTGATCTTAATCTTATCGTTAAGCCGATAAATAATAACGCCTTAAAAGGTGAGTTAATCGATTTAACATTACTTTTGGAGGAGGATGGCAATAAAGTTGTTCGCCAAGACCTATTAAAAATTATTGATGTGAGTTATTCCGTACAACGACACAATGATGGTGAGGCGTGGTTTGATGTTATTCCGGCTGATTTAACCTTAAGTGCTTCTGAACCTAAAGCGGGTATTTTTTCAATATCGCTAGATATTTTTGATAAAGTTGGAATCTACGAAATCAAAGTGGTTGTGGATGGGAAAAGTTTTAAAAGAGAATTTTCTCACTCGATTGAAATCAGAGACCCTTTTATTGTTGAAACTGAAACACAGAAAAAAGATTCAGTTACACATATAGTCACTAGAGTGACAGCAAGCAATGATGACATTGATATATCTAAAACATCAATGGTTGCTGGGATTAGATATCCATCCGGAAATAGCACAGTTAAGCCATTAAAGTTAACTGATTTTGATAGCTGGGAGTTAGATTTCAATCCTATAGAGCAAGGAGTTTATCAAATAGATTTAAAGGTCAATGCTGTTAATAAAAAGGGGGAGGCATTTGAGTTTTCTCCTGAAACTATCAGAGTCAAATACCCAGAAGACGGTGATTTCTTTGCGGAACCCAAAAAAGAAGAAGTGAAAAATGAGCCTGCTGTTAAAAAACCTTCTAAGGATATAGAGGATGCACCCTCTAATTTGGAGGAAGAGTCGGAAGAACCAAAAAGTAAATTATGGTTGTATGTGGGTTTAGGTGTTGGAAACTTATTAATCTTAATACTTGCTTTTTTTGCTTATCGAATGGTTATGGGCAATAAAGTAGATGATGAGCTAGAAGACTTAGAGAAATCGTTAGAAGAAAATCAACAAGATGAATCAAAAGAAACGACTAAGGCAGAATCTGAAGAGGTGTTAGCAGGAGATAAAACGGAATCTAGTGAAAAACCACAAGAAAAAGAAATTGATGAACTAAGTGGTGAGAATGATCAGGCCAAAGAAAAGCAAGTTAAGCGTGATGAGAAGAATGAAACGGAATCAAAACCACCAAATATGACAGAGGTGGAACCTGCAAGCGAAACAAAAGTAACAGAGACAGAAAAAGAAACGGTATTAGAATCAACCGAGATGGAGAGTTTTGATCTTGGTGCAGAGGATGATGGTGTAGAAGGAATAACCGATGTAGAGTTTTCTTTAGATGATTTCGAAGAAGATGAAGATGATCTCGATTCTGAAATTGATAGAGAATTAGCTGGAGAGCTAGAAGAGTCTTCAAAAAGCGAATCAGAAAATAGCAACGAAGTAAAAGAAAAGGAAGATCAAGCAACAGATAATAAAAGTTCACAATCTGTTGAAAATACACAAACGCTAGAAACCTCACCAGCGCCTGAAAAAGATGATGTGAAAAAGGATGAGTTTGATCTTAGTGCTGTTGAGGAAAGTAGTGACTCAGGCAAGGCTATAGATGATGTCTCTGATAGCGAAAAAGACAATGATAATATCGACAAAGAAAAAAAATAAACACACAAAAAGCTGTGTAATTAGCCATTCAGTATTGTTTTATATATAGACGTCTCCTCACTCATTAAATCACTTCTGTTTATATAAAGACTTTTTGTTGGGCGCGCTTAATAATGACCCGTTCAGGATCTCCGTAAGCCTGTAGTGTCTGGTATCACTTTGAAATTTGACAGGTCGGTCATAAAACTTATCCGATTGACAAATCAATAAGCTCCTCTTATTAATATCTTCTTTGTGATTATGCTAGACTGCGGTTTTGGTTGCGCTTGTTGCGCATAGCAGAACAGGGTTTTACTCTTTGCCTATATTTCGATGTAAATAGTGTCATAGTAAGAGTCAAGATCAGAAAATAACTGTCGTATTTTGGGGAAGCAAAGATGAAGTTTGAAGGTACAGAGCGGTATGTTGCCACAGGTGATTTACAAATGGCTGTTAATGCAGCTGTGACATTAGAGCGTCCTTTATTGATTAAGGGCGAGCCTGGAACAGGCAAAACCATGTTGGCGGAGGAGGTGGCTTCTTCAATGGGAATGAAGCTTATCCAGTGGCACATTAAATCCACAACGAAAGCTCAACAAGGCTTGTACGAATACGATGCCGTCAGTCGTTTGCGTGACTCACAATTAGGTGGCGATAAAGTTCATGATATTAAAAACTATATTAAGAAAGGTAAATTATGGGAAGCCTTTGATGCTGATGAGCAAGTCGTTTTATTGATCGACGAAGTCGATAAAGCTGATATTGAATTCCCAAACGATTTGTTAGTTGAAATCGATAAAATGGAATTCTTTGTTTATGAAACAGGTGAAACGATTAAAGCTAAGCAGCGTCCTATCGTGATTATTACCAGTAACAATGAAAAAGAATTACCGGATGCATTTTTGCGCCGTTGTTTTTTCCATTATATTAACTTCCCTGACCGCGACACAATGTTATCAATTATCGACGTTCACTATCCGAAATTAAAAACGGAATTGGTAAATGAAGCGCTCGATATCTTTTTTGATGTTCGAAAAGTACCTGGGCTTAAAAAGAAACCATCAACGTCTGAATTAATCGATTGGTTGAAGTTATTAATGGCCGACGATATTCCTGATGAAGTACTTAAAAACCGTGATGCGACAAAAGCAATCCCGCCTTTATATGGCGCACTGTTAAAGAACGAGCAAGATGTTCATATGCTCGAGCGTTTAGCATTTATGGTTCGCCGAGAAAATCGATAATTCATAATTGATACTTTGAATGTGATTATTAAGAAAGAAGTAGAGCGTTATTTAAGGCAGAATTATGTTAGTTAACTTTTTCTACGGTTTGAGAAACGCGCAATTGCCCGTATCAATCAATGAGCTATTAGTGTTGTTAGAGGCGATGCGGCATCGCCTTGCTTTTAATAGCATTGATGATTTTTATGTATTGGCAAGAACATGCTTGGTTAAAGATGAAAAATATTTTGATAAGTTTGATAAAGCATTTGGCGCTTATTTCAAAGACCTTGAAGGGCTCGATGATATCATCGAAGCCATCATTCCCGAAGATTGGCTTCGCAACGAATTTTTAAAACAACTCAGCGATGAAGACAAAGCAAAAGTTGAGTCAATGGGCGGTTTAGAAAAACTCATCGAAGAATTCAAAAAGAGACTAGAAGAGCAAAAAGAAAAACATTCAGGCGGCAATAAATGGGTCGGTACAGGCGGAACCTCTCCGTTTGGTAATAGCGGCCATCATCCTGGCGGAATGCGTGTCGGTGGTGAAAGTCAGAATAAACAAGCGTCTAAAGTTTGGGAGCAGAGAGAATATCGAAATCTCGATGATTCTGTAGAGTTGGGTACCCGAAATATTAAAATGGCTTTACGAAAATTGCGAAAATTTGCGCGTTCAGGTTCTGTCGAGGAGCTTGATCTAGATGACACGATTAGTTCTACTGCAAGAAATGCAGGCTTGCTTGATATCAAAATGGTTCCTGAAAAACATAATTCGGTCAAAGTATTATTGTTTTTAGATATCGGTGGTTCGATGGACCCTTATGTGAAAACTTGCGAAGAACTGTTTTCTGCCTGTAAAACAGAATTTAAACATTTAGAACATTTTTATTTTCATAATTTTATTTATGAAGGTGTTTGGCAAGATAATTTTCGCCGACAGCAGAATATGATGGCAACGTTTGATCTTTTGCATAAATACGCAAGTGATTACAAAGTTATTTTTGTGGGTGATGCCACCATGGGCGCTTATGAAATATCGCATCAATACGGCAGTGTTGAGCATATGAACGAAGAGCCGGGGTATGTTTGGATGAAGCGTATCAAAGAAACTTTTGACAAAGTCATATGGTTAAACCCCACCACAAAAGAGCATTGGCAGTACACGTCTAGCATCGAAATCACTAAAGAACTTGTTGAGGATAAGATGTACCCTCTTACGCTGGCGGGGCTAGATGAAGGGATCTCCTACCTGACTCGTTAAATTCCCTTTGTAAGATGTTGTAAGAGACGCGTGAATAAAAAAAGAGAAGCATTAGGCTTCTCTTTTTTTATTTCCGATCTTAATTTTTGTTCTGTATCATGGTGCTATATTTCTTCTGTTATTTAGTGCTCTATGACAACTGATTCAACTTCTCAGCAATCAATTTCTACAATATCAATACAATCTATCGCATTAGATGATCTGATGCTGAAAGATCGGCGTGCAATTATTCGGTTACAGCAAGACATACAAAAACGGAAAAAACTGAATAAGCCATTTGAAAATTTAGAGAAAAAATTACAAGCGAGACAATTAGCTTCTCAGCAGTTAGTTGAAAAGAGAGCTTCCCAGATCCCTTCGATTAAATTTCCTGAAGAATTACCGATTGCGCAAAAGCGAGAGGTTATTGCGGAAGCAATTAAGAATAATCAAGTGGTTGTGGTCGCTGGTGAAACAGGCTCAGGTAAAACAACACAGTTACCTAAAATATGCCTTGAATTAGGGCGGGGAGTTAAGGGATTAATAGGGCATACACAGCCAAGGCGAATTGCCGCTCGAACGGTCGCAAGTAGAATTGCAGAAGAGCTTCATGTCGATTTAGGTGAACTTGTCGGTTATCAGGTTCGCTTTACAGATCACAGCAACGACATTACCGCAGTGAAATTAATGACCGATGGTATTTTACTGGCTGAGATTCAGAACGATCGATTTTTGAATCGTTATGACACGATTATTATCGATGAAGCTCATGAGCGTAGCTTGAATATTGATTTTTTATTGGGTTATTTAAAACAGCTGTTACCTCGACGTCCGGATCTAAAAGTAATCATTACCTCTGCGACTATCGATGTTGAACGCCTGTCAAAGCATTTTGATAATGCACCCGTTGTTCAAGTCTCTGGTCGAACCTATCCGGTTGATGTTCATTATCGTCCCACATTTGAAGATGAAGATTTACCAGATGCGATAGTTAATGTTGTCTCTGATATTGTGACGCTTGATCGTGGTGAAGGTGCAGCAGATCAGATAAATGGTGGTGGAAACAAAGGTAACGATATCCTTGTTTTTCTCAGCGGTGAAAGAGATATTCGAGAAACAGCGCTCGCTTTACGAAAAGCCCAAATAAAAGATTTAGAAGTGGTGCCGCTATATGCGCGACTCAGTTTGTCTGAGCAAGCAAAAGTTTTCCAATCACATCGTGGTGTGCGCGTTGTTCTTGCAACCAACGTGGCAGAAACATCAATCACAGTTCCTGGAATTCGATATGTAATTGATCCTGGATACGCAAGAATCAGTCGCTACAGTTACCGAACTAAAATTCAGCGGTTACCAATAGAAGCTATTTCTCAAGCAAGTGCGAATCAACGTAAAGGTCGTAGCGGTCGTGTGAGCAACGGCGTGTGTTTTCGACTTTACGAAGAAGCTGACTTTAATTCACGTCCAGAATTTACCGAGCCAGAAATTCTTCGCAGTAATTTAGCAACTGTTATTTTACAGATGGCACAATTACGTTTAGGAAATATTCACGATTTTCCTTTTGTAGAAAAACCTGATAGGCGATTGATTAATGATGGCTATAAATTACTTGAAGAATTACAGGCCATTGATTCTCAAGGTGGATTAAGTGCACTTGGCAGACAGTTAACGCAGTTTTCAGTTGATCCAAAATTCGCGCGCATGTGCATAGCTGCGAACCAATTAGGTTGTTTGCGTGAGCTATTAATTATTGTCAGCCTTTCTACTATTCAAGATCCTCGTGAAAGACCTGCCGATAAACAACAAGCGGCCGATGAAAAACACCGTCGTTTTTGGGAGGAGGGTTCAGACTTTCTTTCTAGTTTAAAATTATGGGATTACGTTGAAGAGCAACGACAAGATTTATCACAAAGTCAGTTTCGACGGCTTTGTAAAAAAGAATTTTTATCTTATTTACGATTGCGCGAATGGAGAGACTTGCATCATCAGTTACGCTTAACGGCAAAGCAGTTGGGCCTTGTCGAAAACAAAACGCCCGCAAATTTAGAATCTGTTCATAGAGCATTGATTACCGGATTGTTGGGTAACATAGGAATGTTGACTGAAGATAGAATTTATTTAGGTCCGCGTAATCGAAAATTTTCTATTTTTCCAGGATCTTCTTTATTCAAAAAAACACCCAAATGGATTGTGGCGGGTGAATTAATTGAGACGACAAAACTTTATGCTCACAACGTGGCAAAAGTTGAATCTGAGTGGATTCTTGCAGCGGCTAACCATCTTGTAAAGAAAAGCCATTTTGAGCCGCACTATGATGCAAAACGCGGACAGGTGATGGTGTATGAGCGTGTGAGTTTATATGGGGTTATGTTGGTAGAAAAGCGTCGAGTTAGTTTTAGTGATATTGATCCAGAACAGTCACGCGAAATATTCATTCAAGCCGCTTTAGTTGAAGGTAATTATAAACCTCCGAGAATGGCGGTAAATCAAAATAAAAATCGCAATAAGCAAAAAAATCAAGACGATCAGCAAGCGGTGAAGTTTTGGCTACACAATGCGGCATTGTTTAAAGAGCTGGAAGAGTTAGAAGCAAAATCGCGACGCCGCGATATTCTAGTTGAAGACAAGCATGTGTTTGAATATTTTAATGAACGTGTGCCTGCTAATATTGTAAATTTAAAAGGATTTGAATATTGGCGAAAACAAGCAGAGAAAGCAAACCCTGAGATATTATGCTTGCCCCGTGATTTGTTAATGCAGCATGCCGCTGTTGATGTAACACAGGCGCAATTTCCAAATGAATTAACAATCAATGATCAAACTTATCGTGTGACTTATCATTTTGAACCAGGAACACCTGATGATGGTGTCAGCCTTCATGTTCCTATCCATGGCTTACATTTGTTGTTACCTGATCAATTGGAATGGCTTGTTCCTGGGATGTTACGGGAAAAATGTATTCAGCTTGTCAAGTCTTTGCCAAAACAATGGCGGAAAAATTTTGTCCCCGTCCCCGATGTAGTTGATAGGGCTATGCCTTATCTTTCTGATTCAAATAAAAATACTGATAGTAAAATTATTATAAACTTAGTCAGTGCATTACAAATCGCTTTACAGAAAGTGACTGCAGTCCATGTTGATGATGCCGCTTGGCAGAATGTTTCTTTAGATCCTTATTATTTATTTAATATTAAGGTAGTTGATGATAAAGGAAAGGTCATTGATAGCAGTCGGCAATTAGATGAACTACGAGAACGTTATCGCGGTCGCTTGCAAGATACACTCAGATCAGCCGGCGAATCTATCGAGCGTGATACAATTACGACTTGGGATTTTGACAAATTACCTGAAACCTACAAACTCAAAAAGAGCGGGATGACAACGATTGGATATCCCACGTTAGTTGATAATGGTAAAAATGTTGATTTGCGTTTGGTGGATGATCACGCACAGGCTGAGTTGTCTCTTGAAAAAGGAGTGGCAAGATTACTAATCCAGGATTTAGGGCAAGAAGTAAAATATCTAAAGAAGAATTTATTTCGCGGGAAAAATATGGCCTTACGCTTAGCCATGTTTGGGAAACAAGAAACGCTGGTTGATGATTTATTATGTGCTGCCGTAAAACAAGTAAGTTTGAATAGTTCGGCATTGCCACGAGATAAGATCAGTTATGAATTATGCTTAAAGACGTCACGCGAAAACATTACAAAAAAAGCCAATGAATTAGAAAAATTAGTCCTTACTATAGCTGATACTGCTGTTGAAATACGCTCGATGATTGATCAGCGTAAACAGAAAAAATTATTTGTCCCGATTGAGAAAGATATTGTAGAGCAGCTGTACCAATTAACTCGATCACAATTTCTTTTTTATACGCCGGAACACTGGATAAAACAGTACCCTCGGTTTTTACAAGGAATCGTTTTACGGATCAAGAAGTCCGATGCACAAATTCAAAAAGATATGGGTTATCTTGAGAGCATTAAAAGCTATACCGATCGACTTAATCCGTATTGGCAGTCTGAAAATGAATCGCTAATTTATAATCAAATAGACATTGAAAAATATCGATGGATGCTGGAGGAGTTTAGGTTGTCCCTATTTGCGCAACCAATGAAAACAAGCTTGCCTGTATCAGAAAAGCGTCTTGATAAACAATGGGCGAAAATAGCCAAAGAATTTCCTTAAAATGCCTGCTTTTAAAAATCAGAAAACATGTTGTTAATTTGTAGGTTCAATTCTGTTTTTGCATAATTCACCTTGCTCCACGGCAGTAATGTTATTAAGTGTTGTTGTCGCAATATTACTCAGCGCATTTTGAGTGAAGAAGGCTTGATGGCCAGTGATAACGACATTTGGGAAAGTTAAAAGTCGTGCAAACACATCATCTTGAATGGCCTTGTTGGATAAGTCTTCAAAAAACAAATCGGCTTCTTCTTCATAGACATCTAGGCCTAAATATCCTAGATGCCCTGTTTTTAATCCCGCGATCATTGCTTTTGTTTCTATTAAAGCTCCACGACTGGTGTTAATTAACATCACGCCTTTTTTCATTTCTGAAAGACGTTGTTGGTTGATGATATGATAGGTTTGTGGCGTAAGAGGGCAGTGTAACGTTACGATGTCAGATTTTTCTAAAAGTTCTGACAATTCAACATATTTAACACTCAATTTTTTTACGTTAGAGTTTTCTGTAATATCATTGGCTAAGATGTTACAACCAAAGCCATTGAGTATGCGTACGACTTCAATGCCGATCTTACCCGTGCCAATAATTCCTACAGTTTTTCCATGCATATCAAACCCGAGCAAACCATCGAGGGAAAAATTGCCTTCCCTAACACGGTTGTATGCTTTGTGGATGTGCCGGTTCAGCGTAAGCATTAATGCTATGGTATGTTCAGCAACGGAGTAAGGAGAGTAAGCGGGGACTCGTACAATCTGAATGCCTAAATCTTTTGCAGTAGATAAGTCGACATTATTGTAGCCTGCACAGCGCATTGCGATTACTTTAATCCCTTTTTTTGATAATTCGTTGAGTACTTTTTTATCGAGCTGGTCATTAACGAAAGCACAAATAACAGTATAACCTGTGGCCAATGCGACGGTGTTTATATTCAAGCGAGCTTCATAATAATCAATTTCATGTAATTGATGTTGGTTGGCTAAGCTTAGAAAGTGTTTGTCGTACGACTTTGCACTAAATACGGCAATACGCATGAAATCCTCTACTATGATTTTTGTCAGCATATAAAACTCTCACTTATTATTCTCGTTTTATAGAGCGGGATCTAGCTGTTTATATCGAGGAGTTGATTTGTGTCGTAGTGTCTACTGAAATTTAATACATCGATTAGGTGTGGTATTGAATAGAAGGTTTTTATTGTTTGAAAAAAATCGCTCTTTGCCCCATTATCCGTTAACCTTTTCTCATCATTTATCGGTTAAGGGATTGTATTTTGTATGAGGGATATAAAACTCAGAAAAAATACTGACAAAATAAAAATAAGCAGTTTGCGCCTTTTAATGTCTAATTTCGCGAGCTAACCTATTCGCCATGTGAATCCATTAATCCCGAGTCGCTATGCATAATTTCACTTGGAACGGTCTCAGATTACGAATTCAATCGCTCAATGTTCAAGTCGGCAGTAATCAGTTAGAGCTACGGCGTTGCTTTCGTAATGCAGAAGGTACTCCTATTCTTTTGCTGTCGGGTTTTCTTGACAGTTCTCAAATATTCCTCCCAAATTTTAATTCCTCCACTCAAGATAAAGGTGGGCTAGCGCCTTTTTTAGCGAGCGAAGGTTACGATGTTTATCTAGCTGACTTAAGAGGTAAAGGAAATAGTTGGCCGCAAGCAAGCCGGAGAGCAGATTGGGGGCTTCACGAAGCAATATGTGAGGATATTCCAGCGCATTTATCGATGATTGAAAAAATTCGGCCCGGCGTTTCACAGTTCTGGATGGGGCAAGATCTCGGTAGTTTATTATTACTGGCTACCTTTGCTCGTGGCCACACTGTTCAAGACTCGTCTCAGACAAGTGTTTCTTCTCCGTTAGCATTACATTCTCCTGTTCTTGGTATGGCGCACTTTTCTGCAAGTCGCCGGAGAACTAATGAGAACTGGATGATGAAGAGCAAATACAGCTCTTGGAACGCTTACTGCACTTTTTCTAGAGTCATGGCGGGATATATTGGTCTTCCTTTTGGCGAAAGCGTAAGTCGAGAGACGATAGGGGCATTTGAGACTTGGCGACAGTGGCAGTCAGCTGAGCAATGGCAAGACCCTGTCGATAATTATGACTATCGCCAAGCTTTAACGGCTTCAGCATTGCCCCCGAGCCTTTATTTTGCCAATGATGAGCATGAATTGTGGGGGTCGCCAACAGATTGCCGAGCTTTGATTAGAGAATTAGGCCCGCATGATGGTCGGATGATTATAGTCGGTAAAAAAGGCGGAAATGATAGAAATTACAGCATTAATGGATTATTACGCCATCCGGCTAGCCGGCAAGATCACTTTGTTCAACTAAAAAATTGGCTGGAAGAGCATAACCCTCGGATGCATGAGCAAAAGAGTTACGACGAATCGGTGAAAAATACACCTAATTTAGAGTCTGCCTAGATAGGATGATGACTGCCTAAGAGATACTGATGAATCGTTAAAGGTTATACAGCTGTTCAAGATAAGAATTTGGTGTGGACTTTACGAATTGAGATGGTAACTTGAACTTATGTGCCGATCCCGTATCTAACGCATTCTATTCAACCTAACAACGAAGAATTGTGAAGTTATAGAAAGATCTTAATGGCGTTCAAAGCTAATATTTATAAAAAGTATGTAACTCATTCAATTTTAAGATCGTAATAGTCTTCGGAAACCAATTTTAATTTTTCATGTTTTAAACCCAGTAAAAAATCGCAAATATAAGGAGAATACTTATGGCGAAGAAAAACTCAACTCCAATAGCTATTGCTGTAGGCGCTGCTTTTTTAGCATCTGCTTCTTTATCTTCTGTTGTCTCTGCTTCAGAAAACCCATTTGCTTCACAAGAATTAACTGCTGGTTATAATCTTGCTGAAAAAGGCGCAGAAGGTAAATGCGGCGAAGGCAAGTGTGGTGAAGGTAAGTGCGGTGGAGAAAAGAAAGCTGAGAAAGAAGGCAAGTGCGGCGAAGGCAAATGCGGCGGAGAAAAGAAAGCCGAGAAAGAAGGTAAGTGCGGTGAAGGCAAATGTGGTGAAGGAAAGTGTGGCGGTAAAAGCTAGTTAGCGACCAAGACATGATTCATTTGATCATATTATGAAACCTTCATTAAATCAGCCTTATCCTGTACAAGGTGCTGGTTTAGGTTTGCGGCGGAGCCTTCTTGGCTCCCTCGTAAATTTAACAACAGCTGATGTTGATTTTATGGAAGTTGCACCAGAAAATTGGATTGGCCTCGGTGGCCGGTTCGGAAAACAATTTAAAACCTATACAGAAAAATTTCCTTTTGTTTGTCATGGCTTAAGCCTTTCTATCGGAGCGCCAGCACCTCTCGATTACTCCCTCATTAAAAATATTAAATCATTCCTCGATGAACACAATATTCGTTCTTACACCGAGCATTTAAGTTATTGCTCGGATGAAGGGCATCTTTACGACTTAATGCCAATTCCTTTTACAGAAGAAGCGGTTCATTACGTCGCCAATAGAATTAAAGAAGTACAAGACATTTTAGAAAGACGCATCGCAATGGAAAATGTTTCTTATTATTGCGCTCCGCATCAAGAGATGTCAGAAATTGATTTCATCAATGCGGTAATTAAAGAAGCCGATTGTGATCTCTTGCTGGATGTGAATAATATCTACGTGAATAGCATTAATCATAAATACGATCCTGTCGATTTTTTAAATCGACTTCCCGTGGAAAGAGCAGTATATATTCATGTGGCAGGACATTACGATGAAGCAGAAGACTTACGTGTTGATACTCATGGCGCTGATGTTATTCCAGCCGTTTGGGATTTGTTAGATAAAACCTACCAACGCTTTGGTGTGATCCCTACTTTGTTAGAGCGAGATTTCAATATTCCTCCAGTCGATGAATTATTGTTAGAAGTTCAGCAAGTGAAAACACTGCAAAAAAAACATGAAAAGAATACTGTTAATAAGAATAAAAGCCTGCTTGAGGCTGAGCTAGTTAAGCGTTAACCCTAAACGGTCAATGTTAAAAATTACCAGCTTTATAATACCTATTTAATTTTAAAGCACTCTTCGAAAAATCTAATTATGTCAGATGCACAATTTTTACAATCACAATCTGAGTTTATTGCTCATTTGCGTGACCCTGAAAAAAATCCAGCGCCGGCTGATGTTGAAGATCGTCGAATGGCAATTTATCGTGATTTGATCTACAACAATATCGAAGGTTTTCTTAGCGGGAATTTTCCTATAGTACGGCAAATTTTTAGCGATGAAGATTGGCGCGAAGTGGTGAGAGATTTTATTCGTTCCCACCAATCACACACCCCTTATTTTTTAGAAATTGGTCAGGAATTCTTAGCGTATTTGCAAAACGATAGACCGTTTAATACTACAGATCCAAAATTTTTATTAGAATTGGCACATTATGAATGGGTTGAGTTAGCTTTAGATATTTCTACTGAAGTGTTACCAAAGGAGATTAATCCTAAAGCTGACCTCTTGAAAACACATCCCGTTGTTTCGCCACTGGCATGGAACTTATCTTATCAATACCCAGTTCATAAAATTGGACCTGAATACCAACCTGAATCATCACCTGCCGAACCCACTTTTTTAGTTGTTTATCGAAATCGAAATGATGAAGTAAAATTCATGGAAAGTAATTCGGCGACTAGTCATTTACTGACAATCTTAACGGCAGGCGGCTCTTCTTCATCGCCATCTCTTTACGAAACTATTGATGACGGTTCAGCGACAAAACCAACGGGAGAAGAAGCGCTAAAACTTCTCGCTAAAGAAATGAATGCCCCTAATCACGCAACTATCATACATTTCGGTCAAAATCTGCTTACTCGCTTACAATCGTTAGGCATCATTTGTGGTGGGATCTAACCCTTCTAGTCAGATTAATCTCTTCAAAATACTTCTTTAGCAATACTGCCGATTAAGGGTGAAATACTTTTTTGGTTTTTTGTAAGCATTCGATGAGTGGGTGTTTTGCCGCTTTTTGGGTTGTTTTATTACAAAAAGATGAAAAAATATTTACTAATATTGGATTTGTAACAATTTTGAAATATTTCAGCCTGACAATGCCCTCCGTACCAATTAAGAGCGCTTGAATACCAAGTGCTTACTAGAGCAGGTAAAGCCTAATAACAGCTTATCTACGATTTTGGTAACTCGAAACTTACAAATTTATATAGGGCTACTTCATGAAACTAAAATTTTTGCCACTCCTACTTACAACTGCACTTCCTTTAGCTGCTCTTGCCGATGGGCCTATTGACGGTGACATCTACGGAAAAATTAACCTGACTCTCGATATGTATGAAGAGTCTTACGATAATATAGCGGGTAATGATTTTGATGAATGGCAATTAAACTCAAATGCTTCGCGCTTTGGTGTAAAAGGTAAAACGGCTTTAACCGATTCACTTAATGCGATCTATCAATTTGAATGGGAAGTGAACACAGATGGTGATGGTACTGATCTAAAAGCGCGTAACCGGTACATTGGTTTACAGGGTGGCTTCGGTAAAATTATTGGTGGCAAGCATGATACTCCCACCAAACTTGCTCAGAAAAAAATCGATCTTTTCAATGATCTATACGGCGACATAAAAAATACATTTGAAGGTGAAAATCGCTTAAATGATATTGTTATGTACTCAACGCCTTCTATGGGTGGTTTTACAGTGACTGCTGCTTTCATTCCAGGAGAAGATGGTGCGGCAGATGGTGACGACGGTCTTGCTGATGGAAAATCGTTATCTTTTGATTACTCCATTGATAACATCTATCTTGCATTAGCCGTTGATAGAGATATTGATGGACTCGATCTCGAGCGTATCGTGGGTCAGTTTACTTTTGGCGCATTCACTTTGGGTGCAATGGTTCAGCAGGCTGAACAAACTAATGGAAACCTTGAAGAGCAAGGCGTGTTTGTTAGCGGTGCTTTTAAGTTTGGTGACAATGCGTTAAAAGCGCAGTTTGGTACTAATGATAAAGAAGCTGGATCTACTGATTCAGAAGAGCAAACCATTTCTCTTGGTTATGATCGTAAATTAGCGAAAAGCACAAAAGCATTTGCCTATATAACTGCAAATGTTGATACAGACAATGCGAATGATGAAGCTGAGCAAACAGTTTTTGGTGTGGGTCTTGAACATAAATTTTAAGATCTTTTTAATCATCTAGTAAGACCTCTGTTTTTATGGGTAATTCTTTGGAGCGCTTAGGCGCTCCTTTTTTATTGGCGTATCTATAATTTCTACAATATACCCCTTAGTCTTTATCTTCTTCATCATTGAATCTAGCTTCACAAATCAGTATTTTACCGCCATAATTCGCTGCTACTTTACGGATGTCATACAAAGGGTAAGTAAATGCTGAAACATCAATGCACGAAATTTTTTATCTATGCTGTCATGATTGCAGGTCTTATAGGTTGTGCTTCTACTACCGAAAAATCGGTTGATCCTCTAGCGGGATATAACAAGGCGATGCATGGATTTAACGACACCTTAGATAGCTACATACTTAAACCTGTGGCAAAAGGCTATCGCGTTGTGACTCCTGATCCGATAGAGAATTGCGTCAATAATTTTTTTGGTAATCTTCTTGAAATTCGAAATATTTTGAATGACGCTTTACAGTGGAAGTGGAAGCAAGCTGGAAATGATACTGGCCGTTTTGTAGTGAATTCTACTGTAGGTATTGCTGGTATTTTTGATGTTGCCAAATACCTAAGTTTAGAAAAATCTGAGGGTGAGGATTTTGGTCAAACACTAGCAGTTTGGGGCGTTGGCCAAGGCCCCTATATCGTGTTGCCTTTTTTAGGTCCAAGTAATCTTCGTGATACGGTTGGTTTACCCTTTGACTGGGCTGTGGACCCTATAGGCTACATCGAACATGTTCCAACTCGAAATAGTTCTCGTGCTTTTGATTTTATTGTTAGTCGAGCCTCTATTCTTGATGCAGAAGAATTTGTTAGTGGTGACCGTTACACTTTTTTTAGAGAAGCTTATACACAAAGAAGAAATTATTTAATTGGCGATGGAGAAATAGAGGACGATTTTGGCGGAGACGATTTTGAATCAGAAGATTATGACGATGAATACGAAGACGACTCGTTTTAATGGTTACTCGCGAGATATGCAGAATCAAATTTAAGAAATAAAAAAATCCTTCGAATTTAACGAAGTAAATGAAAATTCGAATAAAGAAAAAGCTTTATATTAGTTCGCCGCAAAATGCTAAATAAAATTAAAATGTATCGAGTAATGAAGCCACTATCGATACGTTTTAATTAATCCAGCATCTCTAAAATTTCTAATCCAAGAGTGTAATTGCCATCACGACCATCAAACACTCGTGCAACTTGAACACGAGCTTTGAGCATAGGGCTTGAGGCGTGATGACTGGCAAGGCTAACTATTAGCTCTAAGCCTAATTCTAATGCCGAGCTGGTTTCAATAAGCATTCCACCGCCACTAAGATCGCGACAGATTCCTTTAATGCTCTCACCGTTACCCTCAATAATTACATCAGCTGGAGTATCAATTTTCATGCGAATGAAATTGCGTTTTTCGTTATAGCTTCTATTTGTACGGTCCATTCAAATCTCTCTATGAGTTTATAAATAGTCCACAGTAATGCTACTGATAGGCTTCCCTGAATATCGAAAGGCTCTCTGAGGAGGAAGTCAGGACACCTTCGTTCTTTAATGTTTTTTGAAATTTCTCTAAGTTTAGTAAAGAACGCACCACGTTGGGCCTAAATTTGGTCATTATTATAGTAAAACGCCAATTAGCATAATCTATTTTTATAAATTTTTCTTCCTTGGAAGAGTAAAAAAGCAAGCAAAATTGACTATAAACTACCAGCTAATATGTTGCGACTGAGATAATAAAGGAGTAGTGTAACCGCCCAATGAAATTGGCCTGTTTTTCGGTCATTTTGCTGGAAAATTAAGCCTCCAGTTTGTTTTCTCCTGACTCTAATTGCCCAATTGCCCTCGACCATGTACTCAGCCATAGACTTGGATTCAGAACTGATCATCAATGTAGGATTGATAATTAATGGTGACTGAGAGAAGGAAGCTACTCATCATTGATGACGATACCTTTGTGCGCCAGGGAATCGTTGCTTATCTAGAGGATAGTGGATACGAGGTTGAAAGCGCAGCAAGCGGCCCAGATGGCCTTACTCTCTGTCAATCATTCCAGCCAGAATTAGTACTTTCAGACTTAATGATGCCCAACATGGGTGGTATGGAAGTACTCAAAAAAATCAACGAAATAAACCCTGACACACCAGTCATTGTGATATCTGGTGTGGGTGTGATGGATGACGTAGTCAGTGCTTTGCGACTTGGCGCGATTGATTACCTGATTAAACCGATTGCTGATATGGAAGTGCTCGAGCATGCTGTTAGAAAAGGCTTAGCGCATCGTGATTTGATTTTTGAGAACCGTCGATATAGAGAAGAGCTAGAAGAGAAAAATGCTGAGTTATCTCACAATCTCAAAATTATTGAGCGAGATCAACAAGCAGGGCGAGAAGTGCAAGAGAGGCTATTGCCACCAAGTCCGATAGCCAAAGGCGAGTACACAATTTCTCGGCATATGAATCCATCACTTTATCTAAGTGGCGATTTTATTGATTATGCGTATTTTCTAGATCGTTATTTAGGGTTTTATTTAACCGATGTTGCTGGCCACGGTGCCTCTTCTGCATTTGTCACCATCTGGTTAAAATATCTAGTTAGAAATCTGATGAGAGACACTTCAATATTTAAAGACAGTACAGAAGATTATGTCTTTACTAAAGGCCCTAATTTATTGCTACAAGCTGTTAATCGAGAGCTCATAGCAACGCGGTTAAATAATCATCTTACCTCGTTTCAAGGTACTGTTGATATCATTGACCATAAGTTACGCTATTCGGTAGGAGGGCACTTACCACTACCAATATTGTTAACGGATGATGGCGCAAAATATGTAGAAGGGAAAGGTAAGCCGATTGGTATTTTTAAAGATGTCGAATGGGACGTTTTTGAAGTTGAATTGCCAAAAAAATTCACGTTATTGGTTTTCTCGGATGGAATTTTAGAAATTATTCCTGGAGACGACTTAGAAGATAAAGAGAGACAATTATTAGCTTGGGTTTCTCAAATGAAAGCTGATATGAACAACAATAGCATGACTATGGAATCGGTGTGTAATGCACTGGGTATTGATAACCATGACGATAATCCTGATGATATCGCCGTGCTAATGCTTAAAAGAGGGCATTGATTTACGATGCAGCCCGGCCAGATTTTAGTTGCCAAACATGGCAGTACACAAGTAATTAAGTTAGTGGGTGATGTACGATTAACATTGTGTGTTTCTTTTGATAACTTTATTGAAAAAACATTTAATGGCGATGGACTTTCTTGCGTTGTTTTCGATCTAACAGGAGCAACAGCAGTTGATAGTACAACGCTTGGGCTAATGGCGAAAATTGCGATTTTATCGAAAGAGCGTTGCGATCTAGTCCCTGTCGTTTTTTCTACGAATACATCAGTAAACCGCTTATTAGAAATTATGGGTTTTGATGATATTTTTGAAATTATTCACGAAAGCCATGAATTTAATAAACCGTGTCGACATATTACGCTCTCAGACATTGATGAAGAAAGTGCGAAAGAGCGAGTGATAGAAGCTCACGAAATACTAATGCAGTTAAACGATTCAAATAAAGAAGCATTTAAAGATTTAATGAAAACACTTGAAGCACAATAGCGTTTAAATTTTATAAAAAACTTATCACATTTTTCCAACGGCAGATATCATCGTATCTCTCGCATTTCGTAATACTTCACTTGAAGCGTTTAGCGTCGATGCATTTTCACTGATATATCGACGAAAAATTTTACCGCCTTTTTCTTTATAAAATAAACCGAGTACATGTCGTGACATGAAGCTGAGTTTGCTTCCTTTAGCTAATTGTTGGTCGCAATAGGTTATAAACTCATTTAAGATTTGATCGCGATCAATATTTTTTTCTTCTGCACTAAATATTGCTTGATCGACAGCAGCAAGGAGATAAGGATTGTGATAAGCCTCTCGACCAATCATTACCCCATCAACATATTTTAAATGCTCTTGGCTTTCTTCAATAGTCGTAATTCCGCCATTGATAATTATTTCTAATTCAGGAAATTCTTTTTTTAATTGATAAACACGTTCGTAGAGAAGGGGTGGAACTTCACGGTTTTGTTTTGGGCTTAAACCCTGCAGCCAAGCTTTACGTGCATGAACAATAAAAGTTTTGCATCCGCTTATGCGAATTTTATCTACGAAATTAAATAAGCCTTCATACTCATCTTGATCGTCTATACCGATGCGATGTTTGATTGTTACAGGGATGTTGACAGATTCTTGCATTGCTTGAACACAATCGGCGACTAGCGTGGGCTCGGCCATTAAGCATGCACCAAACCGACCGCTTTTAACACGGTCGCTCGGGCAGCCGCAATTCAAGTTAACTTCATCATAATGCCAGTCTTCAGCCATTTTGGCGCAAGCCGTTAAAGCGTCTGGATCGCTACCGCCAAGTTGTAATGCAAGAGGATGCTCTTCACTATTAAAGTGTAAAAATCTTTCAGCGTCACCATTCAGTAATGCGCCAGTTGTTACCATTTCAGTGTAGAGAAGGGCGTGCTTAGAAAATAAACGCCAAAAATACCGACAATGACGATCACTCCAATCCATCATCGGGGCAACGCAAAATCGGCGATTAATGTTGGGAGAATTTGGCATTGAGGAAAGTCGGTCGAGTCTCAGTAAGCTTTTTGGTTTGGAATTGTTTTTATAATGCAAGTGGATAAATTACTCGGCATTATAACCCATCTTAGATTTAATGTGTTTTCTGTAAATTATTTTCGTCAGTCCATGGCCCTAATAAGCCGCTTATGGCACACTTGCCGCGCTGAACATTCTTGTATTGGAACTCGTTATCATGACTGTAAGAACACGTATTGCTCCTTCGCCGACTGGTGATCCTCATGTTGGTACTGCATTCATTGCGTTATTTAATTTATGTTTTACTCGTCAACATGGCGGCGAGTTTTTGTTGCGTATCGAAGATACAGATCAAGTGCGTTCAACTCCAGAATCTGAGCAAACGATTTTAGATAGTCTTCGTTGGCTCGGGTTAGAGTGGGATGAAGGCCCAGATGTTGGCGGTCCCAATGGCCCTTATCGCCAAAGTGAGCGAAAGGATATTTATCGCGGCTATGCTGAAGAACTGATTGAAAAAGGCCACGCGTTTTATTGTTTCGCGACGTCCGAAGAATTGACCCAAATGCGAACAGAGCAAATGGCTCGTGGAGAAACGCCAAAGTATGATGGTCGTGGATTACTGCTTAGCCAAGAAGAAGTTCAAAAGCGTTTAGATGCTGGGGATGATTATGTGATTCGCATGAAAATTCCAGAAGAAGGAAGTTGTCGTGTTGAAGATATGTTGCGCGGACACATTGATATTGATTGGACTCAAGTTGACATGCAAGTATTGTTAAAAGCGGATGGTATGCCAACGTATCATTTAGCGTGCGTTGTTGATGATCACTTGATGAATATTTCTCATGTGATCCGTGGTGAAGAATGGATTAACTCAACACCTAAGCATATTAAATTGTATGAATATTTTGGTTGGGAGTTACCGATATTTTGCCATTTACCATTACTCCGAAACCCTGATAAATCTAAACTTAGTAAACGAAAAAACCCTACCAGTATTTTGTATTACCAGCGTATGGGTTTTTTACCTGAAGCTTTATTAAATTATCTAGGTCGCATGGGTTGGTCTATGCCAGATGAAAGAGAAAAATTCTCCTTTCAGGAAATGGTCGATAATTTTGATATTCATCGAGTGTCTCTTGGTGGGCCAATTTTTGATGTTGAAAAACTCAGTTGGTTAAACGGCATGTGGATTCGAGAGGATTTCTCGACAGAGCAGCTTGCGGAAAAGTTAATGAAATGGGGTTTAAATAAGAAAAACCTGATGAATGTGCTGCCACATGCTCAACAAAGAATGGAAACCTTAAGCGATTTTGCGCCATTAACTTCTTTTTTATTGTCTGGGAATCTTGAATTATCTGAAGACAGTTTTGCAAAAAATAAATTGTCAGTTGATGAGCAAAAAGAAATACTTCAGTTTGCATTGTGGCGGTTAGAAGCCGAAAGACATTGGGAACGTGATAATATTTTTGAGTCTCTTAAATCGTTAGCTGGTTCAATGGATGTCAATTTGAAAAATTTTTTAGCGCCCTTATTTATTGCTATTGCAGGAACATCAGCTTCTTTTTCCGTCATGGATTCTATGGTTCTCATGGGTCCGGATATGTCTCGTAGTCGACTGCGTCAAGCTGTTGGGGTGTTGGGAGGGTATGGGAATAAAGCTCTGAAGAAGTTAGAAAAGCGATACGGTGCACTATAATTCGTTATTAGATCAATAGATTTGTTGACAGTAATTCGAGGGCTGATACAATCTCGTCCTCAAATTTGGGGCCTTAGCTCAGCTGGGAGAGCGACGCGCTGGCAGTGCGTAGGTCAGCGGTTCGATCCCGCTAGGCTCCACCAAATACCGACCCGCTAACTAGCGGGTTTTTTTGTTTTTAGCCCTTTAAAAACAGTAAGTTATAAAATCACCCAAATTTTTAAACCCCCTCAAACACTTCCAAAAATCCGCTAGGTGTCCTAAAGGTGTCCAGATAAATCACAAATTCGCCAAAGGGTTTTTAAAACAAGCCATCTCTAAATGATCGGGTGCTAGATGCGCGTATACCATTGTCATTTGAATTGTTTCGTGTCCGAGGATATCGCGTAGGGTTAAGATATCACCGCCGTTCATCATAAAGTGACTAGCGAAGGTATGGCGTAAAACATGGGTTAATTGTCCGCGAGGTAAAACCAGCCCAGCACGATCAACCGCGCTCGTAAATGCTTTGATCGTTGACACAGGGAACAGCGGCCCGCTTTTGGGACGGCCCTTTTTAATTTCTGCTATCAATTCGCCAGAAACAGGAACGTATCGATTTAAACCGTTCTTGGTATCTAAAAAAGCAAGCATATTTCCTTTTAGATTTTCAGCGCATAAACCCGACGCTTCACCGTATCGACAGCCCGTTGATAAGCAAATTTTGATAACCGTAAATAAATCTTGATTGGGGCTTTCGCTGGCCGAATCGAGTAAATCTATTATCTGTGATTTCGTTAAAAAATTAACGTCGCGCTTTACAACTTTTAAACCTTTGATTTTTTCAAACGGCTTTTGATGCGGCCAACGTTCGGCGCGATCCAATTCATTAAACATCGATTTTAGATAGCCTAACTCATGGTTTAAATTTTTACTGGTAATACCGTTTTTTTCGCGCTGCTTTCTGTATTCAACAAAAATAGCCGGTGTTGCTTTAATTGCTCGGGGGTTGCCTAAATCTACGGCTAAGGCTTTTAATCGTCTTAATCTGGCTTCACCTGTTGCGAGTGTGTACCCGTGAACATCGAACCATTCAAGAGCCAAATCAAGCAAAGTTCTTTTATCTTTATCCGCCGTTAACGATTCCCCGTTTTGAAACTTGGCGACCGCTTTATTTTTAGTTTGTCTAGCATCGCTTAACGTATCTTGAATGCGTCTAAACCGTGGCGTTCCATTACCTCCAGGGCGAAAGTCTACCAACCATCTTTTATCGACGGTCTTATATATGCCAGGTTCGATTTTTTTTAATTTGGAAGGAAGCGGCATAAAATCTAATCCGCGATCAAACTATTTTCCATCTCGTAACCGGTGGGAATTCGGCCCGACTCTATAGCAGCCGCTACAAGGCGTTCATTAGCGTTATCACTAACCTTTAATTCTTCGAGATTAATAGGGCCAGAGTACACAAGCCAGGGAAGGAGGGCCGGTAACGCTTTACCTATACCCGAATATTCATCTTCTGAAATTTTGACACGACCGATTTCAACGTTTTTATATCTAATCGCAGGGATATCTAACAAATTTGCGATTTCTTCTTGTTTAAAACCCATCAAAAGGCGCAAAGCCTTTAGCCGTTGACTTGCTTTCGTTTCCATTTTTGACACTCCAATTTATATCAATTCCGTTTGCTTGCCTTTCAATGTGCAAATTCTACTCCTGAAAGTGTATTAAATATAACCAAAAACGCAAATAAAGACAAGTAATGACGCTCAATGACTTGCAAATCAAACCGATAGGGGCTAACTTACGGTTTCAGGTGCAGAATCTGCACTTTAAATATAAATAAAGGTGTAAAAATGTCAGATAATCATAAAGAAATAGTAGAATTTGAAACGCCCGAACACCCAGAGATTCCCTTCTTTGTATCTCCCCCCATGACCACAGAGCGATACGCACAGCTCCAAGGTTTATCAGTCGAAACAGTAAAAAACCAAGTAAGGCAAGGCACTTTGCCGTCAGTAAAACAAGGTAAGCGGCGCTTGATTAATACCTATGCAATAGCCTGTAAATGTTTAACAGCATAAAACCTAAAACTAAGAATGGCACAGGATTAAATTAAATGCAGGTACTAGAAAAAGACATAGTTCAGGCTTTGATAAACGATCAAAGTTTTTCTTTTAAGGTCACTTCAACGGCACTGATTAAAGGCGTGTGTCCAAGTTGCGGGAAAAGAGACGTTTTTGTTTCTATCGATAAACCTTGGCGGCTTCAATGCAACCGGCGCAATAATTGCGATTGGTCGGACAACATAAAAAATATAATGCCCGATCTATTCGAAAATTTTAGTGAGCGTTTCCCAACAACTAGCGAAGACCCACACGCAACCGCTAAAGCGTACATGAGCCATCAAAGAAACTTTCCTCTCAATAAAATTGGTTCTTGGTTTGAACAGGGCAGTTTCAAATTATCCGACGGTACAGCGGCGGACACAGTGCGCTTTATGTTATGGGATGGCTTTTGGTGGGATCGTTTAATTGATGGAAGAGCAATTAAAGTTTTTGGCGATAAAGCAAAAATAAAAGCCGGAACAAAGTTTAAAAACAAGGGATGGACTCCACCAGGGCAAACCATTTCGGAAGGTGACACTGTTGTTATAGTCGAGGGGATTTTTCATGCGATAGCAATATGGTTAAGCGGTTACAAAGTTATAGCGGCTATTAGCTCGGGTAACTTACCCCGCGAAATAATCCAAAAAAAGAAAAGCAAAAAAATAAATTGGGTTATCGCTTTCGACGACGACAAAGCCGGACGTTTTGGGATCAGAAAATTTTTAAAAGAAATCAAATCGCTAAATGAAACGGTCGATGTTTGGTTAACCGGCTGCAAGGATGATTGGGACGACCTCTATACAGCGGGAAAACTAAACGACGCATTCTTTAAAGATAGCTTACACCGTGGCCGAATGGCTTTTTCTGAAACTATCGGAGAAAAGGCGTATTGGTGGTATTTAAAAACACAATTGAATTATACGGTGCTGAGTCACTATAACCGGCTTTATTCTGTATTAATTAATAACGATTTAAATAAAGATTTACGCGATGCCTGTAACGATGTTGAACAAAAAGACATTGAAGAAGAAACCAACAAAGAAAAAATATTAATCGATTCTATCGACAAGGCGATAAAAACAAAGCTGGGAAAGGATTTGTTTAAACGCCACTTAACCACGTCGGCAATTTCAAATTGCTTGCCAGAGTTTTTATATTGCGAAGTCGATAAACAAAACGATGAATTGGCCTACTTTTTCAATATCAGCTTCCCCAACAAAACACACGATCAACAAGTAGCTTTCCCAGGCTCGGCAATTGAAAGCCCAGCGAGCTTTAACAAAGCACTATTAAACAAAGCAGCGGGGGCAACTTTTGACGGTAGCGCGAATCAATTAAAGCGGCTTCGTGATGATTGGTTTAGAGAAGAAATTAAACGAGTTGATACGATTAATTTTTTAGGCTACGAAAAAGAAAGTAAAACCTACGTATATCAAGGTTTCGCCGTTAGCACTGGACGACTATTGAAATTAAACGATCATGGCTTTTTCAGTAGTGGCAAACACAGCATAAAAACAAATTTTAAATCTTTTGCCCCGCCAAAAGTCGACCATTTCAATAACAAGTGGCTAGACAGCTTTAATATAGTTTTTGCTGATAATGGAATGATGGCCCTTTCTTTTTGGTTTTTAAGTTTATTTGCCGAACAGATCAGAGAAGAGTTTAAAAGTTTTCCGTTTTTTGAATTAACTGGCGAGCATGGCGCGGGTAAAACGTCGCTCGTTGAATTTTTATGGAAGCTGCTTGGCCGTGAAGAGTACGAAGGATTCGACCCGAGCAAAGCGACATTCTCGGCACGGGCTAGAAACTTCGCGCAAGTCTCAAATATGCCCGTTGTGTTAATTGAGAGTGACAGAACAGAAGACAAAGCCAAAAAGGGCGCGTTTGATTTTGAAGAACTAAAACCAATTTTTAACGGTCGTCCTATTCGTTCAACAGGCTCTTTTAATCGAGGCAACGACACACAAGAGCCACCATTTAGAGCATCAATCGTTATCGCACAAAATGACACGGTAGACGCTAGCCCCGCCATGTTGTCGAGGATCATTCATTGTCATTGCACAAAGACACACTTTAGTCCGAGGTCTAAAGCCCTAGCGAATAGCTTTGATCGTGCCCCGATTGAAGGTGATAAAGGGGTAGGCGGGTTTTTGTTGGAATCATTAACACAAGAGAAAAAAATTCTTGAGATTTTTAGAACAGAGTTTCCCCGCATTGATGCTTTATTCACTAGCAAGGGCGACATAAAAGACCAGCGAATTATAAAAACTCACTCGATGATTGCAGCAGGTTTTAAATGCTTACAAGTCTTATTCCCGCAAATAAAAAACGATGAAGTCGAGCGCTTACAGAAGTTTGCTTATTCGCGAGCGATGAACAGACAAACACGAATGGATTCTGATCATCCGTTAGTGGCTTTGTTTTGGGATACCTACGACTACTTGAACGTTCGCATGGTCGAAGCCGATCTAAAAAACCTTCCGCCAATTATGAAAGGTTACGGAGGAAACGACGAATTAGAGAAAGAAGAGAAGGTTATTTTGAATCATTCCAAAGATGAAAACTTAATAGCTATCAATCTTCAACACTTCGAACAGCAATGCAACATCGCACGAATTAACGCCATAAGCCCCCAAGATTTTAAAGACCTTAAAAAGCTCTTACCAGGTTCGCGCCGTCACAAATTTATCGACCAAAAAACCGTAAAAAGCGCGCTTTTGGGGATGGCTAAACATTGTTGGGTTTTCGAACTAAATAGCCAGAAAAAAACGGAGTCTTAAAAATGACAGATAAACGACATATCGAAAGCGAGAAAATGACGGATAAGTTAGCTAATAAGCCCGAATATCAGGGGGGGCGTTCAAAATTCATACGCGCCCCACAATACCGGAAGCCAGCACCACATCAAAAGCTTGAGGGGGTGTCGGAAACGCCTAACCCGCATTACCAAGATACAAAAAAACGCTACAGCCCAGAAGGCTCTAGGGATTGAAGCAAAAACAAAAACCTAACTTTCATCTAACCAGAACCTAACCCAGTTAGGTAGTTAGAAATAATAAAAACCTAACTTTTTTTATTATTACAGTTAGACAAAATCTTTAAAAAACAATGGGTTATCGAGTGGTTAGGTTTTTGGTTAGGTGCGGTTAGGTTCCAAACCTAACCAGTCCAAAAAGATAACCTATTGATTTTAAAGGGTTTTAATTGTAACGAAATGTAAGGTTAGGTGGTTAGGTGTTTCCGAAGCCCCATACCTCGAAACAGATAAGGATAAAAACCATGAAAAACGAACAAAAAACACTCATTGCACCGCCTTTTATTAGCGATGCAGAGCATAAAAATAGTTATGAGCATCTTCAAAATTGCTTGGCTTGGACGTGGATTAAAACAAAAACGAGACAAGAGATAGAAGAAAAATTAACGGCTCAAGAAAAGCAAAATAAACAATTAGCGGCACTAATGAAAGACAGAATACAAAGCTGTTTAGCGTGGTTATGGCTTGTAACGTTAACCCGCGAACAAATTAGCGACAGATTAAATTTTTTAATACCCAGCGAATCGCAGCGAATGAAAGAACATTTAAACGACTTAAAAAAACTAAAGCCAGAAACAACAAAGGAAAAAAACAAATGAGAACTCATTACTTAGAAAGAAAACAAGCTAACTATTTATTAATTAACCCCTTTGATAACGGGCAGCATCCAGGCTCAATAAAACTGGTTCACCTAAAAGGTTACGGGGCATCACAAGGAGAAAAAGAAAATATTTTAGTTAAGTTTGAACCGATTGGATCGGTTGATACAGAAAAAGCGATAGATTATGCAATAGCAATTAGCCAGGCGGCTTTGTGGGCATCATTAATTAATGGTGGTCGTCTTACAATGAAAGAGGTTCACGAAAACCAAGAGCTTTTGCACGGCACAGCGACACAACATTAAAAGGGATAGTGACATGAAATTAAAAAAAATATTCAGTTGGAAAACAGCGTTAATTATTTCGGCTATATTGCTCAGTTTTATTTCGGTTCTAGCGCCGTCTTATCAATGGGCCACATACCCCGAACTAATGACAGCAAAAACTATTACATTCGTCACCGTTTTTTCATTGTGTCTTTGTAAGCTGGCTTTTTACCCGCTGGGCTTAAAGCTGTACTTAGCTAGGCAATACTTTGGCGCGGCCATGTTAATCACATTCTCTTTTATTTTATTGGGCTTGTCGGTAGCGGCTACCAATGAATTTCTACAGGATGGAATTAACAAGAAAAGCGAGCAGCGAATAAAAAACAGCATTGAGTTTGAAACACTAAGCCAGCAGCTTAAAAGTTACAACGATCAAATCAAAAACAAAAACGTTGCTATAAAAATAGACTCGTCTAGCAAATACATAAAAGTCAGGCAGCGAGCAAGCGAGGAGCAAGCAAAGATTAATAATTTAGAAAATAAAAGAATCGAGACTTTAGCTAGCATTAAAAAGCTTTCTGTATCAAAAAATAAAGCCGATACGGGATGGTTTAATAAAAATCCTGCGCCAACATACTACGGAAGTATGGAAGGGCTTTACAGCTCGTCATTTTTGGCGGCGGCTTGCTTACATTTGGGAACGGTGTTAGCCGTGCTAGCGCTTTCAGTTTGGTTGCCTTTAACCGAAACAAAAAAACAGAGCGTTTTGACTATTCCCGAAAAACCCAAAACGACACCGCCGCAACCAAAACGCGGGATTCTCGATTCTGTTAGCGAACCAAAAATAAAAGACAAGCAAAAGCCATTTCTGGAAAATTTATTATCGGGTCAATATGGTATTGATTTAGTTGTAAGAGAATTAACCAGCGAGGCGGTAGGGGGATTTAAAGCGGTCAAACAGGTATTTAGTTATCTTGAATATCATGGATATATCGAGCGAATAGGCAAGCGATACAGGCTAACCGAAAAAGCGCGTCAGGGGGATTTATGGAAAACAAATTAATCAAAAAAACAGATAAAGAAATAGAGGTTATCCGCGAATCGATTTTGTTGCGGCGACTGGCTAAAAAATTTAAATCTAATAATCAAAAAAAACTGGCGTCTATTTATGATAAAGCCGCCGATGATTTGTTAAAGAGCGAAATTAATTATAAAGAAAATTTCAATTGTTGTTTTTTAGATAAACCGATAAAGAGAGGTTAACAGCGATGGCACAGCGAGGAGTTAACAAGGTTATCTTGATAGGAAATTTAGGGGATGACCCAAGCGCTTTAAGGGTAATAGGGGGAACGGATATAGCCACCACAGGATTTAGCTTGGCGACTAGGGAACAATGGAAGGACCGCACAACAGGTGAAAAAAAAGAGCGCACTGAATGGCATAAAATTTCCATTGTTGGTCGTTTAGCGGAAATCGCTTGTGAATACTTAAAAAAAGGATCAAAGGTTTACTTGGAGGGCCGATTGAAAACAAGAAGCTGGGTCGATGACGATGGAGCAAAAAAATATATAACAGAAATCTTTATTGATTTTGACGGGGTGCTTCAAATGCTGGATGGAAGCGAGTCAACAAAAAACCAAAAGAATGCAAGCAATGAAAGTACAGCAAACAAAAATTGAAAGCCTTATAGAAACTTTTGTGAATGTCGGCGTGGGTTTTGGTGTTGGCTTGGTTAGCCAGATTTTGATATACCCAATTTTCGATATTCAGGTTTCCTTTATTACTAATGTTTACCTTTGCATCTGGTTTACGTTTGTTAGCATTTGCAGGGGCTATTGCATTAGAAGGTTTTTTAATGCTGGCATCCATAGTTTTTCAATTAATTCAGCCAGAAAAATATCAAAAAAAATAATAGTAAAGGAAATTATGTTCTCGTCAATTATTAAAAAATGTAATGCTGGCATTGAGAAAAGATAAAAATGTTTATTTTTGATTGATATTTAAACGAAGGTGTTCGAGTTACTGACGAGAAACGATAACTAGATCACAAACGGTTTGTTCAATCAAAAACAATAACTTATTCTCTCTTGGCTCGAATGGATGAGAAATTAAAGTGAATTAATATAACAAGGAGAAAATTTTATGTCGTGCACCTGCTTGGGAAGTAATGTATTGACGAAAGATAATAATCTGGTTTTAGTGGATGAAAACTTAGAAGATGCTTTATCGATAGTTAGGCTGATTGATCAAACTTTATGTGCAGGTGAAACGATAGAGCTAGATGAATTAGGCGTCAAAGGGTTTTCTATGTTGCTGGGAAATCTTGAAAAAAGAATATTAGAAGCGCGCAATAAATTACAATAAAAAACAATTCATGTTTAAATTTAATGTCGGGGTTTGTGTCCATGAATAAATTTCAGCGTGACTCAGTTTCTAATTAATATGTAAAAAACAAAAAAGGCGGCTAATCATTAGCCGCCTTTTTTGTTGGTGTTGAAAATTTATATAGCGGCGGCTTCTGAAAATAATGATTGCTGTTCTTCAATCGATAACGATTTGATATGTTCTATTAACATTCTGCGCGCTTGAAAACTTGAGGGTGAAAGGGAATGTTTAAATGAAAGGGTAGACACAAAAGAATGACCGCATTCAGGATTTTTACAACTGCAATATAAATCACTGATTTTAACGTCTAGCTCTTTTCGGCTTTGAATTGTGGCTGTACTTAAACACTCTGGGCACTTTACTTGCATTTGGTTTACTTCTCGCTCTCCAACGGGATTCAAGCAGTTTAACCCATTTTGCTTAAAAGTGTAAATTTTGCACTTTTTATTGTATTTATTACTCTTCATTGTTTGTTTCAGGCTCTTTAAAATTTATTTGTTTAGATTCTGGCAAAAGCTTATTTAACTGAAGAATAATATTTTGAACTGGCTTTACTTCATTCTCAGTGAAAACGCGGTTTATCTTCTCTATATCACCAAACCCACCGGCATTTTCTGGCATAACACCGGCTAACGCTGGCTGTATTCGCCACATACTTAAAATATCGTTTCTCGTAATGTTTTTAATTTTTTCGAACTCGTCTTTAGTCGCAATGTCACCGATAGGAATAATTTTTACCGAGTCGGGTTTTCCCCCTGGCAAATTTAAATACATTGAGCGGAAGTTACCCACTCCTTTGCTTTTTCTTATTTGCTCTTTTATGTCGTTCTCGTCATCCGTATTTAAATTTGCGTCGGCGGTATAAAATATATAACCCATGTGCGCGCCGTTATCGAAATACTTACGACGAAAAAGCGTTGCCGTTTCATTCAACAAAACGGAATTAATGCCGCCTAAATATTGTGGTATTCCGTAAATCGATTGCATCGGGTCATATTCTTTATAGTGAATAATTTCGCCGGTTTTAAAATTCAAAGGCTCGTTATCTTTTCTTAGCAAGCAATATTTGTTTTTTGTTTTACGCCTTCTCATGTTTAGCGCGGGTATATGCTTAAAGTATAAAACATCACCAAAAGCGTTTTTTATCGACTGCAAATAAAAATTACCGAACACGCAAAAATCAAACGCGCATTTACCTAAGTCGTCACCGTTTAATATGTCGTTGTCGACATAATGTTTCAATAGCATGTTTCGTTTGAAGTAAGCTATAGCGCCATGATGAGCGTTAGCGCTTAAAAGCTTTGCTACGCCAGACAAAGAAAAGGGCGGTTCATAATAGTCTTGGCTTTCATTAAAAAACGTTTGTGTAATGTCAGTTATAGAGGAACTCAATACTGGCTCTGGATCACCAAAGCTAAACGCAAAGCCTTTATTGTTTTCTTCTTTTTCTTTTAGTGTGTTTGTTTTGCTGTTAGTCATAAAGGGCTCTTTAGTTAGACATTGCAATTGATGCTTTTCTTTTTTCGGTTAACGGCTCATTACTTACCGCGTGCATAATCGACCATGCGACATCGGCATGACCTGTTTCATTATTTCGATTAGCTGAATAGGTGACTTTATCGCCGTTGGTTGTAGTTTGGTGAATCTGTAAAAAAGCGTGTGGTATTTCTTTGTGTTCGGCGTCCCACTCAATGCGCCCGTTTTCGATCAAGTCCATTGCTTTTAGTACGAGTCTATTTTTCGACTCTAACGAATAATGAATAGCGGTAACGCGGGGGAAAAATTGCTGAATTTGTTCGAACACTCCTAAGCCTGGTCCGGTGCAATCCACGCCTATAAATTCAACGTTATATTTTTCGGTTAAGCTTTTAATCTGGCTTGCCTGATAACGAAAATTACCAGTAAGTTGAATTTTTTCTAAAACTCTAAACTTGCCTTTCTCATTGTTCGGGGGGGCCAAAACAACCACGCTGGAGCGGTCGCCGCGTCTTGCTGGGTCGTAGCCTATCCAGACGCCTTTGTTACCATAGGGGCGCTTTTCTTTCTTCTTAAAGTCGACCCAAATAACATTGCTATCAACGGCACAGCTTAGAAGATCGCCAAGAGCAAAAACACTTTGCCCAGCTTCCATAAAGCCGCACATGAACAGCGTATTAAATTCGACTGCGTTATATTCTAGGCGTAGTTCATCGATGTTAAATAAATCGCAACCCTGTTCTTCAGCGTCGACAATCGTAACTATATTGCGCCAAATACCATCGGCACCCTTAAACCCGTCTTTTAATGTTTTGTGGGATAGATCAAATTCCCGCTTGTCTTTTTCGGTTCGATCTTTGTTGAACTTTTCACCGCTCCACATTGGGTACGCGCCGTGACTTTTTAGCGATGGTGTAGAAAAATACGTTTTTCGCCATTTCTTTTGCGATGCCATCGCGCTTGCGACTTTGTTTAATTTGTCAAAATCTGGTATCCAGAACACTTCATCGACGTATAAATGCCCGTTATATCCCTGGGCGGTTCTTACTGATGTTGACACAAACCGAAGTTCCGCTCCGTTGTTTAAAACAATCGTATTGGAACCTTTTAATTCTATATCGCCATAATCTTTTGCAAACTTGATGATGTACGCTTTAAAGACTTCAGACTGCGAACGGCTAGCCGACAAGAAAACTTGATTGTCTCCGGTTAAAATTGCGTCTTCGAATGCTTCCCACGCCATATAAAAAGTAGCGCCTATTTGTCGAGACTTTAAAATGAATCGTGTTCGCTCTGACTTGTGTTCATACCAATTTAATTGATATTCAAAAAATAGCTTTTCTCTAATCTCTTTTAATATGTCGGCTGTAAAATAACTGATGTCATTTTTTATTTTTTTAAGGTTACGTTTTTTTGATCCTGATTCTTCGCCCCGTTCGGCGGCTAATTTTTCTTTTAGCGCTTTGGCTTTCTTTAGGTCAATACCGGCCATTTTGTCGAGAAGGTTAGACAGTTGGATTATCTCTTTGTAATCACCGTCGCTTTTTTTTTCTTTTTGCACCAAAACATTCAAGCGCCTTGCGGTCGCTTGTTCAATTGTTTCGTGCCCTAACATCGAATCCCATGCGCCTTTATCGCGCCATTGATAGACAACGCGAGAACTATTTATATTCAGCTGTTTGGCAATTTCTTTTGCAGAATATTTCTGCAGATACATTTGTTTGGCAGCTTCTTTAATCGGTTCCGGATAATTCATGACTTTATATTACTTGGTCTTAACCGGCTTGATTGCTTTGTGATTCCCTGATTTTTCCTGGTTTTGTTTTTTAGGAATTTATAAAAACTTTGCTCGTTGTTTGGTTTTTTGTGCGGGCTTATTGTTCGCATCACTTATACGGCGATGACCGAAAAATACCAATCAAGAAGAGTTGAAGTAATGCCAAAAAAACTAGAATCAAATTTCGTAAAAATTGCGACTAGCGGCCCGACTATCGACGGTCGAGAAATTAGCGAGAATGATATAAACGAAATGGCCGAAACTTACGACCCTAACGAATACACCGCTAATATTTGGTATGAACACATACGCTATTTTGGAAATTTTGGGCAGGTTTCCGATGTTAAAGCAGGTGACGACGAAAAAGGGCGTCGCTGTTTGTTCGCTAAAATTTGCCCCGTGGCCGAGCTTTTAGAGTTAAACCGTAACGGTCAGAAGTTGTTCACGTCTATTGAAATACAACCTAATTTTGCTGGAACGGGAAAAGCTTATTTAGCCGGTTTAGCCGTCACCGATTCCCCCGCAAGCGTCGGCACTTCTGAATTGCAGTTTTCAAATAGAGCGATAAAAGAGGGCAATTTATTTACCCGACCAGAAGAATTTGAACAGTTTGACGTGCAAGAAAAGGACGAATCTGTTTTTAAACGACTTTTTCGAAACCGTTCACAAAAAAATTCACCTTCCGACGACACAGACCAGGACGAAAACACCATGAAACCAGAACAACTTTTAGCCTTTACGAATGCTCTTGCAGCCATCCAAGACAATCAAACCGCGATGGCGGAACAATTTAGCGACCTTAAAACCGCTATAGATACAAAGGCTAAGCCTGAAGAAAGTGATACCGGAGGCGATGAAGAGCAGCACTTTACCGCCGAATCTTTTAACCAGTTATCAAACGTTGTTGAAGAGCTTCAGAAATCGGTTACTGATCTATCTGAAAAATTCAGCAAGGCAGTTAAAGAGCCTAGCGGGAATACTGACGCAGGAGAAAATGAAGGCGGCTTAGAATCTGAGAACGAATGCATTTAGCCTTTTAGATTTTTAAAAACTTAACCACCTCATTAAAACTTTAGGATTGAGAGAAACAAGACATGAAAAAAGAGACCAGATTAAAATTTAACAATCTAAAACAAGGTATTGCTAAATCTTACGGCGTTGAAGATGTTTCAGAAAAATTCTCAGCTACGCCAAGCGTAGAACAAAAATTAATGGACAAAATTCAAATCAGTAATGAATTTTTAGAACGCATTAATGTTATTGGCGTCGATGATGCGGAAGGCGAAACGGTTCTAGGTTCAACAGGTCCAATCATCGGTTCGAGAACTGATACCAGTGGTACAGGCGAAAGAACCCCAAAACAACTTTTAAACCTTGATGGGTTTAAATACAAATGTGAAAAAGCAGATTTCGACGTAGCGATAAAATACAAAACCTTAGACCAGTGGGCAAAGTTTAAAGATTTAAATTCTCGTTATATGTCATACGTTAAAAAGGGTATCGCGTCGGGTCGTCTTATTGTTGGGTGGAATGGAATCAGTGTCGCACCTTTTCCAGATGCAACCGCCAACCCGCTTGGTCAAGATGTTAACAAAGGCTGGCTTCAACATTTACGCGAATACCAATCAGGTTCACAAATGTTAGCGGAAGGCGGGACTACTGGCGAAATCCGTTTAGGCGGCGCGGGTGATTTTGTAAACCTTGACGCGGCGGTAGACGACCTGAAAAAAATGGTTGGTGAAGAGCACCGGAACTCCGGTGATTTGGTCGCGCTAATTGGTACTGATTTAATGTCGTTTGATAAAACGCAGTTGTATAAAGCGCAAGGCCAAACACCCACAGAAAAAGAACGTGTTGAAAGTAATGCGGTTACTCGCACTTACGGCGGCTTACCTGCTTACAACTTTGGCTTTTTCCCCGCGCGCGGTTTGATGGTCACAAGTTTTGATAACTTGAGCATTTACTTTCAACAGGGATCAGTTCGACAGCACATTCAAGATAGACCGTCTAAAGACCAAATCGAACATTTCAATAGTTTTAATGATGCTTATGTTATTGAAGACTTTGAAAAAGCGGCTTCACTTGAGTTTGACAACGTTAGAATTTGGAACGGCACAAACTTTAGTTAATCGTTAACGATCTCCTCGTAGCTATTCCCCTGGTAACGGGTAACCGCCCAGGGGCTTTTTGAAAACACGTTATTAGATTATTGAAAATATAAAACAACTTGCTATAGGTGAATGTATGAGTATTGCATTAAGACACAAGCGACGTGCTTTAGAGCGTCATGCGAAAAATAAAAATGAAACGCAGTTAGTTGAAAACTCAAAAGATCAAACTTTGTTAGTTGGCGATGTTGGCGACGACTACGAAACGGTTTTAGCAGCGCTTAACCTTGATCGTGATCGATTAAAGGAAATAGACAGCGTTCCTGAAAAAATCGAGTTAAAGAAAAATGAATTGGTGCCAAAGTACTTGCAGTATTTAGAAAAATACCGTGATGAGGAACGTTTGCATCCGAACGCTGTTTTAGTGTGGGTTTTAATTTGGTTGCTGGATATTAAGGACGTCGAAAGGGCGCTTGAATGGGCAACATTCGCCATTAAACAGCATCAACACGCCCCAGAAAACTTTAAACGATCTTTGACCGAGCTTTTCGCGGAATCAATGTGTGATTGGGCCGAAACTGAATTTACAGAAGGGCGAAGTTTTTCACCTTACTTTGAAATGGTGGCAGTCAATTTAAAAGAAAAAGTATGGCTAACTGAACAGCCTATTATACCAGGCAAAATCTTTAAATTGATGGGGCAACATTTTGAAAAACTCAGTGATGATAAAGCCGCGCTCGATTGGTATACCTTGGCGCAATATGCCAACGATAAAGCAGGCTGTAAGGGAAAAATTAAAAGCCTTACTGAAAAGTTAGAAAAAGATAAAGAAAAACAAGTATAGAAACGACTCCACACGGGGCCAGATAATCGGCGATCTGTTAGCGCCTTTTTAAGAACGATAACCGCGACCCGTTTTATCTGGTTTTAATTCAGCAAATGAGCAATTTATGTTTACCGGCCACGACCAAACATTAGTAGATCAAAGTTTAGTTAATGATGGTTTTTTTCCAGACCTGAATTTATCTGAATTTTTGAGCGTGTACCGGATACCAGCGGAATATAAAAGTGAATTGATTTTAGATCATTTAACGATGGCTGTTTTTAGTGTAAATGATGAGCTGCAGGACGTTAAAACACATCATATATCTAGCGGTTCGGATACGTTAGAAAGTGTTGCTGGCGACTCGGTAGGCGCGGCGGGGCAAACAAAAAGTTATTTTATTGAACAGTATAAGCGCGCTGTTTATTGCTTGGCTAAAGCTGATTTGTTTGATCAGTTTGTTACCTTTAACCGAAAAGACCAAGCTGAATCACAAGCGAACGAATCAGATAAAATTAATAATATTTGGCGAGCCAAAAGCCGCCAAGCCATTAAGCGGATTTTAGGTTTAACGGCAAATGTATCGGTCGAGCTTTTATGATTGGCGAAAAAATGAAAGCGTTACACGCGGCCATTTTGCAAACTGGTTTATTGGCCGCTGAACAGCTTGATAGTTTTATGGAGTCGGCACCAATGATTCCACAGGGAAGCAAGATCGGCGAAGGAATAGAGCTTTTCAGCTGCACATACCGCGCAGTTTATGAAATAGAAAGGCTAGAAGGCGATAACGCGCCATTGTTATTAGCGGCGGTTTGCGCTTGGCTTTTAGATAATGACAGTGACCGAGAAGATGACGAGTTAGATTGGCCTGAAATTGATATCGACACCAACGACACTACAACAGCCGATATTGAATTAAGTCTTTTATTTAAAGAATCTTTGTTTTTGGTACCGGACGCTAACGGGGCTATTCATTATGGCGGCGAAACATGGCGAATTGATCAGCCTGTTATTGATGTAGCAGATCATACGAACGTTGCACACGATGGACAGCCGCCAGGCTTAACGCATAACTACGATGATTAAAACGGCGGTTATCGGTGCTTTAGAAGCTAAAAAGAAAATTGATATTTTACGATTGCCTCCTGCTAAACGTCGGCGATTATTATTGAAACTAATGCAGCAAACGCGAAAGCAATCGCGAGAAAGGATTAAGCAACAAAGAGATTTAAACGGCAAGCCGTTTGCGCCAAGAAAAGACAATAAAAACAAAAGGAAAATGTTAAGGCAGCTAGGAAAGAAATTAATTATTCGAACCACGCCCGATAAAGGGACGTTAAAAATTAATAACCCCGTGGGCGGACGAATAGCCAAAGAACAGCAAGACGGAATAACCGAGGTGATGACCTCGCAAAAAATGAAACGGATTCACGGGAAGCCAGATTACGACGGCCCCGCAACAAGGAGACAAGCAAAAGCATTACGCGAAGTTGGCTACAAAGTTAAACGAAAATCGGGTAAGGGTTGGAAAACACCTAGCCTAAAATGGATGACTGAAAATTTAACGCTTGGCCAAGCTGGTTTAATTACTCGCTTGATGCGAGATGAAAAAAGCAAAACCCAGTGGGAAATCAAATTACCGTCACGCGCTTTTTTAGGGGCGACAGACGAAGAAGTAAAAACAATGATTAATACTATTTACGACGAAACCATAAAGCAAAGGGCTTAAACCATGTTAGGAAAAATTAGCGTAGAAACTTTAAATCTTGGCCAAGGCGCTTCACCGGAAATCGAAAAGGTAACGCTTTTTATTGGTGTTGGTACGTTAAATACTGCTTCTATTTTGTCGTTGAATAGTCAGAGCGATTTAGACACTTTACTTGACGGCGAAATACATAAACAAGTTAAAGCGGCACAGTATAACGGCGGGGAAAACTGGCGCGCTTATGCTTCGCCTATCGTGTCTGGTACTGATTGGCGTGTAACGTTTGATGAATCCATACAGGCAGGAAAAATACCCGAACTTGTTGCGCTATGCAGCCCCATAAGCACACCCGCTGAAGTTAATGCGTTACAAGCCGAAGCCGCCGCAATGCGAAACGTTTACGGCTTACCTTTTAGAATTGTTTCTGCTACGCCTGGCATTGATTCCGCTTCGCAAACTTGGAGCCAATACGAAACAGCACAAACAGCGATACAAAGCGGCGTATTAGCCGACCGCGTTGCGTTGGTGCCACAAACCCATGGTAATAACCTTGGCGTTTTGATGGGCCGATTATGCCGCCATGATGTCAGCGTTGCAGATAGCCCCATGAGACCGAAAACCGGCGGTGTCTTGGCGTTGGGTGCTGCACCTACGGACATTGACGGCGTAATGCTTTCAAGCGCGACTATCGAAACACTAGACGCTAACCGGTTAACCGTGATTCAAGATTACCCAGGCTACCCAGGGCTTTATTTTGGCGACTGTAATTTATTGGATGCGCCCGCCGGTGATTTTCAGGTTATCGAATATGGCCGAATTTCTGATAAAGCAGAACGACGAATTAGACCGCTAGCGATTAAACGCATTGCCGATAGATCATTTAATAGCACTCCTCTTTCAATGGCTTCTGGAAAAACCTATTTCGCTAAAGTGCTTAGAGATATGAGCAAGGGTACGACTTTTTTAGATACGCCTATGCCAGGTGATATTCAACCACCCAAAAAAGACGCCATTCATATTTTTTGGCCCGACAAAGACACGGCCCAAGTATTTTTTAAAGTGACCCCGTATAACTCAGCAAAAGAAATTAAAAACTATATCGCTTTAGATTTAAGCAACGGTTAATTTTTAATGACGGCTAAAAATTAATTTATCAATTACGAATATATTTTAAAAGGTTTTTATTATGAGCGGAAAGAGAATAAGCGGGTCGCAAGCGCGGTTTACATTGGGTGATTACCTATTAAAAACTATTGACTTTACTTTGAACATTGAAGACAGCAGCGGCGCGGTATACCTCAATAGCCGCCCTGATGGATGGGTTAACGGTGACGTGAAAGCTAGTGGAGAAATGACGGTAACAAGTTCTGTTCTTTCGCATATTATCGATATTGCAGAGTCGGCAGGAAGCTTTCAAGACTTGGAACCTTTCGATCTGGTTTGCAATGCCGAAACGAATAGCGAAAAACTGAATATTGAAGCGTTCGGTTGCAAGTTGAAAATAAGCGATTTGCTAAACGCTCAATCAAATAGTAACGAACGGATAATTCATAAAATCCCGTATGAAGTTACCGACGAAGATTTTATCAATATTAACGGCGTTCCTTACCTAGCCCCTGTAGAAGATTAGGGCTAGATTTTGATTACGGGCGACGGCGAATTAATTTTTGATCAGCTAGACCAAGCGGCGGAATTGCAGCGTTCACTAAACGAACATGCTTTAGAAGTGCAGCTATCTAAGCATGATTTTAACAGTGAGAGTAATTTAGAGTGTATTGATTGCTTATCACTGATTCCCGAAGCCCGAAGAAATATCGGCGGTATGAAGCGTTGCGTTTACTGCCAAGAAAAACTAGAGAGATAACGATGATTAACAATTTGAGCTATCAAGTTTTAAAAGAAGCGCTTAACGATAATGGTTATCGTTTTTTTGATAGCGGAGAATTTAATCTAAACCTTATCGGCATAAGAACCAGCGCGAAAGAAGCGAATAAGTTTAATGATATTTTTTGTGTCGCATTTAAGCAGCATGGCCGCGAAATGCTCTTTTGTTTTGATTGCACAACCGACCCTGGCGAATTCTGGTTAGAAAACCCTATGAACAATAAAGGCGCGGCTATTCTCGCACCTGGACAATATTTAGGGGCTTGGAAAATAGGTTATCACTTAAATAAATATCCCGCGCTTACGCAAGTTAAGCCGATGATTGTTTATCGAGATAACAATAAAGATAAAACATTAGATTTTGACGTACCCCGCGAAGCGGGTTTGTTTGGCATCAACTGCCATTATGCGGCAAAGGATAAGAAAAGTATTTTTGTTGATAAGTTTAGTGCGGGTTGCCAAGTGATAGCCGACCACGGCTCATTTGATTTTGTTTTGTCGCTTTGCCATTTAGGTTCTAAAAGTTGGGGTAATTCGTTTACTTATACATTAATTACCGAGGACGAATTATGAGTAGCATTATTACAGCCATTGCAGCGGCTAAAGCTATTGCTGAATTGACCGGCTTAGATGATTGGTTAGGTGAAAAACTTGGCGATAAGCTAGGGGATAAAGCCGCCGGAGAAATAACCAGCATTGCAAAAAAAGTTACCGGCGCGACTTCTTTTGATGACGCTTTACGCTCTATTGAACAAAACCCAGCGGTAGCGGCGCGACTAAAAGAAAAGATTTTAGAAAGTGAAAACATATTAGTTCAGTTATCTTTTGAAGATATAAAAAATGCGCGAGATATGTATTTAGGGAAAAGTGGCGATCTGGTCGACAGCATTGCAAGAAAAGTTATCGCTCAAAACCATCTACTAGTTATTTTATTGTTGGCGCTAAATGTCGCGGTGATTGTGTACGCTAAAAGCCCCGCGATGGTGGGCGTTGCTTGTACCTTGATCGGCGGAAGTATTACGGCGCTTTGGCAAGAGCGACAACAGGTTATCGCTTTCTTTTTTGGTTCTAGCCTTGGAAGCAAAATAAAAGATAACGCGAAAAACTCTTTTTTTAATCGCTTTAGGTAAGGGCTGATAATGGGCGACAAAACAACCAGCTTTGTTAGTTATGTGATGGCCTGTTTTACCGCGATAGCGGGTCTTTCGATTAACGAATGGATGATGATTTTCGGAATAGCCACCTGGGTTATTTCATACTGGACAAACCTATACTTTAAAAAGAAACATTTGTTATTAGCACAAGAAAAACAAAAACAAAATTTATAATCATTAAGTTCACATTAACGAGGTATTACCCGTGGCAGATAAAACAAAAGACGAAAGCGCAAGAGAATTTACATTAGAAACTAAAAGTTCTGGCGATATTAGTTTTACAATTACCGATCAAGATTATATTAATTTCACGAACCGAACTACCCCGAATGAAAAATATGAACCCATGCACAATTTTTTAATCGATACCGTCAACGAAAAAGACAAAGAAGTTTTGAAAGGGTTAATTAAAAGCAGCCCTGCAACGGTTTCTCTTTTTGCCGGTGAGTTGATATCTGCTTACATGCCAGACTTAGGCGTTAAAGCAAAAAAGCACAAGAGCGCTGCGAGCAAATAAATAATAACAGTTTTGAACAATTGAACATGCTGGTAAAAAAACATTTGCCAGGCGAACCCCTTACTAATGATTCGCGGGGCGAAGCGTTGTGGCTAGAAACGCATTACTGGGAACAAATGTCGAACGCTATCGCTAACGGAATTAACAAAGCGTTTAAATAATTGATTTTGACGGGTTATTAATGAGTAGCAAAGCCATACAACAAATTTATTTTATTGCAGAGCTTGCCGATAAGGTTTCAGGCCCAGCCGATAAAATTACCGGCAAACTGCACAACATGACGACGCTAGCGACTGACGGTTTTAAATCGGTTGTTGCTGGCGGCGCTGGTTTGATCGGTGTTAGTTATGCGTTGAATGCTTTGTTATCACCGGCGCGGGAAATGAATAGGGTTTTAGGTGAAGTTGAAAGTTTAGAAGTTCATAACGACGCTTTAAAGCATTTAGAAAAAACCGCGTTGTCTTTCTCTACTCGATACGGTGAAAGCGCTCAAGATTTTGTTAGATCATCATACGATATTCAAAGCGCTATCGGTGGCCTAGTTAACGACGAATTAGCCGTTTTTACGTTAGCTAGTAATGTATTAGCGAAAGGCACAAAAGCCGACGCAGCAACGATCACCGATTACATGGGCACCATGTACGGCATTTTCAAAAACAGCGCCGACAAAATGGGAAAAGCTCAATGGGTTGAAATGCTCACAGGCCAAACCGCCGCCGCTGTACAAATGTTTAAAACCGATGGCTCTAAAATGAGCACGGCTTTTAAATCGATTGGTGCCGACGCTACAACGCATGGCATCGCCATTAATGAACAAATAGCCATATTGGGAAAATTGCAAACCACAATGGGCGGCGGCGAAGCCGGTACAAAATACCGTGCATTTTTATCGGGTGCGTTTAAAGCACAAGACGCTCTAGGGCTTAAATTTACTGACAGTAACGACCGTTTGTTACCAATGATCGATATTTTAAACGCCATCCGTGGAAAGTTTGGCGACCTAGATAAAGCTTCAGATTTAAACGTCATAGAAAAAGCATTTGGCACCAAAGAGGCGTTAGGTTTAATCACTTTGTTATCAGCAGATACGCAAGGTTTAGCGGACAACATTAACCAGCTAGGAAACGTTAAAGGCATGGAGAAAGCCTTGAAGATGGCCGACGCGATGACCGACCCGCTCGACCGTTGGAGCGCGGGAATTAATGCGGTGACGGTTAAAATTGGCCGTGGAATGTTGCCAGTACTTGACCCGCTTTTGGTGTCGCTTACTGAGGGTGCCGACAATATTTTACGCTGGACTGAATTATTCCCGAATTTAACGTCAATGTTTTCTAAAGCTATTTTAACGTTATTTGGTTTGATTGCTGTTATCTCTTCTTTTGCGGTTGTTGCAGGCTTAACCAAGCTAGCTATAGCCGGTTGGCATGGCCTTACCATAATCGCGATTGCTGTTCAAAAAATATTTGCTTTTACCGTTGGTGCTTCTCGCGTCGCTTTATTTTTATTTCAACTATCGCTTTTTCTGGGTGGTGTTGCGCTTAGTTCGCTTGCCGCTGGAACGATGGCGGCGGGTGCGGCTGTATGGACGTTTACAGCGGCGCTGTTAGCTAATCCGATAACGTGGGTCGTTATAGGTGTTGTTGCGTTAATCGCCGCTCTTGTCGCCTTGGTGGTGTACTGGGACGAGGTAACGGCGGCGGTTCATAAATTTGGAACTATGGCTATTGATTGGATCGTTAAAAAATGGAAATGGTTTGAAGATGTGATAGGCAACAACCAATTTTTATCCGCTGTTTTTGCTCCCTTTCAATTGGGCATTGATGCGGTTAAGGCTTATTTTCATTTTGCCGGTAAAGGAATTGACTGGTTAATGAGCAAGATTAATTTAATACCTGGTATCGATATCGGCGGAAGCACGAACGCTGGCGTCGATATTGAAGGGAAGTTAGCCGCCGAACGCGAAAGTATTCGCGTAGCAGCGCCTAGCCTGCAATCTAATAATCTTTCTAGTTTACCGGTTGGTGGTTTACAACAAAAAATAACTAACGCTAACAGCCAAAAATCGATGCACATTGAAAAAGTAGAAATGAATACGGTTTCACCAACGGACGCTTTTGACTTTTTTGATAATTTAGAAATGGCGGCTGGGTAATGTCCGAATACATTGATTTATTAATTACTGACGGCGATTTAACGCTTGATGCTTACGGCGAACCTATAACGATTGACCAGCGCGCAAGCATTGCCCAAGACGTTAAACATTTGATTATTGAAAGTGGATTGCTGATTGATATGTTAGCCGAACGTGATAGCCAGCGTGTACGACTGTTAATGAATCGGCTAGAAGAAATGGTAGACGATGATTTGCGGATTAAGCCAGGAACAGCAAAGTTAATTCGAAGAAACAACAATGATTTTTTCTTAACAGCAGAAACAATACGTTACGGTCTGATTGAGGTTTACCAATGAGTAGTTTTGATCATAGCGACGACTTTAAACAGATTTTAAGTGATGCTGCTATACCAACGACAGAAGAAGCCGCTAAACAAGCTTGGAATGCTGAAAAAGATTCGGCGCAAATTAATTATTCTAACGCTAGTTCTGTTTCACCTTGGCAGCGGTTTATTGATGCGCTAATCACGAAGCCTTATTTGTGGTTGGTTAATGACGTTATTTTAAAGCAAATTTTACCTAACTGTTTTTTAAAAACGGCCAAGGGTGTTTTTTTAGAAATTATTGTTTGGGCTTTAGGCTTAACGAGAAAGACAGCGGTAAAAACTAAGGGTTTTGTTAAATTTTCAAGAACAGATACCGCCGGAGCATTAGACGTTATCGACGGTACTTTAGTACAAACTGCTCCAATAAATGGAAAGATTTATGAATATAAAACCATTGGTGCGTTTAGTTTTGTAGATGGGCAATCAGAATTATTCATAGAGGTTGAAGCGCTTGAAGCTGGAACCGCTTATAACTTAGCTGAAGGCGTTTTAGCTGTTTTACCTACCCCGATTAATGGTGTTGATAGCGTAGCGAATGAGGCGGGCTGGATAACGGTTATCGGTGCGGATACAGAAACAGATGACGAGCTAAGGCTACGAGGACGAAATCAATTTTCTATTGTAACGACCTTTCATACAGACGCGGCATACATTGCGCTTGTAACTGAATTTAGCGGTGTTGGGGTGAATAATCTGGTGTTTGAACACGATGCGCCACGGGGACCAGGCACAGCCAATATTTACATTCTGCCAGATACCGGAACGGCTAGTTCACAATTTTTAAGTTCCTTACAAAGTCATTTAATGGATGACGGTAATCATGGGCTAGGTGATGACGTTGAAGTGCTGGCGCTACCTGAAAGTTTGCATAGCGTTACCGCCGACGTTTGGCCGGTTAACGGCACAAGCACGGAAGAAACTGCACAGCTATTGATTAATGTTGATCAGTTTATACGGGCCGCATTTAGAGAAAATGAAGCCTATGAGGCGACAAAAACTAACCCGTTTGATTTGTTTTCTTTCTCGCAATTATCGCGGGAGCTGCACAAAGAATTTTTAAACCTTGATAACGTGCATTTTAATTTAGCGAAAATTGACAGCGCTTTAGATATTCCAAAGTTAGGTTCTTTGACTGTTCAAGAGGGTAGCTAGTGATTGATTTAAAATTACCGGTTTGGGGCAATAAGGGCGAACTAGAAAAGCTAAAAATAGCCGCTACCGGTTTTTGGTCAACGGTTGAAAGCTGGACTGGCGTAATTTTACAAAATCTTGACCCGCTAACGTGTTCTGAAGGCGTGTTAGATGTTGTTGCGTGGGGTCGACACGTTGAACGTTTTAAAGATGAGCCTTTAGCACTTTATCGAAAGCGTGTTGCATTCGCGCTACTTAACGCCAGAGACGCGGGAAGTTATGCAGGATTGAAACGGATTTTTGAACGCTTGGGGATGGGTTACGTTGACATTGAAGAACGTATTGAAGGGCAGGCGTTTGATATTGTCATTGTTCGATTAACTGATTCGGCAGTAGCGGCAAATACAGAGCTGTTACAGCTTGTTTTAACGTTGTATGGCCGTACGTGTCGGCGATATCAAATCGAAGTGATAACCCCGATTAATTCAGCTTTGAGCGCGACAGAATTCAATATTGATTATAGCTATAGCGTTGCATCGTAACGCTTTTTGATTATCGGAGCTTTTTAGCATGGCAGGAAAAATAATACAGACGGGGCGCGATTTATTCGCCGCGAAACAAGCCGCAGGGGAACCGCTGGTTATTGATCGCTTTGTGTTGGCTGACATTACCGGCATTAATGAAAACGATCCCATAAACGACGCGGAAGCGTTACCGGCTTCGGCTGATATTGTTTTTCAGGGTGCCGTGACTGCTAGCGGATACATTGACCCTGAAAAAGTGGTTTACAGTTTACTTTTAGATTCTTCTATTGGGGATTTTTCGTTTAACTGGGTAGGCATACAAGCCGATGACGGTACGTTAATCGCGGTTGATTATGTGCCATCGCAAACAAAAATAAAAACTACAGGGACGACCAGAGGAAATAATTTATCCCGTAATTTTTTAATATCGTATGTTGACGCGCAATCAATAACGGCAATTAACTTACCGGCGGCGACGTGGCAAATCGATTTCACGCAGCGATTAAAAATCATCGATGATAACGAAAGATTGTCGAATTATGATATTTACGGTCGCGCCTGTTTTATTGGCGACGGTTTTTTGATTTATGATTCGGCGGGTACGTTTAAGGGTCGCGTGGGTGTTGCTTATGTTGCCGGTATACGAATAGATGCTATCGCCGAATTTGATGCGGAACCGGTCACTTTGCCAATGGATGTTTGGCTAGATGTTTCTTTAGATCAAGATGTTAACGGCGTAAAAGGTAAAGCTGTAATAGTTTTTAATAATGCCACGCAAAACGATTACACAGATTCTTTAGGTAACAATCATTTTCTGCAAAGAGTTGCCACGCTCACCGGAAGCCGTGCCGTAATTGACCGGCGAAATCAACTGATACCAAACCTTCATTTAATCGATTGGTTTTATCACCCAGATAATAAGCCTACGTTGCAGGATTTAGGGTTCAACGGTGACGCGAACGCGAATGTTTATACACACCCCACGCAGTCGCCGATAATCCTTTCAACATTGGCACCGGAAGTTTTAAGTGGAATAAGTGTTAATAATTTAGGCCATGTTCAAAGCGTCAACAAAAAAGCTTTGACGCTGGGTGATTTAGGGTTTACTGGAAGCTTAAACGCTAATAATTATTCTCACCCCACGCAGTCGGATATAAATCTTACAACAAGCGCGGCGCAAGTGTTAAGCGCCATAAATGTTAATACTGCCGGTCATGTTCAAAGCGTAGGGTTAAAAACCTTGTTAATTGGTGATTTAGGCGGCGTATCTACTTCGGCTTTAAGTAGTGCTTTATCTGGAAAAATGGATAACTCAGAGTTTGTTTTTTCTCACGGCGGAAGCCCTATATCTCTATCATCTATTACTTACCCCGATGGTTCGCGGGAACAGATGGGAACATCTTTAGTGTCTGCCCAGGGTTCAACTGTTGTTACTTTGCCCTTTGCTTATACGACAGCGATTGAAAATATTCAGGTCTCAATTCGATCTAACTCGACTAGTCATTTTGAAAATCTTCATGTTTTAGAGAGCGGGTTAGGACAGATAATAATAAGAAACAATATGCCTTCAGCTTATTGGATTTTTTGGCGCGTGTACGGTAAATAATTAGAGAATAAATTATGTCAATTTTTTGGAATATTTTAACGTCGGGATTTTACGAGCAAGACGACGACGGCGGCGACAATAATTTAGTGCCGGTAACACAGGCACAGTATGACGCTTGTTTTTCAAATCTTTCTAGTCTTCAGAATTCAGGCTCACCGGCTGAAATTGTTTTTGATTCGGTGTTTGGTTATCCAGTTGCAAAAGCAATAGAGGTTTCTGTTTCGCAACAATCAGAAGCGAAACGCGCAGCGATTAATGAAATGTACGAAACGGCAATGGAGGCAATAAAAAACAAATATCCGCCTTCTGAAATTAATGGCTGGCCTCGGCAAACTTCTGAGTTTGAACGGTATCGTGTTGCGGAGCTTTCGCCGCCTGTTGTGCCTTCACAGTTCCCTGTGCTTTCACAGCTTGCAGGGCAAACAGGGTATTCGCTTTCTGAAATGGTCGACCGCGTGGAAGTAAAAGTAAATGAATTTGACGGGTTTTATGGTGCGATTACAGGTAAGCGGCAAGCGCTTGAAGCCGCTCTCGATGCAATCGACACAAACAGCGCAAGCGCCAATGAAAATATAGATGCTATCGACGAGAACGAAATAATTATTTTAGCTCAATCAATTGCAGGCGCATAAACTTTAAATATTGAGAGGTTTTTTTATGTCTTTATTTGCAAATAGTAATTACTTATTTTTTATGTGCGGAACTTTAGCCATCATTATTTTATTTTTTGTTGCTTACAAAAAGAAAAGTATCGGCGAAAAGTTTTGGAAAACAAAAGACGGAAAAAACGTGCCAGGGGGTATCGGGTTTTTCTGGTTGATTATTATTATTGTCTCTTTGCTGGGCTTGTTTCAGTGTAACAAAGCTGAAGCCGGTGACGTGGGCGACTGGTTTCCCTACGTTGACATATCTATCGGTATTGAAAACACGTTTCATGTTTCGCCCATGTGCGAGGAGGGCGGCTATAACGACCGGCTAACCAGTAATTTAAAAATAGCGGCGGGGGTTTGGGTTCATCACGACGGAACTTTTTGGATTGAACTTTACGGTCGCCATCATAGTTGCGGGTTTAATAAAGATCACTATCGGTATGACAGCGGCGGAATTAATTTTGCAAAACGTTTTTATATGCCGTGGGCAAGGCGTTAGTTCTCTTTTTTTGATCGGCTTTTATAAATATTTTATAAATTTTAGTCTGAGGTTTTCATATGCTTAATGTTGTTTCTAATAAATCGTTTAGCCGAGCGCTATTTGCAGCAGGCGCGATTTTTAATAGTGCCTTGCCTTTAGGTGCCACCCAGCCGCCGAGTGGGGGCGGGTCTTCTCCTTATCCTAGTTCGCCAAACCCTGGCGTTAATTCAGTGTTTACTTATGGGCAAGCACGTTTGCAGCCAGAGTACGGGGATGGAGCACCAGCAGTTGGTGAGACTGTCACGCTATCAAATGGCGTGCAAATAACGAGACTTACAGATGTTAATTCTGCTCCTGGCGCGTCTGATCTTTTTATTGTTTACTCGCGGTATTCGCCCGAAAATACCGACGGGAATAAATTTTTAGGTTTTGGTGCTGACTCTACTTCTTCATATGCTTTTAATCGCGACGGCACGTTATTAGGTGCGCTAAAGCATACAAGCGGGGCTGACATTGGCGAAAACCACGAGGTTCGATGGGATATAAGCGGGCTTCATCCTAACCGTGTTTACTATCGGTACGGTATGGGTTTTTACATGATTGACGATGTTAGAAATCCTCAGCCGGTTATTGTTCGCGACTTTTCGTCAGTAGCGCCAAACTCTACCCAGATTTACAACGATGTCGAGGGTGATTGTTCTGACAGCTCGGATCGCTGGGGCTGGATGGCGACGCATTACGACGGTTCAAATACGGTTGTTGATGCTTACATTTCTTACGAAATTTCATCTGATACTTTTTACATTAAGACGCCTGCTGATATGTCAGGGTCTAACTTATCAAGTGAAGCTGATAAGTCGCATTTTTCTTATCGCCCCAACATGGTCGAAATATCGCCCGACGGAAACTGGTTTGTGATGCACCATGATCGGAAATGGGATGATAGTTCATATGGCGGCAATGGCGCGGCGTGGGTTGATACTTGGTATGACGGCGCGTGGGCTTGGCCGTTCGATCTTGATTTTAATGCTGAGTCACCGCGCAAGATATCGGTAACATCCACCCATTCAGGTTGGGCGTGGTCGGCGAGCGGTAGCCAGTATTTCGTGAGTCAAAACAGCAGAACCGATAAGTTAGATGCGGTCGCGCTAGAAGACCCCGACGGCTGGGCTAACCGGTTGATTGTTGGCGGTCATGCAGAGATAGGCTGGGGTTCCGGTTGGCACTATGGAAAGATGCCGCCCAGTCATGCAGATTGGCAATTCGTTAATAATTATTCGAATTTTGATTCGAGCAATTACAATAATTCAGGCTATGGTCACGACCAGCTTTGGTTTTCGCAGATGCGCGATCAGTCAACTGGCAAGCACGTGCATATACCGATTTGTCACAATCACAACAAATATGTAAGTGACTATAGAGATGAGGCGCCGGCAGCGATTAACCGGCACGGCAATAGAATTTATATGTCGATTAACTGGGGCGGTGCTACAACGCGGCGCGATATTTATTTAGTTAGTATTTCTGATAACTGGCTGGCCGATGCAAATGCATACGCAGCAGCGCTGTAAGGGGTAGTTTATGGGCGATAACATAAAAGATGTTGCTGCGGATTTTCAAGCAGAACAAGAAGCAAGTAAAAACCGGCAGCGTCGCGACCTTCGGCAGGCTATTTTGCAGGCCGCTGATGCACTGGGCGAAAAGAGAAGTCCCGTTGCACAGCAAAACCGTCTAGTAATTTACAAGCTCGTTAAGCAGGCTGGCGAGCACGGCAGCTATGATCAGGCCAAGTTAAAAGTAAACCAGTCGGCAGCTAAAGAGGTTTTTGTTTTGTCTAATTCTGGGGGGCAGGAATAATGGTCGATATCGTATTTAACCCTGACGCATCGCTAGTTAACCCTGACCCAGCGCAAAATTTTAATGCGACGACTTGGGCAGAGGCTAAGGCGTTGCTGGCGTCAAAAGTTGGAGGGTCAAACTTTACTATACAGACTCCTGGCGTTTGTAATATTTATGTTGAGACTAACGGCACTGATTTTATTCAAGAGCGCATGCAGCTTGACGACTTCGCGTGCAACGAATCAAACTACGTGAATGTCATTTTCCGCAACCAGCCTGATCTTAGAGAGCCATTAAACGCCCCCGCGGGGAACGGTTCCACTGTTGATATAAAGGATGCTCATTGCCACGCTTTCGGCGAGACAGGTATTCAAGATTTTGTTATTACGGTAGACCCCGCGAATACAAACCCGCGAACAATCGTGTCGGCCAGTGATGTTAGTTCTACCATTGGCTACGGGATGGTCAATGCGCTGTTAGGCGGCGAAGCTAACCCGAATGTCGGCGGGTCTTATGTGTTTGGCGGTAAATCAATTCACCACTTTATTTTTGCTGGCTGTGGTTTGCAGTTTTACGGTGCGTATAGAAACGGCAGCGGCCTCGACGTTCTTGTTGAGCACGTTACGATCTATAAATGCGCTACTTTTCGGCCTAACGGGGCATCTGAAACGACATTGAAAAATTCAGCGGTTTTCGAAACCCCGTTTTACACAACTGTCGACGAGCTGTCGGACTACAACGCATCAAGTCAAGGTTCGATTAATGGCTCTACAGCATCAAATAACTTGGTTAATTTGCTTGCTTCTGATTGCTTTGTTGACGCCGACAGCGGCGACTTCTCACTTAAATTAGGCTCTCCTTTGATTGCTGCGGGCTACGATTCTGTATCGCAGTCGGTTGTCGACATCGGGGCCATGCAGTCTTTGCCAGCTTCCGGTTTTTCTTTTGTCGACCCCGACATCCTCGTTCGTGCCGCGGCTGTGACTCTTCAAATTTCTAATGCCTCTGCTGATGGTTTGTCGCTGGGTGATTTTTCTTTAACGCTCGAAGGTCACGCACTCACTTTAAGTAATCTTGCGTCCACGGGTGCGAATGCTTACGCCGTTGATGCTTTAGTGCCAGCAAATACCCCGTTGCAGCATGGTTTAGATTTATATGATTTGGTGCTCACTGAAAATGGTGTTAGCGCAACGGTAGCCGGTGTAACACTGGAAGAACCAGCCAATAAAGATTTTATTGATTTGGCAGACGGTTTAGTTTTTGCGCCACAGTGGGTCGCGGGTAATGATTATTCTGATGCGGCGATTGTGTTTAATGACTACCGGCAGTTTTCACGCGCATCTGGTTCGCCTATCACAAATAGCCAAATAGCGCCGGTCGCCGGTGGTGTTGATGGCTGGATTGATGATGGCGTTTCTTCGCTACTACACGACGGGCAACCAGGCACACATGAGGACGGGGTACAAGTTGTTTACGATCATCATGCAACGCTCCCAGGGGGCGGGCAAGGTGGGGCGGTGGTAGTCAACGCCAACAATACATTTACCGTTGTTGATCCGTCGCCATCTCAAGATCAGAGCTTTAGCGTGCAGATGATCGCGCCGGATGGAACTCTTGGTAGTGAAATGTTAGTGACGATTGCGGTCGATAGCGTGGCCGATGCTGTTTCGCCCGTTATTCAATTAATAGGTTCGGCGGCTGTTAGCGTTGCACAGGGAGCAGTTTATAACGATGCTGGCGCGACCGCGACGGACAATATCGACGGCGATATAACGTCAAATATTCAAACGGTTAATAATGTTGATACGTCGACTTTCGGGGCGCAAAACGTAACCTATACCGTTAGCGACGCGGCGGGTAATGCGGCGGCTACGGTAACAAGAACGGTTAATGTTGTCGCTGTATCTGGAGCTGATACGACAATACCGGTTATTACTTTAATCGGGCCTTCGATACTTAGCATTTTACAAGGTGATAATTACAGCGACTCAGGCGCGACGGCGACGGATAATATCGACGGCGATATAACGTCAAATATTCAAACGGTTAATAATGTTGATACGTCGGTTTTAGGCGCGCAAACCATTACCTATAGCGTTAGCGATGCGGCGGGTAATGTGGCGATCACTAGAACGAGAGTTGTTAATGTTGTTGAAGAGATAAACATTAAAAAGACGGTTGTTTATTTTCGTCGATACCCTTAGGTTTTAAATGTCTTTTAATCAAAAACAATTTGTTTGGCCTAGTTCGGCAGATGCTTTACAAGCAGAAGTCGAACCGGTTTTTATTTCTGGCGACAGCGAGATAAGTCAAGCTATTACCCGTTTAAATGACTTGCCAGCAATTGACTTTAAAAAGAATGCGGTTTCATCTAGCGCGATCAATGCAAGCGCAACAACGAATAATTTATATTCGCTGCTAGATGTTGACGCGAGTTTTTTAATTGTCCATCCGTTCCAGTATGGCAGCGGCGACGGTGAAAAGTCGCCTTTGTTTTTATCGGCACCTAACGCGGTAAGTTTGATTGCTGATAAATTAAATGACCGACAAGATTTTAATTTACCGTCGGGAAACCTTGACGCCTTAACGCTTTTAATTAGCGATAGAACGCTTAAAGGATTTTCGGATAAGTTAATATCATTTTGTTCTGTTTTTCCTATCGCAGAACTAGAAACTGTATCAAGAACGGCTAAACAGTTATTGGATTTAGAAAACACAAAACTGGTATTACCCGACGCGCCTTTAAGCGGTCGATTCATGCCAAGAAATCAGAGGCAAGTTTTATCGGTTGCTGATATCAATGAAAAGCTGTTGTCTAGTGTTTGCGTTTTGGATGGTTATGACGCTGAAAATATTACGCCTTTAGAGGAGCTTGTTTTACTCGCTGAAAAAAAACAAGCGTATTTAAATAATACCGAGCAAGATTATTTACAACTTAAATCATCTTTCGTTGGCGAATCATGCGAAGCTTTTTTTTCTAGTGGCAATCGGTCGGCGGTTGCATCGTCCTTGCGGTCTTCGACAACTTCAGGCCATGCACACATTTACAGTGCAGCGGTTTTAATTACTTCCGTTGAAGGCGGTTTAACCGTATTGCGGGAGATTTTCGAATCATGAGGCTTGGGGATTATAAAGTACCTGGTAGCGAGTTGAACGTTCATCTCGGGTTTAAAATTAACGCTAAAGACTTGGGCGGGAATACTAGCGCAAGCGATACCGCTAACGCTGGTATTAAGCCTTCACGTTTTCGGGTTTCGGTTGTTATTAAATTTTCTAACAGTGATGACTTATTTAGGCTATCCGAAAAAGCTAAAGCCGTCGATGATAACGGAGATTTTGCCGTTTATGAAATCGTCGACAAAACCGCCCAAGCGATGCAGGTAAAGCGGGTTAAGTTTACCGACAATTTTGACACCAGAGAGATACCAGGCAAGCAAGCTTGGCGGGTTAGTTTTGTTTTGATGGAATATAAAACCGTTCCAGAGAAAGCCGAGAAAAGACAAGAGTTAAGCGCCGCCGAATCTCAAGGTGTTGAAGGGGCCGAACAAATCAATGAAAGCGAACCAGCCTCAATAGAAGAGGAAAAGTTAGTAGGATTCGAAGCCCTATTTAAAAGCATTGATAATGCTTTAGCGCCAAAGGCTGACAATGAAACTACATAAAAGATTATTGATTAACGGTGACGAGTTTTTGCCGATTAACGATAATTCTGTATTAGATTTGTTTACACCAGGGAGAGCCGTTTACACAGTGAAAAGCGCGGTGAAATTATCGGGTTCCGTGGTTCTTGATTTCGGTTATTCGCTCGACAAAATGAAAACCTTCTTTGTTGGTTATATAGAAACATCGACTTCCGTAGACAGCAATCAACAGCGCATTTTTTGCCGTGAGATTAGCGCAAAATTAAATACGGTTTTGCCGCTGAATCTTCGCGCCCCAACATACCCAGACGTTTTAAAATCCCTATCAAAACAAACTGGCTTGTTTTTTTCTTTCGCTGATAATGAGCACTCGAACAAAAAGACACCGGTTTTTTACTCATGTAATACCGGCTATCACTCGTTAGATTCAATCGGTAAGGTTTTCGAAATCCCTAAATACATTTGGCAGCAGCAAGGCGACGGAAAAATATTTTCTGGTAGCTGGAACGATAGTTATTTTTCAAATAAGCCGCTAACAATCCCCCCTAACTATCAGCAGAAAGTGGGTATATCAGGCCGCGCGAGTATTGCCGCTTTCCCTGGTCTTAGACCAGGGGCGATGATAAACGGGGAATATCTAACGGGGGTAACATTGATTGATCATTCAATGAACCTAACATGGAATAAAGACCCATGGAAAAAATAATAAAGCGGCTCGTGTTGCGGTTGTTTCCTGAATTATCAGGTGATTATCATTTGCCGAAACTGGCAAAGGTTCACGCGATCAGCGATCCAATCAAAAAAGAATCATTAAGTGATGAATACCGGCCTTTTTATGCCGTTGATTTAATTATTCTGTTGCCGAATAGTGAACCGGATAAATCATTACCAGTTTATAGGGCTGTTCCTTTGCCGGTTTCTTTCGCGGGTGCCGAACGCGGCGGTTTTGGTTTTCCCGAGCCTGGCACGATAGTTCAAATAGCTTTTGCTTATGGATTGCCGAACAAGCCTTTAATTCAACACGTTTACAGCGGGGGCTTATTGTTGCCAGACCTCCAAGCCGGTGAACTGGCATGGCAAGATAATCAAAAGGTAAAGCAGCGATTAAGCGTTGCTGCAGATTGGTTAAGGGAAACAACCGGAACGATAAAAGATTTATCGTTAAAGCGTATTGTTAAAGCGCTTGAAAACTTTGAACATTATTCAACATCAAAAAAAATAACCAAAGGAAATGACACCGAGGAAATAAAAGGCGTTAAGTTAATAGAAGTTCTAGGAGCGATTAAAATATTGAGCGGGGGTAGCATTAACTTATCAGCAATTGATAGGTTAAACCTAACCAGCGCAAGCAATATAAACCAAACAGCAGCAGAGGACTTAATCGAAACTGTAGGCAACGATAACAAAAAAGATGTTGTCAACAATTCAGAACAGAATATAGGAAACGATCTTACTTTAAATATAGGAAATATTCTCGAAGCAATAGCAGAGGCGAAAGCATTACTAAAAGTTAAAGATGGGGGAACGGTTTGGGTTGGAAGCGAAAGCACCAACCTATTGAAAATAGTTGAAAACTTGGCTGGAGTGGTAAGCGATTTAGCCTCGACAGTCTCAACGCATTCTCACCCTAACGTTTCAACACCATCACAACAGGCCGCTATAGCGGCACACGGTATACAGGCCAACGCATTAAAAACCGAGCTATCGCCTATTGTAGAATAGTGTTAGCCAAGCATAAAAAAAGCACCGGTTAGGTGCTTTTTTTATGCCTGTTATTTTTTTAAACACAGCCCCAAATAAACAAAGCCGCACCAATAATTAACCCCGTGTAAGCTTGGCTTTTTTCTTTCATTGGACTTTCGGCCCTCCACTTTGGAGACACAAACCAGAAGACGCTACCCAAGAATAGAAGCGAACCAAGTACAGTTAATAAATTAAATTCAAGACTCATAAATACTCCAATATTACAAATTTAAATATTTTTTAGAATGATAGCCTATCATGCCCCCCCGATTCACTCCTCCCACGCCTGCGCGCTTTTCGCGTTTTTTTTGAGCAAGAAATCAAGTTTGTTGGAAGACCTCTTGTTTTACAGTGTATAAACAGCTTTTGGTGTTTCACCGCAGGAACAAAAACGAAAACTAATGCAAATTCGAGGGGGGAGGGAAAAAATTTCGATTAGGTGTCCAAAAGGTGTCCTAAGAATAGACGTTCAATGACCAATAATGACGCGGCCGCTCGTCTACAGGCCAGCAAAGACGCTTAATGACCATCAAAGACCCGAACAGATAAAGGTTCGATCCCGCTAGGCTCCACCAATTCTATATTTTGCGCTAATCTATGCGTTGAATTTACAACAAAAAAGCCCGCTCATAGAGCGGGCTTTTTTTATGATTCCTTATTTTACCGATACGATATTGCCTAAGGGCAGACAGATCGTGCAGCGTCATTATTTGGAAGTGTTGACGTCGATATATAGGAGCAAGAAAATACTCTCACCCAAGTGCCACCATTAAAGTTTGTCCATAATGGTGGATTAGTATCATCGGGAACATATGAGTCCTGAAACCTTGGCGGTGATACAACTTTTATCCACACTTTATTGTTTGATTTATCGTGCCACATTAGATCACCGTTACCAGCATCAACCTCCGCTAAGCTGTTTGCCGGTGTTAAATCAACCACTGTTTGAGGCGCAAAACCTGGTCTAGCATCAGAGTGGCGATAGCTGCTGACATAAGCCTTTGCTGTTGCTGAGCCAGCAAAAGGAACAGCGATGGTGACAAAGTCTTGTTGGCGCATGAGCATATCCAATTTAAACGTAATGTCTTCACTTGGAATATTAGGAATTTGTTGTTGCGTGTTTGAATCGTAATTAGAAAAGTTAAAGGCGTAGCGTCCTCCTTTAACAAGGGCCGCATGTCGCATGATATGTAAGCGCATGGGGTTTCCTGTCCTTCCATCAGGAACAAACCAGCGACCAATTTCTTGTCCGTTAGTATCATAACGATTTACGGTTAATTCGCTCACAAACGAATTTAAATTTGGATCGTCAATATTGGCACCTTCAAAACCTGTGAGTCCGTAATATGGGCCTGTACACGATTTGCCATTTTCATAAGGATCCGCATTGGGTGCTACTTGCTTTAAAAGAGTATCAATCACATTAACAGGAACGACATCGACGCAATTTGTTCCTTGTGTCAGGAAAGGATTGTTGTAGACCCAATAATTCCCTGGTGTCGCTCCCGTTAATTCTCCATGAGGATCCCATAGTGCACCAGAGAGTGTAAAATGCGGACCACTTCCATCACCTGGCGCAGTCCGAAACCCTTTTTCACTATTGATCAAAAGGTTGTTTCTAATGGATACCGTGCCGATCTCTATCGGACGTAAATAATAATCTCGTGTTTCAAGCATTCCGCCATGGGCAGTTTGCCTAGAAATGCCTCTGTGTCCTTCGGCATCTAAACCTGGGTAGAGTGGGAAGTTAACAACAAGATTATCTTGAATCGCAAACAAACTATGGTAGCTCGCGAATGCAGTGGGAGGCGCATTAGGGTCAACGTCACTCCATTGGCTTGCATTGTTGAGGCTTTCTCCGACAGTGAGTGAATCTTTAATCAGCCCTTTAAAACCGGAGCCTTGAAAAAAAGTTCCTGTATTATCAGCTGAAACCCAGTTGTTAAACGTGGCGCCAAGAACGCGATTCCATATACCTACTCGACCTTTCCAAACTCTAATGTTGTCTAGGCTAAATCTTACGTTTTCAGAATGTGGTTGTTCGTCTATGGTAGGTTGATATTGAAGGGGACCTACAGACCCATTAGAGCTCTCAGGTCTAGGTGCCCAATCAAATTGAACGTTGTGAGAAAAATTTGAATGCGCGACATTATCCCTAAATATGCCAAGAGGAACATGCCTTGGGATTACGGGAACATTTTTGCTGCTACCTAAAGGCCCGTTTGGAAATGATAGCCAAAATCCATTGCCGTCTGAATCGGCGATGTGATTTCCTATCACGGTATTATCGGGGTTGGTTAACCAAAGCCCTGAAGATCCTCCGCGAAAACCGTTTAGGCGTTCCGATTCTAGTAAGCGATTGGTTGGTTCGCGAACTTTCAGGACTAAATTATTCGCAATAACATTTTTTCGTTCAACAGCATCTTCAAAAAAGATTGCATGTCCACCAATGTCATAACAAATATTATTTTCAAACGTTACACCGTTAGTTGCATGAATCGTGACGCATCGATGAGATGAACTCCAGATCGAGCTATCCTTAACAACTCTTGTACCATTAGCTGGTATTAGATTTCCTTGGGAACCATAACTCAGTTTATGAAAATGAATAGGGTAGCGTCCTTCTCTACCGGCTTGGCCAACGCGATAAAATTCAACACCTTCTATCCAAGTATTCGAGTTGGCTCCCATGATCATTACATGCGCACCAAATTCGTCACTATTCCAAGAGACGTCGTCAGCTCCTTGAATGAGAATGGATCGGGATAAATTTCCAATCTCTGCACGCTCATCTAATACGGTTGGGTTTGTGGAGGGTGTTTGTAAATTAGGTTCTGGGGTAAGAGACATGCCGTTTGATGTCACATACTGCAATTTTCCCCAGCGTGTATTTTGTAATGGATCGATTGTTGTAATGATATTCGAACTAACAGAGGAGATGGTTAGCTCTTCTGTTGGCGTCACATTAAAAAAATCCGTTGGTGCTATAACAATACGATCATCTGCTTTCCAATTTACCGAGCTCGCTAAGTTTAATTTTTTTGTCCCTGCATTGGCGTGATCATTTAAAACCGACCAAGCAATATCAGGTGAATCGCCATAAAGTGCCAGCGTTCCATCGTTAACAACAATCCCTCGACTAGTGGGCGAGCTTCCTGTTGAACCTGTAAGAGTAATAACGGCTTTGTGTGTAAATGGAGAGCTTGCACTGCCAATTTCTAATGTGCCTTTTATGGTTATTCCAGTTGCTGTTAAATTTACATCTTGCCGGGCGAATACTAATACGCCATCAATTTGCACTATTCCTAAAGAAGGGGTATCGATATCTAGTCTGACAGTTTTACCTGTAGGAATGACAACATCTTCACCCGCTTGAGGCGTTGTTCCGCCCCACGTTTGGGGATCAGACCAATTTTGAAATGAAGTCACCGGTGTGGTTTCCGGTGGAGTTTCTGGTGTAGTTTCTGGTGTAGTTTCCGGTGATGTTTCTGGTGTAGTTTCTGGTGTAGTTTCTGGTGTAGTTTCCGGTGTAGTTTCCGGTGTAGTTTCTGGTGTAGTTTCCGGTGTAGTTTCTGGTGTAGTTTCCGGTGATGTTTCTGGTGTAGTTTCCGGTGATGTTTCTGGTGTGGTTTCTGGTGGAGTTTCCGGTGATGTGTCTGGTGTAGTTTCCGGTGCTGGGTCCAGAGGGGGTTCAGGTGTTATCACCACAGGTGTAGGCGTTGTCCTTTCATCTTCTGTAGTCTCTGAAGTATCTTTTGTACAAGCACTTACAGTTATTAATAAAGTATAAAAACAATAAATAAAAAAACGCTTCAAAATACAGTTCCTTTTTGAGTTGCCAAGTTGCCTATTATGAAATTTCAAAGAGAATAAATTTTAAGGTCTTGATGGTTACATAGGTCCGATGTTGAGTAAATGACCTAAAGGTTGAGTTATGTTGTGTTGAAGTATGGCTTTTTGTTTTTGTGACACGGGCTGCAAATTTTATGAGGGTGAAAATTAAATAAAATAATTTTTGATGCTAGATAATCGTATATGGCTTATCGAAATTAACATTTTATAATATTTAAAAATTATAAAATGTTAATATTTTTGGCGCGTGAAAAAATCGCATGGTTTAAATAAGTCCATTAAGTCTATTTAGGATTTTAATAACAAGATTTAAAAAGTTTTAAGATTGTAAAAGATAATGACTCATATTGTTTAGTTATAATCATTTAAGCATAAATCTAGGTGTTTCTTTAAAACACATTTCAGTGATGTGGTTTGTTTGAGTTTATTGTAATCACATATCGTTCTGTCATTATTTATTCAATGCGTTCTGCTTCCATTAAGCGTGCGACCCGTTGACGGGTGTGTGCTCTTAATTACTCATCAAACCTTTCTGGATCCGAGGAAGATTGTAAATACAGCGGCTTGCTTGAAGCTAACAACTAAGTTTTCGTGATCAATCGTTAGTTGTCGCGCAGTGTTTGACTCGTTGGTCTATCATGCTAATCATAATATCCGCTTGACTAAATCACCAACACCGAAAAGAGTAAATTCAATGTTGATACTTACGTTGTGCTCTTCTAAAGGCATACTTCACTAATGTTAATTTGCAACAACAATAGGCACTTTGGGTGAAGTACACTGCGGTCATTTTTGCCCCAGAGGAATCTAAGTAATATACCTATCCCTTTTTTAGCTGATTATTTTCTTATGAAATCGTTGTCATTTCACTTTAACCATTTGTAGTGCCCGATCTAGCTCGCGCTGAAATGACTTTACTCTCTCTTAAATTCTTTAGTCTAGCTTTTCTAAGTCTGCCTTTTTTGTCATCAAGGGAACTGTTAAGTGATGGCTGGTTTATCTCGCCCCCCTCCTAGAATTTAAGATACCTATATAAACTTATCTTTTAATAGATTTTTCTGGTTTTGTTCACCCATAAGTTTTAAGTGGCCATAGATAGGGCTCTTTAAGTTGGATGCTGCCGATAATCTTTTACAGTACGTTATTCTCAGTATTTAGTTTTAGGGATTTAATTTTTTTTAAAATCGTATGGCTAATCTTACCAAGAGGTAAGGAATGCTTTTTTAACATTTGATAACATTCTGACGTTATAGTTGTTGAAACCGAGTATTCGATAAAAATTAAAATAAGGTGGATCAGTGTTAATAAATAATTTAGACGTTAGAATTTTTGATTTTCTAAAAGTGTACTTTTCTAAAAGGTTGAGTATTTCGGATTCGACTTTAAAAGCTATGGCTGATGCATCCGAAATGGTTTATTTGACAAAAAATTCCTGTTTACAGAGGGCTGGCGTAAGGCCCACCTATCTATATTTTTTAATTGATGGAATTGTCAGAGAGCATGTTGACCAAGATGAAGGTGCGCGCTTTAACTTAACGTTCAGATATGCGCCAGATACATTTGGGGCAGTTTCCTCAATACGAAATAATGCTAACGCACCTTATTCCATAAGTGCGGTGACTGATTGTTATGTTTCTCGGATGGCTGGGGATGATTTCTTCGATATTTTAAAAAGTCATCCTGATTTATTGAAGTTGTTACTTGTTGAGAATGAGAGCCACTATTTAAAATTATTTCAACGACTTAAGCATTTAATTGAAAAAGATATTAAGGGGTCTTTGAATGGCAAGGGTGAGTTACCATTGAATGTCGTCCAGAAAATACCTGGTTATCAATTAGCATCTTATTTTGGCATCACACCTGAAAGCTTAAGCAGGATAAAAGCCAAAATTAAATGTGAAAGCAAAGCGAAAGAGTCAGTGTAAACGGAATGACATGTTGTTGAAGCGATGAAAATCTAAATATCGTTTTCATATAATATGTACATATAAAAAAATATTTAACAATAAAATTGATTAAAGTTATTATTTTATGAAAAAAATAACTTTAATAATAAAAAATTACCTTTTGGTATTGCTCCTAGTTAAGTTTTAAGTTTACTGTCCGCTAAACTTCTATCTAATTATATATGCTAGATATATTTGAAGTTTTTAAATTCAGCATGAACAATAATAATGACCACATTTATGCTGTTTAAATAATATTTTAAATTTAGGTTAAGAGATTAGGCAAAGCCTAGTTGCTGGTTTTCTTGTACTTAAAATTAATAGTGAGCCACCTAAAATTTCTGGAGGATCTATGCAAATAGTTTTACAGTCAAAAAATATCGCGAGAGTGTGTGTTGCGATGATGTTTGTAATTGGGGCGTCTACTTCTTGGGCGAATTATAATCAGACCTCAGACATAAATGAGACCTATGGTTTGTTAAATAAAATTTTGAAAAAAAATGAGAGTACGATTGCATCATTTAACAATAGATACGGTAACTCCAGTAGATGCAATAATGTAAAAAGCTGTGGGACAGTCAGCTTCACAAATACGGCAGTCGGTCGCTATAGAGTTGACATGTCTAAAGCTGGGCGTGCTAATCAAGATCTTAATTTTCAAGTCATGGCTGTAGGCGATAATAGCGTACGTTGCAAAGTAGGTAGCTCTGGAAATGTTGGAGATCATTTTAGTTATACTGGTTATCTGAGCATATCGTTTAATGTTTTATGCCATGATTATAGGGGGAGGCCAGCAAATTCTAGATTTTTGGTAAGTACCGTTGGCCATGGTTCTAGGAATGGGGATCATCTTCATGCATCAGCAAATGTGCATAAAAGTGGTGGTTCAAGCAGACTTAATCATGGATTTATGAATACGGGCGATTATCGAAACAGCTATTATGAAGTAGAAACTAAGAGGGATCAAAAAGGGATTTATCGTATAAAACTTCCTGGTTGGCGTGCAACAGATGTTAATAGTGTTAGGTTGACGGCCTATGATGATAACAGTAATTTTTGTACGGTTCTGCCGGATATTCAAGAGAGGACTGGTACTGGGTATCGAGGGCAGGGGTTTGAAGCTCACGTTCGTGTAACTTGTTTTAACCAAAAAGGTGATTTTTCAGATACAGGATTTAGTTTGTTGGTTGAAAAAAGTTACAAGGGTCCTACTGGTCGAGGAGTACAAAAAACCATCGCGAAAAAGACAAAAGGTGCTTGGACAGATTGGGATTTTAAAGGCACAGGAGCTAAGTTAAGTCTTGCTGATACGAATAGCACGATTATGCTTGCTCATAAAAACTATTCTAGTCGAATTAGCTTCCCGTTTGTAACTTCTTTAATGAAGAGAAAGTATTGTAAAATTGGTAGTTATAAAACAAGGACTGTAAATTCTGTACCTCTATTAGATGTGAAAGTTAGATGTTATGAGCTGAATAAAGGTTTAGCTTCTTCAGTGCTAAGTTGGAATTTTTCTTCAAACTTAGTATCTATTAACTAATACCTTTATAGGTCGTTAAATTATAGGGCTGCTTTTAAGTGGCCCTTTTTTTAATATTTTTTTCGTGCCATATTTATTTTAGGATTTATTTTGAAAATCAAGATGGTTTTATTTTTTATTATTAGTACGACATTTTTTGCATTGTGCTTTTATATTAAAAAAAATAAGACGTCTTCTAATATCGTGGTTGATTCTTCAAAAAAAATTGAAAGTATTTATGTTGAGGTAAAAGAATCAATGCTGCCAAAAAAAGCATTAAATGAAAAATTGGTAGTACAGCCTTTAATTACAGCTGAAACAACACAGTCACACGTTTCATTATTGAATGTTAGTAGGGAGAAAAATGAAAAAGCTTTAATTAAAGTTTCGGGTAATGAGCAGTGGTATTCTATTGGCGATTTACTGAGTGTGAATGGCCATGTCCTTGAGTTGGTAGAAATATTCATTGACCGTGTACATTTATCAGAAAACGAAAATATTTTTACCATTGAACTGAATGAGAAATATTTCGCTGAGCTAGAAGCGGCAGCTATAGAAGAGGAAGAAGAGTATTGGAACGAGCTACTTACAAAAGTAGATGAGCCACCTCATGGCATACTAGATGTTATATCGTTCGAACCGCTGAGCGTTGACGAGCAGATTTTTGGTCTAAAGGTTGGGCCAGGTGCTCAAGGCAATTATTTTTATGATTTAGGACTTTTAGATGGCGATGTGATCATCAGTATCAATAATGTTAACGTGGGTTCGTCTGACAGCTTGTTCGATGGCATTCAAGCGATGCGTGATAATGACAGTGTTGCTCTCATCGTTATGAGAAATGATGAAAAAATTTTTTTGACGGTCAAGACGGAAGGTTATAAGTAATAGTTTGTTTGAAAAAAAGAATTTTAAGTATGATTCAGCCGCCGCTTTTTTTTGCCAACGGCTGAAGTTCTTTGAGTAATTAAGGCTTATAAATAGGCGATCATTTAATCGGAGAAAGAAGATCAGGATTAATGATAAGATTTCTTACACCATGAGCATGATCTTCATTGAAAGTATTGCCCTTACACCATTCTCCAACAGTTTCTATATTGACTTTGGTAACATTAGGACGAACGCTCCATGTTGCTTGGATTGGTGAACCTGTCTCGTTATAACTAGGTCCAGTCGTTGAGCCACTATAAACTACCGGTGTTCCAGTATTATTGGGAATATTTAGCGCTTGTTTAAAGCCATTTTTTTCTCCAAATGCAGTTAATTTTTTGAAATCTAGCGCTTTTTTGTCATTAACTAAAACATAGACTTGGGCTTCTACGCGTAATTGAGGATTCATGGTTGAGTCACTGAGACAAGCCCCCAGAGTAGGGCCAGGTTCTGCTTGCGCAGATGTGTGGACATAGTGAAGTTCTATTGTATCTCCTGACTGAAGCCCGCCGTGATCGCTTGGGCAGATTTCATGTTTGACTGGCTTCGCTTCACTCTTATTGAGTTCTCCGGAGTATAAGTATCCCGTTTGGTATCCTTTGCCATCACCATTCCCAGCATATTTTGTGTATTGGCCGCCGGCATGCTCTGCTCCTTTGTGGAAATGTATGTTGCACAAGTTCATTTTATCGTAGGAGGGTGCAAGCCCTAGGATAATTTTATTCGTGCCTTCTGCAGAGTCGATATTTCGTGGAGACTGAGGGCCAAAACCTTTGCCTTTCGTATTTTCTGCGAGACTTGTTCGTTGTTTGGAAATGATCTTGTCGGAAACTTGGCTGGTTTTTGCGTCAAGGTTCAGCGACAAAGTTGCTATTATTATTGATGTGGCTGTTATTACTTTATTCATAATTACTCCTATAGATAATAATAAAATTTAATATGTGTTTGATCCCCCGAAATATTTATCGCTTTTAGCATGATAAAAAATGTAATAATTTATTTTCACGGAATTAATTTCAAGTGCTGTGTAATTTCAATACCTGTTGATAACTCTATTGTGTATACGCTAAAACGTTATAAATTTTACCGAATCTCTTTTCACCATAATAAAAAGATGGAGAGATTTAACAATATGTTTGGCATTCATTTACACTTTAGATACATGGACCTTTAAATCGACAATGATTAAAGTGGTACTTTTCAGCAAGTTTAGATTTTTGTTAATTGAGGTGCAATAGTCAGACACGAAAAACGCATTTTAATGGGTCAGATTTAAATCGGCTTTAACTCTAGTTAGAGCTGTGCTAGTGCATAATTCATTATTTTATTTGGGGGTATTGTTTGGAGAGGCTTTTCCGAAAAAGCATTTAGTTAAAGGCTTAAGTAGAGAACATCATTATAATAGTCGTTGCTTTAGTAATTAAAAACGACAGAAATTAAAAAGATAATAATGTTAGGTGGTGGTTAAATGATACTTTTGAGTTTTTTTTAAATGGAAATAAAAGCCAATTTTAGTTTGACAAAAATTAATGTGCGATAGGTATAAAAAATTTAATTCATAAAGTCTATGTAATTTTATTGATGGCGGGCTTTATTTTCTAATTACGAGAAAAGTGTAAGCCAATATTTTATTTAAATTAAAAATATTTTTTATTTTATTGTTGTTAATATTAATTTTTTATTTATACGCAGACTATATTTTTCAAATGGCCAGCCTCTTTTAGGTGGCACATAACTACCGTTAGTAAGTTTTTTAATTGGTCATATAAAATACTTTAGCGGTTAATATAAACAGAATAATATAGAGTCGGCATCCAAAAAAATAATAATTCGAATCTTAAAATTACTTAAGATCCGAATTGTGGGTGGATGAGGTTGATAGATTTGATTGTTAAAACAAAGCGTTAACGTTTGCTACAGAAGGCCGATGGTTAAACGCGTCATACCAACGTGTAATGTTGGGGTAGTCGTTAAAATTAAGGCTAGTGATTTCTTGTAATTGGAAATAGGCAAAGCCGATAGTATCTGCAATGGTGATATTATCTCCAGTGAAGAATGTTTTATTTGCTAATAAGTTTTCTATTTGAGGGAGGATGTTTTTTAAGTTTTTTTGTGCCTCGGCAATTACAACCGGGTCAGGTTCTTTTTGGAAGTATTGTTTTTTAATCACTTCTTCCCAAAAAAAAGCACTCATCCATCGACCAATATGTTGAGTTATCGTATCGATAGCGCCATCAATCTTTGCTGCTGTAAAAGGATCATCTGAGTAGAGTTTGTTTTCACTGATGTTTGCCAGATACCGGCAAATCGTATTGCTTTCAGAAACATATTTCCCACCATGATCGAGTACAGGTACTTTACCCAGCGGATTCATTGTTAGGTATTCGGGAGTTTTATTCTCCTGTTTAGCAAAGTCGATATTCACGAACTTGTAATCTAGCGCCAATTCTTCAGCGGTAAGAAGCGCCTTAATCGGATTAAATGTTCTTGCACCATGAATTGTAATCATTGTCGTCTCCGTGAGGTTGTTTTGAGTGCTTCACTTCCAGTTTAAAATTGATTGCAAAATAAAAGTGGTTGGATATTAGTGGCTCTACTTTTAATATGCAAGTATATTTACAGTTCTAAAATTGTCTGGTTTTGGTGTTTTTCCACTTTTGTTATGCAATTGATCTGCTAGGCTGACAATAGGCGCTTTTATAGGATTCTTCTATGGTTGAAAAGAACAAGCACTCAGTCCGTTCTCATTGCCCTGTTGCCTGTGGGCTAGATGTCGTCGGTGATCATTGGTCCCTGTTGATTGTTCGGGACCTTTTGTATTTTGGGCGACATGAATATAAAGAGATCCTAGAGAGTGAAGAGGGTATATCCAGTAATATTCTGTCAGACCGACTTTGTAAGATGCAGGAAAAAGGCCTGATCAAAAGCATTCCTCATCCAGACAGTAAAAAGAGAAAACTGTATTACTTAACAATGAAAGGAAAAGATTTAGTCTATGTTTTGATCTCTTTATCGATGTGGGCAACCCGTCATATGACAGACATTGTCAAAGCAGGATTTGATGAGGAGGTGATGAATCAAGGGCCGAAACAGTTCGCTAAATACCTTCTTGATAAAACAGCCGAGTGGGAAAAGACTTATGGCATTGAAGCTGAAGAAGCATGAAGATTGTTTGGGGCTTTTACCGACAGAGCTGAGCAGTCGCTCTGTGTTCGTTCGTTGTTCTCAAACACTCTCTCCCGTATAATCCCCGCTCTTTTGGTTACCCTCCAAATTATTATTTATTAGCACTGCTCTTGCTGATTAACAAGCGCTTAGCTTACTGAGCATTTTTCGATTTACATTGTTGCTCTCTTTGTTGAAAGACACTTCAAGCTGACTACCTAGCTGACTCAATAGAACAAACATTAACGGATAATTTTATGTTATTACATTCAACCAAAAATGATTGGTTTGGAAATATTCGCGGCGACATTTTAGCGGGGCTGGTTGTTGCTCTTGCACTGATTCCAGAAGCTATTGCGTTTTCAATTATAGCTGGTGTCGATCCAAAAATTGGTTTGTATGCATCGTTTTGTATTGCAGTAGTGATTGCGTTTGTCGGTGGGCGTCCAGGGATGATATCTGCTGCAACCGGCGCAATGGCGTTATTGATGGTGACGCTCGTTAAAGAACACGGTTTACAATATTTATTGGCCGCAACATTATTGACAGGTTTTTTTCAAATTGTCATGGGCTATTTAAAACTCGGTAGTTTAATGAGTTTTGTTTCCCGTTCAGTAGTCACCGGTTTTGTTAATGCGTTAGCAATATTAATATTTATGGCGCAATTACCTGAATTAACCAATGTTACATGGCATGTGTATGCAATGACTGCCGCAGGCTTAGGTATTATATATTTGTTTCCGTTAATTCCTGTGATCGGTAAAACAATTCCTTCACCATTAATTTGTATTTTATCATTAACTGCTTTTGCATTAATTATTGGTTTAGATATTCGTTCTGTTGGTGATATGGGAGAATTGCCAGATACATTACCATTATTTTTGTGGCCTGATGTTCCTTTAAATTTCGAAACATTAAAAATTATTTTTCCGTATTCTGCTGCGTTAGCTATTGTAGGTTTATTGGAATCATTAATGACGGCGACGATTGTCGACGATCTTACAGATACCTCTAGTGATAAAAATAGAGAGTGTAAAGGACAGGGTATAGCAAACATTGCCTCAGGTATGCTGGGCGGAATGGCTGGTTGTGCCATGATTGGGCAATCTGTTATTAACGTAAAATCCGGTGGGCGGGGGCGATTGTCTACTTTAGTTGCCGGTAGTGTTTTGCTGATTATGGTCGTCTTTTTAAATGATTGGGTAGCAAAAATTCCAATGGCTGCATTAGTTGCGGTAATGATTATGGTGTCGATAGGAACCTTTGATTGGGGTTCTATTAAAAATTTAAAAAAGTATCCGTTATCAAGCAATATAGTCATGATTGCAACAGTAGCTGTAGTTGTCTGGACGCATAATCTAGCATTTGGTGTTTTTGTTGGCGTCCTTTTAGCTGCGTTATTTTTTGCAAATAAAGTAAGTCACTTTATGTATGTAGAAAAAGAATTAGATGAAGAAAAAAGCGTGCGAACCTATCGTGTTCATGGGCAAGTATTTTTTAACTCTGCGAGCAAATTTTTGAGTCAGTTTGAATTTAAAGAAGCTGTTTCTAAAGTTGTTATTGATGTCAGTAGAGCACATTTTTGGGATATCTCTGGAGTGCACTCTTTAGATATGGCAGTGATTAAATTTAGACGAGAAGGCGCCGATGTTGAGTTGATAGGCTTAAACGAAGCAAGTGAAACTATCGTCGATAGATTTGGTGTTCATGATAAACCGGAAGAATTAGAACGCGTACTTGGAGGCCACTAATGGAGAATAATACAAAGAATAAACCCATGGTATTAAGTTGTATCGATGGTTCAAGTTTTAGTGAAGCTGTTTGTGATTACTCTAACTGGATTGCAAAAACCGTTAATGCTCCATTGACTTTTTTACACACTATTGAACATCACCAAATGCCTGCTGTAGCTGATTTAAGCGGGTCCATTGGTCTTGGTGCTTCTGAAGATCTTCTGAATGAATTAACGGAAGTAGAACAAAGCCGCGGAAAGTTGCTTATTAAAAAAGGTAATCTGATGCTGCAAGCTGCAAAGCAAAAAGCAGCTGAAGCAAAGGTTGAGAATATTAATATTCGTCAACGACATGGGAGCCTAGAAGAAGCATTGATTGAATTAGAAGATTCAATTCGTGTCCTGGTCGTGGGTATTCGAGGTGAACAACACGAGAGTAAATCAGGGGGTGTAGGGGAGCAATTAGAAACGATTATTCGTTCACTACATAAACCGATTCTTGTCGTTAATAAAACATTTTCTTTACCAGAAAAAATCATGCTGGCTTATGACGGTGGTGACGCCGCAAAGAAAGCTCTTGATATGGTCATCTCAAGCCCTTTGTTTAAATCAACGCCTTGCCATTTAGTACACGTTGTTAGCGACGAAAACCATGTGGCTAATGACGCAATATTACAAGAAGCTGAAAATAAATTAAAAGTAGCAGGTATCGATGTGACTGCCGTAACTCTTGCTGGAAAAATTGAAGAAGTTCTCGCTGGATATCAAGCAAATAATCATATTGATCTCACGCTAATGGGAGCGTTTAGTCATAATCGCGTGAGGGATTTTTTATTGGGTAGCTTTACCGCCAAAATGTTAGAAGCTACTCAACGGCCGCTTTTATTGTTGCGTTGAAATAATTGTAGTTAGCGGCTTATGCCGCTAATACTCGTTGCTTATTGTGTTAGCCAATAAGTTGAAAATTAGCATCCATTCCTTGATCTCGTAAATCAATTAATGCCTGGTATTGCGGCGAGCTGTACCAATCTTCTGCAAATGCTTTTGTGGGGAAGGCAATAATGACTTGGTTTTCGTAATCAGATTTTCCATTTAGCGGTTGAGAAATCCCTTTCGCTAAGAATTCCCCTTGAAATTGTGCAATGGTCGGTGCCGCTTTGGCGCCGTATTCTTGTATAAGTTCTTTGTTTTTAGGTGTAAAACCTACAATCACATAAGCTGTCATCATTACCTCCAGTAGTGAGTTTGTTTGCGTATTTAGCTTGTCAAAAACAAGAGAGATAATGCTATCAGCAATTAAATATGAAACAATATAGATTAAATTTAATTACTGTTTAGCTAAAATGAACAATACAAAACAGCTCTCTCGCTTAATGACCTTTACTGTCGTCGCCCAAAAAAAATCATTTACAGAAGCCGCTAAGCATCTGCAAATATCGAAGTCGGCCGTTAGTCAACAAGTGACTCTTTTAGAGTCTGAGCTGGGAGTTAGATTATTGAATCGAACTACAAGAGAATTGTCACTGACAGCTATAGGTACAAAATTATTAGAGCGATGTACAGTTTTACAGGATCAACTGTCGTTGGTGTTTAGTGATTTAGCCGACGCTGGTGTGAGCCCTCGTGGCCGCTTTGCTATTACGTATCCACACAGTCTAGAGTCAACAATCATCTTGCCGGCAATAGAGCAGCTTTGTAAGGAATTTCCTGATTTGGAGCCTGTACTCATTGCTGATGATGACACTCTCGACTTGGTCGAGAATCAAATAGATGTTGCTATTCATGTTGGCGAATTACCGGATAGCAGTTATAGAGCTTTGCCGATAGGCTCTTTAACCGAGCTATTTTGTGCTACACCGTTTTATTTAAATAAAAATGGTGATATCTCTTCGATAGAAGAATTGTCTCAGCATCGTTGGATTTCTACTTCTTGGCAAAAAGCAAACACAAAAATAGCCTGTAAAAAAAATGAAAAAAAAGAAACTGTTACTCTGAATGAATTTGCAAAAACAAATACATTGCCTGCAGCAATTGGTATGACATTGCAAAATTTAGGCATCGCTTTAGTTCCTGATATTCTAGCGCGCCCATTATTTAAAACAGGAGATTTAGTTCAAATTGCTAAGCACTTAATCGGTCCCGAGTGGCCTGTCTACACCGTTCATGCCTATCAAAAAGAAAAGCCTATCCATCTCACACGTTTTCATCAGCTCATTTGTCGTAGCTTCGAAGGGGTTTAAAGTTCTCTTTTGGTTTCAGGAAAAAAACACACGTCATAACCTTTCTAAAAAATAGAGTAGAGGTGATATGAATATAATACGTTGCCTTTTAGGTCAGTTGATGTACTCTTGAGTGACATCCTCGTTTTGTCATTTATCTATCATCTGGTAGTTGGCTCAGCGCCCAAATAGGCCGCCCAATGACAATTCCTCGTTTAAGCTACCAAACCGTTGAGTTTGGCGATATCGATATTCATCTCTGCACTCTTCGTAATAAACAACAATTTCACGATCCAGACGACATCGCAAAAAAACTCGGGATATGTTCTGCATCTTGGCCAATGTTTGGCGTAATCTGGCCGTCAAGTTTAGTTCTCGCAAATTTTATTTTTGGATATAAAGTAGGGTCGAAGAGAATATTAGAAATTGGATGTGGTATGGCATTAACCAGTTTACTGTTGAACAAGCAGCACGCAGATATAACAGCAACGGATTATCATCCAGAAGTAGGAAGCTTTTTACTCAGAAACACAAAGCTTAATGAAGATAATCCAATTGATTTTCAGCAAGTAGACTGGGGTGGCAGTCAAGACACTCTCGGACTTTTTGACTTAATAATCGGTAGCGACTTGCTCTATGAGGATGGTCATATCGATTTGCTATCTAAGTTTATAGAAGCTCATGCAAAACCAGAATGTGAAGTAATTATTGTTGACCCAGGTCGAGGTAGAAAGAATAAGTTAAGTGCAAGGATGATTGAATTTGGCTACAGTTCTGATCATATCAAACCAGATCATACTGACTACCTAGAAAAAGATTTCAAAGGATATATTTTAAAATTTAAACGATAGCTTTTAGACATTTAATGATAAATTTTTATATGTATAACGGCTGTGATCTAGCATGTATTTTTAGTTTTAGTTTTAGTTTTAGTTATTGTCTATTGTTGTGTGGTTAAACAACATGCCAAAAAAATCCTTTCTGTCAGTCTCTGTCATCGTGCGATAAGTATTATATGTGACGTGTTGGTTGGGTTCTTCAAGGGGTAGTTCAATGCCCCAAAGCGGACGGATACTTGTTGGAAGCATAGCGTAGCGTACATCACCCAAGACATTGTGGTGCTCCGAATGCCATACCAAAAAGCCATCAGAAAATAACTCGAAGCGCTCAATGTCACGATAGACCGTCATCTGATTTGTCAATTGCGGCAAGTCACGCTTGATATCAAATGCTTTCGCCTTGTTCCCCGTAAAAAATTTATCATTGCCTGACAGGCCTACACGCACTGCATCTACGTAGTAGTTTTCATCCGCTTTGTATATAGAACGCCAAAGAATTAGGTTGCCGATGGTAGGTTTGACTATCAGCCGTTCCGCAGTATGTCCTCTTTGTTGAGCCTTTATAAGTGCAAAAGATTCAGCTCGGTCATGTTGAATTACGCCGAGTGAAAGATAGGAGGCGACGAAGACTATACCAATTCGTGCTGCAAGAGGTTTGTATTTTACCGCTCCAAAGATAATGGCTGCGATTAATATTAGAGAGAAAATCGGATCGAAGATTGAAATGATACTCCAAGCAGTTCGACCATCACTGAACGGCCACAGCAAGTGAGTACCGTAACTCGTGCAGGCATCTAGAAAGCCTGCGGTGGCGTATCCGAGAAATGCGTAAAGGTAGATTTTTTTAAATGCTAATCGGTTTTGTAATAGAGGCCAGAGTAGCAGTGATGCCAATAGTGCACCGACGGGAATAAACAATAATGCATGAGTGAAATGACGATGGTATTCAAGGGACAGGAGGGGATCTTGAATAGAGCGAATGAAGATATCAGCATCGGCTAGTAAAGGAGCGCAGAAGCCAATAAAAGAGGCTAGCCGAGCCTCGTTAGGTTTTGCGCCAGCTTGTGCAACAGTTGCACCAAGTAAACCTTGAGTGATTATGTCCATTTTTATGGTTATGTGTTTTGTCGAGTCATTAGAAAAATAAAATAATTTATTTGCTCTGTGTTTTTCGTCTCATCTGGAGTGACATTTCAAACTATTGAAACATACAATGCTTCAACTTTATCTCTGGCCCATTGTGTTTTTCGTAAGAATTTTAATGATGATTTAATTGAGGGATCACTCTTAAAGCAATTGATGTTGACTCTTTGAGCCAGACCGTCCCATCCATAATGATCCACCAATTTTTTAATAATCATCTCAAGTGTAACGCCATGTAATGGATCATTTGGCTGTTCTTTATTCATGAACTAACACACCAATATTTTTTAGGGTTTGCGGTAAAAAGTGCCGAGCATTCGAAACGTCTCTGAATCTAGCTTGCTAATAACTTTGTCAGCAATTCATCTATTTCTGCTTTAAGCGAGTCATCTTCAATTTTCTTTGCGTTGATTTTTGCAGCTTGGAGATTTTTGATCGCGGCGTCGGTTTGATCTAATTGAAGTTGCAGTGTTGCCATAGAGAATGCGATTGATGACATATAATCTTTCGAGTCAATCGCAATCGATTTTTTTAGTGCTTTTTCATAGACTTTTACGGCATCTTCTAGTTCTTCTGTAAAGTCAGCAAGAGCTTCCCATTGAACGGGGTGATCTTTATCGGTATTTTCGTTATCAATACAAATAGTTTTTAGCTCTGCATAAAGAGCATCGAACGCCTCTTGGTCTTCTTTATTGGCAGCCTTCATTAGCTGTTCAGCCAAACTATGGACGGACTTGTATATTTTGGTGTTCATCATTACCTATCAACTTTTTTTAAAAAACAAATCAATAATTAAAATTAATTTTTTCAATTATTTCTGTAGTACTTTTCCATCCCATCAAGAAAGTTACGCAGTAATTGATCTAGGCATTCTCGATAGTTTTTGTGGTCAGGGCGACGAAATAGGGCGCTCAACTCATGCTTGCTTAAAGTGAATCCGTTCAGTTTAAGTATCTCAAGTAAATCATCGGCTTGTAGATTTAGAGCGATTTTCAATTTCCGTAACACAACGTTATTACTCAGAACAGTTTCAGGCTCAGGTATGCCGTCATCTTTAGCGCCTCTTTTCTTTATGATGAGCCCATTAAGAAAACGAGCAAGCATTTCATCTTCACACAAAATAAAGTCAGGTTCTTCTTCGCGTGCAAGCCAAGTGGTCAATTCAGACTTACTTGCTTCATACCCACCCAGCTTAAAGAGCGAAAGCATTAGCGGATCGCTAAAATCAAACATGTAACGCACTCGGCGCAAGATATCGTTATTGTTGATGATTAGTCCTCCTGTTCAAACGGTTCTTTATTTGCCCCAATGGCTTTGGGTGTGAGTTCCACATAAATAGTCATAATGTTGTTGGCGACAAGCTCGTCAATATGTTTTGTCAGTGAAGACAAGGGTAGCTCAACTGCTGTTTCTTCAGATTGTCCAAATTTACAATCAAATCCCCAATACTTAGCGCCAGATGGCAGAGGTTTTTTACGTTCTTTTTTGAGATAGTTTTTGATGTGATGCTTTACCGAGTCTACGACGCGAGGCACTTTGATTCTAGGGTTGTCTAAGTTAAAGGTCTTTTTCATTGAGATCCTACAGAGGTGGGTAGCGACATTCGCTGGGAGTTTCTAATGGCGCGCAGTGTAATGTTTATCTGGGGATTCTACCATTACTTGGGACTAAGCTCATGGCTATGAGTTTAGTAAAAGAGCATAAAAGTATACTAATGATGAATTTATATCGATTGAATGACTCTTGTGGTGTTTAAGTCATAGCCGCCATAGGTTTTGTCGATCATTTAAGAGGGGCTTTAATAAGCGCTAATTAAAAACGACTCAACACATCATCGATCATTACGATAGAGCATATTCCGTGTATCACACCCACTTCGCTAACATTCGCAAATAGTAATTGTATATTACTGGAATTACAGAGCGTGCTCTCGTCATTAATACTTTGCACATAACCAGTTAAATCATCTGTCAGTTCATCTGTATTAGCTTGCGCAACAAGTCGATCGTAATCAGAGTGGTAAAAATAAACATCAAGCGTTGGATCTGCGAAAGCCACTTCAGGATTGCTAATGTTGGTAAAACTACTGAGCTGTAATAACGCTTTTAGTTGATTGTACTCATTGTTGTTAGCAATAAAACCAGAAACAAAATTACTCGTGAGCTGATTGCCGTTTATGACATCAGCTTCATTCAAACCAGTCTCCGTATAGTCAAATAATGGCGGTAAAATACGTTCTATCGCATAGCTATTAACTAGTTCATCGTTCACATAGCGACAATATTCATTTAAGAAACAAGTACCGTTGGCATAATTGATGATTCCTTTTACGGTGTCATAAACGTTGTAAGGTCCAGCACCGGTAAACAGTTTCGAGGTGTTAAGTTCGCCTTGGCGCATGTGTAATATTTCTTGCCACGCAGCAACAGCGCTATGCCCACCTTGAGAGTAACCAATGATAGCAACATCTTTTGCATTAGCCGTTGTCGTCAAAACATCATCATAATTACCAGAGTCAATAACGGTAGAGATGAGGTCAACAGAATTTATTCCCGTTTGTTTTGCTTGTAGATATGTTTCTGTGAATGTATTGGTATTACCCAAACCGTAGTTGTCGGGAACAACAACGAGATAGCCACGGCTAGCAAGTACGATGGCTAAGTTGTACCAAGGCCCAGTGTTATTTTTATCGCTTGGCGTGAGGTCAGTAGAATGGTTTAGTAAAATGATTTCACTTTTCGCTGTAAAACCGTTAACACCAGTTGTTTCAGGGAATGCAATAAATCCAGAAAGTGTTTGGGTTTGATTGCCCTGCGGATCGATTGACTCATATAAAACAGTTTGAGTAACAACATCAAATTCTGTTAAAGGATTCAATAAGTTGGGTAGCTCATCATCGGAGATGCTATTTAATATGCTATCGATTACAGCTCCAACTAATGGTGGCAAATCAAAGCTGTCAACAACGGCATCAAGTAATGAGAGAGGAGTGAGGTTGCCAATGCTGTTTAGGGGTAGAGTTTCTTCTTCATTAACGATAATAAGATTGTTAGTCGCCGTGACAGATGGGCGGCTAGTAAATTGAATAGTCGCTTCTCTCGATGTTGATGTTTCTTCAATAGTAAGAGCTTGACTGCTGTTCAGTGTTAGATCGTCACTGCAAGATAAAAGATGATCAAGTAGTTGATTGCTAGAAGTATCTACAATGTCTTCTGTATTTCGAATAATGATGCGTGAAATATTTAAGTTGCAAGGAGCTGAATAATTATAACTCAAACTTTCAGGTGCTAGATGACTTAGAGAAAAATGAGGTGTTACCACTGCTGAAACACTACCATTTTGCGGTAATGAATCGACCAAGCTTAAAATATTATCTGAGTCCGCATCATTGTTCCCACCACTGCTACTTCCACCGCCGCCGCAAGAGGTGATCATAATGGCACATATAAGGGCGAATAATATGTTCAATGTGGTGTGCTTCATATAAATTCCTTGCGCTATGGCTACACACAATTAATGTGTAGGCTAGTGAATTAAAGCAAAAGACTTCAGCAAGTATTATCGGATCTAGGACAACGTTTTTTATTGAGCGCTAATTTGAAAGCTAAGTATGTGTCCATTTTAAATCGTTCAATATTTTGGCGGGATAATTGTATTCCATCAATATCGTTGTGTATATGAATGCGTCGTTAATGTTCTATATACTTTTTTCGTTAGATGAGGGCAGATTTACGCCTGAAATAATCGATAAAGTATGTTTAAAGACATTTGAGACGTTAACGCGAGATATCTTACCATCTTTTCCAAGGGCCAAAGGAGTATCAATCGTACAATAAGATTCATCTCGACCATAATAAGATAATAATTCTTAGGGCTTACGTATAATTTGCAGAACTATAGTCAAAAGAATTTTATCTCTTTTGATTGTATATTCGTGCTCTAAATTTATTTTCGGCGATTTTTGTTATGCTACTGTATGCCTAATTTATTGCAGATAACTGAGGTTTAAAAAATATAAATATTTTGTGAAGTATTTACATAGTTTTTTAAGTAGATAGGGCTTTTAGAAAATCTTTCATGTTATTTTTGTAGGCTAAAACGAACTCTATTTCTTTGTTCCTGCGTTAATATTAAGTCTATTGAATTAATAAATACCCAAGAATTCCTGTTTATCCTCTTTAAATGATTTTAAAGAGGCTTTAAGGTACGAACTAAAATCCTTAGCAATATAAACTATTTCGTCTGGATCATGGGTATAGCAGATAATTTGCCCAGTACTCCCCCTGTCGGCTGGGCTCATATCACAAATCAGCAACGAACTCCCTCCGTTTAAAGCACCAAAAGGTATCCATCCTTCTTCATACCAAGAACCACTAATCTTTGGGTTTCTTTTATTCGGTTCGACGTAATTTTTATAGCCTTCAGCTCTTTTTTTCATTAACGAGCGCTCTTTAATTGAAGCCTCTATGCTTAAAAGATAAAAGCCCGTAAGATAACCGGGTCTTGTAAAGATACTGGATTTTTGGTTTGTACCATTGCAAATCATCCAAGCGCTTCCAATATTAGAACCAAATTTGTGACCTCCCTTTTCTTCGTAATAGGCAATTTCATTCTTCTTGGCTGACCTATTCCTCGTCAATTCTTTGCTGGAAGCATGGTATATCTTTTCAACACTTTCAAAATATTTTTGAAATTTCATAGTGTTCTTTTAGAGTGAATGTTATTAAGTTTTATGAGGTTTAATATTTGAAACCAAGATGCTTGTAAAGATTCAGCTAACGCTGAAATGAATAGGCTTACTAGGTTAATTCATGACCAGGGTGGTTGATGATAATCGCCATCTCCAAGAAGAAAGAAAAAATTGTGTTGCTCTTCGGATGTAAATTTTCCTTCCTTAGCTTCATCTAGGGTTATAAATCTGACAGAAGGATCAATAGTTGATTCCTCGATTAACTTACTTCTTATTGAGATATCTTTATTTTCTATACGCGTAATACATTCTTCATAAAATACACTTTCTTCTTCTCCCTCAGCCAGAGGCTCATACCAATCAAGAGTCACATATTTATAGGGAATGCTTTCTAGCCAATTGGAAAACAACTCGACATGGTATTGCAACGATCCTTTTTCACCAAACCACTCATCTAGAAGCGGAAGATTTTCTTTTAGGTTTTTCGCTGCCAATTTGCTTTCGGTAGAGGGTATGTTAAGCGGCGCTTCCCAGCTTCCTGCTTCTTCTTCATCATGATTAATGGGATGAAATTTTAAGTCCGAAGATTTAAAAATAAAAAACCAGAACAGTGGTATTGCATTTCCAGCGGCTAATAACCAATTTTCAAAATCTAGACTCTCTGATTCACCACTTTCGCTTCCAAAAGCAGGTTCTAATTTATTTGATCCAATTAAGTGTACGGACATAAATCCCTCGATTTGCCTAATGAGTTTGTAGAAAATTTTAGCATATGCACTCTGTATTTTATTTTTTTCACGAGTGTTTTCTAAAAGCGATTTAGTGCCATTGTTAACTATTCAATATAATGTTTATTGAGTGTGAACTTTTGTTTTTTTAGTATGCTAGATTTGAATATATTAGATTTGTTAGCACCAAGTATTCACTTGGCGCTAAAGGTTATTGCTGAGACTTAGAGATGGATTACCTCGTAAGATATGATAGTCGATGGATGGGTATGACTGCAGTGTTATTTTTCTTCTCAAACTCACTGACAATATTATTTGTATCGATAACAGCACCTAAATAGTAAGTGCGGTTGCTTTTGAACCAGCTGGGGAGTTGAAGCGTTTCTTTGGGATAATAAACGGTATTCCTGCCGAGGGTATAATACATTGTTTTCAATAACGTATCATTGCTGTTGATTGTTTTATCCTGCGAGAAGTAATATTTCACTCGGGCCCGATGTTTATTCTCACCATTGTTCTCAAGGCCAAAAGCAATCTTAACCTGAGTCGCATCACTATACATGTATGAGCCTTCTAGGCCATCCGGAGTCCGAAAAAAGATTCCCTCTTCTAATCGAATAGGTTCAGACCGTGCGTAATATTTATTTGGAGCTTCCTGACCGCTGTCGATTTTTTTAGAGAATCTAAAAGTTGTTACTCCAAGATCTTCCATGTTTTTATTTTTACGTTGATAAAGACCAATCAAACCGTTGGAAGCATCCTCTCCAAAATAAAAATAAGGCGTTTTTCCATTATGGATAAAATGATGTGCCCCAACCCCCATTGCACTGTAAGTGTTTTCTGTATGGGCCAAGCCTAGTGCATGCCCCATTTCATGACCTATCGTTTCAGGCCAGTATATGGATTTAACAGCTAGGTCTTTTAAGCTATCATCAGGATAGCCATACAGAACAGGTCCTCTCGCTAGTATCTCCGCAAAGATATTAAGTCCGATGTCGGCTTCTTTAATGCGAGCATTACCTTTCTTGCAGTCGTATTGTAGCCAAGTGGTCGCTGCTCTTTTGGTATCAACTACCTGCATATTCGATTTGGGGTCAGTTCTAAAGGTGACATTGTAAAAATAGATATCATTTCTTCCGTTACGAGATAACGATTCCCTTCGGAATATGTCTGCATTTTGATTTGGTGTGCGTAGTGGATATATAAGAGTTTTAACGGCGGCTGGCCCTTGATTTATCGCAGAGGTCGCCCGATAAAGCGAGCCGACGTGCTTACCTGTAAGGTGGCTGGTAAAATTGATATTCATAATTCCATTCGAGCGGGGCAGCTTCCATCTTACTTTTTCCTTGAAACCATCTCCTTGGCATTCAATTTGTCGGTAACTGTGCGCTGAAAAGGAAGTACCTAACAATAGGCTTAGCAGAAAAGCATAGGCAATTTTAGAATGGTATTTTTTAAACATTTATTGAGCTCCGGTTTTTCTGTTATGGAAAAATATATTTTTTGTGTTTAAAAGAAGAAATTAATCTAGCAATTAGTCTAAAAAAATTTATTGTTTGGCGTGTGATTTCGTGACTTTTAGTTTAGAGCTTTATTTTTTATGTGTTTTTTAAAACCTATTAAAAGAGTCAGGCTAAATATAATTAGCCCCAGCAGCACTATGAAATAGGTGCCAAACCCTGACGATTTAGGCTTAGTTGTGCTTACTGGATATTGAATTGCTGGCTTGTTCTTGGTCACTTCTTGAATATCGATTTTTGCAGGAATTACAGATAAGGATGTTTGAGCTTGAAGCGTATCATCATTGTTAACACCGCTTGATTCTGTTGAGTCCTCAAATGCAAAGTCTTCAAGCGTAAAGTCGGGTGAAACTGGCACGGTGCCAACAACTTCTTCAGCATTTTGATGTATTGCTTGGTTTGGATCGGCGCTAATTTCCGGAGGTGGTTGTTGATAGCCTTCTAGGTTGCTTACCTTGATTACCGAGTCTTCAACGATAACACCAAAGGTTGCAATATCCAGCGATGTTCCTTCAATGGTTTCTAGGTTGCGATATTCATCGACTGTAGAATAGATTTCTTCTCCTTCAAGTAAGTCATTAGTATAACTCAGTGATATGGTTTCTGATGCTTGATAGGTATTAAATTCTTTGAGGTCAACTGCTGGGCCTGTGGTTAACTCACCTTGCTCGTTAACTAGTATCGTTTTCCCTGCTTCATTGAACATTAAGCCATCGACATATCGATATCGGCCTTCCGAGCAGGCCACTAACGGACAGTCAGATACGTTGTTGTCCGCAACTAATAAAATATCGGTATCTCCCTTATCCATTAAAGGAAAATCAAAAGAAGTAAGAAATTCACTTTCATTAATTTGACCACCAGCGAAACGCAGAATAAAGGTATCTCCGTCTATAGCGCCTTTAAAAACGCGATCAACTTTATATGTAATAAATGTATATGGCATAGGAGGACCTTCACCTTCGGTCAACCTTGAAGTTTTTTCAACAACAGTACCTTGAAATACCAAGCCCGCAACAGAAATTAACGAGTCTAAACGAGAATACTCTTCATCCGCATGACTTACCGCTGAGAACTGGACAACAAAATAAATGAGAATAAAAAATTTTAAGTTTTTTAATTGAAGGTGTCTGCGCATAACGATTATTTTTTATTTATATTATTATTGAATGCTAAAAAGTACTGAGTAGTTCTGTCTTATGTCCTTTAGAAATAGGGCGGCATGTTTTGTCATGAAAAAATGATGACTAGGTTTCGATAAAATAATAAATTCGATCTCAGACTCTGGTCGAATGTTATTGGTAATTGAATACTACTGTCAACACTATGAGTTAATCATGTATTTATATCCTGAAATTCAGAAATGCTTATTAATAATTTTGTAACCAAGAGTAACAATGCAATAGAATTTATCTGAATTTTCACGGAAAGTACTAAAATCTTATTGTGTCAATGACATCAAATTTTTATCAAGGAGTCTCAGCATAATATTTACATTTTATAATATTTTAGAAAATGATTTCTAAAGTTACATCTTTATCAGGTTCCAATAAATGCTCCATAATAGTTGCATTTTATAAGAATCCAGCAGGTGAACCATGCTGACGTCTTCATTATCTTTTTATAATAGATTGTTCCTTTTAAGAGAGTGCGTGTTTTTCTTCTTTGATCTTTTATATCTCTATCAGTCTAGCTAAACAGTTTTCAGATACTTTAGTATTTCTTCAAGATTGGATCCTATATCCGTCAATAGTTTGAAGAGATATTTTTAAGTAGAAAAATCTTCGAGTGGTATTTTAGGGTTGCCTCAAATACGTTATCTGGATTAACTTCATGGTGCTACTTAGCGAGATTATAGATAGTTTTAAGAACCAACTGTCTACATTTTTTTATGAGTCAAAAAGGAGAGTTGTCGATGTGACGAAGGACTACTGATAATTACGCTTATCGAAATAAAATAATTGACTGCCCATTAAAGTGTGGCAGTACCAGGTAAAAGTGAAATTATTAAAATTATTGTCTTATCCCAATTATTCTATTCACATATTTGGATATGGTCAGTTAAAAAAGACTCTATGAATAAAAGTCTTATTGCTAGAGTGGGGGGATAAGACTATTGGGAATTATCGAGAAGATCGAAGACGCCTTCCTCTCTTAACACGCGCATACCAATGCGTTGAGTGGCGACACCGGTACGCAGCCGGTAATCAAAACGTAGTCGCTCTTCAGTTTCAATGGCAGCAAAGTATCGTAAAGCGATTGGCCCTCGTAATTTTGTCGCCAATTCTATCTGGTGTGATGAGAACATGAATAGTAGATTACAGGTTGCCGAAAAGCGTGTCAGGATTTCGTACGAGGCTTCCAGCGTATCTTTTACATTGGTACCTTTGAAAGGTTCATCCATAATCGCAACAACTCGATAACCTGCTTTGACTGCTCTGGCCACATCTTTGACCCGTAACGCTTCTGCACGAAAATAACTCACGCCACCGTGCAAATTATCAGACAAGGAAATAGAACTGATTAATTGCTCTATAGGTGTAAAACGGAAGTGGCTGGCTGGCACTCCCATTCCGAGATGAGCTAGATAAAGGGCAGTTGCAAAAGCACGTAGGTAGGTTGTTTTACCGGCCATGTTGGGTCCTGTTAAAAACAGGCCGCGGTGTTGTTGGTCAAGCTCGACTGAATTGGCAACTGCATCTTGAAGAAGAGGATGCACCAAACCCTCAGCGTGAATCTGCATGGGTCCTGAGTCAACAGTCGGCATGATTAAATTATGCTGCTGGGTACAGTCGGCCATGGCGATGAGTGCATCAATTTCATAAGCCAACGACAGAAGCCGTTCAATATTCTCGACTTCATGAATTCGAAATTTTTGATCGAGACGCAATCCTCGCCACAGTTTTAGAAATCCAAAGCCTGAGGCTTCTTCATCAACAGAAGATAAAGGGCTATCAAATACTATAGCTTTCGCTTCACTTAGTAGAGGTGCCAGATCACCTACTGGGGAAGCAAGATCAAACTGACGAAGAAAATCGCGAAGTGCATTTATCAAATTACGTGTCAATAAAACGCCCCTCGCAATTTTGGAAACATGATAGGCATCGCTTGAATAAAGCTCAATTACCCCGTAGGTGAATTCCAAAAAACTATTATGGTCAATAATCGGTAGGGGTGCGTGCAGATAAGTACCAACACTGCCACTGATAAACCTGAGATTACCTAGATCAAATTTATCGAATAACTCTCTGTTTTTAATGATGTAGTTGATTGAGCGTTGCGTTTCACCTATGCGGAACCCATTAGCCCACGGTTGTTGCATACGTTGTTTTAAGGCCAGTTCGCCACCTTGAGTACGAGTAAGATTACAGAACTGAAAAAGGCTTGCGCCTTCTTCAGAATCAAATATCTCCAATTCAAACAATGTGTGCTCATCAAGAAGCAGGTATTTCTCATCGGCTTGACCAGCTGCAGGAGTATCCATAGTGCCCTTTTTTATTTTTATGATTAGCTCGAGAGATCCACCAAACATTTTTAAAGTAGGTCTATTATTATTTTCATGCTGATAATTAATCGCATCAAGATTAGGTGAGTTCACTTTTGACGAAAAAGTTCACCACAAGTTTTTATACAGTCTCAACGCCACAAGAAGGAGCAATTGTGAAGCGCAGCGAAACAATTATCCCGTTTGGTTGCTTTGTTATGCATTTTTATTCGAATAGGCATATTTTGTTTTTGTCTAAGTCCCTTACGTATGCTGAAAAACGCCCATTCCGTGCTTTTGGCTTTCCTTCGTCCAAACCTCCTAGCTCGAGTGCTTTCTCATATACTCTCTTTACCTCATCTGGAGAACCTAAACTAAAACCAACCATTGTACCATTACCGTCTGTAGCTGGTTTCCCATCGAATGGCTCAGCTACAGCGAAAATAAAATCATCCTTGACCCAAAAGGTAATACGATCTTTAGAAGATATTTTTTTTAAACCACTTCCTTCAAAAAGAGAATCATAAAAGCGAATAGAATCCTCTTTATTATTTGTTCCAAATACAAAATAGTTCATTTTCATAGAAACTGCTTCCTTATGCATAACAAAGCGTTATACAGCATCTTCATTATGGCGCTTCTTCGAACTGCGGAAGTTCGTCTGTAATTTTGTACCATGGTATTTTTGAGCCCACGAAAACATGTGCCTGCGGCTTTAAAGAAGGCATACTATCTAAGGCTCCGAATCGAATGTGGATCATAGACCGCATCGGTTTTTCAACAAACAAACTAGACCCACAGTCTGAGCAGAAACACATTGTGGATTGGTCTGTTTTTATGTAACGACTAATTAATTCACTACCGTTTAAAATATCTACTTTGTTTGATCTAACTCCACCTGTCACTGAAAAAATTGATCCAGAAAAACGCCTGCACTCTGAACAATGGCAGTAAACCGCATACTCCAAATCGTCCGGGATACGAAAGGAGATCTTTCGGCAGAGACAATGCCCAGTTATTTTCGCCATTTAGATTCTCCGATATCTGATAGCTGCATAACGAGTTTGTAGAAAAACCTACATGTTATTTTTTAAGTTAAAATGAACTCTAATTTTCGCGTTCCTAAGTAAATATTAGGTCTGTTTATGTCTGCTAATTTAATTTGAGGGCACTCTCCGCACGATTTTTTTTGACGGAAAAGTTATCCACAAGTTTTCCTACAGTCTCAACGCCAAAGTAACTGGGAAACTGATGTTAGCTGTTTTTCAAGCTGACGCCAGTTTTTCCGGTTGACTTTTTTGTTATATTTAGTTGGCATTTATGCGGTGTATTTTATGAGAATCACCGTAACCATTAATATTTTCAGCCAAATCATAGCCATAAATGGTGAAGGATCGGCCAGACATGTACAGGCTAAGTATGAGTGAATATAGTTCTTTGTCTACGAGTGGAGCATGGTAGGTGTTATCGCTTGAAAGTCTAACCACGAGGAAGCTGGAACCTTCCCATTGCACCAGTTCATTAATTGTAACGCCTTCGCTCACTTCCCACGAATAACTTGACGTCGACGCGAACATTAAAATAGACAAGATAGCTAATTTATACATTTGATAATCCCCAGTGTATGTAAATATAACGAGTTTGTAGAAAAACCTACATGTTATTTTTTAAGTTAAAATGAACTCTAATTTTCGCGTTCCTACGTAAATATTAGGTCTGCTAATTTAATTTGAGGGCACTCTCCGCACGATTTTTTTTGACGGAAAAGCCGTCAGACTGATTTGCATTGTTAGCAATTTTCCACGACAAAATTTCTATTCATCAGATCAATGGTTACATACTTACTATCAATACAAATAATTTGTGAAAATTCGGTTTTATTGCCCAATGAAAATAGCTCATTTTTCATTTCATCAGTTAGATCATCAAATATTGGAGATTCTGGCCGAACGTCAAAAATCACCAGAATATTAAGGTCATACTCTTTATACCTAGGATAATTAATATACTTTTTCCATTTCTCCAATACTGTACTCACGGTCCTTATAACCCAGTTTCTTTCTTCTTTTAGCCCCATGCTTGGAGGGCCCGTAATTTCTTTTTTTGAAACTAGGCGGGCTAGTTCGCGGCCCTTAATCTTCGATTCACTGTCGCTATATTCGAAATCACTTTTTTCCAGAAACCCATCGCTATTTTCCAGCAGAGACAAAGCGTGGCCATAATTTTTGTTTTTTTGTTCGGTAATTTCTACGCCGATGGAACCCTTGCTCGAATAAATTTCAAAATCCGGCTTGTCATCATACACAACTGTTGCCGGATAGCTCCAAAGGCCAGCCCCAAGGGAATTCAAGATAAACTGAGCAAACATGGCAGATTCAACATGAAAAGTAGTTCGGCCATCTGCTCTGGATGGCAACTGCTTCAGGAAGTAGCTAAAGAAACTTGCCACTTCTTTTTCATTCTTAAATTCGGCTCTATATTTCATTATTTGCTAACGCTTATTATAACGGCGCAGCGGTATAATAGACTTACACCGCCGTGGCGGGTTAATGTTCGTATTTCGTAGTTTTGCAGCCTTAGCGGTATAACACGCAATTCTTACAGCTCCAAAATCTCTCTTATCTTTTTGTTTTTCTAGAAGTTATTTCTTTTGTAAATACTGATCCGTAATTATGAAGCCGTAGTAGGTTTATTACGGATTTTGAGCATTAAACCGTCTTAGCGGGATAATGTCGAGAGAATGGCGCGACACTTCCCTTTAACTGTTTGAATTTATTTGAGTTTTTTAAGTTGCGCATTTAACTTGCTGATTATGCAGTTGAGGTTGTTTTTGTGCAGATTCAGTTCATTTGCTCATATGTACAGTGCCGGTGGGTTTTATAAAGGTTTTAAAGCGGTTTTGAGGAGTGTGAAGATATCAGTGTTTGATGTTTGTATGTTCATTATCGTTTGGCTGTTCTCGACCTATATGGCGAAAGTCCGTATAGTACGCGACCCCGATTGGTAGATCTTTCTTCCTTATACACATAAACAAACAACTCATTCAGGTATTCCCTTGATCACGACTGCAAACATCACCATGCAATTTGGCGCTAAGCCTTTGTTCGAAAATATTTCTGTAAAATTTGGCGGTGGCAACCGTTATGGATTAATTGGTGCAAATGGTTGCGGTAAATCGACATTTATGAAAATTCTCGATGGATCATTAACGCCATCAGCTGGAAATGTGTCAATAACGCCGAACGAGCGTATTGGTAAACTGAGTCAAGATCAGTTTGCGTTTGAAGAGTTTAGTGTGATTGATACTGTGATTATGGGGCACACAGAGCTTTGGAGAGTGAAACAAGAACGGGATAGAATTTACGCCTTACCAGAAATGTCAGAAGAAGAGGGCATGGCCGTAGCGGATTTGGAAGTACAATTTGCTGAAATGGACGGTTACACTGCCGAGAGTCGCGCTGGAGAATTCTTAATCGGTGCAGGTATTGAAGTTGACCTGCATTTTGGGCCGATGAGTGAAATCGCACCGGGTAGGAAGTTGCGGGTTCTTTTAGCGCAAGCGTTGTTTTCTGATCCTGATATTTTGCTGCTCGATGAGCCAACAAATAACTTAGATATTAATACCATTCACTGGTTAGAGTCGGTGTTGAATGAGCGTAAAAGTACGATGGTTATTATTTCTCATGATCGCCATTTTTTAAATTCTGTTTGCACGCACATGGCGGATATTGATTACGGAGAATTGCGAGTTTATCCGGGTAATTATGATGACTTTATGACGGCTGCGACTCAGGCCCAAGAACGTTTACACAGTGAAAACGCTAAAAAATCTGCACAAATAGCGGATTTACAACAATTTGTTAGCCGTTTTTCGGCGAACGCTTCTAAGGCAAAACAAGCAACGTCGCGTGCTAAGCAGCTCGAAAAAATAAAATTAGATGACATAAAAGCATCGAGTCGTGTAACACCGTATATTCGTTTTAAGCAAGATAAAAAATTACATCGACAGGCATTAATTCTAGAAAATGTTGGTCATGGTTTTGACGGAGAGAAATTATTTGATAAAGGCAATCTGATTTTAGATGCGGGGTCACGTCTAGCAATATTAGGAGAGAATGGTGTAGGAAAAACAACGTTGTTGCGCTGTTTGATGAATGAGTTGGCGGTAAATGAAGGCGTTATTAAGTGGTCAGAAAACTCAACGCTGGGTTATTGTCCGCAAGATAGTACTGATGATTTTAATGTCGATTTAAATTTGTTTGATTGGATGAGCCAGTGGAGAAAACCCAGTCATGATGATCAAATTGTTAGGGCAACATTAGGGCGCTTGTTATTTTCGGCTGATGATTTTTTGAAAAAAGTGAAAGTGTGTTCCGGTGGAGAAAAAAATCGATTGTTGTTTGGTAAGCTAATGATGCAGGATACAAATATTCTGTTAATGGATGAGCCAACAAACCATTTGGATATGGAATCTATTGAGGCTTTAAACTTGGCATTGGAGCATTACGATGGAACGTTAATCTTTGTTTCTCACGACCGAGAGTTTGTTTCGTCATTGGCGACACGTATTGTTGAAATCAAAGGCAAAAAACTAATTGATTTTCAGGGTACATACGATGAATATTTGGCTAGTCAAAAATAGTCTACTGTGAAGTAATTAATAGTACACAAAAAAGCCGCCGTTAAGTGAATCTTATACGGCGGCTTTTTTTGTTACCTCAGAAGCTCTAAAGCCTATGATTTACTTTTTAAGTAGATCACGGATTTCTGTTAACAATACTTCTTCGTTTGAAGGTTTAGGTGGAGCTGCAGGTGCTTCTTCTTCTTTTTTCTTCAAAGAATTCATCGCTTTTACTGCCATGAAGATCGCAAAGGCAACAATAATGAAATCAACTAGAACTTGAATGAACTTACCATAGGAGATGACAACAGCGGGTGCTTCGCCTACGGCTTCTTTTAGGACAAATGCTAGATCGCTAAAATCTACGCCGCCCATTAATAAGCCAATCGGTGGCATGATCACATCACCAACGAATGAAGAAACGATTTTTCCAAATGCTGCACCAATGATAATACCAACGGCCATGTCGACCACATTACCTTTGACTGCAAAAGCTTTAAATTCTGACATCATTCCCATAGTGTTTACCCTTTAAGTTTTTTAATATTGTTTTAAGAAAAGTGTTTAGACCTAATTCATAGCACTTGGTCGTGGATACTACGCAAGCATTGATATTTTGTCTCTACTCAGAAGAGCAAATACCACATCATTTTACAATTCGTCATACTGTACGAGTGGTGTTCAATTTTGTGGGGTTATTTAGAGTATTTTCTATTGTTATTTTAAAATCTCACTTGCTCAATAATACGCGTTCCGGTCGAAGTACTGATCGAGCATGTTAACGAAAAAAAACAAAAGAAGGTATATTTTTGTAAGGTTTATTGAGGCGAAGTCTTATATTAATGAAGCGTTTGCAGCATGTGTCAAGTATATCTAATAGGAACTAATGATTTATTCTTAGGTGCGTAATGGTACTTTATTTTTATCAAGTTTGTATTTGCCCTGGATTATTCTGCGGTGCGTAGATGTTTAGTAATCAGTCTATCAAGATGATTTGCAAAATTCTGGCGATCAGTTTGGTTTAGCGCTGAAGGTCCGCCAGTATTCACACCGCTGGAGCGTATGGTATCCATAAAGTCTCGGATGTTGAGACGCGCTTTGATATTTTCTGTTGAATACAATTCACCTCGAGGGCTAAGTGCAAAGCCTCCCGCATCAATGACTTCAGCTGCCAGTGGGATGTCGCTGGTAATAACGAGATCTCCTTTTTTGGTACGTTTCACAATTTCATCATCGGCAACATCAAACCCGGCGCTGACTTGTACAGATGAAATATAAGGGGAAGGTGGTGTTTTAAGCCCTTGATTAGCGATGAGTGTGGTTTGAATTTTTGCGCGATTGGCAGCTTTGTACAAAATGTCTTTTATAACCGTCGGACAAGCGTCCGCGTCCACCCATATTTTCATGATTATTCAGACCACACGGCAAATTCATTTTCACTGGGATCAGTAAAGTGAAAACGTTTTCCACCCGGAAAAGAGAAAATAGGTTCTATGATTGAGCCGCCAGCAGATTCGATTTTGTCTAATGTCGCTTCTAGATCTTTGCTATAAAAAACGATTAAGGCGCTGCCATTTTTTGTCGTTACATTTTTGTCGGATTGAAAAAAGCCACCATCGAGCCCTTCATTGGAAAAGGCTGTGTACTCGGGGCCATAATCTGTAAAGGTCCAGCCAAACACTTGGCTAAAAAAAGATTTAGTTCCTGCTAAGTCTTTTGCTGGGAATTCAACATAATTCATTTTTTCGTGCTTATGACCAGTGTCAGACATGTCAGCCTCCTTTTTATTTCTTCTTTGAAGTGTTTCAAACTTAGCTACTTTATATATCAACTGACGAAACAGGGTGACTACTTTAGCGCCAATTGTGTTTTTCAGCCAGCCTGATTTTGTTGGTTGACTTCTACTTGGTATATTCGGCAGAATGGTTTGTATAACAAACTAATAAGAATAAATGTAAAGATCTAATAATTGCTGCAGAGCCAACAAAACACATAAAAATAATTATTTATTTCGTCATTATTGAGGTGTTCATGAGTTTATCAAAATCTACACGAAGACATTTTCTAAAAGGCAGTGTGTCGACTGCGGGTTTAATCGGAACAGGTTTAGGGCTTGGAGCGACTTGGTCAAATCAGTCTGAAGCAAAAGTACTTCCGGACAATAACCCAAAAGCAATTGTTAAAACTACTGCAGGAAAGATTCGCGGGACGATTGCTGATGGTGTCAGAATTTATCGCGGTATTCCTTATGGTGCGGATACCGGCGGTGAAAATCGTTTTCTTCCTCCGCAGCCTGTCGAAAAATGGGATGGAATACGTGATGCATTAGAGTTTGGCAATATGGCTCCACAAGCGGGCGGAATAGCTGGCGCGGGTCGTCCACTGGCTGATGCAAGAATTACGAGTGCTTTGTTTGCTCCATTAACGGCTCAACCTCAATCGGAAGATTGTTTGTTTCTCAATGTTTGGTCAAAAGGCGTTGGGAAAAAAGCCAACCGTCCGGTTATGGTTTGGTTGCACGGTGGTGGTTTTACATCCGGTAGTGGTGCATCAAGCCTTTATGACGGTATTAATTTATGTCGTCGCGGTGATGTGGTGGTTGTTACGATTAATCATCGTCTCGGTGCTTTAGCACATTTAAATTTATCGCCGTTAAATAAAGACCAGTATGGCGATAAATATAAAAACTCTGGTATGGCAGGCATGTTAGATGCGGTACAAGCGCTAGAATGGGTGAGAGACAATATTAAGCAATTTGGTGGTGATGCAAATAACGTCACCATTTTTGGCGAATCAGGTGGAGGGAGAAAAGTATCGACGTTGTTAGCAACGCCGTCTGCGAAAGGTCTTTTCCATCGAGCAATTATTCAAAGTGGACCAGGATTGCGTTTCCCTACACAAGAAATTGCCACGCTTCGAACAAAAATTTTAATGGAAGAGTTAGGATTAACAGCGGATCAAACCGATAAATTATTAGCGATTCCTTTTGAAAAAATTGCTGCTGCACAAGGTGTGGCAGAAAGAAAAACAGTCGCTCAGTTGCCTGAGAGCGCGCCATTTTTTGATCGCTATGGTTGGTCGCCAGTAGTTTGTGATGCATTACCGCATTCGCCCTTTGATCCGGAAGCGCCGCAAGAATCTATTGATATTCCCGTGATGATTGGAACCAATCGGCATGAAATGGCTTTATTTATTTCGCCAAATAAAGCACTCGATACGATTGATATGAAAATGCTGAAAGCGCAGGTAAAACCGTTTGCGGGTGATAAGGCAGACGAATTAATTGCGACTTATCAAAAACAATACCCTGAAGAAAATTTACGTGGCATTTTATTGCTCATACTTGCCGATGATCGTTACAGAATGGATTCAATTCGATTAGCAGAACGAAAAAGTAAAAAGAAAGCAGCGCCTATTTATATGTATCGTTTCGATTGGGAAACGCCGGTTTGGAATGGTTTGCTAAGAGCGAGCCATGCACTTGAAATTCCGTTTGTATTTAATAACGCCCAACTGAGTGATGCTTTCACTGGTGGCGGCCCAGATGCGGTTCAATTGTCTGCTGTGATGAGTGAAACATGGATGAGTTTTGCGAGAACGGGTAATCCAAATAATGACATGCTCGCTAAGTGGAAACCTTATGATTCTAAGAACAGATCGACAATGTTGTTTAGCAATAGTCCTGAACTTGTCAATGATCCGGGTTCAGTAGAACGTCTTGCGTGGCAAGGTATTCGTTAATCAATCGATACCCTAAAAATTATTTGGAATTAAAAGTTTTAAATAATAATGAAAATAAAGGATCTTTTTAAAGAGATAAAAAACATGAAAAACTTTATAGAAATCTCAAAGTTAAACCCTTGTAAATATACAGCTTCAGCGTTGTTTGTTGTCAGTCTTGCTTTGCTCGGTTGTAGTGAAGCGCCACCGGAAAAAAATACCGTTGTGGAGAGTGAAAGAGAAGTACAAAAAATCTCAAAGCCGGGCGTTTATGAAGGCTATGCTGAAGAACGTTTTGATGGTTATGACTTATCGTCAGAATATGTTGCCATGCGTGACGGCACTCGATTGGCGGTTGATATTTTTCGACCTACTAAAAATGGTGAGGTCGTCGATGAAAAATTTCCGGTGTTATGGATGCACACGCCATACAATCGTAGAAATTATGCCGGTGGTTTAACGGGAGAGCGTTATCCGGGTAAAGCAGCTAAGTTAGTGAAATACGGCTATAACGTGGCGATTGTGGATTTTCGTGGTTTGTTTTCAAGTTTTGGTACGAATCAAGGATACAACCGCGGCGAATGGCAAGATGCAGCTCGGATGGATTCTTACGATGTCACAGAGTGGTTAGCAAAGCAGGAATGGAGCAACGGCAATATTGGTATGTGGGGTTGTTCTGCTACTGGCGGTAGTCAGATGCAAGCATTAACTGTTGCGCCGCCCAGTTTAAAAGCGGTTTTTCCAATGAGCTGTGAATGGGATGTTTATCCATTTGCATCGGCCGGAGGGATTTCCCCACCTGAGGGCGTACCGACACGTATTATGCGCGGTCCTTCTCGAGCAGATCGAGATAAAATGTCAGTGCCTGTTGATAGCGATAAAGATAAAAGTTTAATGATGCAAGCGATTGCTGAGCATGAAAATAATATTGAAACGGCTGGCTATACGCCTTTTAAAGACAGTAAAGCAGCAAACTTTGATAATCAATGGTGGATAAAAAGTTCTCCTTATCCTCACAAAGAAACGATTGAGAAATCGGGTATCGCGATTTATTCAGCAGCGAATCTAGATGAAGAGGGTCCAGGTTACGGTCCGTACTTCACGTTTAATAATGTGAATAATCCAAGAAAAATAATTATTGGTCCCGCAACGCATTGTGATTGGACAACCGTTGAAAAAGAAACGGGTTTCGATATTTTAGTAGAAGAATTGCGTTTTTTTGATCGTTGGTTAAAAGACGTTGATAACGGCATTATGAAAGAAGACCCCGTTACCTATTACACTTACAATGTTGAAGAAAATAACGGTTGGAAAACGGCAAAGCAGTGGCCGCTACCTAATCAAGAATTAACGCCCTTTTATTTGGGTGAGGGTTCTTTAAATACGGGAGCGAGTACTGGAGATCAAAAGTCGACAAAACTGACGGTGGATTATGAAATAGATAACGATAATTTTTGGGATAAGGGCCTTGTTTTTAAAACGGCGCCTTTGGAAAGTGATATTCAAATTACTGGCCATCCACAAATGAAATTATTTTTATCGACAACAGCAACCGATGCGGATGTGATTGCGCGAATAGATGATTTGGCGCCAGATGGTACACATCGTTATTACACGGTAGAAGGCCGTCTTCGTGCGTCACTCAGAAAAACAGAAGCAGCACCTTATAATAATTTAGGTTTACCTTGGCATCCTTTCACAGAGGAATCGGTTCAACCGTTGACTCCAGGTGAAATAGTCGAAGTTGATTTTGATTTCTTTGTGATGTCCTACTTGTTTAAGAAAGGTCATCAAATACGAGTGACGATAAATTTTGCGGATAAGCGTGCAACGCCTAGAGTAAGCCCAGCTCCGGTTGTGAGTGTTTATCATGATGAAAAATATCCTTCAGCGCTCATTTTGCCTGTCATTAATTAAGAGATATAAAATGAAATATTTTAATAAAATTAAAAGTCTTCAGTCTTTGTTTATTTTTTGTTTTTTAATTTTTGGCGTAGCCGCTTGTTCAGAGAAACAAAGTGAAAGTACTTCAACGGTTGAGGAAGCTATTTCCACAGACAAAGTCGATATGGCTGAGTGCGATCGTAAATGTATTTCTTCTAAAGTGAATAACTACGTGAAGGGTTTGGTTGAGCATAAAGTGCCGGCTGATCTTTTAGCTCCAGATATTCGAGTGACGGAAAATGGTGTTGACGTAAAACCGGGAGAAGGTGTTTGGAAAACAATTACAGATCAGGGCGGCTATCAGCAAGTTTTTATTGATTCAAGCTTGAATGAAGCTGTCTTTTTTGGCGCATTTAAAGAGCAGGAAGATTCTCTGTTGCTGGCTGTGCGTTTGAAGTTTGCTGATGGAAAAGTTTCAGAAGCAGAACATTTACTATCTCGCCCAGATACTCGAAACCGTCTTATCTATCGTCACTCGCTAACCGAGCCTAACCCAGTTTATGAGCAGGCGGTTGAGAATCCGCTTTCTCGTGAAAAACTTGTTCGTATTGGCCATGCTTATTTTGACGGCATTGCAAATAGCACAGATGAAGGTGTTCCGATGGATCCTTATTGTAATCGCCGAGAGAATGGCGTGTTACTGCTTAAGAACAAAAATCCAGAAACTGAACCATGTCCTATCGGCTTTCATCGGTTTAATTACATTACCGATGTTCGAGATCGTCGAGTAGCCGTAGTGGATGAGGAGAGAGGCTTAGTCTTAATCTGGGGATATTTCGATATTCCAGGAGATGTTGATGTTGCTCCAGGACCTTGGGGGCCATCGGATATCGACAGCCCAAATGGAGAACCGCGAGTGGATACTCGTAAAATACCTAGAAGCCTTTATATCGCCGAGTTGTTCAAAGTGGTTGATGGCGGAAATATCCGTGATATTGAAGCGATTATGTTTAATTTAGATTTGGGTGCAAAATCTGGCTGGGAGTAGTTTTGATCGGTTTTGGAGCAGTGTTCCCACTGTTCCAAAAGCCACACCAATAACTTATTTGTGTAACTAACAAACTAATTCATTTATCATTCGCGTTTCTGTTCGGAAACGCGTCATTTGTCAAAATGCATCATGCATTTTTCTTAGGCTTATCCGAGTCAGTCTATTCATTACTAAATCCACATAAAAAAGATAAAGGTCTCGTTTATGCAACAGCCTGTTCTTATAGCTGGTGCAGGGCCCGTTGGCCTCACTTTAGCGTTGTTACTCAATCGGCAGAGCATTCCAGTCAAAGTCTACGAATCGGTATCGGAAATCAAACCGCTCGGCGTAGGCATCAATCTTCTTCCTCATTCTGTTCGTGTATTGTTTGATCTTGGACTAAACGAAGCACTTGATGAAGTGGCAGTGAGAACCGGAGCCCTTCATTATTACAATCGACATGGACAGCCAATTTGGGCTGAGCCACGTGGGATTGAAGCTGGATATCAGTTTCCTCAATATTCTATTAATCGCGGCGACTTGCAGATGACGCTTTTTCGAGCAGTGCAAGAGGCGATTGGCGAAGAAAACGTCATTACCGGCCACAAATTAATTGACTGGGAAAATACTGACGACGGTATTCGAGCAACATTTTTATCTAAAAATGCATCAGGTGGCGAAAGCCGTGTGGTTGAAGAGGGCGCTTGTCTTGTTGCGGCCGACGGCATTCATTCAACAGCGAGAAAAAAACTCTATCCCAATGAAGGCGATCCAATTTACGGTGGACGAATTCTTTGGCGGGGCGTAACGCTGGCTGAACCATTTCTCGACGGCCGCACAATGTTTATGGCAGGCCATCAAGATTGTAAGTTTGTTGCTTATCCGATTACAAAAGTTCTCTCAAAAGATTCAACTCAAATTGAAAACTTTTCTCGTTCATCTGGTGATAAAGAGGGAAAAGCAATTATTAATTGGATTGCTGAACTTAGTGTGCCGGATTGGAAAAAAAGCGAACAAGATTGGAACAAAGAAGTCTCTATTGATATTTTCGCCGATCACTTTAAAGAGTGGGATTTCGGTTGGGTTGATGTGCCGAAAATAATTTCCGGCAGTGAGCATGTCTATGAATTCCCATTGTCGGATAGAAATCCATTGTCGAAATGGACTCATGGGAATATGACTTTAATTGGTGATGCGGCACATCCTATGTATCCCATTGGTTCTAATGGTGCGTCACAAGGTATTTTAGATGCCGAAGCATTATCTATACAGATAGAAAAATATAGCGTATCACCAAAAGCTATCGAAGCTTATGAGGAAGAAAGGCGTCCCGCAACGTCAAAAATTGTTTTGTTAAATCGTCAGAATGGCCCTGAGCAGGTTATGCAAATGGCCGAAGAAAGATCGCCTGAAGGTTTTAAAAATATACAAGATATTATTTCTCATGAAGAGTTAGAGAATATCGCGGCAAAATATAAGCAAACAGCTGGGTTTAGTGTTGATGCTGTGAATAGTGCAGCAAATAATAATGATGCACATAAAAAATCCGATAACAATACAACAAAAGTAGTTTCGTGATTTGAAAACATTCAATGAGAGATTTTTATGTTAAAGGTAATCAAGCAAAATTATTTGGCTTTGTTAGTCATATTACTTCCTATCAATAATGTATTAGCGGTTGAAAAAATTATGGATGAAAATGTTAAATCATTAACCACTCAATTTGTTATGGAATTGAAAGTAAATATCGGGAGTAGAGTTGTTGTGGGTGAAAGCGATAATGGAAAAAGGCAATATATCCCTATTACTGGAGGAGATTTTGTTGGGTCGCTAGTGGATGAAGCTAATATTTCCGGAGAAGTTTTGGCGGGGGGAGCCGATTGGCAGTTAATTCGTCCCGATGGTGTTTTGGAAGTTGATGCGCTTTATTCTATAAAAACTTCGGATGGAGCGATAATTGTTGTGCGTAATCAGGGAATTATTTCGAGACCAGAAACAGTAGAAGGGAAACCCGGTTTGCCTTATGTTCGAACCGTGCCTACCTTTCATGCCCCTAAGGGGAAATACGACTGGTTAAATAAGAGGGTATTTGTTGGAACGATTACTCCGGCTGCCGATGGATCTTTTGTCACTATTCGAGTCTTTGTCGTCAATTAAAGCTTATTTTTCGGCTGGTTTTACTTTTTTTATTTAGCCTTTTTTGTGAGTCAAATAATTATGCGCAGTTCGAATTTTTTATTATTGCTCGCTTCTATTGTGTGTCTTTGCGTTTCATCGGCAGTTTTTTCTTCAGGGTTTGATAGTAATTCAGCCGCTAAAAAAGAGAAGAAGAACCTTGTTGCTCAGTGCTCTGCTTTTCTTTCTCGTAAAGAAAAGCAGAATTTTGGAAGTAAAAAAGTAAAGATTATTGATGCTGTTTGGAGTTTTAAAGAGGGTTCAACGAAGAAATCTTTATCGTATTCTCTACCTGAGCACTGTCTCGTGACCGGGAAAGTGAATGAGCGAGTAAGTAAGATAGACGGTGCAAGCTATAGTATTGATTTTGAAATGCGTTTACCAGTGGATTGGAACCAGCGATTTTTGTTTCAAGCTAATGGGGGTAATGATGGTGCCGTTGTTCCAGCTTTAGGGTCGAGTTTGAATCATTCAATACCTGCACTAGCTAAAAACTTTGCTGTGATTAGCAGTAACGCCGGCCACCAAAATCCTCGTACTTCATTAATCAGCGGCGCTAATTTCGGTGGTGATCCGGAGGCGCGCTTAGATTATGGCTATAAAGCGAATCAGGTTTTAACGCCGATCGCGAAAGAATTAATTGAAATTTTTTACAAGAAGAAACCTGAGTACTCGTATTTTATGGGATGCTCGAACGGTGGCCGACATGCCATGGTTGCTGCTAGCCGTTTATCAAAAGAATATGACGGATTTGTTGCTGGTAATCCTGGCTTTAATTTGCCAAAAGCTGCGATTCAGCATGCTTGGGATATTCAGGCGCTGTCAGAAGTGAATGCTGATGTTGCTAAAGCACTGACTACTGAAGAGATGACATTTGTTGCAGATAAGGTCTTAGAGCGTTGTGATGACCTAGACGGTGTTTCTGATGGTTTGGTTAATGATATTGTCGCTTGTCAGAGCCACTTTGAATTACCAAAGCTAGCTTGTACTGACCAAACCGCGGCATCAGTGAATGAGAAAACTGCAGGTGCTAATAAAAAAGAAATGAGTTGTCTGGCAAATAACAAAATCACTGCGTTGAACAAAATCTTCTCTGGTCCTGTGAATAGCAAAGGCCAATCACTCTATTCTGACTGGGTTTTTGATGCGGGAATTAACGGAGCGGATTGGAGGCGATGGAAGGTACAAGGTCCAATCGCAAATCTTCCGTTTATAGCGGCTCTTGGTTCAAGTTCTTTGGCAAAAATTTTTATGACGCCACTAAGAGACATCAGCCCATCTCCACCAACCTTGTTGGAATTTCTAAGATCTTTTGATTTTGATCAAGATGCGAACGCTATCCATTTTTCAGATGAGACCTTTACTGAAAGCGCAATGGAATTTATGACACCTCCAGATGCTGAGAAACTAACTTCATTATCTTCAAGCGGGAATAAGTTGATGGTGATTCACGGAGCCAGTGATGGAGTGTTTTCAGTCAAAGATACAATAAATTGGTATCGAACACTCAATAAAAACCATCAGGGTAGGGCTAATCTTTTTACTCGTTTGTTTGTTGTACCTGGTATGAATCATTGCAGTGGTGGGCCGACTACAGATCAGTTTGATGCATTATCTGTCATGATGGATTGGGCAGAGAAGGGCAATGCTCCCGATGAAATGGTAGCTTCAGTAAACGCTGAAAATACTGAATTACCAAAGACGTGGTCTAAGGAGCGTACTCGAAAAGTGTGTTCTTTCCCTTCAGTTGCTCGATACAATCAAGGAGATGTAGAGACTGCTGAAAGTTTTGTGTGTACTGAGTAGCACTGGAGGATAGTTTCGAAGATTGTGGTCGGAGTGTAGAAATTTTTGCTCATTGCTGAGGCTAAATAACTCTGATAATTTACTTTTAGTTAAGCCTCTATCTTATTGTTTCTAAAGGCTATTCATTTTTCAATTAAATCATCGTTAAAAAAATGAATAGCTGTGTTTTCTAGAAGATTGCCCTAACTATTTGAAATAACTAAGGTTTCTTGAATAAAAAAGTAAAGCGGTCAGTTTTACCTGCAACGCCTTCTTTTCTCAATTCTAGTTCTAGTTTATCGCTTGGTTTGTAATGTAAATCACTGAAATCAACAAATTCAAAACCTGCTGCTTCAATTTCTTTAATCATTCTCACTGGGTCCATGCGACGGCCATTCTCGCTGTTCTTTGGCTCGTTATGACGACGGGTATGATCAATCACTCCATACAGCCCGCCTGGTTTTAAAGAATCGAAAGCGGCTTTGTTAATCGCGTTACGCCCACCTTCGGCAAAGTTATGAAGGTTCCGGAAAGTCAAAACCATATCTAGGTCTTTCACATCAAACTTCATGAAAGTGCCGTCAGATGGGCCGCCTTTTCTTACTAGGTCGGATTCAACTTTAACCACGCTGACTTTTTCAAAACCTGGCTCTTTTAACAGGCCTTCCTCAAGACGGGTAGTGCCGACGCCGACATAGAGTTTTCCTTCATCCTTTAAGATTGGAGCAAGTATTTTCGTATACCAGCCGCCGCCGGGAACAAGTTCTAATACCCGCATATTGGGCTCTAGTTGAAAGAAGGCTAATGTTTCAGCTGGTTTTCTGTTTGCATCACGAGCCTTTTCTTCGGCTGAGCGTGTTGGGCTCTCAATGGCTTTTTTTGCAAGTGTGTTAAGTTCAGCAGCACTTGAAGCCATTGAAAAGAAGCCTGAAGAGAGAATGGCAGCACTTAAAGCTGCTATTTGAGTAAGGTGAAGAAATTTGTTTTGCTTGCTGATCATATGTTTTCCTTTTTAGTTTGAAAATTATTAGTAAGAAGTGGTCAAAGCAAAATTCTGGCGAATAAGGTCGAGCACCTAGTGCGGGCCTTTATAGAGCTGCTTGAGCCGGTTGTGACATGTTTGGTTACGGAATGTTCCTGATCTTGAAGAGTTTTTGGCAATATTCTTAAGTGTTATCGCGGTATAGCGCCGATTGTTTTGCTCCTAAATGAGATTTGTCGAGGTTTTCTCCTATCTTGATTAGTCTTTACCCTATCTGAAGCGCGGACGCCTTTAGTTGAGGGCTACTTTTAGGGTAAAATGCGCGGCCTAGTAAATAGAGTCCAAATTATAAAAGGCTTGGGCGCTTTAGACATATTGATTCTAGAGATGCCGGTAGGTTAACGAGCGTTATATAAGAGAAGAAACAAGAAGATATTGCAGTACTAAATTATAAGTAACTAACAATAAAAAGTAATACCTCAGGAAAGCTCAGAAGCTTAATTCCAGTATCTGATAATCTATTCGATAAGATGTGATTTCATGTCGAGAGAGCTCTGGCTTTGATGTAACTGAATTCATTATGGGTAAAACCCAATAGCGACGGAGAAATAAAACGGTGGATAAACGTTATTTAGATTTTTGGCCAAAAAATTTATCGCGCGAAGCAGCGCTTCCCCAGACAAGTATTTGGGAAAATTTGGATATCACAAACCGTCGGTTTCCAGATCGAACAGCGATTAAATTTTTTGGGAATGACATTTCATATTCTGAGTTACACAGCGATGTAGAAAAGTTAGCTGGTTGGTTGCAGAAAGTTGCTGGTGTTAAAAAGGGAGATTGTGTTCTCCTGTACCTTCAAAATAGCCCTCAGTTTGTCATTACTTATTACGCCATTCTTCGTGCAGATGCTGTAGTAATTCCTGTTAATCCAATGAATCGTGAAGAAGAATTTCAGCACTATATTACAGACACGGATGCAACCGTGGCTATTTGTGCTTCAGAGCTTGCAACTTACGCTAAGAATGCCAGCGATAATTTGCCGAAAGATAAACAACTTAAACATATTCTTGTCGGAAATTACGCAGATTCACTTCCTAAAAATTATCCTCACCCAGAAGACGCTCCGCCACCTGTCATGCAACCATTACTGGTTGAAAATTACGACGTTCCTGCTGGTGCTGTTCGTTGGGAGGATGCTTTAAATGAAGATCATAAAGCAGGTCCTCATACGGCAAAACCAGAAGATCTAGCGGTAATGCCATACACGTCTGGGACGACGGGTTTTCCAAAAGGATGTATGCATACTCATCAAACTGTTATGCATACGATTTTAGTGGGTGCTTATTCAAATGGTTTAACGGCAGACGCTGTTTCACTTTCTGTTTTACCGCTATTTCACGTAACTGGTATGCAATACGGAATGAATGCAGCAATTTTTTCTGGTAGTACCGTTGTTATGTTGCCACGCTGGGATCGAGAAGTTGCTGGCAGTTATGTATCACGCTATAAAATTACACACTGGACTGCAATCCCAACAATGATCATTGATTTGTTCGGCAGTCCAAACATCGATAGTTTTGATTTAACTTCGTTACGTTATATTGGTGGTGGTGGTGCAGCAATGCCAGAAGCAGTTGCCAAAAAAGTACGTGATACTTTTGGTTTGGATTTCTTAGAGGGTTATGGTTTATCGGAAACGATTGCACCAACTCATACCAATCCAATGTATCGTCCAAAACGCCAATGTTTGGGGTTGCCAACTTTTGGAACAGATGCCGCTATTATTGATCCTGCAACGCTTAAAGAAGTACCGCAAGGCGAAGTTGGTGAAATTATTGTGTCTGGTCCTCAGGTTATGTTGGGGTATTGGAGGAATGAAAAGGCCACCGAAGAAGCTTTCATGGAGTTCGATGGACGCAGATTTTTCCGTACTGGTGATTTAGGTAAAATGGACGAAGAAGGGTATTTCTTTATTACTGATCGATTGAAGCGAATGATTAATGCTTCTGGTTTTAAAGTATGGCCTGCTGAAGTTGAAGCACTACTTTATCATCATCCTGATGTTCAAGAAGCCTGCATTATTGGTAGTAAAGACCCTTACCGTGGTGAAACCGTTAAAGCCGTTATTGTTTTGATGGAAAAATCAAAAGGCAACGTGACAGAAGAAGATATTGTTAGCTGGTCTAAAGAAAACATGGCTGCTTATAAAACTCCAAAACTTGTAGAGTTTGTTGATGCATTGCCAAAATCGGGTAGTGGAAAAGTGATGTGGCGAATACTTCAAGAAGAAGAGTATAAGCGCACTGAAAATACAAAGCACGGTGAAAGCGTGTAGTTCAAAGCTGTTTTTTTTAAAAATTCACTCATTGTAAAAATAAAAAAAGAGAAGCCAAGCTTCTCTTTTTTTATTTGAAGAGAACGTAAATAATAAATGATATTTTTGCTAATGCTTGACAATGTTGAGCAGGCATTCTACATTGCGCGCTCTTGAAGAAGGTGCCAATTACTAAAGATTTTTTTAGCTGGATTGGTTAAATGGGAAGCTGGTTCAATTCTAGCGCTGCCCCCGCAACGGTAAATGTTTTGTGTTCTTTAAACGATTCGCAAATCATAAGCCCGATACCAGCCTTGTTCAACGTTAACTGATGGAGCGGAGGGCTACCATCCAAGGCATTTTCTTTTTTGTTTCTTTTATTTTTAATTTTTGGCTTCTTCATCAAAAGCGGAAAGCCATATATAAAACCAAAGAAACATTCAGTGATTCCCATTCGGGTTTGTCTTTGTCCTCCCTTGATTGTCTAGCCTCGTTGATGAGGTATTTATGTATAAAGTCTGATTGGCTTTCGGGGTTTTCGTGAATAATTATTTTAAGTTTTCTATCTCTGCGTTTTTTAATGTCGCTTTAATTTTTCTTCTTTCACTTTTGAGTATCTCATTTGTTCAAGCTGAAGATGATAAATCGAATAAAATTGATGAAATCATTGTGGTTTCTTCGAAAATAGAACAACCTCTACGTGAGGTTGGTACATCTGTTTCTGTACTCACCGAAGCAGATATTGCTTTGATTGGGTCAAATTCTCTCGCAGATGTATTGCGAACAATACCTGCAGTGAATGTTTCTAATAACGGTGGTGTGGGGAAAAAAACAACATTGCGGATGCGCGGTGAAGAAGGTTATCGAACCTTAGTCTTGATTGATGGCATGGATGTTTCTGATGTGTCTACGCCACAAACATCTGTTCAGATAGGTCAGGTTATGTCGAATGGTATCGGGCGTGTAGAGGTTTTACGTGGGCCACAAGGCATGATATATGGTGCCGACGCAGGTGGTGTAATAAATATATCTACAGCGCAGCTCAATGAAGGCTTTTCCGGAAGTGTTGGCGGAGAAGCGGGTCGTTACGGAACGCAACAATTATCGGGTCAAATAGGTGTTGCTAATGAGTCTACGGATTTTTATTTATCGGCAGCTGATTATAAAACGGATGGTTTTAACGCGTCGACATCCGATTTGAATCCAGCAGATAAAGATGGTTATGACAATTCAACCTACCATGCGCGCTTAACTGTTAGCCCAGAAGATAAATGGCTGCTCAAGGCTGTAGTTAGAAAAACGTCTGGCGAAAATCAGTATGATGATTGCAATAATGTGAGTAATGATTGCGCCTATCACTACGACCAATTTAATAAATTGATTGGTGTCGATTATGATAATGGCAGTTTTTCGCAAGAGCTGACTTTTCAAAAAAATGATATCTTAAGAGAAGAGTTTTCCGATGGTTCAGCCAGTTTTGATTTTACCAGTGAAGTTAACAAAGCTTCTTATGTTGCCAGTGTGGATGTTGTGGAACCGTTGACTATTTTGTTGGGAGCCGATTACAAAAAAGAAAGCTTCGAAAGTACATTTAATTTGCCAAAAGAGCGTGAACAAATAGGTCTTTTGGCAGAATTTCAAACGGAATTTGTTGATCAGTTATATGTTAATCTTGGCGTGCGTCGCGATGACAATGACGATGTGGGTAAATTTACCAGTTATCGATTAACTGCCGCTAAAGTGCTGTCGTTCGATGGTTTTGATTTGAAGTTTAAAGGTAGTGGAAGTACTGGGTTTAGAGCGCCAAGTTTGTATGAAATTGCTTCAAACAATGGTCCTTTTGCTTCATCTCCTGCGACTGATAAACCGTTAAAAAAAGAAACAAGTAAAGGTTATGATGCAGGGGTGGAATTGTTTTTTACTCAGGGTTTGCATCTTGATGTCGTATATTTTGATCAGAAAACAGAAGATAAGATTTATTATGATAATCTAAGCTTCAGCGGTTACTTGCAAGATGATGGCTCTAGTCGCTCAAAAGGTATTGAAGCTGTCATTGAATTGCCAATCACGCAGTCTGTTACCCTGAATACAAATTACACTCGAAATATTGCTGAAGAAGCTGATGGCTCATTGAGAATTGGCCGCCCTAAAAGAGTGGGTAATGTACGATTGAGTGCTCAGCTATTCGGTGAGAAGCTCCTATTAAATGCGAGCTGGCGCTATTCGGGAAGTTTTGAAGGTTTTCGTGGTATTCCTGTCGATAGCTATCGAGTTGCTAATACCAGTGCTCATTTATATATCATCGATGGACTTGATATCTATTGTAGAATAGAAAATGTTTTTGATAATGATTATGTTGATGTGCCCGGGTATAACACGGTGGGTCGCTCGGGTTATCTTGGTGTGAAATATCATTTTAACCGCTAACTTTTATTGATGTTTGTATTGATATTTTTATCATTGTTTTAATTGCTCGAGGATTGTATGAATAAAAAAAATAAAAAACATAATCGAGCGATGGAAAAGCAAAAAGAAAATGTTGATTCCAATATCGCTGCTGCGTCAATTGAAAAAGGCGTGGCAGTGTTATTAACTGGAAACGGAAAAGGAAAGACATCTTCTGCGTTTGGAATGGTAATGCGTGCTTTAGGCTATGGCCAGACTGTGGGTGTTGTTCAATTTATTAAAGGCGTTCAGCTTTCTGGCGAAGAAATGTATCTGCGTGCCCATTGTCCGCAAGTTGAGTTTTATCAAATGGGTACGGGTTTTACTTGGGATACACAAGATAGAGATAGTGATATTGCTGCCGCCATTAAAACATGGAATGTTGCAAAAAAAATGTTGTGTGATTCAGAAATTGATCTCGTCATTTTAGATGAGTTAACGTATATGGTGGCGTTTCAGTATCTGGATGAGGCTGAAATTATTAATGCAATAAGGCAACGGCCCAAAGAGCAAAGCGTTGTAGTAACGGGTAGGGGTGGTGGTTCTGCGTTAAGGGAAGTTATGGATACAGTATCTGAGGTGAAAGATATAAAGCATGCTTTTAACTCAGGGATTAAAGCGAGGCTTGGCGTTGATTTATAATATCACCCTCAAATTATCTTCTTATGAATTTTAAGTCGATTGGTCAATTTTCATTTCAAAATACAATGTTCTATTGTGTTTTTTTGTTGTGTTTTTTTGTTTTAATTTCATTGTGGTTTGGTTCTGTTTCTCTTGATGTTCATGAGCTCTTCGTGGGACTTTTTGATCCTGCAATACAAACACAGTCAGAATCTATTTTTGTTCTTATTCGATTACCTCGTGTATTACTTGCTGCTTTAGTTGGAGCCTTGTTGGCGGTTAGCGGTGTTGCAATGCAGGGGTTATTTCGAAACCCACTAGCCGACCCAAGCTTGATTGGCGTGACTGCGGGTGCCTCTGCAGGTGGAAGTGTCGTTATTGCTTTTGGCGGAGCGTTCTTGGTTGGGGCATTGGGTTTGTGGTTGGTATCTTTCGGTGCATTCGTTGGTGGGATTATTTCGGTATGGATTGTTTATCGTTTGGCAAACCGTTCTGTGACATCGTCAGGTTTTTTAAATTCTTCTGGCTCAACATCGGTTGCAACAATGCTTTTGGCAGGCATCGCGATAACTGCTTTGGCGAGTAGTGTAACGAGTTTGCTAGAATTTGTTGTTGATAATAATTTGTTGCGACAAATTAGCTTGTGGAAAATGGGCGGGTTAGATGGGGCTAGTTGGCCTCGTGTTACAGTTGTGTTCGTGGTGTTCGTCATTTGTTTTTTTATGTTTCCTCGATATGCAGTTGCTTTAAATGCGTTTTTGTTAGGGGAGTCACAAGCTCGATATTTAGGTGTTGATGTGGAAAAAATTAAAAAACATTTAATATGTTTGTCGGCCGCTGCGGTTGGTGTGTCAGTAGCAATGGCAGGATCGATTTCTTTTGTAGGTTTGGTTGTTCCGCACATGATGCGATTACTTGTAGGCCCAGAACATAAGAAGTTAATGGTTTTGTCCGCGCTTGCAGGCGCTATTTTATTAGTCGTTGCCGATTTGGTCGCGCGCTTGGTTATTATGCCAGCAGAGCTCCCGGTGGGTTTGGTTACGGCAGTAGTTGGCGCACCATTTTTTATCTATTTGTTAACTCGCCAATCTGCTTTTAGATTTTAAATTGTTATTTCTCTGTATTTTTGATTGTTTACATCTCATAAAGATTAGAGTTTTTGATGCCTATTTTTGAAATTAATAATCAACAAGACGCAATATGTATTGAGGGGTATTCTTTATCGCTTAGTCATCGCGTTGTGCTTGATAATATTGATTTTTCTGTAAAATTTGGGGCAATAACGACTCTTATTGGACCTAATGGAGCGGGAAAAACAACGCTATTAAGAGTGATGGCAGGAGATTTTTCTCGTCAGGAGTCAGGGCTCAAAATAAAAATGGCGGATGAGTTAAATGCATCAAAAAAAACTTTATTAGACCGTGCGAAAAATGTCGCGGTTCTACCTCAGTATTCCGAGCTTCAATTTCCTTTTACGGTTAAAGAAGTGGTTGCGCTTGGTCGTATCCCGCACAGCGTTAATCATCAGATAAATGAAAAAATCATTCAAGATGTGATGTCTAGAATGCAAGTTGATGATCTTGCTGAGGTTCAGTATACGCTTTTGTCTGGCGGTGAAAAACAGCGTGTTCAATTGGCAAGAGCTTTCGCTCAGATCTGGGATAAAGATTTTTTAGTTTGTGAGCCTGGTGGCGATAAAAAATTATTCAAAAATAAATTATTATTATTGGATGAGCCTACAGCATCATTAGATTTAAGTTATCAAGAATGCTTTGTTGATGTTTTAAGGTATCTTTCAAGTTTTGGTGTTGCCATCGTTGTTGTTTCACATGATATTAATCTCAGTCTTAAATATACAGATGTTTTTTCTGCGATGAAAAATGGATCTATTGTTGATAAGGGGAAAAAAGATATTATTACACCTGAACTTATTAAAGAACTCTTTAATATTGATGCTTCAGTCGTTCCTCATCCTTGTGGCGGGAAAATGGTGGCATTTTGATGTGTTTTGTTAAAAATAAAGCGTTATGTTTTTTTTGCCTTTTCTTTTTTTTGAGTGTTTCTAATATTCTTGCAGCAGATATTGTCGTGGTTGATGACGTTGGTCGAACGGTTGTTCTAAAAAATCCTGCAAAACGAATTGTCGCTTTGGCACCACACATTGTAGAGAATTTATTTTCTGCCGGTGCGGGAGATAAGATTGTCGCAGTTGTTGAGTATAGTGACTACCCTGAAGCTGCAAAAAAAATTGAACGCGTAGGGCGGTTTGATACCGTTAGCATAGAAAGAATATTGGCACTCAGTCCTGACCTTGTTGTTGTTTGGGGCTCAGGTGGAGGAATAAAATTAATAGAAAAATTTAAATCTTTGGGTTTGACGGTTTACGTTGATGAGCCATCAACTCTACATAGTGTTGCAAATTCAATAGATAAATTATCAGTTTTGGCTGGCACAGAGTTGGCGGGAAAAGTGGCTGCTACTAAATTTATTGACGAGCTTCAGAGACTTAAAAGTTTGAATGTTTCCCAAGAGAAACCAAAGGTTTTTTATCAGTTGTGGAATAACCCTATTCAAACGGTGAGTGGTCACCATGTCATCAGTGATGCAATAGCGCTGTGTGGTGGAGAGAATGTTTTTGCAAAAACAAAATCTATAGCTCCCAAGGTCAATTTGGAATCTGTGTTGAGTAAAAACCCTGATGTTATTATAGCGAGTGGCACCAATGAAAAAAGGCCTGAATGGCTTGATGCATGGAAGCAGTGGAGCTCTCTATCGGCGGTGAAGTCATCAAATACCTATCATATTCCGCCCGATTATATTCAGCGTCATACCTTAAGGATTTTGGATGGGGTGAGGTTGATGTGCGAATACATTAAAAAATCGCATTCAAAACAAAACTAAAAAACCGTAATAAAAAAGGCCGCTGTGAGCGGCCTTTTTTTAAACAAAAGAAGTTTATCTTTTGCTTTCTGGTTGGTAATCACGTTTTTGGCTGCCAGTATAAAGTTGACGTGGTCGGCCGATTTTTAATGGGCTACTTAACATTTCATGCCAGTGAGCAATCCAGCCAACTGTTCTTCCAGTAGCAAAAATAACAGTAAACATATCGGTTGGGATGCCAATCGCTTTCATGATGATTCCTGAGTAGAAATCAACATTAGGATACAGTTTTTTCTCTACGAAATATGGATCAGATAAAGCAATCTCTTCTAGACGTTTTGCGATGGGCAATAAAGGATCATCAGTGATTCCTAATTCAGTTAGGACTTCATCACAAGTTTCTTTCATAACTTTTGCACGAGGATCAAAGTTTTTATAAACGCGATGTCCAAAGCCCATTAAGCGGAAAGGATCGTTTTTGTCTTTTGCTTTTGCAACATATTTGTCGATATTGCTTACGTCGCCGATTTCGTTAAGCATTGAAAGTACAGCTTCGTTTGCGCCTCCGTGAGCAGGGCCCCAAAGTGCCGCAATGCCTGATGCGATACATGCAAATGGATTCGCACCAGAAGAACCAGCTAAGCGAACAGTTGAAGTTGATGCGTTTTGTTCGTGATCAGCATGCAATAAAAATATTTTATCCATGGCGCGCGCAAGAACTGGGCTTACATTAGGTGGATCGCATGGTGTTCCAAACATCATGTGTAAAAAGTTTTCGCTGTAGCTGAGAGAATTGATGGGGTAGAGGAAGGGTTGTCCAATGTGGTGCTTGTAACACATCGCCGCTAAGGTTGGCATTTTTGCGATAAGGCGATGGGCTGAAATTAAACGGTGTTGCTCATCATGAATGTCTAGGGAATCGTGATAGAAGGCTGATAAAGCACCAACGACGCCACACATAATTGCCATTGGGTGAGCGCTTCGCTTAAAGCCTTTGAAGAAGTTGGCAATTCCTTCGTGAGCCATGGTGTGATGCGTGATGATGTCTACGAATTCTGCTTTTTGTTCTGCTGTTGGCAATTCGCCATGAATGAGTAGGTAGCAGGTTTCTAAATAGTCTGAATGCTCGGCAAGTTGGTCAATCGGGTAGCCTCTATGAAGAAGTACACCTTCGTTGCCATCAATGAAGGTGATCTTAGATTCGCATGCAGCCGTTGAAACAAAGCCGGGGTCGTAAGTAAAGTACCCTTTGGGTGTTAGGCCTCTTACATCTATAACATCTGGCCCTGTGGAGCCAGATAGTACGGGTAAATCAATCGGCTCTGCGCCATCTATTGTTAATTTGGCCATTTTATCGGTCATTCACGACTCCTGTTTCTCTCTGTTTTGTCTGCTTTTAGGAAGCTGGATGGACTTAGGTGGCGGTGCGATTATCTGCACTGCGGAGGAAATTGCGGTCGACAACTATAAGCTTACCAGCAAGATTGTCAATTCAATTGAACTGAGTATAGCGCAGTTTTTTGAATAACCTGCGTCTTTGCACTACTCTAGGTCATGTATCGTTTAGTTTTTCACCAGCTTGTCACCATTGAAGAAAGTTACCGAGTATTTCGGTAATTAATATTTGCAGCTATTTTGAGAAACTGCTTTGATTAGAATAAGATACAGTCATTATGACGTCGAAGTCATCGTCTGTTTCATTTGTATTTTCATGCGGCTCTCTCTATAATCTCGCGCGTTCTTCAACGGGGTCATGGTGAAATTTAAATTTTTTCCTAGCCGTGTTTTGAATTCGTCTACGCTCATAATGATTGAATATTGTTTTTGTTACCTTTGAATGTTTGGGTAATCGAAATGAGAAGTGTTTAGCTGATAGTTGAAGTTTCTTCTTTGGCTATAGTAAGCATGATAAATAATTCAAAAACCATGTGCGATTGAACTCGCTTGGCTTAGCCAACACTATCAAAAGGTAATCTAAAATCGTGAATGATAAACGACCGGTTAATTTAGATCTTACAACTGTTAGTTTTCCACTTACCGCTCTTGTTTCTATAACACATCGTATTTCAGGCGTTATTTTGTTTGCTGGTATCGCTGTCTTATTGTGGGGATTGCAAGCGAGCTTGCAATCAGAAGAGAGTTTTCTGGAACTCAAAAATCAACTAACTAATCCAATTTGCCAATTTATTTTATGGGCTACGCTTGCGGCGCTTGCGTATCACCTAATAGCTGGCTTGCGTCATCTGATTATGGATTTTGGTATTGGTGAGACTCTGGAAGGTGGCAAGCGCGGAGCTCAAGTTGCTATTTTCTTGTCTGTTGTATTAATTATTCTAGCGGGGTTATGGGTATGGTAACGGCCGTAACAAACTTGGGTCGTAGCGGCCTATATGATTGGCTCGTACAGCGAGTTAGTGCTGCAATTTTGGCAGCTTACACTTTTTTTATTGTTGGATTTATATTGATGCAGCCCGAAGTCACTTATTCGGTATGGCATGAATTGTTCCAGCATTTTTGGATGCGTCTCTTTAGTTTGATCACTTTGCTGTCAATAGCATCTCATGCCTGGATTGGAATGTGGGCAGTATTAACTGATTACATCACTCCAATGACCATGGGTGGAAAGGCAACGTTTGTTCGCGTGACAATACAATTGATCATCATTGCTTTAGCTGTGACTTACACAGTTTGGGGCATCGAAATACTGTGGGGAATGTAGCCTAATGTCGAATATGCGTACGATTTCTTTTGATGGAATAGTGATTGGTGGTGGTGGTGCAGGTATGCGTGCCGCTTTGCAATTAGCTCAGTCTGGCTTCAAGACAGCCGTTATTACTAAAGTCTTTCCAACTAGGTCGCATACTGTTTCCGCTCAAGGCGGAATTACATGTGCGATTGCCAGTGATGACCCTAATGATGATTGGCGTTGGCATATGTACGATACCGTTAAAGGTTCTGATTATATCGGTGACCAAGATGCTATCGAATATATGTGTTCAGTTGGGCCAGAAGCCGTTTTTGAATTAGAGCATATGGGGTTGCCTTTCTCTCGTACTGAAGAAGGAAGAATCTATCAACGTCCTTTTGGCGGCCAGTCAAAAGATTTTGGTAAAGGCGGACAGGCAGCGCGTACTTGTGCGGCAGCCGATCGAACAGGCCATGCGCTTTTGCACACGCTGTACCAAGGTAACATGCGAAACAACACAGTGTTTTTAAACGAATGGTTTGCTGTTGATATCGTAAAAAATCAAGACGGGGCAGTTGTTGGCGTTATCGCCATTAATATGGAAGACGGCGAAACGGTTTATATTAAATCGAAAGCGACAGTATTTGCTACCGGCGGTGCTGGTCGTATTTATGCCTCGACGACTAATGCACACATCAATACTGGCGATGGTGTTGGAATGTCACTTCGTGCTGGTTTTCCAGTGCAAGACATTGAAATGTGGCAATTCCATCCAACGGGTATTGCTGGCGCGGGTACTCTCGTAACTGAAGGTTGTCGCGGTGAAGGTGGATACCTAATTAATAAAGATGGCGAGCGTTTCATGGAACGCTATGCGCCGAATGCAAAAGATTTAGCGGGCCGTGATGTTGTCGCACGATCAATGGTATTAGAAATACTAGAAGGGCGTGGATGTGGTCCTGATGGTGATCATGTATTTTTAAAGCTCGATCACCTTGGTGCAGACACTCTTAATGCAAAACTTCCAGGTATTTTAGAATTAAGCCGAACGTTTGCTCATGCCGATCCGATTAAAGAGCCTATTCCAGTTGTTCCCACATGCCATTACATGATGGGCGGAATACCAACCAATGTTGATGGGCAAGCATTGACCCAAGATGCTCAAGGTAACGATCAAGTTATTGATGGTTTCTATGCATGTGGTGAGGTTGCATGTGTGTCTGTACATGGCGCAAACCGTTTAGGTGGTAACTCGTTACTTGATCTTGTTGTTTTCGGTCGAGCATCTGGATTATTTATTGAAAAAGCTTTACGTGAAGGCATCGAGCATCGCGAAGCAACTGAATCTGATATCGAAGCAGCAATGTCTCGACTCAACCGCCTAAATAACTCTACATCCGGTGAAAGTGCAGCTGTACTTCGTAAAGAGTTACAAACGGTCATGCAAAATCACTTTGGCGTATTCCGTAAGGGTGAATTTATGCAAGAAGGTATTGAAAAGTTAGCTGTATTGCGTGAACGAATTTCTAATGTTGCACTTGATGACAAGAGTAATGCTTTCAATACCGCACGAATTGAAGCGCTTGAATTACAAAACCTTCTTGAGGTTGCTGAAGCAACTGCGATCGCAGCTGAAGAAAGAAAAGAATCTCGTGGTGCTCATGCACGCGAAGACTTCCAAGATCGTGATGATGAAAATTGGTTATGCCATTCAGTTTATTCTCCTGCGGACAAAAAAGTTTCCAAGCGTGCAGTTAACTTCACGCCAAAAACTATGGACACTTTTGAACCGAAAGCACGTACATATTAACGGGGTCGACCAATTATGTTGAAAGTAGAAATTTATCGATACAACCCTGAGACGGATAAAAAACCGTCGATGAAAACGTATGAAGTTGACACCGGTGGTAAAGACATCATGGTGCTTGACGTATTGGAGCTGTTGAAAGAGCAAGATACGGCATTGAGCTATAGACGTTCATGTCGAGAAGGTGTCTGCGGTTCTGATGGAATGAACATGAACGGGAAAAATGGTTTGGCTTGTGTAACACCTCTATCGGAGTGCGTAAAAGGCAACAAGTTAGTTTTACGTCCACTTCCTGGCCTACCCGTTATTAGAGATCTGGTTGTTGATATGGGCCAGTTTTATGCCCAGTACGAAAAAGTGCAGCCCTATTTGCAAAATAATTCTCCGACTCCTGCAATCGAACGTCTTCAAACACCTGAAGAACGTGAGAAGTTGGATGGGCTTTATGAGTGTATCTTGTGTGCTTGTTGTTCAACCAGTTGCCCATCTTTTTGGTGGAATCCTGATAAATTTATTGGCCCAGCAGGTCTGTTGCAAGCCTATCGCTTTTTAGCGGATAGTCGCGATACTGCAGATGCAAAACGTTTGGCTGATTTGGATGATCCTTTTAGTGTTTTCCGTTGTCATGGTATTCAAGCCTGTGTTGCAGTTTGTCCTAAAGGTTTAAACCCAACAAAAGCAATTGGACACATTCGCAATATGTTATTGCAACAAGCGACATAGTTATTGTCGTCTTGTTGTCATAAATATTAATCTTTACCGCTTAATTTTTTCAGATTTTTGTTAAATATTTGTACAGTTTAAAGTGCTCAAAAGGCAAAATTTAGAGAGTAACTCGTCAGCCTAGGAGACTTTTTTTTCGCATCGGCCCCGTTACCAGCGAGAAAAACCAGCTCCATGCAGTTTTTGTATCTACTACTATACTAATGACAAGACCTGTTTGGCTTTTTCATATTTTACGCGAGATCGGGGGTATGGATTCCTATCCGGAATCTTGGTTTGACTAGTGGTTAGTTAGATCAGTGCCCCAATAGAAGGTGGGCAATAAATGCAAGGCGACGCAAAAGAAAGCATCATGGAGTTACTATGGAGCACCTCCCAACTATCTGGGGGAAATGCTGCCTATGTTGAAGAACTCTATGAAGAATACTTACATAACCCCAATAGCGTGCCTGAAGAATGGCGTGGCTATTTCGACAAACTTCCCCGAATACAAGGAGTCGTCACTCAAGACACTCCTCATTCAGTTGTTCGTGAACATTTCGAATTGCTTGGCAAAAGAAGAGCTCGACCTATTGCCGCTCCAGGCTCTGGTGGCGCAAACATTGAGCATGAGCGGAAACAAGTAAAGGTTGTACAAGCGATAAGTTCTTATCGTTTTCGTGGTCATCAAAAAGCTTCTCTCGATCCTCTCGGGCTTATGGAAAGAGAAACCGTTCCTGATTTGGATTTAAGCTTTCACGGTTTAACACCGGCTGATTTAGATACTGTTTTCCAAACTGGAAACTTATTTATCGGTAAAGATGAAGCAACACTTGGCGAAATTATCGATACGTTGGAACAAACCTATTGTGGTTCGGTAGGTCCAGAAATTATGCACATCACTAACTTTGCAGAAAAGCAGTGGTTGCAACAACGATTAGAAAGCGTTCGTTCTCATCCTGCATTTGGCGATGATATTAAACTGAATTTACTTGAGCGTTTAACTGCCGCTGAAGGTCTTGAGCGTCATCTCGATGGTAAATATCCTGGAACAAAGCGTTTTGGCCTAGAAGGTGGCGAGAGTTTAATCCCTTTGCTTGATTCGTTAATTAATCGAGCGGGTTACTACGGCGCAAAAGAAATTGTTTTAGGTATGGCTCATCGAGGCCGCTTAAACACACTGGTTAATATTTTAGGAAAAAATCCGGCTGAATTATTTGATGAATTTGAAGGCAAGCGATTTATTGGCACTTCAGGCGATGTGAAATATCATCAAGGTTTCTCTTCTAATGTAATGACACCTGGTGGTGAAGTTCATTTGGCAATGGCTTTTAACCCAAGCCATTTAGAAATTGTTTCACCTGTAGTTGAAGGTTCTGTTCGTGCGAGGCAAGATCGACGTGATGATCCGTTAGGCAATCGAGTCGTTCCAATTGTTGTTCATGGAGATGCAGCATTTGCCGGACAAGGAGTTGTTCTAGAAACTTTCCAGATGTCACAAACACGTGCTTACTATACGGGTGGCACAATTCATATTGTGATTAATAATCAAGTAGGCTTTACAACGAGCCGACGAGATGATGCACGTTCTACTGAATATTGTACTGATGTAAGCAAAATGGTTGGTGCACCTGTTTTCCATGTGAATGGTGATGATCCAGAAGCTGTCTTGTTTGTTACTCAGTTGGCGATGGATTATAGAAACGAATTTAAAAAAGATGTTGTGATTGATTTGGTTTGTTATCGTCGTCGTGGCCATAACGAAACAGACGAACCATCATCAACTCAACCGTTGATGTATGAAGCTATTCGAAAACAAAAAACTACGCGAACACTCTACGCTGAAAAATTGGTTGCTGAAGGAACAGTAACTCAAGAAGGCGCCGATACGATGGCAGATGAATATCGTGCTGCTTTAGATCGAAGTGATCGTGTCGTGCATGGCCTCGTAAGTGAACCAGATAGTACCCTGTTTGTTGATTGGGCTCCTTATATTGGTCACGGATGGACTACACCACATGACACGACTTTTCCCATCAAAGAATTACAAGATTTAGGGCACATTATTTGTGATATTCCAGATGGAATAAAAGTACAACGTCAAGTTTCAAAAATTTATGAAGACCGTAAAAAAATGATCGGTGGAGCTTTACCTATTAATTGGGGAATGGCCGAGTCTTTAGCTTACGCGACCTTGTTAAAACAAGATTGCCGCGTACGTATTACCGGGCAAGATGTACGTCGAGGAACTTTTTCTCATCGCCATGCGGTTATCAATAGCTTAAAAGATGGTTCAACTTATTATCCACTTTCTACAATGTTTGAAGGTCAGCCAGATTTTGATATTTATGATTCATTATTATCAGAAGAGGCCGTTCTTGCTTTTGAATATGGTTATGCTTCAACTTCACCAAACACCTTAGTGGTTTGGGAGGCGCAGTTTGGAGATTTTGCTAACGGCGCTCAAGTGGTTATTGATCAGTTTATTACGAGTGGTGAGCATAAGTGGGGCCGACTCTGTGGTTTAACCATGTTGTTACCTCATGGTTACGAAGGGCAGGGGCCTGAGCATTCTTCAGCTCGTCTCGAAAGGTTTTTGCAGTTATGCGCAGAGCATAATATTCAAGTTTGTATCCCAACAACTCCGGCGCAAATCTTTCATCTCCTAAGGCGTCAAATGCTACGCCCTATGCGAAAACCTTTAGTTATCATGAGTCCTAAATGGATTCTCCGTCATAAGCTTGCAGTTTCTTCGCTAGAAGATTTAGCGGAAGGAAAATTTTATGATGTCTTAATTGATAGCACTGTTGAAGCTGATGATGTGACTCGAGTGGTTATTTGTAGTGGTAAAGTGTATTACCATCTACTTGAGGCGCGGATGGAAACTGAAAAAAATCATGTTGCGATAATTCGTTTAGAGCAGCTTTATCCGTTTCCAGAAAAAGATCTCGAAGCTGCATTAAGTACTTACAAAAACATGAAAGAGATTACTTGGTGTCAGGAAGAGCCAATGAATCAAGGTGCTTGGTACAGTAGCCAGCATCATATGCGTCGAGTTATTTATGAACACAATCCTAATCTATATTTAAATTATACGGGTCGTGATGCCGCAGCTGCGCCAGCGGGTGGATATATGTCGACGCATCTAGAACAACAGGCGAAATTTGTGAAAGAAGCATTGGGCGAATAATTTTTATTTTTAAACACCAAGTTAAGATTTAAAGATAAGAATTAAATTCTCAAATAACAGTAAGTGAACTTACAGAAAGCGATAGGAATAAAACCGAATGACTATTGAAATTAAAGCGCCAACTTTTCCCGAATCGGTTCAAGATGGCAATATAGCAACATGGTACAAAAAACCAGGTGAAGCTGTATCACGAGATGAGCTTATTGTTGATATCGAAACGGATAAGGTTGTTCTTGAGGTTGTTGCTCCTGCAAATGGAACCTTGTCTGAAGTGATGAAACAAGAAGGTGATACAGTACTGAGTAATGAACTCATTGCGGTTATTACCGAAGGCGCTGCCGGTGCAAAACCAGCCGCTCCAGCTGAAGAATCGAAATCATCTGCAAGCAGTTCTGAAATAATTGCTAGCCCTTCAGCTAAAAAATTAGCAGAAGAAAATAATATTGATTTGGCTTCTCTTTCTGGGACTGGTAAAGACGGCAGAATTTCAAAAGAAGATGTTGTTGCAGCTATAGCGTCTCCTGCAGCAAAAACGGAAGTAGCAGCTCCGGCTACGAAATCTGCGACTCCGTCAAAACCTTCTTCTTCTGTGATTTCGGACATCCCAGCAGGTGAACGTGTTGAAAAACGTGTTCCTATGACTCGTTTGCGTAGTCGAATCGCTGAGAGATTGTTAGAAGCAAGCCAGAACTCTGCAATGCTGACAACCTTCAACGAAGTTAACATGGCTCCGGTCATGGAGCTTCGTGCAAAATATAAAGAGCAATTTGAAAAAACTCACAATGGAACACGTTTAGGGTTTATGGGTTTCTTTGTGAAAGCGGCCGTTGAAGCGTTAAAACGATTCCCTGTTGTAAACGCATCAATTGATGGTAGTGATGTTGTCTATCACGGTTACCAAGATATTGGCGTTGCGGTTTCAACAGAAAAAGGTTTGGTTGTACCTGTATTACGTAATGCAGAAAATATGGGTCTAGCGGATGTTGAGTCAACAATTCGTGATTTAGGTCTTCGCGGCCGAGATGGTAAATTATCGATAGAAGATATTACCGGTGGAACATTTACGATTACTAATGGCGGCGTATTTGGCTCTTTATTGTCTACTCCAATCATCAACCCTCCACAAACTGCTATTTTAGGGATGCATAAGATTCAAGAGCGTCCAATGGCTGTAAATGGAGAAGTAAAAGTTTTGCCAATGATGTACTTAGCCTTATCTTACGATCATCGTTTAGTTGATGGTAAAGATGCGGTTCAATTTCTTGTCGCGATTAAAGACTTACTCGAAGATCCTGCAAGAATTTTATTGGAAATTTAATACCTGTCGCTGAATATTTCCCCAGATAATTTTATTGGTGAGAATGTCCAGTGAATTTCTTTTTAGAGTTATTGAATCTTATTTTGACGAGATCAATCGACAAAAATTAAAACATTGAAATTAAGTTTGAGATATTAACCAGCTTAATTAAATAATTGGGATGAGCATATGTCTGACAAATACGACGTGATAGTGATTGGTTCTGGACCTGCTGGATATGTTGCCGCAATTCGTGCAGCACAGCTTGGTTTGAAAACTGCGTGTATCGAAAAGATGCAAAACGCTGCAGGCAAAGGCGTTAATGGTGGAACCTGCTTGAACGTTGGATGTATTCCGTCAAAGGCTCTTTTGGATAGCTCTCAAAAATATCATGAAGCAAAAGATGATTTTGACATTCATGGAATTAGCACAACAGGAATAAAAATTGACGTCCCTTCAATGATTGCTCGAAAGGATGCAATCGTTAAGCAATTAACTGGCGGCGTTGCTCAACTATTTAAAGCTAATGGCGTAACAAGTTATTACGGAACAGGGAGATTGTTAGCGGGACGAAAAGTTGAATTTAAAAGCCCTGATGAAAAAGTAGAAGAGCTCGAAGCTGAGAATGTCATACTCGCCTCTGGTTCAATTCCTGTAAATATTCCAGTGGCCCCAATTGATAACGATATTGTCGTCGACTCAACAGGAGCGCTTGAGTTTGATAAAGCACCAAAGCGTCTTGGTGTTATCGGCGCGGGTGTGATCGGTTTAGAGCTTGGTAGTGTTTGGGCAAGACTCGGTTCAGAAGTTGTTTTGATCGAAGCGTTAGATGATTTCTTGGCAATGATGGATAAGCAAATTGCAAAAGAAACTCAAAAAATTCTAGTAAAACAGGGCTTAGATATTCGTCTTGGTTCTCGTGTTACAGGCACTGAGATTAAAGGCAAGAAAGCACACGTCACTTATTCTGATAAAGACGGAAAAGATCAAACAGAAACATTTGATAAGTTAATTGTTTGTGTTGGGCGACGACCTTACACAGAAGATTTGTTAGCGCCGGATTGTGGTGTAAATTTAGACGAAAGAGGATACATATACGTAAACGACTTATGTTCAACAAATGCACCAGGCGTTTGGGCTGTGGGTGATGTTGTTCGTGGTCCAATGTTAGCGCACAAAGGTTCTGAAGAAGGTGTCATGGTTGCCGAACGCATTGCCGGACAAAAAACCGTATTGAATTATGACATTATTCCAAATGTTATTTATACCCATCCAGAAGTTGCTTCTGTTGGTAAAACAGAAGAGCAAATAAAATCAGATGGTGAACCCTATAAAGTGGGAACATTTCCATTTGCTGCTAGCGGAAGAGCAATGGCTGCGAACGATACAGGCGGCTTAGTAAAAATGATTGCACATGAAGATACTGATCGCGTTCTTGGTTGCCACATTGTTGGTCCAAGTGCCGCTGACTTAGTGCAACAAGTTGCTATAGCAATGGAATTCGGAGCGACGGCAGAAGATATTGGTATGACAGTTTTTGGGCATCCGACATTATCTGAAACAGTAAAAGAAGCAGCATTAGCTGTTAATGGACACGCGATTCATATTGGTAATCGTAAGAAAAGAAAAAAATAATATTAAAATTGATAAACAAGAAATCAATAACACAAAGATAATGTGAATGGTTGCATTATCGATAGAGAGCAATTTTTGGGGTAGATCTTTTGATCTACATTAAGATGAGATAGCTGTTAAATAATCAGCCTATAACACTGGAACAAAGACATGAATTTACACGAGTATCAGGCCAAACAACTGTTTGGTGAATACGATTTACCCGTCTCTAAAGGCGTGGCAGCTAAAACTGTTGAAGAGGCAGTTGCAGCTGCTGATGTTATTGGTGGTGACAAGTGGGTAGTCAAAGCCCAAGTACACGCCGGCGGACGAGGCAAAGCAGGTGGTGTAAAACTTGTTAGCTCCAAAGATGAAATTAAAGCATTCGCTGAAAAATGGCTTGGCAAAAATCTTGTTACTTACCAAACAGATGAAAATGGCCAGCCAGTTAGTCGCATACTTGTTGAAACCTGTACGGATATTGCTCAAGAGCTTTATCTTGGTGCTGTAGTCGATCGCTCAACTCGTCGCATTGTATTCATGGCGTCCACTGAAGGCGGCGTAGAAATTGAAAAAGTTGCAGAAGAAACACCAGAGAAAATTTTAAAAGCGATCATAGATCCTTTGGTTGGCGCTCAACCATACCAAGGTCGTGAATTAGCATTTAAATTGGGTTTAAATCCTGCTCAAGTAAAACAATTCACAAAAATATTTTTGGGTCTTGCTCAATTATTTCAAGATTACGATCTTGCGCTACTAGAAATTAATCCTCTAGTCATCACTGATGAAGGTAATCTTCATTGCCTCGATGGAAAAATCAACATCGATGGAAATGCAATGTATCGCCAACCAAAATTAAAAGAAATGCATGACCCTTCACAAGAAGACGAACGTGAAGCACATGCTGCAGCGTGGGAATTAAATTATGTGGCTCTTGATGGAAACATCGGCTGCATGGTTAACGGTGCAGGTTTGGCGATGGGTACAATGGATATCGTAAAACTTCATGGCGGAAAACCAGCAAACTTTTTAGACGTAGGTGGCGGCGCAACAAAAGAACGTGTTGTCGAAGCATTTAAAATCATTCTATCAGACCCAAATGTGAAAGCCGTTTTAATTAATATTTTTGGTGGAATCGTACGTTGTGACTTGATTGCTGAAGGCGTAATTGGTGCGGTCGAAGAAGTTGGCGTAAAAATTCCAGTGATTGTTCGTTTAGAAGGAAACAACGCTGAACTAGGCGCGAAAAAACTCGCTGAAAGCGGTTTAAATATTATCGCGGCAACAAGCCTAACCGACGCTGCTGAACAAGCTGTTAAAGCTGCTAGCTAACGCACCTAACATATTTAGAGGAAAAGCAATGAGTATTTTGATTGATAAAAACACAAAGGTGCTTTGTCAGGGTTTTACTGGCTCACAAGGTACATCACATTCAGAACAAGCCATTGAGTATGGAACAAACATGGTTGGCGGTGTTACGCCAGGTAAAGGTGGACAAAAACATTTAAACCTACCCGTGTTTAACACAATGGCAGAAGCCGTTGCAGAAACAGGAGCCGATGCTTCTGTGATTTACGTTCCTGCACCTTTCTGCAAAGATTCTATTCTTGAAGCGGCAAACAGCGGCGTTAAATTAGTTGTTTGTATCACTGAAGGTATCCCTACGCTTGATATGCTTGACTGCAAAGTAAGATGCGATGAGTTAGGTGTTCGCTTAATCGGTCCAAACTGCCCAGGCGTTATTACTCCAGGGGAATGTAAAATTGGAATCATGCCTGGGCATATTCATTTGCCCGGTAAAGTCGGAATCGTTTCTCGTTCGGGTACATTGACTTACGAAGCAGTCAAACAAACCACGGATTATGGCTTTGGCCAATCAACGTGTGTTGGTATTGGTGGTGACCCAATTCCCGGTTCAAACTTTATCGATATTTTAGAACTGTTTGAAAAAGATCCTGCGACAGAAGCCATTGTAATGATTGGTGAAATTGGCGGAACTGCAGAAGAAGAAGCAGCGGCATATATCAAAGCTAATGTATCTAAACCTGTTGTTTCTTACATTGCTGGTGTAACAGCACCTCCTGGTAAAAGAATGGGCCATGCTGGCGCAATTATTTCTGGAGGTAAAGGAACTGCTGATGAAAAATTTGCTGCATTGAATGATGCTGGCGTTAAAACTGTTCGTAGTTTGGCGCAAATCGGAGATGGTTTAAAAGAAATTACTGGCTGGTAGTTTTAAAATCATTACCAATAAAAAAGGCAGCTTAGGCTGCCTTTTTTATTGGTGATTTTAATTTTTTCAAATCAAAAAAAACATTAATTTGTTAAATGATAATTAACTCGATGTCCTGAAATCTGACTTAAAATTCCCTCGCGTAAAGCTGTTCGGCTATGCTCTAAACTCTCGATTCCAAGTGAGCTCATGATAGTTGAGAGAATAGAAATGCCAGGAGCTAACAAATCAACGCGGTTCGGGTTTAGCCCATCTAGCTTAACGAGTGACATATCGCTAAATGGATTAATAATTTCTTCGACGTGAGAAATACTATTCTGTGTTATTTCGCCGTTTCCCCAAGCGTTCACTGAAGAAATATAAGAAAGCATTTTGGAAGAACCTGACGATGAATAAACTGAATGCCAGCCAATCTTTTTAATGTCATCAATAATGGGTTGGATACACTCAGCCGCCGCTGCTTTAGCTTCGACTGTGTTCTCAGAGTAAGGTTTATTGTTAGAAAAGAATCGATCACGCCAAACAACACAGCCCATAGGAAGGCTTGCGGTAAAGATAGCGTTACGATTCTTACCCACAGCTATCTCAGTGCTACCACCACCTATGTCTATAATGAGGCGGTTACCAGGTGAATCATCTAAAGGGTCATTAATACCACGGTAAATTAACTCCGCTTCCTTTTCACCTGAAATTACCTCAATATTAAAGCCCTCATGTTTTGCGAGTTCAACGAATAGAGAAGAATTGCTGGCTAGACGAAGCGCCTGGGTGGCGACAACTTGAATTTTAGAGGGGCAGTGTTTGTCGATATGGATTTTAAAATTACGAAGGCACTTAATACCTCGTTCTATGGCGGCGTCACACAACTGGCCTGTTTGTGCGATACCTTCGGCGAGTTGGATTTTTTCGCTACAACGATAGACTACTGAAAAGCCGGGGGCGTCGCCAACATCGCTGTGGTCAGCGATTAATAGGTGAAAGCTATTTGAACCAAGATCTATGACTGCAAACATAAGTGCTTATGTAATAGTTTTTACCGATTCTATAGGATAGATATAACGAGTCAACCAAATTGATGCGAATATGAGATAATCGGACCGTAAGCTACACAATGAATAAATTATTAAAATGAAATTATACGCCATCAGTGATTTACATCTTGAACGGCCCAAAAACAGAGAGGCTTTAAATTACATCCCGTCTTTTATTGAGGATGGATTAATCTTAGCGGGTGATATTTGTTCGACAGCAGCTCAACTTGAAGATGCGTTATTAGTACTTAAGAAAAAATTTAAACAAATAATCTGGGTACCAGGCAATCATGAATTATGGATAACGAATGATAAACATAATTCATCTGTCGACAAATACAACGACCTAGTCTCTGTGTGTAGAAAAATGGATGTGGCAACACCAGAAGACGAATATATAAAATGGGAACACGAAAAAAATAATTATTTAATTGTTCCTATGACACTACTCTACGATTATAGTTTTCGTCCAGAGCATGTTGATGATAACGACGTGATTAGCTGGGCAAAAGAATCAGGCGTTTTATGTCGTGATGAGCATTTGTTTGATACCGGACATCACGAAAGTATCAAGGACTGGTGCTGGGAGCGAATACAATATACGCAGGAACGTTTAACAGACTGTGATCCAAATATCCCGATGATATTGGTCAATCATTTTCCATTGCGATACGATCTCGTCAGGACAATGCGCATTCCTCGTTTTTCAATTTGGTGTGGTACTAAAAAAACAGAACACTGGCACAAAGAATACAATGTTGATGTGGTCGTCTCAGGCCATTTACATATGCGTAGCACAGACTATAGAGATGGCGTAAGATTTGAAGAAGTCTCATTGGGTTATCCTAATGACTGGCGTTCAGAAGAGGGCAGAGGTATAGCGCCTTATCTGCGAGAAATATTACCGGGTCCTTCGAAACCATATCATCATGCGGGCCCATTTTGGAAATTTAGAATTTAATCATACGAATAATATTTATACTCGAAGCTCAACAAATTAAAATTGTAACAACAACAGGTGATCTAATGACAATACAAGTAGGCGATACATTACCAGCGGGCACTTTAAAAATAATGTCAGAAAAAGGTCCAAAAGACATTACGATTGAAGAAATAACAAAAGGCAAAAAAACAGTGATCTTTGCTGTACCAGGTGCATTTACACCAGGCTGCTCAATGGCGCATTTACCTGGTTTTGTTGTGAATGCCGATACGATCAAAGCAAAAGGTGTTGATGTTATTGCATGCTTAGCCGTTAACGATGCGTTTGTCATGGGAGCATGGGGCAAAGCTCAAAACGCAGAAGAAATAATGATGCTTGCAGATGGCAGTGCAGAGTATACCAAAGCACTAGGGCTTGAATTAGACGCAACAGGTTTTGGTATGGGAATAAGAAGTAAGCGCTATGCCATGCTCGTCGATGACGGAAAAGTGACATACTTAGGTGTAGATGCAAAAGACATTGAAAAAAGTGCTGCGGATGCCATATTGGCAGAACTCTAATTCACGACCAGAATCGTTATACTGCTAGAGCAGCTTTATTTGTAAATATTAAGCGGACTCTTATGGTTTGCGTTTAGACAGAGGCTAATAAATTGAACGAAATTAAAGTATTTTTAGAAAATTTAGACACACCGTTGGAAGTTCACGGAATGGTGTTTTTTTTGAATTTGTTAATTTTTTTAGCCTCGCGACCTTTTTTGCAATGGTTCAATAAAGGAAAAGATATCACCGTTCAAGCAAGAGCATTACGTTTTGGAGCGGTTTTATTTTTTGGCTTACACCTTCTAGATTTACTTTTAATCAATGCGTTACCTGAGTATGAACATTATTTTATTCGTTTTGGCTTGACTATAGCGACATTTTTTGGATGTTTATTATTTTTTAATTTAGTGTCTTATTTTAGTCGTCAAAAGTTTGGTCGTACAAAAGAGATTGATGACGAAACTATCTATCTTGATAGTTACAATTCAAGATTGATGGATCTGATTAGTGCGTTTGTCATTGTGCTTATTGCGCTCTATTGTTTAATCGTTATTTGGAAACTTGAAGGGTTATTACAAACTACAGGATTTTTAGGAATTGTTTTTGCGTTTCTTGCATTGACCAATGCAATTTGGGCTCCAGATATATATTACGGAATGGTGATCCTTAATACCGATATGTTAGAAGATGGAGATGTTGTAAAATTAGGTGATTCTGGTGATGAGTATATTATTAGCCGAGTCACATTAATCTACACCATATTATTGGATGTCAGAAACAATCATCGAATTTTATTACGCAACAGTCAGGTGTTAAACGCTAGAGTCGATAATCTAAGTAAAAGAGCATCTATAGATGGTTTGAGACACTCCATGGAATTTAATATCGGCTACCCGCGTGTTGATCAACAGAGTGATTTTTCTGTAGTAAAACACACAAATTCTAGTAATAAAGAAAACCCAGAAGACGTTTCAGATGCCGAAGAAAACAAAGCTAAAGAAGCTAAATCATCGAATGATATCGCAAAATCACAAGAGAATAGCTTTGAAAATTTAAATAAAAAAATCCATAAAATGTTTCAAAATGCTTTCGAAGAGTTAATTAAAAGTGACGACTCAAAACTGAATAAAAACATTCCGTTTGAAATCACTTTGATTAACTCAGGTGATTACGCATTAACTTATTCTCTACATTTTTATCTTGATGCCTTACCCAATACCAAAGTCACTAAAACGATTAGAAAATATTTAACCGGTACGCCAAATTTAGTACAGAATGCTGTCAATGCTTCTGCAGTGAAGTATGGTATTCAATTGGCGACGCCAATCATAATAAATACGAAGACGGTTAGTGATTAACAATAATAAAATTCTCATTTGACCGCGGTTATTCCGTTTGTTTTACCACTTACTCAGAGATTGCTTTTAAGATTAACCTATGACTTTACTGATTGTATATTTAACCATCGCACTGGGCTTTTCATTTTTGTGCTCTATTGCAGAAGCAGTATTGCTGAGCGTAACAACAGCTTATGTGCGGGTACTCGAAGAACTTAAAAAGCCGTCGGCAAACCGATGGCAGCAATTAAAGCGTGATATAGATACTCCGCTGTCGGCGATTCTGTCATTAAACACAATCGCACATACGGTTGGTGCCGCAGGTGTAGGCGCCCAAGCATCCGTGGTTTTTGGAAGTCAATATTTAGGTCTAGTATCGGCTGTCCTAACGTTATTAATTTTGTTCTTTTCTGAAATTATACCCAAAACCCTAGGTTCAGTTTATTGGAGGCAACTCGCACCAACAGTTGCTTTTTCCTTGCATTATTTAGTGATAGCTTTATATCCCTTCGTATGGGTATCGAAATTTATTACGCGAAAAATTTCAGCGCACCCGACCTTGGAGGGCTTTAGTCGGCAAGAGTTTGCGGCCATGGTGAATCTGGGTGAAGCTGAGGGCGAACTCGATCAACAGGAAGCCCGCATTCTTCAAAACTTTTTCACCCTGCGAGAAACAAGTGTATCCGATATAATGACACCTAACATTGTCACCTTTAAACTCTCAGAAGCGACAACGGTAGATGAATATTTTGACAAATATTCGGACAAACGTTTTACACGAATTCCCTTATATCGCGATTCCGAAGATTACTTGGCCAGCTTTGTTATTCGTTCGGACTTGCTCTCCGCCAAAGCAGGCGGTAAAGGTCAACAAATCTTAAGGACTTTTAGTCGAGACATCACTGCGATTTTAGACAAAACATCTTTGCTCTCGGCGTTTGAGATTTTTGTGCAAAAAAATGCGCAGATTATGCATGTTGTTGACGAATACGGCACACTTAAAGGTATCGTGACCTTAGAAGATATTGTTGAAACTTTAGTGGGAGAAGAGTTTGTAGATGAAGGTGATTCCACCTCGGATTTACAACAATTTGCCCGCAAACGCTGGCTTCAACGTGCGAAGCAGATGGGCATCAATATTGAGGAATTTAAGTAAGAATATAACCGTTGAAGCCCTGCTAAAACCTACCAATTCCCCTTAAGGTAAATCTCTTCGGCTTGATAGATAGCTGTTAGAACACACTTAGTGAAAATTCAAATGAACCTTATTTGAAGTATCAACGACTACAGAGTAGTTGACGATATTTTATATATTAAATAAAACTAAGGTTGCATATCATGAGCATTTCAAAGTTATCCCTATATTTAAGTTTATTTTTTTTATTCACTTCCTCAATCGTAAATGCTGCATCAGGAACGATAGAGAATGAGCGATTAATCTATTCTAGAATTTTAGTGTCTTCTGATGGCAGAACCTATAACGATGTCAGGCTAGAACAGCCTTCACAAAAAATAATTATATCGAACTATTTAGAGCTTGATGCTGACAGGGGAAATACTATTGTAGATTTTGATATAAGATCTACTATAAAACATGGTATAGGAGCAGCTCATAATGTGAGTCTGCCTAGAAATGAAGTATATTCGTTCATACGCATTCCGACTAGCCAACAAAATAGACGCTTTGAACGAACTATCACTCAACATATCCGAGCGAATCCTTTACTAGGACACGCTCAAGACATGTGCAATCAAGTAGCTCAGGGATTGCGTAGACAAGGGAAAACTAACAGAGAAATATTTTCTAGAACGCGAGTTGCTTTTTTTAATGTTAAAACAGTAGCCTCGTTTACCACATCAAATAATGCAAGTACTCCGATTTTATCAACTGAGAATAAAAAATTAACAGTCACTTGTTTAAAAAATACAACAATGGATAATCTAGCAGAAAATGGTGATATTCCCAGAGTCAAACATATTAAAGTCACGGCTGAAAAAAGTACTGGAAAAGTCTGTAAGTTAAATCTACATGGCAGTATACAAACAACGACTCCGAACGCCGTGTTTACTTATCAACTGATGTTTAACGACAGGCTTTTAAGTCAAACTTACACCAGTCGTTCGGGATCAAATAAACAAGCACGAATACGTCACCAATATACTATCCTCAACGATGCCAGCATCTTTGACCCAACGGCAAACACAGTTCCAAAACAAGGGCGTTTTCAAGTTGTCTCAGATGGGCTTAGGTCTAACGTCGCGACATACTCTATTAATTGTTTACTACCAAGATTAAATCCAAGCACCCCGAATCCAATACCTAGCCTGAAACCAAAAATAAAAAATTTACAGTGAAAAGAGGGCGGGATGTATAAGCAAAAAAAATCTTCATATGATTTAGTTTAACGCGTAGGGCGCGCTTTTTAGTGATCGGGTAATTTTGGCGACTTGTTAGGGAGTATCATTCATCGGCCGTTCCAAAGTTTATAGCTATTACTACCTGAGAAAACGACCTTTGTTGCCATAGCGCGTAGATCGCCGTTTCCTGAGACTCGGCCCCAGATGCGGATTCGTTCTCCAACGCGAAAGATTTCTTTTTTTACACCAAGACGGTTCAAATTCGTTATTGTGTCTGCAATAAAATGAACTTGTGTGCAGTCTTCTTTTTAAGTACTAATCTGATGTGTGGGTTCGCCCAACGTGCAGAGACCAGCGTACCGTCAAATTTGCACATTTTTAACCATGATGTACCAGCAAAGCCATAAACATAACGGCAATTACACCATTTAAAATCCCAAATTCAAAAAATAGCTTTACCTTAATTCTTTGAGTCGCATAAAGATATAGACTTGTTGCAAACGCCCAAATTTTTAATGATGCTCCAAAAATTAGAAATGGAAAAATTAGATCATTATTGAAAAATAAATAAAGATAAATAGACCCGAACGTGGTTGCAACGCCAATGACAAACAATTTTAGTTGAAAGTATTCTTCAGGGTCGGAAGATTTCGGCGGAGAAATAATTATTTCTTTTAGTAATCCAAGGGCTCCTAAATAATTTAAGAAAACACCTGCTAATAAAATATAATACATATTCTGAATTTCTTAATGTTCAATGCCGCAATTTGTGGGAAATTTATTCAGCACCGTTTGCTGGTGCAGCCTAGGTGACTTTGTATGATGTACTCTCAATTTTATTCTTCTGTTTTGTTAGCTTGGTTTCGAATAATAAATGCAAAATGTTAAAATTAAAACAGCATCAAAGATTATACTGGGCAGTAGCTTCATGCCAAAACCATTTATAGTATCAAAGCAATAAATGTTCTTTCGCGGCATTAGAGGTTGTCTTACAGCCATCGATAGCAAACAGTTCGTTGCCAATCAAACCTTCTTCATGACAGATTAAAATGATTTGGCTAAACAACTCTGCCATTTCTGCTTGATAGCTGCTGACAAAATGCGCAATCGTTGTAAAGTGCGGAACACTATCACACGACAAGGCTTTAAAAATAATGTTCGTATTGCAGCACCATTCAATCTCACGGCTAGACGTGATGCCTTTAGAGTACGCAAACAAAATGATTTTTAATAAAATCGCAGGATCATAAGTAGGGCGACCGCCAGAAGCGGAATCGTTTTTAAAATTAGGATAAAAAATAGAAAGGTCGAGCTTGTGATCAATTAAATGGTGAACAGCATGCTCAAAAGTACCGGCTTGTAGTTGCTCTTCATAATTAATCACAACCATTGAGGTTTGGTTGTAGTTATAGGGTTTGAATTTAGGCATAAACAAATTCCGTTATTTTTGTTTATTTTAATCTTTTTTGAGGTTTTTCTACAGTCTCAACGCTTTGCTAAACGGCAGCCGAAGCGTAGCGTAGGCTGTCCAGTGGAGGCGCGTATTTTTGCGCCGGAACGATGTTTGAGCAACTTGTTAGAGTTGTTTGCCATAACCGAGTAAATCCATATCCAAGCGACGCGGAGTAGCTAATGCACCAATGTCGTTTTCAAATACATTGTCTCTATAGTGAATGGCTCGATGACAAAAAGCTGTGTACTCATAATCAAATTGTGAGTCAATTTTAAATCGCTTGCCTTTCAATCTAGATCGAAGTTCTTTATTTGCAATTGAGTCGTAAATAAAAACAGCTTTTGGAGCATGAAAATGTAGATATTTTGATGCAAGCGAACGTTTTTCGATGCTGGTGGCCTCTTTAAGGAGGCTAAGGAAAAAATGATGTAAATCTAAAATCTGATTTAGGTTGTTTATATCTGGACGCTCAATAGAGGAAATTTTCCCTAAGCGTGAATCAATATCAGATTTTCTTATTATTTCCGCTGCGTCATTGATCTTGAAATCTTTGCCCGCTTTTCGTTCGATACTGGCAGAATAAGACCTTCCTATTATCCAGAGTTTGCTAGATATCACATCAATGCAATCATGCTTCGGTTTATCAGAGCACATTCGATAAAGTACTTCATTCCCATATCCTGAATAATCGTTTGCATATTCCATAGTAAACTCTAACGCCCGTAGCAGGCGAGGTTTAGTTTTTGTGACGAAGGAGCGAAAACTAAAACGTCGCCCTGCCTGCGATTGTTAAGCATTTTGGTAAAACTATGAGTCGTTCAAGCTATGGTAATCATTTGATCAGGTGCCCATTACTTTTGATCTGATAGTAATAGCACGACCCCTAGCATAAGAAAGGGCAGGTCCTTCAATAATTTTCCAGGAAACCATAGCAATCAAAAACGTTGCGATAAACATAGTGGGCATAAATACAAGTTGACCGTAAAACTCGCTGCCTGCGAAACCTATCTCAAAGTTGCCAAAATAACCCATTAACGGTAAATGTATTATGTACATAGCATAACTGTATTTTCCTATCGTGATCAGCACCTGGTTGCTCAATATAGCTCTATACCTGGTTCTTTCAGTAGTCACAACGGCTTGAAAAACAAGTCCTGCGAAACATGACGCAAGTAATGTATAACCGATGGTGTACATTACCGGTATATAGTAGGAGGCGCGCCCATAAAAATAGAATGTCCCCAGAACAAAAACGATGCCAATGAAAACAAACGCTTTGGATAATTTTTGTAGGGTTGACTTTTCAATATTCGAGCGTAGCAATAAAGCCACTAGCGCACCCATTGCAATGCTATCCATGCGGGCAATCGTGTTTGTATAGATAACTGAGATATGAACGTCTAGCTGCCAGCAAATGATTCGTGAAGTAACAGCCGTTAATATGACAAGAACGCAAATAGTCGAAAGAGTTTTATTAGAAAATCGACCCGCTACAAATGGCCATATCATATAGAACTGCCATTCTACCGCTAACGTCCATAAATGGCCGGTATAAAATAGTGAAGGTGGCCAATTCATATTGATGAGGCTTAGAACATTTTGTCCCATCAGCCAGAAATATGGCTGGTGTTCTCTTACAAATGCAAAATCACTTCTCTCGGACATTATCGTATAGCTTAGAATCAACAACAGAAACAGGAACAGAAAATAAATTGGGAGTATCCTAAAGGCTCGCTTTATAAAAAACGATTTCATCCATCCCTGACTCTTACGCGTAGACAAGATGATGTCAGTAATTAAAAATCCAGATAATACAAAAAACAAATCTACACCAGACCAGCCAAAGTCAAATACTGCAAGTAGCTTATTAGCAATAGTCGATTCGGTTTGATTTGGACCAAGGATAGAGCTGTGACACAGGAAAACAGCTATTATGGCTATACCCCTCAGACCGTCTAATGCCGCATTTCTTGATGAGCTTATATCGTGGGTTTTTAGCATTATTGTTCCACTTATATTGCGTTGTGAAGCCGCCGAGAAAGCTGCTTAACGCCTGCATTTGCGGTTTGGGTGAAGTGGCGGCTGTTTTGCGTGTTTTTGCAAAACAGGTGACAGTTTACCCAAATCCGGCAAGATGCACTTGTTAAGTGATTTGCTATTCATAGAAATCGTTACCTATTTTGTATTGATTTCTTTTGCTAAAAAAATAACTTAATGCTCTCTCTATGTCTTGGAATGTTTCTTTCCATTCGTTGACTTGATATGGTTTCTTTTCTTCAACGCCGCCAACCACAAATTCTTTGTTTCCATTGTTTCGAATATACAAAGACCCGCCAATCTCGATTTGGGCGCCTGCATTTAAAGAAAGTATATTTCTAATGCTTTCATTCAATTTATGATTGTTTTCTTCGATATCCGTCATGTTCATTTTCACTTAACGCCGCCAGCACAGGCCGGAGCACGCAGTGCGGAGGTCCAAGCCACGAAGTGGCTGATTGTGCCTGGCTTTGTTAAGCATTTATTGCCACTCGTCATTTTCGTGGGCTATAGATGCGTAAACAACCTCGCCCGATTTATAAAATGCTAAATCTTCTGGATATTTTGGTGACAACCAATCTTTAAATGAATTTGCTTGTTTCAACACCTTTATAGAGTCCGGGTTAACCATGTAATGCCTTACCGTAGCAAGCGCGCCAAAGATTTTAGTGCCGGGCCACTCATCAGTCCTTTCTTCAGAAATAAGATGACCTGATAGTTGCTTTTCTATTTTTATACAGTGGTCATCAAACTCAAATTCATCTCGCCAAACCAGGCTAAATGAATCAAATTCTTTTGAAGCTTTCTCTAATAATGATTCGTAATTCATAGCTTCCTTGATGCTTAACGTCCGCATTTGGGGCCGTAGTGGAGCGCAGCGGAACGGAGGTCCCAGCCCCGCAGGGGCGAACAACATGCGCTTGTTAAATGCCTACTCACGAGACCCACCTGAATAGAGATGGTTAACACAGTAGGCACTACCTTTTACCTGCTTGATGTCACAGCCTGACCACAAGCATGATTCGTTGGTAAGACCGCCACGATTTTGAACCATTTGCTCTTTTATGAGTGACTCACTATCAAATGCCTCCCAGCTTTCGGATGAGGGGATTTTTACTGCGTAGCAGGTTTGATATTTATCCCACTCATCGACTTTGTAGAGTTGCTTGCAATCGGGACACTGCATTAACAAAACCCAATCTCCAACATCAAGTTGGTTTAGCTTTGATTTGAAATCAGAGTGATGGCTACTGATCTTAATTAAAGCGGGCTGTTCTTTGCAATTGCACATAGTTTCCCTTTGCATTTAACGCCGTGGTTTGGGGCAGCCGAAACAGAGCGAAGCGGCGTGTAGGCTGTCCCAGCCACGCGCTTTTTGCGTGGCGAACAACACCACCTTGTTAGGCTTTGATTTCTGCATCCGCCCTCTCCGCTTGCACGGCCAATACTGCACCCGACATAAAATCTATTGCTGTGAGCCACTGAGGTTCAATTTCTTGATTGGGCTCTGCCATTATTACACCCTCAGCCCAATCTTCATCTACCCAGTAGCCAATTGAATTAATACAGTCATCCTCTGAGAATGGAATTCCCTGCTCGCGAGGCATAAATCGGAGTTCGCTGACTTGGCTAAAAGTGAGTTTTACACTTCGTGGCGTAGTGCGGCTTACCCAATCTCCTTCAGAGCGAACCCAATACACTTCTAGCTTTCTCTCTGTAATGGAGTAATCAAAACCAGTGAAATTAAAATTATTGTGCAAATCGAGTTCATTCTCTCCTTGCACAAGATAAATCCCTTCGACTATTTCGTAGTTTCGATTCATAGAAGCCTAACGCCGCTATAAAGGGCCGACTGGAGCGCAGCGTAAGGAGGTCCTGGCCGCTGCTTTTTGCGGCCGAACTTTGATAGCTTTGTTATGCATTTAGTTTGCCGGCTCCCGATTTAACTTCTTTGCAGATTACATCATAGATTTCGTCATAGAACATAATTTGATAGTGCTTACATTCTGATAGATGGGCTTGGTTAAAAGATGCCAACCATTCCGAGTCTTTAACTTCAAATATAGATGCGCTATTTTCTCCCGTAGCGAGAATATTTCCATGTACCTCTTCGGAAGCCATTGAAAATGCTTCTAGGCCCACCAATTTTATATGTTTGAGATTACCTTCTATGTATTCATCATCTGGGTTGAAATACTCAAAACCAATCAAGACTACGCCATTGTGACCCCAAATTACTTTCTGTAATTCAGGGCCTCTTCCGTCGTGGTAGAACACACTTTCTAGTATTGGCTCAGTCTTCATCTTTTGTATGCATAACGCCGCCATAATTTGCCGACTGAAGCGCAGCGTAAGGCGGTCAAATTGATGGCCTTGTTACGCGGCACTTAGATCAAGGGGAAACACCTTGGTGAGCTTTATCTGCTTTTTAGCAAGCGACAAATCATAATTGTCCTGCATGGTAAGCCAGCTTTCTGGGCTACGACCTAAAGCCTTAGAGAGCCTCAGAGCCATTTCTGGGCTGATACCACTCTGGCCTTTTATGACCCTATTAAGAGTTGAGGCCGCAACATCAAGATGTTTAGCAAGATTGCGGCAGCTAATATTAAACGGCTCCATGTAAGTTGCTTGGATAAACTCACCTGGATGAGGGGGGTTATACATACTCATTAGTGATAATCCTCATAGTTAACGATGTAAACATGACCCGCTTCAAATTCGAAAGTTACACGCCAGTTGCCATTGACGGTAATCGACCACAGGCCCTTTCGGTTACCTTTTAACTGATGCAGCCGGTAACCAGGGATGTCCAAATCCTCAATACAATGAGCAGTTTCTAAGGCCGCAAGCTGCATTCTTAGTTTGGTGGCGTGAGCAGCTTGAATGCCCTTCTTAGTTCCAGTTTTATAGAACTTTTCTAGGCCTTTGTGCTTGAAGGATTTAATCATGCACGAAGTGTAGCATGTTGCGCAACACTGTCAAGACGCGTAACGACTCTGTTCGCTTGCAACGCGACTTTTTGCGTTGTCGAGTGAACGACTTGTTATGTTCAAGTACGACATGTTTGATGCCCGTTTTATTTTTATCTTTTCACTACACTTTTTTTACTGCACTTCGTCCATGCTTGTCGGCAAGACAAATTCCAAGGGGACACTGATTCGAGATCTTCTATACCGTACCGGAAGGGAAGCGAACGTTTGAACTCGTTGTTCACCGTCGCTTCCCTTCCGGTACGGTATTAACGAAAATCTTTCTCGTCAATCACTCCTTTTAATTTTTACGGCCTATTTCTCAAATATAGAAACACTGGTTGTTAATACAGTATTATTCGTTTATGCTTTTTATCGGCCGTAAAAAAATTTTTTTTGCTGAAACATAACAGTTTAATATATGTCATGGGTACATGTAGCCATTCTGTCTATATCTAGACAGAAATGTACACATGTAGGCAGAATGTCTACATATACCCATGCTACCTATTTCCGAAAATGATCTTCGGAGATTTATCGATTGTATTGATCAGCCGGTACAGCCACATCGGCAGCCCATGGCTAATTAATATCTATCTTTGTAAATTGAAAGCCGTAATGACCACGCTGTGGTGGTGCATCACGGCTTTTGAGCATTAAACCGTCTTCACTGGATAATGTCGAGAGAATGGCACGACAGATGTTTTTAACTGTCTGAATTTGTTTGAATTTTCCAGTTTGTCAATGCTCATTTAATATTAAGCGCTCTGATTTTTTGATTCTTTAAACTGCAAATTATAAAGCTTCTGGTAAAGTTCAGACGTTTTAATCAATTCTTCATGACTACCAATCGCCGTAATTTTTCCCGCATCCATGACTGCAATTCTGTCGACATGTTTTATTGTCGACAGTCGATGGGCAATAATAATGGTTGTACGATCTTGCATTAATTCATTGATGGCGAGTTGAACGTGTCGTTCACTTTCTGAATCGAGTGCGCTGGTGGCTTCGTCGAGTAATAGAATTTTTGGATTTTTTAAGATGGCTCTGGCAATGGCAAGGCGTTGTCGTTGTCCGCCGGATAACCTTACGCCTTGTTCACCAAGATTACTGCTATAGCCTTCGGGTAATTGACTAATGAATTCATGAGCGTGTGCCGCTTTTGCAGCTGCTATGACTTCTTCATCGGTTGCTTCTGGATTACCGTAGCGAATATTGTAATTTACATCGGCAGTAAATAATGACGGTTGTTGTGATACGACGGCAATTTGTTGCCTGAAATCATGGGGCGTTAGTGACAGTAGATTATTATTCTCGAATAATATGTCACCTTGGTCGGGATCGTAAAAGCGTTGTAATAATTCAAACACTGTCGATTTTCCTGCGCCGGATGGTCCGACTAAGGCCAAGCTACCGCCGGATTTCAATATAAAATTAATATCATCGAGTGCAGGTGTGTTGGGTCTGGATGGATAGCAGAACCGAATATGATTGAAAACGATGGCGTTGTTCGTAGAACTTTCTGTGGTGTTGGTGTCGTGGTTATTGGTTGTGGTTTTTGAATCATTAAACGTTTTTAGTTGCGCTTCATTCGGTGCGGTGATTAATGATTCTTCTTGGAGTAATTCCATTAAGCGTTCAGTAGCGCCAGCTGCTCTTTGTAATTCACTAAATACTTCAGAGATGGTAGCGACGGCGCCGGCAACCATAATGGCGTAAACAATAAATGCACCTAATTCACCGCCAGTCATTTTCCCAGAGAGTACGTCATTCCCGCCCAGCCATAGCATCACGCCGATAGCAGAGAATACTAAAATAGAAACGACCATGATGAGTGATGCAGATAATCGAATACGTTTTTTCGCGATGCCGACAGAATACTCAACAGCGTTTTTAAAGGTTTCTCGCTCCATATCCTCCCGCGTGTAACTTTGTACGGTTTTTATGTTTTGTATGACTTCGCCTGCATGAGTGCCAATCTCCGCAATCGCGTCTTGGCTTTTTCTAGAAAGAACACGAATTTTTTTACCCAATAAAAATATCGGTACTAGTACTAACGGCACACAAACAATAACGGCAAGACTTAATTTAAAATTTGTAGCGAATAACATGACGACACCACCAATGAGCATTAAAAAATTTCTTAATGCCATGGAAGCGGATGAGCCAATAATGTTTTGGAGTAGGGCGGTGTCAGTTGTTAAGCGAGACATGATCTCGCCACTGCGATTGGTTTCAAAATAGTGAGGATGTAAATTAATGACGTGATTGAAAACGGCTTTGCGTATGTCGCCACTGACGCGCTCGCCTAACCATGTTACTAAATAGAATCGGCAAAAAGCACCGAGCGACATAAGAACAACAAGTACGAATAAAAATAAAATTCCTTTTGTTAGCGCTTCACTTGATTGCGCTACAAAACCTTCATCAATTATTATTCTTAGGCCCTGCACCATTACAAGGTTAACAAGCGCCGTAAAAATCAACGCAACACCAGCGCCTACTGTTTGCCATTTATAAGGTTTTATAAACTGTAAGATGGAGGATAGGATTTTAATGTTTGCTTTTGAATTAGGTTTTTTTGAATCGGTTATTTTTTCAGGGTTTGTTTCTATACTAGCTTGAGAGCTCGTTTGCGAACTTATTTGTAATGAATCTTGTAATGTAGTTTCTTTTTGCGCTTCCATAACAATACCCGTTCATAGCGAACGTTTGACCTAATATAAAGAGAAAGGGGTGACGAAATGTAAACGCCCATTATAGAGCGGCGTTTACATAGGGGATTGTATAGAAAGGTTAAAATGTTAGGAATGTATTTCTAGCAATAAGTGTTATCCACTGTTATCGATTGGTTAGCCAAGCAGATTGGTAGGGCTCTAATGTAATGGACTCCAAATCACTGATGTTTGGAAAATTACCGAGTAAATCTTTCCATGAATCAGTGCTGATGAGATTAATTGAAGAGAGTACGATCGTTTGCGGCTCTGTACTGACGTTGTTTAAACAGAAAATACTTTGGGTTCTGTCTAGGCTTTGACGCCAGAAAGCAAAAATTTCATCGCCTAAGTGTAATGTAAATTGTGTCGCGTTGGGGTGGAAAGCGGGTTGAGCACGACGAATTTTTATTAGCTCAGAGAGTCGTTGATAAACTCGATGGTGATGTGTATCTGAGTTGTCTAAAAGAGCAATTAACTCCTCTTCATCCCATTGTTTGCGATTGATTGCTCTATTATGTCCGAGTGATTCTAGGCGCTCATAATCATTGGTCGTGCCTACTAAACTATGAATATAAAAAGCGGGCATGCCTTCTAATGCAAGCATGATGATGTGTGCTGCTATAAAGCGATCAAACTGCCAGTGATCTTGCCCCTCGGTTGTACCACTTAATGCATCATAAAGAGCAATGTTCACTTCGTAAGGTTTTTTTGCAATCCCACCATTCAGCGCTCGCCAACTAATTTTTCCGCCAAAGCTTTCCATTGTTTTAATGAAAAGTTGTAACTCTTGATCATCAAGCAAGCCTTCGACAGGACGTAATCCAATACCATCGTGAGAGGCAATGAAATTAAAATAGGTTGTGCCATTTTGAGCGGGGGGCATGCTCATTAACCAATTTTTTAAATGGCGAGAATTTCCTGTGACTAATGAATGGACGAGTAGGGGAGGTAGGGAAAAATTATAAATACAGTGTGCTTCGTTAGCATTACCAAAGTAGGATAAGTTTTCTTGGTTCGGAATGTTTGTCTCGGTAATGATTATTGCATCAGAACTCGCGTGTTCTATTAGCGTTCGTAGCAGTCTAACGATTTCATGTGTCTCATTAAGGTTTAAGCAAGTTGTTCCAGTTTTTTTCCAGATAAAAGCAACGGCATCGAGTCGAAATACGCGTATCCCATTGTCTAGGTACAGGCGAATGATTTTAATAAATTCTAATAACAGCTCGGGGTTAGTAAAATCAACATCGACCTGATCATGACCAAAGGTACACCAAACATGTTTTAAACCTTCTGATGTTTCTATTGCTTGCAAAAGATCACTTGTTCTGGGACGAACGACGAGCGAATGATCTTCTTGTGGATCGGCCGTATAAAAATAATCTTTTCCAGGGTTTTTACCTTCTATGAAATTTTTAAACCATTGATGTGAAGTGGAGCAGTGGTTGACAACTAGGTCGGCCATTAGATCAAAATCTTGGCTAAGATTTTGTATATCTGTCCAGTCACCAACACTAGGATTAACAGTTTCATAATCGCTAATGGCAAAGCCATCATCACTGCTGTATGGAAAAAATGGCAGTATATGGATTGCTCCTACAACATCTTTGAAATATATATTAAGGAAGTTTCGCAGTGTTTTTAACGGGTGTTCATCAGATTTTAAAATGCTGTGGGCATAAGTAATAGCAACAACATCAGACTGATCCCATAAGTTTTCATGAGACACTGGCGATTCACATGTCTGATCGAGTCGCATCGCAGATAATAATTTTTTTGTGATGCTATTTGTGTCAGCTTCTGGGTAAACCGTATTTATGTGGCTATTAACCCGACTGACTAAAACTTCAAATGTATTATTTTCCATAAATATACCTAGTGACATCTGCTGATTGTATAAATCAAACTTAAGGTAGAAATTATATTCTTAAAAATTAATTTTAACGTAAAAATTCTTCTGTATCGGCCTCTACAGCTTCTTTTAATTGTTCCATAATATCTGGTATAGCACTTTTGACGCGGTTCCAGCTGGGTATGAATGGTGTTTCCATTGGGCTATCGATAAAATCTTGGCCTGCTTTCATAATGTTACTGGCAAATAATTCGACAGCTTGTTCTTCTTGATGAATATCTAATTTTAATCCGTTAATAATGGCATCGTTGTGGTAGGTTTCGACAAAGTCTAACGCAATTCTAAAATAGGTGGCTTTGATAGTTCTGAAAGTTTGATTGTTTAAAGTAACACCTTGAGTCGCGAGCTTTCTGAATAGTGCTTTCGCGATATCTATCGACATTTTTGAAAGGCCGGCGTTTTTATCATCGAGCGATAAATCTTGATGTTTGTGATCATAAACGTGAGCGATATCGACTTGGCAAATACGGTTGAGAGCGTGGTTTCTTTGCATTTCTGAGAGTACGCCAATCTCTAGTCCCCAATCACTTGGGATTCGTAAGTCGGAGATGGCATCTCGACGGAAAGAAAATTCTCCCGCTAATGGATAGCGAAAACTATCCATGTATTCTAAATATTCTGAATGTCCAAATACTTTTTGTAATGATCGTAGTAGGGGTGTGACTAATAAACGGCACACTCTGCCATTAATTTTTCCGTCGGCAACACGGGAGTAAAAACCTTTACAGAACTCATAATTAAAATTTGGGTTTGCAACAGGATAGATAAGCCGGGACAGTAATGACTTATCGTAAGTCACGATATCGCAGTCATGAAGAGCAACGGATTCACTTTTTCCTGACGCTAAAATATACCCTAAGCAGTACCAAACGTTTCGACCTTTACCCAATTCTTTAGGTGCTAAGCCGAGTTTTTTAAGTTGTGCATCGATAGCTTGTAGTCGTGGACCTTCATTCCAAAGTACGCGATGGTGTTGAGGTAAGCGACTAAAATATTTCAACGCGTGTTTGTATTGTTCTTTATCTGCTCGGTCTAGACCAATAACAATCTCAGAAAGGTAAGGGACGTCTGTTAGTTCAGTAACAATTTTTTCTAACGCAGGGCCTTCTAGTTCTGAAAATAATGAAGGGAGCAAGAGAGACATGGGTCGAGTTTTTGAAAACTCCATCAGTTCTTGTTCGATATCTTCTTGTGGTCTATTAGAAAGATTGTGTAAGGTGGTGATGTTACCGTTTTGAAAAAAATCAGTCACATTTAACTCCTTGGATATTATATTTGTTTGAGTAAATCGTTATTTCAATCGTTACAAAAAATCAATTTAACTATCTTGGTTCGAGCATTAATAGGGATTAAAGTTTTAAAATTTCGGCAATTGTAGTTGCCCAGCCTTCGGGGCCGCAATCGTTCGTCAGGTATTGATTTTTGTTGTTTACTTTAGGTGCAGGATTTTTAGGTGATTTAACGATAACAGCAATGTCAGCAGCCTCAAGCATATCAATATCATTTTCACCATCCCCGCAGGCGATGATGGTTTGACGTTTAGATGCGTTGGCTTCTGTGTTACTACCTGCGCTGTCAGTTTTTCTGGTGTGATATTTTTTATATTCAGCAGCGAGTTTTTTTGTTGCTATTCCTTTGTTAGTTCTACCGAGTAAATGTACAAAACGCCCGCCAACCAGAACATTTAAATTAGAGCTGTTTGCCAGTTGTTTAAATTGTTGCAGTTCTTCAGCACTTCCAATCCAATGCAGTGGTTCAGAAAAATTTCGTGTTGCAGCGAGCTTTGCTGATTCAGTAGATAAGCCGGTGAGTATGGTGATGTCTTCAATGGTTAGATCGCTAAATTTTGTATAGCACTGGTTAAACGCTAAGGCGGTTGTATTCAGCCATGAGATGAGCTCTTCTCTTTTTTTTCCTAGGCATATCGTTTCAAAAGAATTTCCCTTTTTTTCTGATCCATTATTTTTGAAATAGTTTTCAGGAATAAATATCCCAGATCCATTCTCAACAATAAAAGGATGCTTATTACTCATTTCATCTCGAAGTGCAGCGATTTCTGCTTCGGTTTTACTTGTATTGAAAATAACAGGGATATGTAAAGCGTCCAGTTTTTTGAGTACAGGTACAGCGGCCTTATAGTTATAGTCGTGATGGTCAAGAAGAGTGCCATCTAAATCGGTAAAAATAAGTGTGTTACTGTAATCTAGAGTCATAATATTTATAGTTACTTATCTATTCTTTGGGTAATGCGATGATCGCTGTTCAGTTTAAAGATGACATCTACAATGTTCGGTAATGTTTTATACCCGTGGTTTGTTAGGCGTTCAAAGTGCTGAATGAAATGTTTAATTTCGTCTGCGTTCATAATTTTAATGTTTTTGTCATTGATTTTTTCAGCGGATAAAGATTGTTCTAATTTGTTTTCTTGTAACGTTCGCCATTCATAAACGGTTTCGAAGCTAGGAGATTCTAAAAAGATAGAATAATCTATTAAGTTAAAAAGTTCTGAATAGTTATTCGTTAAGCTGTCATTAACAAAGTTACGCCAAGTTTGATTCGGGTCTTCATTTTTTTCTAAATCATTGACGGGAATAGTTAAGTCTTCTTTTTTTTGTGGAGGAATCGATACGCACCATCCTTCTAAAATAACGACATCAATAGGTGATTCGATTTCTTCCCATTCATTTTTAGGTTTTCTGTCATCTGTGGATTTGTCAAAACGAGGAATAAAAGTTTTCTGTGGATCAGAAGATAAAAGATCGTTGATAGTGCTGATTGCGAGAGTCACATCATGTGTACCAGGGACACCACGTGAGAGTAATAAAGGGTGAACTGTGGCTGCAAGCTTTTCGCGTTCTTTTCTGGTCAGGTAAAAGTCATCTATCGATAAGTCTATAGCTTTTAGGCCATCCACTTCTTCAAATATTTGTTTCAGGAGTTTTGCGAGCGTTGATTTACCGCTTCCTTGTGAGCCACTGACACCGATGACTGAAACATTACCGGCTTTGATTTGTTCAGCAAGTGACCTAGATAGGTGCCAATAATAGTGTTTAGCGTCCTCGACAAAGCTTAATGGCAGGTCATCCAGTTGAGCAAAGCGCTCGAAGGGTGAGTTGATAGCTTTACTTTGCTTCAAAATGGTGCCTTTTATACGAAAGAAAGTTAGGTGCTCTAATGTTGTGCAATTTCTATCTTCTATGCTGGTATGTCAAGTCTTACTCTACTGAATCTGCAAGGATGGTGCCGACATAGTTTTAAGTTATCCGTGGGATTTAATAAAAATTGGCCCTGAAGAGAAAAAGTAGAATGTGTTTTGAAAAAGACTGGGTGTAGATAAACTTATTAAAGAAGAGATTAAGGTGGTGGTATAGGCTTAGCTCTTTGTTGGACATCCTTCATTGCAAGCTATGAATTTGTTAATGAACGACTAATCCAAGACTCCATATCAGTGTCTAGTTGCCGTCGAACTGTATCCCAACCGGATTCGATAATGTTTGAATAGACATCAATGATTTCGGATGCATTTTTAAATAGCTCATGAGCTTCCATTGTGATTTTTTGGCCACTTAAAACATCTGTTTTAATGGTATCGAATAAAAAATGGATTTTCATTTCCATAGTGGCAATATTATTTAATACAGGAATCTCACTGTTCCAAATGACATTTAATCTTTTTGATTTATGTCTCAGTTTTTCGTTTTGTGCTTCAGCGCACTGAACGAGGTAACGAAGTCTTCTGTCTTGTAAGTATTCTACTTTTCCAACGCTGGCAGCATGTGAACCAAGACCTCGTATTTTTGCTAAAAGTTCGATCATGTTAGGTAGCTGTTCGCTGATAAAATTCAGGAGTTCGATAACGCGGAAAGCAGAGGGGTACTGATTGCTATCGCGATAAATATTAGTATTTTTTTGTGATTCAGTTTGCTGAATAAGCTCTTCATGACTGGGTTTTTGTTCGTTACCAAAGAGAGGTAATTCCAATTGGGTAGCTAGCCCAATAATCATGGCAATAAGCTGTTCTATAAAGTGCGAATGCAGTTCGAAGTTTACTAATACATCATCATCATGCCAGTCGTGACGAATGGTTAACCAAGCTTGATGTAAATTACTTCGGTCTTGTTCGGGTAATAAATCTTCAGACTGTTCGAGGTACGTTTCTATAATTCTAAGACGACGTTCTAGTTGCTTTTGCAGTTCTATGATTTCTGACTCGAATACATTATTTCCTCCGAGTAAGGACATGCTCATCCCTCGGTGGAGTTGTACTGCGCTGATCATATGATGAAGTTGTTGGATCAGAGTGATGGTATTGTGCCGTTGGTTGATGTCTTCGCAGATCAATTTTTCAGAAGATACTTGATTATTCGTTTGTTTATCGTGAGACTGATCGTTCGACGCTTTGCCCTCGATCGGTGCGTGAATAATGGAAGACTTAGTTGGCACGGTGCATAATATCCTAGGGTCTGTTGGTATTATAAACTTTTTATAGATGTATTGGAGCGCAGTCACTTATGTACACTTTTGGTTGCATTTGTTATGCCAGACTTACAAGTATTTTGTAATGCGCGTGCTTAATAATTTTTCTATGTTAACTTGATTCATATAAAAGATGAAAAAAATCTTATTAATAAACTCACAAGACTATTATGGTTGGATTGCGATATCAATTCATTGGTTGTCAGTTTTATTCATTATAGGTTTATTTTTTCTAGGTATTACGATGGTTGAGTTAGATTACTACAGCCCTTGGTACCACAAAGCACCATTTATTCATAAAAGTTTGGGGTTGCTGTTTGCATTTTTATTGCTCCTTAGAATCATTTGGCGCGTTCTCAATCAAACTCCTAATGTCTTATCACAATCAAAAGGTATTAGAAGGTTATCTCATTGGGTGCATATTAGTTTTTATTTTTTGATGGGGTTCTTGGTAATCTCTGGATATTTAATTGCATCAGCAGATGATAAAGCTATTGAGGTTTTTAATTGGTTCTCTATCCCTGGGTTTAATTTAGGGATAGAGAACCAAGAGGATATTGCCGGAGAAATGCATGAAATTATTGGGTGGATAATTATAATTTTGGGATCACTTCATGCTTCTATGGCGTTAAAGCATCATTTTGTTGATAAAGATGCAACATTAAGGCGAATGCTTGGTCTCTAGTTGGGCAATAAGCGGTAATACTGTGGTTTTAGAAATAACAAAGGGGAACGTCAATGAAAAACTCTGCATCTAATGTGCTATTTGCTTTTTTATTAGGAATTGCTTTACCGGTATTTGCTGCCGATTACAAAATTGATACAGCAGGAGCACATGCATCGATTAATTTTAAAATTCCTCATTTAGGATATAGTTTTTTAATTGGGCGTTTTGATGATTTTGATGGTTCATTTTCTTATGATTCTAGGAATCCCGATCAATCAAAAATTGAAGTATTAATCAATGTTAATAGTATAAATTCAAATCATGCAGAACGAGACAAACACCTAAGAGCTGAAAGCCTCTTAAGTACTGATAAATTTCCCGAGGCAAAATTTATCAGTACTCGTTATGAAAGTGTTGATGAAAATTCTGGAAAATTATTTGGAGATTTGACCTTACGGGGCGTCACAAAAAATATTGAGATAAGCGTGACAAAAATAGGTGAGGGCAAGGACCCTTGGGGCGGATACAGAGCTGGCTTTCAGGGTATCGCAACACTTGTTTTAAAGGACTTTGGGATTCCTATGGACTTAGGACCTGCCTCGAGAGAAGTTGAATTACAATTACAGGTAGAAGGGATTAAGCAATAAGCCTAAATACAGTTTTATTTATCTAAATCTGCAGGCTTTAGTGAGAATTACGTCGTGCTTGATTATAAATCCATCTAAATTTAAGATGTGACTTCCCGGACACGCTTCTATTTGATTAGATGTTGATATTGTCGAGCAAAAATTCGTAAATGCTCTTGCATGTGTGACCAAAAATAGAAGATCATTTGTCTTCGCGGGAAATTGCTTTGCGTGTTGAGCAGGCTTCTCCAAAGGAAACACTTTTAGCTTGTTTAGTATCAACTTGATAAATGATGGGTTTTTATTAAATGAGGGCTAAATGTGGATTTGACTGGAAGCAAAACCTTCGCATCAGCATAATTTCGTTAGAATTTTTACAGATAAATAAATCGAATAATTATACTCAGGGAAACCTGCAGATTTGGAGACCAACAATGAAACAAACAATTAAAGCTCTACTAATTACTGCTGTTGCACTTCTTTTCGTTGCTTGCTCAAGCGGCGGCCCAACTCTTCAAGAGAACTTAATGACAGGTGCTTGGGAAGGTGAGATGCAAGGTTTTCCGCTGACTTTAAAATACACTGAAACTGACATTGAAGTTGTTGGAATGGGGATGAGCCTTCCTTACACTTTAGAAGGCGATCAAATGTCTTTTGAAGTTCCAGGACAAGGTCCAATGTCATTTACTGTATCAATCGATGGCGATACATTGACTCAAACTGACGCTACAAGTGGTCAAAGCAGCACACTAGAACGAAAAATGTAAAAAGCGTTTATTCGTAATTATCTGGCTGAATATTCAGCCAGATAGAAATATAAAAAAACGGTAAGGTGGTTCAACCTTACCGTTTTTTTATATTCGAGTTTTATCTCTGCTTTTTATGTATAATTTTTTTCTCTTTTTAAGTTTTCAATTCTCTTAGCTTTATTGATTTCCCCTTGTGAGATATCTGAGCAAGTAAAAGCTCAGCTGTAGACAATGCATCTATCAGTGCGTTATGTGCTTGATAGTCTGGGAGGTGATAACGCCTGCGGCAATTACTTAGTGTAAGGCTATGCTGCCCCATCATATTATGTTGATGTTCTAGTTTCTTTTTTTCAATCTGTATTGTGTCCAAAAATGGCAGTAAAAGAGGAATTTTAAATATTTTTAAACAGATTTTATTGATAAAGCCAACATCTAAACCAGCATGATGAAAAACTAAAATACGATTTTTGGCTGCATTTAATAGCATCTTTAGCAACTCTTCTTCGCTTATCCCTTCTTCTAAATCACAATCTCGTAGATGATGAATAGTAGCGCTTTGACCAACACTTTCTTTTGCTCTTACAATATGATGTTCAGCGGTATCTAATAAAATTTTATTATTACCAATCACAATCCAGCCAATGCTTAACAACTCTCCGTCATCAGGGTTAAGTGAGGATGTTTCTGTGTCTACGACGAGAAACTCAGTGTTAGAACAAAGTTGATTGCCAGCGAAGTGGTTTGACGCCCATAAATTGATTAATGTTTTTATTGAACTCGTATTTTTAAATAACAGTTTTTCACGAAGTAAATAATAAGTACGCTGAAAGGAAAGAATCACACTAAAGCCCTGGGAGAAAGTTTGCTTTAACTGCTCTTTGTGTATTTGCAACGATTGAAAGGGCATCTTTGACTTGCTTTCTTTGTAACGTTGTTAATTGTTTAGGGTCTATAAAATTATTAACGTCGTTTCCTGTGGTTACTTGTTTGGCTTGAGTTTCTAGTCTTATGTGCATAACGATTTTTAATGCATCTCGTAAGTTTTGACAGTCAACTTTTGCCATAGCTTGTTTATCTTCTAATGCTTGAATACGTTCTAACGTGTTGACTGCATCAATTTTATTGGCGAGTGAATAAATTCGTATAATGTCAACTAAAGGAATAATCGCAGATTTTTTTAAATTTAATTGATTGCGATGTTCGCCGCTGTGTTCAACAACAAAACTCCTGAAAAACCCAAGTGGAGGTGGTGTGTCTAACACGCTACCAGCTAATGCGCCAAGGAAAATGGTATCACCAAAAACGCTGTTGAGCATATGCTGCTGCAGGGATTGACAAAGAGAAGGGTCGCCATAAATAGTGCGCAAGTCAAAGAAAATACTGACGCGCATAACAGCATCCTGATCTGGGCTTTGAGTCCAATTGGAGACGGTTTTCTTCCATCTTGATAATGGTTGTCGCCATTCATCCGTTGTTGCCATAATTTTGCCGTTACAATAAACGTAACCGCATTCATTCAATCCGTCACAGACACGGTGGGACAACTGCTCAAACCAAGGCTTATCCGCTTCTGTTAAGTCGTCTGAAATAATTAATCCATTATCTTGGTCTGCGCCTAATAATTGTTCTTGTCGACCTTGAGAGCCAAAGCCCAGCCAGCAAAACGGGACGGGCGGTTCTCCTAATTCTTTGATAGCGAGTTCAATTAATTTTTGTGTAACCGCATCACTTATCGCGGTAAGAATTTTTCCTATTTGTTCAGTTTGTAGGTTTTGATGTGTCCATTGAACGAATAGGTTAGGGAGGTTAGCCGTTAGGCTTTTTAATGCCGCTAAAGAGTTTTGGCGGCTTAGGTGTTTAAGAAAGTAAACGGGCTCATTTTGTCGAGAAAATATTAAGTCAGAGGTGGTGATTATCCCTAATAGTTTTCCGTCGTTTACGACGGGAGCGTGATGTATTTTTTCTTTTATCATCATTAACATGCCATCAAATAATGTAGCGTTTGACGGAAGTGTTATTGGGTTTGGCGACATGATGGTATCGATACTTTTCGAAATGTCTATGTTTGAAGCCACTGCACGAGAACGGATATCTCTATCGGTGACTATACCTAGAATGCTTTCGTGATCAACAATCAGTGCAGATGAAACGTGTTTTTCCGACATTTCAAAGGCAACTTGTTGAATGGTATTATTTGGTGATGTTGTGTAAACATCGGTGCTCATTAAGTCGGCTATTTTTTTTGTGGTTTCTAGGTTTTTGTTTTCTAGAGCGCTTGTTTGAAATGAGTTAAATGTTGGTGTTGCTGCATTTTTTTTTCGGTAAAAATTATAAAAGAATCGATGCTCTTGAGATAGCTTTTGAAAGGTGCTCTCATCAATAAAATAAATGAGAGAATCTTCTATAAAGACAATGCGGTTGTCTGTGTTGTCTTGAGTAATGGCTTGAGTGTCGCCTTGAGTTACATGTTGAAGGATATTGTTGATGTAGAAGCTTGACCCTTCATCGAAGCGGTCTAATAAGTCGTCTTGATTATTTCGAGTTTCTGCTGCACCACTTCGAATAATGAATAAACCAGGTTCATAGTTTTTTTTATCGAAGACATGGCTTCGTCTATAATAAGTGATTTTTATTTTTGGGATACAACTTTCTAGCTCTGACTCAGAAAAATTTTCGAAAGGAAGGCATTCCATTAAGAAATCTCGGATGCCCATTAGTTCAGGGGTCATTGTAGCTTTATCCATCTTAAGTTATCCGCTATGAGTCGCCTGTATATTGTGTATTTTTTTATGAATTTCAGCAATCTAGCGAAAATCTTTCGAATAGCTTGTTTCATAATTAATGAATGCAATAGATGCGTCACCAAAATATAATGCTTCATTAGCAGAGGCCACGATAAATAAGCGTTTCCCTTCTTCCATATCGGTTGATAATTCTAGTTCCCATTCAAGTCCATTTTTATTAGTCATTTTCATATCAGAAGGCGCTAAAGAATTATCGCTTTGGCCGTATGCTATTTTGACGCCATCGAGTGGATGGATGGAATGCAGTTTAACAAGTGTGTTTTGGTCTTTAGCCTTTTCACCGGTTAATGTTAGCTCAAAATTTCCATTTTTTAATTCGCATTGTCCACTGCTATAGCGGCAGTTGGGTTTTTCGACGAGTTGATAATTTTTTCCTGATAGTGCGCTTTGAGGTGTTTCGGATAAGAATGCATCAACCGCAAAATAAGTGCCAATTGCTAACAGTGGAGCGATGATCAATGCGGCCACAATATGTTTGTTAGATAAAATAGACAAGTTTAAGTCCTTGTAGTAAATAAGGTGTCGCTGCGATGACAAATTACGTGACTTCCGTTTATAAATCCTACGCTACAGTCAACAAGCAGTTTATGTTGTATAGATATTAGTAAACTCTTTATCAAGCAAGATTACTTTGTTTTAGTTCAATGAATTGATCGAAAATTCAAAAAGCCAAAAGCAGATGCTCTTGGCTTTTTAATCGACTACATTATTTTTATCGACATAGGTTCAATAAAAATAGATTTAATCATTAGTGTTGATGTGACTCTGTAATCCCAGAAGGTACGCGAATGTGTTGAATCAATTCTTGTACTTCTAGTGGTGGTTCTTTTGTCATATAAGATACGGCGTAGGCCACAGCAAAATTGACAACAGCGCCAACAACACCAAAAGCATTGGGTTCAATACCCATAAACCAATTTTCTTTCATGTCGCCAAGGTACGAAGTACTAGCAATAAACATGATGCCTTTGTGTTGGAATACATAGAGTAAAGTAACAGCGATACCTGCAACCATACCTGCAATCGCACCTTCTTTGTTAACACGTAGACTAAATATACCCATCATTAGTGCTGGGAAGATAGATGACGCCGCTAGTCCAAATGCCAGAGCTACTGTTCCTGCGGCAAAGTCCGGAGGGTTAAAGCCAAGATACCCCGCAACGGCAATAGCACCGGCCATGGCGACTCGACTTGCTAACAATTCACCTTTTTCACTGATGTCGGGCTTAAAAACACCTTTCAATAAATCATGTGATATAGCGGAGGATATCGCCAATAACAAACCGGCAGCCGTTGATAATGCAGCGGCAAGGCCACCCGCAGCTACTAACGCAATGACCCAGTTAGGTAATTGAGCAATTTCAGGATTGGCTAGGACTAGAATATCTTGATCAACTGTTACCATTTCATTTGTAGTGGCGTCAGCAGTGTATTGAATTTTGCCGTCGTCATTTTTATCTTCGAACGCTAATAAACCCGTTGATTCCCAATTTTTAAACCATTGAGGCCGATCTTCATAAACAAGATTCTCTCCTGCAACAGGTTCTATGGTTGTCATTAGGTTTAAGCGAGCCATAGCGGCAACAGCTGGTGCTGTTGTATAAAGTATGGCGATAAAAACAAGTGCCCAACCGGCAGAACTACGTGCATCTTTCACTTTGGGTACTGTGAAAAAGCGAATGATAACGTGAGGTAAACCTGCAGTACCAATCATTAACGACATCACATAGGCAAACATGTTGATTGTGCTAATTCGTTTTTGAGTGGTGTATTCGGCAAACCCAAGTTCTGTCACCACTTGATCTAATTTATCAAGCAAATAGACATCAGTACCGCTAATGGTGCTGCCTAATCCTAGTTGTGGAATTGGATTACCTGTTAGTTGTAACGAAATGAAAATGGCGGGAATCGTATACGCTAAAATTAAAACGCAATATTGCGCGATTTGCGTATAGGTAATTCCTTTCATTCCACCCATAACGGCGTAGAAGAATACGATAACCATTCCTATGCCTAAGCCCATGTCATAACTTACTTCAAGGAAGCGAGAGAATGCGACACCAATGCCTTTCATTTGTCCGATAACATAAGTCACTGAGCAAATAATCAAACACACCACGGCAACAATACGTGCGGTACGCGAATAAAAACGATCACCAATAAATTCTGGAACCGTGAATTTTCCGTACTTCCTTAAATAGGGCGCTAGCAACATGGCGAGTACAACAAAACCACCAGTCCATCCCATTAAGAAGACGGAGCCGCCATAACCCATAAAGGCGATCATACCTGCCATAGAAATAAATGATGCAGCAGACATCCAATCAGCAGCAGTTGCCATTCCATTTGCAACAGGGTGGATTCCTCCACCGGCAACATAAAACTCTTTTGTTGTCCCAGCTCGGGCCCAAAATGCTATTCCGATATATATTGAAAATGTAAAGCCGACGACAATGTATGTTAATGTTTGAAGATCCATAATGTTTTCCTCTATTCTTCGCCGACGCCGTATTTCCGGTCGAGCTTACCCATGAGATGGGTATAGGTGAAAATTAAGATCAGAAAAACATAAATTGATCCCTGTTGGGCAAACCAAAGGCCGAGTTTATATCCTCCGATTTGAATGTTATTAAGTTCGTCAACAAATAATACGCCGCAACCAAACGACACAACGAACCAAACAACCATTAAGATGACTACTAGGCGAATATTTTCTCGCCAGTAGTTTTTAGCATCAAGCTCATTTTTAAAAGCCATTGCGAAAATCCTCTTTGGTGGGTAATAGTTATTGTTATAAATATGTAAAAATTAAAATTTAACTGATCTTTTTATTGTTTTAAAATTATTGTTTTAAAAAATTTTAAAAAGCCCACTTGGCCATGAGTTGCAAACGTTTAAAATCACCGTCGGCGTTTGTAGCCGCACCAGTTTCTCTATCCGCTAAGATAAGTTCACCGCCAAACGTTAGATTTTTTGTTGGTGAATAAAATAAATTTACGTTTAAGTTGCTTGCGCTTTCAGTTGCTGCCGGTGTAATACTATTTGGATTATCTGCTTCTGAAAAAGCATAGCTAATGGTGCTGCGTAATTTATTATTCCAAAGATGACGATAAGCAATAAATCCCCCTGTTGTTTTTATAAGGTCAATATCGCCATCAGCTTCAATTGCTGCATCACGGTAAGCGTTTAGTGCGATGTAGCGACCTAAACTACCACTGCTGAGCATGAATTTAAGATCATCACCGTTGTTGAATGCTAGCTTACCTGACAAACTTAAAGCAATGCCAATAGTATCGTCATCCAACGCACCAACATCATAGGCAATTTCTCTGAATATTCCCGCAACACTGTAACTGAAATTTCCTGCTGAACCGTTGAAGCGAGCCACAATGTCAGGGAGGCTACTATCATCAATATTATTATCGTTTATACCACTTCCTCCGTCATATACGCTGACAGATGGATTTTCTGCCGATAACATTAATGAGTTTCCGTCCCCCATCTTTTTAGTCCATCGCATTTGGCTTTGTCGAATAAACAATGTGCCAGATGTTGGACCAATAAAATCGGCAGACTCTGGAAGTGCAGCAGTATTGAAAAAAGTACTCCACGTTTGTCCGAATAATAATGAGCCACTGTCAGAATAATCCCATGTTGCAAAGGCATGGCGCAAACCGGTTGATGATTGGTTTGTTAGGCGTTCATCATTACCACCGTTAAAATCCATTTCAATATAACCCGTGATTTTTCCGGCGCCTGTGTCGGTTGTTGTTTTTAACCATAAGCGACTGAATTTGGCGTTCGAATCAAAGACTTTATCTCCACCATTACTACCATCGCCGACTGGTATTGTTGATGGTACTAAAAAGTCATCGCCAACATTTCCTGCACGCTGAGCATCTGAGTAATCACTCCACATGGCATCGAGCTTTAAGAAACCGCCGTATTGAAAGGTTGTATTGCTAGATTTGGTGGAAGATGTTTTGTCGTTGAGAAGCCTGATTTCCTTTTCAAGAGAGTCAACTCGCGACTGTAAATCTCCTTGTGCGTAAGAGGGTATTGATAAGGCAGCAATACCAGTTAATCCCAAACCTAAGATAGTTTTTTCCAAAACTGACTTTGTCTTCATTCTAAGCCTCACTCATTATTGATTATTGAAGAGATGGATTGTTAAAAATTATTATTGTTGTGATTTCAGCTGTGACTGTCGTATTGATATAAAAATTATTTTTGTATCTAATTTTTTTGTAATCGTTAATTGTTATTAAAAGTCGATTCTCATGCTCTGTTTGATACTTCGTATAGCTATATATCTAGAGTGATAGCTATGATTGTTTAACGATGGATAGTGAAACTTTACTGCTAGAGAAATGAAGAGGGTATTAGCCTTTAGTCTATGTTCAGACTGACTGATGAGTATTTAAAGAATGGAGCTAGACCAATGTCTAATAGGAAGTTTTTCTGTGGTTAGAAATAATATTGAAAAAATAATTGAGGTTATCAATGTGAGTGAAAAAAATCTGTATCCCGTCCCAAAAGAAATCCGAGATACCACTTTAATTGATGATGACGGCTATAAAAAGTCATATCAATTTTCCATCAATAATCCTGAAGCCTACTGGGCTGAACAAGCACAACGCATTCAGTGGATGCAGCCATTCAATACAGTAAAGAATACGTCGTTTAAAAAAGATGATGTACATATTCGCTGGTATGAAGATGGTATTTTAAATGTGACCGAAAGTTGTCTTGATCGGCATTTAGAAAAATATCGAGATACCACAGCTATTATTTGGGAGCCAGATAATGAAAATGATAATCATCGAAAAATAACTTATGGTGAGCTAGCTAAAGAAGTGAACCAACTTGCAAACGGCTTAAAAGAATTAGGTGTTAGTAAAGGCGATGTTGTCACGCTATATATGCCAATGGTTCCAGAAGCGACTGTTGCTATGTTGGCGTGTGCTCGCATTGGTGCTATCCATTCAGTCGTTTTTGGCGGTTTTTCTCCGGAGGCATTGGCGGGGCGAATCGATGACGCTGATTCACATTTTGTCATTACCGCAGACGAAGGCTTGCGTGGTGGAAAAAAAGTACCCTTAAAGAATAACATCGACGCTGCTATTGAACTATGTCAGCCGAGTCAAATAAAACATGTGGTTGTTTTGAGTCGAACTCACGCCAACGTATCTAAAATCTCAGGTAGAGATGTCGATTATCATGAATTGATTATTACTCAACATGAACTTTGTCCTGCCGAGCCAATGAAGGCTGAAGATCCTCTTTTTATACTCTACACATCGGGTTCTACTGGAAAACCGAAAGGTTTATTGCATACCTGTGCTGGATATTTGGTTTATGTTTCATTAACACATGAAACTATTTTTGATTACCGACGTGGGGATGTTTATTGGTGTGCTGCAGACGTTGGTTGGGTAACCGGCCACAGTTACATTGTTTATGGTCCATTAAGTAACGGTGCGACTACCGTGATGTATGAAGGCGTACCTAACTCTCCTGATGTCGCTCGTGTTGGCCGTATTATCGATAAATACAATATTAATGTTTTATATATTGCGCCGACTGCAATTCGTTCATTAATGGCCGAAGGTGATAAAGCCGTTAACAATTGTCGTTTAGACAGTTTACGTCTATTAGGAACAGTAGGAGAGCCGATAAACCCTGAAGCCTGGAAATGGTTTTATAAAAGTTTTGGGAAAGAAAAATGCCCAATTGTAGATACTTGGTGGCAGACAGAAACAGGTGGGGCCATGATTACTCCTTTACCTGGTGCAACAGATTTGAAACCGGGTTCTGCGACGCGTCCATTTTTTGGAATTCAGCCAGCTTTAGTGAATGAAGAGGGGCAGGAATTAGAGGGAGCGGCAAGTGGTTATCTTGTGATTAAAGATAGCTGGCCTGGACAAGCAAGAACCATTTTTGGTGATCACCAGCGTTTTGTTGAAACTTATTTTTCTACCATTGAAAATTGTTATTTCACCGGCGACGGAGCCAGAAGGGATGAAGACGGTTACTACTGGATCACAGGGCGTGTAGATGATGTGTTGAATGTATCTGGCCATCGCATGGGTACAGCAGAAATTGAAAGTGCACTGGTAGCTCATGAATCAGTTGCGGAGGCTGCTGTCGTTGGTTTTCCCCATGACCTTAAAGGGCAGGGTATTTACGCATACGTGACACTGAATAGCAGCATCGCTCCAAGTGACGAAATGAATTCTATTTTAACGCAGTGGGTACGAAAAGAAATTGGGCCAATCGCATCGCCGGATATTATTCAATGGGCGCCAGGATTACCCAAAACGCGGTCAGGAAAAATCATGCGGCGCATATTAAGAAAAATTGCTGCGGGAGAACATGACGAGTTAGGGGATACCTCAACGTTGTCCGATCCCGAAGTGGTTACACAACTAATTATGGTCAATAAAGAAACGCAATTGGTCAGTTAGCGCTGAAAAACTTAGCTAGCATTTTTATTGCTCAATTTATATGGGAATAACAGGGCGATGCCCCTAATGCATAAATTTCTGAGACGAAGCATGAAAAGACAGTTATATGAAAATATTTTTTTATGTATAACTTTATCGTATTAGAGCGATAGCGGTTAAAAATCGTTTTTATTTTTTAAATAATTTGGTTTTATGTTTTTTGTCATATGTTATTCTTTTAGGTAGTTCTTTAAGGGCTATCTATTTTTTTGTGGCGCATTTCTTATTATTTGTGTCATGCTCTCGTTACACTACACCGGCTAAATAATTTAATAACAAAAAGTTACTGTAGAGTCATAATAATAATTACTAGCGTTGTTCTACAGCGTTTCATAGAGAGCAATCTATGCTTAATATTATCGTTGCGGATGATCACCCGCTGTTTCGGACTGCATTAGTTGCAACCTTAACGAAAACACTGGCCAAAGTGAATATACTTGAGGCAAGCGATTTTACGAGCTTACAAAAAACTATCGAACATCATTCAGAGATTGATTTGATTTTATTAGATCTACATATGCCTGGAGCGGAAGGGTTTAGTGTTCTTGTTTATTTAACGGCTCATTTTCCCCAAGTTCCTGTCATTGTCGTTTCTGCTCATGAAGAGCCGATTGTGATGCAACGTTCAATTGATCATGGCGCTAGTGGCTTTCTGCCTAAAAGTTCTTCTTCCGACACTATTAGTGAAGCAATTGATGCAGTATTAGCGGGTAAGTTATGGTTACCGAAAGGATTTTCATCCAAGAGAGTTATTATCGATGCGGAAAAAAATGCAGCGACAGCATTTTCAGCATTAACACCGCAACAGTGCCGCGTAGCCATTATGGTCTATCAAGGTTTACTGAATAAACAAATTGCACATGAATTGAAAGTAACGGAAGCAACCATAAAAGCGCACATGACTGAAATATTTAAAAAATTCGGCGTGCATTCGCGTACGCAAATTGTCTTGGCGGTAGGGCAGTTAGCGGTCTCTTCTCCCAAACTTGTTGATGACGTCATGGTTGCTAGTCATTAAGTCAGAACTAAAAAGTTTTTTCGTCAGGTATTGATCGGCGAATAAAAAGACGAAGTGCACTAGGTTTTACCGGCTTTGATAAAAATAAATAACCGGCAGACTGAACAGCTGAACTTATTTCGTCACTGCGATCGGCACTAATCACTATGGCGGGCAACTGTTCCCCCCAGTGATATCTTAACGCTTCCAATACGTCTAATCCTGTTTCATCATCCAAATGATAATCTGCCAAAACAATATCTGGCGCTGTTTGGTATGGCCAAAGGCTTAATGCTTCACCAAGACTTTGTACCGTGATGGCTCGACAGCCCCATTGCGTTAACAATGCTTGCATGCCGGCAAGATTGGGTTGGTCGTTGTCGATACACAAAATATTTAAATTATTTAATTGAGGGTCAACAATGACAGGCTCAGATTCAATTTTTTGTTTATCACACGTGGGTACTTGAATGCGAAACACCGATCCTTTTCCAATCGTCGAGTCTACAGAAATAGGGTGGTTTAGTAATCGTGAGATATGTTGGCAAATAGACAGGCCAAGCCCTAGACCTTGATTGCCAATCGTTGAATGCGATAAACGCTCAAACTCCATGAAAATTCTTTTTCGGTCTGATTCTTGTATTCCTGGGCCGCTATCCCATATTTCTATTAAGACGGCATCTTTTATTCTTCTGCAACCGACTACAATCTTTCCTGAGGTGGTATAGAAAAGTGCGTTTGAAATAAAATTTTGTAAAACTCGCCTTAATAAATGTAAATCGCTGTTGACCCAGACCGAGGTTTCTACATATTTAAAATTCAGTTGTTTTTTATTGGCTAGAGCTACACCTTCTTCGGCTAATGGTTTCAATAATGAATCTAAAGAAAAAGGTTTGATGGCTGGTGTTTCTTTTCCCGCACCTAAGCGAGAGATTTCTTGTAGTGAACTAATCAGCTTTTCTGTTTGATCTAATGTACTGTCGAGGTTTTCAATAATTCCTATGAGGTTTTGAGTGTTGTCTTCTTTTTTGATTGTATTGTTTGTTGTTGCTACATCAAGAGAGGCAACAAATAACCTTGCTGCATTTATCGGCTGTAGTAAGTCATGACCAACAGCGGTTAGGAAACGACTTTTGCTGGTATTGGCTTCTTTTAATTTCTTTTCTAATCTGGCGCGAGTTCGGTTTTCTTTTAGCAATGATTCGTTTGCTGTTCGTAACTCTTCAGTTCTAATGTAGACTCTTTCTTCTAATGAGAGTTTAGCTTCCGCCAGTTCCTGCATCATGTTGTAGTTATCGGTAATATCAGTATAGGTTGTTACATATCCGCCGTTAACTAATGGCGTCCCTCGAATTTCAATGACTTTACCACTGGGTAAAATTCTCTCTAAGCGATGCGGCGCTCCTGAACGCAGTTGATCAAGTCTACGCACTATGGCCTGATCCATATCATCACCTGGTGATTGAAGATAACCGCGTGTTGCATTGAATTGATAAATTTTTTCTATGTCGCAACCAACGTAAAGCATTCGAGGAGGGTAATCGAATAAGTTTTGATATTGTTGATTCCATGCGACCAATTTTAGATTCTCATCAACAACACTAATACCTTGAGGAATAGTTTCTAGCGTTGTTTGTAATAACGTTTGGCTAAATTGAATTTGTTTTGACGTACCGCCAACAAGCGAAACAAAATCTTGTAAATTAAGTGGTTGATGGCTCGTTAATAATTCAATCGCTTTTCTTGCCGATACAGCACCGATGATTGCAGCAAAATCTCTTTCAATAGCATTAACGGCAAATCGTGGAGCTTGATCGTGAGGTAGTAACCGATGCCCCGTTTTTTGTTCGAACTCACGCCACATTTCTAGCGTGCGTTCAACGCCAAATAGCGGCTCCATAAGAGATTGTAATTGCCTGACTTCGCTTCCTGAAGGATCAAGATTAAGACGAGAGCGACGTGCATGCCAAGGGTTATGCATAAATGCGGCAGCTTGGCGGGTATCAAGTTTTGAAAAAATAGTTTTTCGAGAAACAAAAAACATGACAAGTGTGTTAACGAGCAAGCTCCAAAAAACACCATGGCTCAGCGGGTCAAGCCAACCCATACCTAAAAAGTTATGCGGAGAAAGCCAGCTAATTTGTAATGGTCCATTGATAAGAAGAGGGTGAGAGCTATCTAATAAAACGGGCAGTAATAAACAATAAAACCAAAAAGCTGTACCGGCAAGTAAACCAGACACTACGCCTTTGGAGTGGCCTTTTTGCCAATAGAGTGCGCCAATGATGGCGGGTAATAATTGGGCAGAGGCGGCAAAAGAAATCAGCCCCATGGATGCGAGCCCATCAACATTACTCATTATTCGTTCGAGTGCCCAACCGAGTAATAAAATAACGACGATGGAAAACCGCCGAATCAGTTTTAGAGACCGCGCTAAATTTGTTCCTTCAATACTTTTCTCGTCGTTTTTTATTCCCTCTAAATGATGATGGATTTTCTTACGGGTTCTTTGTTTTAACCATAAAGGCACAACCAGTTCGTTTGAAATCATTATTGATAGTGCAATGCTCGATACGACGACCATACCGGTAGCCGCAGATAAAGATCCAATGATTGTTAAATAAAGGACGGCATTTTTGTTGAGCCATGCGGGAATTGCCAACACATAACTGTCAGGCGAAAAAGATTCGCTAGAAAAAAGAGCGGTGCCTGCGTACGCAATAGGAGCGACTAAAATTGCGAATGCGGCTAAATATAACGGTGTGAGCCAGCGAAGGTATCTCAAATCATTTTCTTGCTGGTATTCCACGACCATGACGTGAAATTGTCGTGGAAGGCAAATCATTGCGCTCGCGGCGAGTAACATTTCTGTGGCAAACAACGGGCTATTAATTTGTTGTGCTTTGAAATTCAGGTTAGATAAATCGACATTCCATTCTGCATTCGCTAATACTGAAAGAGAAATAATGGCGACGGAAATGAAAGCAATAATCTTAACAACGGATTCTGTTGCGATCGCAATGATCATTCCACGCAATCTATCTGGCCCATCAATTATTCGTGTTCCAAATAAAATAGCAAAAAGTGCCATAACCATCGCGGCGATGAGGCTTGATGCATAGTTGAAATTGGTATTGATTGAACTGAGATCAACCCAAGACCAGACAATGCCGACGGCTCGGAGCTGTAATGCAATGTAAGGTAAAGTGCCGACGACGAGCACAATGGTTATAATCGCTGCTAAAAGTTGATTTTTTCCATAGCGTGATCCAATAAAATCGGCAATGGATGTGATTTTGTTACGTGAACTGACGATCAATAATTTACGTATAAATCGCCAGCCAAGAAGAAAAAGCAAGATGGGCGCTAAATAGATAGGTAGAAAATGCCAACCGTTGTCGACAGCTTGCCCGACAGCACCTAAGAACGTCCAGGAACTACAATAAACTCCGATTGAGAGTGCATAGATAAAACCACGTAGTTTTGGGTGCTTTAGGAGTGTGCGGTCTCTATCTGATAGCCAAGCGACAACAAATAGCAAGCATCCATAAAATATAACGAGTAATAATAAGTTGGAATTGTTCAACTGTTCCTCACTGGAATCAAAGCTCTTTCATTGGGGGAATCTTATATTTGGAGCTTCTTCTGTTGTTATAGTAGCGAGTATATAGCAGCGATAATATACGACTTTGGTGCAATAGATAACTGCTAAAGCGTTACTGAGGATTCTATTTTTGTTCTGCTGAGTTATTGAATATACTACGTCGCTTAATGCTAGATTAAAGCTCAAATCATTTTTTAGGTTTGTTATTTATGTCAAATAATATTGATCAACTTCGAAGAGAATATCAGCGATCGGGGTTGAGTCGTGATTCTCTTGCAAGTGATCCATTTTCACAGTTTTCATTATGGTTGAATCAAGCAGTAGATGGCGGTGTGATAGATCCCACAGCCATGACCGTTGCTACGGTTTCAAAAGATGGACAGCCTTCTCAGCGGATCGTGTTGCTGAAAAAAATTGATGAGAATGGTTTTGTCTTTTATACGAATTATCAAAGTCGGAAAGCGAATGAGCTTGGTCATTCGCCTAAAATTAGTTTGCACTTTCCCTGGCACTCAATAGATCGGCAAGTTAAGGTCTGTGGTGTTGCAGAAAAAATTCCTACTACTGAAAGTTTGCAATATTTTTTATCTCGACCAAGAGATAGCCAAATAGCTGCCAGTATCTCTGCGCAAAGCCGGCCAGTTTCATCACGTCAATTATTAATGCAGCAATTCGATTCGATGAAAAATAAATTACTGAATAAAGAAATTCCACTGCCTGATTTTTGGGGTGGTTATCGAATTGTTCCTCATGAGATAGAATTTTGGCAAGGAAGAGAGAATCGATTACATGATCGATTTGTTTATCGAAAAAAGGAAAATGATTGGGATATACAGCGACTCTCACCTTAAGTACTATTAACGAAATAACTATTTGGTAATAACATGAAATATATTACGCTAAGTGAATTCGGTGCTCCTGATGTCATGAGTATTGGCGAATGCGAAAATCCGACGGTACGCGATAATGAAGTGCTCATTAAAGTAAAAGCAGCGGGAGTGAATCGTCCCGATGTGGCACAGCGTCAAGGTTTATACCCGCCACCTAAAGGAGCCTCAAGTATTCTGGGTTTAGAGGTTGCTGGTGAAATTACAGAAGTCGGAAGTAGCGTCGATAAAAAATTACTTGGTACTTCTGTCTGCGCGTTAGCAAATGGCGGTGGGTACGCGGAATACGTTGCTGTCCCTGTCACTCAATGCTTGCCGATACCAAGTGGTTATTCATTTGTCCAAGCGGCTGCATTACCAGAAACTTTTTTTACTGTTTGGACGAATGTTTTTGATCGTGCTCAATTACAGTCAGGCGAAAGCTTTCTTATTCACGGTGGCTCAAGTGGAATTGGTTCTGCGGCGATTCAGTTGGCAAAAGCGAGAGGCGCTACTGTTTTTACTACAGCGGGCAGTGATGAGAAATGTGAGTATTGTAAAAAATTAGGTGCTGATGTCGCGATTAATTATCGGACAGAAGATTTTGTAAAAATAATTTCCGAAGTCACTAATGAAACTGGCGTTGATGTGATTTTGGATATGGTAGGTGGTGATTACATCCAAAAAAATATTCAGATTGCTGCACTTAATGGACGTATTGTGAATATTGCATTTTTAGGCGGCGCACAAGCGACTATTAATTTTCTACCCATAATGATGAAACGTTTGGTGATTACTGGCAGTACATTAAGGCCCCAAACAATAGAGGCAAAAGCTGCGATTGCTAAATCGTTGAAAGATGAAGTGTGGCCATTACTAGAAAGTGGAAAAATTGCACCCCATATTGCAGCAGAATTTACCTTGGCGGAAGCTTCTAAAGCACATGCATTAATGGAGTCTAGTGAACACATGGGTAAAATTGTTCTTAAAATCTAGCAATTAAAAAAAAATAAAATGCCAATGAAAGATCTCAGGTTCCTATGAATAATGTTCTTGTGATAGGTGCAAGCAGTGGTATCGCTAATGCACTTATCAATATTTTTGTTGCGGATAAAAATATTGACAAAGTTGTCGCTGTAAGCCGTGGCAAGTGTAATAACAATTTAGTTGGCCATCCTAAAATTGATTGGAAAATCTCTAACTATTCAGAGTATTCAATTGAGCGCTTAATGACTGAGTTTGAGTGCTATCAAGGCAGTTTTATAAAAGTCTTTATCTGTAATGGCGTTCTTCATACGAATGATATTTATCCTGAAAAGAAAATAGAAGACTTATCTGCCGTGCATCTGCAGGAAATTTTTCAAGTAAATACTATTGTCCCAAGTCTTTGGATAAAGGTTCTCCGTCAACTGCTGGTGAGTAAGAAATTATGTCAGGTGGTTTTATTTAGTGCGCGTATCGGTAGTATTGGGGATAACCAGTTAGGAGGTTGGTATAGTTACAGGGCCTCTAAAGCAGCTTTAAATATGCTTGTAAAAACAGCTTCAATTGAATATTCAAGAAGAGCAAAAAATGTTCAGCTTGTTTTGTTTCATCCAGGTACTACTGATACTTCTCTTTCAAAGCCTTTTCAGGCGAATGTTCCCAAAGAAAAATTGTTCTCGACAGAATTCGTTGCTTCGCAATTGTTGAGTGTGCTGAATAATAGGGCGGATGAAAAGAATAAGAAAATTCTATTTATTGACTGGGATAACAAGTTGATTCCTTGGTGAGGAGATTTTTGTACCTATTAAATTAAATATTAAATATTTTAAAATCTACTTTTTATTGATCTGAGCTAAAAAATATTATGACTAATCAGAGTAAAAAACCGCTGGAAGGTGTTCGTGTTATTGAGGTAGGGCAGTTGTTGGCGGGCCCGTTCGCCGGCTGTATGCTAGCGTATTTTGGTGCTGAAGTGATAAAAGTGGAGCCACCAGAAACGGGTGATCCCATTCGTAATTGGCGTGTAATAGAGGAGGGTACTTCTCTTTGGTGGAGAAGTATTGCGAGAAATAAAAAATCAGTCACTATCGATCTTCGTCAAGATGAAGGTCGCGGCCTTGTGAAAGATTTAATGAATACTGCGGATGTGGTTATTGAAAACTTTCGCCCAGGCACGATGGAGAAATGGGGTTTGGGTCCGGAAGAAATAAAAAAAGAAAATCCTAAATTAGTCTATGCAAGAATTTCAGGTTATGGGCAAAACGGTCCTTATAGTAGTAAACCCGGTTTTGCTTCTGTGTGTGAAGCTATTAGTGGTTTTCGATACGTTACTGGATTTCCTGATGAAGCACCTGTGCGTTCGAACTTAAGTATAGGCGATACGATAGCGGGTATTCATGCCGCACTTGGTATTGTGATGGCGTTACTTGCACAAAAAAATGGTAATGCTGATTCTGGGCAGGTCGTTGATGTTGCGTTATACGAATCGATGTTTAATTTATTAGAAGCTGTTGTTCCAGAATTTAGCGGTGCAGGTGTGGTGCGGGAGCCCTCAGGAACAACAATCACAGGTATTGTTCCGACAAATACTTATCGTTGCTCCGATAAAAAATTTGTTGTTATTGGTGGCAATGGCGATTCTATTTTCAAACGATTAATGGAAGCCGCAGGCCATTCAGGTATGGGTAGTGATCCTCGTATGACAAATAATGCTGGACGCGTTAAACATGAAGGTGAGATTGATGAGGTACTGGCAAAATGGTGTGAGGGCCTGACATCAAAAGAAGTGATTGCAATATTAGAGGAGCAGCGTGTTCCTGTCGGTCCAATTTATAATGTTGAAGATATGATGGCCGACCAACATTTTAATGCGCGAGGTTTATTTGAGCAGGTTGAAATTGATGGTAAGCCGTTAAAAATTCCAGCAATTATGCCAAAGCTAGCAGATACACCAGGAAAAACTGAATGGGCAGGAAAAGGTTTAGGTAGCCATAACGACGAAGTTCTATCGAATATTTTAAAGTTAGATAAAAAACAACGTGAAGCATTAAAAGCAAAAGGCATTACCAGTTAAATCTAAAGGAAGTACAAATGAATTGCATTAGTCTGATTGGAATGCCCGGAGCAGGCAAAAGTACGTTGGGCATAATGCTAGCAAAATCACTCGCAAAAAATTTTGTTGATACGGATGTGTTGATTCAAACGCGCAGTGGCCAACATCTACAAGATATCATAGACAATCAGGGCTATTTGACTCTACGGATATTAGAAGAGCAGGTGTTGTTAGATTTAGAAGTCTCTAATTCGGTTATCGCAACAGGAGGGAGTGCAGTGTACAGTCGAGCTGGTATGAAACGCTTGAAATCCCTTGGTGTCATCGTTTATCTCGATGTATCTTTTAACAATATTGAAGAACGAATTACAAATTTTTCTACTCGTGGTTTAGCTTGTGCGCCAGGGCAAAGTCTAAAAGAAATTTATGAAGAAAGGACTACTCTTTATAAAAATGCTGCCGATATCATCATTGCGTCTAGTGATGGATCGCCAGAAAAAGTTCTGAATAGATTAGAAACTGAGTTGGCTAACTATAATTAATCGCTAAAAATCAAAGTCATTAATTGTCATAGCTAGGAAACACACTAGGATCATATCGGAAGCTTAGTGGTATATTTAACTTCTTTTAATGCAAAAGTTGAATTAACGGAAGCCACGTTCGGTAGGCTAACTAGTGATTTCTTCAAAAACCGTTCGTAGTGATCAACACTGTCGACAATGATCTTTAAGCAATAATCCTTATCTCCGCTTGTCGAATAGCACTCTACAATTTCGTCTACATCCCCAACAGCAGATTCAAACACATTGAGAGATTCTTCATCGTGGCTTTTAATGGTGAGATAGGCGTGTACGGTTACGCCGAGATTCAGAATTTTGGGGTTGAGCAGCGTCACTTTTCCTCGGATAATCCCAGCAGCTTCTAAGCGTTTTATCCTGCGCCAACAGGGAGTGTGTGATAGACCGACTTTTGCACCGAGTTCAGCCATAGAGTAATCGGCACTATCTTGCAAAATTCGCAAAATTTTTAAATCATAATCGTCGAGTTCTATAGAAGACGCCATGGTAAATTGCTATCCTATCGGCTATTAAATCTTATGTGTTAAAAGTAGTTGCGAAAAACAATTGAAGAAAGCGTTCCAATTCTAGACTTCGACACTCACTTCGGCAAGTCATAGTCGTTTTATGAACTGTTTGATTTTTTGAATCGCTAGTAACCTCACGCTCTTCCAATACCGAAGAAATCACTTTATCAATATGTAGCTTGCCTATGGCCGCTGCCATAGTTTTGTGTGGAGAAAAAATGTTTCAACACGTCACACCATTACCACCAGACCCTCTGCTAGGTATATCTATTGCCTTTGCTCAAGATAATAACCCCAAGAAAGTCGATCTTGGGGTAGGTATGTATAAGGATGAATCTGGTACGACGCCAATTTTTGATGCAGTTAAGCGGGCAGAAGAAAAATTGATTCAATCACAAGGCTCAAAAAGTTACATCGGTTCTGCAGGGTCAACTCAATATAATGAGCTGATGATGGAATTAGTATTTGGCAGTCACCATAGCGCGTTAATGGAACAGCGTATTGCAACGGTTCAAACACCGGGCGGTTGTGGCGCCCTTAGGGTTGCGGCGGAATTTATAAAACGTTGTCGTCCAGATACAACTATTTGGGTCAGCGATCCCACGTGGCCAAACCATGAACCGCTTTTAGGAGATGCAGGGTTAAAACTCGCAACTTACCCCTATTATGATCAAGCCACTCATTCGATCTTGTTCGATGAGATGATGAAGAGGTTAGAAACAATACCAGCTCATGATGTTGTTTTATTGCATGGATGCTGTCATAACCCATCAGGTGCCGATTTAAGTCGAGAGCAGTGGAATGCAATCAATGAGTTGGCGCTACGAAAAGGCTTTCTAGTTTTTATTGATTTGGCTTATCAAGGTTTTGGTGACGGTGTGGATGAAGATGCCTATGGCGTTCGATTAATGTCAGAGACATTACCTGAACTCGTTGTCGCGAATTCCTGCTCGAAAAATTTCGGCATCTATCGTGAGCGTACAGGTACATTGTGTATTGTTACTCAAGCCAATGAAACTGCACCGGCAGTGCAGTCACATTTAAATAAAATTGTCAGAGGAATTTATTCCATGCCTCCTGCTCATGGAGCAGCTATTGTTGAAACGCTTTTAGCGGATAAAGAATTAAAAAAAGAATGGCTGGTTGAGTTAGAATTGGTTAGAAATAGAATTAAAGATTTACGAAAAATACTATCCGATAAAATTCAAGCTTACATTGGAAATGATGATTATCGCTTTATCGAAAAGCAGCAAGGTATGTTTTCATTTCTAAGTTTGTCATCGCAACAAGTCGAGAGATTGAGAGTGGATTTTAGTATTTATGTGGCAGGCTCAAGCAGAGCAAATATCGCAGGTTTGACGCTAGATAATATTGATTACGTCGCTAAAGCAATTGCAGATGTAGCTACTAATAATGGCTGAATAAATAACATATTTCTTGTTTAACTAAAATTGAAATAATAAATAAGCTTTTGAGACGGGTTAGTAGCTTTAATAGGTTAGAGAATTAATGCCTAGTATCTGATGATAAATCTATTAGTCGATTTAGATCTGTTTTGTTTTTTATAATATTTTTATCATCTTGATACAGTAAGTCTTCAGGTCCTGAATTTGAAATTATTTCATTTGATTGAGAGCTAGCGATGTGAATTTTACCGCCTTGAGATTCAAGCAATAACATTGCTTTATGAGCGGGAATAGGTCGGCTGAACAAGAACCCTTGGGCAAGATCACATTGATTCGCTTTTAAAAATACTGATTGCTCACGTGTTTCTACGCCTTCAGCGACTACTTTAAAATTCAGTTGTTTGGCTAAAAAGATAATGACGGAGGATATCTGCATATCTCTTTCACTATCAGGAATATCTTTAATAAATTCTCTGTCAATCTTAATGGTGTCGACTGGTAATCGTTTTAAATAACTCAGTGATGAATAACCTGTTCCAAAGTCATCAATAGCAATACTGACGCCCATTTCTTTTATCTGCTTCATTATTTCCATCCCTGTATTCATATTTTCCATCAACAGGGTTTCGGTAATCTCCAATTCTATTTTGCTGGGATCAATGGGATATTTATCTAAACAACTTTTCAAATATACTAAAAATGTTGATTCTGTGAAATGCATGGAAGATATGTTAACGGCAATACTAATATCGGGATAATGTGTCTGTAAGGATTTTAATTGTCTGCAGCTTGCATCCAAAACAAAATCATCGAGTTGGTTTATGATACCCATGTTTTCCATTGCGGGAATGAACTCCATTGGCAATAAAATACCTCGTTCAGGGTGGTCCCATCGGACCAAAGCTTCAAATCCTTGGATGACATTATCCATCGTTACTTTGGGTTGTAGGTAAAGAGTAAATTCTTTTTGTTCTAAAGCCCGTCTAATATCTGATTCTAGCGTTAAGCTATCATGTGCTTCTTTTGCCATCACGCTACTAAATACACTGAAAGTATTTCCGCCACGTGATTTTGCATTGTACATAGCAATTTCAGAATTTTTTAATAGGTCATTTGATGATCGTTTTTTTCCGGCTAGAGCAACCCCAAGACTACAGTTAATAACAATTGAATGATTGTCTAGTTCAATGGCTTTTGATGTCAGCACAACTATTTTTTTGCAAATTTTTTCTAGTAAAGAGAAATCCTTTATTTCTCTCAGTATAATGGCAAATTCGTCTCCACCAAGTCTTGCTACCATTCCAAGATTTCGGGTTGCATTTTTTAAACGTAAACCAACTTTACCCAATAACATATCGCCGTATTGGTGTCCTAGAGAATCGTTGAGACGTTTAAAGTTATCTAGATCTATCATGATTGTAGCTAACATGCCGTCTTGTTCTGTCAGTCTATCTAAATCCGATTGAAGTTCGTATAGGAATAAATTTCTGTTGGCAAGACCGGTAAGAGGGTCGAATAGTGAAAGACGCTCCATTTCTCTTGTACGAATATTAACGGCTTTATCTAATGATTCAAATTGATAGGTCAATGATGTAATCAGGTCGTCAACAGTATCGCTTTCATCCCTATAGTAAGATCGATGCCTTTGGCTATAGATTAGCTCTCTAGCTTCGTGAAATTTCTTGTCATTTATTAGGGGTAAAACATTGGTGTGTTGCTTAATCCGATTATTACTTTTTACTAGAATGATGAAAAAATAAAGGAAGATTATAGATAATAAGGCTGAGACAAAAAGAATGTTTTTGTAGTGAGTTTGAACGATGAGCCAGCGATCATCAGTGATATCTTTAACGATTAAGTATTGCAGAGGCTCTTGAGATGTTAGTGAAATAGGTGTTGATGTAATCGAGTAATACCTGCCATCTTCCTTTTTTATTTCTGATAAGTTTTTTGATGGATTGTTCATTATTGAGTCGTCAACGAAGTTCTTAATTGATCTTGGAATAGGATCTGACCAATGTTGAGCGACGCCCACCTGCCATCTTTGACTGTTAGTATCTTTATTTTCTATCAGTGTTTCTGATGGTTGAGAAATGATGGATGGTTGCAGTAGCCCAAGATATGCATTGTTAGATTTGTAAAATTCTTCTGCAAAATATTCAATAAGTCGGCTAGCGACAAAATAGCCATATTCTTTATCTTCTTTGTCGATGTGCAAGCTAATATATTGACGACACTTTTCTTTACATCTTATAAAGAAAGAAACATCTTTATTGATAAGGAGACTTTTCACTTCGATTAAATCACTATCGTCTGATATTTTTTGATTGTTTTCTTTACGGTTTAAATCGTTAATTCTTATGCTGGAATCTACAAGATTTTTAATGTCGAAAAAAAGATCTCCCTGTTCGTTAAGAATATAGGCTTCGTCTACTCCCCAGTTTGTTACCAACCCGTAAAAGTTATTTTCAAGTTGTCTCTTATAAAGTTGTAGTACTTCACCTTGATCAAGCTTATTGTTTTCATCCTGTATCTTATTAAAAGAAAAGTTTGTTATTACAGACTGAAGATTGGAAGCGCTGTCGTTTACTATTGAATGAATGCTATTAAGATGAGTTTTCTTGCTCTCAGATAAAAGTTGTTGGAACGCTTTAGCTGATGAGTAATAAAAATACGCGATTAATATTGAGATAAAAAAAGAGATAAAAAACAGCGCGGTTATCGCCAATTTATAGTTTAAGCCCATAAAGCGTGGGAGAGGTGCGTTTTTTGCCACTGTATGACTACGGGCTTTCACTGACAAATATTCCTAAAGAGTAAAATGTGAATGATAATAAGTATCTAGAATTAGAAAGTTATCTATTTAGAGTGTTAAAGGGTCAAGAATTAATGGTGAAAAATTGTTATTTGTATGTTTACAAGTATAGGATAAATTCTTTGTTATGCTGAATTTTTGTAGGGGTTTTATGTAATTGGATTATTTCGGGAAGACTTTTTGAGTTGCACGGACGTGAATTACTCTGGCCCCTTGATCTGCTAGGAGTAGAGAGGAAAAATAAGGTGTTAAGAAATAGCCTAAGCTAATTTTTTCTTTGTTATTTCGAAGCTTTGCTTTTCAAATTGTTCATTATTTTTTAAGGGGATTATTCCCGTTGAAGAAATTTTACGCATTATTTTTTTCTTTGATCTGGAAAAGCTCACTGGGGTCATATTAAGAAAATTAGCAAGTTGATATTGTGGTACCTTATCGAACAAATTGGATCTCTTACGTAATAAATACTCTAGCCTTTCTTCACCTGTGCGGCAGCTAATGTCCATTATATGTTTTTGCATGTTGACGCAACTTTGTCGTAATTCTTTTCCGTACCATATAGAAAGTTCATGATCTGTTTCTAGTAGCTCTAAATAATCGGAACATTTAATTCGGTAAGCTGCAGCAGGTGTGACGGCAGACAAAGAATAAACACAGCCAACACTCTCTTCGTAGGAGTTCAAACTTCCCGTACCGGTATTTGGTTCGTGAAGAGCGATAATAACGTCAAGTCCATCGCTACGTAAGCCATGCTCACGAATGATTCCTTCAGAAATCATATATAACCATTGTGAAATTTTACCCTCACTTTGCAGTAGGTCATTTTTTTTATACTGAATGTATTCGACTTTAGCGGCAATTTTTTCGATCGCGCCCAATGAAAGCAATCTATTTCCTTGGGTTATTCTAGACATTAATTCGACATACTCTTGCTGATCATTATTCATTATAAAAGCCTGGATGCGTGTTGGTGACAGAGTCTCTAGTAGAGAGAAAGTATAATAATTTACTTGAAAATAAAATATTCCTTTTTAATAGTTGTCATCAGTTAGTGCTAAAAAACGCCTCAAAAACTTATCTTTTGATAGGTTTTTTTGATTGTTTCCATATCAAGTACATTTAAGTGCGCAATTTATGTTAATACATAACCGCTTGTTATCAGAATATAATAATTGGAGCGTTGAAGGTAACAATATAAAAATTATATTAAGGCGGCCCTTCGAATTTGAGTAATTAACATCATCATATTGTATGAGATCAGTATTTATATGGCTGGTGCTTTAAGCGTTTTCCCGTGAACTAACAATGAATGTCTTATCATCTTTGGTGTTAGTTTATTAAAAGCGGGTATGTATTAGTTGATCTGGTCATTATCTTCTGGATTTTTGTACCAAATAGCATAAGCAAATTTCTTCTTTATGGGTGTGCGAATGACTGTAATATTGATGGGAGTTCCGTGTCTGTGCGGATGAAAGATTTAGTATCAATTTTTGTGATTGTTTTTGAGATATTATGTGAATCTTTTAATTTTAAAGCATCAATGGAGTTATCAAACTATTCTTGTTTGGAGTAATTTATAGTATTTTTATAGTTTTTGTCATATGTTGATTTCCCCATTATTTCTATTTGTTTATTAATAAATGCTATAAACATATCATTCAATTTTTTGTCGTTCATTATTATAGAAAATATTTCGATACTGGAAAGTTCATCAGTTTTTGATACTTTTCTAATTAAATAATTGGAAACTTTTTCTGGTTCGACGCTAATCTTTGGTAAGTCTCGAAGCCATGCATTTAGGTGAATTATTTTTTTCGCTTTTCTCCATGTAGCGTCAATTAATATAAATTGTTTTAGCTGATTAAAATTGTCATTGTTAGTCGTATGCCCTTGATTTTCTGGCACTGTTTTGAATATTTGAGGGAGGTTCTCTGTTTCATTATTTGGGAAAAGAAGGAATGGGTTAGTGAATCGTAAAGGTGGAAATTCTTCACCTTCTTTTACTAGCACATTGGGATAGCGTTGTTTAATTAAGGATACAGTTGATAATGTTCTCTTTCTTTCATTTGGATGTCTTAATATGACAATCGGGGGAATATCTAAATTTGCTATGATTGATCCACACCCGCAAACCTTATTAGGTAATCCGCAACCAAAACAATAACGGCTTTCTGTTAAAGATTGATGATAAATTGCTGTTCTTTTTATTTTACTTTCATCTAGGTGCCATCTGACACCCAGTATCTTTCCTTGCTTGTCTGTCTGCAGTTCTATTTCTCGTTGAGATAAACCGTTCTGTTTTTTTGTTGAGTCAATGACTGAGAGTCGATATGTAATCTCATTTAACCTAACGGGTGTGCCTGTCGTAACTAAAACGTGTCCTGTATCGCCCGACTTGGGTAAATTTTCTTTACGCCACGCCAACAGATGGCCTTCTTTTATATTATCAATTTTGTTGCTGCCAATTTCTTGTAACACAGAAAAATAATGAACGGCTTTGGGTCGATTAATTTGATAAGGCAGAGGAAGATTAAATTGTTTGAATAGTAAGTTAACAAAGCCCGAGCAATCACAAGTAATCTCATCAGAATCTATATCAACAAAGCTTTTTCTGGCAAATGATTTGTTTTGAATTTTAAGCCAATCGTTAAGTGTTTTTTGTAAATCCAAAAGTGGCTACTCAAGAGTTAATGTGTTGAATGTTGTTGCAGTTAATATATGAGTTAATGAAATATGAAGGGATTATATTGTGTTGGGAATGATGTGGATAGTCTAGTTGAAGTCCAAATAAAAAAGCCCGCATATAAAATTATGACGGGCTTCTTATTAATTAGCGATGATTTATTTTTTCTTTTTCTCCATCAAAAGTCCTTTCAAAATCCCAGGCAGAGCGTAATTACCTTCGTGGCATCCGTATTCGTAAATCACTCCGTCCAGCGGTGAGAATTCATATTCTCCGCCCCATTTTTTATCCCACACTGTTGGATCATCAATGGTGAACGAATAATGTAAGCGTTCTTTTGAAACGCGAGTGAAACGTTCTGTCACAGTTAGATTTTCCCATGCTCCATAGAGTGCTTGTCTGGGGTGAATGTGTGTTGTCTCAACGACTAATGTGTTTCCATCCCAGTGGCCAATTGAATCTCCAAACCATGGCCTGACATCATCAGTTCGGTGTTTACTGTTGAGCCGAATAATACGGGCATCGTGATTCATTTCTACTAATATCATTACATGATCAGGTGCTTGCACAATTTGATAATTATTGTTGTAGAAACCATTAGCGAACATAGGCGGGCCACCGTTGCGTCCAAATCCAATAATGCATCTCTCACCCAAAGAGCGTAGAGCATAATCAACTGCCCCTGGTCCTGCGCCGCTGCCGCTGTAAAAGCGTCTAAAAGGTGGAGCATCTTTTTTACGAGATGGGAATTGTCCGTTTTTTGTTGTTAATATTGATGTTCTAGGTTCTCCTCCAACTCTCATAACGCGGGAGCCAGGATCTAGCCAAAAGTAGTTATAGCCACCAACATCACCGCCAGCTGCTTGATATTGTGCTTTAACTTCGTATTTAGACTCGGCGACATATTCAGCAGGGGCATCAGGGTCTGTAGCTTGGTTTGCTTCAGCTTCTTGGAGTTTTAATAGGTTCTCCGCTTTCGCAACTTCTTCTTCTGTATAAGTAGCTTTGTTTCCTAAGTCTCTAGGGCGGGTGAGGGGTGTTAAGGATGCGTTACTCCAGAATCCACTAAGATCGGGTTGGCCGTGAATATTGAGTGGCACTTTATAATCATTGTAGACTTTTGGTTTATCAGCATTTACTGAGAAAGCTAAAATAGCAGTCATTGATAAGAGTGTTGTTCCGATAATACTTTGTGAAGAGCGGAGAAACGATCGTTGCATCTTGAGTATCCTCATGAGGAGATTTTTTTATCTAGATAGTGCTTAAAGTTGAATTACTTTAAATAATTTATATTTCTTTATTAGTGCCGAGAGCTTACCACTGAGTAATAAATTTTGAAACTAACCAAAAACAATATTAACCTTTAGTGTCTTTAACTTACATTTGATTCTTTTCATTCAATTTGAAAATTTTATTTCATTGGCAGCGTGCAATATTAGATTTTTGAACGCGTCATTTGTCTGTCTTTAAAGTGGTTTGTATAAACACATAAGAAAACAAAATGTTTGTATATAACTGTTATATATAGTGATGAGAGTGAGGGGGTAATGAGGCGTAAATCAAAAGTATTGAGGCATAGGAATTACTCTGTTTGATTTATCTCTGATCTGTACTTGAATACCTAACTAACTACGTAAAGTTTTTAGTACTGTTAGGGTTTTACAAGTTTATTGACTTGAGTTCCTAAGTCTTTTCCCAGAAGGCTTAGGATTTGTTTTTCGGTCAAATTAGAATTTATTCTGTAAGCTTGTTTGAGTGAATTTTCAGCTTTGTTTATATCCTTTATGATTAGGAAGGAAGCGCTTAAAGCAATCATTGGAAGATAATTTTGATTGTCGTGAAGGCTTGCGTGTTGTGCTTTTTTTATGGCAATTTCAGGTGAATTTTTTTGAAGGTAAGCAAGGGATAAGATAGTTCCCCATACCGCTATTTTTCCGTCTGCAGGGCTTAGCATTATTCCTTTCTCTAAATATTTTATGGCGACATCAAGATGACCTAAAATTAATTCTGCAGCACCCAATGCTGCAAGCGCTTGCCCGTTGTTTGGGTTTAATTCAATAGCCCGTTGTAAAATGGGTAATGCTCTGTCGGTTTCTCCCGTATCAGCGTACGCGCATCCAACCAGCCCTAAAACGTTTGAGTTCATGTTTTCGAGATCTAATGCTCGTTCAGCTATTTTTATAGCTTCTTTTATAGTGGCTTCTCGGTTTCCTAATAGACCGATTCGTTGACCTAACGCTAATATTAATGACAAATAGCCGAGCGCTAATGGGTTGTTTGGTTCATCTTTTATTGATTGACGAAGTAAAGTCGCAGCTTTTTGAAATGAGTTCTCATGCCATCCTTTGAGGGAAAGCATTGTCATGGCTTCGAATATGTTTCTTTGGCTGTTAGAGCAGTTCATACTTTCAATGTCATTCATCATCGCTTGAAGTAACTGAGGTTCAAGGTTTAATAAAATAGTGTGAGTGAATTTGTCAGTAATGTTAGGTGAATTAGAGAGTTCGTATTGCTGCGCCCACAGATGAGTTCCATCTTTTGACTGTAATAATTTAATATCAACTCGAATAATATTATTTGTTTTCTTAATGTTTCCCGACAGAATATAATTAGCAATTATCTCTTTTTTTTGTCTGGTAAAAGAGATGTTACCCGATATTGTATTGTGGTTGCTTATTGAAGACTTTAATGTCAAAAATGGAATGCGGATGAGTGTAGTACTAAGGTTGTCTCTTAGGCTATGTGATATTGATTGTAGTTCTGTCGATTCTTCAAGCAGCTGAAATGTATTTATAATTAGCGTGTATTGTAATTTTTTAATTTTTTGAGGATGATCACTTCTATCTCTTTCTGTGTTTTTATTCTTTGGTTCTACATCTGCAATGAATTGAAATCCTCGTCCTCTTATAGTGCGAATAAATTTTTGTTGACTCCCATCATCACCCAAGACTTTTCTAGCTGATTTTATAGCGCTTGAAATGGTTGTGGGTGAGACGATTTTATTTTTCCACACCGCATCCATGATTTGATCCTGGGAAGTAACTTGGCCAGCTTTCTCAATAAGAAAAATGATCAGGTCAAAAACCAAAGGTTCAACATGCACTGCATTGTTGTCTTTCATCAGAATAAACAACTGAGTATCAATTTCTATATTACTGAATTTATAGCTCATTTCTGTATTTCATACTGTGTGGAATTTTACTTAAGATCTAATTTAGAGACAGCTTTTATTTCACTGTGTTTTCTACAACACTTTGATAGCCAAAAGCGATATAGACTGAGTCTACTAAAACTCAGCCTATAATAGTTAAGCTCGAAAATATATAAAATTTCACCCAATCTCCACGTTATCTCCACGTTATCTCCAAGTAGGCGTTTAGATAGCTATTAAACTATCCGAGTCTGGCCTTATGTCATTGTCGCCTTTTGAATAAATAACCTTGGGGAATTTAGTATGAAATACGGAATATTTGTCTATTCGATTATATGTTATGTGATTTTTGTAGTTACCTTCCTTTACGCGATTGGGTTTGTGGGGAATATTGGGGTTCCAAAATCAATGGATGCGGGCGAGCAACTTCCGTTTCTGGCGGCTTTGTTAATCAATTTGATATTGTTAGGTATTTTTGCGATACAGCATAGCGTGATGCCTCGGAAAGCGTTCAAGGAGTGGTGGACAAAAATAATCCCGCCTGCGGCAGAAAGAAGCACTTATGTATTGTTATCGAGTTTGGCGCTAGCGCTCCTTTTTTGGCAATGGAAGCCAATGGGGCAAGTGGTTTGGGATGTCAGCGGTACCACATTGGGTTCATCATTAATGTTGCTTTCAATCTGTGGTTGGTTATTTGTTTTTATTAGTACATTCTTAATTGATCATTTCGAATTATTTGGTTTAAAACAAGCTTTTTTTCATATGGTCAATCGTAAGCCTATGACTTCAAAGTTTAAGACGCCGGGCTTTTATAAATTAGTTCGCCATCCAATATATTTAGGGTTCACGGTAGCTTTTTGGGCGACGCCAATAATGACAACGGCACATTTATTATTTGCAATTGGCACATTGGGTTACGTTATTATCGGAATCTTTTTTGAAGAGAGGGATCTTCGATCATTTTTTGGTGATGAATATAAAGAATACCAATCTAAGGTATCAATGCTTTTCCCAATTCCGTTTTTGAGTAAAAGGGGGAAAGAGGTGTCGCGAGTAGATGATTAAATAGTGATGTGATTTTCTAATAGTTGTGATACATAAATGACTAACATCACCTTTTCTATTTTTTAGAAAAGGTGATAGAAATATCAAGAGAACTAAAAAAATCAGATTTCACCCTGTAAAATAATAAGGAGCGGTCCTCATCGATATTCTATATTTTCGATATAATAATACTGAGTTCCATCCGGTATTTTAATAGTAATTTCATCATCAATGCGTTTTCCTAATAGTGCTTTTGCCAGTGGCGAATCCATGCTGAGTTTGTTTTTTCGTAAATCAAATTCATCAGGGCCGACAATTTGATAGATAACGGGTTCTTCTGTTTCGCTACCTGTTTCTTTTGTTAGCGTGACGTAAGCGCCAAAGAAAACTTTTGAGGTGTCATTGGGTGATGAATCAACAATGGTAAATTCATCTAAACGTTTTGTCAGGTAGCGTACTCGACGATCAATTTCAGCCAATCTTCTTTTGCCGTAAATGTATTATAACCCCTATATAATCCATACTATTTGTTGCGATGGGCATCCTTTATCCCTATCGTAGGGCGGGAGTTGTTGTAAGTAGGGTTGTTCGTATGAAGCATTCGATGAAGTTGGCGGTAACCTTCACTGATACGGCGAGTGGCAACCGTCATCAGTTGCCTGCCGTGTATACTCACAGAGGTGTCTTGGTTTCACATCTTCGTTATCTGGCCTGGTACTCAGAAAAGAGTGACTCATGGCGGGAGAAGTCGGTTTTTGCTGTAAGGCTACTGATCGATTACATCGAATCGGCTCCCACGTTCAAGAAGGCGACGTCGTTGCTAAAAAGCTTTACCGAAGCTTTAGTTACGGGAACGATTAATTATGAAACAAGTGATGACCCTTTAAAGTTATTCTGGAAGCCAAGAGGCTTAACCGCTGCAAATACTTTGCTTTTCCATATAACTCACTACACCGACTTCTTGTCTATGCAGGAAGGCTATGAACAAAGTCGAATAAACCCATTCAGGTCAGCCACTAATTGGGAAGAAAGGATGAATTGGTGTGCTTACTATCATAAACAAGCCAATGTTTTCCTTAATCACCTATCATCTTATGCGGAGGCAAAAAAAGCAGCTGCTAGAAAACGGCTTGTATATACTCCGATGCAGCTTCTAATCAGCAATGATAAAGCGGAAAGGTTTCCAGAAAATAAGATTGACTGCTTGCTGCATGAAGGTTTTATAGTTAGAGGGCGTACTGACTATCGATCACAAGCAATTACCATGCTTATGAATTACGGTGGGCTTCGAAAGAGTGAGATATTTCACATATTTACATCTGATATAACGCTAGATCCAAATCATGAAGATGAAGCTCTAGTGAGAGTGTTTCATCCTGTCTATGGTAAGTCCCCCGATCCTAGGTACAAAAATAGATCTGAATATCTGCTTTGTGAAACAGGCTATAAACCGAGAAATCAGTACCGCTTAACAGAAAGGTTGTATTCAGGCTGGAAAAACCCCCTGATGACCAGTAAAGATGGTTTTTTTGAAGTGATCTTCAATCCAACCTATAAAGCAAAAGAGTTCCTTGATACATGGGTTAAATATCTTAAGTACCAACGGGTAGAACCAATTAATCCGCACCCCTTTGCGTTTACTAATGATAGGGGTGAACCGGACACGCTCAAGAACTTCCAGAGGCGCCACAGACGAGCTGTGGAGCGAATAGGTTTAGAGTGTAAGAAAGAGGCAGGCACTTCCGAGCATGGCCACAGGCATGCCTATGGTTATAGATCAAGGCAGTCAGGTCTCAGTCAGGTGGACCTGCAGAAGGCTATGCATCATGCAAATCCGAATTCATGCTTGGTTTACATCAAGCCGACAACCGATGATATCAGATCTGAAATGAGGAGGGCTGAGAGATGAGCCAATGGGAAGGCGCTGAGCCCACCGTTTTTTCCGTGACTCCATCAAGTTTGGCGGAGCTGAAAAGTATCTGTAAAGCTCATGGTATTAACAACACTGTAGAATATAAAGAGCGATATAAGAAGATTCCTGGCCTCCCTGCTCACCCAGAGCGTGTTTTTAGAAATGAATGGATAAGTTATACGGATTTTTTTGATATTCCTCATGTTAAGGAGTATCGAGAGCTGAAGAAGGAGGTTCAGAAACAAGGAATTAAATCCAAGAAAGAATATACGTCATGGGTTAGATCGCTGAATGATTCTAGCTATCCGAGGCAGCCAGAAGAAGCATATAAAGACGAGTGGGAAAATTGGTTTGATTTTTGTGGGAAAGAAAAACCGTTCAAGCCAGATTATATAACCAGGCCCTATAAAATATGGGCGACAAAAATTGAAGAATTCATGAAACAGGCTTATGGTGGTGGATCAAAAGAAACCCACCTGTGTCGTTTCGTTAGGATGTATGTTGAGAAGTATGATAATAGTTTATCTCCGCAAGAATTGCTTACAAAAGAAAGGGTTAATATTAGGCCGTTTCGAGAAGAGCTAAAGAAACTACCAACAGATAATTATCGTCGGAATATCATAATTGCTGTTAATGAGTTTTTGAATTTTATTATCAGTAACGATTTGACTGATGAAGACGAAGACACTGGTGAGATTGTACGTGTTTTGGACGCTCGTAACCCGTTCATGCTTTTAGCTGAAGATAAAAGTGTTACGGCTCCAAGTCGCAGTGAGACAACTAAACCTTGTCTTCAATATTATTTTGTAAGAAAAGCTCAGGAATGGATCATTCCAGAGAGTGCTAAGACCTTTAAGGACCTTGGTCATTTACAGAAATTTGACGCTGATTGGGTAAAAATACCTGCGAATTTGGTGGACTACTCTGACCCGGATTGCGTTGTCCGGAAACAGGGTAAGCAATATTACCTGTGGTGCCCTACCGATTGGATTCATACATACGCACTAACCAAAGTACCCCTCAGAGGTCGCCAGATCGCTTATAACGATTCTGGGGAGGGCGACAAAGAGATAGCTGGGTTGGATGCGAACGGTGACATTGTATGGGTTAAGAACAAGAATTCATTGGCCGGTAGTACAAAAGCCCAGTCTTTCATCAAGAAGCTTGCTGATGGAAACCTGGGCATGTACACCACGACGAACAAAACTAGCAATGGAGGAGCAGGGTATTCCGTTCCTTGGATACCAGAGGATCTTGCATACTGGCTAGTTCGGCTGCGCAAGTGGCAAGAGAAGTACAATCCCATAACCGAAGCCACCGCATGGACCCGTTGTGAACGCACCAACCTCAATGAGGTCCAACTAAAAGCCAAAGGGGTCAATTGCTTTTTGTTCAGGGTATTTGATGGCATCGAGCCAAAGAATCCTAGCTCTGCACTCACAATGCGGTTGGCTGCAACGTTGTACCATATACAACCATCAACGCTGACGTTGGCTGAGTTGAAGGGCAGCGCCCATAGTCTTTCAAGTTACAAGTCCAAATATACCCCTCATTCCATGCGAGTTAGCCTGATAACTGCCTACATCATGGAAATGGGAATGCCTGTAGAGATTGTCATGAAGGTGGTTGGCCATTCATCCATTGTCATGTCAATTTATTATTGTAAGGTCACACAAAGCGATATTCGGAGAAAGTTTGAAGAGGCCGAAAAAAGAGCATTGAAGTCGCAGGCTGAAGCGATACAGGCTGCGATAGAACAAAATAATATTGAGTCCGTTAAAAACCAGTTGGTTGCGTCAAACCAAGACTTATTGCAGTCGCTTACCAATGATGTGCCTGCAGGGAACTATGTTTTTCGTGATTACGGTATTTGTCCGTTTGCTGCATCAAGGTGCAGTGATGGAGGTGAAGAAATTGGTGCAACCAAAGTCTACGGCCCTGTTCCTTCAGGTTATCTTGGATCTCAAAACTGCTTTCGTTGTCGGCACTTCATCACTGGCCCAGTTTTCATGGGCGGTTTGCTTTCTATTACTAACGAAATTTTATTGGAGGCAAATGACCAGTCAGAAGTCTGTCAGAGTCTTCAGAACAAGATCAGGCCCATCAACGACAAGGTATATGAACTGGATAAGCAAGAGTATATAGCGAATCATAGACAGCAGCCCTTTGATAGTAGTTCAAGAGCACCTCTCGAGTTCAAGCTCAGAAAGCTTGAGTCGGAGTATGAAAGTTCAGCAAAAAAAATGGATATGATGCTTTGTGATCTTCAGTCGTCCTATAAGTTTATTCAACTGTCTCAATCCATTCTTAATGGGCAGTGTCGTGAGAATGATTCCAGCCTAGCACTGATTAAAATGGCTAACGCTGAGGTGCAGATTGAGTTAGATGACACGTCTCATTTTCAACAGCTTCATGAGATTTGTGAAAACGCAGCGATATATGAAAGTTGCAACCCATCTAGGGCGATAATTCCTCGTTCTCAACTACTTGATCGTATGGCAAGCTTTAATGGGTTAGCTCCAAGCCTGTTTTTGCTTTCTAAGGATGAGCAATTAAAAGTTGGTAATCAGTTTGTAGCGTTATTCAAATCGAGGTTGAAGTCGTGGGAGAGGGTAAGCCAATTGATTGATGGGCATCTCAAGCTCTCAGACTTGGTTGGAGAAGAGAGAATAAAGCCTTCAGAAATTGAACTCATCAGAAAAGAAGCAGTGCCTGCTCTGCTATAGGGAACATCATGCAGCCTAAAGAATTGCTCGAAAAGCTGAAAGAGTCAGCTACTTCTAGGGTGAGCAAAACACTAGATGCGATTTACGAAATCTGTATAGAGCAGGAGCAACGGAGGCTTTATGATTTCTCCGTAGCTACCATCGCGCGGTTAGGTCATAAAAGAGGTGTACCGAAAGCTCAAAGTCTGCGCAATAAAACGGGGGAGCAATACCGTGCGCTTCTTCGAGCCTTTGAGGAGTGCCATCGTGGAGATAAGCCACGGATCGAGACTAGGTCCGAAGACGACTGGATTGAAGAAATTCAGAATCCAAAGCATAAGCTTCTCGCTCGTATTCAGGCTTCCGAGCTGGCTGCAGCAAACAAAAAGCTGCGGAATTTTATTCCGCCTGGTACTCGCATTGAAATAAAGGACTATCAAAACGAAAACATAGTTGAAGATCGTAAGTTAAATAGCTCCGAAAGACGGGCACTGGAGTACATTCTTTCAGATGAATTTCTCTCGAGGTGGCAGTTTTGCATCTCGAGTCATGGAGAATTTATTGATATGAATGGCAACGTTGTGCTCAGACCGGGAACGGCAGATGCCATAAGGAAAGTGTTGGCTTTTCTTTAGGTTTAGGTGCTATGCGATATCGGCTCATACATAATTAATTGATATCACCCACCACTCGGCTGTTCCCTTTGGGGTTTTGACGACAAAGTCATCATCTACACTTTTACCAAGGAGCGCACGGGCCATCGGTGCATCGATAGAAATGTAGTCTTTTTCTTCGCCGATCTCATCGACTCCCACAATACGGAAACGCTTCTTATCTCCATCGTCATTCTCAATTTCAACCCAAGCGCCAAAAAAGACTTTTCCATCCTGCTGGGGTGAATGATCAACGATTTTTAGTTCATCTAATCGCTTTCTTAAATAACGGACGCGACGGTCGATTTCTCTAAGTAATTTTTTATTATATTGGTAGTCAGCATTTTCACTACGATCTCCTAACGAAGCCGCCCAGGTTACTAGTTTCGTTACTTCTGGCCGTTTCTTAAGCCACAGGTAATCGAGCTCACGCTTCAGGGCTTCATGACCTTCTCTAGTAATTAAGTTTGTTTTCAACTCTACCCCTTTTGGCGCCCTGTGTCTGGATACCAAACATTTGAGTTTTCGCTACGACAGGTACACGCTATAAAAAATTCAGTGAATGACAGTCCTATTCAATTAGGGCCTTCAGCAACGCATCTCTAGTATTATAAAGCTAATGTCCACATTGGTTGCCGCTTGCATAATCTCATCTAACTTGAGCGGTAGTTTCGTAGTTATTGATACAGCGATCTCATGAAGCTTGATCACCCAATCGCCTGGAGAGTGCACGCGGCGGTTGTCGGATCGCTGGCCGCTTTACTACAAAACAGCCATCAGTCTCGAAGAACCTTCGGTAGCAAGCCCGCTCGTTTCTGGCCTTCCAGCATGTGTATATTCCGGCCCATCATGAACCGAATTCTATCTAATGGTGGACGTGGTAGCCATCATTGTCCAAGGGTGGAGGTTTATTAAGAGCTTCCCCGACTTCAGCAATTGCGCCCATTGTCGACATTTCAAAGGGAATTAGACCAGACTGACACATCCCGGCCTCTTCCCAAAAGCGGACGTCACCAGCACCATGGGTAGATCCGCTACACTTAGTCCTTCCTCATGATGTTCATGGCTATTCCTGAACGACAGGGTGCGAAAGGGCAGCCACTCGTGCTGATCGTCCATAGCCTTTAGATAGCAGCGGGAGTATGCGCATAAACGCCATTACGGGACTGCTGGCCAGCGCTCTCCCACAACGCTCCAGATACCCCATAGCAGAGGCTGCCTTCGGCAGAGGGAATCGGCAATTGTCGGCACGTACCTGCCGCTCGCAATGTGCTAAATCGGGGACGTATATCTTAGCTCCCTACACCGAGATCTACATTTTAATTGAATAGGCTTGACTCCGTATCATAGTACGGCGTTTATGCTAGCCTTGACTGAACTTAACTCCAGACTCGAGTTTCCATATGTACAAGGTCGTTTCGGCATCTAGAATCATATTTGCCTCACCCGGGCAGAGGTTAGCAGGGGCTACGAGTTTTATTGCTTTTTTCATGCTCTATCTGATGACCTTGCCAGCCGCTTTTACTGGGGGCCGTGTCAGCCTGGAATCGCTCCGCTTTCTGGATGCAAAGCTGATTACGTTTTCCATAGTGATGGCCGCATTGATCGCACCAACCCTATCGATGATGATTTTTCTGTTAGGGCAGCATCGACGGGCAAGTTCCAGAGCCGTTGCCGGTGGTTTAACCGTTGGCTTACTGACTCCACTATTATGCTGTTCCCCCCTCCTGCCCACGCTGATGACTGTGCTGGCCGGTATTTCCCCGGCATTGGTGGGAACCTATGGGTGGCGTGTCCAATGGTTTATCGCCTCTTACCAGGACTCGCTGTTTGTCGGAGCGATGCTGTTGCTGGCGCTGGCCCTGCACCAGAATGCCAAACGGGTGGTCCAGGCTGATGCATGTCCGATACGGGATAATCAGGCGACGGAAAAGTCATAAAACGAGGCCAAAGAGAGGTAATATGATGAACATGGCAGAGCAATCGAAGACGCGTAGCCTAAAAGGTTATCTGTTGGCCGGGATGGCAGTAGTGACCTGTCCCTGTCATATAGTAATCGCTATCTCGCTGCTTTCGGGAACGGTGGCAGGGGCGTTTTTAAGTGAGCATATCGTCATCGCATCACTGCTTTTGCTCGCTGTGTTTATGCTCTCCACCACAGGTGCCGTACGTTTGCTGGGCCAGGGTTCTACACCAGAAGTCAGAGGTTCGAATAGTCAATGCGAAGCCCGCCCCGCAGTTACATGCAATAAGGAGATCTAGTGTCCGGATTAACCATTGGAAAGCTAGCCAAAGCTGCTGAAGTTAACGTTGAAACAATACGCTATTACCAGCGTCTCGGGCTTCTTTCGGAGCCAGCAAAACCGTCTGAAGGTTATCGCTTCTATCCTCAAACGTATGTGGCACGTATCCGCTTTATCAAACGTGCACAAGGTGTCGGTTTCACGCTGAAGGAAATAGCACAGCTTTTCTCTCTCGGCGAACACCAATGTGATGACATCCAGGCTTTGGCGAGACTCAAGCGCCAGGAGGTGGATCGTCAGGTGAGAGACCTGCAAGCCATGGCCGGATTATTAGACCAGCTTATCCTACGCTGTGATGAAAGTCGGCACTCGGATCACTGCGCGCTGATTGAAGAGTTGTCCCAAGAAGCAAAGTTCTAATGCCCCTCCTTTGAAGCTTGACTCTGCTCTAGGGTACGGCATCCAAGATGGGATAACGACAAGCTTCGTAAAGGTATGAGGTGGCCCCATATCTGCGAACTGATCGATCCGGGTATCTAGGAGGGCTTATGTCTAATATGTCTCAGTTGCTTGTACTCGTCCTGTTCATCGTTCTTTCTGGATGTGCTACTCAAGAGAAAACCCATCAGGATAGTGATCCTGCCGTATTCCGCGTATCAGATATTTCCATTGGCGATGTGAGACTGAGATATTGCATCGATAGCTTGCAAAACATCTATACCGCTGAGGTTACACATTTGAGTTGCCAAGGCGTTGCTTCACTGGAGGGCATCAGCGCTTTTACCAATTTGTCCTATCTAAACCTGAACAAAGGCGCTCTTTCCGATATTCAGGAACTGAGTCGCCTTGATAAGCTGCATTATCTGTTTCTGAACGGAAACCAGATTTCGGATCTACAATCACTGGCCGGACTGGTTGGCTTGAAATCGTTAGATCTCAGTAACAACCAGGTGAGCGATGCTTCCCCTCTCCAGGAATTAACCAACCTGAAATCCCTGTATATCAGCAACAATCAGATCAAAGAAATCAGCCCGTTCGGAAAACTACGAAAGCTGGAGCTATTGTTTTTTTCCAGCAACCAGGTTTCGGATATTGAACCGCTTAGCGGGCTAAGCCGATTAACCGCGTTGCATTTTTATGAAAACAAGGTTTCAGATATCAGTGCACTGAACGGATTAACCCGATTAACGGATCTGAACTTTGCATACAATCCAGTCAGTGACGTTAATCCATTGAGCAGTCTTACAACCCTGACCAGCTTATCTTTTCACTATACCCAGGTAGCCGACATCAGCCCTCTTCGTGGGTTAACCAGTCTTACCGCACTATTGATGCACTACACCCCTGTGACCTGCGCCAAGGTGCGGCAACTGGAAGTCAGCCTGGCTAAGGCAAAGATTGTTACTCCTGGCTGCATTGAATAATTGGGGCTCCCCACAAAATGCATATTTCGCTTCCTTAGGCTTGACTCCGGACTATGGTACGGCGGTTAGACTGCGATCATCGGCGATCCATTCAGATCGGCTAAAAACGGAGGCGCAAGTTCGATGTCAGATTCCAACAATCCCAACCGCTCATTAGTGTATGCGGGGCTAGCAGCTATTGGGGCCTCCCTGTGCTGTGTCGCTCCGGTCGTTTTACTGCTACTGGGTATTGGAGGGAGCTGGATAAGCACGCTGACAGCTATGGAACCCTACCGTCCCATTTTTGTTACAGCCGTTGTCGTTGTCCTGGCGATCGTGTTCCGCAAGCTCTACCTGGTTCCCGCATCCTGTGATGAAGAACAGGTTTGCGCCAACCCTGCCGTACAACGCAACCAGCGCATTCTGTTCTGGGTGGTGTCCGCACTACTGCTGGTCTTGCTGCTGTTTCCCTATTACGGACAGATTTTTCTCAAATAATCAAAGGAGGACTCATGATGGTGACCAACCTACTTACCCTGCCTGGTCAGGCAAATGTTAAACGGATGCTTACTGTGCTGCTGGCGGCGCTGGTGCTGAGTTTGGGCGCTCTGTCTCTACCAGCCAAAGCGACGGAGGCCGCAACCACCGAGGTGGTGACGCTGGCGGTTGAGAACATGACTTGTGCCCTCTGTCCCTACACCGTGCGGAAATCATTACAACAGGTAGAGGGGGTCGTGAATGCGGAGGTCGATTTTAGTAAGAAAACCGCCACGGTGGTTTTTGATCCTCAAAAAACAGGGGTGGAATCTCTGACCCAGGCAACGACCCATGCGGGCTACCCATCTACGTTAAAACAATAATCCAAAGGCCCTATGATGAGTGAATCCCAATCCTGCTGTGCCCCGTCCAAAAATGAACAGCTGCATGTTGCCATTATTGGCAGCGGCTCGTCGGCCTTCGCTTGTGCTATTCGGGCGGCGGAAGAAGGGGCACGTGTCACCCTGATTGAATCAGGGATGCTGGGTGGCTGCTGTGTCAACGTAGGCTGCGTCCCCTCAAAGATAATGATCCGTGCGGCGCAACTGGCACAACATCAGCGCCACAATCCTTTTCCGGGGCTGACTGACCGGGAACCCCAGATTGACCGCTCGCTGTTGGTACAGCAACAACAAGCTCGAGTCGAGGAGCTGCGAGGGGCCAAATACCAGAGCATACTGGATAACAATCCCGCCCTGCGTCTGGTACAGGGTGTGGCTCACTTTGAGGATGCGCATACCCTGGTGGTCACTGACCACAAAGGCGGCACGCAAACGATTGAAGCGGATCGGATTCTGATTGCGACCGGTGCCAAACAGTCCATCCCCCCGATACCGGGCCTGGAAGATACCCCATATTGGACCTCCACCGAAGCCTTGATCGCAGAGCAACTCCCTGAGCATTTGTTGGTCATCGGTTCTTCGGTGGTCGCCGTGGAGTTGGCCCAAGCCTACCGTCGCCTGGGTGCGCAGGTGACCCTGTTGGCACGTCATACCCTACTCTACAGCGAGGAGCCACAGTTGGGCGCGGGCCTCACCGACGCCTTCGAAGCCGAAGGAATGCATGTGCTCAATCACACCCAAGCCAGCCGTGTATCCTTCCACGACGGAACGTTTATCCTGGAAACAAACACAGCCGATGGCAAAGCGGAGCGCCTTCAGGGGGATGCTCTGTTGATCTCCACCGGGCGTGAGCCCAATACCGGCTCCCTGGAACTCGCAGCAGCCGGCGTTGAATCGGACAGCCGTGGCGCGATTCTGGTGGATGACCAACTGCGCACCTCCGTGCCCCATATCTATGCGGCGGGTGACTGCTGCAATATGCCTCAATTTGTCTATGTGGCGGCAGCGGCGGGGACGCGGGCAGCGGTCAATATGACCGGGGGCGAAGCCCGACTGGATCTGGCTACCATGCCGGCAGTGATCTTTACCGATCCCCAAGTGGCCACAGTGGGGCTAACCGAAGAAGAAGCGCAAGCGCAGGGAATCGAACCCCGCAGTCGCACATTGGGCCTGGAAAACGTTCCTCGGGCGCTGGCAAATTTTGAGACTCAGGGGTTCATCAAATTGGTGACTGATGCGGGAAATGATCGCCTGATCGGTGCTCAGATTCTGGCGCCAGAGGCCGGGGAGATGATCCAGGCAGCGGTATTGGCCATTCACAGTGGCATGACGGTGCATGACCTCGCTGATCGATTGTTCCCCTATTTGACCATGGTGGAAGGTCTGAAACTCTGTGCACAGACCTTTAAGAAAGATGTCAGTCAGCTTTCCTGTTGTGCTGGCTGATAAGTGAGTTATGAAAAGGTGTGATTGACGCCTGTGACCGCTCGATAGTGGCCACCGGGGTTAAATAACGAGGAACCCGAGGAGGGGGGATGACTTCAGTTTTCCCAATGAGCATCTCTCAGTTGGCCAACGCGGCCGATACGTCGGTGTATGTCGTGCGTAACTATACCCTGGAGGGGTTGCTGGAGTGCCGGAAATCCCCCAACAATGGCTATGGCCTATACGAAGAGCCGGCACTGGAACGTCTACGCCTGATACGACGAGCCCTTGATGCGGGACTGTCACTCTGTGAAATCAGACCGCTGATCAAGGCGATCAGAGGGCGAGACCGTCAGGAAATGGTTTCGGTGATCGAGGTGCTGCACAACAAAATACAGGCGTCACAGCAGCGGCTAAGAAATCTTGATCAAGTCCTGATGCGACTGCCTGAACAGCCACATAAATACTTGAAAACGATCTGACGGTCAGAGAAGGAACAGTTATGGAATCGCTTGTTAAACAGTTTGGCACCCTCTTTGCCACGGGCGTTACCGGGGCCTGTTGCCTGGGTCTGCCGATCATCCTGGGTGCTTTGGGCAGCGTGGGTTTGGGCTTCCTAATCAATGACCTGATTCTGCTACCGCTATTCTATGGTCTGCTGGCATGGAACCTGTGGGTGCTCTATCGACGTAACCAGGTGCATGCCCGTCGTGCTCCTTTTTGGCTGGCGGTGGTGGGGGCGGTTCTTGCCGGCGTCACTCTGTGGACACCGCTCTCCATAGTAGTCTTTGTCGGGTTGATACTGATTTTGGCGGGCAGTATTTGGGATTTTACCCTCACTCGAAAGGGACGTCCTGAATCGGCCTGTTAACCCGGTAAGATGGACCTTGTAGTTCTCAGATACATGACGACAAACCACTAGTCAAAGGAAGCACTATGAAACGGTTAACCATTATTTTCGCCCTACTGGCGACCCTGCTGTCATGGAGCAGTCTTGTTCAGGCAGAACCGGCAAAAGAACGCCTGTTTGTGCACCTGAAAACCAGCCTGAAGCACGATGATGCGCAAATCTGTGTAGCCTATAACATCATCTGGGCCGCCTTGCGCTCCGGTATGGCTGTCGATGTGATGGTCGATGCCGACGCCATTAACACCTTCAAAACAGGCATGCTCTCCGATAAGGATTCCATTCAGGATTACGACATCCCCGACAACCTGCGGCAAGCGATGAGCGAGCAGTTCTCGCTCCCCTTGGCTGAAGTCCCCCAGACCTACGGTGATTACCTGATCAAGCTCAATGAGGAAGGGGCGAGCTTCTATATCAACAAGGGGTTTCTGATCGTCTCGAAGATCGCCCCAAATCCGGACCAGGACCTGGGTAAGATTGCGGCGTACGCAGCGAAAATTTTTCAACCGGTTTCATTGCTGGAAATGGTCGAAATCCGGAAAAAAGCGCTGTTTGATTACTCATTTTAATTCGCGCGGTAATGGCCAACACAACGAGTTATTGCTTTAAGGAAAAGGTTGGGCGTTGTCGGGCAATATTCTTATCCATATATTTATTCTCTTGAGGTCGTCAAATGGGTAACTGTTGTTCAGGTAAAGCGGATAAGTCTTTATCGGTAAACCAAGTCGTTATGTGCCCATCATGCCAAGCTCGTTCAAAAAGTGTGGGGCTGATGACGCTATTACATCAGGTCAAGGCGCCGTTGAACCGAAGCTTGTCAGACAAAGCCTATTTCTTCTGCGCTCAAGTTGATTGCGATACTGTCTATTTCTCGCTGGATGGCCTGCGTTTAAACAGGGAGCAAGTGCGAGAACCAGTCGGTCAAAAGTCAGAGGATCCGGAACGCACGCTCTGCTATTGCTTCGATATCTCCGACGCCATGGTTTCGGACGAGATACGGCTGACTGGCACCAGCAGCAGCAAGGCCTTTGTGGTGGAACAAACCAAGATCAAGAACTGCGCGTGTGATATCCGAAACCCTTCAGGCCGGTGCTGCCTCAAAGAATTTCCAAAATGACCGAATATTCACAACCTCCCCAGGCGCTAGCTGACGCGCTGCTTTCTCAATTACCGACGTTATCCCTGGAGGAGCAAAAGGTGTCTCTGGCAATCTATCGATTGTTGGCTGAGGGCGAACCTGTAAGCCAGGAACGCTTGGCTAAGGCGGTAGTTATGCCGGTAAACCATCTGCAACACATGCTTGAAGACTGGACGGGTATTTACTTCGACGAAGCCCAGCAAATCACGGGGTATTGGGGACTCTCTTTAAAGCCCACTCCGCATAAGATGCAAGTAAAGGGGGTCTATCTCTATGCCTGGTGTGCTTGGGATACGCTGTTTATACCCGAGATTTTAGGTGAAACCGTGGAGGTTGAATCACTCGCTCCGGGTGAGCAGTCGACGATTCAGTTACATGTCAGTCCTGGACTGGTTGAGGCGGTTTCGCCTCAAGAGGCGGTCCTGTCATTTATGCTGCCGGACAAAAAGTCTCTTGAACAGGACGTGATTTGTAATTTCTGCCACTACGTCCATTTCTTCCCATCGACCGAAAAGGCTGAAGACTGGATCCGGGACTATCCAAGAACGTTCGTAATATCTCTTGATGAAGGCTCGCATATCGCCCGGCTCAAAAACGAGAGTCAGTATGCCGGTACGTTAACGGCATACTGACTTTCCCAATAAAGCGGTTTTGGCAACGATGGAACAAAAGCGTCACAGCCTTAGTATCGGACGTTTAGCGGCGTTGACTCACTGCAACATAGAGACGATTCGGTACTATGAAAAGATTGAACTCCTGTCGCAACCGTTAAGAACACAGGGTGGTCACCGGCTCTATGATGAAACCTCACAGGAACAGCTTGTGCTCATCTGCCAAGCGCGCTCACTCGGCTTCCAGATAGCCGAGATCCGCGATCTGCTGTGCTTGGTGGGTGGACACTATCCTGCTGACGAGTCCGCAGAAAGAGCAACTGAATACGTTAGTGCCATCCGCTTAAAAATCAGAGCGTTGCGATCACTGCAGCATTCTTTGGAGGCGATCGCTTTCGAGTGAGGCGGTACCCTCGCTAAGGGCACAGAGTGCCTTGCCCTGCCCAGTTTCTGTCACGCGATAGATCGCCTGCCCCTTAAAGGACTTCTCCTGCCAGCCGTTGAGATCCCCTTAGGAGAAAGCACTCACACTCAGGATGGCAGCCGTGTTGGCGGCCGGGGTCATCGCGCAGCCCGCGAGCGTTATAAGCAGCAGGGAAATCAGGGCAAACTGATACATTGATAGAGCCCCAAGAATCTGGTTCATGCAGTCAGCCCACAGCATATATGGCGAGCTGCAGACTGTTAATGCGTAGATGGCAACAGCCCAATCCCGACAACTAATATCCCTTAAGGGCCTGGCTAGAATCCGTTTCGGTTTTTCTCTAAAAACTCTCCAATTTTCACTTTACTCCGTACCTAAATACGGCGTTTATCATATTTATGATGGTGCTTCGTTGGACTGGATAACGAAATCAATTTCGATGTCTGGCGTCGCGATGCACCATTTGACGGGATGAGTCCTATCCCCGATAAGCAAATGTGGAAAACGCCCCTCATCAGGCAAGCCCTTAGTCTTTCAATCAAACTTATAGATCGAGAGTGCACACCATGACCCATTTATCCAAGATGCAGAAGCATCTTTCCGCGTTGATCTGGACGCTGTTTCTATTGGCAGGTCTGTCGCTGACGGCCCACGCCGCGGAGCAACAGCCGCTTATACTGGAATCGTCCAAATCATTTACCGATACCGTAAGCGGCATCAAAGCCGCAATTAAGAAGAAAGGACTCGCCATCATCTTCGAAGCCAACCATAAGAATATGGTTGAGATGGTTGGCGGTACGGAAACACCCAGTCTCACCATTGGCTTTGCCAAGCCTCAGATGGGTCAAAAGGTACTGTCGATCGAGCCTTTGGCGGGTATCGAAATGCCGATGCGGGTTGCCATTCGGGAGCTAAAGGATGGGAAAGTCTATGTAATCTACTACCAGCCTTCACGAATGTTTGCCCACTATCAGAACCCCAAGCTGGATAAGCTAGGCAAGAAAATGGACAAAATGGTTGGCTCGCTCGCTAAGGCTGGTACTGAATAAGAGCCAAACGGAGGCGCCGCCATGAAAATACGTTCACATAATCTCCTGGCTGGCGTCATCCTGCCATGGCTGATAGCGGGTGGGGTGGCTTCGGCACAGGAAGCTTCATCCCAAGCCCATGCCAAGCTCACCGTCACCAGTCCGCCAGAAGCCTGTCAGGGCTGCCATGAGAATATTTTCGATGAGTGGAAGGACTCCTTTCACGCCAAGGCCACAACCAGTCCCGCCTTTCGGGGGATGTTCACCCTGTTCGATTTCAGCACTCAGGGGCAGTCTGTTCCTGAGTGTTTGAACTGCCATGCTACCGACACCAAGCTATCTGGCGATTATGAAGGCATGCGCCAGGCGATACTGGCGGATGAACCCAACACCCGGGGCGTCACCTGCACTGCCTGCCACGCGATGCGAGCCGTCAAGGATATTCCCGAGCTGCTTGTGCCGGCCCAGATCAGCCCGGTTAAATTGCCGATGCATAATGTAGAGCGCTCAGACCTGTTTAAAAAGGAGGTCATGTGCTCTGCCTGTCACGACTACAACAACTCGCATGCCGCCAAGGGAGATTGGGAGAAAGGCGTGGCTTGCTGCGATACCAACCGGGATTTTCGCAAGACCGAAATGGCCAAGCAAGGAGTCACCTGCCAGACCTGTCATATGGCACCAGGGCTGGAAGAGGATCCTTCAGCCTGGAAAAAGGCGCTGACGGCATCTACCAGCCTGAAAGACCGCCTGCTGCGCCTGGTTAATCTGGACCGCTATGCCGAGAAGCGGGAGTGGACTGGTCATCGGTTTCCCGGGAGTCATGATGCTGAGATGGTGAAGACCGCCGTTGAGACCGATTTTCGGGTTCAGCAGAGCCATGATCAAATTGCCATTCAAGTGAGTTTAAAAAATCTGATTGGACATTCGATCCCGAATGGCTGCCCGCCGCGTGCACGCATGTTCCTCAGGATCTGGATGGAGGATGAGGACGGCTTCGAAATCGACAGCCATGAAGTGGAATACGGGTTCAACTTCAAAGACAAGGACGGCTTTGAGCCGGCCATGGTAGAGGCGGCGGTATCGCGAGGGTTTGACCACGTGCTGGAAGCGGAGTCCACCGACTTGGTTGAGGTCGAGTTCCCAATACCGGAGGACGAAGTGCCCGTGATTACCAAGGCCAGCCTGACCTATACCTACTTCGTCATGCCCCCTGCCGATGCGCAGAACCGCATGCAGCAAGGACTGATCCGGCGTATCAAAGCGGGTACGCCGGAAGAGAAGGATTTCATCCTCAATACCGAGATTCCGGGCAGGATGGCTGCGATGAACCGGCTGGCCAGCGCCTACCCCCCGGTGCTGATGTGGCATGCCGAGCAAGAGTTGGAGGGGCGTTAAGGTGCAGCCCAGGAACGTTATCATTTCAATGTTGCTGTGCTTGGTTGGCATGGTTTTTCCTATGGGCATGGCTCATGCGTTGGAGCCGGACATTCCCGACTGGATGCAGCTCGGAGGCAGTCGTTCTCAAGTCGCCTGGGCCGCGAGTGTTCACGCCAAAGAGGGGGTAAAGTGTATCGCCTGCCATGGAGAGGGCAGCGAGCCGCTGTCCAGCCTTAAGGAGGCAGAGAAGCCGCAGGCGTGGGACCGGGATGAGGTCAGTCGGATCGAACCCAAAAAGCGGAAAGAATACGACGCTTTGTGTGCCCGCTGTCACCAGGGGGCGGTCGAGAACTTCTATCGAACCTTCCACGGCAAACATGCGCTGTTGGGCAAACAGAACATCCCGACCTGCAGTTACTGCCATCTTGGCCACGAGGCCGCGCTGTCAGCCCAAATGAATCCGTTGCATGCCGATACCCTGGGGCGTGTCTGTGCCGGCTGCCATGGAGGCTCCAGCGAGCAGGAACGGCAAGTGATGGCTCTGAACCTGGCCGGCTCCGGGACCGGCAAAACGCTGTATGGTAAAGACCAGTTCGGTCTGGGGGCGCTGAGAATCGGCCATTTGATCGATGGTTTTTATCTCGCGTTGATCGCCCTGGTGATCGGGTTCCTGGTGTTTTACATCTATCTGGATCTTCCCGTAGCACTCCGGGAGCGCCGCGCATCACCTGCGACGAAGCCCCACATCCGGCATCTGACGACCGGCCAGCGTGTTCAGCATGTTGTATTGGCGCTCTCCTTCATCACACTGGCGATGAGCGGTTTTGCTGTCAAATACCCGGACAGCGCCTACGCCGACTGGTTGGTGGCGCTCGTGGGCGGCGCCGACAACCGTAGCCTGATCCATCGCCTGGCGGCCATCGCCTTTGTCGGCAATGCTTATATCCACTTTATGTATTACCTCCTGACCCGGCGCAACATGGCAAATATCCTCCTCTCCCGGCAGGATCTGCAAGATGCCTGGCAGGATGTCCGTTTCCGCCTGGGCCTGGGGCAAAGGCCGGCGGGTTCGGGAAAATATCACTGGCTGCAAAAGCTCGAATACTGGGCCGGGGTGATCGGGCTGAATGTCGTCCTCGTGACGGGGCTGTTGATGTGGTTCTTCGAGTGGACGCTGTCCTATTTCCCCTATCAGGTCTTCAAGTATGCCCAATGGATTCATGGCTGGGAGGCGATACTGGCCACGCTCACCATAATCCTGCTGCATGGCTATAGCACCATGCTCAATCCACGGGTATTCCCGATGGATTGGAGCTGGATTACCGGGAAGAAAACCGAGGAGCGGAGAGGTTCAACTTCAGGAGACTGACGGGACTCTCTCTTTTCAGACGCAGGCTCCAGACACAGGTCCAAGGGAGTACCCTTGGGCCTGCAAAAATTCGTATAGGGGCCAAGATATTGATGATCAACTCCAGCCGCAGTGGTCTAGGGACGCATGAACGTTAAGACTTATAAGGGCGTTCTGAGTCTCGCCGTGGTGGCAGTTTTGGCCTTGGCCAGTATCCAAACATTGTTGAACTCAGATCCCCTCGACTCGCCTGAAGCCAACAGGGCGGTTCGACAGTTACCGTTCGTCTTCCACGAAACGCCGAAACCGCTACCGAACACTCGCTTCCAAACTGCGGGAGGAGAAACCACTGCGCTGCGAGACTTTCGCGGACAGCTAGTGCTTTTGAACCTGTGGGCGACCTGGTGTGGACCCTGCCGGGAAGAGATGCCGGCTTTAGATCAGTTACAGGCGCAACTAGGAGGTTCGGATTTCACGGTTGTGGCATTATCAACGGATCAAAACGGCATAGAAGCGGTTCAGGCTTTCTTCTCTCGCTACGCAATCGAGTCATTGGAGACATATGTAGAGCCTTCGGCGGAAGTTCTGGATCGATTTGCGGTAAGAGGGTTGCCAACGAGCCTATTGATTGACCGGTATGGACGTGAAATCGGGCGCCGGATGGGGGCCACTGAATGGGATAGTGCCAGCTTTGCCGCTGCCCTTAAACGCTATATCGAGGCTTCATCGCGAATTACATCTCGGTAAACCACCGCCTATGGCGGTGAGGAATGAACAGGCGTATGCAGATGATGGGGAGGGCCGAGGCGCCGGATCCATACGAACTGCAGGTGCTGGTTCGCTATCTGCAGACCCACTCCCAGCGGCCCTTGGATCGGGCAGCAGTATAGTGCTGCCTGTTGCACGTGCGGTCAGCTCTTGTCTCTCCCTATAGCCAGATTAAGGGTGTACTTCGTTACCAAAAAACCGCTTCGGAGATGTCCGCTTTCTGAATTCAGGTGCTCTTGTGGGGGCGCACCTCAACCCTCACCTTGATGTCGGCATAGTCGATTTGGCTGACCTGTATCAGGCGCAAAATCCATACTCATAGATCCTTCATTCAATGAGGATCTATGACATGCATTCATACAAACCAGAGCAATCGCAACCACCCTCGATCCAAGAACCTTGGAATAAGGGCAAAACTCTCGGTCAAAAGCGACCACTTAAGTTGAAGGAAATCTGGGGCATTCGAATCAGGCTTGAACTTGAGGGAAACAGCCGTGAGCTTGCCATGTTTAATTTGGCGATCGACAGCAAGCTGCGCGGTTGTGATTTGATGAGCATTCGCGTTCGCGATATTGCTCATGGGAAAACTGTTCAAAGCCGAGCACTCGTTGTACAGCAGAAAACTAATCGCACTGTTCAATTTGAGATTACCAAAGATACAAGGAATTCTTTGGTGAGTTGGATAAAGAAAAGAGGCTTAACAGGAGGCGACTTTCTTTTTCCCGGTCGGTCTAGCGCGCAAACGCATTTAACAACTCGGCAGTATGCTCGAATTGTAGATAGGTGGGTGAAAAGCATTGGCCTTGATGCCTGTGACTACGGCACGCATACGATGAGGAGAACAAAACCAACACTTATCTATCGACGCACTGGAAACCTGAGAGCAGTTCAATTGCTTTTGGGCCACAGTAAGCTTGACAGCACGATCCGCTATCTAGGGGTTGAAGTTGATGATGCTCTTGAGTTGGCCGAGGGAACGGAGGTGTAAATTTTGCGAGTTTTTGTTGCCTCTTGGAGAATTAGGCAGCAAGTTTCGGGTCGTTTCACCAATAGCGGACATCACCCTGGTGGGATAGATGCGATCCATGATTTATCCAAGAGGCAGCCATAATGAATGAACTTCATCCAAGGCCATTCATCTAATCTTTAACGAAGAAATCCTTGGCTAAAAAACTCTTTCCAATCTAGAGGCTTAGGAGATTTTTTACTATTCCGTTCATGCGCCCTTTGCGGGCCTTAGAATCTGGCTAATGTAATCAACTACTTTCTAATCCTTATCCTGAAAACAGGCATCTCGTTAGATAGTCAATCTATGAACACTACGTTTTTGTGAGTAGATTTTGAAATGTCTATTCCCAGAAGGTCTTGGGTTTTTCTGTTAACAATCAGGTTGTATTCGGTCGTTATGCTATACACGGGAATGTCGTTTAGAATGCCGCCGTGATAGTGGCGATGCAGCTGTGTTGCAGCAGCTTCGCCTAGCCTGTAGTAGTCAGGCATTACAGCTGCTAGAACTCCATATCTAGCGTAGTCCTGGTGAGCACCTATGGCGATCAGTCCTGCCTTTTGTATTTTCTGTCCTATTAATTCTGCCTTTGAAACAAGGTAGCTGTCACCGGGGAAGTAAGCAGCATCAGCTATTGGGTCCTTGGTGTTGGTAATACTATCTAAATAGCGCTCTAATCTGTTTGTTCCGGGAGCGCATCTGAACTCCAATATTTCGATCCCTTGTCTATTGGAAAATCCGTAAAGTTCTTTTCTAATTAACTCTGAGTTTCTTTCTCTAGGGTTGAAAAAGAAGGCTAATTTATTAATGTTTTTTATTTGTAATATAGGTTCTAGTTGTCTGGATACAGGGATTCGCTGGCTTGTGCCTGTTCGATTTACCTCGGGCTTTTGCATTGTCTTTATAAACCCTTCTGATACAGGGTTGGTTACAATGTTGAATATGTGAGGGGTGGATTCATCGGAAACGGAGTTGAGCATTTGTGTAGCGGTTGTTCCGAATGAGTACAAATAATCGAAATCTTTATTTATTATATCGGCATTTGTTCTTAGAGTCTCTGCTAGTTTTTCTCTGTTTTGATTTCCGTTAAAAACGTAGAACTCTGCTTTGTAACCAAGGCTTGTTAAGGCGTCCTTAAACCCTCTTTCAGCTTCGGTCTCTCCGCGCCAAAGAATCATCGCTATTTTAAGTGGTCTATCGATATCATCCGGTGCTGCATGAGTAAGGAGAGAAAATAAAAATATAGACAGAACAACCAAAATTCTATTTGCTTTATTTGCAATGTTAGACATAGGGTTCGTTCCTACAGTCAATAGGGCGACAACCAAACGACTGTTATTTTAATAGTAATGCCTGGCTTGTTATGCCAATCCATACACAAAGAACAAGCAGCGCCATGAGCGAATAATTACCATTCCATTGGTGTGTGATGGCTCGGGAGGGTGTTTTATTAACAGAACTGATAATAATTGCAGAAATTGAAACTGGAGATGAATTCATTGCCAGGCACCAACCGGACATGAGGGCTAGCGCGAGTAGCTCTGGTGATAACTGATAGGTTTCAGTTGGCGTAAAAGATGAAGCAAAAATTGTCGCGGTAATGAACGGGTTAAGGCCTATCTGCGACAGTAGGGTAACCAGAACGCATAGAGAAATAGCTAGTGTTGCTCCTGAAAGATGGAGTGACTGCATAAACGCGATGAGACTATCGCGAGGAAGTAGATCTGACAGCACCACTCCAAAGAAACAGGCACTACTAATGATGCTTATTTCAGAGTGTAACCCATTAATTTCTAATGGGAGATCTCTTTTTATATCTTTCAGATTAGCCTTGAGTCCGCGTTCGTAGTGCCCCCATCCAAACCAGGCCAGGCTGACTATCGGGCACAGGATCATTATCGCAACTGGCAAGGTTGCTGACGTTAGTTGCTCCAACAGAACTGCAAGAATAAAGATACCTAGTATCATGCCTAAGAATTGGTATGCTGGTCGCCAGGTAAGGGGTGGGCCGCTATACAAGGCTGAAGTTGGCGCTTGCTTTGGATTCTTTACATAATCCTCTCCCCAGCCAAGAAAAAACAGGATGACAGCGGTCACAGTCCCCGCAGCAAGCAGGTACTGCCATTTCAACCCTGGGATGGTCGCCAGCATGAGTGTAAGCGCGATTGAGAAAGGGGACGCTAGGGGCAGTAGAGCAAAGCCGCGAAGTAACGCTAAGCTCATCCGTTGACGGCGCTTTTCCTGCACATGCGCCAGCCCACCGGCAGATTCAAGGGTGTTTCCCTTTTCGATCATCTGCCCTAGAAGGTGAAGTACTCCAAAGTTCAACACGTTGCCAAATGTATAGGCAGAAAGGGTTATGATTCCATATCGCCTAGAAGGAGGTTGGCTGATGACAATCTTCCCGCAACGTTTAACCATCAGAGAGTGCTTGGCGGCAAAGCGGATAAATGCCAAGGCAGCAAGGAAAGCGGCGAAAAAATTGGCTCGGGTTAGGGCTGTGTTAAAAGTTAAAGCCGGATCTGGACACCAATTGAGAAGTACCGTCGATACGATAGCTGTGGAAAGTAATACCCGGCCTATTCTGTTTATGCAATGCCGCTGAAGGTAAAGGAACAGAATAAGCGTGATCACCGCTATGTATATGAGGAAGATCGGACCTCCATAAAGTTTGTACCCGATCATGACTGCCATGGTCATAATCAGGCACAGTGACGACAGGCGTTCAGACATGTTCGCTCCACGGAACCAAGAAAATCGCCTGTTTGTATAAGCAGGTCTCATGCATCATTAGTACATGATCAATTTCGTATTCTTTTAAACACGCTCGATGATCATCGCGATTCCCTGACCCACGCCAATGCACATTGAGCATAGGGCATAGCGGCCACCTGTGCGTTGCAGTTGATAGGTAGCAGTCGTGACTAAGCGTGCACCACTAGCGCCCAAGGGATGGCCTAGAGCTATTGCTCCACCGTTAGGGTTAACGTGGGGCGCGTCATCTGGAAGTCCTAGGTCGCGCATAACGGCAAGTGCTTGTGATGCGAAGGCTTCATTCAGTTCAATCACATCCATCTGGTCCAGAGTCAAACCGGCTTTGTTCAACACTTTTTTGCAGGCAGGTGCGGGTCCGAAACCCATAATGCGTGGCTCTACACCTGCGGTAGCCATAGCGACAATTCGAGCTTTCGGCGTCAGATGGTGGGTTTGAACTGCGTTATCTGAAGCGATTAGCAGTGCACAGGCTCCATCATTAACACCAGAAGCATTTCCCGCCGTTACTGATCCTCCTTCTCGAAAGGGTGCACGCAGTTTGGCAAGCCCTTCGAGGGTGGTTGAAGCACGGGGATGCTCGTCTTGCTCGATAACAGCAGGATCACCTTTCCGCTGAGGAATCGTTACAGGAATGATTTCATCATTAAAAAGACCTGAGGTCATAGCCTGTTCTGCTTTCTGTTGACTTCGTAATGCAAATAAATCCTGGGCTTCTCGAGAGATGGAAAAGTCTTCAGCCACGTTTTCTGCCGTTTCAGGCATGGAGTCCACGCCATAATAAGCTTTCATTTTCGAATTAATGAAGCGCCAACCGATGGTTGTGTCATATAGGCCATTGGGTTCTCGGCTAAAGGCGGCTTCTGCCTTACCCATAACGAAGGGGGCACGGGACATTGATTCCACTCCGCCAGCAATTAAAAGGTCGACTTCTCCGGATTTGATTGCACGTGCCGCAACCCCTGTTGCATCCATACCAGAGCCACATAATCGATTGATGGTAGTGGCGGCTACACAGTATGGAAAGCCTGCCAATAGGAGAGACATTCGAGCAACATTACGGTTGTCTTCGCCTGCTTGGTTGGCGCATCCAAAGATGACTTCGTCGATCAACTCTGGGTCCAATTGAGGATTACGTTCTAACAATGCCTGCAGTGGAATTGCACCAAGATCATCAGCCCGGACAGAAGCCAATCCTCCACCGTAACGACCGATAGGAGTGCGCACTGCATCGCAGATGAAAGCGTTGTTCATGTTAGGATCCTTTAAGATGTAGAAACATTAATTTGTTTGAACGCCTTGGCTTTCTCTCGACCAAAATGGTTCATGCCGGAAGTAGCTATGGCCTACGATCCTGCATGTTTTAAATGGAGAGTTAAGAGGCGTTGGTAGCGGCTATTCTATTTTGCCAATAGCGGTAAGCAGCAAAGGCAAGGGATGCTATTGTCAAAGCAATAAATAACCACGTAATTGGGCCGCGAAAGAAGATAGAGGGGTCGCCTTTGCTAATTAAGAACGTGCGGCGTAAGTTGTCCTCAAACATTGGCCCAAGGATAAATCCAATCAGGAACGGTGCAGAAGCAATGCCTGTCCTATTAAAGATAAACCCTAGAAGTCCAAACAGCAGCATCAATCCAATATCAAATGTACTGTTATTTACTGCGTATGCGCCATAAACACAGAACATCAGAACGATTGGTAACAGAATAGATTTCGGGATTTCCGCAATGAGTGAGAAGTAGCGGATAGCGGCATTACCTACAATCAGGAGCACTGCCGAGCTGACCAAAATTCCGCAAAACAGTGCGTAGACCATGGTCAGGTTTTCTTGGAACAAAACAGGGCCAGGGGTGAGGCCATGGATCATGAATGCACCAAGGATGATCGCGGTTATGACATCACCTGGGATTCCAAGCGACAAAAGAGGAATCATCGTGGCACCGGCTACACCATTATTGCCTGCTTCTGCTGCGGCCACACCTTCTATTTCACCTTTACCAAAATTGTTTTTTCTAGGTGAGTTACGCTTGGCTTCGCTATAGGAGATGAAAGCAGCAGCTGTTGCGCCTGTCCCAGGAATGGCACCGATTACTACACCGATCAAACTACCCCGAATAACTGTCTTCAGGCAGCGCTTGAATTCCGCAAGGGTCAAAGAAGCACCGCTAGCTGCCGTACGAATGTGCGGAACAACTTTCGAGGTATAAAATTCAAAGACTTCAGGGATAGCAAATAAGCCTATTAGAAGGGGAATGAAAGACACACGGTCCATCAAATCATAGCTATCAAAGGTTAGTCGTTGAGATCCATAGACCGCATCCAGCCCAATGCTCGATACAATGACCCCAAGACCAGCTGCGATGAGCCCTTTGACAACAGAGTCACCGGAAACAGATACGATGATAGTCAAAGAAAAACAGATCAACCAAAAGTATTCGGGCGGCCCAAAATTCAAGGCGATTTTTGCTAAGTAACTAGCAAAGAAGATAAGCGCGATGTTAGATATAAGATCCGCTACGCAAGACGAGTAGAGTGCTGTCTTTAAAGCTTTTTTTGCTTTTCCTTGTTGTGCCAGAGGGTAGCCATCCAAAAGGGTGCAGGCGGCGGCTGGGGAGCCAGGGGTTCGAATCAATATCGCTGTGATAGAACCTCCGTACATGCCTCCTTTGTAGATACCAACCAACAATAAAATTGCGGTAACGGGCTCTAGAGAAAAAGTAAATGGCAACGCCAGTGCTACAGCCATCGTGGCTGTCAAACCTGGGATAGCCCCTACAATGACCCCGACTAGCACGCCAACGGCAATTGCCACAAAATTGTCGACACTCAGAAATAGAGTGAGTACTTCAGAAAAATTTTCCATATTTAATGTCCCGGTAAAGTGTCTACTAAAGCCAATTAGGAGAGGAGTGGGGAGGCGTACCTTCTAGTTATTCTGAGGTGCCTTCACTCCCAAATCGTACCCACTGGCAGCGGGACATTCAGAACGTGAATAAATAATAAGGAGACAACCACAGGAAAGGCGAAGCCAAGAAGGTAGACCCAAACATGCCGCACACTACTTGCCAGGAAGAGAAATAAGCTAGCGAAGATACCGCAAGTAATTGCACCAAGTTGTTCAAAAAGGAACATATAGATAGCGCATGCAGCCATCATCAGTGCCCACCTTAATTTTGGGATACCGCTATGTAGTTCTTCTGAAGCAGTATGTTTTGGTGGGCGAAGTAACCCTTCAATAAGCATTACGATGGATAAAGTCAGCACAAGCCAACCAGCCACTAGCGGTATAAAGCGCGGTGACAACATAGGATTCTTTAAGTAACCGGGTTCTTCAATGTAGTTGGGAACTAGGTAGTACAGAAAGAGTATCGCCACTAGCGCAAAGGTTGCACCTAAAATCGAGTTCGGGTTAAAACGCCCATAATATCGCTCCTGAATCTCTGCGATATCGATCTCTACGTTTTTCATATCAAAGCCTCCGTTATATCAAACCCTGGAAAGGGAGGGTGATAAGCAAGCCTCACCCTCCCGGCATCTCAGCGCTTGATATTGGCTTCTTGGGCAACCTTAGCCCATTTTTTTACTTCAGTTGAAATAAAACCTCGGAAATTATCTCCGGATTCTATTCCAGCCTCAGCCCCAAATTTAGGTAAAAAAGCGAGGAAGTCTTCACTTTCCATTACCTTATCCAAAGCGTCAGTTAACTTGGACGTAGCAGCATCGGGAAGAGAGTTATGGGCAATCACACCAAACCATGCGGACGTATTAAAACCACTCAGTCCGTATTGCTCACCAGCTTCGCTTACCGTAGGAACGTCAGGAAGAAACGGAGAGCGCTTAGGTGTTGTGATGGCCAAAGCCTTGAGCTTGCCAGACTTTATGTGTGGAAGAACGGTGGGCATGTTATCGAACGATACGTCAACATCTCCTGAAAGCAGAGCTGGCAAGGCTTCGCCACTACCTCTGAATGGCACATGCACCATCTGTGTCTCCGTCACGCTCTTAAACAGTTCCCCAGACATATGGACAGAGCTACCCATGCCAGGCGAGCTGAAGGTCACTTCCTTGTTTTTTGCCGCCTCAACCAATTCCGCCAAGCTGTTATATGGGCTACTGGCTGGAACAACCATCACATTGGGGATACTGATTACTTTTCTAATGAAGCGGAAGTCTTTGACGGGGTCGAAGCGCAACCCCGGGTAGATAGCGGGCCCGATCGCGTGGCCAGGAGAGGCCATTAGGATAGTGTGGTTTATGCCGCGTCCACCACGAGATAGCTGCCCGGTGGCTACCGTTGATCCAGCTCCAGGGCGGTTTTCAACAACAATGGTGCCTAGTTCATTTTGCATTAGATCCGCAACTTTGCGCGAAATGAGGTCAGTTGTGCCACCCGCAGAGTACGGTACGACAAGTCGAATATTATCGCTAGGCCAATCGGCGGCAGTAGCCTGAGAAGCAAAAATGGAACATAGCGCTGCAGCTCCAATAGCTGTAGCGCTAAAGAAATTCTTAATCTGCTGGTTCATCTTATTATCCTTTATCCTCACAAATCACTAGGTGCGTTATTCGAACAGTAGTGCGATATCTGAATTGCAAAATTAATCATACACACCGAATTCTATTGTGCAAGTGATTTTTTGATGGTCGGACGTTCTATCTATTGATGGTTTAGCACGCTGGTCGTACCACGCTGATATTGGGGCATGAGTCGTAAACACTTGCTCGCTTTAACCTTTGCCCTTCCCAAGAGGTGTGTTTGGTTTCAATTCCAAAGTTCGCTTGACAAGTCTTTAGAATGAAAATAGCATGTTCGATAAACGTACATACGTTCGTTATGCGAACTATGGTTTTTAGATTGAATAATCACAAAAATGCAAAAATGGAGGCCCCAATGGCACTTGATCAAGAGACATTGAAGCAGTTCGTGGACACTGTTCGGCGGTATGTGCGTGAGCGTCTTATTCCGTTGGAAGATCAGGTTGCTGACGAAGATCAGATTCCCGAAGAAGTCATTAACGAAATGAAAGATATGGGCCTTTTTGGGATATCTATTCCGGAGGAGTTTGGTGGTCTCGGGCTGACCATGAGCGAAGAAGTCGCCATCATTCAAGAGATGGGCTACACATCACCTGTCTTTCGCTCAATGTTTGGTACCAACGTTGGGATCGGTTCTCAGGGGATCATCATGGATGGAACGTCTGAGCAAAAAGCTAAGTATTTGCCGTTGATGGCAAGTGGGGAGCTGATCGGTTCGTTTGCATTGACCGAGCCCGATGCCGGCTCGGATGCTGGCTCGGTACGAACCAGCGCTCGGCTTGACGGGGATGAATACATTCTTAATGGAACCAAGCGGTTTATTACCAATGCTCCCCGTGCCGGTGTTTTTACGGTCATGGCTCGAACCGGTACTCGTGAGGAAGGTGGCAGAGGCGTATCTGCTTTTTTGGTGGATGCAGGTCTACCAGGAATCACCCTTGGCAAACCAGATAAGAAAATGGGGCAAAAGGGCTCGCATACCTGTGATGTGATTTTTGACAATGTGCGAGTACCCAGAGCAGCTTTGATCGGTGGTGTTGAAGGACAAGGATTCAAGACAGCAATGAAGGTGCTAGATCGGGGACGGCTTCATATTAGTGCTCTGAGTGTAGGTACTGCGAAGCGGCTTATTGATGAGAGCGTCCTTTATTCAACCGAGCGGAAGCAATTTGGAACTGAGATCTGCAATTTTCAACTGGTGCAGGCAATGCTTGCGGATAGTCAAACGGAATACTACGCAGGTAAATGCATGGTTGAGGAGACTGCGCGCGCCTATGACGCAGGCGAGAAGGTTTCGTTGCAGGCAGCAAGCTGCAAACTTTTTTGCACCGAGATGGTTGGCCGGGTTGCTGACCGCGCGGTACAGGTGCATGGCGGTTCCGGTTATATCAGCGAATATTGTGTAGAGCGCTTCTATCGAGATGTTCGTCTGTTCCGCCTCTATGAAGGTACTTCTCAGATTCAGCAGCTGGTCATTGCAAAGCAGCTGATTCGTGAAGCAAGTGAGCAAACGGCTTAATTATTTAGGAGGTGGTGTTATGGCAGGTCCATTAACAGGTGTTCGCGTCCTGGATTTGTCCCGCGTTTTAGCAGGACCCTGGAGTACACAGATTCTTGCGGACTTGGGAGCGGAAGTGATCAAAATCGAGCGTCCGGGGATGGGAGACGATACCCGGCATTGGGGCCCTCCGTGGCTCAAGGATCGAAATGGGAATGCTACTAAAGAATCCGCTTACTATCTGTCCACCAACAGGGGCAAGCATTCGGTCACTGTCGATATCAGCCAGTCTGAAGGCCAAGAGCTAATACGAGAGCTTGCGGCTAAAAGCGATATTCTTGTCGAGAATTTCAAAACAGGCGCTTTAGGCAAAAAAGGCCTCGGATATGAAGAGCTTTCAGAAGTGAATCCAGGCCTTATTTATTGTTCAATTACCGGCTTTGGACAGACAGGGCCGATGGCTAATGATGCGGGGTATGACTATCTAATTCAGGCTCAGTCCGGTTTGATGAGTATTACGGGTGTGCCAGATGGCAAGCCTGGTGCAGGCCCTCAACGCGTCGGTATGGCAGTAGCCGACCTAACCACCGGTATGAATGCAACAGTTGCCATCCTCGCTGCCCTTCATCATCGGAACAGTACAGGAGAGGGTCAGCATATTGATATGGCCCTACTTGATGTTCAGGTTAGTTGGTTAGCAAACCAGGCGTTGAATTATTTTTGCAGTGGTACCGCGCCTTCACGCACAGGCGAATATCACCCCAACCTGGCACCCTATCAGCCGTTCCCGACCTCAGACGGACAAGTAATTATAGCGATTGGAAATGATCGGCAATTTCAGCAATTCTGCCAAGTTGTAGCGAGGCAGGACCTCGCTCAGGACATCCGTTTCCAGACTAATCCTAGTCGGGTGGAGAACCGTGTTGCGCTCGTGGGGATCATGTCTGATATCACACGAAAAGAAAGTAGTCATTATTGGATGGATGTATTGGTGGGTGTTCATGTGCCTTGTGGCCCCATCCAGAATATTCAGCAGGTATTTGAAGACCCTCAGGTTGTTGCTCGTGAAATGAAGGTAGACCTTGAACATCCTGATATCGGACCAGTTCCTGGTGTTGCCAGCCCAATTAAGTTCTCCAAAACTCAGCAGGAATACAAAAAAGCCCCCCCCCAGTTGGGTGAGGACACGGACACCGTACTGGAACGACTGTTGAATAAGGGCACAGAGCAAATTGCTTCTTTACGTGAGCAGAATGTTTTGTAACTGACATCCATTACGTAACGGCAATACCGTCTCTATATCTGTCACGAGTGACCCCCGTTAAAACTGTGGCCCTACTACTAGGTGTCAGTGGCTAGGGAAAGCCTGTGTCATCGTTATTTGTACGGGTGAGGATATAGAAAAAATTTTTCGTGCGGTTAGTAGAAAGAGTTTCATGAGGAGATCATCAAAGTGACAGTGAGATATGAACTAGTTAATGAAATTGGTGTTATCACCATCGATAACCCACCCGTAAACGCTTTGTCTCAAGCCGTACGCGAAGGGCTGAAAAATGCCATTGAAGGAGCTAAATTCGATAGTTCGAAGGCGCTGCTGATCCTTTGTACCGGTCGTACCTTTATCGCCGGTGCCGATATCAGTGAGTTTGGCCAGCTGCCGAAAGAGCCATCACTGCCCAGCGTGCTGTCTGCCATCGAAAACTCTGAAAAGCCGGTCATCGCAGCACTGCATGGTTCAGCCTTGGGTGGCGGTTTTGAGTTGGCGTTGGCCTGTCACTATCGGTGTGCAATTCCAACGGCAGAGGTTGGTTTGCCGGAGGTGACGCTAGGTTTGTTACCCGGCGCTGGAGGCACCCAGCGGGTACCGCGCCTTGCAGGGGTTGAGGCGGCGCTGGACCTGATTACCAGCGGTGCTCCTATCGTGGCTGAAAAAGCGCAACAACTGAGCCTGATCGATAAGGTACTGGAGGGCGACTTGCAGGAGGTGGCGCTTGGCTATGCCAAGGCGCTCGTTGCTAGCGGGGCCCAACCCAGACGGGTTCGCGATATCACGATCGATCCGGCCACTGTCGCTGATGATCTATTTGTTTCTTATCGCTCTAAGCTGAAGAAACGTGCACGAGGACAGTTGGCGCCCCAGCACATTGTGTCTTGTATCGAAGCCGCAGCCAAAGGTTCGTTTGATCAAGGCCTGCAGACGGAGCGCGCGCTGTTTATTGAGTGCCGGGAATCCGAACAGTCTGCTGCTATGCGGCATATGTTTTTTGCAGAACGTAACGCATCAAAGGTTGAAGGGCTGCCGAAAGAAACCGCTAATCGTGAGGTTCGGTCCGTCGCGGTGATCGGCGGGGGCACCATGGGCGGTGGTATCGCTATGTGTTTCGCCAATGCAGGCATTCCCGTTAAGCTCCTGGAAATCAGTGATGAAGCCTTGCAGCGCGGCTTGCAACTGATTGCCAAGAACTACGGAGTTAGTGTTAAGCGAGGCAAGCTGACCGAAGCGGACGCCGCCGCCCGACAGCGATTGATTACTGGAACCACTCTGTATGCAGACCTGGCCGATTGTGATTTGGTGATAGAGGCGGTGTTTGAAAGCATCGAGGTCAAGAAAGAGGTGTTCACCAAGCTGGATGGGGTTTGTAAACAGAAGGCAATCCTAGCGACCAATACCTCTTACCTGGATGTGGATGCGATTGCAGCGGTCACCAGCCGCCCTGAAGATGTTATCGGTCTTCACTTCTTCAGCCCCGCCAATGTGATGAAGTTGTTGGAAATTATCCGGGGCGATAAAACCTCGGATGAAGTTCTGGCTACGTCGATGTCGATTGCCAAGAAGATCCAGAAAGTCCCCGTTCTCTCCCGAGTTTGTTTTGGCTTTATCGGTAACCGCATGCTGCGCCAGTACACTCGCGAAACGCAGCTTTGCCTGATCGAAGGATCAAGCCCTGAACAGATAGACCGTGTGATGGTGGATTGGGGCATGGCCATGGGGCCCTTGGCGGTAGGGGACCTTGCCGGTCTGGATATAGGCTACAAGGCCCGCCAGGCCTTGTCCGATGAGGAGAAAGGCGAACCGAAAACCTACTGTATCGCCGACACCCTTGCCGAGATGGGGCGCTTGGGTCAGAAGACGGGGGCGGGTTATTACCGCTACGACCCTGAGACGCGGGCCCGGAGTTCCGATCCGGAAGTGCTCAAAATCATAGAAGCGGAAGCCCATAAGCAGGGAGTTACCCGCCGTGAAATCAGCAATGACGAGATTCTAAAACGTTTGACTCTGGCGTTGATCAATGAAGGCTTCAAAATTTTGGAAGAAGGCATTGCTCAGCGACCGGGTGATATCGATGCGGTCTACGTCTTTGGTTATGGCTTCCCCCCGTACCGCGGTGGACCTATGTTCTACGCCGACCAGTTGGGCTTGAAGAATGTCTACGAGATGATCTGTGCCTACCGGGATAAGCACGGAGAACTGTATTGGACGCCTTCGGCGCTGCTGAAGGAGTTGGTTCAAGAAGAGATTACTCTCGCGCAGTGGGTAAGCGATAGGTCGTTACCGTTCAGGCAGTGAAGCACCGAAGCGAAAACCGTTAATTAACGGCGAAAATCATCGGCTAGAAAGAGGGGTTAAAAGTAGCAAATGATGAAAATCTTAGTAAGCGTTAAGCGCGTAGTAGACTTTAATGTGAAGGTTCGTGTGAAGCCCGATGGAACGGGGGTCGACCTCGGGAACGTCAAGATGGCGATGAATCCCTTCTGCGAGATCGCAGTTGAGGAAGGGGTACGCCTGAAGGAACAGGGGATTGCCGACGAGGTCGTGGTGGTTTCCATCGGCCCCAAGGCCTGCCAGGAGCAAATCCGCACCGCGATGGCGCTTGGTGCCGATCGCGGCATCCAGATTGAAACCGACCAGGAGCTTGACTCCCTGGCCGTTGCCAAGCTGCTGGCCAAGGTGGTCGAAGAAGAGCAGCCCGGCCTGGTGATTCTGGGCAAGCAGTCCATCGATTCCGACAACAACCAGACCGGCCAGATGCTGGGTGCGCTGACGGGCATGCCCCAGGGGACCTTCGCCTCTGAAGTGAACCTGGTTGAAGGCAAGGTAGAGGTGACCCGCGAGGTCGACGGCGGCCTGCAGACCCTGTCCCTGAACCTGCCGGCGATCGTGACCACCGATCTGCGCCTGAATGAGCCCCGCTACGCCTCCCTGCCCAATTTCATGAAGGCCAAGCGCAAGCCCTTGGATACCAAGTCTCCCGCCGATTTCGGTGTGGACATCAGCCCCCGTCTCAAGACCCTGAAGGTCGAGCCGCCGGCCGAGCGCCAGGCTGGCATCATTGTGGGCAGTGTAGATGAGCTGGTAGAGAAACTGAAGAACGAAGCGAAGGTAATCTGATATGCGCATCTTGGTTATTGCAGAACACGATAATGTGACCCTGAAGGGTGCAACTCTGAATACCGTCACCGCCGCGGCCCAGCTGGGCGACGATGTTGACCTGCTGGTTGTCGGTGACAACTGCGGCGGCGCCGCTGAAGCCGCTGCCAAGATCAGTGGCGTTTCCAAGGTGCTGGTGGCCGACAACGCCGCCTACTCCCACAAACTGGCGGAAAATTTAGGCAGCCTGGTGACTGAGCTGGCGTCTGGCTACAGCCACGTGTTGGCGCCGGCCACCAGCACCGGTAAGAACTTCATGCCCCGGGTGGCCGCCGCACTGGACGTGGCCCAGATCTCCGATATCATCGCCGTGGAGAGCGCCGATACCTTCAAGCGGCCCATCTACGCTGGTAACGCCATCGCCACCGTGCAGTCCAGCGATTCGGTCAAGGTGATCACCGTCCGTACCACCGGCTTCGATGCCGCCGCCACCGACGGCAGCGCAGCGGTCGAGTCCCTGGACAAGGTCACCGATGCCGGCATCTCCGCTTTCGTCAAGGAGGAGTTGGCCCAGTCCGACCGTCCCGAACTGACCAGTGCCAAGGTGATTGTTTCCGGTGGCCGCGGCATGGGCAACGGTGAGAATTTTTCCATGTTGGAGCAGGTCGCCGACAAGCTCGGTGCTGCCGTGGGCGCCTCCCGGGCCGCCGTCGATGCGGGTTTTGTTCCCAACGATATGCAGGTGGGTCAGACCGGCAAGATCGTCGCCCCCGAACTCTATATCGCCGTGGGTATCTCCGGGGCCATTCAGCATCTGGCGGGAATGAAGGACTCCAAGGTTATCGTCGCCATTAACAAGGATGAGGAGGCCCCCATCTTCCAGGTGGCTGACTACGGCCTGGTGGCAGACCTGTTTGATGCCGTCCCTGAGTTAGAGCGGCAGCTTTAAATCTTCCTCCTGTTGGAGACTTGTATCCCAGTCTCCAACCGCTTCACCCGAAGCGTCTTGGGCCCGTTTATCGGGCCCCTTTTTATCATTTTAAAGAGAGGTAAGCCGTTTTGAAACGCGAAGCAATGGAATTTGACGTGGTGATCGTTGGTGCAGGCCCTGCCGGTCTGTCAGCGGCAATCCGGCTGATGCAACAGGCTCAGGAAAAAGCGCAGGAGCTGATGGTCTGCGTGGTGGAGAAGGGTTCGGAAGTAGGGGCCCATACACTATCCGGAGCCGTGCTGGAGCCCCGGGCATTGAATGAATTGTTCCCTGACTGGAAAGATCGAGGCGCACCGCTTCACACCCCGGTGAGCCAAGATGAGATTTACCTTTTTACGGGGCCTGAAGATGCGAAAAAAATCCCCAACGGACTCGTCCCAAAAACCATGCACAACGACGGAAACTTCGTTGTTAGCGTTGGAAACCTCTGCCGCTGGCTTGCCGAACAAGCCGAAACACTCGGTGTGGAGATCTTTCCCGGCTTCGCCGCCGCCGAGATTCTCTTCGATGCGGATGGGGCGGTAAAAGGCATCGCCACTGGTGACATGGGCGTCGGCGAGGACGGCCAGCACAAAGACAGCTACATGCCTGGCATGGAGCTGCACGCTAAGTACACGGTGTTTGCTGAGGGCTGCCGCGGCCACTTGGGTAAACAGCTGATGGAGCGATTCGAGTTGGATAAGGACGCCGATCCTCAGCACTACGGCATTGGTATCAAAGAGCTCTGGGACATCGACCCCGCCAAGCACCAGCCTGGCTTGGTCATCCACGGCGGCGGCTGGCCCCTTGATAAAGAGACCAATGGCGGCTCCTTCCTCTATCACGCTGAAAATAATCAGGTGGTACTCGGCCTGATCGTCGACCTGAGCTACTCCAACCCCTATGTGAGCCCCTTCGAAGAGATGCAGCGGATGAAGCACCACCCGGTATTCAAGCAGTACCTGGAGGGAGGAAAGCGGGTCTCCTATGGCGCCCGCGCCATCGCCAAGGGTGGTTTTAACGCCCTTCCCAAGATGCACTTTCCGGGTGGTTTGTTGGTGGGCTGCGATGCGGGCACCCTCAACTTTGCCAAGATCAAGGGCACCCACACGGCTATGAAGAGCGGCATAGTCTCCGCCGAAACCATCTTCTTTGCCATCGACCAGGGTGGTCTCGATTTGGCAGCCTACGCTGAAGCCTTTGAAGCCTCCTGGGCTTATGACGAGCTTTACCGATCACGTAACTTCGGCCCGGCCATGCACAAGTTCGGCACCCTGATGGGCGGCGCGTTCAACTACGTTGATCAGAACTGGTTTAAGGGAAAGCTGCCTTTCACGTTACGGGACAGGACCTCCGACTACGCTCAGCTCAAGCCTGCCGCCGAGAGCAACAAAATCGATTACCCCAAACCCGATGGCGTGATCAGCTTCGACAAGCTTTCGTCGGTGTTCCTCTCCAGCACCAACCACGAGGAAGACCAACCCTGCCACCTTAAGCTGAAAAACCCGTCTATCCCCCTGGAGCGTAATTTGCCGCTGTTTGATGAGCCGGCCCAGCGGTACTGTCCGGCGGGCGTCTACGAGGTGGTTGATGAGGAGAGCGGTGGCAAGCGTTTCCAGATCAATGCCCAGAACTGCCTGCACTGCAAGACCTGTGATATCAAGGACCCGTCCCAGAATATAACGTGGGTTGCGCCAGAGGGGGCAGGGGGGCCCAATTATCCCAATATGTGAGTGCGGTTAAGTTGAGACGGGGCCACCTGAAATCGGGTTGTGACTATCAGCTTTTCGATTGGAGTAGTCCACAAAGAAACCGCTATTGCTATTCACATGTCGAACAAAGCGAGCGATAATCGAACTTTAGTAGGTGGTTATCTATGGGAAGTATTATGCCTGTCAACGATACTGAGACAGAAACGGTTGATAAAGACTTTCTTTCAACTTTTGCTCGTGGTCTCGAGGTTATCAAGTCTTTTGATACGGAGTCACCGTCGATGACTCTGACGGATCTAGCCAAGAAGAACGGGCTGTCGCGTGCTTCTGCGCGACGCTTTCTTCTGACATTACAAAAGCTTGGTTATGTCAGCAATGAAGATAAGCATTTTAGACTCACTGCAAAGATATTGGATTTGGGGTATTCCTATCTATCGTCATTGAATTTTACGGAAACAATAACACCTATTATGGAGCGTGTTGCTCATCAGCTAGGGGAATCTTGTTCAGCTACGGTGCTCGATGGCCAGGACGTCGTCTATATTGCTCGAATCCCAAGGCGGGGACTGATTCCGATTAATTTGCAGATCGGTGCTCGTCTACCTGCTTACGCGACATCTCCCGGGCGGGTTTTGTTGTCTGCTCTTCCAGGCGATCAGTTGGAACGCACTCTAGTGGAAACAAATTTTCAGAAACTAACTCCCAATACGATGACGCTTGAAGAACTACGAGTTGAGATTGAAAAGGTCCAACAACAAGGTTATGCGATTGTAGACCAAGAACTGGAGTTAGGAATGCGGGCGGTCGCCGTTCCTATCTATGATCGTCGTCACCAAGTTCGCTTCGCAATGAATGTAAGTAGCCATGTGTCATCTTTTACGCTTGACCAAATAAAAGAGGAATTTGTCCCAGCAATGTTGCAGGCATCCAGCGATATGTCAGAGGTTTTGCCCTAGCTGTAGCGAGCACAATTAAAAAACCAGCCCAGTACTAGCTGAAGGGGGGAGGCATAGCATGCTCTACTCATTCAGGTCGATCAGGTTTTCCATGAAGCGCCATGAGCGTCATTAGTGATGTAGCACATAGCTTCTCTTCGCCATCTTTTACAACAAATATTTCAGTGCTACTGATCATGAGGGTACGTCCAGGATTTATTACCTTCGCTCGGCCATTAAGCGGTCGCCGTTACCTGGTGCTATCAGATTTATTTTATATTCAACAGTCAGTATCGACGTGTTTTCTGGCATTAAACTGTGGGCTGCATAGCCACCACAAGTATCCGCAATTGTGCCAATTACTCTGATATGAAGATCGCACAGCTACAAGACTGGATTGAGGAACATCATGCTGAAGGGCTAAGTCTCGAAGGCGCAATGACGATGGTTAACCTAAGCGATTCCAGTCTTAAGAGGCGTCTTAAAAAGACGACTGGGCTTTCATTCACTCAGTACATTCAATCGGTCAGGATAGAGAAAGCTAAGCGACTATTGCTATCCACCACGTTGAGTGTTGGTGCGGTTTCTAATTCTGTCGGATACGAAAATCAAAGCTTCTTTATTCGTACTTTCAAAAAACTGACAGGAGCAACCCCGAGTCAGTACCGAATCGAGGGCAAGGATTCATCGATAGTTTGAATCGCGACGGTGTGATGTCTGCAAAGTCGATATAGCTGAAATTCCAACCTTTAGAAAAGGATCTTCAGTGGTACTTGCTAGAAATGGTTGATGGCATTGTGGTCAGCAAGCATCCCATGAAAATGTTTCATAGTGCGGCGTAGTGATAGTTTGGTCTCGATGACGGAATGTCACAACAGGGGTCACGCTTTCCATGATCAGCATTCGTGCAACTGCACGATTATCCTCGAGGATTGCCTGCTTAGGAGAGCGCGGAATCTCGCCCTCTCCCCCCCCCTTTGGATGATTTAGAAATCTAGGTCCTCATCGCTGCACTGTAGTCGTAAAGAGGCCTGATCCTCTTGCAGTTGTGCTTGTATCTCTGGTCCGTAGGCATTCCAAATCTGGTCTCGAATTTCGTCAATAAACTCGAAAACGGCCAGGGCTTCGCTTGGTGTCCAGTGCGCGGGAATTTTCATGCTCGGCATGACGTCCTCCTTGGTGAAGATTACTTCAACGAGATAGACGGTCTGGTGCTTTCTTTCACTGTAAGTGGAGCATCAGGCCATTGATGCGTAAACACACGAGTCGTGGCTTATTAGACGGCTAAATTGTGAGGAATGACCTCGCTTATGCTTGCAAATTAGCCGATTCATCATCGCCGATGTAAGCCCTTGATCGCTGGTATTCGCGGTAACCAATTATCGGTTCGATAGCAATGTAAGCCAAATAGATAGAGGGAATGGAGATTAAGGCGATCAGAGTTACGATCACCTGGGCTTTTACCGCTAGTGAAACGGTGTTGAGCAGAGCGATTTCCCCACTAACACCGATTAGCCATAGAGCGGTTATGATCAGAGTGCAGCACACAAGGCCCATGAGGCAATTGTCTAAAATTTTGTTGCGCTGTATCCGGCCGCTTTCTGTCAAATATCTACCAAGTAGTAAACGTTGAATAGTGCTTTCAGAGACATGAAAAGTAAGGCGGTCATAGGTTCGCCTCTGGAGCTCATTGAACGATTGGCCGAAAAGTATGCGTTCCTTAGCAGTTCGAAATTTGATGTAGTTTTCTTCTATCGCTGAGTCTGGCGCTTTATGGATTTCTATTGAATGTTCCAGTCTGCGATAGCGCCACAGATATAACAGCACTTGATGAATGCGGCCAAAATAGACAAGTCCTCTAACAAAATTGCTGCGTTCCATTACTGAGCCTCCAATGGGGTAGATCTTAAATATTCTTGAACAAGTTTCTCGAAAGTATCTGCTCGTGTCTCTAAGTCTGAAAGCCTTCCTGCGCTGTCACGACATCTGTGATCACACAGTACGTAAAGTCGTCGAAGCTCTTGTGGCGGGATTGACAAGTCATCTACTGATCCGTCGAGTACATAAAAAACACGCACCCCTAGCTCCATAATTAAGCGCAGGTATTCTGCGTTTGGAACCCTGTCACCCCTCTCGTACAGGAACTGCGTGGTGGATGTTATGCCGCAGGCCTTGGCAAGCTCAGCCTGTGTCAGGCTAAGGCGCTTGCGCTCTTCTGCTAGCCGTTTGCCGATAGATTCTCTGTGATTCATTGCCTGGAGTTACCAAAAAAATTTGAACAGAATTTTATCTTTGTATAACGTATGTTTCAAATTAAAGTATAACAAGTGTTATGTATATGGCTCGCACTCATGAGGAAGTAAAGAAAATTTTTAAAAATCATAATGTTAGCGTCGCCGAGTGGGCTAGGCGTAAAGGCTTCTCTCAGTCTTTGGTATATCAGGTGCTATCTGGAAAGAGGAGTCCGGTAAGAGGCGAAAGCTATCAGATTGCCATTGCGTTGGGCCTCAAAGACGAAGTCTCATCAAACTATGAAAAGTTATCACAGCATTTGGAAGGGGGAGGTCTGAAATGACATAGGCACAAAAAAACCGAAACCAATGGCTTGATTCCGGTTTTTAGGGAAGGCGAGGCCTTCAGTTGTGGTGACTTGATTCTCCCATCCCTGATTCCGTTCCGTCAAGCGTTCACTTTCACGAATGAATTGTTCGAGATTCTGTTGTGCCTGTATGTACGAGGTAGAGCAGTAACCGGGTAGGAGGTCCCCATGTCTATTAATCTGAAGAATTGTAGGTCCATTTATAATCGCTGGGGCTGGTCCGCATGTAGTGTATGGTTGGAGGCCTGAAAAATGATTTGTTATCCAGAGGGGCTTTCAAGTTTTGAAATATGCGCAGTCAACGAGTATTGGTTGCTTTCTGATAAAGCGGATACAGGTTTTCTTTTTGCCCAGGCGGTGATCGATAAAAAATATAAAGATGAAAAAATTCGTAAAGTCGGGGCGATTGCTAAGAAAACTTTGTTCTTGCCTTGTGGCGATAATTTTTTCTGCCGTGAATGCGGCATTAAGATGCCGGTTAGTACTCGTTCTGAGTATTTGAGGCGTTGCAAAACTGTCGAAGAAGTTTTTTGCGATGAATGTATAGAGTTAATTAAGCAGCGATCTATACATGATGCCATAAAAGTTGTTAGTGAGTATAAAAATCTCGCTTTTGAAAAAGTAAATTATATTTCTGATCTCGCGTTTGATGAGATATTGGCTTTGCTGTCGATGTCGGTTTCGTTAGATAAGGATTTTGTTTTTCTATCTGGATCGCCCAGTGAAATTTTTATCACAGGCTGTGAAGTGGTTGATCAAAATTTATTTTGGTCTCTTGTGAACAAGGGGGTGTTTGTTTATCTGCCAGAAATTCCAAAGGAAGTGGAGCTGGCAAGTGAGTTGCTTTATGGATCGGTATCAAAGTTGTCATACGATGGTCGTTCTGGAATAAATGCATATTATAAAAATAAGGAAGTGGTATGTGCAGGTGTTTACCTAAATAAGCCTTCAATAGATGGTGTTGATACGATTGATTTGGTTGGCCTGCTTTATCAGCGTCTTTCCACTTTTGTTTTAACATCTAATGATGTCCGCCGTATCAAGAAAATGTTTAAGGACGTGCAGATCTTTAAATTGTATAAGCTTGTCGATGCAATAAGTCGAGAATACCGATTGCCGATTGATAACTCAAGGGCTTTGGGTTCGCTGTTGAACCATCTGGCTGAAAACTACTCCCCGGTTAATCTTTATTTTACTTTTAATATAAAAGCTAAAGATGTCGTGGCTCATATCAGGAAGGAAGGTTGTTCTGATTATGTTGCTAGGCACTATTTTACAAGTTTTGTTGGAAATTATATAGAAAGGATGGAGAGTAGAGATTATGAGCTTGTTAAGACATGGAGTTTGCCTCCGGAAATAATATCATCTCCATTTGAGTCTGTTTTTTCTGATCTTTATCTTAACCAGCATTTTAACTGGAATAGGCTTTCTGTGAGGGAGATTGTGGCTTCGTGGTTGGATAAAGTGAATATATCTGATGATGCGGATAGGATTTTGAGCGATTGCAGGGATTTATAGTTTTCGTGTTTATTTTTATTGGTTTTTCTATGTTTTTATCAAAGTATTGCGATATAAGCTTTGGGGCTTTGTTGGCTCGCTATTTGCCGTTAGATGCTGCTATGCAAATATATGATGCAAGAGAGCGTTGCAGGCCTGATCCTATACCTAAAATTGGTTCTGATTATTTAGACTGGGGATATGTTTCAAAATCTTTTCTAGAGGAAAGCGTTTTGCCAGAATCGCGGAAAGAGTTGGTTGGATTGCTTTTTCCTGTTGGTGCTTGTGTCATGAAAAAAGACATGCTGACTATAATGAGGTCCGTTTATGACCTGGATTCGGTTATTGATATATCAGAGGATTTCGTTAGAGCTTTTTTTAGTTATGTTGATGGTTCTTTCCATGAGAAAATGGTGTTGATGAAAAATAAGGTAAAAAGAAAGAAGCTAGACCACCGGGAAGTTAGTTATCATATAGTTGTTGATTATGTACTTAGGAGAATTGACCTCAATCCTGAGGATTATGAATATGGGTACCCTTATGGGACTATTCCTATCATGACTAGGCTCATTCCTGATAGCGAGGTGACAGAAGATATCAAGCCGCACACGTTGTTTTCTTTCAGTAATGAGATTAGTCATCTTCGCTTGATACGGACATAAATAAAGCGGGTGTGGTGCGTAGAACAGGGTCTATGGTTGTAGTGAGAGAGTTTTAAATAGTACAGGTAAATAGTATTCGTACTATTGTGTATGGCTTTATTATTAGTGCTAGCGCGTGAAATAGTATGCTTTGAGGGGTTTCTTTATATAATCGCCATTTTCTGATCGATCCCCATTTTTTGCCGCTTCATGAACGACAGCGGTGACTTGGGGACGCTCTACTTTCCACAGTTGTTTGAGTTCTGCCTGAAGTGTGTCTGCACCTTCGCGAGTGATGTAGTTTGATCCTCGTTGTTGAGGTGGTCTCCAGCGTCCCATAGTTTCTCGTCTTAAAGTCAAGTCGAACTGCGTTAAGTGAATTCGAATTAAAAATTATGATTGGATTCTTGTCGATGTACGTTATCGATGTGCATTGTCGATATGCTTTATGTTTATTGGCTTAATATCTTCTACAAGTGGAAAGTTAAACACTTTCGAATAAAAGTAAAGCTCCGACTCTAAGGCGTGCTGAATGTTTTTAGCTTGCCGAAATCCATGGCCTTCATCAGCAAAGGTTACATAAGCAACAGCAATTTTTTGCTTGTCCAATGCGCCAATCATGGCTTCCGCTTGGTTTGGCGGTACTACTTTATCTTTTAAGCCTTGCAAGAATAAAACAGGGCAGTTGAGTTGTTCAACAAAATTAATAGGCGATCTATCTTGATAGGTTTGTTTGTCAGCAGGATAGGGGCCTACCAATTGATCGAGGTAACGACTTTCAAATTTATGCGTATCTGTAGCGAGAGTTTCTAAATCGCCAATACCATAAAGGCTGGTGCCTGCTTTAAAAACGTTGTGAAATGTGAGAGCTGATAAAACCGTATATCCACCAGCGCTACCACCTCGGATCGCTGTTTTCTCTGAGTCAATTTTATTTTCATTCGATAAATATTTCACGCAGTCGATTGTGTCTTGGACATCAACTATCCCCCACTGGTTTTTTAATCGATCGCGATAATGGCGCCCATAACCTGTACTTCCACCATAATTAACATCGGCAACTGCAAAACCGCGGCTCGTCCAGTATTGGATTTTTAAGTTTAATGAAGAGTGTGTTGCCGCTGTTGGTCCGCCGTGACAAAACACTAATAACGGTGGTTTTAACTTGCTTTTATTTGAATCACTTTGAGATTGATAATCATTGTTTTTGGGTGGGTAGAAAAAAGCATGGCCGGTATCAGTAACAGATGTAGTGCTAGTTATGGGAAAAGAAATTGATTCTGGGTGTGATAGGTATCCGTCATCAATAGATAATGATCCGGAGCGAGAAACAACAGAGATGGGGTTGATTGTATTATTTTTTTTATTGTTTTCATAAAGAAATAAAGATTCAAAACTTTTACTGTTGGCACCTATAAATATTCCGCGCCCATTATGTGCGGATATATAACCGATATCGGTTGATTCAATCTTTATATCTTCTTTGGTGTTGTGTTCATGATTCTCAGTGATGTGTATTTTAGCGAGAAGCCAAAATCCATTTTTAGTGTAAGTGGTTAGGATTGTTTTTGAATCTAAAAAATCAAACGTCTTTAGGCCGAACACCCATTGAGGAGTGGCATACTCGGCCTCGTCATCATACACAATTTTGATGTAATCTCGATCCTTGCTATAGGGATCATAGGCATAAATGTTCCACCAATTATTTTTGTCAGGCGAAAAATATAATGTGTTGTCAGGTGACCACGTTGGCTGAAAAATAGATTCGTTTTTCTCTCCCGCTACTTTTTTTATATTAGATAGTTTTCCTTCTTGGTTAATATCTGCTATCCAGCATGCTGTTTCATCCCATGGCATGTTTGGATGATTCCAACTTAACCAGGTAATTTTTTGCCCGTTAGGAGATACAGAAGGATTTGAATAAAAGTCTTCGCCGGACAAAATAATGTCAGGTGATGTTTCTCCATGATTTTTGTTGGGTGTTATGGCGACGATATAAGTATCGGGTTCTTTTGTACATTTTTTCTTATTTGTTGTTGGCGAGTGATCTTCGCATACCGCTAAAATTTTTTTACGAATAGGGTCAAAAGCTAAATCACCAAAACGAATATTTTTATCTTCAGGAGTTAAGGCAAGAGGAGAAGGTAGTTTGCCATCCAAATCCACCTGTTGAGTATCTATTGAATAGATTCGTTGATCATCAAATAAAACAAAGTAGATAATGCCGTCGTTTACACAATAGCTACCACCACCATATTCATTGACGCGTGATCGAGCATTTAATGGCGCAGGCAGTATGTCTTTTTTGTTGCCTTCGTTATCCAATTTAACAATACAGTTGCGGCCTTTTTCGAGTGGTCTTGATTCCAGCCAATAAATATCCTTACCATCAAACTGAGGCTCAGATAGCCCGCTATTTGCTTTAGTGAGTAATGATGCAGTGATAGGGGATTTCCAGCTGCCATAAGCTGCATTTTTTGTTTTTGGGTTTTCTTGTGTGTCGCTTGAATGTGTAATATTTGTTTTATTCATGTCAGTGATGTATTTTGCCTAAGCTTACTAAGAGTAGCTAATGGTTTGTTTTTTATAGGATAATCGTATCAGTGATTTCATTTTTTTAGCAGATGACCATTCGAATAATGAAATTCGTGAACCACTGCCTGCGATGAAGCTAGTAAACCATTATAGAATGGATACGTTAACTAAAATCATTATTTGATGTCAGTTTTGAATGCTAACGAATGTAGAGTATCGGTTATGGCTTTAACAAAAGAAATACTCAACGAGAAATTACAACATTTACCTGATACAACTCATTGGGTTGTTGGTTTGAGTGGTGGTGTAGATTCGGTTGTATTATTGCATGCTTTGTTGTCTTTAGATTTGCCTACACCGATTACAGCAGTTCATGTGAACCATGGTTTATCCAAAAACGCAAAAGACTGGCAAGCACATTGTGAAAAGATATGTCAGCAATGGGGTGTTCGCTTGATCGTCGAAGAAGTTGATGTTGAAAACGAAGGCAAAGGAATTGAAGATGCCGCTCGACAAGTTCGCTATAACGTATTGTCGAAGCATATGAGTCAAGGCGATGTACTTTTATTAGGCCATCATCAAGACGATCAAGCAGAAACGTTGTTATTCCGTTTGATGCGCGGTGCTGGTCCTTATGGTTTAAGCGCTATGGATGAGTGCAGAGCGTTTTCGGATGGCTATATAGCACGACCTTTTTTGTCGATGAGCAAATCAGAATTAACAGACTACGCCGAAAAAAATGATCTTCAATGGATGGAAGATGATAGTAATAAAGAAAATGAGTTTGACCGAAATTATTTACGCAATGAGGTGATGCCGTTATTAGAAGAGCGCTGGCCTAATTTTGCAAAACGTTGGCAGCAAACAGCCGTTGCTTGTCAGCAAGCGGATCAAATGAGCCATGATTTAAGTTTGCTGGATATGGACCGTTGTGATGAGCAACGAGAGCGCTGGGGTTACAGTTTATGTTTTGCTTCGTTAGCGTTGTTACCCCGTTATCGTCGGCACAACTTATTACGTAATTGGGTCCGTTCTCGTGGTTTTGCGATTATGGAGTTTAAACATTTGCTCGAAGCTGAAAAACAATTTTTCCAAGCTGCAGTCTCTGGGGCCGAGGTTGCTTGGAGTGGCACAGCGCTGCGATTATATTCAGATCGTTTGTTCTTAACAGGAATCAGTCGATTAGAATGGCCTAATGAATCTGTTCAGTGGTCCCCGAAAGATACAATTGGCTTGCCTGATGGTTCTTTTTTAACATCCAAGCCAGCAGGAAAAGGTGTTGGATTAAAAACTAATAAGCAATACAAAGTCCGTTGGAGGGAAGGGGGGGAGCGTTGCCAGCCCGTTGAGCGAGCACACTCTCAAACTTTAAAGAAACTTCTTCAGGAGTATGGCTTGGAGCCATGGTTGCGAGACCGAGTCCCTCTTATATACTGTGGAGATGAGTTAGCTGCTGTTGGTGATCTTTGGGTTTGTAAGGGATTTGTTGCAGAATCTGAAGAGCTAGGGTGTACAGTGGGTTGGGACCTTTCGTCCATTTCTGATGATGTTGGAACAGAAAAAGAGATTTCAGGTAGTGATTCGCTAACAGGTAAAGCAATTCCAGCGTAACTCACACCCTATATTCCCATTTATCCACTTTCTTTGAGCGTTACAATTCACCCTTGAGTATCTCATGAGGTGGTATTTTCAATTGAGCTAAAATCCCCTTTCTGTTAATCTGGCGCCCCATCTCGATGACGAATTTATTTGAGGGTTTAGCCGCCTTATCTTCCCACTTTTTGATCAAAGACTAATCAAAAACTTCGGCAGCTATTCAGAATGAAGCCCTCTAGTGATTTCTCTAAGTCCAGCCCAATCATCCGTTAGACGAATCTAGCTTCGAAGCAATAGATTTTCTCCTGCGGTAATTATTAGTTTCATCTAGAAAAGGCCTTAAATGACCAGATATATATTCGTAACCGGTGGAGTTGTTTCCTCTTTGGGCAAAGGTATTGCATCGGCTTCTCTTGGCGCTATCCTTGAATCGCGCGGCTTAAAAGTAACCATTTTAAAATTGGATCCCTATATTAATGTTGATCCTGGCACCATGAGTCCATTTCAACATGGTGAGGTGTTTGTTACTGAAGATGGTGCAGAAACAGATTTGGATTTGGGGCATTACGAACGTTTTTTAAAAACACGTATGACGCGCCGAAATAATTTTACGACTGGCCGCGTATATGAAACTGTTCTACGAAAAGAACGTCGAGGAGATTATCTCGGCGGCACGGTTCAAGTCATTCCTCACATCACAGATGAAATAAAGCGCCGGATTATTGAAGGCGGAAAAGATTACGATGTGGCGCTCGTTGAAATTGGTGGAACAGTAGGCGATATAGAGTCCCAACCATTTCTCGAAGCCGTTCGACAATTACGTGTTGAGCTTGGTCAAAAGCGCACACAATTAATTCATCTCACACTCGTTCCTTACATCGCCACAGCGGGGGAAACAAAAACAAAACCTACACAGCATTCTGTAAAAGAATTACGTTCAATTGGTTTGCAGCCGGATGTTTTGTTGTGTCGATCTGAAATTGAAGTCGATGAAGATTCACGACGCAAAATTGCCTTGTTTACCAATGTCGCCTATGAAGCAGTTGTGCCACTATCTGATGCGAAAACAATTTTTTCAATCCCACGGTTATTACATGAATATAATTTAGATCAAATAATTTTAGAAAATTTTGGTTTAGAAGCAGAGCCAGCAGATTTAAGTGAATGGGATCGTGTTGCAGAAGCTAAATTAAATCCAACAAAAGAAGTTACCATCGCTATGGTTGGTAAATACATGGATTTGTTGGATGCTTATAAATCATTGAATGAAGCATTGGAGCATGCGGGTATTTTTAAGTTCACAAAAGTGAATCTTGTGCACATTAACGCTGAAGATATTGAAGAGCAGGGTATTGATCAATTGAAACGTGTTGATGGTATTTTAGTCCCAGGTGGATTTGGTGAGCGAGGACTTGAAGGTAAACTCATGACAGTGCGTTTTGCACGAGAAAATGATATCCCTTATCTGGGTATTTGTTTAGGTATGCAAGTCGCTGTCATTGAATTTGCAAGAAATGTTGTTGGATTACCAAAAGCAAATAGCACTGAGTTTGATAAAGGGACACCGAATCCTGTCATTGGTTTGATTACAGAATGGATTAGTGAAAGCGGTGATGTTATTTCTCGTGATGAATCTTCTGACCTGGGTGGCACTATGCGATTAGGTGCTCAGGAGTGCCGATTGGCTGCGGGTTCAAAAGTTCAAGAAATTTATGGTGAAGACAGTATTTCTGAACGACATCGTCATCGATATGAAGTGAACAATAATTATGTTGATCGCTTACAGCAAGCTGGTTTACGCATTGGTGGTTGGTCTACTGATGATGCGCTAGTTGAGGTTGTAGAACTGCCCGATCATCCTTGGTTTGTTGCCTGCCAATTCCATCCCGAGTTTACTTCTACCCCAAGAGATGGGCATCCGTTGTTTTCTAGCTTCATTGATGCGGCATTGACGCAATCAGAAAAAACAAAATAATATTGCCGAAAAAAATAAACGATTCAGTGAATGAATTAGAAATTAACAATCAGCGGATTAGCCTGTGAATCAAAAACAGTTACAAATTGGAAATTTCAGTGTTGGTAATGATTTACCAATAGCGATATTAGGTGGAGTTAATGTACTTGAGTCAAAGGAGTTGGCTTTCACAGTTGCTGAGAAATTTGTTGAAGTTTGCCAAAAACTTTCTCTACCCTATGTATTTAAAGCGTCGTTTGATAAGGCAAACAGATCTTCGATTCATTCCTTTCGTGGGCCTGGGTTAGATGAAGGTTTAAAGATATTGTCAGAAGTGAAAGAACAATTTTCTGTCCCACTGATTACTGATGTTCATGAGCCGGAACAAGCGAGATTGGCAGCAGAAATTTGTGACGTTATACAGTTGCCTGCATTTTTAGCGAGACAAACAGATTTGGTTGAGGCGATGGCAAAAACTGGAGCGGTTGTTAACATTAAAAAACCGCAATTTATCAGTCCCTCACAAATGGGAAACATTGTTGAAAAATTTTCTGAATGTGGCAATGACAAGGTTATGTTGTGCGAGAGAGGAAGTTGTTTTGGTTACGACAACTTAGTCGTCGATATGCTGGGCTTCCGAACGATGAAACAAGTGAGTCATGGCGCGCCTATTATTTTTGATGTTACTCATGCACTACAATGTCGTGATCCGGGCGGTGCAGCTTCTGGTGGAAGAAGAGAGCAAACAGCTGAATTGGCAAGAGCTGCTATCGCGATTGGTGTTGCAGGTTTGTTTTTAGAAACTCATCCGAATCCAGATCAGGCAAAATGCGATGGGCCGAGTGCATTGCCTCTCGAAAAGCTTGAAGGTTTGCTATCACAAGTGAAAACTGTTGATGATATGGTAAAGCAATTGCCAGTATTAGAGATCCAATAAAAATTATTACCTAGTAAATTTTGTTTAAGTGTCAGTGGAGATTAAGTAATGACAAAGATTTTGGAAGTTAAAGCATTTGAAGTATTAGATAGTCGTGGCAACCCGACAGTCAATGCTGACGTAATTCTTGAAAGTGGTGTCGTTGGTTCAGCTTGCGCGCCATCGGGTGCATCTACAGGCTCACGTGAAGCACTCGAATTACGTGATGGTGACAAGTCACGCTATTTAGGCAAAGGTGTTTTAACTGCCGTTAATAATATTAATACAACGATCAATACTTTGTTAAAAGGTAAAAATGTCAATGATCAGCGTGCTCTTGATAAAGCAATGATTGATGCTGATGGAACAGAAAATAAAGCGAAGCTTGGTGCGAATGCGATCTTAGCCGTTTCACTTGCAGCTGCCAAAGCTGCTGCAGCCGATAAAAACATACCTTTGTATCAACACATTGCTGATATCAATGGAACACCAGGCAAGTACTCAATGCCTGTTCCAATGATGAATATTATTAACGGTGGAGAGCATGCTGATAATAATGTTGATATCCAAGAGTTTATGATTCAGCCAGTTAAAGCCCCTACTTTCGCAGAAGCATTGCGACAGGGCGCTGAAGTTTTTCATCAATTGAAAAAAGTATTGGGTGATGCAGGGTTGAGTACAGCGGTTGGTGATGAAGGTGGTTTTGCACCAAATCTTCCTTCAAACGAAGGTGCAATTACGGTTATTGCTGAAGCTATCGAAAAAGCTGGTTACAAACTTGGCGATAATATTATGCTGGCTTTAGATTGCGCTGCTTCTGAGTTTTATAAAAATGGTCAATATGACTTGGCTGGTGAAGGAAAAATATTTTCTCCTGAAGGTTTTGCGGATTACCTAGCCGATCTTTCTAATAAATACCCAATTCTTTCTATCGAAGATGGCATGGATGAAAGTGATTGGGAAGGTTGGAAAATTCTCACGGATAAAATTGGAGATAAAGTACAATTGGTTGGCGATGATTTATTTGTAACAAATACAAAAATTCTAAAAAGAGGCATCGATGAAAAAATCGGTAACTCTATTTTAATCAAATTTAATCAAATCGGTTCTCTTAGTGAAACACTTGATGCCATTAAAATGGCACAAGATGCCGGTTTCACTGCTGTTATTTCTCATCGCTCAGGAGAGACCGAAGATACAACCATTGCAGATTTAGCCGTTGCAACATCTGCGGGTCAAATTAAAACGGGATCTTTATGTCGTTCAGACCGTGTTGCAAAATATAATCGTCTTCTACGCATTGAGGCTGAGCTGGGTGATCTTGCACCTTACCGCGGCATTGCTGAGTTCAAGGCATAAGAAAAAATGAAATGGTTTGTTGCTGCCCTGCTTATAGTTATCGCTTATCTGCAATATCGCTTGTGGATAGGTGAGGGCAGTATCGCCGAAGTTGTTAGTCTGCAAAATAAGATCACTGTTCAACAAAATGAAATTTCCGAGCTAGAAGAACGTAATCGAGTATTAGGTTTGGAAGTCACGGAATTAAAAACCGGCGTAAAAACCATAGAGGAGCGTGCTAGAACAGAAATGGGCATGATAAAAAAAGGTGAAACTTTTTATATTGTTGTCGATGAAGAAGATCTTCCTCCTGAATCAAAAAAATCCAAATGACAGCTGACTCTCGCTATTGGCTCATTATTCCAGCTGCTGGTATTGGCTCACGTCTAAATTCTGACACGCCAAAACAATACCTGTCTCTTGCAGGTAAAACTGTTCTTGAAAACACACTCGAATGTTTTTTATCTGACAATAGAATTGAAAAAATATTTGTTGCTCTACATCCAAATGATGATTATTGGGAGTTCCTTTCAGTTAATCGACATCCAAAAATCGAAACTATTGAGGGCGGGACGGATCGCCATCTATCCGTGTTTAATGCGTTAAAAGTATTAAAAGACATAGCGAATAATGATGACTTTGTTCTTGTGCATGATGCAGCGAGACCTTGTATCACTACATCCGATATTGATCAGTTAATTGAAGAAACTAAAGAGCATTCTGTTGGCGGTTTGCTTGGAATTCCTGTCACGGATACTTTGAAGCATATTGATTTTGAAAGCTTTGATGGCGAAACTATAAGAAAATCGATACCAAGAGTTAAAAACACGATTAATCGCGAAACCACATGGAAAGCTTATACCCCTCAAATATTTCGATTTCGTATTTTATACGATGCATTACGAACGTTGGTCAAAGCCGGTACTCCTGTTACCGACGAATCTATGGCGGTTGAATATGCCGGCTATCAACCGATTATGGTTCAGGGACGGCGGGATAATATAAAAATTACAGTACCTGGTGATTTAGAAATGGCAGAAAAAATAATTGATAATCGCCGAAACGATTCTACAACGTAAATACGGCAAAAAATGTTTTATACATTTTGGAAATTGAAATGCGGATAGGTCAAGGTTTTGATGTTCATAAATTCGGTGATGGCGACAAGATTATTCTTGGTGGCGTTGTTATTCCTTATTCTAAAGGGTTGATAGCTCACTCCGATGGTGATGTATTATTACATTCCTTGTGTGATGCTTTACTCGGTGCTGCTGGATTGGGAGATATAGGTCAGCATTTTCCTGATAGTGATCCTCAATATAAAAACGCTGATAGTCGATCTTTGTTGCGAATGGTTGTTGCAAAAATTCATTCGCAAGGCTGGGAAGTGGTAAACTGTGACAATACAATTATTGCTCAGCGTCCTCGTATGATAAGTTACATTCCGGATATGGAGCGAAACATTGCACAAGATCTTTCAATCGAACTTTGCGATGCAAATGTTAAAGCTACCACGACAGAGCTGCTGGGCTTTACAGGTAGAGAAGAGGGTATCGCCACTCAATCTATTGTGTTATTAAAAAAGAAATAGCACGCCTACATTCTAATTCGTCTTTTCTTATTTATTTTGTGATAACTGATGCCTCACCAGAATACCTATTCATTTGATTTTTGCTATGCCTACGATAAACCATTATCTAGTGCTTTATCTCGGGTAGAGATTGATGATTTCATAGTTCATGAAGAGTTAGGTTTTTCTCCATCTAATGAAGGAGAGCATATATATATTCAAATAAAAAAAAGAAATCAGAATACACAATGGATAGCAAAAGAGATCGCAAAATTTATCGGTGTAACTCCAAGAGATGTTGGTTACTGCGGTTTAAAAGATCGATTTGCAGAAACTACACAATGGTTCAGCATATATGATCCTAAAAAAGCAGTGCTTAATTGGAGTGAATTTTCAATTGAAGGCGTGAATATATTGCAGACTGCTCGTCACACATTTAAATTAAAACCTGGGATGCATGAGGTAAATAAGTTTTTAATAAGACTTAGAGAGATAATTTGTGATGATCATTTAAAAGATCGACTGGAGAAAATTAAAAACGGTGTCCCTAATTATTTCGGCGAGCAACGTTTCGGTATTGATGGAAATAATTTACCGCAGGCTGAATCTTTATTGATACGCCGACAGTCGATTAAAAACAAAAAGCTTCGAGGTCTTATTATATCGGCAGCGCGTTCTTATTTGTTTAATACAGTATTGTCTGAGCGAGTTAGTAATGCGAATTGGTTGTTTTCTTTGAAAGGAGAGCCGGAAAGTTTTCCGACTGCTCCGATGTGGGGAAGAGGGCGCCCTTTATCCAGCGAAACAGCATTAAAATTTGAATCAAGCGCGTTAAAGAATTTAAGTGATTTAGCGAATGGGCTAGAGCACGTTGGTCTCAATCAAGAAAGACGACCGTTGATTAGTGTTCCTTATGATTTTCAGTATGAAATTGAAAAAAACGAAAACGATAAACTAGAAGAGAATCTAGTTGTACATTTTAGCCTGTTACCTGGTCAGTACGCGACGAGTGTGTTACGTGAAATAGCTCAAGTTGAAAATTACCAGCGCCGCGGCTGAACTTAGCCAAATTAGAAATGAAAAAGTTAGAAGCCATCTTTGGCTGTCAGCTAATTGCCTATGATATAGTGCGCGGCTGATTTTCTATATTTAACCACAATTAAAAAGTTTAGAGCTTGGAGCATAAAAGAGTGTCGAAGTTGAATTTATCGGGTATTGGGATGACCTCAGAGCGAACCCGCATGAGGTTAATTGACCGATTGCGAGAGCAAGGTGTCAAAAATAGCCAGGTACTCGACATCGTTCGAGAAACTCCTCGACACCTTTTTCTTGATGAGGCTCTTTCTCATAGGGCTTATGAAGATAGTGCTCTACCCATTGGTTATGGCCAGACTCTTTCTCAGCCATATATTGTCGCGAGAATGACAGAAATTTTATTGGCTGCAGCAAAGAAAGTAGATCGAGTATTAGAAATAGGTACGGGGTCGGGTTATCAAACGGCCATTTTAGCTCAGTTAGTTGGTGAAGTTTATTCGGTTGAACGTGTAAAACCACTACAAGAAAAAGCTCGGGCAAGAATGAGGCAGCTAGGATTAAGAAATATCTATTTCAAGCATGCGGATGGTGGATTAGGTTGGCCTGAAAAAGCCCCATTTGATGCTATTTTAAGTGCTGCAGCTCCGCGAGAGATTCCGCAAGAACTTCTTAATCAATTGGGCCCCGATGGTGTTCTGGTCATTCCTGTTGGAGATGATTCGTCTCAAACACTCACTTTGGCAGTGCGTGATGGCGAGAGTGAAGATTTCATCATTAACAAGATAGAGCCAGTTAAATTCGTGCCTCTATTATCCGGTGTTACACGTTAACGGATGGGTGTAGCTCAAAATCATGATTTTTAGTCAAATAAATATATAAAAAAATATGAATATCAATAAGTTAAAACACTATCTTCTAGTATTTTCTAAAGGTATTGCCATGGGTGCTGGTGATGTTGTTCCTGGTGTTTCTGGTGGAACAATTGCTTTTATCACGGGTATTTATGAAGAACTTATTGATTCCTTACGCTCTATTAATGTTGAGGCTGTAAAGATTTTATTTTCACAAGGTATTCCGGCAGCTTGGAAGCATATAAATGGCACATTTTTATTTAGCCTTTTTTCTGGTGTCCTTTTAAGCGTACTTTCATTGGCGAAATTAATTGGCCTCTGTCTTGAGAATTACCCCGTACTTGTTTGGTCTTTTTTCTTTGGGTTGGTGTGTGCTTCGATCATTTATATACTAAAGCAAATAAACAAATGGAGCCTAGTAGAGGTATCCACCTTGCTAATAGGCACATTGTTAGCTTTAGCTGTTAGCTATCTTAAGCCTGCGCAATTATCGTCAGATTGGTGGGTTATTATGCTAGCAGGCTCAATTGCCATTTGCGCTATGATTTTACCGGGTATCTCCGGAGCGTTTATTTTGGTTTTGTTGGGTCTTTACCCAGTTATTCTTACGGCAATCACTAGTTTAAATTTTATAATTCTAGTGTCTTTTGCTTTTGGCTGTCTTTGCGGTTTGCTAGTTTTCTCCCATGTGTTGTCATGGCTGCTTCATAATTTCCATAATTCCACACTTGCTCTGCTCACTGGCTTTTTATTAGGCTCTCTTAACCTGCTTTGGCCCTGGAAAGAAACAATTGAGACTTATACCAACCGCCATGGCGAACTTCTTCCTTTAATACGTGAAAATATCTCTCCATTAACCTATCCAGATATTTCTGGCTTAGAGTCATATTTAGGATTATCGATAGTATTTTTCGTCTTAGGTTTAGTTATAGTTTTGTCTCTTGAAGCATTAACCAGTAAGAAATGATTTTAGTGACAAAATGAGGTTTAATTTACCTAGTCGATACTACTAAAGTCGGATTTTTCTAAAAATACGTCACTTTTTGAGCATTTATTATTATTTTTTATAGAAATAATGCTAATTAAAAAAATATTATTTCATTGCTAGCGGAATATGGAAGCTTAAATTTTGAACGATTTAAAAATTTACTGGCTGATAAGTCGGAGGATCAATGCTAAATCCCGCAAAGTTAAGAGTGGTCAATATTCTATCCACTATCGTGATATTGACTGCTTGTAGTGGTCCAAAACACAAAGCTCCCTTGACAGATTTACAACAGCCACCATCTTATAAAATCACCTCACACACCGTCGCAAGTAATGAAACTTTGTACTCGATTGCATGGCGCTATGGATTAGATGTAAGGGATCTAGCATCTACGAACGATTTAGGAGCCCCATATTTACTAAGGCCAGGTCAAAGACTGAATCTTGACACTCGGAGCCAGCCCACACATAAAATGAAAAAGACGCCAAAAAACCGTTCAGTTGACCAACGTTCAAAGAATAAGCCATTAGCTACCCCTCCTAGAAAGCAAACCAGTACTCAAAAACATAAATTATCATGGCGTTGGCCTGCTAGTGGCACGCTCTTAGCTAAGTTTGGTGATCGGCAGGCCTTAAGTAAGGGTATTGATATCGCTGCGAAAAAGGGAGAGCCTGTATTTGCCGCTGAGTCGGGTTCTGTTGTTTATGCAGGTGACGGACTCCGTGGTTATGGCAATCTCTTGATCATTAAGCATGAGTATAATTTCCTAAGTGCTTATGCTCATAACCAAAAAATATTGGTGGGTGAGGGAGATTCTGTTAAAGCTGGACAGAAAATTGCCGAAATAGGTTCAAGTGGGACAGACAGAAACAAGCTTCACTTTGAAATACGTCAAGACGGTAATCCTGTTGATCCATTACAACACTTACCGAGGAGGCCAAAATAATTGTGAAATAGTTTAGTTAACCAGTCTGCCCTGCATTAAAGAATGAACAGCAGTAAAGATGATCCATGATTTTTAGAGGATTATTTGCTAGTTCAAATAAAAACTTTGTTTTAGAGCGCAAAAGTTATACGGGAGTAGGACGGTTAATTGACAACATTTTTTAATTTCACATTACAATTTAGATGGTTGAATTCAATAATCATAAATCAAAATTAAGTATAAGAAATTTCATTCGTTGGACATTTATCGCCTTGCTAAGACAACAATCCGGATACTCACAAGGCTTTCACAATGGCAGTTCAACAGCAAGAATCAAATACTCTTTCATCGGAAGAAAACATCCAAATTCTCCAGCAATTTTCTGAACTTTCAGAATCAAATCCCATAGACACAGAGTTAGTTGAGACTCCATCAAAAACAGATGCGGAGTCAGAAAGTTTAGTTATTCAGGATGCAGATCGTTACGCTGAGCCGGAAGAAAAATTCCAAAAAAATCTTGATGCAACCCAACTTTATTTAAACGAAATTGGTTTCTCGCCCTTATTAAGTGCTGAAGAAGAAGTTTACTTTGCTCGTAAGGCTTTACTTGGTGAGGAAGCAGCTCGTAAACGCATGATAGAAAGTAACTTGCGCTTAGTTGTTAAAATAGCCCGTCGTTATGTTAATCGCGGTTTAGCACTGCTTGATTTAATAGAAGAGGGTAATCTTGGTTTAATTCGCGCAGTAGAAAAGTTTGATCCAGAGCGTGGCTTTAGATTTTCTACTTATGCAACATGGTGGATTCGTCAAACGATTGAGCGAGCCATCATGAATCAAACGCGTACAATTCGATTGCCTATCCATGTTGTAAAAGAATTAAATGTTTATTTGAGAGCTGCTAGAGAATTAACACAAAAACTTGATCACGAGCCTAGTGCTGAAGAGATTGCTGATTTACTAGAAAAACCGGTTGATGATGTCAAGAGAATGCTCGGTCTTAATGAGCGCGTGACTTCTATGGATGTACCTGTGAGTGCGTCTTCAGAACGAATGGTTGTTGATACAATTCCAGATCAAAAAGTCTCAGACCCAGCTTCACTTTTGCAGGCCAGTAATCTGAGTGCAAGCCTTGATGATTTCTTAGATGATCTTACGGAAAAACAGCGTGAAGTTATTGCTCGTCGATTTGGTTTGCGAGGGTATGAAATGAGTACGCTTGAAGAGGTGGGTAGAGAAATTGGGTTGACGCGAGAGCGTGTTAGGCAAATCCAAGTTGAAGCTTTGAAAAGACTACGTGATATTTTTGAGAGCCAAGGGTTAAGTGGTGAAGCTTTGTTTAGCGTTTAACCAACCTGCTCTGTCGTGTATTAGAGATAAACAAAAAAACAGCTCATTTGGGCTGTTTTTTTTGTTTTAAATTTTGTGAATGGTGGTTCGAGAGCCTAAGCAGAGGACATAAAAAAGCCTAGCTATTATTCTGAATAGCTAGGCTTTTTTGGATATGGCGCACTCGGCAGGATTCGAACCTGCGACCCCCTAGTTCGTAGCCAGGTACTCTATCCAGCTGAGCTACGAGTGCGTTTTGTCTTTACTGGGCAATACCTCTATAAAAGGGTCTCGCTGATCTGTAAAGAGGCGCGTATGTTAGAGATTTGAATATAGGTCGTCAAGTGACGTGTAGAGAGAATTGAAAATATCGGTGCTCTTTTGTCTGGATACTGCGCTCTGTTGATAATTCAAGCAATAATCCAGCTCTTCTAAGCATGTTTAGCTTGATGTTCTTAACCATTAAATATTTCAGCGTCTAGCTTTAAATGATCGCTTACTGGTGCGGAAAGCTGCTTGGTTTATTCGTTGCTTGAATCAAGTGATTTGGATGTGATTTAGATAGTTATAATAAATATACTTTTTGTAAATCATGTAAAAAGAAACTGAAGTTGCTTTTTATCTTGAGATAATTTGAATCTATTATTAGCCGTTTCTAATTATATAAGTCGGATATAGTGAGGTTGTTCAAGAGGATACTACTATCCGTTAGAAATTATTGTGTTAATTAATGGTCAGTTATATGCTTACGGCCGTTTTTATACTTAATCAAAGGGTAATGTCATGTCAGCACGATTTTTTCTATCGCTGCGTTTTATTCAAGTTATAGCATTTTTGGGCGCCATTTGTTCAGCACCTCTCACTATTGCCCAAGAATATTCTCAAGTAGCAAAAGATGGAAAGGGGGCTGTAGCGACAGTTCATCCTCTAGCGACACAAGCAGCCATAGATGCGTTAAATAATGGCGGTAACGCTGTTGATGCTGCTGTGGCAGCGGCATTTACTCTTGGTGTGGTTGATGGACATAATTCAGGGATTGGAGGTGGTTGCTTTGCATTAGTACGTTGGGCGAATGGAAAAGTTGAAGCCGTTGATGGTAGAGAAATGGCCCCAGGAGCAGCAACGAGTGATATGTACATTCGTGATGGCAAAGTCGATTCTGGCTTGTCCAAAACTGGCTCGTTAGCTATTGGTATTCCTGGTTCGGTCGCGGCGCTTGAATATTTAAATAAACAAGGCGGTAAACTTTCATTAAATGATCTTGTTACTCCTGCTGCAAATTTAGCAGAAAGTGGTTTTCCCATCGATCGTGTTTATGCGAGCCGCTTAGCAAGAGCTGCGCCTTCAATAGCGAAATTTTCCAGTAGCGCAAAAATATTATTAGATGAAAATGGAAAGCCTTGGAAAGCAGGTCACCAACTTATCCAAAAAGATTTATCAAAAACTTATAAAGGTATTGCCTCGAAAGGCGCAAAATATTTTTATGAGGGGGAATTTGCGAAGTCGGTTGGGGCTTGGATGCCGAGAAATGGAGGCATCATCACTGCAAAAGATTTTTCAGGTTATGAGCTAAAAGTGCGTGAGCCAGTGAAAACCACTTATCGTGATTACACTGTTTATGGATTTCCACCGCCCAGTTCTGGCGGAGTCCATGTTGGACAAATTTTAAATATGCTGGAACAGTTTGATGTTGCCAGTTTAAGTGTTGCAGACCGTTATCAGTTGTTAGCTGAAGCGATGAAGATTGCTTTCGCCGATCGTGCACACTGGTTAGGCGACCCAGATTATGTTGATGTGCCGCGAGGATTAATCGATAAAGATTATGCAAAAAAACTAGCTAAAGGCATCGATCTTAAAAAAAGTTCTTTGGTAAAAAATCATGGAACACCCCCTAAAGCAAGTACAGATATTTTTGGAAAGCATACGACACATATTGCTGCAGCTGACAAAGAGGGTAACTGGGTTGCGATTACAACCACAGTAAATACGGGTTTTGGTAGCAAAGTTATTGTTCCAGGTACGGGTGTAATTTTGAATAATCAGATGGATGATTTTTCTGCAAAACCTGGATCGCCCAATGCATATCGCTTAGTTGGAGCCGAAGCTAATAAAATTCAACCAGGTAAACGACCTTTATCAAGTATGAGTCCAACAATTGTGTTGCAGGATGACGTGCCTATCCTTACAACCGGTGCGGCCGGTGGTCCGACAATTATCACACAAGTACTTCAAACATTAGTCAATCATTTAGATGTTGGAATGCCATTATCAAAAGCATTAGCAGCGCCGCGTATCCATCACCAGTGGACACCAGACAGATTGTTTGCTGAAAATGCTTTAGACGAAAGTGTTAAGGGTTCATTAAAAAAGAAAGGGCATGATTTATTGAATCGACCTTATATGGGTTCATCACAGGCTATATCATTAAGCGATGGAGATTTTGTCAGTGTGTCTGAGCCTAGGCTTTTGTTACGAAATGCAAAATAGCTTTTAATGGATGTTTTCAGTAGTGATGTTTTCCAGCACGGCTTTTTCTGTGAGTGACATTAAGTGGAAGCAAGTTAACTGTTCAAATGAGACAGCTAAATGCAATTGTTATTATTAATCAGTGGGATCAATCGATGACCGCTGATTATTATTACTGCTCTGTAAAATAAGTGTGATGGTAGATAGGTCAGTGTTGAAAAAAAGCTGACTGTATTAAGACATGTCCCATTAAAAATGGAATATGTCTTAATACGCTATTGGTTATTTAAAAATCTAAATCTTCTTCAATTTCTTGTAGTTTGCGTCTTGCTAAGGCTAGATTAGATTTGTTTTTGTCTAAAACATAGTAAATAAAGATGCCTTCTTTTTGAGCTAAAGGCCGAATCAAATGATATTGTTTGCCTAGCGTAATCAAAATATCTTCGATGACATCTTTTATCTTTAATGCCTTCATTGTTTTTATTTTTGCGCGAACAACCTCCGTGTTACCTGCGGCAGCAACTTCTAGATCTACGCCTGATCCGGCAGAACCTAACATCATTCCACTCGATGAATCGACAATTGCGGAACAAAGTGATCCATCTAACGTTAATAGTTCTGTCATGCTTTCGTTAATAGTAGTCATTTTTTTGATCTCTCTTTTGGGGGTTGAAGTATATTTGTCGTTTAATAGTTCAGTTGGTTTTCTATTGGGCTAACAAACCAAAATGATGTTTAAGGCTGTCAGATAAAATGTCGGTTTGTTTGATCCAGTCGTTCCAATCTACCTTGTTAAATTTTGTCAGAGCGACCAGCAAAGTATTTTCTCCACAAGGTTGTAAGCAGATAATTCCTTTTTTATGTCGAATTTTTATGTTGTCTAAATCTCCTAAGACGTTGTAAATCGCCCCATTTCTATGATGTAAAGACCAGTAATCTCTGGCGCTTTCAGCAATTCTTTGAAATTCTGTTGATGAAGATGTGGATGAATAAATAATTCCGCTGTCTATCGCGACTAGCGCACACGCTAAAATACCCGTGGAGTAGGACAGGCGTTTTAATTCTATTTCTATATCTTTGCTTTTCAATTTGCGCCTAATCTTGTTTTAGTTTCTTGGCATTGATAAATGACTTGGGCCAATATTGCTGAATCACTCGCAATTAAGTTTAAAATATATGAGTCATCTCCTATTTCGATTGTGATAATGTAGGCAAATCCGTTTTCTGTTTTAACGGTAATGCTTTCGCTTAATCCAATAGCGGCTTCAGCTGAAACAACGGAGCCAATCGCGTTAATAGAACTTGCCATTGCCGATATGCGAACAGGATCTAATTCACTTGAAATCGTATTTGCTACGTCAAACCCATCTTGGCTTGCTATAACAACAGCGATAATCCCGTCTAACTCAGAGAAAAGTCTTTCGCATTCCAATTGGGCTGATTTTTTCTGTGTTTTAGATAACTTCATTCTTATTTGTCTCATTGCTCATTGTTTTATTCAAAGTCAGATTCAACTTGCGCTAGTATTATTTCTATTAACATTGCCACATCATCTTTCTCTCTTACGTCAACCGAGATAATAGGGAAAACTAAATCATTTTCAGCGAGCTTTTCTGTAAAATTGTCTACATCAGGGAAGGGGTTCTCTTTTGATCGGCCAATGCCAATAACACAAGGGGTTGTTAATAGTTCTTCTTTAAATGCTTCAAGGTAAACTTGAAGATCGGCTATGGGGTCCGGTCTTGAGTTGTCGATTAAAATGATTAAGCCGAACGCATCCTTAATTAATATTTTCCACATGAAGTTGAATCGTTCTTGTCCTGGTGTACCAAACAGCCGCAGGCGATCTCCGTCGGGAAGCTGTAGTAAGCCAAAATCTAACCCAACGGTCGTTTTCAATTTCTTGAAGGATGCGTCAGTGTTTTTTACGTCAGTTTGAACGATGTCAGTTTCGCTAACAGCTTTTATAGCGGTGGTTTTTCCTGCACCTGTTGTACCTGTGAATACTAATTTATATTCGTTCATTTAATTTTCTTGACAACAATAGTTGGGTTTATTGATTAGTTGAAAATCGTCTTTTAAGTTGAGATATAAAGCTTTTTTTAACTCTTAATATTTTATAAGGTCGTTTTTTTTCTTCACTTGATTCTGGAATCATTAATAATATTTTAGCGTCTTCTAAATGGCTTATGAATTCAGAGCATAATTGTTCTGGATTCCCAGAAAGCTCTGATAGCTCTTTAATCGTTTTGTATTGTCGACTTATATAAGTTGCTAGTTTCATATATTTTTTATTGATCTTTAAAATATCTGAAGTAGGCCATTTTCTTAATTTGTAACTGGCTCCGGGTAGAATATCTTCCCAGTGTTTCGATTGAGATTCCGATTCAACCACACCCGTTTGAATTTGTACCAAAAGTTTGACTAGTTCTTCTGCGCGGATAGGTCTAAAGAAAACATATCCTTCCGATGTTTCACCGCGTCTTTTAATGAAAATTCGTTTAGTCCCTGGTTTTGTCGTGAATGGTTTGATGGAGGTCGAGATATCGTTAAAAATTATAGCGTCACAGGCACCGTCTTTCGCTAGGCGCCATTGCCCTTCGAGAATAGAGCTGGTTCTCAAGATAGATTTTATGAGATTGATTTCTGGTTTGATAAGTGCATTTACCGAAAAACCCAGTACGAGTTTTTTGTGCATATGTATTTTTTATCCTGATTTTATATATAATATATTTTTTAAAATTTAACAATTTCTATGTTAGTAGTAATTCTTAATGCGAGTTGTTAGATGAGTATAGTGCAACATATTTATTTTGTTTTTGAGTTGCTTTAAAAACAAAGATTTTTGTGTGAAAAAATGCTTTATTATGTTTTTAAATCGGTTTTTCGTTTGTGCTTTTCCACCGTCTATCTAAGAACATAAAGTTGTTTTTTTCAAAAGTTTTCGATGTGTTTGTTGTAATGAGAGTTGAACTCTCTTATGTTTTTATAAATAGGTAAAAATGTATATTTATTTTGTAGGAAATAGAGATTTTTTTATGATAAATGAATGGGGCAATACATGATGGCTGTCGTTTTTCGTTTTTATTATCATTCTTGATGGATGGAATGTGTTAATGAAATAAATGTGAAATGTATATCTTTTTCTATTTGTGCTGAATCGGGTTTTTGAAGGTGAAAAATTATGCCGTTAGTGAATGGCTCTTTTGAATAGGTTGTAAGTGGGATATGTTTTTAAATGAGTATGGTCAAAATCCTATAAGGTAAAGATTTTGCGTGCGATTTAGCTTTTTCATGCTTCTTTAATCATTTCGGTAAGGCATTTGTGAGCTCTTACCTTGTAATCTGATAATGAAGATCAATCAAGATTTGCCATAAAGTGACGATAAAATGTCACATAAGTCACATAGTTAGATACAAGATGTTATATAACTACAAAAAATTGGCGCTTCTCAATTCTCGAGCTATATTTTTACTATCAAATTTTAAGTGTTCATATTCTTTGCATCATATTTAGGGGCATTGGCTTCTAAATTATCAATTTAATAGTTCTAAGGTTCCTTAAAGAAAAGGAAATTGGGCAAGGTAAAAGGTTAATTATTCCATATGGCAAAAGTACTAGTCATTGATGACGAAGAGCTCCTTAGAGACAATTTAGAAGCCTTTCTAGAGGATGAGGGGCATGAAGTTCTTGTGACACACTCAGCTGAGGCTGGGCTTGTAAAACTTTCTACATTTAATCCAGATATTGTAGTTGTTGATTTACGGCTTGAGGGGGTCAGTGGAGAGCGTTTCACTAAAACCGCTCATGCATTGCAGCCAAACACGCGTTTTATCATTCACACGGGTTCTAAAGAGTATACGTTGCCTCGTGATTTATATTCTTTGGGGATTACTGATAGGAACTTACTGTTTAAGCCCCTTACGGACCTGAATGAGCTTTCTAGCTTAATTGATAACTTGCTCCCTAGATCAGTAGGGTGTCGCATTTAGACTTGCCTCTAAAAAATGCCTTGGTTTCAAGCTGTTTAAACCTTTATTTTCCGTACACTTGAAAGACAGAATACATGGCTAGAATTTAGCCAATATAATTTTAAATGATCACGAACATAGTAATATCACAACTTTTTGTTAAGAAACGTTTCCATCGCTCTTGCCTACCAGAAAGATTCCGGTAAACTGTCGCCATCGTTTTACACCCATTTGATGAATGTTTAGGTTGCAAACTCAATCTTCATAAATGCATCAAGTGAGATTCAGGTGGCCAAAAGCCATTAACAAATACGCTTCTTCTATTGCAATGTAAACTATATGTTTATCTGGGTTTACTGCTACGTAGTCAAAAAATCTACGCAGAATAAACATCTTGTTTGATTGTTTATTAAGAAAAGAAGCCGTATTATTTTGAGAGTACCCCTTTCATGGAAAATGATTTACTTGCTCAAGGTATAAACCTCATGTTGCTAGGCATGGGAGTCGTATTTATTTTTTTGGCTGTCCTTGTTATTACAACCACAGTCATGTCGAATATCATTCAAAAGTATTTCCCCGAAATTATTCCTCTAAACGTTCCTGATTTATCTTCCAGTAATACTGAATCAACGGAACAAGTTCCATCCCCAAGAATACTATCAATCTTAAAAGCTGCTATCGAAGAACATCGTAAAGAAGTCTAATTTCTTTATTGAAGATGAGAGCTGCTAGTAAGGTTTTTAAACGCTTGGCATAGAAATTTAACCATTAAATATTAAAAAGAACGAATGGGCACACTCTGTATGACTAATAAAAAACCGCTTGGAATAACCGATGTAGTATTGCGAGACGCACATCAATCATTGTTTGCAACACGTATGCGTTTAGATGACATGTTGCCTATTGCAGAAAAATTAGATGATGTAGGGTTTTGGTCTTTAGAAACATGGGGTGGTGCAACATTTGATTCTTGTATCCGTTATTTGGGTGAAGACCCTTGGCATCGTATTCGTGAATTAAAAAAAGCGATGCCAAAAACGCCGATGCAAATGTTATTTCGCGGCCAAAATATTTTAGGCTACCGTCATTATGCCGATGATGTTGTCACAAAATTTGTTGAGCGTGCAGCAACTAACGGCGTCGATGTGTTTCGTGTTTTCGACGCAATGAATGATATGCGAAATATAAAAACGGCCTTAATTGCCGTTAAAAAATTCGATAAACATGCGCAAGGCACAATTTCTTATACCATTAGTCCTGTTCACACGATTGATAAATGGGTAGAGCAAGGAAAAATTATTGAAGACATGGGTGCAGATTCAATTGCCATTAAAGATATGGCCGGTTTGTTAAGGCCTTATGATGGTTTTGAATTAGTTAGTAAATTAAAAGCAGCCTGTGATATTCCTATCCACATGCAATGTCATGCAACGACAGGTTTATCAACAGCCACTTATTTAAAATGTATCGAAGCCGGAATTGATAATGTCGATACCGCTATTTCTTCCATGTCGATGACCTATGGTCACAGCCCTACAGAAGCTTTGGTGGCAACTCTTGCAGAAACTGATCGTGATACAGGGTTAGATATTGAATTACTTGAATCTATTGCAGCTTATTTTCGTGAAGTAAGAAAAAAATATGCAAAATTTGAAGGTTCACTGCGTGGTGTTGATTCTCGCATCCTAGTCGCTCAAGTTCCTGGCGGAATGCTCACCAATATGGAAAATCAATTAAAAGAGCAGGGCGCAGAAAATAGATTAGATGAAGTACTCGCGGAAATTCCAAAAGTCAGAAAAGATTTGGGCTACATTCCCCTTGTCACACCCACTTCGCAAATTGTGGGTACACAATCTGTTATCAATGTACTGTCCGGTGAAAGATATAAATCCATTACCAAAGAAACAGCAGGTGTGCTAAAAGGCGAGTATGGACTTACGCCTGATAAAGTAAATACTGAATTACAAACAAAAGTGCTGGAAGGAAAGGAACCGATTACTTGTCGTCCAGCTGATTTGATTGACGATGAAATGGATGAGCTCACCAATGATTTAATAGAAAAGGCGAAATCACAAGGTATTGAATTGTCTGAAGGTGATGGTTTGGTTGACGATGTTTTAACCTATGCATTGTTTCAACAAATTGGTTTGAAATTTCTAAAAAATAGAAATAATCCTTCGGCTTTTGAACCTGTTCCTACAGGAAAAGAAAAAGATACAGCGTTATCGTCTGACGGAGAAGCAATATACACCGTTAGTGTTGAAGGTAAATCCTACACCGTTACCGTGAATGATGGCGGAGACTTAACCGGCATAGTGAAATTAGCTGGCGAAGTGAGTGCTGATGCAGCAGTCGGAAGTGATCAAGAGAATGCTCAGCCAGTTCCTGCGCCACTAGCAGGCAATATTGTTAAAATTATTGTGAAATCAGGTCAGCAAGTAAAAGCGGGCGAGAAAATTATTTTACTTGAGGCTATGAAAATGGAAACGGATATTACAGCACCGTGCGATGGGATTATCCAAGCGATCAACGTTCGAGAAGGTGATTCGGTTGCAGTGGGCGATTTATTAACATCGATAAAATAGGTTATTAATCGGTTTTATAAATTTTTCTCTCTATACAAATATAAAAAATATGTAAATATTTTCGTTTTAGAAAAATGAAAATCTAAATAGTATTAATGAAGGCGACATAAAGATATGCTCGAGAATTTATTAACCTTATGGCATGACACTGGCATTCGACAATTGGGAGTCGGTCAATTCGTTATGATCCTCATAGGGATGTTATTGCTTTTCTTGGCCATCAAGAAAAATTTTGAACCACTTTTGTTAGTACCAATTGGTTTTGGAGCCATACTGGCCAATATTCCTGGCGCCGGTCTTGCTTATTCTGCTGTAGAAAATGCATTCTATAGTCAGGACACTGATTTAATCGCCTCCATTGCTCAACAACTAGGTTTGACCAGTTGGGACTCTACAAAAGAAGTTATAACCGCTTATAAAAATTCCGCACTGCAAACGCATCAAGATATTAATTTGTTAGTGTCATCTGCTGGTTTTTCAGACGGAATGCTTCATAAGTTTTACATGGTCGCTATTGATAGCGGTGTTGCGCCTTTAGTCATTTTTATGGGTGTTGGTGCGATGACAGATTTCGGTCCATTGCTAGCCAATCCAAAAACATTATTTTTAGGTGCTGCAGCGCAATTCGGAATTTTTGTTACCGTTTTAGGCGCCGTGGGATTATCCATCTTGGGCATAATGGATTTTTCAATCGCTGATGCTGCTGCGATAGGTATTATTGGTGGTGCAGATGGCCCAACTGCAATTTATGTTTCAAGTTTATTAGCGCCTGATTTGTTAGGTGCAATTGCAGTGGCCGCTTATTCTTACATGGCCTTAGTGCCTATGATCCAGCCACCCATCATGCGATTACTCACAACAGAAGCAGAACGAAAAATTAAAATGGTGCAGCTGCGCACTGTTTCTCAGCGAGAAAAAATTGTATTTCCTTTATTGCTATTAATTTTAGTCGCACTTATTTTGCCTGCTGCTGCACCTTTACTTGGCATGTTTTGCTTCGGAAATTTAATGCGTGAATGTGGGGTGGTGGAGCGATTAAGCAGTGCTGCACAAAATGCGTTAATTAATATTACGACAATATTTTTAGGGTTGTCGGTCGGCTCAAAATTAGCAGCTGATAAATTTCTCGACCCCAAAACAATTGGTATTCTATTGCTAGGTGTTGTCGCTTTTGCAATTGGTACAGCCATGGGTGTAATCATGGCAAAATTAATGAATGTAGTGAGTAAACACAAAGTTAACCCTCTTATCGGCTCTGCCGGTGTTTCCGCCGTGCCAATGGCCGCACGCGTGTCAAATAAAGTCGGCCTAGAATCCGATCCTCAAAACTTCCTACTTATGCATGCGATGGGGCCAAATGTTGCTGGAGTGATAGGTTCGGCTGTAGCGGCTGGCGTAATGATCTCGATGGTATCGGGTGGTTAAAAAGATACAAAGACAAGGCAAAATGATATGAGCAGCGGTACAGGCCAAAGCCATAAAATGAGTATGATAGAAAGTGCCGTTAGCGTTATAGCCGGATATATTTTAAATGTTCTTTTTCAATTTTTTCTGTATCCCGCTTTTGGTATTGAGATATCTCTCGATAAAGCGTTTATTATAGCGTTTTTTATTACCGGCTTAGCATTTGTTAAAAACTATGGTGTGCGAAGATTTTTTAATTTACTACATTTGAAAAGTCTTAGAGCAAAAAGTTTATAACGTTAAGGAAGGTTACCATGAAAAAACTTTCCACAATAAATGACATAGAAGAAGTCTACGGCGAAGTATTAGAGCGTGCACTCTGGAAAGAAATTGATCATGTGAATGATCATTACCGTCAGTTTATCGAAAAATCTCCTTTTTTAATTCTAGCGACCTACGGTGAAAAAGGCGTAGATTGTTCTCCTCGTGGTGATCCAGCTGGTTTTGTTCGAGTTGTCAGCGAAAAACAATTATTAATTCCTGATAGACGAGGGAATAACCGTTTAGATTCACTGAAAAATATTGTCAATAATCCCAATGTTGGTCTTATTTTTTTAGTGCCCAATGCAGGTGAAACAATTCGTGTTAGCGGCATAGCAGAAATATTAGTTGATGATGAGTTGTGTCAATCATTTGCGATAGATAACAAACCCGCAAGTAGCGTTATTTCTATTCAAGTAACAAAAGCCTATTTTCAGTGTCAAAAAGCGATAGCTCGATCTGGATTGTGGGATCATGCCACTTACATCGATAGAAAAGAGTTGCCAACGGCAGGGCAGATGGCTAAAGTTTTTGCTACGCAAAAAGGCATAGAATTTGATGCTAAAGAATACGATGATAATTATCCTGAACATATGAAAAAGACGATTTATTAATAAATAATAAAACTTTTTATGTTCTATTGAGTTGATTTTGGAGAGTTTAATGAAAAGTTTAATGAAAAAATTATTGATATCCTTGTTTCTAACATCACTCAGTGTGATTGCCATACCTGTCATGTCTGAGCCAGAACTAAAAGGCAGCCCTAACGAATTACGCCAATTTTTGTATCCAAATGATAAAATAGTGACTATTTTTGCTGATGCAGAAAAGAAAGCCTATTCAGATGAAGCGATTATTAGTTTAGTCATAACGACTGAAAATAAATTGTTATCACAGTCAATCGCCGATAATGGTATTTTAAGAGAAAGCATTGTTCAAAAATTGTCATCTTCGGGTATTTCGAAAGATTTAATTAAAAGCTCAAAATTTTCTACTTCGCCTCAATATGGTTGGTTTGGTAAAAAACCAGATAGCTATAAAGTTGTTAATAGAATGTCTGTGCGTATTAATGATGAAAAACACTTAAAATCCATAGCCGAATTAGCAGATAATTCTAAAGAGATAGAGTTAGCGGATACTGAGTTTGAGCATAGTAAAAAAGAAGAATTTAAATCTGAAGTTAAGAAAGATGCTCTCAATAAAGTAATGAAACAAAAATTGGCGTATGAGAAAACTCTCGGAGTGAAATTGACGCCGGTAGGATTCAGAGATTCTCAGGTGAATCCTCAAGCAACTAGAGGCGCGCGAGTATTAGAGGAAGTGGTGGTTACAGCTCAAAGATTTAAAAGCTCAAGAATGGCCGCTCCTGAGCCTATGGCCGATATGGCTTCTCAACCATCCGAACCCTCATTCGACGAGATTGTATACAACGCGAACATTACCGTTCAATTTAAAATTGAATAACCTCCCTATTTGGAAAAACCTAAAAAAACTAAAGTAATTTATTGTGAGTTATACACTAAAAGAAGAAATACCTTCTGTTAAGGATTATATTCAAATTCGAACTGCAGCGGGATTGTCTCGCAAATCGGAAGAGGCAGCTGAAAGAGGCCTTCCGAATTCAATTTATTCAGTCGTTATATATCATGAGTGTAATCCTATCGGCATTGGTCGAATTATCGGTGATGGTGGATGCTTCTACGAAGTTACAGATATTGCTGTGATTCCAGATCATCAAAAGAAAGGCGTTGGTGTTATGATTATGGAAGCGCTTGTTTCTTATTTAAAAAATAATGCGCCCCAAACCGCTTATGTTAGTTTAATGGCGGATCATGGAACCCCGCATTTTTACGAGAAGTTTGGATTTACCTTATCAAAAATGCCAAAGTCTTCTGGCATGTATATGAGAATTCTTTAACTATTTAACTGTTAAGCGAACAAATCAATGAAAAATTCTTTGCAAGACCAACTGTTAAAAGCAGGTTTGATCGATAAAAAGAAAGCGAAAACGCTGGAAAAGGAACAACGAAAAATGAAAAAGCAGCAGCCAAAAGGCCATGCTGTTGAAAATGAGGTGAAGGAAAAAGCCAAACAAGCCGCGATAGAAAAAGCAGAGCGAGATAGAAAACTAAATCAAGAGAAAAACAAAGCGGCAGAAGACAAAGCTTTACAGGCTCAGATAAAACAATTGATTGAAGTGAATCAGATTAAATCCCTCGCGAAAGGTGATGATGGAATCGCTTATCAATTCACAGATAACAAAACGATTAAAAAGTTAATTGTTGATGCAGTTCAACACAAACAACTTGTTAATGGTGTTTTAACTATTGTTAAAAATAATAATAGTTATGCAATGGTACCAAGAATTGTGGCAGAAAAAATTGAGAAGCGAGATAGCAATGTAGTCATCGTAATAAATAAAGATATCTCAGAAGAGGATGATGATGATCCTTATGCAGAGTATAAAATACCCGATGATCTTATGTGGTAAGCAGCAATGTTAATTGTTTTGCGGCATTATCTAACGGGAGAGTAGACTGTTGAACTCTTGACTGGATTAGAGCGCCGCTGACAGTTGTGATGATGAAATCAGCCTTGAGCTTTGCATCAGATTTGCTATTCCCCGAGTCTACTAATGACTTTGCAATAACTTTTTTCCAGCTTTCAAAAATGTGTAAACTGACTTTTGAGATGGCTTCAGAGGTTGGAACCATTTCTAGTACCGTTGTAGTAATAGGGCACCCAGAGCGAAAGTTTGACTCCTTCATCCATTTCCCTAAGAGTTTGAAATAGTTTCTCACTAATTGTTCAGGCTGTTTGTGTTTTTCAGCTAATTGTAACAACGTTCTTTCTACGGTTTTTCCTGCAACCTTTAATGCCTCTGTCGCTAATTCTTCTTTACCATTAGGGAAATAATGATACAGCGAGCCTTTTGGAGCACCGCTTTTTTTTAAAATTTCACTCAATCCCGTACCTGCGAAACCTTGCCTTCTAAATAAAATAATGGCTGACTTGATCAGTTTAGCTCTGTGTTGTGGTGTGTTTGCCATGGTATGTCCAGCTAAAGGTTAAATTGTAGAACTGAAAAATTAATCAAATTAATGATTACCTATTTAAATAATTCGTTTGATTATAAACCAAATGGTCTATATGGTGTGTTTTAAATAAACCAATTGGTCTAATTTGTCTCAATGATACAGCAATTGACCTATGTGTCCCCCAAAAAAGTAGAATGGAAAGAAGTTCGGGCTCCAAGATTAACAACATCAAAAAGTGCCTTGATAAAACCAATGGCAGTTGCACGCTGCGATTTAGATCGATTTGTCGTCGCAGGGCAATATAGAACGCCAGGACCGTTTGCTTTAGGACATGAGATTGCTGGCTTAGTTGTTGATGTCGGCGATGAAGTAACGAGCTTTGTTCCTGGCGATCGCGTCATTGTGCCGTTTCAAATTAATTGTGGTGAGTGTGTTAATTGTTTAAGGGGATGGACGAATGCATGTTCCAATGTGCCATTTTGTGCTTCTTATGGATTAGGTGGCAATGGTGAAAAAGATTATGGCGGTGGATTTTCTGATCTAATTGAAGTTCCTTTTAGTGAGGCGATGTTAGTTAAAATTCCGATTACATTGTCTTTCGGTTCTGCTTGTGGCTTGTCTGATAATGTCGCGGATGGTTATCGGACGGTTGCTCCTCACTTAGCATTATTTCCTAAAGCTCCTGTATTGATCGTAGGTGGGTTGGCACAAAGTGTTGGTCTTTATGCTGTCCAAGCGGCAATTGCCTGTGGGTCTGAGAGAGTCGTTTATGCTGATCACGATGAAAATAAACTGGCGCTTGCTAAAAATTTAGGTGCAAACATATTCCGATTGTCTTTAGATAAAGATTTGAGAAAAGAAAAATATCCAAAGGAAGAATTTTTAATCACAGTAGATGCTGCTTGTACTCCCGAAGAATTATCGTTTGCTATTAATTCCACCGCGGCCTGTGGTTTTTGTACCAGTGTATCGGGAGGCCTGTCAGAAAAAACTGAATTACCTTTGAATAATGCTTATTTGAAAGGTATTCGTTATGACGTGAGTCGTGTCCATGGGCGTTCTGTACTGCCTGATATTTTGCACAAGGTCTGCTGCGGAAGCTTAGATCCTCTTTCAATAGCGGAAGACAGTTTAACGTTTGATGATCTTTATAAAAATCCTGTAGAACTTTTACTGAACTCAGCACCAAAAATTATTTTTGAACGAGAGAACTCTAATGACTGACCTCCCTGATGGATTCGAGCCACTATTCCGAACAAGCCCCTATTTAGAAATGATAGGCCCTATTTATAATAAAAAATTATTGAGAAGTGCTGAAGGCATTGATTCTGTAAAGGGAATAGTAATTGGATTCTTTGTACAAGAAAAACATTGCAACGCAAGAGGGCTTGTACATGGCGGTATCGTCAGTGGAATCGCTGATGTCGCTTTAGGTTACAATGCTTCGCTTTCTAAAAACCCACCGGTTTCAATGGTGACAACCAATTTATCGATTGATTATGTAGGCGCTATAAAACTTGGGGAATGGGTTGAAGTACATGTCGATGTACAAAAAGTAGGAAGCCGCGTTGCTTTTGCCAATTGTTATTTTGTCGTTAAAGACAAACGAGTGGCTAGAGCAAGCGGCGTGTTTAATATAATTTGATATTTAGAATTTTCTATTTCTCAACAAAAGCGCGTTCAATCACATACTCACCTAAGTTGCCTTGGCGCGCTTCAGAAAATCCTGCGTTATCTAAAATATCGCACGTGTCTTTTAACATCGCAGGGCTGCCGCAAAGCATAAAGCGATCATCATCCAAGTTAGGTTTTGGTAATCCAATATCTTGATATAATTTTTCGCTGTTCATTAATTCAGTCAGTCTACCGGTGTTTTTAAACGCTTCTCTCGTTACTGTTGGGTAATAAATTAATTTCCCTTCCACTTGATCGCCAAAATATTCATTGTTTGGTAGGTCATTGCAAATCATATTGCCGTAAGCTAATTCATCGACATTTCTAACGCCGTGTACGAGAATAATTTTTTCATAGCGCTCGTAGGCTTCTGGGTCTTTGATGATACTCATGAATGGCGCCAAACCGGTTCCAGTACTTAAAAGATAAAGATGCTTGCCAGGTTTTAAATTGTCCATGACAAGCGTGCCTGTTGGCTTGCTATTGACTAAAACGGAATCACCGACTTTTAAATGTTGGAGCTTTGACGTCAGTGGGCCATCAGGAACCTTGATGCTAAAAAACTCCAGCTCTTCTTCGTAATTAGCACTCACGATGCTGTAGGCGCGAAGCAATGGGCGCTTCTCTTCCTGTAGGCCAATCATTGTGAAGTGGCCATTTTTGAACCTGAAACCGGGATCTCGTGTGGTTTTAAAGCTGAAAAGGTTATCGTTCCAGTGATGAACGCTGGTAACTGTTTCTTGGCGTAGCTGACTCATTAATCTATTTCCTAGCGATTGAACATAAAGCAACTATATTCATTCCCCATATATCGTACAAATGGATTGTTTGGATAATAAATACTTGTAAAATCGATATACAGGTTCATGCGACTCAATAATAGTGATGTGACTAACTCTGAATTATCGGCGTCTAATCTGAGCAATATTCAGATATAAGTCATTTTGGATGTTTCTTGTACTGATTGAAAACTATCGGGAGGCTAGGGCCGTATATCTCAACTTGAGATCTTCAGCCTGTGGATTCTTAGTTGTTCACGTTCATCTTTCGCTTGTTAGATTATTCACGCGAAGGAATGTCGTGCCATAAGCGGAGATTAAATAGTGAGATATACATTAAGACAGCTAGAAATATTTTTGGCCGCGGCAAATTATCAGAATATCTCAAGGGCATCTGAAAGCTTATCTATGTCGCAATCCGCTGCTAGTGGTGCTTTGAAGGAGTTGGAGAATCAATTTGATATTCAGCTATTTGACCGTGTAGGAAAGCGGCTCCAGTTAAACGACTTTGGCCGGGCTCTACAGCCACGAGCAGAAGAGTTGTTAGCAAGAGCCGGTGATTTAGAGTCTGCCTTTGGACGACACGTGGATAGTGGTCCAATCAAAGTGGGTGCGACATTAAGCATTGGTAATTATTTGGCTGTACCGATGATAGCTGAATATATGAAACGGTATAAAGGCGGACGTGTGACTTTAGATGTCGCTAACACGGCGACAATTAGTCAAAAGCTGCAAAAGTTTGAGCTTGATGTCGGTTTAATCGAAGGAGAAGTTAACAATCCTGATTTATCAATTACCCCTTGGCGTGATGATGAGCTTGTCATTTTTTGCTCAAAAAATAGCCCTTTGGCAAAAAAAAGCCAGCTAAATGACGAAGATCTTTTAAGCGCTGATTGGATAGTCAGAGAATCAGGCTCAGGAACGCGACAAACATTTGATCGTGCAATGCACAACTTATTACCAGATTTGAACATTCTTTTAGAATTAGAGCATACAGAAGCCATCAAACGTGCTGTAGAATCCGGTCTTGGAATTGGCTGTTTGTCGCGTATAACCCTAACCGATGCTTTTGAGCGTGGTTCATTAATTGAACTAAAAGTGATTAATCGTGATTTGAGTCGAAAGTTTTATTTGGTTTACCACAAACAGAAATACCTGACAGCAGCAATCGAAAATTGGTTATCGCTTTGCAATAATTTCGATACATGATCTTAATGTGACATTGATGCTGGTTTTTCAGGTCACTTAAAAATTAGAAAAAAGTTGAAAGATATGTCTGAGCAACAATCTGCTATAGAGAAAAAAACTGGCTTTAATCATCAACAAACGTCTAAAGTTGGTGTGCTAATTGTTAATTTAGGAACACCGGATGCACCAACACCAAAGGCTTTACGTGTTTATTTAAAAGAGTTTTTATGGGACCCAAGAATTGTAGAAATTCCACGCATAGTTTGGTGGTTCATTCTAAATGTTATTATTTTAAGAGTACGTCCAAAGAAATCAGCAAAAGCTTATGAAAGCATTTGGACTGAACGTGGTTCACCATTAGCTTTTCACACAGCCGATCAATCAAAAGGAATTTCTGAGGTATTTGAAAAAAAATACGGGGATCAAATAGTTGTGGAGTGGGGAATGCGATATGGTAATCCATCAATGTCGAGTGTTCTCGATAAATTGAGATCGCAAGGAGTTCAGAAATTAGTTGTCTTGCCTTTATATCCACAGTATTCAGCAGCTTCAAGCGCATCAACTTTCGATGCCTTAGCTGCAGATTTTTCCAAGCAGCGTTGGTTACCAGAGTTACGTTTTATTAATTGCTATCACGATAATGAGAAATATATTAATGCGTTGGTAAAAAGTGTTGAAAATTATTGGAGCGAGCATGGTCGCGCAGATAAATTATTATTTTCTTATCACGGTATTCCTCTAAAATATCTACATACAGGTGACCCTTATCACTGTCAGTGTTTAAAAACGACACGTCTTGTTGCACAAAAACTAAACTTACAGCCAGAAGAGTATATGACAACATTCCAATCACGATTTGGGGCGAACGAATGGCTAAAACCCTATACCGATGCAACGATGAAATCTTTACCTTCGCAAGGTGTAAAAAGTGTGCAAATTATTTGTCCTGGCTTTGCAGCTGATTGCCTAGAAACAATTGAAGAGATTGCAGAAGAAAATTGTGATTACTTTAAAGAAGCTGGCGGTGAGAAATTTAATTATATTCCTGCGTTAAATAGCTCTGAGGATCATATCGAAGCGCTTGCCGATATTATTGAAAAAAGCCTGCATGGCTGGGATCTTGTTGATAACTTATCCCCGAAGAGAGCAGCTTTAAGTGAAAAACAGTCTGAAGTGAACACCGCGCGACAAGCTCGTTATCTAGAGTGTCCTTATAATCAAATGTAATAAATTCGTTAAATATTACGTTTCTCGATTTAAGTATTATCTGCATATGCTAATGTTAACCAATGCTTCAACGCGTTGAAATCAATCGTTTTTAATAGAGCATTTAAATAATAAGGAATTTAAAAGAAATATGTTAGAACAATCAGTAATCATTATTTCCATCATTGGATTAGTCGCTTTCGCTTGTCAGTGGTTAGCTTGGCGAGTAAAGCTACCCGCTATTTTGTTTTTACTGGCTGCTGGAGCTCTATTGGGGCCGACATCGGACATTGTGAAGCCTGATTTATTATTTGGTGATTTACTGTTTCCTTTGATTTCTCTTTGTGTGGCGATTATTCTTTTTGAAGGCAGCCTTACCCTCAATTTAAGTGAAATCAAAGCGCAGCAGTCAATAGTGCAGCGATTAATTATCGTTGGTGCTGCTATAACTTGGTTTGTAGTTGCTGTGGCGACTCACTACTTATTTGAAATGAGCTGGGAGTTGAGCATTTTATTTGGCGCTTTGACAATTGTTACTGGCCCCACAGTTATTGTTCCGATGCTCAGAACTGTTCGTCCTAACTCTGCAATTGCTAATATTTTACGATGGGAAGGCATTCTTATTGATCCTATAGGTGCACTTCTTGTCGTTGTTGTTTATGAGTTTATTGTGACTCAAACTCAGGGCGCAGGTTTAGCACATGGCTTATTAGCTTTTGTGGAAATCATCGGTATTGGTAGTGCGTTTGGCTTTTTTGGTGGTTGGCTATTAGGATTCTTGCTAAAAAGGCATTGGGTGCCTGAGTATTTATTAAACCTTGCGACACTTTCTTTAGTGTTCGTAGTGTTTAGCTTTTCAAATTATTTTGCTCACGAATCAGGATTGCTAGCCGTCACCATTATGGGGATGTGGTTAGCGAATCAAAAAGACATTCACATTCAAGAAATCCTTAACTTTAAAGAAAATTTAACTGTTGTTTTAATTTCAGGCCTATTTATTTTATTAGCTGCTCGGTTAACGTTTGACGAAATTTTAGGTTTTGGCTGGACCCCAATCGTCTTATTAGTTGTTATTCAATTTATTGCAAGGCCTCTATCAGTCCTGGCATCTACTTACGGCTCTTCACTTAAATGGCAGGAAAGGGCACTACTTGCTTGGATAGCACCTCGGGGTATTGTTGCTGCAGCTGTGTCAGCTCTGTTTGCAATTCGATTGGTTGAAGCTGGAGAAGCCCAAGCGGCGGCTTTGGTTCCGTTGACGTTTATTGTGATAGTGGGAACTGTAGTTATCCAAAGTGCAACATCACGATTATTTGCTACTTGGTTAGGTGTCGCTGAGCCAGCACCAAAGGGGTTTTTAATTGTAGGAGCTAATGCCGTAGCAAGAGCCATTGCAAAAGAATTAAAGAGTAAAGGTTTTCGTGTGTTGTTGACTGATTCAAGCTGGGAAAATATCAGTGCTGCTCGCATGGAAGGGCTAGAAACTTTTTATGGGAATCCTGTCTCGGAGTATGCAGATCAAAAATTAGATTTGGTGGGTATCGGAAAATTACTTGCGCTTTCTCCACGTCGAGCATTAAACGTTGTTGCAGGAATGCGTTATAAAACGGAATTCGGCCAACAAAATATTTATACATTAATGAGCCGTGAAGATGCAAATGTTTCAGAAAAGCATAAGCTCGGAGCGGAAGAAGAGAGGGGTTACATTCTCTTTGATCGAGACCTAACGTTTAGTAAGTTTGCCAGCTTATTGAGTAAGGGGGCAGAAATTCGTTCGACGACTTTGTCTGAAGAATTCGATTTTGAAGAATATAAGAAAGTAAACGGAGCGGATGTTGTCCCACTATTTGCTTTAAGCCCTAAGGGCAAGTTGCAAGTATTTGTTGATGATGGTGGTTTTAAGCCCGTATCTGGTTGGCAAGTCATTAGTCTCTATGGTCAAGCAGAAGAGAAACGAATAGCTGCAGCAGAAGCTGAAGTTGTTGTTTGAAAAATATCGATGTAATGGAATGTTTTATGATTAAAACATTCCATTTTTTTCTAGCATAGATAATCTTCAAAATGATGTTGGCACTTTGTAATTTTAATCAGCCAGATTTTCTAAAAATACGCTCTGCGCTGAAAGTGGTTTAGCCCGGCCAGGTACATTTTGAGTGTATGATCCATCACTGTTGAGTTCCCAGCTTTCGCAGTTGTCTGCAAGAAAAACTTCTAATTCTTTTTTTATTCGTTTTGCAAAACTTTCATTCTCGATTGGAAATGAAACTTCAACGCGATTGTCTAAGTTTCTTTCCATTAAATCGGCGCTTGAACAAAATACGCTCGGAGTATTGTTTGCGAAATAATAAACACGAGAATGTTCTAGTAGGCGACCAACGACGGATCTTACCGTAATGTTGTCGGAAACGCCGGGTATTTTAGGTCGAAGACAACACATGCCTCTCACGATTAGTTCTATTTTTACGCCAGCTTGTGAGGCTTGATAAAGCGCTTTAATTATTTTAGGGTCGGTTAAGCCGTTAACTTTTGCAACGATTCGAGCGGGCTTTCCGTCAGAAGCAACTTCGGCTTCATGTTGAATCATACTTAACAAATTCTTTTTTAATGTAAATGGAGCGTGAGAAATTTTTCGAATTCGAACAGTTTTACCCATGCCGGTAAGCTGCTGAAAAATCTTATGAACATCATTACAAAGATCGGTATCACTAGTAAATAAACTGTAGTCTGTATAAATTTTCGCGTTTGTTGAGTGATAATTACCTGTGCCGAGGTGTGCAAAACGTTTTAATTGCCGGCCTTGTCGTCTAAGAATCAACATGATTTTTGCGTGACATTTGTAGCCAATCACGCCGTAAATCACAAGAGCGCCAGCTTCTTGTAAGCGATCCGCCAGCATGATGTTATCTTCTTCATCAAATCGAGCCCGTAATTCAATAACTGCTGTTACTTCTTTTCCGTTTCTTGCGGCTTCTACTAATGCGTCAACAACTTCAGATTGGCTTCCTGTTCTGTATAGCGTTTGTTTTATCACTAACACATTCGGATCGTTTGCGGCCTGCCGTAAGACATCTACAATGGGAGTAAATGATTCATAAGGATGATTTAATAAAACATCTTCATTAGAAATAACATTGAGCCAATTGGGGTTTTTCATTAAATTTTTTGGCAGGCCCGGTGTAAACGGCGGAAAATATAAAGCGGGATCTTTGATGTGATCTAATAAATGCGTTAATCGGTGTAAGTTTACCGGGCCGTCAGCGAGATAAGTATCATTTGATGATAAAGCGAATTCTTGTTGGAGAAACTCGATAATAGATTCAGGGCAATCTTGAACAATTTCCAAGCGGACTGCTGTACCAAAACGCCGAGAAGGTAATTCACCGCGTAATGCACGAGCCATATCTTTCACTTCTGCTGCGTTTAATTCAATATCTGCATCTCGAGTAATTCGAAATTGATAACAGCCTATTGCCGTCATGCCGGGAAAAATATCTGAAGCATGTTTGCTCATAATGCTTGATAGATAAATAAATTGTTTTTTATCGGTTTCATTCTTAGTTGGAAGCTGGATAACTCTTGGCATATTGCGAGGAGCAGGGACAATAGCTAAACCACTGTCTCTTCCAAAGGCATCTTTGCCTTCAAGTTGAACGATAAAGTTTAGGCTTTTATTGACAAGGCGAGGAAAGGGGTGAGTCGTATCCAAGCCGACGGGGCTAATAATCGGCATTATCTCTCGGCGAAAATACTTAGCAACCCAGTTTTGTTGTTGTTCACTGAGCTGAGAATTACTTAAAATTTCAATGCCATTTTGGCTCAGTAATGGTAAAAGTGTTTGGTTGTATACTTGATACTGATTGTTAAAAGCATCATGACAAATATTTGAAATCTCTTCTAGCGCATCTGGAGCGCGCATCCCGTCAGCACTTAAATGATCGTGACCAAAATGTATACCTTCTTTTAATTCTGCAACTTGCACTTCAAAAAATTGATCGATGTTATTTGAAAAAATTGTTAGAAACCGAACACGCTCTAGGGGAGGGTATTCTTCGTTGTTTACCTGAGCGAGTACTCGAATATTGAACTGTAGCAAGCTCAATTGCCGGTTAAGGTAATACTGAGAGGAGTTAAGCTGTATTTCTTCAGTCATATGATTATCTTTAGTGTTTGTAAGAGAGGTCATAGGTGTTTGTTGTTCCTTCAGTAAATTACATTACTGTACACCAGTTGCCGACCTCAAATATTAAAGATTTATGACAATATTCTTGTATCGAATTTTGATTATTGATCAAGAGGTTCAGTGTGGAATAATCTTTAATATGTTTCCTTCTCTAAAAAGCTATTTGTTTTAAATTTTTTAAATATACTGAAAGGTTATCGTATGGGGATATTTTTTGACTTTTCTTTTCTGTTATTAAGCCAACTCGCTTTGGGAGTTGGATCTGGCTTTTTACCATCATAAGCATTTGTATCAGGAATGTATGGATCGATAAGTTTAACGGCTTTTTGATAGGTTTCAAAAACATTTACTGGAGCACCAATTTCTAAATGCCGAGAGAGCATTGTTGTGGGAAATAAGCAGTGTTCAGTCTGTGGGACGCAAAGAGCTCGGCTTCGGCCGTATTTGTCTTGATAGACGACCCAGTTTAAACTGAGTTCATTTTTTAAAATATTACCAAGAGCAACGCCAGTTGCTTGTAGGTTTTTTGTGTCACTTTTTTTAATGATTTTTTTATCTGCGATACGTTGTAATAAGTCAATATCAGCGGTCGTTCCTGATAGCCCTTTGCCAAAATATCTTCTTCCCAACCTGTCAATATTATCGGCTTTTCGTTTTAATTCATTTTTGTCTGACCATTCAAGTGGCGATACCGGGCTTCTTTTGTTGTCAGTGCTTTGGGAAAAAGAATAAGGTGAATTAATAGCAATAAAGAAAGCGCTAAGTAAAACGAGAGTATTTTTGTTAGGTATTTTCATAAAAATAATTTTTAAAATTAATTATGGATTTTATCGATTGGTTTCAAAGTGCAATTCTATCAATGTTAATTTTGGGGTTATCTTCTGTTTTTGGCTTAGGTTTAAACATATCCGCTTTTTCTGTTGGTATTGGAAATACTTTTTCAAAGCCAATTGAGTAGCCACTATCCGTGACAACTCGAACATGTTTACGTTGGAGCTGTCTTGGTTCGCTAACACCGCATGAATGAGCAATTAGTCCAACACTGTGAATAAGATTGTGATGGTACTGAGCGACTCTTTCCGCTTTGGTTGTTGTGTTTAAACCGCGCTGTAGTTTTGGATTGTGAGTCGCAACACCGGTTGGGCATGTGTTTTTATTGCATTGCAAAGCTTGAATACAGCCTAAAGCAAACATGAATCCACGAGCACTCGTTACAAAGTCAGCACCTAGCGCTAGCGCCCAAGCTACCCCAGAAGGATTTATCAATTTTCCAGCAACGATTACTTTGATTCTTTTTCGTAGCCCTTGTTCCGTTAATCGATCAACAATCCAAGGTAAGCTTTCTTTAATGGGTAAACCTACATAATCCATCAGGGGCTGGGGTGATGCACCGGTACCACCATCAGCACTGTCGACAGTAATAAAATCGGGAGCAGATTCAATGCCTCTGATACGAATCTCATTGAAGAGATCATCTATCCAGAGTTCATCTCCGACAACCAATTTAAAGCCAACGGGTTTTCCTGTGACGCGTCGTATACGCTCGATCATGTCGAGCAAATCGGCATTGGAGTCAATATCAACATGACGATTAGGGCTGAGTGATGCTTCACCTTCTTTGATACCGCGAATATCTGCGACTTCTTTTGAGACTTTTTCAGCGGGTAAAATTCCGCCTTTACCGGGTTTGGCGCCTTGGCTTAATTTAATTTCAAACATTTTGACTTGTTGGTGTGACGCCATTTTTTTTAATTTTTTATCACATAGTTTTCCATCTTCACCGCGAACACCATATTTCGCGGTCCCGATTTGAAAAACAATATCGGCACCGCCTTCAAGATGATATGGAGAGAGCCCACCTTCGCCTGTGTTGAGCCAGCATCCTGCTTTTGCTGCGCCGTTAGAGAGAGCCATAACAGCGGGTTTTGAAATAGCCCCATAACTCATACCCGAAATATTAAAAATAGAAGCGGTTGAATAGGGTGTTTCGCAATAGGGGCCAATAGTCACAGGAGAAGACGTTAACGCATCTTCATCGAGTGTTGGAAAAGCTGAATTCATAAACATGACAACGCCAGTTTCATTTAGATCTCGTGTCGATCCAAAAGCAATACTACTGTCAACATTTTTTGCAGCGCGATAAACCCATTGTCTATCTGCTCTATTAAAAGGCAATTCTTCACGATCTGTTGCAAACCAGTAAGGTCTTAGGAATTCACCAATATGTTCAAAAAAATATCTGAAACGACCAATAACAGGATAATTACTTCTTATCGTATGGGTTTTTTGAGTGATATCAATAACATAAAAAATAGCTGCAAGAATTATGAGTCCAGCAAAAATGCTGACAAATAAAAAGGAGATTAAAGATAGAACACTCATCGTGAAACTGTCGAACATACCTATAGGCCTCTTGTACCCATTTAGATTTGAAACAAGTTTATAGTTTGTGTAGGTCTAAAACTAATATACATATTGCAACTAATTGATTTAATCGATAGAAAATTCAGCGAATAACGGACAGTGATCTGAGAGAGTGCGCCAGTGAGGATCACTCAGTCGTTTAGCGTCCCAAAGTTTTACATTTCGATAGTAAATCCGATCTAATTGTAACATGGGAAGGTTGGAAGGAAACGTTCTTGCAGGGCTGCCTTTAAATTCTCTAAACGCTTCTTTGACTCCCAGTAAGTTAGCCATTTTTTTGTCTAATGTGCATTTCCAATCATTAAAATCACCAGCAATAATGAGAGGGGCATCTTTAGGAACTTTATGTTTGACCATGTCAACAAGTGATTGAACTTGATGGCGCCTTTCTGATCCCAGCAAGCCTAAATGCATACAAATAACATGCAGTTTGTTATCAATGGTTCCGTGTAAAATTCCACGTTGAGAAAATTTATACTGACTGACGTCAGTGTTTTCCCATTGGCTAAAAGGCTTTTTACAAAGAATGGCGTTACCGTGATGTCCGTGTTGGTAAATAGCATTTTTTCCATAAGCAAAATGGGGCCACATCGAATCGGCTAAATATTCAAATTGCGCTTCAGGAATCCAATTACTGTGTTTTAGACCATGATTCTCATGGTTACCTAATACTTCTTGCAAAAAAACTAATTCGGCATCGACACTTCTGATCGCTTGTCGAATTTCATCGAGTACAAAGTTTTTATTATTTCGTGTAAAGCCTTTATGAATATTATAAGAAAGAACGCGAAAACGATCATCTTTCTTCGTGCTTTTAGATTCTGTTCGAAACATAATCAATTATAACCAATATCTTAAAAGGCGAGGGATCCAGCCGAGCATTCGCCTTGTGCCTTGTTGTTTAAAAATTTCCATTGTTATTTCGCGAGAGTTTGACTGATCTTTTAAGAAGCTTTTTTCGATAACGTTGGTAGCATGAGTTGTGTCAACAACGATGTCGAACTCAACATCATGAATAACACTTCTGTGATTGTAATTGGTACTTCCCAGTAATAATAAATCGTCAATTATTGAGATTTTTTTATGTAAAATTGTTGGCTTGTATTCAAAAATACGCACATTATTTCGAAGAAGCTCTTCATAGTAAGTAGCGGTTAATAAGGGGAAAAAACTAATGTCAGATTTTGCAGGAACAATGATTCGTACATCAGCACCATTTTGGGCCGCATTTTTAATACCGCGAACAATCATTCTTGGAGGTGAAAAATACGGATTAACAATCCAAATTCGTTCTTTAGCATCCCTGAGTTTTTCTGCCAGTAATTTGTTTTTTCGCTGCCGAGCAAGAGTTGTGATATTGTTCCAGTAATATTGAAACATACCTTGCCCGAACGTCGGCTTTCTTTTCTCCCACATATCATAAAAGCCATCGGCAATGGCCTTAACCCCGGAACCAGTCACCACCGCGCCGAGATCATGCCAGCTTTTTCCTGATCGTTCTGTGGTTAGGTGGTCGAGAGAAATATTTTGGCTTCCGCACCATAATGTAAAGTTATCGATAATACACATTTTCGCATGATGGCGTTGATTGATTTTGAGAGCGTAAGAGAGAAAGCTCCCAAACCAAAAACTTTTATAAAGAGCTCGATGATAGTTTTCAGTCTGCCACGGGAGTGGATGAAATATTTTGATGGGTATTTCACCTTCTTCCAGCTTTTTTGCGACCTTATTGCCCGTTTCTAACGAGCCAAAACCATCAAAAAGAACGCGAACATCAACGCCACGACATTTAGCAGCTCTTAAGTGATCGATAATTTTTTTACCAAGCTCATCATAATTAAAAATATAGGTGGCTAATATAATACTGGATTTCGCTTGGTCAATGCTGGTTGTTAACGCGTCAAAAAAATCGTTATTGGTTTCATAAATTTGTTCTTCAGACCAAGAGTAGTCATTCCAAAGGTCATTTGTATTGGAAGAAAATTCTTGAGATTCATTCTTAAGTGGTGAGGGCTTCAAAATCTTGCCTTATGCCTGTAATGCCTATGGCTGTAATGAGAGTCGATAAAAATATTTTTTCTAGCACATGCTAGGTATAATGGCGGAATGTCTTTAGCCGCTCTTAATGTTCTTCAGCAAACCTTCGGATTCTCTGAGTTCCGTAACCCCCAAGAAGCGATTATCAATGGCCTTCTAGATGGGGAGGATGCGCTAGTACTCATGCCAACGGGTGGCGGAAAATCCCTATGCTACCAAATTCCAGCCATATTGCGAGAAGGTGTTGGGGTTGTTGTTTCGCCATTAATTGCTTTAATGGAAGATCAAGTCACGGCGCTACAGCAAGTGGGGGTTTCAGCCCGTTTTTTGAATTCATCACTTTCGACAGATGAACAGCGAGATGTTGAGCAAGAATTGTTGAGTGGTAAAATCGACTTACTCTATGTCGCCCCTGAACGACTCAATCAATCCTATTTTTTATCACTTCTTGATCATATTCCCATAGCACTTTTTGCCATTGACGAAGCCCACTGCGTATCGCAATGGGGACATGATTTTCGTGTTGATTATTTACAGCTCAGTATCTTGCATGAGCGATTTCCCCATGTACCGAGAGTTGCTTTAACCGCAACAGCTGATTCCCGTACGCGCAATGAAATTATTCATCGTTTAGATTTAGTCTCTGCCGAACAATATGTTAGTGGTTTTGATCGGCCTAATATCCAATATCGTATTACCGAAAAAACAAATGCTAAACAACAACTGCTTCAGTTTATACGTCGTGAACACGAAAAAGATTCAGGTATCGTCTATTGTTTATCGAGAAGAAAAGTCGAACAAATGGCCGAATGGTTAAATCAAAATGGTTTTAAGGCTTTGCCATATCATGCAGGATTATCGGCAGAAACGCGTCGTGAAAATCAAACGCAATTCTTAAGAGAAGAAGGGGTGATTGTTGTCGCTACTATTGCCTTTGGAATGGGGATCGACAAACCTGATGTTCGATTTGTTGCTCATTTAGATTTACCAAAAAGTTTAGAAGCCTATTACCAAGAAACAGGCAGGGCAGGCCGTGATGGAATGCCAGCCAATGCGTGGATGGCTTACGGTATTCAAGATGTGATCAAGCTCAGACAAATGCTGGAGTCATCACAAGGCAATGATGAATTCAAACAAGTTGAACGGCATAAGTTAGATGCCATGCTAGGCTTTTGTGAAATTTCTACGTGCAGGCGTCAAACACTGCTGCAGTATTTTTCTGATGAGTTAGATAAACCCTGTGGTAATTGCGATACCTGTTTAAATCCCGTTGAAACATGGGATGCAACTAATGCGGCCCAAAAAGCTTTGAGTTGTGTTTATAGAACCGGCCAGCGTTTTGGTGTTGGGCATTTATTAGACGTACTACAAGGTAAACAAACTGACCGTGTTATCGATTTAGGCCATGACCAAATTAGTACATTCGCCATTGGAAAAGATGTATCAGAACAACAATGGCGATCAGTGTTTCGTCAATTGGTCGCTCGTGGATTTATTACTGTTGATGTCGAAGGGTATGGCTCTCTGTATTTAACAGAAAAAAGCCGTCCTGTTTTAAGGGGCGAAGAAACATTATTTTTAAGAAAAGACAGAGAAAAACAATTATCGAGCAAGTCATCAGGTAAAAATGCAAGCAAACATAATCAACTGGCGGCATCGGACGATAAACAACTGTGGGAAATTCTTAGAACACTGAGAAGTAAATTAGCGAAAGAGCAAGGCGTTCCACCGTATGTTATTTTTCACGATGCGACTTTAATGGAGTTGGTTCAGTATCGACCAATCAATACCGATGAATTTTCAAAAGTGAATGGTGTTGGTAAAAGTAAATTAGAGCATTACGCAAAAGACTTCATTAACGCCATTACAGAATTTGAAGAAAAAATGTCAATGCAGGATGCTGCTAGTGATGACAAGTATTCTAGTGGACAAGGTGATAACTTAAAAGAGTCATCACAACAGCACACCTTGGCGTTATTAAATAAAGGTTTCACCGTTGAACAAATTGCAGAATCAAGAGATTTAAAAGCCACCACCGTTTATACCCATATCAGCCAATTGATTGAAAACTCAGAAATAGAGCTCGATAAGGTTGTTGATTTATCCTCTTCACTGATATCGACGGTCAGCGATATGATGATAGAGCAATTAACTGAGACAGATAAAATACTGTTGTCACCAATATATGAAGCACTCGATGCCGATGTCTCATACGACATTCTAAAATGTATTCGTGCAAATATTTTAAAAGAGGTTAAACAAGCCTCATGACTGTTATCAAGCGCTTATTTACAGTCTACTGGGTTATTATTTTTTATATTCCCAGTATCTCCGTATTTGCTCAGTCAGTCGCGTTCAAAGAAAGTGTCCGGAATAACTTTCTTTCATCAAAAGGTAAGAGCTCATCAGAAAGTAAGTACTCATCAGAAGGTAAACTTATTCAAGTAGATTGCTGGTTCGATATTCCAGATGATTTACCCAGTGAGCTAGATGTTGAATGCGGCCAATGGCGAACTAAACCCGTTAAAGCGGACAAAAGCGTTCCTCTAGAGACCGAATTTAATTTAATGTTTGTGGTGCTCAAAGATAATTCGACAGATCATAAAAATGATCCGTTATTTTATTTATCGGGTGGGCCAGGTAGTTCGACTTATTTAGAAATAGAAAATATTGACAGTTGGTATTACTGGGCAGAAATTGCCAAATTATCACGAGATATTATTCTCGTAGACCAACGCGGCACGGGGTTAAGTCTGCCAAAATTTGAATGCGATAATTACACGCAATTTATTCGAAATACATTAAAAGAAAGTCTGCCTATAAAAGAAGAATACAAGCAAGCCTATAAAACAGCTGAGGCATGTTTACAAAAAGCTAAAAAGAAGGGTTTTAAGTTTGCCGATTATTCTACGTCGCTAAGTGCGAATGATATGAATAATATCGCTACTGCACTGGGTTACGCAGAATGGAATATCATGGGCGGCTCATACGGCACTCGGTTGGGGCTGGAATGGATGCGTCAAAACCCGAAGCAAATTCGCAGCGCTGTATTAGATTCCGTTTATCCACTTGATAAAGGGACGCTAGAGGAATGGCCGAAAACAATTCACAACGCCTTTTCGTATTTTTGGGATCGATGCGTTCAATCTTCAAACTGTTCGAATACAAAAGAAAATAAATCAGAAAATAGTAAAACTTCTCAACAATTAGAAAAAGAATTTTGGCAAGCCGTTGCCATTTTAGATAAATACCCACAATCAATAACGATTCCACTGTGGTATGGCGATTGGCCAATCAATGCAGTGGTTAATGGCCATCGTTTTATTTCCCTTGTGTATCAATCGCTCTACGATGACACGTTACAAGAAGATATTCTGCAAGCAATTAATGATATCAATGTGGGTGGCCCCTTATCCAATTCAAGAATCATTAATACAGATACCATAAAAAAATTGGCAGAAAATTCGATCAATAGTGAATTAGCGACCGAATTTAACGTGCTCACATATTTTGCCGTCGAATGCAGTGAAACACCGCTCCCCAATAAAGACAATTATTTTGAAGAGTTGAGTCACTATCCGTTCTTAAAAAATTACGCAGAACATGCGTTTGAATATGATCCTTGTCATTTATTTGATCAGCGTAGCGATATTGATTCTTTTCGACAGCCCGTAAAAAGTGCTACGCCGACATTAATTCTATCGGGTGGCTACGACCCTGTAACACCAACAGTATGGGCAAGAGAGCTTGCGGGAAGATTGAAAAACTCACTATTCTGGTATTTACCGGATGTAGGCCACGGCGTGGTGAATAGCAATGTGTGTGTTCATCAGTCATTACGTGCATTTTTAGACGAACCAAATACTTTTTCTATTCCTAGTTGTTAGCTATATTTCTTGGTTTCGGATAATTAGCAGCCCAATAAGATTTAAAAAGCTAAAACCTATATATACATTGTATAAAAAAACAAAAATAAAAATAAAATATGGCTATCATTTGGCGTCATGAGCGAACCATCACTCAGCAAGATGGCTCGCAATTAAAAAAATCTTACCAAGTAAGAAAAGCGGGTAATAGCTTACGCCTATACACGAATGGTGTTTTCCATAGTCAATATAATCCACTGTATCCCATCGGTGGAACCATCTGGGATCTATTAGCGCTTCCTGCATTATATTCTAGCCATAAAATAAAACGTGTCTTATTGCTGGGTGTTGGTGGTGGCGCGGTTATTCAACAATTAAAAAGCCTAATCGATTGTGACGAGATAGTAGGTATTGAACTTGATCCTATTCATATCAAAATCGCGAAAAAATATTTTAAGGTAATAGATCAAAATAATAATTCAAACAATAGAGAAGGCAATAAGAAAAGAAAGCACCAATGCAAAGTCATACTGCATTGTGCGGACGCTATCAAGTGGCTGAAAGAATATCGCGGCAAAAAATTCGATCTTATTATTGATGATTTATTTTTTGAAGAAGAAGGCGTTCCTCAAAGGGCAGTACCTGCCGATTCAAAATGGTGCGGGCTCATCGCTAAACATTGCCATGCCAACGGAACGATTGTCATGAATTTTGATACACACGCTGCCTTAAAAGGCTGCGCTTTTATGTCTGATCCTAAATTGATAAAAGATATTAAAGACAGGCAAAAATTATTGATGCCGGGTTACGATAATCGCGTAGCCGCTTTTTATCGAAAAGACATTGATCACGATGTATTTCAATCAAGAATAGAGTCTTTAAATAAAAATCATAAAGGCACAATAAAAAAACGAATGAATGCAAAGGTTCGGGCTTTTTAAGTTTATCGGCCCAAATAAAGAAACCGCTTTCTCTTGAGTAACGCTTAGTTTCGAGTAATGAACGTTACCTTATTGATTTATACGATGAGTTATATATGATCTCCAAAAAGGAATTTACGTATCGGGCAGATGAAGGCGCTTCTTTCAACCTCCACTTCTTTTTAAATATACAGATTCCTTTGATTTAAATTTTAAAGTACTTGTTAAAAAACTCAACATGGCAAGCCTTGAAAGTCTTTATGCTGTTGTAGGAACAAATGACAAAGCGGGATCACAGGGTTTGGAGAGTTTTAAAAAAGAGTCGTATATTAAATCTCATCTGCCCCCACTTAATTTGACCCCAGTTAATTAGGTTAGTCTCCCGCCTATTCGGGCGACAGCAGGCCGCTTGTGCACTGCTTTTCCTTCAGTTGAGTTCATAGAGCATCTGTCATGTTATATCCCGGGAAGGAATAGTGACTTTTCAGTTGCTATCCGCGAACAAGCTTTTTGAAAAAATTAGTAATAAAATTAACAAATGTTAATGAAAACTCCTCTCAGTTTGCTAGATTGAGGACGTAATTAAGCTTTTGTTTGGAATGGTAAAAAAATGCATGAAGATTTCATATTCATTTACGTCGTCCAATTAAAGTTTATCAAATAGCATAATATTCGAATAATTAAAATGATTCCTAATTGTCACCGACCTTTTTTCCTCAGCGAGTATTCATGCGCAAGATAATTACTGCATTTGAGTGGGCTTTCACAGAAAAAAGCATTGCAACCAAGTTGAGTAACTTAAGGTATCGTTTTAAAAACTATTATATGCTTTTTATGTTCGTTGTGATTGCGAGCTGCGCGATACCTATTGCCTGGTTTATCAATTCGGATAATGCGCCGACCATTAAAACAGAAGCCGCTGTTACGTCGGTGCCTGATATATCTAGGTCCACGCAAACTGATTTGCTATATGTTACAGATTCTCTCGAAGGCAATGAAGAAGTGGGTGCTACTAATAATGATCCACTAAGAAACCCGCTGTTTGATGGTACCAAAGTTGGCCACCTGTTGGATTCTGCGTTCAATCTGTTGATTCAAAGCGAAGAGCTTTATCAAGAGGCACTAAATGGTCTTCGGTTGCAACCCAATGTTGCCAGCGAAAAAATAATTAGTGCCTATCGAAAGCTGGGTGGGGAATTTCCAATTGAGCGTTTCATGATGATGTATTTATTGGGTGATGTGGAGTCCGAAACTGCAATGCCCTTTTTGTCAGAAACCTTATACAAGCCTTTAGAGCGGGGTACTACAGAAACTCTTCAAGGACATCATGGTCATGCCGATGAATATCGAGATGAAGTATTGGTTCGCTTGATGGCTGTAAGGGGCTTAGAAAAGCTTGCTCTAAAAGGCGATGAAAATGCTCGGTATAAAATATTGGAACTTTCTCAAGTAGTGGGTGACTTCACCTTAAAAAGTGATTTGATGCTTGCCTATTTGGATTCCAGTCAGCAGTACGAGTCTGATTTAAGTATGCTGCGTGACCAGTTGCCCAAAGAGCAACACTATCTATTGTTCGAAGACAAGGAATCTGGCATGCGGGAGCTTGAGAAGATATTCAGTGAAGAAGTTCAGTGAGTTTTTTAGAAACAGCAGGTCGGGTGAGTAAAAATCACAAAGCCAAATAGGTGCTCTATGTTAAATAAACGTATCTTAATAAAAATTATCTTGTTGTCGACTGTATTTATGGTGTCAGCGTCGTATGGCCAACAAATGGCGTATGGCAAACCTTATAATCAAACGAGTTTGTACTGTTTTTCCAACGACAGTATTCCATTATATAGAGAACATACATTTACAAAGCGGATTTCTGATCCATTTCCGACACAATCCTGTAGCAATAGGATTAATGCTCATTGGAGTAATTTTGGTATGAAGAATTGGCGGCCGCAGGATCATTTATATGCATCACACGATCCATACGGTGGCGATCACCCTTGTGATAGAGATCGGTTGTTGAACCGGGTATTGACAGCATTAGAAATGTTAAGGCGGGGCAGAACAACACAGACCCATGTTTTTGGCGATTACTTAAATGATTCATACAACTTGGCTGCCCAGAGTACAAAATCACTGGGGCCGGTATGCGCTATATCTATAGATGGGAAAATATATGGAGGTATGAATCTAAATGCATCAGGTCATATTTCAATATCGCTAGACACAATGAAAAGGACTAGTTGGATGGATATGCCTGCATTGTTGGTCCATGAGGCTGGGCACCTAAATAAGAATCATAACTCTACTAAATGCAAACGAGAGAGGTCGTGCGATACTAATCTTGCTTACAAAGGAGCGAATACCCATACACTCATGTGGTTGCTTAGCTACGGATTGTATGCAGATGGAGCGGATCAGAAAAAAGCATTCAAAGAAATGGCATTAAGTAAGGCAAAATATGAAAGAGACAACGCTTTCGAGACGGTGCCGAATATTTACATCCCATGAATTTAAGGGCTGGTCACTTTGGAGCCCTTCAAGAATTTTGGGAAGAAGGTCAATATGACCTCGCTTGTCACCGCGTATATGGCGTTCATATAAGTGGGAAGAACAAATGAATAAAAAAGGTGATGTTGCTTCAGCAAAGATTGGCCGACCGAGAAAAGAGGACCAGTAAAAGCATCGAAACTTAGGGCAGAGAATAAACGTTTAAAAGAGGAGAGCGAGATTCAAATAACTGGGGTCAGATGAGGCTTTGTTAATAATAAGGCCGCTGTGCTTTAACTAATTGGTTTTGGAAGCTTCTTCGATAAATTTGGAATTTATAAAAAACTTAATATTTTTTTGATTTTTAAGTATCACTTTACTCCAGTTAATCATCAGAGTTGATCCAAATTTTACTCCAGTCAAAATCCATTTCTAGATAGAAAATATTTCACCAGTGAAACCAGCTACAATCATCATCCAACCTGAAACAAATAACACCCAAGCTAATACTTTATCTAAAAGTTTTATATTTTTTTTAACAATTTGAGTGTCGACTATTTGGTTTTCTATATCACTAAAAGATTCGCCAGAAAAAACAATTGGCCAAGTATATAAAATGGCCCGACCACAAATTGGATCCCACTGACAAGGGCGTGGTTTGCCTTCAGCAACAACGGCCTTGTCAATTTTTCGCATAGTAATTATGCCGAATAAAATCCAGAAAATTACCATAATGATAAGAGAACCAACGACAAGAAAATCAAACAAAGCATTAAGTGTCATTGCTGTTTAAATGGGTTAATTCATTGATTAATGTAAGTCGAAAATCAAGTCAATGATGATGCAAATGATCATTGTCCAACCGGAAACGAATAGCACCCAAGCTAATACTTTATCTAAAAGGTTTATATTTTTTTTAACAATTTGAGTATCGACTATTTGGTTTTCTAGATCACTAAAAGATTCGCCAGAAAAAACAATTGGCCAAGTATATAAAATGGCCCGACCACAAATCGGGTCCCACTGACAAGGACGTGGTTTTCCTGCAGCAACCACGGCTTTATCAATTTTGCGCATAGTAATTATGGCAAAAAAAATCCAAAACGTTAGTGAAATGATAAGTAATCCGACAAAAAACAGGTCAAACAAATAGATGAAATCCATTAGTATTGTCCTGCATCTTTTTTCCAGGCGTTACCTATTTTTCTCTGTGCCAATTGATCTGCTTGGTAAGCTAAAATTGCTCCAGAAACAACAGAAGAGGCAATTATTATTCCCCAGCCCCATGGTGTCGCCATTAAGGCGATGCGGCTTGCGAAAAATGCTGCTCGCCCTATAGAAAAGCCGGTTAAAGCAGATACGCCTAGACCGCCAGTTTGCATAGCTAATTCTCTTTTCCATTCACCACCCTCTAAATAGCTATTTCTTACGGTGTTAATTCTAAACCCTGCATCTAATACGATTGCTCCGCGACCAGCAAAGCGTAGGCCGGTGGCGAGTTTGCTAACTTGTTGGCCCTCAGTCATGTTGGCGACGTGTATACCGCGACCACGATGTCTTTCTGCAAGAGTAATACCGCGATCGGCATTGGATAATGCAGAACCTTTATTTTTTGTAAGACTATCTGCTGGAACTATTCGACGTAGTTCTTGTTGGTAATAGCGATTTAAATTTTCGTAAGCGTTGATGACTTTATTGCGTAATTCTAATTTTTGTTTTGCGGCAACTCGCCCTACGCGATGATAATTATTCAGCTGAATAAGTGCACGTTGATACTGCTCAATTGCGGCCTGAAAGCTGTCAGTACGACCGCCTAATACAGCTGCTCCGACACCGGCCAAGCCGTTAGTATCTTGTGACACTTTTGTGAAATCTAGGTTAGCGATATGTTGATCATAGAACTTCGCTACTGTGGTTGTTCCGTCTCCAAAAGTAGCGACACACCCTGACAAATTTTCACGTTGATAAATAGGCAGTCGGTTGAGCTGTTGTAAAACGATACTTGAGGTGGGAGAGGGAGTTCCTGTTACATCATAAGCGACGTGTGGCGATAACCATTGGTCTTGATTATTGACTTCTGGATTACAGGCTAAAAACTGTTCTAGGTTTTCTGGCTGTGAATCACATAATTCTGTTGGGCGAGTAGCGGTGGAGGGAATATATAAATCAGGCATGTTCTCAATATCCTTATTGATTTGAAGTAGGTTTGTCATGTGTTGGTTCAATAGTGTGTAACTCTATCATGGGTGATAGAAGTGATGAAGTTTTAGTGTGTGATTTTGTGATTAGGCTAACTTTTCGTTTTTATAGCTGGTGTCTGGTGAGACTTTAGTCATAATAAGGCCGCTGTGCTTTAACTAATTGGTTTTGGAGCTTCTTTAGAGAGGTTTGAGTTTGTTTGTTAAGTCTTTAGCGTTTATTCTTCGAGCCCATATTGAGTCTTATCTAAATTCAGTTACTTTCTCCACCGTTTTTAATAAATAAAAATAGATTGAACCTTCCGAGTTCCAGAACGACTTGTCTATATCAACACGATATTCTTGTAATTCAATAACCATTAAAATTTTGGAGAAATGAAATGAGTAGAAATGCGACGACAGTAAAAATACTATTGATCATAAGTTTGCTATTAAGTTTTCAGTCACTAACGTTTGCAGAAAAAACGGGTAAAGGTCCCCAGAAAAAGAAAATTGAAGACAAAACATGCGATTACCCAGGTGGCGGAAAAGGTTCATGTAATGCGATGCAAACTTGTTTGTTGGATGGAGGACATCCGGGATCAATGAGTGATGGTACAGCCATGTGCTGCCCAAAAGACCCTTTAACGACACCCAATCAAACTTGCACGATGATCAAAACAGGTCAACCTATTGTATTGAGACCTACTGCACCAACGACTCTCGGTGTGAAAGCAGCGCCAGTAAAACAGCCTTCAGCGCGAGATAAAATGAAAACCAAAAAACTGCCATCAGCGACAACATCTGCACCGAGATAATTGGGCGGTACGACTAAGAATTACAAGGATGCAGAGGAAATACATCAATGCCATTAGGTTTATTAAGTAGTATGCAGTTTGGCTTATGGTTACTGATTAGTATTGGGCTAGCGGGCATTTCTTACCGATCACTCAAAAATTGGAAGTGTCACGGTTTTTATCGTTTCTTTGCTTTTGTTGGTACTGCTTTTGTGTTGGTTAGTAATGTTGCGTATTGGCATTATGAAATTTTTTCTGTTTTACAAATATTTTCTTGGTTGATCTTAATTGTATCATTAGGGTTTCTCATTAATAGTTTGTATCAACTTAAATCACATGGAGGCAATCGAACCAAAGAAATAAACACAGAGAACTTTGCTTTTGAAAATACCGGAACATTGGTTGAATCGGGAATTTTTGCCTACATTCGGCACCCTATGTATAGCTCTCTATTATTATTTACTTGGGGAGTTTGGCTTAAATATCCCTCGATGATGGCGCTAGGAGCATCTCTTGCAACAACATTGGCGCTTCTTTTGACTGCGAAAGCAGAAGAAAAAGAAAATGTTGATTTTTTCGGAAGCGCGTATGTTGACTACGAAAAGCGGACTAAACGATTTATTCCCTATTTTTTTTAAAAATATAAATTTTTTATTTTATATTTTAACTGCGTTTTTTGCGGAAAAATTCAGGAGCTACACGCCCCTAAGAAAATAATGACTTACGCCATTGGTAAATCTTTCTATTGATATGAAAACAACAACGGTTGCCTAAGTAGAGGGGTAACTTCCAACGCTTCAAGCGAAACATTACCGGAAGAATAGTACCGTCTAACCAACCCGAATTAAGGCGTAAATAGAGCGTAAGGCTTGGTGATAAGGGAGACCATCGAATAGGGCGAATCGTACTATTAACTGGAAGCATGTATGTTTTTGCGAGGCCAGTGTTCGGGTCGAAATTTGCACCATTTTCTCTTTTGGCCATTTTAAGCATTAGTTTATGTTCAAAGCTTTGCGGATTTGATTCTTGCAATGTATAGCGGTCGTTAGTGCCTACCGTGAAGATGGAGGTAGTTAAAAACGACGACAGGTGGCAGGTACTAAACATATAGAGGGGTCGGAGATCGAGGGTTAAAAGGCGTCGAGCCAGAGCCACGGTTAGCCAAAGTGCAAAGAGAGCGTTGTGCTGATTAGGCTTTATATAAGTATAGCTCATAAGAAAACAGCGATAACTCTTCGCTTCTATTTCACCTTCGTAAACGGTCAAAAAAGCAGTTGCAATTAATTCTCTATTGGGGGTTCTGGCAGAAAAGAAAGTATGCATACGCGACGTTGCTAACGAAAAATTTTTCCAATCCTGTTCCCGGCTAATACCAGGTAACATACTCATAGTTGATTGTCTGACTTCCCAGGCTTCACGCATTAAGCTTTCGCTCATTTTCGATACGTCACACTTAGAGTAATAATTTTTAGAAAGTAGGTTAAACATAGTTCTAACTTTTTTGTATTGATTTTACCCTTAGGCTTTTGCTTCGATAATTGCTTGTTTTAATACGCTACCCAAAAAGTAACATTCTTGATCAGTAAAATTTAACGGTAGTCGAAGATCAAATAGACGGCTCAGAATTTTTTCTGTCTGTGGTATTTGGGTTGGGTTTTGCATATAGGACCAATGTTCGGGGCGACTGGTGAAGCCTTTTGGGTTATCGGCGCCAAACCATTTAAGGTGTATACCTTGCTGTGAAGTAAGCACAAGTAAGCGTTCAATCTCGTTGACCTCGTATGAGGGTAAGCTGAACTGTAAAGAGCTGGGAACATAATCCGCATCTGAAAAACGCTGCGCGAATTTTACTCCGGGAATGTGTTTAAGTTGTGCGAGAACCTGTGTGTAAATGTGTTGCCATTGAGTTTTCCAGTTATTGACCAAAGCAAGCTGGGGTCGCAAAATGGCCGCGCTTAAATCGGACATGCGCAACGAATAGTTGGGCGTGTTAAACCGCAGTGCTTCAAATTTCTCTAGTGATGGTCGAGCTTTGTGTTGCCCGTAAAGCATATAGCTACCCGACATCAAAATAGCAGCGGCAGCCAAGTCTTCATCATTGGTAGCGAGCAATCCACCTTCGCCCGCGTTGATGTGTTTAAAAGATTGCGCCGAAAAGCAAGCGGCTTTACCGAAACTCCCTAACGGTTTTGTTCTCCATCGCGCGCCTAAGGTGTGAGCGCAATCCTCAATTAACGTGAGTGAATATTGGTTACATAATTCGTGAATATGTTCCATATTGGGAAACAAGCCTCGCATATAAGACAGCAGCAAAAAGCGAGCATTTGGATACTCTTTTGCTTTGCGCTCTAAATCTGCGAGGTCAACAATGCAGTCTTGGTTTGTTTCTACCAATACAGGTTCAGCGCCCGCATGATGAATGGCTCCTGGTACAGGTGCCAAAGTAAATGCATTCAGTAAAACCGGCTCTCCCGATTTTACACCCGCTGCCTTGAGTGCGAGAAATAACGCAGAACCTCCTGAGTTAACGGCCACACAATATTTTGACCCTATAAATGTCGAAAATTCTTGTTCTAGTAATGCGGCATCTGACAGAGTGGTGTCGGAGGTTTCTCCATACCTAAATAAATAACCGCTTTTAAGAATGCGTAACGCGGCATCGATGGATGCATCAGGAAGACATGGTGGCCTTGCCAAGTCGATCGCAGGATTTTTTTTTGTAGACACAATTAGTTTCCGTTAGTTTTAACACTCGTTTCAACAGAAGAAATAAGTAAAGTGGTTATTTGATCTATTTCGGCCGTCGAGGTTGCAGTTAGCCGCATATCGCAAAGACTTTTTAATAAAAGTTTTGTTTTGGGTAGCAAGGGGTTTTCTTCAAGATACTTCCAATTCCAAAAGCAGCGTGCGTTTCTTGAGTTGGCGTCACCTAGAAGCACTAACTTAATACCGTTAGCGTTAACCAGCTTAACAAAATATTGTTGCTGATCTTCGGTCATATTTTGTAACGTAAATTGAATGGAATTGGGTGCAATTTTTAGGCGTGGGTCTCGTTCAGGGATGCGAAAGTATTGGCAAGTTTGGAGTTGATTAACAAAATACGTATACAAAACTCGATACTGTTTAATACGCTGAGAAACGTCAGCAAGTTTTGCACGAATAACCGCTGCAGTAAGATTGCTCATTCTCAAGCTAAAAGATGGAAGGTAATCTTGGTAATTTTCTACTAGTTTAGATAAAGAGAGGTGCCCAAGCCACAGCGACTCATAACATCCGGAATAAATAATGGCTTGCGCGGCGAAGTGTTCATTATTGGTAATTAACATTCCTCCCTCGCCGGCGCCAATCAGCTTGTAGGATTGCATACTATAGCAACCAATATCACCTAGCGTACCTAGGTGAGCGCCATTCCATGTCATACCGAATGCGTGTGCTGCATCTTCAATTAAAGTGATATCGTACTCCCGACAAAGGGATGTAACATCACTCATATTAGAAGCATGTCCCCTCATGTGGGAAAGAACCATAATTTTTGTTTCATCGGTAATTTTTTCACGGAGATCATCAATATCCACCCCGTAATCTTCATTCATCTCAACTAATTTGGGTCGGCCGCCGGCCTGAACAATTGCGCTTGGTACTGCAGTAAATGTAAAGCCCGAGGTTAGTACTGGATCGCCGGGTTTAATACCTGCACACAACAGAGAAACAAACAATGATGAACCACAAGAATTCATAGCAACTGCATATTTTGCACCAACATAATGAGAAAATTCTTGCTCTAGAATAGGGACGTCGTTTTGATTCGGGGAATTACCTTCGTAACGATAAAGTTGTCCGTTTTTTAAAACACGATTTACATAACTAACTACTTTTGATGATTGATTCTCTGTGTTTGATAATAATTTATCTTCTGCCATCACTTTGTTCCACTTTGATTTTTTAGATTTTTCTCTTATCTAATCTTATTTTATTTGGTTAAACGCTCATAACTAGAATGCAGAGGCTCTGGGAAATAATTAATAGATATTATCTTTATGGTTTTAGGCGTTGTTATAAAATGTTCCATGGAGGTTCAATTTTACACTTGCCAGACTGAACACTCCCAGCTCTATCACTTTTAGAGATTTCATTATTGAAAATGTTTAAAAGTCAAACTGCTCTCTATATGCATATTATGTTTTATTTCTTCTTATTTTAATCGGTCAGCAGGATGGTAATCACAAGCCATTTTAGGTGTGCCGATCATAAATGACACCGCATACCATCGTTGTACTAGTCGTTATAATTATAGCTTCAATTGTTTGCGGTGTTCACCATCGGAGCAATGTTTTATAGAGATTTTTGGTGGATCGACCGGTGTTATTGATTCATCAGTTCCTGAGTGTGTAAATTCTTGGCTTTCTTTGTTTTAACCATTAAGGAGGGTTAATAAAATGAAAAAAACGATACAATATTTTGAATAGTAATACATTATTTTGACACATAGAAAATCATGATGAAAATATTGTATAAATGCTTTCATAGTTATAGTGTTGAGTAAATGAATTCATCAGCTAGATTGAAGCTATTGAATTTGGGTTTTAATTTTTGTGATAGGCTTAGAAAAATATTATCATTTTATAATATTTATATGAAGTTATAGTTGATTCATTATAAGAAACCAGAGATACATATATAAAAACATTACATTTAATTTTCATTGGCTTGTTAGTTGTTAATTAAGGTGTAATTTTTAATTCACAAATATTTTAAATTATATTGCATCCTCATTGTTTTTTTATAAATAATCAGACTTGACAATGTTGTTTTTGAGCTGGGGGGAGGAGGTGTTTGTGGATGAATAAAATTTACAAATAGCATCTGCTAAAAGTATCTTATAGAGCATTAATTTTTTATTGTTGATTGAACTCAGAGGGTTATATGTTTGGAGTAAGAAGCTGATATTTTGATTTGAAATGAAATGTATTGCAATGAGCAGTGTCGAATAAATAAAGTATTAAGCCCCTAGTTTTTCTGTATCAGACATATTTTATTTAAATGGTTTTTGATTAATGTCTCTAGCATTTTATAAATAAAATTTACTCCATGTATAGTGTTTTTGTAATATGACTAGTAGGGGCGATTGTTAAGAAAGAAGTAATGCAATTTTTTGATGTCAATTCTTTTTATTTGGTAGTTACTCTTTTCATTTGTAGACTTCATTGCTCCTTTTATTGTGGTTTTATACTAAATCGTGGCGCATAAAGCATCAGAAAGGGTACCAAATTCCAATTTCTGAATATTGTATATTTCCTGGCAAATCTCCCCTATCTCTTTCTGGTGGGTAGGGTGGGCAGATTGCTTTAGCCAATTTTCCTGGCTTAGCAACAACGTTTTTGCTTTTTCCCGTATTACACACCACGCGGATACCAGTCCATGTCGATGGCGAAATCACCTCAGCGGAAACTCCACGATTCTTCCTTGCTATAATATGTCCTTTAAATATATAGATGGATTCTTGATTTGCTTCATCCAGTTTATATGGTCCTCTCCATTCAGCATTAGCCAAAGATGAGTTTACTAGGGAAGACATTATCACTATAAAAATTACAATTGATTTGTTCATTGTTACACCTTTTATGTTAATAATACTGGCAGAGTATTTTGGTTTTTTTAGTGCAATTTAAACAATAAAATCATCATGAAAAACTAACAAAAATTGACATTTCAAGTGTTGATATGTAGTGATTGAAATACTGAGTTACTCTGTCTAATAAGGGTTTTCATATTCTATGTATTAAATATTATTTTTATTTTTTTGAAAATATCTTTTTATAAGATTGTATTGATAATTTTAAGGTCTTCTCTATTGGAGAGCTGGGTTAATATGTAGTTTATTGCCATCAGTGCAATTTATTACTTGAAACCAAGCAATATTACGCTCGAGCTTTTGTTGGGTATAGATTTTAGTAGGTTCTGATGAGATGTGTTAGTTGTAGTGGTGTTCACTTTTACTAAAAAGCGATAAAAAAATTTTTTCCCAGTTTTAATCAGCATAGAAATTCAGAACCCTACGGCGTGTGGGTAGACTCTAAAAGTGCCGCCTTTACGAATGTGTATATAGGCACGACTATCATTGTGCATATTAAAAAATAAATGTCGGTCAAATAAATATCCCTAAAATGATAAATGTCTCCCCGAAAAATTTTGCCGCCGATGCTGAGGATTTTATGAGTCTATGGGGAGCTATAGCAATGGTTGATAGCGCTTCACCATTTAAAGGTATTTTTTCTAATATGTACTAATGCTCAATCGAAAAAATCTTAAACCCTTGATCTTGCTGAACCAATTGTATTTTCCCAAACAGTTTTTCGCCCAATCTTTCAATTGGTACAAACTGATTCACAACGAAGAGGGCGGTTCCACGTTTGTTTAAAAGGCGTGATGTTTGTTTGAGGAATTTTTTACTGAGTTCTTCATCTACACCAAAGCCACTGTGAAATGGTGGATTGCAAACAATCAGCTTAAAGCGTCGTTCTATATTGCTGCCGCAATCATCCAGCCGAACATCAACCTCTAATCCATTCAGTTCCATATTTTTCTTTGTTGCATTGACTGCTGCAATGTTATTGTCGGTTGCGCATCGATATTCTGTTTCAAAATCTTTTGTCACTAACGACAAATAACCCCAGCCACAACCTAAATCTAAAAAGCTCGATGCTTTTCGAAATTGATGGTGATAATGAGCAATATACTCAGCCAATAATTTTGAGCCTCTATCCACTTTGTTCCAGCCAAACACACCGGGCTTGCTGTAAAAGCTAACACCGTTATCTTCTATTAAGCGAAGGTCTGGGTAGTCTTGAGTGTTTAGGCTATTGTTGGCGATATTTTCCGGTGTTGTGCTGGATGTTTTTTCTAGCTGTGCACTGTAATAACTACCATTTTTTTTACTGTTTTTTTCTATCCCAAAGTTATCACAGGTATTTTTAACGATGGATTTAAAACCGTCATTTTTCTCGCCAATTAAAATTAGTTCACCATTCGTGTTTAACTTTTTGATACTTTCATTAATACAGTGATGAGCGAGGGGTTTTTCTTTTGATATGCGATAAATGATTGTATTGAAAGAAGAGTGGTCGTTTATGGCGGACAAATCATAATCATTGATGATTGTTTTTATTTGATATTTATCGGATAAAAGACATTGAAGGTCAATCCGATTAGTAACGGCTACGAGATCTTGCTGCCTTTTTGCCAGTGCGGGTTGTAATGCTTCTAATAGATCGATGGAAATGTTTTCGTCGACGATCCAACACAACGGTGATGGGGATTCATCTAATGCCGTTGTTAAAATTTGGCATATTGATTTAAAAGAAGAGTCTTTCATTGATGGCCTAAAGGTTACCTGTTGCTTAGATAATATTGATGTTATAGATAATCTGGAATTTAAAGGTTCAGAGTCTAAGAGATACTATTAATTTCTTCTGGTGTGAGTGCTCGGTGTTCACCTTCTTTTAAATCGGGGTCTAAGATGATGTCACCAATCTGTTGTCTGTGTAACTCAGTCACTCTATTTTCACAGGCGGCAAACATTCTTTTTACTTGGTGGTAACGGCCTTCACTGATTGTGACTAATGCAATTTTTCTATTGTCAGCGTCGACGCCAGCTCCAACTCCAGTTCCAACAAGGAGCTCAGAAGGTTTTGTTGGTTTGTCTTCACCGTTCAATAATATGCCCGTTTTAAATTGTTCGACGGTGTCGTCGGTAATGTCTTCTGCAGCGGTTACTCGATAGGTTTTTTTGCAGTCTTTATTGGGTGAAATGATTTTATGGATCCACTGTCCATCGTCACTCACCAATACTAAACCGGTAGTATCTTTATCTAATCGACCTGCTACAGATACTTTGTTGAGCGGAGCTGGTTGGATTAAATCAATCACGGTAGCATGATCGGCATCACTGTTAGCGCAGATAACCCCCTTGGGTTTGTGTATCATTAAATAAGTTTTGCCGGGAAGGGATAATGTTTTTTTTTCAAAAATAATGTTATTGGTTTCGTCAACGTTGAATGAGGCACTTTTAATTTTTTTGCCGTCAACAATGACTTTTCCTTTGTTTATTTCTCGACGGCTTTGTGCGCGAGGTAGTCCTGTTGAGTGGCTAAGAAACTTATCGAGACGCATAAATGCTTTCTTTTCGAGTTGTGTTTGATCTCTTCACACGAATTATGAAGATATTTTTTTCTCACCTGAATCTACCGATTGGTAAATGAGCGTGTTAATTGTCATTGGTCCAACACCACCAGGGACTGGTGTGTAAGCAGAAGCACGATTAATTAAAGATTCTGAAAGCTCGATATCACCAACGCGTTCTTTAGGGTGAAAGCCTGCATCAACCACAACAGCGCCATCTTTTATCCAATCAGCTTTGATGAGTTCCGGCCTGCCAACTGCACCAACAATGATATCGGCTTGAGCAACAATCTCTGCGAGGTTTTTGGTTCTTGAATGGCATACAGTGACGGTCGCATTGGCGTTTAATAACATCATTGCCATCGGCTTACCGAGGATTTGGCTTCGGCCAACGACAACAGCGTGTTTACCTGCGAGTTCGATATCGTACGCTTCTAAAATTCGCATAATGCCTTGCGGCGTCGCAGAGCCATAGGCGGTCATGCCCATTGCCATTCTTCCGAAACCTTGGCAGGTCACGCCGTCGACATCTTTTTCAATGGCGATGGCTTCAAAACACGCTTGCTCGTCAATTTGTTCGGGAACGGGGTGCTGTAGCAAAATACCGTGAACATTATCGTTATTGTTTAATTCGTTAATCTTGGCCAATAACTCACCGGTTGTTGTCTCTGAGGGAAGCTCCACGCGTATTGAACCCATGCCTACTCGCTCGCAAGCATTGCCTTTCATTTTTACATAGGTGGCTGATGCTGGGTCTGCTCCCACTAAAATTGTCGCTAAAATGGGTGTTTGTCCGCCGCTTTTGGTTTTTAATTTCGTTACACGCTCACTCAGCTCTTGTTCGTTTTTCTGCGCTAAGGCTTTTCCGTCTAGGACTATGGCTGAAGTAGATGATGACATGATCGAAGTTCCTTAAAAAAGCGCGACGCAAGAGACAGCGGCGTTATGACTGGGTTTTAGAGGGCGCGTATTGTCCCACAGACGATAATTTGATCCAACTGCTAATAAAGATTGAAAGAACGAATCCAGAGAGCTTTCTGCGCCGTATATATTTTGTGATGTTTATGGTCGACACATCTTTGATGGCCCTTTAAAAGCTCATGACTGGAATAATCAAGAAGAATAAATCAAATCCATCAAAATCATGTATTTAGGATTGACCTAGAACGGGAGCGTCGGTATCATCCGCACCTCTTGAAATCGGGTTGATTTCAGATATCGGAGTGTAGCGCAGCTTGGTAGCGCGCCTGCTTTGGGAGCAGGATGTCGGGGGTTCGAATCCCTCCACTCCGACCATTTTCATTTTGTGAATGTCGAACCTAGATTAGCTTCTTGCCTGTTAGCTCATTATCCTTGTATTGTTGTGGTTAGCTAAATAATTAGGCATCTTGGTATTTTGCTTATGTAAATGGATAGCTCTGCTGGGCACATAATGCGCCCGTAGCTCAGCTGGATAGAGCAACGGCCTTCTAAGCCGTGGGTCAGAGGTTCGAATCCTCTCGGGCGCGCCATTTTTCTCAGTAGAATCAATAAGTTAGAATCTTTTGATTTTTTTAAATCGCTTCCTCATATTCCAAATCACTTTCTCATCTCGGCTTTTTTCGCCCTCTAAGCGTTTGCTTACACGATCAAATTTTATCTTATATATGTTGTTTTTCCTCTTTTCTGCTTGTTTTGTAAGCTTGTAGCCTGAATTTAGGCCTTCAAGATTTTTCAAAATCACTTTCTTACAAGATAGAATCATCTTCTTTGGAGTGTCTTAACATAACAAATAAGAAGTTAGGTGCTCTTTGATGGAAGTGTGTATTATTGGAGCGAAGGGTACTAGATTCTATCGAATTGCCGCTAAGGTCGATTTCACGGCTTCTGTCGACATTAGTATTTTACTAAGTGGGTTGGAGGCGGGTTGGCACAAAAGCGCTAAAAAATGCCTTTTTGTGCTGTTCATGCGTGACCCAAGATTATGGGTGGTGTAGAATGCGATTTATAGGCAAAAAAAACCCAGTACATCGTTCAATATACTGGGTATTTTTTTGCCTATATAGCGTTGTTATCATAGGGCATAGTTTTCGACGGCTCCCCCTTTGATAACAGTAAACAACTACCACGCAATTGTGCAGGCGGCAATATCTTACTATTTTAAAATACTATTTGTATATACGTTGGCGTATAACTGTTTGCAAAATTGCGTTTAATAGGAAAAATTAAATGACAATTGAAAGAAAGACACTCAAAGTTGATGTTAAAAGCCGTACGATTGAGTTTGAGTTACATCCATACACATATAGGTATTGGCCTGAGTATGGAGGCATCTATATCTTCCTAGCAAAGCCATATAATTCTCCTGCTTGGTTACCGCTTTATATGGGAAAAGCAAAATCACTTGGAGGCAGATTACCTAACCATGAGCGATGGGCTGAATCTAGGTCGAAAGGGGCGACTCATGTTGCATTTGTTAGGATTGACAATACGTTTTTGAGAAGTGAAATTGAAGAATCGCTGATCGAAAAGTACTCTCCCGAGCTAAACAAACACTTTGTAGATTAAGTGGAAATAAATAATAAGGTCTGTGAAACTGCAGACCTTATTATTTTAAAGCTAAGCAAATTGTATGATTAGTTTTACATTTTATTTTTTAGCTTCATCCTTAGTTAACTTTATTTAAAAGGGTTAATTTAAAAAATTTGCTCAGTCTTTATTTCTAACGCAGCTGCAAGTTTTTCGATAGATTGTTTTTGATATTTTCCTTCGGATGTTTCGAGGCTTTGATAAGCTGGTTGCGACATCCCCATTTTTTTTGCAACGTCTTTTTGAGTCAGTTTTTTGTGTAGCCGCCAAGCTTTCAAGATACTGCATTTTTCTTTTGTGAAAATTTTCATCACTTCGTGCGGTATGGTTGGCTCTTTCTCTTTTACCAACTCTAAATATTCCTTGTAAGGTATAACGGCAAATACGGGTTTGCCGTCTTTGTTGATTACCTGGTGATTTGTATGTTTACTCATCTCTCTTTTACTCTGTTTGTCTTATATATCCTTTATATTATAAGGAATATATAAGATAAACTAGATGTTTTATAAGTTAATAGTTTGGTTTATCTATAATCTTACCGCTTTATTTGTATTTAACAGTTTGATTAGCTCTTTTTATTATGTGGGATAGAAGGTTATTTTACTTTCTCATTTCGTTTTAAGGTGTGTATAATGCGCGGCCTCTAGGGGCGCTAACAGGTGTCTCGTGAGAAAGTGAAAAGCTTGTAAGTGCTTGAATTAAAATGGATAACGGCCTAGCCTTCTAAGCCGTGGGTCAGAGGTTCGAATCCTCTCGGGCGCGCCAATTTTTAGTTAAACTAGCCTTGCGATTGATTGTTTGATATTTGTTTTGATGGTGGCTGTAGCTCAGTTGGTAGAGCTCTGGATTGTGATTCCAGCGGTCGCGGGTTCAAGCCCCGTCAGCCACCCCATTTTCTTTTGATTTTCTTTCTTTTTTTATTTTTTCTCTTTTATTTTATCTCTGTGGTTCTTTCTGCAAATTGATTTTTATCTGCGATGGATAAAAATTCTTCTCCTAGTAGCTCACTTAATTTTTTACATTCAGTCCACACTTTTTGTCTTTCTGCATCCCGATTAAAAAAGCGTTTGAAATCATTCCTGTCAGGAAGTCGGTTGAAAGGTAATTTTTTTATGAAGCTTTCAGAAGGGCTAATTAAAATAACATTGTCGAGTTCTTTTGCAGCTGCTCTGCGTTTTTTATAGGGTTTATCAAACCAATTTGGAATCAAGTGCGAATAAAAATGTGGATATAGAATAAAGCCGTCATCACTCCAAAGTCGACTGGGGATAGGGTGGTAATCCAGTAGCCCGCCATCGCGATACATTCCATTTTGCGTGTTAGGAATATTATCGATCCCTTTCATCACATAAGGTATAGAGCCGCTAGCAGATAATGCAGTAATTAAATTGTTGTTATCAAGATTGATTAGCGTGTTTGAAAATTTTGAATCTTTGGCAATAGGTGTCGGTGAGCGAGAGTCGGTAAAAATAATTCGTTGGTATTGGCTCGATAATAAATCGCTATTGATAGCGTTTCTGATAACAGACGATGCTAAGCCGGCTAGTAGAAGTATGTTCTTTTCGCTAGTAATTAACCCTTTGCATTTAACAGCGCCGCAGTGAAAGTTAAACATGTCACTGGAAAGGATTTCTGCTATTGCTGAGTCCGTCAAAAATTTTCGAATGATAATATCGGTTTCACGCTGTACATCAGCATGTGTTCCGGAATTTCCATAATGTTGGTCAATATAAGCTTGGGCGAAATTATCTAACGCTTGCTCCGCGTTTTTTTGAGCTGCAGCTGCTAACTTCCAAGCGCCAACTGAGGTTCCGAATAGATCTATTCGTTTATTTTCTTGAATATTATTTTGAATAGTACTCGTTAATCTTTTTTGTAAGGCTACATCTGATGGTAACCATTCAGAGAAGATTGCTTTGTCTAGACCGTAAATGCCTAGCCATTTTGCAGCGCCAGAAGCGCCAAATATGGAGCTGATGTCCGTTGGCGATAAACCATTTTTTTGAATGTGATTAAATGCTTTTTTACCGGCTTGAATGGATAAAAGAGGGGACACGTTTTACCAGCTTGAAAAAATTGATTTGAAGGCTGACGAAAGGAATTCCTTTTCCTGTTCTGCTTTGTTCTGTTTAAATAAAATAATACAAAAGTTAAAGCTATGGGAGTAAAAGGCCGCCATCTACGTCCATTGTTGTGCCGGTAACATAATCGGCTGTCATTAAATAACTAACTGCACCGGCAACTTCTTCAGGCTTTCCTGGTCTGCTAATGGCTTGGTCTGCTGTCATGGATTTTAATTGTTTGTCTTTGTTTTCTGCCATCCAAGAATGCATGGTGGTATCAATAGTGCCTGGTGCAACGCAATTAATCCTGATGGGAGCAATTTCTAAAGCGATGGCTCGACAAAAACCTTCGACGGCATTTCCTACGCAACTAATCGACGAGGTTCCGGGTTTGCATTTTCGGGCAATAACGCCGCTCACTAATGTGATGGAGCCGTTCTCGCTCATGAAGGGAACACCGGTTCGAACTAGGTTTGTATAACCCCAAAATTTTCCAAAGGCTTCTGAGAACTGTTCGGGTGTTTGTTTCATGAAAGGAGCTACTGTTCTGTTTGCCCCTGTTGCGTTTCCGACAAGATGATCGATCGTACCAATTTCAGTGAACAAGGCTTTGAGTTTGTCGGCATCGTGAATATCGATTGAAGCAAAATGTATGTCGGCTGAAATGCTCGCTTTTGCTTGCTCAATGTATTTTTCTGAGCGTCCAATTGCCCATACGTTGGCTCCGGCTTCTGCTGCTTGTTTGGTGATTTCTAAGCCGATACCGGATGTACCGCCAACAACGACGACATTTTTGTTTTTAAGATCTGACATGTTGCCTCTCTATTTATAAATTATGATTTTGCTTTTCGTTTTTGTCTTGGTTATTTGTTTGGATTTTCTGCTTTAGTTTGTTTGAGACTGACGAAATAGGCTATGTTTTCTAGTGCGTATTAATACTCTCTTTTGACGTTAACGTTATTGAGACGATTAAAAGATGTTTTAAAGTGTAAATCTTGGTGGGTGATTCAATATAATCTACCTATATTTCACTTTATATATTAACTTTAACTGATTGATTTTATGGGATAAAATTTAATATTCTAGAATTCACATTAACATGCAGGTGTCTGCAAGCAGCATGCCCTTCATCCGTTTCTTGTCGTTATAAAACAAGGTAATATTCGAGCCCTCAAGTATCACTCTAATAATAACCGCTCTTGCTAAAAGTTCTGCTTTATCACTGTGAATGTGAAGTAGACAGATAATAATTTAATTCAGTTAGAGCCTGAGGAGATTCAATTGCCCATTTCCAGATTTTTTTCTGTTCGAGCTAACTCTTTATTTAGTCGCTCACTTGGTTTGTCTGCCAGTTCAATTGTTGGATCATTAATTTTAGTGCTAGCTACTCTACCGACATTTGCGGCGAATGAAAATATTCAAAAAGGTAACGAAGTGTTTCAAAGTCATTGTGCTCGCTGTCATTTGCCGCTTGAAATGCAAACACGCGTTAATGCGAACTGGGTTGGTAAGGGATCTGACGAGCTTTTCAAAAAAATTAAATTGACGATGCCGGGCGAACAACCTGGTTCGTTGGGCAATCAACAATACATTGATGTCACTGCTTATATTCTGAATCTTGTTGATGTGGCTATTCCAGAAAAAAAATTGAACGAAAAAGCCTTGGCTTCGATAAAAATTGTTCCGGTTGAAAGCAATGTCTCTGATGCGGATAAAGCGAAATCGCAAAATTGGATCAGCTTGAATGGTGATCTAAATGCAACGCGTTATTCGCCCTTAGAGCAAATCAATAAAGAAAATGTCAAAGACTTAAAAATTGCATGGCGCTTCGATGCGGGCATGTTTGGCCCGACACCGGAGATGATTAACTTGTCATCGCCGATTGTTATCGATGGAACCATGTATGCGACGGCAGGGCAAACGCGTAATGTTGTTGCAATAGACCCTGCTAATGGACAGCTGCGTTGGATGTGGCGGCCGAATGAAGGTAAGCGATTTGAAGATGCACCGCGTAAAGGTTCGGGTCGTGCAGTTGCTTATTGGAAGAAAGGAAAACAAGAAAGAATTTTTACTGTAACACCGGGATATTTTTTGGTTGCTTTAAATCCTTCAACTGGTTTACCTGATCCAACCTTTGGTAAGGGTGGATGGATTGATTTAAGGGACGGTTTAAGACTTGGAAAAGGTCGGGACGATATCGATATTGGTTTGAACAAGCCACCATTAGTTGTCGGTGATGTCATTGTTGTTGGTGCTGCCCATCTTGTGAGTTTTTGGCCGAAATCTGCTTCAAATGTGAAAGGTGATGTTCGCGGCTTTGATGCAAAAACGGGAAAGTTATTGTGGACATTCAAAACGATTCCAGAAAGCGGACAGCCGGGATCTGAAACTTGGTTGAAGGGTTCTGAAAAATTCACAGGTAACGCGGGCGTATGGGCGCCAATGTCGGCTGATGAAGAATTGGGATTAGTTTATTTGCCCGTCGAATCGGCAACGGGTGATCGCTATGGTGGAGATAGACCTGGAAATAATTTATACGCGAATAGTTTAGTGGCTCTTGATGTAAAAACGGGTAAGCGCCGCTGGCATTACCAAATTATTCATCATGATATTTGGGATTGGGATAATCCAAACGCGCCAATTCTTGCCGATCTACCTAACGGAAAAAAATTGGTTGTTCAATTAACTAAGCAGTCTTTTGCGTACGTCTTTGATCGAAAAACAGGGAAGCCTATTTGGCCGATTGTAGAAACACCTGTGCCCCAAACTGATGTGCCTGGTGAGTGGACTTCGCCAACACAACCGTTCCCAACAAAGCCTGCGGCTTATGATCGTCAAGGAATCAGTGAAGATGATTTAATTGATTTCACACCTGAATTGTTTGCTAAAGCAAAAGAAGCGATAAAACCTTTTCGTTTAGGGTCTTTGTATACACCTCCTTCTTTAGCAGATGATCCAGATGGCACGAAAGGGACATTGAGTGTGCCCTCGGCAACAGGCGGTACAAATTGGGAAGGCGGAAGTTATGATCCCGATACCGGTATGTTATACGTCCCGTCTTTTACAGCGGCGTCTTTGTTGTCTCTTGCGAGTGATCCGAAACGTTCTAGTGTGAAATATATTTATGGCGGAAAGCTACGAGTGCCAAAAATAGAAAAATTACCGCTAGTTAAGCCACCATGGGGACGAATAACCGCGATCGACTTGAACTCTGGTGATCATAAATGGCAAGTTCCTAATGGCGATACACCGGAAGATGTAACAAATCATCCGGCATTAAAAGGCGTAAAAATTCCGCGCACAGGAAAGCCAACCCGTTCAGGTTTATTGCTAACAAAAAATATGTTGTTTGCAGGAGAGGGAAGAGGTGGTAGCCCAGTCTTTCGTGCACACGATAAAGCTAGTGGCGATATCATTTCAGAAATCACGTTACCTGCAACGCAAACGGGTCAACCAATAACCTATATGCATGACGGTAAGCAATATATTGTGATGGCCGTTGGTGATGGAAAAACACCGGGCGGTTTTGTTGCGTTGTCTTTACCTGAGTGACTATTTGCTATTGTTATTTGCTTTCAAAAAAAATCCCGATTGAAGTATTTTGGTCGGGATTTTTTATGTATGAATAAAAGGTGAAAATTATAAAATAGTTGTTATTTTTCTTTCACGACGCCATTACGTAAAACACCAACACCCTCTAAAGAAATTTCAACAATATCTCCAGGTACTATTGCCTTGGTTGTTCCGGGTGTACCAGAATAAATAATGTCGCCGGGAAGGAGAGTAACGAACTGACTAATGTAGCTAACAATAGTCGCGACATTAAAAATTAATAAATCGGTATTTGAACTTTGTCTGATTTCGCCATTTACTCGAGTTTCGAGCAATAAGTTATCAGGATCTAAACCAGTCACAATATAAGGGCCGATAGGGCCAAACGTATCCGATCCTTTTGCGCGAAACCATTGTAAATCTGAACGCTGCCAGCCGCGTTCACTGACATCATTGCCAATAGATATTCCGAATACATAATCTTTGGCCTCTTCGACAGAAACTTTAGACGCTTTTTTTCCGATGACTAACACCATCTCACCTTCGTAATGAAGGTTAGTGGAATCTTTCGGTGCGATAATATTTTCTTCGTGAGCAATGAGTGATGTTGGGAATTTAGTAAAAAGGCCAGGGTATTCTAGAGGTGACCTGTCGCCAATGTGACTTTTGTAGTTTAATCCAACAGCGATTACTTTAGACGGCTCTATAGGCGTTAAGATTTTGACATCGTTTAGCTTAATTTTTTTCCCTGTTGGCTTTGGGTTTTCTAATATATCCCCGTTCAATTCTTCGATAGTGTCGCCAATAAGAATACCAAACGAGCTTTTATTGTTATGTTCGTATCGTAAATAAGTGGTTGTAGCTGTTGTGCTGCTGGCCGATGCCATACTAACTCCTAATATAAAACTGAATGATAAAAAATAAGTTCGCTATTTATATGTAAGCGTTTTATCGGTGAGTATTTTACAGGTGATCTTTTTGTAAATGAAATGAAGACTGAAAAATAATGGGCTGGTGTATCCATGAATACTCCGATTATGCATTCTTATAAGTAAGCGCTGTATCGTGAATGCTGTATCAATGAGAGAAGTAAATTTACAACATTGTGCTTTTGGGGCATGTTATTTCGATCCACATCATGTATAAATGGAAAGTCCTATCTAAGCATAAAACACGTGTGAGCCGGAAGCTGACCATGGCTAAGAATCGTAAAAGCATCAGTGAGAAAACAGCTAATCTATCGGGTGGTTACTTTCGTCAAACATTAACAGCTAGCGTATTTTGGCTGCTGGCTTCTATCGTGGCGTTAAGTTTGTCTTCACTGGCTCTGTCCGATCCTCTGATTGATATTGGTGAAGAAGGGGAGTTCTCGTTTGTTCGCCTTCAATTTGATACGCAAGGCGGATCCTTTCGCTTTAGCCCATGGTCTACAGATTTCCCCGCAGCGGATAAAAATTTTCTGAAAGGTGTTTCTCGTTTAACCAATATCAAAATAAATAGACAGCCTATTGTTAAACGATTGGACGACAAAGATATATTTAATTATCCATTTTTGTATGCGGTAGAAATGGGCCGTAATGGCGGTGTTCGGTTTTCTTCTGATGAATTAAATAATTTACGTGAGTATTTAAAGCGTGGTGGTTTTCTTTTTGTTGATGATTTTTGGGGTACTCAGCAATGGGATAATTTTTATCGAACGTTTCAGGTTATTTTTCCTGAGAAGGAATTGGTAGAATTAAAAAATGATCATGAAATTTTTCATGGGTTTTATGATGTTGACGGCGCTCAAATGATTCCTGCTCTCAGTAATTATTCCAACAGACCCGAGTCTGATATTGAATATGCATCTAATCACGCGATTCTCGACGATGATGGACGTGTTATGGTGTTGATCAATTGGAATTCAGATATAGGCGATGGCTGGGAACACACGTATCATTCCGACTATCCTACAAAATATGCCAATCTAGCGTATCGTTTAGGGATTAATTATTTGGTTTATTCGTTAACTCATTAGTTATTATGCTTACTGCTGGTAGCGTATATTTATAAAAACTATAATTTAAGAGCTTATCTATGCTGTTTCAACAGAAAAAAATTCAAACACTACTTGGTAAAATCAATGTTCATATGACTGGATCAGGACCGGCGATGGTTTGCTGGCCCAGTTTAATGATGTCTGGCTTGATGTGGGAAGGGCAAGCCAAGTATTTTGGTGATTCTTATCAAATGATTTTAATTGATTCTCCCGGACATGGTGAGAGTGAACTATTGGACAAAGTATTCACAATGGAAGATTGCGCGAAATGTTTACAAGAAATTCTTGATGCGCTGAATATTAATGAGTGTGTGCTACTCGGTAACTCTTGGGGCGGAATGATGGGCGGTGTTTTTGCTGCTTTATATCCTGAGAGAACACGGGCAGCTGTATTGATGAATTGTACGGCGTCGATTGCTAGTGAAAAACAAAAATCAGAATATGCGGTATCAGTATCACTGTTAAGAGATCTAGATGAATATCCTGACTCGTTAGTTGAATTATCTGTAAAAGCTTTTGCAGGTGAAACGACAGAAAATACAAAACCTGTAGTCGTGGAATATATTAAGTCAATCGTGAAGCGTGTTGATCCTAAATCTGTGAGCTGGGCGATTGAAAGTGTTGTGCCTATGAGGGAGGATCAACATGCATTACTACAGACAATTCAAACACCAGTGTTTGTAGTGACAGGGAAAGAAGATAGAACGTTTAGTGTTGACGAAACAAAAGCGATGGCCGATTCCATCCCGAATGCTATTTTTAAAGTGTTACCCAGAGTAGGACATTTGGCAGCTCTTGAAGCGCCTGAAATAGTGAATAAAGAAATCGATAGTTTTTTAAAGTCGATTACTTAAATATTGCACCTATAAATTATTAATGATGAAAGAGTGTAATTCCTGTGGCAAATGCTGCATAAAATACAGCAATGGCGATTTATCCGCGTCCGTTAGTGATATTGAGTTGTGGGACATGATGCGTCCTGATATTTACAAATACGTTCGCAAAGGAGAAATTTGGTTTGACCCCGTCACAGGCAAACAAATAGAATTGTGTCCTTGGCTAAGAAAGAGCCCAGATAACAAATACACCTGCGATATTTATTATGATCGACCAGAAGACTGTCGACATTATCCCGTCACCATTGAGCAAATGGTTAATGATGAATGTGAAATGCTCGAACCAAAAGATTTCAAGACGCCTTCAGAAGCACAAAAGAAGTTAGATAAAATAATGATCGACAGCCGACCTGCCGTTGAATAATTAATTCGAAGAAAATATGAATATGGATATGTCAGAGTGAATCAAGCTGAAGAGAATCAACTCGAAAGATTATTGCGATTAGCGTCTACTGAGCCAGCCCACCGTCCTGAATTTTGCTCTGTCTTGATGTCGTCGACAATATATATTCTGGGTAACACTGGAACTATTCCAGATAAACCTGGAGAAGTTGAATTAACTGCAGGAAGCAGCATTAATATTGTTAACTGGGAAAAACCTGATGGCTCACCTGTGATTCCATTTTTCACCTCAATTGAAGTGTTACAAAAATCAATTGATAGCGAGCAATCTTATTTAGCGATCCCGACAAGTTCTTTGTTTGAAATGACATTGGGCGCAGTTTTGTTTTTAAACCCTAAGTCGGATCATGGAAAAGAATTCATTCCGGATGAAATCGAACATCTTTTATCTGTAGGGTTAAGTCAGCCTTCGAATCAGCGCGTTGTTGAAGAGGATACGCATGTGTTATTAGGTCAGCCATCTGATATTCCTTCTAAGATGATTGATTCTTTAACGCAGTTATTTGCAAAACATAAAATAGTTAAGAATGCGTATTTAGCGTTGATGCATGATCAATCAATTGATGACAAGCCTCATCTTATCGTCGGTATTGAATTTATTGAAAACGAAGAGGCTAAGGTGGTAGAAGTTTTCAATGATCAACAATTGGAGCTAATCATGCGAGAAGCGGGTAATGTTGCAGCCGATTCAGCCCCAAAAGGGGAGTCTGTTGATTTGTGTGTGGTATCTAAAGGCGAAGAAGGTATAAGCCAATATTTTATCAATCAAACAAAACCGTTTTATGAAAAGTCTTGGGGAGACAAATTGTCTGCGTCTCCTCAAGAAAATCACACAAAAAACTAACGATGACTGATTGGTGTTTTTAATGACAGCTTAATCCAATTCGGCCTTGCTATCATGCAAAATTTGATCGGCAAAATCCGGATGTATATTTTGCATATAACAAAGATCGTGAAGCACTTGTAATTCTTTTTGATGAATCTCTCCATCGGCACTAGCGACCAAGCAAAGATCACGAATCATATTATGTTTTTGCATTGGGCTTAGATACGTGTGCAGGTCATCAACTAAGTTTGAAATTTCTTGTTTTATTTCTTCTTCGTTTAGAGTGGTTACTGATTTTAAACAGTTAGAAAAAACATCTTTATCAACTATTTTCCCGAGGGTTTGAATTTCTAGCTCATCGACTTTGCCATCGGCCATGGCAATTAAATAACCAGATAAAAACAAGTATTCTTGAATTTCTTGGCTCATTTCCGCATTGCGATCTAAATGAGCCGGCTCCATTAGAGACATGAAGTCAAAAATCTCTTGTTCCATCTCTTCTTCTGTAAATTCTTTATTTGCACTATCTCCAGTCAATTCGCCATAAGTATGACTACGATAAAATATATCCAATGCTTTTATGCGGAGTGGGCTAAACGGATGAGTGCTGTACCAATCTTGAGGATCCATTTGTTCGCCTATCATTTCAGCGTTTAAGTCCGAGAATTGTTTAATGTATTCATCTAAATGAAACGAAAGTGAATTGCTTGTAACACCTGAAGACAGTTTAAAGAAAGCTTGTGCAGCACTCGTAAAGTCTTGGCAGCAAATTAAACCAATACGGTCGGCGGAAATTTCTGCTGATCTTCCCCAAGAAAATAATCGAATAGCATGCATGGGTGATAAGTAATCTCTGCCAAAGTCCATGATCGAGTTAGCGGGGTATTTATGATGAGTGAATAACATATGCCCCAATTCGTGGCCAATAACAAAACAGATTTCATCATCTGTAAATCGTTCTAGTAAACCAGATGATAAAATAATAAAAATTTTATCGTCGCTGGGCGGATAGATACTCGCGTTAAATTTATCTTCCTGATAAACGTAAAATTCCAAATTAACATTATTTACGCCTAAGACTTTTTTGCAGCGATCTCCTATCTCATAGATATGTGGAGCCATCGCTTTGGTCATTTTCAAGCTGCTTTTTAATAATTGTTTTCGTGAATTGTATTGCCCAAAATGTTCTTCCATCGATTGTTGAGCTTTTTGTATGTCAGGATCGGCTTCTAATTCCAGAAAACCATCACGGTCACCATCGTATACCGTACTGTCTAAGTCCAACTCACAGTCGAACAAATAAAGTTTGGGAGTGTTTTCTTGAGTGGATCCTGAATCTTTATCTGTCGTGTTGGTAAGATATAAAGTTTCTACACGCTCTTTATACTCAGCAGACAAGGATTCAATCTCTTCGCGCATTTGTTGGCTGATAGCCATTACACGATCCATTTCGCCAGTGTTCTGTGCTTCTGTGATCTGTTCCATGAGTTCGCTTTGAATAGATGCCACGTTTTCATGAAAAGAGGCTAATAACTCGTCGTTATTCGTTCCTTCAAGATTATAACTTGATACTGCTGTCATAATAATTCCCCTAAAAAATATGTATTGTATCAATACATTGGGCGTTGTGTAGAGCGAGAAATAAAAATGCGAATTAGAGCACAGTGTATGCGTTTATTTTTAGGGATATTAGATGGTATTCATAGCTCTTCTCGATACACATCATTCTGATTTGTCGATATAGTCCACATCTGATGAAAAACTTAGGCTATTTGCTTAACCACTTGCTAGATTTTTTTGGTTTTGTATACACAATAGATATAATCCGGTAAATCTTGAAATTTGGTTTGCTAATAAAAACCCTTTGATTCAATTAAGGCCTTGTGATGAGCAATATTGAAGCCATTAAAAGCAAAATTCCTCAAGATCATATGTATGCAATTTTAAAAGGTGGCTTTAAACTTTTTTTTCCTGAGAAATTCTTAGCAAGAGATTTGTTCTTTTTGAAACTTACGGATGTTACATGGAGGCATTAGTAACGGATAAGCCACAGCTTGTAGGCTCGGTTTAAAGAGTTGCAGTTTCGATGATGAATGGTGAGATCCTTGCAGTTTATGATCTTGCAACAACATGGAATTTTTTTTTAATCTACGAAAAATATAATTAAAAAATATTGCTAAAGTCTGTTACTGGGTATAGAAAACTAGCTGTAAAGTAGTGTTTTAATAATATATTGATTCAATAATAACAACGATAAAGCGAAAAATGGAGATGTGGAATGGGCGTGGTTATTGGGGTCGTCTTGGGGTTGTTGGTTGGTGCTTCATTTATGGGAGCATTCGGTGGGATAATGGGCGGGGTAGTGGGTTGGCTCGTAGGAAAGGTTTTAGAGCAAGCTGATAATTTAAAAAAACAAGATGAAAAGTTAAAACTGATTTCAAAATCGTTAACAGATCTTCGTCAACCCACAGATCAAAATAAGAATGTATCGCCAGTTAATTCTGAAGCGTCAAATAATTCCAACCATGAAGTATCCGCTCATCTTGAATCTCAAGTTACCGATGAATCGTCTCATCATTTAGGTGTATCCAATTCAATCGCAAAAGAGAGTAATCAGACTCTCAGTTCGTCGGTCGTAAAACCATCCGGTAAGCAAGAAGATGCTTATCTTCAGGCCATAGAGCGAGCTAAGGCTCGACAAGCAGAGTCTAAACAAGATTCAGATTCCAAAAATTCTTCGAATATTCTTTCCCCAAAAATAGATATTCAACTTCCTGACTTTGTTAATAATTTACTAGAAAAAACCAGCGTGATGACAAAAGTCGGTGTTGTGATATTATTTTTTGGCGTTGCTTTCTTATTAAAATATGCATCCGCTAATGTGACTGTCTCAATTGAAGTCAGGTTGTTGAGTGTGGTCGTAGGCGGACTCGTACTATTTTTTATTGGCTGGCGAATGAAAAAATCTCGACCCGGCTTCTCTGTTCTCTTGCAGGGCGCTGCTATCGGTATTTTATACCTCGTTACTTTCGCTGCTATGAAGATGTATTCAGTAATATCGCCGTCGCTTGGTTTTGGTTTGCTGTTTGTTCTTTCCTTGATTGCCGCTTTATTGTCTGTAAAGCAAGATGCTAAATCTTTAGCAATATTTGGAATACTAGGAGGATTTTTGTCTCCTATTTTAGCCTCAACAGGAAGTGGTAGCCATGTGATGTTGTTTGGTTATTACGCCATTTTAAATGTCGGTATCTTATCTATTGTTTGGTTTAAAGCGTGGCGATCGTTAACGTTAATGGGTTTTGCGTTTACGTTTATTATTAGTAGCGTTTGGGGTGTTACGCAATACAGTGCTGAGTTGTTCGCCAGTACAGAGCCATTTTTACTGCTATATTTTGTTTTTTATGTGGCAGTGGTCATGATTTTCGCTTTACGAAAACAGTGGGCCCATAACAATGTTCTCGACGGCCCACTGGTTTATGGCACGCCGGTTATCGCATTTGCTTTGCAGAGTGTGTTGGTTGAGCGCTTTGAATACGGTTTGGCTTGGAGCTCTTTAGGTTTCGGATTATTTTATTTGTTGGTTGTTGCTGCACGATGGCGATTATTCAGTGAGCGTTCAATATTACTACGAGAATCTTTTTTAGCCATCGGCTGTATTTTTGTATCGCTCTCTATTCCGTTTGCCTTTGATTATGATGTTTCTGCATTACTCTGGGCGCTAGAGGGAGTAGGGGCTTTGTGGTTGGCTGTACGGCAACAAAGAATATGGGGTTGTCTCTTAGCCATTCTTGCGCAAATCGGTGCTGGTGTTTTTTGGGTTTTAGATCTGCCCGATGCTGGTGAGCAACTGTTTTTCAATCCTGCCTATTTAACCGCGGCCGGTATTTCTTTGGTTGGTTTCTTTGCTGCTTTACTGCTTCGTAATGAAGCAAGTAAAACGTGGGCTACTAAGTATCAGTTTGGAAGTTTATCGAACGGACTACTCTGTTGGGCTGTACTATGGTGGTTCGTTGGAGGATTGTGGCAACTTGAAGCTCATATCGATAAGCAGTTTATTACCAGTGCTACTTTAATTTTTGTAGCGTTTTCATGTTTAGTTTTACAGATTCTGCGTAAGCATTTTAAATGGGACGAATTAACACCTATCTTGTTTATGTTGTTACCTGTTAGCTGCTTGCTTACGCTGGCCAGTGATTACTTTATTGACCATCCGTCAGAAAATTATGGATGGTTAGCGTGGCCTTTAACCATTGTCTGTCTGTATTGGATGTATAACAAAGCTGATTTATTTGTAGGGAAATTAAAATCATTTGAGCGGCTTTGGCATGGAACGACATTTTTGCTTAGCGTACTATTGGCGAGCTGGGAGGTTTGGTGGCAAATCAATGAAGTGACATATAACCCAGTGTGGCAAAATATAGGTGTTGGCCTTGTTTCATTTTTTGCCATTTGGTTGATTCTAAAAATTCGTTTTTGGAAAATGGAGGTTAATTCGCTGTATCAAGAAACTGTTGCAGGTATTTTATTTGTCGTATTGTTTTTGAATTTCATTAGCTGTTGTTTCTTGATTCCTAATGTTAAACCACTGCCTTATATTCCATTGCTAAACCCATTGGGCTTGTGGCAAATAGCCATTATATTGTTCGCTGCTTATTGGTGGAAGAATCATTTCAGAGAAACTAAATTTCTTCCCGACGTAAAAACTGGATGGATTGCATTAGTCGGTTTGCTGTTTATATTTCTCAATACATTATTACTCAGAACGTTACACGTCTTCGCCGATATTCCTTTTAGATCACATGCATTATTTAATAGCGATCTAGTCCAAATGTGTATTTCAATTTTTTGGGCGATGCTTGGTATAGGGTTATTTGTTTTGGCGAAAAGGTTTGTCAAAAAAGAATTCTGGATTTTGGGTATCGTATTATTTTCAGTAGTTGTACTAAAATTATTTGTGATTGATCTTGCTAACAGCGGCACGGTTGAACGTATCGTGTCATTTATTGCGGTAGGGTTGTTGTTGCTAGGAGTGGGTTATATTAAGCCTGAAACAGCTCTAAAGGAGAATGATTAATTTTTTTGATATTCGAAGGTTAAAAAAGCGCCGGAATAAACCGCCGCTTTTTTTATGGCTACTAATTATTTGAACAGTTAATGATGTTGTTCCCATTTCCTGAAAACAAACCTGGTAATGTTCCTACTGGGCTACCCAAGACCATATAAGAAGTAGATGGGTGACAGTACAAAGCGAATGTGGTGTTATTTTCGAATGAATTCACCGTGTCGCCGAATGTTACGCTGGTATTTTTTAGCGCATACAAACCAATATTCTGATTGCTTACTGTATTTCCTGTTCCGTTTTCTGTCGAAAGAAAATGCACAACGCTATTGGTAACAAGGTAGAAACCAAGATTGTTATTTCCGCTGACACTTGAATCTCGTAACTGAATAATACTTCCGGAGTAAGCAGCAATGCCGGTATTGTTTGCCATAATTGTTGACCCAACACCCACTGAACCATCTGACTGGGTACTTGTTACATAGGCTGTCCCACCTGTTTGGGCAACTATACCTGTCGGATTGAGATCGACAGTTGTGTTATTTCGTAAATTAATGACGCCATTGATAGTAACTAAAACACCGGAGTTAGTGTTATCGTGAATCCGCGAGTCGCTGACTTCAACACTGGATGAGTCAACAGAAACAACACCAAAAGTGGCGAGACTAATGTCAGAGCGATTGATTGAAAGTTGCGAATTTTTTGTTGCGATAAGGCCGTAGAGCCCCCCGCTGAAGTTAAGGTCGTTAACCTCAATATTACCAATGCCACGACTGACAGCAAATAAAGAAATATTGGGATTTAGCGCTTGAATTGTTGAAGATGAATCCACTCCATTAAAAGTGACATTGCTACGAATGACAACAATATTTTCAATGCAGGTTCCTGAAATATTTAAAGTTAACGGCGTATTAGAATTCTCATGATTTGTGAGTTGGGCTGAGATCGAGTCGCCAGCATCACAATCAATATCTACGCTAGCTGGAAGTTGAGCTTCCAAAACAGTGTTTAAGTCTTGTTCCAGTTGATTGACGTTTTGTTTGAGCTTTCTCACTTTCTTTTTTAAAGCTTTAAATTCTGCTTGAGTGACTTTTTTATTATTATCAGAAAATGCTTGAGTGGATATTCCACATAAAATAAAGCTACTGAGTATAGTTAAAGTTTTAATAAATTTTAGCGAAGGGTAAGACATTTTAGGGATCCTTTTATGTTTTAGAGGGATTTATAATTATTATAGCGTGAACATAAATGCTTCCTTGTTCACGTAAATCAAATATCCGAGTGAGATATATTACCTCTGTTTGATGACTTTGCTATAGATTATTATGTTTTAATTACATTACTTATAAGTACTACCGAAGTTGGAATATATGAATAAGTTAATATTTCAGTGGAATTCATGTACTTGGCTTCAAGTAATAAATGAAATTATTTGTGCTGAGCATTAACGTGTTATTTTTGGCGTGATATTCAACATTGTGTTTTAAGGATATTATTTTTTAAGAATGAAAATATCATTATGAGATATTTAGCTGATGCATCTTATTGGATTTATGTACTGCATATTCCACTTGTTTAGCGTTTCAAGTATTGCTGATGGATATTAATTTACACTGGGCAATTAAATTTTCGTTGATTGTTATCTCTACGTTTATACTTTTACTGACAACTTACTATTGGTTTGTCCGTTCCACCTGGATGGGTAAGATGATGAATGGTAAAAAGATGCCGCGAGGGTTCCCCAAACCTAAAAATATTTAATCACTTTTTCAAAGTAGTATAGCAAAGGGCGTTCTTTAAATTGGAGAGATTATGCAGCAGGTTGGCAAGACGAAAATACAAGAAAAACACAAAGCCACATGCCATTGCGGTTCTGTAGAGTTGGAATTGTCGCTACCTCATGGCATTGAAAATCCACGTCGGTGTGATTGTTCGATTTGTCGGAGAAAGGGAGCTGTCGTTGGCTCGGTTGATTTGTCAGGAATAAAAATAATCAAAGGGAAGGAATATTTAAAGCTTTATCAGTTCAATACCAATACGGCCAAGCATTATTTTTGTTCTAACTGCGGTATTTATACGCATCATCAAAGGCGTTCGAACCCAAATGAATATGGGTTTAATATTGGTTGTTTAGAAGGCGTAAATCCATTCGATATTGAGAATGTAGCAACAAATGATGGGGTGAATCATCCTGCAGATAGGTAGAAGATTATTTTCGGTATCTAAAAATAAAAAAGGCGATCATTTGATCGCCTTTTTTATAGAACTTTTTCGAAATAAATATTAATCGAATTGGTTCATTGTGTTGTCTTCTCCAGACGCTTTTAGTGCAGCCTCACCAGCGAAGTACTCTTTATGGTCATCACCGATGTTAGAACCAGCCATGTCTTGATGCTTAACGCAATCTAGACCTTGACGGATTTCTTTACGCTGTACGCCAGCAACATAAGCCAACATACCTTCAGCTCCGAAGTAACCTTTTGCCAAGTTGTCAGTAGACAATGCAGCAGTGTGGTAAGTTGGAAGAGTGATAAGGTGATGGAAAATACCTGCTTCACGAGCAGCGTCTTTTTGGAAGTTTTGGATTTTAACATCCGCTTCTTTCGCAAGATCACTATCGTCATAGCTTACGTTCATTAAGTCATCACGGTTGTAAGCAGAAACATCTTTGCCAGCTTCTTTCATTGCATCAAATGCTTGTTGACGGAAGCTTAAAGTCCAGTTGAAAGAAGGAGAGTTGTTGTAAACCAATTTCGCGTTTGGAACAACTTCGCGGATTTTGTTAACCATTTCTGCGATTTGTCCAACGTGTGGTTTTTCAGTTTCAATCCAAAGAAGGTCAGCGCCGTTTTGCAAAGAAGTAATACAATCAAGAACAACACGATCAATACCTGTACCTTTACGGAACTCGAAAAGGTTAGATGCTAAACGCTTAGGACGAACAAGCTTGCCACCACGATTGATAACAACATCACCATTTTTCATAGAAGATGCGTCAACTTCTTCAACATCTAAGAAGCTGTTGTATTGATCACCTAAGTCGCCAGGAGTGCGAGTCACAGCGATTTGTTTAGTAAGGCCAGCACCTAGTGAATCAGTACGGGCAACGATAACGCCATCATCAACACCTAACTCTAAAAACGCGTAACGAACAGCGTTGATTTTTGCTAGGAAATCTTCATGAGGAACAGTGACTTTACCGTCTTGGTGACCACATTGTTTTTCATCAGACACTTGGTTTTCAATTTGAATACAGCAAGCGCCTGCTTCGATCATTTTCTTAGCAAGTAAGTAAGTAGCTTCTGCATTACCAAAACCCGCATCGATATCAGCCACGATTGGCACAACGTGAGTTTGGAAGTTATCAATTTGATCAATTAATTCTTTTTCTTTCTTCTTGTCGCCAGCAGCACGAGCAGCATCAAGAGCTGTGAAGATATGACGCAATTCACGAGCATCAGCTTGCTTTAAGAATGTGTATAGCTCTTCGATCAAGCCAGAAACAGATGTTTTCTCATGCATTGATTGGTCAGGAAGAGGGCCGAAGTCAGAACGTAAAGCTGCAACCATCCAACCAGAAAGGTATAGGTAGCGTTTGCTAGTCGTGCCGTGATGTTTTTTAACAGCGATCATTTTTTGTTGACCAACAAAACCGTGCCAGCAACCTAATGATTGGGTGTATTGACTGCTGTCAGCATCGTAGTCAGCCATGTCTTGGCGCATAATTTTCGCAGTGTATTTTGCGATGTCTAAGCCCGTGTTAAAACGGTTTTGAAGACGCATGCGAACAGCGTTTTCAGGAGTGATAGCACTCCAACTTTTGTTGCTGCTTGTTTTAGACGCTAGCTCGTCTATTTGTTTTTGATAATCAGACATGATTGATCCTTTATTTAAATAGGTAGAAATCTGTTTATGGATATTTCTAAGTTTGCTCTTTCTGTACTAAGAGAAGCGTGACAGAGTGCAACTGAGACCAAAAAAACGACGGATGTGAAATTTTGATTGTGGGAGTCTATAAACTGTGCAATGATTTAGCTAATTTATAGTTTTTATCTTCGGTATTATTTCGGTGAATCCCATTTCTTCATTTACGATTAGAAAAATACAGCCATTATGAACATTAATCGCATAGATCTTAACCTTCTTGTTTACCTTGATGTACTCCTTCGTGAACGTAATGTGACGAAAGCCGCTAGTCAGCTTGGTATCAGTCAACCCGCCATGAGTAATGGCCTGCGACGTTTGCGACAGCTATTTGACGACCCTTTGTTGGTGCGTACTAGCGAGGGAATGACACCAACGGAACGTGCCAGTCAATTGGCGCCACTGGTAAGGGAGGTACTCGTTAATATTGAAAAAGCCGTACAACCACAGACTGCTTTTGATCCAAGTGCTAGTGATCGTGTTTTTCGTATTATGGCGAGTGATTATACCGAATCAACACTTCTGCCAGCACTATTACGTGAGTTGCGGGAGCAAGCCCCGAAAGTTTGTTTAGATATTTTAACGCCTAGCGATGTGAGCTTTTTAGATGTGGAGCAGGGTCGTGTTGATATGGTGATTAACCGTTTTGATACTATGCCGCAATCGTTTCATCAGACAACCGTATGGGAAGACAAATATGCTTGTTTAATGAGTGTGGATAATCCCATCAGAGAAAACTTTGATCTCGACGCCTATTTAAGTGCCCAGCATGTCTGGGTAAGTAAGACTGGAATGGGTGTAGGAGTGGGCATTAACCCCAAAGACTCCCAGAGGCTTGGCTGGGTCGATGAGGTTTTACGAAAACAGGGTAAAAAGAGAGAGATTTCAGTCTTTACTCGTCACTATCAGGCCGCAATGTTATTGGCCGAGCAGAAAGACTTAGTAGTTACTATTCCTCAAAAAGCGGCTGATTTACAAAAAAATAACCCACGCTTGGTTGCCTTGCCTACACCTTTTGAAATTCCAACGTTTGAATTAAAAATGGCTTGGAGTCCTTTGCTGCAACATAACCCAGCTCATCAGTGGATTCGTCGACTAGTCACCAGTATTGGTAAAACCATCTAATTTGTATTCTAAGTGCAGTTCCAGCTGTTATAAGTTCTATCTATAAGCTGTATAGATTCATTCATGTGGTTGATAGCGATCATCATAGTGAATAGCTAGAGAAATAGTCCTTAAACTATTAGAATTCGGCCCTTAATTTTAGCCATGCTCGCACCTAAATCTTAAGTTCGGTATAGCTTTGTGGATGTATAGATAGTTGCAATAATTAAGAAACGGACAGCTAGAAGTAAATGGATGTCCGGCTACCAATATAATATGAGCACAGCATTTTTGGTAGTTAACTAGTTTGTTTAAGTGAGTTTTAAATGCTGTTTAATACCTTCGCCTTCTTTGCTTTTTTTCTTTTTGTCTATATTGTTTATTGGCGGTTAAATCATCGTAATCAAAATCACTTATTACTATTAGCAAGTTATTTTTTTTATGGGTGTTGGGATTGGCGTTTTTTATCACTGATAATGATTTCAACTTGTTTGGATTATTACTGCGGTCTCAAGGTTCAAAGTTCGAAAGAGCAAGTCACAAAGAAAAAATTTGTTGCTCTTAGTGTTATAGTTAACTTATCTTTTCTTGGCTTTTTTAAATATTTTAATTTTTTCTCTGATTCATTTGCCAGCTTACTTGGCACTGTCGGTTATACCCCGTCATGGTTTGAGTTAAATGTCATACTACCTGTAGGTATATCGTTTTATACTTTTCAAACAATGACTTATACGATAGATATCTATCGTAAACAGTTAAAGCCGACGCATCATTTTTTCGATTTCGCTCTATTCGTTTCATTTTTCCCTCAGTTGGTGGCTGGACCAATTGAACGAGCATCAAATTTATTACCTCAAATTTTACAATCACGAAAATTCTCTTGGGAGCAAACTAAAGAGGGAGCTTGGCTAGTTTTTTGGGGGTTATTTAAAAAGGTTTATGTTGCGGACAATCTGGCAGTATTAGTTGATAGAGGCTATGCAAATTACGCTACCTTATCAGCACCAGAAATTGCTGTTGTTCTTATTGCTTTTTCGTTTCAAATTTATTGTGATTTTTCTGGCTATACAGATATTGCTCGTGGTATTTCAAAGTTATTAGGATTTGAACTCCGGTTAAACTTCAACCTTCCATATTTTGCAAGAAACCCATCTGATTTTTGGCGAAGATGGCATATTAGCCTATCAACGTGGTTAAGAGATTATTTGTATATCCCGTTAGGCGGTAGCCGAAAAGGCGAAGCTAGAACTTATATAAACTTAATGGCAACTATGGTTCTTGGCGGCTTGTGGCATGGAGCGGCTTGGACATTTATTGTTTGGGGTTTTTATCAAGGCGCTTTGCTGTGCATTCATAGATATTTTAGTCGGTTTATACCTTATAAGAATAATATTATTACAATCAGTTTATCTATATTACTCATGTATATTTTTGCATGTTACGGTTGGTTAATTTTTAGGGCTGACTCATTCACACAAATAAGTGTTATGACTCAGAGTCTGTTTTTAAATTGGAGCTTTCAAGAGAAAAACTTGTTACCCATGTGCTCTGAGTTGATTATGTATTTATGGCCTATTTTGGCTGTACAGATTTGGCAGTTTTCTTCCGACCGTCTTGATTTCTTCTATAGGCTTCCGGTGTTAATGCGCGACGTAATAATAGCGATAATTATCTATTTGATTTTTGTCTATGGTGCAAGTGAATCTCAAGGGTTTATTTATTTTCAATTTTAGGAGGGCTTTATGTTTAAGAGTATAGTTTTACATTCTTTAGTAATATTTATTGTTTTCCTAATTATTGGAAAATTTGATTTTTCATTGTTGCATAACGGCTCTGTTTTATTGTATGAAACTCACGATGTTTTGTTTCACAAACCAGTTAAAAATCAGGAAGGATATATCTGGACTCAGGGTATGAGTCGTCGATCATACAAGATTGCGATTAATGAGCTGGGCACACGTGGCGAGGGGCAGGTTTTATCTTGTGATAAAATAAGGATTCTTTCAACCGGAAGTTCAAGCGCTTTTGGTGAGGGGTTGAGTGATCAAATGGTATGGTCATCTTTAGTAAATACTGAATTTGAAAAGCAATCTGTAGCAGCAGAAATTTATAATGGAGGAGTTCCTGGTTGGGGCTTATATCAGTGGTCTAATTTTATTTCTATTTATGCTGAGAGTTTCTCTCCCGAAATTGTTTTTATACCAATGTCTCATGGAGACTTTTGGTTTTATCCTCCTGTTGAAGGAAAAGCTGAGCGAGAAAATTGGGTAAATAGTGATCTAAAGAAAAAGGCTATCCTTAATTACGACAATGTTTTGGGGTATATTCTTAGAAAAAGCCAATATATCCTGACTGCTGCCAAGACAAAATATTTTTCGAGTAAAAAAGAAGGGGGCGGCCCAGCTCTAGGGGAGCAAGTTGATCAATTTGAAATTCATTTTTCTAAACAACAGAAATATTTAGATGAATTAATTGCTTTAAGTAAACAACATGATTTCAAGTTGATTTTTTTTGTTAGGAACGCAGATTTTACCCCGGCAGGTAAAGAGCTATATAAAAAGTTATCTAACAAGTTAAGTGAAGATAATGATTTTTTTCTATTTGAGATTAGCCCAGCGGATTTTGATTCAACATTAACTGAGGCTGAGTTCGAAAATTACTACAAAGAAAACCTGATTATTAAAAATGACGGTCATCCCAACGATTATTATAGTCGCCTAATGGCAGATAAAATTTATCAGGCGATCACGAAAGTTATAGCGGATTCAAGTGTTTCGGCTAAACCTTGCCAGTAACTGATTAAATTTCAATATATTAATTTAAGGTGTAAAAGATATGATTAATCGTATTCAGATAGGCGGATTACAAGTTGCCACTCAGCTTGCAGACTTTATAAATACATCCGTGTTACCAAAAACTGGAATGGGTGAAGATGCTTTCTGGAGTAGTTTTGAATCTATCGTTAACGATCTAACACCAAAGAATACAGCGCTGTTAAAGAAGCGTGATGATATGCAGGCGAAAATTGATGCATGGCATAAAGCTAACGCTGGTGATTTTAAGTTTGCTGACTACAAAACATTCTTGCAAAAGATTGGTTATCTCGTAGCTGATGGTGGTGACTTAACTGTGACGACACAAAATGTCGATACTGAAATCTCAACTCAAGCAGGGCCGCAATTGGTAGTACCGGTTAAAAATGCACGCTTTGCTTTAAATGCATCAAATGCTCGCTGGGGAAGTTTGTACGACGCATTATATGGAACGGATGCTATTTCAGAAGACGGTGGTGCAACTCGTGCCGGTGGTTATAACCCTATTCGCGGTGACAAGGTTATTGCACTCGCGCGTCAGTTTTTAAATGAAGCCGCTCCACTAAAAAATGCTTTACATGAGGATGCGACGGCTTACACAGTTGCTGGCAACGCATTAGCAATCACATTATCGAATGGTGAAAAAACTTCTCTTGCATCACCGGAAAAATTTATCGGTTACACGGGTGACGCGTCTTCTCCTGAAGCTATATTGTTAAAAAATAATGGCTTACATTTTGAAATTCAAATCGATCCGTCATCACCAATCGGTCAAACAGACAAGGCTGGTGTTAAAGATGTATTAATGGAGTCAGCCGTTACAACCATTCAGGATTGTGAAGACTCTGTTGCTGCTGTTGATGCTGAAGATAAAGTCGAAGTGTATAAAAATTGGTTGGGTCTTTTAAATGGTGATTTATCGGAATCGTTTAATAAAGGCGGTAAAACCATGACGCGTATTTTAAACGCTGATCGTGAATATACGGCCGCCAATGGATCAACGTTATCACTTCATGGCCGTAGCTTATTGTTTGTTCGTAACGTAGGTCATCTTATGCGTAACGATGCTATTCTTGATAAAAACGGCGAAGAAATTTATGAAGGCATTATGGATGCAATGATTACTGTTGCGATTTCATCTTTGGACGTTAACAAGAAAAATGTTTTAACGAATTCTCGCAACGGAAATATTTATATTGTTAAACCAAAAATGCATGGCCCAGAGGAAGTGGCTTTTGCTTGTGAATTGTTTGGTCGTGTTGAAAAAGCTCTAGACCTAAAAGAAGATACAATTAAAGTCGGCATCATGGATGAAGAGCGTCGCACAACGGTCAACTTAAAAGAATGTATTCGTGCAGCAAAAACACGTGTTGCATTTATTAATACAGGCTTCTTGGATCGCACCGGCGATGAAATTCATACGAGTATGGAAGCGGGCCCAATGATTCCAAAAAGTGAAATGAAAGGCACAGCGTGGATTAAAGCTTATGAAGATAATAACGTTGATGTTGGTTTAGCGTGTGGTTTACAAGGCAAAGCACAAATCGGTAAAGGTATGTGGGCAATGCCAGACTTGATGGCGAAAATGATGGTAGAAAAAGTTGCACATCCTCAATCGGGAGCAAACACAGCCTGGGTTCCTTCGCCAACAGCCGCCGTACTTCATGCTATGCATTATCACAAGGTTGATGTTATTGCTCGTCAGGAAGAATTAAAATCTCGTGCGCCAGCAAACGTCGATGATATTTTGACATTACCCATCATGGAGCAAGGTAGAACATTGGCCGCTGACGTGATTCAGAGCGAGTTAGATAATAATGCTCAAGGCATCTTGGGATATGTTGTACGTTGGATTGACAGTGGTGTCGGTTGTTCGAAAGTTCCTGATATTCATAATGTTGGATTAATGGAAGATCGTGCAACACTACGAATTTCTAGCCAGCACATTGCAAATTGGTTGCATCACGGAATTTGTACAGAAGAACAGGTTCATGAAACTATGCAACGTATGGCAGCCGTTGTTGATGGGCAAAATGCTGGCGATCCTTCATACGAGGCAATGGCGGGTAATTTTGAAACTAGCATTGCATATAAAGCAGCATGCGATTTAGTTTTTGATGGAACATCACAACCAAATGGTTACACAGAACCCCGGTTACATGCTCGTCGTATAGAGAAGAAAGCACAAGGCTAACTATATACGGAAAGTTATTACTACAACACGGTGGAGCATTTCTCGTTGAACTGTTAACGCTATACAATTTGACAGTTCAGAGATAAAATTCTCTTAGTTAATGAACAGTGTAAATAAAGGCTCCTTAATGGGGCTTTTTTTATATCTCGTAATTTTTATAGAAAGATAAGTTTCTCACTAGCAATTAATAATGAATAAAACAGTAAGGTAACGACTATGCAAGTATTTGTATTTCCGGGGCAGGGGTCTCAAGTAAAAGGTATGGGTGGCGATTTATTTGATAGTGTCATTGAGTACACTTCCGTGGAGCCTCAAGTCGATGAAATACTCGGTTACTCGATGCGTGATTTATGCTTGAACGATCCCAATGATCTGTTAGGTCAAACGCAATTCACTCAACCAGCATTGTATGTTGTTAATGCTTTAAATTATTACAATGCGATGAAAGAGGGTGGAAAACCTGAATATGTTGCAGGACATAGCTTAGGAGAATATAACGCTTTATTAGCCGCTGGCGCTTTTGACTTTTTAACGGGATTAAAACTCGTACAAAAACGTGGTGAACTAATGGCGCAGGCTCGTGATGGCGGCATGGCTGCTATTATTGGTATCGATGCCGATGCAATACAACAAGTATTAGTAGATAATAATTTCGATGGTATTGATATCGCGAACTTCAATTCTCCGTCACAAACAGTTATCTCTGGTCCTGTAGATCAATTGAATCAAGCGGAAAGTGCGTTTAAGGATGCGGGCGTAAAATTGTATAAAGTATTACCTGTTAGTGCTGCTTTTCATTCTCGCTACATGAAGTCTGCTGGCGATGAGTTCGCATCATTCTTAAAGGAATTTACTTTCAATGAATTACATACACCGGCCGTTGCTAATGTTACTGCGGAACCTTATCCCGCTAATAATGAATCAGTAGCAAAAGAATTGTTAGTAAAGCAAATTTCTGGGTCAGTACAGTGGACGCAAAGTGTACGTTATTTAAAGAGTTTAGGTGATGCAGAATTTTCTGAGGTTGGACCCGGAAAAGTATTGGCGCGTTTGATTAAGCAGATTGATTAATCATATGCGGAGAGTTGGTGGTTCGTGAGATGGAAGTATAAAAAAGAGGAGAGTGTTTATTAATTATTACAATCTGAATACATTGCCATATAGGCTTTTAGGTTTTTTTCTTTGTCGTCTTTAAATGTTTCTTCACGATATTCTACAGAGCGAATTCTGTCGAGTCGGAAGCTTCGAAAGTCTTGGCGTTTTTCACACCAACTAACCAATAACCATACTGGACTAAAAAAGATTAGCGCCAATGGTCTTAGTAGACGACTCGTATCTTGTTGCGCTTCATCACTATAATCAATATGAATTTTGCGTTGTGTACGGATACATTCGCGTAGATCTGAAAAACTAACTATCCATGGTAATGTAGGATGGTTTGGCATTGAGTAGGTGGTGATTTGCTGTAGTTCACCCTGAAGACTTGTTGGTAAAACTGCTTGTATTTTTTCAAAAGCGCTGCTGGCTTTTTTCGCAAATTTTTCATCTGTCCACTGGCGAACCATGCTAATTCCCAGGCCAATAGCTTCTAGCTCATCAGCGTCGAAGGTGATTGGTGGTAGGTAATATTGTTTATCTATCATATAGCCAACACCAGCTTCACCAACAATAGGTGCGCCAGAATCCATTAGGCATTGAATATCTCTATAAACAGTTCGCGTGCAAATACTGAATTCTTCAGCTATACGTTGAGCTGTTACCGCTCGACGTCTTTGTCGCAGAAAGTGAACTATGTTAATCAGTCTGTCTGCTCGTCGCATACTTACTCCTATCCTTTTTGAAATGATAGCTTACTGGAAGGCTACTGACACCATGCTGTCAGCAGGCTTTTGCTATCCTACATCCTTAATCAACTGACAATGAAAGGGGAAATGTATGATTGGATACGTAACACTTGGTACAAATGACTTGCCACGGGCCGTTGCTTATTATGACGCTCTATTTGGCTCATTGGGTATAGGTCGTTTCATGGAGGAAGAAAATTATTTTGTTGCTTGGGCGCCAACACCAGATGCTCCATCTGTAGCAGTATCAGTTCCTTTTAATAAAGAACCTGCGACTGTAGGAAATGGAGTCATGGTAGCGTTGTATTTGGAATCACAAGAACAGGTGGTAGCTTTTTACAACAAGGCGATTGAGTTAGGAGGTACAGATGAAGGGAAGCCAGGCTTTCGTCCAGAAGGGAATGACAGCGGTTTTTACGCGGGGTATTTTCGTGATCTAGATGACAATAAGTTGAATGCTTTTTGTATGGTTGAATAAAGATTGAAAGATCATGGGCTCGCGTTGTCGAGCTCATGATACGAAATATGAATTTAGATAACGGGTTTTTAGTATTTAAATAAACAGGTGAAGATATAAAAGTGGATTGCTAAATAGTTAATTGCTTGAGCTCTGGGTCTTCAACACTATGCTGTTCCCACAAATAAACAAACTCTTCAAGTAATTTTTTAGATTCTGGTCCAGCAGCGTAATTTACAAACCCTGTGTATTCTTTGTCGCTATGCTTATACAGCAGAAGTTTTTTGTCGCCTATAACATAAGCAATGGCGTTGTCTTTTGGATCAAGTAAAAGCTTTTTAATAATGATTTTACTTGATATTCGACGGGCCAATAAAAGAAGAGAATGGCCACGCTCAACGATAGGCCTAACGTTTTTAACAAGTATCTTAATAGTACAATTTCTATTATTACGTACAAATGCAGACATAGTATCAACAAGCTCTTGTTCATTAAAAATAGGTCGATCTAGCTCATCACTGAGTATGCAGATTTCTCTTGTGGCTTGTGCCGTTATTTTTTTAGCATGCTTTAAGAAGCATTCTTCGCCCTCAAGCTGAATGAGGTTTTCATCGGTTGGGGAAACGATTTCAGACATAATGATATTCCATTGTTTTATGCATTATTCCAGCATCTTCAAATTCTTTATCGTCTGTTATGACAAAACCAAATTTTTCATAAAAAGGAATAGCGGATATTTGTGCATGCAAAAATAAAAGTTTAATATTTTTTGCTTCGTCACTTGCTATAATGTACTGCAATAGTTTTCCGCCTAGCCCCATCATCCGGTGTTTTTTTGCCACGGCCATTCTTCCTATTTGGCCAGTTAATAATAATCTTGCTGTCGCAATCGCCTCTTCTTCATGTGTTAAATTTGATTTTTTGATGCATGCAAAATGAATCGCAGACTCATCATAATTGTCCCACTCGTCTTTTTCAGGAACGTTCTGCTCAACGACAAAGACTTTGTGTCGAAGTTTCTGTAACAATTTTTTATGTGACTGCCAGCTGACTTTTTGAACGGGTAATTGATTCAGAGAATCCATAATATTTATATCTGGTTATTAAAATATATTGTCTTTGATTGGGTTAAAGATATGCCTTTCATACATATCTCAAGAATGATTGTCGGTCTAGTCGATATCGCCTACCATATGATTCAAATTTTACAATGAGTTATTGAACAAATGCAAAATACAGATTTATCTTCATGGCAACATTCTCACACTTTTAAGCAAGATCAAAAGCGTCCTGGCGAGTCGCGAACACTAATTGTTATTTTAATCACTTTCTTAATGATGATTGTAGAAATTATAGCGGGCATTGCTTATGGTTCAATGGCGTTGTTGGCCGATGGCTTACATATGGCATCTCACACGATCGCATTAGGTATCAGTTATTTTGCCTATCGATACGCACGTCAGTTCGCGAATGATCCCCGTTTTAGTTTTGGAACAGGAAAGGTAAATACCTTAGCAGGGTATACAGGCGCAATTTTGTTAGCTGGTTTTGCTTTCGTGATGATTTGGGAGAGTGCTCATCGATTAATATCACCAGTATCGATTTCTTTTGATCAAGCAATTTGGGTAGCTATTGCCGGTTTGATTGTTAATGGCATCTCTGTTTTTATTTTAGGAGTACATTCACACGATCACACACATGAAGATGGTCATGTCCACGAGCACGAACATAGCCATTCACACGATCATCATGAAGATCACAATTTACGTTCGGCATATTTACATGTGCTAGCGGACGCGCTGACATCTTTATTGGCCATTGTTGCATTAGTTGTCGGAAAATATTACGGAGCCTCATGGCTTGATCCGGTAATGGGTTTTGTGGGTGCGGTTTTAGTTGCTCGATGGTCTTGGGGTTTATTAAAAACAACGAGTACGATTTTGTTAGATCATCAAGCGCCGGAAAAAATGCGTCAAACAATTGTTGAGATAATTGAATCAGATAATGGCAAAGTAGTGGACTTGCATGTCTGGGCAACAGGACCGAATATTTATTGTGGAGTGATAGCCATCGTGGTGGAATTTCCCGAATCACCTGAATATTATAAGTCTCTTATCAAAAAACAGTTTGAAATTGAACATTTGTCAGTTGAAGTTCATTCATTGCAGGTTGCTTAAGTTTATTTTGGAAGGGATTGGCGTTTTAATGATTCGTTATCTGTTTGAAGTAATTCATTTCCAAGTAAATGCTCAATAACTTTTACATCGTTATCAGTATTAAATGTTTTTAGTTTTTTTATTTTGAAACTTTTTTCGTTACATAAAAGTGTAGCAAGAGAAGTAGTCACTTCAAATTGTTTGCCATTAACAAATAAAAGGCATGGCTCACTGTTGTTTTCTGTAGTTGCTTTTCTTTTTTTACTATAAGCGAAGCGACTACCATATTGACGAGACAAAACGGTATCAACAGAAAAGTCGTTTAAATTTATAGCCTCTTCGTTATCATTAAAGAGATGCGAGTATCTTGGTGTTGTAATATGCTGACCAAACCATGCTGCAATATTATCAGGATTCGTAAGCTCATCGAGAAGCATTTTTTGTACTTTATCGAGTGCGTTGCCAGAAATTTCTCCAGGTGTACTTTGAAATAGATGAAGATCTTCAGGGTCTTCATAGAAGTTATCTTGTGTTAGCTGCTGTAGTCGTTCATCACAATAGGCCGAAATCATTTCACTGATTTTGGGAGCACGAAACCCAATTGAAAAAGTCATACATTCGCCTTGAGCTATTCCCCAGTGAGCAAGCTTTGGTGGCAAATATAAAATATCCCCTGGTTGTAACAGCCATTCCTGGTCGGTCGTAAACTCTTTTACCAAAGATAAATCACAGTTTTTGACTAATGGTGTTTTATTGTCTGGATCTTGATTGCAAAAGTTACCGACCTTCCACAGCCTTTCGCCTTCGGCTTGTAATAAAAATACATCGTAGTGATCAAAGTGAGGGCCAACGCTTCCTTGATCAGTCGCATAGCTAATCATAATGTCGTCTAAGCGCCAGCTCGGTATGAATTTGAAATATTCTAAAATCTGAGCGGTTTGAGAATCGACGGTATCAATACCTTGAACGAGTAAAGTCCAATTATCTTCGGGTAAGTTAGCAAATACATTTTCTTCAAAGGGCCCGTGTTTTAATTCCCAGCTATTACCTTCAGTATGTTTTTGTTCGGTATGAACAATTAAACGCGACTCTAAATCTTCTTCTAGGGATAATCCGGCTAACTCATCAGCAGAAATAGGGGATTGAAAATTGGGAAATGCCTGACGGATCAGAAGTGGTTTTTTTTGCCAGTAATCTTTAAGAAAAATTTCCGTGGTTATCGTGTCTTGTTGATCAAATATATCCACAGAAATACTCTTTATGTATGAGGAGCTGCTTAAAAACAGAAGCGGTTCGGGCAAAGCATTTTAATTTTTTACACCGAACCACATTATTACTTAGATTGGGCCTTTTAAAAGGCTAGGCGGATACGTTAAATGTTTTTTGCTTGCTTTATCGCGTTGCCAATATAGTTCGCTGGAGTTAATTTCAACATAGCATCTTTGGCTTCTTGAGGAATATCTAAATTGTTAACAAATTCCTCTAAAATTTCAGCTGTTACTTTTTGTCCGCGAGTTAAGTCTTTCAGTTTTTCGTAAGGCTTTTCGATATTGTATCGACGCATGATAGTTTGAATTGGCTCAGCTAAAATTTCCCATGAGTTATCTAAATCCTCATTGAGTCGGGCTGCATTTAATTCTAATTTCCCTAGACCTTTTAATACAGAAGAATAGGCGATTTCACTATAAGCAAAACCGACACCCATATTTCTCAAGACTGTGCTATCCGTTAAATCACGTTGCCATCTAGAGATCGGTAATTTTTGTGCGAGGTGAGAAAATATTGCGTTTGCAATGCCAAGGTTACCCTCGGAGTTTTCGAAATCAATTGGGTTTACTTTATGCGGCATGGTTGACGAACCAATTTCGCCGGCTTTTAATTTTTGTTTGAAGTAACCAAGAGAAATGTATCCCCAAATATCGCGATTGAAATCGATAAGAATAGTGTTGAAGCGGGCGATAGCATCAAATAATTCAGCAATATAATCGTGGGGTTCAATTTGAGTGGTGTAAGGGTTCCACTGAAGACCTAAGCTTGTAACAAATGTTTCTGCATTCGATTGCCAGTCAATGTCTGGGTATGCAGAAAAATGAGCGTTGTAGTTTCCTACTGCGCCATTGATTTTTCCCAGTAATTCTATTGATTCGATTTGTTTTATTTGTCGCTCTAGCCTTGCTACAACATTCGCAAATTCTTTTCCCACGGTTGTTGGAGACGCTGTTTGACCATGTGTTCTTGAAAGCATCGGTTGTTCTGAAAAATCGTGAGAAATAGATTTAAGGGATTGAATAATCTTTTGGGCGCTTGGTAGAAGTACTTCATCTCTACCCGCTTTCAGCATGAGTGCATGAGATAGGTTATTGATGTCTTCTGAGGTGCATGCGAAATGAACGTACTCTGTCACGTTTTGCAGTTCTTCGTTCCCGGCTATTTTGTCTTTAATGAAATATTCGACAGCTTTTACATCATGATTTGTTGTTGCTTCAATGTCTTTAATACTTTGAGCGTCGGCTACTGAAAAATGGGTAACGATGTTGTCGAGCAAAGCATTGGCGGTCGCCGAAAAGGAAGGGACTTCTTTAATTTCTGAATGTTCAGCTAGGCGTTGTAACCATCGTACTTCCACTGCTACGCGTTTATGGATAAGGCCGAATTCACTAAAGATAGGGCGATAATCTTGAGTTTTTGATCCATAGCGGCCATCAATAGGGGTTACGGCTGTGAGAGCTGACAGTTCCAATGTGGTATTCCTCGTTTATCTGAAATTGAATGTGCAATTGTTCTTACAATGGGGATTTTATGGCGGCGAATGATACCAGAATGGTTTGTGATTTTCTGTATTTAGGGCGTGTTTACTTGGTTTTTAGGTGATATGGGGCGCAATTATTTAGTATATCTAACACGTAAGAATGTTAATGGATATTCTTACGTGTTGACTTAGCTTCTCTCAGTAAATCATGAGCACATTGGAGAATTTTCTTTCTGTAAACCAGAAGATGCCAACGTCTTCCGCCGACTTGGCTAAAGAGCATGGCTGAACGTATGGCAGAGAATAGAAGCGCTCTAATTTGCGAAGCGGTTCTTTCTTGTTGTAAGTAAGTTACATCGCCAGTGACCTGAATGCGAAATCGAAATTTACTAATGGTATCAGAATATAAACCAGCAAGATTATTGATGACATTGTCATGCGTTGGCTCAAAATGCGCCGCTTGCTGATTAGCTTGTATTAATCGACTGCCAATAATATCAAGAAGATCCGGTTTGTTAATGAGTTTAGCTTGTAGGTGAAATACGCCCAATGCGTATCGAAGCGGGTTTTGAGCGGATTCACGCGGCATTCCGTCGAAAGAATCAAGAATAAGTTGTAGTCCAAGTTCTAATTGCGAAATATCACCATAGGTCGATAAGGTTGAGCTAGGTTTTTGCTCAAGAAGTGCGTTAATGCAAGTCGTAAATTCTTCTTTGCGAAGCTGTCCTGATTTTGACAGTTGATCGACGATTGCAGTGGCTTGAAGTACGCCAGCTAGTGCAATTGTTCTTTCGTTCCATTTCTTCATAGTTACATCATTATTATTAAAAAATTAAATTGATCGTCGAAATAAATTAGGAGGATTTAATTGGCTATTCAATAATGCCTCCGCCCAAACAAATATCTTTATCATAAAACACGATAGATTGTCCTGGAGTGACTGCACGTTGTGGCTCTTTAAATTCAACGAGTAATGTCTGCTCTTGTTTCCCATTGTTATCAAATTGTGTTTTTTGTCTAACAGTACAAGCTTGATCAGTTTGCCGATAGCGAATCTTTGCAGAGCAAGAAAAATTTTGAGGGGGGCTTTCTCCGCTAATCCAAAAAGGTTGAGTTGCAATAAGTGACTGTTTGAACAGAGCAGGGTGATTATCGCCTTGAACAGCTATTAATATATTATTTTCTAAGTCTTTGCCGGCAACATACCAAGGAGCTTCTCCTGCGTCCTTTAAGCCACCGATACCCAGTCCTTGACGTTGCCCTATGGTGTGATACATCAGGCCGCTATGTTCGCCAATCTCTTTCCCTTCGAGTGTGTGTATCTTTCCAGGTTGTGCGGGGAGATACCGCTCTAAAAAATCTTTAAACTTTCTTTCGCCGATAAAACAAATTCCGGTGCTGTCTTTTTTAGCTTTTGTTGCTAAACCGTTTTCAGTGGCTATCCTGCGAACCTCAGGTTTTTCAAGCTCACCAACTGGGAATAATGTTCTACTCAATGCTTCTTCGTTAACTGCATGTAAGAAATAACTTTGGTCTTTGTTGTTATCTAAACCTTTTAGTAAGAAAGTATTTCCATTTTCATCATGCCTCCTTACGTAATGCCCTGTGGCAATATAATCTGCACCTAACGTTTTAGCATGATCAAGGAATGCTTTAAATTTAATTTCTTTATTGCATAGGATGTCGGGGTTTGGAGTACGTCCTGCTTTATATTCTTTTAAAAAATGTTCGAAAACATTGTCCCAATATTTCTCAGAAAAATTGATGGTATGAAGCTCAATACCTATTTGCTGTGATACTTCCAGTGCATCCATTAAGTCTTCGCGGGCGGTGCAATACTCCGTGCCGTCATCGTCGTTCCAATTTTTCATGAACAAACCTTCGACTTGGTAGCCTTGCTGCTTTAAAAGTAACGCTGCAACCGATGAATCTACTCCGCCGGATAGTCCAACAATCACTTTTGTTTGGGCTGGAGGTTTATTGCGTTTTTGATGAGTATTCATTGTCGATTTGTTTAAAAGTATCCTATTAATTTCGTCAGAGGTTAATCAGTCGGTATCTGAAGAAAGAGATTGGAGTTTACAATACTGAGTGGATATCGAACTCCAGAATCGTAAAGTGATATGGCCTCAGAGACTAAGACGCTTCTAAGACTTTCTTTTTTTGATGCGATCTCTTCCTTTGTCATCCAAACTACACGAGCTATATCGCTATCTAAAATAGCATTTTCATCTTTTTTTATCGGGGTTGCTAAAAAGTTTACACGTAAATAAGTTGTTTTATTGGCCGCTTTAAATAATCGGATACCGAGTAAGGCTTCAGGTTTAACCTTCCAGCCTGTTTCTTCATAAGTTTCTCTTTCGAGCGCTTGTAGGAGCGTTTCATTTTCTTCTAGATGACCGGCAGGTTGATTAATAACAAGTTTGTGTTCTGTGACATTCACGCTATCTTTAGAAAATTCTTCAACCATGAGAAATTTCCCATCTTTATGAACAATTGCAGCGACAGTGACGTGAGGTAACCAGGGCATCATATATTTAAGTGTAGAGGTATAGTTAATGAGGCTGAGAAATAGTGTTTATTGGTCTGGTGATGTCAAAATGGTTGTAAATTGTATCATGTCTTCTTCATTCTTCGAGGTTTAGTTTGATTCTGTGGTCGTGAATCGGGCAAACTTATACGGTTAATATTTTGTATTTGATATTGACTTGGTGAAATGTTTTGTATGTTCCATATTCCTATTTGGTACCTAATTAAGCGTAGGGTAGGGTGGCCAATTGCCGCTGTCATCCTTCTTACTTGTCGATTTTTTCCTTCATGTATTTCTATTTCGATCCAACTAGTAGGTTGGTTTTTTCGAAATCTAATGGGAGGATTTCTTTCCCATACATCAGGTTCGCTGATTATTTTTACTTTTGCGGGCCTTGTTTTTCCATCTTTCAACAAAATACCATGCCTTAAAGAATCGAGTGATTCTTTGCTTGGTATTCCTTCTACTTGAGCCCAATAAGTTTTCGGTAATTTGAACTTTGGGTCTGCAATTTTTTGTTGGGTTTTTCCGTCATCGGTTAAGAGTAGTAATCCTTCGGAGTCTCTGTCTAATCTTCCTGCAGGATAAACTTTAGGGATATCTATATAGTCTGCGAGTGTTTCTCGATGCTCCTGATCCGTAAACTGAGATAGGACGTTAAACGGCTTGTTGAAAAGTACGAGCTTGGCCATAAAATATATTCAGTTCTTATAATAGGTTTTTAGTTTGTGATAATAAATTAAAAATTTGCAATAAGTATTCAGTTGCTTTGATAGTCATTACTATCAAAAAAATATAATCTGCATTCGTTTTTGTGTTGGGCAGTTAAGATATACCATAACTTGCGCCTTGCTGGTGCGTGTATTTATTTTTGGTCTGACCTTGCTTTTTATAGAGAGCTATTAATCGTGTCGAGAATTGAACAATGAATAATCAAATACTTGACCAAGATAGATACGCGTCTATATTTATTACACCGCGTCATATTAAAACGTGTATTTCGGTGATACAATCCGTACGATTCGTAAAGCGAATCACCCAGAGTCTGGGCCGAACTTTGGCCTGCTCGACCTTCCTCTCAAATAACAATCTACTTAGTGATGGAGAAAGTAATGGGGTATAAACATATCCAAGTCCCTACCGATGGTGACAAAATCACCGTAAATTCTGATTATTCAATTAACGTTCCTGATCAGCCAATCATAACCTATATAGAAGGTGATGGTATTGGATCTGATATCACCCCAGTCATGATTAAAGTCACCGACGAAGCCGTTAAAAAAGCTTATGGTGGCAAAAAAGCAATTTCATGGATGGAAGTTTTTTGTGGCGAAAAAGCTGCTGATAAATACGACGGAGACTGGTTTCCAGAAGAAACTCTTGATGCCATTCGTGATTATGTTGTTGGAATTAAAGGGCCGCTAACGACTCCTGTAGGTGGAGGCTTTCGTTCTTTGAATGTAGCATTGCGTCAAGAGATGGACCTGTATGTATGCCAAAGACCAGTTAGATGGTTCACTGGCGTACCTTCTCCGGTAAAAGAACCAAATAAAGTAGATATGGTTATCTTTAGAGAAAACTCAGAAGATATCTACGCGGGCGTTGAATGGCAAGCGGGTACCCCTGAAGCTGACAAGGTCATTAAATTTCTAACTGATGAAATGGGTGTTACTAAAATCCGTTTTACCGAAAATTGCGGAATCGGAGTTAAGCCTGTATCTAAAGAGGGTACTCAGCGTTTAGTTCGCAAAGCAATTCAATATGCAGTTGATCAAGATTTGCCATCTGTCACCTTAGTTCATAAAGGTAACATCATGAAGTTCACCGAGGGTGGCTTCCGTGATTGGGGTTATGAGCTAGCGGCGAGCGAGTTCGGCGCAAAAGAAATTGATGGTGGCCCTTGGCAGTCTATGAAGAATCCAAAAACTGGCAAAGAAATCATCATTAAAGATGTGATTGCTGATGCCATGCTTCAGCAAGTGCTTTTACGTCCGTCTGAATACAGTGTTATTGCAACACTTAACTTGAACGGCGATTACTTGTCTGATGCTTTAGCTGCGCAAGTGGGTGGTATTGGTATTGCTCCTGGCGCAAATGCTTCTGATTCTATCGCTTTGTTTGAGGCGACACATGGCACAGCTCCTAAGTACACGGGTCAGGATAAAGTGAATCCTGGTTCTTTAGTCTTGTCTTCTGAGATGATGTTAAGGCATCTTGGTTGGAATGAAGCTGCTGATTTGATAATTAAAGGTGTGGAAGGTGCTATTAGTGCTAAAACTGTCACCTATGATTTCGAACGCTTGATGGATGATGCTAAGTTATTAAGCTGCTCAGCCTTCGGCGATGCAATTGTAGATCATATGTAAGAGAGTCAACACAATTAAAAAGGCCTGTAATTCAATGAGTTGCAGGCCTTTTTTTATGTGGATTCTATATGCGAGTTCCACCAATTAAGTAACCCGCTGAATCATTCGAAGCTCGACTCTACCATTTACTGAGTTAAGATTAAAAAACAAGTATATTACCTAGTTTGTCTGGGTGAGCAGTCACGCTAAGATGTGCTTCTAAAAATAAATGGATCAATATTTTTCAAATATACTTTTCAAATATATGTAAGGTGAACCTAATTCAACGGATCTGCGACTTAATTAGAAAAATTTAGCCAATATATTACCAAGGGAAATAGAGTAATGATAAAACCTATAAATGCAGTTTTAGTTTGCCTCTTTTTATTTATACCAAAGGTTTTTGCTGAGGATTCAAACCAGGATCTAAAAGCTGAACACTTTCAGGTGAAGTGGAAACCTAATTCCGCAATACCGGCTGCGGCTGTGTATTCCAATGATCCCTCGAAGATAAAATACAATCGAAGTCGCTCTAATACCCTTAGTTATCAAGTTGAAGTCAGAGGGCGGTGCCCTAATTTAACGGCAAAACTAACAGCATTTCGATTGCGAATTAATAATAAAACCATTCTTGATGTTCCTGTGTCTGGCAATAATCGAAGCTTGACTGGTAACAATGGGAAAAAATGGGAAGCTAAAGATATCAATGTGAATTTACCCGGTGATTCGATACCAGCCATTCAAGCTTGTCAGACATTAGCGGTAGAAAAGTTACAGACTCAAAGTCATGACCAAGTATTTAATGAAAATTTTACCACTGGTGCATTTGGTTCAGGTGTTGATGTAGAAGTTTATTACCACTGTGAAGGTGGCGTGGGTTTTATCGAACCTATTTATGACACTACAGAGCTTCCTCTGAAAGCGTTGTGTGAAGCAACGGGTTATGAATCAAAATTATTTGTATCAGACTCGACTGTCAATTTACAACCTATTACTGGGCAAGATGGTACGTGTAAATTAAAAATTGATGGGGAATTTCAAACAAGCTATGAATTGTATTCGCTACGAACCAATCAATCTACTGTCGATCTAAAATATCGATTTAAATATAACGGCAGCAATGGAAGTGTAGCTTATAGTCAATGGTGGAATAAAACAGCAAACCCGATTAATGGTGGATTGTTTGTATTTGATTATACAGATAGATTACCTACAAGCATTAATGGTGGGAGCATAATACTGGAAGTGGAATCAAGCGGTGAAACGTATAGCAGTAGACCTAGGTCGCTCAATATTGATTGTGAAGATGCGATACCGTTGCAAACTCCACAAACTCTTGATTTAAATTTAAGTGTATTACCAGATAGAGCTGACAACGTTTATGTTAACGGGCAAAACTGTCCAACACATGCTTTTATAACCGGTAGCGTCAATGCGGGCTATCCAATTAACGGCAAAATGATAATTCTTGGTTCAACACTTACTGATCTTTATCCGCAGCCAATAAATTTGACTGCAGGAAGTCAGGCGACGCAACAAAGAAGAGTAAAGCTAAATTGGCCATCAGTAGGAACTACCTTATCACTGAATGGTGCGGCTCCATCAAACACTTTAAAAAAACAAACTTTAAATTACGGATTGCGAATTACTAATTCAAGTAATACCGTTGTTAAAACATTAGCTAAAAAACCTTTTGTTATCAGTTGTGAACATCCCAGTGTAAATCCATCGCTAATTGGGCCTGGTGCAGTATCAATGACACCTGACCATACGGGTGGAGGAGGTGCACCAACATCACTTTCTGATAATTCAGCGCCTAGGCAAAGTAATGGAAACAATAGATCCGTAAGGGAAGCAGGCTTACGCTCTGACGGTGAGCTAGTACAAGCGATTCGATTACCTCAAGCGCCGTCTCGCTTGAATAGCCAATCGCAAAATAATAACAACCCTCCAAGTCTAGTGCCACCGGTGCCAGTTCCTTATCCTAGTAGCAGTGGCGGCCAGCAGAATCAAAGCAGATCTATACCGTTACAAGAAGCCACTATTGGTAATATTCGTACAGAACAGCTTAATAATGGTGTATCAAATTCTCATGATCGAATGGCCAACCAAGAAACAAGTCATCAAAATAGTTTGCAATCGCAAAGAATAATGGCGCCAATAAATTCTAAGCCTACTTTATATAAAGGTAATCTTGGAGATGCTTGTAATTTTCGGCTTTTCCCAAAGAACGCCATTATTATGCAATTGAATACACAAAAAGCAGTTGAGTGTACTCGCAATAAAGTGAGTGAAAGTCGAAATAGGGCACCGCAAGTACTCTGGAAAAATGGAGATCCAGTGTACCCATCTATTGGACGATAATAGTTCTTGGTTTCAAGTAATAAATGAACCTAATAATGATTTAAAGCGACGTATGAATAACATCAAATTTTAATAATTTTTAAGAGGATAATTTAATGATTAAACTAAAAACTTGGTTAAATGTAATCGCGCTATCGATGAGAAATGTAAAGCTGAAAAATCTTGGTGTTGCGAGCTGCATGATAGCTTTAGTCGCGAGTGGTCAAGTATCTGCGGGTGACTCTATTTCGATTACTTGTGGAAACGGAAAGATTGTTAAGGTCGAAAAAACTAATTACAAGCGAGGCAGCGATGCGAGGCATTGTGCTCGAGCCGGACATCCTGTGCCGATGAAAAAAATTGGTAGTAGAAAAGCCGTTAATAATAATCTTTCAGCGCCAAATGATAACGGAGTTAACAAAAGCTTGTTGTTACCTGCTGTACAGGCAGCAAGTGACAAAAGCCCGCGTCAGCCGACAAAGATTAAACCGGTGAATGGAAAACTAGGCACCTTACCTTCTCAAGCTGCAGATACGACTTGCAGTGGAGTCAATTCGTGTAACGATATGATTGCTACATGCGCATCTCTAGGAGGTAACTCGACGGCAACTAGCTATGATCCTGATACCGGCGCCCCAAATGGCGCAACCTGTTACAGTCCATCAAACTAAAATGGGTGCATTTCCATAGAGTAGTGTGTTGCGAGGATATATAACACTTTATTTTCTTGAATTGGCTTGCAAAGACGCGAGCCTGGTTATTGGTATGGCTCAAGAGAGGGCATCAAAACCGGCTTAATTGAATTGGTTACAGCAAATAATTAAGACGTCACGTGGTTAAATGACAATCCGCCCATCTATTAAGAATAAGCTTCAAGATCTGTATCGACTGATTTCACACTTGCGGAAGCAATCGGAGCTGAACGAGTAGCCTCAACTGGTTTCAAATCGGGGGCTCGTATATTCGTTGCATGCAAGCCCTTGTCTCCTTCTGAAATGTCAAAAGAGACAACCTGCCCAGATTTAAGAGTTTTGTATCCGTCCATTTCAATAGAGCTGTAATGAGCAAATAAATCGACATTCTCTGTATCTGGGAGGATAAAACCGTACCCTTTTGCATTATTAAACCACTTAACTGTACCAGTAGGCATGAGCTGATCCCTGTTGTTAGTCTAGGTTTTGTTTGATGAGGTTGTTTTTGTGGTTGCACCATCTCTCATTTTTATATTTTCCAGATCTTATGTTTTCTGGGTTCTAAGATGATTAATTTTTAATAACCATGAGAAACTAAAATGAAATATCGTAAATCTATTCCGAAAAGCTATAAGATTATTCCCGTTTTAGCGAAAGGAAAAGCTTATGTCAAGTATTTAGTGGTCCGACTTTTCCGATTTTGACACCTTTTATCTGTTATTATTAAAAACTAATTTTTCACAAGAAATGTAATGAATATCGATGAGTAAACTACGAAAACTTGAACTAAGATTAAATAAAGACCCCGAGCGAAACCTGCCTGGATTTGACGATGATGGTGATATTGCCGTTCAGGAAGAAAAGCCTCGACTTAAACGGCCACCGATGTACAAAGTAATTATGTTGGATGATGATTACACGCCGATGGAGTTTGTTGTCGAAGTTTTAGAAACTTTTTTTGCGTTAGGTCGAGAACAAGCGACTAAAATCATGCTCCAAGTTCATACGCAAGGAAAAGCCGTTTGTGGTGTATTTACAAGGGACATTGCTGAAACAAAGGCCGCACAAGTCAATCAATATGCTAGAGAAAATCAGCATCCATTGTTGTGTGAGATTGAAGCGTCAGAAGATGATGATAGTTAAATTTCATTTGTGTGATTACGTTAGTGCAATGAGAACTGATAATTCGAGCAATAAGTGAGGTAGTAACATGTTAAGCAAGGATTTAGAGGTTACCTTAAATCATGCGTTTAAAGGGGCACGCTCCAAGCGGCATGAATTTATGACTGTAGAGCACTTGTTGTTAGCACTTATCGAGAATGAATCAGCAGCTCGTGTTTTAAGGGCATGTGGTGCTGATCTTTCAAATTTACGGACTGATCTCGTTGAGTTTGTAGATTCAACGACGCCACTGATACCTGAGAACGATACCGAGAGAGAAACCCAGCCAACGTTAGGTTTTCAACGTGTATTACAGCGTGCTGTTTTTCATGTTCAATCATCAGGTAAAAACGAAGTTACTGGCGCGAATGTTTTAGTTGCAATTTTTAGCGAGCAAGAAAGCCAAGCGGTTTTTTATTTAAAGCAACAAAGTATCGCTCGAATCGATGTTGTGAATTTTATTACTCATGGAATTTCAAAAGTTGCAGGTCATTCTTCCGATGGATCTGATTCAGGAGCTCCGGAACAAAATGAAGAAGAAGGGCTACAAAGTGGAGAAGGCGCAGCTCCAAATCCATTAGAGTCTTATGCGACTAATCTTAACGAAGAAGCAATGAATGGTCGTGTTGATCCGTTAGTGGGTCGTGAATATGAAGTAGAACGTGTCTGTCAAATTTTATCTCGCCGTAGAAAAAACAATCCATTGTTAGTGGGAGAGGCCGGCGTAGGTAAAACAGCAATCGCAGAAGGTTTAGCAAAAAGAATTGTTGATGGTGACGTTCCTGAAGTTTTAAAAACAAGCGTTGTCTATTCGTTAGATTTGGGTTCTTTATTAGCAGGTACAAAATATCGTGGTGATTTTGAAAAACGCTTCAAGGGATTGCTTGCTCAACTCAAAAAAGAAGATAATTCAATTTTATTTATAGATGAAATACATACTATTATTGGTGCAGGTGCTGCCTCTGGCGGTGTTATGGATGCGTCTAATTTATTAAAACCTTTATTAACTTCTGGCGAACTACGTTGCATGGGTTCTACAACTTTCCAAGAATTTCGAGGGGTGTTTGAAAAAGATCGTGCACTTGCTCGTCGTTTTCAAAAAGTCGATGTCAACGAACCAAGTGCTGATGAAGCCTATCAAATTTTAAAAGGTTTAAAGTCTCGTTTCGAGTCGCATCATAATTTACGCTACAGTGATGCCGCCTTACGTGCGGCAGCAGATTTATCATCAAAATATATTAACGATCGTTATCTCCCTGATAAAGCGATAGATGTAATTGATGAAGCTGGAGCTTACCAGCAGTTGCAGGTAAAAAGTAAACGTAAAAAATTATTAGGCGTCAGTGATGTTGAAAACATTATTGCAAAAATCGCTGGCATTCCGCCTAAAAGTGTTTCTACTTCCGATAAAGAATTGCTTCAAAAACTTGATTCAACATTGAAGATGACTGTTTTCGGACAAAATGAAGCTATTGATGTATTGGCAACTGCAATTAAGTTATCAAGAGCCGGTTTAGGTGCTGACCAAAAACCTATTGGATCTTTTTTGTTTGCTGGTCCGACAGGTGTTGGTAAAACTGAATTATGTAAACAGCTTGCATCTGCAATGGGTATTGAATCGATTCGTTTTGATATGTCCGAATATATGGAGCGCCACACTGTCTCGCGTTTGATTGGTGCGCCTCCAGGGTATGTAGGTTTTGATCAAGGTGGATTATTAACTGAAGCCGTTACAAAAAATCCACACTGTGTCGTAATTTTAGATGAAATAGAAAAGGCACACCCTGAAGTTTTTAATATTTTATTACAAGTGATGGATCATGGAACGCTGACAGATAACAACGGGAGAAAAGCTGATTTTAGAAATGTTGTTTTGATTATGACAACTAATGCAGGTGCGGAAATTGTGAGCCGTCGTTCTATTGGCTTTACTGAGCAAGATCATTCTACTGATGGAATGGAAGCAATTAATCGATTGTTCACACCAGAATTTAGAAATCGATTAGATGCGATCATTCAATTCAATAGCCTTTCTACGGAAGTTATTAAAACGGTTGTCGATAAGTTCTTGGTAGAGTTACAGGCGCAACTGGATGATAAACATGTTCAAATTGAAGTTGATGATGCTGCTCGTGAATGGCTTGCAGAAAAAGGCTACGACGAAGCAATGGGTGCAAGACCTATGGCAAGAACTATTCAAGAAAACTTGAAAAAGCCATTAGCTGAAGCGGTATTGTTTGGCGATCTATCTGAAAATGGTGGTGAAGTACTTGTGACAGTTAAAAAAGGTGAGTTGTGTTTGGATATTAAAGCGGGTCTTAAAAAACTAGCGAAAGCAAAAGCTTGATATTAAAAAACGATCAGATAGATAAGTAGTTTCTTAAAAGAAAGAGACCCAAAATAAAAAAGCGTGTTCTCATAAGAGCACGCTTTTTTTATGTTTGGTTTTTTGGGGCTAGAACTTTGAATCTGAGCTTTGAACTAAGTTCTTATCAATGAGAATAAGGCAGCTAAGGTGTATTTTATCGGGCTCGATAAGTGATGCGACCTTTAGATAGGTCATAAGGCGTCATTTCAACTTTGACTTTATCGCCAGTTAAAATTCGAATATAGTTTTTGCGCATTTTTCCAGATATGTGGGCAATCACAACGTGATCGTTTTCCAACTTAACGCGAAAAGTGGTATTTGGAAGAGTTTCAATAACTTCGCCTTCCAGTTCTATTTGATCTTCTTTCGACATAAAACAGCAAATCTCCAATGATTTTATGCTCAAAACTGATGATTTAAGTCCTATCACAATATAGATGATTATCTTATGAAATAGGGTGGTTTTAAGCAGCGGTGAATTGTGCACTAATTGACACGGACTTCCAAGGTAAAAGCCTGTAAAAACACCAATAAAACGCTGTATAGGCGCCATCTGAGCCCGAAATTGCAGTTTAGAGGGTTTCACAAAGGATTTTGGATCGCGTTTTATGGGCACTCATACTGTAAAATTAGAGCAGTAAACGCCATCGCTTTTCTACAAGGAGTTCGAGAGGTCGATATTCGGATTTGTAGGCCATTTTTTGCGACTCTTTGATCCAGTACCCTAGGTAGAGATACTTTAAATTTAACTCTTGAGCGAGTTGAATTTGGCTTAGGATACCGAAAACGCCTAAACTACGTTTTGGGTAATCAGGATCAAAATAGGTGTAAACTGCTGATAAGCCGTCATCGAGCTTGTCACAAACCATTACTCCAATTAACTTTTCATCAAGTCGCATCTCTACAAAGCGTGTAATACCCCATTCTTTCGTCAAGAAACCTGAAAATTGTTCACGAGAGGGGGGGTACATATCACCATCTTTGTGTCGCGCACTGATATATCGTTCATAAAGCAGGTAATATTCCTCGGAATCACCACCTTCAACATAAGCAATGACAAGATCGGCATTTGCCTTCATGCATCTTTTTTGACGGCGATTAGGTAAGAACAAGCTGACAGGTATCCGAACAGGGATACAGGCATTACAGTTTTCGCAATTTGGGCGATAGACGTGTGAGCCGCTTCGTCTAAAGCCCATGGCCGATAATTGCTGGTAAAGCTCTTTGTCGATGACCTCTTCAGGGTCAATGAAGACTGTTGTTGCCTCTTTCTCAGGTAGGTAGCTACATTCATGAGGGTGAGTAGCAAAGAGTTTTATGTGCGATAGAGAGGTCAAAGTCCCGCCTTTATGGGTTATTACTAGCCGTTAAGAGCCATTTTTTTGGATACAATCGACTTTCATTTTCTTCTGTAATTGATTGATTTAAAAGTGATTTGAATTCTATTCTAGAAACTACTTTAGCTCCCATTGATTTGAGATGCTCAGTTTCCATCTGGCAATCAATAACACGATAGCCTCTATGGGACAAATCTTGTGAGAGTGCGATTAGAGCAATTTTAGAGGCATTACTTACTTCTGAAAACATCGATTCTCCAAAAAAAGCAGCTCCAATAGCGATACCATAAAGCCCACCAACCAGTTTTGAACCTTTCCAAACTTCAATAGAATGAGCATAGCCAAGATCGTGAAGGTTTATGTAAGCCTCAACCATCTCATCAATGATCCATGTTCCACGTTGGCCCTCTCTTTTGATATCGCTACAGGCGCAAATCACATCTTCAAATGCTAAATCAGCAGTAACCCGAAATTCACCCTTGCGTAGTATTTTAGTCATTGATTTTGAAATATGGATTTCGTCTGGGACTAAAACTAAGCGGGGATCAGGACTCCACCACAAAATAGGTTGGTCGTCTTCGTACCAAGGGAAGATACCTCTACGGTAAGCTTCTACTAATCTTTGCGCAGATAGGTCTCCACCAGCGGCAAGTAGCCCATTTGGGTCTTGAAGTGCATTTTCAATGGGAGGGAATTCAAGCGTACTTTGATTAAGCCAAGGTAATTGAGTCATAACCTAGCTCGCTTGAGGGGAATAAAAGAGAAAAGGAATGGGGCAGCCAGATCAATTTGATTGAAATAAGCTGCCATCTTAAAGAGAGTTCTATTGATTATCTAAATATTTTTCAGCATCAAGTGCAGCCATACAGCCAGCTCCAGCCGAAGTGATTGCTTGTCGATAAATATGATCCGCAACATCACCAGCAGCATATACGCCCTCAATACTTGTTGCAGTCGCATTGCCTTCAGTGCCACTGTGGATTTTGATGTAGCCGCCATTCATATCAAGCTGGCCGTCAAAAATACCAGTGTTTGGTTTATGGCCAATGGCCACAAATACACCTTGGAGATCATGCTTGGTTACTTCACCGGTTTCAGTATGTTTCACATTGATGCCTGTCACACCTGCATCATCACCAACAACTTCTTCCAGAGTATGATTCCAAAGCATAGTGACATTGCCATTTTTAGCTTTTTCTAAAAGCCGATCTTGAAGAATTTTTTCAGAACGCAATGAATCACGACGATGAACGACAATAACTTCACTTGCAATATTGGAGAGATAAAGCGCTTCTTCTACAGCAGTATTACCACCGCCAATAACAGCTACTTTCTGCCCTCGATAAAAGAAACCGTCGCATGTGGCGCAGGCACTAACGCCTCGACCCATAAAGGCTTCTTCTGAAGGTAAGCCTAAATATTGAGCAGAAGCACCTGTCGCGATAATCAGCGAATCACAAGTATACGTACTTGATCCTGTTAGCGTGAAAGGGCGCTTCGATAGGTCACAGCTTTCGATGTGATCAAAAACAATTTCAGTTTCAAATCGCTCAGCATGCTCTTGCATTTGCACCATGAGGTCTGGACCTTGAAGCTCAGCAATGCCACCAGGCCAATTTTCCACTTCTGTAGTGGTTGTTAACTGTCCACCTTGCTGCATACCAGTGATGACAACAGGAGATAGGTTGGCGCGAGCAGCGTAAACTGCTGCTGTATAACCTGCTGGGCCCGATCCTAGAATAATTAATTTGTGGTGAATTGCATCGCTCATGAATGTTGTCCTAAGAGTTATCCTTGATAATTTAACTAATTGGCTAATGCCACGCCTATTAGACTACAAGATAAGCTCGACGGCTAATTGTCTAGGCTAATAATTACTATTGCTTTTATTAATCTGAAATCAAATTCCGATAAATTTCAGCCAGAGTGACACTAAAACATCCGCCTGTTAGCACTCGCTAACGTGAAGAAGCTGATAGATCACTACAAAAAACGATTTGAATTTTGTGCTGGATATCGCCTAGTAAATTAGCTGATGTGCATTACAATAGCGCGTAGCTATTTATAGTTCTAATTAATACATAAAAAAGCTCTGCTAAATCTTCCAAGAGCTTTCAAGGAATTCTTTTGAAAACAAATACTTCTGCCAATACTTCTGCTCAGAGTAGTGGAAGCTTACGGCTTAAAGAAGGGCTGCTCATTGGCTTTGCGGCAGTATGCCTCTATCTAGTCATGGCTTTGGTGAGCTATAGCCCCGAAGATCCTGGCTGGAGTAGTACCGGAACAGGAAACGGAGTGGCGAATGTTGGTGGGCCGGCAGGCGCATGGCTAGCAGATGTGTTCTTTTCATTGTTTGGCTACCTATCCTATTTATTTCCAGTCATGCTCGCTTACCAAGCTTGGCGAGTGTTTAAGCATCGCGGTGAAAATCTAGAGTTTGATGGCGTTCTTTTAGGTTTGAGAACGTTAGGGTTGTGCTTGGTCATGATTGCAGGGACTGGGTTAGTTTCTCTCCAGTATGGTATTCAAGAGTCGTCGTTACCATTTTCTCATGGAGGAATTTTGGGTGCAGAAGTTGCCTCTTCAGTTGAAGCCGCTTTCAGTTATGTTGGCGGGACGCTCATTCTTGTTGCCATCTTTTTATTCGGCTTGACCGTTTTTACAGATCTATCTTGGTTTGCTCTGATGGATGAGACTGGCCGCCTTACTTTACAGCTAGTTGATTTTATAAAAACTAAATATCGACGTATAACCCAAGAACTCTCAGAAAAACGCGATGCTCAACAAGTTGTCGAGCAGAGAAAAGTTGTCATTGAGAAACATAAAAAGAAAGAAGCCGATCGGATCCCTCCAACTATTCAAGAGGTGCCTAAAAAAGCAACTCCTAGCGTGCGAGCTCACAAAGAGAAGCAGGGTTCGCTATTTGAAACCGGCCAAGTTACTGGGGATTTACCGAAGATTAATCTTCTCGATGCTGCAGATAAGCGCGATGACCGCGGTTTTTCGAAAGAATCTCTGGAGGCTATGTCGAGGCTCTTAGAGATAAAGCTTCAAGACTTCGGAATCAGTGTTGAAGTTGTTTCAGTCCTGCCGGGTCCTGTCGTGACAAGATTTGAAATCCAGCCTGCTGCAGGAGTAAAAGCTAGCCGAATTACTAACTTGGCAAAAGATTTAGCGAGATCATTAGCGGTTATTAGCGTTAGGGTTGTTGAGGTGATCCCTGGTAAATCTGTTGTAGGTATCGAAATACCGAATGAGCACCGTGAGATGGTCCGCTTAAGCGAAGTGCTTGCTTCAAGTGAGTATGAAAATGCGAAATCTCCAATCAGCTTAGCTTTGGGTCATGATATTGCAGGCCAACCTGTTATCGCAGATCTTGCCAAAATGCCTCATTTATTGGTAGCTGGTACAACCGGCTCTGGTAAGTCAGTAGGTGTTAACGTGATGCTTTTGAGCATCCTCTATAAAGCCTCTCCAAAGGATGTTCGCCTGGTCTTGGTCGATCCAAAAATGCTCGAGCTATCTGTCTATGAGGGTATTCCTCACCTGCTAACCCCCGTCATTACTGATATGAATGATGCCTCCAACGGGTTGCGTTGGTGTGTCGGTGAGATGGAGCGTCGTTATAAGCTAATGGCTGCAATGGGAGTAAGAAACTTAGCGGGTTTTAATAGGAAAATTGAAGATGCTAAAAAAGCAGGGACCCCGCTAACCGATCCTCTTTGGACGCCTAATGTAGAAATCGATGGTGTCGCCGTGGATGAAACTGCTCCTGAGCTAGAAACCCTGCCAGCGATAATAGTTGTTATTGATGAATTTGCTGACATGATGATGATTGTTGGTAAAAAAGTGGAACAATTGATTGCTCGTATCGCTCAAAAGGCTCGAGCGGCTGGTATTCATCTTATCTTGGCAACCCAAAGGCCCTCGGTGGATGTTATTACTGGATTAATCAAAGCTAATGTTCCGACACGTATCGCTTTTCAGGTGTCTTCAAAAATTGATTCGAGAACCATTCTCGACCAGGGTGGCGCAGAACAATTACTTGGGCATGGCGATATGCTTTACTTGCCTCCAGGTACAAGTGTCCCTCAACGTGTTCATGGCGCTTTTGTTGATGATGCGGAGGTCCATAGAGTTGTTGCAGATTGGCAGGCTCGTGGCAACCCTAATTATATTGATGGAATTGTCGACGATTCAAACAACACTATTCCTGTTCCTGGAATGGCCGCAGAATCGGGAGAGGGGGGCGATAATGAATCTGACCCGCTTTATGATGAAGCAGTTGATTATGTTCTTGAATCTCGCCGAGCTTCAATCTCATCAGTACAGAGAAAATTACGTGTTGGATATAACCGAGCAGCACGCTTAATTGAAACAATGGAAGCTGCTGGTGTTGTTTCTGAAATGGGGACGAATGGAAGTCGAGAAGTATTGGCTCCAAAAAACTAAAGGTATTTTCTTGAACTATTTTTCATTTAAAAAGCTATATCTACACCCAACAAAAAATAAAAGTATTTATTTTTTGTTGGTTTTCTTTGCGACCTTTTTTTCTTTAGGGTCTATTAATGCATTAGCAGAAAACGCATCACAAAGTGTGAATGAGCCACTTATATTGTTGAGCAAGCAATTAGGTGATTTGAATACTTTTCAAGGTGATTTTGAGCAGGTCATTACAGATGAAGATGGCGACGTAGTAGAAGAAAATGAAGGAGAGTTTTTGTTAAAGCGCCCTGGTTTTTTTCGCTGGTATATTAAGCCTCCTTTTGAAAAATTAATGGTCAGCAACAATAAAACAATTTGGACTTATGATCCGGACCTAAAACAAGCAACAGCTGATGTTGTCGATGATCGCTTATTACAAACGCCAATGCTTTTATTAAGTGGTGATTTAGAGCAAATTCGCTTAAATTATTCAGTGTCCATTAGTAACTCGAATGATAAAAAAAACAATACGTTAGATCTTCAACGCTACAAGCTTGTCCCTAAAAATGATGACGGGCTTTTTGAATGGATGGAAATTATTTTTTCAAATGACCGAGTGGTAGGTATGACATTATTCAGTGAACTTGGTGAAATACAACGATATACTTTTTCGGAAACTCAACAAAACAAAAAAATCGACGATTCAAAATTTACGTTTGATGTTCCTGCTGATGTTGATGTCATTGTGAATGACTAGCGACCTCTTTCAAAAACAATCGACAGGCTATCAACCGCTGGCTGCGAAGATGCGGCCACAAAATCTTGCAGATTTTGCAGGCCAAGAACATATTCTGGGTGAAGGAAAACCATTAAGAGAAGCGCTTGAGAAAGGATTGCTTCATTCAATGATTTTTTGGGGGCCACCAGGCGTAGGTAAAACGACACTGGCTAAGATTATCGCTCATGTTTCTGATGCACGATTTGAGACAATATCAGCCGTGTTATCTGGCGTAAAAGAAATCAGAGCAGCCATAGAAATCGCTCAACAGGAACGAATCCAAAGTGGCCGTAAAACAATTCTCTTCGTCGATGAAGTTCATCGTTTTAATAAAGCACAGCAAGATGCGTTTTTACCCTTTATAGAAGATGGTACAATCCTTTTTATTGGCGCCACCACCGAAAACCCCTCGTTCGAATTAAACAATGCATTGTTATCTCGGTGTCGTGTTTACGTACTGAGAAGCTTATCTCTCGATACATTAATGTCACTCATTAATAATGCACTAACTGACAAAGAGTATGGTTTAGGCAGTCGAAGTATCTCAATTGCGGATTCTGAAATCGAGTTATTAGCAGCAGCTGCTGATGGTGATGCGAGAACAGCACTGAATCTGCTAGAAATGACGACAGACCTCGCTGAAGAAGTGGAAGGCGTCTGGCATGTCAGTACGAACACTGTGAAAGAAGCTCTTGGCGGGAATGTTCGTCGCTTCGATAAAGGCGGCGAATATTTTTATGATCAGATTTCGGCGATGCATAAATCGGTCAGAGGTTCATCACCAGATGCCGCTCTATACTGGTTTATACGAATGATCGACGGTGGATGCGATCCACTGTATGTTGCTCGCCGTGTTGTACGAATGGCCAGTGAAGATATAGGAAATGCTGATCCTCGTGCATTACAAATTGCGCTTAATGCATGGGATACGCAAGAGAGATTAGGCAGCCCAGAAGGGGAATTAACTATCGCTCAAGCTATCGTTTACTTGGCGGTAGCGCCCAAAAGTAATGCAGTTTATAAGGCCTTTAAAGCCGCAACTGTCGACGTGAAAAAAATGCCAACCTATGACGTCCCGATGCATTTGCGAAATGCGCCAACGTCATTAATGAAAGACTTAGAGTATGGGCAGAACTACCGCTATGCTCATAATGAAGAAAATGCTTATGCTGCGGGAGAAAAATATTTTCCCGATGAGATTAGCGGCACTGAATATTATTTCCCTGTACCACGAGGAATGGAAATCAAAATCAAAGAGAAACTGGATTACCTAAGAGACTTAGATAAAAAATCCAAATAAACTAATTTATTAATATAACATCATTTAAAAATACTAAACGAAAAATAAAAAAGGGCGAGTACGTGAATTTTATAGCGGTAGCATTGGGCGGCGCACTGGGTGCATTAAGCCGATATTGTATTATCGCTTATGTCTTTCCTGTTCAGGCGAATCGCTTTCCAACAGGTACGCTTGTTGCAAACGTTGTCGGTTGTATTTTAATTGGTATTTTTTATGTTGTTATCGTTCAGAAAAATTTATTAGGCCCGCAGTGGCGATTATTTATTATCACTGGCTTGCTCGGAGCGCTAACAACGTTTTCTACCTTCTCTATCGAAGCGGTTCAGCTGTGGGAGTATGGCCATAGTGGAATGGCCTTGGTATACATTACATCGAGTCTAGTTGCGTGCCTTATGGGTACAACTTTAGCGATGTATTTTACAGCCCGTGTAATTAACTATTAATCACTTATTTAAACAATTAATCATCTAGTTCGGTTATTTATATTATGTTAGATCCAAAGTTTGTTCGTACTCAGCCAGAAATTGTCGCAAAATCTTTAGCGATTAAAGGTTATCAGCTTGAAGTTGAAAAATTACATGCATTAGAAGAAGCACGCAAATCAATACAGGTGAAAACTGAAGCACTACAACAAGAGCGCAATCAAAAATCCAAAGGTATCGGCAAAGCAAAAGCAGCTGGAGAAGATATAGCTCCATTGCTAAAAGAGGTCGATAATTTAAAATCAGATTTGACGGCTGCAGAACATGAGTTGCATCAAGTGCAAGCTGAGCTAGAAAATATTTTGGCTGGTGTTCCAAATATACCTTCAGACAAAGTGCCAGAAGGTAAAAACGAAGACGATAACGTTGAGATCAAAAAATGGGGTGAACCTCGTCAGTTTGATTTCCCCGTTAAAGATCATGTCGATCTTGGTGAAGCCATTGGCGAAATGGATTTTGAATTAGCGACAAAAATATCGGGCTCTCGATTTGTTGTCATGAAACATAATATTGCACGCCTTCACCGCGCACTCATTCAGTTCATGTTAGATACGCACATTGCCGATCATGATTACCAGGAAATTTATGTCCCTTACATCGTCAATAAAGACACTATGTATGGAGTAGGGCAGTTACCAAAATTTGAAGACGATTTATTTAAACTCAATGATGAGCGAGAATTTTATTTGATACCCACAGCAGAAGCGCCGGTAACAAATGTTCTGCGGGATGAAATTGTCGACGCTGATCAATTACCAATGAAGTTTGTGTGTCATTCACCCTGTTTTCGAAGTGAAGCGGGAAGCTATGGTCGTGACACACGAGGTATGATACGGCAACATCAGTTTGAAAAAGTAGAGTTAGTCCAGTTTGTGAAACCAGAAGATTCTGATGAAGCCCATGAAAAACTAACCGCTCATGCCGAATCCATTTTAGAACGTTTAGAATTACCTTATCGGACCGTTATTTTGTGTGGTGGTGATTTAAGTTTCTCTAGTGCATGCACCTATGATTTAGAAGTGTGGTTGCCATCGCAAGAAAAGTATCGAGAAATTTCTTCATGCAGTAACTTCAAAGAATTTCAAGCTCGACGAATGAAAGCGCGTTACCGTAATCCTGAAACAGGAAAGCCAGAATTTTTGCACACCCTTAACGGTTCTGGTTTAGCGATTGGGCGAACGCTGGTCGCTATTTTAGAGAATTATCAGCAAGCCGATGGCTCTATTTCTATTCCCACCGTTTTGCAGTCTTACATGGGCGGCGTTGCTTCGATAAACGTCAATTAATATAGAAAATTTAAGTCTATTTTTAACCTTTATTATTTCTGGGCGGTTTTCTCTTGGAATATTTACCCCTTTTTCTGGATATCAAGCATAAGCCATGCCTCGTCATCGGTGGCGGCGATATCGCACTCCGCAAAACTCAATCGTTAATCCGCTCACAAGCGATTGTAAAAGTCATCGCCCCAAATATTAATGCAGAATTGAAATTACTTGTTGAAAGTAATGGCGGTGAATGTATTTATCGTGAATTTGAAAACGGGGACGTAGAGGGATATGCATTAATTATTGCAGCAACAGATATCGACACCGTTAACAAACAAATTTATGACGTCACCAAGAATACTAATGCTTTAGTCAATGTCGTCGATAATCCCAAAATCAGTAATTTCATAATGCCTGCTGTTATCGATCGCGATCCTCTTGTTGTTGCTATCAGCAGCACGGGAAAAGCACCTGTCTTAGCTCGCATTATTCGAGCAAAAATTGAAACGTTATTACCTGCCAACTATGGTCGTCTTGCATCTTTAGCGGGAAGTTTCAGAGATCGCGTTAAAGAAAAAATAAGATCTGGAGCGGAACGTTTACGATTTTGGGAAAAAGTATTTGATGGTGTAGCTGCAGAAAGGGCGCTTATTGGTAACTTTGAAGACGCCGAAAAATTAATAGAAAAGCAATTGAGTGATTTTGGTAGTGGTAGCTTAACCGGTGAAGTATTTTTAGTCGGCGCTGGCCCAGGTGATCCTGATCTTCTGACTTTTCGTGCTTTACGCTTAATGCAAAACACTGATGTCGTTTTGTACGATCGACTAGTCTCTGATAGCGTAATGGATCTTGTCAGAAAAGATGCTGATAGAATCTATGTAGGTAAAAAAAGATCCGAACATGCTGTACAACAAACCGATATCAATCAGTTACTCGTAGATTTAGCGAAAGAGGGTAAGCGCGTCCTCCGTTTAAAAGGCGGTGACCCGTTTATTTTTGGCCGTGGCGGGGAAGAAATAGAATTACTTGCAGAACATAATATTCCTTTTCAAGTTGTCCCCGGTATTACAGCGGCTTCAGGTTGCGCCGCTTATTCAGGTATTCCACTAACACATCGCGATTACGCACAGTCTGTCCGTTTTATTACCGGGCATTTAAAAAATGATTCAACCAACATTAATTTTTCTGAATTAACCGATCCACACCAAACACTGGTCTTTTACATGGGGCTAGTTGGTTTGCCGGTTATCTGCCAACAATTAATAGCAAATGGAAGATCGACTTCAACCCCTGCTGCCTTAATTGAAAAAGGCACTACCAACGAGCAGCGAGTATTAACTGGAACAATTTCAACACTACCAGATTTAGTACTCCAACAAGAAATGCGTGCACCGACATTGTTAATCATCGGTGATGTGGTGCAGCTACATGAGAAGTTAAAATGGTTTAATCCATAATATTTCATTAACGGCTAGATTTTTTTCTTTCAAATGATGTCTTTTACACCAAGCCATTAAGTTTTTATTATATTAGTGCTTTGACACTTAAATGCGGCCCCTCTGATGTATTTAATGATTTTTATTAAAGGATTTTAATGTCTAACATAACAAGTCTTGCAATATTTTTTCTTTTTATGGTGACGCTAGCCGGTTGTGCCAACACATATAAACCAATTACAGAATATGACTTAAATAATTTTAAAACCCCACAGTTGTTTAAAATATTATTAGAAATGAAATAGGGATGCAGATTTTTGATTCTAATGTTACAGCGGGTTATTCACCTGATATCTTGGAAGAGCTATAGAAAAAACAATAGATGGCGACTACATAATAAAACTAGGCCGTGTCCAACGCTTTTAAAAAATATAAAATACTGAAGTTAGATATTACTCCTTCATGATTATGTTAATTTTGCCAATAAAAAAGTTAGACCTAGATAACAGATTCTTTAATTGAAACAGACATGTTTGATGGATAATTTTTATTCATCGATCCTCGGCATCATATAATATTTTATACTTGGTACCTCACAATAAATCCTCGAAGTTTTCAATTATCTTCTTTATACCTAGTATCTTTATTCCTATGGCTTTGTGAAACTTCTTATCTGTATCAATAGCTAAAACCAAACTCGCATATTTATATCTTAATCCGATTATACAAAAGAAAATAAATGTAAACTTTTGCTCGCTGATTAGACTCATTTTTCACTAAGCCCTTGTATTTGCTCGTCTAGAGCTATGTCTCATAAATAACCCACTTCTCTAACACTTTGCACCTTCTTGACTTAAGCCCGTCGAGGTATGAAACTCCCTAACCATCTGGGAAAACCTAGAAAATACTATGTTTTCCTGAGGTTCCATTGAGTCAAGCTGCTATCAATAACGTTGCCAGGGTTAGGAAGACTGATAGTTTTTGTTAGTAGCTCGGATAGAAATATTTACCTCGCACCACCTTTTCACATTAAAAGGCTTTCTAGCTATGAAGTTATATCGATTAATGACGCATTGTATAGCTGCTGGTATTGCTGGCTTTGCTTTATTTGCATGCTCACAAGGGGAAGAAGCACAAACCCCTTCTGATAAACCTAGGGAATCCAGTAACTGGATTACTTGGGGAGGTGACAAAGAAAATACTCGTTATTCGCCATTGGAGCAGATAACTGGTGATAATTTTAGTGATCTTCAAGTTATTTGGCGTTGGCAAGCGACAAAAATTGCTAACGGGCGGGCAAATAGTAATTGGAAAGCGACTCCGCTCTATGTCGATGGTGTTTTATACATTCCGACAGGTGCTACCCAAATCGCTGCAATTAATCCCTCAACGGGAGATACTATTTGGTTATTTACACCTCAGCCTGAATTAGTGGGCAGTAGAAGGGCAACGGGATCATCAAGAGCGGTTTCTTATTGGACGGATGGAGAAGCAAAACGGCTTATTCATAACACAACTGATGGACGCTTGTTATCTGTTGATGCAAAAACAGGAAATCCCGATCTTAATTTTGGTGAAAATGGTCAAGTTGATCTTAATAAAAATCTACTTGCTTCTGGAGACAATCGTGAGGTTGTCGATGTCGGATCGTCTAATCCGGCAATAATCGTGGGCGACGTTGTTGTCGCACAAATTATTGCGAATGACACTCCCAAAAATAAAGTTGGAACGCCTGGTTATATTCGTGGCTATGATATTAGAACGGGAAAACTCCTTTGGACATTTCATACCATTCCGCAGCCAGGTGAGTTTGGTCACGAGACATGGGAAGAAGATTCATGGAAATATACTGGCGCTGCTAGTGTATGGACGATGATGTCTGCGGACCCAGAATTAGGTTATGTCTATTTACCCATAGAGAGTCCGACTAACAATTTTTGGGGTGGCCAACGAAAAGGTGATGGCTTATTTGGTGAAAGCCTTGTGTGTCTAGATGCGAAGACAGGGAAACGAGTTTGGCATTTTCAAATTCTGCATCACGGAGTGTGGGATTATGATTTACCTGCTGCACCTATTTTGCACGATATTAATAAAGACGGCGAAACAATTAAAGCCGTGACGCTTCTGACTAAACAAGGAATGAATTTCGTTTTTGATCGTGTCACAGGTGAGCCAGTTTGGCCAATAGAAGAACGTTCGGTACCAACAGAGATGGCAGTACCTGGCGAAAAGTTATCACCTACACAACCTTTTCCAACTAAGCCTGCCCCCTATTCAAACTTAGGTTATCACGAAGACGACGTCATCGATTTTACGCCAGAGCTAAAAGCTGAAGCCCTTGCGATATTAGATAATTATGTCAAAGGTCCAATGTATACACCGCCAACGTTAGTTGAACCTGGCAACCCCAATAAAGGGACGTTGGTTTATCCAAATTTCGGTGGCGGTTCGAACTGGAATGGTGGCGCTATCGATAAGGAAACAAATCAATTATTTGTTCCTACTCGAAATACTTTTATGTCAATCGGCTTACAAAAAGCTAATTCAGAATTAACCGATTGGGATTATTCACGTAGTCGTGGAGGTGGTCTTATGTATTTGCCGAACGGTTTACCAATTAACAAGCCACCCTGGGCTTTAGTGACGGCAACTGACATGAACAAAGGCGAACACACTTGGTCTCGATCAATTGGAGGCGCACCTAAATGGATTCGTGAACATCCCGCTCTTCAGGGATTAGATTTAGATTTTGATGATATGGGGCAAATCAGTGTTCGGCCCAGTCCATTAGTCACTAAGTCGGCTATGTTTCTTGCGGAATCAGCAAACATTGGTGGTGATCCTGGCGATAAAATGTTTCGTGCTTACGATAAAAAAACAGGATCCGTTTTAGGTGAAATTGAATTGCCTGCAAAAACTTCGGGTGCGCCGATGACCTACATGCATGATGGACGACAATATATAGCAATTGCTTTATCAGAACGTTCGCATCCTGCAGAGCTCGTAGTTTTAGCATTACCTACAGAGGGTGAAAGTCTAGGCGTCATAAAAAAATCAGAAGTGAATGAAAAAACAAATGAACTAAGAAAAAATACTACAGAAGAGAAAGTATCCGTAACACCCGAGCAACTTTTTGAGGGCCGTAAAATATATGGTCAGATTTGTTCTGCGTGTCACGGCCTTGATGGAAAAGGTATTCCTCAATCCGGAGCGCCAGCACTAACAACGTTTACCAACCTCAATGAAATTAAAACCATAGTCATTAATGGTGCCGCAGAAATGCCAGCGATGAGCTCCATGCTAACTACTGAGCAAATAGAGTCGGTTTCGCGTTTTGTTGCAAAAGAGTTTTCGGGTTTGTAATCACGAGATATTTCAAACGATAGAATTGACGAACTAAAAAACGGAGTCAAATGATGAGTAAGAAAAAATCAATCGCGATACTAGTCAGTTTTGCTATGTGCTCGTTTTCTTACCTAGAAAGCGTAAGTGCTAACGAATACAAAGTACCTAAAAATGATTATGGTCAACCGAACATCGAGGGTGTATGGAGTAATGCAACTTCCACTAAGTTTGAACGACCCACCAAATTTGGAAAGCAGCTTATATTATCGGAAGAGCAAGCAGCAGAACAGGAGGGGCGTGCTGAAGACTATCGCGCCGCTGGTAACGTTAGAACGGATCCCAATCAAGGAGCTTATACCGATGGAAATACAAATGCAGGCTATAACCGTTTTTGGACTGATCCAGGAACTCGAGTTATGCGTGTGGATGGAAAACCTCGAAGCTCAATGATTACTTTTCCTGAGAATGGAAGAGTACCACCACGGATTTCTAATGCTCCAGATATATCTAAATCTGTTAAAGACTTGGATGAGTCCAGTGTCGGTGCTGGCCCTTCAGACGGTCCAGAAAGTCGCGGTTTGTCAGAACGATGTATTTTCTTTAACACATCTGCTGGCCCCGTTATGCGTCCCACTTTATATAATAACAATTACCGTATCGCTCAAGGAAAAGATGCTGTCGTTATTGTGGTTGAAATGTCTCACGATGCTCGTGTTGTTCGCCTAAATCAAAAACACAACGCTATCGATTTAAATGAATGGATGGGCGATGCAATTGGTTATTACGAAGGGAATACACTTGTTGTAGAAACCATAAATTACAATTCGCATCAAAGTTTTTTTAATGCATCAGAAAAACTTAAAGTGACTGAACGTTTTACACGAGTAGCTGAAGACCGATTGTTATATCAGTTCACAGTTGAGGATCCATTAGTATGGGAAAAACCTTGGGGCGGTGAATATGAGTTTTGGGATTCCAAAGAACAATATGAATACGCTTGCCACGAAGGTAATCTAGGTATGGAGGGTATTTTAGCCGGAGCACGAGAAGAAGAGCGTCGACACAAGGAATCAAAGAACTCAACTAAGGAATAAACCTAATGTAACTAGATGTCAAAGAAGGGTAGAGGTAATCTGCCTTTTCTTAGATATTCCCTTCGCATAGTTTTTTATTTTTTTTAATATTTAATCCCTATCACATAGATTATTTTATTCCTTTAAAAAATTATACTGAAAGAATAAATGTTCGACCCCTTAAAACTGGTAAGAAATAGCTAATTCATAGCTTAAAAAGTCAGCTTCTACATCATCCCCATAAGCTACTCCAAAATATTTATCTGCGGATATTTCAGCAGAGATTTTATCTGTTAAATTTACGGACATTCCTAAGCCTAATACGGGATCAACATTACGATATTTTTTCGTGTTTTTTATTGGAACATAAATAAATGGATCAGTTGTAGTGAGGCCACTGCCTATAGTCACCCACTGAAAAATGATTGATGTTGTTTCTGTTTTTGTCTCAGCAAGTAAAACACCTCCTTTCAATAAAAAGTCAATTTGACTCGTTATCGGAAACTTTCCCTTACCTATGAGGTGTAAACCATAATTTTTAATCGTTGATTTTGAGCCAGTAATGGCTCCGGCTAAAAAATTCCCGGGCTGTGGAGCCGAGTACGGTAATAGAGATGCCTGTTGTGTATTTGGATTAATGTTTGGTGCCGAGTTACCTAAAATAACACCTATTGATACAGGGTTAGAAAAGGGATTGTAAGTTCCATTTATTAATGATGAAAAATCGTTATAAACTTCAATTGTTTGTTTGCCTAAATGTGTATAACCAAACTCGAATGAGAAATTCGTTGTTAAAGTATAACCGGCAGAAAGCTTAAACCCGCTTGAGGTTTCATCAGTTTCAAGAGCGGTAAAAGGGCTTGGGCCAGAGCTCCCGTTATTTGGGAGCTCACCTTGTGTTTTAGATGCGCTGATCGATCCATACCAGGGACTTGCAAATGTACTGCTTGCCGTTGAAAAAAACGTTAAGGTACATATGATTAGGATATTCACCCATGGAGTACTACTCAGAGGGGCATTACTAGAGACAAGAATAAGCTTGCGAATGTCCATATAGGTCTCATTAATTATGAAAAGATACTATTCAAATTTAGAAAGGATAAAAATACTTTTCAATTGAATCAAAAGGGCCATATTTTATGGTTCACCCATGAATATGTCAAAGTACCGGCAATTTAAAATAGGCTATTATGTTATTGAAAGCCCTGACAGGTTTCAGTCTAAAGCTTTTGAAATTTGTGCCGATAGCTATTATAGGTATTTATTCATTTAATTTTTTTATTCGATCTATCACTATGCAGATAAGCAGGAGGCTCTATGATTAACATACCTTCGACTGTTCCTACTGCTAATACAGAAGGTCTTAAGACATCATCTCTTCGAGGAGAGCGTGTCGCTCGTATTGAGAAGTTACAAGATGTTACTGACAAACCTGAGTCACGAAAAATGCCTCGGAAAAAATTTAAAAATAAAAAGAAAGAAGCTGCCTCTGAAAGCCAGTTAGATAATGATGAAAATCAATCCCAGTCTCCGTTACAAACCTATACCTATCAGTCCAAAAATAAAATGATACTCGGAGAAGAGAGAAGACAAAGAATAGATCGTCGAAAAAAAACGGCTAAAAATTTCCCTTTTGATAGTAGAGCCAGCAACACAAGACGATCAAATGATGGGCGCTATCCTTCAGTCGATATAGAAGTTTAAAGTTATATATAAATATTTAGTTAACCCTTAATTGACAGAGGCATTTTATTGCCAAAACAACATCTCTTTATCTCTGAGATAATACAAAACAGAAATGGGCTACTCAAGTTTGAGCCTAAAATCTTCAACAGGTACCCCGCCAATTAAATGTTCTTGGATAATTCTTTCGAGTACTTCAGGTGTGCAGGAGTGATACCATATTTTATCAGGATAAACGACAGCGATAGGGCCTTGTTGGCATACTCTTAAACAATTAGCTTTTGTTCTAAAGATAGAGCCTTCAACATCGTTTTGAATTTCACCAACTCGTTTTTTTAAATAATTCCATGCAATAAGACTTTTTTCTTTATTGCAGCATTTAGCTTCCGTTTGGTCGGCACATAAAAAAATATGTCTTTCAATCGTATTGATGCGAAGGTTTTTTGCAACACGCGTCAATTGTTTTTCTTCGTCTCCTGTTAACAGAGAACGAATAGGATCAACAGCAGGCTTCATGAGATAACTCATCAATAGAGAAAGGAATAAGCGTTCCACAACCTTCAAAAATACCAAAATGCTTGTCAAAACTTCCGATGAAATCGAAATGTGTTTTAAATCGTGTGTCGTTAAGCATTCGCCATGTATTGCCACAGACCGGAAAAACGCGGTTGGTTTCAATAAAATGATGCTTGTCTAATTGAAAGTAATCTGGATGCTCAGGGATTGTTCCTTTGTAGATAACAGCTTGACCATAATCCTCACATTCATTTTCTAAATTTTCGATTTTAAATAATCGATAGGTTGCAGAGAAAAATTGAAGTGTGCCGGTGCGTTTAGTAAGAGAAGGATCGGTAATTTCTAGAGGTCGGTCTTCCACTAAGCGCGGATCTATAAAACCATGATTTTTTGATAAGTTAATAAAATCATTCCAATAGAGCGCTCCGCCCAAGCATTCCCCATAGAGTACTTCGTCATTTTTTACGTCAATCGGAACGCGCTTGTCACTATAAACATCTGAGAAATAAAATTCCCCACCGGGTTTTAATAACTTAAAGATACTTTTTAATACGGCATCTTTATCTGTACACAAGTTGATAACGCAATTGGATACGATGACATCAAAGCTACCTTCTTCTAAATCGAGATCATCTAGATTTTCTAAAAATCCTTTTTTAAACTCAACGTTATTAAAGCCAAATTTTTGAGAATGATATTTTTTAAACTGTTCTGCGATATCCAATTGTTCATCAGTCATATCAACGCCAATGACTTGTCCTTTAGCGCCTACAAGCTGAGAAAGCGCGTAAACATCTCGTCCAGATCCACTTCCTAAATCGAGGATTCGACAGCCTTCGAGAAGAGAAGGGCAAACCAATCCACAACCATAATAGCGTGACAGTACTTCGGGATGAATGTTCGCCAGTAATGGTTTTAGCCATTCTGGTATTGCGGATATATCACAGCAAGCTGAAGTTTTTAAATCCTCGGAACTTTGAAGTTGTTGGCCATAATATTCTTGCACAAATTCTTGCATGTAAATCTCAGTTGATAACGTTTATTTATGACCAATTATACTGATTAAGGAAACTATTATGAATATTAATTAACTCAATCCTAAAATTTCGCTCATCAAAACCCGCTGTTTTTTGATTGGGTCATTGGCTAATGTCATCTCATTATCAAGAATCATCTGTTTTCTGTTGTTTGCCGTATACGCTTCCCAATGTGGAATTTTAGTATTGTTGGGGTTGCCTGATCGAGCAAAAGCTACCCATGAATCACTGATTTTATCTGCCAGTGCTTTTTCTTCTGATGAGCCTGTAGTAAATCCATAAGTTGTTTTATTGCTATCTGTATTATCAAAAACAAAGGGGATATCTAACGCATGAGGTGTCATTAGTTCGCCATTCATGGTTTTTGTTTTCCATGTTAAATAATAGGAATAGACAGAGCCTGCGTTGAGTGCTGCTCGGCGCTCTGCAATTACTTGGCATGGAACGACATATCTGGCGTCACTAACAGCTAAGAAAAAGATTTCTGTTGCCGAGGCGGTTGGGTTTGCTTTACGGTAAGTCGCAATTAATTCTTCTGTTCGATCTTTTCCTAAAGAAGATAATCGTTTAGGTAGATCAGAAAATGCTAAATTGAACGCGGATTTATCACCACGCATCTGTAAGGTTAGTTCTGTTCTATTACCACCGATCATTAACGGAATATCTGGATTCACAGATGAAGCTTTTGGGTGAAATGGATGATAAGGGAGCGTGGTGCCATCAACCGTTGGTGCAAAACCTTGAGTTGTAGCATTGTAGCCTTTCATTCGCGTTAATTTTCGATACGCAGCAATAATCTTTTCAGCCGGCAATTGCTGCGCTTTTTTAATGTCACCTTTTTTCAAACCGAGCTCTGTCATCAATGAAGCTGAAAGCATGTTGGCATATTCAGGCTCAACAAGTTTAATCGTAGGGCCACTTTGAATAACCGCGCGATGAAAAAGACCTTTTGCCTCAGGCATTCCTAAAAGGGTGCCGACTTTTCTTCCACCACCTGATTCACCAAAAATCATAACGTTGTCTGGATCACCGCCAAATTGTTCAATATTTATTTTCACCCATTTAAGTGCTGCAATTAAATCTTGCATGCCCACGGTCCCTGAGCTGGCAAAATCTTCGCCACCTTGTTCTTCAAGGTGACAAAATCCCATAACGTTTAATCGATGATTAACTGTTACGACAACAACATCACCTCGGTTACAAAGGTTCGTTCCATCATAACTTGGGCTAGAGCCGCTGTATGAACTAAAGCCTCCACCGTGGCACCAAAACATGACAGGTCGTTTTTTATTCGCTTGCGCAGAGGATGATTTTTTTGAGGAATTAAAAGCCGGTGTCCAAATATTAAGAGCTAGACAGTCTTCGCCATGACCTTCTGTTAACTTGCCTGATTTGGACAGCGTTTGAGGCGTTGTTTGTCCGTATTGGATCGATTCTCTTATACCGGTCCAAGGTGTCGCTGGTTGAGGAGGGCGGAATCGGTTTCCGCCTGATGTGCTAGCGCCATAGGGTATACCTTTAAATACGCTGACACCTTCAGAGTAATAACCTTGAAGTTTTCCCAACTGTGTATCGACAATTTTTGAGGGTGTCATTTCACTCGCTTGTGAAGACTGACTCAAGAGTAAACCACCGGCAATCACTGATTGAGGTACGATGATTCTCGAAGCAGTTCGCGCAAGAGTAGAACCAATACTTAATGAACCTGCCTTTAAAAATTTCCGTTTTGAGAGAGAGTAAGTCTTTGGCATAGGGAATCCCATATTATTTTTATTTTTGACTGGCAGTTCATTATGGTAGATGAATTAATTAATCGCATCAATCGATCAACTGTAAATAAATATCATGGGCTTTCAGATCAAAATTTACGGTTATATCAAAAATAATAGTAGTGAGCTTGAAAGGCTAGGTAGGAAGATATTTTAGTTAAAAGGAAGGTATAAAAATTTAGTATTTCACGAAAAAATTGCCTTTTTAAAAAAGGCAAAAATAAGTAAGATCTCATAATTAGTCAAAAAGTTTATTTAAAAGATTTCTAATTAATTTAATTTGGTCCTCTACTACATACGCATAATGTGATCTTGTTTTTGGTGGAGGAGAGTCACCAGAATTCTCGACAATCGTACACATGTGGCATAAAGCTTCTAATTTATCCATTTCAAAATATATTTCATCTTCTAGGGGCTCAATTGCACGGAGGCTCTCCAGCACATCTTGATTTATAGATCTTTCTTTAAATGAGTCTTTCATCTTATTTAACCGTAGCTGTGTGTGCACCAAAGATTAATGTGTCTTAGAGATCAAAAAAATATATATAAATAAAATTATTTTTAATTGGCCAATAGTTATACGTCATTAACCACAAAATAGTGGCTTGATTTTAACGGACGTTACTGTAACGGGAGAGTGCGAAAAAGGCCAGTGTTGAATCTATCTGACCAGTCACTAATAAATGATTTACAAGACAATATTATTCAGGGTTTTATAATGCTAAAAGTCCTTAATTTTTGTGGAGGAGAAATTAAAACTCTTATATTAAAGTCAGTCAAACTCCATCGTATTTGTAGCCTGCACCATAAACAGACCGAATGGTTTCTTCATCGGTAATACCGATAACTTTTTTACGAAGTTTTGTAATATGTGAATCTATAGTTCTATCATTCACTATTCTGTGATCATTGTAGGCTGAATCCATAAGTTCATTTCTTGAGAATATGCGGCCAGGTCGAGATAACAATGTTTTTAAAATATTGAATTCTACTAGCGTCAATACTATTGATCTTTTTGCAAAGTTAGCCGTTAAGCTCTCTGTGTCGATAGTGAGTTTTGAATCAGTATTAGAAATGTCATTTGTTGTATCGTTGTTGTTCCGAAGTGTAGATGATCTTCTAAGTACAGCATCCACTCGTGCAACAACTTCTCGAGGACTATAGGGCTTGCATATATAATCATCCGCACCAAGTTTTAAGCCGATAAGTCGATCAACCTCTTCGACTTTAGCTGTCATGATAATAATCGGAATATTTGATGATTGACGCACTTCATTACAAATTTCTAAGCCATCTTTGTGAGGAAGCATTAAATCAAGTAACACTAAATCAAAATTTCCTTTAAGAATTTTATCCGATGCATGTAATCCATCTGGTTCAATTTCAACTATATATGAATCTTTTTCTAAATAACTTTTAAGAATCTCAGCAAGTTCTTTTTCATCTTCAACAATGAGTATTTTCATGGCGCTCACTCTTAATCTTGGTTAGTTGCTGTTTCGATAATAGTAGGTATTGATACATTGACTTCTAGCCCACCAAAATCGCTTTTTGAAAAATCTAATTTACCGTGATGAGCATCGACTATATTTTTACAAAGCGTTAGGCCTAAACCTGCACCTCCGGTATCTCTACTTCTAGACGCATCAACACGGAATAATCTTTCGGTTAATCTCGGGAGTAGTTCTCTTTTAACACCGGGCGAGCTATCTTTAATAGTAATAATTGCCATGTTGTTATCGTCTTGTTTCTTCAGCTCTAAATGTATTTGAATTTTACCCGGTAATTTTTCAGAGCTATCAGTATATTTAAATGAATTTTCTAGCAAATTTAATAGTAATTGATAGAGTCGGTTACTATCGCCTAAAACTGTCACAGGGTCCGTGCCAATATTTTTTTGATAATAAAATTCAATATGTTTTTTATTGAATTTTTCTTCCATAGCGTGAACCGCATCATCAAGTATGTTACACAGGGAAATATGTCTTTTGTTATAGGTTAGTGATCCACTATCAGATAAAGACAGCTCATAGAGGTCGCCGATTAAATCTTTTAATCTACCAACATGGCTCTGTAAACGTGTAACTGATGATCGATTTAACTCTCTAACGCCGTCTTCTATGGCCTCTAAATCTGCTTGCAAAATGGCAACGGGTGTTCTTAATTCGTGTGAAATATCGGCAACCCATTGTTTTCGTTGTTTTGTGTTTTCTTTTAATGTCGAGCCTAAATCAGAAAGGTGATGAGATAGAGTGCTTAATTCATCACTTCCTGAAATAGTGACTTTTGCATCATAGTCACCCAGAGTTAACGACTTCACATGATTAACAAGCTTAGTGATGCGCTTGATAAGAAATAAAGATAAAGATATTGACGATAAGATGGCAAAAATAAGAACACAAGCCAATATGAAAATTAAGTTATTGCTTTGATCTTTGATAAATTGGTTGTCGAGATAATCTCTAACACTTGGACGAGCCGGTATTGAAAGAAAGCCAATAGGTTCTCCATTGACTCTCAGCGATCTTTCAATATTTTCTTCTTTAGACTCTTTAAGATTGCGAAAAGAACCGGCTACGATTCTCTTATTTTGATCGAGAAGGACAATAGGGATGCCAGACGAATTTCTAAAACGGCGATTTCTTTTAAATAAAGGAGCTTCCATCTTTCTACCTTCTTGACTCTTACTATTGTCAAAAGGATCGCGAATACTGTTTGAATTATCATCCGAAGGCCGTCTATGTCTTCGGCGAATATCTTTTGCTAAAGTTTGAAACGTAAACCGATCCCATTGATCAGGATTTTTTTCAAAATAATCCCAGCTGCCTTGTTCCGTATAAAATGATTCGAGTTGTTCGGCAAAGGATTCTAAAACACGTAATTCTCGTTGATTAAGATAGTTGGAAAAAGATCTCTCAAAATTCCAAGATAGAAAAAGGTACAAACCACCGGCGAGTAACCCATTTACTATAAGGATGACGGCGAAAAACTTAGGCTTTAACCCCATAATACTTTTTCCGTATTTATTTGTTCCGTAACTCTTTGAGCCACATTTCAATGACCATAGTACAGACTTTTTAGTTTATGCGTTTGTCTCATCCGCAAACGCTACCGTGGTCTGGTTGACAATTGTTTTAATGGTCTGTGTGCTTTTTAAGATTCATTTTGTTAATCCTTAGTTCTATATCATAACAATACAATGTGCAAAAAAATCTAACGTTGAGGTTGAATAGTTAAGATCAAATACTCTTTCAATCTCTGGATTAGATAATAATTTGATATTTCCTACATATTTCTTTGACATTTTAACGATACCTTAGCTGTGCTCTCAGAGAGAACGTTTAAATCAATAGCTCACAGACTTAGCTCTAGATCAAATAGTGATAAAGAGTTTTCAATATAACCCAATAATAGGTATCAAGATTATGAAGACATTGACTAAGAAGACACTTAATAACGGTTTACTTGCTTTCGTAGCCGCCACATCTATTTCTGTTCTTTCAGTATTCACTGTTTCAACAGTGGCTGCTGATAACACTACTGTAAATGAACGACATGCTAAGTTTGAGCAGGGCCAAAGAGCAGAGCATGGAAGAAAGAATATTGCTAAAAGAATGCACAGAATGGTTAAAACGCTGGATTTAACAGAAAGCCAAATTGAATTATTAAAGTTATCCAGCATACCGCAATCAGAAAACCAAGAAGAGATAAGGGCGTTGCGTCAGCAACTGCGAGCGCTCTCACATTCAAGTAATTACAGTGAGCGTGACGCAGTAAAAATAGCTGAAGAATTAACGGATCTCACCACCTCAAATATCGTTGCTAGAGCGAGTGCTGAGAATGCATTTTATATTAGCTTAAGTGAAGAGCAAGTTACAAAATTGAACAGTATGAAAGAAAAAGGAAAAAACAGAAGAGAAAACAGAAAACCTCAATAAATTCTATAATCGATATTTATTGAAAATATCATTTTAATAAACATAATGGATTCACTTTTGACGTCGATTGTTATTAATCGACGTTTCTTTCTTTACCACTTTCCGCACGTTTTTTGTTTTCACTTTGAACATAAATAGTATCTGTCGTTGCCATACTGGAGTGGCCAAGATCCTCGGATAAATCCTTTAACGCTCGCCCGCGTTCTATTTCCATGCTAGCGCCAGTGTGTCTCAACCAATGTGTAGAAGCCTCTTGTAATTTTCTTGCGCTATCTTCACTGGTTTCTTTTCGCATTTTTTCATAAGCAAGATCAAAAATTTGTTGGACTAATCGAAAAAGGTGACGAGAAGTCATCCCGCCTTGGCCTCTAATTTTTTCAACTAGCGGAGAATTATCAGTAGAGGAGGGTAGTGGCGTTTCACCTCGATATAATCTATATCGCTTAAGGTAATCTAAATATTGAGTGGGAACAGTGACATCACGAAGTTTTCGACCTTTGCCATAAATCTTTAGCCACCAATTCTCATGTTCATCTTGCCAAAAATGCCCCATGGTTGGAGACCATTCTTTACGTTCCGATAATTCTGAAATCCGTAAAAATAGAGTTTTTAATGTCGCAATGATAAATAAACTGCGTTCATAAATAGGATCTTTTTTTGTGAGTTCCTCAACTGTAGAGAGAACGTATTGCCATTGATCTTCCGTTAGGCGTTTTACATCTTTTACTTGTGCATCCTTGATGAAATATCGGCAGTCTTTTTTTGCCAATTGAGCGGGGTTGGAAAAACACAATTCTTCATTTGTCAGATATTTATAAAAAGCGATGACAGCGGTAAATGTTGCAGTCAGCGTTGCTTGAGAAGGTTTGTATTTTTTCTTATCTGGTTCTTTTTCGCTATCTATATTTTTTGGCGTCTTTAATCGAAAAGGGCGCCATGCAGGATTTTGTTTATAAAAACCATTATCAAAAATATAACGATCAGTATTTGCAAGTGATATCCATTCTTGAGGTGGCTTCCAACAAAAGTCAGCGTATTCTAAGATATCCGCTTTACGCAAGTCGTCCATGGGTTTTTTCTTGAATAAAAACACCCACAACAGAAAACGTTCAGTTTCATTGCGAAAACGAACGAAAGTATGTTCTGATTTGTTCCTTCCGATATATTTTAAAAACTCAATTCCCCATAGCCAGTGTTGTTTACGCCATTTCTCACCGTTGGCAAGAATCTTTTGTGTATCAGGATAATCATCTAAATGAATACTCAAAAGAGAGTCGTATGAGGGGAAAAGCGCTACAGGCTTTGGGATTGACATAAAGAGAACCTAAATCATTAGGGGTTTAGCTTTTTCATTGAAACAGTGAAAACTATTCTTGAGCCTCATTATAGCTCGATAGAGTAACTTTTTAGGCAGTTTATCTTTGAACGTACAGAAGGACAATAATTACTAACGTTTTAGGCTTAACCAAATAGACATGAACAATAGCACATTTCTATCATGTTATTCGTTAGAATAGAATCCTTAGCAAGGTATAGATAATACAATTCGACAGCCATTAAATTCGCCTCGGCAAATATTGAATTCTCCGCCCAATTCATTTGCACGCCATATCATATTAGTAATACCGTTCCCATAGTTATTATCATTAGAGGGGGAAAAGTCACCATGATCTTCTATGACAAGAATGATTTTATTATTTTGAACAATCGCTTCAAAATTAATTTTATTAGCGTTCGCATGCTTGAGAATATTAGTAAAGGACTCCTGTAAAATACGAAGAATATGAAGACTTTGTTGTGGTTGGATAGTGATACCATCTGCTAAGTCAGCGACATGCCAGAGCAAAGTGATATTGATATTATCCAGTTTTTTATTCATTCGGTATTTAAAATCTGCCAGTAATGCTGTCAGTGTATTCGAGTGTACATCAAGGGAGTTTATGATCAGCCTAAAATCATCAAGGCAGTCTGCCAAAATATTTGAAATATTATTTTTACCAGTCGATTCTTTCTCCAGTTCAAGTAATGCTAGCGAAGCTACCAGTTGCCCACCTACACCATCATGCATGTCTTTCATAATTCGTGTTCGCTCATCAGCAATAGCTTTTGAACGTTCTAATTCGATGGCTTCTTGTTTGGTCTTTTCGAGTTCGCAATTCTTTTTTGAAAGCTCTTCAACGGTATAATTAAGCGCACTTGTGGACTCTTCAATTTTCAACTTTAACTCTTGTTCGTTGGCCTGCAACGACCCTATCATTTCATTGAAATTCTTCTGAAAACTTAACAGCTCACCAGATCCATTTTCTTGGCATCGCCGATCAAAGTTTCCGTGCTCTATCTCTGTGGCGGTGTCTAATAAAGATGTCATAGCCAAACTAAACTTACGGCTAAATAAGTAGGTTAGCACTATGCCTATTACTAGCGACAAAAGTGTGATGGCCAGTCCACGATAATAAATTTCTTTTTGTTTTTCAGTGACGCTACTTCTTGATAAGGCAATTTCAATATGCCCCAGCGCCTCTAGTGGTAAATTCGTGTTATCGCCTACATTAAAGTCATCAAGCTGTACACTTTTACTGTGAACGGGAGTTGAGTAATTTTTTATTTCGATATCATTTTTAAGATAGTCACGCTCTACTAATAGTGTTCCAGATCCATCAATAAAACGTATAGAAGCAAGCCCGTTAATTGCTTTTAAAAACTCGGCGACTTCTTCCAGCTTATCTACATCCCCAGTATAAAAATAAAATTCCGACATTAAGCTGGCTTGAGAGGTAATGTCTTTACCCCGTTTATTGAGCTCATCTTCAACACTATCGATTGATTCGAATAAAATAAAAGCCGATGCAAAAGCAATGATTAGGAATAGAGGTGTTAGTGCAATAAAGAACAATTGCGTTTTTATTGTATTACGCACATCAATCTTCATTGGTCAGAGGTTCCAGATCAGATATAGGAAGATGTAATACTCTTGCAATATTCGGATTCACATCAATACTGGCTGAGGAATAGATGATTCCTGTTTCTTTTAAAGTGCCGGTAATAGACCAATGATTTATATGTGTAGCTGTATGATTGGCTATATTTTCTATAGGTGAAAAAACAGAAAGCAGAGCCCCGGCTGTTAAGAATTTTTTTGAGTAACCAATTACCGGAACTTTATAATTAAACGCTTGATAAAGAAGTAGATTAGCGCTTTTCCCAGACCAGACTTCGTTGTCATGCAAAGCAACTAAAGCGCCAGCATTAAAAAAATCATCTTTAGCGAGTTTTGAAGCCAGTTTGCTTTCGGGGACTTTGATTACTTTAAGCACACCATTATTCAGTGGGTGAAGCGCCTCTATTTCTTTTAATGCAAAGGCATTTTTTTCTGAGACGGCAATAATAATTTTATTTTTATAGCTGTCAGAAACTAAATGATCCGCAATAGAAACAAGTCGTTGTAACGGTTGGTTAATTACTAAAGCAGCCCATGGCTTTACGGTTTTCAATTGCGTCATTCCGTAAATGATATTTTTTTCAGAAAATGCATATATAACAGGATTCTTCAATCCGAGAGAATGTATTTTTTTAGCTGATTTGTCACCTACAGTAACAATCAAATCATTTGGATTTATATTTCTTGTTGATGCCGCATCAACAAGAAAATCATCAATTAGATATATATTTTTATCAGACGAGTCAGCCAATAAGGCAAGATTATTCTGGATGAGTGTTGATGCTTGTTGATAAATCTCTTGGTCACTGGATAAAACAATATACACAGAGTTAGGTTGAGCCTGTGCGTGGCTCAAGCCGCAATTGAATAGAAAAAAAAGTATCAATAAATATTTCACTTAAAACTCAGTTAAAGATAAACTAATGTAATACTGAGGATCAAAAATAAATTCATTTCTAAACTCAAAATAATGATTGTTACCAATATTCTGTGATCCGAATTTTAGTGTTAACTTTTTATCTCCAGATAATTTCATTTGCTTGATAACAGAAAAGTCTACTCGTGTATGAGCAGGTACTTCATCACCAGCGCTAAGCCATGTCATTGCCCCGACACGATACACGCCAATATTAAATTGCCAACTTCGAATATCTTTAACTGCTAACAAACCATAACTCTGTCTAGGTACAAAAGCTCTTGATGATTCTTGGTCATCAGAACCATCAGGGGGATTATTTATACTGCTGGCATGTGTGCCTGTTCCATTGCCATTATTAAAATGAAACCTTATAAGACTATTTTGTTTAGGCCGATAACTTATCTCGCCTTCAAAACCATAGGCTGTAAATTTAGCTGCATTAATAGGGCGAGAAGTATAGCCATTTGTAAAATCGGGCTGGGCATAATCACGAGCGAATGTAATTAAATCATCGTACTCCTCTTTATATACTTTCAATTCCCAAGTGATTGGCCAGCGAGCTGATCGTCCAATATAGCCAATGTCATAACTGGTAATTTTTTCAGCTTTTATATCTTTGTTTGTTGTATAGATCTGATCGGTGACTAACCCATTAGACAAAATTACTTTTGAATCGACATTTTTTTCTAATAAAGATGGAATTCGATAGGCTTGCGAAAATGATAATCGTATCGACTGTGAGCTGGATAAATGCCCGTTTAAACTGAACCGAGGTGAGAGGTGTGGTTTTTCAATATCACTTTCTTCATATAACCCCCCGACATTGGCCGTTAAATAGTTTTGTATAGGGATCTGGATGTTCCCAAAAATTCGGTAGCTCGTATCAGATACCGTACCTTTTTCAGTGAGGTACGGCTCGCTTGCCAAAGCATCATAACGTATGCCCGCACCACCAACATACTGAATGCCATTATCAAGAATCCTGCTGTATTGAAATTCGAGATCCGACCTATTGGCATGGAATGTTCTCACTCCTGCACGTATCGTTTGGTCTGGAGCTCCTGTTAGAAATTGAAAATCTGATGGGGTTATACCCAATATGTTCGACAGCGGAATAGAGCTTGTCATGTCATCTTCGTCTCGGAAATTATGAAAGAATTTTATTTTTAGCTCTTCATTTTCTGAAAACAAATGACTCCATTGCACATCACCAGACCAAATGTTTAATGATTGATCTCGGTTTAAGAAAAAACCTTCTGACCCAATTTCTGGTGCGCCAACTGAACCATGGGTATAAGAAAAATTAGCCTCAACATAATCTCTATGAGTTAATGCGATTTTACTAGAAAACGAAAGATCACTGAGATCACGTTCGTCTCGAGCGTTATCGAATCCATCATTTTCACGCACTGATGCGGTTACACGATAGTTTAAATTTTCATGGGTGGCACTGTGCCTAAAAAGCAATTGCCGCTCGCCCATATTACCTGCTCTCGCTTTTATGTAGAGTTTGTCATCTAGTTCAGGTGTTCGTGTAATAATATTAATCGCACCAGCAAAAGAATTTGACCCATACGCTGAAGCGGCTGGGCCGCGAACTACTTCTATTCGTTCAATGTCTTCTATATGTATTCCCAATGTTCGCCAATCGATAGCCGATAAAGACGAGGTGTAGGTTGAGCGACCATCAATTAATATTTGTAACCGATTAGGATATTGCCAACTGAAGCCGTGAGAATTGACAGCAAAAGTCTGCCCGTCAGCGTGTACCACTTGAAAACCTGGGACCAGTCGAAAAATATCAGCAATTTCAATAAATCCAGAAGCTTCAATGATAGCTCTATCAATCACCGTAACAGCAGAAGGGCTGGTTAATACTGATTGGGTTAAACGGCTTGCACTAGTTATAACGGGAAGGTCAATAAAAAAATCGTCTGAAAACTCATTAGAATAAGTTGTGGGGATCCACATAATCAGTGAAAGAAATAAAATATTTTTTTTCATTAATGTTTATCTTGTAGGTTAGTCATCACAAAATTCCTTGTAGTTTAGCTTCATGTACTGCTTGCATCCTATTTCGGACGGATAGTTTTTTATAAATATTTTTCACGTAACCTTTAATGGTATGAATTGACAGGTTAAATGCATCGCCTATTTCTTTGTCTGTGTATCCTTTGCTAACAAGAATAAGTACTTCCTTTTCACGTTTAGTTAATAAATAGTTATTAACTTCACCGGTGATGGGATATGAAGGCAAAAGTGTTAATTCATCTAATAAGTGCCTTGCAATACTTGGGCTGATTGGCGATCCACCTTGAAGCATTTGAGTGATCGCATTATTTATATCTATAAAGTTATCGTCTTTTAACAAATAACCTGAGGCTCCGGCTTTGAGTGCATTGATAACATGATCGCCATCGCCGAAAATAGAAATCACAATGGCAAGTTGTGTTTTAACTTCAGGTAAATGCAACATTTTGATTAGGTCAATTCCATTCCCATCAGGTAAATCAAGATCAGTGAGTAAAATGTCAGGGGAATTGTTTTTTAGAATTTCCGAAGCTGATTTGAAGTCACCGACAGATTCTAAAAGCTGAAAACTCCTACCTTTAGTTATGGCCTTATTTAGTCGCATCCTTGTCGCATAAGAATCTTCCACGATCAATACTGTCGGTTTCGCTTCGTCCATCTCAATCTCTATCGGGGTAATAATTATGCATAATCACACGATAACTTATGAATTACAAAAACACATGTTATCTATGAACAGTAGTCTATCTAAAAGAGTGCCACGCAAAGCTAAAACTAACAATCACAACACTAGCATAGAGAAGCCGATTGTATTTGTATTTTTAGCCATTTTTATCGCACAAATCTACGCAAAATTTCCATTATCCCTGCAACACCAATACTACCGTCTTCATGACTTTCTTACATGGCTTCTCGCTGGTCAAGACCCAAACGAGCATAGTTAATATTGAATTACCCTCGAACGAGGGGTTTAAGTTATCTAAGGATAAGCGCAGGATAAAATTATTGAGGCTAACTATAAATATTAACTCAAAGAAATTAAGAAATTTCTGATCGGCGTAAATTTATATCCGAAATAAAAAATTTTAAATTCCGCTTTAATTAATCAATCTGGGAAAAATAATGAATGGAATATCAGTCATTAAACGTTGGAAAAAAATCAGTTCACTACTTCCGCTTTTAGCAATAACCGCCTGTGGGGGCGGTGGAGGAGGGGGTGGTAGTGTTGCCGTTGTGGATGGAACCAATCAGTTGAAAACAGGATATTTTACCGATAGCCCTGTATCAGGCCTGACATACAATACGGCAAGCCAGTCGGGTATTACTGATAGTGACGGTACTTTCACTTATAAAGAAGGGGAAAGCATTACCTTTTCTGTAGGCGACACAACCATTGGGGAGCCCGTACTTGCTGTTAGCACAATGACACCATTGACGATCACTCCAAATGCCGAACTGTACACAACGGCATCACAACTCAATCACACACTGAATACACGTGGCGTTAAACAAGACGGGCTGCATAAGTTCATCAACATTCTTATCTTTCTACAAACATTGGACGAAGATGCTGATGCCAGTAACGGTATTACCATCGCTCCAGAAGTTGCTAATCGATTTATTGGAATACAAATACAATTCGATCGAAGTTTTTATGATTTTCTATATCAAAATCCGAAACTAAAAAGCATTAGCTATGCTGCCGTAAATGCAGGGGAGATTAGCAGTGGTGAATTAATTCCAGCAGGGCAGGCGCTAGATCATTTTTATACCATACAAAATATCAGTTACTCAGCTGCAATCGCAAACATGGTTAGCGTTGATTCGAATGCCGATGGTATAGCTGATCAAATATACAACTACAGTTTTGATGCTCGCGGAAACAGGGTTAGTTTTAATCGCGACTCTAACGGTGATGGTGTTTCCGATAAAATTACCACCTTAGTGTACGACGATAAAGGCCATGAAGTAAGCGCTAGCAGTGATGACAATGCCGATGGTATTCCCGACTCGGTTACAACTCGAAGTTATGGTGCCTACGGTAATCTCACGAGTAGAAGTATCGATGAAGATGCTAATGGGACTGTTGATGATTTTAGGACTTTCATTTATGACGACAGTGGAAATCTTATTGAAAAACGCCGTGATAACAATGCTGATGGCACTTTCGATTCCATAACAATAGAGGTTTACGATGATAATGGTAACGTGCTTACATCTAGTATCGATAGTAATGCCGATACTATTATCGATTCCGTAACAACGAATTCATTTAATGAGAACGGAAAGCAAATTAGCTATAGCAATGACAGCGATGCAGACGGAACCCCAAATAGACTTGCCTTATATATTTACGACGATAATGAAAATTTAATTCTTATCCGCAGAGATGATAATGGAGATGGTACGACTGACTCCATTACGACGAACACTCACGATGTAAACGGTAACACTACCAGCCGAAGCCGTGACAACGATGCAGATGGTATCGCCGATGAAATCGACACTTATCAGTTTGACAGCAATGGAAATTTGACATCCATTACTCGGGACTCTAATGCTGATGGTGTTGCCGATGACATAACCACCTTTAGCTATGATCTGAATAACAATCAACTTTCGGAAAGTCGCGACCGGGATGTGGACGGTGTTACCGATGACACTTTGAGTTCGACCTTTGATAGCGATGGCAATGTCATTAGCCAAGAAGAAGATGTCGGAGCAGATGGAACTGTGGATGAAATTATTACTTATTTTTATATTGATGCCACTTGGACTGCGGCCATCGCTTCACAAGTTAATTAAAGATTTGCAATTATTTTTAACACTTAAGTTTTTAAAATCACCGACAGCAGAGCTAATTGATGGTTTTGCTCAACTCAAAAAATGGAATATGTTCAGAAACTGATCGCACTATGATCCAAGACATTATCGACTTGATGGATCATTTAAACATTGAGAAAACCCACATCGGTGGGTTTTCAATGGGAGGAGCTACAACAGCATGCTTACTCAAAATTGCACCGGAAAGATTTTTAACCGCAGCGATCATGGGTATGGGCATAAAAGAAACGGAAGAATGGCGAGACAACACACCTAAAGACCTTAAAAGTTCTAGAGCAGCGATACCAACAGGCCCAAGAGTAGATCTAACAAGTCGTAATGACGGCTCACCACGTGGAGCACCAAAAGGTGCGCCCGATGCAAATCCAGAAGTAGATTTAACTCAAATAAATTTTCCTATACTGGCTATTAATGGTGGCAACGATAAACCATTAGCGAAAACTCATCGTATGTGGAGAGAACTTAAGGATTTTACTTACGTAGTCATACCTGGAAGAAATCACATGCAAGTTTGTCGCGATCCTCTTTTTGGTGACGCATTAACTCGATTTATTAGCGCCAACAATCCAAAAAAATAATTTTAAGTTCAGCAGAATTAAAAAAGCCATCAGAAATCACTATCTAGACAGAACAGCGCTCTATAAACTGAGTTAACTTTCTGTTTTGAAGGTTAATATTGAAGAAGCTTAGTGCCATATCGATTCAATAATATGTCACTAAACAACCAGTAACATATTGAAGGAGGGTCATCTGCTCCATTGATTGTTGTTTTAATAAACGACGAGACCAGTTGATTGCCTTCTAGACATCAAGAGTTAAAAGAAGTCATTTGAAATAATTTGAACCTTTACAAAGGAGCTAACGACTTAAACTTGTACACCTTTATGGGCTTCTGCAAGCCGAAGCTTTTTTTCGAAACGGTTACTTCATGTAACAAAAATAATAGGCGAATAATAATGTTTAATTTTAATAATAATTCAGTAAAGAGAAATGATTTTCGGTTAGTAATCATGGCCTGTATGTTGATAGCACTTTTTATTGTCTCCATTCCAGCAGCAAAGGCAGATATAAGTGCAGAGCGGGATTTTCAAAATTGTTTGTTAGATGGTGGGCACACTAGCGAGCGTCCAGACGGAAGCGCAATGTGTTGTAGTGCTCTTACTTTAGGCTACTGTACAGAATGCAAAGACGGCAAGTGTAAAGTATCGGCCGCTTCAACAGTTAAGGGAGAAGATCCTGTTAAGAAAGATAGATTTATAGCACCCTCCGCCAACCCTGTTGGGCCTGCCGTCTCCAAAAAACCTGCACAATCAAAAATTCCCTCTTCAGGAATCAAGCCGATAAAAGGATATACGCCGATCAGTAAAAATAAAGCCACTCGTAAAAAATAAAAATTTGGGCAGGCTAAATTAGGCATAAGAAATCCTCGAACTCACTGAAGAGCTCGGGGATAATGTTTAATCCGAAAAATATGTTTAACTCAAAAAATTTATTTAGTTATATTATATTTTTATTATTTTCGAGGCGGTGGTGCTACATAAGAATCCTGAATACCTGCTTTAGCCTCTAAAGGAGTACCTATGTCGAGGTAGCGACTATTTTCTTCTGTATATACAGGCCATTCAATTAAACCTTTCATGCTATTTCAGGTTTGGAAAAGGTGCCAAAATGACTATCTAAATTTTTTCGTATTTCGTTATATATTCTGCCATTCTCTAAACCATTCTCTTTATCGAGCTTTGCCATGTTAATTTCCTTTAAGATTTTTGGCTTCGAGTATTGGCATTGTTGATAGCCTCATTGCGAGTTTGACCATCATCTTGAACCCCGTTTACGTTTGGTAATGCGATTGCTTTTTCAAGTGACGGAAATACCTTGGCTGTTAGTAGCGAGGTGACGGCATTGGTGTAGACGCAGCTCAAACACGTTTGGGAACAGTTTATTCCGGCGCTGTTTACACTTATTCCCGTAGTGGAACAGTTTGGAGTGAAAAAACGTATCTGAAAGATTTAAACACTGGGTACGAGGATTTTTTCGGCCATTCAATATCATTGAGTGGTGATGGAGAAATATTGGCAAGCGGAGCGACAAAAGAGGACGGTGATGGTATAGGAATAGGGAGCGCGCAAAATCTACAGACAAATCACGACTCAGGTGCGGTGTATGTTTATTAACAAATGCACCAGACAGCTTTTAGCTTATAAAGGGTTGGCAAATGAATTTTAAGTTTAGCTATTCTAATTTTATTTTTTAATGAACAATAACGAAAGTTCTGCCATTAAAAACCACTCGATAATTATAAGTATCATAAATTTTATATTAATTTTTATTTTTTATTGCCGTTAAAAAATGCACTATAGCCATGCCCACTGTCATAGAAACAACAAACAAAATGCTTTCTATGTGTAAATAAGCGAGTGAAGCAATCGCTGGGCCTGGACAATAACCGTATATACCCCAACCGATTCCAAAAAGAGCCGCACCAGAAATAAGTTTGGGATCCAAATTTTTATTCGTTGGCAATTCAAACGTATCACAAATAACAGGGGCCGTTCTTTTTAACACAAAGCGAAATGAAAGGAGTGTGACTAAAACAGCACCTCCCATGACGAACATAAGATCAGGCATCCAATCCCCAAAAATATCAAGAAAACCTATCACTTTAGCTGTGTCAGTCATTCCGGAAATCGCTAAGCCAGCACCAAAAACTATACCGCACGCTAATGAAGCTAAATTTTTCATGACAGAACTTTTAATCATTGTATTGGTCATGATTTCACCTTTATTGAAAAATATGTCGAACAATAAAAACCGTTAAAATCCCGGCGGCCATAAATGTAAGCGTAGCTATAATAGATCTAGCTGAAAGCCTAGCAATACCACACACACCATGTCCGCTGGTGCAGCCACTCCCTAATTTAACACCTACACCAACACACAACCCACCGAGAATGGCTAATGGGTAAGAGCTGTTTGCTAAAGGAGTAGGGTGCTGACTTAATAAATGGAATAAAAATGCGCCTATAGGTAGCCCTATAACAAACGCCCATCGCCATAACCGGTCAAAACCGGCAGAAAAGGCGCCCCAGTAAATGCCACTGACGCCACAAATCCTACCGAGCAACAGTAGCATTAGCGTTGCAGCTATTCCTATAAAAATACCACCTAGAATTGGCAGTGAAAAACTTTCAATAATCATTTTGAGGTTCTCGTCGTACATGAAATTTATCTTTAAAATATCAATTTGATAATTCGGTATAGGCTTGAAATTGTGTTAAATAAATATTTCCTGTTAAACGCTCAATAAAACCTGAGACTTTCAAAGAATCCATGACAGGACCTTTTACTTCAGACAAATGCAGTTTGATTCCTTGTTCTAAAAGGCGGTGGTTCACCATTTCGAGCGTTTCTAAAGCACTATGATCTATTTCGTTTATTGCGCTACACACTAGGATGACTTGCGAAATTTCATCGCGCTGATAAACTTTTTCATAGATAGCATCTTCTAAAAAACTAGCATTGATAAATGAGAGGCTTTCATCAATTCGCAAGCTTAGTATTTTTGAATCTGTTTTGACATGGTAACGATTAACATTTCGAAAATGTTCTGTTCCTTCAACCAAGCCGACTTCAGCAATATGAGGCTTCGAGGACCGATAAAGGTGTAAAAATATTGAAGAGATAATCCCAAATGAAACACCGGCCTCAACGCCATACATCAGGGTAATGATGACTGTTGCTGCAACAGCAAAAAAATCATGCTTTTCGTAAACCCATGTTTTTTTGAAAATTGAAAAATCAATCAGTGTGAGTACAGCGATAATAATCGTCGCTGCTAATGTCGCCTTAGGCAAATAAAAAAGAACGGGTGTTAAAAACAGTGCCGCCAAGCTAATACCTATAGCAGCAAAAATACTGGATGCTTGAGTTGAAGCGCCAGCATCAAAGTTAACAACTGACCGTGAAAATCCGCCGGTAACAGGAAATGCGCCGGATACGGCGGAAGCTATATTCGCTGCACCTAAACCTATTAATTCCTGATTGCTGTTTATTTTTTGTCGCCGTTTACTAGCTAACGTTTTACCGACAGAGACAGATTCAACATATCCAATCAAGGAAATAAAAAATGCCGGCAAGATTAACATCTTAACTAATTCAAAAGTTGGCAATGACAGGCTGAAAGAAGGCATTCCTGAAGGAATAGAGCCAACTAAAGCCAGACCTTGGTCTCCAAGCTGTAACCAATAAGCCAATATAATGGTTGCAACAACGATGATGATTGGCGATGTTTTGGCAATAAAATAGGCAGTTTGTTTTTTTAGACCTAAACGAATTAATAAGCGCTCAGCATACCTTTTAGAAAAATATAAAAAGGCAATCGCTAACATACCTATCATTACGGTAACTAAACTTATGCCGCCAACATCACTATCTACTGTGCCAAATGTACTTTGATATAATGAATGCACAATCTCAAATAATGTATCACCGTCTGAGCTCACACCTAAAATATGTTTTAGCTGACTTGCAGCGATAATAATACCTGATGCAGTGATGAATCCAGAGATGACGGAATGAGATAAAAAATTGGCAATAAAACCTAATCTCAAAAACCCCATACCAAGTAACATTACGCCAGAAAGTCCCGCCAAGACTATGGCAGCATTTAAGTACTCAACCTGACCTTGTTGCGCGACATTACCCAGTGTTGTGGCAGTCATTAATGAAATAACGGCAACCGGTCCAACAGAAAGCGTCTTGCTTGTACCAAAAACAGCGTAAAGAATGAGAGGTAAAATGCTGGCGTACAAACCGACTTCAGCAGAAACACCCGCTAGTAAGGCATAAGCTAAAGATTGAGGGATCAAAAGAACGGTGACAACAATTCCTGCAATTAAATCATTGAAAAAAAATGATTTATTGTAATGACGCGCCCAATCTATGATGGGAAGGTATTGTGTAAGGCTCTGATTCATTTATATTGCTATTAGCTTTCAGTTTTAACGATTGTTGTATTATATTTTACTTTTTTATCATTTCTTTTGTGGGGCAACTAACCATTCATGACCTTTAAGCATTCCCTTCCAGTATACCCATGGCAAGACGCTTGCCTTTAAAAACCAAGCTAATTTAGTCGGTTTAGTCCCATCGTTTAACCATTTAGGAAATGTTGGCAACAATTTTCCACCATAACCAAATTCAGCTAAAACAATTTTTCCTCGCTCAACCGTCAGCGGGCAAGAACCATAACCATCGTAAATAACAGTCGGCGAGCGACCATCAAATGCATCAATAATATTTTGAGCAACAACTGGAACCTGTTTTCTGACAGCGGCCATGGTTTTAGCATTTGGAGCATTCATGACATCGCCTAATCCCCACACATTCTTATACCGTTTACTTTGTAATGTTTCTTGGTCAACATCGAGCCAGCCAGCAGCGTCAGAAAGACTACTTTGAGCTACAAAATCAGGAGCGCACTGTGGAGGACAAACGTGAATCATATCAAAATCACTTTCTACGGTGACATCGTTTCCTTTTTCATCATTAAACGAAAAAAAAGCTTTTTTATTGGGGCCATCTATTTTCGTTAATGTATGAGAAAAATGAAGTTTTGAATCATATTTTTTCACATACGACTCTAGCGCTGGGACATAATCATTAACTCCAAATAATACACCACCAGCATTATAAAAATTTATATCGATATCTTTAATACGATTATTTTTGAACCAGTAATCCGCTGATAAATACATTGCTTTTTGAGGAGCACCAGCACATTTAATTGGCATAGGAGGCTGGGTAAATATCGCCTTTCCTTTTTTTAATTCGTTAACTAACTTCCAAGTATAAGGTGCCAAGTCAAACCGATAATTTGAAGTAACACCATTTTTACCTAGCGTATCTTGCAGTCCCTCGATGCTATCCCAATTTATTTTCAGCCCAGGAGCGACTATTAATTGTTTATAGAAGACTTCTTGCTGGTCATCTAAAATCACTTTGTTATTTTCTGCATCAAAGGCGGTGACCGCCTGTTGAATCCAAGTGGTGTTTCTAGGTATTAAATTTTTCATTTGCCGTTTAGTCGATACTGCTTCAAATACACCACCACCAACCATGGTCCAGCCAGGCTGATAATAATGATCAGTCGCAGGATCAATTAAAGCAATGCGAAGTGGAGTACGTCTTTTTAATAAACTAGCAGCTGCAGAAATACCGCCAGAACCTGCACCAACAATAACTACGTCATAGATAGGCTTGGCTACAGATGTTGTATGTTTTTTTTCATTTTCTTTTTGTAGTAATTTATCAGGAGATTTTGTTTTCTGTAATCCTTCTAGCTTTTTTTTGTCGATGTCCAGCTTAAGCGCTTCTTGCCAAATTATCGTTGATCTATTTCCCGTTCGACAATAAGCATGTATTTTCTTTCCAGTTTTTAACAAGTCACCTAATTCTAAAATTTGGCTCTTGGTTAAAGTTCCAGCGGAGAATGCAATATTAACGGCTTTAATTCCCTTTGCTTCGGCTGCATCTTTTATTTCATCAAATGTTGTCTGTTGACTGGATTCATTGTCAGGCCTGTTACAAATAATTATTTCAACTTTTTCTGAAATTAGCTCATCAATATCGGCCGCTTCAATTTGTTCTGAAACCGAATATTTGTCAGTTATCTTTTGTATCTGCATAACAGTACCTTTTAGTATGTATAATTCAGTTTAATGTAAACTAACTGCTAAGTTGTAAAGCTCAACTAAACGCATTAACAGGAATTTTAAGATAAACTAAATCGTTATTTTCTGGCTCAGGAAAATGGCCCGCTCTCATATTCACCTGCAGAGAGGGCAAGATAAGACGCGGCATGTCGAGTGTCTTGTCTCGTTTTTCTCGCATAGCTACAAATTCTTTTTTTGAAATTTTTTTATTAACATGAATATTTTTTTCTAGCTCTTCAGAGATACTTGTTTGATACTCTAACTCCCTTCCTTCTGGGCAATAATCATGGCACATAAACAGTCGAGTTTGAGCCGGTAATGATAATACTTTTTGTATTGAATCAAATAAAACTTCAGCGCTTCCGCCAGGAAAGTCTGCACGAGCAGTTCCACCATCTGGCATGAATATAGTATCACCGACAAAAGCAGCGTCACCTATGATATGAACCATGCATGCTGGCGTGTGGCCAGGTGTATGTATGGTTTTTGCTTTGAGGTTTCCGATCGAATATTCCTCACCATCGGTGAAGAGATGATCAAACTGAGAGCCGTTACGTTCAAACTCTGTACCTTCGTTAAAAATTTTACCAAACGTATTTTGAACAGTAATGACGTGCTCTCCAATTGCAAGTTTACCGCCGAGCTGTTCTTGAATATAAGGAGCAGCTGATAAATGATCAGCGTGAACATGCGTTTCAATCAACCATTCTAATGTTAATTGATGCTCTTTAATGTAGTTAATGATCGCATCCGCACCATAATAATGAATGGCGCCAGAGGGATAATCAAAATCCAAAACCGAATCAATCACCGCACAAGCAGGCGACGATGGATCTCTAACAACGTAAGAAAATGTATTTGTATCCTTGTCATAAAAAGGAGCTATCTCAGGAGCCAGCTCTGTGTATGACGGGTTCTTTTCAACATTATTCATCAGCCATCTCCACTAATTTCTTCAAAAATATATACTCAATTTATAAGCAGTTTACACGTTAGTTAATGTATCAATGCGTTATAATTGCAGAAGCCATGCCATAACGAAGAGATATGCTAACTAGTTGATTTTAAAGTTGATTTTGCTAGCAGAAAATACACTTAAAGGCCTGAATATTACAAATTTGTCATTTTTGTCAAAAGGAATTACCATTAATGTCATAACAAATTTGATGGGCTAAAGGTGAATAATGAAGACAATTGCTTCCGACAAAAAACTACCATTTCAGTTAAGTCGAGTTTTAGAGGCTTATGATAGCCCTGCAATTTTAGTCTCTTCGGACTATGAAATTCTCTCAACAAACTCACTGTATCAAGATCAATTTGGGGATCTCGATTTAAATAGCTCACCTAACTGCTATCAAGTATCACACGGTTTTGAAGTCCCTTGTGATCAAGCGGGTGAATCCTGCCCATTAAACGCGGCAAAAAAATCTGGAAAAAAAGAACGAGTTCTCCATATCCATCAAACACCACGCGGCAAAGAACACGTAGACGTGGAAATGATTCCAATACTCAATGATAAAAATGAAGTTGATTTTTTTATTGAAATTTTAAAACCAGTACCTCTTGCGACTGGCGCTGTTAGTGATAAAAAAATGGTTGGGTCCAGTTATGCCTTCAATTCACTCATTGAAAATATTGCTCGAGTTGGAAAAAGCGATGCATCTGTCCTCTTGCTCGGTGAATCAGGTACAGGAAAAGAGTTAGTAGCAAAAGCAATTCACATGGCAAGTGACAGAAAAAACAAACCACTAGTCACTTTAGAGTGTTCGGGTTTGACTGATTCATTATTTGAAAGTGAATTGTTCGGCCATGTTAAAGGTGCATTTACAGGCGCACATATTACAAAAAAAGGATTAATTGAACATGTCGAAGGCGGAACACTTTTTCTTGATGAAATAGCGGATGTACCTTTAAATATACAGGTAAAGCTTTTACGTTTGATAGAAAGTCACACATATCGATCTGTCGGCAGTTCTGAAACTAAAATTGCAAACTTTAGATTAATTTGTGCTACTCACAAAAATATTGAGACTATGGTGGAAGAGGGGAGCTTTAGACAAGATTTATATTACAGAATTAATGTCTTTCCTATTTACCTGCCTTCGCTGAATGATCGAGCCTCTGACATCCCTGAAATCGCCAAACACTTATTAAGTGAAATCGGTTTGAACACTGAATATCATATTACAGATTCAGCAATGAAGCTGTTAATTGATTACAAGTACAGGGGTAATATTCGCGAATTAAGAAATATCATCATGCGTTCAATTGTTTTTTCTGACACCAACATGATCGACAAAAATATCATCTTGAAAAGCATCCAAGCTAATCAGCCTAATAAGTTTCATAAGAACCTAGCCGAGATTCGATTATCAAAAAACGACCGAGATCAAAAAATTCACAACGACAACTTAAGCCTCAAAGAAAATGAAAAAAACTATTTTCTAAATTTAATGAACAACTGTAAAAACGATAAAAAAAAGGCGGCAAGAATAGCGGGCATTAGTTTGCGATCGCTTTATAGGAAATTGGAACAGTTTGATATCCTGTAAAGCGATATCTCTCGTCGCCCATCAATGAATTATCTGTTAAACAGCGCCTAGACTCGTCATTAAACCATTTTTCGGTTAAGTCTCTCTTTCAATATCACCAGTCACTTTCTTTTCTCAAGTGGGAGGTACTTCTTCTATTTTTGATCTACAATAGCCCTACACCCGTCCAAGCTGTTATTTGGAAAACCATTTATAGTCAAATCATGTAATTCTGAATTGATCCAATCAAGTATAATCAGAGATAACAATATGAAAATAGCCATTCTTTCAAGAAACGAAAAATTATATTCTACACGTCGCTTAAAAGAGGCTGGAGAAAAACGTGGCCATGAAGTTGATATTATTGACACGCTTCATTGCTATATGGACATCACAAAAAGTAGACCAACCGTAAGATATAACGGAAAAGAACTTCCTTATTATGACGCAGTTATTCCTCGTATAGGCGCATCAATTACTTTTTATGGAACTGCTGTTGTTCGTCAATTTGAAATGATGGGAACCTTTTGCGTTAACGAATCCGTGGCAATTAGCCGATCAAGAGATAAATTACGATCACTACAATTGCTGTCTCGTAAAGATGTCGGACTACCGAGAACAGGATTTGCAAACAGGCCTGATAACATTAAAGATTTAATTAAAAATGTTGGCGGCGCTCCAGTAGTCATTAAATTACTCGAAGGTACGCAAGGAATTGGAGTTGTTCTCGCTGATACTAACAAAGCCGCTGAAAGTATTGTCGAAGCTTTTATGGGACTGAAAGCAAATATATTAGTGCAAGAATTTATCAAAGAAGCTGGTGGCGCAGATATTCGCTGTTTTGTTGTTGGCAGTAAAGTAGTTGCTGCGATGAAACGCCAAGGTGGAGAAGGGGAGTTTCGCTCCAATTTACATCGCGGCGGCTCAGCATCTTTAGTTAGACTGACAAAAGAAGAACGCGCGACGGCAGCAAAAGCCGCTAAAGTAATGGGATTAAATGTCTGCGGAGTGGATATTTTACAATCAAACCATGGGCCTGTTGTTATGGAAGTTAATTCATCTCCGGGGCTAGAAGGTATTGAAGTTGCTACAGATAAAGATGTTGCAGGCATGATCTATGAGTTCATAGAAGCAAACGCAAAGCCTAATAATACAAAAACGAAAGGCAAAGGCTAATTTATATTTCGCTGCAACGTTAGCCTTTAATTTTTTGCAAGCATTAATACTAATATGTACAAATATTTATTCTTGAGATTTTTGAATGAGCACTACTGAATCTAAATTAATTGTTGGTAGCTTAGAGATTTGTAATCTTCCCGATATCGGAATATTTGATTTGCAAATTCGAGTAGATACTGGCGCAAAAACTTCTTCATTACATGTAGATAACTTATCTAAGTATAAAAAAGACGGTAAGCCATGGGTTAAATTCGATATGCATCCGGATGTTTATAACGTTGATGAAGTCATAACCTGTAAATCTAAGTTACACGATATTAGAGTTATTAAATCCTCAAATGGTGTCGCTGAAGAACGCTACGTTATCAAAACTACCTTTCAATTAAGTGACCAATCATGGCCAATTGAAATAACACTCACCAATCGTGCTGACATGCGGAACTTAATGTTACTGGGACGTGAAGGTATGAAAAATAGGATTTTGGTAGATCCTTCGAAAACTTTTTTACTTGGGGCCAGTAACTAGAATTAAGAATACCTGTAGAGATTTTTTATACAAGCCGCTGACCACTTATACTTCTCAAAACACACTAAGTCCAATACTAAAGAGTATTGGACTTAAAAAAGAGGTGTATCTCGCTCCCTCCTTTTGGACGACCACTCAAAACATGGAAACTTGGTTATTCTAAGTAAACTCTATCCCTATATCCTTAATTAATTCGCTAGGTTAAAGGTCAGTTTGGTTTGTACATTGGTTAAGATAACCTGCCGATCATTTTCCACTATGGGTGTAAACTTCCATTTCTCCACAGCCTTTCTTACTGCTTTATCAAAAACTCCCAAAGGTTCACTTTCTATAATCTCTATATCCTGTACTGTCCCATCTACATTAATCGTAAATTCAACCACCACATGACCAGAGATATTAGGGGTGCTAGCCACTTCTTACCACTTTATTACGTGAAACATATTTGTGAAACACAACCCGCTCTAAAGTGATGTTATCACTAGCTTTTTCCTGATTTATCAGCCGCATATCGCTGCTTTTTCCTCATTTGCTTTATACAATCCGTGATCTCATAGATCGACACGCTTCAGGCTACTCCTAATGCGGTGTCCAGCATTGATTTGGTTGCGTATTGTGAAAATCCTAACAGAAGAAGAAATCGCCGATTACCACGCCTCCCCAATGATCAGCTCCGAGAGCCAAGATTATGAATTTTCGTTAGATGACAATGAGCAGTTCTTCATCAAGAAGCGCGAATCGGAGGACATACAAATTTACTATCGGCTGTTACTTGGCTACTTCAGACTAAAACCCATAAAAATCCAGTTTGATCCAGACAGGTCGGAACTGGATCTGAAATTTATCGTTGGAAAATATTTTCCATATTTGAAGCGAGACCTGATACCTCTCACTGCGGCCAGAAAATCCAATATTTACAGTCGGATATTTGCAGCAGTAGGAGTTAAACCATTTAATACGAGCGTAGAGGAACAGCTAGAGAAATACCTTTGCCAGGAGGTTAGGACCAAGTTGGATCCACGTGAGTTGCTTGATCAAGCATTGGACTGGCTTGATCACCGCGATATTGAAAGGCCGTCCTACCGGATCATTAGCCAGGTTATCGCAAGCGTTATCTATTCAGAGAATTCCCGAGTAAAAGAGTTAGTAAAAAATAACCTTTCGGACAACACGAAGGACATTTTGACGAGCCTGCTCCAGGACGCAAAATCGAAAGATGTTTTCGATGCGATTCGATATCAATCGACCGATTTTAGACCATCCCAGGTTAACAAAGAGACGAGAGCTTATGTCTGCCTGAGCCAAATATATGAAGAAATTAAAGGAATGGTTACCCAACTCAAGTTATCGAAGCCCGTTATTGAATACTATGCCACTTTGTTCAACTACCACGATGCGTGGGAGCATAAAAGATCTGATCCTCTGAATTTCTACCTATATTTTTCGTGCTTTATATGCTTGAGATTTACAGAAATCACGGACTATTTCGTATTGGCATTCGATTACCACTATAAGAATACGCATGCGTCTGCGAAGGAGTTTGTAAAAATAAGAATTATTAGCGAGCGGGAGGGGATGGCGGAGTTAATGATCAAGGTGGGTGAAGTGTTGGATCTTCACGGCAGCGCAAAGGTATCCGATCTAGAGCTAAGAAAAAAATCAGAAGAGATTTTGCCATCCGATCAGCGAGTGATCGTCGCCAAATATCTTAAGTCAATAAATGTTGATGAGGAGGCCTATTACTGGGAATACATTGACTCGATAAAAGACAGCAGCCTTAAGCTTCTTAGAAAGGTCTTCAAGTTCCTTAAATTTGTGGAACCGTCCAGCAATTTGTCACTGTTTGTTCAAGCGATGAAACTGAAATCGGAGTTGGATACAGACGGGAAATGCCAAACGTTTGACGATAGGCTAATTTACAAGAAAAACAGAGTACATCTATACGACGAGGAGAAATCTTTAATATCCCATAGGGCAGAATATTATACTTACCGTTTAATCTCTGGTCGCCTCAGCAAAACACATTGGGGAGTCGAGAACAGTTCCGAATTCTCTCCGCTGGAGGAATCTCTCGTGGATCTTGATGTGTTTGAAAAAGACGGCGATACCATGATAGAGGCGATTAACTCCGTCAATCTGGATACGCCTATAGAAACACTCTTGGCACAGAAACATGCGCGATTTAGCGAATTGACGAAGAGGGTAGTGGAGAGAATCATCAGCAGGGAAAACGAATCTGTTATTTTATCTACCACAAGTGGTAAGAAAACATGGACCGTAAAGCAAATGAAGGGAAATGCTGAGGTTAATGACCGTATCTTTTTAAACCTGCCCAAGCGTGGGATTTCGTCGGTTATCGCTATCGTCGCAAGAGAAACTGGCTTTTACGAACGAATTCGACACATTAAACACCGTCAAAAAGATCCAGGTTTTTCAGGAAAGCTTATATCGTGTCTAATTGCTAATGCGACTCGACTCGGTGTGCATAAAATGGCAGACCTTTGTCCTTTTTCGTACGATGAACTCAAAAATTTCGAATCCAATTATTTGAGAGCGTCTGCGCTCGAAAATGCGGCTGATTGTATCAGCGATGAAATCGCCAAGTTAGGGATTTTTAAGTATTACAATTTCCGACCAGATGTTATTCACGGAAGCATAGATGGTCAAAAGTTTCGATCCAAGAGAAATACTGTTAGAACCCGTTATTCGAGTAAAGATTTTGGCAAGGGAAAAGGATTGTCAGCGCTCACGCTATCAATAAATCACGTGCCAGTAAATGTTGAAATAATGCCTCTGAATCATCATGAGTCTCATTATACATTTGATCTTCTCTACAATAACACCAGCCAGTTACAACCTGATGTGGTCTCAACGGATACCCATGGCACCAACAAATGTAATTTCGCTTTATTGGATTTGTTTAGTTGGGTTTTCGCGCCGCGATACCGGGATGTTGCTAGTGAGCTGGACAAAATGTTTTCCGTTTCTGAAACAAAAAAAGGGCTTTCAATTGAGCTCGCAAAGCCCATTGATGATCAAAAGATTATTGATGGTTGGAAGCATGCTCAAAGGATTTGTGTGTCATTGCATCAAAAGGAAGTAAAGCAATACGAAATTGTCAAGAAGATTTCGCGCTCTACTGAATCCGATAAGATGCTCGATGCGTTGCGTGAGTATGACAGGCTGGTCAAGGCGATTTATCTCTTGGAGTATGTTGATGATGACAACCTAAAGCGCTATGTGCAAAAGGCGCTTAATAGAGGAGAGGCCTATCATCAATTGCAAAGAGCCATTTCTAAAGTGAATGGTCCATCGAGCTTTCGTGGCAAAAGCGACAGGGAGATTGACGTATGGTATTCGTGTGCCCGCCTTCTTGCTAACTGTACTATCTTCTATAATTCTGCGCTCATGTCTAATGCACTTAGCAGATTGGAGAAACAGAATAAAGGACCTTCGGCAGATGCTCTAAAAAAGATTTCACCGGTCGCCTGGGAGCATCTTGTTTTTAATGGGGAGTATCCACTTGACGATATTGTTGAGCTGCCCTCAATTCTGGATCTGTCGCAAAACATTTTAAACGAGTAAAGGCATTTCATTAGTTATCTTGTATGAAGGGCTTGATACATGTCCCGCAGACAATTTTTAAACCCGGTTTTCCCCAGACTTGGGAAAAGCAGTTTGAACAGTAGTACTTGGTCTTGCTTGAAGGCTTCTGTGGCCGAGAAGTTACATTTTCAGACGGAAAGTTATCGCGCAAAGATGCCTCAATGGCTGCGGTGAAAGCATCCATATCCACGCCCAAATCGATTTCTTTCACCGTGCTGGAGCTAACACTCAATGCTGCTGACGTTGAGGTAGACATGGGAACATTTTTTGAAGACAGTGTTGCAGGTGGTTTTGGCGTAATGGAAATGGTGTCAAACCAAATCAACTCAAAACCTTGTTGAATAATGTCTTCGACAGCAGATTCAAAAGGCCCACCTTCGATAACATAGTCCATCATTCGTTGGCCAACGGTGTTTCCACCCGGTTTGCCTGTGGACGATGGCATTAGACCAATGGCTATCATTTTTTGGCTCCACTCCTGGTTGTGGTAGCCGTTTCGCGTGGGTGAGCCAAAGTGAGCTTGCCAAATATGAACCATCTCATGGCATAATGTTTGGAGAATTTCCGTCAATGGGAAGTTTGCAAAATATTCCGGGTTGATCGCAAGCTCGTCGATCGATTCATTGTGCTTGTTTTTCCATCGATTAAAGGAAACATAGCCCATTAATCGGCTTTGTCTCTGGAAAGTGATGAGACATTTGGGCAAAGCATCTTCAAACAGCCGCGCATTAAAAAACGCGTAGGCCACTTCAAATATTTTATACGTCTCTTCGCTGATCTCAGCCATTGGTTAAAATTTGTGCGTATCGTACGATACACAAACCTCCAATAATGGTTATAAAAATATTTATTTATATTCTTAATGAGGATATGTCTTTGATTTCAGTACGATTATACAGAAAGTGGACCAAGAACTATGTGTTTTGGTGTACTCATTAATTCAAATAGGTACAAAAAAAAGGATTTGTTGTTCATAAACACACGTTAGATGAATGGGCAAGCGCCTCACTGGCATAGTGTCGATGCGAGTGGTTGTCCGATTTCAATCAGGAAGGAAAGCGTGAAGCTAAATCAGGTTATTCTTCGGAGTTTATGGCGAGGGACGATGAGGGTTTGGGTAGGCGTTCCATCCGGGAGGCGCTGAAGCACAGTTATCGAAAGGTCGTGTCCGGATTCTTCTTTAGTCCCGCTTCCATTTCGAATCGCAGCGAACTTTAAACTGGCGGTCCTGCGCTTCTTCTCAAAGGCCATTCGAGTCAGTGGTTCGCGGTACGTGGTGGTGCTCATCCAATCACCGGCGAAAAGTTAATCATGCGTTTTCGAAATCGCCCGAATAAGCCCAGAGTCGTCTCGTAGGCTTCAGCTAAGGTGGTGAAGGGGAGAGCGGTACTGTCTTCTTCAAGTTCCCCCAGCGATAACAGCCCAGGCTGATACTCTTGATCTTCACCAGTATCGTTCGTTTTAATTGTAACTATCTCATTGGTACCGGATTCGGTCTCTGCTTCTACTTGGTCGGTCAAAAGCGGTTGCAGACTTCCCTCCATTGTCTTGAGTGATACGGTATTAGCCGCAGGAATATCTTCAGCGACCCGATGTGCATATTCGATTAATTTAGGCTCGGCTGGCATGATGAGTAGCGCTTCTTCGTTGCCACTATTTTGTACCCTCAAAATCCTGCCCAGTACTTGTCGAAAATACAATTCTGTTTTAACGCGAGTCAGGTGACAACAGACCTGTAAACGAGGAATATCGGTGCCTTCGCTGATCATGCCGACCGAGACGATCCACCGGGTCTGTCCATCGCGAAAATGTTGAATCGCCTGTTGAGATTCGTCATGCAAATACGTCACCACCGTGGGAGATTCTTCGCAAATGCTTTCTAATATTGTGGCGATAAGCACCGCATGTTCCACTGAAGCTGCGACGATGAGCCCGCCTGCGTTTGGTTGAGCCCGCCTTAACGTGTTGAGGGCTTTGTGGCTTTGCTCAACCAGATATCGAATGAGTGTGAGGTTTTCAAGAAGTTGCTGGTATGTGCACCGAGAGGACTTCAATAGATCACCAATGGATCCATAGACGTCTTCTTTCCCATTGTTTTGTACAGTGATTTTTTCATTGTCTATTACGGTGATTTTGGGCGTACGGCAAACGCCATCTTTGATAGCTTCTGCCAAACCATAGCTGTAGTCGCAGTGGACTTTTCCTTCCCGGCAATACGACGTCAAAGCGATGGGAATCCGATCCGAACGCCAGGGCGTGCCGGTTAACGCGAGACTGTAGGTTGCCTTACCTTGAATATGCTGAATGATCTTTTGACCCCAGGCGTTGGCATTGCCGAGATGGTCGCCGGAGCAATGGTGGATTTCATCAAAGATAACCAAGGTGCGATGTGTTTTCATCAATGACCAGAACGATTGGCCAAGATTGAGCATGGATTGGTATGTTAATACATTGCCTTTTGAGCCTAACAATCCGTTTAAACGAGCCCCTAAAACAGACTCCAAGGTTGACTGAAAGGAAAGGGAGACATTGAGCGATGGGGAAAAGCAGAAAACAAGATCGATCTCTCCGTTTTCAAGCAACCTTTTGGCAACGGTAGACGCCATGTACGTTTTGCCGGCACCGGGAGTGGCCAAGCATAGGAAATGGTTTTGACCGTTGCTAAAACGGGTTATGCAGCGTGACACAGCTTCGCGCTGCCAGCGTCGTAATTTCATGTCTATTACCGGGGACTGTGGGATGACAGAAGGCTTTCCAGCGCTTTGATTTTTCCCAACAGTAGGGCACTTCGTTCTCTGGCTTCCGAATAGAGAGATTGTGCTTGCTCGCTGAGTTCAGGCAACTCCTTACATAGAGACTCGTATTCCTCCGCCTCACCCAACGCACATAACATGTCGGATCGGTGTTTACTGAGTCTTTCTCTTAACGCGGCGACGGGCGTACTGGGTGGAGCCGACTGAGTTTTGGCGACCGAACCCGTTTGGGAGGGGGTTGTTGAGGATGACTCTTTGCTTCGTGATCCAGGTTGAGGTGATCTGAACTTCTGTGTAAGCCGATACCTTGGCCACCCACCATCGTCAGGCAGTTTTTCCATCAAACCTGATTTCATCATTCGCATCATATTCCGGTAGATGAATTGCCTCGCTGGTTTTTTACCTTTATGCAGGCTTTCCGGATGTTCTAAATAGTGTGTCGTCAGTTCTGCAACGGTGAAGGACTCTCCCTGGATTTCGTTAAGTGCGTGAAGGAGTTCAGTTTTCATCTGGATTATGCTCATGACGTAAATTGGCGCGTATTTGTCTCGAATTTCGCGACATTCTACCTTGTCTCTATCATCGAGACAATGAAACCGTCCTCATACTCACCTCACTACGACAAACTGCGCGCCTGGATGAAGCAAAAACGGGAGGAGAGTGGTTTGTCTTTGAGAGCAGTGGCTGACATCGTAGGTCGTCATCACTCTGTGGTAGGTAAAATGGAGCAAGATCGGCGAAAGATTGAATTGATGGAGTTCGTTGCCTACTGTGAAGCTATTGGCGCTGATCCACACGAAGGACTCAGCATTATCTTGTCAAAGTGTTGATTTACCGAAATGATTAACATGGTGCGAACCCCTAATGCATCGGGTTTCTTGGAACTATGTCTAAAACTTTCACTCTGAATTTCGATTAAACTGAATAGCGTTCAAGGCTTAAGGCTTAAATAACTTAATGTGAATAAATTACGATCCACTCATTGGGCAAAGAGAGCCCTAACCGTCATGATGATCTGCGCGTTATTGCTGCAGGTTCAGTCGGTTTTTGCCTGTCAAATGATGGATCACAGCGGGCCGATCGAGCATTGCTGCTGCGATGAAGAAAGTTCATCGATGGCAGTCGCTGAACATCAAAATTCTGCGATGCAATGCTGCGACTATGGGGTGGAAATCTCCATGGACGTAAATATTGATGAAGACCACCCCGTCCTGCTCACCTCGCATTCCTCACTCGATCCTCCGCCAATTGCTGTCTTTTTTATTCTGGCCGCGTTATGGCCCGACTTTGAACAAGCTTCTCCGGCCCCGGTCCTTTGGGATCTGGACGCCCAGCCCGCCCATCCAGGTACTGATACCTGGCTGTCTACCTTGCGTCTGCGCATCTAACACACTCCTCCGATCCTGACTCGCTCGGGACAAAATCCGTTGTTTTTACTTATACCGGCAGCTTTGAATGGCTGACGGCTAAACCGAAATTTTTAGAGGAATTCCTCGTGATTTTTTACAAATTCCTGGTGCCAATCACATTGGCACTGTTTGGCGTCGTATTCTGGTCCGCTCCGACAACCGCTATGGAAGAACCAGAGTGCAGCATCCCCACAATTGTGAGGGCTGAAGACCTCGTTAGGCATTCACTAGCATGTAATGGTACTCAACAAGCGATTAACGCCCGCTGGCAAGCACAACAACTTCGCGCCGAGGTCGTTGGCTACTTAGATGACCCGAAACTCTCGGTGGGTGTCGCCCCACAAACCCTGGACGATGAGCGATTCGACGATGGGTATATCGTTGAGCTCAGCCAGCCCTTGCCCTGGCCGGGCGTTTTGTCATTGCGAAAACAAGCGTCAGGCGCCCAGGCCGATGCCATGGAGGCCATGCAATGGCAGGGGCGGGTAAATCTCGCCAAGCAAGTTCGCCTGGTCTATGCCCAGTGGCAATACCACCAGCAATTATTAGAAATTAATCATCGCCATCAGGCGCTCTGGCAAGCGTTTCTTGCCGTCTTGCGTGCAAAGTACGCTGCGGGCACTGCGGCCAAGTCTGATGTCTTGCATGCAACGCACGAACACCATGTGTTGTTGCAGGAAGCCATTGAGCTAAAAGCACGTATTGAGCGCGATCTCAGTGAAATGAAGCGATTGGGCAATCTGGAGCAAGGTACGCGCGTTGAGTTGAACACCCGCCTACCGCTAACAGATTTTCCAGCCGAGCAATGGCGGAGTTCCATGGCCAAGCTCGACCAGCAGCCACGTATGCAAATGCTAAACGCACAACAGCAGCAAAAAAACTACGAACTCTCTTTAGCCGAAAAAGATAGCTACCCCTCGTTCAATGTCATGGCGCGGTATAACAGCTTATGGATGAATGATGAGCAACGCTGGGTAGTTGGTGTAGGTGTCAACTTGCCGCTTGCGTTTGGCAAACGCAGCCGACGCGAGGATAGCCTGCGCGCTGAACAACGCGCCCTGCGTTGGGAACAGAAGGATCTGAACGCCGAGCTGCGAGAGGTGTTGACTCAAACACACAGCCATTGGCAACAGGCGCAGGACGTTTACGCCCTGTACCAACAAGACCTTCTGCCGCTTGCTGAGGAAACCCTCACCACCGCGCAAGACGAATATCAATCGGGAAGCGGTGACTTTTTAACTTTGCTCACCGCGCAACGTAAGTTGCTCTCCACTCAACGTGCGGCTGAGAAGGCTCTGCGTGATCAATATATGCATTTTTCCCAGCTTTTGGCGGCGTCAGGCGTGGTTTTCGAAACCGACCTTTATGCCGACGCTTCAGAGGACGCTAGCAATGAATAATCCATCGAACAGAATGAAAAAAGAATATGTCATTGGGGTATCTGCGCTGGTCGCGACCCTTGTCGTTACCCTCGTGATCGTCCAGATTGATTGGGGCGCAATGTTTTCCTCTTCAAATCATTCGATATCATCAGAAAATTCGGATTTTGTTCAGGCGGGGCCTTTTCAGATCGCGGTGAGCGTTGAACCCGAAACCCCTCAAGTGGGTGAAAACCGCATCATCATCCAGGTGAAAGATCAGGAGGGCAAACCGGTGTCAGGCGCTAAGGTTCGGGCGGTTGGCGAGATGCCTGCAATGGGTGCCATGCCGGCTATGCACGCGCAGGCCGACATTCAGGAAAGCGCAGCGGGCGTCTATCAGGGTGATTTTGAACTGGCGATGGCGGGCAGTTGGCCACTGGCGGTCGATGTGGCCACGGATGAGGCGCACCACGTGGATTTGGCCTTTGATATGGCAACCGGGCGTAAAGGCATTCAGCTCACTACGGCCACCCCATCGGGGGATGTGGCCTACCACACCTGCTCAATGCACCCCTCAGTGAAATCGGCCACACCCGGCACTTGTCCCATCTGTGGAATGGACTTGGTACCGGTGACCCGTGAAGAGTTGCAAAGCGGCAGCGTCATGGTCGACGAAGGACGCCGACAAACCATAGGTGTCAAAACCGGCGAAGTGATTCGCGCCCCCTTTGAGGTTCCCATCCGCTTGCAGGGGCAAATCACCTACGACGAAACGCGCCTGTCGGCGATCAGTCTGCGCTTTGACGGCTGGATTGGTGATTTGTATGCGGACTTTGAAGGGAAACCGGTTCGTAAGGGCGAGAAGCTCTTTACTGTCTACAGCCCGGAACTGCTGTCTCTACAGGAAGAATACTTGGAAACCGTGAAACGCGGTCGCCAGGGATCCGTAGGCAACCAGCGCCAGGCGTTGGTCAACGCCAGTCGCAAGCGCTTAACCCTATGGGGACTCAACAACGCACAAATTGACTGGCTGGAACAACAAGGTAAAGCACAGGATTATGTGCCTCTTTTTGCTCCCACCGATGGCGTGGTCATACAGAAAAATATCATTGCCGGTGCCGCCTTTAGCCAGGGGCAAACCCTCCTGAAAATCGCAGATTTGTCTTCGCTTTGGATTGAGACCTTTGCCTATGAGCAGGACTTGCCTTTGATTGAACCGGGGATGTCGGCTTCAGTGCGCCTTACCAATATTCCGGGCGATGAATTTACCGCGACCGTCATGCAGGTCGATCCTTTTCTCGGCGAAAACACACGCACCGCCCGTGTTCGACTTCAGGTAAACAATGCCAAAGGCCAGTTGAAGCCCGGGCTATTTGCTCGCGTCACCCTGAAGGCGGATTTTGGCGAGATGCTCCTGATTCCCAAAGATGCTGTGTTGGTGTCGGGCGAAAAACGCATTGTGTTTAAGGACATCGGCGAAGGCCGCTTAAAGCCGGTGACGGTCCGCACTGGCTACAGTGACGACGAGTATGTGGTGGTACGAAAGGGGTTACAGGAAGGCGACAGAATTGTCACCTCTGGCAACTTCCTGATTGCGGCGGAAAGCAAACTCAAGGCGGGGGTTGATCAATGGTAGATTTAAAAGAGCCTACCCGAGGTGATAGGGCAGAGTCGAAACAACCTGAGCATCACCAATCCGGTAGTTGGGTTGCATGGCTGATTTCCTATTGCGCCCACAAACCAGGCATTACGATTTTGTTGGTGCTGATTGCCGCCGTGTGGGGTTATCGCAGTTTTCTGCAGGCCCCTCTGGACGCCATTCCGGATTTGTCAGATGCCCAAGTCATTGTCTATACCCCGTGGCAAGGGCGCAGTCCCGATCTGGTGGAAGATCAAATAACGTATCCGCTTACCACAGCCTTACTCTCTGTTCCCAACGTGCGTTTCGTGCGCGGTCAGAGTTTTCTCGGGTCGAGTTTTGTGTATGTAATATTTGAGGATGGCACCGATATTTATTGGGCGCGTTCTCGCGTATTGGAATATTTGAACACCGTGTCCAGTCAGCTACCTGACGGTGTTCAACCCACGCTGGGTCCGGATGCCACGGGTGTGGGTTGGGTGTTTCAGTATGCTTTGGTGGACAAGACAGGCCAGCATGATCTGGCCGAGTTAAGAGCCATTCAGGACTTTAAACTGCGTTACTGGTTGACCGCGATTGACGGCGTAGCAGAAGTCGCGTCTATCGGGGGTTTCGTTAAAGAATACCAGGTACAGGTCGATCCACACCGTCTAGCGAGTTTTGGCATTGGCCTCCCCAAGGTCATTGAAGCCATACGCCGATCAAACAACGATGTCGGAGGTCGGGTGCTTGAAATCGCGGGCCACGAACATTTTATTCGCGGCCGGGGTTATTTGAAATCCAGCGCCGATCTGGAAAAGGTGGTCATCGGCGTCGATGCCAATCATGTACCGATCAAGCTATCCCAGGTGGCCGACGTGACGCTTGGGCCAGCCATGCAACGAGGGCTGGCGGAGCTTGACGGCGAAGGGCAAACGGTTGGCGGCATCGTGGTGATGCGTTATGGCGAGAACGCGCTCAATGTGATCGAGCGGGTAAAGCAACGCCTAAAAGAGGTTCAGGCCGGTTTACCTGACGGTGTGGAAGTGGTGATCACCTATGACCGTTCCGATTTAATCAAGCGCGCAATCGATACCCTGAAAAACACGCTGATCGAAGAGATGGTCGTCGTGTCGCTGATCATCATGGCGTTTTTACTGCACGTGCGCTCCGCGTTAGTGGCGTGTATTACCTTACCCATTGCCATTTTGCTGGCGTTTATTCCCATGGGATTCCAGGGACTCACGGCCAATATCATGTCCCTGGGGGGCATCGCTGTGGCCATTGGGGCGATGGTCGACGCGGCCGTGGTGATGATGGACAATATCCATAAACGCCTGGATCAGAACGGCGATCCACTCGCGCGCAAAGCCGTGATCATTCGCGCCATGCAGGATGTGGGGCCGAGTATTTTCTTTTCTCTGGTGATCATTACCATCTCGTTTGTACCGGTATTTGCACTGGAAGCGACGGAAGGTCGGCTATTTAAACCCTTGGCGTTTACCAAAACCTACAGCATGGCCTTCGCGGCAATTTTATCCGTGACCCTGATTCCCGCGCTCGCCGTCTTGCTGGTACGAGGCAAGATCCATGCAGAGCGCAACCCGCTGAATCGGCTGCTACTTGCCGTGTTCCTGCCGATGATCCGCTTTTGCATTCGGTTTCGTTGGCCTGTAGTTGCCGTCGCCGTGGTGTCACTGGTGCTCACCTGGCCTGTGGCCCGGCAGTTTGGCAACGAGTTTATGCCACCCTTGAATGAAGGCAGCATTCTCTACATGCCGACGGCGCTGCCAGGGATGTCCATCACCGAAGCCGGCAAGGTGCTGCAAAGTATGGATGCGCAGCTTAAAACGTTCCCCGAGGTGGAGCGTGTCTTCGGCAAGGTGGGCCGCTCAACCAGTGCTACCGACCCGGCGCCGCTGTCCATGGTAGAAACGGTCATCACCTTGAAACCCAAGGATCAATGGCGAGAAGGATTGACCTGGGATGACCTGATTGCCGAGATGGATGAAAAGCTGCGCTATCCCGGTATGCCCAATATCTGGTGGATGCCGATCCAGACCCGCACCGAGATGCTGGCCACCGGCATTCGCAGCACGCTCGGCATCAAGGTCTTTGGTGACGATCTTAGCCAGATTGAAGAAACCGCGGTTGCGATTGAGAAGGCTTTGCAAGCCGATTCGCGCACCGCACCCTATACCCGCAGCGCGTTCGCCGAGCGTTTAACCGGCGGTTACTTCCTGGATTTTGACATCAATCGTGACGCCGCTGCGCGTTACGGCCTGAATGTAATGGATGTCGAGGAGGTCTTGATGGCGGCGGTGGGTGGCATGCCCGCTACGCAAACAGTGGAAGGACGCGAGCGCTATCAGGTGACGGTGCGCTACGCACGGGACTATCGCGACTCCATTGAGGCGCTTGAAAAAGTACTGGTACCCACCAAAACCGGCACGCAGGTACCGATCACGGAATTGGCCGATATCGAATTTCGTACCGGGGCGCCGATGATCCGTAACGAGGATGGGCAATTGGTCGGCTTTGTGTTCGTTGATCTCAAGGGTGATTTGGGCGTAGCTGACTATGTCACGCAAGCCAAACAAGTGATTTCCGAGCAGGTGGCGTTGCCGGCAGGTTACCGTCTGGGATGGGCGGGGCAATTTCAGTATTTCGAGCGGGCCAAGGCCAAATTGCAGTGGGTGATACCGGCCACTTTGCTGGCCGTATTTTTCTTACTTTATCTGCATCGCGGCCGCTTCAGTGACACGGTATTTGTGCTGTCCGCCATGCCCTTTGCTTTGATGGGGTCAATTTGGTTGCTCTTTCTGCTCAATTACAAACTCAGTGTGGCCGTATGGGTCGGCATGATTGCCATGGCCGGATTGGCCGCAGAGTTGGGTTTGTTGATGTTGCACTACCTGGACGATGCGCTGCAAAAACCGGAAGCGCTGGATTCAAAAAACCGGCTGGATGAGTTTCACGAAAAAGTCGCGCAAAGCGCTGCGCAACGTATTCGACCGATGTTAATGACCAGCTTAACCTTACTGATTTCGCTCATTCCCATTTTAATCAGTGATGGCACCGGGGCCGATGTGATGAAACGGATTGCCGCGCCCATGGTGGGCGGGACCGCTTCGGCGTTAATCGCTGTGCTATTGGTTTTCCCTGCGTTGTTCGCACTTTGGAAAGGGCCGGGGCTCTTACCAACGGGAGATGGTAACAATGTGAAAACAAAGCAATAGCGCGTACTTTTTTTGCAAACGCCATGCGAGGAATCCGCCGAACAGGGATGTGTACGTGCGATCACGCGCGGTGTTTTATCGGAACATTCCTTGCTGCGAAATACAACTTAAATTGGGGGACGCTTATGAATGAATTTTTAATGCAATGGCAAAACGCTGCGCACACAACGGTAGGACTCTTTTGGATGGCCTTTTGGGCGTTCGCGCTGGGTTATGTCATCAGCTCAATGATCCAGGTGTTTGTCACCCAGGAAAGAATGCAAAAATCCATGGGTAAAACAGGCGCAAAGAGTGTTGCACTGGGCACTTTTTTTGGGTTTATTTCGAGTTCATGTTCTTTTGCCGCTTTATCTACAACGCGCGCCTTGTTTGTTAAAGGTGCCGGCTTAATTCCCTCCCTGGCGTTTTTATTGGCGTCCACGAATTTGGTTGTCGAACTCGGTATTGTCATTGCCATTTTTCTTGGCTGGCAGTTTGTCGTCGGTGAATATGTCGGCGGGATACTATTGATTTTAATCGTTTGGTTCCTGGTAAAACTTACACGCAAGAAAAAACTTGAAGATCAGGCCCGAGAACATGCAAAAAGTGCCGAGGCTGGTCACAGCTCATCCATGAGCGAGAAAAAAAGCTGGAAAGAAAAAATCACGAGCAAGGATGGCTGGCAGCAAGTCGCCAATCAATATGTCATGGAATGGAAAATGGTTTGGAAAGATGTGACCGCTGGCTTTACGGTAGCCGGGATCATCGCAACCTTTGTCCCCACCGAATTTTTCCAATTGTTGTTCGTCGGTGCGGGACAGGAGTCGACGTCTTTTTGGCAATTGTTGGCACAAACACTGGTCGGGCCCATTGCGGCATTTTTTACGTTTATTGGTTCCATGGGCAATATCCCTCTCGCGGCTGTACTCTTCGGTCAAGGTGTCAGTTTTGCAGGCGTGATGGCGTTTATCTTCAGCGATCTTGTCGTATTTCCTGTGCTGCGCATTCAAGCGCAGTATTATGGATGGAAAATGGCCATCTATATTTTGCTGATCTTTCTGTGCGCATTGATCAGCGTGTCGTTGATCATGCACTACAGTTTCGATTTGCTGGGTCTACTGCCGGAAAGCTCAGGATCGAAATCCATGTTGGATCGCGAGTTTTTTAACGTCGATTATTCTCTTTTCCTGAATATGTTATTTATTGGGGTTAGTGGATTTTTTACGTATTGGTGGTATTCACAAAAAAAGGACATCATGTCAAGCAAACGAAGCTTGGGTGATTGGATGCTGTTGGTCGCATCCATTATTTCATATGTCTGGTTATCGATAGGTGTAGCTGTGCTCGCCTTTATTTTTGTGCATAGGCAACATAAAGCTGAGCATAATGACCGCCATCGCCGCGCCCATCATTAATGCCATATAGGTCCGTGTTTCACTGTAAAATACGTGACTCATCTCGTAGGTGCTTAAGTATTTTAAACAAAACATAACCACGATCGATGTGGCAATCATCAGTCCAAATCTAGCGTAATGCGACATAGTATCCTCCAGGATTATTTAAAGGTTTTTCACGTATTATTTTTCGGTTACTTAAATAACATCCAGGTGCCCATGGCAACCATCATCAGATTTTCAGTTAATGATATGAATCCCAGAGGAACGTTACTGTTTCCGCCCACGCAAGCACACTTTAGTTCTCGCTTATCGATGTAAACAGCTTTAAAAACAGAAATAGCGCCAATCGTCCCGATAAATAATGCGGGTGGTGCAAAAAGCCATGATACCGTCCCAGTCAACATGCCGATACCTGCAAAAGCTTCTAAAAGCGCATAAAGATAGGCATAGGGTACATATCTCATCGCTAATAAATCATAGGTAATAAACTGTAGGGAAAATGCGCTTAAATCACGAAGTTTTTGAATGGCCAAAGCGCACATGCTTAATGCAATGAACGTCTCTATGACGTACCACATTTCAAGACTTTGAAATCGACTCCAGCATAACGCTATGGCCATTAAAAAAGTCATGCTGAAAATGGCGGCAACCGGCGTATACGTTGTCTCTTCGCTATCTGCTACCGGCTTGCCAAAAAATTTTTTGAGATCGTCATAGCCACCTACACGTTTGCCATCAATAAACGTTTGTGGTGTAGTTTTTACATCGTGTTTTTGTTTGAAGTCTTCTGTTTCTTCTCGCGAAGTGAGGCGATGATCCTCAATTTCGTAACCTTGTCGCTTAAGGAGGTCACGTGATTTAAGGCCGTATGGACATATATGTTCATCAGTATGCATCCTATAAAGTGTGGCGGTTTTGCTCAAAACATTCTCCTCGTATTAAAACTTTGTTTGATAATTTGCGTGCGAATAATATGCCGACTTTGATTGTTAAGAATTTCAGAGAATCGAAGGTGTTTGATTGTTTTTCGAAAGAAATATTTGAAAGATTTACAAGTGGATCGGTTAAAGTGACGTTAATAGAGGTTTAATTAACTATAGCAAGTCTAGTTTGAATGCTGATGGGATTCTTCCGTATCACCTCTGGCAGTCAATATCTGATATTGATCCTTGGATAAACCTGGAAGTCGCTGTAGAAACGCCACCATATTCCAAATGCGTTCATCATTGTGTGTGGGGCCCCAAGCGGGCATGCCGGACGCTTTTATGCCGTGTTTAATAATCCAGAATTGTCTCTTGATGGTTTCGTCTCCGGTGGGTCGAGCGTCGTGGCTATGCTTATGCTCGTCGGCAGAGACGCTCAAATTGGGAGGAGAGGGATACAAACCGATGGTAAAATCACTTTCTGTTTTACCCGGTTTCAAGTGGCAACTCGCGCACATGTCATTGTAATCCGCACCGCCTGCTAATAAGCGATCGGAAGAATCCAAATCTGTCGGGACTTGAATATTTTTTGCTGCGCGAGCAATGGATTTTTCACGCAGCGTTTCTAACGTCCAATAGGTTAGTGGGTGATGCTGTGTATCGGCTCCCATCGGATAAAACCCCGAATAAATAAACAGACCCCCAGCAAGGACGACTGCAGTCACAATGAGCAATAAGCTCTTCAAAAACGCTGAAATCGGTGGCATGTTTTTCTCTCAATCAATGTTGATGTTCGGCATGTTCATCCTCGGTTTTGTTGTTGTCGTGCGCATGGTCTGAATCGGATTCGCTTTTGTCTTTGCCATGATGCATATCTTTCATGCATTTTTTCATCATGGCTTGCATGACCGGGTCGTCCATATCCATTTTGCTGTGATCCATATCTTTCATCGCGGAGCAATCCGGTTTTTCAGCGTCCTTCATATGTTCTTTGGGATCGTGAGCTTGAGCACTCATGGCCGTCGTAAACAAAGTTATAAGCAAGATCGGTGGGGTAAGTTTCACTTTCATAATATTCCTCTAAAACAGGGTATATGTCGGAAGTAAGGCCAAAGCTAGCTGCCTTTATTGTCTTCTGGTTTGGCGATGTGCTCATAAACGCTTGAGCTGCCATCTGTTTTCATCAGAAGCACATCGTATGCATGAAATCGATCGTTCATTTCCATGCCGGGACTGCCCAAGGGCATACCCGGAACAGTTAAGCCAATTGTGTCTTCTGGTTGTTCTTTCAAAAATCTCTTAACTATGTGCGCAGGGATATGCCCTTCAAACACATAACCATCTATGATGCCGGTATGGCAGGATTGGTTAGCGGGTGCAATTTTGTGTTTATCCTTGATGGGGTTCAAATCTTCTTGGTCATGTACCGTTGTTGAAAATCCTGCGTTTTCCATGTGATCAACCCAAGCGCCACAACAACCGCATGTTGGTGTTTTGTAAACGGTTAGCGCGAGGGACGACGTTTCATTTTTGTTAGTTAATAGTGCTGACCCGGACGCGCCATCGGTAGAATTTTCAGAGCATGCACCCAGTATTAAAATTGTGGTGAACAGCAGAATTTTACGCATACATTAAACCTTTTTTAACGCTACAATATTCAGAGTGATGACTGTTTTGGTTTCATTAAAACCAAAACTTCAACCCCGCCAAAACTTGTGTGGTTGATTTGTCTTCGCCTTGCGCTTGTAAATAATCTGCGGTGTCGCCAAAGGCGCCTGTCCATTCAACACCAATGTAAGGCGCAAATTGACGGCTAAATTCGTAGCGAAGGCGTAACCCTACTGACATGTTTGTTAGTCCTGAACCGAGTCCGTTTTCAGGATCATCTTTGCCAAGCAAATTTATTTCCATTCTGGGCTGCAGTACCAGTCGTTGAGTGAACAAGAGTTCGTACTCCGCTTCTGCAGACAAAGCTGTTCGCCCTTCTTCACCAAGATAAGCCGTGACATCGACCTCAAACCAGTAGGGAGCCAGTCCTTGAAAACCCAAGGCGACCCATTGGCGATCTTCGCCTTCGTCATAGGTATCAACTCGCGCACCTAGCTGAGTATCGAAATACGCATTAAAAGCGCGGCTCCACAGTACATCGGTAGAACTCTCTTCCAGGGTGCCATTCACAATGTCCCCCTCGGTTTTTACAACCAAGCGGTTATAGGTGGTCCCATACCATGCCTGCACATCAAATACGGTACTTTCTGACTCCTCCTGGTATTCCAGGCGATCACCGATGACGGCCCAAAAGCGATGTTCGTCGGCTAATTTTAATTGTCTGGGGCCGGGTAGCGCATAAGGTCCGTCTGTTAAAGTGAAACCATCTGAATAAGCATGTGGATCGCGTGCATCACCGGGCGCTTCATCTTGCATTTGCATCTGGTTCATCTGTGCGTAGGCAGCATTCGCTAGAACGAAAACCAGGCCAAGAGACATTTGAGTTAGCTTGATCGGAGCATTCATAGTCATGACACCACCACTTCGCGGAACATGCCCGCGTCCATGTGAAACAGAAGGTGACAGTGCCAAGCCCAACGCCCTAAATCGTGCGGCGTTGTGAGAAAACTGATGCGCTGGGCGGGTTGGTAGGGAATGGTATGGCGTCGGACACGAAGCTCACCTTGATCCGTTTCCAACTCACTCCACATGCCATGCAAATGCATCGGGTGGGTCATCATGGTGTCGTTTTGCAAGATAATACGAACACGTTGCCCGTGTTTGAGCGAAACTGGCGTACTGCGGCCGAACTCCAGTCCATCAAAAGACCAGCTGTAGCGCTCCATATTGCCGGTGAGGTGCAGCTCCAATTCTTTTTCGGGTACACGGTGATCATCAAGCACACCATCAAGAGATTGTAGATCGGCAAGCGTGAGTACCTTGTGACCCACAGGGCGCAAACCTTTTTCTGCCAAGTCGCGAAGCCCGATACCCGGGTCGTCGAGGTTAGTGCGTGGCGTATCCACCCGCGCATCGACAGAAGGGCCATATTCTGTTCGTGCATGATTGACGCTGGTAGACGGCTTTGCCAGCGGATTTTGGGAACCCTGTTGCATATCGTGCATGCTGTGATCCATGGCCATACCGCCGTGCATCTGTGAGTGGTCCATTTGCGAATGATCCATCTTCGAGTGATCCATTTTTTCCATATTCATATTGCTATGGTCCATTCTCTCCATAGAGGCCTCGTGCCCCATCCCTTCATGGTTCATCGCCCCCATCATGTCTTGCATGGTCAGCCACTCCACTGGGTCCAAGGTCGGCACGGGTGCTGACAGACCTTGCCGTGTAGCCAAGGTCCCACGGGCATAACCGGTGCGGTCCATGCTCTGTGCAAAAATTGTGTAGGCCTCATCATCAGGTCTTACCAGAACATCGTAAGTTTCACCGGGACCAAAGCGAAACTCATCCACGGAAACGGGCTCCACGTCCTGACCGTCGGCCTGCACAACGGTCAGTTTCAAACCGGGGATACGGACATCGTAAAAGGAATTGCTGGCGGCATTGATGAATCGAAGGCGCAGGCGCTCTCCCTTTTTAAATACGCCTGTCCAGTTCCCCGCAGGAGCCGTACCATTCATGAGGTAGGTGAGAGTAGCGGTAGATAAATCCGCCAGATCGGTGGGGTTCATGCGCATCTGGTTCCACATCTTGCGCTTGCTCAACGCCGCTTTTAATCCCTTGTCAGACACGTCGCGAGTGAAGTCAAAAAAAGTCGGTTGATTGAAGTTAAAAATATCCCCCTGAACTTTCAGTTTACTGAATACGTGCATCGGATCTTCATCGGTCCAATCAGAGAGTTGTACGACAAAGTCCTGATCGGCCTCATGTCTTTCGCCTGAGCGAGGCTCGATGATGAGAGCACCGTACATCCCAGTCATTTCCTGAAAGCCTGAATGGCTGTGATACCAGTAGGTGCCACTTTGACGGAGTTTAAATCGATAAACAAAGGTTTCCCCCGGCGCAATCCCTTTAAAGCTGATACCCGGCACACCGTCCATTTCGAAGGGTAATAAAATGCCGTGCCAGTGAATGGACGTCGGGACACTTAGCCGGTTTGTGACGCGTATCGTCACGTCATCGCCTTCGCGCAGACGCAGTGTGGGTGCGGGAATGGAGCCGTTAATGGTCGTCGCCATACGGGTTACACCGGTAAAATTCACCAGCGATTGGCCTATTTCCAGATGGATATCGGTGCCGCTGAGCACAGGGGCTGAACCCAGAGCAGTTTGAGCTGATTCGCGTGCCAGCAACGCAGCAGGTGTCGTTGCCAGAACTCCGCCAACCGCGAGGCCTTGAACAAAACGCCGACGACTCAAGGAGCCGGCGAGGGGGCTAAATGGGCGATTCATAGTGTCGTTTTCCAAAAAATGTCATTGTTCCAAAAACGCGTTTTTAAGGTTTGGAGCGGAGATTACAGTCAGGAGTCTGTCATGGGCATGACCTGAAAATGACAAAGCTGTAATCTTCCGGTCATCTTTCTGTGGGGAAAGACGAGCTATTGTTTCAATAAGACAAATTATGTACAGATGAGGGCAGAGCCATGCGGCTTCTAGTAGTCGAAGACGAAGTCAAAACCGGGGATTATTTGCAGCAAGGCCTGAGCGAGGCCGGGTTTATGGTGACGCTCGCTCGGAACGGTCTCGATGGCCATCACCTGGCGATGACGGAAACGTTTGACTTGTTGATTCTCGATGTGATGCTGCCCGACGTCGGTGGCTGGCGCATTGTTCAGTCGATAAGAGAATCGGGATGCCAGGCGCCCGTATTATTTCTCACCGCGCGCGACAGTGTTGATGATCGTGTTAAAGGATTAGAACTTGGCGCTGATGACTACCTGGTTAAGCCCTTCGCGTTTGCCGAATTGCTGGCTCGGGTACGCACCTTGTTGCGTAGAAGTACGGCGCCAGTACTCGCCGATCAGATCGCAGTAGCGGATTTGATCCTCGATCTGCCAAAGCATCGTGCCCTTCGTGGTGGGCGCAAAATCAATCTCAGTCATAAGGAATTTTGTTTGCTGGAATTGCTTGCTCGGCGCCAGGGTGAAGTGCTGCCACGCTCGTTGATTGCTTCCCAGGTGTGGGATATGAATTTTGACTCCGATACCAATGTGATTGATGTCGCCATCCGTCGCTTAAGAAGCAAAATTGACGAAGGCTTTGAGCCCAAGCTGATCCATACCGTGCGTGGCATGGGCTACAAACTCGATGTTGAGGACGAATAAGATGGCGTTTGGATTTCGCCCGGCGCGACCTTTATCACTCAACAATCGTGTGATGCTGTTTGTCGCACTTGCCATTAGTCTCAGCCTTGTTGTAATCGGCCATCTCGTTCAGAAGTCAGTCGAACAGCATTTTGCAGAACAAGACGCTGACGAATTGGTTGTCATCAGCCACGCCGTGGCAGAAGCACTAAAAAAGACAACACGTTCAGGTCGTTCCGCCGACGAAACACTTCCCCATGCCGTTTCCGGTCATCACGGTGTGTATTATCAGGTTTGGGACGAATCGGATGCGCTGGTTTACGGCCCAGATGAAGTGGTTTTTCCTCCCCGAGCTAGATTCAATTCCCCGGTGGACACTATCCGCGCCGACAATCTTGTGAGTTGGCATATTGATGATAAATCCTATCGAGGCGCGATGACACAAGTGCAAATTGACGGTCGAAACTATCTCATCACTGCGGCCATCAATATGGACTTCCATATACGTTTTCTCGAACATTTCAGCCGCAATTTATGGTTGATCATGGCGCTGGCTGGTGGGCTTACTATACTCGCAGCCTGGTACGGTGTGCATCAAGGGCATGCGCCACTACGGGCACTCAGTGAATCCATACGATCTGTTCAAGCCGACCAATTGGATATGCGACTGAATGAAAAAGCTGTTCCCATGGAATTGCAACCTCTGGTGGAGTCCTTTAACCAGATGATCAGTCGCCTTGACGACAGCTTCACGCGCCTGTCCCACTTTTCAGCAGATATCGCACATGAGTTGCGAACACCTCTTACGAACCTCGCAACGCAAACCCAGGTTGGTTTGGGGCAAGCGAGAACACATGAAGAGTATCGGGAATTGCTCTACTCCAATTTGGAAGAGCAAGAAAGATTGACCAAAATGGTGAATGACATGCTGTGGCTCGCGCAGAGTGAGAACGGCCTACTTAAACCCAATTGGGAATTGCTAGATTTGAGGCAAGAAGTTGAAGCCACCTTCGAATTTTTCGAAGCCTTGGCGGAGGATAAAAAAATTACATTGGGTCTAGGGGGAGATCGCGTCTACGTGATGGCCGATCGGTCGATGCTGCGCCGAGTAATGTCAAATCTTTTATCAAACGCGCTTCGCTTTACACCGGAGAATGAAACAATCAATATCCTTGTTGAGGGAGTGGACAATCTGGCGCATATATCCATTGAAAACCCAGGGCAGGGTATTCCTGAAGACCACCTACCAAAACTCTTCGACCGCTTCTATCGAGTTGATCCATCGAGGCAGCGCCAGAGTGAGGGGGCGGGCTTGGGTTTGGCGATCGTGAAGTCAATCATTGAGGCACATGACGGAAATGTGGAGGTGTCCTCCGAAATGGGTACTACCCGGTTCGTTATCTCGCTGCCAACTCATGATAAAAAAGCAGGTTAGCGATAACGACAATCGCTACCGGGTTACCCTCGGTTTTCTGGTTGACCTTCCCATAATGGGAGGGTTTAGACTTGTCAACGCTTAACCGTCGAAGGTAATCAAAATGCGAAGAGTCCAGAAGCACCGCCCCGAAATGTCCCAGGCACGCCAGTCCGGTTACTACAACATCAGTGAGGCTTCTGAGCAAACAGGTGTCAGCGCGAAAATGATCCGCCATTATGAACAGATTGGACTGATGCCCGAAGCCGATCGAACTGACGCCAATTATCGAATCTTCAGCCAATCTGATATTCACACGCTTCAATTCATTAAGCGCGCACGGTCACTGGGCTTTTCCATGAAGAAGATCGCCACACTCCTGGATTTGTATCAAGATAAAGGCCGCCCCAGCTCGGAGGTCAAACGCTTAGCTGAAGAGCATATTCAAGAGCTTGATGAAGCGTTAAAAGAAATGCAGGAAATGCGCGATACTTTATCGAACTTAGCCAAACACTGTCGCGGTGATGAGCGGCCAGACTGTCCAATTTTGGAAGGAATTTCTTGTTCGCATTGAAAAGCGTGTAAAGTCAGGGTTGCCCAGGCAACCCTGTATGACGTATCAAATACTGCAATGTCCACAGCAGCAGCTGCTGCTGCTGTTGTTTTTATCGTTACTTCCTTCAACGGTGACTTCATAGCCCGTTGCTTCAATTGCTTGCTGTAAAAGTCGTGAAGGAGAAGACGAATCAATCGCCACCGTTTTCGCTTTCATATCAAAATGGATTTTTGCATTGCCATCTGTTTCTTTAACCGCTTTGGTTATCACTTTTTCACAATGACCACAGGTCATGTCGGGAACATTAAAGGTAATCATAAGGTAAACCTCGTTAAATTCTCTACAATCCCGGATGGGATGCTTTCAGTTTGATGTCTCCCATTGTGGTAAGGTCAAGACTAATTCATCAAAAAATTTCCGTATCTCATGCGATGTTAATTTGCGAGATTTTAGCCATACTCATTTGTTGACTTTCCCACGATGGCAAGGATTAAGCTGCAATAAATCCTAAGGAGAACTTGCGATGAAACCTTTAACCGACCATCAATCTTTTGAATTTAAAATCGAGGGGATGTCCTGTGCGTCCTGTGTTTTACGTATTGAGAAGGCGCTGCTGGCAACCGATGGGGTGAGCAGTGCCAGTGTGAATTTTGCGACGGAAACTGGAAAAGTTGAAGTCGGTGCTGACACCTCTCAAGACACTATTTATACAGCGGTCAAAAATGCTGGATATCAAGCAATCGCTATGGAAGAGGCGTCGTCAGTCAACACTACAAACCAAGGTGGTCGTTCATTTATTTTGTCAGGGATGTTGACCATCCCATTGATGCTGCCAATGGTAGGGGAATGGTTCGGCTTTAACTGGTTACTGCCAATTGGCTTGCAATTAATGTTGGCTTCTATTGTGCAGTTTTATTTCGGTTTCCGTTTTTATCGTGGTGCCTACGCTGCGTTAAAGGCGCGCAGTGGGAATATGGATAGCCTGGTCGCACTTGGTACATCCGCGGCCTATGGCTTGTCCATTTATAACATCCTTATCGGTCATGCAGGACATTTGTACTTTGAATCATCCGCAGTGATCATCACGCTGGTTATTTTAGGCAAATGGATGGAAGCCAGAGCCAAAAATCAAACCACCAATGCCATTCGCGCTCTTCAAGATATTCGGCCTGAAAACGCTAATTTAGTTGAAAACGGTATCGAGAAAATTGTTCCCGCAAACACATTGCAAATTGACAATATTATTTTAATTAAAGCGGGGGAGAGGGTAGCTGCCGATGGCGTTATCCTTTCTGGCAACGGTTATATCAATGAAGCTTTGATTACCGGTGAAAGTCTGCCGGTTGAAAAGCAGGAAGGCGATAAAGTGATCGGCGGCTCAATTAACATCGATGGTTTGCTTACTGCAAAAGTCACATCCAGCAATGCGGAAAGTACACTCGCAAAAATCATTCATTTAGTTGAATTAGCGCAAGCGAAGAAGTCACCATTACAAAAATTGGCCGATCGTATCAGCGCTGTTTTTGTGCCTGTTGTTTTAGTGATTGCACTGGTGACTTTGTTGGCTTGGGGTTTTGTTACCGGCGATTGGACGCAAGCGATTATCAGTGCTGTAGCCGTGCTGGTTATCGCTTGTCCCTGTGCACTGGGTCTAGCGACGCCAACCGCCATTATGGTAGGGACGGGATTGGCGGCCAAAAGAGGTATTCTTATTAAAGATGCTGAAATTTTGGAATCGACAGAACATGTTGATGTGGTCGCTTTTGATAAAACCGGCACCTTGACAGAGGGTAAACCCAGAGTCGAACAGATCGATGCATTTGTCGGAGAAGAAAAACAGTTGCTGGGTTATTTAAAGGGTCTGCAGCAGGGCAGCGAACATCCACTTGCAAAGGCACTGCTCGATCATGCAACAAAAGAATCCATTTTCGCCGAGCGCTTCGAGTTGATTCATACCCTGCCAGGCCTTGGAATGCGCGGTCAGTTAGAAGAGGGTAATTACTGGTTTGGCAATAAACGTTTGATGTTAAACGTCGGTATTGAAGCGTCTTTACTCGAAGACTATAGCGAAAAATTTGCGATAAAAGGCAATACGCTCTCGTGGGTCGCGAGACAAATAACACCCAATACGATTGAGCTTTGTGGTCTAGTGCAATTCCAGGATACGCTTAAATCCAGTGCAATTGAAGCCGTCAGTCGATTGCACGAATTGGGGATACAAACCTGTCTGCTCACTGGCGACACACAAGACAGTGCGGACGTTATCGCCGCTAAATTGGGTATTGATTTTGTCAGAGCGGAAGTGATGCCAGAACACAAGGCCGACGTGGTGAGTCAATTTCAGTTGGAAGGTAAAAAAGTGGCAATGGTCGGAGACGGCATTAATGACACTCCCGCATTAGCAACGGCCAACGTAGGCATAGCGATGGGGGCGGGTACCGATGTTGCGATGCAGACTGCGGGTATTACTCTAATGCAAAGTGATCCATTGAGGGTTGTTGAAGCTATTACCATTGCTAAAATAACTCAACAAAAAATTCGTCAGAATCTGTTTTGGGCGTTTATCTACAACCTGGTTGGAATTCCGCTTGCTGCTTTTGGATTGCTTAACCCGATGGTGGCGGGAGCTATTATGGCTGTTAGTAGTGTGAGTGTTGTGCTCAATGCATTGCTTCTCAAACTTGACAAAATCACATGAATAAATGGACTTACAATAGAAATCAAAATGGTTTGACGTTAGAAAACGACAAGACTATTTCGGGTACTGAAGTTTGAAATGTTCGATAACTTTAATTTAAGAGTGATTATCAATTTCAAAATAATCACTCTAATCTAAAATGTTTTGCACGTAGAGATACAGATATTTAATAAGTGTACCTCTGCATCCGCTAAACGGGTTTGCTCTTTAAACTAAACAGTAGGCATTATTAGTGATTTAAGAATCTGAACTGGTTTCTGGTTTTCGTCGTTGATTAGAAACCAGCATGAACACCAAAAATAACACCAGTATAGTGATTTGGGCCATTAAGCTTTGCCATGTGGATTTTAAGCCAATCCAGTCAACCTCAAATGATATCGGAAGCGGGGACGCGTCAATGAAAGCCGCTTCCTGCAGGGCGATTACCCCTTTTCCTATCAATACGAAGGACAAGCCAACAAGAAGGTACGTGGTTACGGAAAAGAACCGTCCAATAGGAAGCTTTATTGAGTAACGAACCATTATCCATCCGATGATACTTAAACAGAGTAAGCCAACAAGGAAACCCCCGATAATCGTTGGGTTTTGAGCTGGTAAAGATTGGGTCAGTAGCGCTTCGTAGAACAACACGGTTTCAAAAACTTCTCGATACACGGCGACAAATGCGAGTGTAGCTATTCCCCACAATGTTCCGGTTTTTAACCGTTGAGTAACGTGTTTTTGAATGTACGCCTTCCACTGTATGGTATTGGATTTACTGTGCATCCAAACGCCGACATAAAATAGCACCAACGCCGCAGCTAAAGCAGCAACACCTTCCATTACCTCTCTACTGGCACCGCTAATATTGACGAGCGATCGCGCCGCCCACCAGGTTACCCCACCGGCAATGAGCGCCGTAATCCAGCCAGCGTGGACAAATTTAAGCGCGTCGCGTCGTTCAGAGCGGATTAATACCAAGACAAGGGCCAGAGTGACAAGCAAGGCTTCCAATCCTTCGCGTAATAAAATAATTAAACTTGCGCTGAACAGCGTAGCGTTAGAAAGACTGTCTGCAGATAGTTGTCGTTTTGCCGTTTCCAGCTGGGCCAAAGTAATGTCGAGGAGTGTATTGAGTTGTTCCTGGTTTGAACTTTCCCGAAATTGTTTTCTCAGCGCCATCATATTGGCTTCGATGTCTTTCCTGAGATCGGGGTTCCGTGTATCCAGGCTGTTTTCTACCAGCTCAAACCCGTCGAGATAGGCACTCACGGCCAGTCGATTGGATTCTTCATAGTTTCCCTTGTTGTATGAAGCGCGTGCGGCCAACAGTTGATCGCGAGCAATTTGCAAGGGCGATGGCTTCTCCGTAAAAAGAGCACTCGGTTGTGCGCGCAGGTAAATGACACTCTTTAGCGTATTAGAATCTCCGTTCGCTAACTGTATCGGGTTGTGATTAATCAGCTCTTTAATGGAGAGGTCGGTAGTGTTCACTCTTTCTTCTGCGTTTGCTTCAAATGCGAGACCACCTACATAAAATGCGAGGGACCAACGCTGCTCTTCGCTGAGCTGATCGTAAGAGACCATGGCCGTTTCCTTGATTCCGTTGGTAATCGCATCGTAAAGGCCAAGTACTGAGCGATTCATTGCACGTTCTCGATCAGTAAAATCTGTTGGCGGCGGTTCGAGTCCTGCGCTTGCAACACCATCGCCTTTGCCCATCGCTCCGTGGCAGGCAGCACAATGTGTTTGAAACAGGGAATGAGTCTCACTGATTGGAAGGAGCTGTGAGGGCTGAGATGATACAGGCATGAGCATCAATAATTCACTGCGCAACTCTCTGCCCAATTGTCGAATGACTTCCGGCGTCTGCTTTTCATGAATGGCCGCTTCCAATTTTTGGGCTCTGGAAATTATCGTGGTAGCTTTGGTTTGTTGCGCCTCTGTTACCAGAATGCGGGAAAACTCCAGCATTTCCTGATATTCCCCCTCATTAATAATTTTACCATTGGCCACCGCTTCCGGATAATCAACGCCCACGTACTCTGCAAGTTGCGCCATCTGGCGAAAATCCGGGGTTGACGTGTCGGCCAAGCAGCTCAGTCCTGACAAAATAAGAATCAGAGCGAATACCAGACGAATGTTGTAACGCTTGAACGAAAGAATGAACACGATAAAACCTCGAGTGCAGCAACTTTGATGAGAATAGCTCTCAATTGTAAAGTCTATAGTAGGTATAGAGTCAAGCTGTCGAACCGGCCGTATTTCACCCCTAACTTCTGTTGAGCTCAAATCGAATGATCCCTGCAAGGCTCGTTATACAGTTCAAACTCCACGGTAGTATGGCTTAAATCAAACTCAGCAAGTTCTTGCGATAAGCGCCTTTTTAAGTTTCGTTGGTCTTCCAGTGAAACATCGGCTTCCAGTTCAATATGGACAGTGAGCACGTGGTGTTCTCCGTCCAGAGACCATAAATGCAAATGGTGGAAACGCTGAAATTCCTGAACATCTTTGAGTTTTCGCTCAATTTTTCTCGCAAGATTTTTGTCCGGCACCCCTTGTAAAAAAAGTTTTAAAGTGGTGCCCACATTGCGTATGACGTTGAACAAAATAAACAGAGTAAACCCGATTGCTAATATAGGATCCAAAATTGGCCATTCCACAAACATAAGTACGACCGATACTATAAAAACGGCGACCCATCCCAACACATCCTCTAGCAGATGCCAATTGAGCACTTTCTCGTTCAGGGTTTTTCCTTTGCTAAGCTTAAATGCGGCAAAACCATTTACCGCGATACCGAAAATCGACAGTGCCAGCATGCCCTCTGTCACTGGCATTTCTGGATCGAATAAACGAGGAATGGATTGGTACAGTACCCAGGCTGAACCAGTAATCAGAACGATGCCGTTAATCAATGAGCCTAATAACGAAAGACGCTTGTACCCGTAGGAAAAATTTTGCGAGGCGGGCCTGTTTCCAAGTTTTGCCAATACCCAGGCCAGTCCAATCGATATACTATCTCCTAGATCGTGGACGGCATCGGCCATAATTGCGGTGCTGTTGGTTAGTATGCCGCCGACAAATTCTATGATCGTGAAACCAACGTTGAGGAAAAACGCCCAGCCGATTCTTGCACTGCTGTTGTCGTCATGTGAGTGAGAATGCATGGTTTCTCCTGTGCAATGATTATAAGTTGTTTGATAGATGGCCCCAGCAAAAACCGGGGCCAATCGTCACGGCATTACTCCCGATGACGAAGAGTATGTTGCATTGCCTCTCGGCGATGAACCCATTGGTACAAAACCGGCAGCACCAATAAAGTCAGAATCGTCGAGGAAATAATGCCTCCAATGACAACCGTGGCGAGCGGTCGCTGCACTTCAGCGCCGGTACCCGTGTTCAAAGCCATCGGCACAAAACCGAGACTCGCCACCAGCGCCGTCATCAGAACGGGCCGTAAACGAATCATTGCGCCTTCAATAATCGACTCATTAAATTGCCCGGTTTCATGCCAGAGCTGACGAATAAAGGCGAGCATGACCAAGCCGTTGAGAACGGCCACCCCGGAAAGCGCAATAAAACCGATGCCAGCTGAAATGGACATCGGCATATCACGTAAATACAAGGACAACACACCACCGGTGAGCGCAAGCGGGACACCGCTGAAAATGATTAAGGCATCTTTGACGGAAGAGAACGCCATCACCAGAATACCCAAAATCACCAACAGCGTTAGCGGTACAACGATGGACAGCCGCTGGCTGGCAGACTGAAGCTGTTCAAAGGTGCCACCGTAATCCAACCAGTACCCTGGGGGAATCTCGGCTTTTTCGCGAATCGCTTCCTGAACTTCGGTAACAAAACTGCCCAGATCGCGACCCCGCACATTCGCTGTAACCACGATACGGCGCTTTCCGTTTTCACGACTGATTTGCGCCGGTGCCGGAGAAATATCCAGGGTAGCGACTTCTTCAAGTGGAACGTAGTCACCGTTTTTAAGTGGCACCGGCAAAAACTTCAGTCGATCAATGTCTCTGCGCGTGGTTTCGGGGAGGCGCACGACCAGCTCAAAACGTCGATCGCCCTCATAAATAATGCCTGCCGATTCACCGCCAATGGCCGCGGATACCCAATCTTGTAATTCAGCCACATTCAATCCATATCGCCCCAGGGCTTTACGATTTGGAATGACAGAGAGTGTGGGCAAACCCGTGACCTGCTCAACCCGCGCATCGGCCGCTCCTTCAATACCATTGACTACCTTAAGCACATCGTTTGCCGTCAATACCAGTTGATCCAGATCATCTCCAAATATCTTGATGCCAAGATCCGCACGTACACCGGAAATCAATTCGTTAAAGCGCATCTGAATCGGTTGGGTAAACTCGTAGTTGTTACCTGGTAACTCCTCCAGTGCACGCTCCATTTCCTCCACAAGCTCATCCTTGGTTTTGGAGGTGTCCGGCCATTCGCTTCGCGGCTTAAGTACGACAAAGTTATCTGCGACATTGGGTGGCATTGGGTCCGTCGCCACTTCCGCAGTACCGATACGCGCAAAAACTTTCTCCACTTCCGGAAAGGCTTTAATCCTTTTCTCAAGAATTTCCTGCATTTCCACCGCTTGCTCAAGCCCCGTGCCCGGAATACGCATCGCGTGCAAAGCAATGTCGCCTTCGTTCAGTTGCGGAATAAATTCAGACCCCAGTGTTGAAGCCAACCACAAACAAAACACCACTAAGAAGGTAGCAAAACTCACCACAGCCCAGCGGAATTTAAGCGCAAGTTTAAGTAACGGGCGGTAAGCCGATTTAGCCTTGGTGATGACAATACTTTCTTTTTCACTGATCTTGCCGTTCATAAATACGGCAACGGCAGCTGGAACAATTGTGAGCGAAAGTACCATGGCCGAAAGCAATGCCATGACCACCGTTGCAGCCATCGGGTGAAACATTTTTCCTTCAACCCCGGTGAGGCTGAATATTGGAATGTAAACAATGGTAATAATGGCTACACCAAACAAGCTGGGTCGAATGACTTCTGACGTTGCATCAAAAACGGTGCTTAATCGCTCACGTAAATCTTGTTGACCGTTTTTATGTTGATTCTCGGCCAAGCGGCGAACACAGTTTTCAACAATAATGACGGCACCGTCGACGATCAAACCAAAATCCAATGCGCCGAGGCTCATTAAATTTGCCGATACCCCTGTTTTCACCATACCTGTAATGGTCATCAACATGGCTAACGGAATGATCGCTGCTGTAATTAAAGCCGCGCGAAAGTTTCCTAATAGCAGAAACAGAACAACGATGACCAGAAGTGCCCCTTCCATCAGATTTTTGGAAACGGTGGCAATCGCTTTATCAACCAATGCCGTGCGGTCGTACACCGCTTCAGCGACTACGCCCTCGGGTAGGGAGGCTTGAATATCATCGAGCTTGCTCGCCACGTCTTGCGCAACCGTACGCGAATTAGCGCCGATCAACATCATCGCGGTACCCAAAACGGTTTCCACACCGTCGCGTGTCGCCGCACCGGTACGCAGTTCTTTGCCAATACCGATGTCCGCAACATCCTTCACCGTGATTGGGACAGAATCGCGTTCAGCGATGATCACATTGCCAATGTCCTCAACAGTGCCAAGCTGCCCGGGTGATCGCACCAGCAGTTGTTGGCCGTTGCGTTCAATGTAACCCGCACCGCGGTTGTCATTGTTGGCTTGTAGTGCGTGTACGACATCTTCGACACTGACCTTATAAACGAGCAACTTTGCGGGATCCGGCATGACGTGGTATTGCTTGTTGTATCCGCCAATACTATTGACTTCAATAACACCTTTCACCTGCGCAAGCTGCGGTTTGATAATCCAGTCCTGGATTTCTCGTAACGCTGTCGCGGTATAGGGTTCACCAGTGGCCATTTTAGCGTTGGGTTCGGCCTGCACTGTGTACATGAAGATCTCACCCAAGCCCGTGGAGATAGGCCCCATCTCAGGTTCAAGCCCTGGCGGGAGGACACTTTTTATTGCGCCGAGCCTGGTGTTTATCAGGTTGCGTGCAAAATAAATGTCTGTACCTTCCTCAAACACCACAGTCACTTGCGACAAACCGTAGCGTGAAAGAGAGCGTGTGTATGAAAGGTTGGGTAAGCCGGCTAATGCGGTTTCCACGGGATAGGTAATGCGTTGCTCCGATTCCAGTGGTGAGTAACCCGGTGCTGCCGTATTAATTTGTACCTGAACGTTGGTGATATCTGGAACGGCATCAATGGGGAGTTTTTGATAACTCCACACACCGACACCGACGATGAGAAAAATAAAACATAAAATCAGTAAGCGCCGCTCGATCGCGAGACGCAAAATAGAATCAATCATAGCGCGCCTCGATTAGTGATCGTGTTCTGCTTCGGATTTTTCGATATCAGCTTTTACCAAATAACTATTTTCACTGACATATTGGCTGTTCGCTTCAAGCCCATCGATAACTTCATAGAAATGATCATCACTTTTACCCAGCACAAGTGGTGTAAAGCGATATTCATCACCGGCCTTAACGAATACACCCTGGCGTCCCCCCAGCGTTTGCACCGCATCTTTTACTACCGCCAAAGGAACCGAAAAGCGGCCAGTTTCCACGCGCGCTTCGATCATTAGGCCCGGAGATAAAGCGTGTTTGCTATTGGCCAACTTGACGCGCGCCACCAGATAAGGGGATTCCATTGACGGCACAATATGGTCCACCGTGGATTCCACGCTGTCATTACTTGCTAAAACGTGAACCGCTTGACCTTCTGTGACCGAAGACTGCTGCGCGGGATAAACACGCAGTTCCGCCCAAACGGTGTCAAAGTTAGCGATGGAAAACAGAACCTGGTCTTTTGTCACTTCGCCAGTATTGGCATGACGCTGAACGATTCTCCCGGCAATGGGCGAGCGGATGGCATAGGTTTTCAGGCTTTCGTTGGATTCAATTTCCGCCAATACATCACCCGTTTTTACACGATCGCCAAGCGTGACCTTGACTGACTTAACCATACCCTCAAAACGCGCACGCACATGGCTCAGTTGCTCAGGTGCTGAAACAATCGCGCCGTATACCGTGATGGTCTGATGCAGCTCCTGTGAACTCGCCATCGAAGTTACGATACCCACTTGTTGGGCCATTGAATCTTCTATAAGGCTAGCATTTTCCTCACCGTGCCCGTGCTCATCTTCTTCTCCATGAGCACCGTGATCATGTCCATCATCATCGTGATCAACATGGTCCTCGTGCTCGTCATGATCACCATCTTTATGGTGCGGTGCATGTTGTTCTGACTCTTCATGTTCGTGGTCATGACCATGGTCATCTGCAGACCAGGTGGGCACTGATGGCACGCTGACTAGCATGATCTGGGCAAAAAGCACCGCCCAAACCTTTTTTGTCTTTTCTCCGTTTTTGGAAGGAAACTTCGTTCTCAAGTCTTTCATTGTTTGTCTCCCCGTGCATTTTCGTCGGATGTTTTATTCGCGTGATCATGGTCTTCATGATGCTCTGAATCCATTTCCTTGTGATCGACATGATCGTTATGTTGGGCGTGATCATTTTTCTTGTGATGCGCTTTATGTTTCTCTTTACTTTCATGTGTGTGGCCATCATGTTGATGATCGTCCGCTGCCAACACTGCGGAATTAAAGGTAAAAACAAACGTGGTAAATAACGTGATAAATACAGTTTTCATAATCATGGTTTCCTGAGGCCTGATACCGATCAAACCTGAAAAAATGTACATTTATGGGTTAAGTGCTTCGCCAGTGAGCTGTTCGATTAAGGCCTGACTGATCAGCGCTGTCGTGGCTGCATCAATGAGTGCTTGTTTGCTGGCGAGCAATTCTTCCTGTGCGGCAATGAGATCAAGGTAGCGATAACGCCCGTTGTCAAAACCTTCATTGGTGAGCTTGAGTGCCTTTTCCAGCGCGGGGATGGCGACATTTTGGATTTTGTTTGCCGCCGCGATACTTTGTTTTCTGAGGGACCACGCTTCAAAAAGTCGTGCGTGTAACACCAAGAGCTGATCCTGTTGGGCGTAATCCACCACATTGCGATTCGCCAATGCCGCTTTAACGTCTCCGCTGTTGCGTCTACCGGAAAACAGTGGGATGGAGATACCGGCTGTGAATGCGGAATCGCCGGTTTCTTCAAAACGTTTAATACCTGCGCGCCAGCTTAAGTCGCTGCGGCCACTGGCACGGGCCAGTGTGACTTCCGCATCTCTAATGCGGGCTTCACTGGCGAGCACTTGAAGGGCTGGCGATGTTTGAACACGCGCGTATAGTTGATCAAAATTTTGGGTGGGGCCGAAGTCAAACAGACTGCCCGTTAATGCATTAAAGCGAGGTGTTGTTTCACCCCAAAACCGGGCGAGGAAGACCTTCTGACGTTCAAACTGCTCTCGCAGAGACGCCAGACGTATTTCGGCACGTGTGAGAGCAGCTTGCGCTCGCATCACCTCCGCCTCAGCTGTGGCCCCGCGAGCGGAGCGTGTTTGTACGGTCTTGAGGATCGATTGGGACAGGGCCAACGATTCTTCCGCCAGCCGAAGGTTAGCCTGCGTCGCCAATCCTTCGATATACACTTCGGTAAGCCTACCTAGCGTATCCAGAGTCGCCGCTTGTTGCGCCCACTCGACTTGGCTGATACGGGCATCTGAATAGCTCATGCGGGCCTGACGCTTTCCTCCAAGCTCAATCACTGAAGATAGTGCAAGTGTCGTTTCGGCAGACTCAAAGTCTTCATTACTGCCTGAACCGGCAAAGTTTTCGACCTCTAGCTCCAGTGCTAACGCTGGCCGCAAGGCACTGCTTTGTTTTTGAGCATTCAATGCTTCTGCCGTGAAGCTGTATTGGTGCAGTTGAGGGTTCTGCGCAAGCGTCGACGCCAGCGCTTCTTTTAAGGTGAGTGTTGGCTCAACATTTTCTGCAAAGGCAGTCATTGCGGTACTGCAGAGTAAAAACGCAAGCCACACCCAGGCGCGTTTGCACCTGAAAAATAGGGTATATCTCATGGAAAAGTCCTGAATTAAGTCGTGTTTCCGCGATTGCGGGCGTTACTTCTTATTACTTAAAGGGACTTAGGCTTTAGGAGGGCGCAGGAAGGTTTCGTGGGTTTCCGGAAATGTATTTTCAGCGTAGTCGGGCACTGGAGAGCAGTGCTTGAGCAGCTGAATACGCTCGACTGAAATCAGCACGGCAGGGCATAGATGACCATGACAATGACAACAGTGATGACAATCCCATTTTTCCACTGTAGATGCATCTGAATGGAGTACTTGATCATGCTGGGCGTCGGCGACGTCCCCATCGTTATGTAGATGAGCTTCATCAAACACACGATGTTCAGCGCCTGACTGATGCAATTGGTGTGCATCACCCATGGCGACCACTGATTGCATAACAACCAACGTGAGCACAAAAAAAGTCAGAGCACGTTTCAGCATTCAATTCTGTTTATCTAATTTTAGGGCAATGGTGATCGCGCGCTATCGTAACATAAGAATGCGTCGAGCACCATTCAACACTACCAGTCCAATAATGACACCAATGACCAGGTCAGGAATTTGCGACCCCGTCAGCGCGACCAAGCCACCCGCAACGATAACCCCTGCGTTGGCAAGCACGTCATTGGCTGAAAAAATCATGCTGGCCTTCATGTGTGTGCCATTATTTCGTACTTGGTAAATTAACAGGAGACACGCGACATTTGCGACTAATGCCAGGCTGCCAATCCCTATCATCAGCATCGAGACCGGTTCACTTCCCATAAAGGTACGTCTGGCGACTTCTATCAAAAGACCCACAGAAAGAGCCGCTTCGAGCCAGCCGGATAAATGCGCAGCTTTAAGCTTGGCGTGAGCGGCTTTGCCCACAGCATAGAGTGCCACCGTATAGACCGCAGCATCCGCAAACATATCCAGAGAATCCGCAATCAGCCCCGCAGATTGCGCCACGATGCCCACGGCAAGCTCAAAGAAAAACATCACGGCGTTAATCCCGAGCAGCCACTTCAATACCCAGGCTTCGCGCGCATCCTTAATCCTGGCGTCTTCTTGTATCTTCTTCGCGCTTTCGGCATCCACCTGCTCATGCGATATGCGACGGGCGCCGAGCCCAACGGATTCCATGGCCATTTCGACCTTTTCAGGTGAATCAGCGTGATAGACATACACTTTCCGATTAGGGGTATCGAATTCGAAGGCGACCGATTCCCCAAAGCTCGCAAATGCTGTCCGTATGAGGTTCTCCTCAGAAGGACAGTCCATCTTAGGTACGTCAAACACACTCACATTATTTAGCGCAGCCAAAGGGCTATCCGATTGCAGGTTTGATCCTGAAGGCGGTGAGTCCGCTTCGTCACTTTGGCAACCGCAGCATTGTGAGGCGTCAGATGTCATAAATAGACCTTGAAATAACAATGAAGCCAAGCTTACACTCTATAGTAACTATAGAGTCAAGGGGTGACGTTATTGAAAATTGGTGAGCTTGCGAAACGCAGTGGATGTTCCATTCAAACCATCCGGTATTATGAAAGGGAAGGGTTATTAAGTTCCTCTGCCCGAAGTGATGGCAACTTTCGCCTGTACGACCATCAAGCAGAAGAGCGCTTAATGTTCATCAAGCGTTGTCGTAGTCTTGATCTCTCTCTGCCCGAAGTGAGACATTTGCTCACGCTCAGCCAAGCACCTGGCTCCACGTGTGGCGAGGTCAATGAGATGGTTGATCAGCATATTCAACAGGTCGAAGAAAGGATAGACGGGCTTCAAAGCCTTCATCGGCAACTACACGACCTCCGGAACAACTGCTCGGAAAACCGAACCGTGGAGGATTGCGGCATCATCAGGAGTCTGGTGCAGCAAAAAGGTTCGAAGTAATCAAACATTCATGCATTGCGCATGTGTAACGCCAGTTTCTCCATTAACACTAGTGTGGCGTTATTGGTCAGCAACTGTCCCTCTTCAATATATTCCCAAACGGTGGCGTCACTTTTCCACCCTCCCTGTTTTTTAATAAGCTCAAAATCCACACGCTCTCTTGCTGCGGACGTTGAAAGCCCTCTACGCAAGCTGTGGCTGCTTAAGTCAGGAACAAAATCAAAACCACAGTTGGCCCCAAGCGCTTTAAGAAGATCGTTGATCGCTCCTGCACCCAGACGCCTCTGCTTTATTTGATCCCAGCGGTTGATCGGGCGGAACAGTGGACCTGATTCGATGTTTGCTATAGTTATCCAGCTCTTGATTGCCGTGGCGGGACAAACCCCTTTGTTGCCGTAGGGGAGGGCGCGCATCTGACCGGCGGATTCCTGATCCGTTTTAGAATGCGGCATTCTGACAATTAAACCCTCGGGCTCCCACAATAGATCATCTATATCAATAGCCACTAACTCGCTACGGCGGAAAGCGCCAAAAAATCCACTTAAAACCAGCGCCAGATCCCTTGCTCGTTTGTTGGAGTTTGGCTGCTGCTGCAAGTGACCTACCATTTGCCCGATATGCTCCAGACGTAAGGCCTTGGCTTTACGCTTCGGTTGCCCATGAGTACGGCGTATCCCTTCCATTGCTTTACGCACGAGGGGCGCATCCACCGGATTTTCCATCCCCTGATAGCGATACCATTGTCCGATTGCTGTGAGGTGTAAGTCCAGGGTTCGAATACTGGATGCTTGCGCTCTAGCGAGTAAATATTGGATCAGTGTTTGTGGATCACTCGGTAATCGACCGCCCCATTTTTCAAATTGTTTGATGGCAGAACGATAGGTTTTACGTGTGTTGTCAGAGGTTGCAGCCGTGATGTATTTCCGAATGATATCTGACTCATTCGGAACGGGCAGCCCAGTAGTACTGTGTAATGTTGTTTCTTTCATTGGATCTCAATCACCATATTTATTCACGCCAGGGCAGGAATAGCCGGGTTTTGGGGTGTGTACTGCAGTGCCGAATCTAAAAAACAGCCGGATTCATGCTAACCGACGATAAGGATGATTATCGTCGGTTAGAGATTTAATCTCAAGTATACTTTCATAATCGTTATATTCTGTTATATTACGGAATACGTAATATGGTATTAAATTCTCTCACAGGTAAAACTAATGGCCCGACCCGGTGTGACTTACTATGACATCAGTCGAGCTGCTGAAGCGGTTAAAGCGCGAGGCAGCGAGCCCACTATTGATCGCGTTCGGGAGCAGCTCGGAACGGGCAGCAAAAGCACCATCGCGCCTTTATTAAAACAGTGGCGAAACAATGCTGAGTTGAACATCGAGGAGTCTGATAGTGGCTTGCCTTCGGATCTTATCAGTGCGGTGAAATCCTTGCGCGACCGCGTCCAGCAAGCATCAGAAGAAGCGGTTGAGCAGGCGAAGCAGGACTATCAGTCTCGAGCCCAGACGCTTGAGCGCAAGATTGCTGACATCCAAAAAGAGCTAGCTGAAGCCTTGGGTCGAGAACGAACCTTAAAACAGCAAATCACTGATCTTGAAACTAATTCTCGTAAATTAAATGGTGCGCTTAACAGCTTAGAATCCCGTTTCGCGGTGACCGAGTCCGAACGTGATGCTTTACAAGCCCGTGCGCAGGAGTTAAAGGAAACGGTTTCTGAGTTGAGGGATGAAAATAGAGCAGTACGCGATCATTTTGAGCATTATCAGCAGAGAACTGCAGATGACCGCCAGCTTGAAAGAGACCAATTTCAGTCCCAGCTAAGGCAGTTACAGTCTCAGGTAGAAAGCCTAGCTATGCAATTGACACGTTCTCAGACAGAAAAGGAAGATTATCGATCGCGGTATGATAACGCTCAAGGTCAAGCCGAGAAAATTGGATATGAAAACCGGGAGCTACGACTCAAGCTGGAGTCCTGCGGAACGCGGATCAAAGAACTAGAAGCAGAATGTGGTAACAAGAACAAAGAGATTATCGAATTTGACCAACATATCAGCCAGTTTAGGACTGAAGTTCAGAGCCTGAAAGAGCGGCTAGCGAGCAAAAGCGCCACGTTACAGGGTGTCGATACGGATCTTCAAGAGATTCGTGAATATGCAGATCGTCTTGAAGCTGAGAATAAAGAAATTTCTGAAGAAAAAGCTGTACTTCAGGGACGCCTGGTACAGTTGCAGGCATCCCTCGGTGCTGGAAAATGACTTCATAGCTCAAACATATAAACCAAATAACTGCAGTGCTATACTGTTTATGCATACAGCATATCGTAGAGGGTTAGCTATGGCTACAAATAGTAAAATTGAATGGACAGAACAAACCTGGAATCCAGTCACAGGCTGCACCAAGGTGTCTCCAGGTTGCAAGTATTGTTATGCTGAAGTCATGAGTAAGCGCCTGCAGGCTATGGGCGTGAGTGGTTATGAACGCGGATTCTCGACTATATCGCTGATGAGAGAGCGACTTGAGCAACCACTGCAGAGGAAAAAGCCCACAGTCTATTTTGTCAATTCAATGAGTGACTTATTCCATGAAAAAGTGCCCTTCGACTATATTGATGAAGTGATGGCGGTTATTAATCAGGCTCCTCAACATGCGTTTCAAATCTTGACCAAAAGAGCTGAACGCATGAGGGAGTATTTTGAAACGAAGCGAGCACCTGATAATGCTTGGCTAGGCGTGTCTGTAGAGGACAAACAATACGGGAAACCGAGGATTGCTCAGCTACAGCGTATTCGAGCGAAAACCCGGTTCCTGTCAATTGAACCACTTTTAGAAGACGTTGGACGAATTAGTCTGCGAGGAATTCATTGGGTTATAGTTGGTGGTGAATCAGGTGTTAAAGCCCGACCGATGGAAGAATCCTGGGTTCTCAAGATTAAATCGCAATGTGAGCGCGCCGGCACCGACTTTTTCTTCAAACAGTGGGGCGCTTGGGGTGAGGACGGGATCAAAAGGTCAAAACAAGCAAACGGAAGAACTCTGCAAGGTCAAACCTGGAATCAAATACCTGCGATAGCTGTATAAGTTTAATAATAACGAAAGGAAAACAGCGTGCCCAAAAAGAAAAAGGAAAAATATACCTGGGCTGTTGGCAAACCACTGCCCGAATTAGATGAGCATAGCCAAGCAAAGCATCGCATCATTTCGGACTACATTCAACGCTACGTTGAAGTGTATATGAGCAACACTTCGATTGAAGGTTTGAGATTATCAATTGTTGATGGCTTTTCCGGTGGTGGAAAGTATAGGGATATTTTGACAAACGATACCGTTGATGGCTCTCCTTTTGTCATTTTGAATGCGATTAAAGAGGTTGAGGAGCGTATTAATCAGGGTCGAATTAAGCGGCGCTCCATAGATGCACATTACTTTTTTATTGACTGCATAAAGCAACATACTGAATTTCTTAAAAATGAAATTCAGCAGTCCCACTTTAAAGGAGGACTCGGCGAGACCATATTCCTGCACACCGATATCTTTGCCCGCGCCGCGCCTGCCGTAATTGATGCAATCCATAAAAGAAATAAAGCCCAGAGATGCCTCTTCATACTTGACCAGTACGCATATAAAGATGTTCCTTTTAATACGGTAAATTACATCCTAGAAAAATTAAAAGGCAGTGAAGTAATTCTGACGTTCAATGTAAATGCTCTGATGAATTACTTTTCAGAATGCGATTCAAATCGAAAAGCTTTAGAAAACATTCACCTCGATCAATACATTGACTGGAGGCGCGTCGCTGCGCTGAAGGAGGCGGGAAAAGGGAAGGCGGCAGTTCAAGAGCAGCTTGCAAATGCAATCTACAAAGCGTCTGGGGCAAGGCACATCACACTTTTCTTTGTGACGCCTAAAAACGGTCTCACGTACTGGCTTGTCCACCTCTCCAAAGTTTATAGAGCCCGTGACGTTATGATGTCGCTCCATTGGAAGCATTCAAACTCGTCTTTTTCACACCACATGGCAGAGGGAATATTTTCACTTGGGTATACGGCGACGGAAACACCTGGACAGAGTAGTTTTGACTTGATGACTGAATTTGATTTCAGCAGCGACGCAGAAACAAGGTGTATTAGACGCTTATCCGAAGATATACCACGGCACATATTCAATTTAAATGAACCAATCCCTTTTTCTTGTCTGGTTGACCAGATAGGTAGCAATACTCCCGCCGCCGAACATCAGATTCGACGGGCGCTCACTAGCAGCCTAAAAAATAAAGAAATAAAAATATTAAACTCGACAGGAAAATACCTGAACTCTGCTAATCAAGCAAAAGCAGAGGACCTGATCTCGTACAATCAAAAATCAATCTTTATTCTTTAGACGGATAGGAAAATGAAAGGCGATAAATTCTTTGATGAAACCCGAGAACAGTCTTTGGTCAAAGCAACCATCGTAGAAAAGTACTTTGGTGCTTGGTCGCAGATTATTACTGGTGCGCAAAAGCGCTACCAGCAACATGCTCAGAAAATCGGGTATGTTGACTTGTTTGCTGGCCCAGGCCGATACAAAGATGGTGCTATATCAACTCCTCTACGGGTTTTAAATACAGCTTTACAAAATGAGCAACTACATGATCGCCTGATTACAATATTTAATGATAAAGACGAAAATCATGTAAGAACACTATCAGAAGCAATTAGTGATTTGGAGCAAATCAAGTTATTAAAGCATACTCCTCAGATTTGGAATGAGGAAGTAGGGGACAATATTGCGCTCCAGTTCGAGAAGATGAGTGTCATACCGGTACTCGCTTTTATTGATCCCTGGGGATACAAAGGGTTATCACTTAGACTCGTAAACGCTTTTTTAAAAGATTGGGGCTGTGACTGCCTTTTTTTCTTTAACTACGCTCGAATTAACGCGGGTCTTTCGAATCTAAAAGTGCGAAGTCACATGGAAGCCTTGTTCGAATCACATACACAAACTTTAATTGATCAAATTACGGGTTTGCCCCCTGACGAACGAGAAGCACAGATTGTTGAAGGTATTGCAAATGCGCTAAAAATCTACGGACACCGTTATGTTTTGCCATTTTGCTTTAAAAATGAAAGTGGCAAGAGGACAACGCATCACCTCATATTTGTAACAAAGCACTTTAAAGGATATGAAGTGATGAAGGAAATCATGGCAAAAGAAAGTTCAACCGAGCACCAAGGAGTGGCGTCGTTTCAGTACATGCCTGCAGCAACCGTTTCACAGGGACTGCTTTTTGAGCTTAATCGACCTTTGGACTCACTAAAAGATTTGCTGTTGTTGGATTTTTCTGGCCAGTGTTTAACGATGATAGATATTTATCGTCAACACAGTATCGATAAGCCATTTTTAAATAAACATTATAAAACTGTGTTAAAGGAGATGGAGGAAGAGGGTTTGATAAAAACAAGTGGTAGGAAATCGAAAAGAGGCTTTGCGGACAATATTTTATGCGTGTTCCCATTAACGTAACTTACTTATTAGATGCTCATTGCTACGAACCAAGCTTGAGGACAGATTATGCCAATTAACTTTGAAAAACGATCACCTAACAAGGGAACGGAAAAAAAGGTACATCCATGCGAAATTTACGACACCCTGGATAGGAATGCCAACAAAGGTCCTCTTCGCGTACCTGTCCAAAATGCCGTTTTGGATAATTGGTTTGTAAATTACCGAAATCAACGCGACGTAATACTGAAATTACCAACCGGAGAAGGTAAAACTCTCATTGGGCTATTGATCCTGCAATCGAAGATAAACCAGAAAAAGGGATCGTGCTTGTATATTTGTCCAAACAAGTATCTAGCCGACCAGGTTCGCATACAGGCGGATGAATTCGGTATCCACCACTGTGCAATAAATGAGAATGGACTCCCGGAAGATTTTATCAACGGGGAAAAAATATTGATCACGCACGCCCAAATAGTTTTTAACGGGCGCAGCACAAACTTCGGCATAGGACAGGATTCGATAGAGGTTGAAAACATCCTTTTGGATGACGCACACAGCTGTATTGAAATCATAAAAACAGCTAGTAAATTCCGAATACCGCGATCGTCAGATTGCTACCACGAGTTGTTACAGATTTTCGGTGACGCTCTCAAAAGCCAAGGGGCTGGGACCTATGCAGATATCTGCAATGAATCTAAAAGCGCAATACTTGCCGTGCCTTACTGGGAATGGGAGAGCAAACAAGATGAAGTTATTCAGATCCTCTCAACGTACAATAAAAGTATGGATAAATCAGTATGGTTTGTCTGGGATTTATTAAAGGATAATCTTGATAATTGCACGGCTGTATTTTCTGGCGCGGGTATTGAAATATCACCAAGATTATTACCGATGGAGATGTTCGGCGCATTTTACAACGCATCTCATCGTGTATTTATGTCAGCAACCATTTCAAACGATTCATTTTTTATTCGCGACCTTGGATTGACCAAGGAGGTTATAGAGAGGCCATTAACTTTTGATAAAAAATGGTCTGGCGAAAAGATGGTGCTGATTCCCTCACTAATCGATGGCAGCCTAACAAGAGAATCTCTTGTAAATTGGATAGGTAAATGGCGGAACACAAATTATGGTGTAGTCGCCATTACTCCCAGCAACTGGCATAAGAAAATATGGGAAAGCCTTGGATCGACTGCCGTTGACGCAAGCAATCTTTTAGAGGAAGTGGAAAAACTAAAACTAGGGCACTTTCCAAGCCCTGTTGTTATGGCAGCCAAGTATGACGGTGTAGACCTTCCTGACAATATGTGCCGTATCTTGGTAATCGATTCGCTACCTATCACAGAAACTATCACCGAAAAATATATTGAATGCTGTATCCCTAATAGCACCTTTACACAAATCAAAACCGCACAAACAATTGAGCAAGGCTTAGGGCGAGCAGTAAGGGGCGAAAAAGACTATTGTGTCGTCTTGCTTCTTGGCAACGATCTCGTCAAACAGATACGCTTCAAAGGGTCTCGGCCATACCTCTCGCCACAAACACGCAAACAAATCGACATAGGGTTAGACTTAGCAAAGTACGCAAAAGAAGACATGGATGAGTCGCAAAACTATATTCAAATGCTCATCTCTGTCATTAATCAAGGGTTGGGGCGAGATGAATCTTGGAAACAGTTTTATATTAGTAATATGGATTCAATTGACCTCGATGATAGTCGATCTACCGAAATCAGCGATGAGATGCTCATCCAGGAGCGCAAGGCAGAATGTTATCACTCAGAAGGAAAACACACTGACGCAGCCAGCGCGATCCAAATTTTGCTTGACAAACACTCTGCCACGCTTTCTAAAGAAGAACGCGGATGGTATCTACAAGAAATGTCTCGGTATTTATATGCTCAAAATCGCGTCGAAGGAATGGCGATGCAAGTGAACGCACACAGGACCAATAAACGATTATTCCTTCCACCGGAAGGATACCAGTTCACAAAGATTGATCTGAAAGCGCATGAGCGGATAGCAAATATTAAAAGCCTAATTGGTCAGTACGACGAATTCGAGGATTTTCTTGTTTATATGGACGATGTGTTTTCGCGTTTAGTTTTTGGTGTTAAATCAGAGCGATTCGAAAGTGCTGTTGACGAATTGGGCAAGCTTCTCGGTTTTAATACTGAGCGACCAGACTCAAATTGGAAGTCTGGACCTGACAATTTATGGGCTATCAAAAACGGTGAATATCTATTTATCGAATGTAAAAGTGAAGTGCTGCTAACGCGTGCTGAGATTCTAAAAGATGAAACGGGTCAATTTAATAATAACATCGCTTGGTTTAAACGATTTTATCCAGGCGCAAAGGTAGTTTATTCCATCATTATTCCAACAAAAAAAGTGAAATCAAATACAGGTTTCAATGAATCGGTGGTAGTGCTTAGAGAGCGCGGTTTGAAGAACCTTGTATCTAATGCCCGAGCGTTTGTTTTGGGATTCAAAAACAGTGACCTAAAGAGTTTGTCAGATAATTTTATTCATCAGTCTATACACCAGCACAATTTAGACGCTGACGGTCTTATTGAATACTATTTTGAATCAACTCTGTTAGTTAACTAAGTGCTCGACGAGCAAATCATCAATAATGGTAAATTGAATCGTTCAGGTGGAAACTTCGGAGCTTGGCGGCCACTAATCGACAGGGGTAGTCATACCTTTGGTAATGCGCTTATTAATTTCACATACGCTCTAGTATTCGACATAGGATTATAAGGCCTGTAGAATAGGCTTCTGTTGATTACTGGGCGTCTCTATAATGACTGCGAACATCAAACCCGTTGCTTTGTTTCCTCAATTCACATCGCTCAAAGACCTTGATCCCGGCGAGTATCGAGACCTACAGACGTTTCTAGACAATGGTGAATCCTGGTGGCAAAGGCATTGGGATTGGGGCCGTGAATTCCTATGCTATATTGGACGGAACAAATCCGAGCATACGTTTATGCGGTTTCGCAATGAAACCGAACGTTTTTTACTATGGGTCTTTCTCTATAAGGCTATTCCTATGGAGCAGCTTCGCAAAGCAGATATCCTAGAATATGCTGACTTTTGCTGGGAACCGCCAGTGCTGTGGATCTGTATAGCCAATCACGAAAAGTTTGTATTTCACAACGGTTATTACACGCAAAACCCGCTGTGGGCGCCGTTTAAGCTGAAGCTGGCTAAGAAATCAGATCCAAATCAATCGCCTGATAAGAAAAAATACAAGCCTTCGCAACAGACGCTAGCCGCGATGTTCACTGCGATTATTGCATTTTACAAATACCTCATGAACGAAGAACACTTGTACGGAAATCCCGCACAAATAGCAAAGCCCGATTGTCGGTACTTCATCAGAGATGCGCAGGTAAAAGAAGTTCGGCGATTATCAGAATCCCAGTGGGACTATCTGTTTAAGGTCGCAGAGGAACTGGCCACCCAAGACCAGACCCATGAACGTAGCTTATTTGTCATTACAGCATTAAAAACCCTATTTTTAAGGATATCGGAGCTCTCAGAACGTTCGAATTGGTCACCTGTGATGAGTCATTTTTGGCAGGATTCAGATGGTAATTGGTGGCTAAAAATCTTTGGAAAAGGACGGAAATTGCGAGATATCACCGTGCCTGATAGCTTTATTCATTACCTCAAAAGATACCGGAAATATAGAGGCTTAACTCCTCTACCCACATCAGGTGAACATGAGCCTATTGTTGAAAAAATACGGGGTAAAGGTGGCATGACGTCAAGGCAATTGACTCGCATTGTGCAAGCTGTATTTGATGTTGCCTACGACGAGATGAAAAAAATTGAGGGTGAAGACAAAGCACGTAAACTGAAAGAAGCATCGACACATTGGTTGAGACACACCGGAGCTAGCATGGAAATAGAACGCGGACGAGCGCTAAAAGATCTTTCCGAAGATTTAGGGCACTCAAGTATGGCAACAACCGATACCATCTACGTACAAACAGAAAACCGAATTCGTGCCAAAAGCGGAAAAGATAGACAAGTTAATTAACCCGCTTAGGTACTCCTACTTTATTCGCAGAAAACTACTGCACTGCAAGCTGGCCTGGGAAACCTGAAGACTAAAAATGTTTCACGGAATAAATCGATAAGATGTGGCTAGCACCCCAGTAATATCTAAACTTGAAACACCCGTCATTGAGTTTGATGCGCCAATAACAGGAATCAACACTTCGGCGTAATACGAATTAATATCGCGCTCAAAAAGCCGAACATTATTCGTCGCTGTTGGTCCGCCACGGCGTAAGCCCGGTTCGTTGGTTTGTTCTTGTCTCTCTAAACCAACGGCAAGTTTTACTGGGCCACCCGGTAGTTCAAATAAATCACCGTCTGCACGAAATTCATAAGCGAGTAATTCATTACTGGTGTCCGCAATAAAAATTTGATCGCTGATTGCTGCGAGAACGGTTGGATTTGTTCTGTGTAGTCCAAATGGATCAAAAGCTGTGTTTGGATCGCTGCTGGCAAGTGCCACAGACAAGCTACTTGAAGGGCCACGAGAATCTAAACCATGAGAGGTATCAGATAACTCGCGTAACTTACCCTTTGTGACTAAACCTTCTAAGCGCCAATCAGCGGGTAATTCATATTTAAATCCAGCAGTGAGTTCGTAATTACGCTGATAGCCTTCTTGATCGTTACTAGCAATGTCTCCCGCGAAATTATATCTAACGGTTACACTTGGAGGGGCTGTACCAGAAGGATCAACAAAAAATGCATTTGAACTAGGTACCACTAAATTTCCATTTTGATCACCGGCTTGACGAGTGAAATCTCGACGTGAATAAAAGCCATCCACATAAAAAGATAATTTTTCAGTGGCATCAAACGTCGAAGTGAATGCAAGATTTTCATATTCTTGCTGTGGTAAAAGATCTTGATTATTTAATGGATTACAAAGATTTTGAGTTCCCGCTACTAATGTTCCTGCATCTGCTGCCGTTACACCGCCAGCAGGAATTGCGTAGTTTTGACCACCAACAAAAATATTGCCCGGTGAACATTGTTCTACACGATAATCTGCATTTTGTTGTAGTGCACTATAAAAATCGCGGTCACTGCCATTTAAATTATCTCTTTGACCTTTTTCAAGTGCAACAAAAACAGAACCACTATCCCATGTTTTACCAAACGATGCGCCGAGTTTATATTCACTATAATCGCTGCCCATACCAGTACGAGCAACAAGATCGATACCATCAACTTCGCGTCGCATGATCATGTTAACAACGCCGGCAATAGCATCCGAACCGTAAATGGCTGATGCGCCATCGGCGACAACTTCAACTCTCTCTAAAGCGAGTGACGGTAAAATTGATGGATCAATCGAGCGTGCATTACTGTTTACTCGATGTCCATCAACCATAACTAACGTAGCATAGGGACCAATGCCGCGAAGGTTAACTGAGTTGGCCCAAACAATATTTCCGCTGCCGCCCGATTGTCCACGCGAACCTTCAGAAATACCCAAGTTAAAAACTTGTGGTAATTCTTTTATAATTTGATCGACAGAAATAGCAGTAGAATTATTGATGCTTTCTCTATCTAAAGAAATAACGGGCGAACCAACGGGTGCTTCTGCACCACGCATTCTAGAACCTGTTACTAAGATTTCTTCGATCGAAGAATCGTCATCGGATTGTGCAAATCCACTATTAATGAAAAGTAAACTGGAACAGCCAATGAAAACGCTGACAGCTAACTTTTTTTTACTTTTATGGTTCATTTTTTAAAACCTCTATTTAATTATTATTAACGTTATTAAATGATTTCGAAATATGATTGCTGAGGTGAAAAATAATATCCCAGACCGCAAACTATTCTTTTTAAGAACCGGTCATTCGTTAAATTATTTGATATTTGAAGCAGGCTAAGAAGCTTGACGCTCACTTAGAAAGTCGCACTATTCATTTTTTATTATTATCATTCAAAAATTAGTTTGTGTAGCAAACTAATTGACACGCGGATTATTCTCCAACACAAGATAGAAATCAATAGCGTTAAGAAAAATATTTGACTTGCCTGAATTTTTAGTAGGGCATGAGCTGCAGTTACAACGTTAAGGAATAAGAAAGATAATCTAAAAAAAGATAAGGGATGACCAATAACGATATGAAAACCTGACAACCAAAAAAACGTTCGAAAAACTTAACGACAACTAATGTCGATCCCTTTATCGCTTTGGTTGATCACATCTTGAACGTAATCATAAATAGCAACACCATCTATACCAAACCGATTTAATTTTTTAGCATCTTCTTGCGCTATCTGAGAATAAATTTTTTCAAAGCGTTTTTGCTCTGACGAACCCACACTTATAAATTCAACGCCCTCCTCCTTTCCATATTCAATGGCAGCTTGATTACCATTCAAAATATAGTGCGCGATTCTTTCTTCCCAATAAAGGCCGCTGTCTTCGATTAAATCCTGTAATGCTTTAGGTAGTTTTTGCCAAGATTTATTAGAGATAGCACGTGATGGATAACCGCCGCGATGCATAGCGAGCCGATTTAAATACTGCCCAATTTCTGCAAGATGCATTGATTTTAATGTATCTTCAGGTGTTAAAACGCCATCGATAATACCTTTAGCAAAAGCTGGATAGACATCTCCCATGGGCAATAACACGGGATCGCCGCCAAGAGCATAAACTACGGGGACTAAGGCTGTGGGTGCCCTTAGTCTCATCCCTTTTAGATCATCAATGGATTCTATTTTCCTGTTTTTTGTTAAAACATAAGAAGGCGTCCCACCTTGTACAACTAGCGTTTTCACTCCTTCTAATTCTTTTTTAAATATTGGGAAATCACGAAGTAAACAATGGAAAACTTCCACCTGGGTTTCAATCGCTTCAGCACCTGCATAAAACCCAGTTTGGGCTCTAATCGCTTGCATCCCTGCTCTCATGTAGATCGGTGTAATCATTGCCAAATCAGTGACACCATGCTTTAACTCAAAGACACTTTGGTCCCCAGAGATCAATGTACCCGACCAAAAAGGTTTTATTATTATTTTACCTTGGCTTTTCTTCTCAACATATTCCATCCAATCTTTATCGGCATGACTGAAGGTATGATTTGGGCTTAATGCCGAACCGTAAGTCAGTTCGTAAACTAATTTTTCTTCGATTTCTTTTATCTCTAGACTGTTAGATATGGCACTGAAGACAGTAATCAAAATAAGAAGAAATATTAATAAGTGATTTTTCATGATAAACATCATTAGGTTGATTGAGAAATTATGTCTTTATCTTTAATTATTATTGGGCTATGTTTTTTATGAATCGAGTAGCTAATTTTTTTATAATTGTTTTTCAGTCAGTACTTTTCACTGAAAGTCATAAAGCGTAAAACAGGCCCATTCTAAACACATACTCAATAGTTTGCACTACAAACTAATTCATTCTAGACTGCCTCCGTAATAAAAAATAATTATCAATTTCCATCTGCAATACGTCTATGAGTAAGCCAGTATGAGTAATCGCGCCCCTCTTTCCGGAATGACTATCATTGATTTTAGCCATGTAATGGCTGGTCCATTTTGTACCCATACTCTTCATACGCTGGGTGCTCGGGTTATTAAAATTGAGAAAATCGGTGAAGGTGATGTCATGAGGCATTATGATCAACGCCCTCAATTCCAATCTATGGCACCACCTTTCATAGCGGTTAATTCAGGGAAAGAATCGATTGCTCTAGATTTAAAAGCACCGAAAACTAAAGAGATTATCAATAAACTTTTAGTAAATGCTGATGCTGTTGTTGAAAATTTTCGCCCTGGTGTACTGGAGCGTTTAGGATTTAGCTATGACGATTGCAAGAAACAAAACCCTGCTCTAATTTATTGTTCTGTTTCAGGCTTTGGTCAAAACGGTCCTTTAAAAAACAATCCCGCTTATGATCATGTTGTTCAAGCCATGTCAGGCGTCATGTCGCTTAACGGGGAACCCGGTAGTAACCCCATGAAAGCTGGCTTTCCTGTTCTTGATACTTTTGCAGGTTATACAGCCGCTATGTCAATTATGACGGCACTTTTGCAGCGCGAACGTTTTGGCGAGGGACAATATATTGATGTCGCCATGTTAGATGCCTCTTTGAATTTAATGATTGCTATGGTTGCTCCCTATTTAATTGCAGGAGATACTCCGAAAAAAGTCGGTAATCGCGGTTTTAACATGAGCCCAACGTCAGACACCTTTCAAGCGAAAGAGAGTCAAATTTCAATTGGTGCAAACACACAAAAGCAATATGAATCCATGTGCTTAGCAATGGAGCGTGAAGATTTAATTAGTAGTGATTTATTTTCAACGCGGGAAGCTAGAACCAAAAACGAATTAGTATTACGAAACGAAATAGAAAGAACGACACTGACAAAAGCAGCGACAGATTGGGAAATACTATTTAACAAAGTAGGTGTGCCCAGTGCAGCCATTCGCACCATTCCTGAAATCGTTGATCACCCGCACTTAGAAGGTCGTGGTTTAAAATTACCGATCGATCCTGTTTTAGGATCTAGTACAGCCTCGGATTCTGAACAACCACTTGGTTTTACGCTTGGGCCAGGATTTTCTTTAACTCTAAATACTAAAAACTCATTAGGATCAGCTCCAAAGCTTGGTGAGCACACTAGAAAATTATTATTAGAAATTGGGTATTCCGAGGACGAAATACAATTATTGAGTGATAATTCGGTTATTCAAACAAATAATTAGCCTATGAAATGGCTAAAGACCTCTCGAATATAACCACTCATTAAGCAATTTATATCTTGGGTTATTTTTGCAAAGCCTCTATTTGCTCGTTAGTAAAACCCATCTCATTTAAGATAGAAAAAGTATCTTCTCCAGGTTGATGAGATAAATGACGAATATTACTCGGTGTTTTGGATAATTTTATCCCCGATGTAACCTGTGTAATTGTGTTGCCGTCATCATCCTTTATATCAACAACAGTCCCCCGAGCCCTTGAGTGTGGATCATTTAAAGCTTCTGCCAAACTATAAACAGGCGCGACTTGAGTGCCTTTCTCTCTTAATAGCTCAAACCATTCATCACGCGTTTTTTGTAAAAATATATGTGTTAATTCTTCTTTCAAATAGTCTGACTGCTTAAAATCAAACTGCATAGGAATCAAATCAACTCGATCGATAGCTTGGCAAAATATTTTCCAATAATTTGGCTCCAAATCTGTCGTACAAATATACTGATCATCTTTAGTTTTCCACAATCCAACATTGCCCCCTTTCCAATGAAGCGGTGGTTCTTTTTCATCGACTAAATACCGTTGAAAAACAGAGGTCATTTGCGCTAGTGCACAATCTGTCATTGCAACATCGACAAACTGCCCATCACCTGAAATATCTCTTGATCGCAATGCTAACAAAATCCCTATTGTCGCTTGCATACCTGTACCGATATCACCAATTGGCAAACCTGCAATATGTGGAGTTTTACCATCACCAAACCGAGGTAACGCGCCGGAGAGAGCCAATGCAATAGGTTCATGTCCCGGCATATTGTCGTAAACACTTTCGCAACCAGATTCAGGTGAACCACTGACCGACACACAACAATAAATGATTTTCGGATTAATTTTTTTAATTTCATCGTACCCCAAACCCATCGCTTCCATGACACCTTGCCGATAATCATGTATGACAACATCAGTTGAAGCCATCATTTTTTTCGCAACTTCACAGGCTTCAGAATTCCGCAAATTCAACAATACAGAGCGCTTGTTTCGGGTTAAGTTTTCTCGACGTTTCAATTCTCGCTTCTTCTCTTCACTTAACTTATCGCGGCCAAAAGCTTTTTCTTGTTTCAAAACTTCTTTAGGTTGTTCAATACGAATAACGTCCGCGCCATAATCGCCAAGTATCATGGAGCAATATGGAGCGGGTAAAAACCTAGAAAAATCTAAAACCTGAATATTGGACAGAGGAGATAATAATTTTGACATCAGGCACCCTTATATAATTTTTTAGCTAACCATTGTATAAAACCAATACGATATCTGCTTTTTGTAATTGACTTAGTTATCCGTTCATAGATAAACTCCATCAATTAGTTTGCTAGACAAACTATATCAGCAAAGATAGCCCTGCAACACATCCACAACAATAAAAAGAGGAGTTTTTGTCTTGAGCGATTTTGATTTAAACACACTCGAAAAAAAATCACCTTTTATCATTATCATTGAAAGCCTCGGGGCTATCGCCTTAGTTGGCATGATTATCCTAATCACTATTAGTGTCATTGGACGGCATCTCAACATACCCGTCCCCGGTAGTGTAGAGATTGTGGAAATACTCATCGTCGTTGTCGCTTCGACAGGTATTTTATTTGCCACCATTCAAAGAAGCCATGCATCTGCAAAACTATTTGTTGAGCACTTACCGGATCGTATTGCACATTTTATTGAAAGAATTGGTTTATTAGTTGGGCTTTTAATCATGCTGACAATAACGGCAGGTAGTATTTGGCTCTTGATCGATGTGTGGAGTTTGCATGAGGCCAGCCATCTACTAGAAATCCCTATTGTACCTTTCAGGATATTTTTCGCAGCGTGCGCTTTCTGCACCAGTTTAGTTTTGTTTTATCAAATAATCGCCACAAGAAAATAATAAAAAATAAGAGAATATTTTGAGCCCTGAAATTATTGGAATCATCGGTTTTATCTTCCTACTGGTTTTATTAGCTGGTGGCATGCCTATTGGCTTTGCATTAGGTTTTATCGGCTTTGCTGGCCTTGTAATTTTAATATCAATTGAAGCGGCAATCATAAAAGTCGGTGTTATCAGTTTTCAATTGTCATCCCATTACGAATTAGGCGTACTCCCCTTATTTTTATTAATGGCTCATATTTGTTTTGCAACAGGTGCAAGCCGTGATTTTTTTGAAACAGCTGCTCGGTTTTGGGGGCATCGTCGCGGTGGATTAGCAATGGCTTCCATCGGTGGATGTGCGGGTTTCGGCGCTGTGAGTGGATCCAGTTTAGCAACGGCCGCAACAATGGGATTGGTCGCTATTCCGGAGATGCAAAAACATAATTATTCCAACAAGCTTTCTGCAGGATGCGTTGCTGCAGGTGGTACAGTTGGGAGTTTAATTCCCCCAAGCGGGATGTTAATTGTTTATGGCATATTAACCGAGCAATCTATTGGGAAATTATTTGCTGCAGGTCTTATACCGGGATTAACACAAGCCATCTTTTATTTAATAACCATTGTAATAATTTGTCACTTTCGCCCAGAACTTGGTCCAACGATTAAAAAAGCCAGTTGGAAGCAACGTTTCCAAAGCTTGGGCAAAACCGGAGACATCACCTTACTTATTTTCTTCGTCATTGGCGGTCTACTCATAGGATGGTTTACTCCAACTGAATCTGGTGCTGTTGGCGCTTTTGGTGCGATCCTCTTAGGCGTTATTAGAAAGAAACTTTCTTTCCCTGCGTTTAAAATAGCTGTCATTGATACATTAAAAACTGCTGGTATGTTATACGCCATTATTATTGGCGCATTTATTTTCAGTACGTTCATTGCTTCATCTGGCCTTGCAGAAAGTATTTCTAGTTTTGTGCTTGGCAGCGAGCCTTCCCAACTCCGTATAATCATCGGCGTTATGATTGTGTATTTTTTCTTGGGCATGTTTTTAGACGGCATGGCAATGATGGCTTTAACCATTCCTATTTTTTATCCCATCATTCAAACAGCGGGCATCAATGGTATTTGGTTTGGCATACTCTTGGTTCGTGCTATGGAAATAGCCCTAATTACACCACCTGTTGGCATGAATGTATTTGTAATACATGGCATCAGCAAAAACATTCCACTTAAAACTATATTTTTAGGTGTTATCCCATTTTTAATAGCGGATTTCTTTCATCTTGCATTATTAATTGCAATTCCCGTTATCACTTTGTTTTTACCTAGTTTGATGTAATGACATTTTAAATAAAGTTCCACGAGTTATAGGTTTCTGAGACAACTGATATGAATACGTCATCACAAGTTAATAAAAGCGATAATGCCTCTTTAAGCGAGTTATTACCTACTTCATTTCAAGATTTATTAAAAGATAGAACATCACGAGCAAAAGAATGGAAGGCGTCAGGCGGGAAAATCGCTGGATACTTATCAAATAATATTCCGCTAGAAATTATACATGCAGCCGAACTAATGCCCTTCCATTTAATTGGTGACCCATCGCAGCCTACACCACTCGCTGATGAATTTATGGAGCCGGCCTTTGATCCCATTACTCGATCTATTTTTCAAAAATTATTAGCCGGTGAATATAACTATCTAGACCTTATTGTATTACCGAGATGTAACGATTCTCATCAACGGCTTTATTATTATATTTCTGAGATTCAGAGAAAGTATCCTCAATATAATTTACCGCCTGTTTTTTTAGTGGATTTATTACACTCTCCTCGCGAGACATCTGCAAAGCACAACCTAATTAAATTTCAAAAATTTTGTCATTTTATGGCGAAATTTAATCAAAAAGAAATAATCAATGACCGATTAAAAATTAGCACTAAGAAATACAATTTAGCGAGGGATCAGCTCGAAATATTTAATGAATATAGAGCTAACAAGTCAATTCCTAGTGCAATAAGTTATCTCATCTATAGCGCTGCATTCTCATTGCCCATTGAGGAATTTATTGATGGCATGAAAGAGATTATCAACACCCTCAAAAACAACAGCGTAATTAGTAAATCAGACGTCGCGAAAAAAAGAATTATCATTGTAGGCAATGGATTAGATCATCCAGCCTTACACTCAATGATCGATAATTTAAACACGATTGTTGTTGGCGATTACCACGCGTTCGGCAACCATTTTTTAGTCGGTCACATTGAAAACGAAAGTTCTGATGATCAGCTAAGCCTATTAACTACTCATTATTATAAAGATACAAAAAGCTCACGAACTTTTCTGACCAATCCATTTGAGATTGTTGACTTTGCAAAACAACAAAATGCTCAAGGCGTAATTTTCTTTTATATCAAAAAAGAAGAGGCATTAAGTTGGCACTATCCAAAGCAATTAAAAGCGTGTATTGACGCAGGCATGAATAGTTTATTGTTAACAGATCAACCTTACCAACTAGATTCACTTGAAACGTCACAACAACTCAAACCTTTTATCGAGAATTTATGAACAACACAACAAACAATAATTCTATGCTCGGCGGTTACAGAATACTCGACTTGAGTGATTATCGAGGTTTCGCCTGTTCTAAATTTTTGTCGTCAATGGGCGCCGAAGTTATCAAAATCGATTCTCCTCAACAATCAAAAAAAAGCACGACTGCTAATGATTTATGGCAACTCCGTAACTTAGGAAAAAAAAGTATCACCCTAAATCTAGAATCAGAGGAAGGCATCTCACTATTCTGTGAACTCGTTACTTTGAGTGACTTTGTGATTGAAACGTTTGAACCAGGGTATCTTGCTGAAAAGAAATTAGATTACGACGAATTAAAGAAAATAAATCCAGAAATTATTCTTGTTTCAATAACGCCTTTCGGGCAAACAGGCCCTTACAAAAATTACAAAGGTGGCGAACTTATTACCTCTGCCATGGGAGGAACACTCGACACTTGTGGCTACCCTGAGGAAACACCCGTATTAGAAGCCTTAGATGCCTGTAGTTTTCATACAACTGCCGCTGCTAGTTTTGGCGCTATGTTAGCGCATAGAGAAAGAGGGATTTCTGGTTTAGGTCAACATGTTGATTGCTCTATGCAAGAAGTGGCTGCGAGTCGTAACACCAATAATTTATTGTCTTATCAATTCGACAAACGGAAATTAGAACGTGGTGGCAACAAAGTTCGTTTTGGCGTTGCCACTGTTAGAGTCGTATGGGAATTAAAAGATGGTTATTGTTTTCATAGTTTAATGACAGGAAAATTTGGAGCACCCGCCAACTCAGCGCTATCACAATGGATGACTGACGAAAATTACGACAACCCCATGGCAGACGTTGATTGGGCCAGTTACGACAGAAGCGCGCTCGACCCAAATACACGTCTCGAATGGGAAACCGCCATCCATAACTTTTTTACAACGAAAACCAAAACAGATATCAAAAGCGAAGGTAAGAAGAGAGGCATAAGAGCAACCATTGCAAACTCACCAGATGATGTTTTAAACGATCAACATTTAACGTCTCGCGATTTTTTACAAGCCATTCAATTAGACGATGATTTAGTAATTCAGTACCCCGATTATTTTTTGAGGCTCAGCGAAGGACATTACCGTATACCTCATCATCTGCCTTCTCTCGGCAAAGATAATGAAGATGTTTTTTCAGAATTATTAAAATTAAAGCCAGAAAAAATAAAAGAACATAAAAAATCGGGAGTGCTTTAAATGACCCAATCTTCTCTTCCTTTATCGGGCGTCAAAGTTTTAGATTTTTCTTGGGCACTCGTAGGTTCCTTGACGACAAAAATGTTGGCTGATCACGGTGCAGAAGTCGTTAAAGTTGAATCATCTCTGCGTCCATGTCTTAGCAGAATTGACAAACAAGTGAGTGTATCGCAAAGGGGAAATTTTAATGATAAGCCTTGGTTCAGTCATTTTAATACGTCTAAATTAAGTTTAAGACTCAACATGAAGCATGAGCGAGTCAGAGACATTCTTGATCCGCTTTTAGAATGGGCTGATGTTGTCGTTGAAAACTTTTCCCCCGGCACAATGGAAAAATTAAATTTAGATTACAACACCATTAAAAAAACTCACCCCGATATTATTATGGTGAGCGGAAGCGTGTTTGGTCAAACAGGACCCTATGCTAAAAACTGGGGTGTTGACGGTACTGGCGCCGCACTTTCCAGTCGTATGTACATGACAGGTTGGGCGGATCGCGATCCTGTGACACCATCCGTTCCATACGGCGATGTTGTTCTCCCCTATTATATGGCGGCAGCAGTCACTGCAGCAGTCGACCATAAACGTCGCACGGGCAGAGGAGAATATATTGATGCTTCAATGTATGAAGTCTGCGCACAACAAATGTCCGATGCGCTAGTGGCAACACAGCTAGCCGAGCATAAAAACACGTCATCGATTAAAAACATTTCAAAGCGTTCAGGTAACCATTCACCGGATGTTTTATTTCAGGGTGTGTTCCCCTGCCAAAGGGAAAATAAAACGTCGACTACTTCTGAGAAAAAACGCTGGATAGGCATATCTATTGAAGACAACAATAATTGGGAGCAATTTTTAACGCTTGTTCCTAATCATAATCTTCCAAATGCAGATGAACTATTAAAGTTTAATGAAAAACAATTAGATGACTTAGAAAAAACAATTGCAGAGTGGACGGCGACTAAAACTGATTACCCATTCATGGAACTGTTACAAAACAACGGTATTGCCGCCGGTGTTGTTCAAGATATTGAAGATACTTTTGAGCATGACCCTCAATTAAAACACCGCGACTATTTAGCGGATCTCGAACATCCTTATATTGGAAAGTTTGGTCATCAAACGCCGCCGTTTACATTATCAAGAACACCGTCTCAAGTGAAGCTCGCACCCAACTTGGGTCAACATACCGAATCAATTTGCAAAAACATAATTGGTTTAACAGATGAACAATATGAAAAAATGTCAAACGATGAATTATTTATTTAGAAATCGTCATTAACATTTATATCCACTTGAATAAAATTTAGCATAAAAAATTAACATACAACTTTATGGTTTGGAGATTTCATGTCCGCATCAACAACAGACTCTCAACGCAGCCGAAAAGATTTAGCGTGCACTGCTGATGCACAAGCTTATCAAAAGGCGTTTGGTCTCGATTTAAAACGGCGTGTTGTCGAAAATGGCGAACCATTTGCCATAGTTCAAGCCGATACGCCCCATGAAATTTTTCATGCTATGGACATTCCCATTGTCACAAATCAATGGTGGTCAGCCTATATTTCTGCAAAACGCTTATCAACTCGATACGTTGAAGTGCTGAGTGATGCTGGTTATCCACAAAACAGCTGTAAATATTGTTCTCTCGGTTTGGGCTGCACTTTAGATAACGACCCTAAAACTGCTCCATGGGGAGGACTACCAACACCGACTGTCTTAGTCGCGCGAATGACCTGTGATTGCATACAACAAGTTTTTTCTTTATGGGCTGAGGCATTAGATGCACCTTTCTATCCGTTAGAAGCACCGGGATGGACGAAGAAAGTACCTAACTGGTGGGAGCTAGCGCCTAAACAATGGGAAGATGTTTATCAATCGGATCGGCTCGATCTAATGGTCGAAGATATGTCGGGGTTAATTGAATTATTGGAATCAAAAACAGATCGGCGTTTTGATGAAAAAAAATTCGTAAATCTAATGGAGCGCATTAATGAACAAGAAGAAATTCTTGGCGAATGTGCAGAGCTTGCCGTAGAGACTGTTCCCTGCCCTGTGAGTATTGTTGATCAAATGCCCAATGTGATGATCCCTCAATGGCATAGAGGTTCTGATTGGGCTTTATCTCATGTGAAAAAATTTCGAGATGAATTAAAAGATCGTGTTAAAAATAAAACGGCGGTCTGTAAAAATGAAAAAATAAGAATGATGTGGATCGGTGCTGGTTTGTGGCACGACTCTAGTTTTTATCAAGAATTAGAAAAAAAATATGGCGCGGTATTTGTTTGGTCAATGTATCTCCCTTTCGCGAACTATGCGTATCCTCGTTATAATTTAGAAGACCCTCTTCGCGCACTCGCGAGTAGAATTGCAGGTATGAATGAAGTTTTACACCTTCCACCTTGGATGAGCGAATGGATGTCTCACGAAGCTAAACGCGCAAAAATTGACGCCGTAATGATGCTGCTACCCGAAGGTGCAAGACTTTCGCAAAGCGGTTCGCTTTTTACTAAAAAAGCATTTGAAGATGCGGGAATCTCAGTTATCGATATCTGGGCAGATATGGTAGATGGCACAAAATGGGATCGAGATAAAATGCTCGACTACGTGGGCGAAGCACTATCTGAAAATTTCCCTATTAAATAGTTTTATATTAATCCCAAGAATCCTCTGGTTCATACAATAAAAACGGCTCATCCTTGAGCCAACATAAATTTTGCTTAGTTCTTCCTGAACTTACCGCAACTTTTATGTATATTTCCGTTTAAGCCCTATCGATTTAGCGACATTTCGCCAGCCTTTAACTGGTAAATACCGTCCTAACTTCGCTATTCGACAATCGTAGATTATCAGTAAAACATGGCTAATGAGTTCGGTATGTCTACCTAATTTTGGTTTTTCATTACCCAAATTTATTCCAAGTAGTTGTTGTCATTACTCTATACATGCCACTATCTATTTGTATTTGTTAATAATTTTCAGACTTAATGTTTAGCAGAGTACCGCCCTATCTTTTATATTTGGCTCCACACTGAACCTGCTAAACTGCAGGTGGTAATAAGTAACGCTTAAATTAAACGTAATTTTATAAGGCGTACCGCTATTCGAGAGCGCAAGAGAAATTGTTAACTTGCCGATATTCGTCTTTAACTCCCAAAATTCGCTCACTCCTCGCTGAAGGTTCGAAACCTGCGATACTGTACTCTTTGTTAATTCAAGAGATAGAAACATCTGCAAATGGCTCCGTATTTATTTTTGAAGACTCTCACTGGGCTGATTACGCAACGCTAGACCTTTTAAAATATTTGGGTAGACGCATCTCAATGCTACCTGCACTCATTGTCATTAGCTTTCGTGATGATGAAGTCATTAACGACCACCCACTGACTAGAGTTCTAGGAGAGCTGCCTTCGTCACACACTCAGCGAATTGACCTGCAACCTTTTTCAAAAGAAGCAATTGAAACTTTAGACCTACCACACGGTTACAGTATTGAAGAGCTTCATGATATTACTGGTGGAAACCCTTTCTTTGTCACTGAACTTTTATCATGTCATCACAATCCTGACGCAATTATTCCTGCCTCGATTAAAGATGCCGTAGGCTCAAGATTATCTCGTTTATCTTTAGAAGAAAGAACGTTATTAGAAACTATTTCTGTAATACCTGGTTCCATTCCCATTAATGTATTAGGTCCAATGATGGGTGATGCAGGAGATACTTAAGCAATGGCCTGTGTAGGGCGAAATATTTTAGTACAGGAATCCAATGGCTCTTTGCGTTTTCGCCATGAACTTTCTCGCTTAGCAACACTGGTACGAATATCTTCCACAAAACAAAAGCAATTACATGCAAAAGTTTTAGAAACATTATTAAAACAACGAAAAAATGATGACCCTTATTCTTCTCTCGATCGTCTTGTGCATCACGCGGCTGGTGCATTTGACACAACACAAGTTTTAAAGATTGCTCCAGTCGCAGCAAAAACTGCAGCATCTCTTGGTGCACACAGTGAAGCTGCTACACATCTTGCAACAGCACTACGTTTTGTCAACGATGCAGAACCTGATCTCGCGTCACAACTTTATGAAGACTGGGCCTATGAAGCTGAGCTCGCATTAAGAATTGATGACGAAGTTTTAGAAGCAAGGCGACACGCAATTAGTTTATGGAGAGCGCTAAAAAGGCCCGAAAAAGTTGGTGAAAACCTACGATGGCTTTCTCGATTGCATTGGTATAGAGGCGAAGCTTCTCAAGCAACACACTATGCAGACGAAGCTATTCGTGTACTAGAAAGCACGCCCACAAGTGCCGAACACGGAATGGCTTATAGCTTACGATCGCAGTTTCACATGCTTAACGATCGCATGGAAGAAGCTATTTTTTGGGGAGAAAAAGCGTTAAATCTCGCTGACGATTACGACAACATTGATGTAAAAACACATGCATTAAATAATGTGGGGACCGCTAAAATATTTCGTAATAATACTGACGGAATATCTCAACTAGAAGAGAGTTTATCTTTAGCAATACAAGAAGGATTACATGAACATACTGCAAGAGTTTATAAAAACTTAGCTGAATACGCTGTTGACTTTAGAGATTTTAAACTCGCAGAAAGAATATTATCTGAAGGTATTGCTTTCGATAACGAACACGATCTTTACGCCTGGACCTATTATTTATTGGGTCGTTTAGCGTCATTACGATTAGAACAAGGAAGATTACGTGATGCAGAAACGATTGCGTCTGGCGTATTAAAATCTGATCGATTAACTCTCATTATGAGCTTACCTGCTTTATCCATATTAGTTAAGGCACAAATGAGATTAGGGAATGAATCTGCAACAGAGAATATTGACAAAGCTTTAACTGATGCGCTCGCAACCGATGAACTTCAACACATTATTCCAATTCGATTAGCCTTATTAGATGATGCATGGCTGGCTTGAAGACAAACATCATTTAGCAAAAGAACAATTACAACAGCTTAATGAAGTTGGTGTCGATGGGATGCATTATTGGAGTGTTCGTGAAACTGCTATTTGGACTCATCGTTTTAATTTTCCTATCGATGAAAATTTAATGAGAACAAGAAATGTTTAAACTCATCATCAAAGGAGCGAATAACTAAGAAATAGCAGTAACATTATCTCGCTCAAAACGAACGGTAGAGCATCATGTTTCTGCTATCCTAATTAAACATAAATCTAATATTCGTATGGAAGCTATGCTTCACGTTCTCAGTGAGGCTTGGATTCTTCCCACAAGTTTCCCCAAAAAAAACAGATATCACTCAACATCAACAAAGAGATCATAAATGAAGTATTTGGAGGAAAACTGGTTAAATCAGAGGGGTGTAACTTACTCCTACAAAAACACGGAGTAATGATACACAAGAGAAAATGGCGCACCCGGAGAGATTCGAACTCCCGACCAAGTGGTTCGAAGCCACCTACTCTATCCAGCTGAGCTACGGGTGCGGAACAAACCAAACTGCTAAAATTAACCGAAAACAGATGGTTCAAAACAAAAGAGCCGCGATTCTACTCGAATTTAAGCCCTCTGAGAATATGTATTCTACTTTCCCTTCGATTTCTCTTCATTTCTATCGATTTCTATAAAATCACGAAGCTTATAACCCCATGACCTGCAAAAAACGTCTATTTTTTAAACACATAGCCGTTTTATTCCTCTGCTTCTCGCTAATTAATCAGGGTTTACGGCCAAAAATAACCGGTTTCTGTTCAAAAAATTGGATTTAAGTAAGTAAGGGCTCTAATTTAGATCGAAAAGCATTCAGCAAGGATATTTATACGGAAAAAGTGGTCCTAGACTGTATCGAAATAAATGACCTAAGAAGCAATTTTTCTTCGTGATAAGGTCTAGTATTTAAGACCTACATGATTGAATTTCCAAGGTTCATGATGCTTAATAGAACATTAGAGTTAAATCAAAATTGAAGAATATATCTCTAGCAAACATACTTAGAAAGTTAGGTTTTCGGAAGCGTTAATGTCTCTACAGAGTAAACTGACACGCGAACCCTGTGTCTATACATCTCAGGTCTTATCCATCAAAATGTATTGAATATTTTATACCCCGCACTATCAATTGACACACTAATTTGCGATGACTATATGACTATTAAATTATTAAACAAAACACATCAAACATCACGTTTAAATAGCTTGATTTCATTAGGTCTAGGCTTGCGCGGTCGCATACCAACTCCCGCTTTTCACTTATTCCGATTGACAAGTAAAAACTTCGTATCAATTACCCTGAGTTTATTTTTATTAACCTCTTCCGCACACTCTTTAACTAGCAATATCACGCTTGATACCTTGAAGCCTACTGAAGGTCACTCCCAAACAACAAAAGAAGTAATGCAAACGTTATCGAACCGGCACTTTAAAGAAATGCCCATTGATGATGCTCTTTCCGAAAAATTTTTAGACAACTATATTGAATCTTTAGACCCAGGAAAATCTTTTTTCTTTGCAAGCGACATTAAAGAATTTAACAAACACAAAACAAAATTTGATGACGATTTCAGAGCCGGGAAATTAAACGAAAGCTTTAAAATTTATAATCGTTATCGCAATAGAGTTGAACTTCGTCTAGAAGCAATTATTGCAAGATTAGAAAATGAAGATCAAAAGTTTGATTTTACTGTAGATGAAAAACTACCACTCGATCTCGAAGATGCTGAATGGGCAGTTGATCAATCCGCAGCAACTCAAATGTGGCATAAACGATTGAAATCAAACCTTCTGAATTTGATGTTAACAGATAAAACGCTAGAAGAAGCTAGAGAAACTCTCATCAAGCGTTACAAGATGCAGTTGAACCGTTTTTCTCAACAAAAAAGTTCAGACGCTTACGAAACAATTATTAATGCACTAACAACTCTCTATGATCCTCACACTAATTATTTTGGCCCACGGCAAGCAGAAAACTTTAACATCAACATGTCGTTAAAACTCGAAGGTATTGGGGCTGTATTAAGAACCGATGAAGAATATACCAAAGTCGATCGAATCGTCACCGGTGGTCCTGCAGACAAGCAAGGTGAACTAAAACGTGGTGATCGTATTATTGCTGTTGGTCAAGCCGATAGCGAGCTAGAAGATGTTATCGACTGGCGCTTAGACGATGTTGTCAAATTAATAAGGGGTGAACGAAATACTATCGTTCATCTTAAATTGTTAACACCTGAAAATTTAACTAAATCAATTAAAATCACTCGCGATACTGTTAAGCTTGAAGAACAAGCGGCTAAAAAAGCTGTTTTTGATTTATCTGACGGGAAAAACTTATATAAAGTTGGTGTTATAGATGTTCCAAATTTTTACATTGACTTTGATGCATACCGTAAACGAGATCCTAATTATCGCAGTACAACGCGAGATGTTTTTAAACTTTTAAAAGAACTTGAAGAAGAAAATGTTGATGGCGTGATTCTTGATCTACGAGACAACGGCGGCGGCTCTCTTCAAGAAGCAACACAGCTAACAGACCTTTTTATTGATCCCGGCCCCGTAGTGCAAATCCGACAAAGCAATGAAAAAATTTCCAGACACAGCCAATCAAGAAATTTGGCGCAGTATCGAGGCCCATTAATCGTATTGATTAATCGCTTAAGTGCGTCAGCTTCAGAAATTTTTGCTGGTGCAATTCAAGACTATCAACGCGGGCTCATTGTTGGAAACCAATCTTTTGGAAAAGGTACTGTTCAATCTTTGTCGCCGTTAACTCAAGGACAACTTAAGATAACTGAATCTAAGTTTTACCGAGTCTCAGGCGATAGCACACAGCATCGCGGTGTAGTACCAGACATTAGCTACCACAATTTTATTGCGCTAGATGAAATCGGTGAAAGCTCTTACGACAATGCATTACCCTGGGATCAAATACATGAAGTACCACATTCTAAATATTATGATTTAGAAAAAATGTTCCCCTACTTACAAACACTTCATGAGAAACGAGCGGAGAAAGATCCTGATTTCGTATTTTTAATTGATCAATCAGACCTGTTCAATGAAAATCTTAACCAAAAAACCATTTCGTTAAACGAAAAAACTCGGAAATCAGAACAAGAAGCCATTAAACTAAAAAGTCTCGCCATTGAAAACAAGCGTCGCTTGGCAAAGGGCTTATCTGTTTATAAAACTGTTGATGAGTTCCAAACAGCAGAAGAAAAAGAAAATGAAGAAGATGAAGAACAAAGTATCTCTGGCCCACAAGAAATAAATCCGGCTAAAGACCCCGTGCTAAATGAGACAGGATACGTCCTCATCGATTACATCAAGTTACTCGAAGGTGATCGAGTTCAAAAAGTCGCTAATTTTTAATCGGCAATATCACTCATAAAAATAGCGCTCTGTAAAACATAGATATTCGTTTTTTACAGAGCGCTATTTTATTAATAATTAATATTCTGTCGGAGTTTTTATTTCAATGAAGGTTATCTCCTTTAACGTCAATAGCGTGCGCATGAGATTGCACCAATTACAAGAAGTCATCAATAAGCACAACCCAGATTTTATTGGCTTACAAGAAACAAAAGTAACAGATCCTGATTTCCCTATAGAAGCTATCAATGAAATGGGGTATCAAGTTGGATTCCACGGCCAAAAAACACATTATGGCGTAGCGTTACTCTACAAAGATTCAGCCTGTAAAATCCAATTAGGCTTTGAAACAGATGATGAAGAAGCACAAAAGCGATTCATTCTAGGTGAATTTAAAACACAAGACGGCAAAAAACTCACTGTTATTAACGGGTATTTTCCTCAAGGTGAAAGTAAAGATCACCCCACAAAATTCCCCAACAAAAAGAAATTTTATGAAGACCTACAAACATTAATCGAAAAAGACCTCGATAATAATGATCCAGTTATTGTGATGGGCGATATGAATATCTCCCCCGCTGATATTGATATTGGTATCGGTGAAGACAACCGCAAGCGATGGCTCCGCACGGGGAAATGCAGTTTTTTGCCTGAAGAGCGCGAGTGGTTAGACCGATTAAAAAGTTGGGGATTAGAAGATACCTACCGCAAACATTATCCAGACAAAGATGACGAATTTAGCTGGTTTGATTACCGCTCAAAAGGTTTTGATAGAGAACCTAAACGAGGATTACGAATTGATTTAATTTTAGCTTCGCCTAGTTTGGCTGAGCGCTGCACAGATGCAGGTATAGATTACGATATACGTGGGATGGAAAAACCATCAGATCATTGCCCGATTTGGGCAACATTTGATTAATACTGCTCAACAATTGTTTTATATAAAAATATTTTTTCACCATCATTGATTATTAATGCCTCGAAAAATTACAACAGTACTTAGCTTAAAGTAATAAGCGCAATAATTTAATGATGGATGGAAGATCCACCGCCATCATCCAACCATCTTTTCAGAGAGTGCTCTAGGTCACTGTATCTTACTGGCTTAGACAAATAATCGTCCATGCCTACGGCTAAACATTTATTTTGGTCCTCTTCCGTAGTATTCGCAGTTAAAGCGATAATTGGAATATGCTTGTCAGTAGATTTCTCTTTAATCCGAATCGCTTCTGTAGCAGTAAAGCCATCCATTTCTGCCATCTGACAATCCATTAATATCAAATCAAACTCTTGCTCTTCTAACATGTTCAGCGCTTCGGCTCCATTATTCGCGATCTTAGTTGTATAGCCTAGTCGCTTTAACATTCCTTCGGCCACCATTTGATTAACTCGATGATCCTCTACCAATAAAATTCTCTCCCTCTCACCTCCGTCATCCAATGAGAATAATTTATTCAATACATGGTGCGCATGAAAATCAACATTGAACAAGGCATCGACCAAAATGTGATGGAACTGTTGAAGCTGAAGAGGCTTTTGTATTGCATGGATGTTAGGTTGCTCATGCAAAAACTGACGGTGTAAAGAAGATTGTATTTGTCTATCGGTTGCTACAACAAAAACGGGCCTTGAACTTAAGTGATCATGCTGAAAAATAGCTTTTTTCACAATAGAATGTTTTCCGTCGAATATGTTGTCATCTGATACCTCAGCAAACCACAAAATTGACTCAACATTTTTTTCCTTTAATAAATTATTTAGTAATTTACCAATAGACTCAGAACTAGTCTTTTGATCATCAACATTGGTGCTTGACTGGCTAGCTTCCGAATCTATAGGTGTATTAATAAATTCTTCGGGGGCGAAAAAAATTATAGATAAACCCCACTCACTTAACTGTTCTAGGACATAGCTTTTAATTTTTTCAGGACAATTCACAATCGCCAAATATTTATCTTTTAAATTTGCGTTAGGATAAAATTCTGGCGTGGAACCACTTTTCGCCTCAACAGGAAACTCTACTTCAATACCCACTCCTTCTGCATGCTCCCCCCCCGAAGAAACGTTAACTGTTGCATTTAATTGTTTAGCAAAATTTTCAGCCATTAAATAATTTAGAGCAACAGCGCCGTTCAACTGACTTGAAGTCACCAGCTTTTCAATTAATGGATGAGTTTTCTCTAAGTCCTTATCCTCTATAACATCGGTTAATATAATATTCAAAACACCTTTGGATGAATCTAAAGAATGATAATTTGTAGTGATTAATAACCTACCACTGACATTTAGCCGATTCATGCAGCTTAATAGCAAAGAAAGCACTTTTAAAATTAAATTTTTATCCGCTTTGATTCTCTGGGGTAAATGTTTATCAAAAATAAAGTTAGTATCAATCCCATGATCGTAGCCCTCTCTCGCTACAGCGACAAATAGCTCTTCAAAATCTCTCACTATCGGAAATATAACTAATTCAGACTGGATGATTTTCTGCTTAGAGCGTGAATAATCATTAACCGTGTCAATTAAGTTAATCGTTTTTTCACCAGCTTGTTCAGTCGTATCTATCAGCTCTTTTTGTTGCAAGCTGACAGGTGTGTCTTTCAAAAGGTGTACACCACTTAACAAGCTATCCAGATGAATTTTCAGTTCTTGTGAATAAGCCGCTATAAATTCAGAGTCATTTTTTGAATTAGCCTTTTCCGCATGATGGGCCGCCTGATAGCTCTCAGCCTTTAATCGGATAAGGTATTCAGACTCTCTAATCTTCCAAAAACTCTTGGAACTTACCTTTGCATGATGCATCAGCACTATATACAAAAAACAACAAGCAACTGGAGACACGCTATTTTTAATAATATTCGCATCTGTGATAAAGATAAGATAGAACCCAGAAAAAATTATAGGCCCCCAAAGAAATGAAAGCTTGGTCAACAAAACCCTGCTATAAGGTGCGAAATTTTCAACAACCAAAACGCTAACTACGACTAGAGCTATTATCACTGTGGAATAATACGGGACAGGCAATACTAATGATGCGATAGCAAGAAGAATTCCGGTAACTAAGGCCACCAAAACATCACTCATAAAAAAATGAAATCGCCAGCGCTGAGCCCCTCTTTGATAATTACCATCAAAGAAAATTGCCCAATAACAATGGTAAGCTAACAAGCCTAGACCTATCGCAAAGACAGCAAGCAAGGCCAAATTAAAACTAAATTCTTGGGCAACCACAGCCACAAAGAATAAAGTCATAAAAGCTAATGAAAGTGTTATAGGATAAACAAAAAGATTGAATTTTGAGGCTTGTATATCCGTATACCTATTTGCTCCTTTGTCTTTCTGAGCCTTTGTATTTCGATCCCGACTTATCTCCAAAAACTGCCAGCCCACTAAATCACCTAATTTTACCTGACGCATTCATTAAAATAATGGTTAGTGGTAAACCGCTAACCTCCCTATTTTTAAAGTATAGAAGCCATGAGGCGTATTGCTGTTTTTATTTTTACCATTAATATCAGCAAGTTAAGATAATATCGACCTATAAGCATCAACTTTGAAGCATCAAATTTCATTAGAATTTTTAAAACTGACAATTTATCCTATTATTAATACAAGTTTCTTAATTACTCTAACTTCAGTCGCCCCCCAAGGAAATATTGTTTAGATATCATATGGACCTAACTGTCGCTGCTTACTTGTTTATTGCTGAATCCATATTTTTTTCAGCGCTATTAATTGTTTGTCTAAAAATGGCAAACAATAAGCATCGCTCACACCTCAAAAAATTAATGGAATTAATCGGCAAAACCGAAGAAAAGTCTAAAGCTGTAAATGCTGAAAAGGTTTCGATAGAAGATATAAGAAAAAAATTATTCCAACAGATAAACAAGCTTCAAAATGAGATATTTGATCTTAAAAAAACAAAACAAAAATACGAAAGATTAAAAATACGCTACAGAGAATTAAAAAATTCTTATGAAAAACTAGAAAAAGAGTCGTCAGCAAACTCCGAAAACGAACTAACGGAAAAAGATCTGACAGCAAAAAAAATAAAATCCGTCAACGAAGCTGAATCTTCATCAGACAAAGCTAAACAGGATATCGAAGACTATGAAAATAAAATAGCTGAACTAAAAGACACCATAGAAACACTTAAAACCTCTTTGCTCCAATGTAATATTAATGAATCAGCCAACGCCAATGCTAGCTTATCGTCAATTGACGAATTAGGAAAAAGCATTGAATCTTCTTCGGAAACAGCTGACAACGTTAAGCAATCCATAAAGACACTAAAAAATGAATTAGAAATTTATAAAAATCGAGTTTTTGAACTTGAAAAAAACTCATCAGAAGATAATACGATTAACGGTAAGAGAAAAAGCAAATACACCATCGTCTCCAAATCCATTAACAATACAGAAAACTCTGATAATAGTTTAGAAAAAGACACGCTAGATAAATTTGAAGCACTTCAAAAAGAAGTAAGTAATTTACGAACCGCAACAAATGAACAGCGCGATATTATTTTCAACCTTGAAAACCAGGTAAAGCAGCTTAAAACTGAATTAAACGAAGGTGATTTACAAAATTCAGATCGAGAAGAAAAAGAAGTTCAACTTCAATCGTTAGAGAGAAAGCTATCTGAAACAGAAGGCTGTATCGATATACTAGAGAGTGAAATCGAATATCTTAATGAAAAGCTTTCTGAAATAGAAAAGCATCCTCTTCAAGAAATTCTTCACGATGAACCTGTAAAACAAAATACCTCAACAGCTAGCCCGGATGGCAAGCCAGCAATCACAATAAAAGAACATATTCAAAATATTGTCAAAACAACTGAAAGTGCAGCAATTGAAGCTGCTTTGGAATTAATTGCTACAGAAATACTAGATGCAATTGAGCCATTAGACATAGATGTTTTCTTAACAATAAAATCAACATTAGGCGAAATAGAAGTTACTGCAAAAGATAATTGGACTTCAGCGGAGAAATCTTCAGTGGAAAGCCGATTAAATCAGAATAAATTTTTTAGTGAGCAGAAAGATAATGTTTTAAAAATTAGCAGCTATCACGTAGGCATATTAGCTACCCCTTCCAGCAATGAAGATTCTCAAAGACCCATCTCTGATTACGAAGAACCATTGTCGATTATGATATTAGTCGCTAACGCTGTTATTGATTCATTTGAACATAGAAAGAATGCGTCAAGCAGCAATCAGGTCTTTAAAAAGGCAGTCGATGCTGTACGAACTGACAGCCAAAAGATTTCCATTCAACAAAACTATCAATCAGAAGAAGCCAAAAAAGTATTAGATAATTTTTTGACGGATCTAAACAATAGTCTTAATACAATGAACATCACAGAAAATCAGAGTGCTTTTTTTGATTCGATGATAAAAGAAGTAAAGGATCGTATGGATTTACTCCACTCAACCCGTGGCAGCGTAGAAGCAGACTTCACCACCATGATCAATAAGCTTGAAAAAAGCGGAGAGAGATTATTTCATTGAACGCTATACTATATAAAATTATTTCTTGTAAACAACATAATTTCCTAGCACCAAAGCATCTAAGCCTGTCGAAAAAAAACAACGTATTGCATCACGAGGAGATTCTACTACAGGCTCTCCCTGTATATTGAAGCTAGTATTGAGAACAACTGGAACTCCCGTTTTCTCGGCAAGCTTACTTATTAGTGCATGATACAAAGGATTAGTTTCTTTTTTTACGGTTTGCAATCTAGCACTACCATCTACATGTGTCACTGCCGGAATAACTTCTCTCTTATCAGGGAGCACATCACATACTTTCAACATAAATGGAGCTTCAACATTGATATCAAAAAATAATTTTGCGCCTTCTACTGTGCTTGATGGTGCAAACGGCCTGTAAGCTTCTCTATATTTTACCTGCGCGTTAATTTTATCTTTCATATCTCTAATAGCTGGATTCGCAAGAATACTACGCGCTCCTAGAGCACGAGGCCCTATTTCCATCCGCCCTTGAAACCAACCAATAATTTTTCCATTGAATAACAACTCTGAAGCAGCAAGTGCAATATCATCGCAATATTCATACTTAAGTTGGAATTGTTTTAATAACACTTCTATAAAATCATTATCGTATTCATTTCCAACATAAGGGTTATCATGAATAAAGTTCCTATCTTTTTTCAAAATTCCGTTATAGAGATAATAGGCAGCCCCTATAGATGTTCCATTATCACCCGCCGCAGGCATAATATATACATCATCAAATCCGGCCTCTCTTAGCAGCCTTCCATTCATAACACTATTAAGTGAAACTCCGCCAGCAATAACAAGAAATCTTGCCCCAGTTTTTTCTTTAAGATTTCGTGCAATTTTAAGAGCTGTTTCTTCTAGTACTTTCTGAAAAGCAGCAGCAACATCATAATGATGCTTTGCAAAATCAGAGTCTTTGCTTCTTGGCGCCCCGAAAACATCATGAAATTTTTCACTGCAACGTTTATATCCCCAAAACTGAAAATTAAAATAACTCAAATCAAGAGTGATTTTATTTTCAGCATTGATAGAAACGATATCGGAAACTCGATCATAAAAAATGGAGGCATCTCCAAGAGGAGCTAACCCCATGGTTTTACCTTCATCGTAATTAGGTCGAAAGCCGCAAAATTCTGTCACGGCCTCATAAAAAGAACCTAGTGAGTGAGGGAAATACGTTTCTTCAAAACATTGAATATCATTCCCCTTTCCAAACCCTGTCCATCCGCAAGCCCATTCACCTGAACCGTCTAGCGCAAGTATTGCAGCTTCATCGTAAGGCGACACAAAAAAGGAACCCGCTGCATGAGAAAGATGATGCTCCACAAATTCGATTCGAGGACCAACAGCCACACTTTTAAATTTATCGTTGTACCAATTCCAAAAGCCTTTTTGCTTTAGGCGTCCATTGAATAATTCATGTTTTATAAAAGGTTTTGAATTTAAAATATTCTTGAGCCCATATAAGACTTTCTTTTGCCAATCGAGAGTTGGCTTAATTGACACAGCTATATGATCTATATCGTTATAACTAATTTTTGCAAATTTCAGACACTCATCAATAGCATTCCTCGGAAAATCACCAGTATGCTTATTTCGAGAAAAACGCTCTTCTTCCAACGCAACAATTAACTTGCCATCAATGACAAGGCAAGCGCTTGAATCATGAAAATAATAATTTAATCCGAGAATTACCATTAGCTCATCCTATTGCCTAACTTCAATTTAACTAAAATGACTTACAAGGAACCAATGCAGAGGAGCAACCTTATAGTCTGGTCGCCTAGCACATTTACTTAATGTAAAAAAACTAGGCGCATAAAAATATTCTACATATGTTTTCAACATAACAAAGTATCAATTATGAATAAATCTATATCTAAAACCAGCTTCAGTAGGTTACGATCAAACTTATGAAAAAGTTACACGTTAAAAAAAACTAACTGATTAAGTGGTGAAGTCTTTTAAAGAAACAACAACACCATTATTATCGGCATACACATATTCACCGGGATTAAACGTAACTCCGCCAAACGTGATAGGAATATTTAGGTCCCCTATTCCCCGCTTCTCAGTCTTTAAAGGGATGGAAGCTAGCGCTTGAACGCCTAAGTCCAGCTCAGCTAATGCATCCACATCACGAACACAACCGTAAATAATTAACCCAGCCCACCTATTTTTAACGGCTTGCTCTGCAATCATATCGCCTAAGAGAGCTTTCCTAAGCGAACCTCCTCCATCGACAACCATAACCTGACCTTCTCCTGACTTTGATGCATTTTCTTTTACGAGGGAGTTATCCTCGAAACATTTAATCGTAACGATTTTGCCACAAAAACCTTCGCGACCACCAAAGTTCACAAACATAGGCTCACAAACACGAACATCATTTGGATTCTCATCACAGATATCAGGAGTACATACATTCATAAAAATACCTTTCAGCTATTAACTAAGTTTCGCCTAACCTAACACAAAGAATTAAATCAGTAATTATTTTTAGACGAAAAAAAACCGACTCTTTGTCGGTTTTTTTACTCACTAAATAAAATCTAGCAATTATCTACAGCTTTGATTCCAATTCAGGAACGGCATCAAACAAATCAGCAACCAGTCCATAATCTGCGACTTGGAAAATCGGTGCTTCTTCATCTTTGTTAATAGCAACAATGACTTTACTATCCTTCATTCCTGCCAAATGCTGAATCGCTCCCGAAATGCCTACTGCAATATACAAATCTGGCGCAACGATTTTACCCGTTTGACCAACTTGCATATCGTTAGGAACAAAGCCCGCATCGACAGCAGCACGAGATGCACCAACACCTGCATTTAATTTATCAGCAAGCTTATAAAGCATTTCGAAGTTGTCGCCATTTTGCATACCACGACCACCAGAAACAACAATACTTGCTGACGTTAATTCAGGTCGTTCACTTTTCGCTAGCTCTTCACCAACAAATTTAGAATTGCCCGCGTCATGCGCAGAACCTAATGCTTCAACAGCAGCAGAACCGCCTTCAGCTGCAACAGGATCAAAACCAGTTGTACGAACAGTGATGACTTTTATCGCATCTGAACTTTGTACAGTTGCAATAACATTACCCGCATAAATTGGGCGTTTAAATGTATCTGCACTTTCAACTGCACTGATATCGGAAATAGCTTGTACATCTAACAACGCTGCAGCACGAGGTAATGTATTTTTACCTGCCGTTGTTGCTGGCGCTAGAATATGAGTGTAGTTGCCACCAATTTCAGCAATCAGTAATGCAACATTTTCAGCTAGTTTGTGTTCATAAGCTGCATTATCAGCGACTAAAACTTTTGAAACGCCTTCGACTTTTGCGGCCGCTTCACCGACACTGGCACAACCACTACCTGCAACTAAAATCTCGATGTCACCACCGATCGCTTTTGCTGCTGCCACAGTATTTAAAGTCGCACCTTTGAGGCTAGCATTATCGTGTTCTGCAATAACTAAAATACTCATCAGATTACTTTCGCCTCATTTTTTAGTTTATCGATCAACGTATCAACATCAGGTACTTTAATACCAGCACTACGTTGTGCTGGTGGCTCAACCTTTAAGAAAGTCACACGGCGAGCAGTATCAACACCTAGATCAGCTGGTGACATTGACTCGAGTGGTTTTTTCTTTGCTTTCATAATATTGGGAAGAGAAGCATAGCGTGGTTCGTTTAATCGTAAATCGGTTGTTACGATAGCAGGAAGAGTCAACTCAACCGTTTGTAAACCGCCATCAATTTCACGAGTAACAGCAACATTTCCCTCAGCCACTTTGACTTCAGAAGCAAAAGTACCTTGTGGGTAACCTGTCAATGCACCGAGCATTTGACCCGTTTGGTTATTGTCATTATCGATTGATTGCTTACCAGTGATAATTAAATCTGGAGATTCTTTTTCGATAACCGCTTTTAAACATTTAGCAATAGCTAAAGGCTCAAGCGCTTCGTCTGTTTCAATATGAATTCCGCGATCAGCTCCAAGAGCTAATGCTGTGCGAATTTGCTCTTGAGCCTGTTTAGGACCGATAGAAACAGCAACGATCTCTGTTGCAGTACCCGCTTCTTTCAAGCGAACAGCTTCTTCAACAGCAATTTCACAAAAAGGGTTAATGGACATTTTGACGTTCGCTAGATCGACGTCAGTGCCATCCGCTTTCGGACGGACTTTAACGTTGTAATCAACAACGCGTTTTACAGCTACAAGAATCTTCATGGATGACCCATTCAGTTAGCGATAGAAGGAAGTCTGTATGCGGAGATTACCGCAAATGTTTGACCTCGAAGTCGCTCCCAATAAAATAGGGGCGGCTTACGAGCGGCGCATATGTTGACGGTTTCGACCGTTAAAATCAATACCCAAACCGCAGAATGAATACCTTGTAGGGATTCTTAAAGCAGTAAAAACCTCAAAAAGAATAGTTTTAAGCGCGATATTGAGAGTTCAAAACCGCGAGATTGATACCCCAACAAAATCACCCGAAAAGGATACCAAACAGTATTCGGTGAACAATATTGTAGAGATCAGTCAAAACCCCCTATATAATAAGCGGGATATATTGGCTTACCCTGCCGATGGCTCAATTCCCGAGCTAACGATCACACTTCATATTTCGTTTTGCGTAATTAACCATCCTTAAAACGCCAAACGAAACAGGCTTAACGAAACAGGCTTAACGAAACAAAAAGTACCCAGATCCAATCGAACTTCAGATTTAATTGTTTTTTAGAGGAGAATATTGTGGAACGAGAAAGCATGGAATACGACGTAGTCATTGTTGGCGGAGGCCCTTCTGGTCTTGCTGCTGCATGTCGAATCCGTCAACTCAGCGAAGACGTTACTGTCTGCGTAGTCGAAAAAGGCTCCGAAATCGGAGCCCACATCCTCTCAGGTGCTGTTTTAGAACCTAGCGCACTTAACGAGCTCTTCCCCGATTGGAAAGAACGTGGCGCCCCACTAAATACGCCTGTCACTCGTGATGAATTGCACGTATTTCTTTCTGAAAAACACACCATCAACATGCCTTACCCGTTGATTCCCGTCCCAATGCATAACGAAGGAAACTACATCGTTAGCTTGGGCAATGTCTGTCGTTGGTTAGCGGAACAAGCTGAAGTATTGGGAGTGGAAATTTTTCCAGGTTTCGCCGCTTCTGAAATTCTTTACAACGAAGATGGCTCCGTAAAAGGAATTGCTACAGGCGACATGGGTGTTGGCCTCGATGGTGAAAAGAAAGACTCTTACATGCCCGGCATGGAGCTGCACGCTAAATACACGCTTTTCAGTGAAGGCTGTCGTGGTCAATTAGGTAAAGAGTTAATTGCTAAATATAAGTTAGATGCCGACTCTGACCCACAGCATTATGGCATTGGAATCAAAGAGTTATGGAAGATATCTCCAGAACAACATGAACCTGGTTTAGTGATTCATGGATCAGGCTGGCCACTCACTTCTAATGGCGCTATGGGCGGAGCATTTTTGTATCACATAGAAGATAACCAAGTAGCCTGCGGCTTAATTACAAACTTGGATTATGAAAACCCACATCTTAGCCCTTTCGATGAATTTCAAAAGATGAAACATCACCCAGTATTCGCTAAATACTTAGAAGGCGGAGAAAGGCTAACTTATGGCGCTCGAGCACTAGTGAAAGGTGGCCCTCAATCTCTTCCTAAAATGACATTCCCTGGCGGACTATTAATTGGCGACAACGCCGGAACATTGAACTTCACCAAAATTAAAGGCTCTCACACTGCAATGAAAAGTGGCATGATCGCCGCAGAAGAAGTCGTTAAAGCTTTAAAAGAAGATCGAGCTAATGATGAAGTGACATCATTCAAAAAAGCTTACGAATGGTCTTGGGCGTACAAAGAATTACACAAGCAGCGTAATTTTGTTCCTGCATTACACAAATTTGGTTTTTGGCTTGGATCGGCTTACGCATTTATCGACCAAAATATTTTTGCTGGTTTGCTACCTTGGACTTTGCGCGACAAAAAACCAGATCACGCCCAAATGAAACCAGCTTCTGAATGTAAAAAAATTGAATACCCAAAACCAGATGGCAAATTAAGCTTCGACAAACTTTCTTCAGTGTTTCTTTCCAACACGAACCATGAAGAAGATCAGCCTTGCCACTTAAAATTAGCGGATCCCTCTATTCCTATTTCTAAAAATCTTCCAATGTATGATGAGCCGGCTCAACGCTACTGCCCTGCCGGTGTTTACGAAGTTGTTGAAGAAGATAACGGTGACAAGCGTTTTCAAATCAACGCACAAAACTGTGTACACTGTAAAACATGCGATATTAAAGACCCTGCACAAAACATCACATGGGTTGCACCAGAGGGCACTGGCGGACCAAATTATCCAAACATGTAAAACTATCTAACAAAACATTTGGAAGTTAAACAAAAAATCCCGAATAGATCAGTAAATCTTTTCGGGATTTTTCGTTTTAGAAACACTTAATTGATGGGCAAACCTTTTAACACGCTACAGATAAAAATTAATTTTTCGAAAAGAGAAAAGCCATGACAACAACCGATTCTTCACAGCAAGATATCCTGACCGAACAATCTGATCACATTCTCACCATTACATTGAATCGCCCTGATAGACTAAATGCCATTAGTGGCGCCATGCTGAATGATCTTGCTAGCACGCTGAAAAAAGCAAACCACGACCCCGATGTTCGCGTCGTGATTATTACAGGCGCAGGTAAAGGGTTTTGCTCAGGTTTAGATTTAAAAGATACACAAGAAAAAATGAATTCGGGAAAAGGGATTGGTTTAACTCAAGACGCAAAACAATTATTCAGCTTAGACAAAAGTCCGATTACATCACTCTGGGAGATGGACAAGCCCATCATCGCCGCAATTAATGGTGCTGCCGCTGGTTTTGGAATGGATATGGCTTTGCTGGCCGATATGCGAATTATGGGCGACACGGCAAAACTAGCAGCCACCATGGTAAAAAGAAACGTTGTGCCCGAAAGTGGCGGAACTTGGTTACTGCCAAGACTTGTTGGCTGGGGGAAAGCAGCAGAGATCTTTTTCCGTGGCTCGACTTTAAGCCCGCAAGAATGCTTAGAGCTAAATATTGCCAATACCGTGGTTCCCGCGGATCAAGTGTTAGCTACCGCCACACAATGGGCTAAAGAAATTGCTGCAAATGGACCTTTAGCGGTACAAACCACAAAACGAATGATGCGCTTAGGTATGGATCAGACCTTTGAAGGAACTGTTGATCATCTTCTTATGCATTTCACCGCGCTTACTGGAACTGAAGATTTTAAAGAAGCCCTGCTTGCTTTCAATGAAAAACGCCAACCAAACTTTAAAGGGTGCTAATTCAAACCTCCTACCGGCCGTTCTTTTTAAAAGAGAACGGCCAGAAAAACATTTAATCATATTTATTAATTTCAAATGCTTATGATTACAACCTCATCCTAAATCTAGAGTTACTTTAAGTTCAAAAAAGACACAAGTATCGGGCTTTAAAAGAGAACCCTCCAGCAAATCTATACTTTGAACCGACATCCCCTGATTTACCAAATGTTCTAAAAACTCTATTGAGTGCGCCCTTTTGATTCGTCATAATTGAACAGACTTTATACAACCTAAATACCAGTACATTTCGACAGCACCCAAAATCAACAAAACTCAGCCTCAATAATATGATGAAAACCAAAAAGATCCCCACTCCATCACTATACTCCCGCTGTAAATGTGGATGGACTGGTACAATTAAACAGCTTTCAATCTTATTGCGAAAAGACAAGGTCGTTTCAAAGATTTGCCCCGAATGTGGAATACCCTCTTCTGCTCATAAAGCACTGCCTTATCAAGCAATCAATCAGAGTAAATTTACTCACTAACCTATCCTAAAGGCACACCTCAGAACATACCATCTAAACAAGCAAACGCCTTCCCACCTTCTCCGCTTAGACTATTTACATTACTTATTTTCATTTGATGCCTTATGGCAATACAATCTTCACTCGTCTTAGGTTGTTAAGTCTTAACAATTGATTCCTCTGGAGAGATATTACATGTCCAAACGCCAAACTCTATTAGCCTTTTCATTGTGTTTATCAGCAGTAGTTTTGATGAATGGCTGCGAGAAAGCTTCTGAATCAGATTCTTCAATCAAAGAAGCAAGCAGCTCTGAAGACGTAAAAACAAACTCAAATAAAACCACGACGGAAGATCAAATATTAAACTCAGGTATCAGACTAGATTTTTTAGATACCAGCGTTGACCCAAAGCAAGATTTTTTTCGCTATGCAAACGGTAATTGGCTAAACAACACAGAGATTCCTGAAGACAAAGCGCGATACGGTGCGTTCACCATGCTTGGCGATAAAGCAAGAGACGATGTAAAAACGATCATTCAAAAAGCAGGCGAAACGCCATCAGCAAAAACAAAAGGCACTGAAGCACAACAAATAGGTGACTTTTACGCTAGTTTCATGAATACAGCTAAAATAGACGAATTAAAAACAAGCCCAATTACTGATCTAATATCGACTATTGAACAAATTACTAACTATAAAGAACTCTCAGAATTTTTTGCGAAAGCTCATAGACAAGAAATTTCAATCCCCTTCGGTTTTTATATCAATAATGACGAAAAAAATCCCACAGAATATATAACCACTTTTTATCATTCTGGATTAGGGCTTCCCGATAGAGATTATTATCTAAAAACGGGAGACGACTCAAAGGAAGTACAAAACAAATACCGACAACATATAGAAACCATGCTCGGCTTTGTGAACACAAAAGATGCCGATAAAGCTGCAGCCACCATCTACAATATTGAATACGCCATCGCTGAACGTCATTGGCCTCGAGAAGAATTAAGAGATCGCGATAAAACCTATAATAAATTGACGCAAAAAGATTTTTCAGCACAAAACAAAGTGTTTAGCTGGCCCGTTTTTTTTGACACGGCTGGTATTAATAAAGCCGATAACGTTATTGTTTCTACACCTGATTATTTCGAAAACCTTGATGGATTAGTGTCACAATTTTCCGTTGATGACTGGAAAAATTATTTAAAGTGGCACACCCTTTCTTCTTATGCCGGTTTGCTGTCTACAGAAATAGACCAAGAAGATTTTAATTTTTTCGGTAAAACGCTATCAGGAATTGAACAACAACAAGATCGCTGGAAAAGAGCGGTTAGCATGCTTAACAATTTATTAGGTGACGCTATTGGAAAACTGTATGTTGAAGAACATTTCTCTCCAGAAGCTAAACAGCGAATGGTTCAGCTTGTTGAAAACTTACGAGAAGCTTACCGAGAAGGCATACTCGGTTTGGAGTGGATGGGCGAGGAAACCAAACAAAAGGCCATAGAGAAGCTTGACAAATTCAAACCTAAAATTGGCTATCCTGATGAATGGAGAGATTTAAGCTCTCTTGAAATCAACTCAGATGATTTATTTGGTAATTACCTCAGAGCAACTGAATTTTACTACACCATCAATGTCAACAAATTAGGTAAGCCTGTCGATAAAAACGAATGGTTTATGAATCCTCAGACTGTTAATGCCTATTACAATCCAGGCATGAATGAAATTGTTTTTCCCGCCGCTATTTTACAACCGCCCTTCTTCAATTTAAGTGCAGATGATGCTATCAATTACGGTGCTATTGGTGGCGTGATAGGACACGAAATGGGACACGGATTTGATGATCAAGGTGCGAAATCAGACGGGGATGGATTATTAACTAACTGGTGGACAGAACAAGACTTAAAAGAATTTAACAAGCGCACCCAAAAGCTAGTTGCGCAATACAATAGCTTTGTTGTTCTTGACAATGTTCATGTTAACGGTGAATTAACTCAAGGAGAAAATATCGGAGACCTCAGCGGATTAACGATTGCTTATAAAGCTTACATGCGCTCTCTGAACAATAAAGAAGCTCCCGTTATCGATGGCTTTACAGGGGAACAGCGCTTCTTTTTGGGCTGGGGGCAAGTTTGGGCAAACAAATATAGAGATGCTGAATTACAAAGACGTATCTTGACCGATCCTCACTCTCCACCACGTTTTCGCACAAATGGTGTCGTTCCCAACATGCCTGAGTTTCACAAAGCCTTTAATGTCAAAGAAGGTGATGCCATGTATTTATCGGAAAAAAACCGTGTAAAAATATGGTAACTCTCTTCCACTTTCTATTCGCTCTCAGCATATTTTCTTAATTATTATTCGTAAGAACCTAGCTTTCTCCAAACCTAGGTTCTTATCTTCGAGATCTAAACTTCTAACAATATAAGAATCTTGTATTTTTAAATCAATTCCTACTTTTAAAAACCTTTTACCCCGCAAAGACTACCTTTCATCCCAATTATTTTAAAAAAATTAGAGAAACCTAAATTAATCGAACTTGGACCCAAATAACATTACAACCAGACTGTTTTAAAATAAGCAGTATTTATAAAAAGTTATCAAATGTTATTCATGTTTAATTTTTCAATCGTTAAAATAGGAAACTCTGACTAACCATCAAGTACTAGATTATAAGCTGTATAGAATAGTAGATTTCTCACACATAAAAGATATTTATAGAGTGAACTGAAGACACAAAAAAAGACAACTCATCCTTAATCAACAATGAGGATCTAAATAAAAATAATAAGTAAGAAATAGTACTAGTAAACATATTTCAGCTCTAAATTCTTTAAATCCATATCATTAGGCAATCTGTATAAAGTATTAGATTTTGTTTTAATAATTCTACAGGCATTAATTATTTATTTGCTAACAACATTAATTGTAAAACCTTTGATTATTTTAAAAAGTTAGACAAAAGTTGAAAATGTTTTTTGTTCACTCACAGGAAATTTAACAAGTTTATAATATGCATAAAAACAAAAATTATCATGCTGGAAACTTTCCACAAATACACTTATTTGACACTGTTAAAGCTAACTTAGCATCAAAAAATGATGTTCTTCAAAGTGAAAATAAACCCGTAAAATATGTTTTTTTTATCCTAGAAGGTATTGTTAGAGAGCATTTAATATTTAATGATGGACGTGATATCAATATAACATTTTGGTCTGCGCCGGCACTGATCGGAAGCATATTTAACTGTGAACCGGGTACTAACGCTAACACAAGCTTGAGCATGCTAACTTCGGGTAAATACAGGAAAATTCCCATAGAACTTTTTTTGAAACAAATAGGAAAAGATCAAAGAGGAATCCATTGCGTTAACGACATTTTAGAAACCCAAAATCACTGGCTCAGAAAAAGGTCTTTGCTCCTATCACACAAAAATGCTGAGGATAGAGTAAAAGACTTCGCCCTTACATTCCCTGGGCTATATAAAGTCATTCCTGATTATCATATAGCTTCTTACTTAGGTATCACACCCGTAACCATGCATCGTGCAAAAACGAAATTATCGAATAATAACAATTTTGCCCAAACCCTATCTAAATAACCTTATGTGAACAGTTGAAAAAATGTCTAGATTAGCCATACCCAAAAAAAATCTCATTTATATAGCATTAATTACTATAATCCCTTTCTTAATTCTTCTTTATTTTTTACTTACTATTCACCCATCTTCAAATATTAAACAAACAATTCCAAATATAGAAAGCGCCGAAGTATCAAACAAACAAGATTCAATTCTTACACAAGGCTGGATCATCGGGTCTGTCAGCTCAAAATCACGACAAGTATTAAGTGCAATTCAAGTGTGTGCATACGGCAACAATCCTGTTATGCAAACCCACAAAAAGTGTCAGAGCATTAAATCAAATGGTCAATTTGAAATGGCTTTAGAAGCAGGAGAGTATGAGCTAGTTGTCACAGCAAACCAACACCGTAGTGAAAAACTTTCGTTTAACATAACCCCGGGGTTGGTGACTGATGCCCTATTCAATTTAGAGTTTTCTGATAGAAATATACAGGGCATCGTATACAGCGCTTCTGGAGAGACAGTCGATGGAGTAGAAATCACCATCATTAAAGATGGTGAAAAGATCAGTGAATCTCTAACAGACAATCAAGGAAAATTTCAAGCGTGGTCACCTAATGGGCCTATTATCATTACCGCAAAATCACCTAACTATGCGCAAGCCGAGGTATTTACTTCATCGCCTTCACATGACGTTTCCATTAAGCTTTTTCCTGGTTTCTCTGTTCAAGGAACAGTGATAAGCAAGACAAAAGGAGAGCCACTAAGTGGCATTAAAGTTGTAGCAAATACTGAAGACACATTACTAAACGATAGAAGTGTTTTTACAACCACTGATAATAATGGCGATTTTATACTTTATGGCCTCGATTTAGCCGAATCATATCTTCGTATCTTTGATGAAATTTGGACGGTTGAAAAAAGTGTTCTTGTCGATGGCAAAAATTACGATAATAAAAAAATAACAATCGTTGCAGAAAAAGGGCAAGCCTTCACTGGACAACTTAATACTAACAATGGCCCATGTATCTCAGGCCAAACCTATTTAGCACCTGTATCTAGTAACAACAATAACACGCAATTTTTAACTCAATCAGAGACTGGAACAATATACTTCCCTGCTCTTCCAATTGGTTCTTACAACGCTATGTCGTACTGTGAAAATCATATTTTTGCTAAAGGCCCTTCAATTATAGACCTTAAGAACACCAAAGGGGCCGAGTGGTATTTTGAAAGCGGCTTATCGCTAGAGGTCTTAGTCAAAAATGAAGCAGGACAACCAGTTCATAACGCTACCCTCAATTTGACAAGCTCTAACAACCAAGAAATTAGCAATACTGATTCAATAGAAAAAAGAACAGCAGGTTACAACATTAGCGCTATCACTGATGAAAACGGATACCATAAATTTGGTGGTTTACTTGAGGGTGAATACACATTAAATGCTGGCCCTCCCGGTTTAAATGCAATCGAGCCTGCATCACAAGTAATCACATTGTTTAATGATGATGCCAAAGCCCCCATTAAATTTATTATTGCCGGTCAAGGCACTATTTCTATTAAGAGCGAAACTGAAAATAATTTACCCAATTCTCGCACTTTTTTTTACGCTCAAAATAAAGCGGGTGAACGATTTGAATCATTATATTCCGGCGATGGGCAATACAATATTACACCTCTCCCGCTCGGCCGCTATCAAGTGTTTGCCTATGATAACAAAAACCCTAAAATTGCATTAAAGCATAACAATGAAGAATGGATTTCTATCGAGAATAGTCAATCCATAGAATTAACGCATACAGCGCTTGATCATGCAGGAGAAATAAAAGGCACCGTATATGATCATACCGGCGCCTTCGCCAGCAACATAGAAATCCGAGCCATCAGTGAAACATTAACGGGGGAAGACGCATTTTATTCAACCATACAAGAAATTATGCATGGCAAACAAAGCAGCCTAACAGACAAGAATGGAAAATTTATTTTTTCTGGACTCGCACCTAACGAGGCATACCAACTATTAATTACATCTCCAGAAGGCACAGAGATAAATAAAGCGGGAATATTTCCAGGCGAAGAATTAAATATTTCGCTACCCCAGCCACAAATCTTTAAAGGTAAAGTACTTCTATCTAACGGTACGCCTTCTCGTGAATTTACAGTTCAACTATTACCAGAATCTGGCGAACCGATTGTTCAGTTTTTTGAGAGTTCAACTGGCGAATTTTCGTTAACACTTGGAGAATTATCTAGCTCTGCACTAATCAGAATCATACCTGAAAGCAACACATCCTATATAGAAGAGGAAATACAGTTGACCAACAGTAATGATTATAAAGTGTTTTATCTTAATGATGAAAAATAAAAGATATAGCCATAGGTAACATATAAAAAAGAACAGAATTCTAAAAAAATTACTAAACTGGGACACAAAACATGAATACTTTGGCGTGTAAGCCACTTAGTTTACTTATTCTCTGCTTAATATTTTCCAACGACAGTTTTTCGCACTGGGGGACGTGGGGAAATCCTACTGCACAAGGTTCACTTGTTGTTTGTAAACATAATGATGATCCACACAGCAAATACGAATTAACCAAAGCAGAATTAAATACTCGCGGCCCGCTCTCTAACTCAAAGAGATTAGAATTAAAAATGTGGCTTACCCCCACATCTAAAAAATCAATCATGAGGCCCCAGATAATAAAAAGCAGCGATAGAATTAAAAAAGAAAAACCTCATTTCCCAATAGAAACAGTCAAAACCAAACAAAAATATATAGAAAAAAATCAAACAGCCGCTCATCGAACACCTAACAGTGACACATTTGACGGGATGGGATATCAACCTAACGAGTCCGGCTTAGTGTGGTCGTGTAGAATAACTGATGTTTTGTAAATAGCATTTTTTCATAATACATACCATGCTTAACATTCCACACACTTCTCAATAGTAAAATAATGCTGAAAAAATTATAAAATGCTGTTTTTAGAGATAAGAAATACGCCTATAGTCCTACCCGAAATGATCTAACAATGACAAATATAAACAGTCATTAATTACACAGTATTGAAAGTAATATAAAAAAACTGGGAGATTATTTCAGCAATCAAAAGAGGTACTAACACCAACTATATAATCTAGGAAAAAACTATGAAGTGTCATAAAAGTCTTATCATTACTTTCTTCTTCACATTTTCATTATTTTCCAACATCAGTTTTGCACATATGGGAGCATGGAGTGAAAATGCAACTGAACGGACATCCAAAACCTGTAAACATTTTAATCGTAATAGCGGATCGCATGATACCGCCGTTTTAAGCATAAAACACACTCCCGACAGATGCATTCCAAACGGCTCACCTGTAGAACCGAATTGCGTTGGTTTTTTTGGTACAGAGCAAGTAAAAATAGTAATTGGCAGCAATAACCCAAACCAAAAGGTAAAAACACAAATCATCATGAGCAATGATCTGCTTAAACAGGTCAACCCCAGCTTTCCTATTAGCTTGATATTCAATTCAACATTAAAGCGTGGAGAAACCAAAACACTAGCTAAAATGGTCGCCCTACCAAACAGTAAATTCGCCTGTAGAATTGGGACCTAGTTCAAGAATAGTTTTCTGCTATTTTTTAAACTAAGTGAGTCGAGTGATAATATTTTTATCACTCGATATCAACTCTACCATTTCAGCATTAAATTTTTAGTCTTTATGTTCCTATAGTTATATTTAGTCTTTAAGTTATAGGCACCCTTGAATTGAAATAATGTCTGTCAAATATTTAATAGCAATTCTTATATTTCACAAGTAATCTAAAGATTATTGATTTAAATTATTTTTAACTGCATCATAAAAATTACTATTTTGAAGTAGTAAGGCATGGTTTCTCACATCTAATACGGTGAATGTTTTTTTAGCTAACTAAGCAGGCACAAAAGAGAGGTCACTAGATCAAAAGTAGGGAAAACAAATATATGGTCAAGAACCCAAGAATTACAATTGTGATACTAATATCTTCACTTTTTTCTAGTTGTGCTTTTGCACATATGGGAGAATGGGGGGAGAAGACAAGATTTGGCTCAACAACTTGCACTCATATTACAAGGAATAGCGGCTGGAATGATTTGGCTTCACTAAGTGTCGAATACACAATAGGCAGCTGCATTCCTACTGAAACACCTGTTGATCCATGTTTTAAATATCCGGGCACTGACGAAGTAAAAATATCCATTAATAAAAACAGTGCAAATCCAGAACTAAAAACACAAATCCTTACGAGCAATGATTGGCTTAAGCAAGAAAATCCAAACTTCCCCATCATCATGCTGCTTAATACGACATTAAAACGTGGTCAAACCAAAACATTAGCTAAAATAATTGCCGCACCACGAAGTCAATTTATTTGCAGAATCGGAACTTAGGCTCTATAAATCAACCTATAAAAATTGCACAATTAAACGGTTTTATAGCTTTTAAAAAAACACCTTTTATTAAGGTTTATCGCCACAGCTTTAAGATTGAGTTTTGAATAGTTAAAGCTAAAATACAATGCTTATATGATTTTAAAAAATATAAAATGATATTTCATAATTGACCAAACTATTTAAAATATCTAACGCATATTAATATCATATGTATAAAATATTTTTTTATTTAACGATGAGAAATTAAGCATGAAAAAAATAATTAGCATAATAGTTTTATCATTAATCTCTACAGCTAGCTATTCAGATTTTGGCCCGATTGGCTTCCCCCAAACCAAAGAAACAGCTCAATGCCATCATGATTCACATGAACCTAATAGATTTAGAGAAAGTGCCTATGTAGGAAAAAAATGGATTACCTCAAGCTGCAACACTACAGGGCCTCATATTCCAACACCCGAGCCATGCATTGGCTTTGCACCGTTCTATAAACTTTGGATAGCAACTCACAACCAGAATATTCCAGATGTAAGAACACAGGTCATAATTAGCAGTGATAAAATCAAAAAGTCAACACCATCTTTTCCTATAAGGCTCGTTTTTAATAAAATAATGAAACCTGATGAGGCGCAAGAAGTAAGCTTATCAAGCGATCACAATAAAGGGCTTATTTATGCCTGCAGAGTAGGCACTTAAATTTTGGTATAATTTTATCAACTCAGGGTGCACAATTCATAAGAAATTATGCACCCTACACCTAGATAGCTTTATCTATTTATTATCTTTTTATATTCGCTATTCCATTAATAATAAACTACATTGTAATTTTTATATCACACATAAAATATATTCAAAATAATTAAAAACATTATCATCTGATATTTTTATTTTCTCCGCTTGATGGTAACTTCCACCAAATAACAGGCAAGAGGAAATTCAAATGAAACCCATTGTTTTTAAGATTCTATTTTTAGCAATTAGCTGTTTAACTTTTTCTACAGAAACCTTATCTCACTGGGGTCCATGGGCCACGCCTTTTACCAAGTCTTCACAATGTACACACCAGCACGCAGGCGAAAAAAGCTCAACCGCAGAAATGGAACTTGTTGAAGTTTGGGCTCACAATAGACCAATGATGGATGTATTCATGAGAGTTATTAGTGGTGGTGAATCTGAAAAAGTAATTCCACATATCATTATGTCTAATGACCGCATAAAAAAAAGCAGACCACACTTCCCTATTATTTTGTACTACGATGGTACTCATGCCATAAATAAAAATCGACAGCATTTGGGAAGGCATACTATTGAAACAGGCGATATATTCTCCTGCCGCATAAACGACGAAACGTAAATATAACTTAAAATAATACCGCGCCTTCTACTTCTAGGCGCCTACAAATCCTTTCGTAATGCTGGTTTAGACTCATCTCTAGTGTAATAAGGTCATCGTATCCCTTAGTCCCAACAATTCACTTTGATAGCTGATCCTCTCTGTCTAATTAGAAATCGGATTTATTAGCACTATTCTCGATAATGTCCCGGTTACAAAAATCCAATTCAAAGTCTTTCACTAAGCTTATCTGTCCTTTCATTATGGCACCTCACTCATCCTTGAAAATTATTTTTGTTAAGATGAACATCTAGGTGCCCATCAATATCTTTTCATGCGCGTCAAAAGTACTCACCAATTATTCTTTTGTTTATGAACAATGCAACAACTCAGAAAACACGCTAAAATCCCTAAAATACAAAAGGGTCAATCTGACTCTTGCTCCAGTTTGTTTAATTATTGACAACTGTTGTATAGAAATATGCATATGAATTCAGATAAATTCCTAGAGAATTACAATAACAGCACATTCAACAGACTCCGTAAGACTGTCTTACACAATTATTCAATTACATATAAGAGATCTCAATAATATGTCAGATACTCAGCCCAGTCAGGATGAAAATGATTCACACCAAGATCTCACCAAGCCCACTTTTTTACAGGTTGTAGGGAGTACTCTTGCCGCTGCTGTTGGAATTCAGAACAGTAAAAACAGAGAGAGGGATTTTAAACATGGAAGCATAAAAACGTTTATCGCAGCTGGAGTAATCTTCACAATCATTTTTGTTTTGACTGTTTCATTTATTGTAAAAATGGTCTTAAAAAACGTCGGGGCATGATTTAACAGGGATACCATTCAACATTATATTAAGATCAATAATTGATTGAACACCAACAAGCAATAAAACGCCCTGCCTGTCTAGGTATCTGACATGAAAATTGGAATGATTGTTTGTTTGAATAACAGAAGTGCTACCCTAAAGTAGAGTACTAAAAAGAGGAGATCAAAAAGAATCAACCATTAAAACAGCTGCTTCCAAAGAGTAGCGCTTTCTACGCCCCCCAATTTTAACATCTTCTGAATATTCCCTTTAAAGCTACGGTATTCCGTATTCGGTAAACCACTCATAAAGTGATCTTGATGACTTCTGGCTAATTGATTCAACTCATCCATCAACTTCGCACCCTGTTCGGTAATTTTAATTTTAACGGAACGGCGGTCTAATTTGTCATGATGTCGACTGATCAAATTTTTATTCTCTAACCGATCAAGCAATCGAGTAACCGCTGAACGATCAACTCCTATGTTTTGAGCAATTGCGGCAGGCGTTTCTGCAAGAGATTGATTAAGAACGTTAAGTACCATCCATTGGGGCCAAGTTACATCTAGTGTTTTTAATTGATGGTTGAACTGCTCCTGCATCAAGTTTGCTAAACGAGAAATCCAAAAAGTGTAACTATTGTGGATGTAAAAATCTTCAGACGAATTATTTGTTGGCAGCACGTTATTCACTTGTCTCTCCAGCATGAAATCTTAAAACTTCAAAATAAACTAGAGTGAAAAATAGTTGCCTCAGCAATAACGGTCAATAAATACACGCTAAAGTATACAAAAGGAGCGATGAACGCTGCTATGTAGGGTATAATGACTAATTATCATCGTCAGTAAAACCTCTACACAATTTGACTAATGCCATCCATGGACATCAGATCAAAAGAAAAGTTTCAATCGCTAAAAAATCACTTCTCGAGTAAGAATGAAAAAAAGGTGTTTATGGCATAAAAAATAAATAATAGCTTTATCACATTCTAATAATAAATCATTCACCTTAATAAGGTTCACATACTATGAAATTACAAAAGAATTTACTCGTCTTACTGGTCATTTCTTTTTTACCCATGCATGCGTTCACAGATATATTAGATGACTTTCCAGAAACAGAGCGTTTTCGTGTAGCGACGGGGGCAACGGTGTTACTACCTTTACAGCTCAACAGCTACAAACAACTCACTTTGTTAGGTAGTGCCGACCTAGAAAGCGTTAACATGATGATCGCCAATGAAGATCTTATTGCTATCCCTCAATCGTATGCACCAGACCGAGTTTCTGTTGCCATTTTTTTCATTAATTATTTAGAGACTTCTATTGGCGCCTATCAGGAAATCATTACTGCCATTGAAGTTGAAGAAGCCCCATTACCAGGTGCAGAACCTGCTAGGGGATACTATGTACTTGACATTCAAGTGACCAATCGATTTTCTCGTCGTGTTGGGCGGGACGTATGGGGGCTACCCAAAACGCTGGCGAATATCTCGTTACAAGAAAACGGTGAAGGTGACCTGATTGCCAATGTTGCGAATCGGTTTTCCTCAGCATCAACTGTAGCGGCACTTTGTTCAGGGTGCGCTTATTTACCACAATTTCCAGACGCACAGAATTTTCTTGCTGTTTCACCGTACAAATTACGACGCACGTGGTACCGAATTATGACTGAAGCTCAAGCGAGCTTTCGTCCTTATGATGCAATGGAAGATCAATTCACCTTGAATACTAATTCAAAATTAGGAAGAAAACTGACAAACATATATTTCTCACCTGAGGCTTGGTTAGTAGGCCATGAGGTTAAAGGTCTAACATTTAAATCTAATGCACCGCTAACACCCTATTAATAATCTATAGAAAACAGCCAAATCAACGAAAAAAGCCGTTAACTTTAGTGAAGTTAACGGCTTTAACATAATCAAAATACTTGAAAAAGTTTAGGTTTGGCTACTGACCCAGAAAACAACAGTTCCAACAAAGATTGAGAGTAAAACGACAGCAGCCATTGCATCAAAAAGTTTATCGCCTTTGCGTTCTGCTGGGGATGTGTTCTCTGACATGCTTTTCTCTCCTATGAATTCAGCTTTTGAATGGTATTACTAACATATTGCATTATTGTCTAATAAAGGTTCCTGAGATGGACACCCTACTCAACTTCCAAAATTAAGCTGGGAATTCTACCGTTTTTTTCGGCATTTGAGAAAGTTTCTTTAAGGAATTTTTATTAGATTTTGTTATGGATTCAGATGAAAACGCCATTTTACAGGCTCTACTTATATTGTTACCGTGCATTCTTGGTTAATTGACTGATTTCTCTCGCTAAAACTCGATTCACTCTTAATTCTGATTCCAGCTAGAAAACTGTAAAAAAGAGCAGTTTAAGAGAAATTAGTGTATTCTTCGCGCCTATTTTTCTGGTCATCTCTTTATTGGAAGTCATACAGAATGTACTTATACGACGAGCACGATCACAAGATTCTTTCACAGCGTATCGCTCAGTTCCGTGATCAAACTGACCGCTATCTAGCAGGTACGCTTAAAGAGGAGGAGTTTCTCCCTCTTCGCCTCCAAAATGGGCTTTATATACAACGACTAGCGCCCATGCTCCGCGTTAACGTTCCTTACGGCATGTTATCAAGCGACCAAATGCGCAAGCTAGCCTATGTAGCTCGCCACTTTGACAAAGGCTACTGTCACGTCAGTACACGGCAAAACATTCAATTTAATTGGCCTGATCTTGCCGAAGTCCCCGATATCTTAAAAGTGCTTTCAGAAGTTAATATGCATGCCACGCAATCAAGTGGTAACTGTATTCGCAACGTCACTTCTGACCAGTTTGCTGGAATCTCAAAAGATGAAAATATCGATCCTCGGCCCTACTGCGAAATCATTCGTCAATGGTCTAGTTTTCATCCAGAGTTCGCATTCTTACCGCGCAAATTTAAAATTGCTGTCACTGGCGCGAACGAAGATAGAGCGGCAGTACAAGTTCATGATATTGGCTTGGAAGTCACTCAAAATGAAGCCGGAGAAACTGGCTTTAAAGTACTTGTTGGTGGTGGATTAGGTAGAACACCTGTTATAGGTAGTGTCATTCGTGAGTTCCTGCCCGAAAAACACATACTCACCTACCTTGAAGCTATCTTGCGTATTTACAATCAACACGGCCGTCGCGACAATAAATACAAAGCTCGAATTAAAATTTTAGTTCGCGCCATGGGTGTCGAAGAGTTTGCCGCAAAAGTTGATGAAGAATGGTCACACCTAAAAGATAGTTTAAGCACGTTGACCGAAGAAGAAATTCAGAAAGCAAAATCATTTTTCACAAAGCCTGATTACAAAACTATTGATCAAGCTGCAGTTGAAAAAGCAATTAGCGCTAAAGCTTCTGAAGAAAAAGCCTTCAGTAACTGGCTGACTCGTAACGTGAGAGAACATGCCATTCCAGGTTATGCCATTATTACCTTGTCACTAAAGCCAGTTGGCATTCCTCCGGGAGATATTACTGATTCACAATTAGAAATATTGGCTGACTTAGCAGATAAATATTCTTTTGGCGAAGTTCGCACAACACACGAACAAAATATTGTATTCGGTGATGTCGAAAAAAATGATTTATACCCTTTGTGGTGTGAATTAAAAGCAGCAGGTTTTGCAACACCGAATATTGGTACTTTAACGGATATTATTTGCTGCCCTGGCGGTGATTTTTGCTCGCTAGCTAACGCTAAATCAATTCCAGTAGCCGAAGCTATTCAAAGACACTTTAATGACCTTGATTATTTATATGATCTTGGCGATCTCGACTTAAATATCTCTGGCTGTATGAATGCGTGTGGTCATCATCATGTTGGGCATATTGGCGTATTGGGCGTTGATAAAAAAGGTGAAGAATTTTATCAAATTCAGTTAGGTGGTAATGCAGGTACTGATACAACGCTAGGCGCAGTGCTCGGACCATCATTTGGCCGAGGCGATGTAACAAATATTATCGAAAAAATTATTTCTGTTTTTGTTGAAAATCGACAACCTGAAGAGATCTTTATCGATACTTACCGACGAATTGGCATTCAACCATTTAAGGAGCGAGTCTATGCGAAAGCTAATTAAGAATGGGGCTGTCCATAGCGATCAGTGGTTGCTCATAGAAGAAGACGGCGTAGACATTGCCGCTTTAACCGATAAAAAGTTAATAATCCCTTTAACCGTTTGGTTAGCACAAAAAAATACGTTGACTGAAAGAAAAGACGAAATCGGTGTTTGGCTAAATGGCCACGATGATCCAGCTCAACTTAAAGACGATCTAAAATGTTTACCTTTAATTGCAGTCCACTTTCCCGCATTTATGGACGGACGTGGTTTTTCAACTGCTCGACTGCTTCGCGAACGCTATTTATACACAGGTGAACTTCGGGCCATCGGCAACTATATCCGTGATCAGCTCTGCAGCTTACGACGTTGTGGATTTGATGCTTTTAGCCTCCCCTCTGAAATCGAGATCGATGGTGCATTTTCATCCTTAAATGATTTTTCTGAATACTATCAAGCAGCAACGGATCAACCAGAACCATTATTTCGTCGTCGCGGATAATTTTTAAAATTCCAGCTTGAGCGAGTAACTCCTGCCAAAGCCCTTATTTTTCATACAGAGTAAGGGCTTTTTTATAATCCTATCCTTTAAATTTAAAAGCTCCTTTATTTATAGGTCTATGTTTATGGGGCAAAATTTCCTAGAATGGAGTCATTCGACTTATTAATACTCTTATAGGTAAATGCGCTCTATGGATGCTTCACTGTTCCATTCATTTTTTCTTATTTTTACTGGCGCAGCTGTCCTAGCAACCTTTGCTCTTTTTTCTCGTCAACCTCTTCTTGTCGCCTATATCCTACTCGGTGTACTACTTGGCCCCCACAGCTTTGGTTTAGTCGATAATGTAGAAATGCTTAGCGAAATCTCCCGTATTGGCATTATCTTCCTATTATTTTTATTAGGGCTTGATATGCAGCCCAAAGCATTGCTTAGCGTTCTTAAACAAGCTTCTAGTGTTGCTATTATTAGTTCCGCTCTTTTTGCCTTTATGGGTTACAGTATCGGAATACTTTTTCAATACAGCCATACCGATAGTTTAGTCATTGGGATGGCAATGATGTTCTCTAGCACCATCATTGGGATTAAATTATTACCGACAACTGTTTTACATCATCGTCACACCGGCGAGCTCATGGTCGGCCTGCTTTTATTTCAAGATTTCCTAGCGATTATTTGTTTAGTTGTTTTATTAAGTGGTGACTTAGGCAGAGTCGATTTGCAACAACTTGGCACAACATTTTTAGCATTGCCCATCGTCGCTTTGTTTGCATTTGGTTTTGTGAAATATGTCTTACTAAAACTGATTCATAAATTCGATCGTATTCATGAATATATCTTTCTCCTTGCACTAGGCTGGTGCCTAGGCTTATCTCAATTAACAGAATACGTAGGTCTATCGGCAGAAATAGGCGCATTCCTCGCCGGTATTACAATTGCCACTAGTCCGATTTCTCAATACATTGCACTCAGTTTAAAACCTTTACGCGATTTCTTTTTAATTTTGTTTTTCTTCTCCCTAGGTGCAAATTTTAACATCCAGATTTTGCAACAAGTATTTATTGCCAGCTTCGTCTTAGCAGCAGCCGTACTGATTTTAAAACCTGTTATTTTCCGAACGCTGTTATTACGCCAAAGCGAGGGAAAATTACTGTCTTGGAATATTGGCTTTCGATTAGGCCAAATCAGTGAGTTCTCTTTGCTGATCGCATTGATTGCCTTGGATGCATCATTGATTACTGAGAAAGCCTCAACCTTAATTCAAGCCACCGCGATTATTACCTTCTTGGTGTCGAGTTATATTGTGATATTAAACTTACCAACACCCATAGCGGTAAAAGATGAACTGCGGCGAGATTAACATCAATAAATAATAAGAAAGGATTAATAAAAATGAGCGCTCCACGACCATCATCCACTGTTATGTTAATCAGAGATCACAATGATCAAATAGAAGTGCTTTTAGTACAACGCAGCAAAGAACTTAAAACCAATGCGGGCGCTTGGGTGTTTCCCGGAGGAAATGTTGACGAAGCAGATTACACCTCAATCGCAAATAAAGAAAACGACGATAGGACAGACGAGGATCACTTTTTTGCCGCGCAACATGCCGCAGTAAGAGAAGCAGACGAAGAGACTGGAATCTCTATTACGTTAGATCACCTGACTCCTTTTGCACATTGGACAACACCCAAAGTAATTCCTCGCCGTTATGCTACCTGGTTTTTTCTTGCTCATTACAATGATGACCAAGATGTAACAGTTGATGGTAGCGAAATTGTTGGCTATCGCTGGGCAACGCCCGATAGGATTTTAAATTTACATAGAAGTGGAGAAATCACAATGATTCCTCCTACTTTTGTATCATTACAGAAAATTTTACCCTTCTCATCATGCCAAGACGCCTTCGCCGCTTTAGAAAAAACTCAGCCGTTTCATTACAATCCTCGCATGGCTATTGATAAAACGGCTGATGAAAGCAATACACCAAAAGGCGAAAATATTTTTACAGGCAAAGGCTTTCGAACCATGCTATACGAAGGCGATGCAGGCTATGAGACGCAAAATTTTCATGCAGAAGGATCTCGTCATCGATTAATAATGAGCGGCACTGAATGGTGCTACGAATCTGATTTTTAAATAATTTTCTTTACATAACTCCGATGAATTATTTTAAAAAATAATTGAGGCAAGAAATGAACAAAGAATTAATTGAATACACGATAGAGGGGAATATTTTTGAAGGCTGTCTCGTATCTCACGATAACAAAACACCTCGCCCTACCGTTTTAATTAGCCATGCCTGGAGCGGCTTAAGTGATTTTGAAAAACAAAAAGCGGAAGAGATTGCAGCATTAGGATATAACGCTTTTGCTATTGATATGTATGGAAAAGGAATACGAGGAACATCATTAGAAGAAAATCAAAAACTCATGTCATCACTGACAGAGGACAGAGCGCTTTTACGGCATCGTATTAAAGCAGGTTTAGCCGCAGCGCAATCACTTGATGCTGTAGACGAAAACAAAATTGCCGCTATTGGCTATTGTTTTGGTGGCCTTTGTGTTTTGGATCTAGCAAGAAGTGGCGTCCCTATAAAAGGTGTCGCTAGCTTTCATGGTTTTTTTAATCCACCAGAGAATCTACCTAACGAATTAATAAAAGCAAAAGTCATCGCCTTCCACGGCTATGATGATCCTATGGTTCCACCGGAAGAAATTAACAAACTCGCAAAAGAAATGAACGATGCCGGAGTCGACTGGCAAATACACACTTACGGCTTAACCTATCACGCATTCACAAATCCCGCCGCACAAGACCCCGCAGCCGGAACAGTTTTTAGTAAATCAGCGAATCAAAGAGCGTGGCAAACGTTAGAGAATTTTTTTGAAGAGATATTTTAGATTAATGAAAGAAGAAAGTATTTTTATCATCAAAGGTGAACCACCACCAAAAACAAACTATTTTCGTAATTTAGACGGTTACGGCTGGGTAAAATAAATATCGCCATAAAAACCATTTGTAAAACTATGTGTATTATCGGTATCTGTCATCAAGGCAATACCATCAATGTAGCGTATACTAGGATCAACATATTGCTGTAGATCTTTTAAAATATTCCGTTTTTCTTCGTACCATACGCCGGCATCATCGGTGGCATCACGCAATGAAATCATCACCACATTCTTTTTAGCGAAAGCATTTGGCCAAGCTGAACCTTTAGTGACACCGCGACTCCAGACATAATTAACCGCTTTGCTTTTCCAAAACAGTAAACCACCATCAATAATGACATAAAGTCGAACAGGATAATCATCGCCCTCTTTGGTCGTTTCATTCCTGATGGGTAAACGATTTTCGATTTTCCAACGCCAATGTAAAATAGGTGTTTGCCATAAATCGATTTTCTGTTCTTTTCCTAAACCGGACGCACTATCTTTGCTACTACCCTGTAAAACATTAACACCATTATCGTTAACGATAAGATATTCAGTCCTCCCCGAAAACTTCTCTTCTTTCCAATCAGAAAAATGGCCTTTCGAAAACTTACCGATGACAACTTTCTTTTCTTCTGCACTAGCAACGGATGTCACAAATAAACAACAGAAAAAAGCGACCAAAGAAATTGGTAACTTTTTTCTAAGCTGTATTCTTTGCAAACAAGTAAATTTCATATAAATTATTTTTTAGCCGCTGCGGCCATTGCTTGTTGAGCTGCTTTAGTCGCGGCTGCTAAAGTAGACGTAGACTCACGGCTTAGCATTGTTTTTTGCCAATCAGCCAACCAAGGAAGCTCTTTGGTTAGGTCTCTATCATAAGCCATTTTCATGATGCTTTGCGCTAAAGAAAGTGACCAATACGCAAAAATATCTGCATGAGTTAGCTCCTCCCCCAATAAATAAGGAGAAGGGTTAGATAATTTATCCAATGCGGCAAGACCGCGATTGATTAATGGCTCAAAGTGATCTTTTACTTCTTGAGGGACATCTCTTCCAAAAAACAAACCCAGCATGCTATGAGCAGGTGTTTCTATATAGTGCTCAACCATTCGCATCAACTCACGTACTTTTGCTCGTTGGAATTCATCTGCAGGATAAAGTGAAGCGCCTTCATATTTCTCTTCTAAGAAATCGATAATGACGGCCGTTTCAGATAAAAAACCATCTTCCGTTTCGATATAAGGTACTTTACCTAATGGGCTATTCGCTAACATTTCTGGTTTCTGATTGGGCGAAGCCATTACTTCTTCAAACTCAATCCCACGCTCAATCAACACATTTTTGAGCATTGAAAAATAATTACTTAATGGCATACCGTATACTTTTAACATACAAATCCTTATTTTTTATAATAAAATTATTTAACCGGTTGAATCAAAATCCAAGGCGCGATTACCGACGCCCAAAAATCTTGATTGTTGGAATTCCAGGACTCAGCTTGTTCTTCTGTGGTTCGGAAAATAGATCCTGATGTCAGCCATTTTTCGACCTGGTCTTTATTGTCCTTACTAAATTCAATTGCTACCTTGACCAAATCAATTGATGGTTCAACGTAGACTAAAGCACCGCTCTCGTAATGCGGCTGTAGTTCTTCCCAAGAAATCTTTGCGGTTTCGCGGTTAATTTTTTGGAACAATTCTTCATCTTGAATATTATTATCGTCTTGGCTCATAAAATTAACTTTTAATTGGAATCTATTCTTTGCTTAAAGACTATTTTTAATTAAAGATTGATGAAGCGTTTCTCGAATTTCTTCAGGCATTGTAATCCCGTGCCCATCTTTAACAAACACTAAAACTGCTTTAGACGTACCTACACATTTATCATCTTGATACATTGAAACACCAATTGTGTAGGAGCTATTGCCTACCCGCTCAATACCAACACCAGCAACAACAGGGTGAGGATAATGCGTTTCTCGCAGATAGGTAATCTCCATATTAGCAAGTACAGTTCTAAACAACACAGTCTTACCGTGTTTTTCACGAAACTCCCTAAATACTTCACGATGCAATTTAATACGAGCCTCTTGGTGTAAATTTGCAACGGCAACATTGTTAACATGTTTCTGAGTATCAAGATCGTCGTAACGCGTATGTATTTCGAATTGAAAAGGATAATCAGACAATGGTTTTTGGGGTTGCGCCATAAATTTTCAACTTATATATTCTAGATTGACTCAAAAAAATTGACCTTGTAACTTTAACGTAATAAAAATCTTAGTTTAACCAATCAGCAATATCTTCTGCGTAATAAGTTAATATCAAATTGGCGCCTGCACGTTTAAAGGCGATCATGGTTTCCATTACTACGGATTTTTCATCGACCGCTTTATTTTGTGCGGCGATCTTAATCATCGCGTATTCACCACTTACATGATAAACGGCAATTGGTTTTTGTGTGTTTGCGCGAATATTAGCAACAACGTCCAAATAAACCGTTGCAGGTTTTACCATTAAAATATCAGCACCTTCTAATTCATCCTGCATTGATTCTGCTAAAGCTTCGCGTCCATTCGCTTTATCCAATTGATAACTATCACGCGTCCCTTTTAAATGGACATCCACCGCATCACGAAAAGGTCCGTAATAAGCCGATGCAAATTTTGTTGAATACGACATGATAGGCACATCATAAAAACCACTACCATCAAGCGCCTCACGAAGAGCTGCGATCATCCCGTCCATCATGCCTGATGGAGAGATCATATCGGCACCGGCTTTTGCAGCAACCACCGCCTGTTTTTGAAGGTTATCTAGCGTTTGATCATTGTGGACATCCCCATCAACAACAACACCACAATGACCATGATCAGTGTATTCACAAAAACAATTATCACTAATGACTAGCATTTCTGGCTGAGCCTTTTTAGCAATCTTAATTATACGAGCCATTAGCCCATCTTCATCCCAGGAATCACTACCGACGGAATCTTTATGATGAGAAACACCAAACAACATAATGCTTTTGATGCCTTTCTTCCAAACGCGCTGAACGACACTCGGCAACTCTGCTTCGGAATAACGATAAACGCCAGGCATAGTTGATAATTCAACTTTTTTATCAATACCTTCTTCAACAAATAAAGGAAGAATTAAATCGTCAGTAGAAACATGTGTTTCGCGAACAAGATCGCGAATGGCAGGTGTTTTTCGTAACCGACGAAATCTTTGCTCAATGTTGTAGCTCATCATTACCTCAATATTTTTTAATTAATGATTACGACCAATAATTGTTTTTATTTCTATAATTTTTTTATTATTCCCTGCGCCATTTAGTCCCTTCACGGCTGTCTTCCAAGATAACACCAGCGGCTTTTAATTCTTCGCGAACTTCATCAGCGCGGAAATAATTTTTATCTTTTTTGGCTTGGTCCCGTTCAGCAATGAGAGAGACGATATCATTTTCTGAAATTGCATTATCGTCACTGGCCGCCGTAAACCAAACATCAGGATCTTGAAATAACAAGCCTAGCAGCTCAGCCGATTTAACAAGTTCTGCTTTTAAGCGAGGTTTATCTTCATCAGAGGACTTATTCATTTGTTTTGCTAGCGCATGCAACTCGCTGATCGCAATGGGAGTATTAATATCATCAAGTAATGCCGCATACACTTTAGTATTTTTAACATCAACTGACTCATCTGCTGGAACAGCTTTAACTTCGCGCAATGCGGTATACAAACTATCTAAACTCGATTTTGCTTGATCGAGTAAATCTTTAGAAAAGTCTAATGTAGAACGGTAATGAGCAGACATGATCGCAAAACGTAATGTTTCTGGGTTGAACTGTCCACGCAGGTCTCTTACTGTTCTAAAATTTCCAAGCGACTTAGACATTTTTTCGCCATCAATATTCATGAAAGCATTATGCATCCAATATCGTACATATTGATCACCATCATGAGCACAATGACTTTGCGCTAATTCATTTTCATGATGAGGAAAAATCAAATCTTTTCCACCACCATGGATATCAATACTATTCCCCAGATGTGATTCAATCATCACGACACATTCTGTATGCCAACCCGGTCGCCCTCGTCCCCAAGGGCTATCCCAACCAGGTTCATCTTCTTTCGAGGGTTTCCACAAAACAAAATCACCGGGGTGTTTTTTATAACCAGCAACTTCAACACGCGCTCCTGCCATCATGTCATCTAAATTTCGATTCGATAGTTTTCCGTATTCAGGCATAGATTCAACAGAAAATATCACGTGGTCTTCTGCAACATAAGCATGTTTCTTCGCAATCAGTGTTTCCATCATCACAATCATTTCCGGCAAGTGATCTGTTGCATGAGGCGTTAACGTGGGCGGCAATGCATTGAGCGCGCCCATATCTTCGTTATAGGCTTTTTCAAAACGATCTGAAATTGTTTTAATATCAACGCCCTCTGCTTTTGCAGATGCCATTATTTTATCGTCGATATCGGTAATGTTTCGTGCATAAATGACATTATCGTAAATCGTTTGTAGCAAACGATAAAACACATCAAACACAACGACTGGGCGAGCATTACCAATGTGAGCAAAGTTATATACCGTAGGTCCACAAACATACATAGTGACTCGGCTTGGATCAATTGGCTCAAACGTTTCTTTTTTTCGCGTTTTCGTGTTGTAAATAATCAGTGGCATATCGTTATCTTTCATCCATTTAGTCTTTATTTTTAGAGCTTTATCTTTCAGTGCTAGCCGTTCAATACGGACTCGACATTCAAATTAAAAATTTAAGTTTACCCGTTAGATTCCTTTTTTCCCCAGCTATCGCGCAGGCCAATTGTTCTATTGAAAACAGGAAGCTCTTGAGACGTATGTTGGCTGTCTAAACAAAAGTAACCTTCACGCTCAAATTGAAAACGATCATTGACTGTTGCCGATTTTAAAGATACTTCTGCATAGCAATCATCAACAATCTTCAAGCTTTCTGGATTAATTGACTGCAGAAAATCTTTTCCTCCTGCATCTGGAGCCTCTTCCGTAAACAATCGATCGTACAATCTCACTTGACACTTCAAATTATTTTTTGCACTAACCCAATGAATAACTCCTTTTGGTTTTACTCCATCAGCAGGATTATTACCTAATGTATCCATATCGCATGAACAGTGAACTTCGGTAACGTTGCCTTCACTGTCTTTAACGACGCTTTCTGCTTGAACAACGTAAGCATTTCTCAAGCGAACTTTTTTACCTAACACCAAACGTTTATATTTTTTATTGGCTTCTTCTCTGAAATCTTCTGCTTCAATATAAATTTCTTTTGAAAACGGTAGTCTTCTTACTCCTAAATCATCACGATTCGGATGGCCTGGAGCTGTCACAAATTCTTCTTTGTTATCAGGGTAATTGGTTAACACTAATTTAATTGGGTTGAGAACGCACATAGCACGCGGTGCGTTTTTATCTAGGTCATCGCGAATTTCATATTCGAGCATGCTCGCATCTGTCACGCCTAGCGAGCGTGTCACACCGGCTGCCTCACAAAAGTTTCTAATAGATGCAGGCGTATAACCACGACGGCGTAAACCAGAAATCGTTGGCATTCGAGGATCATCCCAACCTTCAACATGGTTTTCATCGACGAGTTGTTTTAATTTTCGCTTACTCGTAATCGTGTAATTAGGATTCAAACGAGAAAACTCAGTTTGTTTTGGAGAGGCTGGTGTATCAAGATGCGACAAAAACCATTCGTACAAAGGACGATGATCTTCAAATTCTAACGTGCATAAAGAATGAGTAACGCCTTCAATAGAATCACTTTGACCGTGTGCAAAATCATAGGAAGGGTAAATACTCCACTTATCACCCGTTTGATGATGCGTTGCTTTTTTAATGCGATACATAATAGGGTCACGCAAATTAATATTTGGCGAACTCATATCTATTTTTGCACGCAATGAGCAACTGCCCTCTTCTAACTCGCCGGTTCGCATTTTTTCGAGCAATGATAAATTTTCCTCAACAGTACGTTCACGATAAGGGCTGTTTTTTCCTGGCTCTTTTAATGTGCCACGATATTCTCGTGCTTCATCGGCAGATAAATCACAGACATAAGCATCGCCATTTTTAATTAATTCGATTGCCCACTGATACAACTGATCAAAATAATTGGAGGTATAACGAACATCACCAGTCCATTGAAAACCCAGCCAACGAATATCTTCTTGTATCGATTCTACAAATTCTTGATCTTCTTTTGCTGGATTAGTGTCATCAAAACGTAACTGGCAATCGCCGCCAAACTTTTCTGCCATTCCAAAATTTAAGCAAATCGATTTTGCATGACCAATGTGAAGATATCCATTTGGCTCTGGTGGAAATCGGGTCACAACTTTTGTAATTTTTCCTGATTCCAAATCATTTTCGATCAATTGCTCAATAAAATGTTTGCGTTTGGTGGGTTCTTCGTTAGATGGGGGTTTATTTTCAGTCATTCGATGATGGCAACTCTTAGCTATTCTTTAATTGAGGTAACGATTCTATAGAAGAATCAAACAAATATAGACAGGATTCTCAGTTGCCAAGCTAGCTAGTTCAGCGAATTGGCTCGGCACTTGAGAATCCTCTTGAACTGGGTATTATAGCCTCCTCTTCGACCACCCTACATCATAAATACGCAAGAATTTTACCTGCGCATCAATTGGAGCGACACATGATCACCCTTCACACCAACCATGGCGACATCACAATCGAACTAGACCACGAAAAAGCGCCTAAAACAGCTGCAAACTTTCAAAAATACGCCGAAGATGGCTTTTACGAAGGCACCATTTTCCACCGCGTTATTGACGGTTTTATGATCCAAGGTGGTGGAATGGATGCCGACATGAAAGAGAAGGAAACTGGCGATAGCATTGAAAATGAAGCCGATAACGGCTTAAAGAACACACTCGGTACTCTTGCCATGGCGCGCACCATGGATCCTCATAGCGCCACTGCTCAATTTTTCATCAACATTAAAGATAATGACTTTTTAGACCACACCAGTAAAGACCAACAAGGTTGGGGTTATTGTGTCTTCGGCAAAGTCACAGACGGCATGGATACAGTGAAAAAAATCCGCTCTGTCGATACAGGTAATTCCGGATTTCATCAGGATGTCCCTGTTGAGCCAGTTATCATTGAAAGAGTTACTGTAGCTTAAACTTTCTCATTTAAACAAATTCAAAAAATTTATTAAGAAAGGCATCTTTGTGATTTTATTTATTTCGGACCTTCACCTTGATGCTTCTCGTCCTTCCATCACTAACGCCTTTTACAAATTCCTCGATAACCTCACCTCAAAAAAAGAAGTAAAAGCGCTTTACATTCTCGGTGATTTTTTTGAATTGTGGATTGGCGATGATGACGATGATCCTTTTGTTATCGAAGTACAAAAAAAGTTAAAAGCATTTTCTCAACAAGGAAACCCCGTTTATTTTATGCGAGGCAATCGCGATTTTTTAATCGGCGATGATTTTGCAAAAAATGCTGGAGTGATTCTTTTAGATGATCCCACATTATTAACAATTAATGAGCACCGACTACTGTTGATGCATGGTGATACGCTATGTACAAACGACATTGAATACCAAGCCTTTCGCCAACAGTCTCGCAGTCAGGAATGGATGAAAACTGTTTTAAGCAAGTCTCTTGAAGAGCGCAGGGCTTTTGGCCGACAGCTCCGCCAACAAAGTAAAACCATGAGTAGCAGAAAAGCTGAAGATATTATGGATGTCAGTGAAGATGCTGTTACTTCTGCTGTAACAGAATTCGAAGCAACAACATTAATACATGGTCACACCCACCGCCCTAATCGCCATAATATTTACAATACCAAAAAAGAAAGAATAGTACTTGGCGACTGGGATGAAAATGCATGGTGTTTAGATGTTGATGAAAATAAAAAAGATGCTTTTCATTTAAGATCATGGAAAATATAAATAAAAAAAAACGCATACTCGTCATCAATAGATTAACTATTTGACTGCCGCAAGCGCTTGTTCAACATCCGCTATAATATCAGTAATATTTTCAATACCTACTGAAATACGGACTAAATCCGCACTAACACCAGCTGCCGCTAATTCCTCTTCATTTAATTGGCGATGTGTGGTTGAAGCTGGATGACACGCTAAAGATTTTGCATCTCCAATATTGACTAAACGCAAAATCATTTGTAATGCATCGATAAATTGTGCACCCGCCTCACCTCCTCCTTTAATACCAAAGCTTAAAATACCAGACGCTTGCCCATGAGTAATTTTTTTACATACGTCATGGTAAGGGCTATTTGGTAATGCAGCATAATTCACCCACGATACTTTTTCATGACCTTCGAGGTAAGCCGCTAACTTTTCAGCATTTTCACAATGCCTTTCCATTCTCAAACAAAGCGTCTCTAAACCTTGAAGAATTTGAAATGAATTCATCGGTGAAATAGCAGCACCCGTATTGCGCAAAGGCACTACTCGACAACGGCCAATATAAGCAGCTGGCCCAAGTGCTTCAGTGTAAACAACGCCGTGATATGAGGGATCAGGTTTATTCAAAATGGGGAAGCGCTTTTTATGAGCCACCCAATCAAATTTTCCTGAATCGACAATCGCACCGCCTATAGATGTACCGTGCCCACCAATATATTTTGTGAGTGAATGGACAACAATATCTGCTCCTAACTCAAAAGGTTTGCACAACACCGGCGTTGCAACTGTATTATCAACAATTAATGGGACGCCATACTTGTGAGCGATTTCAGCTAAGCGTTGAATATCAACAATGTTGCCAGCAGGATTACCTATTGATTCACAAAAAACGGCTTTTGTTTTTTCATCAATTGCTTTCTCAAAAGCTTCAAAATCGTCATGAGAAATCATTCTTGCTTCGATACCTTGCTTAGGTAAAGAGTGTGCAAATAAATTATATGTGCCACCATAAAGTTGACTTGTACTCACAATGTTGTCACCAACTTCGCAAATACATTGTAATGCGTAGGTAATTGCAGCCATACCAGATGCGACAGCTAACGCCCCTATTCCACCTTCCATAGCTGCAAGACGTTGCTCCAATACATCGGTTGTGGGATTCATTATCCTAGTATAAATATTACCAGGAACCTTTAGATCAAATAAATCTGCGCCATGTTGTGTATTATCAAATGTGAATGACGTCGTTTGATAAATAGGAACGGCTGCAGCTTTGGTTGTCGCTTCTGACGTGTAGCCATGATGTAGCGCTATCGATTCTAATTTCATTTTTATGCTCCTAATATTTTTCTTTATTTTGACTATTAGTAAATTAAATTTTTATGCTATATGAATAATGAGGCATTTGGCACAATATCATTTACCTTTATTCTAATTTTGGCTGACCAAAAATCATTTAAAAATACGTTCAACTAATAGCTATTAAATGTAACGATTTTCAGCTAAAGACTTAAGAAAAATGAAAGGCGGAAATATTGCACAAAAAACTATGCTGTTCACCACCAAGTGAGACAACAAACCTTGCGACAAAGAAATACTCGTATCTAAAATAAACCATGTAAGAATCGCCAGGCAAATTATTTTTTTATCTCTACCAGTTCCATTGTTGCGATAAAAAGACACGACAACAGATAGCAAGAGCCCCCAACTGGCTATGGTTGGCCCCAGAAACTGGAATATAGAGCGAATAAAGTTGTCGATATCAGTAGTTGGCGAGATCAAAAAAACACTATATACATTATTTAAATAGGGTGTCATTAATGATGTTTTTGTAACAAAAGTAAAAAAAATGCCAAAAACAAAATGTGTTAAACCAACAAAAATTAGCCACCGATACAGAAAATTTTGCATATCATTACTTGGAACCAAGAATTAAAAAAAAATAGTGAAAAACAAGCGCATTAAGAATGAAGTTAGATCAGCTCTAGTTCTATTTTTCCTTCAACAGTTAAGCGCTCTTCCGTGTGAAACTTAATAATTTGGACTATCCAATCAAACACAGTTAGCCCTTCTTCTTTTTCAGCCTTGTTAATAGCATCTAGAACAATTTTCTTTTTTAACGGATGGCAGCTTTGCAATCTTTTTTTGAGTTGTTTTATTGTCTCCCCATACCCTAATTTCTGCTGAGATATAGCAGAGTTTTTCCAGCGTATTAAAAATCCATTTGAAGATTTTTTTAATCTGTCTTTTAGTATTTCATGAAATCCATCTAGGTTTCGATTCCATTCATATCCCACAGCGAATGAAGATTCTAGCTCATCATAAAACTCTTCCAGCGTTTCAAAATGATAACCATTTAAAACAATTATTGCTTTTTCAGAACAAACAGAACCTCCATCTAGAACAGGTACGGAATGAATCGGCGATTTATTCTTTACTGCCCTACTAGAAATATTAACAACACTCGATTGTACGTCATCCGAGCTAACGATATGTTTAATAGTTTTTCTTGATCTAATAAGGAGGTCTACTTCAACATCAAGTAATTCTTTTTTTTCAGTTGGTGTCGGGTGGTTTTGAATTCTTTTTAAATTAAAAAACAACGCATCGTAAACTGTATTATTGACATCATATAAAAATCTAGAAATCACCCAATACTTCCAGACCTCATCCTTTGAATTTAAAATCTCTCGTAACTCCGGAACTAAATCCAGACCTAATTTAGACAAGCGAGAAGAAATTTTTCTTGCCACAGGCCAACTCATATCCTGTAGCCATGACAACAACTCTTTGATATGAGGGATTAATAGCTCATCGCTTGCCAGTGCTAAATTATCACAGGCTTCTATATCGCCTTTATCAACTGGTAATATTCGTATCATAACAACCAATTTTTTAAGAATTAAAATAGATCGAAGTGATCAAAACTCATAGAGTGTGGCATAGTGAGGCATATACCACACTCAATCATTATTATTTTTTAAGCGCCTTAGGAGCACCGGGTATTCCATCAGGACGAGCTTTAGCAATCATTCTTTTATAAGCCGGACGCTCCATAATTTTTTCACGCCACGCCAAAATATGAGGATAGGCGTCTAAAGGAGTTACACCAAAAGATTCTGCAATATTAATCGGGAACAACATAATGATATCCGCAGCCGAAAATTCTTTACCACCAAAATAATTATTACGGCTCAAGAAATCTTCTGCAAAGACAATCACATCAACGCCATTTACTAATCGTGAGCGAGGGTCTTTCTTCTTGTGACCTAAACTTTGCTTTGTGAGCTCAACACGATAATCAGCTATTATTCTCGCGGCTAAAGAACCTTCTGCAAAATGCATCCATTGTAAATAATAAGGATAATCAGACGAGTCAACAGCAGGCATTAAACGACCGTCACCATATCTTCCTAGTAATACCTCCATAATTGCTCCGGATTCAACCACAACTTGATCACCGAAGGTCACTGTAGGAGCAACAGTCATTAACGGGCTAATTTCTCGAATTGCTTTCGCAGAAGCGGCTAAGTTTCCTTGAGTGTAAACAAGCTTATAAGGTAGTCCCAGCTCTTCGCATAACCAGACAATACGTTCAGAGCGCCGGCCTTCAATATGATAAATAGTAAGATCTAGATCTGGAATATTATTTTTTTTATCCGCAGAAAAAGATAAAGAGGATATAGTCATTAAAATAAATAATGGAACTACCGAGAAGGCTTTTCTATATATTTTCGTTTTGAATTGATTCATAGGAACTCCAAATTATTATAATTAAAAGATGAACATACAATTTTTATTCGGAATTCCCTATTCCTGTAGATTACAGTTACAAATTTACTGCTTAAATTCTCATTATAATCGCCTCTATTACAACAGCTTCGACATAAAAATACTATTTACATCTAATTGATAATCAGCAAAAGGCTCACATTCTATAAATCCAAATCGCTGGTACATTTTCTTAGCAGGAATAAAGCCGTCCATTGAACCCGTTTCTAGGCTCAAGCGCTTGTACTTTCGTCTAACAGACTCCTGGATTATATATTCCAGAAGTGATGCGGCGACTCCTTTTCTTCTGTGCCGTTCTGATGTCCGCATGGATTTAATTTCACCATGCTCAGGGTCTAACTCTTTTAATGCTCCACATCCCATCAGCTCTGAACTGCTTAATGAAGTCTCACTCCAAGAAGTCCAAAATGTTATCTCTGGTTTTTTTAAAGACTCTAAGTCAAGCGCATGAATACTTTCAGGCGGAGACATTTCAGCCATATGATCCAAATGCTCTTGAAGTAATCGAGCAATCTCAATACCACTAAGATCATCAATCCGAATTTGATATGAGTTACTATTACCTAACGTTTGATTCATCATAGGTCCTCAATTAACCGCTTTCCAAAACTGATTGCTTTATCCTCCGAATACCCTATCGCATTATAAAAAGCGATAACATCAGTATTGTTTTCACGAACCTGTAAATTTATTTTGGGGCACCCTTTCTCTTTTATTTTTTCTTCTGCATGTAACATTAGTTTTTTACCAATGCCTTTTTTCCTATGATTGGGGCAAACAGCTAAATAGTTTATCCATCCACGATGACCATCATAGCCACCCATGATGCTCCCTATTATTTTCTCATTCTCTTCTGCCACCAAAAACAATTCTGGGTTAACTTTCAATTTTCGTGAGATATCTTTTTCTGGATCGTTCCATGGTACAGTCAGGCCAGAAACTTTCCAAAGCGAAATCACTTGTTCTTGATCAAGTTGTGTAAATTGTCTTATATCCATCTTTCAACTTATTTCCTTTTTACTTATCAGTGTCAATTGTCACGTCGCACTCAACGTCATCAACAACTTATCGATGGGACTTTATAATCAACAATAAATATTAATGATTGGCTATTGAATCACTACTATTGCTTGATGTCGAGTAAATCGAAAGCCCTTAAACTTTCATAACCTTTTGACTCGAACAAGAAAGCAAAAGAAAATACCGTGTTAACTATTTGGGCTTATTAGTCTTTATTGCTAAGTTATTCCCGTAACATTTCAACCCAATCGCTATCAATAATTCCATTTTGTTAGCTTTTAAAATAACCATTAAAAACAGGACATCTCAATGTTTGAAAATCTTTTTTCTCTAGAAGGCCGTACGGCACTGGTTACCGGTGGATCACGAGGAATCGGAAAGATGATTGCTGCTGGTTTTATTGCGCAAGGCGCAAAAGTGTATATTTCGTCTCGTAAAGCCGCTCAATGTATCGAGACCGCCAAAGAACTTTCTGTAGGTAATGACCGCTGTATCGCTTTACCTCAAGACATCTCTACTGTTGACGGTTGCAAAGCACTGATGGAAGATTATAAATCCCATGAAAACCACTTAGATATTCTCGTCAACAATGCTGGCGCCGCATGGAATTCAGACTTTGATAACTTTCCTGAGAGCGGTTGGGATAAGGTCATGAACTTAAATGTAAAGTCACCCTTCTTTTTAATACAGGCAATGCACTCATTGTTAAAAGCCGGTGCATCAGAAAGCACTCCCGCCAAGGTCATTAACATTGCTTCTATCGATGGTATTCGACTAAACCCGCTGGATACCTATTCATATCACGCTTCAAAGTCGGCACTTATTTATCTCACTAGACGTCTTGCCGCTCGATTAGTAAAAGAAAAAATTATTGTGACTGCAATTGCTCCGGGTCCATTCGCTTCTGATATGAACACGGCTGCTAGAGACCATGCTGATGATGTTGCCAAGATAACTCCCCTAGGAAGAATTGGCAAACCAGAAGATATGGCTGGAGCAGCAATCTATCTTGCGTCAAAAGCAGGTGATTATGTTATTGGAGATACGATTGCTGTTGATGGTGGACATGCTTACGCAAAAATTTAACGTTTAAAAAATAAATAGTTTTTAATACAAACAAATTTTAACGCACTATCTCAATCAGTTATTTTATTGGTTGAGATTTTAATAACCTTTAATTTATTAATGAAATATCTTTTTTTAGTTGCTATTACATAAGTTGCTATCACATAAGTACTATCACATATTTTTTCAATAAATTTGAAATTCTGTGATACTTATCATGACCCCATAGTTTTAAGCATTACAATCGTCAAACGATTCTTGACTCCTCCTAAAAGGCTTGTATATTCGTACTCCGTTTGAAATACTTCCGGCAACAATTACTTCATTACTTACAGCAATACTTACAACGTTACTTATAACAATAATTACACCGATACTGGCAACAATAATTCTCGATATTGACTATGCATTTTTGTATCTGATTAATCACTTAGATACTATCAAAATGCCATAATAATAATTTCCCTATCGGAATCAAAAATAAAAAACATTCTTAAATCGATTCAATACATGAAAAATAATTCAGTTCCAAGTGTTTTTATTTGGAGAGATAGCACCTTATTAATAGCTACATCTCACCGTCCAACACGTAGCTACACCGTTGCTTCTGATCAGCTCATTGTATGCCTCAAAGGAGAAGTGACAACGACGAGAAGCGATGGATCTCAGTTTTCTGGCAAAGTCTTTTTAATTAGAGCAGGCACTATCATTAACATGGCCAGCCTCAACCATGATAATGATGCTGTTATGGCTATCTTATATATGTCTCCGGCCAATCAAATATATTCAGCTGTAAAAGAACAAATGCTGAATCAAGATGATAACGTCTATTATAACCTTCCTAATGAAGATGAATTAATCACACTACTAAACAGAATTCATAAAGAGAACCTTTCGATTAAAGAAACTTATGACTTGGTGCATAACTTATTAATCCCCGAAGAGTTAAGGGAAAAAGTTCTTAAAGAATTTGACAGCAGAGTTTTAAAAGTCATAGCACGCATCAACTCAACGGCAAAAGATAACATTCCAATTAACAAGCTTGCTGAAGAAGTCCATCTCTCCGAATCACGTTTAGTTAAATTATTTAAAAGCCAAATTGGAATTCCAATTACCAAATATCGATTACGATACAGAATTTCTGTCGGTTCGTTATACCTGGCCACTGGACACTCTGTTACAGAGTCAGCATTAATGTCTGGTTTTGCCAGTACAGCACATTTTTCAAAATGCTACAGTGCGATGATGGGAATACAGCCGTCAACAGCTTTTATGCGTTCAGGTCTTTTAAATATAAAAATTGCAGAAGAAATATTGGCTTTATTGCCAAACAAAACTGTATTGCATTCGGAAGCGTTAAATGGAGATAATCAATAAAGTATCAAATTCAGAGTAATTTTTTTATACCCTCTAACCCGATAGACTCTAATTTTTTTATATTATTCTCTGGAATACTACCTATGTCGGGATATGTCTCAACTGCTTTTTCAACACTCTCTTCTGCTAGAATATGCAACATTGGATATGGCGATTTATTGGAGTAATTTATAATGTCGTCAGGCAACGTATCTGCAAATTGATAATTTGGATGAAAACTTGCGATTTGATAAACACCCTCTAATTCCATCTCATTCAGCAATGAATCAGCTAACGATAAAAAATCATTATAATCATAAAAATCACCAAGCACATACGGGTGAACCAACAACGTTGTTTCGATATTATAATTGGATTGAATAGCCTCCAATTCAGCTTTTAAATCCATTAGCAATTCTTCTTCATTTTTTGCATCAGTGACAGAGAATAAAATTCTTTCTTTAATAAATTCTTTTTTTGCAAACGGACAAAGATTCAGACCTATGACGACATTCTCTACCCATTGTTTTGTTTCATTAATAACATCACTTGTTTGCACTCAAAAACTCCAAAAATTTATACGGTTATTCCCGCTGTATACCCTGACGACCATGCCCATTGAAAATTAAAACCACCAAGATGCCCTGTGACATCCACAACTTCACCAATAAAATATAAACCTGCTTGTTTCTTCGCCTCCATTGTCTTAGAGCTAATACCGTCAGTGTTTACGCCACCGAGAGTCACTTCCGCAGTACGATAACCTTCTGTTGTCGACGGTTTTAATTGCCAACGATTAAGGTTATCTCCAATTTGTTCTAATACCTTATCACTAAACTCAGCTATCGGCTTATTGGATTCTTCACTCCACCAAAGCCTTTCTAACTCTTTAGTCAATGACTTTCCTAATCGCTGGCCTAACACAGTCGATAGTTTATTTTTTGCATTCTGGCTCTTCGCTGTGATTAATAACTCAACAGCATCATCATCTGGCAATAAATTTATTTCTATACTTTTTCCTAGCTGCCAATAGTTTGAAATTTGTAACATGACAGGGCCACTAATACCACGGTGAGTAAATAATAAATTTTCGCGAAAACGTATTGCCTGTGTATGATCAGGGCATGACACCTCAACGTCTAATGAGACACCTGATAATCTTTCACATATTGGTTTCATCGCATCTGTAAACATAAACGGAACGAGTCCAGCACGGCAATCTAACAACGTTAAACCGAATTGTGTGGCAATCTCATAACCTACTCCGCTACCTCCCAAAGTCGGTATTGACAATGCGCCAGTAGCTACAACTAAAGAATGGCAGCTTTTTGTTTGCTTTACTCCGGCTTGCAGATAATCAACACAATATCTCATCGTCGTTTTATTCATGTCATCGCTAAATTTTAGATTGCTAGCTTTTAAAATGTTAGATTCTAGATTGTTAGATTCTAGATTCTTAGCCTCTAGATCACGAACCACTTGAACATCCGCTAACACTTCTATTGTTACGCCAAACTCATTGCATTCGTTGAGTAACATGTGAAGGATGTCTTTTGCCGAATTTTTACAAAATAGTTGACTATGTTTTCGTTCTTCATACGCTATTCCCTGTTTTTCTACCATCGCTATGAAGTCCCATTGAGTAAATTGCTTTAATGCAGATTTACAAAAATGTGGGTTTTGAGAAATATAATTTTCTGGCTCTACTACATAGTTAGTAAAATTACATTTTCCCCCACCTGACATTAAGATTTTCTTGCCAGCTTTATTTGCTTTTTCAAGCACCAAAACACTACGACCACGCTTCGCGGCAGTTAATGCGCAAAACAAACCTGCCGCTCCTCCACCAAGAATGATGACGTCATGGTAGGTAGTATTGTTTACAATTGAGTGTGAATGTGAGGAAGAACGGGACATGGATAATACGTCGAATCAGCTCAATATAGGCGGTAACGGAAAAAACGAGATTATACGCTAAAAAATATCTTTTACTTCACTTTGTGTCAGCGCCCTACTCTCACCGATTTTTAAGCTCTTATCTAAATCAAGGTTACCCACAGAGATTCTGTTTAATGTCAGCACTTTATTTTGAAAATACCCAAACATTCGCCTGATTTGATGATACCTTCCCTCAATCAAATGAACTTTTGCCGTATGCGGACTCAGCACTTCTAATTTTGCAGGTTGAGTGATTATATCTTCAAACTTAAAGTAGATACCTTCAGCAAATGCATCTAGATATTTATTTTCAATCGGTTTTTCTAATGTCACTTCATAACATTTTTTCACTTTAAAGCATGGATCACTCAGTGTTTTGGACCAACGTCCATCGTTAGTGAGTAACAGCAAGCCGGAAGAATTGAAGTCTAACCGGCCAGGGATATGCAATTCTTCTACACCAGAAAATTGGTTCCGAATAAGATCAATCACTGTTGTATGATTATCATCATTGGTAGCACTAACCACACCAACAGGTTTGTTCAGCATAATGTACTTAGGCGTTAAATAATGAAGTACCTGTTTATCAATTTCGATACGAGAAAACTTATCGACTAATTGATTAGTCGAGTTTGCATTTTCACCATCAACAACAATTCGCTGTTGAGAAAGCAATAATTTAACATCACGTAAACTCATTCCCGTCTGACGAGAAATGAATCGATCTAAGCGAGAACGGTTAGCAGGCATGTATCTCTTTGCACTTTTAAAAACAGTTAATACCCTGTGGCTTTTTAACATAAAAAAGCCCGCATTACACTGGGACTTTAATTCAGTGTAACCGGGCAAGGATGTATTAGCTTCAACATGTAATCTGTAGAGGAAAACTGAAGCTAATCTAAGGGACTATTTATATTAAAGAAAAATTTATATCAAAGAAACTATTTACAACAGTGGTTATAACAATAGTTATAGCGCCTATTTATGCAACCATCTAAAGCAGCTATATCAATGTAAAAAGAATCAATTAAAACGTATAGCTGACATTGAGATGAAAACTTCTCGGCTCAAAAACATGAAAGTGAAAATCTTCAACCGGCGAAGCTTCGGTGGCTAATTGTGATTCATAAACGTACTGAATATCTCGATCGTCTGAATCAAATAAATTAAGAATATCCAATGAAGCTTCTAACTGAGAGGTAAACGCATAGTTTAATCGCAAATTAACAATCGTACTCGCATCTGCTGTTCTTCCACCATCTAATGCGTATTCACCAAAATGACGGAGACGAAGATTTGCATAGAAATCGTCATTGAATTTTGCATTGACTCCAGCACTGAAAACTTTTTCTAGCGCTCCTGGTATATCGCGACTGCCATCCACTGCCTCATTGAACTCTGCATTCGACAATGCGTATTCAACATCAAGCGTCCACACATCATTCAGGTAATAATATCCCGTTAGCTCAATACCGTTTCGCTGACTACCAACTCCGGTATCTTCTGTCGTTCCTGAATCGCCAATGAAGACTAATTCAGAATCAATATCTAAAGCCCATAAGGCAATAGATGCATTTAAACTACCATCAAAAAATGTTCTTAAGCCAAATTCATAGCCTAATGTTTCAACCAGTGGATCAACTTTTTCGGCGGGATCACCGCTCACAGGATCAAGTTCAATCGTTGTACCCCGCGCATCATTACTATGAAACCCTTCACCAACACTCAAGTACGCTTCTACTTCTGAATTAAATGCATAAATGAGGCTTAACGACGCTGTCGTAATATTTGCATTCGCATCGCCACCGTTGACTAACAACGAACTTGCAAAATCGGCTTCGAGAGGATCTACACTAAAATCAAAGTAATCGTAGCGCACACCCAATACACTGCGAAATTGATCAGTCCATTGCATTTCGTTTTTCCAATACAGCCCCGTACTCCACTCTTTGACAGCATCAATTCTAAATACACCCGTGCGTTGGCGAGCCGTCGTTCTGTAAATTCCCACTTTATCAATATCGTCATAACGCATTTGTGTGCCGAGTGTGTTTTTTGTATTGAATTGTCCCCATTTTGCTTCATTCGTCCATGACACGTCCCAACCATAAATTTTTCGATTATCTACTTGGTTGTGTTGATCGCCATTTACAGGATCTTCTAAAAAGTAAGTAAAATCGGCCCATAAATTTAATTCATAATCGATAAGATAAAATGATGCGTTAATATCACCATTCGATAATTCATAATTCCAATTTGTTGACAAACTATAACGACTCGACTCACCCGCTGACGTTGTATTAATAGAGCCGTACTGAGAAATAATCCCTTGATCAACTGCTCTCTGAGGGATTTGATCCGCAGAATTCCATGAATTGTCATAACCCATAAAAAGAATTTCTAGCCGACTTTTATCCGTTTGCCATTGTTGTTTTAACCATAGATTTTTTTTCTTTAAGTCACTGTCTATATCATCCCAGTGACCGTCACTCAATTCTATTTCTGCGCCGTAAATCAAACTGCTTTTTTCATATGATGGTGAATCAAACTCAACCTCGCCGTAGGCTAAACCTCTTTTCCAATTTTCTTTTCCAAAATCGCTGCCGATTTTTATATTGTGTCCGCCGACACTGTCTCGTGTAAACATTCTCACAGTACCCGTTCCGGAAAAATCACCAACACCAGGATAATAAGTACCTTTTTGATATTCGATTTTTCCAACTAATTCAGGAATAATAAAATTCAAATCGGTATAACCTTGACCATGGCCATGTGTTCGCATATTCACTGGCATAGATTCAAAGACAGTCGCGAAATCTGTCCCGTGATCTAAATTAAAACCGCGTAAAAAATATTGGTTCGCCTTACCTGGCCCACTGTGTTGTGTTGCCACGACACCCGGAACCGTTTCCAATACTTCGCCTGTTCTCAATAACGGCCGAATAGCAATTTCAGCTTGAGAGACAACACCTTCTGAAGCGGATGATGCTTCTCCAACTAGATTGACCTTACGGCCTGTTACTTGTATCTCTTCGATGCTGCTATTTTCAATGCCGCTAGTTTCATCTTGGGCGTAGACGGAAGACGCGAATCCAAGCGCAATGAATGACGCTAGCACCTTATAAGAAATACTATTGGATAAAGGGGAAAATCGGGTGATTAATTGAGACATAAACTGATTTCTCATTAGCTAAAATGTTTCTACTGATTAATTATTCATACTTTATTTTGGCAAAAGGTGTTTATTTACAATCTTTTGGTTCAATAAATTCTGTCTAGCGCAAGCCAGACATACAAATATCAATTGGACAAGTTTTGTAATGAAAAAGAAGGGTTTTGATAAGATCAAGGACTAACAAGTTGTCCTTTTGTTGATATAACGTCCGTTAACGTTAGTTTTTCCGTTAGGATTTCTTCCTTTTACTTTTTTTCGATTAAAAAAACATCAAAGCATCAGGAAATCCAATGATTTTTTTTGCGAAACCTTAACCTTACTACTTAGGTTGTTTTATATGCGTTATAAACGCCTAAAAATGAAACCAAGAAATCAAGCAATACACAAAATAAGAACAATAAATTTATGTATTACTTGATTTACTTTAAGTGAAGCTTAAGCCTTAAAAATGCATCATTAATAATATTTCTTTTAATAACCGCATTTCTTCTGACTCACTTCGAATACGATAATTAATTTATGAATCAGTATTTCAACACTGATGTAGGCATGCTCATACTCACGCCGTTTAGAGTACCAGCGTTTGCACCTTTGAATGTTGCACCTGTCGAAGCTAAAGACTTGTCAAAGCTGGCCTGCGAACGGGTTGGTTCCGCTTTAAGCGTTTTCACCTCAATCTGGCGTAACTTCCCTGTTGAGGGATTTTGTATCACATGATCCATAACCCTTTTTTGGCCTGTAGTTGAATACGCGGTTACCTGTGAGCGCACTCGATACCCAGAAGACCGTAAATCATTATAAGCTCGAATTTCTCCTACCTTCCCCGAGATTTTGCTCTTTAAAACAGTCGGACCTACTGTCAATGCATATGAATTTCCATTTTGTACAGGCCGTTTGTAAACATCATTCGCGATCGGTGGAGCTTGCCTCCTAACGGGTACTTTATATGGTGCTAATTTTTGTATTTTATCATTAGCGGCGGCGACCCTTCTTTCGTTTTGTTGCATTGAATAAGCCTTACGCGCACGTTCAGCAGATGCTATTGCTGCAGTACGCTGAGCTTGCGCAGCAGCGACACTTGCCCGTTTAATCATGGCATCCTTAGCAATTTTAATTGCTGGATTAGCATAAACAGGTTGAACTGATAGAAAAACGATAAAAAATGGTATTATTTTTTTCATAACATACTCCTAGTTTTTATAAGTGAGAATTTTATTGGTACCTATATGACCTCCAACTCCGATGACAAAATATCGGTAAAAACTTAAAGGGGGTGATACTGTGGCTAACATAATTTCAGGCGCAACAAACGAAGCAACTAACGCCCTAAACTGTGCTTGTGACTGCTCTTTTCTCGAATGCTGAATAATCTTTGCCAAATCAGTAGATTCACTTTCCCAGCTTGGCGCCAAAAAAGGATTGATATCATCTTGGGAAGTTATATTTTTATATTTACCTTCAGGCTTATCGCTTGGCGATACTTTCAAAGCAAGAGCAACACGCTTGTAATTAGTCGCCTTGTAACCTGTTGTTGGTAACTCCTCTATTTCGAGCGAGTCAATAAAATCGTCATAAAACACATCTTTATCAAATACAGCAATATTGAGTTTATCCCGCCACTTATAATCAATAACAAATTCATTTCGCCAGGTTGGATAAGTATTATTATTTCGTGTTTCAGAGCGTCCGATGATGTAACCGTTTTTTCGAAGAATTAAATAACTATCAGGTTCAGAAAATGGATCGGATGCATCGTTAATAGCGCCACTAAATTGTATGGCGACTACACCAGATAAAGGCCGATCTTCAGTGAGACTACCCTCATTAAAACGACGTAGCCAATCAGGCCTGTGGTCCTTATCCAGATCGTAATAAACATACTCAGAATAGCGGCTAACATAGGCATACTCTTCAAAATAACCATCTGAATTATTGTCGCGAATTAGCAGATGGGAACCTGGACTTTTTTCTAACTTCACGATTAACTTTTTAAAATCACGAGTAACACGACCAATCTCTTTGCCTTTTTTAAATAGGATCATATTTTTACATATTCTGGCAGCATCAAACTCGCAGATAATTCCATCAAAAGTTGGTAGTATTTCCATCCCGCGGATCGCATTTGTTTTTTTCAGCATAGATTTCGAAAATGTTATCGATGAAAGATATTGACGAGAAATTTCAGCTAACTCACTCCGTTTTCCAGCAGTTTTAAAATCTTTTTTGGCCTGATAAAAGTTACCACTCGCCATAGCTAACTCTCCACGAGAAAGAGTCAACGCTGCTTTTGTGAAACGAGTTTGATCCAAGTCAGCACAAAAACTATCCGCTTTTTTTAGTAAAGAGAATGCTTCATAAAAATTTCGCTGATTACCTTCAGTTTCTGCCAAGGCGTTTAATGCGGTGGCAGCATTGCAAGCATATTCCTTTGTCGGGTTTCTCTCGTACGCATTTTCAAAAGATGACAAAGCAGCCTGATTATTATCTTTAGAGAGTTTTAGTTGTCCGTCTACATTATATGCAAGTGGAAGCATTCTTTTTGTATATGGCCCATCTAGTAATAAAGACTCAGCCCGTAAAAAATTTACAATTGCTTGTTCCGCATCACCAGAATCAAGTAACTTTGCAGCGGCTAAATTGTACATCCCAGCCATATCACAAGAGAGCACCGTACTCGGAGCATTGTGGAATAAGAGTCGTGACAATCTTACGTTAAGTTTTTCGTAAATCTCAGTAAGCTGTTCAAGGCCTTCCCCTTTAATCTCATTCGTCTCAGCAAGTTCCTGTAAAAATTGAGTACGGGCTAAATATTCAATTATTTTTTGCTGAATCGAATAATTCCAATCGAGATTTAAATCATCAATACGTTCCAAAGCATTGGAAAATTGTCCAGCAGATGTACTTGAAACGACAAATGCCGCGGTTGCTTTTTGCACTAGCTCTAGAGTCGGCTCGCTATGATTAAAGCTCAGCGCCAGCTTAGCAAAGGATAATGAACGCTCAACCTCTCCATTAACTAATGAAAGGCGTGATGCTTCCCAATATACAGCCGATCGGAGTTTATTTTCTTCTTGCAGATTAAAACCGCTAAATTTTAAACTTAGTAATGATAAGGCGTGATCAATGTTGGCATCGTTTGCTTGAGCCACACTTAAAAAATGTTTAATACCTGCCGAAAAAGCATGCACTTGTGCTTTTTTAAAATTAAGTTCAAGGCCGATCAGATCTTTTTTTATCACTTCTGGTAAATGATCCACTTTCTTCAGCCGAGCAACTATCTCTAAGAATTGATTCGTTTTAATAATTATCTCGGAGTATTGATTCTCAGTAATTTTAAAAGCAACATAAAATGGAGTGATTTTTTTTAATCCTAAATAGCAACTAAACCCAAGAAAGAGGCTTGAGAAGAGCATCACTAGTGTTAAACGAAATACAGATTTTCTAGATATGTAGATAAGAAAAGTGATTAAGGCAATCAATATTGCAAGATACGTAGCAATCCAAATTAATGGCTGAAAAAACTCAAAGGATTCTGCGCTTATAAAACTGTTATAGATACTTTGTGGATGAAAATTTTTAATGACAGAAATCGCCGGATTAATAACATCTCGCCCATAAATATCTGAGAATGAAACAACGATATTTCCCAAGTCATACTCTGGGATTGAAATCGAAGGAACAGGCAGTGCACTAGGTTGTGTACATTGCTGATAGGGAATGGCTTGATTATTCATATTATTAGACCCCCAATGCTGAAAGTCTATTATTCTGCAAAACAAAAACGAATTTGTAAGCCCAAAATTTTTATGATTTTAGATGAATTTTTGAAGTTTTTTTAGGGGGTGGGATTGTTAGCTTTTCTGTACAGGGCATTTAAATAAATAACGTTATAAGCAAGTTTTCCGAAGAAAGCAACTTCGTCGAATAGCTGTGTATTATCTAGATTATCGATGTTTTCGTGAACTTAAAAGCATGGCTAAAGCTCGATGATCAGCCGCTTCCCAGCTCTCTTGATCATTCATGTCAATTATTTTTGGTATAGATTCCATGTGCTCATCTTCATCTGGATACAAAGACCAAAACTTTTCGCCCTCGCCTTGTTTTTCTCTCAGCGTGTAACCGGTATGTCGCATGAGCACGACATCAGAAGACTGAGGAGAATTGTGGTCGTCTTGATTTTGGGTAAGCATAAGACCCATGGCAAAAGCAGTACTGTCATCCACAAGGTCATCGGTATACATAGTTATCAAGTCTTCTTTGGCCGCATCGCCAAACCTACCTTGTAAAACCCAAGACCACCATTTCTTTCCTGCGAGAGAAACTAGCCCATCATATTCATATACTTTTACTTTTTTATTGGTGTACGAGGGTAAATTTAATTTCACCCGAACATTTAAACTACCTTTTCGTGCTGATCCAAAAGGCTTGTGAGGAACTGGGTAACGAATGGACACTGCACCACGAAGAAGAATGCCGCTACTATAGTTTCTTGCGCGCACAGCTGGATTATTGTCGTATCGATAAAGCGAATAACATCCGCTAAAACGTCGACAAAAATCTAAAGCCTTTGTTTTTGTGAGAGACAAAGAACGTAACACCGGAAAATTAGCGGCATACTCTTTATCGATTATATAGCGGCACTCCTCCTTGGCTAATCCGATAAGTACACCGAACATAGAAACGGAAAGTTTTTTTGAATCAGATAATGGATCTTTCGTTACTTTCTCTATTTTTGGAAACAGTTCGCAAAGGTTCGCATTTAGCCTATCTATCGGTCTCTCTTTGCCAATCTTTTTATTCTTATCTTGAAGACTGCGACCTAGTACATAATCGTCAAGTGCTTCTTTATTAACTACAGGGATTTCATTTCCGTTTTTGAAAAGTACAACCCATTCAGGTTTATTGCCCACCGTAGTAACTGTTCCACCATTCAGCCCAGCTGGAATATTTTTCAGGACATTTAAACGATGTCGAAGCAACATCAGCTTTCTATGTTTCGAGGATTCAGACATATTCGCGACTTTTTTGTCTATCGTGATTAACTGCTACATAATTTAAAATGTACGGAGTACTCTTTTTTGATACCAAGATTAACAAGATTAGCACTCTACTCGCTAAACTATTCTAGTTCTTTAGCTGCGCCTTAATTTTTATAAACGGTATCGGGTTGCGCTTACATTTTATTTTTTTGAAAAAAAGAGAAATTTTATTTTTATAGTAATTTATCTAGTTGTAACGGGCCCGCTGTGAAAACGAAATTCTTTATCCGTTCGCTGGATCAACTGTTGTTCAAGCTCTAAAAACTCACGAACTCGGTTATCAATGCCCTCTCCTTCTTCTGAAGCATCTTGCGCTAAAGAAAGATAATCTTTGAAGTGACGTGATTCTGATTTTAATAATGATTTATAAAATTTACTCAGCTGCTCATCCAAATGCGGTGCGATTTTTGCGAAACGTTCACAAGATCTTGCTTCGATGATTGCACCAATGATTAACGTATCGATCAAACGCTGAGGCTCATAGGTAGCAACTAGTTTTCTTAACTCTCCCGCGTAATTTGCCGCAGGAATATGATCATAGGTAATGCCACGCTCAACAAGAATCGCCAACACTTGTTCAAAATGCCGTAACTCTTCACGCGCTAGTCGTGACATTTTGTTAAGTAGGTCGACATTATCGACATAGCGATACATTAAATTTACCGCTGTACTCGCTGCCTTTTTTTCACAATTCGCATGATCAAGTAATAACAGCTCTTGATTGTTTAAAGCATCTTGAACCCATTGATCTGGAGTTTCACACAATAAAAATTGATTGATGGCGGTTAGTGACATAAGAACCAAATATTAGGACGAAAGAAATAAAGAATGGAGAACAATATTAAAAACAAACTCACCAATAGGACTATATATCGATGAGTTTGTAATGATTTAAGGCACTTAGAGCCCGTCTACAAAATTAAACACGCTCAATGATCATGGCGATACCTTGACCCACGCCAATACACATTGTGCAGAGCGCATATTGACCGCCACGTTTGTGTAATTCAATGGTGGCGGTTGTCACTAAACGAGCACCTGACATTCCCAAAGGATGACCTAGTGCAATTGCACCGCCATTGGGATTCATGTGTTCAGCGTCGTCTGGGATTCCTAGGCCACGTGTGACAGACAATGCTTGTGCAGCAAATGCTTCGTTTAATTCAATCACATCCATTTGCTCGATCGTTAATCCTGTTTTAGCCAGTAGCTTTTTAACGGCAGGAACAGGACCATAACCCATAATGCTTGGCTCTACACCGGCTACTTGCATCCCTATAATTCTAGCTTTTGGGGTTAGCCCATACTTTTCTACAGCTACTTCGGATCCAAGTAGTACCGCGCAAGCACCGTCATTAATACCCGATGCGTTTCCTGCTGTTACAGAACCGCCTTTGCGAAATGGCGCTCGTAAACCAGCCAAACCTTCTAGAGTAGTACTACCACGAATGTGTTCGTCTTGATCAACAATTAATGGCTCTTGCTTTCGACGCTGAATTTCTACCGGTGTAATTTCTTCTGCTAGACGACCACTTTTTTGTGCCGCTGCCGCTCTTTGCTGACTGCGATAAGCAAAAGCGTCTTGATCTTCACGAGAGATGTTGAATTTTTCAGCGAGGTTTTCTGCCGTTTCTGGCATTGTTTCAACACCATATTGCTCTTTTAGTATTGGATTGATGAATCTCCAGCCCATAGTTGTGTCTTGAAGTTCGTAATTACGGCCAAAAGCCGTTTCGCCTTTTCCCATAACAAACGGTGAACGAGACATAGATTCAACACCGCCTGCGATGATTAAATCCATTTCGCCAGTCTTGATTGCTCGAGCGGCTGAGCCAACAGCGTCCATGCCAGAGCCACATAGCCGGTTAATGGTCACTCCGGCTGCTTCTACAGGAAGACCTGCGAGCAAACCAGCCATACGCGCAACGTTACGATTATCTTCACCGGCTTGGTTGACACAACCAAACATAATGTCTTCGATTTGAGTAGGATCCACCGAAGGGTTTCTTTCCATTAAGCGCTTCATCACCAAGGCGCCGAGATCGTCTGGTCTGACAGGACTTAAAGCACCAGCATAACGACCAATTGGGGTTCTGATAGCATCACAAATGAAGGCTTGGGACATGAATTTCTCCGATAGTTTTTGAATAGTGCTAAAACTCACTACCTTCACTATGTTAATAATTAATAAAGTGAGGTCTGGCGAGTTAATAAACAGTAGAGGCTTACGCCTGAAAAGGTCGCATAGTGTATAGGAGCATCAGTCACCTGTTAAGTTCGTAGCGTAATCAGGCAGGCATTAATTAGAAAAATGCGGTAAATATTCGTAACGATTTGAAAACAGGCCGGTGTCTAAAGTGATTCACCCGGGACAATATAACGCTCGTGATACGCACAAGAAATCTCATAGAACTCCTGATCCACCAATGCTTTCAACTCAGGCAATGATTTACCGTGGTATTCCAAGTTAAGAACCACTCCAAAGTTATCCAGCTGATTGATTTGCCCTGCTCCATATCGCAAGAGCTGAAACAACCAACAATAAGGGTCTTTTGAAGCATCAAACTGTATTTGCTGATATCGAATCTGTGTCTCGAGCTTTTTTTCATCTGCAATCAAAAACTTAGATTTCATTGTCTGAACAAGTAATGAGTCCAACCGATCAAGAACAGCCTGTCTTTCAGGATCTGTGTAGCCATTCCAGTTAATGACCTCTTTTTCAAAACGCTTGCAGCCACGGCATACATTATCGCCTATTCCTGTAGAGCAAACACCGATACAAGGGGTTCTCGGTCGTGGTCGAGAAGAAGTTTGTAACAGCTTTTCAGATGGTTTATCCAATGAGGTAGCACTCGCAAAGAAACATAGTAGTTCCCCATTGTAGAAATGAGCTGGGTGACAAGCAAGAAAGAAATCAAAACGCTCTCTTTTGGAGCATTTATCAATGCAGGACTACGATTACATTGATATCTGTTATTTTCATCATTTGTTAGCTCTACCTAACTTAACAGACTTAGTGGCTTAGTGTAGAATGTGCGCCCCGATTGAGGCAGAAATGTTGGAGACTCTGGTTTCAGAACCATTGTTAAAAACCTGTCTATCTTCAATCAATAACAATTATCATTTCTCCTTTACCGTCGACAATTATCGAATGCCTTTTATTATTCCCCTTTAAAAAAGTGGCTTGATAAAAGAAACGAATTACAGAAGGAAAATTTATCGTGCTAGAAGCTTATCGTAAACATGTAGCAGAACGAGCCGCAGAAGGTATTGTTCCAAAACCATTATCGCCAGAACAAGTGGCTGGTTTGGTCGAGCTATTGAAAAATCCACCTAAAGGTGAAGAAGAAACTTTACTTGATCTTCTAGCCAACCGAATTCCACCTGGCGTAGATGAAGCAGCTTATGTGAAAGCAGGTTTTCTTTCTGCAATCGTTAATGGTGAAGCAAGCTCTCCATTAATTAATCGAAAAGAAGCCATTACGTTGCTCGGCAATATGCACGGCGGTTACAACATCGTAACGTTGGTTAAAGCGCTTGATGATAACGATCTAGCCGCTCTCGCTGCTATAGAATTAAAACATACCTTATTAATGTTTGATGCATTTCACGACGTTAACGAAAAAGCGAATGCCGGAAATGAACACGCAAAATCTGTTCTTGAGTCTTGGGCTGCAGGCGAATGGTTTACTAATCGCAAAAAAGTCCCTGAAAGCATTAAAACAATTGTTTATAAAGTAACAGGCGAAACAAACACTGATGATCTTTCACCTGCTCCTGATGCATGGTCACGCCCTGACATTCCTCTACATGCAAAAGCAATGTTTAAAGTTCCTCGCGAAGGAATTACAGATAACGAAAAACAAATTAACGATTTAGAAAAATCAGGTCTTCCTGTTTCTTTTGTTGGTGACGTTGTTGGTACCGGTTCTTCGCGAAAGTCTGCAACCAACTCTGTGTTGTGGTACATAGGTGACGACATTCCTGGTGTTCCTAATAAACGTGGCGGCGGTATTTGTATTGGTGGAAAAGTCGCACCGATTTTTTACAATACGATGGAAGATGCTGGCGCTTTAGTGTTTGAAGCTCCTGTTGAAAAATTAAATATGGGCGACGTGATTGAAGTACGTCCTTATGATGGAAAAATTTTAAACGAGAAAGGCGAAACTCTTTCTGAATTTGAATTAAAGTCAGATGTATTACTGGATGAAGTTCAAGCTGGCGGTCGTATTCCTTTAATCATCGGCCGAGGTTTAACAGGTAAAGCGCGCGAAGCATTAGGTCTTGAACCTTCTGATCTTTTCCGTAAACCAGAACAACCTGCTGGCTCAACAAAAGGTTTTACGCTTGCACAAAAAATGGTTGGCCGCGCATGTGACATGGAAGGCGTTCGCCCTGGAACATATTGCGAACCTAAAATGACAACTGTGGGATCACAAGATACAACTGGTCCTATGACACGTGATGAGTTACAGGATCTTGCCTGCCTAGGTTTTTCTGCTGATCTAACCATGCAATCTTTCTGTCATACCGCTGCTTATCCAAAACCAGTTGATATCGACACACAGCATTCACTACCTGATTTTATTATGACTCGTGGTGGTGTTGCACTTCGTCCTGGTGACGGAATTATTCATAGCTGGTTAAACCGTATGTTATTACCAGACACTGTTGGTACTGGTGGTGATTCTCATACGCGTTTCCCTATAGGTATTTCTTTCCCTGCGGGTTCTGGTCTTGTTGCCTTCGCAGCAGCAACCGGCATCATGCCACTCGACATGCCTGAATCAATTTTGGTTCGCTTTAAAGGTGAAATGCAGCCAGGTATCACGTTACGTGACTTGGTTAATGCAATTCCTCTTTATGCAATCAAACAAGGCTTACTAACGGTTGAGAAAAAAGGCAAGAAGAATGCTTTCTCAGGTAAAATTTTAGAAGTTGAAGGTTTACCCACTTTAAAAGTTGAGCAAGCATTCGAAATTTCTGATGCATCTGCCGAACGTTCTGCTGCCGGCTGCACCATTAAGCTGGGCAAAGAACCTATCATCGAGTACCTCTCTTCTAACATTACGATGTTACGCTGGATGATCGAGCAAGGTTACGGCGATGTCCGCACTCTTGAAAGACGCGCACAAAAAATGGAAGAGTGGATTGCACAACCGGACTTAATGGAAGCGGATGCTGATGCAGAGTACGCTGAAATTATTGAAATTGATTTAAATGACATCAAAGAGCCTATCGTTGCATGCCCTAATGACCCAGATGATGTAAAAGTTTTATCTGAGGTTGCCGGTGAAAAAATTGATGAAGTCTTTATCGGTTCTTGCATGACAAACATTGGCCACTTTCGTGCCGCTGGTAAGTTATTAGAATCAACTGATGATGAACTTTCTACTCGCCTTTGGATTTGTCCACCCACTAAAATGGACGAGCATCAATTAATGGAAGAAGGCTACTTCTCTATCTTTGGTCGCAAAGGCGCACGTACAGAAATGCCTGGTTGTTCATTATGCATGGGTAACCAAGCTCGAGTTGAAGCTAATTCTACTGTCGTTTCCACTTCAACACGTAATTTCCCTAACCGCTTAGGTGACGGTGCAAATGTTTATTTGGGTTCTGCTGAACTTGCAGCAGTATCAGCTGTGCTCGGTAAACTTCCTACTCCTGCTGAATACATGGAATACGCCAAAAAAATTGATAGTATGGGAAAAGAAATTTATCGCTACCTAAACTTCAATGAAATTGAATCGTTCCAAAAAGCAGCTGACGAAGGTAAACGCATAGCAGCGGTTGAAATTCGCAACGTTGGATAATTTTTTATTCTCTAACGATAAACGTTAATTTCAAAAAGTAAAAAACCCGATTAATCAAATGATTAATCGGGTTTTTTTATTCAGCATTAGTTATTTTTTGGACCTAAAAAATTGATAGCTAGATATTGAAAAATTCCTGAATCGATTCTTTTTCCCACATAGCATCTTGATATCCAAGATCCATAAGCTCATCGCAAAATTCTTTTTCGAATAATAAATAGCTCGCCGTTGCAGAACCACCTCCACGTGCTGTCGCACCCGTTGCCCCCATATAAAAGCGCATACTTTTAGGAAGATACCTCACTTTCCTTCCCGCTATTTTATCCAATTCACGGCTTGGCGAGATCACCAGTGTTTTGACAGGACGTAACCGAGTACCGCCATCATCAACAACTTCTTCAGGAATGAGTGACAACAACTTATTAACTCGCTCTAAATGTTCTATATCGCCCTCTAAGCTATCGATGAAAGCACTGTTAAACATATGGCCGATAATTTGAGCCATGGACGGAGAGTGTTTAGGAGAAATTCTTTTTTTCCCCCAATGTGCAGGATTTCTATTTCCGCTAACCCCGATAACAAACACGGCATCTGCACCTAAGTGTAACGCTGGACTAATAGGTGCAAGCTGGCGCATCGCACCATCACCAAAATATTGTTTATCAATCTTTACCGAAGGGAAAATAGTAGGAATAGCAGATGAGGCTAATAAGTGGTCAACCGTTAATCGGGCCTCTTGCCCAACTCTACGATGCCTTCTCCATGGCTGCAGTCCAGCTTTTCCTTGATAAAAACTGACTGATTCACCAGACGTGTAACCCATCGCTGAAACACAAATCGCCTCCAGCCGACCTAAATCAATTTCTTTTTCAATATTTTTAAAGTCGATAATTTGTGTTAAAAACTCTCGTAATGGAGAATTATCTAACAGTGATAGAGGCCGATCTTTTCTACCAACACCTTGATTAAACAAAGACCCGACTAACCTCAAAACGCCGATGTTAACTTCGTACCAACCAGACTTATAAATTTTTTCAGTAGAAATATTTTTCCAGATTTTGTTTAAATCTATCGCCGCCTCGTCAAAGCTTCCTGAATGCGCCGCCAAGGCAAGTGCATTAATAGCACCGGCTGAAGTACCACAAATAATTGGAAATGGATTATTTAGTTCTGGGGGTAAAATATCATTCACAGCATTGAGAACACCCACTTGGTATGCCGCTCTTGCTCCACCGCCTGACAAAATTAAAGCGTTTGTCATGATATTATCTTTTTCCTATGGATAATTGATCGCAATTAAAAACTAAAATTACAAATCCAACTTTTTTAAATCTTTTCTAAGAATTTTTCCTACCGCAGATTTTGGCAAATCAGAAACAAATTCAATAGACTTTGGTACTTTGTAGCCTGCCATATTTTTCTTACAAAATGTTAACACGTCATCTTTAGTAACATTTTCATTCTTGGGAACAATAAAAGCCTTTACCACTTCGCCACTATGTTCATCAGGAATTCCTATGACGCCAGCTTCCATTATACCTTCGTATTCACTAAGAATATCTTCGATTTCGTTAGGATAAACATTAAAGCCTGATACCAAAATCATATCTTTCTTACGATCAACAATTTTTAAATAGCCATCTTTTTGAATGATAGCCATATCACCAGTTTTAAACCAGCCATCGCTATCAAGTACTTTAGCTGTCTCTTCTGGCCTTAGCCAATACCCTTTCATTACTTGAGGACCTCTAACCCAGAGCTCTCCCACCTCACCCGCTTCAAGTGTTTCTCCATTATCATTAACAACTTTAAGCTCAGTGCCCTTAACGGGCGTCCCTACCGTACCAGACTGAATTTCTCCTTGGCGACTTGAAGAAACAACTGGTGACGTCTCTGTTAAACCATAGCCTTCATTGGGTGTAACACCGGTAATTTCTTGCCAGAGTTTAGAGGTATCCGAGGTAAGTGCCATACCTCCGGACGAAGTCGACTCCATGTGTGAAAAATCTAATTTTTTAAACTCTTCATTTTGGCAAAGTGCATTAAACAACGTATTTAAACCAGCAAAACCATAAATCGTTTCTTTTTTCATAGCATTAACAAACGCTTTTAAATCTCGAGGGTTCGGAATTAACAAGCTATGATTACCGCTACTTAATAGAGCCATGCAGTGCAAGGTAAAGGCATAAATATGATAAAGTGGTAATGGAGCGACATAAGTATCTTCATTGTGACGAATTAAACCACTCAAGTGATCAACCACTTGATCTTTATTAGCAACCAAGTTGGCATTCGTCAACATTGCTCCCTTCGCTACTCCTGTCGTTCCTCCGGTGTATTGCAAGACGCAAACATCACTTGGGGATCTTACAACCGTTTTATAATTAGGTTCAGATGAGGAGATAACTTGATGAAAAGAATGTTGCTTACACTTTGACGGGAATACGAAATCGGGAACACCCTTACGAATATGCTTAACAACAGTATTCAAGAGAAGGCGTTTAAATGGAGAATGGAGATCGCCAATTTCTGTAATGACAACATTTTCTACATTAGTATCTTTGATAACTTCTGCCGCACTAGCGGCTACATTAGCAAAAACAACCAACGCTTTTGCACCAGAGTCACTAAGTTGATGCTTAATTTCCCTAGGCGTATACAGAGGGTTTGTATTCACAACAACGAGACCAGCTCTTATCGAACCAAATAAAGCTACAGGATATTGCAAAACATTGGGTAATTGAATTGCAATTCTGTCGCCAGGTACTAGCTTAGTATTTTTTTGTAAATAAGAAGCGAACTTAGCACTTAATATATCAATGTCTTCAAATGTTAAACTTTTACCGAGGCAAGTAAATGCACGATGTGTACGATATTCCTTTACCGCTTGATTGAATACGTCTACAACTGTGTTCTCACTTACTGACATTACTATCTCCGATGCTATATAAAAGCTACTTAAATGTTAAAATTATAATGGTATGATTAATTAAAAATCTTCGTCTTCGTCAGGTCTATGTCTACTTGATATTTTATGAATTAAAAATCCAGTTAAGGCAGCCAGACCAACAATAAAAAGTAATAATAAAACGACACTAATGAGTTGCGACACTATAGCATCGCTTGGCAAATCAAAATTCAGCATTGAAAGAACGACAAACGCAACACAGCCGACAATAGCAACAAATGAAACAACCATTCGAGTCAGTTTTTTTGAATTCATTCTTTTCTTAAGACCCCTTCTTCATATTTCATTAGTAGATTTAATCAATTAAAACGGTTAACCAAATATCTGCTCAATAATTTTGGCTACGCCATTCTCATCAGCTGTTTCTGTCACAATATTTGCTGACAGCTTTACCTCTTTTGGAGCATCTCCCATGGCGACACCAACGCCTGCATTCTCAATAAAAACCTGGTCCGATTGAGCGTCACCAAAAGCAATCACTTCATCAGATGTGACGTCATGCACTTCACACAAATAATCGAAGCCTTTTTTTCTACTCGACAATGTGCTCGTTATACTGGCAAACATCCAGTTTGGATGTGATGCCATTTTTGCATAAGCAAAATCATAGTTAGGGAAATCACTTTCGATCAATGCCAAACTACAATGATTAACATCAGTACCGATTAATAATTTAAAAACCATTTTAGACTCAACTATAGAGTCTAAAGTTTGCTCTCCGGCTTCTGACCTTAGTACTTTACTGTGTGCCTTATAGATTTCTGATTGTTTACACTTGGTGTAAAAACTGTCTTCCGTATATACCTCAGAGTAAAGTTGTTTTTCTTTAATCACAGATATCAATTGAAGCAAATCCACGCTTAACTGCTCGGAGTGAAACGTAGACGTGAAATTATCACCAAGACCTTTATTTAAACGATTTAAAAAATTAGACTTCAAATATGATTGTTTTTTTGGATCATAGATAGCGGCACCCGCGTAAAATAATCCTGTGTCACTAATCCCTAACTCATCAAACAAAAACTGCGCTGCAAATGGCGGTCGGCCACTGGCAATCGCAGTTTTAATTCCATTATCATGTAATCTTGCAATGGATTTTTTTGTTCGCTCTGAATACTTTCCATCTGAGCCGATCAATGTCCCATCAACATCGAAAAATGCTAACTTAATGGATGTCATTTCAAATATTACTGTCTCGTAAATTAATGCTATTAAAAGCCAAGTGCATTTTCTTGACTCCATTCACAATGAATTTGCATATCACCTGAACCCGGTGTATGTGAATCTTTTAAAGAATTCCAAGTAAAGGTATGAGTACCACTGATTTCAGTTTCTAAATGAACCGTTGCAGACACCCAATACATATTACTCAAAAGCTCTTCAAATTTTTCTATCCATTGTTCCCATTCATACTCAACGGCTTTATAAGATGCACCAAAGTGCATAACTTCGGTTTGGTATTGTCCGTGCAAACCTTCGAGCCGAGGGATAGCAAACATTTCATGGCTTAGGAACGGCCATTCATCCGCAGAAGGAAGGTCTAACATCGCTTCTCTATTAACCTTCCGCCTCTCTGTTTCATGATAGTAATACGCCGAATCTTTTATACATCCGTAAACTATTGACTCTTGGTCCATTGTTTTTCCGCCGTAAATTTTTACCAGTGAACATAAAGAGAGATAGTTAAAGAATCTCTATTGATTCAGTTAAAAAGGCCACCAGCTATCTTTTTGCAAATTTTCTGCGCAAGAATTAAGTTGCTGACTATACCTGATTGATCGCGATGATACTTTTTTTGCGACCGTTTTCAGCCAGTTTTTCCGACTGAACGTTCTCTTTTCAAAGCCGCCATGGCCTTCATGATAGGCAAGATAAAGATGATAAGTATCATCTCGTTTTATATTATTTGTTTTGGAGCTTCGCGCATTATACCAACCCACAAAATCGATAGCATCTTTAAAGTTATCCCTATCAGCACCGCGATTTCCAGTATCTTTTATATACCACTTCCAAGTACTGGTTTTCGCTTGCGGAAACCCAAATGCAGAACTCACACGAGGCCCAGGAAGCACCCACAAAATTTTTTTTCTCGGAGGTTTTGCTCTAGCTCTGAAACGTGACTCTTGATGAATAAACGACATCATAATTGGAATCGAGGACCCCCATTTTTTTTCCGATTTTCTTGCCGCTTTATACCAGCCTTTTTTATCTTCAAAAATGTTACAAACATTACCAACACTACTTGGAGGTCGAGTAGCACAACCCGTTAGAGCAAAAATAAAAATCAATATTGACAGTTTTAAAAAAATCAAAATCTTTGGTCGCAAACTATTCAGCCTCAAGCAAACTAGTAGGGTCTGATAACAGCTCAGAAAAAGTAAAATCATTTAATATTGTGACTCCAAGCTTTTCAGCTTTTGTCAACTTAGATCCCCCACCCTCACCTGCAATTAGAGCAAATGTTTTTTTCGAAATACTTCCTGATACTTTTGCCCCAAGATCTTGCAGCTTTTCTTTTGCCTCATCACGAGACATCCCTTCAAGAGTTCCCGTAATCACAAATGTTAATCCAGATAAAGGTAGCTCATTTTTATTATCAGCAGACCTGTCAAATATTTCTTCTTTCCAGTTTACGCCTGCACTTTTGAGCGCACCTATTACTTGACGATTATCTTCTTGCTGAAAAAACTCGTCTACAAAATGCGCTGCAACTGGGCCAATATCTTTTACCGCCTGCAAATCTTCTACTGACGCTTCCATCAAAGCCTCTAGATTACCAAATGCTTTGGCTAAATTTCTTGCTGTTGTTTCACCCACTTCACGAATACCGAGTGAATACAAAAATCGCGAAAAAGTCGTATTCTTACTGTCTTCTATTGCCGCCACTAAATTGTTTGCAGATTTTTCTCCCATGCGCTCAAGATCAGCCAAAGGTTCCATAGTTAAAGCGTATATATCTGCTACTGAAGTTATCAGCTTTTCATCGACCAGCTGCTCAACCAACTTATCACCCAAACCGTCAATATCCATCGCTTTACGAGACACGAAATGACGAATCGCTTCTTTGCGCTGAGCTTCACAAATCAACCCACCGGTGCAGCGTGCAACAACTTCCCCGTCTATAGTTTCAATAGGTGAATTACATATAGGACAAGATACTGGAAAAATAATCTCTGTAGCGTCTTTTGGGCGTTTACTTTTTACAACAGACGCCACCTTAGGAATCACATCGCCAGCTCTACGAATAATAACAGTATCACCAAGACGAACATCAAGCCTTTCGATTTCAGACTTATTATGCAGTGTTGCATTAGACACTGTCACACCACCAACAAACACGGGTTCCAGGCGAGCAACGGGCGTAATTGCACCTGTTCTTCCCACTTGAAATTCAACATTCAATAGTTTTGTCATCTCTTCTTGAGCAGGAAACTTTCTTGCTATTGCCCACCGTGGCGCACGAGAAACAAAACCGAGTTTCTCTTGTAGATTAATATCGTTAACTTTATAAACGATGCCATCGATATCGTATTTTAATGAATCTCTAACAGCTGATAATTTGTCATAGTACGCTAAGCAACCTTCGATATTTTTAACCGTTGCCAATCGATCACTGATTAGAAAACCCCAGTTTTTAAGTGTCGCTAATATTTCACTGTGCTGCATAGGCATTTCACCACCGTCAACAAAACCAATACTATATGCGCACATCTCCAAGCGACGAGATGCCGTGATTTTAGAGTCTAGCTGCCGTAAACTTCCTGCAGCGGCATTCCGAGGATTCACAAACGTTTTTTGTTCGTTCGCTCTTGCCGCATCATTTAATTTTTCAAAGCTTGCTTTTGGCATATAAATTTCGCCCCGAACTTCTAAAACATCTGGTACCTTTTCTGATCGGAGTCGTAACGGAATTGAACCAATTGTTTTTGTATTTTGAGTAATGTCTTCGCCTGTTTGACCATCACCTCGTGTTGCTGACTGTATCAGCACTCCTTTTTCATACAGCAAACTAACGGCAATGCCATCAAGCTTTGGCTCACAAGCGTACTCAATATTTTTCCGCATTTCGTTTAAGTTTTCTAAACGATCTTTTACTCGCTTATCAAAATCTGTAAGGTCTTCATTCGTAAAGGCATTATCCAACGATAGCATTGGGATTTTATGAGTCACTTGAGAAAAAGCGTCAAGCGGAGCAGCACCAACACGTTGGGTCGGGCTATCAGAAGTGATTAACTCAGGATGTGTTTTTTCAAGATCCTTAAGCTCATTCATTAACCGATCATATTCGGCATCTGGCAGCTCAGGGTTATCTAAAACGTAATAACGGTAATTGTGGTCGTTAAGTTGATCACGAAGTGAGGTAACCCGCTTTGTTAGTTCCAGTTGTTGCGAGTCGCTTTTAGATGTCGAAGCCAACTGATACCTCTTTGCACTTGAGTTTTTTGCTTTTGATTTTTGCTGGAAATATTTGAGTGTTAGCTAAAACCGGTCACTCTCCTCAAATACAAAATCATTAAGCTGGTGATTTTAATCGATGCTTTCTTTCAAACTCTTGAATTCGTGATCGGTAATGCTCAACCGTTTGTTTTGTAAATACGCTACGATTCTCATCTTTTAAATCACCGTACAACTGAATTGCTATTGCCCGAGCGGTTGCAACCATTTTTTCAAATGCCGCGAGACTATCAGAGTCTAGCGGTAACGGCATAAAAAGACTCACGCCAGGTGTTGAAAACTCATGCATTGCGTTTAGATCAAATGTCCCCGGTGTTACTAGGTTCGCCATACTATAAAGAATACATCCATCGTTTTCTGAATCTTCATGGTGATGAAAAATATTCATAGTGCCAAAACGCATACCTTGTGAGAGAACAACATTCAAAAGCTCTTCACCTTTAAAGCGCTCCCCCTTTGCCGCCATGACATTGATCACTAGCACATCTTCTGGTTCGGAATAATTTTCTTCATCATCAAAACCATCATCTACATAATCAGACTCTTCATCTTCATAGCTGTGTGTGTCTATATCTTCTAAAGCATCAAGGTTTTTGCCACTAATATCTTCTCTTGATGTTTCGTCTTTTTCAAAAAGGCTAGAAGCACCCGCCGTTTTTGTTTTTAATCCAGATTCCAGATCAACTAATTCATTCGTTAATTTTTCTTCAAGGACTTTTTGATCGCGCTCGCTTCTTAATTCTTCGCGAAGTACATCCATTTCATCGTCTTCATGAACATTTGATGAATCATAAGTCGAATTCGACATGAGTACGTCTTCTAGCTCATCACTTAACCCGTCTAGCGCTTCACTCATCGACGCTTCTTTATGAGCACTGTTTTCATGAAAAGCTAAATCATTTTTCGTGTTTTTATTGTCGCCGCCATCTTCGGATTCAAAAGAAATTTTTGGTTCTACACGATCACCATCATCAAACATACCAAGATCATTGTATAAATCAGGCTCTGTTGGCTTTTTAGGTTGATGTTTGGTCTTACTTTTAGATTGCTGAGATGTTTTTTTAATGGCTGGCTTTAAAGGTGATTTTTTAGAAACCTGATCAGGCTCTGTCGACTCACCTGATTCAGCGAATAAGCTTTTGGGAGACTTACTCTGAACAGAATCAGTTTCTTCTACAGATTCCATCAGCATGGGAACATGTTCGTCGAGACTTAAACTAACCTGCTGAGGAATTCGATAAGGTTTTTTAATTTTTCGTTTGCTAGCTTTCTGCTCACGCAAAGTTTTATTAAAATCTTCTGCATGATTTTCATCTCGATGATCAATCACGCGCGCACCACCATTCGGTAGTTCACTGCCATAGTCATCTAGGTCATCTTTCGTCGTTCCCTGATGCATACTCAATGACATTTTTAATGAAGACTTTCGATTCGCACGCATGCGTCTCAAACCATCAAGAATGACAGTAATAATGAGTAAAACGATAATGACGGTTAACCATTCACGCATAGTGATTTCCAAATGTACACGTTAATAATTTATGCCGAAGCAAGTTGCGCGGCCTCTTCTACATCGACTGTTACTAATCGAGAAACTCCCGGCTCATGCATAGTAACGCCCATTAACTGATTCGCGATTTCCATTGGAATTTTGTTATGAGTGATGAAAATAAATTGTACCGTTTCTGACATATCGTTAACGAGTTGCGCATAACGGCCCACGTTAACATCATCGAGTGGAGCATCAACCTCGTCAAGCATACAAAACGGTGCTGGATTCAGACGGAAAATTGAGAATACAAGCGCAATTGCCGTTAGTGCTTTTTCGCCACCAGACAACAAATGAATAGTGCTGTTACGCTTCCCTGGCGGTCTTGCCATGATCGCAATACCGGTATCAAGCATATCGTCGCCAGTTAATTCTAAATAAGCGCTGCCGCCACCAAATACGCGAGGGAATAATTCTTGTAGACCCGCATTCACTTTTTCAAACGTTTCTTTAAAACGGTTACGTGTTTCTTGATCGATTTTTCTGATTGCATCTTGTAACGTTGTCAGCGCTTCTTGCAGATCTTCGTTTTGCGCATCTAAATAAGTTTTACGCTCAAGCTCTACTTGATACTCGTCGATTGCGGCCAAGTTAATTGCGCCTAGGCGAGAGATTCTATTAGCGATCTGCTCGAGCTCTTCGCCAATAGCTTTTACGTTTGCATCGTCAGGTAAAGCGGCAATGACTTCGTCATAAGAAAACTCTTCTTGCCTGAGTTTGTCTTCATTGTTTTGACGTTGCACATGATACGTTTGCGCTTCAATACGCGCTTTTTCTAATATTTCACGGACGCTTTGAATTTGCGATTCGGCTTGATGACGCCCTTGTTCTGATTGACGAAGATCATGATCTACCGATTCCATCGAACGTCGTGCTTCAGCTAACTCAGATTCAACACCCACACGCTTTTCTAACAGTGTTTCTAGTTGAACACGATTTTCTGCCAGCGGTTCTTTTAATTCTTCCAGAGACATTTGCAACGACTCACGACGCTCAACTAAACGTTGTGATTGCTGTTCTAAACGACTAAGGCTTTGGCGAATAGATTCTAATTGCGTTTGCACGGACTGATAGCGCATAGCCAACTCATGACTTCTATCTTTATCGTGACGTGCTTTTTGTCTTGCCTGATCCAACGTCCCTCTGAACTCATCGCGACGACTCATTAACGTTTCACGCTCAATATTGTTCGCTTCCATCGCTTCAATGGCTTCAGACAATATCATTCGTGCTTGGCTTAGATTTTCAGCCTCTGTACTCATTTGCTGATTGGCTTCTAACAATTCTTGCATGACTCGCTGCTGACGATTTCGAGATTCTTCAATCCGCACTTTTTTCGCTGATAATTCTGAGCTTAACGAACTAAGTTTTTTATTTTCTTCATCAATCACTTGTCTCATTTGAACTTGTTGCTGCTCAGAATCTTTAAGTGATTCACGCTTACTATCCAGCCCTTCTTCTAACTCTTGAATTACCTGCTCTACTTGAGCAATATTTTCTACTAACGACTCTATAGTTTGTTGTCGCTCTAGAATACCTTGTTGTGCATCTTTTCCTTTCGACACACGCAACCAGTTCGGTCCTAACCAAATACCATCTTTTGTAACGACCGATTCACCTGCTGACAAGTTGGAACGCAATTGCAATGCAGCAACAATATCGTCAACGGCATATATACCATCAATTAATCCAGCCACATTGTAATCAGAGGTTACTTTACTTAATAACGTTGGCGCTGCGTTGCGATTGGAAGAATTCGCTATCGCTTTATCTATTAAAATTAACTCACCTTTTTCTAAGGTATTTAATAAATTAGAAAAGGGATCAAGGCCATCGACACACACGGCTTGTAAGCTGTCATTTAAAACTGTTTCTACAGCTAAATCCCAACCGCTATCCACTTGAATACTTTGAGCCAAGCGAGAATTATTACTTAATCCTTGAGAGTCGAGCCAATTACTGACAGATTTATTTGACTGCCCTAGCGCTGCTTGCTGCAAAGTTTCAAGCGATGCGTGCTGACCTTGCAATTTTTGAAGCTCACTTCTTTTGCTATCAAGTGAACTTTGATTTGTTCGCAAATTTTCACGGACAGAATTAACTGTTTCAGCTAACTCATTTAGCTGCTCTCGCTTTGCTTCGACGGCTTCTTCAATTTCTGCGATTTTAGCTTCAAGCTCATCAAGATTATCATCGGCGATTTCAATGCCAGCATCACCTTTTTCTTGTTCAAATTTGGCAATGCGTTCTAGCAAGCGAGTTTGTACTTGTTCAATATGCTGAATACGCGACTGTTGAACTTCGGCATTTTGTTGTGGAGTTGCCGCTTGCTGGTTAAAACTGTCCCACTCTGATTGCCATGTTTGCATTTTTTCTTCAGCTTCGAGTAATACTTCTGTCGACACTGACTCTGCTGACTTAATACTATTAAGCTCAGGCTCAATTTCTAATAGCTCCACTTCCCATGCTTCGGTTTTATCTTTATCTTGCGTTAAGTTTTCTTCTGTCTCTCGCAAGTCTTGTTGTGTATGCCCCAAATCAGTTTGTAATTGTTGGCTACGTTCTTCCGCGTTTTGAATCATTTGTTCAATACGTGCTATATCAGAACCTGCGGCGTAATAACGACCCTGTACTTCATTAAACGTATCGTTTAAATCGACGTGTTGAGTTCGAAGTTTTTCAATTTCTGTATCTTTGCCGACCTGCTCTGTCACGAGCGCTTCAATTTTTAATTCAAGCTCTGTAATTTGATCTTTATTGCTTTTTGCACGACTTTCAAGATCACGAATTTCCAAAGTCAATTGCTGAGCCTTTAGCCAACGCTCTTCTTTTTTGTATTCAGTGTACTTCTCGGCAGCTTTAGATTGTCGCTCCAGACGAGCGATTTGACGCTCAAGCTCTTCACGAATATCAGTTAAGCGCTCAAGGTTTTCGAAGGTTCGGTTAATTCTGTTTTCAGTATCACGGCGACGCTCTTTGTATTTTGAAATACCTGCGGCTTCTTCGATGGTAACGCGGAGTTCATCTGGCTTTGCTTCAACCAGCTTACTGATCATCCCTTGCTCGATAATCGCGTAGCTTCGCGGTCCGAGACCAGTACCAAGAAAGATATCGGTAATATCTTTGCGACGACATTTCGTACCGTTCAAGTAGTAGCTGTTTACGCTATCGCGTGTCACTTTACGTTTAACTGAGATTTCTGAATATCCAGCAAACTCACCAACAACAGTGCCGTCACTATTATCAAAAACGAGTTCGATAGAGGCTTGACCAACAGGTTTCCGACCGCCCGATCCATTAAAAATAACATCAGTCATCGATTCACCACGAAGCTGTTTCGCCGATGATTCACCCATTACCCAACGTACCGCATCGATAATATTTGACTTGCCGCAGCCGTTTGGCCCGACTACAGCACTAAGATTGGTTGGAAATGACACAGTGGTTGGGTCTACAAATGATTTAAACCCAGCCAACTTGATTGATTTTAGCCGCATAAACTACTTTCACTTAATAATATAACTAATTGTTTTATATGTATTTATTATAATATTTCATCAAATGTAAGATGTAAAAAAGTGCCGATAAACGACACTAAAGCACTATTTGATAAATTAAAACGAAGACAGATAAAAAGATGAATAATGACAGGAATTTTACACCGTTAAAAAAGCTTTAGCACTCTAAAAAAGGAAAGTTTGAGTACTTATACGGTTATGGAATTTTAGAATTGATCACCAATTCAACAGATAGGTTGGGAGCCGTTGAAATCGGCGGTGCAATTGCTTGCCAGTCACCCGATTGCGTAGCTGCACTACCACTTTTTGAGACTCTAGCAATCACTTCAAGCTGGGGAAATTGCTTAATTGTCATGCCGGCAGCCATCGCTGTCGTCTCATCCAGACGAACAGTCACCGGTAAATCGGCAACCGTTAATCGTTGCATCGCCAATGGCATTTTAGGTCCATTAGCCGCGCGGGCATAGATAAAGACAGTATCTGAATTTGATACCGAAGATTTTACCTCTTCGCTTAAAGTAACAGTGACATTGATAAAAGGGGCATCAGCAGGTAAATCATTATTTAACAGCTTGTTATCCCGCTTGCTACTATCTGCCAGTGAAACACCCGCTTTACTTTTAGCTTCATTAAGCGCCTGTGACCAAGTTGCGTAGCGCTTATCTGATGGAGGCAATGCAAGTAAAATACGCTCCCAATAATGAATAGCGCTATTAAAATCTGCCGCTTGATAAGCATCAAATCCGGCCAGGCTTAAAATTTGAACATTTCGAGGCTCTATTGATAGCGCGCGATCGAATAGTTCTTTCACAGGAGCAAGGAAGCGATTACCTGATGAAACATATATAACTTGCGCTAGCTCGCTCAAAACCTGAGGTGAATTAGGCCTCTCGTCAAGTATGCTCTGATAGCCAGCAATAGCTTTTTGAAATTCTTGGAGCTCAAAAGCAGTGCGAGCCAACATGATCTGATTGTTTAAATTGTCAGGATTTTTTTCAACGCGCTTTTCTAGTTTTGAGAGTAACACTCGAGAAGAATCTTGTATTAGCTCTTTGCTCGCTTGATTTTTCTGTAAACGATTATTTTCTTTTATCAGCTTATCTATTTCCCAATCAGGGTAATTACCTCTCTCCCAATAAAGAAACAATGCAATCAAAGGAACCAATATCGCTGATGAAATAACGAGCCATTTACCACCAGCAATACCAAAACTATTGCCAGACACTTTAATATTATTATCTTGTTCTAGCTGCGAAAGTAATTCAGCTTTTAATTTTTCACTTTCGCCTGACGCTAACTCTCCACGCTTAACCTGTATATCAATATCTTTTAGATTCTCATCATAGAGCGCATTATTTAAAGCGATGCGCTCGGCTATTACTCGTTCCGATTCAGTTAAGCTATCTGCTTTTTGACCTTTTCTTTTATCAGAAAAAAAGAGCGGCCAAAATATAAAAGCTGCTGCTAATAAAGTAAGTACTGCAACCCACCAGAACATCCCATCACTTAGTTCATTCATTCGCTTGTTACCGCTTGTTCATGTACCCGCTTACTTTTACGATAAACAACAAATCCAAATATAAGTAACCCGATCAACAATAAAACTACAGGCCCCACCCATAAGATATAGGTACTTGGCTGAAATTTTGGTTTATACAATACAAAGTCGCCATAACGAGACACCATAAAATCGATCACTTGCTCGTCACTCTTCCCTTCTGAAATCAGACGATGCAGCTCTCTTTTTAAGTCCTGTGAAATAGAAGAGTCAGAACCTGCTAAATTTTGACTTTGGCATTTTGGGCATCGAAGCTCATGCGTAAAACGCTGGAACCGCTCTCGGTCCATTTCATTATCAAATTCATAAACATTTGTATTTGCTTGCAAACTGACACTCACAAAGACATTGGCAATAAGAATCGCGCAAAACTGAATGACTTTGAATTTCTGGCTTAAACTAAGCATTAAATTAAACACCTGGATTTATTTTTTTGACTGAATAAGAGGCAGGAACTTTTCATCCCAACTTTTTTTAGATAAAACGCCAGTATGCCGATATAAAACCATGCCGTTATCATCGATTAAAAATGTTTCTGGATAACCGTAAACGCCTAAATCTAACCCAAGACGACCCTCACTATCAAAAGCACTAAACACATAAGGATCGCCACGCTCGTCAAGCCATCGCCGAGCAAGCTTGAGATCATCTTGCGAGTTCACACCAAAGATTGAAATTCCCTCTTTAGATAAATCAATTAAGAAAGGATGCTCTTGTCGGCATGGACCACACCAAGTTGCCCAAATATTAATTAACGAAAAACCATGACCTTTTAAATCAGTAACAGTCACTTGACGATCAGTATCTTTAACTGTACTTAAAGTAAAGTCAGGTACGGACCTTCCAATGAGAACCGAAGGTAATTCCGTGGGATCAATTTTTAATGCCTTAAAAAACATAAAGGCTAAAGCAACAAAAACAATCAAAGGGATAAATAACTTCAAACGGCTCACGTTAAAACCTCAACTCCGTCGACACTAGTTGTAATTGGTTTCGCTACTTTTCCTTTTGGAATGGATCGATATCGTTTATCAATAAGCGCCATAAATCCGCCAGCACTCACAAGCAGCAACCCTGCCCACAGCCATAATATAAAGGGCTTAACATAAATAGTAATGACCCAACCGCCCTTTTCTTTTGGCTCTGATGCCTCCCCAAGAGAAACATACAGATCGCGCCATAAGTTACTTTGGATATCAGCTTCGGTTGTCACCATTGCGCCGGACATGTAATAGCGTTTTTGTGGCTTAAGCACCGTCACTTCTTTTCCAGATTTACTGATATGTATTAAAGCTTCCTCTGCGACATAGTTTTCGCCTTGCTGACGAGTTACCCCATCAAATCGCCAAGTGAAACCAAACAAATCTTGTTCAACACCGGGAAGCAAAATAACATTTCGCTCGACCGAATAAATCGATGCAAATCCCGCTGCAATAACGAGAACACCAATACCAATATGGGCAATCACCATACTGTAATAACCTACGGTTAATTGGCGTAACCCTTGAAAAATTGATTTTGCATTTCTAGTCTGTTTAAAAATACCCGCTAGGGTTGTTGTGATTACCCAGCTAGCAACAAAGATTGCTATAGCTCCACCTATTCGATATTCGTCACCATAAAAGAAAGGAATAACAATGGCGATGACGGCACTGAACAAAAGAGGCAGCGTTAAATATTTTTTAAATTGAGAAAAATTGGTTTGTTTCCATTGAGAGACACTGCTTGCCCCCATTAACAAGCAAAGCGGGATAGTAAACAGCACCCAGAAAAAATTAAAATATGGCGCCCCAACGGATACCTTACCCCAACCCATCCAATCTGCAAGCATGGGATACAAGGTACCCAACAACACTGTCGCCATAATAATAGTTAACAAAATATTATTGAGCATCAAAAATGTTTCCCGAGAAAATACTTTAAATGCCGACATACTTGCCACTGTTGGTGCGCGTAAAGCATAAAGAAGAAACGATCCCGTCGCTACAATGACAATAAACATCAGCAGATACGAGCCTCGTTCAGGATCATTTGCAAAAGCATGAACCGAATTCACAATCCCTGAACGCGTGATAAAGGTGCCAAGCAACGCCAAACAATACGTCGTTACGGCCAATAAAATTGTCCAGGTTTTAAATAGACCACGCTTTTCAGTAACAGCTAGAGAGTGGACTAAAGCTGTAGCTGTTAACCAAGGGATTAACACATTGTTTTCTGTCGGATCCCAACCCCACCAAAAGCCCCAACCTAATTCGTAATAAGCCCACCAACTACCAAGACCCATCCCTAATGTTAAAAATGCCCAAGCAACATTTGTCCAAGGACGAGACCAACGCGCCCAAGCACTATCAAGATGTCCCGATAACAAAGCAGTGATTGCAAAAGCAAATGCGACAGACAAACCGCTATAACCCATATACAAAACAGGAGGGTGAATAATAAAACCTATATCTTGCAAAAGAGGATTTAAATCTTTCCCATCGAGTGGAGCACCTGGCAAAATTCTATCGAATGGATTTGAAGTAAAAATAGTAAAAATTAAAATTCCCGTGATGGTAAATGCCATTACAGACAAAACACGCGAACGAATAATCATTGGAAGACGCTGAGTAAAAATGCTAACTGCCAACAACCAAATACTTAAGAAAAATATCCAAAGTAACAGCGAGCCCTCGTGGCCACCCCAAGTTGCAGTCAACTTATAATGAAGAGGTAATATTTTATTTGAAGAGTTTGCAACAAACGCAACGGAAAAATCATCCTGTAAGAATGACCAAACTAAACATCCAAATGCAAATGTAACGAAGAGAAACAAACCAGCAGATAAAGATCTTGCCGACTGCATTAGCATGACATTATTTGAATAGCTGCCAATCATTGGCAATAGGGTAATGAGTGCTGAAAAGCAAAGAGCGATAATTAACGCATAGTGGCCAAGCTCTGGAATCATAATCAATAAGCTCCAGACGCTTCTTTTATCTCATCGTCATTATTTCTCTCAGATGATTTCGGTTTTTCACTATACTCAACAGTGCCTTTGTAATTTAAACCGTCGCAGGTTTTCGTATGATCGGCACCCTCTTTCATACTCTCAGCAACTTCAGGAGGCATATAGTTTTCATCGTGCTTTGCAAATACTTCTGTTGCGACAAAAATACCGTCTTTATTTAACTTGCCGGTAAGAACCGCAGACTCTCCTTCGCCAAACAAATCAGGCAAAACCTCTTCAGTGACAACATCAAGATTTTCAATACCATCGGTAACCTTAAAGGACTTCTTTAAACTATTATCATAGCGAACGATACTTCCTGGCACTACACAGCCACCAGCACGTATTTGCTTATCCACAGGAGCTTCACCATTAACTATTTTTGACGGGGGATAAAATAAATTAATATTCCCTCGCAATGAATACGTTAGCAAGCCAACAGCAATTGACGAGAACGCCACTATAAATAAAACAAAGATTAACCGCTGTTTTCTTGCTGGATGCATTGGCATTATCTATTACCTTTCATTCACATCTTAAATTTCAATTTAATATTGTAATTTACACTTTAATTCTTAAGGAGGCCTCAAAAATACGTATTACTAGCCAATCAAACATTAATGCTTAACAGTATCACCAGCAACTTTATCCATGTAAGCAAAAATCAGCCCTGAGATGACAAATGTCATATGTATGATCACTTTCCACATAAATGTTTTAGATTGCGCATCAGTAATTTCATTCGGAACATTCATAAACGCTTTCAGAAGATCAATCGCAGAGATAGCCACAATTGCACCTATTACTTTTAGCTTCAGCCCAGAAAAATCAACCTTTCCCATCCACTCTGGCTTATCTTCGTGATCATTAATTTCTATTTTCGAAACAAATATTTCATAGCCACTAAATATAATCATCAGCAACAAACTGCCCACTAAAGACATATCAACTAACGCTAGAATGCCAATAATAACGTCGCTTTCTGACGCAGTAAAAACATGAGTTGATAAATGCCATGCTTCTTGAACAAACTTTATAAACAATAAAATAATGCTAAATATTAGCCCAACATAAAAAGGGGCCAACAACCAACGAGATCTAAATATTAACGACTCTATGCCGCCTTCAATCTTTTTGTACATATAACTTCCTAGAACCAACCTACTTATATATCCGCCATCCGCTATTTTTTTCTATTTTGACTCATAGCTTGCTGCTGACGCTGTAATTTATTCTGCTCTTTAACAAATTGTTTAAACTGCCAATTAGGTTTAAACCCAAAAAACAACATCGCGGCCAAGACGATCACGTAACAAAACCACACGTATGGTCCATGTCCAGACATGGTTAAAAAATCTTGCAAAGAATCAAATTGAAAAACAATATTCATAAAAAGACTTTCGATTAAATAATTAATTGACTGAGACGGCGTTTTTAACGACGATGTCTCTCACCCACTGAGTACGATGTTCTCTTCGCAAAATTTCAACGCGAACCGATTTAAACAAAGCCCACGCATAGAAAAAATAAAAACCAATCATCATCACAAATAAGGGATACAACATAGAGCCATGCATTGTGGACGGCTCTAGAATTTTAATTGTTGCGGGCTGATGGAGTGTGTTCCACCAGTTAACAGACATATAGATGATTGGAATGTTCACCATTCCCACCAAAGACAAAATGGCACTGAACTTATCGGCCATTTGTTGATTTTGATAGGCATTTTGAATCGCAACAACACCCATATATAGGAAAAACAACATAAGCGTTGACGTGGTTCTGCCATCCCATAACCAATAGGTTCCCCATGTAGGTTTCCCCCAAATCCCGCCGGTAAGTAGTGCAAGGAAAGTAAAGATAGCCCCCATTGGTGCTGCACACTTCATCATCATGTCAGCCAATTTCATTTTCCAAATAAGGCTGACAGCACCACATAACGCCATCACGTAGTAGCCGCCCATGGCGAGAGAAGACGTAGGAACATGAAGATAGAAGATTCTAAAACTATTGCCCTGCTTAAAATCAGCAGGAACGAAAGCAAGCACCCAAACAAGATTTGGCACAATAATCAACAAAGCAGCAAGCCCTAACCAAAGACTCCAGCGTTGCGATTTGTCATAAAACCACCGAGGTGAACCCAGCCGATGAAACCACTGCCAACCCATTAAACCTCTACCTTAATTTTTTGAATACAGAATGAAAAACAACCTTTAAGCAATACGAATTGTTAACCATTCAAGCTCACCTTGAGAGCGCTAGCAGTTGCTAAGGGCGCAAAAGCAATAGAAAGCGCCAAGAAGGCGCCCATAATAGTCATCAAACTCATAAAGGGAAAGCCATCTATCGCGTTAGTAACCGCTCCAGAACCGATAATGAGTACTGGAACATAGAGTGGCATAACGATTAATGAAATCAGTAACCCGCCCTTTCTTAAAGCGACTGTTAACCCTGCACCTATTGCCCCTACTAAGCTGAGGCAAGCAGTGCCCAACAAAAGGGAGAGGAATAAAGCTAAATACCCAGCTTCTGGTAATGACAACCACATCGCCAAGACAGGAGATAACAACGTTAAGGGCAACCCAGTCACCAGCCAATGAATAAATACTTTCACTATGACCTGCAAATACATGGGATGTGGATTGATTACCATTTGTTCAAGGCTACCATCATCAAAGTCTGCTCGAAATAATCCATCGATTGATAACAAAGTGGCCAATAACGCCATCACCCAGATAATACCTGGTGCGATTGACGCTAATAATTGGGGATCAGGACTGACACCTAAAGGAATCATCGCGACCGCGATAAGGAAGAAAACCAGAGGATTTAGTAGCTCACCTCTATTTCTATATGCCAGCAGTAAATCTCGCTTAGCCAAAGCTGCTAAAGCAGTCACTAACATCGATGATTCAGCCTCAGAGGCCTGGGAACCTAATTGAGAATTTAGATCAGTCATGGTATTCATGCTCAATAACAAAATCTAATAAATTCAGAAACTTAACTTCGGTTAGTGACAACTCCTGATGGGTCGTTAAAATCACAATTCCGCCGTTTTCAACATGTTCTGCAAAACGCTGCTGCAATGAAGCCACGCCATCCACATCGATCGCCGTAAAGGGCTCATCTAGTATCCAAACAGGGGCAGAAGAAAGAAATAATCGCGCTAAAGAAACTCTACGTAATTGGCCCGCAGACAATGCAAAACAAGGAACATCTTCATAGCCCAATAAGCCCACTTCAGATAAGGCCTCTTCTATAGTTCTTTTCACATTATGAGACTGTGGCTGTTGGCCGAGGTACCAATTAAGGTTTTCTGATGGGGTAAGTGAACGCTTTATGCCCGGCGAATGCCCGATATACAGTAAATCACTTCTAAATTGTAAATTCGAACGCTTGAGGTCAACACCATTGTACAAAATACTGCCGTCATAATCGGAAGAGAGCCCTGTCAGAATTCTTAACAGAGATGTCTTTCCTGAGCCATTTGGACCTTTTATTTGAACCACTTCGCCCAATTGGATTTCAGACGTTAAGCCAGAAAAGAGCAGTCTGCCCTCTCGCTCACAACTAATACCGGACAATTCAAGCACAGCAGAACTCAATGGAATTACCTTAAATGACTATTTTGATCAGTGAGCAGCCTAAGTTTGGATCTCTCAGAATGTAAATTTTCTAAGGATTAGCACCAAAAACACATCAAGCTGTTTTCATCTTCTATACTTTTATAGGTTATCTACTTAGCAATCCGAACCTATTTTATTCTGGACCTATTTTTTTATTAGGCGATTAGCTTTGAAAAACGATCAATTATACCCGTATTAACTGTAATAGGCAGTTCAGAATCGCCTCAACAACGGTTCTTTTCAAACACCCTGCCTTTGGAATACAAATCAGGACACTAGAGCATTTGCACTCACAAGTTGTTACCAACCGGATTACAAGAATGCCTATTGAACCACCCGATTCTTCTTATAGCCGATCGAACCCGCTAAATCGAAACAACTCGCTCACAGGTCAGCTAGCTGCTCTCTCCAACGCATCAAAGAACATACATAATAATACGCAAGCTAATAACACGACCAACATTGATAAAATTTTAAGCCAGTTTCAAACTAAGTCACTAGCCATAGTTACCAATGCTTCTCAAGCAACTGAAAAGCAGTTGAATATATTATTAAAGAACTTTCCAGCACTACTCAAAACCACTTCTAGCCCTAGCTCCACTTCGAATGCATCTCCTCAACCTAATCAGCCAAAGAATAACGCTTCAGTCAAAATCTACTTAGCTGAATTATCTGTCGCTGGAAGAAAAAATGTAGTTATTACAAAATCACCTTTAAATATCGGGGAGCAGCTTATTGTTTCCAATTCGAGCTTTAAGCAAAATACATCAACCAACCAATCACAACCAATCTCAAGAAATCTTTTTTACAAGGAAGCTACCACGCAAACCAAACCAATACCGCCAGCTATTTATGAATCTATTCGACAAGCCCTACCAAAGCAAACGCCGACAGCAAATATAGTTCAACTGGCTTCATTAATAACTCAAGACAAAAATTCACAACTCATTCTTAATAACTTTCAACACAACGGCATACAAAAGCCATTGCTAACCCCGACCCCAATTAGCGCAGATAAAGTATCAGAAGAAAATACAATAAAACCTAACGTATTGCAGTTATTACAAAGCATTTCTCAAACTGGAATCGATAAAAACTCAGCAACATCAGAACAGATAAAAAGCCTGCTCAGCAATAGCGGAACATTGCTAGAGAGTTTACTTAGCACCACTGTCAAAAATGAAACGCTTAAAGCGCCGATAAATAATGATTTAAAAGCTCAACTATTGACTTTAAAATTATTTTTTGAGAACAAAAATTTTGCGCAATACAATTCAACAAAAACACAAAAAAAACACGACCTTATCCGACAACTACATCAACAAACTATTTCTAGCCTTGCAAAGATTCAGCTTAATCAAGCAAGATCAATCATAGAAAGTCATCAAAGTCAGCACGATAACATAAACCCAAGCAGTCATTTATTTTTTGAACTCCCCATGAAATGGGAGCAAGGCGTCTTACCCCTTTCTATTGAAATATGGAGGGAATACGAAAAAAATAAATCTGAACACAAAACCGAAAAAGAAAAAGCAAAAAAAGAACAGCTTTGGAATGTAAAATTAGAGTTCGACCTGCCTAACCAAGAAAAATTTTATGCGCAGGTAAAAGCGAAAGAAAGCTCAGTCAATATCGATTTATGGTCTAGCACGAGAGAATACAAGCAAATGTTAACCGAAGGATCCAATGAGCTATCTAAAAAATTAAAAAAGCATGGTATCGACATAGATGGAATTAAAGTTTCTATCGGAGAACCATCTACACAAGAAAAATCTTTCAATATTTCATTAATCGATATTAAAACCTAACATTCATAAAATACAAAAAATTATGATAAGTTTAGAAACACTGACAGAAAAAGATTTGACGCAAGCAGTCGCGCTGTATTACGACGGAGAATCTGCGCCGATTATTAGTGCGTCAGGACAAGGTAAAACAGCAGTAGATATTATTGAGATTGCCAATGAACATGGCATACCACTATGCGACAACGAAGAATTAATCAACTTATTAATCACGTTAGAACTTGGCGAATCAATACCCGAATCACTTTATTTAAGTATTGCTTATATCATCGCCCTAGCCTACGACATGCAAGGCAAAGAACCTAGCCCCTCGAATTAATTAAGAAGGTGTTTTAAGAATTCGATAAAACTCTTCGCCTAGTTCATCAAGTTTTTGTACGGGTTGTGATACTAAACCCACTGTAGGAATGATCACAAGGGGAAGACCAACAGTGATATACACAAAAATGTTGATTCCCGATTGAAAATAGAAACTATCGACAATCCAAGAAATCGCAGCAACGATATAAGTGATTACAATCCCCCAGAAGAAACCTTTGTTTGTAGTGCCTCTTGCTAAGAATGAATAAAGTAATGCAATGGTAAATGGTGATGTAATAGTCACTGTGAGCCACAGGACTTGATCCATCGATAGCTTTTGATTGACAGATATCGCCACACTTAATGCCAACAAGACAATCAAGCCAATTACCAGTTTTGATTTAAGTTGAAACAATTTTGGATTGGTACTTTTTAGCATAAACAAAGAAATATTGGGGATCACAATCAGTGGAACAAGCGTCGTAAAATAGGACGCAATATCTGATTCAAAATGAAAAACCAAATTATTTAAAATCCACGCGATTAAACCCAAGCCATATCCACTTGCAATTCCCCAATACACAGCAGGCTCTCGTGTTAATTTCACATAAAATATATAGGTAATGGCGATAGCAGGAGGAACAACCATTGCGAAGCCTAGCAGTAACCATTCAAGAATGGATGCCGTACCCACGACATAACCGAAGTAACACGCAATGATAGCCGCCACCACTCCATAAATACCCGCAGTGATTCGATAAGCTTTTAATTTTTTGGTGACGGAATAATCTTTAGAAGAGGGAATCCAATCATTAACAAACATCGTCGAGCTAGCCAAAAGAATTGGACCGCCAGAAGAAATTAGTGCCGCCAACACAGCCGCAATAGCAATCCCCCCAACAAGCGGGCCGGTATCCATCGCAATTTTTGTAATGCTGTTATAACTGCCTATGCCCGAATTGGCACCGTATTTAGCTAAAGCCTCTATACCAATAATGGCAGAAAGAAATGGCATCAACGCTGCGATACTACCTGCCAATATAAAAGCAGGTACAAGAATATTTTCGCGTTTAGCAGAACTGGAATAATTTACATAAACTGAAGCTGCAGGTGTGTGAATAGTTGCCGAGAAAAACATCGCTATAATCGGAAACCAACCCAAACCAATAAAACTCCACCAGCTCGCTTTATCCACACCGGCAGTATCTAATGCAATATTCGCTTTATCGACTACCGCATCCCAACCACCTAATTGCTGTGCGCCAATATAAGCCACCAAGCTCAAACCAAAAATAATCACAAAACAGTGAATAATATTCACAGTAGAGGCGCCCTTCAATCCTGATGATGCTGTTGACGCTACAATGACAAAACAACCAATAAGTATTCCATAAACCAATTCAATCCCCGTTATGCTGCTAATGATGACACCAATCAACAAGGGTTCAATCACATTAATAACAAGGTATTCAGTTTGCACGCAAAGGCTAGTCAACCAGCCTGAACGGGATTTACCAAAACGCAATGAAAACAATTGGCTAACAGTTGTTAAACCTAAACGGCGATAAGGAATCGCAAAAAATATTCCGACTAAAGCAAGCGCTAAAAAGGTATTGACTCCATACCAGACATTCCACACACCGGTTTTCATCACATCGCCGGCAACACCATATGAACCTGCACCACCAATTCGAGTCCCGGCTATTCCTGCCGCAATCATGATCAATCCCATTCCGCCACTAGCGGTTGCCCAATCGGAAGAGCTTTTATTGCGACGACTCAGCAAGACTCCAATAAATGTCACTAAAGTTAAGTAACCTACAATGGTATAAACAGCTGCATTCATGAATTTTTTACCCGAATTTTTATAATGTTATTTTATTAAATTTTTTTTACTATCTGGCTACATCTATTAATTTAATTATTATTTAAATTATATTCATATAACTTACGATGAAATTAGTACCGTCGACATATGAAAAAATTAAAAAACATCATCTAAAATGATATTCTCGCCAGTAACTACTCTATGTAAATTTACTGCCCCACTAGGTTTTAATAAATCGCTGACAGAAAAAACAAAGCGCGATTTCGTTTTCACTTCGATCGCTCCTTTATAAAATTCCATAGTAGATTCGTTCGTAGATTTTTCTCTAGATACGATAGTGACTCCCGCCAAGTCCCATCGGCTTCCGATGGATAACACGCTGGGCGAGCCAACAAAGCGAGCGTTTGTTGCTGTCACAACAGACTGAACACCAACAACAGCTTCGCCATCATGATTTTCCACCGCGACATTATATAGATCAACGAGTGAATTATTAATCCGTAATCGCTGTGTTGTTAAGTTTTTCAGCGTCACCCCGGTGCATTCGCTAATCACCACTTCTTCGAAGTGGCCGGAATATACAACACCATGCTGCTCATTACAGCGAAGTACACCCTTCTTTACTTTTAACACTTCGGTTTTTTCAAACTGACCTTCGTTTAACTGCTCAGCTGTGAAAAGCTCGTCGTTGTGAATGACTTTATCTTGCTGAATTGCCTGTAACAAATGATGATTAAAAATCACTGAATGCGACTTCATCGGTACATGGGCAGCGCCATTTATAATAGAAAGCTGTGAATTTTTTAAGCGTCCAGCCAATAAATAACCCGTCCGTAATGGCGCTATTCGGTCATCTCCGCCCCAAATCAAATACGTCTGCTTATTTAAAGATTGAATGGCGCCTGAAAAATTATGCATAATCAATGCAAGCGCTGCATTACCATTTTCACGATCATTAAATAATGCATTCCACGCAAGATTACTTTCGCTCAAAATTCCAGTGGGATCAGGGGTCACGCCAGTCCATTCAATAATAGACCGACCCACATTTAACAATTGCGCTCCAAAACGTCTAAAAGGTTTCGGTACCTTCTCCAAATCAATCGGTAATTCGCCATTTATTTTAAGCAATGCTGTTCGCTCTAAAATTCCTGCCGCGTCCACCAGCACTAAACGTTCTACCTGCTGCGGATAATTAGCGGCATGCTGCAAAGAAATTGCACCACCCATTGAGTGACCAACAAGCACAACGGGATTATGCGCATAACGATCAATCACCCATGAAAGCACCTGAGAATAATTACCGGGAGAATATTTTCCTTCAGGTTTGGACGATCGACCGAACCCCGGTAGATCAATCGCAATAACATGATATTCACTTTCTAACGCAGGAATAACAGAAAGCCAATCGGTAAACCCTGCTTGGCCTAAACCATGAACCAACACAACAGTTTGCCGATTTTCTAAACCTGCTTGTACGACAAACATTTCAGACTGCCACAATGGTTCTTGAACACGTTCTGTTTTCCATCGAACTGGGAGAGTAGAAAGATCAAAAGGCTGTGGAATGTTTTTAGACCCTTCTTCGTTTTCATCTTTATTGTCATTAACAGTATTATTTTTTAATAGAAAATCAACATCGGATTCAGGAGATGCATTATAAAGAGGTGTGTTTTGAGAAAAAGCGAGAGAAGAAAAAAAGAAAAAAAGAAAAATTGAGATAGCGTTAGCGCATGCAGCAGTACAAATATTGATAAAGGTGTTCGTACAAGTAAAAGAAAATAAAGGCCGAGAAAAAATCATGTATCTTCCAATAACGTTCGCTTATCAAAAACGTTTAGTAATCCTAAAACCGCGAAAGAACACTGCCCTATTTAAAATTTTAGTTTTTATGTATTGCTAGCTCTTTAATGTTAATTGTTGAGCTATTTGACATGCAATGCATCTATGCGGCTTAAGCGTGACGCTTTTCTTGCAGGGTAATACCCAAAAAAACACTGACAAAAGTAGAAAACAAAAAACTAATTTTCATAATGGTAGGCTCAATAACAATTGGCTAACCGGAAAGTGTTGAAGCGACAGTGGAAATCAAAATAGCAATCAATCCGCCTATCATACACAAAGTAATCGCCTCGACAAGAAACTGCTGCATGATATCACGCTCTTTAGCTCCTACTACTAACCGAAACCCAATTTCTCGAGCTCTCCCTGTGACAGAGGCCAACATTATATTCACAATACTAATTCCTCCTACAACGAGAGAGACCGGCGCAATCGCAGCCAACCGCGTATTAAAAATGCCTCCTGTCGCAGCTCTGGCTTTCATTGCCTCTTAATGCATCGAACATTAAATGTCGTTTCTTGTCGTTCAGCTGGGACATGATCTCGAGCATTTAGCATTTGAAGGATATCGCCCTCGACATACGACATTGCCGGCTCATCCACAACTGACACCATTATTTGCGTGATATCACTTGGGTTGGCTGTATTTGTATTTCCAACAATACGATTAAAAACCGTTTTTACCGGCAGCATAACAACATCATATTGATCACGACTCCAACTATTCTGACCTTCCGCTTTAAACGTTCCAATAATTTTACGTGCACTTTATACACTCAGATTGCTTGATCAACCGGATCAATGCCTTCAAAAATTCAGTTAAAGCTAGCGATTCCGATCTACGAATATCCCAAAAGGTGAACTAGAACTAACCCATTTATGGGGCCTCCATTAATGCGATCTTTTACAAGACGCTATACAATGCGGCCTTTAAACCGATCAATAGAATCTTAGCATTGACTACGCCAACATCTTCATCTGCAAACAGCGCCACAACTAAAGATTCTGAACAGACTCACGCGATCAATACGTGGAAAATCGAGTACCTCTCTGATAGCGGCGCCTATTATTCTGCCATTCGACATTTGCCAAACCCTATTTGGTTAGATAGTGGACGACCACAAGCCGCTTTTGGTCGCTACGACATCATTACAGCAGCTCCAAGCTCTAGCTTTTCAACCGATGGGAATCTGACAATGATTACTCATCACGCCGATATATTTTCAAACAAGTCGGATCAGCACCTAACAAGTGAATCTGATCCTTTCTTGCTGATAGATACTGCTGTCCAGAAACTAGGCGCCTGCAAGGACGTTTCACTGCCATTTACGGGCGGTGCTCTTGGGTATTTTGGCTACAACTTACGGGGGATTATCGAGCCCAACCTACTCCCTATTAAGTGTGATATCGAAATCCCCGACATGCTCATTGGCATCTACCAATGGGCCATTATTCAAGATCATCATGAAGAAGAATCTTATTTGATCGCCCATACCAGCCTTGATGACCGAGTTCAAAAAGAGCTTTTAAAGCTTGTAGTCAAAAGAAAAAAAATCAAAGCAAAAAATACAAGAAAACCAATAAAAATCAAAAAGATAAAAAGAAAAGTTAAAGTAAAAGAATATGCAGAAGCCATTAACAAAATCCATGATTACATCGCTGCGGGAGACTGCTACCAAGTCAATTTTGCTCAACGCTTCGAGGCAAAGTATAAAGGTGATAGCTTTCAAGCATACCAACATCTACGGCAGCTACTACCCGCTCCTTTTGGTTGTTATATGGAGTTTGAAGGCGGCACTATTCTTAGCCATTCTCCTGAACGCTTTCTCAAAGTAGAGGGCGAACAAGTAGAAACGAAACCGATTAAAGGCACCATAGAGCGCGGCAAAAACGAAAAAGAAGACATTCAAAAAGCCGGCGAGCTGCTTAACAGCGTAAAAGATCGCGCTGAAAACCTCATGATTGTTGATTTATTGCGCAATGACCTTAGCAAGAATTGCCAACTCGGAAGCGTCGAAACGCCTGAGCTTTTCAAATTAGAAAGCTACGCCAATGTTCATCATTTAGTCAGCAAAGTTACCGGGAAACTCAGACCCGAATCCAGTTCGCTAGATTTACTTAAAGGGTGCTTTCCTGGTGGTTCGATTACCGGTGCCCCAAAGTTTCGATCAATGGAAATTATTGATGAACTGGAATCGCTTGAACGATCAATTTATTGCGGAAGTATCGGCTACATAAGCTCTAACGGCAAAATGGACACTAACATTGCCATTCGAACTATCGCTTGTGATGAGAAGAAAATGTATTGCTGGGGCGGCGGTGGAATTGTCGCCGATTCAGAAACCGACAAAGAATATAAAGAAAGCCTTCAAAAGGTGAATGTACTACTTGAGGGTTTAACGTTTTTTTCAAAAAACGAGGAAGAAAGCAGCCCCTAACCTGAAAACAGCTGCTTATAAAGACCCCTCCCTCTCTACTCCGACCTTAAAAACAATAGCTACAACGATAAATCTCTATTGCTCGCTTTGAGAAATTCTTTTTTCAAATCTTCGAAAGTATGTACGGCAGGGAACTGTGGGAACTCTTTGATCACATTATCCGGCGCATGAAACAAAATACCTGCATTTGCTTCACTTAGCATGGTTGTATCATTATAAGAATCACCAGCAGCAATGATGCGGTAATAGAGCGTTTTTAAAGCTAAGACCGATTGCCTCTTCGGGTCGCGCTGCCGCAAGTTATAACCTGTCACCTTTCCCGCTTTATCAATATCCAAACGATGACAAAATAACGTTGGCCAGCCTAACTGCTTCATCAAAGGCTGAGAGAATTCGTAGAACGTATCTGACAAAATGATCACCTGAAAACGCTCACGAAGCCAATCAACAAATTCTCTAGCGCCCTCTAACGGCTCTAATTGAGCAATCACTTCTTGAATCTCATGAATGCCCAAGCCATTTTCTTCTAGAATTCGTAATCGCTGAGTCATCAAAACATCATAATCAGGAATGTCACGCGTGGTCGCTTTCAATTCTTCTATACCGGTCTTCTCAGCAAAAGCAATCCATATTTCAGGAACCAAAACACCTTCAAGGTCTAAACACGCTAATTCCACAACAGTTCTCCGACTCAGTTTTTTAAGAAAGCGCCAATCTACAGATAGACGATAGTTTCTGCAATAAAACCTCGATAAGTCTCCTTATTTTTTAAGTGTGAAAACCATATTTTCACGTGGAACATTTAATACTTTACTTTAACTTGAATGGCTAACTGGCCTCCCTTCCTTTTTCTTATGGCGCCCTACAGCCCAATAAAATCAAGAGTTTTCGACCACATCTAGTGCGTTAGTATCCATTCGCGTCCACATCTGGTGTAAAATTAAACCTTATAGCTTTCTTTTTCAGCAATGTTCCACAGTAGGCGATCCCATATTATTTCCTTCTTTTGGTTCTTTTTGATCTATTCGTATTGAAAAGGATTATTTCTAACAAGGTGCGACCTCTGCTATTCTTCGCCGCTTGTTATTCGTTTTATATTATCCGTTTCTTTCTATACATTGATCCAAGGAACCCGTGTCGATGACTGACAATATCCCTACTGTTGATATTGATACCAAGCTGCAATCTGAACCCCCACACGAGATCCTTAAGTATGCTCTCGATCGGTTCGACAATATCGCCATCTCATTCAGTGGTGCCGAAGATGTTGTTCTTGTAGATATGGCGCATCAAATCAACCCCAATGTGAATGTCTTTTCCTTGGATACCGGACGACTTCACCCAGAAACCTATCGCTTCATTGAGAAGGTCCGAAAACATTACAACATCAACATAGAGCTGCTTTTACCCAATGCCGAGTCGGTGAATAAGCTTGTTCGAGAAAAAGGCTTATTTAGCTTTTACGAGGACGACCATAAAGAATGCTGTAGCCTTCGAAAAGTGATGCCTTTAAAAGAAAAACTACTGAGCCTCGATGCGTGGGTCACAGGCCAAAGGCGTGATCAAAGCCCAGGAACACGAGCTCAAATCCCTGTTATTCAGGAAGATCGAGCCTTTTCACGCCCGAAGGAGACACTAACCAAGTTTAATCCGCTTGCGAATTGGAGCTCCAGAATGGTTTGGGATTACATCCGCTCGTACAACGTTCCTTACAACGAACTTCATGATCAAGGCTTTATTTCTATCGGCTGCGAACCATGCACTCGCCCTCTTGGCCCAAATCAACATGAGCGTGAAGGCCGCTGGTGGTGGGAAGAAGCCACTCAAAAAGAATGTGGGCTTCATGGCGTAAATGTTAAGTAGCCGTTAGCCCGTGCAAACCCTTATTTGACTAGCCTCTAAAGTAAGCTACTACTTTTTAGGACGACAGACAAAAAAACATTAAGAGAGAAGACATGAAGATTACTCTTGTTAAAAAAATACTCGCTGACGGCTCTCCCTGTAAAAAGTGTGCTGATGTGATCGGCAAGCTTGAAGAGTCCGGTCACATTAAATCTATTAACGAAGTTTTAGTCGCTGATGAACGCGATGAAGCAAGTGCAGGGATGGCTCTGGCAAAAGAGCTCAATGTAGAAAGAGCTCCATTCTTTGTGGTTGAAAGAGATGGGCAAGCACCTGAGGTTTATACGGTTTATTTAAAATTTGTAAAAGAAGTGCTTAGCGAAGAACAATCTGCAGCAGATGAAGCCAGAGAAATTATGGATAACGCGGCGGATTTGGATTTTATCTAGTAGATTAAGTAAGAAAGCTCGCACTAACACCACTGTAAAATAAGCTTCTTAGTCGAAACGTTCACCAACTTAAACGGCTCAAGGCTTTTGATCTAACCCTTTTTCACTTCCCATTCAATGGTAATTCAACAATCCCCACCCAAAAAAAACCTTGCTCTCTGATACTTAAAAGTATTGAAAACAAGGTTTTTTTAAACAGATAAAATTACTTAATCAGCCAAAATTAGCTACTAACTTATCAAATCAATAAGTCGGTATCTCTACACTTTGGAATAACTCTTCAAGCTCTGCTCTTGAATGCCGCTCATAGGCCTTATCGACTATTTCTTTCGTCAAGTGCGGCGCAAACTGCTCGATAAATTCATACATGAAGCCACGTAAGAATGTACCTCGGCGGAATCCAATTTTCGTAATGCTTGTTTTGAAAAGATGGCTGGCATCTAAAGCGACTAAATCAGAATCCAACACTTCGTCATGAGCCATCTTAGCAATAATACCGATTCCAAGACCTAAACGGACGTATGTTTTAATAACGTCAGCGTCTGCGGCCGTGAAAACGACCTTAGGGGCCAGACCACGATCAATAAACGCCTCATCGAGCTTAGAGCGACCTGTAAAGCCAAACACATAAGTAACAATGGGGTGTTTTGCAATCTCTTCAAGCGTCAATTCAGAAACTTGGCAAAGAGGATGATCTTTAGGAACAACAATACAGCGATTCCAACGATAGCAAGGCATCATGACAAGGTCACTGAAGAGATCTAATGCTTCAGTCGCTATGGCGAAATCGACAGTACCGTCGGCAGCCATCTCAGAAATTTGCATTGGTGTACCTTGGTGCATGTGAAGAGAGACATCAGGGTAATCACCAATAAAAGATTCAATCACTTTTGGCAGTGCATAACGAGCTTGGGTATGAGTTGTCGCTATCGACAAGGTACCTTTTTTCTCATTGCTGTATTCTTGAGCTACCTGCTTAATACTTTCTACTTTTCGTAGAATTTCACCTGCAGTCTTAAGAATTGCTTCACCGGCTGGAGTAATACGGGTTAAATGCTTTCCACTACGTGAAAAAACTTCTACTCCCAACTCGTCTTCGAGCAACCGTATTTGCTTACTGATCCCAGGTTGAGACGTATATAGACTTTGAGCCGTCGCCGAAACGTTTAAATCGTGATGTGCAACTTCCCAAATATATCGTAACTGCTGCAGTTTCATATACCCTCCGAATGGCCGCGCAGTGTAATTGCGTTTTGATTATAAAAATATGCAAAAATATTCTTTTCAAGAATAGTAACAAATCTCTATATTTACCAGTCTGATTTTAAGCATAACTGGTTTTTAGTGCCAAATTACATATAAAAGTCCACATTTCATGGAATTTATTCTCTACATCATCGCCGGCGGAGCTGTCGGAATAGCCATTGGCATGACCGGTGTTGGGGGAGGTTCCTTAATGACTCCCCTACTCATCCTCTTTGGCTTCCCCTATAACGTCGCTATCGGCACCGATCTTTTATATGCCGCTATTACAAAAAGCGGTGGTGTTATATCTCACCACAAACAAAAAAATATTGAATGGAAGCTCGTCGGGCTTTTTGCGGCCGGCAGTATTCCCGCCTCTATCGTCACTATATTACTTCTTGATCGTGTATTTATGAATGCTGACGATTATAAACCGATACTGACTACCGCTTTAGGTGTCATGCTGATTTTGACGTCGATAGTTTTGCTGTTTAGAAAAAAGATACAAACGTCTACTCATGACTCACCAAATCAGTTCGCTTTGTGGTCTCAAAAGCATTCCGAAACGATTACAGTCATTTCAGGTGCTTTACTCGGCATTTTTGTTACCCTTTCTTCAGTTGGGGCTGGCGCATTCTGTGCTGCGTTATTACTAATATTGTACCCAAAACTATCGTCGATGAAAGTCGTCGGAACCGATATTGCTCACGCAGTCCCACTGACATTCGTCGCCGGTCTCGGGCATCTTATTTTTTTGGGTAATGTCGATTTTGTTTTATTGGGATGTTTATTGCTCGGTTCATTACCTGCCATTCATCTCGGAACAAAATTAGGTTCAAAAGTGCCAAGCCACATCATGCTACAAATACTTGCCAGTATTTTAATGATCCTAGGTGTTAGATTCGCATTTTTTTAAATTCAAAAAACTTTTCTAGAGCCGATTTTTAAAAAAGTGGGTGCTGCCGAGGAAGATCTGACAAATCCAAAGAACTTGGGGACTGGGGTAACATTGGAACAGTAAAGACAGGTATTTTAGAAAGTTGTAACACCTTATTGGTAACAGACCCAAGACCATATCCGTGAACCACATCAGGGCTATGACTGCCCATCACTATAAGGTCTGCCTGTCTTTCGTGTGCATGCTTTAAAATTATATCTGCTGGCCTTCCTGGCTCAACAATCACTTCAACATCAGACAACTCTCTAGCTGTTTTGACTTGGGTCTGCCCTTCTAATTGACCATCTAAAAACTCATCGGCCAAAAGGTCAATCAATTGATCTTTTATATTTGACAAGACGACGCCGTGCTCGCCTTCTTGAAGATCTTTTGATATTTCTTGAGGAAGATAAGTACTAATGACTGCGTTGCCTAAAAAGCCTAACGGCTCAACAGCGTGAACGGCGACAACCGTTGCATCGCAATCTTTTGCTAAAGCAATTACGTGTTGCACCACATAGGGAGTATAAACACTCATGTCCGCCGCAAAGACGATTGTTTGAATCATAAAACCAAGTACCGATACTTCTACTTTTTGCGATCTATTGAAAATCATGCTGAAAATTGAAATTCAATACTACAGAGCTGCATGAAGCAGACAGCCTTTCTCTAAAAAGCATAGCAGCGAAAATGGTCTTTTAAAAAAACCCTATAGAATAATTTGATGTGAACCTAAGGTTTATCCTTCACTGTAGGTTTATTGGCAATTCCATGGGGCACGTGCCCTGTTGCAACATGCACGCTAGCGGAGTCGCAATGTTGACGCTGATCATCAAAAAAAACATCAGCTCCATATGCTTGTAAAAAACTGCCTTTTTCCAGGCCACCTAAAAAAAGTGATTCATCAATTCTTATTTCCCACTCACGTAAGGTTCGAATAACTCTTTCGTGAGCTGGAGCAGATCGAGCCGTCACTAAGGCAGTTCTGATAGGACTCTCTTCTCCCTTGAACTCAGCTTGAAGCCCGTGAAGTGCCGACAAGAAATCTTTAAAGGGTCCGACTTTTAAAGGTAATTTAGCCGAAGCTTTTTCACTAGTAGTAAAGGCTTCTAATCCGTCTCGTTTAAACACCTGTTCAGCTTCATCGGAAAACAAAACGGCATCGCCATCAAATGCAAATCGAAGTTGCTCACCATGATCAGATTTATTTTTTGACGCGAGTAACGTTGCAGCAGCTATCCCATGATCTAACGCGTGTCTAACATCATCTCCATGCGTAGATAAAAACAAATGGCATCCAAATGCGTGAACATAACGGTATGGGCTTTCGCCGCTACAAAAAGCAGCTCTGCTAATAGTTAAGCCATAGTGCTCGATAGAATTAAAAATACGCAGCCCCGTATCTGCACTGTTACGCGACAGCAAAATAACTTCTACTCGAGGCTCACCACCTAACCTTTCGTTTATGCGCAATAATTTTTGCACCATTGGAAAAGCATCGCCTTTTTCTAAAACCTCATTTTCGTGCTCAATTTGATATTTAGAATAAGCGTCTAACCCTTCTTTTTCATAAACATCATTACTAGCTGAAAGATTGAATAAAGCGCGAGAGGAGATCGCAATGATTAATTTATTTCCAAAACCTTTAGGCATTTAATTCTTCACCGGTATGATTTATAAAAGTTTATACTTTATGTTCCGAAGCAAAATATTCTTTCGTTAAGCGTACAACAACTCCACTTAATAATATCAATGCAATTAAATTTGGAATTGCCATCAACCCATTTAACGTGTCAGCAATCATCCAAACCATGTCGAGTCCTACTGCACAAGCGCCTACCGGAATCATTAATACCCATAATAGCCTGAAAGGCATCTCTATTTTGGTACCAAATAAAAATTGGGCACAACGCTCTCCGTAATAACTCCAACCTAAAATTGTCGTAAACGCAAAAAGAACGATGCCAACAGAAACAAAAACATCACCAAAGGGAATTGCGCTGGCAAATGCTGCTTGAGACATAGCAACTCCTTTTGCCTCTCCATCCCAAACGCCAGTAACAATAATTGCTAGACCTGTAATAGAGCAGATGATTAAAGTATCAAGAAATGTTCCCAGCATTGCAATTAGGCCTTGTCTAACAGGGCTATCTGTTTTAGCTGCTGCATGTGCAATTGGGGCACTTCCCAGCCCAGCTTCGTTTGAAAAAACTCCACGAGCTATGCCAAACCGAATGGCCATGGCAACAGCGGCACCAGCAAAACCACCTTGTGCAGCGACAGGGCTAAATGCACTTTCAAAAACCAGTCTAATGGCTTCTGGTATTGCAGAAATATTAATAAAAATAATCCAAAGACCTGCGAACAAATAAGTAATCCCCATGATCGGAACTAATTTACCAGCCACACTAGCAATTCGTTTTATGCCTCCAATCAAAACAATGCCAGCTAAAACCATCAATACCGCACCAGTAATAAATTTATCGAGTAAGACATCCTTAAAAATGGTTTTTTCCGAGCCGACTATAGTGTGTATCGCATCAGCAACAGAGTTTGCTTGAACTGCATTACCGATGCCAAAGCCCGCAAGCGATCCAAAAATTGCAAATAGAGTTCCTAGCCACAACCATTTTTTCCCCAAGCCATTTTTAATGTAATACATCGGCCCGCCAATATGTAAACCATCTTTATCGGTTTCTCTATAATGAACGGCACAAACAGCTTCCGAGTATTTTGTTGCCATCCCTACTAATGCACTACACCACATCCAAAACAACGCACCGGGACCACCCAAGCCTATTGCCGTTGCAACGCCTACAATATTTCCTGTACCAATTGTCGCGGACAAAGAAGTCATTAACGCATGAAATGGAGAAATATCACCCTCCCCTTTTTCTTCTCGTCCATGAGCAAGCTGTTTAAAACCATAAAATATTTTTCGAAGAGGGATGGCACGTAACATGATCATTAAGAAAGAGCCGGTACCAAGAATTAACACAAGCATCCAAGGGCCCCATGCCAGACTATTTATCATTTTTAATAATTCCATGCTGCCTCTTTAATTAATATTTATTTCTCATTCAGTAATTTAATTATTTTCAATCAAAAAAATTGCTTTTGAGGGAATACACCAAACATTCCTCCGGTATGAATAAAAACAATATCTCTCTCTCCGGAATATTTTTCTTTAAGGATTTCCTCAATCATTCCATGAAATGCTTTACCTGTATAAACAGGATCCAACACAATGCCTTCTGTGCTCGCTAAACGCTTTATTGTTTCAAACACTTCCGTTGTTGCCTTCCCGTAACCAGGGCCTATATATAGATCATTTACAACGATAGGAAGATTAGTAATCTCAAGGTCGATATTGTAGCGAGCCTTCCATTGAGTTAGATCGCTAGTGACTTTTTCAATAAAATATTGTTCATTATCACAAACAGCCATACCCGTAACTTTCGAGTTCAACTCGAATATCGAAACACCCGCCGTCAAACCTGCTTGCGTTCCTCCAGAACCAGAAGCGACTATAATATTTTCGGGATTAATGTTGTGATGCCTAAAATCCTGCCTTAACTCTTCCGCTGCAGATATATAACCCCAAACGCCAATTTCATCGCTTGCACCCGTGGGAATAATAAAAGGTTTTTTTCCACTTTTAATTAAACGGTGATGATGTTCATTAAACAAAGTGGCTAAGTTTTTTTGATATTCAAACTTAGGGTATTGGTAGATATCCGCACCTGACATATAGTCCAGCAGTAAATTACCATCTGGAAGAACGGCGTTGTTATCATTCGTCTCGTTGCGAAGAATTAGGCAGACATCTAATCCTAATTGCGCACCAACTAAAGCCGTTGCCCTGCAATGATTGCTTTGTATTCCACCACAAGTAATCAATGTGTCACAGCCCTCGGTAAGTGCTTGTGCGACGACATATTCTAACTTTCTTATTTTGTTTCCTGAAAGGGTCGAACCGGTTAGATCATCTCTCTTAATCCAGATTCTAGGCGATGAGGCTTGCCCCTGCATCTGTCGTGATAGATCTGCAGACAAGCGATCGAGAGGTTGTAAAGGTGTGGGGGTTTGCGCTAGAGATAATTTATTGGGATATTGAAACGAGATGTTTTTTTTCACCCAAAACTCCTCGAATAAAATACGATATGAACTAACTATCAATGAAATGTTGTTTCTAGAGCCCTAGATCTAAAAATTGCCACGCGTATTAATTACGCGTGGATTTTTGTTTCTTCAATAATCCAAAAGCCAATTAAATTGATTTAATGGTGCCTTTTGGCAATACCGCATGAACAGCAGATTTTTGAAATTTCAATTCGTTGTTTTCTCCAACCTCCAGAACAATGTAGTCATCATCGACTTTATTTACTTTCCCAATCAAACCACTATTGAGAAGAACTTCATCGCCCTTTCCTATCGATGACACAAGCTCACGGTGTTCTTTTGCACGCTTTTGTTGTGGACGAATCATAAAAAGGTACATGAACAGAAATAACCCGCCCATCATAATTAGAAAAGACCAAGAACCACCGGGCTGACCTTGTGGTGCAGCAGTTTGTGCCATCGCAGCAGGAATGAAAAAACTCATGTATTTACCTCAGTTGTGGATTCATGCTCGACGACCCAATTAATGTCGTTAATCAGCTAAAACTGGCTAAAAGCACCAATGAATTATGCCGAGCCTTAAAAACCGGTAACTCTACCGCTTTTATAAAGCTCTAGCAATTGAATAACTAAAAGGAGAATGAATCCGCAATAAGGATACGGATAAAAAACAGAAGAGCTATAAATGAGGCTAACAGCTAACTAAGCGTAATCCCTGAACAGCTTTCTGAACGTACTGGGTGATAATGCGGTCCAGCGCTTAAAAGCATTAGTGAAGCTTGTTCTATCAGAGAAATCTAAAGCCGTAGAAATTGAATCAATACTTAATGTATGACGAACCAAGTAGTTAATCGCATGATGATATCTTACTTGATCACGTAACTGTGCAAAGCTGACATCTTGTTGTTGCAAGCGTCTCTGTAGAGTTCGCTTTGAAAGCTTCAACTCTTCAGCAATATGATCAATACCCAGAGGCATTCCACCAATTCGCCGCTGAAGAACATCGATGACACGTCCAGAGACCCCGAAAACCTCAGGAATCGTTGCTTGATGGATATACTCATCAAGAGATTTGACACCCGGAACTGCAAAACCTCGGCTTTCTAATTTAATTTTTTCTTTAGCTGCTTGAAGCTCGATCATTCTGGCGACTCCTTCTGCCATCAATTCTAATGTTTCAATATCATTCGAAGATAGCTCAAATGCTGTTAGAGAGGAGAAGCACAAAACACCTACCTTATTACTAGCGATATATAGTGGAACGCCTACGTAACTCATCATTTCAGGCGCATCCCGAGAAACAGATGAAGGGTGAATACTATCTCTTTTTACAACAACTCCTCTACTAACTTGATTCTGTTCTGTGACACGCTGATAAATTTTTTCATCAGTGTCAGTCAGGTGGGAAGACGTTGAATGGGATTCTGAATCCAACAACAAAACTCTTCGATAAACCGACCCAATGGAGAAAGTAATAAAACCAGAAACAGCATGAAACATAAGGCAACCTGCATCGAGATAAACTCGACACTGGTTTTCTTGCGTTGAATCAGGAAGAGTTAACTGGCGGTGCAAAAATCGCAACCGATCAGAAAAATCATCAAAATTATACTGAGCAAGATCTTCAGCTATGCTCGACCTGTTATTGGGTATATCCATGAGGTTTGATTATGGAGCTATTTCTCCACCCGCTACTATCCCAAAAGCTTATTTATATAATATGTTGATATCAGCGCCACACAATACAGCTATCATTTTTTTGGTTTAGCTCTGAATGAGCTTTAATGCGCCAATATTAGCGAAATATAAACAAAATAAGAGCAGGAGCTAAAACTCTCTTTTCTTTTTTCCTATCATACAAAACTTTTATAATGATTAGTTATAGCAGCAAACTGTAGGGTGTCAAATTTACGGCGCCAACAAGATAGATAAATTTGGAATTAGAATGGGAGCTCTAAGAGCTTAGAAGCGAAGTACAGCAATTTCATAATTCGTTATCCGCAAAGTGGCTTTGAGTGCCACTTGTTGAACCGATAGGATAAATTGGGCAGGAATAACCAAGAGTGGTCAGCCTGATAATTAAAATGAACGTGCTCAGTTACCAGGATAGGAGGTTACTTTTTAGGGACTTTCCTTAATGGGAATGATCTATCACAAACCTAATGACGTTAATTCAGCAATCACGTCGTCATGATGTGTTTTAGTTTTAAATTTATTCATAATTGATTTTAATCGCCCGTCTTTACCAATAATAAAGGTAGTGCGAATCAACCCCATAAATTCACGCCCCATAAATTTCTTTAATCCCCACACGCCATATTTATCAGCGAGCTTATGATCGAGATCTGCTAACAAATCAAAATTAAGATCGTATTTATCTTCAAACTTTGCGAGCTTATCTTCAGCGTCTGGACTCACACCAAGCACAACTGTATCTAGTTTTTTAAATTCTTTCTGTGAATCTTTTATTCCACACGCTTGAGTAGTGCAACCTGGTGTCATTGCCTTCGGGTAGAAATACAAGACTACATTTTTTTTGCCTTTAAAATCTTTTAAAGCAACAGACTCCCCCCGCTGATTCTTCAAATTAAATGCTGGAGCCATGTTGCCAATTTTTGGGAGTGTCATAGAGTTACCTTTAATTCATTAACAATAAATATGTGCACTAAAGAGCTAAAACGCTGCGATATTATAAATACTTTGGGGTATAAGATCAGAAGAGAATGTAACCGATTGACAGTTTGCTCTAAAGTTAAACCGCAAAAACAAAAAAACCGCAATAAATGCGGCTTTTAAAAGCTTAAAAATTAGCTTTTATAAAATAAAACTTATTTAGGAAGAAGGTCTGCTACAGCATCACGCTCTTCTGATAATTCAGTTTCAGTGGCTTCCATTTTCTTACGTGAGAAATCATTGATATCAACACCTTGAACAATTTCCCAGTCGCCATTTTGGCAAGTACATGGAAAAGAGTAGATCAAGCCTTTTGCGATACCGTAACTCCCATCACTGTAAACTCCCATGCTTACCCAATCGCCTTTAGGAGTTCCTAAAGCCCAATCACGCATATGGAAGATAGCAGCATTTGCAGCAGAGGCAGCACTAGAAGCACCACGAGCATCAATAATTGCAGCACCACGCTTTTGAACGGTAGGAATGAAATCGTTTTCATACCAAGGTTGGTCGATCATTGTCATCGCATCGCCACCATCCACTTTTGTTTTGTGAATATCAGGATATTGCGTTGATGAGTGATTTCCCCAAATAGTGAGATTAGTGATGTCATTCACTGTCTTGCCAGTTTTTTGAGCTAACTGAGTCATCGCACGGTTATGATCAAGTCGAGTCATCGCTGTGAATTGACGTGGGTTAATATCTGGCGCATTGCGCTGAGCAATCAAAGCATTGGTATTTGCTGGATTACCAACAACTAATACTTTAATCCCTTTAGAAGCGTTATCGTTGATCGCTTTACCTTGAACAGAGAAGATCGCAGCATTTGCTTCAAGTAAATCTTTACGCTCCATACCAGGTCCACGAGGACGAGCGCCTACTAACAATGCAAAATCAGCATCTTTAAAAGCGACTGAAGGATCATCAGTGCAAACCATGCCAGCTAATAGAGGGAATGCACAATCATCTAGCTCCATTGCTACACCTTGTAGCGCACCAAGAGCTGGAGTAATTTCAAGCATTTGGAGAATAATTGGTTGATCTTTACCCAACATGTCACCCGCAGCAATACGGAATAACAAAGAATAACTAATTTGACCGGCCGCTCCAGTGACGGCAACTCGAACTGGTGCTTTCACAATATGTCTCCATTTGAAAATTGATAGAATTGAATGTTAATAGAATTCGGAATACGCGACAGAGCTGATATTGAGGGAATCATCTTGAGCCAGTTCCTGTCTAGCGTGATAGTCGTAAAGGATACCTGTACAGAGAGGAGTCGCTTTACAGCGCCGTGCATTATAGGGAATCGCGAGAATATTTCACTATCTAAACGGCTATTTGGCTAACAAACAGACAAAATTATCTATGGTGACCCAATTACATCACATCCAATGAGTAAGAGGGTCAGAAAATTGTATTTAAACGGACTCTTGATAGCGCTTAGATAGGGCCTCGTAGAGGTGATCTTTAAACTCCGGAACCGTAGTATCTAAAGATGCAGATAGCTCAACTAAGTGTTCATTGTCTTCTCGACCTGCCCACAACTTTCTATAACTTCCATCTTTGTAACCATTATCTTGACGAAAGAAATTCAGCACATTTTTACCGACATAACTGGTGTAGAGTGTTTCAAAATCAAGACCTATTGATTTCATTAACCTTACAAAACTGGGAAGATCAAACCCTTTCGTTTTTAGTATCTTCCCGACAAAGTTTTCCAGTTCTTCGGGGAACGCTTGCAAATCCGTAGCGCCTTCCCATTCCGACAATGCCTCATTCATTAACGACTGCGGGGTTTTGTTTTCTAAAATCAAAATACTTAAACCAAAATGCCAAATATCGATCAATTCTAAAATCACTTGTTCAACATCTGGATCTTGTTTTTTCCACCATTTCCATCCGTAATGATCCAACATTTCTGCGCTTTCAATCCATATTGCACGGAACCAAGGAAACCCCTGATCACGCCAATCGCTATGCACTTTTGAGTTCATATCGTTTTGAAGCTGAAGCATTATTTCGAATTTTGTTTGCATTATTACTACATCCCCACTGCTTTTTATTTTTCTTTGATTGCCGATATATCTTCTAGCTTCGTAAAAAAGGCTCTGCTTTTTTAAACAGCCTAAAAAAGTTTTCGGCAGTTGCTTCTATTAATGTGTCGTAGCTAATGTTTCTTAACTCTGCGACATATTCTGCCACTTCTCTAACAAACTTCGGCTCGTTCGATTTTCCGCGAAAAGGTACTGGTGCTAAATAAGGTGAATCCGTTTCTATTAGCAAGCGATCTAAGGGTATTTTTTTCGCAACATCTTTTAAATCGGTGGCATTTTTAAACGTCACAATGCCCGACATTGAAATCATATAATTCAAATCCAACGCCCGCTTCGCCATATCCCAATCTTCAGTAAAACAGTGTAAAACACCTACAGAATCAGTACTTCCGTGCTCTCTTATAAGTTGTAACGTATCTTCTTTTGCTGAACGCGTATGCACGACTATTGGCAACTGCGCCGCCGCACCCGCTTCAAGATGCATAATGAAACTTTCTTGTTGAATTTTTTTTGTTTCATCCGAGTAGTAATAATCTAAACCCGTTTCGCCAAGTGCAACAACTTTAGAATGTTTTCCCCATTCAATTAACTGTTCAGTACTTGCTAATCCTTTTTCAACATCTAAAGGATGAACGCCCGCCGAAGCAACAATATTATTGTGCTCTTCTGCAATTTTTAAAACATCTTCTCTATTATCAAGGCTAATGCTGATACAGAGCATTCCCTCAACACCACGCTCTTTTGCCGCATCTAATGCAAGCGAAAGTTCTCCATCATAATGTTTGAGTTTTAATCGATCTAAGTGGCAATGAGAGTCTATCAACATAAGGAATTATTGCTAAGGTAAAATTATCGAAATAAAAAACGCCTACAGAAGAGAGGCGTTTATGAATTAACTATTAAAACATTAAAAATAACGTAGTACATGAAATGAAAATTACATTGTATGTGTTGGTCGATCTGAATCTAGAGAACCTGCTAAATAGGTTTCAATTTTATTTGCCGCTGTATCATCTTGATCGCTAAATTGTACGCCAACCCCAGCAGCGCGGTTACCTTGTGCGCCTTTTGGTGTTACCCAAATAACTTTTCCAGCAACAGGTATTTTTTCTGGTTCATCCATTAGATTTAAAAGCATAAAAACTTCATCGCCTAATTTATAACTCTTACCCGTAGGAATAAACAAACCACCGTTTTTTACAAATGGCATATAGGCCGCATAAAGTACCGCCTTGTCTTTAATCGTAAGAGATAATATTCCGTTGCGAGCACCGCCGCCAAGACCTTTCATAATCGAGTCATTACCTATATCTAAAAAGTGAGTGTCACTTTAGTATTGAAAAACAGTTACTTAGATTCTAATACATTCACTCTAACATTGGTCATTGTAGTCAAAGTGGATATTTAATGCAGCTCTTAATACACTAGACAATTCACTAGTAGAAAACAATCTAGCCTAAATGTCGAATCACCTACCTATTGACCGGCTTGTCTCTGTGGATGAATGGTCGATTGTCTTCGATTCAATACGACCCAATCCATGAGTATTTCCTCCCACAACAAGTGAGGATTAGGGTTAGCGGTACTCAATAACAAACGCTTAAAGTCCAAAACCTTGTCTCTGAAACGAAACATAAGTTGGGAGTTACCGTGCTGGTTAAATGCGTGAGTCTTCCACTGTTTTCTCTTATCCACTATTTTCACAGGCTGTTTGATAACAATACTATTTGACACATTCTCATTCTGCGAATCCTCTCCACTTAATGTCATCTGATCAGACAAAGATCTTGATAAATGTGTGAGGAAAAAATCTATGGCTTTTAGCGCGCCTAATTCAACCGTACGCTTTGCTCCAGCAATGACTGTTTGCTTACCTGAAAGCACTTCATCCAATAGTGTTTCAAATTCAACAAGTTGCCCTGGCAGATCATCTTTATAAGCCTCTAATGCAGAAATTGGTGCGCCGTGTGTCCCCTCTAATAACTGAGCTGCCTGCTCATCACCCACTTTCGGTTTTAGCCATTCGAGAGCTGCAGATTTCGATGGAGTTCTCATCACAATACTTTGGCAGCGACTTCTTATCGTTGCCGATAATCGGCTGGGGTGAGAAGACACTAAAATGATAATCGTGTCGCCCTGAGGTTCTTCAAGTGATTTTAATAATGCATTTCTCGCATTATCATTCATCGCATCTGCAGGTGTGATCACAATACATTTAAAACCACCCTGCTGTGCTGTTTTCGATAGGAACGAAACTACCTCTCGAATTTGATCGATTTTTATTGCTTTACCTTCCGACTCCGGTTCAACCTGAAAATAATCAGGATGATTTTCACTGATCAACAGTTTGCAACTTTTACAGTCACCACAAGCCATTTGATCAACTGGGTCATGACACAACATGGCCTGCGCTAACGCAAACGCAAAATGTTTTTTTCCCAAACCTGAAACACCTTGTACCAACAAACCATGTGGCATTCTTTGTGATTGAAATTGTTTCATCACAGATTGCCACTGATCTTGCTGCCATAAAAAAGGCATTAATGTTTTTGGTTTAATTTCGCTCATGAACAAACTTATTTAATTGAAGCTCTATAGAAGCTTGGACGTCTTGTAACGACGGACTTGCATCGATAACAACATATCGAGAAGGATCGAGGTTCGCCAATGTTAAATAACCGTTTCTCACCTTTTCAAAGAAATCTATCTTTTCAGATTCTATTCTGTCAAGACGGCCTCTATTCATCGCACGCTGCAATCCTAGCGACACATCAACATCTAAAATAACGGTTAAATCTGGTCTCAATTCCTGCTGTACTAAACTTTCTAACTGAGAAATAATTTCTAACGACAGGCCACGGGCGTAGCCTTGATAGGCATAGGTCGCATCGGTAAAGCGATCACTTAAAACCCAAGCTCCTCTCTCCAACGCTGGCACAACAACTTCTGCTAAATGTTGCGCTCGAGCAGCAAAAATAAGAAGCAACTCAGTTAAATCACACATTTTTTCATCACGAGGTGATAAAACGATTTCTCTGATGGACTCAGCTAAAGGTGTGCCACCAGGCTCGCGAGTAGTGACTATCTCAATATTTTGAGATGACAGATATTCTTCAATAAATTTTAAATTACTCGATTTTCCAACACCTTCGGAACCTTCGAGGGTAATGAATTTTCCACGCATGTTATTTTCTGATTCATTTTTATTCATGTTTAGAATTTCTTTTTAACCATTATTTCTTCGGTGCTGATTGATAATCTTTTTTTCTTCGATTTATTTGATATTCCAATACCGCTTTATTGTGATCTTTTAAGGTTTCCGAGAACTGATGACTTCCATCACCTTTCGCGACAAAATATAAAGCTTTGCCATCATCGGGATGTAAAGCAGCATAAATAGCTTCTCTACCCGGTAGCGCAATTGGGGTGGGCGGCAACCCGTTTATTACGTAAGTATTATAAGGTGTTTTTTGTGAGAGATGACGACGTCTTATATTGCCATCATAAGCATCACCGAGTCCGTAAATAATGGTGGGGTCAGTTTGCAGTCGCATTTTTTTTTGTAAGCGCCGCACAAAAACACCCGCAATTTCTTCACGCTCTGAAACCTGACCAGTTTCTCGCTCAACAATAGAAGCCATAATTAATGCTTCATAGGGGGTTTTATAAGGTAAATTTTCTGACCGACCTTCCCATTCCGTAGCAAGCACATCTTTCATTCTTTGATGCGCTTGCCTCAAGATAGTTTTATCACTTACACCTAAAGAATATTGATAGGTATCCGGAAAAAACCAGCCTTCTGGATGCTGCTCTTCTATGTTTAAATTGCTAACAAATTGATCTATCTGACTCTCATCTGTTAATTCAACTCTAACTTTCTTCTGTGACTGCAAGTGTTTTAAAACTTCTTTAAATGTTTTTCCTTCAACTAAGGTGACCGAATAAACAATAACGTCTCCATCAATGAACTTACCTAACAAAGTTTTTGGCGTATCTATTGCGAGGACAGAATACTCTCCCACTTTGATGTTCGTCTTTTTCATCAGACGACCATAAACAGATAAGATTTTTGGGTACTTAAAATATCCTTGATTCGCTAATTGATTCGATACTTGCGTTAAAGAAGAGCCAGGCTTTACGACAAAGGCAGAAGATAACTCATCTAAATTATTTTCATCTTTAACTGTATGAAGAGAGAGAGGGCTATCAAGCCAATTATAGGTATACAACCCCGCCGCCGTTACTGACACAACGGCTAAGAGAAAAATAATTATGAGGAAACGCATCATTCTAGGAAACTCTTTTGTTGCGTGTTAGCAGGCGGCATTCTTCGTTGAGATTTTAATTGCAAGTCCTCATCCATTCGATCTTGGAGCGATCTTGTCATTGACTTTTTATCCGTCATATTTAAATTTTCTTTTTCGTTTACAGGCGTACCCAAAATAGTTTTCACGGGCCAGATTCCTGTCACACTGTTCGACAAAAAAACTTCATCTGCAGACAATAAAAACTCTAAGTGAATATTCATTTCTATTAACTTAACATTCAATTCATTTTTAATTAACCGAACAATATTTTTTTTTGCAATGCCTTCAACACCGGTTTTTTTTAAACTTGGCGTAAAAACCTCACCATCTTTCACCACAAAAATATTGCGACTAATCGCTTCAATCAAATTATTCTCTATGTCGAACAATAATGCTTCTTGATAACTTTCTTGATTCCACTCTAACGCAGCAAGCACATAATCTAACTTGTTTAGATGCTTAATACCCGCTAGAAGTTCGTTATGAGGTAAACGGTGTTTGCAAATAAAAACATCCACGCCTTGCTCATAAAAACTTTCGGGAATTAAGGGCATGGGCAACAACATAACCACGATCGTTGGCGCAACAGTTAAAGTTGGCTGGTACCCTCTTCCCGCAGCACCTCTTGTGACTATTATTTTTATTAGTCCATCAGATATCTGATTTGCTTTAGCCATTTCCATCAAATGCAGAACATATTCAACCAGTAAATTTTGATCAACATGAATTTTTAAACGAGCGCTGTCGGTTTGCAACCGCTCAATATGATCGGCCCAATACGGTAATGTATTTTGATGCAGTAACAAGGTTTCAAACAATCCATCGCCATAAGCCAACCCTCGATCAAGAGAATCGAGTGAACTACCTATCCGGCCATTGATTGAAATAATGGGTTTAAAATCAAGCATCTGCAAAGTTTACAACACTTCGACAGGCAGCCCCACATGAGAATAGATATTCCGTTAAATCAATTCGCACAAAGGTTAAAAAATTTAAAACAGTTTCGAAATATGGAGGGGTATAAATATAGACAGCTGAAAAGAAAGTATCGAACCGATAAGTAGATAGGAGCAAAATGCGTTTAACGTGAAATTAAACGCGTTTAAACATTAACGAACCATTGGTTCCGCCAAAACCGAACGAATTAGAAAGAGAAATATCAATCTGTTTCGATTGAGGCTCATTAGGAACGAAGTTTAGATCGCATCCCTCGCTCGGCTCATGAAGATTAATCGTTGGCGGTGCCACGTTATCTCTAATAGCGAGAATACTGAAGATAGCTTCTACAGCACCCGCTGCCCCGAGCAAATGACCAATCATTGATTTAGTTGAACTCACCGCTAGTGATACTGAAGAGCTTCCAAATACAGATTTTACTGCCTGGCATTCAGCCCTATCACCCAATTGCGTTGAAGTCCCATGGGCGTTGATATAATCAACGTCTTCTGGGTTTATCTTAGAGTCTGCAAGGGTGTTTTTCATAGAGAGTGCTGCACCGGCGCCATCTTCTGGTGGTGACGTGATGTGGTAAGCATCACCACTCATGCCAAAGCCGATTAACTCAGCGTAGATATTCGCACCGCGAGCTTTTGCAAACTCATATTCCTCAAGAACTAATACGCCAGCTCCATCACCGAGGACAAAACCATCTCGATCTTTATCCCAAGGACGGCTCGCAGACTGAGGATCATCATTTCTTGTCGACAGCGCTCTCGCAGCAGCAAAACCGCCAAGCCCAACAGGAGTAGATGCCATTTCGGCTCCACCAGCTAACATTGCATCAACTTCACCATGCATAATCATGCGGGCAGCCAATCCAATATTATGTGTTCCTGTCGTACAAGCTGTAACCATCGCTAAATTTGGCCCTGTAAAGCCATACTTAATCGACAAATTACCCGAGATCATATTTATGATCGCACCCGGCACAAAGAAAGGAGAAAGCTTTTTCGGGCCCCGCTCGTCTAGAACGTGAGTTACTTCCTCAATCGATCCAATTCCACCAATACCAGCGCCAATAGCAGCACCAATTCGATGCGCATTAGATGCGTCAACTTGTAAACCAGAGTCTTCCATCGCTTGAATGCCAGCGACCAATCCGTACTGGATAAACGGATCCATACGCTTTGCATCTTTAGGTGCGATATAAGGTTCGATATCAAACTCTCTGACTGGAGCATGGAATCGTGTTGTAAAAGCGGAAGCGTCAAAAGATTCGATAAGTTTTGCACCACTCTTACCAGCAAGAATCCCTTCCCAAGAAGAAGAAACTGTACTGCCAAGCGGCGACAACATACCCAGCCCTGTTACGACAACGCGTTTACGAGACAACGAAACCTCCAAACCAATGAGTAATTTCCGAAACTTTGGATGACAATCTTTAGATAGCGGTCTGTCGCTCTAGCGCATGATTAGCACCTAGCTTGAGACAAACTATCAATATGCAAGCCTGCACTAAAAACAAAAGCCGCACTATTCAACATAGATACGGCTTTTAAAATCAAAATCAGACTAAAGCTTTTACGCCAAGTTTTTAGTGATGTAATCGATGGCTAGCTGTACTGTAGTGATTTTTTCAGCTTCTTCATCAGGAATTTCAGTTTCAAACTCCTCTTCCAAAGCCATCACTAACTCTACAGTGTCTAAAGAATCCGCACCTAGATCTTCAACAAAAGAAGCTTCAATTTTCACTTCTTCTTCTTTAACACCCAGTTGCTCAGCAACGATTTTTTTTACGCGTTCATCAATGCTGCTCATATATATTTCAACTCCAAGTCGATAGAAACCGGCTAAACCACCTAAACAAATATCACCCAATGCGACACTTTATATGGGGTGGCCCAATTTGAGCGCGCATTTTACATGTATTTTTCACAGGTTGTAACGCAAAACGCCAAAAAACTTACCATATTTGTCTATTTTCTTTATATTTCAATAGGTTAGGCCATATACATTCCGCCATTTACATGGATTGTTTCGCCTGAAACATAGCCCGCAGCATCACTCACAAGGAATTCGACGACACCAGCGATCTCTTCTGGCTGCCCTAAACGCGCCAAAGGAATCTGCTGAAGCATGATATCTTTTTGCGCATCTGTAAGTTCTCGGGTCATATCGGTATCGATAAACCCAGGCGCAACGGTGTTCACTGTAATGCCTCTCGAGCCAACTTCTTTTGCCAGTGCTCTAGCGAACCCTGCAACACCCGCTTTGGTCGCTGCGTAATTTGTCTGTCCTGCATTACCCATAGACCCAACAACAGAGCTGATATTAACGATTCGTCCCCAGCGGGCCTTCATCATTCCTCTAAGGCATGCTTTACTGAGTTTGAAGACAGCATTTAGGTTTGTGTTGATCACATCGCCCCACTCATCATCGCTCATTCGCATCAATAAATTGTCACGAGTTATGCCTGCATTATTGACTAAAATGACCGGCGCTCCGAAATCTTTTTGTACTGATTCCATTAACGCTTCAACAGAACCCGGCTCTGTCACATTCATTGCTTTACCAACGCCATTGAACCCTTTCTCTTTAAGGCGAACTGTAATCGCTTCTGCGCCCTTCTCTGTTGTCGCAGTTCCTACAATAATTGCACCAGCCGCTCCTAAAGCGTCAGCTATAGCCGCTCCAATTCCTCGACTCGCACCTGTTACTACCGCAACTTTATCTTGAATACTCATAAGGTTTCCTGATGATCAAAATGAAAAATTATTTTTTTGTTAACAAATTGAAAACGCCGTTAGCTCTAGCCACTTTCTTGCCATCGACAAAAAATCGACAACTGACAAATACAATTCGATTTCCTTTTTTCTCAATATCGACGTGTGCTTCTAACCAATCATCCTTTTGAATTCGTCCAATATAATCCACTGTCAAATTAACAGTCACTGAAGATATGGGCGGCGCTTCAGAAAAAGCGATATTATATCCCATGGCTGTATCTGCCAAACTACTAACAACACCCCCATGTAAGTTTCCTCGAATATTACAGTGCTTTTCTTCAACTCTAAGAGCAAGGATATACGTTGTATCTGCTTTCTTTTGATAGACGGGTCCAAACAAATTAACAAAGTTGCTAATTCTATTTAAACTTTCAAAACCTTTGGGAATGGGATTCGCTTCTGACATAGTGTTTTTTCTAATTTTATTTTCGTGATAGATAAGACCTAGCAAATGAATTTTAATAAATGCTAAGTAAATATCTCTTCAAGTTGTTGATTAATTTTTTCTGGCATATTTTTATTCACGTGATCAATAGCCATTTCTAATGCATGATAAAAACCTTGAGTGTTGGCACTCCCATGGCTCTTTATCACGGTGCCTTGCAACCCTAAAAAGCAAGCGCCATTGTGACGATTAGGATTATATTTCTCTCGCCATTGGCTGAGAACAGGAGAAGCAAACCAACCTGACAAACGACCAAAAAAACTACTTTGAAATCGATTCTGAATACTTTCCAATAAAAAAGTTGCAGCGCCTTCGCTAACTTTTAGAGCGATATTCCCCACAAATCCATCACAAACAATAACGTCAACAGTGCCTGTATAAATCGCATCACCTTCAACAAATCCTGCGTAATTAATCATTTTGTTTTCTGACAACATATCAGATGCCAAGCGGACTTGCTCAACACCTTTAATATTTTCTTCACCAATATTTAACAAACCAACCGAAGGAGACAAATTATTATCGCTCACACTGGCTAGAACAGAACCCATTGAGGCAAACTGAGCTAGCTGCTCCGCTGTGCAATTAATATTTGCACCCAAATCTAATAAATAACAATGCCCCTTACGAGAAGGGATCGCCTTACAAATTGCTGGTCGATCTATGCCAGGAAAAGCTTTTAATAAGTATCGTCCCACTGCCATTAACGCGCCCGTGTTTCCACAGCTGACACACGCATCCACTTGCTTTGTTTTCACAAGCTCTAAGGCTTTCCACATAGAAGAGTTTTGTTTTTGTCGCAACACAGTAGATGGCTTATCATCCATCGAGACAATGTCGGAAGCATGGACGATATGTATTTGGTTTGATTTGCTTAGATTAGAACTCTCAAGTAAAGGACTCAGTTGATCCTGATGGCCAACAATGAAAATTTCGACATGAGAATGGAGAGAAATGATTTTTTGAGCAGCACAGATAACAGGATGGGGACCAAAGTCCCCACCCATAGCATCAATCGCAATTCGAATTGATGAGGCCAAACCTTTTATTCATCGTCGGCAGTTTCAATAACCTTGCGACCACGATAAAAACCATCGGCAGTCACATTATGACGAAGATGCTTTTCTCCGCTTACTGGGTCAACTGATAATGTTGGGCCCGACAATGCATCGTGTGAACGACGCATGCCACGCTTAGAACGTGTCTTCTTACTTTTTTGAACAGCCATGATGACTCCTGCTAACTAAAATTAAATGCTTGAGGTTGCTATTTTTATAAAACTTCAACAGCAACCAAATTATCTCTATGTCTTTTTCAAATCCTCTTTAAGCCCTTCAAGGACACTAAAAGGATTCACTTTACTTTTCTTCGGAACTTCACGATCTTCTAGATCATCAACACCGCTAGAATATAGTGCTTTATCAACACATTGCTCTTCGTGATAAGCAACCATAGGCAAAGCTAATAATAATTCGTCTTCCAGTACTTCGTACAAATCCGCTGATCCATCTTCACTATCAACGAGCCAAGGCTCTAAACCTTTCGGAAGCTGTTTAATCGCCTCTTCTGTGCTGACAATACCAATCGCAAGACGTGTATTAATACAAAATGTCATGGGTTGCATACAGCGCTGACATATAACTGACACTTCTCCTTTTATAGTCCCGGTCAAAACACGGTGACGAGAAGCATCTAAATCAAAACGAAGCTCCGCAACCAGAGGGCTAATACTGGCAACTATGGCTTCTTGAAACCTAATTAAGCGTTCTAGCTTCAGCTCTCCACCTAAATCAACGCCCTGATGCGCGAATTTTCGAGCATCAACTGATTGGGGTAAAAATTGATTATGAGTGCCTATTGACATAGCGGCGCAATGATAGGGAGATGCCCTTTATCTGTCAAAGGCAATTACTCGAAAACAGCTAGTTTTTCCATAGGTTTGGAGCAATAATCAGCCATTTCGGGCTATTTGAGGTAATTCGGACTAAAGATAGCTCACTTTTGCTTTTAGGCCGAGTCTAGACCGACTCACAAGGAAACCATCAAAACCATGGATAATTCGCCGACAACAATCAGAAAAGGTGTTTTCTCCGATGCTCAACCTGTCTGTAAGATCAGAGTGGAAACATGGCAAAAAGCTTACACGCAATTCATGCCCAAAAGCTTTCTAGCCCAACTAGACCCTTTGAGCCAACTAAAAACACTCCAACAAAAAATAAGTAATCCCTCAGACGACTTTTCACTCTTCATTGCCGAAAAAGAAAATAACGTTATAGGGTTTTGTATTTCAGGAAAGCCCCGCCACCACACAAATCCTGACACTGTAGAACTGCAAGGCCTATATGTACTTCCAAGATATTGGGGACTAAAAACTGGGAGGAGCTTAATCGAGAGATGCATAGAGCATTCCATTCAAAAGAAATTCGATTATATTGAATTGTGGTGCATAAAAGGAAATTCACAGGCTCAGCGCGCTTACGAGAACTGCGGTTTTACTCAAACAGGGGAAGAAAGGAAATCCTCTGCTTCAAACAATTCCTCTTTAACAGAAACCCTATATAGAATGACGCTGACAAAAGCTAACTAAAACTCTATAAGTACAGACTTCCGCATATTGGAAATCCCTTAAAAAACTTCGCAATAGCTTTCGTTATTTAAACTCTAATATTTGATCAATTTGATCAACACATAAAACAGGCTCAAAAGGGACTAAACGCTCTATTGCATGGGCGCCATAACTCACTGCAATTCTCGGCATATTGATTTGCTTTGCCATATCCATGTCGTACTCTGTGTCACCGATCATGACGGCATCTTGAGCATCAACTCCAAATTCATCGAGTAACTCTTCCAGCATTAGCGGGTGAGGTTTTGATTTTGTTTCATCTGCACAACGGCTTCCATGAAAATAATCAACCATATCTAAATCCGTAAACACACGATCAAGGCCCTGCCTACTTTTCCCTGTTGCAACAGCTATGTGATGTCCTGCATTCAATAAAGAATCCAAAGTACTACGAACACCGGGATAAAAATCTATTTCATTGGCTTTATCGGCGCGAAAATATTTTGAATAGATCTCTAACAATTGTTTTAACTCTGACTCCGTTATACCTGGAAAGACCATATCTATCGCTTTAGGCAGACTTAGTCCGATGATGTTCTTTACCGCGTCATCCGTTGGCTTCTCCATACCCATCTCTTCGGCAGCGAGTTGTGTACAGGTTACTATCTTGCCTAGTGAATTAGAGAGAGTCCCATCCCAATCAAATATATACAGCATAAAATTCACCGCCTACGTTTAGTTTCTAAAATACTCAATATTAATAAATACAATTAATAGCTTTTTGATCGGGAATCTTTCGAAATTTGATGATTTGCACTTTTAAGATGTAACGCCTCAATAGGAAGTGATAAATCAGTTGGTAACGGCGCCTCTATCTCTACACGACGATTATCACTTGGCAAATCAAACGCGATGCTCGCCGCATGTAAAAATAATCGTTTCACTCCCACAGATCGCAAAGCTTTATTCGAATCCAAATCTCCATATTTATCATCCCCAATAATAGGATGCCCTACCGATTGAGTATGCACTCTAATTTGATGCGTGCGACCCGTTATTGGGCTTGCTAAGAGCAATGTTGCTGATTCAAATCGGTCTAGGACATTAAAGTTTGTAACAGATGGTTTTCCTTCTATGTTTACTTTAACGATACGCTCACCGCTAGACAGCTGATTCTTTAAAAGAGGCGCATCAACTTGTTTGATATGTCTTGGCCATTTCCCTGCCACTAATGTCATATAACTTTTTTTAACGGTCTTCTCTCTAAACTGATCCTGCACATGCCTTAAAACAGCTCGCCGCTTGGCAATTACAAGGCATCCTGATGTATCACGGTCTATACGATGAATGAGCTCTAACTTAGGGTTTTCGAATATTTGACGCATGACTTCGATAACACCCAGGTTAATACCACTCCCACCATGTACTGCCATACCAGTAGGCTTATTGAGAACGTATAAATCGTCATCTTCATAAAGAAGAGATTGCAGGATGAGTTCAGTTAGCTGCGCACTCGGCTTTACCTGAGCTTTTTGTTCTGCAACCCGAATAGGAGGGATTCGGACTAGATCGCCAACCTTTAACTTATATTCAACTCGAATTCGCCCTTTATTAACGCGAACCTCCCCCTTCCGTATGAGTCTGTATATTCGAGATTTAGGAACACCTTTTAATTGAGTAATTAAAAAGTTGTCAATGCGTTGGCCAGCTTGATCACTGTCTATTTCTAAAAAACGAACAGAGCTGTGTGCATTACTTTGTGAGGCGGGAGATGACATTTGGCAATAATAACAGGGAATCCTCAAACCCCACCATAAACCTTACGCCAAAAGCTAAATTTCTTTGCAATTGAAGGACTTAGTCTTTGGTGCTATAGTCAACCAGTTAGTCTAACTAACGGTCGAGTGAACATCGAGTACCCCTCCATAGGACGAGATAGGCCGCTGACTAGAACACGATCAATTACAGCTCTTAAATTTGCAGTTGCTTCGTTTGAAAACTTACCCAGTTTAATAACGACACTTAGAAAAACTGCACATCAATAAGTCCTGATTGAGAATCCTCTAGTGCCCTATCAAATAACGACCTATCGAGCCAATATTCGCACACGACCTGCTGTAACTAACACTGAGAATATTCTCCATCTAATGACTTAATTTTGATAACAGCCATTGATGAATGAAAAAATCTTATTTTCTCATTCATCAAAATGATGGCTCGACTAAACTTAGAGATTGTCGTTTATCAAGCTAACTCTACGATTGAGAAACACTCTAAACAAACAAAACATACAGACTGATTTGCAAATACAAATACATACCAAAGTTAAACACTTGGAATCTATCTGCAAATTGGATCACTTAAACAAAGACAAAAAATAAGTAACGCACAATCAAAGAAATGAATATCTGATTGTCGACGAAAGTAAAATCGAACTTAAGAATTTATATGGCTTTCTCAGCCGCACAACCTAAAATAATTACTAGGTTGCCGTGATCAAGAAAATCATCAGAACAATGTCTGTTCATGCGAGTTTAATACAAAGCATGCACTCAACATAAAGTGAAGCGAATCTAGTTCTTTAAAAAAATATGAAATTTAACTGGCCTTATAACAACAAGAATTACCGCTCTTTAAGACCAAGGCGATAATTTTATCAAAGCTTACCGGCTTTGGTATTTGTCTATACCAGAAAATACTTTTTTAAATAACTTGGCTCCATACTTTCTTTCTTAGTATTTCGATTAACTCTAATTATTTAGAGTTCTTTCTGTTCAGCTTCCAGACAATATTTCCTTGAATGTGCCTCTACTTTAATTAGGATACACATGAAAAGAATGTTAATTAATGCAACTCAACCCGAAGAGTTGCGCGTCGCAATGGTCGATGGCCAATGGTTATATGATCTAGATATTGAAAACAGAACAAGAGAACAGAAAAAAGCTAACATTTATCTTGGTAAAATCACGCGGGTTGAACCCAGTCTCGAAGCAGCGTTTGTAGACTACGGCGCTGAAAGACACGGATTCCTTCCTTTAAAAGAAATTTCTCGCGAATACTTCACCAAACAACCCAACGAAGTCGAAGGTCGCATCAAAATTAAAGATGTGATCAAAGAAGGCTCCCAAGTTATTGTTCAAGTCGATAAAGAAGAGCGAGGCAATAAAGGTGCCGCTCTGACCACATTTATCAGCCTTGCTGGTCGATACTTAGTTTTAATGCCAAACAACCCTCGTGCTGGTGGAATCTCTCGACGCATTGAAGGCGACGATCGATCTGAACTGAAAGATGCAATGGCTAGCATCGATGTACCTAAAGGTATGGGGGCGATTATTCGCACCGCTGGCGTAGGAAGAAGTGCAGAAGAACTCCAGTACGATCTAACCTGGCTAATAAAACTTTGGACAGAGATTAAAAAAGAAGCTGATGAGAGCAAAGCTCCACATTTCTTATTTCAAGAAAGCAACGTTATCATTCGCGCTATTCGCGACTACTTTCGTGAAGATGTCGGCGAAGTTATCGTCGACCAAACTGATGCGCATGCGCTTGCCTCTGCCTTTGTTAGTCAAGTCATGCCAGATTTTAAAAGCCGAATAAAAATTTATGAAGATGATGTTCCTCTCTTCAACCGATATCAAATCGAGAGCCAAATTGAAACGGCATTTGAGCGAGAAGTAAAACTTCCTTCAGGTGGTTCAATCGTCATTGATGTGACCGAAGCGTTAATTTCCATCGATATCAACTCTTCACGCGCCACGAAAGGCGGAAGCATTGAAGACACTGCCTTACAAACTAACTTAGAAGCGGCAGATGAAATTGCACGCCAATTGCGTTTACGCGATATGGGCGGTTTGGTAGTTATCGATTTCATTGATATGCAAGCCAACAAGAATCAACGGTCTGTTGAAAACAGAATGCGTGATGCGTTACAAATGGATCGCGCCCGCGTTCAAGTAGGCAGAATCTCACGCTTTGGCTTGTTAGAAATGTCGCGACAACGTCTGCGCCCTTCACTCGGTGAAACAACATCGAAGTTATGCCCAAGATGTAGCGGACAAGGCACAATTCGTTCAACCAAATCATTGGCGCTTTCGATTCTTAGGTTAGTAGAAGAAGAAGCGCAGAAAGAGCGCAGTGCAGAAATCAGAGCGATAACTCCTGTTCCTGTTGCCACTTATTTGCTGAACGAAAAGCGCAAAACAATTTCTAGCATAGAAGTACGAAATGACATTCGTGTTGTGATCGTACCTAAAGAAGAATTGGTCACACCTCACTTTGAAGTGCAACGACTTCGAGATGACTCATCTGATACATTAGAAACAAGTTACACTATTTCTTCTACGACTGATGATAATGATGCGACTCAAGCTCTCTCTGCGGCTCCCGCAAAAGCCCTTCCACAACCTGCAGTGCAACAAATAACGCCTGACCAACCGGCACCTGCTCGACCAATCAAGAAAGAGCCTAGCCTATTTGCCAAAATCGCCGCTGCCATTAAATCTGTTTTTGCGAAAGAAGAAGTTGAAGAGAAAAAACCACAAAGAAGAACAAACAGCAATAACCGAAATAACCGCAACCGAAACAACAACCGTAATCGCAATCAATCGCAAAATAGAAATCGCGATGGACGCAATACGCAGAACCGCAATCGCAACACCAATCAAAAAAATGAACGGTCTGCAGACACCAATTCTGAGCGTAACAGCAATAAAAATCAGGACAGAAACACAAACCGTGATGGCAACAAAAATACAACAAAAGATAACCAAAATAATTCTCGTAACGCCAATCGCTCGGAACAAAATCGTGTAAAAAAACCTACGGATAACGGATCCAACGAACAAACAGAACAAGATTCGTCTAGGCCCGCTAAGCGTCCAGCCAATAAAAGAGGAACGCCTCAGCCCCGTCGCCGAGGACGACGCCAAAACCAAACAGAAACAAATGAAAATACAACAACGGCAGATCAAAATGTTAATCGCCAACAATCCAACCCTAATGACTTAGCTGTTACTCAAGAGGTTGATCCTGTTACTGATTCTATGCTGGTTAAACCGACTAGCTCTTCAACTGCGACAACTGCTGTTACCGCTGCAAGTGCAACCGGATCAGTCAAAATCTCAGCGGCTCAACCAACATCTTCAGCGAATACTACTGGGGAGAAAACTAAAGGGAGTACTTCAACTGGGGAAAACAAAAAAAGTAGCGAAGATAAACGAAACAACCACAAGAATTCTCGTGATTCTAGCTCGACTAAAACTGTAAATACTTCTCCACCACCAGAAGCTTCACAGAAACCAGATGCAGCTACTTCTTCAGCTCCTGCACAACCCTCAACTTCCAAAACAGAAGCTACAAGTGTCGCTAAAGAAGCCCAAACTCCTTCGTCAAAACCTAAAGAGGTGACTACGACTGAAACGGTTTCAAGCCCTAACGAGCCGCAGGCAAGAACAACGCCTTCACGTGCGTCTAACGATCCGAGGAAAAATCCTAAGCCTTTAGTTAATTTGGATATTCAAACTGAAACCGTGGTCAAAAAACATGCAAGCGCTTTAGATACATCACAAGCTCCGCCTGTCTCACACACACCTAGAGATATTACTAGGCCATCAAATGATCCACGTGTAAAAAAAGCAGTAGCAGAGCAAAGCACCAGTGAAAAGTCAGAATAACGCTGGCAATTACTTTGATCTTTAATACAGAGCTTGTCTCACCATGAACTCTGTATTAATACTTTCAATTAATACGAATACCTTTTAAAAAATACTGGATATTGCAGACTAACCGCCAAATTAAAAAGTAAGTAACTCGGGCTTGCTCGTATTGTTTATCACTGTATAATCTGCGCCTCTTCTGGTGGGGTGGCTGAGTGGCCGAAAGCGGCGGTCTTGAAAACCGTTGAGTGTTAAAGCTCCCAGGGTTCGAATCCCTGCCCCACCGCCATATTAATTAAAAGCCCATGCGAATTCGCATGGGCTTTTCTTTTGTCTCCGCATTTATTTTAAATCTCTTTTCAATATCTTTTCTCCACTGACAGATGATTTGTTTATTGATAACCATCGCTTTCAAAAACTAGGTATCTAAAACTAAACGATATAATAGTTAACGACACTTGAAACAATTCGATAAAACCCCCATCTAAACGCTTAAGATCTGTTTAGTATTTCAATACTTACAAATAACACTTATCAGTGTGTGGTTTTTAAACGCTCGTTCAAACTTAAAATTACAGCCGGAGATTGCTAATAACTTGATTTTGAATACAACGTTTGTATGATGCTTGGTAATTAACAGGTATCTCATTACTTCACTGGAGAACAATATGCAGGAACTATATACAGAATCGCAAACCGCTGAATCAGGTTCGCTTGAGATCAGTAAAGTGTTGCGGAATACATATACATTACTCGCTTTATGCTTTGCATTTAGTGCAGTTACAGCTGGTATAGCTGCAGCGGTTGGAGCCCCCAATATGGGCCTTCTTATGCTAGTCCCATACTTCGTTTGTTTATGGATGGTTGAAAAAACAAAAAATAGCGGCATGGGCCTTTTCTGGGTTTTTGCTCTTACTGGCTGGCTAGGATTTTCCATAGGGCCAATGCTGAGTTTCGTTGTCGCTAAAGCCGGCTACGAACCCATTCTATTATCTTTAGGTGGCACAGCAGCTATCTTTTTCGGACTATCTGGCTATGTGCTAACGACTAGGAAAGATCTTTCCTTTATGGGTGGATTTTTATGCGTTGGTATTTTAGTCGCCTTTATTGCGGGGATCGCCAATGTATTTCTAAATATACAAGGTATGGCCTTAGCTGTTAGCTGTATGTTTTTATTATTATCATCGGGTGTAATCGCTTGGTACACCAGCGTAATTGTTCACGGTGGAGAAACAAACTACATCTCTGCAACAGTGATGCTATTTGTTGCCATCTACAATGTATTCACTAGCCTTTTGCACCTTATCCTAGCATTTACTGGCGACGACTAGACAAAACTTTGATATAGCAATACTTTAGCCGAGAGGCATTTAATGTTAATAAAAAGGCTCCGTTGATACGGGGCCTTTTTTGTAGAAGATATTTATATTTTTTACACCTAAAAACTCTATTGCAGGCTAGCCAAAATACCGGCCTAATGATCATATGAAATTTATAATAAATATCTATTGCTCACCCAGCTCATTGCCAGCTGCAAAAAGTGCTTTTCGTTTTGCAGAAACATTATTAGATGAAGGACATGAAATATATAGAATTTTCTTTTTCAATGAAGGCGTTCTTCACTGTATCAACAGTACTAAACTTTCGTCACTGACTCAGCAATGGCAAACCCTGATTCAACAACACAACTTGGACGCAGTTATCTGTTCCGCTTCAGCCGAAAAGCGAGGCATTAGTTTAAATGGGGAAAATATCCCTTTAGATGGATTTATTGTAAGCGGCTTAGGACAGCTCATCGATGGAATAAACCAATCAGACAGACTGATAACTTTTGGGTAATTATCTTTCTGCTTGAGAACTAAATTCGCTGCTTTTAAACTATTTCGATTAAAGCACCAAAGGCTATCACATTGAAAAAAATTCTTTTTTATTTCACCCGAACCCCAGATGAAAATTCTGTTGTGATTGATGCTTTTGATGCAGTCATTACCGCAGCTGTTTTCGATCAAGAGATATCTCTTCTTTTTGAAGAAGACTCATGGAGTCATTATTTTTTTAGCGGGGATAATAAAGAAGGGCACCAGAAAATCATCAACAAAAAACTTCTGGCGATAGCCGCTATGGATAACATCGACATTTACATTGCCAGTGATAAAATTTCAAAAATTAATGCAAGAAGTCACACTAATACAAATCATCTTTTACACTTCTTCCAAACTATTTTTAGAAATAGTAGTTCAATCGAAAAAAAATCAACCCCAGCACTAATTCAAGAATGCGACACAATATTAAGCTTTTAAATCAAACAAAAGATTTATCCAGCACTGACAACGTACAGCACTTATGACATTACATATAATAAACAGCCTTTCTGACAACGATATTCACGTTGAACGATGTATTAATTGTGCAGTTAATGGCGACGTCATACTATTCTTGTCTGCTAGAAATGTACTCACTAAGAAACCACTAAAAACAGAAGCTTTAGATAAAGCTGCACTCAAAAAGATTAAAACTTATTTATTAACAAACGAAGAGACTAACGATATTCTAGTTGATCCATCATTAAAAAATATAACATTCATAGAATACAAAGAGTTTGTAGCACTCTCAATCAAACATGAGAAATCCATAACTTGGTTTTAAAAAAATCATGGCTTTGAATCACATGTTCTAGGGCTTAAAGAAAAACGCTCCAAACCACTAACAATAAAAATTTCTTCCTGTGAACCCTCTTCCTCCAATTGATTATCTAGCGCAATATCAACCAATTGATAATAAACATTTCGATTAATTAAACCTTTTAAGTTATCTCTCACAATCACAAAAGGAAACAGCTCCTCCTTAACGCCCTCAACCTTTTCAACCCAGATGGGATGCTCTGAATCGACGAACACTTTATCGTCACTATTTGTTGTTAAGCATAAAACAGGTGATAGCTCACCTGTTTTATAATTCGATCGAACTTTATCAGCCCCTCCATTCTTCATTAGTTCACAAGATACTATGACAAACGGAGCACAATCCACCTGAATTTTCCATTTCTCTACAGGAGTCACCAAATAATATTCATCCTCTTCTTTTTTCAAAATAGAGGAAAATAATTTAACGAGTGTATCACGCCGAATCTCAACGCCTTCATGAAACCATTTTCCATCCATAGCAATACGAATATCGATATCACCACTCAATGGTGGGTTCCATAAGTTTACTGGCGGTAGCTTTTGTGGAAACTGCTTTTTTAACTCTGCTGCAAAAGTAATTACATCGGACATGAGAGGATTCTCTTTTAACAAAGGGAGATAAGAACTAAAAGAATGAGAAGAGAGACCTTCTAACCTAGTCATCTAAACAGTGAGAATAGCGTTAGCGTCAAGGTTCAGCAATAATTTTATGCTAGGTTTTATTAGATTAGTATTTTGCCATTAAGCGTTTTGCATATTTTTGCATTGCTTTTTCGATTAAATCATTACTTTGATTTTCAGTAAATTGAACAGGAGTACTTCGTCCTTTTATTTGAGTGCTATCAATAAATGTCTTTGAATTAACATCCCAAACACTAACCTGAATCCAAACTCTATCTAAACCAATCGCGGCTAATGATTCATAATCATCAACAATCTCATTAAAACTAGATTTTTGCTCACTCTGAAGAACAATTTTTGGATAAATTAAAAAATCAGATTCCATTTGCCTAGCTTGTTCTAGTGCCGAAGAAACAGATACCGCAATCAATCCTACGTGAACTTCAGGAATATATAATTCTAATTGCTGTCCGAGTAAATGACTCATAATAGGAGAAAAAGGTGATGCGACTACATTATTAGCAACCGCAACATACACGTTAGAATTTATAGGTAGGTTTATTCCTCTTCTCTCATTAAAAACATACTGATCATTAATCTGTAGCATATCAATAATTTTTCCAGTGGCTTGCAGCGAATACTGAGACGTGCATCCACATAGCAACACAAGCGATAACAAAATATACGGATTATACTTCGACATAAATAGCTCTCCTCTCTCTTTTATCGGCTAGAAGAGAAGAATATTTAATTCAAATGATGTGTATTCCAAAGATACAAATAAAGAAGAAACGATCAGAAAGAATTCAAGGAGGAACAAAAGCACGCGACTACATTTAATCACATACTTTTGCTGACTTTAAAACGATTAAGAAATCTTTTTATTTCCCATATGAACACCCACCTCCATAATAAACCGCATGAGGCCATCAACATCCTCGTCAATGCGAGCGAATGATTTTGAGTGAAATAACTCCACAGCGCCTTGAGTCAGAGCCCAATAGGTATAGTAGTAGTAATGTGGAGGTACATTTTGTAAAAAGCCCTCTTGTACTCGCTTTGTAAAGACATCATTCATTGACTCAAAAATATCATTGCGCATTTTATGTAGCTCAACAATCATCTCTGGAGCCTGCTTTAAGGCAATGATCTTTTCTTCTAAGCGTTGAAATAAGCGATCCTTAGTTGGATCAGACATACGAGACTCGAAATAAGCACGAGCTGGAGCTGCATAATTCCCTTTCTCAGCCTCCTTAATTGCATCCTTCAAACTCTCCGCAAGCTGACGTTCGTAATCAAACAAAAGCTGCATGTAGATTTCTACTTTAGAGGTAAAGTGTTTGTAAATTGTCCCTTTTCCAATATCTACATGATTAGCAATTTGCTCTACAGTCACTGTTTCTTCGCCATACTGTAATAACAATTCAAGCGCAGCATCTAAGATACGTTGCTCACGCTGACGGAACTTTTCAATTTTTCGCTGTGTTTTTTCCATCGGAACCTGCCTCTTAATTGATTCGGCACTTGCTAAAAAACGTATACTCTAAAATTTGAGCCTGTAAATGCCGATATTATTTTCATTCTAGTAGCAGAACTAGCTATCCACATATTTTTTGTATGAATACGCGCCACTTTATTGCCCTGTTATTGATTTATTGAATTCAATTCTTCCCTATCCTTTTTCAGTCTTCGCTCCATCGCATGCGAACACTGACAACTTAGACAAGAGTACCAGATCACAAGAAACCAAATAAAATGACTAGGACTCATAGTTCGGTAATGAATTTATCACTTCGTTGAGTCATATAGCAACTGCCAATATGGCATAGATCAGGTTAAATCCATAACCTGAAACAATATATTGTATGCGTAGATTACATTACGATAATAAGAAATGCTGATCAGCTCTAACGAGACAAACGAAAACCAACAAGATAAGCTCATCTAGTTGGGCGCCAGTAGAAATTAAGGAATGAAGCAAAAGAAATGCACAAATTAGTATTTGCAGCTCTTTTAGAATTGAAGTGCCTTGGGATTATCAAGGTCATTAATAACTTTCCAAATACCCCCGCCATCCACTATTTTCGATTCCCATTCAGCTATCCGAGATTGATATTCAATTGGATCTAGATTATCAGACCGAAGCTTAGTGACGTTTAATGCACGAACAGTAAAACCACTCAAAGAATAATCATACCTTCGTTGAAAATCTTCAGGTAAATCTTCTTTCATATCGGAAAAAATTAATATGTGTCGTTCACCAACATCAGCCTCATTTAAAAATTGAATCGCTTGCAACAATCCACCAGAAATATCTGTGTAAGCGCTACTCTTGGCATCGTTAACAAACTTTTCAATAATGGTAGCAAATTCTCGTTTTTGTTTATTGGCAGTTGACGGTCGACTATCAAGGGTGAGTTTAGCTACAACATCTTTTTCACTAAAACTATCACTATCTATTCTAGCTACAGTAAACACATCACCGGATTCTAAATTAGACAGTAAATAGTTAATAATTTGTTGCGCTTTTTCCAATTCTTCTGTGTAGGTACCGGATGTATCCAATAGTAAATAAACGCCTCGGTGATAATTTTTATCATCTTTAAATTCACACCCCAACAACATCGACAAACACATCATCATTATCAGATAGATTTTGGTGTCAGAGAAGAAAGTAAATTTATACAGATTATTTATTTTTTTTAGCATAAACAATATTTACAACGCCTTATCGAAATCTTTTTCTGTGCTAACTGGTGAAATTTCAGAAACACTTGTTTCATCTACTGATTTATTAAACCAAAACGACTCAACCCATAAGGGTACTAAAATTATAATGTCATACACATGAATAAGGATCTTCGCCATATGTCGAATAGCATTCGCAAAAATTCTCATGGAGACTGATAGCAACCGTAAAATAAATTCCAACAACATCCCAATCACTGTTCTACCTGTATGAAACAAATATTCTAAAGGGATAGCAATAACAGCAAGGACGAGAGGAATGAAAAACCCCATTCCCATATTGACAGCCAGAGTAACCCAAGATACATCACTATTTGTGCCTGTTAAATCGGCTCTTAATGCGTAGTTATCTGCTTGTAGGTAGTCTCTTAAGAAGGCTAAGCTAGCTTCCATAAGTGCAAAAACAAGCAATATAAAGCCTACGATCCAGACTCCTCGTATGCGCATCCGGTCATCCATTGAAGCGACTAATGGAAACAAACGCGTTATATGCAACGCCTCCATTAAGAATATCCCTAAAGTAATTTCAAGTAAGATCAATACAAAAGCAGCCACTTCCGATACCCTAATACCTAAAATTCGATTCGATGCGTCAACCATTTCACGCATAGGGTATTCAATTAATTGGAAGTTAACAAAGGCGCCGGCGACAGCAATGGCCAAAACAACAAGAGCGATAACAAATTGAGTAAGTTGCGAAGCTTTTAACGCCCTTTCTGCTTTATTTGATCCGCTGCAAATTTCTTCGAACTCAGCCATTTTTTGATCAATAGTATGGCTGCGCTTCACCATTTCTTGAAGGTGTGTGCCCACTTGATCAACCTTATTCGAAAGCTTTCTCCAATAAGGAGCCATTCCTTTTAATATTGAGTGTCGCTCACCGATACTTTTCCGATAATTCTGTAGCACATCCCTGTGTTGCTCTTCAGCAACGCTTAATATCTTTTCCGTTAAATCTGTTCCATTTTCTTTCAATTCTAACTTCGCAATGGATTCAACGGCTTTAATCCATTCCGGAGCGGGAACCGGTACCTCTCCAGATTTTTCGTAATCTTCATTAATTGCAGTTACTTGCTCTTGTATTTTTCGTTGTAACTGAGGATAGCCACCAAGGTCGCGCTCAACAAACTTATTAATTCGAAAAAATTCTCGATTCAACTCGCGCTCAACTTGATCTTTGCCTAAAGCAATCAGCACTTCATGGTTACGTTCTTTTAATTTTTTTTCGGCCACAGAAATAGAACGAGCAGCTAAACGCAAGGTTGAATAACACAAAGCAAACACACTATTAATCAAACCATGTGCACTGCGCCTTGCCATATACAAAACAACAACAATAAGAATGAATGTCACCAAACTCACAATCCAAGATGCAGTGTTCGGAAAAAGTGCAAAATAATCATTCATAACATATGTCCTGCTTCTCTAAAAATTTATCGATCGATACTAAAAAATACAAAAATGCCTCTGCAGATATTTAAATCATTTTGAGAAACGTGCCCCAAAAACTCAGAAAGAACCAAAGCGACTCTACCAAAGATTTATAAGGCAAACCGTGCCGATCATCACGAGAGTCGTGGGAGCTTATGTAAATTTTTAGGGGGTGTCTACTAGTCAGCTTAGACGGCTAATATTCAACCTAAAAGCCCTATAAATCCTCATTAATCCTATTTACGAGGACAACTTTTATAGCAAAATGCCTAATAAGACACCATTAACGCCAAGATATATCATTATAAACCTACTACCTTCGGTCGCTATCACCAATCGGTTTAAAAAGCAGATGTGTGGTAGTGGAACTTTGGCCAATCTATACGATACTAAATAGTAGCTGATGTCATTGACCTCCCCCCCCGAATGTTGATGGTGTCAGTTGATCATGTGAATGATCAGAAATGTAAAGCTTTATTCCTTTATGTTTCACTCCTAATGGTCTTAACCCGACGTTCTCCCCCCAGATCGTCGGGTTTTTTTTATCTTAAAGCTCCCTGCAATCCCTTTCTTTCATTCAAAACAGAGAATTCTCAGTACTATTGGCTAACTAGAATCTCAATCAAAAATTAGACCTGCTAATTTCTAGCCTCTTTATAAATATATCGTTATTATCTAAGCAGCCCCTATTGATAACAATTGGTTTAACATAAAAAAATCGTCAATTTAAACCATTCAAAAAACTAAGCGTTGAACGACAGGTTGGCGAGATAATTATGAGTTAATGGAAATCGATGAGCCCCGAATTCGTTTAATAGAGAACTGATTACAATCGTGACCGACAATAAAGATTCCAAAAAATTACAAAAATCTTCTCGACAAGATATTAATGCCTTCCTCGGGAAGGTAAATCAACTGTCTACGAAGCCTCAACAAAAACGAGGCAGATTAATTTTTGCCATCGATGCAACTGCCAGCCGACAACCTACGTGGGACACCGCATGTCATATACAAAGTGATATGTTTTCTTCAACAACGCTATTAGGCGGCATTGAAACACAACTGTGTTATTACAAGGGGTTTAATGAGTTTTACGCATCACCTTGGATCAATCAAACAAGCCAATTACAAAAACTCATGTCATCCGTGTCGTGTGCAGCGGGGCATACTCAAATCACCAAAATACTGAATCATGGTTTAATAGAAAACAAAAAAAGTAAAATAAAAGGTATCGTTTTTATTGGCGACACAATAGAAGAGTCGGCTGATAACTTATGTAATATTGCGGGACAACTTGGCCTTCAATCTGTACCGGTGTTTATATTTCATGAAAAAAGTAACGCTGGATTTCACATCAATCCGAATGCTGTTCCTAATGAGGAAAATGTATTCAGGCAAATTGCAAGACTAAGCGGCGGTGCTTACTGTCCATTTGATTTAAGCAGTGCAAAAACGCTTGGAGAGTTATTGAGTGCTGTTGCCGTTTATGCGTCAGGAGGTCGAAAAGCATTAATTAAGCTCAAAGAGGAATCCTCTAATGCTGCCCAGTTACTACTGGACCAATTAAAGTGAATAAACAATTATCAATATTAATTTAGGAACTCATTAATGATTATTCGAGTTATCCTAGCCATCGCCTGCATTGCAATACTCAGCTTTGGCTTTAGCTTTTTAAAAGAATACTTAAAGAAAAAGCCGAAACAGCAACAAAAGAATCTGTTATTTAAATTCGGTTTTATCGCTTTAACAGGCGTTTTACTGATTCTTATAGCCACAGGACGAGTTCACTGGATTAGTGCAATCTTTGCTGCTTTTATTCCTGTAGCAAAATATTTTTTTCCCATACTTCTTCGTCTACTTCCAGGCTTATTGCCACTGTACAAAAACTTTAAAAATTCTCAATCTTCAAAAAATATGTTTACGGGAAATACTGGAAACACATCATCCGTGCAAACCGATTATTTAAAACTTATTCTTGACCACGACACAGGCGATATTTCAGGAGACATATTAACAGGACCGTTTAGTGGAAGTAATTTAGGCCTCTTAGATAAAGCTAACATCAAAGAATTACTCAAATATTATTCTGAACATGATCAAGAATCCCATCAATTACTACTGGCTTATGCAGAGAGACGCTTTAGCGAAGACGATTTCGAAGATCTGAATCAACGCAATACAGGAGAAAATCATTCAAGAAAAACACAATCATCTTCTGACATGACGAGAAAAGAAGCGCTTGATATATTAGGTTTAGACGAATCAGCCACAGAAGAAGAGATCATTTCTGCTCATAAAAAACTCATGCAGAAAATGCATCCAGACCGAGGTGGTAGCAACTATCTTGCTGCTAAAATAAATGAAGCAAAAGACCATTTAATGCAATAATTGCTAAAAGAACACGCTATTGTTTTTGCACCAATAAATGAATGTAGCGTCCCAAATGTTTAAATGGATTTTTTCGTGAATACCGAATCTCCATTTCTTTAAGGGAATTCATATCACGCGCTCGATCTTTTGCGTCAAGAATATAATCATGAAAAACTCGAATTCCACTTTCACAAATTACATTTACGCCTAAGCTATCCATCCACCGATTCACAATCTCAGGTTGCAAAGGCCCTGTGGGCGTTAAACTACCGCTTGCTCCTTGCCAGCTTTCCGTTTTTAATCGTTTAAAATTAGTTCTCAATAAATTTTTATACACTAAACCATGGACATTGTAATAGGTCAGGGATAAAAACCCCTCAGGCTTTACACTGTTTAAACACGCCTCGATAATTTTAAGAGGATCATCAACCCATTCAAGTACCGCATGGCAAGAAAGCAGATCAAACGCTTCTTTGTTTTCGTCAGTCACTTTTTCTATAGTCTGATTAAGTAGAGTAACTTTATTTGATAGCTGTTGTTCATTAATGGCTTCCGACGCTAGAGACAGCATCTTTTTTGAAATATCACACAATAGAACTTGGTGTCCTAGTGAAGCAAAATAACAAGCCGTTTGTCCTAATCCACCGCCAGCATCAAAAATATTAAGTTCTTTTTCTCGATCATACAGAGGCAAAAACTCTTGATAATCCCTCTTTAAGATATCCTGTCGGATATCCCCTTTTGATGCGGAGTATACTTTTCTTTTAAAGCGATCAGCTAAATCATCAAAATTTCTATCGGCCATTTCTTTTTAATTTTCTCACTCTTAAGATATGATGCACGAATCATTCAATATACATAATGAACTTTAAGTCCACCAACAACTTTTCAACATGCTGTTTACTAGTTACTCTTGGCTATTATCTAGAACAACTAAAACAACTAGACAAATAACATTCGGATTGTAACAGTTGATTTACGCTTACTGAATACAATCCGCTTTAACTTAGCTAACCAATATCATGCCAACAACGTCTCCGAACGACCCTCTCGTTTCCATCGGCAAAGAAACATCCTTGCCCAATGATGAAAATCAAAAGCCGCTACAATACTGGGTTGTCTATATCATTCAAACTGTTTCCGGTCGCCTATACACGGGGATCACAAACAATATGCAACGTCGCTGGGAAGCTCACATAACCGGTAAAGGAGGTGCTAAGTTTTTTAGGCGCGACAAGCCTAAACAACTTCTTTTTCAAGAACGCGCAGAAAACAGAAGCACTGCCAGTAAAAGAGAACATGCGATCAAACAATTAACTCGTCAGCAAAAGTTTTTACTTATAAAAACTCAGTCTCCGTTACAAATATTGTGATTTGCCGTCATTCTCAAAGCAACCTATTTAATCCATCCCATTTTCTTTATAATGAACCAAATTCTCGCTCGTGGATGCGTGTCCTCAACACATGAATTAGACTCGTAAAATGACAGTTTAAATCATCGTATACGTCGCACCATAAATTAGCCCTGTTATTACTTAAGAGAAACAGAAGATCTTTATGAACCAAATAACAAATAGCACACCATCAAAAAATGTCGATTCTTCCTTTGTGCTTCTTAGATCACAGCATATTGAATCACTGAATATTACTTTTGAAGAGTATGAGCATACCGCTACCGGGGCTTCTCACATTCATTTAGCGGCTGATAATGATGAGAATGTTTTTCTTGTTGCGCTAAGAACAGTTCCTCACGACTCTTCGGGTGTAGCTCATATCCTTGAACACACTGCTTTATGTGGTAGTGAAAAATACCCCGTTCGCGATCCCTTTTTCATGATGATCCGCCGATCTATCAATACATTTATGAACGCATTTACCAGTTCTGACTGGACGGCTTACCCTTTTGCCAGTCAGAACAAAAAAGATTTTGATAACTTACTCGATGTGTACCTTGATGCCGTTTTCTTTTCTCGCTTGGATCCATTAGATTTTGCACAAGAAGGCCATCGTATTGAATTTGAAGAAACAAACAACCCTGATTCAGATCTTGTCTATAAAGGCGTTGTCTTTAACGAAATGAAAGGCGCTATGAGTTCTGTTTCCTCTCAACTCTGGCAAACACTGTGTAAATACCTTTACCCAACAACCACCTATCATTACAACAGCGGCGGTGATCCCGAATCAATTACTGATTTAACCTACGAACAACTCAAGCATTTTTACAAAACCCATTACCACCCTAGCAACGCAATCTTCATGACTTACGGCAGTATTTCCGCCGAAGATCATCAGCAAAAATTTGAAGATCAAGCATTAAAAAAATTTAAAAAACTTGATGAGAAAATTTTTGTTCCTGCTGAAAAGAGATATCAAGCGCCGTTACGTGTTGAAGAGTTTTATCCTTACAACAATGAAGAATCTGAAACAGGTATCATTAGCGACAAAACTCATATTGTTATGGGATGGCTACTAGGAAAAACAACTCATTTAATTGAAGCACTCGAGGCACAGTTATTAGCCAGTGTTTTATTTGACAATAGTGCATCGCCTTTGCTGCATGCACTTGAAACTACCGAATTAGGCAGCGCGCCCTCTCCTCTTTGTGGACTAGACGATTCACAATATGAATTGACATTTGTTTGCGGCATTGAAGGTAGTGAAAATGAAAAAGCCGATGATTTTGAAAAATTTGTATTAAATACGCTTGATAATGTAGCAACTCAAGGCATTCCCCTTAAAGATGTAGAAGCTTGCCTGCATCAACTAGAATTACAACAACGAGAAATTGGCGGTGATGGATACCCTTACGGCTTACAATTAATCCTCAACGCATTAACAGCTGCAACTCATCGAGGCGACCCTGTTGGCTTACTCGATATAGATCCAGCTCTTTCTCACTTAAGAGAAAAAATTAAAGACCCTAATTACATCAAAAATTTGGTCAAAAAATTATTGCTGGACAATCAGCATCGTGTTCGTCTAGTCATGAAGCCTGACACTAAACTGGCACAAAGAAAAAAAGAAGCTGAAGCTCAACAACTCTCTGAAATAAAATCAACTTTATCAGACTCAGACAAACAACAAGTTATTTTACTAGCGAATGATTTACAAAAACGACAAGAACAAAAAGATGACATGTCTATTTTGCCGAAAGTCGATCTTGACGATGTACCTCATAAGATTCGGTATACGAAGAGAAATTTTTCCCAAGCAAACGATCTGCCAGTTTCCAGCTATAGTGCAGGAACAAATGGCCTTGTTTATCAGCAAGCCATCATTGATATCCCTTCATTAACCGAAGAAGAACTAAAAATTATTCCGCTTTATACAGCGTGCCTCACCGAACTCGGTATCGGAAATAATGATTATTTAGAAACTCAAAAAATACAATCGCAAACAGTGGGTTCACTGAATGCTTTTTCTTCGATTAGACCGCATGTTAACGACCCTCAGAAATCTCAAGGGCACATTATTTTAAGTGCAAAAGCCTTAGCTGATAATCATTCTAAGATGACTCAACTCATGGGTGACTCATTACACAAAGTCAGCTTTAAAGAGCACGCTAGAATTCGAGAATTGATTGCACAAATACGAGCACGTCGCGAATCGAGCGTCACGGGTAACGGGCATGGACTTGCAATGAGTGCAGCCTCCTCTGCTATTTGTCCTGTTAGCAAATTAAATCATGAGCTTTCTGGGCTAGCCGGAATTTCAATGATTAAACAACTCGATGATTCTCTCAACAATCAATCTTCGCTAAAAAACCTTGCTCATTTATTTGAAGGCGTGCACCAAAAAGTTATGCAGCAACCCCTTCAATTTTTATTAGTTGGAGAAAATCATTCTATCGAGCAACAGCAAAAATCCCTTACAAAACTATGGCAACAATATGAAAAACATTTACCGGCTAAACTAAATGCCGGCACTATAGTTTTGCCCAAAAGCGATTCAAACTGCATCAAACAAGCGTGGATAACCGGAACACAAGTTAACTTCTGTGCAAAAGCGTTTCCAACAGTGCCGACAACTCATGTTGATTCTGCAGCACTGACAGTACTAGGCGGTTTTTTACGTAATGGTTTTTTACATCGAACCATCAGAGAACAAGGCGGTGCTTATGGAGGAGGCGCGCAACAAGATAACAGCATTGGTGCATTTCGCTTTTATTCTTATCGTGACCCTCGACTTGCGGAAACGCTCAATGACTTTGAAAAATCGATTGAATGGCTCATGGAAACACAACATGAATGGGCGCCTGTTGAAGAGGCGATACTAGGTGTCGTTAGCTCTATTGATAAACCCGCTTCTCCTGCTGGTGAAGCAAAGCAAACATTTCATGCTGAATTAAATGGCAGGACGCTAGAGATTCGAGAAGCTTTTCGTAACAACGTGTTAAATGTAACGGCAAACGATTTACAGCGTGTCGCTAAAACTTATTTACTAGACAAGAAAAATGAAAACATTGCAATCATTACATCGAAGGACAATTCAACTACAGCTGAATCGCTAGGATTAACAACTATAAACTTATAAACGATTCCAAGATAACACTTAATGCTCTTTAAAAGACGGCGCTATATCTGCAATCATGTCTTGTAGCTGGCTATAGCGCTTGTATTCTGGATGTTCATTATTTATTTCGGTTTTGATAAAAGCTAGTATTGCACTTGCTCTGTCAAAAGATTGTTTCATATGTACTACGCTGTTGGCTTCAACGCTATCTATTCCAGTATCGCCAACGTCTTCATTTTTTTGACGATCGCCATTCACACAATAACCATGTAACGCTTGCACTAAATTCAAATGCAACGGAACATATTTAGGGAAGGCTTTTATCGCCCGCTCAAAACACTCTATCGATTCTTGGAATTTTTTCCTGTCATAAAAATCAATACCTTCTTTATTTATTTTCCCAATGTATTCTCTATTCGCCTGACTTATAGGCTCATTTAATAACTTATCAATCTTTTCAAGTGCACTTTCATCGCATTTAAACCTAGCCGTAATATCATCAATCGATCCTTGCTCAGGAAAACCATCAGAATCAATTTTCATTGTCTTCATGCTGATAATATCGATCTCTGTTTCTATTTTTTGTATAACATCCATATCACTTAAATACTGCGATGCGAGTAACGCGTTTTCTTTCGATAAACTATCATTCCCCTGAACGAAAAAAGATTGGCTTTGAACCATATAAAGCTGAGCCATTTCTTCTTTAGACATATCAAAACGATCCGATGCGACAGCCATTGCTTTAATCGCATCTTGTAACAAACTCCTATCACCATCAGGATTTTTTTGAAGGTATAAATTAGCAGATCTTCCAAAATCTGCATAGTTTGAAAACTTATCATAAACAGAAAAACGTCCTAACTTAATTGTCGACTGAAAAGCAGCCGATGACATTCTGTAATCGCTTAAACCAAAAGAAGAAACACCGAGCTGCTCTTGGCGCAAAATAGATAATGGTGATAATTGGGCTGCTCGAGACAATATGTTTTTATGAGATTCTTTATTGTGCTTTAAATAATGAATATTAATTAACTCGTCATATGCTTCAAGACACAGTGGATGCGCATTAATAATATTTTCAAAATCTTGAATGGCTGCTTCTTCGTTATTATTTTCTTTTTTGATTCTTGCCATGCCAACCTTCGCCCAATCTAGTGGCATGACTTCCAATACTTGTCGATATGTTTCCTCCGCAGACTGGGTATCACCAAGCGTGAGATACGCTCTCCCTAAAATTTTCAAACAGGTATTTCTTAGCTTATTCGCAGGATTATCAACGGTTAAAAGCGTAGCATTTAAAAAATCAATAACCTGGCTTAAGCCCTGTTCATCAATATCATTATCTTTCTCTCGCTTATAATATGAGTTTTTAAATTGTAGAAACCCAGCCACCTTGTAAACGTCTTTCAGCTTATCCTTAAGAGTGAGTAATTTGATAACTCTCTGTAACAAATCTTTAGCGCTTATAGGTTTTGCTAGATAAGCATCTGGCTCAAGATCGTAAGCACTAACAACTACGGATTTACTCATTTCAGCAGCTAAGAATATGAAAACTGTTTCAGGTTGTAATATTTTTTTTTCTTTTAGCGCTTCTAAAAACTGGATTCCATTTTTCCCGTTACCCAGATCATATTCACTAATAATCACATCAAAAAATTGCTCGCTAGCGCACTGTATTGCCTCATCAGCAGAACCCACACCAACAGTATTCGATATACCAATATCTCGAAAGGTATTTATTAAATACTGTCTATACGAATGCACACTATCAACTAAAAGTACCGCTGCCTTTTTTTGGCGACCACTAATCACTCCGACCCCACTCATTTATACGACATTTCTCATAGCTTTAATATTTACACTTATCCTCATTTTAAATAATAGACCACGTTAGAATTTTCGAAAAAACTCTTTTAAAGGAATTAGCATGCTTATAATTATTACCCTATAATCCCGCTCTTTAAGTATTACGGAAGCCTAGTCACCTAATAATCGCCATTATTGGAAAGAATGCTGCTATAAGTATGAGTTCACATAAAGATACCCTATTTGCCAAAAGCCTCGATACCATTACCCGCTTCACATTTGATGAGCAGGTAGTCAATGTCTTTCCCGACATGATTCAAAGATCAGTTCCTGGCTATGAAGCTATCATTAAAATGATTGGAGAAATCTCAGAGCGATACGCACAAGACAATAGTCATTGTTATGATCTTGGATGCTCTTTAGGTGCCGCTAGTCTGGCAATGCAACAATCAATCACAGCAAATAACTGCCGTATTGTAGGTGTCGATAACTCAGAAGCCATGCTGAAAAACTTCTCTTCTCTTTTGTTAGCCCAAAATGAAAAGCAAAAGAATCTCATTGAATTAGTTCACTCCGACATCCAACAATGCAAGATGAATAATGCCTCTATTGTTGTGCTTAATTTTACACTTCAATTTATTCCCCTCGCCGATAGGGACATACTAATCCAAAAAATATTCGATGCATTACTCCCTGGCGGCATATTAATTATTTCAGAAAAAGTCTGTTTTGAAGATAAAGCCCATCAAACGTTAATGACCGAGCTACATCACAACTTCAAACGGGCAAATGGATATTCTGATTTAGAGATCTCACAAAAACGCTCCGCGATTGAAAATGTGCTTATACCAGAAACGCTGGAAGCCCATCGAGAGCGCTTCAAGTCTGCAGGTTTTTCTAGTCAAGATGTTTGGTTCCAATGTTTTAATTTTGCTTCACTGCTTGCGATCAAATAATTTGCCATGAAAAAATATTTCAAAGACATTCAGTATTTTCTTGATCACTCAGAACTAAATTCTTGGGGAAGACAATTACCCTCTATCCTGCAGAAAAACTTAGATACAAAACGCCATGGTGATTTAGCTCAATGGCAAAAAACTCTCTCACAGCTGCCTGATATTCTTTCGAGCGACATGGAGTGTTTAGATGAAGTCCGTTTTGGCAAAACATCAGATACGACACCTGAAACAAAAGAAAAATTACGAGAGTTGCTACAAGAGCTTTCTCCATGGCGAAAAGGCCCCTTCACAATTCATGACATTTTTATTGATACCGAATGGCGCTCCGACTGGAAATGGGAGCGCCTTTTACCCCATATCAATTCACTAAAAAATAAATTAGTTTTAGATGTGGGATGCGGTAATGGGTATCACTGCTGGAGGATGCTTGGTGAGGGTGCTGAACGTGTCATAGGTGTTGACCCCTCCCCCCGTTTTATCACGCAGTTTTACACCACTAAACATTTTGCTCCAGAATTAAATAAGATTCCCGCTCCTGCCGTTGATGTTTTGCCCTGCACACTAGATGATTTTGAAGAGCTTCCCGCGGTATTTGATACTGTTTTTTCTATGGGAGTGCTTTATCACAGAGCATCACCAATCGACCATATAAGGCAGCTAAGATCTCTCGTTCGTTCTGGTGGTCAAATTGTATTAGAAACCTTGATAATCCCTAATGAGAGCGGAGATGTACTTGTACCTGAAGGACGATACGCCATGATGAATAATGTCTGGTTCCTGCCTTCGGCAGAAACACTGCTAAGCTGGTTGCGCAAAATTGGCTTGAAGAACCCCCGTCTGGTCAATACAAACAAAACGTCTTTGGAAGAGCAAAGACAAACAGAGTGGATGCATTTCTATTCGCTGAAGGAATTTCTCGACCCTAGCGACAAGAATAAAACCGTTGAAGGTCATCCTGCACCACTCCGCGGGATATTTATCGCAGAAGTGTAGGCTGGCGCCCACAGAAAAATCAGCCACTATCGCTTCTTAAGCAACAAAGCCTTTCCTAGACGCTATTTCTTCGCTTATAACAAATAATTATCCTTTACTTCGACAATCCCGATTCCCTTCTTTACCAGTAACCAGTAGTATCGACGAACGGGTGGAAAATTCTAACGAATGTCAAATTTCAGAACTCAGTAGTTCAACTTTTTATCTTTCAAAATAAAGTATGTCGCCCTTAGTAACTATAAATGACTGCAAGATAACAACACTCTGATTAATGAAGTAATCAGAACGCGCTAGTCAGCGCCCCTTAAAACTACAGTAAGAGGAAGTGTAGGGAATGAGCAGCAATAAAATGCCAGAATCTGATGCATTTTTTACCGACGCCATTAGAACTAATCTTTTAAAGAATACCAACGAAGCTGATCGCCTAAGAGGTCTATCTGATGGACTTGAATGGGTTAAGGCTGTCATTGACAGTGAAAGAGAGCGGCAGCTTACCTCCAAGCTACTCACTTTAAAGCTATTGTATGCCGGATACTTTGGGTCAAAGGGTAGGAGTACAAAATATGCGCGTAATCCTTGTGCAATTAGGGATGCGTTAAAATTTTGCCGAGCAAACAAAATTCCACCACCTGATTGGACCCTTCAATATATTTACGACCTCATGTCAGGTCAAGAAACACCGCCAACGGAGCGAGATGAGCGCCGCTGGAAAAATTTAATGAAGCTTTTAGATCTAGCCGCTGAATGGGATAAAAAAGCCTCACAAGGATTGAGCGAAGAAGAAATTGAACGCTTTTTCCGAAAAAAAGGTATTGCAACAACTCCACTGCAATACGCAAAAGCGTTTTTAGATCCTCAAGAAAAAAAGCCTACTTTTGATTTAGCCAAAACTCTTGGGAAAAGTGACCTCCTTAAAAATGATTCTTTAAAAGAAAAAATTGAAGAAATGCAACAAATCGCGGGATAAGCTTATCCCGCTGTATCTTTCACTTGCCACACTCTCTCTTTGCAGCTAAATCAATCCACGCACATTAGATTATTTTACATAGCAATTCTATTTCAGGTTGTTTATAGTAATTACCGTTATTTTTGTCGATGACTACCAATTTCAGCATTAACGGAATTAGTAATTGTCACTATTTCAATACAGCTAAATGATAACTTTCAATATAAAATTTTAAACAATAACTTTGATTTATTTAAGGAACACACAATGGGATTATTTTCTTTTGTAACTGATGCTGGCGAAAAATTAGGTGGGGCTGTTTTTGATGCTTTAAATAAAGAAGAGGACAGGAATAAAGCTACCGAGATTTCGCCCGAAAAACATAATCAGATCCGCAAAAGCGGCGTTGAAACTAAGATAAAAACTGAACTTGGAGATATCGCTAAAGACGTTACCGTTGAGGTAGATGGCGATAAAGTAATCCTTAAGGGGTCGATCAAAGATCAAGCGAATAGTGAAAAAGTCGCACTTTGTGCCGGTAATTCTTTTGGGATAAGCACAGTCGATTGTCAAGTAGTTGTTGAAAATCCAGAACCTGAAGCGCAATTCTACACTGTAAAATCAGGGGATTCTTTATCCAAGATAGCTAAAGAGTTTTATCAAAACGCGGGAAAATACACTGCTATATTTGAAGCAAACCAGCCATTATTAACAGACCCAAATAAAATATACCCTGGTCAAGTTTTAAGAATCCCACCGATAGATTGAATAGATAACCGGTAACTTTCAGCTAAAAACAAAAAGCCCTCTTTCTTAGACAGAGGGCTTTTTTTCGGTCCAAGAAAACCAAATTTTATTGGCTTCGGATAACCCAACAATTAATCTTCAAGTACAAATGTGATCATCAAGTTAACGCGGTATGCACTAACTCGGTTACCTTCAACTACCACTTCTTGGTCTTTTACCCAAGCTGAACGGATATTTTTAAGCGTTTTGCTTGCTCGTGAAATACCTTCTTGAACAGCGCCTTCAAAACTTGTTGGTGATGATGCAATAACTTCTGTAACTCTTGCGACTGACATATATTCACTCCATAGTGTATTGTAATTGTATTATCATTTTATCTGCTACTGATTACATTTTTTGTCATTGTATAAATAGTAAAAACGCAACCCAAATTGGTTCAAACAGATCAAAGGATATTTGCATACCCTATTGTCATTGTCTATACACCCAGCGATACATTTTACAATCGTTGAAATTTAGTAACCATTTTTCATCAAGCGTTATACAAAAGTATGAGTAACATTCAACAACCTTTACGACTAGCCTGGGTCATCACTGTCAACTTAATGCCACTAGCGTGGCTATTATATGGTGATTGGGAAGTCGATTCTCTTATACAGCTCTACTGGTTAGAAAATGTAGTGATTGGTGGATATTTAATTTTAAAAATACTGTCCATTTCGTCTAATGGATTTTCTTTTTTCTCTAAAAATCTTTTTTCTGCACTGTTCTTTCTTGTACATTTTGGAGGGTTTTGTGCTATCCACGGGCTACTTATTTTTACCTTCTTTGACGACTCAAATATAGCGGATCAAATTACCGACAGCCTACACACTGAGCTAGGCCCATTCATCATTCTTGAAATGTTATACCGTGTGATTATGCACACTTGGTCAACCCTCCCTACCGGCTTTCACTGGAGCGTATACGCATTAATCATCAGCTATGGCATAGAATTCATTCAAAATCACATCGCTAACAACAACTATAAAATAACGAAAGCCAACAAGCTTGCCAAAAAACCTTATCGACATATCATCATTATGCATGTCGCTATTATTGGATGTGCAATTCCTATCTCGGCATTGAATTCTCCAGTCATACTCCTCATAGCACTCGTCATTGGAAAGACTTGGCTCGACGTTTACCTAATCCGAAAAGAACAGAAACTCGTTACAAATAAAGAGTTAGATCAAACCACTCTGTCATTGCCCATAAACAATGAGAATTAGTGACACAACTCTGGCATTTTTTATCCGTAATTTGTTAGCATGCGCTGTAAAGACGTAGTCAGCACTGAAAGCCATATTTTCAATAATTGATCTACACTCAAGTAAAACCTCACGCTTTCCCAAAAAACATCAATACACACCAAGACAAATAATGAACATCACAGATATAAAATTCATTTATATAATCAAGCAAGTTGCATCAATCAGCCTTCTCACATTTTTAGTAAGCAGCTGTTCAACCAGAACAGCTAAAATAGATAAGGCATTAAACACAAAAGAATATTGTGATCGGTATTTTGTTTATCGGATGTGTGCAAAAGATTTTGACGGGGATGGAATCGTTGACGGAATGTACTTTGAAGATTCAAACGATATTTTTATGTATCGAGAAACAGAAAAAAAACTAGTCGAAAATTATCACCCATTTCATATCTGCGCTCAAGTGATGGACCAGAAGCTTACTGATGCCAGTAGTGCCCTGCTAGGTATTAATGAAGATACCAGTCGTTTAAAACGATCCGAATTAAAATCCAGTATCTTTGTTAACTACATGCGCTATGCATCTGCCATTAATCAATGTAACAAAAAATATGGCAACGATAATTTTGACATGACAGAAGAAGATGATTTTGGATTATCTGAAGATGATGAGTACAACGACGAATATTAATTGATCTCAAACGCTTTTTTCTATCTTGGTTTTTTAAAAGAATTTCAAGCTCCATACTAACAATTAGTCGTCGATCTAATTTCCTTGCTTCCCCGTACCAATCTGCTTTTGCATTAAAACCCAAATAACAAAAAAACCGAATACAATGCCGGGCAAGCCCTCGTAGACAGCATTGTGCCAACCGAGATAGCGCCAAATAAGCGCTATGGAAAGACCAACTATAACAGCTAAAACGCTAACGGCTTCACTTGGCTTCCACCCCAAACATAGAGCCAGCAGCAATGGTGCAAACGCACTAGCAAGTCCAGCCCAAGCCAAAATCACCAAACTAAAAACACTTTGATTATTTGAAAGTGCTAATAGTAAAGCGCAACCAGTGATTATCACTGTCGTAATCTTAATCATCAGGGGTTTTTCAATATTTTTCGGAAGTAAATCGTGAGTCACCGCAGCTGAACAGCTCAATACTAACGAATCAGCAGTAGACATAGTCGCAGCAAAAATTCCAGCCAGTACTAAACCAACAAGAACAGGCGGCAACAACTCAAGAGCCATTGTTGGCAATGCTAACTCAGCATCAAAATTACCCGTATCAGATAAATAAATACGAGAAAGCAAACCCACACACGTCGCTAAACAATAAAATGCGGTAAACCATAAGTAATACCAAATGCGTGCTACACGCATACTATTACTTTCTTTCAGCGCCATAAATCGGACCATAATATGTGGCTGGCCTATCACCGAAAACCCAGCAAACAACCAACTAACCGCAAAGATAATCGCACCGGCGAAACCTGGTAAAACGAGATCTTTTGGAAACCAATCAAGGAAGCCATCAATTGCATTCATGCTAACAATAGCTGCATCAACACCACCCAAAGATTGTGTTGCGACAACCAGTAATAAAGACATTGCAACAATCATAACTGTCGACTGTGCGGCATCAGTCCATATAGATGCTCTAATCCCTCCCGCAAAGCAATAAATCGCCACCATCACAGCGCCAATAAAAGCACCCACCCAAGAAGGCCAACCAAATAAAACATAGAGCGCTTTACTACCAGCAACAAGTTGGGCGCTGGCATATGCAAGAAGAAAAATAAGAGATAGCAAGCCAATCAAACGTTGTAGGCCGTTATTGTTACCACCATACCAATGGCTAAGCACTCCGGCATAACTAACCTGTTGCGTTCTTGTTGTTGCTTTTTTTAAACGGGAATGCACAAAGGTTGACGCTAGAAAATCACCCAATATCCATCCAAACATTAACCAAATCGACGCCAAACCTGTTACGTACGTATACCCTATAACGCCAATAAACATGTAGCCGCTATTGTTGGTTGCCACTGCTGACAATCCCACAAGCCAAGGTTTTACACTGCCATCCGCTAAATAATAATCCTGCTTAGAACCTCGACTTTTCAGAACAGAGGATAAACCAATTAAAGTAAATACAACTAAAAAACAAGCAAATGAAAATATAATGTTAAATGATGAAGATTCAAACATGGCTTAGTTTTCTCGTTTTTATTTTTCTCAATGAATCCCCACTTGAAGCTATTAATTTTAATGCGCGTGAGTATTTAAAGGAGTGGTATTGCCTTGTGAATAATAAACAATCTGTTGTATCAATTCGTTTTTTTGGGCCGCCATTTTCGCTAGCAATTGCTTAAGCTTACCTAGTACATAAAGATCCTCAAAAAGAGACTCCGTTATTCGCTCACCAAAATACTTTTGTCTTTAGCTTCAGCCTCGACAATTTCACTTTCAGATTCTGCAGAAAATGCCACCCCTGCATAAAAGAACAGCTTAAAACAATAAAAATCAAGCGGCACATATTGCTTTACCGTGTTCGTGTACCTCAACAAGACATCGATGAAGGCTTTTAACGGCCAGTTCATAATCCTTTTCATCGACAATAAACTGCATATCAACCTGACGCATTGACTGATGCATTGCTTGAACATTAATTTTCTGATCCGATAATGCTGTAACCGCTTTCGCAAGAATACCTGTCACTTTCATATCGCTACCAATTGCAGAAACAATCGCGGACTTACTTATTTTAAATTCAGCGTCAGGATAAACTTCTTCTAGCGCCTTTCGTAATCGTTTCATCGTTTTCAAGTTCGTCGATAAATAATGTGCGATTGTATTAGCATTAATATCTTTAGTAACAACTTGAACTTTAAATCGGCGCAAGGCGGCTAAAATATTTTGCTCATATAAATCAACCTGCCCCACCATATCCTGATCAAACAATTCAAAAACATAAATGCCTTTACTGCCAGCAATAATTTCGACTCTCGGAGAATCACTCACATAATCTTTAGTAATCACTGTACCTTCGTGATCTGGCTCAAATGTATTTTTTATCCGGAGTGGAATGGCATTTTGTCGCAAACCTTTTGCAGCTTTTGGATGTATCGCTTCCATCCCTAAGTTAGCCAACTGATCGGCAACATCGTAATTAGTACGTCCAATTGGAACAGCTTTAGCTTCACCTACTATGCGAGGATCAGCACTGCTTAAATGGAATTCTTTGTGGATGACAGCTTCAGAAGCTTGTGTAAGCACGGCAGTTCGACTAAAAATCATTTCACTGTAACCGCGATTGTAACTTGCCATAAGACCGCTTTCTGTATGCGCGTAACCAGTCACTATAGGAAGCTGTGTCGATAGATCAATTGATTCAAATGCCTGTAATATATGCTCATCTAACGACATACTCTTAGCTGATTGCCATCCACTAAGATCTACAAAACAAGCATTAACACCATCACGTTGCAGTAGCTGTGCTGTATTCCAAGCACTATGAACTTCACCAATACTGGCTAGCATTTCTCTAACTGATTCAAGGTGCTGTGTTAAAGAGAAATGTCCATGCCGACAAAGCCGCTGTAAATCAGTTAAGCATTCTTGCGCAGAATCGAGTCGCTCATCAATAAACCTATTAGCTTGAGCCAGTTTTTTACCTTCATAGAAAAGGCCCTCATTAATTGAATGAAGCTTCTCTCTTAGTGCTGCCATTGCTTCTAGCCAACTTTCATTGTAATTTTCACTCGCTGCAAACAACGCATAAATACCTGGTTGACCTGATTTCTTATGCTCCAACAAATCATTGGTGACTCCGCCATAAGCTGACACCACAAATACTCTTTGATAGTGATTTTTTTTCGAAGACTTTAATATGATATTGTCTCGCACAGCGACATAATCACTCATCGATGTGCCACCAATTTTTTCTACGCTATGCTTCATGTTGATAGCGTCTTGCTCTAAAGAAGTCATTACCTACCTTTCATTTTTCTATCAGCTAAAAAGCGAATGAAATATTACATCGCTCAACAAACAGATTCCGCTTCAAGTTCATAAGCACCTTCAGAGTTATGGACTTCTTTGCCATTTAGTGGCGGATTAAAAACACACGCCATTTTCATCTCCTGAAATGCTCTCAAAATATGCTTATCATTTTTATTTAAATTATAAAGCGTACCAGGAGTGATAGAATACTTTTTCCCATCTTCTACAGTTTCAACTTCTCCCTCACCTGAAATACAATAAACAGACTCAAGATGATTCTGATAATGCATAGGAAAGTCAGCACCTTTATAGATTGTTGTAATATGAAAAGAAAAACCCATTCCATCGCCTTTCAATAACAATCGCGTGCTTTCCCAATTACCATCTGGCGATACAATACGACGTTCAGTAAGCTCTTCTTTATCTAAATGCCTGACTATCACTTCATTATCCTCCAATCTAACCTTAAAAATTTAATCGTAAAAATAAAAATAGAGATCAACCATTAACCGCTTGTCTATTATCAAAATAATCAAGTTCTTCCGGAATACTTCCTTCTTTTAAACAAACTTCTTTAATGGCATGTTCAACAATATCAATTCCTTTTTTAAGGTTTTCATCGCTAATTGTTAAAGGGCATAAAAACTTTACAACCTGGTCATCCGCACCGCTAGTTTCAATAATCATTCCTTCCTTAAATGCACGCTTCGTTATGGCTCCTGCCAACTCACCATTCACACAGTTAATACCTTGAAACATACCTCGACCACGCGCAGTGAAATTTCCCTGTCCGTATTTTGCGACAATAGCTTCAAGCCGCTCAGAAACATAACGGCCTTTACGCTTAATTAATTTAGAAAATTTATCATCAGACCAAAAAGAATCAATCGCTGCTTTAGCAGTGATAAATGCAAGATTATTGCCTCGGAAAGTACCGTTATGTTCACCGGGCTTCCATTGATCTAGCTCAGGTTTCATCATCACAACTGCAAAAGGCAAACCATAACCACTAAGAGATTTAGAAAGCGTTATAATATCCGGCTCGATGCCCGCTTCTTCAAAACTAAAATAATCCCCAGTTCGACCACAACCGGCCTGTATATCATCAACGATTAAAAGTAATCCGTGTTTTTTACAAACTGTTTGTAAATTTCTCAACCATTCAAAGCTGGCAACATTAATACCACCCTCTCCCTGAACCGTTTCAACAATCACAGCCGCTGGTGAATTAATACCACTGCTGGAGTCAGACAATACTTTGTCGAGATAATCTGTTGTATCGACACCATCACCTAAATAACCATCAAAAGGCATTCGGTGAGTTCCACTTAAACTAACACCGGCCGCATCGCGATGATGAGAGTTACCTGTTGCCGCCAAAGAACCTAAACTGACTCCGTGAAAACCATTTGTGAAAGTCACAATGTTTTGTTGTCCTGTGACATTCCGCGCAATTTTCATTGCAGCTTCGACAGCATTTGTACCTGTTGGGCCAGTGAATTGAACCATATAATCCATACCACGCGGCTTAAGTATTTTCTCATTAAACACCTCGAGAAATTCACCTTTCGCTTTTGTATGCATATCAAGCCCATGACAAATTCCATCAGCGTTAATATATTCAACGAGCTTTTCTTTAAAGATTGGGTTGTTATGTCCGTAATTCAAAGTTCCCGCACCAGATAAAAAATCTAAATACTGGTTACCATCATTATCATACAAGTACTCACCTTGTGCTTTATTAAATACACGAGGAAACGCTCTAGCGTAACTTTGTACTTCCGATTCGATTTCTTCAAAAATTTTCATCATTTACCTTTTAACATTAAGAATGAATTAGTTCTAAAACAAAAAATATCTTAGTAACAAACAATCACTGATTCTTTTTATCTTGGTAACAAAACTAGATCAATCGCAGCATGCTTACCTATTGATGGGTCCGATTCTTACTAGCATTTCTGAGTCGTGCTGACCTGAAAAATGCTTCTCTTTATCGAATAATATTTCTCTCGACAATGGCGCTGAGTACTTTTCTGAAATCTTTTCAAACACGGCCCATGAAGATTTGTTATTGACTGTAATCGTCGTTTCGATAAAACAAAGGTCGCTCGACGTCTCTCGATCAATAATGTGATCGATCATCTTTCCCGCCATACCATTACCACGAGCCTCTTCACCCACAGCGACCTGCCACACGAATAATGTATTTTTCCTATCAGGAACAATATATCCACTAACAAAACCTACTAACCTGCCTTCTTTCTGAAGCACTACCGATGTAGAAGAAAAATGAACACATTGAAGCAAATTGCAATACACAGAGTTGGTATCAAGAGGCGGGCAAGATTTAATTAGCTCCGATACAAAAAAACCATCACTTGCAGATGGTTTTCGAAATATGAACTCATTCATCATTTAACTTTTTAGCCTATTCTACCCATATTATTTAATTACAGATCTAAACAATATCGCCAGCCTTTACCTTAAAACACCCTGAAAAAAATTAATAAAAGCTGTAAGAAATAGGTAAAAGACCAAAAATACAATATATTGTTTAGACGTCTAAACATAGTACACTAAACAATTTTTTTTCACACTAACAAACGGTGACGATAAGTTAGATACCCTTTGAAATTGTGTCGTAAAACGGTAATTGAAGCGTATATAATCGGCGCCATTATACTTGCAACAACTAAAGTCAAGATTAACGAGGAAGAGAAACTGAACAACATCGAAGAAGTACTGATATCTTTGCGCAGAGTGATCAGAGCAACCGATCTACACTCCAAACACCTAGCTAAAACAACTGGACTAACCGCGCCTCAAATACTTTTACTGCAAACAATTCGCAATAATGATGAAGCCACCATTGGTGCACTCGCTAATGAGATTAGCTTAAGCCAAGCGACAGTCACCACGATTTTAGATCGCCTAGAAAAAAGAGGCATTATCTATCGCAAAAGATCCGAAACAGACAAAAGAAAAGTACACGCTCATTTGACTGAAAACGGATTAAGCCTTCTTAAAGATGCGCCTATTCCACTGCAAGAACAATTTGCCACTCAATTCAATTTACTTGAAGAATGGGAACAGACAATGATCATCTCATCAATACAGCGAGTAGCGAGAATGATGGACGCACAGAATATTGATGCCTCACCTGTTTTGGATATCGGGACTCTGGATAGGCATGAGCAAACAGCAAAATCATAATTTGAATCTTAATTAGGACTGTAAAACTCCACTATTAAACAAATGCGAAGCCACATCAATCGCCAAAACCTTTACCATTTGACGAGAACACTTCAAATCTGAAATTGCTTTGCATTTCAATAGACACCCTGAATCAGTCAATAAAACTGATTGAAGTAGTGTCAAAAGAAAAATCAACCTTAGATTGAATCTCGAAAGGTATTAGGATTAGGAGACAGGAGCTGATTAGCACAAGCTAGGATTTCCTAGAACATCTATGGATGGTGCTGGAGTATCAAATGGTGCCCGGGGCCGGATTCAACGATCTTAATAGAATCAATGACTTATAAGCGTCAGTTCGTACCAAAATCGCAGATTTACATGAGGTGTCGGATTTGCTGCCGACAAGGTAATTGTATGACGCGGCACCGACAAGCACAAGTCCCTCTCCTCTATAGTGATAGCCAGTTCAATTCCAGAATCGGGAATTGAACTGGTAATAGCGCTAATTGGCGTGCCATATCGCAGAATCTCAGGCGTCTTACCGTTATACTGCTGGCTTTTAATCCTTCCCCTAATGATACGATAAGGATCATTGTATGCCGCTGCCCCATGAGCATGTCGTCAATCACGCCATTGATAGTTTCGCCAAAAAAGAAAATCCCTCGCTACTGGACTGGAATCACCTCAAAGTTATCTCCCAGATACAGCAAGGCTTGGTTGCCTATGAAGCACAAGGGAGAGGCATGAGCTTTGAGCAGCTTATGAACGAAACCCATGACTCTAGTCGATTAGCCCGTCACATGACGGCTAATGGAGATCCACGCCCTCATAGACTCTGCGACTGTCATGCCATCATTGCAGGTAAAGATCCTCGCTCTGTACCCATGCGCGCCATGATGGCGTGGGTCAAAATGCGTATCGACTTTCCGCTTAATGGCGCGTGGTTGCCACATAACACCGCCGCCAAACCCCATATGCCACGTAAGCTCAACAAAGCGGTTCCCCATAGTCGTATTCATCGCAATGGCTATTATCGGTGGCTGGGTACATTAATTGACCAGACACGCATCAAAGATGATAAATCACTGGCACAGACACTCAGAGATATACGGTTTAAACTGGAAACCTGTACCTTCCCTAGCTATGTGATGTTAAGAGCGGATCAATTGCCATGATGTACCGTATCCACCATGATGAAAATTACCTTATGCATGTGATTCCGCCTGTTGAGTCCATGAATAAGCTCGGCGCGGAGCATGGTACATTTGCGTTTAATGCTGAACCCAAGAAATATGCAGAGGTTTGGCAACCTCTGCATATTGAATTTCAAGCATGTACAGGAAGCAAAGCCAAAGCTATCCCTGATATTTCTGAGAATTTTGGCAGGCTGTTTCTATCACACAAGGCTTATACAGTTCTGAAAGAATTACTCTCGAACAGTGGTGAGTTTTTATCTGTCACTTACGGCGATGGCGAGCAAGGATATATTTTTAACCCCCTACTCACAGCGGAACAATTAAGCGCCCTAGATGAAAAACTCACCACGCACGATCCACACGGCAATCTGGAACATTTTGGTTTTGTAGAAACAAAGCTGAACAATGCCGCTATTTTCAAGACGCAGCTAGACACCTTCAAAGGCATTTTTTGTAGCGAAGATTTTAAGCGCACATATGAGGCGGCACATCTGACAGGAATCTCTTTCCATCCCGATGTTTCTAATCCGATTGGGGAAGCCTACGGAACAGAGCAGTAATATTTCTGAATTAACAGCCTCGTTAAGCCGTCAAATCCTCTCACGGAGTGAGTTTAAAGTATTTTGTTATGCAAGGTGTGAAATTTGTCGGAATCGTGCCAGCAACGATCTCTGCCTGATTGTGACGCTACCCCCTCTCCGCGCACTCTTTGTTTTGCTAAACCATCTAACGAAACAACATATTCATAAAGTTAAATGAAAGCTCAAGTTATGCAACTAACCAATATATTAAACAAAGATATAAATGGGTTGTGAGCAAAGCGAACTCCTCATAATAGGCTTTACGTAGTAAAGGGCAAGGAGCTTTGCGACGCAGGGTTAGGTGTGATCCAAAGGATCAATTTAATGGTATTATTGCGAAGCAATTACTTAATTTTAATAATCGAGTTATCCACATATTCAGAATTAGTATTTAAGAATTAATAACAAGAGTTAAGTAAGAGGTGTTAAAGGAATAGTATTAAGCAATTTTTTAGTGCAGTTAAACTACTGAAAAAAAACAAATAAAAAAAATTCTCTGTGGGTGATAGACGAAAACACTGTGTGTGTTAGACGAAAGTGGCGTGGGTGATAGACGAAATGAGTGTGTGTAATAGACGAAAGGGCAAGCAAGTTATCCACATTTAAAATTAGAGAGTGTTTTCTAATCTTTTTACTCAAGTTTAACGCCTATTGATAGGAAATATGTGGGTGATAGACGAAAAAAACACTTGCTGTTTACTCTTTTCCCCTTTAAGAATATTGAGGTGTGGGTGATAGACGAGTCAACACACACATACTTTTTTTATTTTCGTCTAACACACACGCTAGGAGTAGGATGTCATCGCAGTTAAAGCCATTACGTTACCCTCAAGGTGATCTATTCGTTATTGATGCATTAGATGTGATAATAAAAGATGACATGCCGTCGATGGAGTATCCATTTTATTCCTTATCAAAAAAACCTGATAGAGAAGTACGTCGATTTGAATATAAAGATAGCTGGATTGAGTTCAGGCCAAGCATCAAAGGGCTACCCACCATTTATGATAAAGACCTGATTATATATGCTATTAGCCATCTTGTATCGGCTCTCGATGAAGGACAAAATCCGCCAAAGGAAGTTGAAATAGACCCTTACTATTTCTTTTTATTTACTCAGCGTGGTACTGGTGGTCGTGAATATGATGCTTTAAGAGATAGCCTTGATCGTTTGGATGGTACACGATTTCGAACCAATATTAGTGTTGGCGACACGATGAAAGATGATTGGCAGGGAATCATTGATAAAGCATCTTTAACGACGAATAAAAAAACTGGTAAGCCTGAAAAATTACGGATCACTCTGTCCGATATGGTGCTGGATACAATTAAACAAAGAAATGTATTAACTCTAAACAGAGATTATTTCCGCCTAAAAAAACCGATTGAGCGAAGAATATACGAATTGGCTCGAAAGCATGTTGGGCAGAAAGACTGCTGGGTTGTAGGGTTAAAAACCCTACACTTAAAATCTGGTTCACGCTCTTCGTTACGAGAATTTCGGCGGGCTACAAAAAATCTAATTGAGCACAATCATCTTCCTGATTTTGATCTCGCCTATAACGCAGAAAAAGATCAAATAACATTCTTCTCTAAGAAAAAATATTTAATTGCACTTTCTCAAACAGACAACAGTACGCTGCCACCGCTACCAGCTTGGGTTTACGAAAAAGCTAAAAAACTAGCCCCCATGATGGATGTCTACGCTCTGGAAGAGGACTGGAGGCTGTACTGGAGTGAAACGGGAAAAAAAGACTTAGAAAACCCTTCGGCAGCGTTTCTTGGATTTTGCAAGAAGACATATAGCGATTCACAATAGTATGAAAAAATAATTCATAATTAAATATTACTATTAATTAATTAATTTTTCATACTTCATAAGTGTTATTTCTTATTGTCATCGAAATAACTATCTAGTGCCTCCCTGACAATAGCGGAAACAGTACGGTTTTGTTGCTTGCTTCGCTTTCTCTCCCTCGCCATATCTTCTAAAGTATAACTCATCCATCTAGGTATACTGATTGTAATTCTCTCAATTTCAGTGTCTTGAGTGTTCTTTTTGGGGCTTAGTCCTTCTGGCTTTACAGATTGACCATAAGGTTTGTCTGCGAGTTTATCGGCAAGCGATTCTGCCATAGAAATATCAATATCTTGCTTCTTTGTAATGGAAAGCTGTTTAGAGCGAGGTTTAACCATGATATACCTCACGATATAAATCCATAACTTCTTTCTCAGCGGAATTATTATCTGATTCAAGAATTGATAACCCCTCAGAAATAACATCTCGATATATTTTTCGGTAGCGACCTATTGATTGCAATGGAGTGAACTCTGGAAATTCTTCAAGATACAATTCAAAGTCACTTCTTTCTTTTTCAATAACTTTATGATTCGTGCTTGCCATCGTCTGATAAACAAGAACTTTAAGCGTTGGGTTTAAATCTTTAACCTGTTGCATCTGTTGCTGTAGTTCTTCGAGTGTGTCGAGATCGAGTTGTGAGCATTGCGATGGACAAAGAAGAATGTCAGCGACGACTGCCGAGGTTATCATCTCTCGGCTGTTTCTTCCCGCGACATCGACTATTACATCGGAATATTTTTCAGAAAGTGATTGCAGAGTGTTACTTAAATTATCATATTTTTGAACGATCGTTATGTTAGGGGTGTGTCCAGAAGCCTCCCTAATGGAGCACCAGTTTGATGCGCTACCCTGCCTATCTGCATCAACTAAGCATACTTCTTTTCCCTCTTTCCCTAACGCAACAGCGAGGTTGCAGGCCGTTGTTGTTTTACCGCTGCCGCCCTTATTGCTTCCTATAAGTAATATTCTTCCCATTACGAATTCCTATTTAATTAAAATCACTTCATATTTCATACTTCCTAAATAATATTTATTAAATAGGAATTCGTAATTCAGAAGTAGCATTTATGAAATCTGAATATTACTGTTGCGTAGTTGGAACACAGTCGAATACGTCCTGCTCTTTTGTGAAGTTGAAAACCATTGACATAACATATCGTTTTTCTATGTTTAACATATAGTGGCTAGATCGAAGGATATTTAAATTGAAGGCAGTGTGTTTAATAATATTTCTTCTTGTGACGAGTTGTATTGGCCCTAAACCAGTGTACATGTTGTCACATACTAACGAGCTTACCCATCTAAACAGCCACAATTGCGTGGAGAATGGGATAACAAAGAGAGCTAAGATAGTTAGTCAAAAGATACTAAACAATGGTGACGGTAAAGAATACATCTATCAGACAAAAAGCAGTGACTTTAGTAAGAGAATCGCTGTATATGAAAGCAAATCAACTAAAACAAGAATTTTTCATGGTGCAAATCTTCCATATAGTATCGGTGCTGATGGGCTCGTTGAGGAGAAAAAATCAATGTCATTAGTTTCTGAGAGCATAAGTGATGAGTGTGGAATTAGCTTATCAGAATTTACGAATAAATAACTATATGAGAAGTTTTTTGCAACAGAGCCCTTTTTTGTACATGCTAGTCAACTTTTGACTTGTCGCGTATGACGACAGAAAATATTTTCATTCTCGCGGATAAAGATTTTATTTGCTATTTAAGAATAACCATGTAGATAGTTAACAACTTATTAATTTATTTGCATGGTTGACCAATTAACGAATACTTTTACTCAGAAGATAAGTTTGCAGGGTATGGCGCCCAAACTTCCATTGTTGATATTCAGAATAATCTGAAAATCAGTTACGATGAATTGTCTAAAAATATTGAGCATTATAGAAATACACTAGGTAGTGATCGTAAATTAATATTTATTGCGGCATCTCATTCTATAGAAATGATAACGTATTATTTAGCCTGCTTAAGAAGTGGTCATCCCGTTTTTCTTTTCTCTAATGAAAATCCTGAAATTATCTTAAATATCATTTCTCACTATAATCCACATGTGATTATAAATCCTGATGAAAGTGATAATCCTGTTGTTGTGCGACATACTGAAAAGATTGAATTACATGAAGATCTCTCCCTTCTACTCTCAACATCTGGAAGTACAGGAACCCCTAAACTCGTTAAGCTGTCTAAAGAAAATATCAATAGTAATGCTAATTCAATAGCGACTTATCTAAATATTGATAATAAAGATAGAGTACTAGCTCATCTTAAATTACATTATTCTTATGGGCTTTCAATATTGCATTCACATTTAGCAGTTGGTGCAAGTATATTTCTTACTTCTTCTTCGGTTATAGATTCTCTTTTTTGGGAAACAATTAAAAAACATAAAATAACAAGTTTCGCTGGTGTTCCCTATACCTTCACTTCAATTGATACATTAGCTGTTGATTTCGGAAAATATCCCACTCTTCGATATATCACACAAGCTGGTGGCAAAATGCAGCACAATGACGTTAAGCGCTGGGTAAGAACATGCAACGAATCTAGAATTGAATTCGTAGTTATGTATGGACAAACTGAAGCATCGCCTCGAATTGCTTATTTACCAACAAGTAAGGCGATGAAGTACCCAGAGGCGATAGGTATAGCTATTCCTGGTGGTAAAATTAATATATATGATGAGAATGAGTATATTATTAATCAGCCTCATGTTGCTGGTGAGCTTGTATACGAGGGGCCTAATGTGATGATGGGGTACGCCGAGAATATACAAGATTTAGCTAAAGAGAAAACTGTATTCAAATTAAAAACAGGCGACATAGCCATTTTTAATCAAGATAATATTTTCACGATTGTTGGTAGAAAATCACGTTTTGTAAAGCCTTTTGGTATTCGCGTGAGTCTAGATGATATTCAAGCAGATTTTTCTCACGTTGTGACCGAAGGTTATTGTACGGGAAATGATGAAAATATAATATTGGCTTATAAAACCGATAAAAGTGGAGTCGAACAGAATATTTTGGATTTTATTCAAGATTATGCTAAAAAATCCCACATTCCCTTAACTCTTTTTCATCCCTTAAAATTGGAAGAAGTACCGCTACTTTCCAGTGGTAAGATTGACTATAGTGCAATTCTGAGATTATCTGAAAAGCCAGATAGTCGCTCAAGTTATACCAAATTATTTTTAAAAAATATTTCACTCCCTTTCACCAAGAATTTTATTAGTAGTTATTTGAAAGAAATTTTTACTATATTAGGTTTTGTGAAACGAGATCTCGATTTGGCATCGATATACGCTACCTTTCTGAATGTCGAAAAAATTCAACCAAATGATACTTTTAAAACACTTGGAGGAGACTCTTTAAGCTATGTCGCCCTATCAATTGAAGTGGAGCGCATGTGTGGAAGTCTACCGCATAATTGGGAGGACATGTCCATACAAGATCTAAATGAATATCCTAAGAAGGCAGAAAGATTGTGATAAAAGATCGTTCATCTATTAACATGAGTTTATTGATAAGATCTTTAGCTATCCTATCTGTCGTTTATAACCATGCAGTAATTGATAGATATTTTGCAATACATAACCATGCTGATGGATTATTTTTTGGTCTTGGTTACGGTGGAGGAGCAGTGACACTAATGATGTTGTCAGGGTTTCATTTTGCTGAATATATACTTTCAGAGTCTAATCCACACATGATAAAAAAGAAAATATTTAGTTTTGGAAAAAATATATTTATTCCAAGTTTTCTTTTGGTTATATTTTTCTTTATTATTTTAAAACGATTTGACATCCAAGAATTACTTTTTTACAAAAATTGGTTTACTGTCGATAGAGTGTCAAAATTCCCAACATGGTATCCGCAAACTATTATACAAATGCTATTGGTATTCTATCTAATATTACCCTTTATGAGCAAACCCTTCGTTAAAGCACCCTTGCTCACCTCTGGTTTGTTTCTGGCTATAAGTGTAATCATTTTCTTGTTATCGAATTCGTATAAAGATTCACTTAATTTAATAAATAAAACACCCTTATTTTACTTATGGTATTTTGTGCTTGGCTGGTTTATCTTTTACTGTATCGAGAAATCACATGCACACTATAGAATACTAGCTTCGCTTACATTAATTCTATGCGCAACCCTCTGTATGAGTTTTCATTCATTACATTTCTACTGGATTATATTTGGCGGATTATGTCTCATTTGGATTGAGAAAATAAATCTTCCATCTTACTTTAAAAGAGTCTTTGTATTAATTGCACAAGCCACATTCACTCTATTTTTGTTTCATAGGTTTTTCTTTGAGGTTCTGGAGAAGGTAATACCAAATCAATATAATGATATTGGATTATTTGTTTTTGGTGTTATTAGCTCGCTAGGGCTTTGGGTTGCTTATACTGCCTTTGTCCGAACGTTCCGAAAACTGAAATATTAGATAACAAAATTATTAACATTACCGAAAATATCGCCTTCTAGGTTTCGTGTAGAAACGAATTAGTGGGCATGCTTCAAGGTTAAATTCTGGATTTTTCGAATTCGGCGGGTTCTAGATATTTAACTTTCGGTAACAAAGTGGTTTAGGCTGTGTCGATATAACAATTAGATAAGGCATTTACTGCTGCATATTTACTAATTGGCTTACCTTCTTCGAGCAGATCAAAATGGTGTGTAGTCTGCCATGAAGGATTAACACGAGGATAATATTTTTCAGCACTGCCACCATCAAGAAGAGTGCCCGTTGTACGGCATATAAAGCCTTCTAAATCATAATAACTATAATCATCATTCATCTACTGTAGCCCCTCTTAAACGGAAGAAATATGAAACCAAAAATTCACTAAGCCATTGATCCTATCATAATACTGCACTGCATTTTGGGTATACCTAAACAGCAGCAATCGAACCCCCCGCATTTTCTTACTGCACTAATTGAAAAACTGATGTATAACACAGTAGATATATAGCAGTAATGTTAAATGCAGTATTTGAGGTCATAATGCGGATTTACGCGTATCTAAGAGCATCAACAGAGGATCAGGATGCAAATAGAGCAAAGAGCGAGCTTGAAGGCTTTGCTACTGAATTGGGTAAACCTGTAAGCGCTTGGTTCATTGAGCATGAATCTGGAGCAAAGCTCAACAGACCTGAACTCATGAAATTAATAGACATTGCACAATCTGGTGACGTGTTACTGGTAGAGCATGTAGATCGTATCAGTAGACTAAAAATCAAAAATTGGGAACTCTTAAAGTCTACTATAACAAGTAAGGGTATTCGGGTTGTCGCCAAAGACCTTCCGACTTCTCATCAACTCATTCAGCATGGCGATGAATTTACAGAGCGTATGCTTTCTGCCATCAACTCTATGATGTTAGATATGCTGGCGGCTATTGCACGCAAAGATTACGAAGATAGACAGAAACGACAAGCGCAGGGCGTACAAAAGGCAAAAAAAGAAGGTAAGTATAGAGGGCGTCCAATTAACGAGAAGCTGCATAGCGATATTGGTGGTTTGCTTAGTGAGGGTAAAAGCTATGCCTATATACGAGATTTATTAGGTTGCTCTGAGCATACAATATCGAGAGTGAAGAAAAGTATAACTACAGAGCTTGGGGCTGGTTGAAAGTACGATTTTTCTTTCAACCAATGTATTCAGACTATATAACTAGATAATGCTCTGCATTGTAACCTTAGCGGACGCTTGATTACTAATGAATGGACGTGATGTTATTCAATTATTTAATCAATAACGAACGAATTGTGAAGCCTTTTTAACAGTGGAGAATTTATGGAAAACAACCCTTTTCAGACCAGAACACCATTTATAGTAGATAACGAAGCTGTTCGTATTCCGCAAAAAGGTACATATAAAGCTCTTTCTGAATTTGCAAAAGAAGGAAAGGTAGAAGAACGTGAAGTAGGGATAATCCTTCCAGTAGGTTGTGGTAAATCTGGATGTATTACCTTGGCTCCATTTGCGTTTAAATCTAAACGTACACTTGTAGTAGCCCCAGGGGTGGATATTGCGAAGCAACTTCACGATGATTTTGATCCAGCACAAGATGGAATGTTTTATATTAAATGTAATATATTAGAAGGGGAGCCATATCCAGAGCCAGTTGAAATACGTGGGAAAAGTACTAATAAATCTGATCTTGAAGAAGCAGACGTTGCACTAACAAATATTCATCAGCTGCAAGGAGCAGATAATCAATGGCTGCAAAAACTTCCTAGTGATTTCTTCGATCTTATTCTATTTGACGAAGGACATCACAGTGTTGCTGAAAGTTGGAGCACGCTAAAGCAAAAATTCCCAGACGCACGAATAGTTAATTTTAGTGCAACCCCTTTGCGCGCAGATGGGCAGCTCATGGCTGGTCGCGTTTTATATTCATTTCCTGTCTATCGGGCTATACAAGAAGGATATGTGAAACGTCTCAAAGCAGTTGTTCTTAATCCAAAAACACTAAAATACGTTCGGCATGAAGATAGTGAAGAAATTGAAATTAGTCTTGATGATGTACGTCGCCTAGGTGAGCAAGATGCCCAATTTCGTCGCGGAATTTTAACATCACAAGAAACTCTCAATACTATAGTTGATGCATCGATACGTGAGCTTAACAAGTTGCGTAAAAATACTGGTGAACAGCGTTTAAAAATAATTGCAGCTGCACTTAACTATGATCATTGTAGTAGCGTCGTTGAGGCATATCGTGCGCGTGGCTTAAAGGCTGATTACGTGCATACAAGAGAAGATAGCGCTGCCAACAAAAAAGTTATGCAGCGTCTTGAGAACCATGAAATTGATGTAATTGTTCAGGTGCGTAAACTTGGAGAAGGTTTCGATCACCCTTATCTTTCAGTTGCTGCGGTATTTAATGTATTTTCGAACCTTTCTCCTTTCGTTCAATTTGTTGGGCGAATTATGCGCGTTATTAAACAAAATGCTCCTGACGATCCCCTTAACAGCGGAACTGTTATCTTTCATGCTGGATCGAATATCGCTGGACGCTGGGAAGATTTTCAGAAATTCAGTGAAGCCGATCAAGACTTCTTTAATCAGCTTCTTCCAATGGAAAACTTAGACTTTGAATCAAATAATGAATTGGAAATAGAACCGAAACCTCGCTCCACTCATTATAAGGACGATTTTGAAGTCCGTAGCCAATCAAACGTGCAACTGGAAGAAATATCGCTAGTTTCAGATGATCCAGAAGCTCTAAAAGCTCTGAATATTTTGAAGGAAAAAGGATATTCCCTTGATCAGGTTGCACAGGCTTATGAAGAGCTAAAACCAATTCCTGTAACCAAAGTTCGCCAGCGACAAGCAGCAAGGAAAAGCCTTGATGAGCGAGTAACTAATACAGCTGGTAAAATACTTGCTGAACGAAGCATTAGTCATCAAGGAAAGAATTTAGACAAAAAACGAATTGGAAAAACAAATTTTGTTGTAGTTAAGTCAACAATTGACAATCAAATTAATGCTCTAGTTGGAAAAAAATCAGGTGAAAGGCATGAGTTTAACCAAAAAGAGTTAGACATAATTGATAGTGGTTTTAATACTGCCGTAGAAGCTGCAATTAAGGAGATATTTAATGGCTAGGATAAAATCTCTTATCACTCAAACTGAAGTTGATGAAGCGCAACGCGCCCACAACTGCCAAGCAAGCAGTAAACACCGTATAGAGCGTGGTCAAAAACGCCTAAAAGTCAAGAATGGAAGAAGTTGGGATCATTATTGTGTTGCATGTGCAAAACAGATAATTGGCAAAGATAAGGAGAAGCTTAATTTATTAGCTAAGAATTTTGAGATAGAGTAATTTTTGGCTTTTATAGGTATCCTACTAGTTTCTTGAGCGTCCGCCTTGTACCGATTGGAAACTTGGCTGTCCTCAATACGTGTTAGGATTATTAAGTTCATCTCTATGACCATTTGAAGAAAGCTACATTAAATAATAAATCGACTCTATTCTGATAGATATTTATTATATGCCTGAAATCAGGTTGGGGTATGCCCTAACCTGATGTTTCCTCGGAATCCGAATAGAAGTCAGTCACTTCTTGATTGATATGATTAATCATAGAGAGAACACTATCCTTCTCAGATTCTGAAAAGTCACCCTCAAATTCTGGTTCTTGCATTTTCTTTAACGCTATCAACTTTTTAATCATGTCGATGTAGTTGAATTCATTTGTGCTTTCGCCATCACTAGATAATACAGATATTTCATGCTTATCGTTTTTTTTAAATACCAGCTTCATTCTGCCTCCCTAAAGTCTTTTAGATTGTATTTTTTTACTCGTTTTTTAATCGAAGATTTACCGCCATCTGTAACTTCCGCAATTAAATCAACAACATTTCTCCCGTTAATACTTCCTTCAAGAGGGTTTGACGATATTACAATTTTGTTATCTTCATTTGTACACATAATAATATTTTGGGCATCGCCAAGCATCGGTATGGTTGCGTTATGCGAAACCAGGATAATTTGTTTCTTTGCTTTGCATTCTTTAATCGCCTTTAAAAGCCCAGTGTTAATATAGTTTGTAGCTAAATTATCTTCAGGTTGGTCGATAATGAGAGGCGCTTTATCGGAATGCCACCCAAGAACAAGATCCAAAATTACTGATGTCTTCCAGCCGGCACTTAAATTTTCAAAATCTCTGCCATCATTCGTAGTAATTCGATATTTTTTATTATTCATGGCAGAGAATCTGTTTTTCACATAAGTTTCAAATTGTTGATAGGTGTCGATCTTGGGTTCACGCTGCCTGTATCTTTTCTTGAATAAGGATTCTGGCTTAATATGAGAGAAAGATTCAATTTGGTTTTTGGCTACAAATGCTTCATTTATTACGTCTAGAAATTTTTCCTTGGTAAGCTCAAATTCATTATCAATAAAAAGCGAATGCCCCATTGAAACTATTGGCTTTGTTGGAATGCTGATCGAAAAACTAGAGATTTTATCTAGTGACCTATAGAAAAGTTCGTGATACTTCATGTATTTTTTTAGCGCATCAAGAAGGTTCTGGAACTCAGTTCTCCTTGATATTACCTGTTGGTTTTCTTGCACTTGTAGGTCATCTAGTTCTAATTTTGACTTTTCTATTCTATCCCTGACGATTTCTTCCAAGGAAGACGCATTAAATGCTTCATTTAACTCTTCTTTTAAACCCTTAATAAGATTTTCATTGTGCTGAACAAAAGGGTTTTTAGTTAACATTAAACTAATTTCATCTAAAATCTTAAAGTGTCTGTCATAGTCCGCTTCTGAATACGCTGCCAAATCAATTTCTTTGTCGGTTGGCTGCATTTTTCGTATTGGATTGTCTTGAATGGCTTCGGTTACAATCAATCTGGAAAGTAATGGGATTCTGCTTAACTGCTCCTGTAACAACTCAATTTCCACAACTGATTTAACCAAATCGCTTAGAATTGAGCTTAAATCCTGCAAAGCGTTAACTATTTTTTGCCTTTCTACATCATCAGGCGGGAAAACCTTTTTCAATATAGAAATATCATCAATTGAATTATTTCGATCTTTCTGGTCACATACCTTCATTATGTAATTCTGATTGAAATAATGTGGGGCTTGGCCAGCAGGATTTGAAACTTTCAGATTAGCTATGTTGTAGGGCGTATCAAAATAGACACTCTGGTCTATTTTATTAACAATTTTATGGTACACAGAATCAACAAACAGAGATTTACCACTTGAAGAACCTCCAATTACAACATTCAAACCCGGAGTCAACGCTACATCTACGTCTATGTTATCTTCTTTCAGAAAAACAGACTCTATATATTCAGTCCAAGAATCTGGTTTTTCACCATAAACCAATCTCAGGGACTCCGACAGCGACAGACGAAGACCATTAAATGTTGGTGAAGCAAGCATCCAAGTAGGGACAAAATCTGAAGCCTCTTTTCCCGCTTTGCAATCAGGATATGATTCAGGAAAATAGTTGTCCGTTGCTGTAACCAGATTTACAAACTCCTTTATACCTAGCCGATTGAAATAACTGTGCGTCCTTTCTAATCCGCTAGTGCCTCTAGCTGTAAAACCGTCAAAATGATTGTAGTAAATGCTTCTCTCTAAAGTCTTATCGAATTTAACACCCTTAGGAATTGACAAGTCAAAGGTAGAGTGATTTTGTCCGCCATGCGGCAGCAACAAAAATTCGTACCCGTCAAAACAATTCATAATTTCTTCTAAATTTGGGATCTCGTCTTCATTGGTGACAGTCTTCTTTGGATAGAGCTTATCTAATTTCGTATTTATATCATCGATCACCACTGCTTCTATTTTCTCGACATTAAAGATAATGTGACAGTGGTATGGCTTACATTCTTTGTAGTTTCTTATATGAAGCTCAACACCGAGAAGAATATTTTCAACTTTTTCAGCGGCTTCCAAATAGATTTTTTTGTTAACAAAATTATGATCTGTAATTGAGATTAAGTATGGTGAGCCAGAGGCTATCGTTTCTATACCAGCAATTAGAGCTGCCAAATTGTAGTCTTCATTTGGCTTTTCAAAATTCGTTGAAGTGTGTATATGAAAATCGATAAATACTGGTTTCATAGAATTATTCTCTCAGCTTTTAGCTTTGGCAGTCATGCTTTAGACAGATACTAACTTAACGTTTTTCATGTCATAGCGATACTCGCTTATACTTCCATCCTTAATTTTCTCCACAACCTCATCGACAATAAACAGCGGCACTAAAAACCATTCCCTAGGAACAACCGGGTTTCCAAAACGATCATTAATTTGAATGTCGAGCTTCGAGGAATCAAAAAAACGATGAAGGATGTTTTCGAGTTTGGTGCGGCTTATATTATACAACTCATAGGTCGCTACGATTTCAACATCAGCCATTAGATAGGTAGGGTCTAGTTTGGCGTTTGCTATACGTGTTTTTACACTCCCGCCAGTTACACCGATCTTATGGATTAGATTGCGATTTCCGGCAATGGTTGGATGTTCTGACTTGCTACGAAGCACGTAGATTTTTCCACTAGCTGTGTCATCGTCTTCCGCGTTTCCGTCAAATAGTGGGCCAGCAGACAGCGAAACGATTCTTCTACTAGCGTCATCTACATAAAGCGCTTTTTGCATGGATCGAAGAAGTAAGTCGCTCTCTGTTTTGTTATCAAAGATAACGCGAAGTCTATAGTCATTTTTATCGAAACCATGGATGCGCTCTTTACTAATTTCTGCGATATACGCTTTTTGCCCATTAACGATAAACCAATCACGCTCGCTGATTTCAGCCATGATTGTTTGGCCTTTTTGATTCTTGAGTATCTTGGCTTCGAGCAAACCACGAGTGAGATGGTCTTGCACTTGGTCGAATAATGGTTTGAATTTATCAAAGTCGGCGCAAGGTGTTCGGGTAGCGATTTCTTCGGCAGCTCTTACTTCTGCGCGGGGTTTAACATGCTTCAGGAAGGTAACATCATTTTCTTTCGGGGCTTCTACTCCCAACTCTGCCAGAAGCTCCGCATCGCTGTTATATTCCTTCGGCGGTTCAGCAATGCAATGCTCGGCTGCAAGTAAGCCTTGATAATCTAAATCGGCTACCAAATTTCTACATTCTTCCTGTGATCGAATACGATCTAGGCGAGTAGCATACAGGCGTTCAAAGATGTCTTTATCTTCGCCGTGTTGAGGTTGATGGCCATGCTCTTCAATGAAACGTTGAATTTCCTCAAAGCCTGCAATAATGCGCTCTTCTTTTGGCGAGTGAGCAACTTTCTTGGCGGGAGTTATGTCAACTCCCAACTCTTCAAGCAGCGCCTTATTGGATTTTTTTTCTTTCAAATCAGTCATTCTTTTCCTCCGCGACTTTACGCGCAAGGAAAGCTATGCCTTCTGCCATACGCTTTTCCCACGGATCAGCGGCAGTGAGTTCGGGCAACCGACCACGCTCATTTTTGAACTTAATCGCCCGCATCGCTAGCTCTCGCGCTTCATCTTCAGAGAGAGTCACTTTTTTTGCAGATATGACGGCGGCCACCTGCTTTAGACTTTCTTCAGTCATTGATTTGGCGAGAATGGCATAGGCCTCACTGAAAGGGTTGATATGATCGATCAGATCAATATCCAGATCAGTCACATCCATTGCGAACTTTCTTACACCATCGACAAACGCGGTGCTACCACCGCGCTCGGTGTTGTTGCCTTGGTTCACAATCTCTTTCGCTTTTTGGGTAAGGTTTAACGCAGCAATGGCATGTTGACGAATGGCTTCTTGGTCTTCGTCTTCCAGTTCAGGATATTTTTCTTTTACAATTTTGCCCATGCGCACCTGTGTTAACTCTTCAGGTATCATTTCTTCGTCAAAGAGGCCGCGTTCCAGTGCGGTTTTATCTTGTACAAAGGCGGTAATAACCTCGTTTAAATCTTCCTGACAAATACGTTGTGCATCTTGGCTCTTGGGTTCGGCAAGCCCTTTAATCTCAATCTGGAATTGCCCTGTGGATTCATTGAAGCCCACGTTATTGCCATTGGGGTCGTAACCGTTCTCGCCATAATCAAAACCTTCCACGGGGGCGTTTTGGCTATTCTTAGGTGTGAAGTTGAATTTGGGGGCAAGTACCTGCTCCATCAGCAAACTAGCGGCAATGGCTTTTAAGGTGTCGTTGACGGCATCGGTAACGGCTTCTTCAGAGGCGTCCGGTTCGGCGATCAAGTTGGTAAATCGTGCATGGGTTTTACCTTCTGCGTCGCGAGTGGCGCGGCCTATGATCTGAATAATTTCCGTAAGGCTGGAGCGATAGCCTACGGTTAAGGCATGTTCGCACCATATCCAGTCAAAGCCTTCTTTTGCCATACCAAGCGCGATAATGATGTCTACATAGTCGCGATTATTTTTGGCTTCAGGCACTTTGAGTGCGGCAGATACTTTGTCGCGTTTGGTAGCGTCATCATCGACTAAATCGGCAATTTTAATGATTTTGCCGTTTGCAGCTTCTACCAAGTGAAAGCCTGTAGCTGGGTCTGTGCCACGCCATTCGCCCAACTCTTCGATAATATGCTCAACTTCCTTGATTTTATCTTTGGTACTTTCGCGGGAATTGACATTGGGAATATGAATGATAGTTTTTTCGTTTGAATCTAATACGTTCAAAATGTCATCGGCGTAAGAGCCAGAATAAAAGTAATAACCAATATCCAGCGTTTTTAAATAGTCATAGCCGTTGAGTTGCTCGTAGTAGGTATAAGTAACGGTATCAAAATTCGCTTCATCCTGCGGCGATAGCACCGCTTCTGCATCGCCTCTAAAATAGGAACCCGTCATAGCAACAAGATGCACTTTGTCGCGAGCAATTAACTGCCCAAGATGTGCGCCCAATTTGTTATCGGGGTTAGAGCTAACATGGTGAAATTCATCTACGGCAATCAAGCAATTGTCGAAGGTGGGTATGCCAAACTTATCCACGGCGAATCTAAATGTGGCGTGAGTGCATACTAATATTTGATCGTCACTCTCCATAAAGGCCTTTACAGAATTGACCTTGCCGCCATCCTCACCGGGTGCGTTACACAAATTCCATTTTGGGGCGACCTCCCAATCCCAATAAAAACCGTATTGGCTTAAGGGTTCATTGTTGAAGCTAGCACCAATGGATTTTTCAGGTACGATAATAATGGCCTTTTTAACGTTTTGATTGTGGAGCTTATCCAAAGTAATAAACATCAAAGCGCGGCTTTTACCCGAGGCAGGTGGTGACTTAATCAGAAGATACTGCTCGCCTCGTTTTTCGTAGGCTCGTTCCTGCATGACGCGCATACCCAGCTCATTGGATTTTTTCGAGCTGCCATTACAGGCATACTTTACTGAAACAGAGGGGATGGATTTATGTTCCGTCATTTTCAAGATACCTTCTTCTTAGTGTTACTTGTCATTTTCGTATAGAGATCGAAGAGCTTTTCTAGGCGCTCCGTATCATTTTTGAAGCAGCGACCAATATAAATACGCTCAAGAACTTCATCATTGCGCTCGTGAGCATGACGCAAATCTTCTGGCATTTTTTCAGGGCTGTATAGATCAGCAATAGTGGCTGGAAAATGTGCTTCACGAGCAAGAAGAACATCTTCAGCGCAGCGAGTTAAATCTTCTTTGTTTTTTTCTGTAAGAATGGGTGCGGGAAAAGTGTTCCATCCTAATGTATTAGTATATGAAAAATCTGTGCGCATTCGTGCGCATACAGCACTAACCCACATTAAATTTAATCGAGAACAAATTATGGAAAGCGGCCATAACTCACGCCCAGAAATAGTAAATGCTTTGTTGGAAATGATCGTTCCACTTGTTAGCAAATCTGTGGGGAGATATGGCCTATTTTCGGAGCTTATTACAGGAACACAAATTATTGGTTCAGGCGATATAGGCTTTCTTTCATCAAAGCGATGAGGCCAGTTAGCCGCTTTAACTGTCGCTGCCTTTTGGCTGTTGAGTCTAAAGTTATGAACTTTCTCAATTCGATTTTTAAAACTTGGTATTTTTTCTGCTTCCTCAACACAACTGTCATCTATCCAAATGCAATAACGACGACTTCCAGAAATAAGTTCTTTTGATCCAATAAATGGACGGATAAATTTATCCTGTTCTTCTTCGTTTAGATTTAGGGAGCTAATCTCATCGTGAGTTAGAAGCAAATGACCTCCGTCTGTTGGGGAATTTCCTCTAGTCATTTCTGGCAATTTAGATAGTGGTTTTGAACGTGGAGTGACAACTACGTTTGGGCTACCAATAAGGTAAGCATTGATATTTTCTACTGACTTAACTTCATGCTCACCATTTTCTGATATAGAAGCTAAAAGACGATCTTTTCTACCAATATTTGAAATTCCTACTATTACAACGGTTACACCAGCATTATGACTTGCTAGATTCGCCCATCTAAATGAGGTATGCGCAAACATTATTTCGTGGCCTAACTCAAAAATGAGCGGCCATAAAATTGGAACTTGTCCTCCTTGACAGATTGAGTTTGTAGACACGAAGGCTGCTGTTGTTTTCGTATAAACTCCATATTCGGCAGCCTTCATAAACCAACCAGAAACGTAATCAAGAGACTTCCAAGTCTTTGTCCGTCTACCAAAGATGGATTCTAAATTTGCTTTTTGCTCTTTTGATTGCCATTTACTTCCCAAATAAGGCGGATTACCACAGATATAGGTTTCTCCACCCTCATTTTCAAAATCCACTTCAGCTTGATTTTTTGGTGCGTTAAACAAATCATCTCCCGCTAACTTTACTGTTGTACCAGTAGATGGGCATACCGACAGCCAGTCAATTTCTAGAGCATTCGCACAAGTAATCCAATTTTCTGTATCTAACGGAAGAAACTCAGCCAACGCGAGCTTTTGCCCTCGATACTGAAAATCGCACTGATATTCAGCAATAATAAGTGCCAATCGAGCAATTTCTGCGGGAAAGTCCCTTAGTTCAATGCCTCTATAGCTCCGAAGTGAAATGTCGCTTGGTCTTCCTTTTTCTCCACGGAGTTCGTTTATCTCTGCTTCGATGTTACGCATTTGTTTATAGGCAATAACCAGAAAATTTCCTGAACCGCAGGCAGGGTCAAATACGCGAATGTTGGACATACGCTTGCGCAGGTTTAACAACTTTCTTGGGTTGTCTTCAGCTTGTTCTAATTGCTCGCGTAGGTCGTCCAAAAATAGAGGGTTTAACACTTTCAGAATATTTGGCACGCTGGTGTAATGCATCCCCAATGCGCCGCGTTCCTCATCATCGGCCACAGCCTGAATCATCGATCCAAAAATATCGGGGTTGATTTGTTTCCAATCCAAATTACCAACGTGAAGCAAATAGGAGCGGGCAATCTTGGTGAAGTTCGGCACTTCGGTGCTGCCAGAAAATAATCCGCCATTTACATAGGGTAATCCATCCGCCCATGAGCGGATATTCTCTTTTTTCCGGTCTTCTATTTTTGTATTCATTGCTCGAAAGAGTTCACTAATCACCTCATGAGTATTAGATGAATCCCTCGCGCTCATTTGTTCGATGGTCGCAGTAAACAGGTTATCGCCACGAAATATATCAGTGTCTTCCGCAAAGAAACAGAAGATCAAACGCGCCATGAAATGATTCATATCGTGGCGGCGCTCTGATGCGCTCCAAGCTGGGTTGTTTTTCAGCAACTCAATATAGAGTTTCTGTAAACGCCTTGATGCGTTTCTATCTAATTCGGTGTCTTTGAGTTCTTTGGTATAGGAAATTCCAGCCAAGCTCAGAAAGAAACTAAAATGATTGGGGAAATCCTTATAGTCACAAGCTAGGGTTTCATTTGTGTTGAGGTCTTCTGCTTCAAGGGTAATGCCATCGGTCGCTAGCGTAAATTTTGCTTTAGCCTTTACGGTCGCTGGGCTGGCTTTGAGTGTATTTAGCGTGGCAGTGACTTCACCTTCCGCGCATACAGCGATATGGATGTTGTTAGTTTGCAGGACGCCACCAATATCAGACTTATTGGACGAGCCGCTTTGCAGGCGCTTGATGGTGGTTGCCTTGTTGCCAAACGCTTCAAGAAAGGCATAGGGGAAGCTGGCCGCGTCAAATGCTTGCTCGGCTAAATTGCTAATGGCTTCTTCTATTTCTACTGCATTCAACGGTGTTCACCCTTCATTATTGTTTTTGTTGCTGGTCTTTTTTGCTTCAATCCAGCTCTCTATATCGGATTGTTTAAAGCGCCAGCTGCCGCCCACTTTAAAGCCTGGCAGCTTGCCTTCAGCTGCTAAACGATAAGCAGTCTTTTCAGCAAGCTTTAAATAGTCGGCTACCTCTTTGAGGGTCAAAATTTCATCGGTCATTTATACTGTCCAAATACCTCTTTAGGTGAGAGAATAGGGGAAAATTGAGGCATTCACAACAAAAAATCATATAACAAAGCACTTGAGTTGGGGCTAGGTGGAATGACACGACAAAAGAACGATCTTGACAGATTGTACCAAAAGTGGTACATTTCAGTATGACTGGGCAAAAAAGGAAGAAAGTTCCAGCCATCTTTTACCGCTCCACAAGTGGCAATGAGCCGGTGCGGGAATGGTTGTTGGGCTTGGGTAAAGATGACAGGAAAGCGGTCGGCGCGGATATTCAAACTGTAGAGTTCGGCTGGCCAGTAGGGATGCCCGTCTGTCGCCCGATGAAAGACGGGTTGTATGAAGTTAGAACAAATCTCCATGATGGACGTATTTCACGGGTATTGTTTTGCTTTCATGGTGGAAAGATGGTGTTGCTGCATGGGTTTATCAAGAAGTCACAGCAGACACCTAAGCCAGATTTAGATTTGGCAAAGAAACGAAAGAAAGAGGTAGAAAATGGCTAAACATAATCAACATTTGGGTTCATCCCTTGATGATCTGCTTGAAGAAACCGGCGAACTTGCTGAAGTTAACGCCGTGGCAATCAAGCGCGTGATTGCATGGGAGATCACTGAAAAAATGAAAACCGAGCATCTCTCAAAAACCAAAATGGCGGAATTAATGGATACCAGCCGTTCCGCCTTGGATCGTTTGCTTGATCCAGCTAATACCTCGGTTACATTACACACGCTTGATAACGCTGCGCGCGCCGTAGGCAAAACGTTGCGTATTGAGCTTGGTTAAATAGAAGAAGGCATTGACTGCCTGTCATCCTTTTTCGCTGGAAACTGGCAGGACGACAGTTTTCAGCGCGCCGAAGGGAAAAAGGCGGAAGACTCCCGCCCAGCTGCTACATCAAGCCCCGCTCTGCAAAGCTCACAACCTCTTCAATCGACACAATGAAATGATCCAGCACCCGCACATCAAAGACGCCCAGCGCCTCCTGCAGCTTTTTGGTGATCTTTATATCAGCTTGGCTTGGCTCACAAACGCCTGACGGGTGATTATGGGTAAAAATGATTGCTGCGGCGTTCAAGCTTAAGGCTTCTTTGGCGACCTCCCGAACATAAACACTACAGCCATCTATCGTACCTCTGAACAGCTCCTTAAATTCAATCAGCCTATGTTGACTATCAAGAAATAACGCGCCGAATATCTCATGCTCACGGGTTGCCAGATTCAGGCGGCAATAGTTCTTTACCGCATCGCAAGAAGTTAACGAAAACGACTTTCTTTTAACGGTGGTGGTCAGGAGGCTTAACGCCTCCTTTATAACATCGCGTGTCGGAATTGCAGGGCGATAATCATAAAATATATCTAACTGATAAGGTTTCATGGCTTTGCCCTCACGCTTCACAGCGTTCTAATTGTTGCTTGCGCTTACGTGCAGGGGTAGCACTACCATATTTACCTCTTATATCTTCCATACTGTATGCGCCACGGCTGGAACTGCGCCAATCTTCAGGGCGAAAATACCAGCGTTTCTTTTTAGAGGCATATTTAAAATTGGCTTCTTTTATCGTGTCTTTGTGCTTTCTGGTTTCTCCTGATACCCAAACCCACGCGCCACAGATTTCAATCTCCAAACCCTCAAGATGAATAATTTTATTAAGGGCTTCATTCACGGCTTCGCTGTAGTTTTCTTCACTGGTTTGATGGGTGTTTCCATCAGTAGAAAAACTATTAGGAATCTCACCGTTAAACTCTTTCAAAACCTCATAAGCAGCGTTAATCATTTTCATCATTTCCGCCCCTGCTGGGTTACGGTCTGGGTGATATTGCTGTGCTGCTTGTCGGTAGGATTTTTTAATATCCTCTTGTGTGACTGTTCCACTTACTCCAAGTAATTTAGCTGCGTCGTGTATATTCATGGTCTTGCCCTTCTTTAATTCGCATTTGAGTTTCTTTACAAGCACCGCTTTTGGTGCGCTGCTCATGAAACTCTGGCGACAGAGGCCGACTCGGCGGGTGTGAGAGAATCAAGATAAATTGCGGAGGGTCTGCCCAACGAAGTGGTTAAGGTGGAAGCCGTCATTTGTCTTGATTGTCGGGAGGGTGCAACGCCTCCTTCTTTAGATATTTGTTTTGCGTGAGTGATGTGTAGCCCGTAGTTCCCTCTGTTTTTTAGGGGGAATGAGCGATTAGCGAAGGTGAAGCAGCACGGTCAGCATCGACACGCTATAGGTTTGGTGTTAAAGATAAATAATCTCGATTAAAAAGGTATTGTTATGTTTTCACGAGAAGATGAATTTGAAGCCTATTTACGTGATCTGATTCAGTCACGAATATGTTCTACCAATCCAGATTTGCAGCTTTTGGATAGCAAAAAATCTGTTGATATTCTGATATGCCGCAATGGGGCTAACCCAAAGGCATTTTTCATCGAGGTGAAATTTCACAAAAAATCACATGGACGATTGGGATTTGGTTCTGGTGGAGGTAAAGGCATTCAGCCTGAAGTAGTTTCTAAGCAGCCAGATTATTTTGAAGCGTATTTACGTTGGATAATTGCAGACGAAACAACAAACAATTCCAATATGATTTTTATACCTACGTCTACGCTTGTAAATTATTTATCGGGTAAAACCGTAGGTGAAAAGCACAACAATATTCAGAAGAAAATATTCAAAGAGGTTGATGGCTTTGACGAAAATGGGCTTGTAGAGCAACTAACGAACTGGCTAAAAAGCTAACACGGAGGTTGCTTGTTTAGGTTTAAGCAGGTTGAAATGAAAGTCTGGAATTAATTGCCTCATCTTCGGAACGATTCAACAACACCCAACGCGCAACCATTGCCATATAGTGCAGCTGCTCTTCATCATTCAGAGTGAAGTAATGGGCGTGGTCAGTGGCAAGCTCGGACAGGGTTTCGAGTATTGGTGGGCTTTCAGAAAGGACGCGGATATAGAGGCGGATACCAGCAACGTAGAACTCTACGTGAAGAGTGGTTTCTTCAAAGATGCAGCGATGCTCTTTGAAGAAATAACGTGGTACAGGGGTTTCCCGTCCAGCTGCACAGCAGGCACATGGACAGGAAACACGTCTGTTATTCCTGCCAGTCAGCAAGGTCATAATTACAATCAGGCAGAAAGACAACTTTATCCCTTATGAGATCATCGCCTAGATAGGCTGTGAGCCCATCCGTTGATAGCTCATCTGAACCTGTCACACGAGTGATAAAAGCGCCTACCTCGCTACTCGAAATGAAGTTAGAGCAGATAATCCCTCTATCTACATCGACCAGTGCTTCAAAGCTGGCATTGAACGGATTAGAGATATAAAGCCTTACATCGCCTTCCGTATCAGTTGTGGCTTTCAGGTTGAAGCTGAAATTCCCCTCACTATCGGTGATAAGGCTATCGGTAAGCTGGGTAAGGCTCACAAACTCCATATAGGTGGGTAGCCAGTCCTCGGATATATCAGCGGCTTGAACGGTGTCAGTGTCACACTGGCGGAAAGTGATGGCATCAGAGGTAATATCGCCTGTAACACTGGTGGTGTACTCAAAGTACCCTGCGTACTGCATACACACGACATTATCTTCCTCCAGATAGAGCGCGGGGAACAAAGCAGCGTCAATGCCATAGCCACTCGCGCCAGCAATATCTTCGCCTTCCGCGTTCTCAAAGTAAAAATAGATCTTCTCATCGCCGTTCACGTCAAGCTGGCGCGTGGCGGTAATGGCATGACCACTGACAATAGCAGCAGCCACATCGTCAGCAAACGGAGCCATAAAGCCTGTAAATGCCTTTGGGGTAAAAGATGTTGGGGTTGGATCGGGCGTGGGATCAGGGGTTGGCGTGGGGTTGGAAGAGCTTCCCCCGCCATTGTCACAGCCCCCAAGTAAGGCACTCAGTGCCACAGTTGCAGCAATCAATATGCGCATAGCAGTTTCTCCAATGGTCTTTAATCAAGTCATGAAACGCGGCTAAGAAATATCCGCTCTTATGGCAGCGTGCTAAAGCACGTACTGACTTTGGCATTTTACGTGCTTTAGCGCGTATACGCACGAGCTTTAGCGCGTAACCATCCTCTTTTTGTTTAGGCACCGAACATGGGGGAAATATGACAAATAAGAAGAAAGACGAGAACGAGAAGACCGAAAAAGACATTATTGAAGATAATGTCAAAAGAGTGCTTGCTGAAACCCTCAGAAAGTACCGAACTCAGGCGCGTAGATCGCAGCAAGATGTGGCAACACGCTGCAATATGTCGTTTCGCTACTATCAGGAGCTGGAAGCAGGCGCAAAAAAGCCGACCATAACGACTCTGTTTAAACTGGCGGATAGCTTAGAAGTTGACCCCGCCGAACTCATCAAGCCTGTTTATGTGGTTTGGCAGACCCTAAAGGGAGATTAATAAGGGTGCATCAGTGGAAGAATTTAGAAGAACTATATGAAGCGCTTGTTGTTGACACTAAAATCAAGGAAGCACGAAGCTCTGTATCTACTAGCAGTAGTTCTCTGCGTCATAGCAAAGATTACAGCGATGGGCTCACGCCCAAGCAGCCGTCTAACACCATTATTCACCACCCACTCATCGCATTTTCATTAGCAATCCCCCGTACCCCAACTCGTAATGAACAATTCAGCATAAATAACGGAGATCGCACCTTTCCAGTAACAACCACACTGCTCGAAAGCAACCAACATGAACCCATAAAAGTTGATCTTCCATGCTGCAAGCAGTCACGAGTCTTTTGTATATTGCTACTGCAAGAGCTATCAAAATATACATTTACGCATCTGCAAAAGTCACCCTTTTCAGAAAAGGTGGTGGAGGGATTCCGAGATAATATCAAACTAAAGTTAGGAACAAATTATACTGCTATGGCAGAAGAATTTGGCTTGGCACGTAGTGGCAGCAAAGATAAAGATGCATTCTTTGAGCATATCGTGCGAGTCAAATGCTGTGTCTATAGGGATGCTCCAGTAGGAATGATGAATGATGTTGATAGTGCTCATCATTTTTCATTTGGAAATTCAATGAACTTTGAAATAATTAATGCACATAAAAAATTAGACTCTGACTTTTTTGCAAAGCACATAGCTGCACTCAATGCTCATACGCTAACAGCGCTAGGAACGACTTACGCAATAGATCTCTATTTAATTGTTCTAGACCAGATTTCTTTTAATATACGACAAGAATCAGACCTCCTGACATGGGAAAAACTTTTCGCACTGAATGGCTCTAGCTTAAAAAGAAAGGAGCGATATGTCGAAAACATGCGGGATATTTTTTATCAGGTAAATGAGTTTTTTCCAGAAACAAAACTTACCAGCAAAGGTATAAGGTTCTTCCCTGACTAAAACAGCGTTAAGCTACCCACGGCCTTGATCCCCTTTGTCGGGATCTTGCTCGGCGGCTTTTCTTTCTGAGTCAAGTTTGGCTGCAAAACCTTGAGACCGAGATTGCTCCAAAAGCTCATCCAGTTTTTCGCTTATTTGTAAATCTGCCCCAGCTAATTGCTTGCTCAATTCTTCTGGCGTTTGCCCTGTATTTTCCATGAGCTTTTCAATTTTATCCATGACTTCTTCGGAAGTGACTTCCTTGTAAACTTCCTTGATATGAGTGTCGATGGCTAGCATCCCGTAGAGACCTCTCATATCATCATCGTTTTCTGGCTCGTGATGTAGGTCATCGAGCGTTTCTTTAGAAAGGATTGCTTCTCTCAACTCCTTTCCAAATTTTTCATCAAAGGCTTCTTGTTTCTTTTCTGGCGACCGCCAATAATTATCTTCCATGCTGTACTACGTTGTTTGTTAATAGTTTGAGTTGAACATACTGCACAAACCTTAATTAATCGTTAACAACGGCAAATTACCCCCTAAAGTACCATCTGCCCCCCTCGGAGTACCAACGCTCCCCCGAAAAGTCCCATAGTACAAAACTATGTGATCCATCAACATTTCCTCAACGACACACACCAAGTTGAGGAAAACATGACGGAATTATTCAAAGAGATATTTTTATACGCCTACCTCTTCAACATTGTCATTGCACTGATGAGTTATGGCAGTCAGCAAAAAATATTGCTCGATATGATTCGAGGAAAACGCCCCTTATCGCGTGATGTCAGTGGATCGCAATATTGGATATGGAGCGGTGCTAATTTTGTGACTGCCGCCTACTCAATTATCAATGTCCAGATTGATATTCCCTTCATTCTTCTTTCCAGCGTGAACTTCCTAAACAGCTTTTTAACCGCACTGCTTAACAGCTACGTGCATTACCTATGCAGCAAGAGGAAAGATGATGAAGATTGATCTCGATACACCTGTTATGGATTTGACGCCCAATGACCTTCTCACATTACGGCAATGCTTTGAATCTCTTTGTCTGTTTGGAGGTACTGGCTCAGGTAAATCAACATTACTGGCAGTCATTATTAGGGCGATGCTGGATATGCAATTTGGCATGGTGTTTACCACTACAAAGCCAGAAGACAAACAAGACTATATCGAACTGATAAAGGAATCAGGCAGAGAAGATCAGCTCGTGATTTTCGGTACAAAACATCGCTATTTCTTCGATGCAATCGAACAACAAGCAAAGCTCGACGATGGCAGTGACACATTCTCTCTCGTGGCACTGCTCATGATTATGGTGGAGGTGGCAAATGGCGGCAGCGTAAAGGGTAAAGAACCTTATTGGGAGCTTGCCATGCGCCAGATGATTACCAATGCCATCGATCTCCTAAAGGCAGCCGATGAATTAATTACCATCCAGAATATTTATCGTCTCATCATTAGCGCAGCAACAGGAGAACGACAACTATCGTCTAAAGAGTGGCGAGAGAAAAGCTATTGCTTTGCCTGCCTGAATAAAGCCTCGGAAACCACCGATAGCTTCAAAGATGGTGACGACATCGCCATGCATTTTGAAGACTTCCCCGTGACGTTTGATTACTGGATGAATGAGTTTCCTAACCTCTCGGAAAAGACCCGTAGCATTGTGGTATCGATGTTTACCACAACAGCTAACGCTTTCATTCGTGGTCATTTAAAAAAAATGTTTGTCCACAATAGCAAAGGCATTGCTACCCCTCCCGATATATTGCGCTCAGGTGCATTAATTATTCTCGATCTTCCGACAAAGAAATATTCCGTACTTGGCAAGCTAGCTCAGTCACTTTTTACCATGATGACCATGAGTACGATGGAGCGTATGCCGCTGTCGCACCATCCGCGCCCCGTGAGCATTGTTTCTGACGAAGCCTATCAATTTTTATCGAGCTTCCACATCGATAATCAATCGACATTACGCTCAAGCGGTACATGCTGTGTTTACGCGGGGCAATCCATTTCTTCCTATCAAATTGGCCTTGGCGAACAGTCAGAAGCCAAAGTCCAAAACTTATTTTCCAACATCTCAACCAAAATTTTTCTGGCAAATACCGACATAGCCACTAACGACTATGCCGCCAAACTCTTCGGCGAAGTCTGGAGCAGCCAAACCAGCAGTAGCACCTCTATTGATCCCGATAACGATCCCAAGATGAGCGCCAGCATCAGTGACCAGAAAAGGCATGTCATCGAGCCGCTTTACTTTTCTAACAACCTACTCAGAGGAGGCCCCAAAGATGGTAATACCGTGTCTGCATTAGTGCATCAGATTGGTCGTATTTGGAGTAACGACAAAAATTATCTCGAAGTTTTTTACCAACGTTAATTAAGAGGATTTACCTATGAAAATGTCAACTGCGGACGATGCTCGTCCAGACTTTAAACCTGACTTTACCGATGTGGGAAGCTATCTGGTTTCACCCGTGCAAACCAGTGAAGCATTACTGAAATTCACCTTTGGCTTTCTGTTTAATTTATTCCGCTTGGCAACAGTGCCTGCGGAGCTGATTTTCAGGAATGGCTTTGGTGAGCGTCATTTCAATCTGGTTCTTTATCTCGGCGGCACTATGTGGGTAATGCTTTTCTGGTCGGGGTGGATAAATATCCCTGCGTGGTTTGGTATACATAAGGAAGGATGGATGCCCAATGCCGTCATTTTTAGCGTGATAGGTGTGTATTTTTTTGGCGCAATGCTGTGGCAATTATTTATCCGAAAATTCTTTGCCATTGATGGAGAGCTGCACACGCGCTATGACGGAGATCCACTGCCTTTTCTATATCGATTGCCTTTAACCATCGATAGCCAAGGTAGACCGCGAGAATATCTTGTACGGCAAGTCGTTGAGCCTGCCTTCCTGTTTGTTCTGGGCTGGATTGTAACCCTGCTTATAAGTCCACAAACAGGCTCTTGGTTAATCATTTCCTCTATCGGTTTATTGCTCAAGGAATATGTGAGGGCTCGCGCTGTACGCAACATCATTCTTGACCAAATAGACGCTGAACTGACCGCGCGTAATATCAAAGAAGCCCTCGCTGGAGAGTCCCCTAAAAAGACGCATGGTGTCTATGTCACTGGCATCGGCAATGACAGCAAAGAGCGCGAAAAAATCAAAGAGCTTCTTAATAAAGAATCCCGTTATACCACTCCCGAAACCGCCAACTCATAACCCCTAATAGAGCGGGCGATGCCCGCTCATATTTAGCAAAAGAGGCAAACATTATGACCTATTCAGAACAGCTCCAGCAAAGCAAAGCATCCAACAACGACTATGACCGCGAAGAGCGAACACAAGAAATTGCCAATGACATTAAAGACGTGCTTTCAGACGGAACGGTGTTTGGTGATTTGATCGCAGAATCAATGGCGACATTACTTTCAAAAAGCGCTGCAAAAGTGGAAGAAGTTGTTGGCGAAAAAACAAAAACAACACTGGATGCCATTAAATCTGTTGCCAGTGATGTACTGCAAAATAGTTTGGATGCAGAAACCTCCATTGACACATTCAGTAAGAAATTAGCTAAGGAAATGGAAGCCAAGGAACATACACGGGATAAGGACTATTCCCGTGATGAAAAATCAATGGATATGGACAAGTAATCCCCATTCCCTAACGCTGCTGGAGAGTCCGCTATGAGCCGTAAAACTGACATTAAACCCAAGCCCAAAGGAAGCGCAGCCAATGATTTTATTGCGCTGCTCTCTGACCATATTTATGACGCTATTAATCACTCGATTAACCACAATCACGATCTGCTACTGGAGGATGTTATCAGCCAGCGTATTCAAGACCCGTTTGATCTGTTTGTAGAGATCCAATGCGGGGTACAGAAAGCCATTACCGATCCTGATTTTGATGAGGCTATTGAACGCCTATTGCCCATTTTAAATATACGAAATTGAGGGGATAGACATGTCTTTTAAAGAGCAACTTACACCGAAAAAAATACCCAACAAGGAAGATATTGACCACCTCGCCGAAGAAATAAAAAGTGATGTCGAAGCAGTCTTTGCGCCCCTTCAGGAAGAGGATGTGAAGTGGTATGTAGGAAATGACAGCCTAACAACCCGATATGACCTCAGAGAAGATCTAACAAACAGGGTTATGGTTGGAATTAATAAGCATCTTAACAATGATGCATTATTGGTTGAAGACTATCAGGAGATTTTGACATCGGTTGAAGTGGGAATCGCTAAAGTCATTCATAGCGATGAGTTCTCAGAAAAGATTTCAAGAGAATTAGCCAAGCAAACTCTTTATCGCGGAAATGAAGAACTGCTGGAACTTGAACGGTCAGTTGTTGATATATCGGCTTACCATGACCTTGACGACGACCACGCAAAATATATTGCTGCAATTGATGATTTTCTTTCTGACCTGCCGCCAGAAAAAAGCGCATTCGCCGAGGCAATTGCACGAGATTATGGATACATCACTCTCAATGAATTGCGGGATTGGTATCGAGAACAGAATTACGAATATGACGAACATTCTTTGGAGGATTAACGATGTATTACAACCGTAAATTCATTAGCGTTTTGATTGATCGTATCAGGCATCTCACGGCGTATACCGAGCCATTCAAAGCCCCTTCCACACCAAAAGTGGTGTGGCTTTTATTCCTCAAGTTAGGCATTAGGGGAGATGTCTGATAGAAATTATTAAAAATCCTTTTACAAAAACCTCAACCACTGCTTTAGGTTGCGCATAGGAGTTTTCGAATCGAATGTTACGTGTATATGCCTCAAAAAGTGCCGCTAAGGCAAAGGACTATTTCCGCGATGAATTAACCAAGGGTGACTATTACAGTGAAGGGCAAGAAATTGTCGGGAGCTGGGGTGGTCGCGCAGCAACCATGCTTGGTATGTCGGAGGAAGTAACGGAAGAAGCGTTTAACCGCTTGGTTGATAATAAAGACCCGCGCACTGGAGAGCGGCTTACCGCGCGTCACAAGGAAGATCGCAGACCCGGCTATGACTTTACCTTCAGCGCACCCAAAAGTGTCACGCTCGCTTATGAGCGCACACAGGATAAAAGGATTCTGGAAGCCTTTAGAAGCGCGCTGCATGACACGATGGAAGACGTTGAGAAAGCCATGCACACCCGTGTGCGTACCAAAGGGCGCAATGAAGATCGACTGACAGGTAATATCGTTTACGCGACCTTTGAGCATTACACCTCTCGACCTGTCGAGAGCATGGCTCCCGACCCCAATTTACATTGTCATGCCTACTGCATGAATGCCACCTTTGACCAAGAAGAGCAGAAATGGAAGGCGGGACAATTTGGGCAAATCAAAACGGACTCCCCTTATTATGAGGCGCTGTTTCATTCGCGTTTAGCCAAACGGTTGAATGATATAGGGCTGAACACAAAGCGTGCTGGAAAGTTCTGGGAGATTGCTGATATTGAGCGATCCACCATCGACAAATTCAGCAATCGTACAGAAGAAATTGAAGCCTACGCAAAAGCCAATAACATTGTTAATGCCACGTCAAAAGATAAGGTTGGCGCGTATTCTCGTGCAAACAAAAAGAAAGGATTAACACTCGAAACCTTGCGAGAAAATTGGTGGGATAGATTAGACGACACCGAAAAAGAAGCACTCGACAATCTCTTCAAAAGTGATGCCTCTGACAAGCAAGAACTCACGGCAGAGCAATGTGTTGATTTTGCCATAGAGCATGAGTTTGAGCGCAAGTCAGTATTGCCCCTCACCCGTCTTAAAGAAACGGCGTTGCGTTATGGTTTTGGTGTAGTCGCAGATGATGAAATTGAGCAGGCTTTTAGCGAGCGCACAGATTTACTTGTACGTGAGCATCGAGGGCGTGAAGTTGCCACAACGCACAACGTGCTAAGTGAAGAGCAAGACATTATTAATTTCACGGTTAAGGGGTATGGCACACAAGCTAAGCTCAATACTAATTTTGACATAGGCACAGTGAAGGACTACTCAAAGGATGAAGAATTTTCGCTAAGTAGCGAGCAAGAAAATGCCGTACAAAAGCTGCTTAAAAGCCGTAACCGTGTCGCAGCAGTTCAGGGTAAAGCAGGCGTGGGTAAAACCACGATGTTGAGCAAGTTGATTGAAGGCATCGAGGACGGAGGTGGTGAGTCCTTGGTTCTCGCTCCAACGGCTGACGCTGCCAACAATACATTGCGTGAAGACGGCGAAACCTACCGCAATGAAACCATGCAAAAAGCGCAGACGCTTGCTGGTTACATCATCAATAAAAAGCTCTGGGAAGAATCACGCGGCAAAGCATTGATTGTCGATGAGGCAGGCTTAATGAGTGTGGGCGATATGCACACGCTTTTTGCACTGGCACATCAATTTGAGAACCGCGTGATATTAGTGGGCGATACCGCCCAACATTCCAGTGTTACACGAGGCGATGCGTTCCGCATTCTTCAAGAAGAAGCAGGACTCAAACCACTTGCCATAGACAATATTCGCCGACAATCAGGTGAATATAAGCAAGCCGTTACTTCCCTTGCTAAAGGTGATGTCATGAAGGGCTATGACAAGCTTGATGACATGGGAGCAATCGCTGAAGAGAGTGATGATGAGATACGTTATCGCACGCTTGCTGATAAATATGCTGCTTATGCAAAGAACGAGGAAAAGGTACTCGCCATTGCCCCTACTCACGCCGAAGGTAAACAGGTAACGGGCGCGATTCGTCACGCCTTAAAAGCAGGTGGGCATATTGGCAAACGGGAAAAAACCGTAAGCCGTTACCGAAACTTACAACTCACTGATGCAGAAAAATCCGACCATAACAGCTATCACACAGGGCAGATTGTCCGCTTCCAACTTAACGCCAAGAGTATTCGCAAGGGCGATCAATTTACCGTTTCCCGTATCGATAAAGGCAAAGTCTTTATGCAGGGCAATGACGGTATTGAAAAGCCTCTTGATACCAAACTTGCCAAGCGGTTTAGCCTCTATACCCCTGAGCAATTATCGTTAGCAAAGGGTGACAGCATCCGCCTCACCGAAGGCACAAAGGCTCTGGACGGTTCACGTCTTAATAACGGGACATTACTGACCGTGGATGCCATCAATAAAAACGGTGACATTGTGCTTAAAGGTGGTCGCGTGTTGGACGGCTCAAAGGGTAATTTTGATTATGGCTATGTATCTACCAGCCACGGCTCACAAGGTAAAACCGTACCGCATATATTGATTGCGCAGAACACACAAATTGGTGGTGCAACAGGTGCAGAGCAATTTTATGTATCCGTGTCACGGGGCAAAAAATCGGTAGAGATTTTTACCGATGATAAAGAGGCTTTACGTGAGCAAGTAGAACGCAGTCAGCAGCGTATGAGTGCAACTGAATTGACCCGCAATCAAATGACCATCCCACAAAAGCTGGTTAATTCCAAAACATTACTTACCTCGCTCGAAATTTACGCCAACTACGCGCTAAACCATCTCAAGGGAACGACCAAAGACTGGCTTGCGCATTTCCGTCAGCCTGACAAGCAACCTGCCAATGACAGGCTGTGGCGTGATCGTGTTGAGAGAGAACGTGACAGCCAACATCAAGGAAGGGATATGAATTTATGAGCCATCACGAAACGCCAGAAACAACGATAGTCAATTCATTTAAAACTGATCTGAACCGTAGCTTCTCAAAAAGCACTGTACGCGAGGTAGAGGACGATGATTCAGAAGAAAGTCGTGGCGTTTATACGATTGCTCGTGATGGCAGACCAAGCCGTGTTTGTATGTATCCAAAAAACCAAAGCGTCTATTCCTATCCACTGTTTCATTTTTTGGATATTGAACTTAACGGCGGACATATTCTTATCCATACGGCAGTCGGAAAAATTCTGATTGAAGGACGCAATCTAGTACCACTATTTGAGGATCTGGATCGTGACAAGGTGCGGACTATTCGCACCTCAACAATGGATGAAAAAAAACATCAAAGCGGGATTTACATTGAGTCCATCACTATCACGCGTAATGAGGAATAAACCATGAATGATAACGTTGTTTCACACACAGACACCCATCGCCCACTACCCATGATTGATTTAGAGAATATGGATGATGAGGCAATCAAAAAATTGATTGCCGATTCCTATAAATTATTGGATAGGCGCAAGCGCGAACGCGAAAAAGCCATCAAAGAACAGATTAAAGAACTCGCAGCAAGTGAAGGCATAAAAGTCTCGTTCCGTGAGCCAGTCGAGCGTAAGAAAAAAGGTTCGTGAATCACACACGCTAACAACAATTTCGTTACGATGAGGTGGATTGATGGAGAAAATACTTCTCGAAATCCTCAATGAATTAAAGGCACAAAATGTCGCCTCTAATGACTTGTGGAGTGCAAGCGATATAGCGCGTTACATGCGCCTGAGTACGTCCTCCATTCAGTCGCGGGTGATTTGTCGTAAGGACTTTCCACGCGCTGTACGCATCCCTACTGACTCAGGCATGGGAGGAAGGCGATGGTATGCCAAAGAGGTGCAAAACTGGGTATCCAAAAACCGTGAGCCGATACGTTAGGCAGAGCTTTTAGCTCTGCCTAACACTCACACTCATCCAAATAAATCCATTTGGGCAGTGGGTTTACACAGTAAGGTGTCAGCGTAGAGCAGCACTGCCATATCATTGTAGATATGGTTATGTTTAAGGCTGAGGCTCATATAAAGATCAAGACAGCCATCTGAACTATCTACCTCGCCTTGGACTGTTCTTAGTTCACGCAACTGATGAACGTATTTTCGATAAATTTCCAGATCTTGCGCGAGTTCTTCAACATGTTGCGTTTTTATGTCACGAAGTTTTTGTGAGCGTTTTGGTTCTGCCATATTACCCGCTTTAGTGATGTCGTCAGCCATATAAGAGCGGTAATTCTCTTGTTTTACTTCTTCCATGATAGCGGCAGGGTTTAAAACCCTACCGCCAAGTTTGTAGTACCAAGGATGACCTGGGCTATAAGAATTTTCCATGACGCTGCCCCCTAATCGATTGCCATAGTGATGATGCCTGCTTCTGGAAGATCCAGTGCATAATCACGGAGTTGATGATAAAGCTCTCCAAAAGGAGCGTTTTCATATTTGAAGGACAGCAGGCTATAGACGTAAAGATTAACAATGATGCTGGCAGTTTCAGCGTCCATTTCTTCACAAAAGTAATTATCGGAATTCTCAAAGGTAACGGGATTGTCACTCTCAAACCCCATGTAAAACCCGCCATTAGATAAGCTATAAAATTCCCAATGTCCTCCGCTATATTCTTTGATGAATTGATCCGCCAGTGAATAAATCGCCATCTCGAAGTTGATAAAATGATTCCCGCAATATTTCGGTAGGATGCTGCTTCGTCCTTTAGTGATGCGTGTTTTAGTAATGTCCATGATGTGATTCCTTTTGTTGTTTTCTTGTGAGAATCGCAGCGCGAGGACAGACATAAAAAAACGCACCGCAGGGCGCGACAGCAACCAAGGGAAACTGTAAAAACGGAGGGATTCCCGCAAGCGGGAAACCGTTTTTATGGTTGCTTTTTTGTTGGCTGGCCGCATTCATCACAACAAAGAAAACAGCACAAGGAATGGCAGTGAGGGGAAATGAACTCGCCAAATGGCGAGTAAGCCTCTAAGAGAGGCAGGGGCTCATTGCCGCCCCTCTGAGCTATGCTCATTCACCTGCTAGGATACTTTGGAACGATGGTGTGGAAAGGAGGAGTAGAAAAGCTTGCTGGCGATGGCGGTGATGTCGTTTTTTGTGGATTGCAAATCAATAATGAGTAATATGATGAGGCAGTACAGGCGGGGACGCCGATGGCTGTGAACGGTGGTAAAACACTTTGATGCCCTGTCTCTTACGTGACAGGGCATTTTTAGTTAACGAGGTGGAATATAAAATCTGCGTTTGTCTGCTTCGGTTAACAGCAAATCATAATATTCACAGGCACGTTCAAGGACGGTTTTTTTCTGCAAGCAAGAAGCCCGAATAATCATATTTCCGACAATGTTCATACGTTCCTCACGATGCGCTGTGTAGTTAAACCGTGATTCTCCCTCAACAAACGATCCAAAGCACAGCCACAGAAAAAACACGATATTGTCAGGCAGATTTTCAGGATGAAGATCATAGCCAGAATATTCGCGTAAGGTTTTTTCAAGATAAATGAGCAGGTCAGCATTGGGGTACTGGAAGGTAATATTACCTTCCGTTAATTTGCGCCGTGCATTGTCGAGTTGCGCGGAGGCATGTTTCACTTCCTCGCGCATCCTGTCAATTTCGGCGCGTGACAATTGTTGATGTTCCCAGAACTCCATTACCCTAACCTCCCTGCAATTTCTTCGGCAGTGGCGTTATAGTAAATCATCAGCGAACGAGGATCACGATGTCCAACCATACGCGCTAGGTCTAGCACGTCCAACTTTCTGGCAAGTCTGGTAAGGGCTTCATGGCGTGTGTCGTGGAAGGTCAAGCCTTTGATCCCTGCAATGGATAAACAGCGACGAAAAATAGTACCACTGGAAGCCTGATTGCTGTTAAACACTTTGCCATTGTGATGCTTAGGTAAAAGCTCAAGCAGTCTAATGGCTTCATTGGAGAGTGGTACATCGCGTTTTGTGCCGTTCTTGGTTTCTAGCAAGCGTACAAATTTCTTATCCAGAAAAACATCCTCCCATGTAAGCCCCCATATCTCGCCTTGCCTCATAGCGGTTTCTAGTGCAAACAAAAAAGCGATGGCAAGGATATGACGGGTAGTCGTAACCGACTGCCCGTCATATCCTAACGCATCCAGAATGCGCTCAATTTCTTTATCACTGATACGGCGATCTCTGGGCTGAGGGTTCTTGGGTCTTCTAATACCTCGAATGGGGTTGGTGGTCGTCCAATTCCAACGTATGGCTTGCTCAAAGACAGCACTAAACAAATTGAGGTCACGGTTTACCGAGCTAGGCTTAATCTTAGTGAGTGAGCTTTGTATCCACTCATCAAAGTGATGCTGTTTTAACTCAATGAGTAAAATCCCTGACAGGGATGAGCGCAGGAATTTATTTAAGCGGTTATGTTCGTTCTTGTGGCTTTTCTTGGTGGGGGAAATTTCATCACGGTAGCGGGTTAAGGTATCACCAAGGGTTTTACCTTGTACCACACCGTCTTGTGAGAGCTGGGGTTCTATATCGGCAATCCATGCCATTGCCTGTACCTTGCTGTCAAAGGTCTTGGATTTGTACTGCCCCTGTTTTCTGACTTCTGCCAGATAGCGTTTGTTTTTGAGCTTGCGAAGACTTGCCATAATGGATGCCTCGTTCGTATTTCATTCGTAATCTGTTCGTAAAATCACGCGAAATGTGGCGGGTTATGGCTGTATATATACAGAAACAAGCCCTAGCGAAGCAACGCTAAGTTATTGATTGATAAGATAAAGTTGAATCTAGCCTGATGTGGCAGAAGTATAAGTGGTGCCCGGGGCCGGACTTGAACCGGCACAGCCTAAAGGCCGGGAGATTTTAAGTCTCCTGTGTCTACCAATTCCACCACCCGGGCATTGGGTGAGGAGAGGCCGAAGCCTGCTTTTTCTACTTATTACACTTTTCTAGATTTGACCTGTGTCAGATCTGTATGCGAAACAAATTTGGAGGCTAGGGTCGGAATCGAACCGGCGTACACGGAGTTGCAGTCCGCTGCATGACCACTCTGCCACCTAGCCCTTTCTTTTGCTTGACGCCCTGAATCAAGAACTTCAATTCAAGTACTTAGTCATCACACTCTGAAAGAGCGCGGCATTTTATCGAAACTAATAGGAAATGCCTAGACTTATTATGTATTTATGGAATATATCTTTTTAATTCTTTGCGCTCAAGAATCTTAAATTATTTTTGTGTTCATTATATTGAGCACTGATAATAATTTCAGTCTCTACGACTACCAAAAAACAAACAGTTAGGTCACTTTTCAAGCGAATCATCAACAGGTGCCATTAAAACAGGCCATGCTGCTTTAATGTACAACAGCATGGACCACAAGGTTAGAAACGCGGCAGCATACAACAAAATATACCCAACTATAGTAAAAAATGATCCGCTAACCGGTTCGAACGCAAGTAAAACTATGACCGCAGCCATCTGAACGGTTGTCTTCACCTTACCAAGATACGAAACAGCAACAGACGCCCTCTTCCCTAGCTCTGCCATCCACTCCCTCAGTGCTGATATCACTATCTCCCGCCCTACGATGACAACAGCAGGAACAGCAAACCAAGGCGACGCATGAAGCTCTACCAATAGCACCAAGGCAACAACGACCATTAGCTTATCAGCTACCGGATCTAAAAAGGCACCAAAGGGAGTGGCTTGATCGTATTTACGAGCAACATAACCATCCAGCCAATCGGTTATCGCTGCAACACTAAAAATTATTGAGCCGACAAGATAATGCCATTTAAAAGGCGTGTAAAAAACAATGACCAGTAAAGGAATGAAAGCAATGCGCAGCAAAGTGAGCTGGTTAGCAAGTGTCACAGTAAAACATCTCCTGAGAAATCCATAGGACACAGAGCTTAACCCATGGCGTAAAGGATTTTGAATTATCTTTCAAAAAAATACAGGGGTGCAAACTACTAGCTGTGCAAGGCGCTGTAAATATCTTCAGCGATCTTTTTACTAATATTTTGCACTTTTGACAATTCTTCAATGCTAGCTTTTTTTACTTCTTGCAATCCACCAAAATGTCTTAGTAATTCTCGTCGCCTCTTCGCACCAACACCAGGGATATCTTCAAGTGTCGATGTTCTTCGCTTTTTATCACGTCTGTTTTTGTGCCCAGTGATTGCGAATCGATGTGCCTCATCGCGTATTGATTGAATTAAGTGTAATGCTGGAGAATCGCTATCTATATTTTTAACGTTACCGATGTCATCTAAGAATAAAGTTTCGAACCCTGCTTTTCTTGTTGATCCTTTCGCAACACCTAATAACCTAACGCCATCAATTCCCAATTCTTGCATGACTTCTTTTGCTTTGTTTAACTGCCCCTTTCCGCCATCAATCAATAAAATATCAGGAAGAACGCCTTCGCCTTTTTGTAGGCGGGTATAGCGTCGAGTGATCGCTTGATTCATCGCTGCATAATCATCACCACCGGTAATGCCTTCAATATTAAATCGACGATAATCCGAGCTCACAGCTCCGTTAAGATCAAAAACAACACATGAGGCGACGGTTAATTCGCCACTGCTATGGCTGATATCAAAACATTCTAGTCGTTTAGGTAACTCATCAAACTCTAAAGCTTCTTGTAACGCCTCATACCTCCTCAACATACTCTCTTGGCTTTGACTGTGAGAAATCAAATTTTCTTGAGCTGCTCTTTGCGCAAGATCAAGCCACTTCTGTCGCTGGCTCCTCACTTGATGAATGATGTTAACTTGTTTTGTCCGCTGTTGTTTTAGTGCTTTTTGAATTAATTCTGAATCAGGGATCCTGTGGCTCGTAATTATAAACGGTGGAATTTCTCGAGTCTTCGATCCCAAATAAAATTGCGGTAGAAATGCGGCTAAAAATTCGTTATCGTTTTGATCCAACTTCTCTTCGTAAAAATAACTTTTACTACCCAAAATTCGCCCCTGCCTAACATACAATACATGCGCACAAATATTATCATTCTGCCTTGCAACAGCAATGACATCTAACTCGCCATTGTCTCTCTCTGCAATTTGTGTTGATTGAACACTGCGAAGATAACTAATTTGGTCACGCAGCTGAGCAGCCTCTTCAAATAATAAGCTTTCAGCAGCATCTTCCATTTTCCCAGCTAATTCTTTCGTTAATTGATTACTTTCTCCATTTAAAAACATAGTCGTATGTCGAACATCTTCTGCATACTCACCTTCAGAAATGTAACCGACACAAGGAGCTTTACAGCGATTTATTTGAAATTGTAAACACGGCCGACTTCTGTTTTTAAAAATGCTGTCTTCACATTGCCTAACGCGAAATGTTTTTTGCAAAAAACTTAAACTTTCTCTCACTGCTCCAACACTAGGGTAAGGGCCAAAATATTGACCTTTTCTTTTTTTCGATCCGCGATGCAAACCAATTCTAGAATACGATTCATGATCGCTTAAAAAAATATAAGGATATGATTTGTCATCTCGCAATAAAATATTATACGGAGGTCTTTGAGACTTAATTAGGTTCTGCTCTAGGATTAGCGCTTCCATTTCACTTTGAGTCACGGTGACTTGGATGTTTGCAATCTTACTAACGAGCGATTTTGTTTTTGGTGCTAAACCTGAATGATGAAAATAACTCGACACACGGTTTTTGAGGTTTTTAGCTTTCCCCACATACAAGATTTTCCCCTTCTCGTTGTACATCTGATAAATACCCGGTTCACGAGTAAGTGATGACAAGAAGGTTTTACTGTCAAAATTTGAAATTAGTTGCTGAGACATAAGTAAAGTATTTCGAGGATGCACATTTCATTTTCGAGACGCCCAACATAATACCATCACGCAAGAACCACTGTCCTCTAACTATTATAAATAATCGATGATCAAACCAGCTGTACGAAAGGTATTATTTTATTACAGGACAAGAAAATAGATGCAATTTACTAATGAGGAGCAATTTAATGAAGAGCTCGCCAACCTGTCATGTTGGCGGCCATGTGAGAAGAATAAAATTTAGATAGGCTCTAATTCCAAAACATTATGACGAACGGCAAGCAATGCTAATTCCACATCGCTATTAATTTTTAGCTTATCAAATATTCTGTATCGATAACTATTCACTGTTTTAGGACTCACACAAAAAGTATTTGCGATTTCTTGGACTTTCTGTCCATTTGCAATCAAAACAGCTGTCTGCAATTCACGTTCAGACAAAGATTCGAATGGCGTTGCTCCGCCTTGCTTCGCTCCAAAATTTTTAAGTGCGACTTGCTGAGCAACATCGTTGCTCATGAAAGGAACACCTTTGCAAACACTGTTAATCGCCGCAATCATTTCTTCAAGTGGAGCGCCCTTGGTGATGTAACCCATTGCACCCGCTTTCATTAAGCGCTCAGGGTATAAATCGTCATTACATGCTGTTACGGCAATAATACGGATACTAGGGTCAATAGTGAGTATTTTTTTTGTCGCTTCTAATCCGCCCATACCTGGCATTTTTACATCCATAAGAACCACAGAAGGAGGTGACTGACGGACAGCGCGAATAGCCTCCTCACCACTTTTGGCCTGACCGACAACATCATACTCCGCAACATCTTGAAGCATGCGGGAAATCCCCATTCTCACAAGATCGTGGTCGTCGACGACTAAAATTGTAGTTTGCATTTTTTAACCCCATTTTTGACAACAGCTTTTTGGGCGTAATACTTCGCCAGAAGACTACAACATTAAGCTGAAATCAGTTTTTCATTATTTCAGTCAAATTCGCATGAGTATGTGAACTCATCTGGGTTGTTACAACTTTGGATGCTTTTAGTAGCCACCTTTTTTAGAAGATTATCAATATCAAGTGCAATCTCTTCATTAAACAAAGAGATTTCACAAAGAACTCCTACAATATAAAACTCATATTGTAAGGGAAAGTTAACCTTGATTAAGTTTGTGAGTGAAATTGTACAAAAAATTAGCACCGATTGGAGGGAGTAAAAACATCAACAATTAGTGATATGTGCGCAATGTCACACAAAAAGAAGAAATAGACGCCACTTTTTATTTACTCTCTTTATAAAAAAACAGCTCCTGATAACCGTTCGATATATTGAACACTTTGAGACTTTTCTTATCTTTCCTCAAAGAAACAAGCGCTGTTTGAGCTATCAAATAAAATGACATTATTTCAATTTGAGTGATATTTTGACCACAAATATGTATTTAGGCACAGACTACTTGTCTAAATGTAAGATTGATTCGCGGCCCTATAATGGCATCCGCTTTAGGAATACTGTGTACCCAATGATTTTGAATATCGCCCAACATAAAAAGTAATGAACCTGGTGTGAGCATCAGCTCAACAGTCTTTGAATTTTGGGTATTAGGCTTAAGCAAAAAACGACGAGATGCACCGAGTGAAACAGACGCTATCTGAGGAGCATCCCCTAGTTCCCGTTCATCATCAGCATGCCATGCAACACTGTCATTACCATCTCGATAGAGGTTTGCTAAAGCACTGTTAATTTCTAATGAAAAGTCCGAATGAACTGATTTAAATGTCTCAAGCACGCGGTGTTTTAATGTATCCAGCGTTTCTGTAAAGGGTAAAGGATCGAAACTAATTCCTGAATATGCATAACGCGTTTCTTTTTCACCATACCAAGCATTGAGACGGGGTACAGGTATTAGTTTACCCGCAATTTGAATTTCGGATTGCTGCCAACTTATTTCTTGCTTAAGCTGCTTAAAATAAAAATCTGCTTCTGAAATGGTTAGCCAGTTCGGAAACCACCACAGCTCTCCATTTTTAATCTCGATTTTTTCGCCGACAGCTTGATCAAATAAAGAAGATTGCATATTGATGATTGAGATGCATTAAAGGATGGTAGATCAAAAAAATCATGAGGAATAATTGGCAGGTTCGAACTCTAATACGACACCAAAACGCTGTAAAATATCAGTACGAATCTCTTCTGCAAAACGAACAATCTGCTCACCTGCCTTTCGCCCTTCATTCGTTAACACAAGCGCTTGATCTTCGTGAATACCAACCCCGTATTGATTAACACCTTTCCAACCTGCCTGTTCAAGTAGCCAGCCTGCTGCCAGCTTAACTTTACCGCGCTTAAGGGGAAAACTAACAACATCTGGATAATTTTTTTGGATTTCTCGAAAGATCGATGAGTCTACAATAGGGTTTTTAAAAAAGCTTCCTGCATTTGGAATGACATCAGGATCAGGTAATTTACTACGGCGAATCTCACACACAATTTGACTCACTACTTGTGGTGTAATCTCATTAAGCTCTCTGTTTGCTATTGCATTCTTTAATGTAGGATATTCAATAGTCACACAAGGCGTTTTCAATAACTTAAAAGTCACATGAGTAATAATATATTGATCTTTAAAGCGGTTTTTAAAAACACTGTCACGATAACCAAACTCACAACTAGAATTCTGAAAAGTAACATCAACTAACGATCTTATTTCGACAGCAGTTAATTCGGTCATAAAATCTTTTAGTTCAACGCCGTATGCGCCAATATTTTGAATAGGCGCAGCACCAACGGTCCCAGGAATTAATGAAAGGTTTTCTATTCCCCAGTAATGAAAGTTTAAACAGTAATCAATAAAATCTTGCCACTCTTCGCCGGCTCCAACCCTCACCCAGATGTTTTGTTCATCCTCTTCAATAAGTTCAAAGCCTTTAATCCCTATTTTAATCACTAAGCCTGGGAAAAAATCAGGCAAAATAACATTAGAGCCACCGCCAAGTACCAGTGTTTTTAAATCAAGTTCGGCAGCTAAAGAAATAGCCTGTTTTAATTCTTCTATTGAGGTGACTACTACAAAGTTCCCCGCGATAGCAGGAACGGCAAGCGTATTAAGCTCTTGTAAAGAATGGTTAGTAAATAGGTCGAGCTTTACCATAAAAATTTCTTCTAAATCAATTTCAAGCAGAATTGTATGCGCGCTTGAAAAATAAATGATTTGAAAATAACGATGAAGAACAACCTTTAAATATACGCTATGAGAGACGCCTAGTTACAGTTATTTTTGATCTGTTCAAGTAAATTCGCTGATGCATTTTCTATCAATGTTAAAACCGTCACAAAACCATCATTTTCACCATAATACGGATCAGGAACCTCCCTCAGAGGTTGATCTGGATGGTAATCTAAAATTAATTTTAACTCTCCTGAATAGTTCAGTGGAGATATACTACGAAGATTATTTAGGTTGCTATTATCCATCGCCAAAATGTAATCATACTGCTGGAAATCTTCAGATGTTACCTGACGAGCTCGGAGATCAGAAATATCATAGCCATTCTGCTTAGCCGCTTTTATCGCACGCTTATCTGGGCTTTTACCGATATGCCAATCACCAGTTCCAGCTGAATCAATAATGATGACATTTTCTAGATTTTCTTTACGAACAAGCTCTCGAAAAATGCCGTGAGCTGTTGGCGATCGGCAAATATTACCGAGACAAACAAATAGAACTTTGACCATAATAAACTCTAAGTACTGCTAGATTTTATAGATTATTTAAATATTTTTTTTATTCGCTCTAAATCACTAACAGTATCAACTCCAGCGGGTACAGCCTCACAAGCTTCTTCAACATGAATTTTTTTACCGTTATATAAAACGCGTAGCTGCTCTAGCTTTTCAATACCCTCTAATGGTGCCATCGGCCAATCAACAAACTGCCGCAACAAAGAAACTCGATATCCATAGATTCCGATATGCCGAAAAGCATCACCGATTTTCGATTCAGGTTTAAAAGTGAGTCCGTCCATATCATCTCGAGGAAATGGGATCGGCGCACGACTAAAATAGATAGCCCTAGAATAATTATCCGCTACAACTTTCACCGCATTCGGATCTAACAATGTTTCTATATTTTTAATCTTTTCATACAAAGTAGACACGCTACATTCTGTATCTTTTGCCAAATTACTCGCCACTTGATTGATAACCGCTGGGGGGATTAACGGCTCATCTCCTTGCACATTAACAACAATATCTTCATCTTTAAGTTTTAATATATTGGACGCTTCTTCGAGACGGTCAGTGCCTGATTGATGATTCGGCGATGTTAACACAGCGTTTCCACCAAACTCATGAACTGCATCCATTATTTTTTTATCATCCGCTGCGATCACTACTTGAGACGCAGCACTTTTCATCGCTCGCTCATAGACATGCTGAACCATTGGCTTACCATCGATTGGCAATAAAATTTTCCCCGGTAATCTTGACGATGAATAGCGTGCAGGAATAACAACAACAAAACTGGATGACATAAGAATTTCCTAAAAACATCTAATTATTTTAAAAACCATTAATATGATCCCTTCATTACCGGTAGATATTCTAATAAGGGTTCAATCAAAGTTCATTGGCACCTATTTTTTAGTCCGAGACAGATGGCTCAAATTTTCTTGCAACTGACTTAAGAAAGATAAATCAAGTTCGGCTTTTACGGCTAAGTACCAATAATTATTTTTCGAATCCGAAATAATGCCTCTAACCTTCACCGCGTCTTTTTCTGTCATGAGAATAGGCTTGTTATCGTCATCAAACCTGAAATCATCATTTATGTATTGATGATGATCAGGGAACGAATGCGGTTGATAATTTATCCCAAGTGTATCGAGTGTAGAATAAAATCTTTTCGGATTACCAATCCCTGATACCGCATGAACATTTTCACCCGAAAACAAATCACTACTGATCGATATTTTCCTATGACTAGCGTTTAAATGACACCAGTACTCAGGAATTATCTTCATAGCTGTAAACTTATTTTCAGCGGATAGCTGGCGACTATCTATATTACAAGGAATAACGCTACTTTGATTCGCGACAACAAAATCTACTCTCTTAAGGCGATTAGCCGTTTCCCTTAGTGGACCTGCCGGCAACACCAAACCATTTCCGAATCCTCGCGCGCCATCAACCACAACAATTTCGATATCTCTTGCTAACCGATAATGCTGTAAACCATCATCACTTAAAACAATATTCACATCACAGGTTTCAATTATTTTTTTTGCTGCAGCGCAACGATTACGATCAATAACAACAGGGCACTGCGTCGCTATTGCGATCATCAGAGGCTCATCACCCGATTCTTCAACAGAAGATTCTTGATCCACAACAAAAGGGTAACAAGGAGCAGCGCTACCATAGCCTCTACTGATCACCCCTGGTCGGTAACCTTGTTTTTTTAGGTGCTCACACAAAGCAATAATCAAAGGCGTCTTTCCTGTTCCACCCACGGAAATATTTCCGACAACAATGATCGGAACAGAAAATTGATTTTTTTTTACCAATGGACTTAATAAAAATAATCGACGAGCAGTAGTTAACAAATAAAACAATAAGGAGAGAGGTGATAACAACCACAACCACCAGCGTTTTTGATACCAAGCATCAATAAGACGATTGCTTGCCGATGAAGTGGAAGCCAAGTTTGAATTTGACTGAGAAGGATTCAAAGAATTTATTTAGCCTCGGTTTTTTACGTGCTGTAAATAATCAACAAAAAATAGTAGGCAATATTCAACCAGAAAAATTAAGAGCCTTCACTACCTTCAGACACAGGGCTTTTCGTTGTGATACTGAGTTTAGCAAAACCTAACTGCCCTGCTGCATCCATTGCGGTTACGACAGCTTGATGCGGTGTATTGGCATCTGCAGTGATAATTAATGGCAATTCATTATCGCCATCTGAAACTTTTTCAATGGCAGAGCGTAATGTCATTAGTTTTTTATTGGCAAGACTCTGACCATTAACGGCGTAACTACCATCAGCATTTATTAAAACATCAATTTGTTCTTTTTTATCAGGAACAGGCTCGCCAGAAGCTTCGGGCAAATTGATATCGAGATGAGTTTCTTTTGTAAATGTGGTCGACACCATAAAAAATATCAGCAACAAGAAAACAACATCGATTAACGGTGTTAAATTAACCTCTTCTTCTTTGCGATTTTGACGATGAAATTTCAAGCGTTTATCTCTCTTACACTTTTATTTAACAACAAGTTGAAACTTTATGAATATTTTTTTAAGGAAAATTTCATTAACTCGTTTTAACATCTACACGACGATCACTATGTAGTGCATCGACTAGTTTCACCGCTTCTTGCTCCATAAAGACAACTAACCCATCAACACGTCTCTGAAAATAACGGTGAAGAATCATTGCTGGAATCGCAACACACAGCCCCGCTGCGGTGGTAATTAATGCTTGGCTGATACCACCTGCTAACACACCCGCATTGCCCGTGCCTTGAAGCATGATTTCATTAAACACTTGAATCATGCCAATAACTGTACCGAGTAAACCAAGTAATGGCGCAACTGCTGCAATTGTGGCCATAGCACTTAAATATCTTTCCATATCATGGATAACTTGATTAGCAGCTTCTTCGATGCTGTCTTTCATCACATCACGGCCACTACGAGAATTACTTAATCCAGCAGCAAGGATCTGACCTAATTGAGACGATTGTTTCAACTCTTTAATTTTACTGGCATCCAACTGATTATTTTTTATCCAGCCCCAGACCTGCGCTAACAACTGGCGCGGTGCAATCTTAGTCGGGTTAAGCGTCCAATAACGCTCTGCACTTATCGCTAACACCGCGATAGAACATAGGATGATGGGGATCATCAACCAACCGCCCGCCAAAATAATTTCTAACACATGTATCTCCTAACTTATTCAAAGAGCATTTCTAGACAATATGTATAATCTTCTCCGATCATTCTTTGACCATAAATTCAGGTTGATCGTGCAAAGGGGTTACTTATCCAGATTCATTATTTATTTGATTGAGCACTTTACCATAATTATATGCAAAGCTAACAACCACTAGTGTTAGCATTTTAGCTGTAAATCTACACAGCGCACATTCTTAACTGTTTTTGGCTATTATCCACGCCAGCCATAGAATGTCAGGCTAGACGATTAAAGAATGCCTAGGATCAATCATCGCCAAACCAATATCGCTGATGATCTTTTCGCCATTGCTTCGACGTAACAACACCATTAATCTCAAAACGAAACTGTAATTGCCCCATTTCACCCGTATTAAACATATCGCTTTTGATCCGACTATAACGCTGAACCACTTTCGGGTGCGGGTGGCCGTATCGACTATTATAACCAGCGCTAAACACAACGATATTGGGCTTTAGATAATTAACAAAGCCTGCAGTAGAAGAAGTTTGGCTTCCGTGATGAGGGGCAATTAATAACGAGATATCTGAAGGCAGTTGCTTATCGCGTAATAACGCTTGCTCAACCGACCTTTCAACATCCCCAGGAATCAGGATATGTTGATCTTCAAATGAAATCATCAAGACGCAAGATTGATTATTTTTATCTTTTTTATTAAATAAGCCTTTAGGCTCCAGCAGATAAAAATCGATATCATCCCACTGCCAATGGAGGTCTTTATCGCAAACAAAATTTTCCTGACGCTTATTATTAATAAAACTCTTAGTAGAAAATAAAGTCGCTTCTTCACCATAAATAAATTGCTTTACTTTCAACTTAGATTTTAAAAGCGAAATCATACCACCGGCATGATCATTATCGTTGTGGCTTACAATCAAAGTGTCAACTGTATCGATTGACTGTGAATCTAGAAACGGGAGTATTATCGATTGCCCCGCATTAAATCCATCACTGTTACCTGGTCCTGTATCATAGAGTAATGTTTTATTTTTAGTCTGAACAACAACGGCCAAGCCCTGCCCTACATCAAGGACACTCACTATTAATAATGAGTTATCAAAAAAATAATCATGCATAAAAGATATTTGAGAAAATGGACGAGAGAAAAACAACGGCACTACTAAAAACAAACCAAGCCACTTAAAAGGAATTCCTTTTGGAGCCAAGAGTAAAATCACCCCAAATATGGCTAATAGGAGATATAAAATCAACACTAGACCTTTAGGCGATTTGAATTTAGATGATATTTCTTGATTGTATATAAAATTAAAATTCTCTGGCGATACGAAAGATCTCAACCATAATAAAAAATCTGTACAGATAGCCATGTTAGCATCAGCTATCGACACCAAGAAAAATGAAACAGTGTTCACCACCTCCCCAATAAAAACAAAAGACCCACACAACAGCGACATTAAGTGAAAAAACATCGCTAGCAGTAAAGGAATAACAACGGTAAAAGAAACCCAAGGAATTGCAAAAAAATTAGCGATAGGTGACAAATAACTCGATGATTGATTTAACAAGAACAGCGGTAAAAATAGCCCTATAAAAACCACCCACTGAGAACGATTTAACTGACTTACCCACTTAAAAAAACCATGATACGCTTTTGACACAACACCCATTACATCTATTTTTTTTGAGACATTACTCGAACGTTCGGTTACATTTTTATCCGCGCTAAGCGACTTATGCTTAGAGAACTCAGAACGATAACTAAATGCATAAAGTAAACTACCGACCGCAGAGAACGACAACCAAAATCCAAGCTCGTAACCCGCCAAAGGATCTAGCGTAACCACGATTAACAACGCCCAAAGAAACGGTAAAAAAGAACCCACTCTTCGATGAATGACTAATGCGATATTTGCAACCACTACCATAATCAGAGCCCGCTGTGTGGGTAAAGCAAAACCAGCGAGAGCTGCATAACAAACAGCAAAGAGCACAGAAAATAGAGTCGGGAAATAATAAATGATTCGTGTAAAAGAAAAACGTAAAGACAATAATGCTCGAATTAAGATGCCAAACCAAAAACCGAATGTAGCAATTAACCCAATATGCAATCCTGAAATCGCCATTAAATGACTCGTTCCTGTAGATCTCAGTAAGTCCCATTGTTTTTGAGAAATAAAAGAATTATCGCCAATAGCTAAAGCCGTGAGTAACTGACTGCTTTCATTCTCATACAATATATTTCTCAGCCAATCTCTTATTAATTCGCGAATTTGATTCGTTGAATATTCGAGCGTCGATCCAATAAAAATATTATATGACGACTTTTTCACATAACCGGTTGCCCCAATTCCCTGACTTAACAGCCAACGCTGATAATCAAATCCACCTTCATTCACAGACCCTCTTGGTCGCTTTAGTTTTATTTTCAAACGCCATCGATCGCCCACTGACATTTGTTCTCCGCCATACCAAGACAGCAACAATGTTTTAGGTAAAATATGATTATCAATCTTTTCTCTAAGAGATTTTTTTGCTGCTATATCTTTTGATAAACCCTCACCGACTAGAACTTCATCGAGAGAAAATAAAAAACGCTGGTATCGAACTTTATCCTCTGGCAAGTCACTCACTATGCCTTCGACCAAAAAATCCTGCCCTTCTAATTCGTGATCAAGCTGCTGGCCAACAATGATATGGCCACAATAAACACCCCAAAAAATACCGATAAAGCAAAACCCTAAAAACCGAATCTTTTTAAGCCATTGTATTCGAGGATAAAATTTTGACGATAGATAGCAAGAGAAGAAAAAGAATAGAAATGAACTACACAAAGGAACAATAAAAGACAAGTGATACGGCAGGTGGATATTCGGAAACATGCTGACAGAAAGTATTCCGATAACAGTACAAAGTATAGCAATGGGTAAACTCATTATTGTCCATCCTTGGGCAATGTATGAATACGATTAAACGTCAATATTAAAGAAAGAAGAACCCGCTAAACTATTATTAATCTGTCAGTTTTTTTCATTTAAGTATGTAAGCATTTGACAGTAGCATTACTTTACAAGGCTCAAACAGTAAATCGATACGTTCAAAAAGTGCAGCATAAAACCGAATCATCCATTGTTGGAGCTTCTTATTTGAATGTAAAGCTCTAACCTTCTAGCATAAAGTACGGATTTTAACGCACTATCTAAAATAGTTATTACACTTAATTCCCTCCTTATGGCAATATCTTTGAACCTTTTTGGCTAAGATACGACTCATCAGAAAAGTCATGAATAATAATCACATTCATCCGCAGCGCCTAGATACAAGGACTAAATTATGAAATCACACTCGATCAAACTAGCTCTAGCAGTTGCCACTGCCGCTTTTGTATCTGTAAACGTTAACGCGACAGAATCTGTCAGTAAGATATCAACAAAGGATCGCTCTAAAGTACGAGTAAGCAAAAATCAAAAAAATAAAAATACTGGAGGACGTGTCGGAGCCAGATCAGGCAAGCGCGTCAATATACAAACAAAAAATAACGCTGCTGGGAGAGTAGGCGTTAGAGCCAGTCAGCGAGTTGGCGCTAGAGTAATGGAAGATGCTAAATTAAAAAAACAACTTAACCTTAAACTCGATTCTAAAATGGTAAATCCAAACTTACAAAAGACGACAACATTAAACAAAGATGCTGCCAAAAAGCTGAACACCCAAAAATAGGACACTGTACTTCTATGGCGAAAAAAGTGGTCGCTCGTAAAATAATCGCTGACTATGAGTGTCCAGCCGCAATCATGGTCCCCCACTATCATTGTGACCTCACTCCACTATTGGAAGATATTGCCTCCAATGCTTCTCACTCAATTGGCGTAATATTATTAACCAGCGACAAAAGTTTTACCGAATCATTCGTAGCAACTCAAAAATTTCTCGATCGCTTCTCAATTGTGACCGCGCCTCTAGACTCACCCTGGATAAGAGATCGCTCTCCCATAGCTATTCGCCAAGGAAAGATTATTCGCTGGTGCATTCCTCGCTGGGATTATGTTGACAGACCCAACGATACGATACTTTTTGAACGTATTTGCGCCTCAGCTCACCCAATAACGCCTATTGATTACATGCCGCAAGGTAATCTTGTTGTTGCAAAAAATGGTTTGGTATTTACTACCGAAGACATATTAAAAAAGAACAGTCTGACAAAAAAGAAATTATTAGAACACAATAGTTTATTAGGCATTAAGCAATGGATTATTTTCAAAGGCTTTAAGCAAGAACCTACTGGACATGCCGACATTCACGTCCGCGTATTAAAGCCAAAGCTGTTTGCTGTCGCATGGAACCTTTCTTCAAAACAAGACAGGCAACGGACAGAAACATTAATAACAATGATTTCTACAATAGAGCCTAAAGCTGAAGTTATTAAAATACCCATCCGAAGTAAAGGCAAACACTATGCGAGCCTTGTTAACTGGATACAAATAGGAAGACAATTGCTAATACCCCGCTTCAATTTAACTAGAGCAGAAGATATTACACAGACCCGTAATTTACTGGCAGCTCACGGCTTTAAGTCAAACTTTATTTATTCGCCCACTTTAGATGTTCAAGGCTCTCTTCATTGTTTAACTGGTTCGATTTTTATTTAAATATCGAGAGTAGAAAAGAGTATGGTAGACATAACAGTCATTATTTTATCTTTATCAAATCAAAACTTATCCATTTTAGGGTGTTAAATATTCATCTGGATACTTGTGAGCAGAAGCCTTCTGAACTACTCACAACCTATATAAAAAATTTATGACTGCGGCAAAAACTCGTCGCTAGAAAAATGGAGAGCAATGTTTTCGGGATTCACTGTCGTACTTTCACAGGGCATATACCGATCTCACAGTGATGAAGCTGATACTGAGGCCGACTTTGATACTAAATGTACAACCAATTTCGACACTTTAGAGAATGCATTTCCATAAAACTTGCCTCCCGGAATCTTGCACTATTAATAGGAGTCGACCCAAATACACGTGTAAATTTTGACAAACCGATGTCACGGTAAAAGCATATAAACAGTTTCTTACTAGAGCAGTTGAGCGTTTTTCACATTCCGTAAAAATTTGAAACGTATTCAACGAGCCCAATGTAATAACATTCGGATGCTTTTCATCTCCTAGAATTCCTGATTGTGCAGCAGCATTTCGTTCAGATAAATATATAACTCTTGTTGCCGAAGCAGAACAAACTATTAAATCTTTAGATTCACATGTTAATATTACAAGCCACCATTTTACAACATGGTGCTATAGCGATTTTTTTCACCATTAATGAAAGCACACCGATTTTTAGCGAGTACAACTATATATAAAAAGTAATGCCTCATATCCATTATTTTTCGACACACCCGTATCGTTCAGTCCATGACAAAAAATTCCAGAATATGCTTCTCGGTTTAGCGGCTAAAGATGCCAATAAAAATACACTGCATCGTGAAAAAACACCCCAACCAAATTAGCGATTTAGAAAATCGACTTGAAAATTCTTTAACCAAAAATGAATCTGATTTTCATAACAGAAGTTGCATACTGCGCAACATCGTCGAGAACATCAACAACACAAAATGCTGCCTCAGTTATAGTCTTTTTTAAGTAAAATATATAAATAACGTTCATATATCTTCGTTTTTTAAGAATAGAAAGCCATATCAACACTCACGCTAAAATGAGACTTATGAGTATTTTTTATAGCTTTATTTATTCATTATCTTCTGCATTTTTTGGGAGCTTTATTTTGAGCCATTCTATAATTATTGACATAATGAGATTTTTTATCCGCACTAAAAGACGCACTACCAGATATTCCTATGCCTCCAGTTAGATTACTTAACGTTCTTAGCGAGATAAGTGATGCTGAATCCCTTTTAGCAGTTTTAATGCCCACACCCAAAGCATCACCACAAGGGCTAATTCTCCAAGAAGCAGACTCTGCATCAGTAAAGAAAAAAGACTTTGTTTTAGCTTTGTATAAGTTAGTCAGCATTACGAAAGTTTGTCTATTATTGGATTTCCCTGCAAGCAAAAACGTTCGGCCATCTTTTGAAAACCCCCAACCACCAGTGCCACCACTCAAAACTTCTCGGAGAAGACGTTTCTTCTTTGTTAGATCCCAAAGATAAACATAAACCTGATCTGAATTTCCATTTCTTACTATTTCCTGAATTGTATAAAAATTACCTTTCGGTGAAAATCCACGCTTCCTCCCTCTATTATTATTTTGATAACGATGCCTAAGTAACTGCTTTCCCTTATAGTCGTGAATAGTCAAAACATTATTTTTTTCTACTACCTTATAATAATTTATATTTTTGGGCTGAGGAATAGGGGCAACTACTTTGTTATATGAACCTGTCAAAAAACAAGAACAATCTATACCCGTTATTCCAGATTTTGTTTCTGATGGGTAGAAAGAAAATACCTGCTCCGAAAATAAAAATATAAAGATTGCAATTAAAACTTTCATAAATACCAACCCTCTCATTTAAGATTTCAAGATAAGATAAAACAACATATAAAACTAATTACTGGCTAGGACTAAATCATGAGGAACAGTAGAGGGTTCCGCCGACTTTTAAAAATGAATGCAGCATAAAATGTTATTCTTTTTACTGTACCCAAGCCAAATTACTCTAACAAAAATAATTCTCTGTATAACTGATACATTAACTCACAAGAATCAATAAAAACGAGACTAATGTAATCCTTTTCAACAAACGTAAAAACATCATTTTATAATTATTCTTAATTATGAATAATTATAATTTACACCCAGCATACCCATAAAAAATTCGACTCTAAAATAATGTAGGCACTTTTTCCTTTTAATTTTTCGTCAAGCGAACAATAAATCTTATCGTTCTAAGAAAGCAGCAGATTCAATTACCCAGATTACGTTATAAAAGATGGTAGTCTACTAATACGCAACGTACCTCTTCGTGATCACCCAATGGCCTTAGTATTAATTCCGGATTATACTGCAAATATTTCAGAGTTCGATTATCAACTATTTAACGCTTCTCACTATCTAAAAAAACAACAAAATGTGGCTACCGTTTTGAATAACAGTAACAATGGAAATGCGTTGAAGTATTTTATTACATGGGGGAAAAATGAAGTCGCGAATCCAACACCGCTGTTTGATGAAGATTACTATTTAGATGCCAATGAGCAGTCGCTCAGGCCATTCAAGGAATACAATTTGAAAACGAATATCAACATTTCATTAAACAAGGTATCGATAAATCGAAAAAACCAAATGCCTTTTTTGATACTCAATGCTATTGAGCTCAATACCCCGAAGCAACAACGGTCGGTGCATTTCGCCATTACGTCAGCATCAGAGCAAAATCAGATTACAACCCCGGGCCAAACTTCGATGAGAAATGGTATTTAGAAACTTACCCGGAAGTAGCTATCGCAGTACATTCGAAAGTGTATCGATCCGTTTTTTTATCACTTTATGGCTGCCGGCCAGAATGAAGGCAAGCAGCCAGCACACCAATAGGATTTACTGCGCATCGATATCAACTCTTGAACTATTAACTCATGAGAGCTAAGTAACACGAACATCGAGCTGTCTTTAACAAAAAAAAGACAACTTTGTTTGCATGAGAATAAAAAGGACAATGCATAAGGAGGTAATATAAACAATCTGAAGAAGAGATTTACACCAAGTTTTCTTAAGTTGTCATCTTCCTCCATTAAAATACTTAAACGCTATACAACCATCAGGTATATACGAGACTGTGTGACTGCTTATCGGCTAACGTAACCTGCCCGCGAATGACCGGCCAAACATCTATCGCTACTATTACAATACAGGCATAATGACGGCCCTCTTTTGGGAGAGAACACAAGATAGATATTCAAATTAACGATCAGATTAATGGTTCGTATTAATGGCTCGTAAGCTTCTCAAACGCTGGATGCCGGATTCTAAAGAGATCCGAGAAAAACCAAATTTACGGTTTTTAGGCGCTTTGCTGCACGATCCCAATTTATTTCATCTAAATCGACATTCTGTGTCGGTTGCCGTATTCGTCGGCACCTTCGTCGCCTTTTTACCGATTATTGGTCAAATGCCATTGGCCGCTTGTTTGTCATTTTTATTCCGGTGCAATCTTCCACTATCAGTCATACTTTGTTGGATTAGTAATCCAGTAACCATGACACCCATTTTTTATTCAACCTATGAAATTGGACGATGGGTGCTGGATGTTCCTCCCTCAAAATTCGCATTAGAAATCTCATGGCAATGGTTGACAGGAGAGTTCCAAAAAATATGGAAACCTCTTATAACCGGTTCCGTTTTATCTGGATTATTTTTAGGTTGTCTCGGTTATTTATGCATGCAAGGATTTTGGTATTGGAGTGTTATGCGTAACTGGGAAAAAAGAAAAGCAGATCGACTAGCAAAAAAAGAAGAGAAGAAAAAAACAACTAATTCAAAAAAATAAAATCTTACAACTCAAACCGCAATGCTTCTGCCGGTTTTACCCTACTCGCTTTCCACGCAGGGAAAATAGTTGCAAAAAAACTCAATGTTAACGCAATGGTAGCAATCATAATTAAATCACTGCTGCGAATATCTTCTGGAATAAAACTAATCGGATAAACATCTGATTTTAAAAACTGGAAACCAATAACCGATTCAAACCATCCGACAAATTCTTGAACACCACTTGCCATTAGCACACCTAGCAGTAAACCTAATGTCGTTCCTATCACGCCAATTAGAGTGCCCTGCACCATAAATATTGCCATAATTTTTTGCGTTGATGCACCTAACGTTCTTAAAATGGCAATGTCGCCCTGCTTATCCACTGTTACCATAATTAACGTAGATACCACATTGAATGCGGCAATACCTATAATAAGAATTAGCAGTAGTCCTACTAACTTTTTAGACATTTGAATTGCTTGATAAATGTTGCCTTGCGAACGCGTCCAATCGGTACTGGTATATCCTCTCGGTAGTGACATGACTGTTTCATAAACAACATGTGGTGCTGCAAACAAATCATTCAGTTTTAGCCAAATTCCACTCACAGACTCAGGCTGGTTCGACAAAATTTGTGCCGCTTGAATATTGGTTAAAGCGAGATGCTGATCGGCCTCTGTTCCTGTTTCTATTAACCCTACAACCTTAAAACGTTTGATTTTTGGTTTTGCATTGGTTAAATCTTCTTGAGGAATAACGACTCGTATATTTTGATCGATCTCCACTCCTATTTTTTTAGCGAGCTCTCCGCCCAATAAAATCTTGTTGCCTCGATTAGCGTCTTCATCATTCGATAATAAAGTTTTTAAATCGCCAGTTAAATATTTCCCCAAGTCTGACACTTTGGCTTGATATTCTGTATCCACGCCATAAAGCAACATCGATGATACTTGTCGCTTGTACATCACCATCCCTGCTATTTGCACGAAGGGAGCAGCTTCTATAATTTCATTATTCGTTTCTTTGCTGTGATCCAGAATTCTTTCACGAAGCGCCTGCCAATCGTCAATACCTAAGCGATGATAAATAGCACCTTGCGGCATCACAGTTAAAATTCTTTCGCGTAATTCTTTATCAAAGCCATTCATAACCGAAAGAACAACAACTAATAAAGCCACACTGATGACCATACCAAAAATTGAAATGCCAGAAATAAACGACACCAGTTGATTACGCCGTTGTGCCCCGGTATAACGAAGACCTATAAAAAAACTAAGCATCAACCTTCATTCCATCTTCACGTAACGTTCCATCTTCAAGTATCATAACGCGCGACAATTCTCTTGCTAAACTTTCATCATGTGTCACCACAACAAAGCTGGTTCCCATTTCACCATTCAGCTCTGTCATTAATTCATGAATAGAATTTGCAGCCGCTTTATCTAGATTACCAGTAGGTTCATCCATCAAAACTACTTTCGGGTTTGTCACAAGTGCTCTGGCGATAGCAACACGCTGACGCTCACCACCAGACAGCTCCGCAGGTTTATGACTAACACGCTCTTTTAAACCAACACGAGCGAGCATAGCTTCGGCTTTTTGTTTTGCAGTATTCTTTGCTTCGTTACCAATCCACAAAGGCATAGCCACATTTTCTAATGCTGTAAACTCAGCTAACAAGTGATGAAACTGATACACAAAGCCCATGTGCTTGTTACGCAGTAACCCTCTTTTATTATCAGATAGCGCAAAAAAATCTTGCCCATTCAGTGCAACATGACCTGATGACGGTATATCTAAACCACCTAATAAATTGAGTAATGTTGATTTACCCGAACCAGAGGCACCAATGATCGCCACTGTCTCCCCAGAGCCAACAGAGAAATTTACATCCTTCAACACATCAACATTCAAAGGACCTTGTTGATACGTTTTAAATAGATTTTCACAGGATAAAACTGCGTCATGCGAATTTTCATTCATAATTATTACTTTCAGTATTACTATAAAAAATTAAAATACATTATTACTCGTAGCGCAAAGCTTCTGCCGGCTCAATTTTTGAAGCGCGGTACGCAGGATAAAGCGTCGCTAACACACTTAAAAAAATTGCTACCGAACAAACAACAACAACATCACTCCACTTTAATAATGAAGGAATGCTGGGAATATAATAAACATTAGGATCAAATACTGTCTGCCCTAAAAGACCTTCGAACAGTTCAACTATTTCTGACAAATATAAAGCGCCAATCACACCTAATAAAACACCAGCCATAATACCAACAAAGCCGACAACAGAGCCCTGCACAATAAAAACGCCCATGACTTGCTTAGCGGTCATCCCTAACGTTCGCAACACAGCGATATCAGATCGTTTATCGGCGACCATTAATACAAGACTGGTAATAATATTAAATGCGGCAATGGCAACAATGATCATCAACAAAACCATGACCATTATTTTTTCCATTTTGACGGCTTGAAAAAGATTACCCTGAGTTTGACTCCAATCTTTAACGTGATATGTATCGCCAAAATGCGCATTCAGTTCTTTCCCAACTGACTGCATCACGTCAGCAGCACGATAAATATCATCGACTTTGACATGCAAACCTTCTTCTCTGTCTTTTGCGCGGTATAATTTTTTTGCGTCTTCCAAATGAATCATGGCTAACCCATTATCCACTTGGGCGCCAACTTCAAAAATGCCAACAATACGAAAGCGTTTTGTTGTTGGGCTTGGCCCCAACAGCGTTGAAGAAAAATGAGGTGTCGTCACCGTGACGTATTCACCTAAAGCACTCACGCCCAAAAAACGCGCTAACGTTCTTCCTAAAACAATTCCCCACTGCCCTGCACGTAAATCTTCGAGCTCCCCCATGAACATATTCTCACCAATAAGTGAGACATTCTCTTCACGCTCGGGCACTACGCCTTGAATTTCTGACCACTGCCCTTGTCGTCCTAAACTTAATACACCAGAACCATTTGTGTAGGGCGCAGTCGCGAGAACATTGGGATGCGCTTCAACAATTTTTTGCGCCTCTTCCCACTTATCATTTCGAGTCTCTTTTTTTGAAGTGGCGCTTACATTATTTAGTGATGCGTTTGATTCTGCGTTTAGCTCAACAAAGCCATGAGGAATGACGCGTAAAATTCGCTCTTTCATTTCTCTGTCTAATCCATTCATGACAGACAATACGATGATCAACGCCATGACTCCCAAAGCCATACCTAGCAATGAAAACCCAGAGACAAAGGAGATAAACTGATTTCGGCGTTTTGCGCGCGTATAGCGAAGGCCGATAAATAAAGGGAGTGATCGAAACATCCGCACATTAAACCCAAAAAAGTGGATGACCCCAAGCACTATTTACATTTCAAGCTCAAACACTCTCAAAAGAACAATAAAGCAACAACAAAACCATTCCAAAACAAGCTCTTTAGAACGGCATTTTCGCGAACGCTGGCTATACTTAGATGACACTGAACACAGATAAAGCCAAATCCTTGTTCAGATTGATTGATAGTGGTTCCAATAGCTCTAATAGTAGACGAGTGAGAATCTAGCTTAATTTTCAGACTTGCAAGCAACTGACTGCCAATGGATCAAACGATGAACACAGAAAAGAACACAAAAGATAAACGAAGCTTTTTTAGGATCGACAAAGAATTGATCTTAGATTACAAGCCCGTTGATGCCTATACCGCTGAAAACGAAACTGCTGCGGAGCAATTTGACGATCCGATGCCAATGCATCTCTTTTCAAAATTTAATCAATTAGACAGACAAGCAGGCCAGATATTGAAGTTGATTGCTAAAGACAATAAAGCCGTTGCTGATTATTTTAAAATTATGAATAAAAAAATCAGCTTACTGAGCCAAGAAGTCATCGCCATGCGAAACCCCACAAAAACTGTGACAACAAAAGTGAATTTAAGCGAGGCTGGTATTGGCTTTATTGCAGACAAACCCATCTACAAAGGCAGTCATATTGCGTTACGCCTAGTATTTTTACCTGATTATTCTGGTGTGTCATTTTTTGGAGAAGTGATAAGAAGCGAACCGATGAAAGGTGAACTGCATCACATTGCGATAAAATTTCAAAATGTGAATGAATCTGATCAGCAATTATTGTCTAAACAAATCATGCAAGCACAGCTCATTGCTAAGAGGCGCGCAGCAGAAAAATAAGGTAAACTCTGCGCCATTCTTAACTTTCTAGGATAAAGCTCGGGGATTTTCAATATGACAAAAACACTAACTCGATTCGCTTCTTTAACACTGGTTTCATCAACACTGGTTTCATCAACGCTAGCTTCATCGCTATTGAGCCTATCATTGATCGCTATCACACCTAGCATTGTAAATGCTGAAACAATTCAAGTCCCTATCGGCCAACAAGCTGGCGACAAACAAAACATAAAAAGACCAAAGACGGGATTAAAAAGCTCACAAGTCGAAGCAGATTTTGGCTCACCAATTAACAAGACAAGCGCTGTAGGCACGCCACCAATTTCATCGTGGATCTATCCTGAATTTATCGTGTACTTTGAATACGACCACGTGATTCACACCGTATTAAAACACACACCGGTTGAGACAAATTAGACCTTTCAGTAGCCTTTATTTAAAAAGGCTAATGTTTTTATTTTAGTGCGATTCTAATGTTCTATGCCGTTTTCCAACTGACGCCATAGCGATTGCCCACCACTGGCTTTGTCTACGGCATTGAGCTTTTCTTCATGTGCTGCGATTTCTTCATCAGTTGCCATTACAACAGTTAGTGGCGAACGATTAGAATCAATTCGCCTAATCCCCGACACGCCTCCCTGCTCTCCTGATTGAGACGAACCCAAGCTTAATGCAGTTTGTCCGCCCGTCATCATTAAATAAACGTCTGCTAAAATTTCAGCATCGAGCAATGCACCATGGAGATCGCGCTGCGAGTTATCAACAAAATATCGTTTACACAATGCGTCCAAACTATTTTTTTGACCGGGATGCTTTTGTCGCGCCATCACTAATGTATCTAAAACCGTACAAATCGTGCTGACAGACTTTCGTTTTGGGCTGAGCTTTTCAAATTCAGCATCAATAAAGCCAACGTCAAATGGCGCATTATGAATCACTAATTCTGCACCGCTAACAAATTCAACAAAGTCTTTTGCTATATCTTCAAAGAGCGGCTTATCAGCCAAGAACTCTTGAGTGATGCCGTGAACCTCAACCGCTGCTTCATCGATATCTCGATCAGGGCGAATATATTGATGGTAATGATTACCGGTTAGTTTTCTGTCAATCACTTCAACACAACCAATTTCAATAATTCGATGGCCTTGTTTAGGTTCAAGCCCTGTCGTTTCTGTATCTAAAACAATTTGTCGCATTTATCTAATTATCCAACTTGGTTTCAAGTAATATAAAAAAATATTAAAAAAGTAATATTCCAAACGATTAACTAATTTCTTCGACACCTAAGTTGGCAAGTTCGTCAGCAATGTCATTTTCGTAATGACCGCTATGCCCTTTGACCCAATGCCATTCAACTTTATGCAAAGCTGTTTGCTCATCTAACTCTTGCCAAAGATCACTATTTTTAACTGGCTTTCTATTCGCCGTTTTCCATCCGTTCTTTTTCCAGTTTTGCATCCATTCTGTTATTCCTTTGCGAACGTATTGAGAATCCGTTGTTAGCGCGATATCGCAAGTTTCCTTGACACTTTTCAAGGCTTGAATAGCGGCCATTAATTCCATGCGGTTATTGGTTGTATTTGCTTCTCCGCCGTGTAATCTTTTTTCAGTACCGTTGTAACGAAGCAGTGCTCCCCAACCTCCTGGACCCGGGTTTCCTTTGCAAGCGCCGTCTGTAAATATTTCAATTTTTTTCAATGTGCTACCCGTTATTTTTGTAATACTGTTGTTGAGGTTTATGTATTTCTAATAAAAACAATTAATGCAAAGTTTCATGAGAGACATCGGAAGAAAAATCGTTAGCGAATTTTTCTTTTAGTTTTTCTGTTGCTTTATTTTTAACATCATTAACGTTTGTATTGTTTGATCTAACTTTATCGTTTGCTCTGGCAGTATCTGTGGCTGTTCCTGATCGAGGGCGAGACCCGACAAATGATTCTATGGGATTAAACTTTTTCCAATTTGGTTTTAAAGGCGTCACGCCGACTACATCTTTTCTGGCAACAATAATATAAAAACCACCCATCGGTAATTTTCTTTTTTTCGCGAAGCGTTCGTACCATCGAGTTTTTTCCATTACCGATGGATGATCAATCGGCCAGCGATAAAACCCTTGTTCAATTGAAACAGGTTCAAAATCTAATAACGCCAACCAATCTACCACTCTGCCAAGCCGTAGAGAATGATGTCGCCATTGTGTTTTTTGAGTAAACCATCGTCCAAATTGCTTGAACACACCAAACCAACTGAAAGGATTAAAGCCAACGATGACAACATAACCGCGCGGGATAATCACTCGGGCTGTTTCTCTTAACAGCTGATGAGGGTTCTCTGTAAATTCGAGAACGTGATGCAGTAACGCTACGTCGATGCTTTCTGAGCCTAATGGAATTTTTTCAATGTCAGCTTGCGCTGTCAGTAACGGCTTTTTATCTTTTTCCGAGATATTTGATGAGGGGTCATACTGCAAAATATTTTTTAAACTCGTCGGCGTAAAAGCAAAACGATGGTTGATGGTACTCGCTTCCGTAAAGTCAACATGCCGACTAATACCTAACTGCATGAGATGGAAGCCATACAAGTCGCTGAGCGCTCGATCAACCAGTTCTTTTTCTTCTGATAAGAGCTCTTGCCCAAACGATCCATTCAACCATTGCTCTAAGCTTTCGCCTGTTTGAGACAAAGGTTTGACACCAAAACGATTGCGCACGATTTTATCAATCCAAAAAGCGTGGATTTTCATAAAAATCATTTTAATGATCGTAAATAGTTGGGCTATTCGATTAATCACATTACCCCATTCCAATTAAGCTGTATCGATTTGAGCGTTCAATGCTAGAAAGCTGCAAAGGAGTCCATTATCATGAATCCCAATAAGAACAACAACTACAACTCTCACAACTTACTTCATTCATAATTTCATTGAGTTCATGGCACAAATGCATGGCCAATGTTGGCGAAATACCACTCTATGACAAATCCGACAAAAGAACTCAACGTTATTCAAGTCCCCGCTTTTAACGATAACTACCTTTGGATTCTCCATTTAAAGGACGATAAGCAGGCCTATGTCGTTGACCCTGGCGATGCAAAACCCATTCGTGATGCTCTTTCTCGTAACGGGCTAACGCTTGCAGGGATTTTAGTCACTCATCACCACCCTGATCACACGGCTGGCATTGGCGAATTAATCAAAGAATTTGGACATAAAAATGTTCCCGTCTATGGCCCTGATGGCGGCAGCGTTCCATCAGTGACTCACCCTCTTCACGACGGTGACGTGTTGAATCTTCAAAATGGTTTGACCTTAAAGGTCTTTGAAGTTCCTGGGCATACCCTAGATCATATTGCCTATTTCTATGACCCTCAAAGTCAGCACTTACCGTCTAGCCCTGATATATCAACAAAGTCATTAGGCAATCACAATAAAGGCAAACCAGCCCTTTTTGGAGGGGATACCCTTTTTGCCGCAGGTTGTGGGCGATTATTTGAAGGGACGCCCGCTCAAATGCACCACTCTCTTTCGAAATACATGGCATTCCCCGATGAAACACTGGTGTATTGCGCTCACGAATACACACTTGCCAACTTAGCGTTTGCTTCGGCCGTGGAGCCTAAGAATCAAGAGCTGCTAGAGCGAGTCACACGAGAGACAGCAAAACGAGAACAAAATCTATCCACCATCCCGACCAACATCGGCTTAGAGAAGGCAACCAATCCCTTTCTAAGGTGTCATATTCCCTCAGTTGTTCAAAGTGCAGAAAGCTATGCTGGAAACACTCTTACTTCAGAAGAAGAGATCTTTGGAGCCATCAGGCAATGGAAGGATAATTTTTAGGTTTTGAATTTATACTCAAACTTCAACCCCAACAATGGCCAGCAGACTCACAAAATACTAAAAATACTTTTTACTTCAGACAAGTGAGCTTCTCCTACGACCACATGAAAAAAGCCAACCTCTTACAGGCTACACTTTATCTAGGTTGTTAATTAAACAAATTTTTCACTTGCCAACCAACGCATTTATGTCAGGACTCCTCAACAAACACTCATTCACAGGCTAGAAAATGCCAACGAGTTAAGGTTTTAGGGCGTTCATAACGGCCATCTTTAGTTTTTGTGATCTAGAGATGACTTTCAAAACAGAAGTTAATTTATTGTTTATTAAGAATATTTAATTTAGGCGGGATAGCGCTTCGAGTATTAAGATCGGTTTTATTGACCCCTACTCTTAGCGTCCATACAATCCCTGATCAGAATTAATCAATTGAATTAAAAAGAACCGCTTTATAACTGATGCCACTTATGAAAAGAACAGCGCCAAAACACATCAAAGCCATCTCATTATTAGCTGTTCTTGTTACAGCATCATTAACAATGACTGCATGCAGCCAACTCAAAAATTTCTCTGCAAACACAGCCAATGACTCGATCGAATATGAAAACACCCCGTTAACAGAAACTAACGCCCCGTCTTTTGGTTCGATACAAGCCAACAGATCATCGAGCCCATTATCTCTGGACCCCAATTGCTTAACGTCTGAAGATGCCTATGCCGCCTATCAAGGCCCCGCCTACGGAGATTTATGGCGGCGAATTCGTAGTGGTTTTGCCATTCCATATACCGATAACAAACGCATTGAGACACACCGGAAATGGTATGCAAAACAAAAAACCTATATGCCAAGAGTTACAGAGAGAGCCAATCGATACATGTACGGCATTGTCGAAAAGCTAGAAGCCAAAGGGCTCCCTCTTGAATTAGCACTTCTTCCCATCGTAGAAAGCGCTTTTGATCCTTTTGCTTATTCACATGGTCGAGCATCCGGCATGTGGCAATTTATTCCCGGTACAGCAAAGCGGTTTAAGCTAGAGAGAAATTACTGGTATGACGGTCGACGAGATATTGAAGCCTCTACCGATGCCGCCATTAAATATTTAACCTATCTTCATAAGTTCTTTGATGGGGACTGGTTGTTGGCGCTTGCTGCCTACAACACAGGTGAAGGTAATGTTCGTAAGGCTGTGAGACGAAATAAAAAAGCTGGTAAACCTACCGACTTCTGGTCATTGAAGCTTCCTAGGGAAACCCGCGCTTATGTTCCGCAACTTCTAGCACTCTCGCAAATTGTTCAAGACCCCAACCATCACAACGTTAAGCTGAATCCAATTTTGGATAAACCATTCTATAAAGCCGTTAATGTTGATTCACAAATTGATCTAGCAAAAGCGGCTGAACTCGCCGAAATAGAGATTAAAGATTTATCGTATTTAAATCCTGGATTTAATCAATGGGCTACTGATCCAAACGGTCCTCATCAATTATTGGTGCCGGTAGAAGTTGCTGACAAATTCGAACGCAATCTCAAACAATACCCACCTGATCAACGAATGGTTTGGGAAAATTACACGGTACAATCGGGTGACGTTTTATCCAAAATCGCTAGGAAATTTAACACCAGCGTCGACACCATTCGTAAAGTTAACAAGCTTAAAAATAACACCATTCGAGTTAAACAAAATTTATTGATTCCGAAAGCCACAAAATCTTCACAATACTACGCATTCAGTGACAATCAGCGTACAAAACAAAAACAAGATCGTTCCGGAACAGCAAACTCAACTAAGAATATTTATCACGTCAAATCTGGCGACAGTTTTTGGAAAATTGCACGCAGTTATAAAGTGAACGCCAGCAAGCTAGCAAAATGGAATGGGATGTCTCCAAAAGATCCTTTGAAGATAGGAAAAGAATTAGTCGTGTGGACCGAGAATACCAAAGTCGCTTCCTCGCAAAACTCTCAAGCTAGCTCAAACAGCAGCAATCCATTGCTCCGTAAAGTTGCTTATCAAGTTCGTAGCGGTGATTCACTTCATCGTATTGCAGATCGGTTTAACCTAGCGGTAAACGACATTGTGAATTGGAATACATTGCGAAAAAGTAAATATATTCAACCCGGACAAAAGCTTACTCTTTGGGTCAATGTGGCTAACGCCCACTAGGCTTTTTACGCTCTCCTTTTTTATCTTTATCTTTTTCTCTGTTCGGAACAATTTCACCGAACAGAGAAATAAAACTCTACAAAACAATCTCTAAAAAAACATCTCTCAAGTTAATTTTCCTGCTGCAAACTTTTGCTCACCACTTCAAAAACATCTTTTGATAAAGCAGGATCAGCTTTAATTACTTCCAGCTCTTTTCTCATTAACTGTTGTCGCTTTTCGTCATATTTCTTCCAACGAGTAAGCGGAGTCACTAGACGAGAGGCAATTTGCGGATTTATTGCATTCAAGGCCTTCACTTGCTCACCCAAAAATTGATAACCAGAGCCGTCTTCTGCATGGAAAGAAACCAAATTCCCATTACAGAAAGCACCAATAAGCGACCTTACTTTGTTGGGATTCTTCAATGAAAAACAAGGATGAGTCATGAGCGCTTTTACTTTTTCTAAACTTGTTGATTCCACATTGTTATTTGAAGTCGCCTGTAACATTAACCATTGATCGATGGCTAATGGCTCATCTTTAAAGCACTCATAAAAATCAGACAGTGCTTCATCGGCATATTTGATCGCGGTGTCATTCTTACTGTTCACTATGGCCCGTAAAGCACCCAGCGTATCGGTCATGTTATTGGCTGTTTTATATTGCGTGATCGCTTTTTCAACATATTTATGGGCATCGCCGTGGCTACTCAACATCGACAAATACTGTAATGCCGTATTTTTCAAACTACGTCTTGCGATTTGTTCTGCCGTTGCTTGGTATTTTTCGTTGCTATTGAAACGCTCGTACACGCTTTCCAATAAATCAGCTAATTGAGTGGCTATATCGAATCGAATTTTTTCTCGCGCACTATGAATACCATCAATATCGACAACGTCAGAAAGCTCACTTAAATACGCTTCAGTGGGCAAACTCAACATTAAAGCAACCATGGCGGGATCAAGAGATTCATCCAGTAATATTTCTCTTAACGCTGCAATAAAATCCATATCCGTTGTTGCTTTCGAAATATCATTGACTGCCATCATTTCCCGAATTAATTTAACACCCAAGCTCTGGCATGCATCCCAACGAGAAAAACCATCTTGCTCTAAACGAATTAATTGCAGTAAATTTTCCCGACTATAGTCATAACGCAAACGAACCGGCGCTGAAAAATCTCTCAACAATGAAGGAACTGGCTTTTCTTGGACATCAGTAAAAACAAAACTTTGTTCTGGTTGAGTAACTTCTAACACAAAATGATTAGCTATACTTTTTTCCGCGTTGTTTCCTAAAGAAGCAGTTAACTCCCCTTCTTGACCAATCAAACCCATTGCTAAAGGAATATGGTATGGCAGTTTTTCACTAGCCGGTTGTTTAGGCGTAGAGGGGCAAGATTGCTTAACGGTCAACGTATAGGTTTTATTTTTCGCATCATATTGATCAGTAACGGCGATGATAGGTGTGCCCGCTTGCGTATACCAATGTTTAAACTGCGTCAGATCACGGCCTGACACAAACTCCATCGCATCCGTAAATTCGTTTATGGTTACTGCTTGCCCATCATGTCGATCAAAATATAAATCACTCCCTTTTCGGAATAATTCTGGGCCTAACAAGTTATGAATCATGCGGACAACTTCAGCACCTTTTTCATAAATGGTTAGCGTATAAAAATTGGATATTTCGATAAAAGAAGATGGTTGTACGGGATGTGACATCGGCCCTGCATCTTCTGCAAATTGCATGGTTCGTAGGATAGAAACATCTTCTACACGCTTAACTGTCGGCGACCCCATATCAGACGAGAACTGCGAATCACGAAATACCGTAAAACCTTCTTTCAAACTTAATTGAAACCAATCACGACAAGTAACGCGGTTGCCAGACCAGTTATGAAAATATTCGTGCGCCACAACGGCTTCAACTCGTTGAAAAGCAGCGTCGGTAGTAACTTCAGGTTTCGCAAGAACACAAGAGGTGTTGAAAATGTTCAGGCCTTTGTTTTCCATTGCGCCCATATTGAAATCATCAACCGCTACGATCATAAAAATATCAAGATCGTATTCACGGCCGTAAACCTCCTCATCCCACTTCATGGAATTTTTAAGAGAAGTCATGGCATGATCGCACTTATCTAAATCTTTGGGTTCCACAAAAATTTGTAGTGTCACTTCACGACCTGATTGTGTCGTAAATTTGTCGTCGATTTTCGATAAATTACCCGCGACCATTGCAAAAAGGTAACAAGGTTTTTTGAAAGGATCATGCCATTGTCGCCAATGACGACCGTTGTCTAAATCGCCCTCACCTATTGAGTTACCGTTAGCTAACAAAACAGGAAATTTTTTTTTATCGGCAATAATTTTTGTGGTGAATTCACTCATGACATCTGGACGGTCAAGGTAGTAGGTAATATTCCGAAAGCCTTCAGCTTCACACTGAGTACAATACATCGAGTGTGATCGATAGAGCCCTTCCAGCGTAGTATTGTCTTGAGGTTTTATTTCAACTACGGTTGTTAATGTAAAACTTTCTGGGACATTGTTGACCGTCAGCCCGTTTTCATCTGCAACAAAAGAACGGCTTTCTAATAACTTATCATCAATACTGACACTGATTAATGATAATTTCCCACCGTTCAGTACTAAGTCTTTTGTTTTATCTGCTTTAGGATCTGGGTTTCTCTCTATCATCAATGATGATGTCACTATGGTCACATCATCATTTAATTCTACAACTAAATCTGTAGTGGTAATTAAAAATGCTGGCGGCAAATAGTCTTTTAAATAAATAGCTTTTGGTGTTGCGTCTTTCACAACTTTTTCCTCTGAATAGTTTTAATCACAAATCCCACTTAATGGCTTTTTCTTCATCCAGATCATCATGAGAATGATCACCACATGCTGTGGGCTTTTTAGGTTCTACATAGCCGGTACGCTGTTCTTCAGGAAGATGTTTTTCCTCGTAGCGAATCATTGCTTGCAAACATAGTGCTGTCTGCTCTTTTGTTAATGCTTGGCCGTTAGGCCACTTACCTAGCTCAACTGATTGCTTCAAATTTTTATAAATATCTGGAGTAATGCTATTAAGGAGTTTTTCAAAATCCATAGTTGAATCTCTTTCTTTCGATCTTTCACAAATGTAATTAACGACTATATTTTAAAAATAGAGTTTAAATATTATTTCTTTAACGCTGACAAACAAGTTAAAAATGCCCAAGTCAAACCTAAAACAAAACCAGTAGCATGAGCAGTATTCGCAATTCCACCACCCGCTAAAAAATCTATAACGCCAAACATACCTAACACCATGGTGATAATTGGAAACCAAATCAAACCACTGGGAACGTTTAGACGATGGTCAGGCATCATCTGCTGGCGAATTAAAATATAGCCTACAAATGCATAGTTTACGCCGGAGAAACCACCGAAGTTCCCATTAAGTTCCCAAGCGTATTGTGCGACATTCGAAACTATCCCGACGACAGCTATAAAGAAAATATACAGAAATGGTCTAAACACTTTTTCTAATCGTGCTCCGAAATACCACAAAAACAACGCATTGCCCAAAATATGCATAATGCCAAAATGTAAAAATATTGGAGTTATAAAGCGCCATGGCTGGCTATAAGGAAAATGCAACGAGGTACCAAGTGCAACACGCGAGCTATAAAAATCAGAAAAAGTAAACAAACTATAATCTAAAGTTCTAATATTTAGGCCGACTATTAAAGTGCCTGCAAAACACAGGGCCAACAATATGACAGTGATCGGCGCCGAAATCATTTGGGATTTAAGGTTTTCGTTGTTAACCGATAGGTGGCTTGATTGAAAAGATGATTCAGCCTCTTCATTTCGGACGATTTCAACTTCGCCAGCTTGCCATTGCTGAACAAATTCTTGTAGCTGTGGAATTAATTCTGGATTTTTCACCCAAACAATTTGCTGTCCATTATTTTCGGTGATGCGATACTCTACTCGCTGCTGATAAAGCAATGATGAGAGCGCTGACATATCTTTTTCAATGGGCAATACAATGACTTCATGCCACAACTGACCATAAGAATCTTTAAACGTATTCAAAAAATGCCTTACTTTGTAAACTGAGATTGCCAACCTAATTTGGACCGACAAGTATCATAAAAGTTATGATTGAGAGGATGAATTAAATTTAACTTCCATGGATGCTTATGGACATGAATTTCATCGCCAGGTTCCGTAACAACATGGGAATGACCATCGCAAGTGACATGAGGAAAGGCGGTATTATTTTCGCCGATCACTAATTTTATTTCGCTGCTTCCATCGACAACAATCGTTCGACTGCTAAGCGTATGCGGATTCATTGGCACTAATGCTATCGCGTCCATTCGAGGATGCACTAAGGGACCACCTGCGCTTAGCGCATAAGCTGTAGAACCCGTCGGCGTTGAAATAATAATTCCATCAGAGCGCTGGTTATAAACAAATTGATCGTCAATATGGAGAGCAAATTCAATCATACGAATAAATTTACCGGGATGAACAACAACGTCATTCAACGCTTCGCCTGTACCAATGGTTTCGCCATTTCTAATCACCGACATGCCGAGCATGAATCGCGTTTCTTTTAAATATTTTCCTTCGAGTACATCGCCGACTAAAGGCTCAATATCATCTGGCGAAATGTCCGTCAAAAAACCTAGCCGCCCTTGGTTTACGCCAAGTAAGGGGACATTGTAACGAGCCAGTGCACTTGCCGCCGCCAACATACTGCCATCACCACCCACGACTATCACCAAGTCACATTTTTTCCCTAGCTCAGCTTTATCAACAATAGAAAAACCATTCTTAGATAATACGCTGGCAGTCCCCTCCTCTAATATTACTTCCACATTTCGAGATTCTAAATACGCTGTTAAGCGCTCAAGGCTATAGACAGCTTTTTCACTATCAAGACGGCCAATCACTCCAATAGAAGTGAAATGGAAAGGTGTTGTTTCGGGCATGCTGACTACTCATTAAATCGGCTGGACATTATACCGGTATATGAGCCTCGTGAAAGCGTCGCACATTCTCTGCCACCGTAAGAAAAGTATTTAGGTAACTCTCGCGTTTAAAGACGATCAAAGGGAAACACCCATCAAAAAGACAAAAAAAAGCGTCCAAATGGACGCCAAATTACTACTTAGGGAGGAATACTATGAAGTTACTATTTCTAGATTACTATGCGTGGGTTACTGACCTTGGACGACGTTTCCGTCTTTCAATACAAAATCATGGTTATCTGTCTGTAGAGGCAATTCTTTAGCAGCACTTTTCAATCCGCCCAGAAGCGCTACAGCATTGAGCTTTCCTTTCTTCAATAAATGAGTCGCAGCTCGACTACGTCGACCTGTATCGCAGTAAATAACGTATTGCGTATCTTTATCAAGTAAACGAGTCTTAATGCGAAGGAGATTTAGCGGAATATTAATTGCCTTCTCCAAATGACCTTTTTCGTACTCTTCAACTGTTCTCACATCAATACAAACAGCGCCCTGATCGATAAGCTCTTGGACTTCTTTCGTGTCTGCTGTCGCTACTTTTGGCTCTCTAAGCAATTTCAAGAAATCACGTTTAGAGATGTACATCAAAACACCATCAGTTTGCATGATGACTGATGCATTTCTAACAGCTTCATTCACTAATGCATCTTCACCAAAGCAACGACCTTCAGCAATCTCTGCGATCTTGACTGGTGGCGTAATACCATCCGGAGACTGACGAACTTCTGCTTTGCCTTGCTTAATAAAATAACAGTTATCGCCGATTTCGCCTTGGCGTAAAACGGCTTCTCCAGCACCTACCATCATAGTTTTGAGTCGATCAAAAATAACATGCGCATTGGTAGGAGGTACTTTGAAAAATAGATTCGACTTTAAGATTGTCATCATCCATTCAGCGTCTTCATCAAGGTCACGCTGATATGAAATATCTAACAACAGGTATTCTGCCACTTGGCTCCAAGCCAGCATTTTATCCAAGTATTCACTATCTACCCGCAAAACACTGCAATCAGATTTCGCCATAGCTCGGGAAGTTCTGGGCTGATGATGAGCAATCGGCAGAGCGCTATTTCCCGCCCGAATCAATGTGACTTCACTGTTGTTATCAAGAAGCTCAATATCACCATGCAAAAGATAAATGTGCTGACCATCATAAGAGCCAGACTCAAAAAGAGCTTGCCCACGAAATACCACCTCAATCGTGCTATTTCGCAATAATTCAGCTAAATGGCTTTCCGTCAAAGCGTTTAAAGGAGATAGGGAGCGGGCTAAGTGTATATCGAGATCTAATTCACGCTCACTTTTACTGGCGCTTTGCATAGCCTGCTTGTCCAAGCCAATCATTCTCTCTCGGCCCAAATCAGGATTCTCATCGCCGCGTGCCACACCGCTATCCACTAATGCTGTGCTTTTCATATTGCCACCCTCTCCAAACTGCTTAATTTCGGCTTCTGTCTCTGATTTTTTTGTCATAATGTTTGCCGATGATTCAAGTGACGAAAACTGTCAACTATTAGCCCTAGAAGGTTAGTTAACATTACTACTCGACACTCTTACTTTCATATTTATCGGGAATTACTGCCTATCCCAATATCTCATTAACGTTGACCTTGGTACTTGCAGCTTTGGTGCCAAAAACGGTTAGTAAATCTAGGTTTATCTTATCTTCTCAAAAATAAGAATAAATCATGACTTGAAGTGGTCCTTAATTTACTGAAATCACTGAAAGTGTTCTATTCAGAGAGGCTAAGTAATAACTAACCTATCGTTAAAGTTGTGAGGGTATCTAAGGTATTTATTTATCAGTGACATTTTTTGTAAGAAAAAGACAAGCAGGATTTTTCAAAATAAATTGATACTGCAATAAATAACAATGCTTTATTGATTTAATAATTTAAGGATAAAAACGAATTAAACCGAAGACACAGAAAAAAGAATGGGAACCAAACAATGGCCGCTCGTATTCACAGCGTTTTACAAAATAAAGAATGAAAGGGTTTGAATTAAGGACGAAGTAAAGCCACTTTGGCTAAAGGTGTTGAACGATGCTGATCACAACGATCGTTCTCACCTGGATGAAATTGACCCGGAGTCGGTACACGCTCAATATAATCAGCGCAGACTTCACCTCGATCAGTTAGAGCCTGACACGAAGGTGATTTATGATGAGTTAACCATTCGCGATAATGTTTTTCCGTCACACCACATTTAACGGCGACATAAGCAATTGGATTTTCTAAATAACGGCTCATATCTTCAAGGGGAACTGTTAGATGCCCTGCTCCAGCATGATAAGCAACAAAATTTAGTCCAGCGTTCTCTAATTTCTCTAATAATTGCTCGCTGCTATTACCTAATAAACGCTGGCTTTCATCACGTAATCTTTGAATTTCCTCTTCTAAACTTAACTCTTGTTCAGCACGGTACATTAATTCGATTTCGCGCATTTGCAATTGCTCGCGAAGATCCAAAGTTGCCGCTTCAATTTTTGCAGAAACTTCAGCTTCCACATTTTCCTGCATTGACTGCAATTGAAAATTTTCATCCAACTGAACATTTTTAAGTTTGTTTTCAAAATATTCTCGCAAACCTTCGACTTTTTGAGCCTGAGCCTCTACAACCTCTTTTAACTCTTTATTCCGCTCTTCAGTAATAGTTATTTTTTTCTCGTAACTATCAATTTGATTGCGATAATCGTTTATACGCTGCTGATGCGTTAATTGAAGTTGTTGGGACTCCAATTTACGTTTCGAATTTAATGTTAAAATTCTTAAGCGCTGCTCTTTTAAAACCTGTGCCTGTCGATCACGAAATTTTTGTTCGTAAACTTTTTGGATTTTTGTTGATAATCTTTGCTCTATTTCCTGCTCATCAATTTTTCTGCGAGAATTCAATAATTCTAGAGTAGGCTCTTCATTTTCAACTTCTTCAACAAAACGAAGCCCTAATCGATTGGCGCTAATTGCTTTTCTCAACAGAACGAAATTATTGGAACCTGGACTCATGTCAGGATCCCAAAGATTTTGTCTCTGCCAAGCAATACAACACTGGCTATGACAAGCCAACCGTATCGGTCCCGCACCAAGATCAGGACCACGTGCAGAGTTATCTGCTAATTGCTCAAGGGGAACATTCCAACGTTTATCAGGGTGGCCATCAGAGCCAAATTTAATATTAAAAAATACTGTTGAGGTTATTGCTAATCGAGAATTTACGCGGAGATAAACTGCATGACAACGGTTGTTTGCCAGATCAGGAAGTGGGATAAAACCATCTAAAATCGCTTCAAATTCAGAATAGAGCATCTCTCGGCTAATCCGATTTTGGGCAATAAAGATAATTGCTTCTGAGAATTCTGTATCTGACGAAACCATGCAAAACCTTAAACCATCCCAAATAAGACATCACTTCTTAAATGAGAAAAACCCTAAATTGATATAAAACCTATGTATATTAATTATGGGCGACAACAGAAAATTGCAGTGTGATCAGATAGTCAATTTGTAATAATTCTTGGCTTAAACACCGGTATTTTTTACAGTAAACCAAGTCCTTACACAAACATTATGCTATTTACTTTGGTATTTTGATCTAACCCTACCAACATGGAATAAAAGTCAATAAACACCCCAATCATAGGGTTCAGACTTCAACTAACTCATCCAGTAAATCTTCATCATCTAAGAAGTCTTCATTTAAATATTCTAGTAATTGTTTTTCTAGCAGCTCTTCAAGATATGCTTCCATTTCATCTCCTCTCATTCCATTTAATAGTCTATTAACTATAAGTCAGTCTAATGACATTACCAGTTAGAAAACGCTAAATTTCAAACAAAAAGAGCATATGAAGTTTTAGAAGCGAATCGGGGCGAAACGAAAAAGATAAAATACAATAAAATTAATAAGTTACAAATGTGCTCAGATAAACAAGGATGTGAAACTAGAAGGTGATTTGAAAGGAAGTCATAAAATGGCGGACCGGACGGGACTCGAACCCGCGACCTCCGGCGTGACAGGCCGGCATTCTAACCAGCTGAACTACCGGTCCGCATGCTTGACTAGTAAAACTAGGCAAAATCTTGGTGGGTGGTACAGGGATCGAACCTGTGACCCTCGCCTTGTAAGGGCGATGCTCTCCCAGCTGAGCTAACCACCCTTTCTGAAGAGCTGCGCATTCTACGCGATTTTGATTTGATGTCAAACACTTTTAGGAGCCTATTCATCAAGAGCCATGCTATTGATATTTAACAGCTTTTCGAATGAAAAACTGGTTATTTTTTAGCTTTTATTACCAGCTTTTAAGCAATAAACATTTCCTTTTTAAAGCAAGACCCTTAAAACATTTAAACTTATATTTTTAAGATTCACACTGAGCTCGTTGACACCCTGCAATAACTATTTGTTAATCAATTATTCGAAGGGATTTAGAACTAGCTTGAAATTAAAATCAAATTTGACAGCGCTCTTATTTTTCGCGGAACGATGTCCATAAATCGATCGCTAAAGCTGTCCGCGTGCTATCTTCTCTCCGAGCTGTTTGAGTTGGTCAAACAAACCATTATCGAAAAGCATCTGATCAGTGAATTCAGCGCATTGTGGAGATTTTAAAGTGGTATAAGCGTAGCTCTGGCGAGCAAAATTTGAAAGCGCATATCCAGGCAAACCGAACATGCGTTTAACCACCATTTTTTCATCATTAAATATCTCTGAATATGTAAACTCTCCTTTTTTTAATCCGCCTTCGGCTTCGGTTTTAAAAAATTTTTCTTCAATCGATTTGATAAACCAAGGAAGGGCTTGCTTAGGAAACTCTAGGAGTGTTCCTCCTAACCACGTTTCTGGCTCTTGCTCACCCTGTATTGTTCGTTCCGGCCTGAATGTACGATACGCCCAGATAGCATAATCGTTATCTATTATCAAAAAGTAAAAATATTCATAATCAAATTTACCACTGCGTTCAGCATAGCTAAATACGACCCTCGCATCATCTTGCAGCGTGTTGGGATTTAAATTAGTAAGCTCTTTCATCGACAAGGTCTCAATTCAATTCTAACCTAGTTAAAGCACCCTGAGATTCAAGGTCACCTAAATCAAGTGGTTTACGATCAAACGTGAACACTTCTACTGGGCCATCTACAGGATGGGTAAAGTTAGTATCTCTGGTCATACCATTACCTTGAAAAATATCCCAAGCACTAATATCTTTGGCAATCTGATGACGTTTTTGCAGCAATTCAGCTTCCTCCGATGAAAAGCCCATCTTAACAGCAAGCTGCTTCGCGTCAGATGCATCACTTAGATCAACACCACTAGCCTCTGCCGCTTTAGAAATTTTTTCATACTTAGGTGCAAACTCTGAATTAAGTACTTGTCTGGCGACATCCGCATCAACACCAATGTTTGGATTGTCAGCAATCATTGTATTTAGATTTTCAAAGGTTGGGATGATGCTTTCTGTATCACCCAAGTCAGCCAGCTTTTGCCGATCCATTACTAGCAGAGTGTATTTTGCAGCAGGGTCATAATGTGTACCAAATGCATTTAGCAATTCTTTTGCTTGGCTATCGCCATGCTCTACCTGTGACAATGGCGCAGTGAAATAAACTTGCTTACCATTACTTGCACGAGCAATTTTACCGTCATCTTCCGCATGATCCCTTTTAATAACTCGAACTAAAATGTTTTCTTCCAAACCATTTGCAACAATGGCTTGCTTTTCCTCAAGCGTAAATGGTGACGAGGGAAGCGAGTCACCGTTCGCTTTAGCGTGTTCAATTACCCGTCTCGCATTTTCTAACCGACCCAACGCCTCATCGATTGTTTTGGCAAGCACGGGGCCACCACCACCATCAAGTGCCGTTGCTGCGGCCATCATCGCTTCTGCTAAATCAGTGATGTCTGTATTCGCAGGTTCATTTCTATCAAGTTGCTGCGCTTTTCTAACAATCGTTTGAGCATTCTGATCAATAAATGCTTGGTTTTCAGGCGTCAAAGAAGGTGTCGGTGGATCGGGAGTGTACATCACTGGCTCGCTGGCGCTCAAACTGCTGTCGTTTTGTGGTTCAGCTATTAGCCCTTTGCCCTGCTTGCCAGCTTGGCTAGGAAAAACGATCGGGGGGATTTCTAGTTTTTCATGGGCAAGTAATTTTGGGGTATCGCCAATCATTACATTACCAGAACCGGTAGCGACTTTACCGCCACAACTAATAGCATCGGAAACTCGCGCCGCTGGAATGCTGTTAATTAATACACTATTGGAGCCTTCTTTTATAGAACGGGGATGCGGAGGATTATTAGGGATCACATGCAGTAGCACGGCATCGCCTTTGCGTGCAGCTCGAATTGAATTGATTAACACATTCCCGCTACCAGCAATAATTGGCGTTGGTGGCCACGGACCATGGTTGGAACCAATATCACCTAAGCGTGCGGCAGGTTGTTCGCTCTTTGAACCCATAACTCAAATTCCGTGTTAATTCAGTTTGATGGTGCTACCGTTAACATCAACGGTAGTAGAGCTAATTTCGATTTTGCTGCCGGTAATTTTAATGGCGCTGCCACCCACTTGAAGCAGTATTTCTGTACCCGCATCGATAAATACTTTTTTACCCACCTTAATACTTAAATTTTCTCCGACTTGATTAGTTTCGTTTTTGGCTACTTCTTGTTTCTTGTCGTTATCAATTTTTATACATTCATCATTTTTAACCCAGACGTTATGATCCTTTTCTGCCTGCAGATAAACTTCTTCTTTACCCTTGTCATCCTCAAAATACAATTCATTAAAATTTGTTTGGCTGCCACCTTTGCTTGATCGAGTACGTATACCTGCACGCGTGCCACTTTGCGCACCATAAGGCGGTTTATTTTCTTGATGATATAAACCACCAATAACAAAAGGCCTATCTGGATTGCCATTTTCAAACGCAACGACAACTTCTTGCCCTATTCTTGGTGTAAAATGAGCGCCAAAATTTGGCCCAGCAAAGCTTTGCATAACCCTAAGAAAGCAAGTTGATTTTTGATCAAGTTTACCCAAACGATCCCAATGGAATTGGACTTTGATTCGGCCTAGCTCATCAGTATGTATTTCCTCACCTGCTGGCCCTGTTACAACTGCAGTTTGCAGCCCACTTATTTTGGGGTGGTCGGCTATAGGATATAGCAATTCTCCCTTAGGAATTGCTTCAATCTGACAACTCAAAATACCAGACGCATCATCAGCCGCAATATTAACTTTGGAAAAAGTAAATTCTTTTCCTTTGTCGGCAAATTTACCGCCACTAGCCAAATCAAGATCAAAATGAGTTGCGATAACAAGATGTCGGCAGTTTCCTGTAGCGGTAGAACTAACCGCTTTTTGGGTGCCAACTCCAGCCCTTTTCTTGATATCTGTAGCAGCTTCAGTTTTATCATGAGAAAACTCACTGTACTGATATGACTCAATACCTTTAGCGAGAGAAACATCCGTTTTGGCAAGATGCTCAGTCGGAGAAAGTGTTGTCGGTTTTAGATAGTTATAATTACGTTGACTATATTTACCCGTAATAAATCGGCTAGAGTTTTGCCAATTTGAAAGGAAATCTTCTTTTGAATGCTGTGATTGGATTTTTACCGTTTTCGGAGAGAGCGTGTCACAACCGCTTTCATCATCAATGATATGTAGAACATGCTTACCATTTTCGTGCTTGAAATAATAAGCGATACCTTCTAACGCACACAATCGATTAAAAAAATTCCAGTCAGACTCATTATATTGAACGCAAAATCTGCGCGCGACATGTGTCGATTTTAAATTAAATTTGAATTTTGCGTTGTCTCCATACTCAGCAAAAACATCTTTAAGAATTTCTTCTATATTCTTTTCTTGAAAAATACGAGTATCTACCCGCTTCATCATTAGCAGTTGAGCCCAAGAGACGACATATAACTTGTAATTACTTTTTTGCCCGTCACGCTCGCTGCCTAAAGCAGTAATTTCTTGAACAAATCCATTAAAATAACGAATCTTATCGTCGCTTTTGACAAGACCAATAGTCACTTGACTACCAACAAGGTCTTTAGCCGTTAAATCATGACGCGATTCAGAAAAAGCGTTGACGCTAAAAGAAAAACCACCAGACATGGATTCTGAGCTGTTAAAACGCGAAGGTATGAGGGCTTTTTCACCAAGAACGGTGTTCAGTTTAACTAATCGATGGGATTGCGTTGCAGTTCCGGTTGACATAACTATCCTTAATAAAACCGATGCCTAGGGTATTAATCCTTTATAAACCAACACAAAATGATGGGAGAACTTTGAGGTTGGTAATGCTTGCTTTTAGATATTCCTTGTGTGGGAAAGGAAGTAAGAATGAGCAAATATCTTACATATGTATTTTTCATAAAAACAAATATATAAAATATTTAATAAAAGATGTCTTAATAGAGCAATCAAACGTTAAAGCAATAAATATCCAACACTGCATTAATGCAGTGTTGGACAAAAGCAATTAACGCTTAGTGTTAGTTGCAGTATCGTAACCAACAGCAATCGCTGCTTCAGCACTACCATCTTCATCATATGGAGTGTATTTCACTTCAACGTCAACAAAGCTAATACTTAAAACTTCAGTTGGACGATTAGTGTCTTGACCTACACCATTTACAGAATAGCTGCTGATTAGCGCATTCTTTAAAGTGTATTCCATGTAAACGTCAGCACCAGTTCCAGAACCAGTTTTAGTTAAATGGATTTTTACTTCTTTACCATTACCACAGCAAGATTCAATGAAAAGCTTTGGAGTCGCGCTATCCATGAAACGAGTGATTTGCAAATCACTAATCACCGCGTTAGATGACTCACGGTCACCTTGTGTTGCAGTGCTTGAGTTGATTTGACGACCAACGCCCCACGACACAGATTCAACGTCCATCCAGCCTTTATGGCCGCTGTCAGAAGACTCACCTTTAATTCCTTCGTAGTTTACGAATATAGACATAACTATTCCTTTTCCTTATCAATTGCAAATCAAGTTAACGCTTTTAAGTCATTTTTAAAAGCCTCGGCAGTATACAACATACGAGAAAAAAACAATGGTATTTTTCTCACATTTTTTCACTTATTTTCTATTTTTGTAATGTTTTTTCCATTTTTTTTGTTTTATTTTTTACAGATTTTATTTTTAAATTAGACAACTTTATGACAAAGTTATTAGCGTCATTTAAATCCACTAATACCTGGGAAAATATTTTTTCTTCAGCGAGTGATTGTAATAATTTTTCGGACAATGTCGGCAACAATGTATTGTTCAATATAGCAGCACATTGTCTTGCGCCTGTATCTGACTCTTCGCATTGTGCAACAATAAAGCTCAACAATTTGTCTGTAAACCTTAGCGAAACTTTGTAGTTTTTTTGCACACGCTGCTTAATTATATTCAATTGCATTTCAGCAATTTTACTCAACCATTCTGCTTCCAAAGGAAAGTAAGGAACAACATTGATTCGACCAAGAAACGCAGGCTTATACGTTTGGCGCAGAGTATCGCCAATTGTATCCAACAAACCAGAAGGAGATGGTTTCGTTTCAGGGTCTGCACATAATGTTTCGATTTGTTCGCTCGCCGTATTACTCGTCATAATGATAACGGTGTTTTTAAAATCGATATCTCTTCCTTCTCCATCACGTAAAATACCTTTATCGAAGACTTGATAAAAAATATCTTGCACGCCGGGATGCGCTTTTTCCATTTCATCTAGCAAAACAACGCTATAGGGTTTTCTTCTTACAGCTTCAGTAAGCACGCCACCTTCGCCATAACCAACATAACCGGGTGGAGATCCCATTAATAAAGAGACTTTGTGCTCTTCCTTAAATTCCGACATATTAATAACGGTTAAACTTTGCTCCGAGCCATAAAGTTGTTCCGCTAAGGCCATAACAGTTTCGGTTTTTCCTACACCACTCGGACCTACCAACATAAAAACACCCACTGGGCGCTTAGGGTCACTCAATCCTGCTCGTGCTGTTTGAATCGATTTTGCAATCGCAGAAAGTCCATGTGATTGACCAACAACTCTTTTTTCTAGCGAATCTTTCAATGCGAGAACGTTAGCAATTTCATCATGCTGCATTCGTCCTACAGGGATGCCAGTCCAATCTGCCACAACTTCTGCGATTACTTGGCTATCTACACACTCATAAATCAAAGGTAAATCACTTTGACACTTTTGTAGCGTACTTCTTACATCTTGTAATTTTTTACTTAATGCTGATAGTTTTTTTCGATCAGTTGCCGTTTCTTTTTGACCGCCATTTTCTTTATTTTTTAACGTTTGTGTTTCAATGTCTTTGCGAATCGCAGCTATTTCTTTTAAATATTTTTTTTCTTGAGTCCATCGATCACTGAGTTCAGACTTTGAAGATTCTAACGCTAACTTTTTTACTTCTAAATCTATTAATACTTCCTGATGGTCTCGCCCATCTTTTCCTTCTGCAATCAGTCTTTCAACTTCAAAATCAATATCCTGTAATTGAGTCGTATAGTTTTCGATAGCTGCCGGTGTCGTACTTTGGCTTAAGTTTACTCGTGCACATGCAGTATCAAGCAAACTGACGCATTTATCAGGCAGTTGTCTCCCTGTTATGTAACGATGCGATAAAGTAACTGCGCTGACCACGGCTTCATCTAGAACAGTAATATTGTGATGTTTTTCTAAACTAGGAGTTATGCTACGCAACATGACAATTGCTTGTGACTCTGTTGGCTCTTCTACTTTGACCACCTGAAAACGTCGTGTCAGGGCTGCATCAGTTTCGATATATTTTTTATACTCAGCCCATGTGGTGGCTGCAATAGTTCTTAGTTCACCTCTAGCCAACGCGGGTTTCAACAAGTTAGCTGCATCGCCAGCGCCTGCTTGATTGCCCGCGCCAATTAATGTGTGAGCTTCATCAATAAATATAATTATTGGGTTTGTCGAACTCTGTACTTCTTTGATCACATTTTTTAAGCGATTTTCGAATTCACCTTTTACTCCTGCACCTGCTTGTAAAAGCCCGAGATCCAAACTCATCAACTCGACGTTCTTTAAAATATCTGGTACATCGCCTATTGCTATTCTTACTGCCAAGCCTTCAACGACGGCTGTTTTACCGACACCTGCTTCACCCGTTAAAATCGGATTGTTTTGTTTTCTTCGGCACAAGATATCGATCATTTGTCGAATTTCACTATCTCGCCCTAGTACTGCATCTATCTTTCCATCTCGAGCTTGCTGAGTGAGATTCATCGTAAACTGATCGAGCGCTGGGGTTTTTGTCATATTCGGCACTCCATCAGAGTGCTCATTACGACTCTGAGGAAGCCCATCTTTTAATAGTTGTTCGCATTGTGCTTTAACATCATCTGCTGATAACTTTTCAACAACCGAAGATATTTTTATTAATCTAACTCTAAGCGCTGCATTCTCGATAGCGGCCAAAAAGATATGTATAGGTCTTACTTCGATAGATTGATACTGACTGGACGCAATCATCCATGCTTCAAATAATAATCTCACAACGTCAGGTGAAATTTTTGGAAAACCATCATTGCCTGTTTTTAACTGCTCAAGAGATTGGTTAAGATCGGCTGAAAACTTATCGACTGACACATCAAAATGTTTTAGAAGTACATCAACCTCTTTCGTGTTGCACTCAATGGTTTGATTAAGAAAGTGCTCTATATCTATATAGTAATGTGATCGAGAGGCAGCTGTTGCTACTGACTTCTCAAATAAATCACGACTCTCATCCGATAAGTTTTTTACTAATTTTTCAAATTCCATGTTTATATCCTTAAAAGACGCTACAGCTTAAATGCTTCTTGAAAAACTTAATTTTGAAACAAGATTGCTTGAAGATTCTGTGCTTTGAAGCCAAACGTTCTGCTTTAATTTAACACCAGAACCCAATTTTGCGGCGTTACTTCTCACATCGTGAACCTTAAAGAACAAATCTATTTTTATATGTACAGGAACATAGCTCTCTATTAGCCGCTTCATGCTTTTATACACATCACTTCCTGGCAAGAATTTTTCATAGGTTTTGAAATCAATAGAACCTATGTGAATGGCAATTTTACTAGCAACATCCCATGAGCGGCTTCCTAACATTATCCCTTCTCCAAGTTTCTGAGAATTCAATGTTACTCTTGACCGCAAACATGACCTGTCTCTTTTTTCTAACGTTAGCCAGTTACCTACAAATGAAGAAATACTGACAGGAACACTCAAATAATCAGCCAGCATATTTTCTAGGTTTGTTAGCGATCTGCTTTTTCTTGAAAAATGTCCCGCATAATACAATTGCGCGTCATGCTCAGTACTTCCATTCTTGCCTGAAATACTTTCTAAAACATTGGTAAATGGATCTTTCTTTTGTTGTAAATCAAAAAATTCGCGCTGAAGTGCAAACCTATATTTTATCCAACTTCTATAAAACAACGAGACCAGCCTATGATTGAAGATATCGATAAAATCAATCAATGCATGATCTTTTTGTTTAATACGATCCAATATCAAGCGAGAGTAATGCTGCGGCAAAACGCCTGATGGTCCTGCGATTCCCATAAAATTCACGAAAACTTCATTTTTTTTGTCCGCGTTGAAGTTTTCGTCTTCCAATAATAATTTTAGAGATTCAACAGGACTACCCGCAAAAGCGAGACTGTAATTTCCTTTAAACCTCAGCACTTCTTTATCAGGTAAGTTATCTGTACCTAAAAATGATTCCGTATCTTTACCAAAACCATCTAAATGTTTGTTTTCTATAGCCGACTGCCTTTCTATACGCCGAACGATTTCAAAAAAATCATTAAGCGAACCAGACTTAGAGCTTTGTGAGCTTGATATCAAATCAGCTCTTGCTTGCCTATTCTCGGTGGCCATTCGATGGTGTTATCCGGTTGCTGTTTTATATTTACAATCAATTGGGTAAAACTATTAATTGTGCAAAATTGGGCAAAGAACTCATTGAGTACTGAACTGAACAAATACAATCCGTTGCCGCTGTAATAATGTTCGTCGAAATCCAACGTTATTTTTGTACCCTGACAAATAGCTGCTCTACCTTCAGAAACCATTCGAGTAGTTGCGAGTGACGTTTTTAAAGCGGTTATGCCGTCTATAATCGAACGTGATTCTCTTGAGCTCAATAAGTCATGCAGCTGTAACGTTTCTTTTAATACATTTAATCCATCAGCCCCTGAAAAACTTTGTAACGATAGTTGCGTCACTAATTGCCAGCGAGACGAATCGTCAAGTTTTGGCTGTATATTGGATGTGGGAGGAACCACGCATTTGAAACGCAAGCCACCACCGCCGCCATACAGCAAATCAATTTCAGGTTGATCTGGCCCAAAAGACAACTTGCTAGGCACATCACGATTGGTACAAACAACATCAGCATTGATAACCCAACTAGAATCTGGCTCCATGACTTTAAAATCACTATCAACAAAAGATAAATAAGCGTCTGTGCCGTGGCTAACCATTCCGTCAGCGTGTTGGCTATTTTCCCTTCTCAAGTGCCAATACATTTCAGGATCATCTTTGTTCTTCTTAAGGTGAGAACCATAAAAAGGCATTATCGTAATATTTTTACCTTTTTCATCTTGACCATATACGCGATTAATTTTGTGAATATCGACGAACCGGCTGCGATGCCCCGTGGTTTCTAATTTTTGTTCAACGCCAATGCTAGAGCCTTTAAACGCATTGACTTTTTCTTTATAAAGATTCATTGCCGGAGTGCATCCCAACAATAAAGTACTATCGTCAACACCTTGAACAAGTTCTGGATGCGTTTGATCAAAATAAATGTAGATATTGAAACCATCAGCGAACTTCTTCCAGCAGTCTTTATCAACCTCAATATCAAAAAATAAAAACTTATTGGGAAAAACAAAATACTCAATTATTTTTCGATGTGCGCTAGAATTTCTTCCATCAGGAGCAATGGTCTCTGGATTTGATCCCTGCTCTTCTTCAAAATTACACGCTTTAATGCATGATGCGGGAAGAAACATCGCATCTGTATCGTGAGAATTTTTAGCTATTGCGACACCTACAGAGCGATGCAACAGATACTCATACAACTTGAATGCTATTTGTGGCTGGGCATTAATGTAAAAACGAATTTTATCTTCCGTTATGTCCCCAGGTTTCACTCCCTCGAAAGGCTTGACTGCAAATTTGTAAACAGACTTTGTTGCTGGACGAGAATAAAAATCAGAAGGTAATGACGGTGCTTTAACGGGAACATTTGAAAATTTGGCATCTTTTATTTCCACAGGCAGTACTTGATTGTTACCAAGACTCGTGTAATAGCAATCGCCGAACTCACCCGCATTCACATAATATACTGTGCTTTTTGGCACGATCACTTGAGACTTTGCCACCTTCTCAATCACTCTAATTTGTACAATTGTCATAGAGGGAAATGGCGCATGAAAATCAGGATACAAAATTCCCATTAGAGCTTCGGTCAATTCAGGAAAACTATCATCAATACTGTGACGTATTCTTGCCGTCAAAAAAGCAAACGATTCAATTAAACGAGAAACATGTGGATCTTCAACCGTGTCTTTATCTAGACGTAATCGGCCAGCAATTTTAGGATGCTGATCAGCAAACTCAGCGCCTAATTTTCTGACGTACGCTAATTCTCGGTTGTAGTAAGAAAGTAAAACATCATCCATGCTTTAACTCTCTTAAACGCAAAGAACGATCTGAGGTTCTGATACGAGAATCAAAAATCAATGGCACTGGGTCTGGCTCAACTAAAAGAATCGCATTAATCTTCAGGTACAACGTTCTTTCAAACTCTTCACCTAAGGGTTCAATTTCTACAAAAACGCGTTCAAATCTAGGTTCGAATTTTCGAATAATATCGCTGACTCTCCATGCAAAATTTAATCGCTCATCTTCTGATTCGAATTGAACATGACTAAAATCAGACACGCCATAATTAACAAGAGACGTATCTAATTCATCCAAATGATCTATAGCATTATATCGATACAATCGAGTGTTTAATAAATTTTCCAAATCACGGCGAATGTTGGATTTAATATCGCTCAGCAATGTACTAAATGATTTCACTGGTTCAACCGTTCGCTGAGGATCCTCATCAATAAGACGATCCAAAAGCGACGGTAAAACAGGTTGATCCGTTCTTATTCTTGGCATGGTAACTAAGCGATTGCCTCAACTGCTGTAGCAAGTTCAATATTTTTAATGTCCATTAAAGACACTGCATCATCACCAACAAGCCAAGTCCGAAGGCCCTCGCCTTTCACTAAACTTCCTTTTTCAATCCAATCTGTTTTTCGCCCTAATTTTAGTAAATCATCTTCTGTTTTTTGAGACGGATAAATTGCAGGAACAAAAACTTCTCCCGCTGTACCGCTCTTTAATGCAATTGCTGCTTTTCTCCAGAGTAAATCAAGAGGTCTTGTCGGTTCGTCAAACTCAATGCTTTCGACCTGATCAAAATCAACCCAAAAATATTTTCCGTTTGTACCAAGCAACTCCAAGATTCCAGAATTAAGGTCGTCAAGATCTCGCCAATCCGATACCACTGCATTATTAATGGAGTATTCATTCTTCGTTTCTAACGCATTTATTGCATTCAGTAATTTATCGCATTGCTTTTGGTCATTTTCTCTTTCTGCAAGCTGTAATTTCAACGCCAACTCTATTCGCTCAGTAGGAAGTTCAATGACTTCAGGTATTGCGCCGTTATTGTAAACATCATCACGAGCTTGTGCTGCACGAATCAGTTGTCTCCAAGTACCCACTGTTAATGCTGACTTTTCATCTAATGACAACAAAGCATTCAATTGCTTATCAGCTCTTTCCCACTCGCCGTTAAAGCATAATAGCTCGACCAAAAAAGCACGCTTAGCTGCACTGGATGGCGCATCCTTAACTTCTTCAGTAATTTTTTCTACGGCTTTGGTTAAATTCCCTTCTAGATAATATTCTTTTGCCGCTGTCATTATTCACCTTCCGTTTTTCTATTTAATTTAATAATTTTTATGGTGGTTATACATTAAAGTGGAGATAAAAATTTATACTGCCGCTTTAATATTTCCCACCGCTAATTCAGTCACTAACTTTATGCTAGATACTAATTGATCTAACTGAAAATGTGGTTTCAAATAAACCACACAAGTAAAACAACCTATTTTTCCTGGTTGCTCACGAATTTCTACTTTGCTTTCTGCTAAAGGATAGCGAGCTTTCAGTACCTGAGATGAACCTTCGCTTGCAGTTGTATATTGATTCAGCCAGTTTTGGAAAACACGCTGGCAATCTTGTGCGCTGATCACCGTACCTATTTTGTCTCGACCAATAACTTTTATGTAATGCCCAAATCGCGAGACACATAACATGTATTGAATCATCGAAGATAATTTTGCATTGGTAGACGCTATTTCTGAAGGATAATGTGGCGGCTTATGCAGAGAGCTATTACTGTAAAAAGTACTTGTCGCTGCACTGTGGTAACTGCACAAAGGAATAAAACCTAAATCACTCAGCTCACGCTCAAGAAAATCATCTATCTGAACATTCGTCGCTGGACGTGCCGCAACTGAATGAGGATCAACGTCAAAATTGGCATACTGTAAATCTTTAACAACTCCGCCTTCCCCATATTCATGAACGCCACCACGAATATCTGCGAACCAACCCGTGTTAGCAAAAGCACGAATTAATATACCGCCGAATGAGTAACAAGAATTTCCCCACACATAATCTTTGTCACCGTCTTTACATGTTTCATTAAAAACAAAAGACTCTGGTCTTGTTCCATCTGCTTTATACGGTTTTCGCATCAATGTATGAGGTAACGTCAAACCAATAAAACGTGTACTTTCCGATTCACGAAGAGAACTCCATTTAATGTACTCTTTTTGATTAAAAACATTTTCAAAATCTAATGAGTAACCAAACTCACGAAAACTATTCAATCCAAATAATGATGAATCAACACCGGTAATAAACGGGCAAAGTGCTGCTGTCGCGACATGAGATATTTCATTTAACGTATCTAAATCATTAATGACCGAGCCTTGATGATTTCGATGTGAAATCTGGTAGTCACCAAGAACAACACCAAAAGGCTCGCCTCCTGGCGTATCAAATTCATCACTGTAAATACGCTGGAATACTTGGCTTTGATCAAATTCAATTGCCCGCGTTAAATCTTTACCCACTTCTGCCCATGAGGCATTGAGCACTTTAACTTTAACGGTTAGGTCTTCATCATAATCGGCCTCAGTATCGACTAAATATTTTAAGCCACGCCAAGATGCTTCGAGCTGTTTAATTCTCGGATGATGAAGAATTTCATTAATTTGTGAATTGATTTTTGTATCAATCTCTATAATAAGCTGCTCGACAATATAATGAGCAACTTCTTTTGACTGAACTTTCTTTTTGATTAAAGACTGATACAGCCAATCGTTAATTTGGTTGTTATACTCACTGTGCTGAGACGATTGTGATGATTCCAAAAAATCTTCCAAAAAGCCTGACACATCAACCTTCGAAGTAGACTTTTCTTTGGCCACTTGAGACTCATGAGAACCCTCAGTGTATTGCGTTTTCAATATTGAAGTCTGTTTCACTATAGTCCCACTATATACCTGACGAATCGTCATTCCTTTTACAAACGCAAAACTAAACCTAAAACACAAAGAAATACTTAAGGCTAGAGAATATTAAAATTATTCTAAAAACCTAATGTTGTTTTTTTCTTTTAAAAATATCAAATAACAACATTACAAAATAAATAAAAAAAGCGCCACATCCTGTGGCGCCCCAAAACTTTATTACTTAATTTCTGGTATACGAGCAACCATTCTCAATGAAGTAGTTAACTCTTCCATTTGCAACCAAGGACGCAGCCATGCAACTGCATTGTACGAACCTGGTTTTCCTGGAACTGGTTTAACTTCTATTTTTGCTTCACGAAGCGGGTATTGAGCGCGCATATCTTGACCGCCCTCTTCACTTGCGTTGACATAATTGTTAATCCAACGATTTAACCAGTGCTGCATATCTTCAGATTCCATGAAGCTACCGACTTTATCGCGAGCCATTACTTTTAGGTAATGAGCAATTCTTGAAGTCGCCATCACATAAGGTAATCGTGAAGAAATAGCGGCATTTGCTGTCGCTTCAGGACGATCATAAACTTGAGATTTTTGAGCAGTTTGTCCGCCAAAAAATACAGCGTAATCTGTATTTTTATAGTGAGACAATGGCATGAAACCTAAACCACTTAATTCAGCTTCGCGTCTGTCTGTTACAGAAATTTCCGTAGGACATTGCATATCCACGTCGCCGTCATCTGTTATCGACAAATGAACAGGTAGGTCATTCACTCGACCGCCGCCTTCAGCACCACGAATCGCTGTACACCAACCAGAGTCTGCAAACGCATTAGTTAGACGAGCGCCAAGAACATAAGCCGCATTTGACCAGCAATACTGTTCGCCTGTTGGCTTTTCACCAGCTGGCATTTCTTCATAACCAAACTCTTCGATTTGTTTTGTTGCTTCGCCATAAGGCAAGCGTGAAAGCACTCTAGGCATTGTTAAGTTAACAAAACGGGAATCTTCTGAATCACGGAATGAACGCCACTTAGTGTATTCAGCCGAATCGAAGATTTTTGAAAGATCTCTTGGCTTAGACAATTCAGACCAATCATCAAAACCAATTAAGTTAGGATCAGCAGCTGTTAAGAAAGGACAAAATGCAGCAGCAGCAACATTCGACATATTACTTAAAAACTCGATATCATCTGGATGATTAGTAAATTGATAATCACCAATTAACGCACCATAAGGCTCACCACCTGGAGTACCAAATTCATTTTCATACAATTTTTTGAACGTTTGGCTTTGATCAAATTCAACAGCACGCTCTAAATCTTTAGAGACTTCTTTTTTGGTTCCATTCATCACTTTTAGTTTTAGTGATGTACTGGTTTCACTGTTCATAACGAGATAGTTAATACCTCTCCATGAGCCTTCAAGTTCTTGGAATTTTTTCTGATGCATCACTTCGCGCAATTGCTCGCTGATCGCGGCATCAATTGCATCAATCGCTTTACGAAATGTCACCATCAAATTTTTATTCCAAGTGACGGTACCTTTCATCGCTTCTTCAGTCAGCGTTTTAAGTAATGCTTGTGCTTCTTCAGAATCGGTTTGTTTTGTCGCTTGAATCGCTTGGTCAAGCAAACTAACTGACTCAGCCTGAGCGTTTTGTGCGTTTGTATCTAAAACTGCTTCACTCATATCATTACTCCTTATCAACGCCAACCGCTTCGGCTAGCTCATTTAAATCAGCTTCATTGTTTAATACTCGCTCTAAAATACTTTCTAACTCTTCAGAACGATCTGCTTTTGTTGATAGATCTCTTAGCTTATTACGCGTATCTAACAATTTTTTAAGTGGCTCTACTTGGTTAACAATAGCGGCCGGCTCAAAGTCATCCATTGACTCGAACTTAAGATTGACAGCAAATTCACTATCGTCACCGGCAATCGTATTTTTAACTTTCAACTGAAGACCAGGTGTCATGCTTTTTAACACCTCATCAAAATTGTCTCGGTCAATTTGTACAAAGCGACGATCTTTTAACGGTTTTAGTGGTGCTGTTGGATCACCAGAAAAATCTCCCATAACACCGACAACAAAAGGTAATTCCTTTTGTACTGTTGCACCTTCTGTTTCAACATCGTAGCTAATATGAACTCGTGGCTTGCGCACGCGATTTAATTTTTTGTGGATACTTTCCATAATAGTTTCCTTTTTTTACCTTAATTTGTAGTTAAGTCTTGGTTTATGGTGAGTTAATAACGTTGTTAAATTCATACTTAAATTTATGTTTCAGGTTGGTAGCTTTCAAGCACTTACTCTTTTACATTCGATGATATTCCTGACAAGTTTTGATATTTCTTTCGTGCAGACTCATCTGGAATCAACTCTTGAATAAGATCCGTCAAAGACATACCACTCCATCGAATTATTTGCTCTACAGAATATGAAATGGGTGAATGGGGCTCTGTTTTACGAAAAAAATCAGCGATGTCACGTAACAGCCTCAACGCATCTTGCCGATCATTAATCAGCGCGTCTGTAAAACCACTGTTTGAGTGACTCTTTCCATTTCCATTTACATTCTCTGTTTCTTCATTTTCCATAATGACCTCTTCGCGCTTTAAACGATCACCCGCGATATAGGTTAAAACTTGTTGGCAATCCTTCAGCGAATCTAAGATTTTTGCTGATGGCTGTGGATCATCACGACAATAATTATCAACAGCAGCTTGAAATGATTCGAATGCTGTAATCGATGCTTCTATATCAGACTGAATTTTATGAATAAAGGCATCGGTGGTTTCTGCAACGATCTGGTTAAGCTGATCTCTTGAAACCCCACCCTGCTTTAAACGAGCTTCTCTCTTTTCCAAATCGCCGATACGTTCGATATCAAAAACTTGCTCACATTGCCATGCAGCCAATGGCCCAGGAATACTGCCTTCGGTCAAAGGAATAGATTTAATTGGCGCTATCAAGGCCCCTTCTCCACCGTAGCCATTTAATCCAATCAATGAAGCCAACTGTGTAGAAACACCGTCTTCATCCGGTACAGGAAATAAATTTTCACCGTATTGAATGATCATCTGAGAAGCTAATGTGAAACCAGCTGCTATACCATCAAAACCATAGCAGCGTGTTAGAGCCTCTACATACCAAGCAACAACATCAACATCTTTACTTTCCGTCGCCAACACATTGGGCGCAATTTCTAGAATTTTTTTCCAATCAGGCAAACTAAAATATGACGTTTCACCATTAGCTAATGCTGTTCGCTCATTATTTCTCGCTAAGGTTCTTGCATCCCGTAAAACTTGGTAACTCGACGCTGGAGAAATATCTGAACGTAAATCAGTGCCAACACCGCCATCGATGGGTGCCAACAATTCGTTCATTGTTTCATTTGTGATACACACTGCCACTCAGTAACCTTTTACCCTTAATCTAATGACGTTGTTCGATTTTTAATTCTGCTAGAAGTGCATCAAGGCTGTTAGCCCCTCTTCTATTACTTTTATTTCGGTAATATTTAATCTTGTTATTGATTTTAACTACAAGATTGTTTTTCGTAGTGGTGACGATATCCATTGATGTAGATAAATAAAATTTATCGATACCGTTAAATAATGTTTCTTTTAACAACATTAGATCTTTATCTGTCCATACTGTGCTGATGCGCTTGTTGAGATCATTAAAATATGGAGCAACGAAAAACTTCATCGTTAACTGTGGGTATTCATCGTAATTACGCTCTGATCCCGCGTAGTCCACCCACTCTTGTGCACCGATCACATATCCCTTATCGATAACTCTCCACACATCCCTAAATTCATTCAGATCTTCGAACATTAATGAAAATTCAAATAACTGACTGACACTAACGACATCTAAATCTTCAATTGCTTCAAGCACTAAGGATTGATATTTTTCAACAACCGTCCTGTCAGGCATAAAATCTTCTATATTTTTATTGCCTGACCGACGAAGTAACGCCATTGCCGATTGAATTTCACTGGCGCTTTGTTGAGAAAAATCAGTTTTCATCCAAGCCTGATCTAATGAAAATCGGCTGGTATCTCTAAGTTGAGATGATTCCACATTCAAACTTTCTAATGTTTTTGCTAACACTAAAGAATCTGGGTAAATATTTTGGGCTTTATTAAGCAACAATTTTAATTCACTAAACTCTGTTGTTGCTTCCATTGGGTCAACTTTAGCAATAGTTTCATTCACTCTTGTCTCTAATGTGTTTACGATTCCATTTTGTAGCTGCGACAGAGCACTCATTTTTTGAGCGGGCGAATAACTATCGAACACCTGTAATTCAGACAACTGCTCTAAAGGGGTTATTTTTTTTAACGCCTCAAGGGTGGACTGAAACCTCTGATCTTGTCGATAAAACGCTGCGTGCTTGACTGACTCTACGTTTTCCGACTTAATCTCATTAACACTCCACACACCAAGTAAACCTGCACCAACAAGCAGAACGAGAGATAAAACTAAGTAGCTCCAGAAATATCGCGCATGATGAAACAAACCAATGAAACGCTTAATGGATTTTGTTCTTTCTCTTCCGTCAAGCGCTAAGCCTTTTTTCAACACTTGCCATTGCCAAAACCCAACTTCGCGAGGTTTGATTAATCGAAATTCTTTATCGATTATATTAGTTGGCTTTCGTCCGTAAGGATGCTTACCGGCTAATATTTCATAAGTGATACAAGCAAAAGAAAAAACATCATCACTGGCAGAAGCAGGCTTATCCAAAATGGTTTCAGGACTAGCGTAGGCTAGCGTGTAACCGTAGAAGGAAACACTCTCATCATGTTGCTTACCACTTCGTTTTGATTGGCTATTCTGCTCAATCAGCGTTCGCGCAGTAGCGAAATCAATAACTTTTATCTGACCCGTTTCCGTTTTTAAAATATTGCTAGGCTTCACGTCAGAATGAACGACACCTTGATCATGCGCAGATTGAAGCGCAGCAGCCACCGCCTTGAGAAGACTAATCGCTAATCGATACTGCAATTTTTTATTCGGTAAACGCTGGATATAATGAGCGAGCGACTCCCCGTCAATCAACTCCATTGTGACAAAACTAATGTCACCATCTCGGTGATAGTCAAACACTTTCAAAATATTCTGATGCGAAAGATGGCGCGTCGTTAACGCCTCATGTAAAACCAATTGATGATTGTCATCAACGCTGTCGACATCATTACAAATAATTTTTACAGCAATATGACTTTGATTTTCATTTCCCCCTAGCACCGCGAGCATGTCACGAGCACGATAGATGTAAGAGGCGCCACCTTGAGCGATAACACGCATCAACATGTATCGGTTAAGCAGAACCGTGCCTTCCGGTAAAAAAGCGGAATGGTTGTTATCAGAAAAGGGGGTACTGGAAGTGACTTGCTGATTCAATTCATGCGCATTCGCACCTGAATTTTTTTTATCAGAAACCAAAGATGTTGTTACTGCTTCCATACAATAAAGTACCAATTCCATTTAGTGATCTAGTGTGGCGTTTCTAGATCAGGCGTAACAATAGCAATTAATGACATTAAAAGTCTAGAGGACAAACTCTCAACCTTTGAGAGTTTGCTGTTCACTTAAAGAACAGTTTCAACACGACCCATGCTGTAATTTCGCTAAGAATAATTCAAGTGTCAGAATATAGTGCTCAAAAATCATTCTACAAAGAGAAAAAAAATATACATTTTTAATCTGTGAAGAAGCTCTCATTTTGTTTTTACGATTTCTTTGCAGCTAGTAGAAATTAATCACTATGTGATACATTCCAGCGAAAGTTTACAGTAGTTTTACAAAGCTAACTTGATCTGTTTTTCAGTGCTTATGATTGTTTTTTAATCTCGTGGTTTAAATAACGGCAACTAAAGTAATCAATGTAACAAAAAAAGCTACAATAATGTGCTCAGAATTCAAGCTGGGGATCAATCTAGAACCCAGTTAATATTCTATTAAGTCAATTAGATAGAACTCATAACTAGAATTGGAATCATATTTAAGCTTTCAAGATTTTTAAATTTTCAGTCAGTCTTTTTTAGATGCAGTGTTTGCCTAACAAAGAGCTTGTAAGATATATCGCACAAAAATGCTCATAAAGCTCCTACGAGAATTAAGAGATATTGTTTTTTTTCGATCAGTAAATTTGCATAACACGAGTTACAATACGGTGCTTACATAAACACCTACACGAAAACCTACATAGCCACATACACCTAGACCCATTCTTAAGTATGAGGGCCAGTACTAATTGTTAACGCATTTAATCTGCATGCTTCTATTCTAAAGCTGCGCCAATTGAGTTTTATTGATGTATAGGAACGACTTACCTCAAGGACAAGAGAATGAGGAATCAAGAATGAATCTTGAGCTCATCACTATTAACGATGGCAACCCTTCAGCTAAAGAGCTTCGAAAAACATTCGATAACGATGGCGGCACCATAGGTCGCGATTCCAGCTGTGACTTCATCTTGCCTTGTAATGAAAAATTAGTTTCTCGCGTTCATGCAGAAATTAATTTTCAAAATGGCCAATTCCGTATTCGCGATTCAAGTGCGAATGGCGTGTTTATCAACGCCATGTTAGAGCCAGTTGGACATGGTAATACACATGAGCTCAGTCATGGCGATGTCATTGGTATTGGTAACCATGCGCTAAAAGTCGTAGTGACAGATAAAAATTCGTCCCACAAAGATTTCCCAAGCCATGAAGATCAACTACTCGCTGCCGTATCACCGAACACCTCCTCTTCAGTTGATAGCAATTACTCTCTGGTTGACAACAATCCACCCAAAGCCACTGTCCATCAATTACATACAACGCCTTTGGAAAATGACTTTAATGATCTCTCACCCCAGATTAAGAAGAACATTTCAGATTTGGGCGATTCAAACGACAATTTTGTGGCGCCTAAATTCACTATTCCTCAGGATTGGGACCTAGAACTCAACGGCATCAACAGCGATCCCGCTTTATCGCCCCCAAAAGTAAATACGCCACGTTTTAATGAACAAGAAAACAATCTTATTGAAAGGCTCTTACAAGGGCTCGGTGCTGACAAGCTAGTTGCCTCAAATCAAATCACGCCTGAGATGATGACAGTAATAGGAAGAACATTACGCATCGCCATTAATGGGACGCTGAATAATCGTCAAAAACTCCAAGAAACTAAGAGTGCATTATCCTTAGATGAAATTACTGTTGCTCGCCAAATGGAATCTGATGCACTGAGTGAAATACCGTCTATCGACGTATTTATCAAAACATTGGTTGACCCTCATAATAAATTGCACACTCAGCTTCCTCAGCTACTTGCTAATAGCTACATCCAATCGGCAGAGGATCAAAAAGATATTTACGAGGGAATTGACTTTGTAAAAGAACAATTGGAAGAAGGCTTATCACCCACGGCGATTGAAGCGGCTTACCAACAACACTTACAACTTGAAGCACAATCAGCACCACCTCTTAACAAACTGGGTGAAAAATTTTCTCAAAATGCAAAGAAATGGAATTTTTATCGGCATCACTGGAAGAAGATTTGCGATGGTGTGACAAAGAATATTCACAAACACTTCGAAAGTAAAATATTACTTGCTCACGCCAAGCGCATTAGAGATAAAAATAATGCGAACAAATAACGTGTTTCGTGGCATCACAACTGATGTGCATTCTTTCTTCTTTTCTTTCTATAGGAAGATTTTTTTTGTATCACTATTGCTAATCTTCTTGATGATCGGCGGCTGCACAGCACCTAACTATGTTTGGCCTCCCTATGACAAGATCACGCTTTACGCCAATCCTAACGTAAACCCTGATGACAATAACCGCCCGTCGCCTATCAGAATAAAAATTTACGAGCTAGCCGCTAGAACGACATTTGATAATTTAGATTTTCAAGGCTTATTCATCAACGGATCGACTTTACTCAGCGATGAATTAATTTCAGAAGAAACATTTGTCATTCAGCCAAACGAAACACTAAGTCATAAGATTGGACTCAGCAAAGCAGCAACTCATATCGCTATAGTTGCTGCTTACAGAAAAATAGACGAAGCACGCTGGAAGCACATCTATCCAGTCAAGTCTTATGGCTACTACAAGCACGCCATTGAATTTACTAACGATGCGATCGAAATAAAAAAGTCCGAAAGATCAAATAAAAGCGAAGAACCTAACGAGCAAAAGCGTGCGAGAAACCCACGAAAAGATAGAAATGAAAAAAGCACAACGAAAACGACATTACCAAATCAAGATAATCAAAATTCTGATTTTTCTGAATTCAAAAAGACCTCTGACAAAAAAAATGCTGAACATCCAATAAAAACTGATGTGATTGAAGATGATACCGAAAAAAACCGACACGAAAAAGTGCATCAAACTTAGTCAACTTAACTCAATCTATTATCAGAACAGCTTTTGAATTTAGAGCGGCTTTAATATAATTAAAAAGTTTAATCTACGCTCAACAAACAGAATACTTAACACGGTACACACAATGAAAAACAACAAAATCGCATGGATGGAAAGCCAATACCTCTTTCCCCAGCACTTTCAACAGCAAGAGCGTTACTTCGAATCTTTGTTAGAACAGCGCACAAAATCAATTCGCGATTTTATTTGGGGATTTGATCAACTTCAAATAGACACTAGCTTATTGACCGATACACGCATTGGATTACTGTCAGCGAAAGGAATCATGACTGATGGATGCCCTTTTGAGCTTCCTCATACAGCTGCATTACCCACGCCGTTACTGGTTGATAAACAAATCAAAAACCAACTCGTTTATTTGGTACTTCCTCTTTACCAACCTGGTTCGAAATATATTGAAACTAATACAACCAATGACAGCATTGCTCGTTTTCGATTACAAGAATTAGAAATTTTTGATTATTGTTCTGACAATACAAATCTAGAAAAAGTCGAAAGTGCCGCTTTGCAATTTCGCTTCGCTTTAGAAAGTGACGAATTAGGTGGTTTTAGCTGTTTACCAATCGCTAAAATAATTGAAGTAACGCAGGAAGGCGCCATCATTCTCGATAAAAAATATATTCCTCCATCTTTGTCTGTAAAATCAAACAATACATTACGATCTTACTTACAAGATGTTATTGGCATGCTACACCAACGCGGTGATGCCCTTTCTCACCGCTTTAGCTCTTCGACACAAGAAGGTGGTTCTGCCGCCATTGCAGACTTTATGTTGTTGCAGTTAGTTAACCGCTGCGAACCGATACTTAAACATCTATCGTCAATCCAGCAAACACACCCTGAAGAACTGTACAAAACATTTGTGGGCCTTTCAGGTGAGCTTTCAACATTTACAACAAAAAATAAACGCCCACTTGAAACATCAATATACGATCATAACAATTTATATTTATCGTTTAATCCAGTGATGGAAAATTTAAACAAACAATTATCCGTCGTGCTCGAACAAACCGCTATTTCAATACCTGTAGAAAAACGCCAATACGGCATTCATGTTTCTCGATTAGCTGATCGCAGTTTACTCACACAAGCTCGATTTGTAATTGCCATTAATGCAGATTTACCCTCTGACAAACTACGTGAATATTTACCCAACCATATAAAAATAGGATCAGTTGAAACTATTCGTGATTTGGTTAACAACCAATTAACAGGCATCACATTATCAGCACTTCCTGTGGCACCACGGGAAATTCCTTATCATGCAGGATTTATTTATTTCGAATTAAATGCGAAAGGTGAACAATGGCAATCACTGCAATCCTCCGGTGGTTTTGCTTTTCATATTGCCGGTGATTTACCACAGCTTGCGGTTGAGTTTTGGGGAATACGCTCTTAAACATTATCAGAACACCTGTATCAGAGCGCCCTTTTATTTTTTGTAACTTATTTTTTAACAAAGAACAGTTAAAGTCAGTCGTGTGTAGTTTAAAGAGAACGTCAGCAAAAGCTGAACAACTCTCAAAGGAAATGATAGACAATGGATAATGACGACATCACAGTAATCAAACCGCGCCCAGGAAGAGCGTCTGGAAAGGCTGCTGATTCCAATCAACCTAAATCCGGTTTTCAAAGTAACCCTGCGTCTGATCAAACCGTTATTAAGCCGCGGCCTCGCCCCGGTGGATCACAAAAAAAACCAATCGCCACACCGTTTAACTCTGATAGTACTGTTATCAAACCACGTAGAAATCGATCGTCCTCTAATGCGGCGATGAATTTAAAAATTCCTCGCGAGCACGAAATTTTAAAGCAATCACCGCTGATCGATGCTGCAAGTCCTGTTTTATCACTAACGCCGCAGTTACGCCAACTCGACACATCCATTGATGTACATACACTGCACTCACATATCAAACAACTCATTGCAGATTTCGAAGATAAAGCAGTTCGCATTTTAGATGATGCACAACAACGTAAAAATACATCTTATGTTCTTTGCGCTTTAATCGATGAAGCCGTACTCAATACTTCTTGGGGAGAAAATAGCGCGTGGAGCCAAAAACCCATGCTGAGTATTTTTCACCAAGAGACCTATGGCGGTGAAAAAGTATATTCCATTTTGGATGATGCATTGATTTCGCCAACAAAAAACCATGACGTCATTGAAATTATTTACTTAGCACTGTCTCTTGGCTTTATGGGGAAATTAAGAATCGATCCTCAAGGCTCAATGAAATCTGAAGAAATTCGCGCTCAAGTTTATCAAATTCTCACTCGTGGACGAGATAGATTAGAACGAGAGTTATCGGCCAACATCGCACCCGCTATTTCGTCTCGGTATCGATTACACAGCTTTTTACCTGTCTGGATTTTTATTGCGACTATGACGTTATTAGCGTTTGGTATTTATAGCTATTGGTTAATGCAACTCAATGAAAAGTCCGATCAAACAACAGCAGCACTTGCTCAACTAATCCCAGTACAAAACAAATCGCAACTTTCGCAAAACTTAATCAGCCCAGAAGCCATTGCCTTAAGTGAATTACTCGCACCTGAAATTGCTCAGGGTGTACTCAGCGTAAACAACTTTACAAGTAATACGTCTATTGCACTTCATGCGGAAGAACTCTTCAAATCTGGAAGTACGACAATCAAAGAATCATATGAACCTATTCTCGACAAAATTGGCAAAGCATTAGAAGCGATTCCTGGAAAAATTATTGTCTCTGGTCATACCGATAACGAATCGATCCGCACACCAAGATTTCCATCAAACTGGCATCTTTCATTAGCAAGAGCTAGTGCAGTCGTAAAATATCTTGATAATGTCGCTTCATTAAAAGCGCGTTTATTACCGGAAGGCCGAGGTGCTAATGAGCCCATTGCCTCCAACGATACTCCGGAAGGCCGAGCTGAAAACCGTAGAGTGGTGATTGATGTGTTTTTTAAAAACGATACATAGCAAAAATAGAATTCTAAAATTTTTGACACAGAATAGAAAATTAAAATAACACCTCGATATCAATATATCGTCATGGAGAACACATAGTGAGAAGGTTTTTCGCATTTATCACACAAGGATGGTTTTTATCATTACTGGGTGTCATTTTATTATCACTGATCATTTGGTATATCGGCCCATTAATTGCCATTGCCGAATACAAACCCCTATCATCCGAAACGGTTCGACTTATTTCTATCTTTGTCGTATTTATTGCTTGGGGCTTAAATAACTTACGCGTTAAAAATAGCAGCAAGAAAGCCGACAAAAAAATCGCAGAGAATTTAATCAAAGAACCTGAAGACAAAAAGAATAAATCTGTAACACGTATAAAAACGCCCGACGAAAAAATATTAACCGAAAAGCTGCACTCGGCGGTTGAATTATTACAAGGATCACGCTTTGGCAAGCAAGGTAAACTTTATGATCTACCTTGGTATATGATCATTGGCGCTCCAGGCACAGGTAAAACAACGGCTCTAAAAAATTCAGGTTTACACTTCCCACTTCGTAGTAAAATTGGCGACGAACCTATTCAAGGTGTTGGCGGTACTCGCTATTGTGACTGGTGGTTTACCGATCAAGCCATTTTGATTGACACAGCTGGCCGCTACACCACTCAAGACAATCCTAAAAAAATTGAAAACCATGCATGGTTTGGCTTTCTTAGCCGCTTAAAAAAATCTCGGCCTAAAAGACCTCTGAACGGCATTATTGTCACGATCAGCATTCAAGACATCATGCAAAAAACAGCAACACAAAAATCCATTCAATCAACTGCTATAAAACAACGCATACAAGAATTAAATAGTCACCTAGGCATGACGCTTCCTGTCTATGTAATGTTTACTAAACTTGATATGGTCGCAGGATTTAATAGTTTTTTTTCTGACTTAGAAAACGACGAGCGCGAGCAAGTTTGGGGAACCACTTTCCCTAAAACAAAAATTGAGAAAGCCGATACGCTTCTTGATAAGTTCTCAGATGAATACACTGCGCTTATCCAAAGATTAAATAACCGTGTACTCATGCGATTGAGTACCGAAAAGAACCCTCAAAAAAGAACATTAGTCTATGAATTCCCACGACAAATGTTTGCTCTACAGCAACCTCTCAATGAATTCTTGGGAAACATTTTTACTCCAAATCAATTTGAATCTTCCTTCTTATGGCGCGGCGTGTATTTTTTAAGTAGCACACAAACCAGTATGGCGTCACAATGGGTCTCCGGAATCCTCCCCACAGACCAATGTGCTCCACCGATTGATGTCGTAAGCGGTGAACCGAAAACCTATTTTGTCAATCACTTATTGAAAAACGTTATTTTCGGCGAAGCCAATTTGGCGAGTTTAAATGCTAAAGTAAAAAACCGATTTCGATGGATTTATACTTTTTCTCTTGCAGCAACAACAGCTGGATTTGCAGGAATGTTGTTCGCTTGGAGTAATAGCAAACAACTCAACAATGAATATATCGAGAGCATCGACACACAAATTGAACATTACAAAGAATCCAGTAATGGCGGGCTAGAAGAAAAACATAATTGGCACTCTCTTGCCAACAGCCTCAATTTACTCAAAGAGCTACCATCAGGGTTTGATGAAGGAACAGACGAGCACCCTCTGCAACAAGGTTTTGGCCTTTACCAAGGTGAAAAACTAGGTTCTCAAACTCGCATTACCTACTTAAAAGCGCTCGAAGCATTTTTCATGAAAGATATTTCAAAAATGCTCACACAACAAATCGTCAATGCTCAAGATGACGAACAGTTATATGAAGCACTAAAGTTTTACTTAATGCTTTATTATCCAGACAAAATGGAACACGATAATTTTACTGACTGGGTAAACATATTGTGGGACCGCCAAGCCGTGAACGTTGGCACTCCAGAATTAAGCAAGCATTTGAACATACATTTAAAAAATGCATTAGAGACTCCAGTTGCTCCTTACCCTATCGATCAAGACCGTGTTGATGAGGCACGTCAAGTTTTAGTCAGTACACCTTTAGATTTGCGGGTCTATCGAAGGCTCAAAAACGATTATATGGATGAACATACGGGTCAGTTTAGCGTAACTGATGTATTGGGGAAAAAAGCTGACATTATTTTTTATCGCCGAACTGGCGCTCCTTTATCTGAAGGCATCCCTGAATTATTTACCTACAATGGATTCCATACGGGATTCAATATCGCCAACGTTAAACTCTCACAGCGTCTTGCCGATGAAGAGTGGATTTATGGTGATGCCATTGCAGAAACATTAGATGAAGAACGAATTAAAAAAATTAGCTCGAGTGTTAACGATTACTATTTTTCTGAATATTCCTCACGCTGGCAACAATATCTTGATGATCTTCTCATAAAATCATTTAGCACATTAAACCGTGGCCAGGCTGTCGCTCGTCTACTAGCAAGCTCAGAACAACCATTAGTTAAACTATTAGAAAGCATTCGAAAAAACACAGCGCTTAGCGAAGCTCCAAAAATGAATAAAGCATTACTTTCTGCTGCTGATGAGTTGACGGAAGAGTTCGCACAAAACAAAAAAAATCGGCTAGAGCGATTGGTTCCTAAATCAGCAAGCGGTAGCGGATTACAATTACCAGGAATTGAAGTCACTGAAGATTTTGAAGAGCTGAATAACTATGTGAACGTCAGCGAAGGTATGCCACTTGAACAATTGCAACTTTCGCTTAAAGCCCTCAATGAACACTTTCAAACTTTAGCTTATGCAGGCAATGTCAAACAAGCCGCTTTTAATGCTAGCCGTGATTCACAACAAGGCAATGATTCGGTAACGGCAGTCAAACGCGCTGTGAGCGAAGCGCCCATTATTGTCCAGCGTTGGTTCGGCTCTATTGCTCGTGACACAACCAATGTTACTGCAGCCGCGACACAAAGCCACATGAACAATGTATGGCAAACCGATGTCGTTAGCTTTTATGAAAAAGCATTAAAAGATCGCTACCCTATCGACCCCAACAGCCCACGCGATGTAAAACTCGCCGACTTCACAGAATATTTTGGCCCTGGCGGAATACTCGATAATTATTTCAACCATTACATAGAACCATTTGTTGATAGAAGCCAAACGCGATGGAAATGGAAAAAAAATATTGGTCTCAACAGTCAATCACTTGTTCTCTTTGAAAAAGCGCAAAGAATTCAACGTGCGTTTTTTAGTCGCTCAGGCGAAAAACCCGAAGTGCGGTTTTCATTAAAGCCCAAAGAGCTTGATCCTGTTGCCAGCCTTTTTATGCTTGAAACAAATGGTTCTGCTATTCAGTACGGACACGGCCCACTATCCACATCGAATGTGATATGGCCAGGCGGCGAAAGCGATCTTTCAAAGATTGTATTTAATCTTGTGAGCAAAGGTACTCCCGTTAGCGCAAGAGCCGAAGGCGAATGGAGTTGGTTTCGACTATTAGAAGAACACGCAAACATTAAAGAAAAAGCGAATAGCGATACCTTAATGGTTAATTTTGAAATTAGCGGGTTAAACGCTAGCTACGAATTAAAGCCGGCCAGTACCCATAATCCATTTAATCAAAATGATTTACGAGGCTTCACATTACCTCGACGCCTGTAATATAAAAAAGCGGCCAACCAATAGGAAGTTTAATAAAACCAATGACAGAAAATTCCGACACATGCGGACTTTTTGGCAAGCTACCACAGCAAGCTGATTTTGTTAGCCATTTTTTACCCGATTCATTTACTGAATACTGGCATGCGTGGCTGCAATCCTCTATCGGTGTAAGTCGAGAGCAACTTGGCGAAAGCTGGCTCGATTTATATTTAACAAGTCCGGTTTGGCGTTTTGCCATCATGCCAAACATTGTTACAACAGAAGCCATTGCCGGTGTCATTATCCCCAGTGTCGATGAAGTTGGAAGATACTTTCCACTCACCATTGCTCATCTTGGCAAACATCAACCTTGGTCAGCTTATTTGCATGGACAATCATGGTATGACGCCATCGAAAAAACGGCGGTTTCTGCACTCGATGACAACATGACTTATTCTCAATTTATTGGGCAGCATGAATCTCTGCCCTGCCCTGATTTTTTAGAATTACCACATTACAAAACGACCGCTGTTGGCCACTCCCCAAATCGTGCCATCGCTGTTAAAAAAACAGAAGGGAATTCGGAAAATGAATTAACCAACAGTTTATTAAATAATTTAACCTCAACCATACTCGGGCAACACAGTCTTTGGTGGACAAACGGATCAGATCATGTCGATCCTTGTTTACTGATGTCGAGTAATTTACCCGATGCGGGACAATTCGCAGCAATGCTGGATGGCGACTGGCAAAAATGGGGATGGGCTGAAGAAGTTGTCATCACTCATGACAAAATACCTCAAACATAACTGTTCTTTGAATAAAATCTAAACGCATTTAATAAAAAAGAAACAGTTTAAAAACACTATTTAAAATAATTCATAGCACTGATATTTATGACTGCAGTAAACAACACAATTGCATCAAGCAGCATGACGCATACAGGCAGTATTCGAAAATTAAATGAAGACGCTTTAATTGCTATTCCCGATTCAGGGCTTTGGGCCGTTGCTGATGGCATGGGTGGTCATGATGCCGGTGATTATGCAAGCCGGTGTTTAATCGGTCACCTCTATGAAACGGCGTCTAAATACAATGGCCAGGCGCTTGTCGATAAAGTACCCGAAGCCATTCAAAAAGCAAATCAAGAATTATTTCAACTCTCAAGTTCTCAATCTAACAACACTATAATAGGCACTACCGTTGTTGTACTTGTGTTAGAAAATGATCGGTACCATTGTTTTTGGAGTGGTGACAGCCGGTGCTATTTATTGCGTGGCAACCAACTACAACCCATTACTCGCGATCACACAGAAGCAGAAGAACTGTTAGCACAAGGCTACACCGTTGAGCAATTCCCCGACCCCTCAACAGCAGCAATGTTAACTTACGCTGTAGGTGTCGATGAAGCAGCACACATCGACTACACCTCAGATTATATTTACGAATCAGACCGTTTTTTATTATGTACCGACGGCATCACAAAAATTTATTCTGATTCTGACATCGCAAAAAAAATATCAGAAAATAATATCGACCAAATTAATCAACGATTTTTAACGGGTGCACTTGATGCAGGAGCGCCCGACAACTTAACAAGTATCATCGTTAGCCTTTAACTCAATGAACATTATCGCAGGGACGTAATATTCATGGACTTATCACAACCTATACCAATACCTATCATTTTTGGTGATGACATCGCAGGCTTTACCAATTGGTCAAACTGCTGGGTTTTTACAGATTATTCTTATGAGCCATCTTATTGGATGCTTTTAAAACGCGAAGGCTTTAACGGAGGAATCATAAGCGATAGTTCGGAACTTGATGGGCTAACAGCAAGCTTAGATCGAGAAGATCTCACCACACTGTACCGAATTCATCATAAAACAGATCCCAATCATTATTTTACAATCAGTTTACGCGAAGAAGTTGAAGAGCTAATTTTATCCAGTCGCATCAAAGTTTTTAAACTCGACAAAGATTTATTTTTTCGACTCACAAACCCAAACGACGTTTTATACAGCTCAAGACACAACACTCCTCATGCCATCAGCAACGCTATTGTCTCCAAACGAAACCAACTAGCAGAGGAATTTGGTCAAGACATTGCTTCTCGTTGGCTAGAAAAAGATAAAGCAGATCAGCTTCACTGGGATCGCTGGGCAATCACCCGAGAAGCTATCGAAGTTTATGATGTCGGAGCTGAAATTGTAGACACCGGTGTCGACTTTATTGTTAGCGTGTATGAAATTGGTAAAGCTGTTGTCACTATTGTTGGAAATGTAGTTATCGCCTCGATCGAATTTCAATACCATCTTGCAACTGGGGATATCCAAGCAGTAAAAGATGATCTAACCAATTTTGGAATTTGGGTCGGAGATGCAATCCAAAGCGCACAAGATTTAATAGATCTAGCCAAAAAAGGATTGGCTATTTTCAATCAGCTCAATGAAGACCCTGAGACACGCGATCTTGTTATCGATTATTTCAGCAGTCTTTATGAAAGCATCCCCTACCGCGACAGCCGAACCATCGGGATTCGTATAGTTGCAGAAATTGGTATTGAAGTTTTATTAGCCTTAGCAACAGCGGGTGCTGCAAATGTCGCCCGCCGCGTTGGGCAAGTAGGAATAAAAGCAACCCGAGTCGGAACAGCAGCCAATCGAATTGGCCCTTTCACAAAAGAAGCCATTGAATTACTCAGTGATTTGGCAAAGCGGCTCAACACTAAAAATGTGGTATCAGAACAATTACCACCACCACAAAACCCCAAAATTCCTGAGCATGCTAAAAATAATAAATTGGATGGCAAAGAAAAAAATAGTGCGATCTCTTCTGAGGATGTTGTTCCAAACAAGTTTGGTGAAATCTACTCTAAGGCACCTGCAGCAAAATTAGAGATTGATACAATGTCGGATGAGATTGCTGATATGTTTGGTGGTCAAGTTGCGAAAGCGCCAACTAAGTCTCAAGAAAGAGCTATACAAAAAATCATGAATGATTATGATGGAGACGCTACGCGAATTAAGGATTTAGCAAGAAATACAATAATTGTATCTCCTGATAAAATGGATTCAGTCGTAGCGGAACTTGCTCAACGTGGCGCAAACGTTAAGGTCATAAATGGAGCTACTGATCCATTGGGTTATAGCGGAGTTAATTCGACAATTAAAACCCAAGCTGGGATTTATGGCGAAGTCCAAGTAAACACACCTGCGATGATCTACGCTAAGGAGTCTGAACCAATGGCTAGGGCTCTACTTGGTGACGATCTGTATAGCTCTATAGCTGCCAAATCTGGAATAGCCGGAGGACAAGGTCATAAGCTCTATGAGCAGTGGCGCGTATTACCATCATCCGACCCAGGGCGATCTGCACTTGAAGCTCAAAGTAAAGCGTATTACGAAGCTGTGAGAGGATTAGTTTATGGCAATTAAGACAGGTGAATATCTAAATACAAAAGATGTTTACATTGACTATCCGTTTGAGGATGTAATGTTTAGGCGCATGAAGAAAGATGGGGCTATTTATCGGAAATTTTACGGTGAAGAGGAGTCTTCAGAGGTGATAAGTGACGATAATAGACTATTTAATGAGGCACTGTTGTCTGGGGATGAAATAACACTGGAAGAATATGAGATAGGTAAGAACGGGTGAGCGATCTTGATCAGGCAATATCAATAGCAACAAAGGCACATACTGGCCAGCGCGATAAAGCTGGCGAGTCATATATTTTGCATCCGTTAAGAATAATGCTTAAATTTCAGGCCGAAGATGAAATGATCGTAGCAGTTTTGCATGATGTGGTTGAAGATAGTTCGTTTACTCTTGAGTCTTTAAAAGAGTATGGTTTTTCAGAAGTTGTTATTAATGCGATAGCGAGCTTGACCAAGAGTAAAAGTGAAAGCTACGAAGATTTTGTCCTGCGAGTATCAAATAATGATTTGGCGAGAAAAATTAAGATTGAAGATATCAAGGATAATCTAGATCTGACTAGATTGGATAAGGTAACGGACAAAGATTTAGCGAGGATTGAAAAATATCACCAGGCTTTAAAGAGGCTAAACGATAAGTAGTTCCAAACAAAGGTCCTGATATTCCGCCCTATGATGAGTTGGTCAGTTTAGCCAGTAAAGATTTGAACTTCAGTACCAAGAAAAATGGAGCAATTTTCTGGTCGACGTCTTCTGATTCCAGTGTCAAGGAATAACTGCATAACTGGGGGCAGATGAAACTTTTCCCAATAAGATTTTTCCTAAATTACCCGAACAAAAGTCCCAGCCTATTTTCTAGATTTTTTTATTATCTAAAGCTTAGCAAACAAGAACAAACTCCATAGAACCTTCAGATCCCTCGTTTACAAATCAGTATTGAAAATCACATTATTGATGCTTTTAAAACGCGAAGGCTTCAGCGGATAAATCATAAGCGATAGCTCAGAACTTGATGGGCTGACATTCAATCTTGATCGGGAAGATCTCTCGACACTGTACCGAATTCATCATAAAAGCGATCCCGGTCATTATTTTACAATCAGCTTACGCGAAAAAGTTGAAGAGCTTATTTTATCCTCTCGCATCAAAGTTTTTAAACTCGACAAAGATTTATTTTTTCGACTCACAAATCCAAACGACGTTTTATACAGCTCAAGACACAGCAGAACAGCTTTAAACAACAATCCCATTACCGCCCAGTTCTATGAAGAATTATAGGCCGAGACATTTCTCAACGGTGGTTAGGAAAAGATAAAGCAGCCCACGTGGCTGAAAAATTTGCAAATTATATAGGCATAAAAATCTCATAATCTTTATGCTTAGGTATCCCCTTCTCAACTCCAAGGTGAAACTACTAAACCATTCACCTCTGGCACTATGAGTAACTTTGGTCTATATTTGTACTGTTTTTACCACACCGTCACTAACAGCTATCAATTATTACAGACTGAACACTTAGCCAATGCCAAAATATTATAATAAAACTGCATTAGCCTCTTATAAACTGGCAAAGTTTTTTTTAGTCCATTTAAAATCACTTTCACTAAAATTCCGAATTGAATTTAGTTTCTTTCTCTTCTTTGCTACTCCTCTGTCTGCACAAATAACCACTGATATCACAACATCAGACCCTTTTAGCGATGGCGTACTTCACGATATCCACATTCCAATTATTGTCTTACTTCTAATCGTTCAAACAATAACGATAATTGGCTTATTTCGAAGTCGAATAAAACACAAGCAAGCTAAGGACAGTTTGATACGTTCGCAAAAAGCATTGGAGCAACGTGTAATAGAAAGAACGAATAAATTACGATCTATCAACAACCAACTTTATGAAGAAATTGCTAAACACGAAATAACTGAAGAGCTCCTTCAAGAAACTCAAGACTATCTTCAGAGTATGATCAACTCCATGCCTTCAATTTTAATTGGCGTCACTCGCGAAGGAACAATAACCCAATGGAATGTGGCTGCCGAACAAATCACCCACGTTGATTCAGCGGATGCATTAGGAAAATCAATCAACAATTTAGAGACTGGTTTCAACATCGATATGAAGATGATAAGAGACGCTATCGATCAAGGTACGAGTCAAATTAATGAAAGTATTCTTCAAGAAAGCGATGGCGAGCAAAGCTATATCGATTTGATTATCTACCCGCTACTCTCTGGTGAAATCAGCGGAGCGGTCATTCGTATTGATGATGTGACCATGCGAGTTCGTTTCGAGAACATGATGATTCAAAATGAAAAAATGGTTTCTCTTGGAGAACTAGCCGCAGGAATGGCCCATGAGATAAACAACCCATTAAGCGCGATTCTAAATGGAGTTCAAAATATTTATCGTAGAACGACTGAAAATCTACCTGCAAATTTATCAACGGCAAAAGAATTAGATATTACAATCGAACAAATCCGGGAGTATTTAACACGGAGAGGAATTTATAAATTCATAGACGGGATTAAAGATGCGGGCGAGCGGTCTGCACATATTGTGACAAACATGCTGGAGTTCTCAAGAGCGAGCAGTCAAAAACACAAACCCGTCAATCTTGTTGATTTAGTAAATCATAGTATCGAACTTTCTGACAATCACTTGAACTTAAGAATTGATGATGGTGCAATAAAACGCATTAATATCATTAAAAACTATGAGTCAGATATCTTAGAGGCGCCCTGTTCTGCAGCCGAGATTCAACAAGTTATTCTAAATATTATTGGCAATGCTGCACAATCATTTCCCAACTCTTCGATTAATTATGAATTAACTCCCACGATAACAGTGACATTAAAATCAATTGATTGCGATGCAAAAATCATCATAGAAGATAACGGCCAGGGAATGACCGAGTCTACTAAGCGGCATTTATTTGAACCCTTTTTTACAACAAAAGATGTAGGAAAAGGAACCGGTTTAGGCTTATCCGTTTCTTACTTTATTATTACAGAGCATCATGACGGGAAAATTGAAGTGGACTCCACGTTAGAAAAAGGTTCTACGTTTACGATCACACTGCCTCAAATATTGACGAGTATTTAAGCATTTATTTCAACGACAATAAAAATCAACTGCTTGTGTGTATCAGTATTGTTCTCTGCTGTTTTTCATGGCGATGCTCCCACAAATAAATTCCTTGCCATGCCCCTAACGCCAAAGCCCCCTCTACAATCGGAATAGATATTGATATAGCCGTTAAAGCTGCTTTTATATGTGCAGGCATATCATCTGGGCCTTCTATCGTATGCGTATAGAGCGGGTCATTTTCAGGTACTAACCGATTCATCCATTTTTCCAAATCATGCTTGGCGCTTGGATCATAGTTTTCTTGTATCAATAAGCTGGCGGAAGTATGTTGCAAATAAAGCGTGGCTAACCCTTCGCTTAACGTTGATTTGATATTTGCTTTTGCAATAGCAGACTGTACTACCGCTGTAACATCACACAATCCTTGACCACAGGTCACGACAGAAATTTTTTGGATCACTGCAAAGCCCCTTTACTGAATATCAGAATAGAAACAACAACCAACTAAACTACTCCAAGGATAATATGCTATCCACTATGCTACAATCCGCAACTGCTTTAAATTACCGTATCTTAAGCTATAACTTTATAGCCTATTGATAGATAAATTAACTCGTCATATAAATTAGAGTTAACCATACCAACCCACAATTTTTTAAAATTTTTATGATTGCTGTCTCCCCGGATCCAACCACTTACGAAGAACAATTTCTTAGCAAAGAGGAGCGATTAACTACTCTTTTAGCGCCTTTTAACGCTCCTGGTATTGAATCTTTTCGCTCTCCCCCACTGCACTATCGTCTCCGGGCAGAATTCAAAATTTGGCATGAAGGTGATAGCTCACATTATGCTATTTTTAATAATGGTCGCGGCAAGCCACCTACTTACGTGGAATCATTTCCTACGGCATCTTTATCCATTAACAAGCTGATGCCTATTCTTAAATCTGAATTTTTATCATCAGAATTAATGAGAAACAGGCTTTTCCAAATTGAATTTTTATCAACGCTTACTGGCGACATGTTAGTCACCATGATCTATCACAAACCCCTCACTGAAGAATGGGAATCGGCTGCCAGAATACTGAGTGACAAGTTAAACGTAAAAATTATTGGACGCAGTAAAAAACAAAAACTTGTACTACAACATGATTATGTTGAAGAAATTTTTAATATTGAGAATCAAAAAACACTGACTTATCGGCAGCTAGAAGGCTGCTTCTCGCAACCTAACGGCAATATTTGCCAACAAATGTTAAATTGGGCTGTATCAACAACTCAAAAAACCAGTGGTGATTTATTGGAGCTTTACTGTGGCAACGGAAATTTCACTGTCGCACTGGCTCAAAATTTCAATCAAGTTCTTGCAACAGAAATTTCAAAGCCATTAACAGCTGCAGCTATTTTAAACTGCAAAAATAACGGCGTTCAAAATGTTAATTTAGTAAGGATGTCTGCTGAAGATATTTCAGCTGCTTTAAATGGAGAGAGAGAATTTAGACGATTAAAAGAAATTAATCTCGACGACTACAATTTCTCAACTGTTTTTGTAGATCCGCCCCGAGCAGGGCTTGATTCAGAAACGGAAAAAATGATTCAGCAATTCGATACGATTCTTTATATTTCGTGCAATCCAGAGACTCTGGTAGAAAACCTTAAAACCCTGACACAAACTCACTCGATTGAAAGATCTGCTTTCTTTGATCAGTTCCCTTATACCGATCACATGGAGTGTGGCGTTTTACTAAAAAAAATGACTAACAACTCTTAACTCTATTCACCCTCTGACACATCGTCAAACTGCAACTCTCTGGCTTTATTTTTAGAAGCTGATGAAGAGATTGATTTACTTTTTTTTCGTTGATCTTCGTCCATGAGATCATCAACATCAAAAGAACTATCATCGTCTATCTTTTTTAAAGATCTTTTTGTTTTCGCCCCTAAAACCTCAAGATCCTGAATACGTTTATAAAGATTGCCACGGCCAGTTTTTAGCCTTTTTTGAGTATTATCAAAAGCCGTCTGAGTTCGCGTGATATTTTGCCCAAGGTCATCTAAAGACTCTGTAACTAGCGCAAATTGATCATGAAGACTACCTGCCATTGACGCTATTTTTTCAGCATTTTTATTTTGCTTTTCATAACGCCAAATATTCTCAACGGTTCTTAACGTTGCCAGTAACGTTGTTGGGCTAACTAAAACAATTTTTTTATCAAACGCATATTTAAACAAACCAGCATCATGCTGCATCGCCAACATATAAGCAGCTTCGATGGGCACAAAAATAAACACAAAATCTAAACTTCTAATCTCTGTTAAGCTCTCATAGTTCTTTTTACTCAAGCCATCAACATGGGAGCGAATCGATGCGATATGATTTTTCAATGCTGACTTCTGTTTTGTATCATCATCCTCATTACAAAATGATTCGTAATGCACCAATGACACTTTTGCATCAATCACTATATCTTTATTCTCTGGCAGTCGAACAATCACATCAGGATTACGGCGGTTTCCGTCTCCATCTTTTAAACTGACTTGCGTTTCGTATTCTCGACCTTTTTGTAGTCCAGACTCTTCGAGTAATCGCTCTAAAATAACTTCTCCCCAATTACCCTGGGTTTTATTACTTCCTTTTAGTGCTGTCGCTAGGTTAACGGCATCTTCACCTATACGCTGCGCCTGCTTTTGCAGCTCCGTAATCTGTCCTACCAATTTATTTCTTTCAGCGTTTTCTTTATGGTAAACATCTTCCACTTGTTTTTTGAAATCTTTAATTTGTTCTTTTAAAGGATTTAATGTGGTATCTAAAGTCGACTGGCTACTTTGCGTAAATTGTTGTTGCTTGCTATCAAATATTTTATTGGCAATATTTTCAAATTCTTTCGTCAACTGCTCTTTTGCCTGATTCACTATCGCTAGCTGCTCTTCATAACGAGTTTGTTCTGCTCTCATTTGAGTTTTCAACATGACGTTGTCATTTTGTAACTGATTCGTTTCAATCTGTTTTTCAGCTAACGTATTTTGTAATGTATCCAGTTGAAGTAATCGTGTTCGATCAGATGACTGCTCAACTTGTAGCTGATGTATTTCAAGCTTAAGGTTTTCAGTTTGCTGAACAACATCCGTAAGCTGAAGCGCGTTCGCCTCTTTCATTTTTTTTGATTTTGATGATGCAACCCAAAGAACAATAAGAGCGCCAGCCAATAAACCTAAGAATACGCCAATAATCAGCGGGATCATTTGCTCCGGCGATGCAAAATCAATGGTTATATTTTGTACGGTGATGCTTTGCATAATGGGGCTTCAAAAACCTTAAATATCAAACGCAGTTAAAAAAATAACTGCTAGTTCACTGACTAGAGTCATAAAGTAGATATGATAACATCCGTTGATCGCCACCCTCATTGATTTAAATAATCAATGTCGATATAGGCAACTGAAACTCGAATTAAGTACAGCCGGAATGATTTAGCATTATGCCCGATATGATCCCTCTTGACGCCAGAACCCAAGAAAATATCAAAAAGCTTTGCTTTGAAGGATACCAATCCTACGACCGTGGTGAGTATAGCGCTGCTCTCAGAACCTTTTATCAAGCTTGGATTTTACTACCTCGACCTCAGACAGATTTTGCTGAAGCAGGATGGGTACTGGCAGCTATTGGCGACACCTACTTTAAAGCAGGTCAGTACAAACAATCGATTGAAGCATTAAATTCAGCTCTCGCTTGCCCTCGAGCTGAAAACAGCCCTTTTATTCATCTTAGGATTGGACAATCTCTATATGAAACTGGCGACAAACCAGAGGCAAAAGAGTTTTTAGCCAAGGCTGTCGAGCTAGGAGGAAATGACGCTTTACGGAATGAAGACTATAAATACAAGATCGCCTTACACGAAGATTATTGATTTTACTGACTAGCATTTAATCCCAGTAAGCGCGTAAATCTCATCAAAAGTATACTCCGCAACAACTTCTCCGGTAGAATCAGTCAATTAATTTTCTCCGTCTTCCCAACCCTACAATCACTGATAATAAAGAGTCTGGTACCAGCATGGAACATCTTGCCCACGCGTTAGTGATCGATTCAGGTGTTGGCGCTCTCAGTATCATTGAAGAAATTCGCGCAAGATTACCCCATATATCACTGAGCTACGCCTCTGATAATGCCTTTTTTCCTTACGGGGAAAAACAGGAGGACGAACTCGTCGATCGAGTGCACAAGTTAGCAACCACTTTAGTCGATATTACACACCCAGACATTATCGTCATTGCTTGCAACACGGCGAGTACTGTAGCGCTCCCTAGAGTTAGGAGTCACTTTAAAACACCCATCGTTGGAGTAGTGCCAGCAATCAAGCCTGCTGCACTCGAATCACAGACCAAAATCATAGGGTTAGTGGGCACTCCGGGCACAGTAAATCGCTTATATACCGATCAATTAATCTCGCAGTATGCCTCTGACTGCACCGTGATTAAAGTCGGCTCGACAGCACTTGTACAACTTGCAGAACAAAAGCTCAAAGGAGAAAAAATCGCTCAACAAGATATTGTCGAAGCGATGTCGCCCCTACTAAACCACCCACTTTATCAGTCAGTAGACACTATCATTCTTGCTTGTACTCATTTTCCATTGTTAAGAGAAGAGCTTGCTTTGGCGATAGTGTCTGGGACGGTTAAGCGTGATATACGCTGGCTAGACTCTGGAAAAGCCATCGCCAATCGAGTTGAGTATTTATTAAACGCCGATCAAAAAGCACTCACAGGGGTAAGTCATCATGATGGATCTTCCCTGCCCACCTTGCAGAGTTTTTTCACGAAAGATACTCCTGAAGTTCACAAGCTGTATCCCGAATTAGCCAAACGTATTTCTGATACTGTACATATTGTCCACATACCCGACTAACTTTTATGGCTTCTGCTCTCTTTAATATCAAACCCTTACTGCCCAAAATTAAAAATGGAGCCATTGTTCTGACGCCGAATAATCGTCTCCGTAACCAGCTTCGCCTCGCCTACAGCGAGAACCAAAATACACAGGTAGTTCGATCTCCAGCGATCTATTCATTGACCGAATGGTTGAATCTGAAATGGGAGATCCTTAGTGGTAATGGCCACAATGGTTGCGATTGCTTGATTCTGAATCCAATACAGCAACAAATGATTTGGACACAAATCGTCGAGAACAGCCAGTTCGCTGATATATCTGCCAATTACAGAAGCCTCGTTGGCAACTTGATGGAAGCCTACAGGAACACTCAACTGTGGGAAATTTCATTAGACGAAGTGCAGAGCTACCAACTTAACTTCCCCTCTGTATCTAATTCCAGCTCGTCCCACAAGGGAACGACCGATTATTTATTAACCTGGATCATAGCATTTGAAAACAAGCTTAAAAGCTTGAACGCTATAACCCCAGAGCAATCTCAAAAAATTATTTGTGATGCATTTGAAAAGGGTAATCTACCCAAAACTTCTGAAATCTTCTTACAAAGCTTTGATGATTTACCACCACTCACATTCAGGTTGTTTCAAGCGGCTTCAAAAAACTTAACGAATTCAAATGACCATCAAAAATCCAATACCGAAACAACCAAGAGTTCATCTCAACGTGTTGGGTGCAATGATTTTTCTGAAGAAGTATTAAAGGCTGCCCAGTGGGCGAGAAATATTTTAAAAGACAATTCCGAATCTAAAATTGGTATTATTGTTCCTTCTCTTGGTAGCGACAGGCAATTAGTAGAACGCATATTCGCTGAAATATTCGAGCCTCAATTTTTAAACCCTGAAGTTGCTCGTTACCCCCTACCTTTTAACATTTCTGCCGGAATACCTTTAGCAAACACGCCTTTAATCAACAACACGCTTTTACTATTGAAATTAAATCAAAATGAATTAGCACTCAATGAATGGCAAACATTACTGTTATCCCCCTTCTTTTCTGATGAAGCTAATGAACGGGAACTTAGGGCAGACGTATTACTTGGTATTAAAAAACGGCAACAATTCAAAGTTAGCACCGCTAACGTACGTCAAATAGTATCGAAAAATTCACAAAGTGAAACAGAGACGCTCCCTGATAATGGCGATGAACCAAAGCCAACTAAAAATCTGTTATCAAAAAAACTGCAATCGTTCGAAGAAAGAAAAAGACATCACCCTACAACAGCAACGGCAAGCGAGTGGATAATACTGTTTCAAGAACAATTGGCAGAACTCGGATGGCCCGGTACGCGAACCTTAGACAGTGTTGAATATCAACAAGTTAATCAATGGTATTCGTTACTCGAAAAACTCGCGTCTTTAGATGCGATTAATGAAAATCCCAAGACCAATCAAGAAAAAAATCTTACTTGGAGTTTCTCAAAAATATTGAATGAATTAACTGGTTTGGCCGCAACAACTCACTTTCAACCAGAAGTGAAAGGCTCTCCGATTAATATCTTAGGAACGCTGGAAGCAGCAGGCTTACAATTCACCCATAGCTGGATCATGGGAATGAACAATAAAGATTGGCCGCCAAAGCCTAACCCCAATCCTTTATTGCCGATACAGCTACAGCGTAAATACCAATTACCTCGCGCATCGATAGAGCGGGAAAATCGTTACGCCCAAGCTATCACCAAACAATTATTGCAATCAGCACATGAAATAGTAGTGAGCCATGTTACTCAATTTGAAGAATCGGAATCCTTACCCTCTGCCTTAATTGAACATATTGCGTTAATAGAAACATCTAATGTTTTTAACGCTAAAAAAGAATCAAAAGAAGGTGATAACACATTATCGAAATTTTATTCTGATTTAGATATATCCCAATCCGTAGATCTAGTGAACTGCGAAAAAGGGCCGCTTCTGTTGACAGAAAACAGCCCTATAAAGGGCGGTAGTGACATTTTAAAACAACAAGCACTGTGTCCTTTTAATGCGTTTGCAAAACATCGCCTAACCATCCGCCAACCTGACGAACCGACGCTCGCTCTTACCGCATTAGACAAAGGGAACATTATTCATAACGCGCTTGATGTTTTTTGGTCGGAGGTTAAATCGCACGAAAACTTAATATTATTAACAACCGACGATATTAAAAGAAAAATAAGTTTCATTATTGAATCAGTATTTTCACATCAATATAAACGAGATATCAAACAATTGGGTGATTTTTATTACTCACTAGAAACGGAACGCTTCATTAACTTATTAACTGAATGGCTAGAATTCGAAAAAGAGAGACCTCCTTTTACTGTAAAAGGAACTGAAGAATCGATTGATGCTGATTTCTCCGGCCTCACTTTCAAACTAAGAGTTGACAGAATTGATAAAAATAGCGAAAACGAAATAATATTAATTGATTACAAAACAGGAACGGTCGCCACAAAAAAATTAAAAGGTCCGAGACCAGAAGAGCCTCAGCTACCACTTTATTTGTTATGTTATCCAGAAGAAGTAAAAGCGATAGCCTTTGCACAAGTAAAAACGAATGACTTTCAAATTGCAGGCATTGGTGAAATTTCCGATCAGAAAAGTTATACAAAAATAAAGGATGTATCCAAAGAAAAAATTTCGCCTGACTGGCCATCAGCAAAAGAATATTTTAAAGCTGAACTAGAAACGCTCGCCCAAGAATATATTAACGGCTACTGCCCTGTCGACTTTAAAACTAACGACAAATTCTCGGAATATATGGCCCCATTAAATCGCAGCAATGAATCTGATTATATCAATTATTATGCTTCAAAAATTAATCAAGAAGTCAGTTCATGAGCATAAACAGTAGCCAATCAAACACTCAAGACGTTGCTGATGCTTTTGCACGAGAACAAGCATTAGATCATACTCAATCTTTTATTGTTTCTGCCCCCGCAGGATCAGGTAAAACAGGTCTATTAACTCAGCGTATTTTAAAATTGCTGGCGTTTTGTGAACATCCCGAAGAAGTGCTTGCTATCACGTTTACGCGTAAAGCTGCCCAAGAAATGCGACAACGTATTATCCTTGCATTGCGAGCAGCACAACTTGAAGAAGCCCCGACTAATAAAAATGAGCAGCTGACATACTCTCTCGCCAAAAAAGTCCTTCAGAAAAATGAAGATAATAATTGGCAACTATTAATTTCGCCCAACCGTTTGCGCATTCAAACGATTGATGGCTTTTGTCAGTCATTAGTCAGACAACTCCCCTTCGACGCAGGCATGAGTAGTTTACTCAAACCAACAGACACCCCTCAGAAATTATATCAACAAGCCGTTAGGCAGTTTTTTACCGCCTTCAAAGCAGATTCAGCCACCCAAAATGATATTGGCGTGTTACTCAAGCATGTCGACAATCGTATGGATGACTTAGAAAAATTGTTGATGTCCTTGTTAGATAAAAGAAATCAGTGGTTAGGTATTCTTTACGAAACAAAGAATAAGAATGATGGGCATCAATTTTTAGAAAACAGCTTGAATGTTGTTGTTGCAGAATCTCTCATCGCTTTGCGTGAGATGCTTGCCAGCTGGCTACCTGAATTAACAGAGCTAGGACAATACGCGGCTAACAATGCGATCAAAGATAACAAAGAAACGCTGATAAAAGAGTTGATTGATTTTGACTATTCTTTTGATCAAGAAAGCTCTATTGATACGGCATCAATAGAAAAATGGAAAGCCATCGCCACTCTGTTATTAACAGCTAGTAACACATGGAGAAAATCTATTACTGTTGCCGATGGATTCCCTGCAGGGAATACTAAGGACAAAGACAGCCTAGAAAAACGCCAAAAAACACGACTACTAGAAATCATATCTGAGCTTAAAGAATATCCAGAAATATTGGCGCAATTAGAAGATATTAAAAGTCTCCCGTCTCCGAGTATACAAAAACAACAATGGACATTACTGGATAGCTTGACGCGATTATTACCACGATTAGTGGCCGAATTTAAAATACTTTGTGAGCAAACAACAGAATGTGATTTCAACGAACTGACACAAGCCTCTCTAATTGCACTCGGCAACCATGACGAACCGTCTGACATTGCATTGAAATTAGATTATAAAATCAATCATATCCTTGTCGATGAATTTCAAGATACGTCCTTACCTCAACTGCATCTTTTAGAAAAACTAACCGCTGGCTGGCAACCAGATGATGGTAAAACATTATTTGTAGTCGGCGATGCCATGCAGTCTTGTTATAGTTTTCGTGAAGCTAATGTAGGAATTTTTCTCGGCGTTAAAGAAACAGGGATTAGCAACATTGAATTAACCCCTTTAGAGCTCACTGTTAATTTCCGTTCAAACGGTACACTTGTTGAGTGGGTAAATGAACATTTTCAATCTGCTTTTCCTGAAGAAAATAATATTAACCGAGGGGCTATTCGTTACCAGCACGCTGATTATTTTTCAGAACCGGATAATAACGCCTCAATCAATACAATTGCATTGGTTGAAGCCGACGCCAAAGATGAAGCCAAGCATATTAGTGAAATCGTCAAAAATCATTTGCAAAAAGACGACTCGAAAAACATTGCTATTTTAGTGAGAGCTAAAACACATTTACCTGCGATATTAAATCAGTTGCGTGAAGAAAATTTAACATGGCAATCGAAAGATGTGGATAAGCTAGCATCACGTATGGCTGTCATCGATTTATTATCGCTCACAAAAGCAGCCTTGAATTTTTCTGATCGAATCGCTTGGCTCTCTATTTTAAGAGCGCCGTGGTGTGGTCTAGACATGATCGATTTAACGACAATCGCATCCCATAAAAAATCTAATCAAAACAGCTCTAATTTAATATGGGAAAATATTAAGAACTATCATTCCCTTAACATCAGTGAAAGTGGAAAAGCGTGTTTAACTCGCATCGTTAAAGTACTCACACCTGCACTAGAGCAAAAGCACAGAAAGCCGTTAAGACAATGGATAGAGGGTATATGGTTAGCCCTTGGCGGACCAGCAGCAGTAACTAACCCAACAGAAAAACATAGCCCTGCACGTTTTTTTGAACTACTTGAAGCACACAGTCTTTCTAATAGCACGATTGATGACTGGGTATTGTTTGATGAAGCCATTGAGAAACTTTACGATCGATCTGAAGAGCAGTCTCGAATTCAAGTGATGACCATTCACAAATCAAAAGGATTAGAATTTGATACCGTTATCATTCCTAGCTTAGAGAAAACCGGAAGAGCGGATGACAAAGCGCTCTTACTTTGGCAGGACGTTATTGATTCACAAGGAGAGGCCCATCTATTAATGAGCCCGCTTGGCTCCACTGGAGAATCTGATGAATTTTATAGCTACCTTAAACGCGAAAAATCCATTCGACAAAATTATGAAAATGCTCGACTTCTCTACATTGGCTGTACCCGTGCAATCCAACACTTATATTTACTCGGAAAATTAAACCGCGACATAAAAACAGAAAAAGTAAAACCGCCAGCTAAAAATTCTTTATTTTCACATCTGTGGGAAAGCGTTCAGGACGAAGTGTCATTCGTAGAATATAACCATCAAAACGAAACCAATCCCAATAAAAGAGAAAACTTATCCACAGAAACATCTAACGAGAATGATACGAAAAAAATAACGCTAAAACACATTTTACGATTATCGTCACAATGGGAACCCTGCGTATTCCCTACCGACAATACTCTGGAAGCATATCGTCAAAAAGATTTTTATCTACCAGCAGCCACAACACCTGAGATTATTACCAAAACTCCAATAGCTGAGAACACTTCAAAAGCAGACACTACTAATTTACAAAACATCGATAACAAAAATATTCCGAGTGCCAACAATTTAAATCATCGCGCACAACGATATATCGGCACAGTACTCCATCAAGCTCTCCATCATTTGATTCAATACGGCATTAACAACTGGAACAACGAAAGAATAGAAAAACAAAAAAACTTTTGGCAAAACCAGCTTCGTCAAAACGGGCTCGATAATCATCAAGCCTCACAAGGTACGATAAAAATTGCAGAAGCTATTACTAAGATTATTAATGATAAAGAAGGCCGATGGCTACTAGACTCATCACATGAGCAAAGTGAATCAGAATTATCAATCATGGATCCGAATGCCGGTTTTCGAGAATCAATTATTGATCGAACGTTTATTGCTGATGGTGTACGGTGGATTGTTGATTTTAAGAGCAGCGAACCCGCAGAAGATGAAAACCTAGATATTTTTTTACAAAATGAATCTTTGGCCTATCGCTCACAATTAGAACGCTACTCCAATGTCATTCAAAAAATTGATGTAGCCTCTGATATCAGCATCACCACAAAAACAGCTTTATACTTCCCTCTTCTACCGCTATTTCACATTATTTAGCTCCAGACTGAAGCAGTTTCACTCTCCAATTAGTTTGTCACTCAAACATTTAGGATGGTAATTATTTCTGTAATACGCGATATCTATTATCTGAATTTTATCTTACATTTATCCCTTTCCTTGAATTAGGATTTATTCGGGCGGGATTTATGGTTGCAATAGTAGGAATATATTCCACAAGGCGATTAAATTTCAGTAGAATAGTCTGTTCGCTGTTCATTTTAATCATATATGCCAACGTATTAGATCTGTTTACTGCACATTTATAGTGATACAACTGAAAAACACAGCTCAAAAGGCAGCCAGAAATAACACCTGGTAATAGGAAACTGACAAAGAGAGATTTGGAATTTAGCATGACTAATGTAGTTGAAGACCTCAATATAATTTCACAGGATGTGTTGGTATCACCAGCAAGCCTTAAAAAAGAACTCCCTCTTGCGGGAAAAGCTTTGGATTCTGTTATTGCCGGACGACAAGCCGTTCGGAATATCCTAGATAGAAAAGACCCTCGTATCATGGTCGTTGTAGGCCCCTGCTCTATTCATAATGTTGAAGAAGCAAAAGAGTATGCAACGCGATTAGAAAAGTTATCTGCTGCTGTTGAAGATACGATCCTCATCATTATGCGAGTCTATTTTGAAAAACCACGCACCACAGTTGGTTGGAAAGGGCTAATCAACGATCCTCACCTCAACGACTCGTTTAAAATAGAAGAAGGCTTACATATCGGCCGACAACTTTTGCTAGATGTTGCTAAAACGGGATTACCACTTGCTACCGAAGCACTCGACCCTATTTCACCGCAATATCTTCAAGACTTAATTGCATGGTCAGCAATTGGAGCAAGAACCACTGAATCACAAACTCACCGTGAATTAGCCAGCGGTCTTTCATCAGCTGTGGGATTTAAAAATGGAACTGACGGCGGCTTAGAAGTTGCCACAAATGCACTACAATCCGTTTCAAGTCCACATCGTTTTCTTGGTATTAATTCTGACGGAAGAGTTGCGGTCACCCATACGAGTGGAAATGCATACGGCCATATCGTATTGCGTGGCGGTAGCGATAAACCAAACTACGATTCAGTTAGCGTAGCCATGGCCGAGCAAGAACTGTCGAAGGCAAAAGTATCTACCAACATCATGGTCGATTGCAGCCATGCTAACTCAAATAAAAACCACGATTTGCAACCACTGGTTATGGAAAATGTCACCAATCAAATTTTAGAAGGCAACAAGTCAATCATTGGTTTAATGATCGAGAGTAATATTAATGCTGGAAATCAAAAAATCACGAGTAATTTAGCTGATTTGAAATATGGCGTTTCAGTAACCGACGCCTGTATTGATTGGGACACAACTGAAAAGTCTATGCTATTAATGCGTGACAAACTAAAAGACATTTTGCCTTCTCGATAGTTGATGGGCCATCTGTACTGATATTCCAATTAAGTACGGCTCAGCGTTAATTATTAACTAAAAAGGGTTTCAGTCGTATACTGAAACCCTTTTTAGTTAATGTCTCTATAGAACAAACTAAATACACTATGAACAAATTCATTTACAGCTGGTTATATCTCATTGGCGTACTGCATATACTGTCAGGAATCGTTGTTTCTTTTTTTGTCTGCTTTGATACCAACAATAGCTACATCAATTATTTATTTAACAGCCTTAATATTGATATACAGCTTGCCGATTCCAACACAATAACACTCATCACTACCCTACTGAAATTATTTGGGCCAGCTATCATAGGATGGGGAATTCTTTTTTTATCGCTCATCTTTTGCTTAAAAACTGCTTTTCACGCCAAAAAAGGATTTCAATTTATCAAGACAACTTGCATACTTTCCACCATTGTTTGGTACGGATTAGATAGCTTTATTGCTTGGCAAGTCGGTTTTACTTTTCATGTAGAATTTAATGTAGCCATCATTCTACTAATTGTTTTACCTCTTATTTTTCTTAAGCCAACAGCAAAAGAATAACGACTGTAACTGCCTTAAGGGGAGTTCGCGGAAAAATGACAGAAAATGTGGGACAGAAGACTAATTAAGATCACCAAAAAAGATGCTTGGAGATTTAACAGGTAGCACTACAAAACGCCTGCAAAAGTGATCAATAAGCAACCAAAATAATGCTTCTTCTCACTTCTAAGTATATTTTTCAGTTCTTAGTCACTCTACCATACAAATTAATCTTTACATTCATTCTCCGTCAATGATAATAGAAGGCTGAATGATGGTTCACGTTTTGACATGAGACAAAGAAAGTAATAACGCTAAACTCTCATTTTATATTCTCTGCCCGCTTATAAAATAAAAACTAAAGCGGCATAAGATACTCTCTTGCTTGCCTCGAGAGAACGGCATACTAACTACTTAACTTTAATTACTAACACTCAAACACGGCGACCCCTATGCCCAATATATTGCTTGTTGATGACGATCTAGAATTGTGTGAATTACTAAGAGACTACCTTCAGGGTGAAGGTTTTGATGTCAGCATGGTTCATGATGGCGGGAAAGTACTAGAAGCAACTAATCAAGCAGAATTCGATGTCATTGTATTAGACGTTATGATCCCAAATCTCAACGGCTTTGAAGTTTTAAGAAAACTGAGAGATGTCTGCAAAACGCCAGTCCTTATGCTCACGGCAAAAGGGGATACTGTAGATCGAATTGTCGGCTTAGAACTTGGTGCCGACGATTACCTTGCCAAGCCTTGCAACCCACGAGAGTTAGTCGCTAGGCTTCGTGCAATTTTGCGTAGAAGTAGCAATCAACAAAATGCTGCACGATCTGAAGATAACATCACCGTTGATGACTTAAAGATTCACCTAGGAAGCCGAACAGTGCATTACAACGAAGCAGCTGTCACTTTAACGGGTGCAGAGTTTGCTGTTTTAGAATGGCTTATGCGCTCTCCTGGGCAAGTCATTAGCAAAGATGTACTGACTGAAGAGGCGCTAGGAAGAAAACTAACACCTTATGATAGAAGTATTGATGTCCACATCAGTAACATACGAAAAAAATTAGCTGCTGAAGGTGCTAGTAAAGACTTAATCATTAATATCCGCGGCGCTGGTTACATGCTAACGACCAGCCAACAAAATGACTAAGATTTATCTCAAAATATTTATCGGCTTTTGGCTGATTAATATTGTCACCATTCTTTTACACAACATCTGGGAACATTGGTTTGACTTAGGTCCAGCCAATGAACTCGTACAATACGATGACAACCCTTACGACCAATTTGCAATTCGCGGCTTAAATGCCACTATCAACTCGACCATCAACTGGGAACTTGATGCCATTCGTATTGGTATCGGCAGCGCTCCAGAATATATTTTCCGCCGAGTTTTTATCATTGATCCTGATGGAAAAGATTTACGTAACCGCGACATTCCTGAAAAAATTCAGGAGATCCTTTCTCATTTAACACCTGCAATTCCTTTTTATAAAACCAGCGAAGAAGAACAAACCTACGCTGGACGCTATATTATTCTTCCTGACGGAAACCCTATACGTATCGTCTCGTTTTCAACTCCAGCTTACGGCCGCCGAGTTTTATGGCAGCTTTATGTCATTCGAAATTGGCAATTCTTTTTGATTTCAATTTTAATTTCCGGAACCGTTTGTCTTGTTTTTGCTCGCCATATGTCACGTGACTTTCGTGCACTCCGACAGGCAACCAATGATATTGCAAAAGGGGACTTGAGTGTTCGAGTCGGACCACAGCTAGGTAACCGAAAAGATGAGATCGCCGAGCTCGGCCATGACTTAGATAACATGGCATCCCGATTAGAAAAATCGATGCAAGAGCAGAAACGTTTAATTAAAGACGTTTCTCACGAGCTGCGTTCACCACTCGCAAGAATTCAAGTGGCACTCGGTATTGCGCAACAAAAAACTCGAAGTACAGATGTCGCAGAACAGCTCGACAAAGTCAGTAGTGCAGCCGATTACCTAAACGATATTATTACAACCATTTTGTCTTTCCCTACAACAGAAGCAGATTCTTGGGATTTATCTGACGTTATTGATATTAAAATGCTTGTCGAATCTCTCTGTCAGGATTTCGTTGACGAAGCAAAACAAAAAGAGGTTGTGATCGACTTCCACTCTCAATCCGCAGAAGTACTCGTCGCCACCTATGGCAACACCCTGATTGGCGTCTTCGAAAATATTTTACGTAACGCTCTTCACTATACATCCAGCAATTCGACCATTAGTGTTTCCATTTATAAAACCACCGAAAACTGCTGCTCTATTATCATTGCTGACGAAGGCCCAGGTGTTCCCGAAAAAGAACTGACTGATATATTTGAACCCTTTTATCGTACTGATCAGGCACGCGATCGTGCGAGTGGAGGTTACGGCTTAGGTCTCAGTATTGCTCAGCGGACTATAGCTCTTCATAAAGGCACCATCATCGCCAGCAATAGAACAGATAAAAGCGGTCTATCCATGACGGTGACGCTCCCCTGCCATGAGTTTGGAGCAGATGAGCTCTAGCTCATTTTCCTCACTATCCATTCCATTAGTTTCCTCACTACACAATATAGAAAACACCTATTATCAGTATTTCATTGTCACTTTTTTGACACCCCTCAAATCGGGTCTACACTAAACTCCATAAGTTATTGATTTATCTATTTATTTATTTTTAGTCTGAGCTGGCACGATCTTAGCTTAATCAGTAACTAAGCAAGTCTCATTATTTGAAGACGTCAACTTTGAGAGAACCGCATAGCGGCTACTCAAGGCGTCTCACATTAACAATCTCTTCTACCAATAGAGATAGAAAGAAAAGAAAGGAATTAATCATGCGGTCTCTTCGATCTGTTAACAGCTCACATGAGCTGCCCAACGTACTTAAGCGGATACCCGCTAACATCTCACTTGATGATTCGATTGAAGATCGTTTTGCTCTAACCAATGCGTTACAGGCCTCTCTTGACCTCAATGAACAAATGAAAGTATTTTTCAATTGTGTCGTCGAACAATTAGATGTTGACGGGCTCTCTTATTTTCATAAAGCGCAAGAAGTGAACATCTCTTTAGGCGAAAAAGAAAAACATGAATGTGAATATCGACTTGTCACTCAAGCAGATAATCTCGGCGAATTAAAATTCTCAAGGCGCCGGCGTTTTTCTGAAGAAGATTTATTAGAATTAGAAACATTGATTACTTCTCTACTATTTCCTATCCGTAACGCATTGAAATACCGGCAAGCGTTAATGGCTGCACTTAAAGACCCGCTAACCGGAACCGGAAACCGCTTAGCGTTAGACAATGCATTACACAGAGAACTTTTATTGTCACACCGTTACAACCAAGAATTATCGCTTCTGATGATCGATGTGGATCACTTTAAAACTGTCAACGATACTTACGGACACAACATTGGCGATATCGTTCTTAAAAAAGTCGCTGATATTATTGTTGAAATTGCACGCCAGACCGATATGACGTTTCGTTACGGCGGAGAAGAGTTTATCGTTGTACTCAGCAAAACAGATTTAGACGGCGCAAGAATTATTGCCGATAGGATAAGAAAAGAATTAGAAAGCACCAAGATAATTGCCGACGACGCGGAATTAATTGTCACCATTAGTTTGGGTGTTACTAATTTAAAGAAAAGTGAGAATGTAAAAGAACTTTTCGCTAGGGCTGATTCGGCACTTTACCAAGCCAAAAATACGGGTCGCAATCAAGTAGTTTGCCTGCCAGCTTGAAGTTATAAATTAACGTCGAGGTCTTCTCGCCCCTCTCAACTTACGCTGATGCCTTAAATACTCCTCCTTTTCTTTAGGAGAGAATCGAACGTTGCTTTTAGATACCTCGACACCTGCCGTTTGAGCTAGCTCATTAATTTCTTTTTCAGTGAGCTCAATCCACTGACCAGAACGAACATGACTAGGGATAAAAATATTTCCGAATCTAACGCGCTTTAAGCGATTAACTTTTAAACCTTGAGACTCCCATAAACGTCTCACTTCCCTATTCCGCCCTTCCATAACAACACAGTAAAACCAACGATCTTTATCTTTTGTACTTTCTTTCAAATCGGTGAATCGCGCCATCCCATCTTCAAGTAATACGCCTTCAAGTAATCGCTTTTTTATATCATCGTCAACAGTGCCAAATACTCGCACTAAATATTCACGATCTATAATTGAAGATGGATGCATTAACTTATTTGCAACATCACCATCGTTTGTAAACAATAACGCTCCACTAGTATTAAAATCTAATCGCCCAACAGAAATCCAACGCCCTTGCTTTAACTCTGGTAATTTATCAAAAACGGTCGGTCGCCCTTCTGGATCTGAGCGTGTACAAATTTCACCTTCTGGCTTGTTATACAAAATAACTCGCACTCGTTGTTGTTTAGCATCATCAGATTTAACAGCGCGCCCGTTGAACGTAATTTTATCCTCTGGTGTGACACGATCACCTAATACAGCCGTTTTTCCATTAACCGTCGCCTTTCCTTCAGAAATAGCAGTTTCCATTTCACGACGAGAACCAAGGCCGGCGCGCGCCAATACTTTATGGAGTTTTTCATCTTCTTGCATAAATTAATTTCTTGTATGAATAAATTTGGGAAGTAATTGCTTCTAAAGGACAGCGTTAAAAGCATAAAACTTCAACATGAGACAACAGGAGCTTTCAAAAGATTTTACGAAGAAACCGGACAAAACACAGTATTTAAGTATGCTGGGCCATTCTGTCAGATACACATTAAAACTTTGACAATAAAACTAACGATGGCAATGATTTTGACAAACGGCAGTACCGACGAAGTTAAACATTGGCCTCATCTGCATCACCACTCAGCGCTTTTTCTAACTCATCTATTTCTTCAGCTTCAGTCATTTTTAATGATGTATTGTCAGAATCACCTTCATCGTCTGCATTCACTTCCGTTATGCCATCAATTTCATCTATAACATTAACCTCAGCAACTTCATCTACGACATCGACATCTGAAATATTTTCGTCATTTGCAGATACAGAACCCTCAGCATTTTCAGCAATTTCACCTTCAACCTGAAGATCAAGCTCATCACCAATTTTTTCTAGATCTTGAATTTCTTTTAGCGACGGTAATTCTTCTAAACTTTTAATATTAAAATAATCTAAAAACTGTTTAGTAGTTGCATATAAAGCTGGTCGCCCCGGAACATCTCGATGCCCCACAACCTTCACCCATTCGCGTTCTGCTAATGTTTTGATGATATTTGAGCTGACGGCAACACCACGAATAGACTCAATATCTCCCCGTGTTATCGGTTGTCGGTATGCAATTAACGCAAGTGTTTCTAATGAAGCACGAGAATATTTTTGCGGTTTTTCTTCCCACATACGAGAAATCCACGGAGCTACTTCCTCGACCACTTGATAACGCCAACCAGAACCGACTTCTTTAAGCTCATAGCCGTGGCCTTTATCATCCGCTTCGATATCTTGAAGAATAGCGATGATCTCATCCTTAGATGGCTTTTCAATTTTTTCAAATTCCAACTCAGGATCTTCACCCTCTCGAGGTTCAAATAACTCCAAAATCTTCTGAACACTCATGACAGTACCAGAAGCCATCAAAGCACCTTCGATAATTCTTTTTAGTAATTTCTGATCGATACTCATGTAAAATTTATTACCTTTTTCTAGCTCAATATTATTTGTAAATGTTATTCATTATTCACTGCGAGCTTTTACATGGATTGGACCAAAAGCTTCACTTTGAACAATTTCTACTAACGATTCTTTTATTAATTCCATAATGGCTAAGAAACTCACAACGACACCAAGGCGGCCTTCTTCAGCCTTAAATAAACTCACAAATGGAACAAAATTCACGCCTGATAAGCTATCTAAAATTTGACCCATTCTCTCCCGAGTCGATAACTTTTCTTGCTGAACCTGATGGCTTTCAAACATATCAGCTCGTTTTAAAACATCAGCCAGAATAACCAATAGCTCCTTCATATCAACATCAGGCTCAGGTCGCGTTATTTCACATTCAGGTGGCTCGGCCGATGCCTGGAAGGTGTCACGCCCCATCCTTGGCATCTCTTCAATATCTTCAGCGGCTTGCTTAAATCGCTCATACTCCTGAAGGCGTCTAATTAATTGTGCTCTTGGATCTTCTTCCTCTTCTTCTTCCTCTTTAGAGCGAGGAAGAAGCATTCTTGATTTAATTTCGGCCAGCATAGCGGCCATTACCAAATATTCAGCAGCAAGTTCAAATTGTATCGCTGTCATCATTTCAACATAGGCAACGTACTGTTTGGTAATCTCAGCAACATTGATATCAAGAATATCGAGATTTTGTCGTCGTATTAAATAAAGTAGTAGGTCGAGTGGGCCTTCAAAAGCTTCTAGAATAACTTCTAAAGCATCTGGTGGAATGTACAAGTCTTTAGGTAGCTCGGTATACGCTTGCCCTTGAACAATTGCGAAAGGCATTTCACCTTGCTGAGGCATCCCCGGCAACTGAGGCGTTATAGTTTCTGCAACTTTTGTTGGCTCAGATGTCTTTTGTTGAGGCTGACTTTGATCTTCATTGCTATTTTCTAAGTCGCCCATCGTTGCTTCCTCGGACAGATTTTGACCCGAAGAGCCTTCACCTTCCGATGCAGATTCAACAATTAATTCTTCACTTTCAGTTGCCACTCAGCTTCCTCATTAAAACGGGCCGATATGATCAGGCTCCATGGCCTTGATCAATACAGGTATAGAAATATCCGACTAAACTTGTAGCGTATTGCTACACGAAGCCTACAAAAGATCATTTTTGAATGTTTTTCCGCGAGAGTTATAGGTTTTAGCGCGAAGGATAAAGATGATAGGCATTATACTGAGTTAGACACAAAAACAACAAACAAAACTAAAGCTCTTTGACAGCCAAAAAACAAACAAAATTCATAAAAAACAATGAAATATGAACAATAATTAAAGTGAAATGAATAATAAAATTCGAGTCATTGATCACGTTTAACTATGAATCAGAAAACTCTCCAAGCCCTTGGCGGGTCACTACAGGAGAGTCGCCCGTCAGATCGACAACCGTCGTTGGCTCCATACCGCAAAAACCGCCATCAACCACCAATTCTAATTCGTGCTCTAAGGTATCGCGAATATCATAAGGGTCGGTCAACGGATATTCATCACCGGGCAAGAGCAATGTACTTGTCATTAGTGGCTCTCGTAGCTCATCCAATAACGCCAACGCAATAGGATTATTGGGAACACGAAGACCGATCGTTTTTCGCTTGGGATGTTTAAGACGACGAGGGACTTCTGACGTTGCCTCTAAAATAAAAGTAAAAGGTCCTGGCGTGTACTGCTTGATTAGCCTGAACATTAAATTGTCGACTTTGGCATAGGTTGCCAGCTCAGAAAGGTCACGACACATCAAAGTGAAATTATGATGTTTATCTAGCTGACGAATCGCTCTGATACGATCCAAGGCCATTTTATCTCCAGTATGACAACCTAACGCATAGGCAGAATCCGTAGGATAGGCAATCAAACCGCCTTTCTTTACGATATCGACCGCTTGATTAATCAGACGGGATTGTGGATTCTCAGGATGAATTTGAAAATATTGAGCCAAAATATTTCCTCTGTCTAAAAAGGGATTTAAAGATAGCTGACAAGTAAATAAAAAAGACAACGACCCAAGTCAATATGCAGTAAGCAGAGCATTATATCGCAATCTTACTGTGATGTTTGAGCTGATCTAGGAAAGATTTTTAAATCCACATTACCAAACAGGTGAAAAAGCGATCAATTTCGTACGAGTTTAAGCAGTTGGAAAAACAGGAACTGGACGGCATTGCGAGGGCAAAACCCCACAACGACCTAAGGTTTGCCAAGGGTAATCGGGGCTGTGAAAATCGCTACCAGCGCTCGCAAACAAATTAAATTCTTCTGCTAATTTAGCGACATAATCAGTTTGTTGGGATGTTTGGCGACCGCTAATAACTTCAACAGCCAGCCCTCCACTCTCTTTAAAATCTGTAATCAGTCGACGTAGCTTTGTATTGGTTAATTTATAGTGCAAAGGGTGAGCTAAAACAGAAACTCCTCCGCTCTCTTGAATCCAGCTAATAACGGTCTCTAAGTCAGGCCAGCAGCTTTTTACATCACCAATTTTGCCAGCACCCAAATAGTTTTTAAAAGCAGCGCTTTCAGACTTCACATAACCAGCTTGCACTAAATACTTAGCAAAATGAGGACGAGCAATAATCAAATTGTCCGCACTTAAACCTCTCTCTTCCATCTGTTTTAGGCCTTCAAAACCGCTCTGCCGAATAGCAATGGAACGCGCACCCTCATAAGTATTTAAAAAACCTTTCTTCGTGAGCCGTTCTGCAATCGTTTGAGCTCGTGCAATTCGGACTTGTTTTTGCTGCTTAATTCCCTCAAGCAGCAAGGGAGAACTCACATCGAAACCCAGACCCACAACATGAATACCGACACCCGCCCACTCTGAAGAAAGCTCAATTCCTGTTATTAACTGAATATCATTTTCTTTTGCAGCTTGGGATGCCCTAGCCAAACCGTCGATCGTATCGTGATCCGTCAATGCTAAAAACTCGACACCGTGAGATTTTGCTCTCGACACAAGCTCCTCAGGGTTTAAACTACCATCCGACATTGAACTATGTGTATGAAAATCGATCATTGTTTAGTCTTTATTTTGTTAACATTAAAGCAAGCATTACAAGATAGTATCATTACAGTAGGATTCAGACAGATTAATTAAAAACAATAGGTCGCTTGATACAGCAAGAGCATACTTAGTTTTACCAAAGTCCTTAGTAAGAAATGATAATTAGCGCAACCGGAAAGAAACACATGAATTCAAGCACCACGCAAAACACGACTAGTGAAAACATAAAACAGCCAACCAACAAGCTTCCTAACGATAAAAAACCTCAAGACGCAGACAAGAATAATCCGCTTGTAGAAATGCTCATCAACATTGTTATTCCTGTTGTAGTTTTGAGTTTTTTGAGTAAAGAACAATACTTAGGAACAAAACCCGCTCTGATTGTTGCTTTTGCGTTCCCCGTTTTATATGGCATCAAAGATTTACTCGTAGCTAAAAAAATTAATTTCTTTTCTATTTTAGGCGTAGTCACGGTTGGCTTGACGGGAGGAATGGGTTTACTAGAGATTGATCCGAAATATATCGCAATAAAAGAAGCCGCTGTGCCGGCAGCTCTGGGAATTTTCACCTTATTCTCTTTAAAAACCCGCTATCCTCTGGTCAAAACATTTATCTATAACAAACAATTTGTCAAAGTTGATCGAATAGATGCTGCTTTGGCGGAAAATAATAGCGCTGCTGCATTTGAAAAAAGCTTGCAGACATCGTCTATTTTATTAGCGCTTTCTTTTTTCGTATCCGCGACCACAAACTATGTGCTTGCCAAAGTCGTACTTGTCAGCGCACCTGGAACAGAAGCATTTAATGTAGAGCTAGGCAAAATGCTTGCACTCAGTTATCCAGTGAATGTGATCCCTGCAATGATTGTTCAGATCATTGCAGGTGTTTATACCTACAAAAGCGTGAAGAAACATACGCATTTAACATTCGATGAAATTCTTGGGATCGAAGAGGAATAACCTGCGTTTTAGAATCTTTCTTTATAGGGACCTGACATTTAAAATTCATTTTACACTTAGGAATATCATTCATGCTTTACGCCATTATTAGCGAAGATATTGAAAACAGCCTACCAAAACGAACGCCCGTTAGAGGAGATCATCTTGCTCGGATAAACATTCTCAAAGACCAAGGTCGGCTTGTGATTGCTGGACCACATCCAGCAATTGACAGTACTGACCCTGGCGAAGCGGGATTTACCGGAAGCTTAATCATCGCTGAGTTTAATTCGCTTGAAGACGCAAAAAAATGGGCCGATGATGACCCCTACGTAGCCGCTGGTGTTTACAGGAATGTTACGGTGAAACCTTTCAAACAAGTCTTACCATAAATATTTTCATGCATCGGTGTGAAGAAGTTGACATTTCACCACATTAGCCGCGCATTTCGTAAATGACTTAAGTATGATCATCAAATCGAGCTGGATAATAGCTATGATGGCAATAAAAGGGCATTAAAAACCTGCCCTAAATACACCTCAAATAACATTAACTACTTGCTGGCAACGGCCCAAAAACACATACCAAGAGTCAACATTAGGTTTTCCAATGATAATGAATATCATGATAAAAAAAATACTTCTTCTCTCTGCTTTTGTTATCGCAGCATCTTCTATAACCACAATCAGTTATGCAGAGAATCGCTACGTATCAGACGAGCTGATGATCAATATGCGATCTGGACAAGGAGATCAATACAGAATCATTAAGATGCTAAAAAGCGGAACAAGAATGAAAATTCTTGAAAATGGTGACACTAAAGATTGGGTAAGAGTTGAGATTGCAGGTGGAACCAGCGGCTGGGTTCGCACGCAATATATACAAAAAAATCCTGCTGCTAAAGAGCTGCTAGCCCAAGCACAAAAAAAATTAGAACAACTTAGCAACCAAACACAATCACTTGGCAATGAAACCAATTCATTACAAACTGAAAATAGCCAATTAAGTGAACAGTTGAAAACAGCGTTAACAGAGGTGTCTCAACTCAGCGAAGAACTTGACGAACTAAAAAGAATTTCCGCGAACGCAGTCACTCTTAACAGTACCAATCAAAAATTAATGCAAGAGCGCCAATTGCTAGAAACTGAAACCGATGTGATAAAAGCAGAGAATGAAAGACTCAGCGACAACTCAAATCAAACGTGGTTTTTATATGGTGCTTTTGCAGTCGCCATTGGCGTCTTAATTACATTACTTGTTCAAAACATTCGAAGCAAACGACGCTATTCTGAATGGGCCTAAATTTAAATAGGCACTATTAACCGTTACAAAAGATTAAGCCGGCAATGCTTATTACGGCTCTAATCTTCTAACGATTAATCAACATCACTACAAAACAGTTATCTATAAGCTTTAGGTCGAATATGTTGGCTCAATTAAAAGACAAAAATTCAACTTCAATCGATACACATTTCTCTTCAGTATTAAAACTCTTCTTAGCAGTATCTTTGAGTAGCCTTTTCCTTTTCAAAGCCGTGACTGCAATTGCCGAAACAGAAAACCCCATCATTGAAATGAAAACTGATCTAGGCGATATCACCATTGTTTTATTCGCAGATAAAGCTCCCGTTACCGTCGAGAACTTTTTAACCTATGTGAAAGACGGCTTTTTTGACGGCACAATTTTTCATCGAATAATACCTGGGTTTGTTGTTCAAGGCGGAGGACACACTTTTGACTTCACCGAAAAAATAACTCGCGACCCGATTATCAACGAAGCCAAGAATGGACTTTTAAATACGCCAGGTACACTATCGATGGCAAGAACATATGATCCCAATAGTGCAACCTCTCAGTTTTTTATTAACCTCAACCACAATACAACATTAGATTATTCTGAAAACAACCCTGGCTACGCCGTTTTTGGACAAATCATCAACGGAATGGATGTCGTCTATCAAATGGTCGAGGCTCCACGTGGCCGATACCGAAAATACCCAGAAGCACCCAATGAAATGATTCGAATTATTAAAGTAACTCAAATTGATTTATCAACAAAAGAAAGTAATCGGTAAAATAATTAGAGGATTTACAATCATTGTATTCATGAAAGACTATCGATAAAAAGTCCTATTATCTAAACATATAAAAGTGAGAAAATGTGAGCATTGCGTTAAGCGTCAACTTAAATAAAATTGCACTCATTCGTAATTCTCGAGAAGGTAATTTTCCGAATGTAACTGAATTTGCAAAGCTCTGTTTAGATGCCGGTGCTGACGGCATTACAGTTCACCCTCGCCCAGATCAACGACACATTCGCCCAAGTGATATTAAAAGCATACACGCCCTTATAAAAAGCTATCCCAATCGTGAATTTAACATTGAGGGAAATCCTTTCGCTGAGCCACTTAATGGTTCTCCAGAGAATTACCCTGGCTTCATAGAACTAGTCAGGTCGGCCCTTCCGCATCAGTGTACTCTTGTGCCAGATAACAATACTCAACTAACATCAGACCATGGATTTGATTTAAACAAAGATGGCGATAAGCTGATTCCGATTATTGAAGAATTAAAATCTTTAGGCGTACGCGTCAGCCTATTTATGGATCCCGATTGCATCCAACTCGACCTCGCTAAAAAAATTGGTGCAGATAGAATTGAATTTTATACAGGCCCTTACGCGGCACTCTTTAACGCAAGTGACAAAGATAATTTCGAAAAGCTATTTGAAAAATTTTATATCGCTGCAGAACACGCAAACTCAATAGGGTTAGGCATTAATGCAGGTCACGACCTCAATCTCGAAAACATGCCGAAGTTTGCCACTATTCCAGGATTACAAGAAGTGTCAATCGGTCACGCTCTAACTGTGGATTCGTTGCTAATGGGTATGCAAGAAGCCGTTCAGAAGTATTTAAAAATCTGCCATTAATCCCGTTAAATTCTTAGTTAAGAGTCGTTTTTTCTTGCTAAATACATTTCAAACAAGGTAGTTTAGCCCACTAATATCTTGTCAATGGAAACACGATTATGAGCTCATCAATATTAGTTAAAGATTATATGGATCATGACCCGCATGCGATCCCTGTCAGTTATGATGTAAGAAATGTTGTGCAAGCCTTACTAAAAGCCAAAGTACACGGAGCCCCAGTCATTGATGAAAACCGTAAGCTTGTCGGCTTCGTCTCTGAACAAGATTGCATTAAAGATTTATTGAATGCTATTTTTTACTGCGAAGAACCAGCCACAGTAGCGAGTGTAATGCGGCACGATGTTATTACCGTCACCGCTGAAACATCCATTGTTCAACTTGCTGAGAACATGAGTGACAAACGCCCCAAAAATTATCCGGTCGTCGACGAGCAAGGTATGCTCATAGGGCTTATCAATCGCTCCCAAGTGTTAAATGCACTTCTTGAAAATGCTGAAGATTGCTACATCAAAAAGCCAAATTAATGTTGAATTTTTATCAACAGTAGTTTCATTATTTTTTTGAAACTGCCCTCTTTTTAACTTCCCCTATTTCTAGTCACTCTATTTTTGATTGAGTCATTGTAATAACTGTGAAAATAATTCCTAAAAACATTTTAACCATTTACGGTAGAAATCCAGTTCATGAAGCACTTTTAAATGATGATATCGATTTTTATCGTGTGCATACGGCCTATTCTAATAAGCCAAATTCCCAGCTAAAAGAAATTAAGCAGCTGTGTACTCAACGCGGCATCGAAATAGAAAGTCACGATAGATTATCTTTATCGCGAATCTCAAAAAACAGGAAACAAGATCAAGGAATTGCTGCAGATATTATCGCAAAAAATTTTGGTGAACTTGACGTTTTTTTAGCGCAGCCAACGCAAAAAAACTTTTCTTTAATTGCAGTCGAGAATGTAACTAACCCACAAAATCTCGGCATGATCATCCGCTCTGTTGCCGGTGGTTACGTAGACGGACTAATCATTCCTCGAAAAGGTTGCGCTAAAATTGACGGTCTTGTTATCAAAGCCAGCGCAGGCACCCTTTTCAAAACGAATATTTTGTTTTGCGATGACCTCCCATCGGCGATTGAAAAAGCTAAAAGCTTAGGTGTTAACAGTTATGGGCTTGCATTAGACGAAAGTATTCCTCTGGACCAAGCCTCAATAACGGCCCCCAATATTTTCATAGTCGGCAATGAAACAGAAGGCCTAACGACAGCGACGCTTAAAGCCTGTACTCAAAATATACATATCCCGATGAATAATAATGTTGAATCATTGAATGTTGCTATAACAGCCGCACTGCTATCCTTTCGTACTTTTCTCAAAAAATAATCTGAAATACTTAGCTTAGATCAATAATACAGTCTCATTTTGAATCCCAGCTATCAAAAATGAATGCAGAAGCACTTTTGAAAGAAAAACGACTCAATAGAAAATGCCGGGTAAAGTCGGAATTACCCCAGAACAAAGAAAAAAACACACTAAAAAAGTATAAAATTTAACTTGTAGATTAGTATATTCTGCTATGAACAAAAATATTTTTAATAAACTATTAGAATATTAATCGGCTATTTCAGCTTTTCATTACATATCTTATCGCTTAAGCAGTACTTTTCCATTAAGAGTATTTCCGCTCACTCTTATTTTTTATAGTTAAAAAAAATACACTGCCTTGTAGGTATTGCCTTCGATATTCAGGCGCTCTAAACTCGGTCTCGATGTTTACATTCATTTTTTTGATTATAAAAATCTATTTTTTACATCGCAGTTAAAAATGAAAAACAGAACTTTAATCTGCTCCAAAAAAATAAGCAGTTTTCAAAATAGATCAGTTATAGATAGGTTAGAAAATGTCAGATAAGCTCACAGGAACCGTCAAATGGTTCAATGAAAGTAAAGGTTATGGATTTATAACTCGCGAAGGTGGTGCAGATTTATTTGTACACTTCAGCAACATTATAGGTGATGGATTTAAAACATTACAAGAAGGCCAACAAGTTACCTTCACCGAAGGACAAGGTCAAAAAGGCCCTCAAGCTGAGAGCGTAGAGCCGGCCTAAAGCAACCCCAGCTCGAATATAACCAACAAAAAAGCCCTGTATTTTTTAATACAGGGCTTGAATGTGCGTGCATTAATATCAACTTAGAGCTTTAAGAAATCAATCAGTAATAAGCGTTAGCTTTATTGGTATGGTCAGTTACATCTCTTACTCCAGCCAGAGACGGGATAGTGTCCATTAACGTTTTCTGAACCCCATCTTTCAGCGTAATATCGATCGCACTGCATCCCTGACAGCCTCCACCAAACTCCAATACTGCAAAGCCGTCTTCAGTAATCTCTACCAAACTCACCTGACCACCATGTGCTGCAAGCCCAGGATTAACCTCATTATGTAAAACGTAATTAATACGATCCTCCACTGAGCTATTTTCTGTCACTTTGACCATCTTGGAATTAGGAGCGCGAATCGTTAACTGGCCTCCCATTCTATCGGGTGAGTAATCAACAGATGCTTCGTCGAGAAACGGAATACTTCTCGCTTCAAAATGCGCTTTAAAACCATTGAGCTGCATTACTTCATCGCCTTCTTGCTCTTCACCAGGCCGACAATAAGCAATGCATGTTTCAGCTTTAGGAGTCCCAGGATCAGATACAAACATGCGGATACCGATACCATCGGCATCTTGCTTATCAAGCAACTCCTTTAAATAAGCTTGAGCGGAATCACTGATTGATACATTCACGAGAGATTGGGACATTTAGAAATAAACCACCACATAGCATGAGAAAAATAGAAGATGAAAACGTGCGTATGATACCACTCAGCACTAAACAGTTGGGAAAAGTTTTAGACCAATTAATTAGGTTCTTCAGTGAAAAAAATTAGCCAGAGCTTGCTAACCCTTATCATTGCAAGGGTTTTTTGACCTTAGGCTTTTCTTCCAATATTACTTTGCCTACTTTGAGAGGCCCCAATTGCCACATAACATAGGTTATTGTCGTTTTTCAGCCCATGCTTTTGCTTTTGTGTAAGCCATCAAATATAACTTGTTAATCACAGTCGATTTAAAAAGAGTTAACTCATACATGTCCCGGGAATGATTTGAAAGGCTCTGTTTATACCCTGCATCGCCTTCTAAGAAATCATAGGTTTTAAGATTATTTTCCATAAAATAATTAATCAAGTAATAATGTGAAACAAAACCAGGTTTAAATTTATTATCTGATTCATAACTAAATCCATTTTGGTAAAACAAAAATTCATCTTTATAGACAAAACCATAAAGATAACCAATAATTTTTTCAGGCGTAGAAATCTTACACAATAAAATTTCGCCAGAACCAAAACGCTTCTGTATTAAATCGTTATGAAATTTTGTGAAATACTCATTTGAAAACGCACCGCCCTTACCCCTTTCACTCCATGTTGCCTCATGTAACTTCGACAGCTCTATTAACATCGTATGAGCGACGTCAACACTGTCGGCGATTTCTAACGAAACTTCGCCAGATTCTTCATACGCTTTTATTGAGCGGCGAACTTGTTGCCGCTTATTCTTGCTCAATACATTTATGTAGGGCTTGCTTTCTTTTCGAAGGACATCAAGATCAACACAGTACGATTTAACACTACGGCCTTTTAATTCGTAATTAGGAAAACTCGGTTCAATCCGCTGATAGCATTCATCGCTAATGCCATGCATTCGATATTGGTCAAATGACCCTAACACCTCTGAAGCCAAAAGTTTATCTAAAGAAAATTCCACACCAGGCTTTATAAGAACATCATTATATTCTGGCGTTAATTTATCTATCTCACTTACCCCAACACCATAAAATATAAATAACCGTGAAGGCAGTAATTTTAATTTTCGTATAGAGTTTTTTCCAAACAAAAATCCAACAACAGGACTGTTGTCATCAAACAAAAAGAAGCCATAGACATCAATATCATTATCAGAGTAATTGCGAAGGCTTTTTACCCAAGTTTTCACCCATCCCATACTTTGAAAGTAATGATGAGGACAAGTTTCAGTTAGAGCTTGCCAGTATTCCATAATCCTAGATTCATCAGTTTTGAGTGATAAAATCTCTTGTCGATAATTCATATCCAATATATCCAAACCTTTGACACATATCTCAGCGTTTATATTTACAATTTACCAAATGAGCGTGACTGATAACTTATAAATTGATGATTAATAATACGTTTTTGAAGAGCGATTATACACGCCTTTTGTCATAGCTATCGAGCGAATACTTTTAATCTCTAACATAAAAGCAGCTTGTAATTTAAGTATGAAGAATTGTGGAAGTCAATTTGAATGAAGGATGAAATATATCGAAAAAGCACCTACAATACAGCTCGTATAATCGGATATAGATATGAAATTTTTAGCTACATCTCCTGTTTTTTATTTTTTTGTCTGCATCATCATCCTGTATGCTTTGACCTATATACCTAAATACCGCAAAACATTATATATCCTATTTTTTCCTTTTACTGTCTGCGCTTATCTGCTACTAACAGGATTTGGAGCGAATCTCGCTGTGAAGGTTTTTGCCTATAAAACTGACGGAGAAATGTGTCCCAATACAACAGGTATTTTACTTCCCAGTGGCTTAACAGATTTACCAGATAGTGAAACTGATTACGGTGTGATTAATAACGCTTCATTCAAAAGGGCACACGCTGCTATTGAATGGTTGAAAAAAGACGGCCAACGGAAATTAATAATTTCCGGAGATGGAGCAGGCTCTAATTATACCGAAGCAAGGCTTATCTACAGTTACATTACTGAATTTGATATCGATAAAACACGACTCGCTCTCGAAGACAAATCGACAAGCACACATTTAAGCGCAGAAAACGTATTCAAACTCTTAGGCACAGAAACTTTGCCATCGAAAAATGTTACTCTCATCACTTCGGAGTTACACATGCGTAGAGCTTCTAGCACATTTAAAAAAGCAGGCTTTAGTGTATGCCCATTCATATCTGATTATCAATTCCAAAAAACATCTGGATATCTGCGTTTTTTTCCAAACAGCAGTGCTACTCATAAATCTCAAGCAGTCCTACACGAAATCATTGGGTACCTTTGGTATTCCTGGACAGAGAGACTTTAAAGATTAAGTCACAAGGGCCGAATAATTTAAAATACCCAAAATAACAATCTAAAAAACATCTACCCTTTTTATGCGTCACTTGCTCCATCCGCCAATTTATCAACTGAAAATTATTTCTTGGTTATAAGCTTTTAACAAAAAAGCTTTCTCAATTATAAAAAAACAACACATCTACTTTTTAGAAATCTCTTCTCAATTAATTACTTTTTCATTTCTTTGTCTACAATAAAAAAGCACCCTCCCATAATGAGACCTAGTTACCAACCAAAACTGCGGGCATTACCCATAAATCAACATTTCCCTCTAAAAACCTTCATTTTGGGGTGATCTACTGCTATTACTCTATATAATGCGATCCATTGTTAAAGCACCCAAGCACTTAGCTTTTCGATTTTATAAACGTGGTAAAAAATTATGTTAAGAATCTGGATAACGACTCTGTTTATTGCCTCAAGTATCTTATTTGCAGGCTGCCAAAAAGAAGCAACATCAGAGACTGTTGATGTACCTGTCAGCTCAGCTTCTGTTTCAACTGAGCCCTATCAAATTGTGAGTGCATCTCCCTCGAGCAGCGATACGAATATTCCTGTCGATCAGGATATTGTTATTACTTTTAACAAGTCAGTTGAGTCCAGCAGCAATGACTTGCAAGTCGAAGTAAGAAACAATTCTGGCGCTATTAGTGGAACTTCAAGCTATAGCGGAAATGATGTGGCGTTCGACCCATCTAGTGACTTTGACTACGCATCAAACTATACCGTCACAGTAAGGATTAATAACAATTTAGACACAGCTGCCGCTGCGACGGCAACTGAAAGCGTTCTAACCTGGAGCTTTATTACTGAATCCCAGCCAACTACAGGAACTACCCCCCCATCATCCTCCGGAGAGCCTAGTAACCCCGGCGCCACATCAAATTACATCACCGATAGACGCAAAATTAACCCTGATTACGGATCAAGCGTTCCAAGAAAAGGAGAATCGAGAACTGATCCAGTTACAGGCATTAAAATGACTCGCCTCACTGATGCTTCTGAACTAAACGGCACCAATGATGCGTTCATTGTGTACTCTAGATACACGCCAGAAAATACTAATGGTGACTATTTCTTGGCATTTGGCGCAAACTCCACCAGCAGCTGGGCCATTAACAGAGAAACTGGCGCGGTTGTGACAGAACTCAAACACAATCAAAACACCCAGATTGGTGAGAATCACGAAGTTCGCTGGGACATATCGGGCAACCACCCGTACAGGGTTTATTATCGTAATCAAATGGCATTTTACATGATTGATGATGTGAGAAATCCATCAGTTACTTTGCTTCACGATTTTTCAAATGCATTTCCTTCTTCTACGAAATTATTTAATGATGTAGAAGGTGACGGCTCGAATGACAGTGATCACTGGGCCTTCATGGCAACACACTACAATGGGTCTACTTTTGTTGTCGATGGTTACATTCACTATCAGGTGTCTACCAATACTGTCCATACACTAAAACCTGCCGACTTAGCTGGCACAAACTTAGCAGCTGAGGCTGGCAAGAGTAGCTTTTCATTCCGCCCCAACATGGTCGAAATGACTCCCGATGGCACCGGGTTCGTTATGCATCATGGCCGGAAATGGGACGACAGTTCATATGGTGGCAACGGTGCTGCTTGGATAGACACTTGGTATGACGGTGTTTGGTTGTGGCCCGCAGACTTCGATATTATTTCAAACCCTCCTCGTAAAATTTCTGTTGACGAGACTCACTCTGGCTGGGCGTTTGATTCCCAAGGCCGAGAGTTTTTTATCAGCCAAAATAATCGTACTGACCTTCTCGACGCTGTCGCGACCACAGGGAGCTTGTACAATTACAGCAACCGAATCGAAATTGCATCACATGCAGATTTTGGGTGGGGAGGAGGATTTCATTACGGTAAAATGCCACCAAGCAGGCCAGACTGGGTTTTCATTAACGACTATCACAACAGGAATTTTGCTAGCTACAATGACAGTTGGCTTGCTGATCAACTTATTATGATCAAATTAGATTCTAGAACGAACAACCCTACAGTCTGGAGAATCGGAAGTAATTACAATCTTTATGATGGTGAGTATCGAGATGAAGCACCTGCTGCTATTAACCATATAGGTAACCGAATATACCTCTCTAACAATTGGGGTGGACGTTTAGGACACCGAGAGGTATTTGTTTATGAGCTTCCAGATAATTGGAATGAAGTTTTGAATTGAAATATTAGCAACTCAAAGGGGCTTTGAAGTCAAACCCTCTTTGAGCTGCACCCTACCAATTTATAAGGATAGGCAGCCTAAAATCCCTATTGATAAAGACTTTATACCTTCTTAATTCTTACCTTATAAAACAATGAAATTAGACAACATTGATCAAGATAAAAATTCTACAGCACTCAAATTTTCTCTTAGTTGAAATTAATCATCAAAAACAGTTGAAGGACTAGGCTTATTGACTGGCTCATTAAAGTCAGGTACAGCCAGACAATGTAACTTTGCACAAACACCACATAGCACCCAGAATATAAATATTATCGGTGGATGACTAAACCTATCTCCGAACATATTTCCAACTAAAATACCTATAACTGAACACAATAAAACAATTCCCACAGCTCGCATCAACTGACTTTTAGAGTTTTTAATCGTAGTTCGAGCCAAGTTTGAAATAGATATTAAAAGAGCTATTAATAGCAAAATACCTAGCACTCCCCCTTCCACAATCGTCTTAACAAAGTAATTATGCGTATCCATACCTGTCGAATTTATTTCAGAACTCCCCCAACTTCTATAGCCATACCCAAATATCGGCGATTGTTTAGCTCTTTCAAAAGCCGCTTCCCAAAATACAAACCTAGACTCAGCACTCTCATCTCGCTCTCCATCTTCAGAGCTAATCGAAGAAAAACGTTGATAAACTGATTCAGGAATTATTAATGGTGACGCAACAAAAAAAAGCAATAAAATAACCGTTAATTTACCTTTATTTTTTTTATAAAAATAAAAAACAATCGCTGCAGCTATAATAGATACGTAAGCACCTCTAGAGTATGTGTACATTAGGCTCAATAAGGCACAAGGAACTGCAATATAAAGTAACGCTTTCTCCCAGAGTTTTTCTACCTTAAAACTAAAGGCTAAAACCACCGCTAAAACAGAAGCCGTCACCAAATAAGCTCCTATCTCATTCGAACCAAGATCAACCATTGTTCCATTCACTCTTAACGAATCACTATAATTCCATCTAGCTACAACTTGATACTGATTGAATATCACCCGAAACACATATGGCAAGGGTAGAAGAAGTGCAAAAAGAATCAACTTCACGTCTTTATAAGAAGAAATACTTTTTTGAACTAAAAAAGTTAAAGAGATTGTGAACAATAAATCTTTAAGGGCATTTAGAGAGCGTTCGATAGGGAGTGTCAGCATAAACAGCATAATGACATAAGAAAAAACGAGATATACCATAAATGCGACAATCCATTTATTAGCTGACTGCTCCCAATGAACTCGCCCCCCCTTCCAAAAAGCACCGATTAAGCTTAATGCAAACATGACATTCATAAAATTAATACCACCAGGTAGAGGCGGGAAAAACTTCTGTTGAATATTAACCAAAGGAAGTAAAAATAAAAAAGCTAGAAGTGGCCAATTTGTCCCATCTTTAATATTTTCATTTAGATCATCGACACGATCAAAAATATCTCTCGATTCAGAACCCATATTTGTATACCACCAATAATCTCAAGATAAACATACACTTAACGCCAAGTAGTTTTTCAAAAAAATCAAGAAAAAACAATTAGTTATATATAAAATTCAACTTGCAATGATACTCCTCAGAACATTACAATTCTAGCCTCGTTACAATGCAGCTCATAATGAAGATTAATAACCCTTATGAAAACTTTATTTGGCAACCAAAGACCCTATGTTCTCATTGATTCTAGGAAAGCTCTGATTATCCTACTACTATCTTTTTTTGGAAGTGCTGGTGGTTTGAGCCCACAACTGGTTGCGGCCGATTCTAGTAATAAAATAAAAGTCTTCACTCCGATATTAAATAAATCAATAATTTTACCAGTTTATCCAAAGCTACCAAATCAAAATGAATCCATTATCGAGCCTACAACAGGGCTTAAGCTCACACGTCTAACTGATTCAGATCGCCTAGATGGCACTAGTGACGCTTTTGTTTCTTACTCTAGATACACTCCTGAAAACTCTTCAGGAAATTTATTTTTAGCTTTTGGGTCGAATTCAATCTCAAGCTGGGTAATTGAAAGAAAGACTGGTGAAACGATAGCCAAGCTAACAAAACGGGGTGGTAAAACCATTGGAGAAAATCACGAAATACGCTGGGATAATTCAGGCAAACATCCAAACCGGCTCTATTATCGTGATGGAATGAGATTGATTCAGATCGATAATGTTTATGATCACATAAAAACAACATCTACTATCAAGGACTTTTCTAAGCAGTTCCCTGAATCAACACTTGTTTACAACGATGTTGAAGGTGACAGCTCTGATGATAGTGATCACTGGGCATTTATGGCGGTTCATTATAATGGAACAACTAACGTTGTTGATGCCTTTATTCATTACCAAATATCTACAGACACAACACACTCTCTCACCACGAAACAATTGTCTGGCACAAAGCTTGGGCATTACGCTGAAAGAAAAGTATTTCCTCGCCCAAATATGGTTGAAATTTCCCCCAATGGAGATGGTATTGTCCTTCATTACGAACGAGCTTGGGGGAACAAAGAATACGGTAATCGTCATAAAGACATAAACACTTGGTTTGATGGGGCTTACTTATGGCCTCTAGATTTTAACATTGAAAAACAGAAGCCTCGAAAAATATCTGTATCTTCTACTCATTCTGGGTGGTCTTGGGGTAACAATGAAGAGAGCTACTTCATTAGCCAAAACAATAGAACAGACTATATTGAAGCCGTTCCTCTATCCCCCAATAAACGCTCTATCATCATCGGCTCCCATCGCGATATGGGATGGAGCACCGGCTTTCATTTTGGAAAAATGCCAAAAAAGCTATCTAACTGGAGCCTTGTTAGCACCTACGGCCTGGGGGATGAAAAAGAAGAGTGGGCTTTAAATCAAATTTTTTTGCTAGAGCTAAAGTCTATCTATCAAAATAATCGAATCGTACGAATAGGCCCAACATACAACCATTATGACGGCGAATACAGAGATGAAGCAATAGCGGCTATTAACCTTGAAGGAAATCGAGTTTACTTTTCATCAAACTGGGGCGGCAGTATTCAGCACAGAGAAATCTTTATGTATGAGTTACCAGAAAATTGGCAAGAAAATCTTCGCCACAAAAATAACTCACTTAAATGAAACACCTTTCTCTTTTCAAGCAAAGCAGTTTCTATAGCATTGGTAACTTTATAATTTCGATAATCGGAATTATTACTTTTCCTATTCTAACCAAAAACTTATCCGTTAATGAATACGGTGTTGTCGGTCTACTGACCGTCACCATTGGCCTTGTTACGTCTCTTTGTAAAATAGGTTTACAGCACAGTGTCATTCGATTCTTTTCAGAATACGACTATTCAACCTTCATCTCCAATACGTTAATTGCCACAATTGTAACGACACTGGGAGTCGCTCTTAGCGTAACAATCGTTGGATATATTTTATCTTACTTTGTACATAGCGTTTTATTTGAGCTGAAATTTCTGATTAGTATCGTCATCATCGCAACCCTTAGTTGCTATCAATCTTATATCTATAAGCTACTTGTCGTTCAGCATAAAAGTATGGCTATGACTGGCTTATCCATCATAAAAAAAATACTTTCAACAGCGTTTATTGTCTCCATTGTTCTATTACTTTCCAGCACAGCCGTTTGGTTTCTTTATGCAACACTACTTGCAGAAATACTTTTCACTATTCTCATTACTTTTTGGTGTTTAAAGGTCAGACTCTTTAAGGGATTTTCATTTTCTGCAACTGACAAAACAGTAATGACAACTCTAATCGCCTTTGCAATCCCCATGATGGGGTTTGAAATTGCCAATATGGTACACGCCTTCATAGACCGTTTTTTCATTGAAATATTTTTATCCAAAAAAGATTTAGGCCTTTATTCCGCGCCCTATAATATGGCAACAATTATTAACAGCGTTGTATTGGGCGGCATCACAACAGCAATTGTACCTGTGTACCTCAAGACATGGAGTTCTGAAGGCAAGAAAGCAACAGAATCATTACTATCTACGATCACATCTCTTTTTTTATTGTTTCTGCCAGCTGTCATTGCGGGGCTTTATTGTGTTGGCGAGCCTTTAATTGGCTTTCTTGCAACTGATGAATATAAACAATATGCTTTTTTATTGCCTATTATTGCTTCGGGAGTGTTTCTACATGGAGCTAATGTGATTTTCGCTGCAGGATTACAAATTAATAAAAATTCTAAAAAAATGCTTCAATATGTTGTTGAGAGCATGCTTATTAATACGGCTTTAAATTTTATATTTATACCGATTTTTGGTATCGTAGCAGCTGCAGTCATTACATTAATTAGTTATCTATGGATGTCACTTCGATACTATAGAGCTGGAAGTAAAATAATTTCTATTCAATTAAATTGGAGCTTATTTGCAAGAGCAATCGCATATGCGAGCATCATGATAATAGTGACTATGCAGATTCAGTTGAAGAGTGATTTATTATTATTAGTGTCACGTGCAGTTACAGGTGCATTAATTTTTTCTCTATTAACATTAATTTTTGAGACAAACTTACGTAATCAGCTCTCCATTTTTTTAAAGAATAGGTTTAATCTTAGCGGGAACGCCAACAGCAACTGAATTATCTGGTACGTCAGTAATAACAACTGCATTAGCACCAATACGGACATTGTTACCAATTTTCACATCACCAATTACCTTCGCTCCGGCAGCAATATAGACATTATCACCAAAAACGGGCCACCCAGCTGTTTTTCCTGCTCCTTTAGAGCCTACTGTTACGCCTTGTGTAATAGAACAATTCTTACCAAAAACCCCTCGAACTACAATACAACCATAGTGAGCAACATAAAATCTTGGCCCTATCTCAGAAACAGGGTTCAATGAAATACCATAAAACGTAATAAAGAAAAAACGAAGTATTTGATAAATCGCTTTTAAAATAGGTGAGATAATCGGTATATGAAACGAATAAAGTATTTTACCTATCCTAAAAACTATCATGGCATGAAAGCCATGGCTGGTTAAAATATGTAATATTTTTCCGAGAACATTGTCGTCTTCACTTTTAGATAAATAAAGATCGTAGTCCTCTTTTAAACAACGGCGTTGGTATTTAAATGTTTCTCTAAAACTTAATGCGTCAGTCATAATCAACTCAATGTATTATTTGTTATATTCAAATCAAAAACTAAACCTTAGAATATATAGATCGTATTTTCAAACCCAAAGCATTCCAATCATAAGTACTTTCAGCAATCTCTCTCGCATTTGCACCTAGTCGGCGACATAGACCATCATCATCAATACACCTTATAACAGCTTCAGAAAACGTGTTTACCTCATCAGCAAAATAAACGCTTTCTTTATCCGTAAGCTTGATGCCTTCACTACCTTTTCTTGTCGACACAATACACTTGCCGTAAGCCATGCCTTCAATGACTTTCAACCGTGTACCACTACCGACATGCAGAGGAACAATAAACACTCGAGCTTCATTCATCACCACATTCAAATCATCAACAAAACCTAAAATCTCCACATTATCTTTTATTGAATCAGAAACAGTTAGACTTGGCTTTGGATTACCAACTACTTGCAAGATAACGTCACTATCTTTTTGAATGATGAGTGGCATCACCTCATCTAAAAACCATTGCATGCCTAATCTATTTGGGTACCAAGCCATGCCACCTAGAAAAACAATTTTCTTTGAGCGAGGCAGCTCAGAGCTGTAACCCATTTCACTAATATCCATTGCATTGGGAATACAATGAACATTCTTTGCCCCAAACTTTTCAATATCAACTAAATCATCGTCAGAGCATGTAATGATATTTTGAATCGACTGGCACGAATTCTTTTCGAATTGAGTTAATACCTTCGCCTCTCTATCTAAAATAAGTTTCATCGGCTTCGATTTTTCTATTGCCGCTTTTTGAAATACTAAATTTGACTCTACGTTATGCTCATTAAGTACGATCGGTGTGTCTTTGGGAACAAATTCCTTAAGCCATGCCAAAGTCAACAAATCAAAATGAACTATATCAGGAGCATATTCTTTTATTTTTTCTTTAAACAACTGACCAAGATTCTCGCTACGATAACGCTCGACGACGATGGGGGTTTTCCGCAACAGACTTAAGCCCACAGACGTGGCTTTATTCAACAAACTATCTTTAAAAAAAGAAACATCGACAGACTGACATAATGAATACAGAGGAGAATTAGATTCTAATTTATCTTCTTCTCTTAAAATACTGATCAGATGGATATCAAAATACTTTGCGAGCTGTTTTAACACTCCAAATGTACGAATTTGATGACCTTCAGTAGTCGGGTAAGGCAGGCGCGCGGCAACAAACAATATTTTTTTTCGGTCTGTGGGTGTGTTTTCCATTGTGAACTCTAATTAATTAAATCCATCATACAGCTTACACACAGCTGCACATTTACCACTCTATTTAAAAGCGTTAATACTCTATCACTAGTTCATTGCTGTATTAATTGATGATAAAACTGCTTAAAATAAAAACCTTATTATAAGAGATGTTAGTTATAAAACATTCTATTTGCTATTAGCGTTGTAAACAAAGCAACTGATAACTTACCCGAAGGAGAACGCAATCGTGTATCATCCATATTGAAGCGTTTTATCAAATAAGGATTATCACCAAATTTATTAATGCCTTCTATTGTTGTCACTGCGGAATGATAACCTGCCGCCTCTAATACTTGCGGGGCATTCTTTGAAATATCCTTTTCACCTCCGTTTGGGTAAGCAAAATGAATTGCTCTTTTACCCGTTCTTTTTTCTATTTCTGAACTTGAAAGGTCTAGTTGACGCCTAAACTCAACGTCAGAAATTCTAGAGGTTATAAAGTGGTCATGCGTGTGCCCACCTATCTCAACACCCTGCTGAGACAATTCAACAACATCCCTCCAAGTCATAAACCCATTTTCATCATTAGCGCACGTACCACACTGCTCAGAAATATTATTAATAATGTTCATTAGCTCGGCAGGTTCATATTTTTTAATTTTACTATTAATTTTTTTAATCAGCTCTATCCTTTGATCGAGGCTACCAAGTTCAACTCGACCTCCCCCCATTATTGCAAGATCAATACTTTCAACCTCTGAATTAACAATTGATTCCTGTAATTGCTGGGCCCAAAAGCCTTTATCACTCTCAATAAAACTCGTTGCGGCATAGACAATAACAGGAGCACCTGAGACCACACTGGGAATGGTAATATTATTTTTATAACCATCATCAAATGTTAAACAAAATTTTACCTGATCAGACTTGGTGGAAATAACTTCACTTAATGTAGCCAACTCTCCATATTTTCGAGACCACTCAACTGTTTTTGCTAAGGTTTCACTTTTTACTGATAGATGAAGCACATCATTATCATCATCAAGCTTATGAAACATTAAGACAATGTACTGCCCTGAACGGCAAATAACTCGAGTGTTATGCCCAGAGTAATGCAGTGATAATGCAATTAAATATTTTAGCCATTGTTTTATTTTTTTCTGTAGGCTATTCATAATTATTCTCTTCCATCCAATCAATAATTACATCGTGAACCTAACGGCTCTATGATTTAATAACTTCATATTTATTAAATCATCTGATAGTGAGTTAAAATCCTTCTGTATTGTCCAAACACTAGATCGGCTTGTGCGTGAACACTATATCCGTCCCGTATTGTATTTAAAGCGTTGATTCGCATCATTTCGAATCGTTTTTTATCTGCCATAAGCATTTCCAGCTTATCGGCAAAGTCTTCTGAATTGTCTTCCGCTATATATCCACAATGACCATTTTCAATAATCTCTGGAACCTCACCTACGGGGGTGCTCACAACAGGTACCCCGTATGAAAGAGCTTCCAATAAATTCATTGGCAGACCTTCTGTCTTTGAGCATATGATTAAGATATCACTCTCTCTATAAAAGCTCTCAGGATTAGTAACAAAGCCGTGAAATTTCACGCTATCATCCAACCCAAGCATAGAGACCCGCTCTTTAACCTCTACGAGCATTGGCCCATCGCCAATCACATCTAAAAAAACATCTACTTTACGACGTTTTAACACATCAAGAACATCAATAGCTAGAAGATGGTTTTTTTCTGAAGATACTCTCGCCACGATGAGCATTTTTATTTTAGTAGTTTCTTTTTGTTTTAGCTTATGACTCGGTAGTTCTACACCGTTTGGTATAAACGACATCCCTAGCGCAGGCTTTAGAAAAGGAGATGGCCTTATGCCCCGAGAAACAACAAATATTGCAGAAACAAAATTAATAAAAAAATTTTCTATTTTTGCATAAATTTTTTCAGCGCCAGTTGTATTTAAAACACCATGCAGATGATGGACAATCTTCGCACCAGTGCCTATAACGGCCAAACGTGCATGTACGAGAGATTTATAATCATGCGTATGAATTATTCTATACTGATCATTTTTTATTATTTGGTGCAGTTTTTTTATCAACAGGACATCTATTTTTTTTTGGCTAGGGCTACTGAACACCTTAACTGGGTGACTCTTCAGTGATTTTGCCAACCGCTCCGAATCCTTTCCTGCTCCCTCAATTGTAAAAAGGCTCGCCGAAAACTCTTTTGAATGGTTGTTCATATCAGGCAACAAGTTTAATAGCACTTTTTCAGCGCCATAAAAACCTGTTGTGGACCTAACATGCATAACATTAATCACGACGAAAGAACTCTTTAATCATCGACGAAAAAATACCTTCAAACTGCTGAACCATTGATGCATTCGAAAATTTCTGCTCAGCCAACTCTCTAGATTTTTTTCCATATAGACTAAGACGATCTGGATCACTAAGCATACTTTTTAACGCTTGCCCAATGGCATCTGAAGAGCCTGCCTCCACCAGTAAGCCGTTCTCGCCATTGATCACAACTTCTCCGTTGCCTCCTACATCTGTAGCCAACAGAGGCAACCCTGCTGCAGAAGCTTCTACTAACGCATTTGACAAACCCTCAGATAAAGAAGATATCACGAACAAATCAACAGCTTTAATCCATTCTGCAACGTTTTTTTGCCATCCTGCAAAAATAACGTTTGGGTCAATCCCTAAAGTAGCCACGAGCTCTTTAAGCCTCTCTTCTTCCTCGCCACCCCCGATTAAAACAAGTACTGTATCGTCGTTTGACTCCGATAAATACTGAGCGAAGCCTTCTAACAAAAAAGTGTGTCCTTTAATCGGCTTTAATGTGCCAACACAACAAATAATTTTTTTATCAGTAGGCAGCTGAAGCTTTTCCCGTAAAAAAATGACTTCTTGAGATGTTCCTCTATGATATAAATCTAGATCTGTACCATTGTGTACAACCCAAGCGCGATCTGGGTTAGCCTTATAATCGGACACCATCAAATCTTTAATACTTGATGAAGGGCTCACAATGCCATCAAGACGACAAGTAATATACTTCATTAGCGTCTTAAGGCGAGCAGAAATATTGAACCCCATATCCCGCTTACTTGACAGACTAACGAATCGCCTGAAAGAAATTTTCTTAAGAATGAAATTAATTAAATCAGATTTTTCATGATAGGAGATTATCAGTTCTATTTTTTCGTCTCGAACTATTTTTCTCAACTCCAACGCTAGCGACAGGTAAGCCCAACTAAAAACGCTCTGAACAGGCCTCAAATGCAACGTTACAGAATCCCTATCACCGAGCTTGCCAACTTTTAATTTTTTATGAGTATAATTGGGATACATTTGAAATACATCAACATGAAACTCTTCACCTATACCTGACAGCAAGTTCAATAGATGCTTTTCACTACCACCAGGCTCACCAACATAGTTATCTGTAATAACAAGTAATCGCTTATTCATGCTCTGTGATCACTCAAGTAAAAAATCATTTTTATTCCCAAATGGCCTTTAAATTAAAATCTATTTCTTCCAAAGATGAAGATTTTTATTGGTAAAAAATTCTATCATCGCTTTGTATGCATACATATTCATAGACACGAAAGCATTTCTGATACTAACTATTTTTTTAAATAGAGGATGATTAATTTTATTTTCAATAATTGGCAGCAAATAGAAAAAAGTTTGCCCCAAGAATGCAAGAACATAAAACCAATGCTCGGCCATTAGCAAGAAACTACTTAGTAACAGTACAGCCAAAAATACGGGCATAACTAACCGAAGTAATTTATGTGAAATGTATTGAATGATGGCAGGGTTGCACCAAGGTTTGATTAAATCAGGTCTTAGTGCCACCAGTTGGTAATTACCTGCTAGTGTTCTGATTTTTCGAGTTTCTTCACGAGCAGAATCAGAACTAGGAATATCATAAGCAATTGCACTAGATTCAAACAAAACTCTTTTCCCCTGCATGACAACGTTCATTGGTATGAGCACATCATCCAAAACAGTATTGTCAGGTATCGCCTGGAAAAGAGATTTTCGAATTGCGTATATTGCTCCTGTGACTCCTATCGCCGAAAAAAATTCACTTTCTTTTGCTCGAATAAAGGTTTCATACTGCCAATATGCATCGACAGACTGCGAAAATTTATTTTCTTCGCCTGTATGTTCAGTACTAGAAAAATGTAGCTCGCCACTAACAGCACCAACATCAGGATCGGATAAACAAGCCAGCATATTTTTTATCGCGTCAGGCTCAAAGGTTTGCCTAACATCAGTTAACACGACAAGCTCTGTTTGAGTATTTGAAAAAGCATCGTTTAAGCAAGCTGCTTTCCCTCTCCGTTCACTGTTCTCTAAAAAGGTAACATTCGACAACTCTAAAGACTCGACAACGGTTTTTGTCGCATCATCGGATCCATCAGAAACGACGAGTATTTGAAGCTTTTCTTTTGGGTAATTTGAAGAAAGAATGTCTTTTATTTTCTTCTCAATTCTTGCAACTTCGTTATAAACAATGACAACAACGGTAACGTCGTCTACGGCATCTATTTTGATGGTTTCCTTTGGAAAAAAGGTCGCGAGCAAATAAATAAACACGGGATATAGCGCGTAAGTGTAAACGATCAGCAAGGCAGAAAACCAAAACAAAAAATACATTATTTAACCTCGCAATAGTTTCCAAACTGCTTCATAACGACGATTACCTAAAATACGCTTGGCTTGCTTAGTGACAAAATATTTTATTTGATCTTTCCTAATAGGCGACGACTCACACAAAAGTAATTGCTCATACAAATCTCTGCTCGTCGCAGATGTAATAGCTACACGAGGAATAGAATATGGGTTGATTTTATTAATTTCTAAGTATCCAGGTTCTGAATTCGAAATTGCGACATAGCCAATTTTTTCTGCCATAGCTATCAAACGATGATCGTAACGCCCGCCTGGCGGAGCAAAGATAGTGACTTCTTTACCGCATGCATCACTAATCAACTCTTTTGATTTTTTTAATTGCTCAAGGAGCGCCTGATCACTCAAGTCATTCATAAACTCGTGTGTGTGTCCGTGAGACTGTATTGACATTCCCATACCAACCATTTCTTTAAGCTGCGAGGAAGATAGAAAGTGTTTAGTATCAATAGTTGAAGAATTAACAAAAAAATCGGCAGAATAACCATGAGCATGAAGCAATCTAGCTGCATCGTAATTTGTAACGTGACCATCATCAAATGTAAAAGAACAGCAGCGGAGCTCATCTTGATTTTCAAGAATATATTCTAACGAACGAACGGGTATTTTTTTTTCTAAGCTTAAATTGATAAAATATTGAAAATTATCATTAGACACTGCATAAAATGAGTCTGCACCATCGAGCAATGATGTAGTCTTATTGATTCCGTGAAACATAAAGACGGGGATAGACATGGCAATTGCACCCAATAACTAAAAACAATACGATTAATGTAAAAATAAAAGATAGCACTTACATTAAACTATAAATTATTTTTTTCTGGCAGGGCCATCACCATTCGAGGCTTTTTCCAATCCATTAGATAACGAATCTGCGATCCTTTCTAATTGATGAGCTATATCTTGTGCAACCGTGAGAAGATTACCTGCATCTTCACTAGACATATTGCCGTCAGTTTTTGAATTAATATTAACAACTTTATGCAAGCCTTTCATTGAGCGAGGAGGCTCATTCACGCTTCTTGGAAGAGTGTTTGAATCCCAATTTAGTTCTTTTACCGCATCGTCAATTTGCCTTGATGATATGGCATAAAATCCATCGGCATAGCCACATGTTAGCGCCGTATCAGCAAGAATATTTATCAAACGAGGCAAGCCCTGAGTGAACTCATAAATTTGCTTAATCGCATCAAGCGTGAAAATCTCTAATTTTTGTCCTGCTTTGTAGACACGAAACTGAACATATTCTTTTGTTTCTTCAAAATCTAATCGAGTTAAATGGAAGCGTAATTTAATTCTTTGATTAAGCTGCTCAAGGGAACCACTTTCAATAATATTTTTAAGTTCTGGCTGCCCACACAAAATTATATTCATGTTTGACTTACCAGAATAAATATCTATCCCTGCAAGCATACGTAATTCTTCAAGTGTCTCAAACGAAAGACTTTGCGCCTCATCAACGACAATCACAATCGTGCGAGTTGATTCAACGATGTAATTATTAACTAACTGGTAAAGTTTAGACTTAGGAATATCTTCACCATCAGCCAACCCAAATTTTTCCGCGATTGTATACAGCAGCTCATAAGGACTGATTTGAGTTTGGTAAATGGTAACGACTTCTGCAGCTGAGGGCATTGTCTTCAATAAATGTTGAAGCAAGATTGTCTTCCCTGCTCCGATCTCCCCAGTTAATAACGTGAACACATCTTTATTCCACAGCGCGTAGTTGAGGAAAGTAAATGCTTTTTTATGCCCTTTACTCAGGTATAAAAATTCAGAGTTTGGCGCAATTTCAAACGGCTCAACTTCAAAACCATAATGTTCAAGATACATTTTAAAACCCTTTTATTCGTCCGAGAGGCGAATAGCTAAAACCGATCATTATGCTATTCTCCGTAACATCTCCATTCGCTAGCAGTGTACGCTCTTCAATATTTTCGTGACGATATTCAGCAAAAACTAATAAATTATTAGTGAGGAAACTGTTGTAACGGAGTGCTGTATAAATCTCATCGTTTTCTATGCCAACATTTTCAAATGAGCTTTTTTCATAACCTAGCCTGAATGTAATATCACCCTGACTGGCCGTTTTTAATAATTGCCCATAATTAAAAACAATCGCCAAATCACCACCAATAGAATCTTCTTCACGATCACCAAAAAGACTTTCTATAAAGTCTTGATAGATACTTGCAGAAACATCCACATAAGCACCATCGTGACTGTATTGAGCTCGAAATCTTTTTTGCTCAATCACTTCATCAATATAGCCAGCTTGATCGTTAATATTTAAATTAATAACGCCAATACTGACATCGGTATTCACCAAATTTCCATAATCTTGATTATACCTAAAGGTTATTCTGTCGTTAGCATTTACCTGTCTCGACAAAGAGAAACCAATTAAATTGCCATCAAAGCTATTACCTGCATCTGTAGTAATTTCTGATCGTCCAACATCGAGAACATAAGCGGTTTGACGCCTGCTCGAGCTCAATCTCAAAAAAGCGCTGCGCTCTTCGTAATCACTATCTTCTAGCTCATCATATTTTGTATCTGTTTGAGCAACGTAAAATGCTAAATCGCTAATTTTTGAAATAGCTCTCTCATAACCTATTGCTGGCTTTATTATTGTCCGCGAAACATCTCCTAAGCCTGAGTCAGCATCTCTATCACTAACATTGCTATAAAGAAACTCAAAATTAATCTGATCTCTTCCCGACAAACGGAGAAAATAACGGGGCAATGCTGCAAAAACATTAACATCGCTGCTGTTACTTACTCTGTTTGTAACAAAACGATTACTTTGAATTTGAGCATAAGAATCAGCTAGCGTTAACGAGAAATTCGATCTGTTTGGAGAATAAACAACACCTCCTTCAAAACCTCGTAAATTTTCGTCGTCAATATCATTATCTGAATAAAAAGTTTTTCCGAGAAGAGCTGACACATTCGTTTGTAACACCTCACCCTCTGTGGACTGAGCTGAAAAAGTCACACCTGTATTATAAATTTCAGATGACTCTTGATCGTCCTCACTTCGAAAAATATTATCGCTTTTTTCGCCATTGCCAAACAGTGAATATTGATATTCAAGCGCTTCTGATAAAGCGGGAAAAAATATTATTGTGCTAACCAACAAACACCATCGAATACTTTTTTGCCGCACTACTAATTCCCCAATAATTCCTGACAACATCAAAATTGATTCAAAACAACACCGGCCAACTTGCTTTGCCCGATTGTTCTTGCCGCTGTTTTAATTTCTTGAGTAGTACACTGACCATAAGGAATGACCAGCACAACAAGATCACATTTATCGATTAGTATGCGAGTATCTGCAGAATCACTCAAACTCGGCGCATCGATAATCGGGTATCTTTCAGCATAACGCTCGACTACCTCGTTAAAAAACTGCCCCATTCGCTCTGAACTAAAATACTCTGTTGCATTTTCACGCTGACTCCCAACAGGTATTAAACGTAAACGAGAGACGCCTGTTGGATATAAAATTTTATCCAAGGGCATATCATCAGACTCCAAATAATCAACTATCCCTGCTTCACTTTCTAATTGAAATATTTCTGCAAGCGCAGGAGAACGAACATTCGCATCAATTAAAAGAGAAGTTTTACCTTCATCAAACGCAAATACATTAGCTATATTTGCAGCGATGAGACTGGTCCCACCTGCTGGGACGACGGAAGTGACTAAAGTGGTAAAATTTTTACTACCAGCCTTTGCAATTAATTTAGTTCGAATATTTCGATAAATATTTAAAAGTTTTTCGTCTTTCATACTAGGATAAATTAACCGACGATCGGCTAACTGATCTTCTGTGAAAGTAAACTCTTGCTGCATTCGTGAAATTTGATTACGAGGAGAGATAGTAGCCTGAGTACCTGACACCTTGGCAATATCGTTCGAAGAGTTAGTTGCTGCATCCGCTTTATGCTGATCAGCATTGCCAGGCTGTTTGTTTTGTTCCTTCATCGCTTTGGAGAAGGCTGTTTCTAATTTACTCATACAATACCCTGTAACCTCAACCAAACTGCATAACCGTAAAGAACCCAGCTGCCGAGAACTAAAAACGTAACAAATGATTTTTTAAGCGTGTTTAGACTATATTCTGTTGGAGTATTCATATGATAAACAGAAGCCAAAACAGGCAATCCCATTTTTTCTGAAACCTCACTCTCCATACGAACTTTACCGTCAACAAAAGCAAGACCAAGGATTGCTCCTAAAGGAACAAGAAAACTAAACAATAATCCACCAGCTACAAAATGAGCGAATCGGATTCCGCGAGGAGTTAACTGTAATGATGCAGGCTCCTGCTCTTTAAAGGTTTCCCCTTGCTCTTCTGCATCAATATTCATTGAAATATAAGCTCGCTCTCTTTGCCGCACCAATGAATTATAAATATCTTGATTAACTTGATAATCTCTTGTTAGTTCCGATAAATTTGCATCCATGTCGTTAATTCGAATAATCCGGTCTTCTTCTTTATTTAGCAAATCATGATTTTCTAAAAGCCGCTCCTCCAGCATAGCTATACGAGATTCTGTTGAAGAAACTTCACTTCTTAACTCTTCATAAAGTGCATTTTTTTGAGGTGTTGATGAAAAACCACCTCCAAGCTCCTCCCCCCGTTCACGAGCATCTCTTTCTCGCAATCTTGCTTTTTCTATCTCAGCCATTTGCCCCTTTATACTAACAATATCTGGATAGGTGTCATGATAACTTAAGCGCAACTCTTCTAATTGTGTTTGCAGTGATTGCAATCTCGTATTGTACTGACCTTCTCTTGAAAGGCTGGCAGAAACTGCCAACTCCCCAGATAGCTGCTTGCTTAATGTGTTTTTCCTGATTTTAGCTTCACGAATTTCCAGCTGAGTTCCTTCTATACGACGACGAAGCTCTACTATTCTCGCATCAACAGAGCTTTGAGCACCTGGTGACGCATCGAGATTACTTGACCTAAAATTCTTTAACGCCTCTTCCGCTCGAACTAATTTGCTGTGATACTCTTCTACCTGCTGATTAATAAAATTATAAGCATTCCTACTTTCTTGCTGTCTCGTTTTCGTACTGCGATTTATAAACTCCTGCGTAATAAAATCAGTTATTTTAAACGCATGCATTGGATCGCTATCCACATAGCTAATTTTAATTAAATTTTTTCCCGCATTATTGATATTTGTCCGAGACTGTATTTCAGAAACCAAGCGCTCTTTAGCAACCTCTCCTCTGTCGGCATCATCAAACCACTCAAAGGTTTCAAGAATTTCATCCATAAAATCTTTACTAAAAATAATTTCTCGTGCTAATTTTGCCCGATCTGAGACATCTGTAGTCACTGCAGTGCCTTCCATCAAAGGACGCAGAATGTTTTGATCGTCGACATAGATAGCACTTTCCGAAGAGTAGACTTTCGGCCAATACCAGCCAACAAAAAGAAATGCCATACTAGTAACGAAATACAACAATGCAAAAAGCCTGCGCTTCTGCCAGACTTCTCGCCGTAAAAACTTTAAAATTTCAAATATTGATAATGTCATATAAGTTGTCGCTTAAAAAATTCTCTCTGGAATACTTAGAATATCACCTGGCTGAATCAATAGATTGGTTTTCATATCTCCATCATCAAGAATATCTTCTAACCTAATACGGATGGTTGAAACCTTTCCACTAGATTTCCGATACAAGCGAGCGCTATTACCTGATGCAAATTCATCTAGCCCACCAGCCTCTAAAACCACATCCAACACTGACATACCTTGACGATAAGGGAATGAACGAGGAGCTTGTACGGCACCCGTTACTCGCACTCGGGATAAAAACTCATGGCTTCTTAAATCAGTTAGGATCACCGCAACTTGTGGATCTTTGATAAAGCCAGATAACTGCTTAGTAATATCCGCAGCTACTTCAACTGGCGTTCTACCCCCAGCAACCACTTCACCAATTAACGGTACAGATATTCGGCCATCGGGGCGTACTGGAACGGTTATCGATAGATCTGGATTTTTCCAAACATTTACCTGAACCTGATCATCTACGCCAATCTTGTATTGATCAATTAATACAACTTGGTTACTTATTGCGGCTTGCCCTGATGTAGTGACATCTTTTGTGGAGCCACACCCCGCCAAAATACCGCACATAGCGATTATCAATAAAAGACTTTTATTCACTGTTATCTTCCTAAGTAGTTTTGATTAACGAGCACCTTTACCAAGGATAACTACTTCAATGGTTTGAAGAAGAACAAGGAGATCCATTAGTAAGGTACGATTTTTTATGTAAAACAAATCGAACTGGAGCTTATTATAAGCGTCTTGCTCATTAGCGCCATAGGGATATTTTATTTGTGCCCACCCAGCAAGCCCCGGTTTGACTCTATGGCGTAATCGATAATAAGGAATATTCTTCTCCAACTGCTCAACAAACTCAGGGCGTTCTGGCCTAGGGCCTACAATTGACATATCTCCTCGTAATATATTAATTAATTGAGGAACCTCATCTAAACGTGTTTTTCGAATAAACGCTCCCACCCGAGTCACTCGAGCATCATTTTTAGATGCCCAAACAGCTTTACCGTCTTTTTCAGCATCAGTTGTCATGCTTCTAAATTTAATCAGATTGAATTCTGTATTATTGAGACCTACCCGTTTTTGCTTATAAAAAATAGGACCTCGAAAACCACTTTCAAGAAAAATAGACAATGCCGTTAACAGCAAGAAAGGTGATGTTAACGTTAAGATTAGAAGGCTTCCTGCAATATCAAACGAACGTTCTACCGCCTGACGAACGCCAGAAGCACCATAGCCATCAGAAAAAATCATCCAACTTGGCTGGAGAATGTCAAGGTGCAGCATCCCCCGCTCTCGCTCATGAAATGAAATGAAATCAATAACATCGATTCCTGACATCTTACAATCTAACAATGCCAGTGTAGGGATTTTGCTTCTTCTATCTTTAACTGCCACTACAATTTCATCGATATCATGAGCCTGGCAAAAATTTAACAATCCCTCATCAACATCAACAAGGTATTCAGGTGGGACCGCATTATCTTCACCATCTACACCGACAAAACCAGCAATGATATAGCTACCATTAGCAGGAGCTAACCTATTCTCGCTTCCATTATTGCAAATTAGTCCAGCAGCTGGCTCGCCAGCGCCGTAAATTAAGACGCGGCGCCTTAAAGCACTGCTATCAACCGTATTATAAAAAATTAATCTCCCAATACTCAGGAGTATCAGGCTAGAAAGAAGGCTGTAACCTAAAACACCTCGGCCTAGATATAGACTAGGAAACACATAGTATACGATTATTAGCCCCATAGTTCCCAAAAACAAACTAATGGAAACCCTTAAAATAATGCCGGAAAGATGAATCTTTCCCGTTGTTTGCTCAGCTTGGTATTGCCCCATTGCAATCATTCCAAGTAAGAGAGCAAAAGCAACCATAGATGCCTGCAAAATAAAGTCAGGAAACCCCAATGAAGCAAAATCTAAGGTGAATGAGCGAAAACGCATGACCAAGCCAAGATAACTACTCAAGAACATCACACCTACTTCAAAAATCAAAAGTAAGAGAAACGGAACTCTAAAGTGATGTTTAAATAATTTTATTGTTGCCACGTTTGCAGCTCCTAGACTCGATGTTAACCATCCAATTTAACTCCCACCCAAAGCACATAGACCTGATCATAGGAATATGATTAGGCGGAGTAGATTCTTAATATTTCTGTTTTATTTCACATCAAGGATGTTGAACTATACATTTGGGCGTTACTGCAGCTCTTCAATGAAAAACAGTAAAACCAAACCTTGATATGCGCTCAAGCACACTTAAGTCAAAATTGCTTAGCGAAATAAGTTTTTCTTAAATTAACTTTAAATAACAGAGTGTTATCTCAACAAGCTCAAAATACACTACCTAGTTATTTTCTTCACAGTAAAATCAACTCGATGGTAACTACAACCACTTCAATGGTTAGACTTTTTGAAAGTAGAAAAGCTACCGTAAGGAGGTCACACATTCTTACATGCAAAACACCAATGTAACTTCTATATTTACCGAATTGAACCTGAATTATGATATGACTGCCGACTAATCCTCTACGCCAGTGATGTTCTCCTTAACCCTTCCGCAGTGGCGCACAATTTATCCTAAGGGTTGTGCAATCGCAAGGTCGATAAGAGGCGATTTATGCCTATTTTTCAATTAATTACATCTAAACTAGACAAAAAACATTCTTCTAAGGTCGAACTGCAATAGGCAACAACATTTTGTGTGGCATAATATCCCGCCTTCTGTGAAGGAGTCATGAATAAATCATTTAAGGATTAGGTTGTGAATAGAAAAATATCTGTAATTGGCCTTGGCTACGTAGGACTTCCAGTCGCTGTCGCTTTTGGCCAAAAACATCGCGTAATTGGCTTTGATGTTAACAAAGCCAGAATCAAAGAATTACAATCAGGTATTGATTCAACACTAGAAGTCGAGCCAGATACTCTCAAAAAAGCAGACATACTTTATTCCGATCAAATTTCAGATCTTAGTCTTGCTGATTTCCATATCGTCGCCGTCCCCACGCCTATTACCGATACAAACCAGCCGGACCTGACCCCCCTGCTTCGAGCATCCTCGACAGTTGGTAAAGCGATCAAGAATGGTGACATTGTTGTTTTTGAATCAACAGTTTATCCAGGGGCAACTGAAGAAGACTGCATTCCAATTTTAGAAAAAGAATCAGGTTTAATTGCAGGTAAAGACTTTACCGTGGGTTACTCACCAGAAAGAATCAACCCAGGAGACAAGGAACATACTTTCACCAAAATTCTAAAAGTCGTTTCTGGCCAAGATACAAGAACGACTGATATCGTAGCTGAAGTTTATGGCTCCGTAGTAACAGCTGGCATACACAAAGCGCCCTCGATTAAATCTGCAGAAGCCGCAAAGGTTATTGAGAATACACAACGCGATCTAAACATTGCATTAATGAATGAGCTTGCAATAATCTTTAAACGAATGGACATAGATACACTAGACGTTCTAGAAGCTGCTGGAACGAAATGGAATTTTTTGCCGTTCCGTCCTGGTTTAGTAGGCGGGCATTGTATTGGTGTCGACCCTTATTACCTCACACATAAAGCGCAAAAAGTGGGTTACCATCCACAAGTCATTCTTGCTGGGCGTCGTACCAACGACTCCATGGCGCGCTATGTAGTCAGCGAAATCATAAAGCAGATGCTCTTGAAGGAAATTACAGTTAAAGGCGGAACCGTCGCCCTCCTAGGCTTGACCTTTAAAGAAGATTGCCCAGACTTAAGAAACTCAAAAGTTGTCGACATCATAAAAGAATTACACACTTACGGTGTTAAAGTGTTAGTTCATGACCCTCTCGCAAACAAAGAAGATGCTAAACATGAGTACGATGTCGATTTGACGGATTGGGATGACCTAACAAACGTTGATTCAATTATCATAGCTACAGCGCACAAAGAATACAAAGCTACTCCACTAAACACACTTAAACAAAAAATGAATCCTGATGGGTGTATTTTTGACATCAAAGGGATCATTGATCGAGAAGAAGCAAAACAAACAAAGCTACCCCTTTGGCGCTTATAATAATTTACAATCATAAAAATGCGGTTTTTGCCGCATTTTTATGATTGTAAAATAGCTTATTGTGAACCATGAATGCTGGAACTTATTTTTTCTTCGCTATTTTCCTAAGATTTTTAAACCATTTGACGACAGTCAAAACCACCAAACCAAGAAAAGAAGCTGGCAAATAAATTGTAAAAAGCTTTGCACTTTTCGGATACCATTGACCTAACCAGCCCGCGCCGGTAACAAAACTAATTCTATTCCCTCCCCCAATCAAACCTGCATTTTGTATAGCCTGATAAATTAAAACATGACTAGGAGAGAGTGATTTATGCTCTTCGATATAACCTACTTTTGCTAGAGACAAACAGTGATCATCTTTAAAACAGTAATGTGCAGCTATTGGATCTCCATTTAAATAAAACATACTCAACTGCATCTTCGCTGGCATTGCTTGCAGGAAAGACTGATAGTAGGACTTTAACTTCGGATTCAATGTTATCGCAGTTTCTGTTCCCGATTGCCCTTTCCAGCCAGATGACTCAACGACTAAAAAGTCTTCAAAAGCTTGGGTCGTAATTTCATCTCCAGATAAAAATTTAAACTCTACAACTCCAGTATCATTCGCTTTTCGCAATAAGCGCTTGACGTTTTTAACCATCCGCTTAGGAAGGACGCTATCAACATCTTCATTAAAATCAATATAGAAACTCTCGCCAGACTCAATCTCAAATGCTTTTGATGATAAACACGATAGTAGCTCAAAAAATTGGCTATCATCCCTGAGGTCACGCATAACAACCGATGAATTAAAGGGAAGCATTTTTAAAAAAGTTTTGAAAAGCTCAGAAATTGAATTTAGATAGTTTTCATCAAAAAGAACATCAGAAAGGTTAATGTGATCATGATGGATTGAGCCTATATGGTAGTAAGGTATCCCAAATCGGCTAAGTCTTTTTTTAACCCAAGGAAAAACACCCACAATTTTCCCCTGATCTGAAAAGACCAATAGATAGGGTGATGCCGTCGGAGGCATTAAATATTCACAGTATGATTGGTAATATAAGGCGCGCTGATAGAAAAGACTTTGCTGAGAGATTTCAAGCATTTCCCAAGTTGTTAGAAATTGCTTCACTCCTTCCTTGCTCTCAATAATCTCCAAACTCAACATCATAGACATCTTTCCATTTATATAAATTAACAGCTTGATACTAAATAAAAAGGTAAAACTTGCCGTTAAAATCCTAGTCCAGCTATCCAATTACCAAGGATTTTACGATCTATAAGCTTGCGCCTATTACAGCAATCAAACCATTTTTATTCAATAGAAACATAAAGGAAAAAGAACACGCTAAATAAAGAGAGGTGACCTAACAGCTAAAAGAAGACTTCCACTCTCTTCAAAAAAAGTGGAAGTAACGAAAAAACAACCAAAATCCAGTTCAATTTTAGATAATTTCTTTTAACTAGCCTCCGAGGATGTCTCTTTAGAGAACTCAGAAGCTAGATAAGTTTTATAAAAACAAAGCTTATAGTTTATATCCAGACTCTTCATGAAGTACGAGGTCTAGGCCTTGATTTTCATCTTCTGCACTAACTCGTATACCACTTGTCATCAAGCCAGTTATCTTTAAGAGGATGTAAGTTGCTATAGCTGTATAGGCAATTGTTGCACATACGCCTATGGCTTGAACACCAAATTGCTCGCCAATGCTAGATATATCAGCACCAAAACCCTGCCCACTAAAGATACCAAGATCTGGCGAAGCAAAAACTGCAACCAGTAGACTACCTAGAATCCCACCGACACCATGCACAGGAAACACATCCAAAGAATCATCAATAACCAATTTTCTCTTGATGAATTGAGTCGCAAAAAAGCAAACAACACCTGCAGACAAACCAATTATCAGAGCGCCAGCTGGACCAACAAAGCCTGAGCAAGGAGTAATCGTACCCAATCCAGCTACCATCCCAGTCACAATTCCTAACACGCTTGGTTTGCCAAACTTCACCCACTCCATCGCCATCCATGCCAGCGATCCTGCTGCTGCTGAGATATGTGTGACAAGCATAGCCATAGAAGCATCTCCATTCGCTGCTAATGCGCTACCCGCGTTAAATCCAAACCACCCAACCCAAAGCATTCCAGCACCAGTCACTGACATAGTCATATTGTGTGGAGGCATAGCAGTCGTGGGGAACCCATTACGATTACCAATAACAATGGCACAAACTAAAGCCGCGACACCTGCAGTGATATGAACAACAATACCACCAGCAAAATCCAATACACCTTTATTACCTAGCCAGCCGCCTCCCCAAACCCAATGACAGACAGGTGCATACACAACAATTAACCAGAGAGCTGAAAAAATAATCATTGATGAAAACTTCATTCTCTCAGCAAAAGCGCCAATGATTAAAGCAGGAGTAATAATGGCGAATGTCATTTGAAACATAAAAAATAACGGTTCTGGTATATCACCCCACAGAGCATCCTCACCTATACCCGATAGGAACACTTTTGATGCATCACCTAACCAATCCCCTCCTTCACCAAATGCCAAACTGTAAACGCCAGCTAGCCATAGTAAAGAGACGACACAAGCAATAGCAAAGCATTGCATCAATACGGACAGAACATTTTTTGTTCGGACTAAACCGCCATAGAATAACGCCAGCCCAGGGAGAGTCATAAACAGGACAAGCGCTGTTGACGTTAGGATCCAAGCAGTGTTAGCGCCATTAAGCCCATCAGCCAGTGCCAATGACGGTAACAATAAAATACCGGACGCAGCCGATCGCAGAAGGGTTTTGATCTTCATTTATAAGCCTCTCTAAAGCTATTTGTATTTTTTGATTGATATGATTTTTGATTTATTTATTATTTTTAGTTGTGTTATTTGCGCATCTCATTGATTTCTCTAGCCAATTTTCATTAAAGATGAGGAAAAAATGAAAAGCGGGATGAAAGACGCATCATTTAAGCGCGCCATTTTAACCTTATTTTAAATTGACTACGAATTAGAATTTAAATTTTTTTCAAATTTAGCTCAGAAAGAGTCCATATCAAGTTAGCGGGGCAGGCCTAGCTAATAAATTACAAATTCTATCAAGCACTACGTGGCGAAGATTTAATGGTTTCTTTAAGTCTATCTAATGCTGAATCATCTCCGGCATAAACCCAAGATTCATATTCATCAACCACCTGCTTAGCCCAATCAGCAATTGAAGGCTTTATAACCGACACTCGATTTGCCAAGCTTCTTGGTCCCTCACCAGGAATCTCTTCAATATCAAATGCTTTTAGCTTTTTTAAAAACTGTTGATACACAATAAAATCAAGTGAGCGTGATTTCTTAGGTGTGCTCCACCAAAACCAAAATAACACCAACAGCACTGTCAAACCAGCAACACTAAACAACACCACTGCAATTCTCAACGGTGTGATTTCACCTAAAAGCTTTCTTAAAAAAAGAGATTGTTTATCCTGATCATACCCCATGATTAATTGATGCCACCTGAACTCTAATGCCTCCAAATTCATCACCAACATATTCACCCAAGCAATGTAGTTATATCGCTGGAGTGAAAAAGCAGGAGCCAACAAACTAATTTCATTTTGATTTAAAGCTGCATTCAAACCTGATTCAATTCGATTCGGGGCCACAGCTGCTGTGGGATCAACTCTCACCCACCCTTTGTCTTCAAGCCAAACTTCACTCCAAGCATGCGCATCTGCTTGACTAACTCGCAAAAAACCTTCGAGCGAATTAAATTGTCCGCCTTGATAACCAACAACAACTCGAGATGGAATACCAACAGCCCGCATCATAAAAACAAAACTACTCGCAAAATGTTCGCAAAACCCACGCTGTGTTTTCCATAAAAAATCATCTACTGTCTCACGACCTAATAAAGGTGGTTCTAAAGTATAAGTGAATGATGAATTAAAATAATTTAGCAATGTTTGAATATATTTTTCAGGGTTACTATTCGATTCCTCAAACCATTGATTCGCCTGCTGGATTGATTGAGGATTAAACCCGTCAGGTAACTGCAACGATATCCTTTCCCTTAACGTCGAAAGTCCATTTAATTCCGCAGAAAAATCTAGCGTTGATTTGACAGAATATTGGAAACGAGAAGTAATGGGTTTTTGATTAACTAATCTCAGATCACGAGCAAGGCCTATACTTTTTTTATTCGCCTCAGCAAAAGGCAAACCATATAGCCAATGCTGCTGAGTAGGCTCTAAGATAATATCGTAATCAACTGAGCTCCCTCGCTTCACAACATCGTTTTTATTGGATGGTAATGAATTACTCGACCAGTCAACCATACGAGAAGCTGAAAAAGTATTGGGACGAGATTGCGTCCAGCGCCTTCCATCAAAATAAGAAAAAACCAAACCCCTCCAATATAACTGATTTTGTTTTGGCACTTGATCTTCAAACACAACGCGGAAAGCTGTTTCATTGCTTTTGGCCAAACGACTGAAATCGCCCGGTGACATGCTGTCACTAACACCTGTTTTTGCTGTGTGTGTTTGTTGCGGAACTGCCCACAAAGAATCAATGCGAGGCATAATCAAAAATAGTACAACCATTAAAGGAATACTTTGCAAAATCATAACAAAAGCCAGCCTGATACTTCGCCTATTATGATTTTTTTGTTCTGTTTGATTTAATCCAATTAATGCAATTGTCATCATCACCACACCAACAATTGTATATAAAGTCATTAATATCGATTGAGAAAATAAAAACTCTGTCGCACAGACAAAATAACCGAGATACACCAAAATAAGTGCGTCTCGCTTTTTGTGCATCTCTAATAACTTAAGGACAAACGCGGTTATAAGAAGAGCAACCATCGGCTCCAAGCCAATAAAACGCCCATATTCAGTGACGAGCCCTAAAAGACACATTAAGACAGTCGCATATTTCACCCAGCGATTAGGGTAAGACCATACACCTCTAAATATTTGAATCCGCCAAAACACTGTAATAAACCAAGCGACCAACAACCAAATGGGTAACCGTTGGGCATGAGGAATGATTAACAATGCCTGCGCAGCAAACAACCACAGTAAGCTATGGCGAGGGATCTGATAAAATATACTCACGACCTCACCCTTGCGCTTCCTGTAAGGTCATTCGTTCCAAATAAGGCGAGCGTTTTTAAAACATGTTCTAAATGTTTTTTTCCTGACGATGGCTGGATTTCCGTACTTGGAATTTTTAATCCGAATTCTTTATCCTGCTTGTGAGCTTCTAAGGCCCAACCACACAAACCCGATAAACGCTCCTCTGTATTTTTTCCAATAAGATCATCCCAATTCAACCATAATCGGTGATCACGATAAGCAGAAAATTCTTTTGAATAAACCCCCATTCCACGCGCATAGGTCTTCCAAGAAACGTTTTTTAATGAATCGCCAGCCTGATAATTTTTATACCCACTAAATTCATCACTCCCTTTTCCTATTGCCACTTCACCTTCATCGCTTACCGCCTCTGATACAGGTAAAGGCCCAAATAAAATTGGTTTTGGATAAACTAATATTCGAGATTCTGTTTTTAATCTTGTCCAACTTCGTATGATTCCTAGCGGATAAAAAGTATCAACCATCAGCTTTCCTGGATCCTCCCAACCGCGATGATGAGTTTTCACAAATGTTTGAACAATAATTTCATTATCAGATTCTAGACAGCAAGTTGTAGGCTCACTTTCTTGCCATTTCAGCACGAGAGCATCTCTAAAACGTTGTTGATGACTGGACAAAGCAATAGTGTATTCTGCTGTTTCTCCGCAAAATACAGGAGCAGCACCGAGTACTTTCACAGACATGCCAGACAGGTTTGTGAAAGTATGTAAGATGGCAACAATAAAAAAAGTAAGGAATAAAAAAGCGAGAGCAAGAATTAAATTGTTTTGATAATTTGTTCCCAAAACCCAAAGAAGAAGATTGACGAGAAGAAACCACAAGCCTTGTTGTGAGGGAAATATAAATAAATTATTGCGATTTAAATGATGCGTGTTGGCAACTGGTCTACGTGAATCGATCCAATCCCATATTCGTAAACGTAAGGAGTTTATGATCGATATTTTCATCATGCCCTCTTATTTTTAACGATGTGTATTGATTCTTTAACTAGGCAGCTTGCTATTACCTAAGTAGCCTTCTACGCAACAACATCTACTGATTTTAATAATGTTTCAACCAAAGGTACGCCGTTTTGCTCGCCCAAACCACCTTCATCACGTACACGGTGTGCGATTACAGAAACAGCCACTGCTTGAATATCTTCAGGGATAACATGAGTACGGCCATCCAGTAACGCCCACGCCTTCGCACTTTTTAATAACGACAGAGCACCACGAGGTGATAAACCAATGTGGAATTTTTGTGAGGTTCTGGTGTAATGAACAAGTCGTTGTAAATAATCGATTAAAGCTTCAGAAGCAATAACATTGTCGACCTGAGATTGAAGCTCCGAAAACTTAATCAAATCGACAACCGGTGTCATATTTTCAATTCGTTCTCGAGGATTAGCCCCCATCAATAACTGTCGCTCTGATTTTTCATCGGGATAACCTAGTTCTATACGCATCAAGAAGCGATCTAGTTGAGATTCAGGAAGTGGGAAAGTACCCGATTGCGTCGATGGATTTTGTGTCGCGATAACAAAAAAAGGATTGGGTAGAGGACGAGTTTCACCCTCGATTGTGACTTGCCTTTCTTCCATCGCCTCAAGTAATGCACTTTGTGTTTTTGGCGATGTGCGATTGATTTCATCAGCCAATAAAACCTGAGAAAAAACAGGCCCGGGATGAAAATTAAATTGATTCGACTCTCGATCGAAAATTGAGAAACCCAATATATCGGCAGGTAACATATCGCTAGTAAATTGAACACGCTGATAAGATAAACCTAAAACATTAGCTAGAGCATGAGCGAGTGTTGTTTTACCCATCCCCGGTAAATCTTCAATCAGCAAATGGCCTTTTGCCAAAAGGCATGACAAAGCGAGCTTGATTTGAGTTTCTTTTCCGAGAAGAACAGTGCCAACTTGTTGTGTAATTTGCTCTAAGATTTTTTGCATTAAAAATTACACACCCTTTTGTTCTGTTAACGTTACGATTATCTTTTTAGTCGTTAAGCAAAGGATAGTTGAAAATAGCGTATTTTCGAACAACTTAATTTCAAGCTATGCTCTTTAGCTAAGCTCTCTAGCTATACTTTTGCAAACCCTCGCTCACAGTCTGCAATAAGATCATCAATATCCTCTAAACCTACCGCGATACGAACAAGATTATCAGTAATTCCCGCTAACACTTTATCTTCTGCTGACAGACGGCCATGCGTCGTTGTCGCTGGGTGAACGATTGTAGTTTTAGCATCACCAAGGTTTGCAGTGAGTGACATGATGGAAGTACCGTCGATAAACCGCCACGTTGCATCACGATCACCTTTAACACAAAAAGATAAAACGCCACCGAAAGCGCGCTGCTGTTTTTTTGCCAAATCATGGCCCGTATGAGTCGGTAAGCCCGCATAAAACACTTTTTCTACTTTAGGATGTTGAAACAAAAACTCAGCTAATGCTTGAGCATTCGCTGAATGAGCCTCCATACGGATTCGTAAAGTCTCTAAACCTTTTAAAAACACCCATGCATTAAAAGCGCTCATGGTTGGACCGGCTGTTCTTAAAAAGCCTAACACTTCGTCCATTAAAGCTTGATGACCTACAACAGCCCCACCAATACATCGACCTTGACCATCGATATATTTTGTTGCTGAATGAATCACAATGTCTGCACCAAACTTCATGGGCTTTTGCAGAGCAGGTGTACAAAAACAATTATCAACGACCAATAAACAATCGTGACTATGAGCCAAATCAGCAAGCTGCTGAATATCAGCTACTTCACACAATGGATTAGACGGCGTTTCTATAAAAAATAATTTTGTTTTATCCGTAATCGCAGACTTCCACTCATCAAATTCAGTCAGTGAAACAAAAGTACAAGTGACACCAAATTTTTCGAGATATTTTGTGAACAGTACGGATGTGGTACCGAATACACTTCTCGAACAAACAACGTGATCACCCGACTTCAATAACGCCATACAAGTACTGAGAATTGCTGCCATGCCAGATGAAGTGGCGACTGCAGCATCGGCACCCTCTAACGCCGCTAGACGGTCTTGAAAGTTTCTAACTGTCGGATTTGTATAGCGCGAATAAACATTTCCCGGAGAATCACCAGAAAAACGTGCTGCAGCATCAGCGGCGGAATCAAAAACATAACTCGACGTTAAATATATCGCTTCACTATGTTCACCTTCTTGACTACGAGACTGCCCTGCACGAACTGACAATGTGTCGAGCTTCGCGTCTTTTAATACTTTGTCTTGTTCGTCTTGTCTGCTCACAACTTTTAACTCTTTATTCAATTTTTTATTTATTTGATCAGAATTAACATTTAACCAACATCTGAATTATCGTTATGTAAACCAATAACAGCAGTATCATCTCCACCATACTCACCGCTACTAATAGATTTTATTGTATCGTTTCTTTGTTCATTCAAATCATCAAGATATTCTCGATCCACATCACCCGTTGTGTAATTGCCGGTGAAGACAGAACACTCAAATTCAGGAATATCAGGATTACCTTCGCTAGAAGCGGCAATTAAATCATCCAAATCTTGATAGACCAGCCAATCCGCTCCAATTTCTTTACACACTTCTTCAGTCGTTCGACCATGTGCGATTAACTCTTCCGCGCTTGGCATATCGATGCCGTATACATTTGGATATTTGACCGGAGGTGCAGCTGAAGCAAAATACACTTTTGCCGCGCCCGCCTCTCTCGACATTTGAATAATTTGCTGACAAGTTGTTCCTCGAACAATAGAGTCATCAACCAGTAAAACATTTTTCCCTTTAAACTCTAATCCAATAGCATTCAATTTTTGTCGAACAGATTTTTTTCGTTGCTGCTGGCCAGGCATAATAAATGTTCGGCCAATGTATCTGTTTTTTACCAAGCCTTCCCGAAATTTTACGCCGAGGTGTTGCGCCAATGCTTGACCTGCAACACGACTACTATCAGGAATTGGAACCACAACATCGATATCGTGATTAGGCATTTCACGTAAAATTTTATCGCCAAGTTTTTCCCCTTGACGCAAACGCGCTTTATAAACGGACACACCATCCATAATAGAATCAGGTCGAGCAAAATAAACATGTTCAAAAATACAAGGACGAAGCACTGCAGCTGGAGAACATTGTCGAGTGTGTAATTTACCATGAGTGTCGATATAAACTGCTTCACCCGGAGCCACGTCCCGTACCAAAGTGAAACCGAGAACATCAAGGGCAACACTCTCTGAGGCGATCATATACTCTACGCCTTTGTCCGTTGTCTTCTTACCGTAAACTAATGGACGAATTCCCCACGGATCACGAATACCGACAATGCCGTAATCTGCAATCAACACGATGGCAGAATAACCACCACGAACTCGCTTATGTAAACCTTCTACTGCCGAGAAAAAATCATCCTCTGTCGGCGTTAACTTTCTAAGCGCTTGTAATTCATGAGCAAACACATTCAACAATACTTCTGAGTCTGAATCTGTATTGACGTGACGTAAATCCGTTTTATAAAGAAGCTCGTTAACCTCTTTTCTATTCGTCAAATTTCCATTGTGCGCCAAAGCAATTCCATAAGGAGAATTCACATAAAAAGGTTGTGCCAGTGCCGGACCTGAACCGCCCGCCGTTGGATATCGAACATGGCCAATTCCGATATTTCCAAGTAATCGACGCATATGTCGAGACAAGAAAACATCCTTCACTAAACCATTGGCTTTTTGTTGTGCTAGCTTTCCACCAGCGCAAGTGACAATCCCTGCCGCATCTTGTCCTCGATGCTGTAAAACAGTGAGCGCATCGTACAGCTGTAAATTGACATCAGATGTACCGACTATGCCGACGAGACCACACATGACTTAACCACCTTTAGCTTGCGCTGTAAAAATTATTTAAAAAAGAAAGACGACTAGAATAAACTTTTCATATATTCGAAGAAAATACCAGAAACGTCTCGGCACCACCCTTCCATCGAGAGAAATTGAGGAATCAATACTGATTGTTGCCACCAAATTTCTTTATCTAAAGGAACAATAGCAGGCAATAGAAGCAACATTGCCATAATAATAATAACGCCCCGAATGAAGCCAAATATCATCCCAAGCAGTCGATCTGTTCCTGACAAGCCTGTCATTTTTACAAGTTCGCCAATTAAGTAATTGACCAAACCTGCCACCACCAAAGTAGAGACGAATAATATCGCAAATGCCACTATCTTTCGGATAGAAGGAGAAGGAATAGTATCGACAAAAAGTGTTTCGAGGGAACCGCCAAATAACATGGCAATAATGAAGGCTGCTACCCAACCCGCCAGGGACAGTGCTTCTTTAACAAAGCCACGCTTCAAACTAATAAGCCCCGATACCAATAAAATACCGAGAATGGCGAAATCTGCCCAATTCATAAACGAACTATCCGCTTAAGGGAAACGCATGTAAGGGTAGAAAGAAGGGATGAATATAACCGTACTGACGAGCTAGCCAATAAAAATTGGGCTCGCTTATAAATATACTCAGTGCTTAGTGATGAAACCAAGAATTCTACCCCGTCAATGAGATCGCGTATGCTAAAGGCAAACCCCATTTGAATCAAATGAATACTGGTTTAAGACCAAGAAATTACGGTTGAAATTTAACCAGCAAAGACTTCACTTTTAGGGCTTTGTCGATAGCCAATTGATCAGACTCAGCTTGCTGCTTGTTGATCTTTGGTCCAACAAAAACTCGATACACCTCACCTTTAGGCCCCCTACCGCTCCGAATATAACTTTTTGGGTAGCCTGCTTTCTCTAGGCTTTTCAGCGTCGCTTCCGCTCGGGCGACCTCGCTAAAGCTTGCTACCTGAATAGACCATCCTTTAGGCACACCATCACTATTAAGAACTGGCTCTGGTTTGGGGAGAGGCTTAACGACTGGCTTAGGTTTAGGTTCTGTTTTGGTTGCTTCAGCACTTGAGTTAAGCACTATTTTGGTTTCTATGGCGGGTTCTGTTTCAGGAGCGGTTACTGGCTCTAAAGTATTATGATCATAGTTCTCTTCTAATAATTTTGCTTGTCTTGCATCTTCAGGAGGTTGAGGAATCGATAACTCAAGAGGCTCTGCAACAACCACAGGTCGAGGAGGAACCTGAGTTGAAAGATCAACAGTTCGTCGGCCATCAGTCCCGAATAATGTCGGTAAAAACAACACCGCGATTGCGATTAAAACCACAGCACCGATTAGTCGCTGCTTTAATCCGTCATCCATTTAGATATTCCTCTAGAAGTTTTCTTTTGAACTTATGGTTTAGTTTTGCAGCTTTTCTAACAGCCCGCTTGCTTAAAGCGCTTTAAAGTAAACGGGCTAAACAAATCATTTTATTCCAAAGAACATTACTTGAAACCAAATTAAATTATTTTTTAAGCTTTTCAGATTTTGTCAGCGAATCTGATGAGTAATTATTTAAAATATCTGCCACTGTATAAAAAGAGCCTAATACCACAATCAAATCGTCAGCTGTAGCCTCAGACAAAGCCGCTGAAAAACTATCAAGCACTGTATCATAACTACTCCCATCTAGACCTAACTGAACAAGAGAGGTTCCAAGCTTTTTTGAAGATTCAGCTCTCGAAACATTGGGAATACCAGAGACAAACCAATAGTTGATTTGATCATCCAATGTTTTAAAAATGCTTTTATAATCTTTATCCGCCATCACAGCAAATACGGCGATTATTCGTTTTGCCTTTTTGCTTTTTAAGGTTTCTCGTAAATATAAAGCGGCTGCAGGGTTATGTGCAACATCAAGCAAAATTCTTTTCCCATCAATTTTAATTTCTTGAGCTCGACCGGTTAGGGACAATGTTGACAATATTTTTTTGATTGGCAACTCAGTCAAATCACAGCCCAATAAAACAACAGCTTGCAAGGCAGCCGCTACGCTAGGCATTGGCAATGTAGGAACAGGTAGGTTTTCAAGAAATATTTTATTTTTCTGAGTATCTATCCCCTGCCAACTAAATAAGTGATTTTCAATCGCCCACTTAATTTCACGGCCTTTAAGATAAAAATCAACGTTAATTTTTTTAGCGTAATCAATCACACTTTGCGGCGGAGCATCATCAACACACAGCGCCGGTTTATTGGATCTAAAAATCCCCGCCTTTTCGAAACCAATGATTTCTCTGTCGTTACCCAACCAATCTTGATGATCGAGCGCAACAGATGTCATTACAGCAATATCAGGATCAAATGCATTTACAGCATCAAGCCTACCGCCAAGCCCCACCTCTAGAACAAAAATATCAATTTTAGAGTCTAGAAAAAGCCAAATTGCCGCCAAAGTACCAAACTCAAAATAGGTTAAACGAATACCTTCCCGAGATTTTTCTATCTCGCAGAAAGCAGAAACAATTTTCTCGTCGCTGGCATTAGCACCGCCAAGCCTTATTCGTTCGTTGTATTCTAAAAAATGTGGTGAGGTATAGGTTCCGACTGTTTTGTTTGCCGCCAGCAACAATGATTCGAGTGTTGAAACGCAAGAGCCTTTACCATTAGTACCGGCAACTGTAATTATTGTTGCGCCTAAAGAAGCAATTTTTGAATAGAGATCCATTTGATTTGCAACGCGCTTTACACGATCCAAACCCAAATCAATCTCTTTGGGATGCAATGACTCCAAATATTGGAGCCACTCACTTAAAGAAGAGGTCGAATTAAGAGATAGAGAGTTCAATCAATTAATACCGTATACATTAGAAATGAAAGATTGAAAAATCAAGAATAAATTAAAAACTTTAAACTTTGAAAACTGCTTCAATCAACAAAAGAAGATATCAAGAATCCATTGTTTGTCTAAAAGGTAAAACCAATTCACCAATTGCTTTCGCAATATTATCATCAGATGAGCCGGCCATGCTTCCCATTTTATCTACCAGTAAACTTCCAATAACAGCTCCATCTGCACTTTGAGTCACAGCTTTTGCTGTCGCTCCATCTTTAATACCAAAACCAACACAAAGCGGCAATTCCGTTAGCGTACGAAATTCTGCTAGCCTTTGATTCACGGCATCAATATCTATATGCCCCGCACCCGTTACGCCTTTTAACGAAACGTAATATAGAAAACCAGTTGCCAAAGAGATGATATGTTTTGCGCGCTCCAACGTCGTACTGGGAGACAGCAAGAAAATATTATCGACCCCAACTTTCTTCAATAACGAATTTAACTCGGTAGCCTCTTCAGGGGGAAGATCTACACTGATCAATCCATCGACTCCAGCATCCGAAGCAGACTCAGCAAAAGCTTCGTACCCCATTCTCTCAATAGGATTTTCGTATCCCATTAAAACAACAGGTGTGGTTTGATTAGTTTCTCTGAACTTTTTAACCACAGCAATAGATGACCTTAAGCTCGCACCATTGGCTAACGCTCTTTCATGCCCCAACTGAATAACCGGCCCTTCCGCCATCGGATCAGAAAAAGGGACACCCAATTCAATAATATCAGCACCGTTTTCAACTAACTTGTACATAGTGGGCAATATTGCCGTTGACGTAGGGTCTCCATTAACAACATAAGTCACTAATGCTTTTTTATTTTCTTTTTTCAACTTTTCAAAACAATTGGCAATTCGAGTCATGTATAAATCCAAATAATTTATTCAACATCTTTTTAAATTTCAGTTCTAAATTCACTGCTCTTAATTCTTAGCTCTTAATTCTAAGATAAGAAATCAACCGATTTTGACACCATCAATTTCAGCAACAGTGAATAAATCTTTATCTCCTCGACCAGATAAATTGACAATAATGATTTGATCTTTTGAAAGCCTCGGAGCAAGTTTTTCAGCGTAAGCCATTGCATGACTTGATTCTAATGCAGGAATAATCCCTTCAATCTGTGTCGTTGTCCTAAAAGCAGCTAGGGCTTCGTCATCATTAATAGAGACGTATTGAACTCGACCGATATCTTTCAACCATGAATGCTCTGGGCCGACACCAGGGTAATCTAATCCTGCCGATACTGAATGAGTTTCAATAATTTGGCCGTTCTCATCTTCCATTAAATACGTTCTATTCCCGTGTAACACCCCGGGGATACCAGCTGTTAAAGGTGCTGCATGTCGACCGCTTTCAATGCCTAAACCACCCGCTTCCACACCATACATTGCAACACTTTCGTCCGTTAAAAAAGGATGGAACAATCCAATTGCATTTGAACCTCCACCGACACAAGCGACTAGAGCATCAGGAAGTTTGCCTGTCTTTTCTAAACATTGCCGTCTTGCTTCACGACCAATAACAGACTGAAAATCACGAACCAATAATGGATAAGGATGAGGACCAGCAACAGTTCCAATAATATAAAAAGTATCATCAACATTTGTAACCCAATCACGCATCGCTTCGTTCATGGCGTCTTTTAATGTTTTAGAACCTGATTGAACAGGGATAACTTCTGCACCCAACAATTTCATTCGATAGACATTAGGCGCTTGTCGCTTCACATCTTCAGCACCCATATAGACTTGGCATTCCAAACCTAAGCGTGCGGCAATCGTTGCGGTTGCAACGCCATGTTGTCCTGCTCCAGTTTCTGCAATAACGCGCTTTTTACCGGTATGTTTTGCTAACAAGGCTTGGCCGATCGTGTTATTGATCTTATGAGCGCCAGTATGATTCAAATCTTCGCGCTTTAAATAAATCTGAGCACCGCCATATTTTTTTGTTAGCCGCTCGGCCAAATAGAGAGGCGATGGCCGACCAACGTAATCTGCCAAATCTTTGTCAAACTCTTGTAAAAATGCTGGGTCGTCTTTTAGACGAGCATACAACGCTTGTAAATTATCAAGCGCTTCGATTAATGTCTCCGCAACAAACCGACCACCGTAAGGTCCAAAATGTCCTGTTGCATCTGGCATTGCTGCATAATCTTTTTCTGATAACGCCATGAGTTCCTCTATTATTTTTCAATTAATTTTTTTCGTTTACTTTTATTACGCTACATATTGGGTGACATAAAAGAACAGAACATTCTTCATTCTCACTGTTAACAAACAAAACAGTTACGGTGTTGAACGAACAGCCTCGATAAATCTTTCCATTTTTTTATGATCTTTCTTACCGGGAGAAAATTCCACACCGCTACTGACGTCAACCGCGTAAGTTTGGGTCTGCTTGATCGCGCCAGCAATATTTTTGTCTGACAAACCGCCAGCTAAAATGACAGGAGTGTTTGGCAACTGTTGTGGGACACAGCCCCAATTAAAAGATTCGCCTGTACCACCTCGACCTTTGTCACTATAGGTATCCAATAAAATACCTTGAGCACTTGTGAATTTTTCAGATTCTCGAATAATCTGTTTTTTTGTTTCTTCTATTTCTACTTCGACGTTCTTTTCTGATGCGTTAAGTAATTGCTTAACTCGCAACGCCTTAATATACGGCCGCTCAAATTGTTCACAAAATCCAGGCGTTTCATCACCATGGAATTGTAAAAGCTGGAGAGGCACTTGCTTAAGAACGCTCTTAACAAATGAAATATCAGGATTTACAAATAAGCCCACTGTCGTTACAAAAGGACCGGCGGCTTTTACCAGATCTATCGCCGTTTCAACACTAATATTTCGTGGGCTATTTTCATAAAAAACCATACCTATTGCATCAGCTCCTAATGAAACAGCTTTCCGCACATCTTCGACCGAGGTCAAACCACAGATTTTAACTCGAGTATGTGTTTTAGATTCATCATTCATAATGCAAACCTACTAGCATTGATATTCGCATTATTCATTCGAAGACTCATTGAGAATGCTTGAAGTAATTGCTGCAGTCGTCAGTTATACGGATAACGTGAAAAAGAGGATGATATTGATTTTACAAGCAAGCAATTCTATCAGAACAGCCTCAAATTTTCTTGATTTTTAATTTTCTGCGATCGTCCAATTGAGCCATAACCAATCTCTGCGTACGCCAAGGAACATAAATTAAGCATCGACCCAAGACAATTGATCCGGCAAAAACACAGGACCCAAACAATGAGACGGCAATCCGAACTCTTCTGGGTATCCAACATCAACCAAATATAAACCATCACTAGGTGCTGTTGCTGCTGCTAGCTTCCGGTCTTCCATCCTTAAAAGCTCATCTACCCAATCAGACGGCTTATCGCCAAAACCTACAGCAAACAAAGTCCCTACAATATTTCTAATCATGTGATGTAAGAATGCATTAGCTCGCACCTCTAAAACAATCAGGTCCTTACTCTGAGCAAAGCGAATTCGCTCAATGGTTCTAACGGCCGTTTTAGCTTGGCACCTTGATGCTCGAAATGAGCTAAAATCATGCTCTCCTACTAAGTATCTTGCAGCTGCCCTCATTGCGCTTACATCTAACGGCCTTTTTTGCCAAGTTGCTATCTTTGATAAAATGGCTGATCTCGCATTATTATTGTAAATAACATAACGATAAGTCCGGTAGTGTGCTGAAAATCGAGCGTGAAAATTTGGGCCAACCTCTTTTGCTAACTGGATACTGACTCCAGCTCCCATTCTTGCATTCGCACCAAGCGACCACGCTTTTAGTGGACGGTCAGCCAACGTGTCAAAATGGACCACCTGATAAGATGCATGCACACCCGCATCCGTTCGCCCTGCGCAGACAACTGTAATTTTCTCATCAGCCACACTCGACAATGCCGATTCTAGCTCGTGCTGCACATTTTTAACGCCAGACCTTTGCGCCTGAAACCCATGAAAACTAGAGCCATTGTATTCAACGGTTAAGCACAATCTATGCATACCCTCCGGATAGGTCATCTCCGGTCTCAGTTCGCAATTACGCCTATAATCTTTTTTTATACTGAACTCTTGTTTCAATTCAATTTCTCAACTTTCATGTTGCAACTCTAAACTAACAATTTGCTTAATTTATAACAAAAATCAAAATAATAATCCCTAATCTTTATAAGTAAAAAAGCCCTGTGTTTTTACACACAGGGCTTTTTGTATTATCAAGAAAACTTACGAAAGAATTTACCAACCAGATGAAAGCGTTAGATTGTATTAAATTCTACCAATAAGCTCTTGAGCTTCTGTTTTTTGCTCGTCGTTACCTTCGCTAACAACCTCTTCTAAGATATCTTTAGCGCCTTCTGTATCACCCATATCGATATAGGCTCGGGCTAGATCTAACTTAGTAGCAACTTCATCTGTGTCCGCTAAGAAATCCAATTCGCTTCCCAGCTCATCATCAACATCACCACCCTCTTCATAAGATAATGAATCAACTGAAGCAGCCTCAATATCATCACTCAGAGACTCACTGAGATCGCCTTCAACAGATAACTCATCAAGTGATGGCTCATCTAGAGAAATCATATCATCAAGATCTGTAGCGGATTCAGACAATTCTAAACTTTCTGGAACCTCAAGATCTCCTATAGACCCTTCTGCAAGCTTAGTAGCCGAATCAACCGAAGGTGCGGTTAATTCAGTCTCATCAAGATCCCCAACTAATGCATCCATTTCTTCATCTAAGGCTGCAAGATCCATGTCATCCATATCAAGATCAAAAGCATCATCTAGAGTAGTGTTTTCAGCAGGAGAAGCGCCTTCATCTAAAGGGGTAGATTCGGCTGGCTGAGAGCCTGCTGTAAATTCAAGGTCAGATAAAAAGTCATCATCATCTGGAAGTGCTGTCTCTACATCGTCATTGGAATCATCCAAATCTAAGGTGAGCCCTAGAGTATCAGCTTCTACTTCTTCAGAAATTTTTGCGGCAGAATCTTGGGCACCGGCACTATCTTCAAGATCAAGCTCAAAATCAATACCTCCTAGATCATCTCCTGACTCGGCAATTAAATCCTCGGAAGATACGGCACTTTCGAGATCATCCAGATCTAAATCAAGTTCAAAATCACTTGCCTCCTCTGTCAGTGCAGAAGATGTCGCTTCAACATCCAGCTCTAAGGATTCTTCAACAGCTGAATCGGATGCAGACTCTTCGCTATCAAAATCTAAAGAAATGTCACCAAAATCTGTTGCATCAACAGATGGACTATCAAGATCCAAGCCCTCACTAGCACCATCAAGCGAATCGGCAGTGTCAGCTAAACCACTTGCATTAGAGCCATCCTCTCCAAAATCAAGTTTATCGGTAAGATCGCCCGCAAACGCACCCGCTGCAGTAGTTGCAGCTATGGCAGCAGCTCCAATACTAAACTCACCTGCATTTGGAATTCTTGAACGAAGCTCCTCTGCCTCTTTATTGGCAGAAGAATCCTTCAAATCAATTAATTGTGCGTATTCTGTATCGAATTTTTCAACATCCTTTGTTTCAGAATACACTTCTAACAGCTTTAATCGAGCAGGAACATTATTTGGGTCAGCGATGATTGCTCTCTGCAGCATTTCTTCAGCTTGATCAAATTTGCCATACGCAATATAGATATCCGCTTCTCCAACAGCATCGCCAGTTTCAGACTCTGTTGGTATGGCTGACTCTTGATCTTCTTCAAGGTCTAATTGAGTTTCCTCATCGTCAGAGTCCAAATCATAATTAGTTTCTTCAGTCTCAGTATGATCATCTTCATCTGAATCAGCATTTTCAAAATCGCCAAAATTATTATCTTCATAAAGCTCATCATCTAACTCATCAAATGCTGCCATTTCAGCCTGAGCTTTACGATGCATGAAGAAACCTGCACCAGCAATCAAGGCAACAATGGCACCAATAATGTACCAAAGGTTATCCATGATGATATCCATGAACGACTTTGATTGAACTGCAGGAGTGACTACTTTCGGCGCCTCAACAACCGGCTCGACAACCGCAACATCAACTTCTTCTTGAATCGAATCTAGCTCTGTTTCAACCTGATCAGACTCTATAATCAAGTCGGTCGAGTCTGAAATCAAATCACTACTCAAATCGACTAGAGAATCCCCAGCTTCAGATAAAGTATCGCCAATTTCATCAGTTGTCTCGTCAATTAACTCGGTACCACTTTCAACGAGATCTGATCCAGCGTCAGAAACATCTTCCGCCGTATTCTCAGCTGCTAACTGCAAAGCACGCATTTCTTCACTACTCACATCGATGAGACGCTCAATAGTGTCAATCTGCTCATCTAACTCACCCACACGAGTATTTAGCTCATCACTTTCTCGACGAGCGCTATCAAGCTCCTCAAGGTTAACTGAGAGTTCATTTTCCAACCCTGCATTTTCTTGAGACGCATCACCTGAGCCACTGCTTTGACCTGATGATTCAATATCGCTGGGTGCGGCAAGAGTTAATTGTCCACGAGGTTCATCGCTATCGCTATCAGTAGATGTTGTTGCTGATGATCCTTCTAGCTGAGCTCCAGAAGAGTTATCACCTCCGGACCACTGATCATTCTGATAGGCAACACTTCCTATCGCTTCTCTTTGCTGAATATTTTCAATTTCATTTTGATCAGGAATTTTAAGGATCTGACCTTTCTTCAACAAATTAATGTTGTCGTTAATAAATGCATTTGGGTTAACGCGCTGCAGCGCGACCATCGTTTGTTGTACAGATACATTGCGGTTAGGGCGCACTTGCAGCGCTATCTCCCAAAGCGTGTCATTCGGTCGAACTTCATACTCATCAGCTGAATATGTTGGCTGAGAGGCTGAAGGAGCTGAAGGACGAACAGGCTGAGGAGTAACAACCTCTTGCGTTTGAGTTACTTGCGGCTGTGACGGCCTTACCGGTGCAGGCAGTGGAGCTGGTTGTGATTGCGTTATTGTTCGAGCAGGTTGAACAGCACGGGCTGGCTTGTCTGCAAAAACAGGGATATCAAGCAATAAAGTATATTCACGAAGGAGTCGCCCACTAGGCCAGCGGGTCTGCACCAAGAAGTTTACATAGGGCTCTTGCACAGGCTTCCGAGAAGTCACCTTCACAATTGGCCCCCCTGGATTATTAAGAAGCACTTCAAACTTCAAATCTTGCAAGAAGAATACGCGATCAACGCCAGCTCTTTTGAAGTCATCAATTGACGCTAAGCCAATAATAATTTCCCCAGAAGTAAGCTCCCTGACTTGAAGCAGTTTAATTTCAGCGTTGAGAGGCTCATCAAGCGCCGACTTTAATGTGATTTCTCCAAGGCCCAAACTGTAAGCCAAGTTAGAACACAGTGCTCCACCCAATAACCCTATAGCCAGAGTTAACTTTCGAAGATGCATAGGAATACCCTTTAATTATCTCCTCGATTCTCACTTTACAAACAGCAATCAGCCAAGAGATGGTGCTTTTTGATTATGTAAGAACCCCAAAAATATAAAATGGCACGTTAGTAACTGCTAATGATGAATGAAATACCCTTAAGCCATCATCAGCGTTTACCTTAGTGCTCACTCACTCGTAATCTTTTGTACTGTATGAATACACCGACAAAAATCTGGTTATTTAATAGACGATGCCGGTTTAGTAAATTCTCCTAACATCACTTCTTTTAAAAAAATTACTCAGTACTTGAAAGTAATTCAGACTTTCTTCTGAGACAAAAGCCAAACTAGAAGCTAGAAAAATTCTTCACTAATCGTTGTAAGTATTCATTATAAATAGCTTTTTATCAATATTTCCGCAATTTGTACAGAATTTGCAGCCGAACCCCTACGGAGACTTTCCCCAACGGTCCATAGAGTCATATGGTTGCCTTGCCCTTCTAGTTGCCGAATACGTCCAACAAACAAATTATCCTTTCCAGCTGCATTTTGTACTGCCGTTGGGCCAAGTTTGTTATTACTAACTGTAGTTATTCCTGAAGACCTCGACAGTAAGCTGGTCACACTCTTTACTGAAATTGGTTCTGTTGTTGTTAATGTGATGACCTGCGATTGTGCATAAAACACTGGCACCTGAACACAAGTGACATTTAAAGAGTAGTCACGATCACCAAAAATTTCACGGAGCTGAGTTAATAGACTCAACTCATCTCGTGTATACCCTGTTTCATCAGGCGCCGAACTTTCCGGCAAAAGACTAAATGCCAACTGCTGAGAAAAAACCGTGCTTTCGACTGACATGCCATTTAGCAGCCGAGCGGTCTGACTGACAAGCTCCTCGACGCCACCCTTACCAGAATGAACAGCAGGGAGATGACAACAAACATTTATGTCCGTTATTTCATGTTTTTTTAACAACGGGTTTAAAATTAACGACAAAAATATACTGGCAGGGCTTGGGTTTCGCAAAATGGTATTTGACGACAAACCCTTTAAAATATCGGCATTTACTTCAGGGATAATTAGTTTTGCAGGAGGCTGATCAGTGTCGATCCTTACAGCACTATCAATCACAAATGTATTTTCTTGCTGGGCTTTTTCCGCATATTTATTTACTAAAGACTCATCATCCGCAAAAATAACAATATCAATTTTTGAAAAATCAGCGTCATCAATGTCCTGTGGTAACACTTTACTTTTATTAAAAAACACCGCATCGGTTTCGTAAGGATCAGACGCCAATGAAATAAGCTCGTCTATCGCCATTTTTTTATTTTGAAAATATTCAACAATTAACTCACCTACGGCGGTATTCGCACCCACCAAACCTAATCGACAACCCATAATTTATATTCTCAAAAGATAAAAACAAATTCGACAGAGAAAATGAAAAACAAAAAGTTCAACTTTTTCCTGTCCACAAAAAAGCCACAGTTATCGATTCATTTAACAACTGTGGCTTTTGAAGGCTTACGCCCAATATAAAAATTATTGCAACATTAATGTTCTCGCAAAATACGTAGCATTCTTCTTAATGGCTCTGCCGCTCCCCATAACAATTGATCGCCAACGGTAAAAGCTGATAAGAATTGATCGCCCATATTCATTTTCCGAAGACGACCAACGGGCACATCCATTCCTCCAGTAACACTGGTTGGCGTGAGCATTTTTAAACTATCTTCACGTGTATTCGGAATGACTTTTGCCCATTCACTACTTGAAGCAATAATATTTTCAATATCACTGAGCGGAACGTCTTTATTGAGCTTAATTGTCAACGCTTGGCTATGGCATCTCATCGCACCAACACGAACACAAATACCATCAACAGGTATGGGGTTCGCCGATACCCCTAAAATCTTGTTGGCCTCAGCTTGAGCTTTCCATTCTTCTTTACTTTGACCATTTTCAAGCTGCCGATCAATATAAGGAAGCACACTTCCAGCAAGAGGTGAAACTGTATTCTCGACCGGAAATTGATCAGACCGCATACCTTCCAGCACACGCCGATCAATCTCTAAAATTGCACTCGCAGGATCAGCCAACTGGCTCTCAACTGAGTCATGGATACTCCCCATTTGAGAGATAAGCTCTTTCATGGCGGCAGCACCTGCTCCACTAGCCGCTTGATATGTCATCGCTGACGCCCACTCCACTAACCCTTCACGGAACAATCCACCTAAGCCCATAAGCATTAAGCTGACAGTGCAATTTCCACCAATAAATTCTTTAACACCATTCTTAATGCCATCTTGAATGACATCCAAATTAACAGGATCAAGAATGATGATCGATTGGTCGCTCATACGAAGAGTCGATGCCGCATCTATCCAATAACCATTCCAGCCTTCTTTTCTCAACTGAGGGTAAACAGCTTGGGTGTAATCACCACCTTGGCAGGAGATAATGACGTCCATTGTAGAAAGCTCAGAGATGGACTTGGCATCCTTTAAGGGAGGAGTCGCAATTCCAATAGCTGGACCTTCGCCACCAATATTCGATGTCGTAAAGAAGATGGGTTCAATGCCTTTAAAGTCAGACTCTGCAACCATTCTTTGCATCAAGACCGAACCAACCATTCCTCTCCAACCAACAAATCCTACTCTCATTTTTCTTTCTGCCTTCTCTGTTAAACCAAACAAAATACTGTACTTCGAACTAATATCTTAACCAATCCAATAGCAACAATTTATTTAACTATAAGCCGTAACATATTGAGTTTAAAGCTATTTAATCGCCTTAATAACGGCCTCACCCATCTCTTTGGTCGACGCTTTCTGACAACCCTCTGAGTAAATATCAGCAGTTCTTAATTTCTGATCTAGAACAACCCCAACAGCAGCTTCAATACTATCTGCTGCTTCCGGCAAGTTAAGTGAATATCTCAACATCATTGCCGCAGACAGTATAGTCGCAAGAGGGTTAGCGATTCCCTTCCCTGCGATATCTGGCGCAGAACCATGGCAAGGTTCGTACAAACCACAACCACTACTATTGAGAGATGCCGAGGGAAGCATCCCGATTGAGCCCGTTAACATAGCGGCCGCATCAGATAAAATATCACCGAACATATTGCCCGTTACCATGACATCAAACTGCTTAGGCGCACGTACTAATTGCATCGCCGCATTATCAACATACATATGTGACAACTCGACATCAGGATAATCTTTAGCAAGCTCCGTCATTACCTCTCGCCACAACATCGTCGCTTCTAGAACATTCGCCTTATCCACTGAACACACTTTCTTTCCGCGCTTCTGAGCCATTTCAAAAGCCACTTTACCGATGCGGATAATTTCATTTTCTGAATATCGGTAAGTATTAAAGCCCTCTCTTTCACCATTATCTAAAGTATGAATACCTCGAGGTTGCCCAAAATAAATGCCCCCCGTTAGTTCTCGTACAATCATAATATCTAAGCCAGAAACAATTTCAGACTTTAAAGAAGAAGCTTCCGCTAACTGAGGATAAAGAATTGCAGGACGTAAGTTCGCGAAGAAACCCATTGCTGAGCGGATTTGCAATAACCCTTGTTCAGGACGAATAGCACGATCAATATTATCCCATTTGGGCCCACCGACCGATCCCATTAAAATGGCATCAGCCTTCTTTGCTTTTGCAAGAGTCTCATCTGGTAAAGGCTTACCTGCCGCATCAATACCAGCTCCGCCCAAGTGAGCCTCATCGAACTTAAGATTTAACTGATGGATTTCGTTGACACGGTCGAGTACTTTTTTTGCCTCAGTAACTATTTCTGGGCCAATCCCATCACCTGGTAAAACTAGAATTTGCCTCGACACTATTATTTCCTCTCACTCTTGTAAAAATTCACTTCCAGTCAGGATTAGCTCCCTACAGACCAGAAATATAGATTTTTGGGGCGCCGATTATAGAACGAATCTTTGTTAAGCTCTATTGATCATTGTTTCAAGCCAAAAACCTCCCCCTTCACTCTTTTTCACTTGAGGCTCAATTTTTTTAGGGTTTTTCATCAAAAAATACATTTCGCTTTTATTTATTCTTCCAAACGCTCAAACTTGTAAGCAACACCCACTTTACGTGTACTTACTTAAAGATGTGAGGCTGTTCACAAAACAAACAAGCAAATACTAATAAGCTAAGGTGTTCAGAAAACAGTCAGCATTTAAGTTTCTAGGAACAATGCAGCTTTAATATCTATCAGCCAAAATTTTAGTTAAGGATATCTCTATGGAATTCAGCGTTATCGTTGAAACCCCAGCAAATAAAATTTCAGCAACAGAAGATTGTGTTGCCGAGCTGGAGCGCTATCTTTTATCTGCTCAAATCTCCCCAAAGATTCTCTATGCTATCGAACCAGGTAAGCCACAGATACTAAAAAAAGAATTGAGCTATAAGCAAGCTGTCGATCTTAGTGACCGGCTTATGGATTTTGGATTAGAGAGTGAAATCCATCCTCCCACAAAGCCAGATAAAGAAAATCTGGAGGTCCCGTCAGCACCCAAAACAAATACAGCACCACATTCAAAAGAGGTCCAGAACAATAATCCAACACAAGATGCAGATACTCATGTCAAGCTGGCGAGCAAGTCAAACGCTATTAATGGAAACCCAAATGGAGCCGCAAAACTTTCTCAGGTCACACCTAAATTTATGAGCAACAATGACTCGCCTCAAAAAACAACTCAAACTACAACTCCACAAGTAACAACAAAACCTAAAGTCAATTTAAAGCAGCAAGCAGAAGAAATAAAATCACTGTTCAAAATTCCAAAACTCGGGCTTTCAAACACAGAAATATCTGCTCTTGATGTCACAAAATTTTATTTCACTGCATTATTATCATTAGTACTGCCAGCTCTTTATGTTTCTGGCATTTTAGTCCTAGCCATTGCAGCTATATCATCTGCAATTATATTTCATAGCTTGATAGCTAGCTTTTCAATCATACTATGGGTGCTCAGCATTATTTTGTTAAGCATTCCTCTTTTAGTCTTAGCTGGTTTGCTTGCCATTCCTTTTTTCTCAAAAGACAAAGAAGCGTTGAAGAACATTCCTTTGACAGCAAAAGATGAACCCCGTCTTTTTATGCTCACGGCTGCCGTTTGCAAAATCATTGGCACTCCTACACCAGAAAAAATAAACATTAACTTCGAAGGAAATATCTTAGGCGATTTTTCTTTCAACAAAAAAGATCTTTTTAAACTTAATAAGTCTCTGACAATACAACCTTCGATTACGATTTGCATATCTTTATTAAACAACCTTTCTATTCGACAATACTGTAGTTTGATTTCTAGAGAGCTAGGAAAACAAAAACACGCAAAGCTGCTTCGCCCAAATGCCATCTGCAACAGCCAATTAAAACGCATGAAAAAATGGAAAGAAAAACCAGGGATAACAAGTGACGCCCTTAAAGCAGCTTCTAGCAAGATATCAAATGAAAAAGCTATCAATATTATTGCTGCATTTACGTCACTCTCTGAAACCACAGAGTATTTACACAAGACTTATTTTAACTTTTCTCATCAGATTATTTCAAAAAAAATGGCAGATAATTCTGTAGCGGCACGCTATCAGTATAATGTTTTCGGAGCCGAACCAAACGAACCTCTCACATTACTTCAAACTAAACTAGAAAATCTAGCAGCTTCTAGATACGAAGCTATTCAAATGATGGTGATAGAAAATGAAAGCCATCGTTACGCATCAGATCTTGCTTCTTTAATTGAACATATTGAAGAGAAATACAATTCAGGTGCACAATATAAAGTCATTGATGATAGTTTAATCCCTCGTGACAAGGCACTTAAAAGCCTTATTAACAACACTGTAAAATATTCAAATTACTTAACCAGAGATTTTTATTCCCAGAACCAGGTAGACCTCGAAAAAGCTCAGTTGCTTTCTATCGAAAATTTATTAAAAAAAGAAAGTAGAGATGCAAAAATAGAAAAAATAGCAGTTGAATACTTCGGAAAATGGCATCATGGATTACAATACTGGAAACTCCCAAAAGAAGCTGTTCTTGCCAGTATCGATAAAAATCATATCATTGCGGTGTTAAATAACTGTATTAGTAAACTCCGATACATGTCTCCAGACAGACCTGCTCTAATTGAAAAATATTATCGCCAACTTAAGCAACTGACTGAAATTAAAGCGGCTAAAAAAATTCGATCTACTGGTTCTGAATATAAATTAACGAGCATTGCTGACAACATCACCAATTTAGATACAGAAATTTCTGCACGAGAAGCCCAACTACAAGATATTAACACTCAATTAATGCAACAAAATGCAGCCATGGGCGAAAGGATTTCTCTTGGCCTACTATTAGACAAAGATCATAAAGAAATGACATCAAAGCTTTATACAGCACTAGCTGTTCTTAGCGATTGCGCCTCTAATTTGAATAATATCGCAGCCGACTGTGAAGAATTACAAACATTAATCAATAGTTCGCCTAAAAAAATCAACCAGCACTTTAATCTTCAGATCAAAAAAGTAAAAGATTCGATTGATGAAAATTTTAAAATTTTAAGCCGCAAACTTAAAAAATGCCCTTATGATTATCTAGATCAAAGACATGAATTTTTATTTGGCGTATTGAATGAAAACATCGCAAAAGCAGACTCTCCAGATGCAAACAAAAGAACATTACAAAAAGGGAAAATATCTCTCACAACAACAGCAACCAGCTACAAATCCATCAGTGATTTAGCGGCCAACTATGCAACACGGATGGAGCGTCTGTATAAAATAGAATCAATTAGAAAGCTTTAGATAATATATTTTCATATGGGAGCTACCTGTAAAACTAGCGTTCCAGAATAATCTCCCGGAGTAACCGCCTGAATATTAGCGCCCTGCATTTCTATAAATACTGCTGCATTATCTCCTCCGACACAGTTAACACTGTAAGGATACGATAAATTTGTTGTAATCGGTGGGGATGACTGACCATTTAAAAGAATAACGCCGGAAGACGCATCAGCAGAATTATTCACTCTCACCGAATACTCCAAAACATCCCCGCTCACTGATGACAGACCAAAGCTAGATCCCGAACTGGCAAATATTGTTGTCGATGGAGTAATTGTATAACTTGAGGTATTTGAATAAACACAGAAAGATTCATTCTTAGTAACAGTAGCGGAAACACCATCATATAGCCCAAAATCAATATCATCGATATTCGACAAATGAATTAGGGAGGGTATCGTAATCGTTCCTAGTAAATTATTTTGCCTATCCCTATCTCCTGTAACACCTCCACCATTGTTCATCCTTCTAGCTTCAACATCCATGCTGACACGGTAATTTCCTGCTGGAACCGCGTATAAATCATTAGCCAATGCGGATACCGTTAGTTCTGCATTGGCTGCACCAAAAAAACATAAAAATATTTGATAAGTCAAAGCATTAGAGAATATATCAGGGGTTAAGTTTTGCGCCCCGCTCGACAAGAGATCTGTTACCTCAAGGGAAAAAGGAAAATAATAATTACTATTAGCTATATTGTAAAAAACATAAGGGCTAGCAGATGAACTAGCAGGAGTATTCATCTGCGCGCGCAACGCATAATTTCTAGCACGCAAATTAAAAAAATTATTTCCTGTATAAGAACGAATACAGGCAGATTGCGAAAGTGTGATATTTCCTTGTCCGTTCCAACTTCCGAAAGAAAAATCGTTAAAAGGGCTAGCAATATCCACATTTGATAATGCAGGTGCTGTAACTAATATTAGAGTTATAACTATGTAGTTTTTAACCAAAAGTTTAAACATTCGTACATCCTGAGAAAGCATGCACAGGACCATACATAAAAACACTCCATATTTCTTCTTTTCGTATAATCATTCTTACCTTAGCTTGCCGAGTGATCAAAAAGTGTGCCGCCAAAAACAAAAAAAGCAATCGTAGAGCTAACTACGATTGCAAATAACACCTAACAACAGAGGGAGTACTAAAATTCTATTAAAACTTAATTTGGAGCAACTAAAATAGTGACTGTATCTGAATAAGAACCTGCTTGAGCAGCATCTAAAGTAGCGGCTGTGACAGTGACATCTAAATCATGTGAAAAACCACCGCTACAGCTAGAAGACGTATTATCTTCATCAGACAATGTGTTTAAAAAAGCGCTCGCGATTCCAGTAAGTGCAGTTGAACTACCAGAAAGATCAACCGAGTATGCGATAAAATTTGTTCCGTCGGCCATTCTAAAAGCGCCTGCATTATCATTCGCTGAAGTCAAAGTGACGTCGACGTCCGCATCACTATTTCTATAAATACACAATCCTGTCGTACCCGTGCTGTCAACACCCGGTGTGTATGTCAAAGCAACATCCTGCTCAACACTTACTTGTACAACATCACCAATAGTGATGGTTACATCGGTATCACCTGTAGAAGTAGCACCTAAAGTACCGTCAGTTGCAGAAAAAGCGACTGAACTACAGCAAAGTGCCATTGGAAGAACTAAATGTTTAATTTTCATGATTACTCCTACACGCATTATTTGTTAGCACTAAAGTACTAGATAAGTTGTGTGTAGATTAAGGTTTTCAGAGAGAAACACAATAGAAAAGCGCCAAACTAATGACAGGCGGCATCAAATAAAACGTGAGAAGTTGAAATCAGTAAAAAAAATGACGATTACGAAACGATCTGAAAAAATAATCTTTTTATATCTAATTCGATATAACAATAGTCTGCAAAAAATTTAGATATATTAGGAATAAAGGAGAGATATGGCGAAGAATCACAGGATTATGTACGGAGGGAAGCTAATTTTTCAATCTTTCGGCGAACGCCTAGCGCCACAATGCTCTTATAGTATCGCTAGAAAAACCTCGATATTGTAAAAAACGCATTTGTTTAGCTCTTAAAGTATGAGAATTAGACATATCGCCGTATTTTTTTTGACAAACATCTTTTGCATGCTCGAGCCATTCTTCCTCGGAAGTATCGTAAACATAAATTTCCACAAGATCAGGAGAGATTCCTTTTTGTTGAAGCTCATAGGCTATTCTAATTGGCCCCTGCCCTTTTCGTTTACGCATCGCAGTGAAAGCCTCTGCAAATCGATCGTCGCATTGTAAGGACTCATCAGATAGTTGTTGAACGGCTTGTTCGACTAACGCCTCATCATCGAATCGACGACTGAGTTTTTGTACCAATTCTTTTTGAGAATGCTCTCTCGCAGCCAAATACGACATAGCTGCAAAACGAATTGTACCTATGTTTATCACTTTACCGGCACTTGATTTATTTTTATGTAAATTTTTACTTTCCAATTGTTCATGGCCGCTAGACTGTTGATATCTGTTTTGCGAAAGAGATATCAGATCCGATGGGTTTTTCACATCTAATTTTAATCGAAACCTAGATTCGTCCTCAGTTTTCGCAACAGAGCCATTAAAATCTATTGTTGAATTAAAATCATAACGTTTTTCTGTGTTCACAAAAAAATCACCCACTTTTTATTATTAATTAAGTAATTTCAAAAGCCATAAAAAATCTTATGGCTTTTGAATGAAACTCATACGACATTAATATTTAGCTTCAATGATATTTATCAAAATAGTTACTTGGCTTCAAGTTCTACAACATTACTATCTTCATCAACATCACTAATTTCAGCGCCCAATAATTCTGCTCTGATTTTACTTTCAATTGTATTTGCAATATCTAAGTTTTCTTGTAAAAACTTGCCAACATTATTTTTACCCTGACCAATCTTCGCCCCCTCATAGGCATACCAAGCACCAGATTTTTCAATAAGGCCTAACTTCACCCCCAAATCAATCACTTCACCCATACGGTTAATACCTTGACCGTAAAGAATTTGAAACTCAGTTTGCTTGAACGGAGGGGCGACCTTATTTTTAACAACTTTCACACGGGTTTCATTTCCGATCACTTCATCACCATCTTTAACTGCACCGATACGACGGATATCTAAACGAACTGACGAATAAAACTTAAGCGCATTACCACCTGTTGTTGTTTCTGGGTTACCAAACATGACACCAATTTTCATACGAATTTGGTTAATAAAGATAACTAAACAATTAGCGTTTTTAATATTGCCAGTAATCTTTCGAAGCGCTTGTGACATTAATCTAGCTTGCAAGCCAACATGATGATCGCCCATGTCGCCTTCAATTTCTGCTTTGGGTGTTAGCGCTGCAACTGAGTCAACAACTAATACATCTACTGCATTTGAGCGAACAAGCATGTCTGTTACTTCAAGAGCTTGCTCGCCTGTATCTGGCTGGGAAACAATTAAATCGTCCACATTGACGCCTAATTTTTCTGCATAGATTGGATCAAGTGCGTGCTCAGCATCAATAAAAGCACAAGTGCCTCCTATTTTTTGAGCTTCTGCAATCACTTGTAATGTTAACGTTGTTTTACCTGATGATTCAGGGCCATAAATTTCGACTATTCTGCCGCGAGGTAAACCGCCTACTCCCAAAGCAACATCAAGGCCTAGAGAACCTGTTGATATAGAAGGAATAATAACTCGCTCTTTATCACCCATTCTCATGACTGTTCCCTTACCAAACTGCTTATCGATTTGGCTGAGTGCGGCTTCTAGTGCTTTGTCTTTATTTTGGTCCATGGTTCACCTCATGTTGTTATTAGCCCAGCTAAAAATCTGAAATGCTGGTATCTGTCTGTTCGCTAGTATCAATCTATTGATAGAAGGATAAATGCTCTTTAATGTTAAAAATAAAAAGTGCTACGCGTGAAAGTTGACCGGCTATTGTCATTAACGAACAGTTGTAGCAGCAATGGTTGAGCAAGATACAGCAATAACACTGTATGTGCAACCAGCGCTAACTATTTATACAGGTGTTTTTGATAATTGTTCAATTAGCCCCTTAATTGCGATAACGATAGCTTGTTCTCTGATGCTTTCCCTATCACCCTCCAGCTGATGTAACTCTGTATGACAGCCTAGAAGACTGGCATGATGATTTTGTTTCTTTAACTGAAATTTATTTGATGGATTAACCGCCCAAGCAAACCAGATAGTACCAACGGGCTTTTCTACAGAGCCCCCATCTGGGCCAGCGATTCCACTAATGGCCACGCTAATATTTGCACCACTTTTATTAAGCGCCCCCATTGCCATTTGTTCAACAACCATTTGGCTTACGGCTCCATGCTCATGCAGCGTAGTGCGAGACACACCTAGCATCTCATGCTTGATTCGATTGCTGTATACGACAAATCCTGCCTCAAACCAGCTGGAAGACCCCGACAACTCAGTGAAAGTATACGCCACCCCCCCTCCGGTACAGGATTCAGCAGTTGTAACATACCAACCGCGAGCAACAAGGCATTCTGCCAGGTCACTAACTAATTGATTAAGAGGTTCAGAATTCATCGCCATAAGTTAAGCGAGCAGCTCTATAAGATCAAGTGTGATAGGTTCAGCTCTTCACAATCCTTGGACAATCGCAAACCATTAGCAATAAACCGATAGCCATATCACAAACGTCATCTTTAAAATTTACCGAGGAGTAATCACGTGCACAAGCGCCATATAAAGCACAACACCGAGAGTAGTTGAAAAGCATTAAGAAAAGTAACGCAGATGAAACGAAGTGTAATTCGACGCGAGACCTTGTCAAAATTCTGTATAACAGCCTCTTGCTAAAAACAGCTATTAAAAATCGGTTCTTGTGTCACACCAATTGTTAATAAAAAACTGTCTGTATTTTTGTCGATTCATAATCGCTCGTTTAACAGTTTCTGGCAGCATCGTAGACTTTAAAATAATAAAGACTTTTTAATGCTTTCTGGATGGAACTATTAAGCACCCCTATACTCGACTCCATATAAAATAGGATGACGCAAGCTGTTTATATAAACAGCTGCCTCATGCGCCACCAACGTTTAAGATGGAGGTTAGATAAAAATTTCCCAAATACCACAGCCATCAGCCTGTAGTATTTAAACGCTAACAATAAAAATATATTTCCCGGGGAGGGATTCATCTATGACAGCAACAACTGCGCCCGCTGAGGGGAAAGCTCAGAACCACATCACCGGTTTCGGCTCCAAGCCTTACCGGTCTTATGTTCTCTTCGCACTGACGCTTATCTACATCATGAATTTTGTCGATCGTGGCCTGCTCGCAGTCGTCGGTCCGGAACTTGTACCGGAGCTTGGAATTTCCGACACCCAATTTGGACTATTGACCGGATTCGGATTCGCTTTGCTCTATACGTTTGTGGGCATCCCATTGGCGCGTTTCGCTGACGTGGCTCATCGCGTATGGATTATGACCATTTGCGTAGCTTTGTGGTCTCTGATGACGGCACTTTGCGGCCTCGCTACAGAGGTCACCATTGGTTCGATCACCATCGGCGCGTTCTGGATTCTGCTAGCGTGTCGCGTTGGCGTGGGTATTGGTGAGGCAGGCTGTACGCCGCCGGCCAACTCTCTCATCGCCGACTATTATGCACCTCGTGACCGGTCGCAGGCTCTGGGATTCTACGCAATGGGTGTAACGCTTGGCACCATGTTTGCCAACCTTATCGGCGGGTGGATTACCGACATGTTTGACTGGCGCACCGCATTTTTGGTTGTCGGTCTTCCCGGTCTGCTAATCGCTATTGTCTTCAAATTAACCGTCAAGGAGCCACCACGTGGCTACACCGATCCACCAGAAACGGAAAAAAAGGAACGAGCTGAGCTAGGCGAGGCTATCCGAGAGCTGATGGAAAAGCCGGCGTTTTGGCTGATGACAGCTGGCGCCACCATAGCCGCTTTTTGCGGCTATGGTATCTCCTCTTTCCAATCACTTTTTCTTGTGCGAGCTCACGAAATCACCACTGGTCAGGCGGCTATTTGGATCAATACACCAGTGGCGCTGTCTTCGGCCATTGGCACCTTCGCAACGGGCTGGCTGGCAACTAAACTTTATAAGAAACATCCCGGCGCCATCGCTTGGGTTCCGGCAGCAGGCTTGGCTTTATCGATTCCATTCTATGTGTTTGCCTTCACAACGCAGAGCCTACTATTTGCCGCAATTGGTCTGATCATTGGCGGCTTCGTGAAATACGGCTACCTGGCCGCCCAATACACAATTGGACAAGGCGTTGTAACCATGCGTGTACGCGCGATGGCCACCGCGGTGTTACTGTTTGTGGTCAACTTGATTGGATACGGTTTCGGACCGCTGTTCATAGGTGCAATTTCAGATATCTTCTTTAGCAGCGGTGCTGCCACGCTTGGCGTCACTGCCGAAGAATTGGCAAGAAATCAGTGCCATCCTCGCACGATAGGGGAATTAGGACAAAATCTACAAGATGTTTGCGGACAAGTCTACGCTCAGAGCCTTCAAACGGCGATGGTCATCGTAGCTTTAATGTACGCTGCAAGCTCTCTGTTCTTCGTGCTAACTTGGCGCCGCCTAGATAAGGATATGGTTGATAGAAACTAGAACTCCATTGAAGACTTTCTCGGAGGGCATACATTGCCCTCCTCTACACAACTAATGTCTTAGCCATCTAGCTCAAATCATTTTTAGGAATAATGCTCAACCACAATTACAGAAAACAATAAAAAAGGCGCCGAAGCGCCCTTTTATTACTTCACATCTAAAAACTTTTAATCTCCTGAAATTTTCCCACCTTTGGCTGACACCATTAGTTTGACAATCTCCTCCGTCACAAGTGGCTCCAGACCTTCGGTATGGCCTTTATCGAAACGAACAACATCCGCCACGACTCGGCCGCCTTTGCAATTTGGATAGACGTAAGATTTTGCTGTGCCGGGTCTCGCTTCTCGGCCCCAAACAGGATAACCACTGCGATTGGAATCGTAGACCAATCCCGCCTTAGTATCGACGATCTCAGCTTCTACCCGCGCATCACAACTGTATTTTTCCGCCCAAGGAGACGTTTTAGGTAGCACTTCAATCTCATAGGCACCGGTTGTGTAAATATGAGAAACGTCGCAACTAGGTAACACTTCGGGAGGATATTGCCTCTGACGAGGTGATGGTGGCTTACCGTCGGCAGAGGGCGGTCCAAAACCAGCAACGATTTGCGCTTGGCCAATTCGTCCACCGGACAAACTCATAAAGCCATCAACTTTATTTGCAAAGAAATCAGAACAGACAATACGTCGAGAAGTCATACCGCCCTGACTATGTCCTGCCAACCAAAACGCTTTTATGCTTTTTGCGCCAAAAGCTTCAACCACTTGATTCGTGATATTTTGTAGATGTGCATCATCATCTTCGGCTGTCCAACGTCGAACCCCTTTTTCAGGACCGGCAGCTGTTGGCGTTGCGACAACAAGTCGATATTTATCTTTGTAATCCATGGCAGGAAAATAATGGCGCTGCCAATTTCCTCTGGAACCTGCACCATGAATATTAAGAATAAAAACAATCTTCTCATCAGGTTTTAAATCACAGGGAAAATCGAGAAAATAATCACGGCCAGTGAGCGCGTCTTTGGTATTACCACGCTCGACTATCTTCGTCGCACACTCACCGGCTGCGCAATGCAAAGGGGGAGGCGATTCACACTTCACCCCCAATACTTCGTCATTGGCTTGGGCAAGCTGCATTGTCCCCAAAAAAGCTAAACAACTTACCGCTGTAATCATTGATTTTTTCATCGTATCTCCTTGTCTTATTATTAAAGCAGACGATTGATTTAACTTTCTAACTCTCTCGTCTATTTATTATTGCCGTCATTTAAATTTAATAGCTCCACATTAAAAACTACGCCAGCCATACTAGCCATAGGGCTTTACACTACTTTGGATTTCGCTACCCCTGAGCGACATTCAGCAAGCTTCGAATACAACAAAGAACACGGGCATCCTTATTCGGAAATAAATAACGAAACTTGCTGCCCCGTTTTTGGATCCGCTTCTCCTCTAAGAATTTTTTCAAATATGACTTCAGTCGCTTTTGGACCGAAGCTCGTTTCTATCTCAACCCACTGACTCGCGGATTTGGAAAAGCTGCTCCACTGCTGCTCTAAAAGAGATTGAAACTTTTTACCGCCCCATTCTTTCATCCGCTTTTGTGATTGAGAGGGTGCAAAAAACATAATTGGTTTTGGGCCTGGAAGGTCTTTTGGAAGATTCAGATTTTCTTCCCAATGAGAAAGACCAACCATGCACGTATATTTTAATTGCTCGGCAAGTCGGCGATGCAAATTTTCAATCAGTTGTGTATTCCCAGCAAAATCAACAATTACGCTGGTCTTATTACCAGCTTCATTGGCACCGAGAGAATCAAGTGCATCATAGTCCAGTGTTTGATCGTAATAACCCAGACTGTTTACAAAATCAACTTTGCCTTTTGAGGTCAAACCAATAATGTCTACCGACTGCTCTCGCGAAGTTTTGGCATGCTGTAATAAATACGCTAAAGAGATGGCCGTTTTACTGGAAGCACTGGTAAGAATAATTTGTGAAGCACCAAAAAAATTATTGTCGGCAAGAAAATCGTCAATTAAAAATGAAGTCGTAAACAACGGACGAAAAAGCATTTGTAGTGGCTCATTATCCTCGCGATACAAAGGATCTTCTGAGCAACGAAGATATTGATTATAAACGAATGCAAGTTCACTGCGATGACTTGCGCCGTCAACAAAACTAGATTTTCGAACCTGACTCGGCTCTACGATGAGGTGAGTCGCCATGGGAAAATAACCGTAAAAACGATCACCCTTTTCAATATCATGACATCGGCTAGCGGTCACTTCTGCAAAACCCCATACGGGGATGCAACCTTTGTTGTCCGACGCTGGAAAAAAATCCCAATAGCGTAGCTTATCGCCCATAGCGGCATAAGTAATGTTATTTGCAGTAAACGCAAAATGGTCAATGCTAAACATTACTTGCCCATCATTCAGGGCATCAATGTCGATCGAGCTTTCAACAATCTCGTGCTCAGTTATATTGTTTTTATTCACTAAAAATTCTATTTTCTTCACAGTATTTCTCACAGCTATTGAACTCGACATTATTGGATATATTTATCTAACTTCTTGCTTGTCCCCGCATTTTTGAGCAAGGACCTGTTCGATAAACTTATGGTTTTAAATTCACTAACAGTAACTACACTATCAATAGTACCTTTTGATATACCGCTGTCTACTATGGTCAGTCGCTATCGTCAAAAACATCAATCTTTACTCTGCACCTATTCGCAACGACGACTACGAACATTATCTCAATTAACCCACTGTTTTATTTGGGTCTGCTCTGCACTTCCAGTAGAATACACCTCCTCCCCATCAGCGCTATTTAATAAAAATTAATATGAATCAAACAGTTACAGATATCGCCTCTCACACACCCATGATGCAGCAATTTCTTCGTATCAAAGCGGAGCACCCTGATGAGTTAGTGTTTTACCGCATGGGCGATTTTTATGAGCTGTTTTTTGAGGATGCAAAAAAAGCAGCGCATTTGCTGGATATCACGCTGACTGCTCGCGGCAAATCGGGCGGAGAACCGATACCTATGTGTGGCATTCCTTATCATTCGGCTGATGGATATCTTTCAAAGCTCGTACGCCACGGGGTGTCAGTTGCGGTCTGTGAACAAGTTGGAGACCCAGCCACCAGTAAAGGTCCCGTCGAACGTAAAGTGGTTCGGGTTATTACACCTGGCACTTTGACAGACGAAGCATTGCTCGATGACACCCGTGATAACTTACTGGTTGCGATCAATGAAATCGAAGGTAATTTTGGCCTTGCGCATTTAGATGTCGGCAGTGGTCGCTTTCAAGTGTTAGAAGTCATTGGTGAAGAGCAATTAAGTGCAGAAATTGAAAGGCTCGACCCCGCTGAAATTTTATTGTCGACTGATTTCCCTGCAATAGAAAAATTAACAAGACGTCGTGGTGTTCGCACTCGTCCTGAATGGGATTTTGATCTTGATACCGCGCACAAATTATTAACCGAGCAGTTTAAAACAAAGGATTTATCAGGATTCGGTTGTGATCATTTATCCGTTGCAATTTCGTCAGCTGGTTGTCTTTTGGCATACACGCAAGAAACTCAACGAACCGCCCTTCCCCACATCAATAAAATTGCACATGAAAATCGTGCTGATACCGTCACGCTTGATGCTGCTACGCGTCGTAACTTAGAACTGGATACGAATTTAAATGGCGAAGAAGATAACACGTTATTTTCTGTTTTAAATCGTTGTGCAACCGCCATGGGAAGCCGCTTTTTAAGACGCTGGTTAAATAGGCCTTTGCGAAACATTCATGTTTTGCAGCAACGACAAAATGCTATTCAAACATTAAAAAAGAATTTTTTGTTTGAACAACTTCATGAAGAATTAAAAAGCATTGGCGATATGGAGCGAATTCTTGGACGCTTAGCATTACGCTCTGCACGCCCTAGAGATTTATCTCGCTTGCTGTCATCAATTGCAATCTTTCCTAAAGTTCAATCATTATTACAAAACACAGAATCAGATTTATTAAAAAAACTGGCTAAAGAAATTTCAACCTTTCCTGAACTGGTTGAGCTTTTAGACAAGGCGATTATTGAAAATCCACCTGTCGTTATTCGGGACGGTGGCGTTATAAAAGAAGGTTACGACACAGAGCTTGATGAGCTTAGAGGCATTAGCACAAACGCCGGTCAATACTTAGTAGATTTAGAAACACGAGAAAAAGAGCGAACGGGTATTTCAACCTTAAAAGTCGGCTACAACCGTGTACATGGTTATTTTATTGAAATCTCGCGCGCGCAATCAGCGCAAGCGCCCGCTGAATATATTCGGCGACAAACAATTAAAAATGCTGAACGTTTTATCACGCCAGAATTAAAAGAGTTCGAAGATAAAGCACTCTCAGCAAAAAGCAGAGCGCTCTCACGAGAGAAAGCGCTTTATGAAGAATTGATCGAGACTCTCAATGAATCACTCATTCCGTTGCAAGTTTCTGCTGCCGGCGTTTCTGAACTCGATGTCCTAACAAATTTAACGGAACGTTCCGACACATTGAATTTTCGTCAACCTACATTGCAAGAAGAGCGTGGGATTCATATTGAAAAAGGTCGGCATCCCGTTGTTGAAGATGTTCTCGATACCGCATTCATCCCTAATGATTTAGATTTCACGCCCGAGCGACACATGTTAATTGTGACGGGGCCGAACATGGGCGGTAAATCGACGTATATGCGGCAAGCTGCTTTGTTGGTTTTACTCGCTCACATTGGTAGTGATATTCCTGCAGAAAAAGCCACGATCGGAATGGTCGATAGAATTTTCACCCGAATTGGTTCTTCCGATGATTTAGCCGGTGGCCGTTCAACCTTTATGGTCGAGATGACAGAAACCGCAAACATTCTTCATAACGCCACAGAACGCAGCTTGGTATTACTGGATGAGATCGGTAGAGGCACCAGTACTTTTGATGGCCTTTCACTCGCTTGGGCTTGTGCAAATCATCTCGCCAATCGTGTTTGTTCTTTTACGTTATTTGCGACGCATTACTTTGAAATTACTAACTTAGCGAATGACTTTTCTGGCATTGCTAACGTTCATCTCGATGCGACAGAGCATAACGACAACATTGTTTTCTTACATCAAGTTCAAGAAGGCCCAGCCAATCAAAGTTACGGGTTACAAGTTGCCAAATTAGCGGGAATTCCTCAGCAAGTTCTCGAAGAGGCTAAGCAACAACTACTTAAACTCGAACAAGGGCAGCAAGCCATTCATGATCATGACGCTGCTACAAAGACCAGTGAACTGCCCCAAGTAGCTGCCAATTCAAAATCACCAGAAGAAAACTCACAATCGATACCAGCAGCTAGCCCTCTCCAGTCTGAACTGTTTAGCGCTCCAGCTCCTAATCCTGTGGTGAATATGCTTGAAGTGCTATCAGTCGACAATCTAACCCCAAGAGAAGCCCTAGATAAGCTGTATGAACTACAATCGATGGCAAAAAAGCTTTGATCTAGCCTCCCTTCCATCGGCTAATCCTTATAGTCATAAGGATATAACTTCGACGCTCTTTAACATGGCGCAAATTCTGATAGAATGCGCCCCTAAATTTTTCTACGGGAGTTCACGTCATGACATTCATCGTTGGCGATAACTGCATTAAATGCAAACACACTGACTGCGTCGAAGTATGCCCTGTCGACTGCTTTTACGAAGGCCCTAACTTCCTAGTCATACATCCTGATGAATGTATTGATTGTGCTCTCTGTGAGCCAGAATGCCCTGCGAATGCGATCTTCTCTGAAGACGAGCTTCCAGCTGATCAAGCTGAATTCTTGGAACTCAATGCGGAACTTGCAGAAGTTTGGCCGAACATCACAGAGAAAAAAGATGCGCCTGAAGACGCTGAAGAATGGGATGGCGTTGAAAACAAATTACAGTACCTTGAAAGATAAGTCCTAAACACAATCTAAAGTAGTGAAATTCAACTTTCCCAACGATGTAAGAGTTCTCTATACATCGCATATCATCTAAAAATTCCTTCAAGTGATTATTTGTGTTGGCCTACTCCACACAAATAATCAACTTCGCTCTTTCTTAAAATGACAAATACACGCCCCAAACTCCTTTTCCCTTTTATTTGATTGATTATTTTTTTACTCTTAGACCATTACGAGCATAAAGCCTTTTTAACTATCGATGGTTATTCGACGTATTTTAAAAACTGCGATCACATATTTTATAATGAACAAAATTACCTTTTTTCTTTGCTTAATGTTTATCTCAAACCATTCATTTTCACGTGATAGCAAAGGTACTTTTTCATTTGCTCTAGAAAATGATTTGATAGGATCTGGCTCAGACAAGCATTACACACACGGAACTGAATTTTCTTACGTCAGTGATACCTATGTTCCAAACTGGCTTAAAACTACGGCTAGCTTCTTTCCTTTTCACGAATCTAATAATGACACTCGCTACTCGTGGTCCCTTGGACAAAAAATATTTACACCTTCAAATTTAGAAAAAGAAGAGCTGATCGAGGATGATCGGCCCTATGCTGGCTGGCTAAACTTAAGCCTAGGCTTAGTGACCGAGGACATCCAAGAAAACTATCGACATGTAGATTCGATTGAATTTATTTTTGGCGTAGTCGGCCCAAAATCTATGGCAGAAAATATTCAGAAATCCATACACAGACGAACGGGTTCTACACCTCCTCAAGGCTGGGACAATCAACTAGACGATGAATACACCTTGGACTTACGTTATCGACGAAGTTGGATCATTCCTATCATCAATAACCGTTTTGATTATTTACCCAGTGTTGGATTTACTGCTGGCTCATCTCAACGACTTCTGAACTTTGGCGGGACATTGCGAATAGGATCTGGATTGTTTTCTGATTTTGGCCCCCCTCTCATCCGTCCTACAGCATCGGGAGCCTACTACTTCAAACCCGATCAGCCTTTCTACTGGTATTTTTTTATTGGACTACATGGCCGCTTTGTTGATTACAATATTTTCCTAGACGGCAATATTGATGATAAGAGCCACAGCGTAAAACGATTAAGCTGGGTAGGTGACATTCAAACAGGTTTTATTTTAGGAACAGGTAACTGGCGATTATCGCTCACTAATATCTTCCGAACCAAAGAGTTTGAGAAGCAAAATAATCCTGATGACTTTGGTTCTTTGGTGTTGTCTTATCGGTTTTAATGGGCGTCTGGCAGTGTTTAGGAAGGAATGGCAGATAGGCGAGATAACATTTCTTTTACCGCATAAAAAAACCGCTGAGCAAGCGGCATTTTGGTACTGCGAAATAAAAAATGGCGGAGAGGGAGGGATATCATTACAACAGCTTGTGGCTGTTGCAACCCTTCGGGCTTCGCCGTTTCACGGCTCGTGCTAAATGCTCTCGCATTTAGTCGAACAACGAGGGTCCTCACCCTCCCTCGGCCAAATTTCGCGCATAAAAAAACCGCTGAGCAAGCGGCATTTTGGTACTGCGAAATAAAAAATGGCGGAGAGGGAGGGATTCGAACCCTCGATCAGGTTTCCCCGATACTCCCTTAGCAGGGGAGCGCCTTCGGCCACTCGGCCACCTCTCCAGAAGGTGCGCGATAATACCACATTCGGCAAAAAATCATAGATTCTAAACCGCTTTTGAGGAATTTCTTCTCGATTTCACTCAATAACTTAGCTTTAACAAGACAGAAAAAATAAACGAATATTTTTTCATCAATAGAAAATGACTTTATCTTCACTCATTAATTTTTATAGGCTTCATAAACTTAAACAATAATTCAGAATACCAAAAACCACAAAAGCAGCCTTTAGGCTGCTTTTGTTTGAGGAACAATCTTTTTACTAATGCTTAAAAAATATTAAGCTTTACTGATTGCCAGACTGGTCTTGCTTTTCTTTTTGAATCCGCTGATAAATCTCTTCACGATGAACAGCGATTTCTTTTGGCGCATTGACACCAATACGGACTTGGTTGCCCTTCACACCTAGCACTGTGACAGTGACTTCGTCACCAACCATCAGTGTTTCGCCTATACGGCGAGTTAAAATTAACATTTCTAAAAATCTCCTTAGTTCATCCTGTAAGCGTAACGCCGATAGAAATGGCGTTGTCTAACCCCCTTTCCTTCGTCCTTATATAAGAATAATAGCTGCTTTTGAGAATTTACCAGTTTTTTGAGAGTAAATTGGCAAAAAAATCTATCAACAGCTTAAAGAAAAAGAAAAGGCAAAGCAGCTTATTATTGGAACCAATTTGTTATTTACCGCTGTAACCATAGTCAGGTTAGTTCTAAACATTGTGCAGAACTTTGGCGGCAAAATCCACATTTTTCTACGAATCGTTCACATTTTCATCTAAATCAAAGGCTGTATGCAAGCTACGCACAGCCAACTCTAAATATCTTTCATCAATAATCACTGAGATCTTAATTTCAGAAGTTGTTATCATCTGAATATTGATGTTCTCTCCAGCTAATGTGTTGAACATCTTAGCAGCAACACCAGCATGAGAGCGCATACCAACACCTACTAATGCAACCTTTGCAATTTGAGCATCAGAGATAACTTCTTTAGCACCAATGTCTTTTGCTACTTTTTCCAAAACAGCCATTGCACTGTCTACATCATTACGATGCACAGTGAAAGTTAGATCATTCGAATTGTTAGCGGCAGCATTCTGAACTATCACATCAACTTCAATATTTGCTTCACCAATTGGACCAATCACTTTTGATGCAATACCTGGAATATCGGGAACTCCAGAAACAGTAATTTTTGCTTCGTCACGATTATAGGCAATTCCAGAGACTAGTGGTTGTTCCATCGATTTATCTTCCTCATCGAGTGTAATTAATGTACCCGGGCCTTCTTCGAAACTCGACAAAACGCGCAATGGGACTTTATATTTTCCGGCAAATTCTACCGCTCTAATTTGTAGTACTTTTGATCCTTGGCTTGCCATCTCTAACATTTCTTCAAATGTAATTTTCTCTAACCGAGATGCTTTTGGGACCATTCTCGGATCTGTTGTATAAACGCCATCAACATCGGTATAAATTTGGCACTCATCTGCATTTAAAGCTGCCGCAAGCGCAACACCTGTCGTGTCAGAACCGCCTCGCCCCAATGTTGTGATATTGCCGTTTTCATCGACACCTTGGAATCCTGCGACAACAAGCACACGATTTGCATCTAAATCAGCTTTCATCGTATCCGCATCAATTTTTTGAATACGCGCTTTGGTATGAGCACTATCCGTTAAAATTCGAACCTGTTGACCGGTATATGATTTTGCATCAAGGCCACGCTTTTTAAGTGCCATGCACAACAAGGCAATCGTCACTTGTTCACCCGTGGACACCAATACATCCATTTCTCGAGGATCTGGTTTATCTTGAATAGCGTTAGCAAGACCAATTAAGCGGTTCGTTTCTCCACTCATGGCAGAAACAACAATCACGAGATCATGCCCATCTTGCTTGAATCGTGACACTCGATCAGCAACTGCTTCTATCCTCTCCACGGTCCCTACAGATGTGCCACCGTATTTTTGTACGTATAAACCCATTATAACTTGATCTCATTCCTGCACTGATCACCTGTGCATTAGTAATTTACTGACATGTATAGCTATAAATGTTGGCTCAAGGAAAATTAAACCAACAAGTCTAAAGCCAAGCAGAATCAAAAAGTGCTGCATTTAACTACAAACAACGTAAAAAGTTAAGATTGAAAAACAATCATTAACTAATTTGTTGCTCCACCCACTCAGAAACCGCTTCAAGTGCTGGTTTTAATGCCGACGGATCGGTACCACCGCCTTGAGCCATATCTGGACGGCCACCGCCTTTGCCGCCAACTTTCGTGGCAACCTCTTTCATCAAGTCACCTGCTTTGACGCTACTTGTCAGTGGTTTAGTCACACCAGCCACTAAAGAAATTTTATCGCCTTCGACTGCAGCAAGGATAACAACTGCTTTTTCGCCTAGCTTGTTCTTAAGTTGATCAACCATATCACGCAAACTTTTGCCATCAACACCTTCAACCAAAACAGCTAAGACTTTTATATCTCCAACAATTTTTGCCTGACTCAACAAATCATCACTCGAAGAACTAGCTAACTTGCCTTTCAACACTGAAACTTCTTTTTCTAACTGACGATGATTCGCCACAAGCTGTTCTACTTTTTCAACAACGCGATCCACATTTGATTTTGTTAATTGGCCAATTTTTTCTAAGGTACTTTTTTGCTCATCAAATAAAGCTAACGCTTTTAAACCTGTTACAGCTTCGATTCGTCTGACACCTGCTGCAATACCAGACTCAGACACAATCCGCATCAAACCAATGTCGCCTGTTCTACTGACATGTGTACCACCACATAATTCAACAGAAAAACCATCGCCCATTGTCAATACACGAACTTCGTTTCCATACTTTTCCCCAAATAAAGCCATGGCGCCTTTTTGTTTGGCGGCTTCCATATCACACAATTCAGTTTTCACTTCTGTGTTCGCTAATATTTGTTGATTAACCATTTTTTCAATAGTGGATAATTCTTCTTGTGTGACGGCCTCTAGATGAGAAAAATCAAATCGTAATTTTTCTGAATCTACCAAAGAACCTTTCTGAGTCACATGCTCGCCTAAAATTTTTCGAAGCGCCGCGTGCAATAAATGAGTTGCCGAATGGTTTAACGCTGTCGCTTGTCGAACATTATCGTCAACGATAGCCTCTACAGAATCTTTAGCTTTAAAAGTACCGGCCAACACTTTACCGATATGCAAATGATGCTCACCACTTTTTAAACAATCGCGCACTTCAAACTTTGCAGTTGACGTAGATATATAACCGGTATCGCCAGCTTGACCGCCAGACTCTGCATAGAAAGGTGTTTCATTCAAAACTAAAACGCCCTCTTCGCCCTCGTTAATTTCTGCAGCTTCGTTTTCACCCACAATAATTGCATGAACTGAACTCTTACCCGCAAGATCGTTATAGCCCGTAAAATTTGTTTTACCTGACAAAGAATGATTTTTTGTGTAATCAACAGAGAATTGATCACCTGCGGAAGATTTTTTCTTTTGCCCTTCCATGTACTTTTCAAAACCCGCTAAATCAATCGTTAGGTTTTTTTCGCGAGCAATGTCATTGGTGAGGTCTGTAGGAAACCCGTAAGTATCGTGTAATTTAAACACTACATCACCAGGGATTTCTGTTCCTTTTAAATCGTCCAGAGCTGCCGTTAAAACAGCCATGCCCTTTTCAAGGGTTTTAGCGAACTGGCCTTCTTCAGCTAACAATACCTTTTCGATAATTGATTGCTGTTTTTTTAATTCAGGATAAGCCTCACCCATTTCTTCAACCAAAGCAGAAACTAACGTAGAGAAAAATGGTTTGCCCTGTCCTAATTTATTTCCATGACGAACTGCTCGACGAATAATACGACGCAATACATAACCACGTCCTTCATTCGACGGAATAACGCCATCTGTAATCATGAATGAACACGAACGAATATGATCAGCAATAACGCGTAACGACTGGTTACTTAAATCTTTTGCACCAGTTGCTTTTGCGGCAGCTTTTAATAAAGTTTGAAATAAATCGATATCATAATTATTGTGAACGCCCTGCATCACTGCAGCCATACGCTCCAAACCCATGCCCGTATCGACAGAAGGTTTAGGAAGGTTTTTTAACGAGCCATCCGTTTGACGCTCAAATTGCATGAACACTAAATTCCAAATTTCAATATAGCGATCTAAGTCATCATCAGGACTTCCTGGTGGTCCACCCGGAACATCTTCACCATGATCGTAGAAAATTTCTGAACAAGGCCCACAAGGACCGGTATCACCCATTTGCCAAAAATTATCTTCATCCAAACGGGACATACGCTTTGGATCAACACCAATTTTTTTCGTCCAAATGTCCGCCGCTTCATCATCAGAAATATGTACAGTGACCCAAAGGCGCTCTTTAGGAATCTTTAACTCTTCCGTTAAAAACTGCCAAGCAAAACGAATAGCATCTTCTTTAAAATAATCACCAAAACTAAAGTTGCCCAACATTTCGAAAAAAGTATGATGCCGAGCTGTGTAACCCACGTTTTCAAGATCATTGTGTTTTCCACCAGCGCGTACACATCGCTGTGAACTCGTAGCACGCTGATACGGTCTCCCTTCTTGCCCCAAGAACACATCTTTAAATTGCACCATACCGGCATTGGTAAAAAGCAACGTGGGATCATTGCCAGGCACTAACGAACTACTATCGACAATGGTGTGATCATTTTTTTCGAAAAATTTCAAAAACGCTTGGCGAATATCTGCGCTCTTCATGTAATACGTCCGCTATATATCAATTAAAATTTAGGATTTAAAGTAAGAGTGATTTTTTAACGTTAGGAGAAAAATAACCCCCAAACCTAGACCTATTCCACTCGCTCACCTTCAACTCACCCCATAAATCACATAGGGCTAAACGACGGAAAGCGAGTCTAGATCGCAAAATGCCGCAATGTTAGGGTTTACCGTGCAATGACACAATAGTAGAAGGAAGATTACGGCGAATTTTAGCTATGCGACTCTACATTTAAGGCAAAGTTATAGCCAATAAGCGATCTATACGGATATAAAAGCCTTACGACCCCACCCGCACTAAGATTTTGCAGTGTATATGGATACCTTTTACATTCAGTAATTCTTACCTGTGACACATTCTTAGCAAGACTAAAGAGCAATCCAAACCGGTAAATACTGCAAAACAAGAATAGCTGAACGAAAAATACCAATAAAAACAACAGCTTAAAAACCTATGGCGCGCCATTCTCTCGACATTATCTCGCTAAGGCGGTTTAATGCTCAAAATCTGTAAGAAACCCGCTACGGCAGTGCAAATAGGTTTATACCGTTGCACCGTTTTAATTAGCGTTAAATGTGTCTAGATATAGACACCAACCGAAATATATAGCGTGGTCTGATATAGACACCAAAATTAGAATTTGATGCCGGTGCCTATATGTAGACACCCCGAAATATGTAGCGTGGTCACATGTAGACACCAACTTCATATTTGGCAGAAAAAGTGTCTAGATCTGACCACGCTATCTATTAAACTGTTAGGTGAGAACATAGAATCGAGCATGGATAAGAAAGCAAAAAAAATATTATTCTCCACCTACTGGAAGAATGGATGGATTGACTCAAAAGATAGAGTCTTATCTGACGAATGCTTTGAATACGCGAAGTCACAAGGACTGATGTTTGACCCACTTTCTATTTCTCATGATGAGTGCATAGATGCTATAGATAATATGGTTAATGAAGTATCTCGAGAGCAAATTGCCAAAGGTTTTTTAAGTAGCCTGATATCGCGCCGTTTGGACTGGAGGTCTTCTTTATCCTCTTATTCAATCGCCAAAAACATACCAAAGCATACATATCAGCCAGTAATCACAGGTACTTCATATACTGATGGGAAGCCCACTTCAAACTCCTATACTTGCGGGATATGTAGGGACAGCCAATACGGAGTGGTGGGCCACCAGAACTACGAAGATGCTGATATAAACGTATTGAATTTCGAACGTATTAAATGGGGAGGTGTCCGTCATGGTGATATTCTGTATACATACTTTGACTTAAACCAATTTAAAAATGCAGATATCCCTGAACCTACTGATGAGGATATCCATTGTTTTAAGGAAATATTAAAAACCATCGAAAGTTCTGAACCCACAGATTATCCTAGTTCCCTTGAGAAAAGATTGGCTCCGGTCGTAAAGTCTAGTAAACCGGAACGGCAGGTATTAATAGAAATTCTAGCCAGTATTGGTGTGTTAAAGCCTGGTAGTTACGATCGCCCCATAAAAGGTAGAAATGACTGGGTATTCGTTGAGTATTGGAGAGGTGAAGATAAATATTGCCACAAGGCTGTAAGTGAATATTTTGATAAGTACTTATAGCTATGAGCGAGACAAATCACCTAACAAGCGCATGTTGTCGGACTGGTTTTTCGCTGCGCTCCAAGCCAGCCGCAAATGCGGGCGTTCAGTGTGAAGAAAAATAGAATTTAAAAAATTGATTTAATTATTTTTGCACGTAGAGTGCGATTAAATTTTTTTAAGTGACATTTACCAAAGAATTCACGTAGCAACGCCTTTTTGTGTGAAAAAAGAAACTATTATACTTGTGTGGAAATGATTTTAATTTTCCTACACCCTCGTTAAGTACCTATGAGAATATTCATCTTCGCAACAGATGATAAAGGATTGACAGCTTTCCAAAATAAGAAAGCTGCGATTGAATATTGTGAAGAAACCAATATTCAGGATGGTGAATGGCTTTTCTAGAATAGAAGCGGAATAAATTTGGAAGCTAAATTCCCAAAGTCATCAGAAGAACAAAAGCTATTTTCAAAAAAATACGATCTCGGACCTTTTCCAATTGGTCTGGAGCTGTCCGAGTTCTTGCCCAATGTCGCTTACGTAGAAGATCCAACTGACCAATTTGAAGAGGTTGATGTATTCGTCAGCACTAACAAGGTAGCGTTGTTCGCCTTCAGCTACGACACTGAACTTCAAGGCAGTCCAAAGCTACAGCATTTTCTGAAAAGGAGTACCTTCTGTGTGGGGAGATCTACATGAAGAAAAAACGGTAGATTTAGTGCTTGAAGAAACTATCCCTTCAGGAAAAGCTAATCGGTTGTTTAAAGAACTTGGTGCGACACTTCACTATAATGTTTATTCCTTCGAGGCATCTGAAAGTGAAAACTGGCAGTCGGAGTCGATATTGGATGTTACCCTTTACCGAAACGATACCGAAGTTGACGCCCAAGATGATTTTAATGAAATTATCTTAAGTTATCCATTTGCCGTTAGGCCAAGTTCCGATCAAGGTAAGGCCATTGTCTTGGTTCAAAAAATTATTTCTGCTTTTAATGCAAAAGCGTTCTATCAGAATAGTCAATTTAATTCTAATAAGGTGCAGGAAGATTGGGATGGTTGTAATACGTTTTTATTAAAAGAGTGGGGCGAAGAACCTGGTAGTATGGGTCTGGCGAGGATGATCTATGAAAATTACACATAACGAATTTGTTAAAAGGGCGCTCCTAACGTCGCGCCTTTTTTACAAAAACGGTATTGCAGTAGGCAAATCAACCCCGAGTGAATAAGGTCTCAAGTTTTTTAAAAAGTCATGGTGTCAAATTTTAATTAATCAGCCCAACTTCAAAATCTCCTCAGTTTCACCCATCGTCTCCTGTACGATTCGATTCAATGCGGCTCGAAAAAATTGCCACCCTCTCCTGTAAATTGACTAGGCAGTTAATGAAGAATGAAGCTTGCGTAGACTATCCCAAAATGATGGATTAAGGCGCAGGCACCTACCTGCCCACTACTACTACGATTTTAGTATTTATCACACAGCTAACCTTTGCAGAATAATTTACAATACACACTTCGACTAAGCCGGCCAAACAAACATCAATCTCAAAGGCTAATTAAAGTACTCAAGATACCCACAGAGAATCAGCTATAATTACGAACTTTTCGCTGTTAAAAAGATCAGAAAACGCATTTTGGCAGTTAGATATCAGAGTAGCCATACCACTAATCAAGTATGCGCTCATGACAGACCCAGAGATTTTTTTTGCGCAGCCTAGTATCCAATTATTAGCCAGTAAAAATGTTACAAATACACGCAGTAAATAGGTAGAAGACGATGAAAAATACATTTAACCGCATTGGCTTGATTATAAGCGCATTAGCCATTGCTCCGCTCGCCCATGCAGGCTTCGTCGATTATTTCAAAGACGAGGAAGGTGAGACCAAATGGCAATATGTTGCCAACTTTTCTGGTTCAGTGCTGATTATACTCCTCACTATGACCCTGCTTTTGTTGCTGTATAACCATATCAGGTTGCGGAAGACTAACGGTGCATTGCGGGAAATTCGCAAAAACCTTGAGAAGATGGTGAACGAGCGTACGGCTAACCTCAACGAATCGAACAATCTGTTAAAAAAATCGCGGGATGATCTTGAAATTTCCGAGGCCTATCTCAAAAGCATTCTCGACTCTATGCCGCTCACGCTAATTGGCCTGAATGACGATATGAAAATTACGCACTGGAATAGACAGGCGGAAACATTTGCCGGTGTTGGTGCTGAAAAAGTTCTTGGTAAATATTTATGGGATGCTTATCCCACCATCAGTCTTTCACCTGATCAGGTGAAAAAGGCCATTGACGAGGGCGCAACAAAAAACATAAAGCAGGGACAACGCGGTATTTTTTATCTTGATGTTACGATGTATCCCCTAAAAAGTTTGAACGTGAAGGGTTTGGTAATTTTAGTTAACGATGTCACTAACCAAACTAAAACCGAAAACTTGGCGATACATCGCGATAAAATGTCTGCCATTGGTGAACTGACTTCAACCATGGGACACGACTTGCTGCCACCCTTACGGTCGGTATTGGGTTCGCTTGACCAAATGGTGGAAAAATTACGAGAAGAGGAAGAAGACAACAAGGTTAAGCAGGATATTGAAAAAGAGCTGGTAAACACTATTAAAACAGGAAAGCGAGCATCAGCCATTATCAATAATCTTTTACAGTTTTCACGAAGCCTCGAAGATCAAAAACAGCAAATAGACTTACCCAATGTGGTTGATCATGCACTTGAACTGGCGGAAAATCTACTGACTTCAGCATCCGGATTTAGCTTCAAAGATATTAACATCACAAAAAACTATGCATCTGACCTTCCCGAAATTCCGGGTTATTTTGCTGGTTTACAACAAGTGTTTTTAAGCTTGTTTCGCCATGCCTTTCTCGCCTTTGAGTATGACAAAAACAAAACCTCTGTACCCATGATAACCGTAGAGCTGAACATGTTTTACGACAGCATTTGGGTGAAAGTGCAACACACTGGTAAAGGTCTGACCAGTGAAGAACAGCAAGTGATATTTGAACCATTCTTTCAAGGTGATATAGATAATAATGATCGCATTGAAGACCGATTGTCTTTTTCCTACTTTATTATCACCGCGGATCACAGAGGAAAAATGTCGGTCACTTCGGATGTAGACATTGGAACAACATTCCATATTCAGCTAGAGCTGAAATAAAAAGCGGCCCCTTTTGCCTATTTCGACAGATTAGCCGTAGCCTATCAGCTATTCTGTCTCACTGAATAGCTGAAGAACACTTGACCAATAGCATGGGGTCTTTTATTGTGAGCGACCAAATTCAGAGCGGCCGTAAAGCAATCGCTCGGCCAAATACATTATATTATCAGGAGACAATCATGGCTGATTCAGCTGACGACAAAAGCCTTCAAGAAGGTGATGCAAAAATCCTTAAATCTCTAGGCTATATGGGTCTTGGAATATTCATCTCAGTGATTGTTTTGGCAGGAATTGCACTAGTCATCATCAAATAGCCAAAACCTGTTTTTCAGAAATAATTCATTCTTTCGGGCTTGTTGAGCAATCAGCAAGCCCGAATTGTTTTTTAGCTAGAACATTCTAGTTAAGCGGCCTCTATCCACGATATCCCATCAATATCTTTAGAACCCCAAACCTTTCTCTGAATAGTCTTTATTCCCCAAAATATGTAAATGCAGATGAAATACGGTCTGCCCTGCTTTCTCGCCATTGTTAATAATGATTCTAAACGCTTCGGAAACGCCAAGCTGTTCAGCAATTGTCGAAACTGTTGTCATTAAGTGACCTAGAACCTCTTTATCTTCAGAGGATGCTTCTGATATTTTTGGAATAGGTTTTTTAGGGATTAATAGAACATGGACTGGCGCTTGTGGACTAATATCTTTAATACAGATACAGAGTTCATCTTCGTAAATTATATCGGCAGGAATTTCACGATTAATTATTTTGGTAAATAATGTTTCCTGCTGGGAATTGTTTTCACTCATAGTGTTTTCTTCCTTTCACTTTATATATGTCAACGCTAACGGCTATGCGCACTATGTGCTTCGCGCTCTTCTTCTGTGACAGCACGAGCTTCGGTTTCTAACATCACAGGAATTCCGTCACGAATGGGATACACCAAGTTACTTGACCAAGATATCAACTCTTGCTTTTCTGCGTCATATTCTAAAGGCCCTTTACTCACCGGGCATACCAAAATACTTAATAGTTTTTTGTCGATCATAATTTACTCTTTAATATAAATAAAAAAATCAAATTACTTTATGGCATAGGAGGAACAATTAACACAGGATCTAACGGACGCGAAAACCAATTTATTCGCCAATCTAAATGCGGGCCTGTCGCTCGCCCCGTCGCGCCGACTTCTGCAATTAAATCGCCTTGTTTAATTTCTTGTCCTTCTTTCACCAACACTTTATTGAGGTGAATAAACGTTGAAGCGATGCCGCGACCATGATCAATCACTAAAGTACCACCGTTATAAAACATTTCATCATGAGCAAGCGTGACAATACCATTGGCTGGAGCAACCACTTGTGTGCCTACTGGCCTCGCCACATCAACACCAAAATGGGGGCGGCCAGGTTTTCCGTTATACACTCGCTGGCTACCATAGACTCCACTAATAGGTCCTGTTAGTGGCCACTGAAAATCTTGTAAAAAATCTTTTCGTGTGGAATGAATCTGTCGAGCTTTTCGCATCATCGCGCCTTCACGGCGAATACGTTTAAGTTGCTCTTCTGGAGGAGTAACTGTTCGCTGAGGCACACCATTCACTCGCTGAATTTTGTACTCTCTTTGTTTTACATCATATGAAAGCGTACTTTTATTCCCCGCCGGATCAACCACAATTAACTCTGCCGTTTTTTCTTCATCCCGACTTAAGCCAAAAACAAATACGCCCTCTTCATCGACATGAATATTGTTTTTGCCAAAGGTAATTTTTGTGCCGGGTGCCGTTTTTCCGATTAACATTTGGCCTTGTTGCCAAGTACCCTTTATATCTAAAACATTTTTGTTTTTGTCTGAATGATTGGGTACAGAATCTTGCCCATAAGACAATACAGCCAATGACACTCCCAATACAAAACCGATAACTTTTACTGACTCTTTAACCATTTCCATTCCCACTTAAAAATCCACACCGTTGACGACAAAAAAATATTAAACATCAACACAAAAACGAGAGTTTTTTCTGACGTATTTTTGACAAAAATATCATAAAAAAATAAAACATACTGGCTTTACAATTTTTTGACGACACTTACGTTTAAAACATCGATAAAACAATATCAGTCACAATAAAATCGTCACAAAAAATATCTCAATTACATTCTTTGCCTACACTTCATTTAACAGCTTTTATTCACGTTATAGCGATCAAAGAAATAATGTACATGCAATCGACTCTAAAACTTTCAAAGCGCTGCATCATCGTTGCCGCTCTCTTAGTGACGGCAAGTACTGCTCTAGCTGAATCTTCTGCCACGTTTAAAATTACGTTGCACATACCTGCAAAAACAAACGTAGAAAAAACAGCACTGACTCTATTAGGCAACGACAGCGCTACGACAAACAACCTGAAATCAGAAAACACTCAATTTCCAGAATTTAGGCATTGCCTCAATCCTAACGACTCTATTGCCTCAAACAGCTCTGACAAAAAAGTTGCTCAAGCGTTTCATTTCGACCTTTTTAATCAACCTGCGGATTTTACAATAGATCATGCAATGAATGCGGTTTGTCAGGGTTCTTCGACTGATATTTTTCATTCAATCAATAATGGCTCTCAAGACCCTATGCTCTTCAAGCAGGATCCTAAGCACCTCAGGAATCCAAAATACAAAAAAAATCAGCAAGCAACCATTCTACGCCTTTCCCCTGTCTAAATAACTCACCTCTAAGCTGACAAAAAGGCTAATAAAGACCATAAAACCACCGATTTTGCTTGTCTAATCACGTTTATCGGCCTTTAGACTACGTATAGCGTCAATTCTTTTACATTTTTAGAGTGCTCAGTACAATCGAGCGATAACTCTATGATATTAAAAGGTTTTGCCAATGATAGGTCTATTGACTGATCATTATAGACAGCTCAGAAGCTTAAGGGATCCCACAAGCGAGTTTCCCGCAAAACTCGCTGTTGCAGTAATTTTATTCTCTGCTTCATTCCTATGGTTGCCAAGCAAGGCCATAGCCGCGCTCCAAGGTGAAGCTGGAGCCCTGAAATCCACAGCAGTAACGACCATTCGATTAAGCATTCAGCCTAACATCCAAATCTCCAATGTCAGCGATATTGAATTAGAAGTCGCTGATCGATCACAAGACGTGGTTTTTGAAGAAGGCATCTGTGTGCGTGGTAACACGAGCAGCCGCTATAACGTCACGGCGGCAGGACAAGATGGTAATAGCCAGCCTTTTTCGCTGGTCACGCCAACAGGTGATACGGTGAACTACGAGATATATTTTCGTGGTGACCTCACCCAGTCGAATAAAGATCCTCTTCTCCCTGGCGAAGCGTCTCCTTTTTATCCAATGCCCATTGCTGCGACTGATTGCGATGGCGATAACACCGCTGCCTTTACTGTGATTTTTCGTTCTTCAGATTTATTACCCGCCGAACCTGGTATTTATAGTGGCTTTTTAACTCTGACAGTGGCAGCTGAGTAATTACGTGCTTTAACATTTTTATTTTTTCACTTTTACTTTTAGTGTCATTAACGCTTAGTTTTATTGATGCTTAATTTATAACACTTACTTTGATTACATTTGATACTTTGCAAAGGCTTCCCATGAAAAAAGTGACCAGTTTCATTTCTACTTTTATTAAAACACTGATAAAAAAATCTTTGATTGTTTTACTCTTCGGATTACCCTTCAGTTCTGTTGCAGATATTTTTGTAGACAGAGCCATTGTTCGCATGAGTGCTGACCAAACTCCTCGCGAAGATATTAAAGTGATCAACAACGGGAATGAGGTCGGGTATGTTCAAATCGAAGTATTTGAAGTTCAAAATCCCGGTACGGAAAAAGAAGAGCGTGTGAAAATTACGGACCCAGATCAATTAAAGTTAATTGTTAGCCCCAGTAAATTAATGATCCCCGCTAACAGTCAAAAACTTGTACGTATCGTTAACTTAGACCCAGGCAGTAACGATGAAAGAATTTACCGTATTAACGTAACTCCCGTACTGGCACCGTTAGAAGAAGAAAATGGTTCTATCGTTCGCGTTGTCGTCGCTTATCAATTATTAGTTATCATTGATCCTGCAGCTCCAAAAGAAGAATTAAAAATCCTTCGAGACGGAAAAACACTCACCATCGAAAATACCGGCAACACCAATGTACTATTCAGTGATGGCAAACAATGTAACAAGGAAGGCAATAATTGTTTTGATATTGCGGCACACCGTGTTTACCCGGGAAATACTTGGACGATTGAATTAGAAAAAGATACACCTGCTATTTTCAAATTGACTAGTTTCAATGGCATTCGTGAAATCAACACACAATAAATAGTGATGATGGATAATGCCGCAACGTTTTAACGCCATGACAAAAAATTCTAAAACACGAAGATTTTTATCCAAGAAAGTCTTCGCGTTTTTGGCTAGGATTCTTGCTGAAAAAAAAACATTAACTTACAGTTTAATTCACTGTTTTGTTTTCTGCATGTTAGTTAGCACGCTTTCATTATCACAAGACACACTCGAATTTAAAATTGAACCGCCGATTATTGATTTATCATTCCCAAAACCCGAACCTATTCTTGTGGAAGACGCCCCCGTTTCTATCGACGTTCCTGACTTCACGTTAGAACCCATTGATAAATCATCATCTGAAATAGAAAATAAAAATCGCAAAAAAGAAATCGCAAATAAAAATGCAGAATTGGAAAACATAGAACCTGAACAGACAACATCAAACAAGAAAGAACCTAAAAAAAAGCGACAAGCCAAAGTCCCCCCCGGCTTTGAAAGTTTATCAGAACCCCAAACAACGATTGTCGATATCTATTTTGGCGACGAATATTTAATTTCACAATTAGCAACCTACACGGCTGATGAAATCACACTATCAAATTCAAACGTTATTATCGCAAAAATACCGACCATTCTTGATACTGAATCAGTTCAAGGAATCTTAGATAGCCCATTACCGACCAATGTAGAACTGGCCTGCTTTTACGAAGGACAAAATAACTGCGGAAATTACACGCCAAGAATTACTGGAGTTATTTTTAACGAAAATTCATTTCGTGTAGATCTATTTATTAACAGTGATTACTTATCTGTTAGAACGGCTGGCCATAGAAAATACATCCCTGCATCCGATGGTGACTGGTCTTTACTGCAGAATTTGAGTGCGGCTTACGCCGGTTCAACGTCAAGCCGACCTAACAATTCATCTGTAAACTTATCTACACCAGTAAATAGTGACCCAAATATTGAGTCAAACAATAATAATTATTCAATTAATAGTCATTCTACTTTAGCTTTTAAAGAAAACCGTTTCCAGTTGTTGGCCAATTTACGAGACAACGGTGATAATGAAAGCGAAAACAATATTGATACCGCTGTTTTTCGTCGGGACTGGCAAGGCTTAGAGTATCAAGTCGGTTATTTTCGTGGCAACAGCAGTAGCTTTCAATTTATGGGTGACAACCCTATTCGAGGACTTCGATTTGCCAGTTCGTTAGATACCCGTGAAGATTTGCGACAAACATCAGGCAATGAGTTACAAGTTTTTCTAACCAGTCGAAGTGAAGTGTTAATATTTAAAGATGATCGCCTCATTAGTTCTCGTTTTTATGATGCGGGAAATCAAATACTCGACACTCGTCAATTGCCCGGTGGCGCTTATGACGTGCAAATAAAAATCATTGGCGCGGGCGGCGTCACTTCTGAAGAAACGCGATTTTATATAAAATCAAATCAACTTCCTCCCATTGATCAGCCTTTGTATTTTATCGAAGCTGGTGAAATTTTAAATTCAGAAGATACGTCAGGTTTAGCAAACGCTAGCGGCAAACGATTAATTCGAGGTGGCTATCACTATCGCTTCTTGGATCAAATTGGCGCAATGGCAGGGATCAGTCATACATCAGGGTCACTTTCATCCAGTGATAATTTACTCACCGACAACGAAAAAAACATTTCATTAACTGAGCTAGAGTTTGGCGTTACTCATCTCGGTAAGTATCATGATTTAAGTATTGGTGGGTTTGCAGGTAATGAAAATCGACACGGCGCTCGATTCAATTTACGAACTCGGTTTTCCGGTTTGTTTTTTAATGCGAATTATCGCCGCGTGTGGAATGATAACTTTGATCCGTCAGCCACCCTATTTGAAAACGATTTATTAAGCGAACCTAGTACACAAGCATCTGTTAGCTTCACTTCGCTTTTGCCTTTCGGTCGAGTAGAACTTAATGGGCGGCTGAATCGTCGCTTTGATAACACCATCGAAACCTATACGGCTCGTTTCGACTTTCCTCGCCTTCGCTTTGGTTTTAGCGAACTGTATACCGGTATTCAAACAAGTCGCGAAGAAGGTACTAGCACAACATTGTTCACAATGGAATTACGATTTAATAAAAAACATATAACGGCTCAACTTAGACCGGAATACTCCACAGAAAAAAACTCGTTAGGCGAAACAAAAAGCGGTCTACAGTCTTACGGTATTGTTAGCTGGCACGATAGAGACTTATTACAAGATAAAGATTTGCGCATCGATGTGCGCGGACAAAATATTGATAGCCAATCGGGTATTGGATCTGAAGTTGATTTTGCAACACAAGCTGGGAGAATTCGTTTACAAGCAGAGCGCTATTCACTCTCATCCTCATCTTCAACTACATCAACTAACTCTACAGAAGGAACGAGAATAAACGGTAATGGCTTTACGAGCTTTATGATCAACCGTAACAGCATAAAACTCGGCGGAAAAGATCAATCACAAAGCGCTCTACTCGTAAAAATTAATGGTGACATTAGCGACGCTACCTTCGATGTCATTATCGATGACTCACGTCGAGGTATTGCGTATCCCAACAAAACAACCGCTATTAATTTACGCCCTTTCTCCACCTATAAAGTCCGTCTCGCACAACGCGGGACTTCATTTGTGGAATACGAGCAAATCGAAAAAGAAGTAACACTATACCCAGGTAATGTCGTTACGCTTGAATGGAATGCTGCTGAGCTCAATGTCGTATTCGGAAAAATAATTGATCAAAATGGAAAACCTGTTAAAAACGCTTTGATTAAAGGCGTTTCTGGTATTGCGACAACGGATGAATATGGTTTATTTCAAGCAGAGATTAGAAGTGACGTTAACAATATTAGGGTAGAAACAACAACGTCAGAATGTGGACTTCAACTTCCTGATTACACAGTTAAAAAACGCATTGCCAGTCTCGGCACGCTGTCTTGTGTCTTTCAAGAAAAACCATAAAGCTTTTTGGACGTTAGCGGGATTTATTAGGCTGAAAAATATAATAAACGTCCCATTCATCTTCATGAGTCGCCACAAAACCATGTAATTTATAAAATTGATTTGATTGACTATTTTTTAACGCACCTAAACGTATCGGCAAACCAAGTTGTTTTGCGTTTTCAAGAAGAGATTTCAATACCTCACCGCCAATTCCTTTACTCTGAAAATCGGGATGTATGTAGAAGTGGTCTAGCTGCAAATAATTTTCTGCATTTTCAAACATTTGATGAATGACAAAAAATCCCGCCAGTACGGTAGAAAGTGAACCTTCTTGATCGCTCTCCTCCTTTCTCGTTTCATCAATAATTATCTTCCAGGTATTTTCTGGAGAAAAAGTATCTAGAAAACGATTCCTTGCTCGCTCAGGGTCAAACCGCCCTATTGCTTTCAAGCTTTCTTTCATTGCGGCAACACGCAAAGCTGCAAGAACATCACCTTCGTTTTTTTGAGCTTCAGATAGAGAATATTTCACATCTATATTAATGATTACAATATTTAAAAGCTTATACTCGGCCAAACTTTTGCTTGCTCTAAGGCGCTTTTAAATAAATCCCATTCCAAAAGACTATTTTGATACTGCTTTGCATCTTCACCAAGCTGAATATCATAATTAAATAACCGATGAGCCATAACAGAATAAAAAACATCAGCAAGTGATGGCGTCCCAAAATAAAATTCTCCTTCTGCTTTTGACCATATTTCTTCTATTCTGCTAACTTCTTTTTCTAATTCAGCTGTAGAGCTATAAGTTTTTTTTCCGTCTAAATAATACGGACAGTTATTTCTAATCAAAGTAAAACCTGAATGCAGTTCTGCACACAAACTTCTACAAACCGCTCTAGCACTCAAATCTTCGGGATACAAAGCACCATCTGACAACTCATTAGCAAATTCAGCAATCGCTAACGAATCGTGTATTTTTATATTGCTAGCTCTCAGAACAGGCACTAGCATAGTGTCTGAATGTTTGCTAAGTACAGTTTTATAGTCATTGCCACCTAGTGGAATAACAATTTCTTCGAAATTGATTCCTGCCAAATTAAGACTCATCCATGCACGCATAGACCATGTCGAACCAACACCAACAACTAAACTGATATTCCCAATTTCATTAACCATGCTTTATTCTTCTATATTGACCGTTTCAATCGCGCCTGAAGTTAGTTTAATTTCATAATCACCTTCACTAAAGACCATGCTATTAAAATCATCGCTATCAAAATCATCAATCGTACCGTCACAAGTAAATGCTAAAACATAGGTGCCTGGCTCCAGAAAACCTACGGTATAGTCGTAACCTTGATTGCTATTTTTTTCTACGATAGCAGAAGTGATCGGATCTCCATCATTCCCTTGGTAATCTTGAATATCGGCACCACTTCCATCAAATACATAAACCACATTTCCCTCAGAATTACTGGTACCGTTATTATCACAAGATGATTGTGTCGCAAGATTGCTGGTTACTGTACCCACGATGTGTGCAGCACGATCACTTCTTACAACACGAAGTGTGGGTTGAAGCTCAAACGTTCGCAGTAAGGGATCGGTTGTCGTTTCCACAATGGATTTTCGAAGATCAAAATCGAGCGTAAAATCAAAATCTGAATCATCTTCTATGGTGAATTTCACATCGACACTCAAGCCAGCTTCTGAGCCTACAGCTATTGGTATTTCATACTGGCTGCCATCAATACTGATATTCGATAATGATTCGTCTAGCACTAGCGTTATCGCTTCGTATTCGCCAACCGGTAAAGAATAATCATCTAAAATTTCTTCGCTGTCAGTGCCAACATAATCTAAGAGGTCAATCGTTTCAGAATTATCGAGCTGAATATCAATTAACGTATCGTTATCAACTTCTTTGACCTTAAAGCCGGTAATCGTAATATTCACTGAATCCGCATCATCGATAGGAGCATCAGTAATATTGAGAGTCAGCTCACCTTGAGCATCACCACTGCGGTTTTTTGTTTCAACACCTCGACAACCGACTAACGTAATCACAGCGATAACAAAAGTAACATTAATTATTTTAAACATGGTTTTTCTCACAACAGTTCCTTTTAAATTTTAAGTAGCTTTTGGTGGCAGAACAATGACACCAGCCCCTGAATTAACTCTCTATCTGATCTTGAAGTAACAACTGTTTATAGATCAGATCAGAAATTAATTGATGATTCTCAATTGTTTTTTTCTGCTTAGAGATATCTTTAAACATCCTCATCAAACCAGCTCTGTCTTTCACTGACAGCTCGGTCAGTGGCTGGTTCTCTTCTATCGTTAATTTATTTCTATTGGCATGAGTTCGCAGACAAATTAAATGTTGATGCCTTAATGCACGACCCAGTAACACAAAAGGAAAATTAGGATGCGTGACCGGACCGAAACTTAGTGTTTTTCCACCCGTGGGAATGCCACGAATTTTAAATTCCGCCAGTTGATCGGAGAACTTCCAAGCACTTGCCGCGCCCGCTACACCGCCAATGAGTGAGCCAAGTAATAATGAGTGCCCTCCTGTTGCCACATCGACCACAACTCCTGCTGAAGCGCCTGCTGCTGCTGCGACGTATGTCAATTGCTTTCGATCCAAGCCTAGAAGATACCAATTATCTTGATTAAACAAATCCGAATCGATCACATCAAGCGCTGATTCTTCTCTTGCTAACCGGTAATGGGCATAGGTTTCTTCTGTTTTTTGGCGACTTTGTTGTTCGTGTGATTGAAGATAGCGTTTATATTTTTCAAACAACACTGATTTAACTGGATCCGTTGGTAATCCCTGAGGAACCATTTGCGTTTCTTTATGCTGTAATAAATCCACTAGCATCGAAGCGATAATATCGCTCGCTTGACGGTGCTGGCGCTTTCTTTCACCTGTTAATAATTCAACGGCTTGTTGTAAATTTTTTTGCCATTCGGTATTTAGTTGCCCAAAAACTTCTAACAAATTTATTCGCTTAGAAAATTCTGCATTATGGGCATTAAAAACACGAACGATTTTAAAGTATTGTCCAAGTGCTGCTGTCCACTCTTCGACATAGTCTTCATTATCGATAGGATTAATGACGGCTAAACTTGGCTGACCTGTCCAGCGTAAAATTTCCATTTCTGCTTCGTATTCAGGGCCATACGGTCGTGAGCCATCCACCACATAAATAATCCCTGCGCCATCAATTACAGGTGTTAATAATTCACACTCGTTCAAAAATTGTGGATCATCCTTATGTTCATCGACAAACGCTTTTATAGCTTGCTGTCTCTGCGATACATCGTTGCAATAGTTTTCTAGCCACGCCAATGTCGCGCGAGCTCGCTGAAACCCTGGGGTATCGATCAGTTCATAAATTATGTCATTATCGACTTTCATCGGGAAGCTTCTGGCTGTTTTTGTCGAGCCGGAAGTCCTTTCAATATAAACCGTATCATCCTGAGCAAGCGTTGCAACGATGCTAGACTTTCCTTTATTCGGATGACCGACAACTGCAAAATGAGGAGAGGGAATAGTCATGAAGATTCCTCCTCTTTCTCTTTATTATCATCATTTTTTTGAGGAAGGCTTTCTTCGCCTTTCAAAACCCAAAGACGTAAATTTCTCATCGATGAGGAGACGTCAGACGCAAATTTTCGCCAATCGGATTCTTCACCTGCTGTAATTTTTTTATTGTTAAGCGGCACGAGTAATAAATAGATTACGGAAGTTGAAGAGAGTGTGTTCAGCCCACTCAATTCACTAACAAAGTCGCTAAGTTCTTCTAGCGGAGGCTCCCAACTTTTCACCGCAATGACGATATTGTTTTCGCTTTTCTCGGCCAGCGTTTTCAACAACAATTTATCTTCTTCTAAATCCAATCCCGCCGTGTGAATATCGTAAGATGTAAAACCACACTGTGAAAGAAAGCGCTTTGTTGTATCTGCTACTGGCAGGCCATTTTTATCGGGTAAAGCACCCACCCAATTAATAACAGATACCTTTTCTTGAAAACTAACCGCGGGCTGCTTGGATGTATCTGATAGGTCTGTAGAGATTCTTTCTGAAGAACTTGATTGAGTTGTCACAACCGGCGACAACATTCTATCTAAAAGCAATCTCACTCCAGGATAAGACAAAAATGTGTTTTTTGTTTTTTTTGCGGCCTGCACTTTAAAAACAAGCCATAAAATAACACGAGGTAATAAACCATAAAAAATGATAACTGCAAACAAAAATGGCCACCAAGCCCGCATACTTTGTATTGTGCTAGATGAAAAAGTAGTCTGTAGAAATTGGTAACGAGTATTAACAACAATATCTTCAGTGATTGTCGCGACAGGAAATACAGTTTTCCAAGGTGTTGATATCAAGTCAAAAAAGGAAAATAAACTTTCACTATTAAGATTGAAAGTCGAACTCCACCCAAAGTTTCTATCCGTGAACGCCAAGATAATAAAAAATGCGACTAGCGCACCAAGATTGAAAGCAACACCAAACAACTGCCCCCAACGTAATAGTGATAATCGAATAACATCAGAAAAATATTCCCAAGCAATAATAGGCATTGACGCTGACGCCGCATCAGTTCCCCTGATAGTCTTTGAAAACTGTTTGACTGCCCGCCCAAATAATAATTTGGCCGGATTAAAATTTTCGAACGGCAAGTGAAATGATGAAAGATTAAATATCGCTGTTGTACCCACCAATAGCGTCAACAGTAAAAACACCCACTGGACACCAATAAACAACGTCAAAAAAAGCAATACATTGACGGGCTGTTTCGCATCGACAAACACTAATCCCGACAATGCGATGACGCCACAAAAAAGTCCAATCACAAACATCCATAACGCGATAGCAGGTTCTTTATTGTGTAACGAAAGATATTTCGGCGTAACAGGTTCAGTTTTATCTAACCAGTGTTTTAAGATTTTTATTACAAATTTCGGAGACGATTTTTTTTCAGATAAGTTTTTCGAAGAATGGCTATCAATTAAAACATTACTTGAATCCTCACCGATGTACGAGGTGGCAATTTTATGATCCCGTTCATGAAGATCACGAAGAGAAGCATTGCTGTCGGCACTCATGCGAGCACCTAATCGTACAAGATCAGTTAGGGATACGGAGGTCGATGTTGATGTGTTTGGCACTAGTTAATCGTTAGCCTAATAGCATTATGAATTAAAAACCGACGATAACGATTCCGGCAGTTCGGTGCAACAAAGTTGAAAGTATCTTTAAAGAGAACCATCGGCTAGCAAGAACCAAAAGCAACACCTGTCCCACGTAAACCACAATAGCCATCGGGATTTTTCGCAAGATATTGCTGGTGGTACTCTTCGGCATAATAAAAATCAGAAAGCACTTCTATTTCTGTCGTGATTTCTGCTTTCCCCGCTTGGGTTAAAGCTTGCTGATAAGCATGTTGTGACTCAATGGCTTTCTCGCGCTGAGCATCGTTGGCGCAATAAATACCAGAGCGGTATTGAGTACCCGCATCATTCCCTTGTCGCATGCCTTGGGTAGGATCGTGGGATTCCCAAAAAACGGTTAGCAATTTATCCAATGTAATAATAGAAGGATCAAAAACCACCAAAACCACTTCGTTGTGACCTGTGTAACCTGTACAAACCTCTTCATAAGTCGGGTTTGGGGTGATACCTGCAGCATAACCGGCTGCCGTAGTGAAAACGCCTTCCAATTGCCAGAATCTACGCTCCACTCCCCAAAAGCATCCCATTCCAAAAACCACCTGTTCCATTTGAGAAGGAAATGGGGCTTTTAAGGGGTTACCGCTCACAAAATGTGATGATGTGACACTCACAGGAACATCTCTGCCTGGTAGAGCATTTTCCTTTGTCGCAAGTTCTTTAAGCTTAGTTCGCCACATTGTCTATTCCTTACACATTGGTTTCAGGTATATAGAGGGATAATTAACATTTAATATTCAGTTACAGCTAAGGTTTCACTGTTTCATTTTCGCTTTTTAAAATATTCTAAGATGCTTTTTACCATCTATTCATTAAGCTGATGATTCCATCCAAGAATGTTGAATTCGAATTTTACCAAAGTACAGACTCATGATTATTACTACTTAATTATTAGAAAATTTAAATCTGATTGTTTTCCATACTAAAAAAGCTTGGTTTAGAGGCAGTACAGGTCGTTTTTCAACCAAGCCAAAATCAACTTACAAAGAAACGATATTGTGAAAATTTTCCACAATATCTGTGGATAAGTCAGTGGATAATGAGTAGGAATACAAAGAAAAGCCTATAAAAACGCTGTCTTGTACAGATTGTGTGTTTTTTGATCGCATATAAAAAATCAAATAAAATCAATGAGTTACAAATGTCAACGGTTACTAACCGGATTATTTAATGATTTTTAATGTTTAAGCATTCAGAGTAAGTCACTGTGTGCATAAAAAGTTAGTGGGCGGTAACCGTGAAACAGGCGTAGACACATTTCCATTACAGATATTTGTCTTATCGATAATAAATAGTTATTAAAAACTCTTTTTTTGATAAAGACTTAATCTGAGAGATCTACGAGATAACGACCTCGAGCATGGCCATTTAAGATCCGAGCTAAGTACTCAGGAGCCTGCTCGAGTTTTATAGATTCGGCCATCGTCTCTAAATTGGGAAGTTTATATTTTGCCGATAACGCATTCCAATTATCTCTCTTACGAGCAAGTGGTTGTTCGACACAATCTACTCCCAGTAAGTTCACATTTCGTAAAATGAATGGAAATACTGAGGCATTGAAATTAGGAGAGGCTGTCATTCCGCAAATGGCAACACTGCCACCATACTGAAGAGATTTGAGAATATTACTGAGAATTTCGCCGCCAACACAGTCAATTGCATGAGCCCACTGTGGTTTAACTGCTGGTCGTTTCGTAACTTCAGACATTGTTGAGCGTTCGATAACCTGTTTTGCTCCAAGGGACACCAACCATTCACTTTGTTCAAGCTTGCCAGTTAAAGCAGTGACATCAAAACCAAGATGCGCCAATAGCGCGACACTAAAGCTACCCACACCACCTGTCGCTCCACTGACGAGCACAGGGCCATCTTCTGGATTCGCTCCCATGTGTAAAATTTTGTCTACACATAGTGCCGCCGTGAAACCCGCAGTACCGATAATCATCGATTCTTTCATTGAGAGCGTTGAGGGTAATTTTACTGCCCAGTTGGCAGGTACTCGTATACGCTGGGACAGTCCCCCTGAAGTGTTCATTCCTAGATCATATCCGCAAACAACAACTTCATCACCCGCTTGAAATGTCCCTGAACTGTCTTCGAGCACAATACCAGCGGCATCAATACCCGGTGTATGAGGGTATTCTTTTGTCACTCCTGGGTTGCCACTAGCTGATAATGCATCTTTGTAATTAAGCGACGAATACTGAACATCAACTAACAAATCACCAGCTGGGAGGTCGTCAACTGACCGTTTAATGACGGATAGTTCGAATTGATTATTCGCTGTTGCTTCAACTCGTAAAGCTTGGAAAAAGTTGTCACTCATAGAATTGTCTCGACATTAATAGTGATTAACGTTCTGTATGAACAGTCATTATCGTCTAGATACTTAACAGTGGTTATAGTCTTTTTTAAACAATTTAATAAATTTTCTAAGAAAAAAATCGTGTCGTTTGCAAACGTTCCCACCAAGTTAACAATAAACGGTCCACTGCAGACTGCGAGGCCATACCTAATTTTTCTGGTAACGATTTTTTCTGTTGATATTGCACTTCTAAAATATCTGCAGTATCTGCCAAACTTGTTAAATATTCATCGCTAGTTTGAACATCATCAATCAGTTTATTTTCAAGCGCTTTTGTGCCATACCAAGTTTCACCCGTTGCTACCGAATCTACATCAAGCTCAGGACGGTTTTCTGAAATAAAGTCTTTAAATAAATGATGCGTTTCTTCTAGCTCTTCTGAAAATTTCTCTCGCCCCTTATCCGTATTCTCTGCAAACATGGTTAACGTTCGCTTATATTCACCTGCCGTTTGCATTTCAAAATCAATATCGTTTTTCTTTAAAAGACGATGAAAGTTAGGTAGTTGGGCCACAACACCGATAGATCCAATTATTGCAAAAGGCGCTGCAAGAATATTATTACCGACACACGCCATCATGTAACCACCACTTGCTGCAACCTTGTCGATACAAATAGTCAAAGGAATTTTTTTCTTGGTAATGCGCTGTAACTGACTAGCAGCTAGGCCATAGCTGTGAACCATTCCGCCGCCACTTTCTAACCTAATAACGATCTCATCTTTTGAATCAGCAATACTTAAAACGGTTGTTATCTCTTCACGCATTTGGTGTGTTGCACTAGCTTTCATATCGCCATCAAAATTTAGAACAAAGACTCTCTTTTTATGGTCTTTTTCAATTTGTTCTGCGTTCTTTTTGTTTTGTTTCTTTATTTCTTTTTTTCTAGAGGCTTCTTGTTCTTTTTCTTTCTTTTTTTCTTCTTTTAACAGCTGCTTTATTTCATGATGATCAAGCACGGCACTTTTTAAGGTATCACTCATGCTTTTGTAGATATCATTAAGCTTAGTTACTTCAATATGGCCATGATCAGACTTTGGACCTTTATGACTTGCTGCCATTGCAAAAATAATGACGGCTAAGATACAAACAACAAAAGTAACTGTTTTTGCCAAGAACAAACCGTATTCTGCTAGAAATTCCAAGAGTGACTCCCAAATAAATGAATAAAGAACAACTGTGAATTGTATCGTGTTGCTAGATTATGCTAAAAAACAGGATCAGCTTTGATATCTTCATTCAATAAAAGATACGTTAAAGTGTAACTGTCTTTATAAAAGGCGATATTCTACCGCAGGAAAACCTGAGCTGCAGTGAATAGAAGAGGAAATTTAACTATTCCCAACGATTAACCGCGTTCTGAGCCATATCATTGAGAGGACGAGCTAATAAACCCGTATTGGAAAGGCGCACGTCGTAGAGAGCACCATCAGACATAGGAACAAAAGTAGCGCTACCATAGACTGCATCCACTATGCTTGAGCGCCCAAAGCCATTAAATATTGCCCAAATATCAACTCCAAACTGACTTTTATTTAATGAATAAACTGTCCGCTCTGAAGAGCGCTCTTCTTCCAGCGAATAGTAACGGCCGCTTATTCGATCAAGACGATACCCAGGTTTAATACCTGCAGCACTCAACGAGTTTGGCCATTTAAGCATTCGTGCATCTAACTGCCACTGATCACCTGCTAGTTCATACCGAGTTTCGTTTCCTTTTTTATCAACAAGAGTTGCCTTATAGCGTTGCGGAGCAATCTCTTCAAAGCTGACTGTTGCTACAACTTGTTCTTCAACAACCTGTTCATAGCTATAAATATCTAGCGCTGAAAACGCAAAGAAAATTCCTACCGTAATCAATACCAAACCAAACATGCCGCGAAGCCAACCCAGAAACCATCCTGATCTAGCCAAAACTTTAAGAGACGCCAACACGACCAACACACCGATGAGGACGGCTCCAATTGCTAACGCACTATAAAACATAGTTAATCCTTTTCAGCACACTTAGCCACAAACTGACTAATAAGTTTTCCAGAGAGACTACCTGCAGCGGGTATTGAGGGCAAGTCACTATAATGAAACCATTTAGCATCGATTATTTCGATACCATCAACTTCAATATCACCTGAGTCGTATTCAGCATAAAAGCCGATCATCAACTGACCAGGATAAGGCCAAGGCTGGCTAGCGAAGTATTGTAAATTTTTAACACTAACCGCAACTTCTTCAGCGACTTCTCGACGTAATGCATTCTCAACCGTTTCGCCAGGCTCAATAAACCCCGCCAAGGGACTGTAAAATTCTGCTTTTCCTCTTGCGTGTTTCGCCAGTAAACACTCCTCGCCTTTTGTGATTAGTACAATCACACAAGGCGATAACCTTGGATAGTAATGAAGACCGCAGGGTTCACATACTCTCGCTCGCTCTTCTCCATGGTACTTTGTTTTACTTCCGCACTTTCCGCAAAATTGATGACTACTATCCCAATTAAATATTTGCATGCCACTACCAATCATCTCAAAGTGAGATTCAGTAATCGCATTCCGAATCAGTAAATTTCGAACAGCTTCCCATCGATAACCAGCAGGCAGTTGTGATTGATGAGAGACTTTAACGGCAAAGCACGGATGATTATCGTAATAACCAATGTGATGTTGCTCTATAGGTTCCAAACCAGAAAACTGCCAAGTGAAATGATCCATCGGTTGCCATTCTGAACCCTCACTCATTAGTACTTGATATTCATCAACGAGCACAACATAAAGTGCATCACTTGGTGCTTTTAAAGATGCCTCTAAATGGGTTGCTTGTTTCTTTTCTTCTGATAGATCTTTCAGATAGACAGATGCTAACTTTGAAGAAAATCCTGGTTTGAATCGACTCATGTTTATGGCTTCACAGGATGGCCTAAGGCCTCCAAACTCTCTTCAGCAATTTCCAACGTAAAATCACCCGCATCCCGATCAGTTTTTATTGCGTCCAAGTAATATTCTAAACCGATAACAGCATCCGCAAACGTTTCCAGTAAATGCTGTAATGCAGCTGGCTGGTCGTTGTGTAATAAAGTGTCGTCAACAAATTCGACGCAACTTGCCAAGACTTTACAAGCACGCTGTAATCCAAGCACAGCCATTCCGCCGCGAACACTATCAAGTGTTGCCCCAACATTTTTAATGTGGCCTCGATCGTAATTTGAATCGGCAAATGAGTTTAGAGCGCGCTTAACAAGCGCTAAACCCGATTCAGCTTCTTTAAGAACAACCGTTTCGGCTTCTGCTAATTGATTTGATGCAATCACTTCTTTTCGTGCAATTGTATTTGCTTGTAACAAACGTTCATCAGAAAGGTTTGAAGACTCTAGGCCAGCTATTGTGCTCTCAACATAAAGGACCGCATCAGCAACATCGACCATGTCTTTTGCATCGGCTTCTTCTGGATTCTTTTTCCATCGCTCAACTTTTTCAATTTCTTGTTTTAATGCATTACTCGGTGACGTCAACCCAACCACCGATAAAATTTCTGATACTTTACCCATCATGCCCAGTAACTCATCGAAATCAGAAGTAGAACCTGTTCCACCTTGAGAGGCTCTTTCTAAAATATCTTTGATGGAGCGCAACTCATCATTGAGTACCAATGCTACCGAACTCACTGTCGTTGCACTCGGTCCCCTTAGTACTTCTCTTTCTCTCGATAGCTCAGCGTCGTTATAGTTTAGCGACTCATATTTATAAATTTCTTGAATCTCTTTAATCGAGTCACTATAAATTCCAGAAGCAGCAATGAGATATAAACACTCCTTCACCAATAATTTGGGTGGGTCTTGATCAAGCGCCTGCTGGCCTTGTGCTTGAAGTTTTTTAATTTCTCGATCGATAGCTCCCAATAGTTGTTTCCGAGCTTTCGGTATTTCCATTTGAGATGCAGCCATCGCTTCAAGCGCTACAGCAGCGACTCGCCATAAAACGGTCAGTGGACGACCACCGGAAATGGACGACAATCGTTCCATTGAACGCTGCATCATGCCCAATGATGGCTTAGTTAACTTATCTTTAAATACGCTAAGCAGGCCCACCTGATACATATGCCGTAAACGACGTACCAGCGGTTCTAAATCTTCACTCAACACTGAGCTAGCTTGTCCAGGCTGGCCAATTAATTCTTTTCCTGCAGATGTATTGACCTCAAAAAAATAACTTTCTTCTAATGACTTATCCCCTCGGGCTTTCCTAAGCTCATTAATCGTTGGGATGAGTAAGACTGGCATTCCTTTTCGAGTTTGTATTGTGTATTCAACGTAGCGAGGAACAATGAAGAATGCACTGGTAAGGACACCTAATTTTGCCTCATTACCTTCACCACCTACCGTAATTTCATTAGCAAGAGCTAAAACTTCTTTTGCGAGTAAATCTGCGCCATGCAATTGCACTAAACTTAAAGTGCCGCTAATTTGTTGCATACCTTCTATACAAGCTTGTAATAATTCTCCGTTCTCCATGTCAGCAACAAACTGTTCTAGTTTTGCCGCTGATTGTTCTATTGTCGAAACCAGCTCATCATGAACAAGGTTGAGTGACGCTAGATTGACTTTTACGCTCTGAGTCACAATCAATTCCTTAGTAATCTAAAGTGGATGGGGAAACTTAAGTCGAATAAGGTGACAAAGTCTTCTGAAAAAGTGTAATGGATGAAAATATCTTTGCCCAAAGACATTTAGCTAACATTTGCCTATCAATGCACTATTTTGAGTATTTGTATCAAGACTGCTAACAAAAAAACAGTTATTTAACCGAAGCTTAGCGCATCTTATTATACTTTTCTCTTAGTTTTTCCTGTGCTGTTAAAAATCACGACCAAATGGCCTAAAGCATTAAATACGTCACAATTAAGCACAGTGATTGAATTCAGCTGTATAAGTAAAAAAGTCATCTATACTCAAAACAAATAGGTGATTTTTCCTAACGATTTGTTATCAATCTAGCTTCAGGCAGAGGTTTTAATAACAGATAACAATACAGTACAAAGGGATATTGCTTCTTTTGAATTGAATAATGCATTTTCAATTCAATTCTGAAAATAAAAATGTTCTAATTATGGCGTTTTTTAGAACCTAACCGTAAACTCTACGCTTAGTTTTAAAGCTCCACAATTCGGCTCCACAGCAGATTACTGAAACAGGAACGTTTGTGCAGTAAGCATTAGAATAATTAATATACAATTTAGGATTCTAATTCATTTAGATGATTTAAATTTAAGCATTTGTTTAGCTAGCTAGAGGATCAAAACAGAAATGTCTACTACTACACTATTATCAGCTTTCGCGAAAAATTTCTTAGGGCAAGCTCCTTCTTGGTACAAAAAAACCATTATCGCCTTTCTTGTCCTTAACGTGTTTGTGGTTTTTTTAGTTGATCCCTTCATTGCTGGTTGGTTGCTTATCGCAGAGTTTATTTTCTGTCTTGCCATGGCTTTAAAATGTTATCCGCTTCAGCCAGGCGGCCTCCTAGCCATCGAGGCCGTTGTGTTGCAGATGACAGACTCTCATGCTGTTTTACACGAAGTAACCAACAACTTTGAAGTCATTTTATTATTAATGTTTATGGTTGCTGGTATTTATTTCATGAAAAGCTTACTGCTTTTCATTTTCACAAAAATACTCATCAACATAAGATCTAAGATTTTTCTATCGCTTTTGTTTTCAGCCGTTTCAGCTGTTCTATCAGCATTCTTAGATGCGCTAACTGTCACGGCAGTACTGATTAGCGTATTTGTTGGCTTCTACTCTGTATACCATAAAGTTGCTTCAGGAATGCCCGCTCACAATGATCATGATCATTCAAATGATAATAGCGTCCAAGAATATCATCGAGAAGATCTCGACCAGTTTCGTGCATTCTTAAGAAGCCTCGTCATGCACGGTGCTGTTGGTACAGCATTAGGCGGGGTATGTACTGTAGTAGGTGAACCACAAAATTTACTAATTGCCGAAAAAGCTGGCTGGCAATTTATTGAATTTTTTATACGAATGACACCTGTCACTATGCCTGTACTGGCAGCTGGCCTTTTTACTGTCATTGTTTTAGAAAAATTTAAAATTTTTGGTTACGGAACGGCCATACCAGAAAACGTGTACAATATTTTGCAGGAATTTAATAATGAAGAAGAGAAGAAAAGAACAAGAGAAGATAAAGCTGAATTAATTATTCAAGCCATTGCTGCTCTTATTCTTGTACTTGGCTTAGCATTTCATGTTGCAGCTGTTGGTTTAATCGGATTGATGATTATCGTTTTATTAACCGCATTTAACGGTATTATTGATGAGCATCGAATTGGACACGCATTTGAAGAGGCATTACCTTTTACGGCACTACTTGTTGTCTTTTTCACCATCGTCGCCGTCATCGAGAGTCAACACTTATTCTCCCCTATCACAAATGCTCTTCTAGCCATGGACACGGATGTACAGCCATCCATGTTTTTTCTCGCTAACGGCTTATTGTCCATGATTAGTGACAATGTATTTGTTGCAACAGTTTATATTAACCAAGTTAAGGAAGCCCTTGATGCTGGAGAAATTTCTCGTGAGCATTTCGATCATTTAGCCATTGCAATTAACACAGGAACCAACTTACCGAGTGTTGCCACACCAAATGGTCAAGCTGCCTTTTTATTCTTACTTACCTCAGCGCTTGCTCCTTTAATTCGTTTATCTTACGGCAAGATGGTACTCATGGCTTTACCGTATACGATTGTATTGGGCGGTGTTGGTTTAGCTTGCGTTAAGATCTCGTTCTGATGTTTGTTATTTAATAAACAAAAAATAAAAAAGGCTTATCCATATTGGATAAGCCTTTTTAATAGTCTTTAAAATAGATTCTTAAAGAAATCTAATGTCTATTCAAACGGTTAATTCCTTCTAGTGCCGCAGTTCGATAAGCTTCAGCCATTGTCGGATAATTAAAAACCGTATTAACGAAATAACGAATATCATTTGCCTTACCTGGCTGATTCATTATTGCCTGCCCAATATGAATAATTTCTGAAGCTTCACCTCCAAAGCAATGTATTCCTAAAATTTCATAGGTTTCAGTATGAAATAAAATTTTTAATACACCGACTTCTTCGCCACTGATTTGAGCTCTTGCAGTGTTTTTAAAATAAGCACGTCCTACTTCGTATGGAACCTTAGCGGTTGTCAGTTCACGCTCTGTTTTACCTAGCGAACTAATTTCGGGTAATGTATAAATACCTGTCGGCGTATCTGTTACTGATTTAATTTTTTCACCAATAATGGCAGCAGCAACACATCTACCTTGAGTGTACGAAGCGCTGGCCAAACTCGGCCAACCGATCACATCGCCTGCTGCAAAAATATTTTCAACTGAAGTCTGGTATTGGTCATTAACGGCAATTTGGCCGCGATGATCAGCTTCAAGGCCAACATTGTCTAGGCCAAGGTTTTCCGTGTTACCCGCTCGGCCATTCGACCAAAGCAATGCATCGGCTCGTAATTTTTTCCCCGATTTCAAATACAGCTCTAATCGATTCGGATCATCTAATAAACTTGAAAATTCTTCCCCATGACGAACCATGACACTGCCATCACGAAGGTGATAACTCAATGCATCAGAAATTTCATCATCCAAAAATGACAACAATCGCTCTCTGCTATTAATTAAATCAACTTTGACACCCATACCCGAAAAGATAGAAGCATATTCACAACCAATAACACCCGCGCCAAAAATTATCATGGTTCGTGGTGTATGCTGCATATTGAGAATGGTGTCACTGTCGTAAACTCGAGGATGATTAAAGTCAATATTACTTGGACGATATGGACGAGATCCGGTTGCTATAACAATTTTTTCAGCTGTGTATTTTTCTTTTGCTCCATCATCATAAAATACTTCAATAGTATTTTTATCAAGAAGCTTACCAAACCCTTTTAGCATTTTAATTCTGTTTCGACTGAAATGACGAGCATGCATATCGGCTTGTTTAGGTATCACCTGCAATGAAGATGCTAAAACTTTAGGAAAACTTAAAACGCGTGCATCACCCACTTCACGAAAAATAGGATTGGTATTAAAACGAATAATTTGTTTTATTGCATGACGTAAAGCTTTAGAGGGTATTGTCCCTTTATGGGTACAATTGCCGCCTACAGATGGCTGATTATCAATCATGCCAACACGCAAGCCGCTTTTCACACAAGCCATTGCCGCGCCTTCACCGGCAGGACCAGAACCAATGACTAAAACATCAAAATCCATACATATCCTCAATTTTTTTGCCAAATTTCAATATACAGAAATTTGAAAATACACTACTCGTCACCTGGCAGCTTCGCTTGATAAGCAAGTGATTGTTGTTTTTCCTCTCTATTTTTGGTCGCGTCTTCTACACCAACTTCTTCATCACATTGGTTCGGGTCACCACCGCAAATATCACACACTGTATCCATACCAATTGCACTCATACCGCCACAGGAACCTTTGATGGGGTTTCCTCCCATTAATGAACCAATCGCCATTCCGGCAACGACCAGTAGCAAGACAATAAAAGTTAAAACAAAAGTCATCATAATTAAGCCAGTTAAATTTATGAATTTGAAAGTAATTTACCGCTAAGTAAATCGTTACTTTACGTTTAGCGCTTCGAATTTAGAGCTTAAAATCTAGAAATGAAAGCCTAGAACTTAACATCTAAAAATTGAAATCTCGATATTTAGTTTTTATCATTTAGATAAACACTAAAAGCTTCTGAATATTCTGCAACAAAACCATTATCGCGCCTTATGATAGCGTAAACAGCAATATCATGTTGGCGAGCTAGTTCAAATGATTTCTGCTCACCAAGAACGGTAAATGCTGTTGCTAAGCCATCGGCGATGGCTCCTGTTTCTGCAATCACAGTGACCGAAGCTAAACTGTTTTTTACAGGATACCCTGTTCGAGGATCGATAATATGAGAAAAACGTACGCCATCTTGTTCAAAGTAATTTCGGTAATCGCCAGAAGTCGCAATACCTTTTCCAGAAACCGCTATCGCTTGTTGCACACCTTGATGGTCTAAGGCTGGTTTTTCAACACCGATTCGCCATTTCTGTCCGTGTGTATTCCGCCCTTTAGTAACAATCTCTCCACCCACTTCGATCAAATAATTTTCATATCCACTCTGAAGAAAAAATTCAGCAATAGCATCAGCACCATAACCTTTTGCAATCGAAGATAAATCAATTTGCATACCGACTGGTTTTTTTAACGTTGAGTCAGAAAAATTAAATTCTAGTTTATTTAAACCAATGACTGATTCAAGGAGTTTGATTTCTTCATCGCTAGGCGCTGTTATTACTGAGTTATTTGATCCGAAGCCCCACAAATTAACCAAGGGACCGATCGTGACATCCAATGCGCCAACTGAGAGCTCTCCTATTTCAATAGCCTTTGATAACACAAACGCCAGTGTAGGCGAGACTGACAACCATTCTCCTGTTTTATCGTCATTGAGTATCGACAGCTCAGAAGTCGATATGTAGGTCGACATGCTTTGATTGACCGCATCTAAAACTTTTTGAATACCTTCTTCCAGCTCATCTTTGTCCAACGGTTTTAGTGTAGAGGTATTCTGCTTACCTAGCTCACCAGGAACCAAAGTGATGTGGTAGGTTGTGCCCATCGTATTACCCGAAAAAAACAAAGTTTCTTCTTTTTTCGAGCAGCTGGAAAGACTCAAAACACACAATAATAGCGGCGTGTAAAAACAGAAAAGCGAGGTCAAGATACCTTGCCTCGCTTTTCTTATTTGTACCGATCGCTTTAAAATAGTTACCTGCATAACAACAACTTATTAAAAACGATTAACCACCAAAATCATCAAGTAAAATGTTTTCATCTTCTACACCAAGATCTTTTAACATTTTAATTACCGCAGCATTCATCATTGGAGGCCCACACATGTAGTACTCACAATCTTCTGGTGCAGGATGGTTTTTCAAATATTCTTCAAGTAAAACATTGTGAATAAATCCAGTCATGCCAGTCCAGTTATCTTCTGGTTGCGGATCAGACATGGCGACATGCCAATCGAAGTTCTCGTTCTCTTCCGCTAATTTATCGTATTCCTCTTGATAAAATAATTCTCGAAGTGATCGTGCTCCGTACCAGAAAGAAATTTTTCGTTTAGAATTTAAACGTTTCAATTGATCAAATATATGTGAGCGCATTGGAGCCATTCCAGCTCCACCACCAACAAAAATCATTTCAGCGTCTGTCTTCTTAGCAAAGAACTCACCAAATGGACCATATACTTTAACTTTATCGCCAGGCTTTAAATTAAAAACATAAGACGACATTAGCCCAGGCTGAATACCTTTGGAACCTGGAGGGGGTGTTGCAATACGGATATTAAATTTAACAATTCCACGCTCTTCAGGGTAATTCGCCATAGAATAAGCACGTATAACAGGCTCTTTATTTGTCGCAGACAATTTGAAAAAACCGAAACGTTCCCAATCTGGACGATACTCTTCTTCAACATCAAAATCAGAAAAATTAATATCGTAAGCAGGTGCCTCTAACTGAACATAACCACCCGCACGGAAATCGACGTTCTCGCCTTCGGGTAATTTTAACGTTAATTCTTTAATGAACGTTGCTACGTTTGGATTAGAAACAACTTCACATTCCCATTGCTTAACACCAAAAACTTCTTCAGGCACTTCTATCTTCATATCCTGCTTTACAGGAACCTGACACGACAAACGCCATCCCGCACGTTCATCACGTTTTGTGAAGTGCGCTTCTTCAGTCGGCAGCATTGCTCCGCCGCCTTCTTCAACAATACATTTACATTGCGCACAAGAACCACCGCCACCACAAGCCGACGCTAAAAATAAATCATTGTTTGCTAATGTTTGCAGGAGTTTATCACCTGCCGGTACCGTAATCGTCTTCTCGCCATTAACAAGAATATTAACGTTGCCGCTATTAACTAATTTCGAACGTGCAGCCAGAATAATCATAACCAACGACAACACGATCGCTGTAAACATTCCAACACCAAGCGTAACTTCATTCATGGTTAAGACCTATAAATCGATTCCACCGAAAGACATAAAACCTAATGACATCAAACCCACTGTGATAAAGGTAATGCCTAACCCTTGTAAACCATCTGGCACATCGCTGTATTTCATTTTTTCACGGATGCCCGCTAAAGCTGTAATGGCTAATGCCCAACCTACACCTGAGCCAATACCGAACACTGTACTTTCTGCCAAGTTGTAATCGCGCTCGACCATAAATAATGAAGCACCCATAATTGCGCAGTTCACTGTGATCAATGGCAAGAAAACACCGAGAGCGTTGTAGAGTGCCGGCACATATTTATCCAAAAACATTTCCAGTATTTGTACGAGTGCAGCGATAACTCCAATGTAAGAAATTAAACCCAAGAAGCTTAAATCAACATCCGGCAAACCCGCCCATGCAAGCGCGCCTTCTGCGAGTAAATAGGTATAGATAACATTATTCACTGGAACGGTAATTCCCAGTACAACAACAACTGCAATACCTAAACCAAAAGCTGCATCAACTTTTTTCGAAATCGCTAGGAAGGTACACATCCCCAAGAAAAACATGAGCGCCATGTTGTCGATGAAGATGGAGCGAATAAATAAACTTAAATAATGCTCCATGATTAAACCTCCTGAGGACGCGTATTTTTGGCAATTTTAAATTCGGGTGCTTCAACTTGGTCTGTTTTCCAAGCACGCAAAGCCCAAATCATTAAACCAATCAAAAAGAATGCGCTGGGTGGCAATAACAACAAACCATTCGGTACATACCAACCACCGTCATTAACGACTGGCAAAATTGTCACTTCAAACAATTTACCTGCGCCAAACAATTCGCGAACAAACGCTAACGCCAACAATAACGCACTGTAACCAAAACCATTTCCGATACCATCTAGAAAACTCGGTAGCGGAGGGTTTTTCATCGCGAAGGCTTCAGCACGCCCCATCACAATACAGTTGGTAATAATCAAACCCACAAAGACCGATAATTGTTTACTGATATCATAAGCAACCGCTTTCAACACCTGATCCACAAGAATTACTAAAGAAGCAATAATTGTCATCTGAACAATAATTCGAATATTGCCTGGAATTTGATTCCGGACTAAAGAAACAAATAAATTTGAAAAGCCCGTCACGACTGTTAATGCAATACACATCACAAACGTCACTTTCAAACTTGAGGTAACAGCAAGTGCAGAACAAATACCAAGTATCTGTAACGCAATTGGATTGTTTTCAAAAACGGGCTTAAAAAGTAGCTCTTTCGCTTTCATTTACGCCTTCCCCTGCCTTAAATTAGAAAGAAATTCTTCATAGCCATTTTTTCCTAACCAATATTTGAACATTAAATCTACACCACGACTTGTTAAAGTAGCACCGGCTAAACCATCGACTTTATACTCCGCATTCGGATCGTTGGGATCAACAGCACCTTTAGCAACTGAGATCGCAACGTCATCATTTGAGTCGTAAATCTTTTTACCTTCCCATAATGCTTTCCATTTTGGGTTATCAACCTCACCCCCAAGTCCGGGCGTTTCTTTGTGATCGTAATAAGATAAGCCAACAACCGTATTTGCATCGGCCTCTAATGCAAGATACCCATATAGAGTTCCCCAAAGCCCATAACCTTTGATAGGCACAATAATTTTTTCAATGCCGCTCGCACCATCCAATGTATACACTTTTGCATACTTAGCACGACGTGATATTTTTGCGACATCTTGATCATCAGGAATCTCAACCGAAAGCGCAGGATCTTTTGCCGCTTTTAATTGATCAAAACCATCTACATCTACTTCGTCTGTAAACTTTCCTGTTTCAAGATCAACCATTCGGGCAGTGAACTGCTCGAACTGCTCATCAATTGATTTTGATTCGTCATACATACTCGCTGATTGAAGTATGTTTCTTTTTAGGAATGCTTCTTTGTTTGCTAACTGAATCGGTTTTAGTAAAACCGAAGACATGGAAACAATAACGGAACAAACTAAACAAAGAACAATGGCGACTATAAAAGTTTTCTTAATCGTATCGTTACTAGCCACGAGCTAATCTCCTCTTTACATTCGCCTGTACAACAACATGGTCGATGAGAGGTGCAAATAAGTTTGCGAATAAAATCGCAAGCATCATACCTTCAGGGAATGCTGGGTTTACTACTCGAATTAATACAACCATCACGCCAATTAAACCGCCAAACCACCATTTGCCAGCATTTGTCATAGAAGCTGATACGGGATCAGTTGCCATGAAAATCATTCCAAATGCAAAACCACCCATGACAAAATGCCATTCAGGTCCAACAGCAAACATTGGGTTAGTGTCAGAACCAATCATGTTAAACATCAAGGCTGTTGCAATCATGCCTATTGCAACACCAAGAACAATTCGTAATGAGGCTATGCCCATAAAAAGCATTACCGCACCACCTAACAGAATCGCTAACGTCGATGTTTCACCAATAGAGCCATGCACGTTACCAATAAAAGCGTCCATCCAAGTAATTTGGCTTTGTAATGCTTCAACCCCTTCTTGCGCAGCAATAGATAGAGAGGTCGCACCGGTATAACCATCAACACTTGTCCATACCGAATCACCTGACATAAAAGGAGCGTAAGCAAAGAATAAAAAAGCTCGCCCCGTTAATGCTGGATTCATAAAGTTTTTGCCCGTACCACCAAAAACTTCTTTACCAATAACAATACCGAAACTTATACCCAGAGCTGCTTGCCATAACGGCAAATCGGGAGGACAGATCAGCGCAAATAAAATCGAAGTAACAAAGAAGCCTTCATTCACTTCATGGCCACGAACCATACTGAATAAAACTTCCCAAAAACCACCCACTATAAACGTCACCATATAAATGGGAACAAAATAGGCCGCGCCATGCCACAAACAATCCCAAATACTGTTGGGATCATAACCAGCTAACAAACTAATTATTGCACCGTGCCAATCAGACACTTCGGCAATACCTTGTGCAGCCATAATCGTGTTGGCTTGAAAACCTAAATTATACATCCCGTAAAACATGGCGGGAAAAGTACAGGCCCAAACTGTAATCATGATGCGCTTTAAGTCAATTCCATCTCTAACATGAGACGTCGTCTTTGTAACATCATTCGGTTGAAACAAACCAGTATCCACAGCTTCAAACAATGGATACCACTTTTCTAATTTTCCGCCTTTATGAAAATGAGGCTCAACCGCATCAAGCCAATTACGCATAAACTTCATGGCTTACCCCTCCTTCTCAATTTTGGCGAGATTTTCTCGCAAGATCGGACCATATTCATATTTGCCCGGGCACACAAAAGTACACAATGCTAGATCCTCTTCATCTAACTCTAAACAACCTAGCTGTTGAGCGGCTGCTGTATCACCGACGATAATTGCTCGCAATAATTGTGTTGGTAAAATATCTAACGGCATCACTTTTTCGTAAGCGCCGACAGGAACCATCGCTCTCTCACTACCATTCGCTGAGGTTGTGAACGCAAATTTCTTTCCGCCAAATAATTTAGAAAGATAAATTGGCATTTTTGAAAAGCGATTTGAACCGGCATGAAAGTAATGCAGGAATGGTCTTTCAGTCCCCTCCGCTAACACGGTAATTTGATTGTGATAACGACCAAGGTAACTGTAGGGACCGTAAGCGTTTCGCCCACCGAAGACAGAACCAGAAATCACTCGATTGTTTGTGCCTTCTAATTGACCAGCTGTTAGCTCATCCAAACTCGCGCCAAGGCGTGTTCGAACTAATTGCGGTTTAGAGACTTGAGGTCCTGCTAACGAAACAACTCTTTCTACGAATATTTTTCCTGTCGTAAAAAGCTTTCCAATAGCGATGACATCTTGATAGCCAATAGTCCAAACCGTTTTTGTAAGGCTCACAGGATCAAGAAAATGAATATGAGTTCCGGCATTACCGGCGGGATGCGAACCACTAAACTGTTGTACAGCAATTTGATCCGACGCTTTAACACCTAAGTCTGTATTGGGAGAAGTACTAACAAATACTTTTCCTTCTGTTAGACGAGATAAAACCGTTAAACCATGATTAAAGTCTTCTGTGTGCTCAGCGATAATCACTTTAGGATCAGCTGCTAATGGATTGGTATCCATTGCTGTCACGAAAATAGATCGTGGTGCAGTTCCTGGCTCAGGGACTTTAGAAAAAGGTCTCGTTCGAAGTGATGTCCACAAACCAGACGCTACTAACTGATCGGTAACCGATTCACCCGCTAATCCAGATAATTGATCCACAGAGTAATTGGCAAATGTCTCTTGCTCATCGCCATCCACGTCAACGACGACCGACTGCAATACGCGTCGAGTACCTCGATTAATGGCAGCAACAGTTCCTGATGCTGGAGAAGTGTATAAAACCTTGGGATTCTTTTTATCACTAAAAAGTGGTTGACCTAATTTAACTCGGTCACCTACTTGTACAGCCATGGTGGGTTTCATTCCATGGTAGTCATTACCAACGATGGCGACAGAGCGAATGGTGGAACCCTGGGCTATGGACTGTTCGGGATCACCCGATATAGGTAAATCTAATCCCTTACGGATATCGATCATACGTCTTAGCCTAATCTAAGTATGGATAAAATGGGATGTGCGACTGCTCACCCTGGTGTCTGGCGGTGTTAAACTTAAACAACGCGTTTGCTACTGATTACTTCTTTGACTAACTGCCCTTGATTGGCACCGAATAAAACAAGATTTTATCAATGCTTTTCTAAGTACTATATTTGATAACTGAAATTTCAGCTAAATAGTCAGTAGCTCAACCAGAAAATGCCAATCTCACACTCTCTTTATTAAAGCTTCAACTATCAAGTGTAGGTGAAAATATGTAATTTGCTTTCACCTTTAAAGCTGATCATGTTAAAAAACGGCGCAATTATAAAGATGACGCGTAAACCTTTCCAGTCTAATCACGTTTTTTTGACAGCCACACGAATATTCTGGTGATTAAATCTAATAATTGAATGAAATTCGAAGATCCCGAGAGCCCATCTCAGGAATACGCGACAAAAAGCAAATAGACAACACCGATAAGAGAAACATCCAGATAGCAATTTGTCGCTAGCTTAATTGGCAACTACTTTTCTTCTGGATAAACAGTGTAATTAATACCTGACATATCCTCTAAGCAACGAACTACCTGACAACTATAGCCAAATTCATTGTCATACCAGCAATAAAGTACACAGCTATCGCCATCAACAATTGTTGCACGGCTATCAAATACACAGGCATGACGAGAACCAACAAAATCGGTAGATACAACTTCTGGAGAATTGGTGTAATCAATTTGCCGCTGAAGGTCTGAATGCAGAGCTATATTTCGCATCTCTTCATTCAGTTCGTCTTTAGTCGTCGCTTTACCCAACGTTAAATTTAAAATTGCCATCGACACATTAGGAGTAGGCACGCGAATCGCGTTACCCGTCAGCTTTCCTTCGAGTTCTGGCAGCGCTTTCGAAACAGCTTTCGCAGCACCAGTCTCGGTAATCACCATATTTAAAGAAGCAGCCCGACCGCGTCGCTCACCTTTGTGGAAGTTATCAATCAGGTTTTGATCATTGGTGAATGAGTGAACAGTTTCTACATGTCCACGCTTAACGCCGTATTTATCCATCATGACACTAAGAACAGGGACGATAGCGTTTGTCGTACATGAAGCAGCTGAGATAATTTTATCGTCAGCTTTAATGTCTGTGTGATTAATTCCATAAACAATATTCTTTAGATCGCCCTTACCAGGTGCGGTCAAAATAACCTTACTTACACCTGGGCACTCTAAATGCTTACTAAGGCCAGCTTCATCACGCCAAACACCCGTATTATCGACGACGATAGCGTTACTGATACCATATTTAGTGTAATCGACTTCACTCGGTGAATTGGCATAAATGACTTTAATTTCATTACCGTTGCAGATCAAAGAGTTAGAATCTTCGTCTATACGGATCGTTCCTTTGAATGATCCGTGAACAGAATCACGACGCAGTAAGCTCGCGCGCTTAACCAAATCATCTTCTGATCCTTTACGAACAACAATCGCCTTCAAGCGCATGGTGTCGCCACCACCTGCTTTTTCAACAAGGAGGCGAGCCACTAAGCGACCAATACGACCAAAACCATAAAGGACTATGTCTTGAGCATCTGGAATTGGCTTATCTTTTCGTCCCGCAAGAGAACTAAATTCTTTAGCTAAAAACGCATCTACATCTACAGGCTTCTCATTATTCAGCTTCATATGCTTAACGGTGAGCTTACCTAAATCAATTTGGGCATGACCCAGCTCAAGCTGGCTCAATTTTTCGAGGATTGGAAAAGTTTCGAATTCAGATAATTCATTTTCTTCGACTTGGCGAACAAAACGATGAGCTTTCATAATATCGATAACTGAACGATTCACTAATGAACGTCCATACATATAAACGTTAACATTACGATCGCGGTTTAACTTACCGATAATAGGAATCATCGCTTCTGCAAGCGCTTCACGTTGTTTCCAGTCTTTAAAGTAGTCTTCCGGTTTTGGTCGATTCACGTGTCGTTACCTTTACTCGCTAGTGATTTAAAACAGTCTTTCCAAGACTTTCGTTACTCAAATAATGTTTATACAAGTATTTGATATTAATGACCCCTCATGAGCCACTATTTTGGGGCGCCATTATCCAAGGAGCCTCACCAGATTGCAAAGCGTTTGTAGAATCGGGGGAGCTTGTAGCTGATATAAGGCATTTTGAATCTCTGAAGATGAGTCCTATCAACTTAAAACAAAAAAAATCGTTTAATATTTGACCAACAATTTCGCGAAATCACTCCAAGATGAAAAAACGCATTATTTCGACAGAGACTGCAATGAATAACTCACTGCTTCACGCCTTAAAATAGTTACAATACGCGCTTTAAGAATCCCACAACGACACCACCACTAACAATCAATGAAAGAGCTACCCCAGTTGGAATCGAATCAGCAAGACCCTCTCAACCCCAAATTCCCTACTTCTCCTGGTGACAAACGTCGATGGTCTGGCTTGCACGGGAGCGCACTATCATTATCTATTGCAAATGCCGCACAACTTCACGACAACTTCACCATCGTCATCACACAAGATACGGCAACTGCAAGCGTCATTGAAGAAGAGCTTCGCTTTTTTAGCAAAGAATCAACCAACGACGATCTTCCCATTTTACATTTGCCCGATTGGGAAACACTACCTTATGATTATTTTTCGCCACACCAAGATATTATTTCCGACCGTTTGCACACGCTATATCAATTACCGCAAATAAAACGCGGTATTTTAGTCGTTCCTGTGACCACTCTTTTACATCGTCTTTGCCCCCCTGATTACATACAAAAAAATAGTCTGGTGATCGAGAAAGGGCAGAAATTTGAATTGACGCAAATTACTCGGCGATTACAGGAAACTGGTTATCGGTGTGTCGATACAGTTTTCGAACATGGCGAGTACGCCGTTCGTGGCTCACTCATCGATATTTTTCCAATGGGAAGTCAACTCCCCTATCGCATAGATCTTTTCGATGACGAAGTTGAATCACTAAGAACATTTGATTCGGAAACTCAGCGGACCATCCAACAAATCGACTCTATTCGCTTATTGCCGGCGAAAGAATATCCGCTCGATAAAGAAGGCATTACCCATTTTCGCGATAGCTGGCACACAACGTTTGATGTAGATCATCGACGCTGCCCACTTTATCAAGATGTCAGCGAAGGCATTGCTCCGGCCGGTATCGAATACTACCTGCCATTATTTTACGAACAATGCGGAACGCTATTTGATTATATTCCTGAACATGCCATCGTGTTTACACAAGGTAATCTAGAAAACGCTATCGAACATTTTTGGAAGGAATCTTTTACACGTTACGAAAGTCGAAGAGCCGATATCGAACGCCCTATTTTATCACCGAGCCAATTATTTTTACGGGCCGATGATGTCTACGCAAATTTAAAATTGCGCTCTAGAGTTGAATGGCATGGCGCCTCAGAGGACGCCAACAAAACTGAAATATTTAACAGCTCTGCTTTCCCGAATCTTGCTATTGATGACAGAGCCAGTAACCCATTACACGCACTAGAACATTTTTTACTATTGTCGGAGAACAGGATTTTATTTTGTGCAGAATCCGCAGGCCGAAGAGAAACATTAATTGAGCTGCTAAACAAAATTGGCGTCAAACCAACCAGCGTCGATTCTTGGATAGATTTTCTTTATTCGCCAGAGAGTTTCTGTATCACCGTCAACCCAATCTCACAAGGATTACTCTTACCGGAAAATAAAATTGCAATCATCACTGAAGGCGAACTTTTCGGCAACCAGATTCAACAACGACGGCGGCGAAAAAAAGCACAAGATACATCCGAACAAATCATTAAAAATTTAACGGAACTCAATGTAGGCGCGCCTGTTGTCCACATCAACCACGGAGTTGGTCGCTACAAAGGCTTAGAAATTATAGAAGTCGAAGGTCAGCGTCACGAATTTTTATTATTGGAATATGCGGGCAATGACAAACTGTATGTTCCCGTCGCAAGCCTCGACCAAATTAGCCGGTATAGCGGGGCCGATGCCGAGAGCGCTCCTCTAAATAAACTCGGTAGCGAACAATGGCAAAAAGCAAAGAGAAAAGCCGCCGAAAAAATTCGTGATGTCGCAGCTGAGCTACTAAACATTTATGCTCAACGCGCCGCAAAATCCGGGTATTCTTTCCGTGATCCTAAATCCGCTTACGATAAATTTGCCAGCGCATTTCCCTTCGAAGAAACACCCGACCAACAAACTGCCATTGAATCAGTTCGCAGCGACATGCTGTCAGGACAAGCTATGGATCGCTTGGTGTGTGGCGATGTCGGCTTTGGCAAAACAGAAGTCGCCATGAGAGCTGCATTCATTGCCGTACAAAGTGGTAAACAAGTCGCGATTTTAGTACCAACAACATTGTTGGCACAGCAACATTACGAAAACTTTAAAGATCGTTTTGCTGACTGGCCTGTCAATGTAGAAGTGCTCTCTCGTTTTAGAAGCACAAAAGAAGTCGAAGCAGTCCAGAAAAAAATAAAGTCAGGTGCTGTTGATATCATCATAGGTACACATAAATTAATTCAGCCTGACATAAAATATAAATCACTTGGTCTTGTTATCATTGACGAAGAACACCGCTTTGGCGTTCGACAAAAAGATCAATTAAAATCTCTACGAGCAGAAGTCGATATTTTGACGCTAACAGCAACGCCCATCCCTCGAACATTAAATATGTCCATGTCAGGCATTCGAGACCTATCAATTATTAGCACACCACCCGCTAGGCGATTATCGGTAAAAACTTTTGTTAGAGCGCATGATAATGGCTTAGTAAAAGAAGCAATCTCAAGAGAGATTTTGCGTGGAGGACAAGTTTATTATTTGCATAACGAAGTTAAAACCATAGAAAAAACGGCGCAAGATTTACAAGAGCTTGTCCCCGAAGCCCGCATCGCCATCGGACACGGTCAACTGTCAGAGCGAGAACTAGAAAAAGTTATGGGGGACTTTTATCACAAGCGTTTTAACATTCTCGTATGTACAACCATTATTGAAACTGGAATCGATATCCCTAACGCCAACACAATCATCATTGATCGAGCCGACAAATTTGGTTTAGCGCAATTACATCAACTACGTGGGCGTGTCGGTCGATCACATCATCAGGCTTACGCTTACTTAATGACGCCACCTAAAAAGCAAATGACAGGCGATGCCATTAAACGTTTAGATGCGATCAGCAATACATCGGACCTAGGTGCTGGATTTACATTGGCAACTCACGACATGGAGATTCGAGGCGCAGGGGAATTATTAGGTGACGGGCAAAGCGGACAGATTCAAACCATTGGTTTTTCTTTGTATATGGAAATGTTGGATCGCGCGGTTAAAGCATTACAGGCAGGCAAATCTCTCGACGTTGAACCATCTCTTGCCGACAGCGTCGAAGTTAACTTGCGAACACCCGCATTAATTCCCGATGACTATTTACCTGATGTACACTCTCGGCTCATCATGTATAAACGTATTGCGGGCGCTAAAGACTCTCACGAATTACGTGAACTACAAGTCGAAATGATAGACCGCTTTGGCCTACTACCCGACTCAACAAAAAATTTATTCAAAGTCTCTGAATTAAAGATTAAAGCACTTTCTCTTGGAATATCTAAGCTCGAAGCGTCGGCAGGTTCAGGAAGGATAGAGTTTGGCAGTGAAACAGCAGCTGATCCATTGGTTATCGTTAAACTCGTACAGTCTCAACCCCAGAATTATCAAATGAGCGGTGCGAATCATTTAAAATTTATGGCCGACATGGAAGCTACCGAAGATAAATTCAATACCATTGAGCAATTGTTAGAATTATTAACCCCCAAAGATCAATCTGCATAAGTGATTTTTAATCAACAATCTTTATTAATAATATCTTGGCCGTACTTATGAAAAAACGTGACAAAAAAAAATCGCACATTAATTTTTTAATACTACCCAAACACCTTCTGACACTAGCTTTATGTGTCGGACTAACGCTTTCATCGCAATCGTCTTTATCCCAAGAAATTAATACTGATAAGCGTTGGTACAAAGTTGAATTAATTATTTTTCGTCAAGGAGGAAACCCGAAGCAACATGTCGAACAATGGGGTACCAATGTAAAACTTTCTTACCCTCTTGAATGGACAACGCTTGTCGGACAAGAGCAAGAAAGCACTATCGTCCCTGAAGGCTCAATCATACTCTTGCCAGAAAGCGAACTTACATTACAAGATAAGGCGCGAAAGCTTCAGAGAAGTAATAATTATCGAATTTTATTTCATGGTGCTTGGAACCAAGACATGATCGAGCGAGCCGATAGCCCTGCCATTTTAATCGAAGGTGGCGAACTTTTTGGTGATCACAGAGAGCTACAAGGCAGCATCCAATTAAAACTTCAGCGTTATCTGCATATCACAACAAATTTATGGCTGATCAACTTTGCTACCAATTTTGGCCAAGAAACATTAAATTGGCCAGAAATACCTATTGCCCCAAACAAACCTCAAAAAAGAATAACTACTTTTACAGCGGACAGAGGAGGTAATGTTTGGTCTCAATTTGAATCCAGCAATAATGAATACGACGACCTTATCTCGTCACCTTACATAGTTGAAAATATAGCTCCCATTAAAGTGACTCGCAGAATGCGCAGCAAGGAGCTTCACTATATAGATCATCCGCTGGCAGGTATTCTGATTGAATTCACACCCATTGATGTTGCATCTGACCCACAAGAAGAAAATGAAGAAGTAAGGGAAGAAGAAAGTAACGAAGATTAAATTCCAACTTAGAAAAAAACCTGAAAGAAATTTTCATAAAAAATAACAAGCGCGCCAAACCTCTAGATCTACCTAAACGTAGACATTGGCTGCGCTTATATTTTAAGGCTCAATAAAACATTATAAATAATCGCTAAACATGTAATAAAGAACCTTAAACGCAAGTGACATCTTCAGCCTGAAGCCCCTTATCACCTTCCTGCATTGCAAATTCCACCTCTTGCCCTTCACTCAATGAACGAAAGCCATCCCCCCGAATATTTCGATAGTGAACAAATACATCTGCATTTTCTTCCCCGGAGGTGATAAAACCATACCCCCTTGCATTATTAAACCACTTAACAGTACCTTTTGCTCGATCATCCATTGTTACTTACCTCTATTTATTATTTTTTGTTTTTTATTAAATGATAATGACTAAAAATTTAATCCTACATCAAAAAAATCAGACAAATGACTTTTGATAAATCAGCTAGAGCATAGACAAAAAAACTCAAGAGCCAATATAAGCACCCATAAAATTAACATTTATCAATATATTTGCAGCAATAGAAATTTCCAAGATAGGTTTCAGACTAAAACTTTAAAGAACTAATCATTAAAATAAAATTATTAAGCTATCTAGTTATTTCTTCTTATTTATTCTAAATATATAAATGGACATAAATATAATTTCACGTCTCTTTATTTAAGAATTTCTTACTTCTTGATAATTAGCATGCGTAAAATATTTTTTTGAAAATCTAGCCTTACTGTGCAAGACAAAAATTAGCTTCATTATTATATTGTCGTACACCTGTATTTTTATTGGATAATGGATTGAATGTCTATAGCTTCGGAGAAAATCTCTTCAACTAGTCAGAATAATCAACAATTTTGGCGCTCAAATCTTCAATTATCTTTTTGACGTCTTTCATTCTAGAAACAAGGTGGCTTTTAATTAACGCTAAAGTTATTTGGTCATCACTTAATCCTGCCGCCCAATTAACGCTAATAGCAATACACGCATAAGGCAACGAAAGCTCTCTAGCCAATCCAGCTTCAGGCATACCGGTCATACCCACCATGTCACAACCGTCGCGCTTTAAGCGCCTAATCTCTGCAGCCGTTTCTAAACGAGGACCTTGCGTACAGCCGTAGACCCCCTCCTCGACTAAACAAAATCGATTATTCGAAGGTGAATTAGATTGTGATATTTCTAGAGCAGAACATCTAGAAACAGATAACACAAATTCTCTCCACCCCATATCATAGGGAAATGTAAAATCAACATGATCAAGATTTGGTCGTAAGAACTTTTTGAGATTCTTATTTTCCTTCAAAAGAATCGTCGATTGCTTTGAATAAAAGGTATGGTTTCGGTCATAGCTGTAATCAATTATTTGGTCCGGAATCGCTACAACACCGGGACCTAAATCTTCGCCAATACCTCCAACAGCATTAATTGCCAATACATGGGAAACACCCAACTCCTTGAGCGACCATATATTTGCACGATAATTAATATCATGTGGCGCTATGGAGTGATCTTGTCCATGGCGAGGAATAAAAACAACATCATTTTTTTTAAGCCTCCCCTTCAACAAACCACTACTCACACCAAATGGCGTATCCACAAATAATTTTTCGCATCCCACCAAATCAGCATATTCATCAAATCCTGAACCACCAATAACACCTAATAAGTTTTTCATAATTAATACTTTTCACTTAAACCAATTTCAAATTTATTCAAAAACTGGCACCAAAATCAGATCCCCACACAAAAGGGCTAGACCAAACTATATGGCACAAAGACAATTTTTCAGTATTGCAAAGGAGTTAACATAAAAAAAAATGTTTTTAGACTCTAATGCACCGAACTTTTAACAGCTTTAACTAACAGACAGATTAAATCAAACATTTCAGATTAAACATGACAGGTCAAACAAAGGAATTACTCAATGCAGCTAAACAAATTTAAAGCATTAACGCTTTTTCTCTCAATTTCCTATTTAGGTGGTTGCACAGGTGATGACGACTCAGATTCTTCAGCAGCAAGTTCGAGTGTAGCTCCTCAAGAAGTTGCGGCTCAGGATAATGAAGAAAGCAACATGGGCGCTGGTGAAACCGAATCTATCGCAACTGCATCAATAGAAACAACAAAAGCTATTTTATTGAGCGAGAAAACAGCGTCTTTCTTACCAGCTGCGGCAAGTCTTTTTGTCGCGAATTCGGATCCGATAGAAACAATAAAAACCGCAACAAATACAACAGCGATAAATCTTACTTCAGCAGGCTCGCAAAGTATCAGCGGAATTCCCGGTGAATGTGGCGGTACGGCTGCTCTTACTTATGCCATTAACAGTGCAGATGGAGAGCTTACCTCAAGGCCTCTATCCGTCGATCTGAGCGGAGAAATGAATGAGTTTTGTAATTGGTTCATCCAAGAATCATCAGAGCTAACTCTTGATGGTAACGTGTCTTTGTTTTTACAACTAGATTCAAATAGTTCTGGTTATGTGGACATTGAATACGATTTGAATATTGACAGTAAAATACCTGATTTTAATTATGCAGGGCATCATTCCTACAAACAATATTGCTCTTATTCTGAAATGATTTTAAATTGTAGCGAATCTGCAACGCACACATCAGAAGCGGGGATAGAATTTACGCTAGATGATACTGTCGTCAAGGGTAATAAAACAGAAGGTTTTCGCGCTCTAGCCATTCTTCACAGTGATAACGGACAAACCTTTGAAGTCACCATAAAGGATGTTCAGCTTTGTGATAATGGAAATATTCAAAATGGAACTATTGCTTTAGAAAACACAGCTGACAATAATCAATCTATAACATTAGATTTTTCCAGCTGTAATAGTGCTGTTATTTCTCACAATGGAAATTCGTGGGTAATGCAACAACCGTCCACTTAACTTTAGCCATCCCACAATCGAAAGGATTTTCATTTCCTTTCGATTGTTTTCCCATCACTTGCCTCACTGCATCTTACTTTTTTTATCCCAACTACTCTCTTTTTATTATTTTCGAGAAGATTCTATCGGCGATTGCGGCTCCAATGAAATAGCATCAGGTAAATGAACGGTTGACGTTGGAAACGCGCACTCGGCTTCATGAGACTCAATAATATGTAAGACTTTAAATAAAACGTCCTGCTTTATTTCATGATAACGAACCCAGTCGGTAGTTTTTGTAAATGTGTAAATGAAAAAATCTAAAGAAGATTCTGCAAACGCATTAAAATTAACAATTAGAGTTTGATCCATATCTAACTCCTCATGTTCTTGAAGCATTTTTTTCACATCGGATACAATCGTCGGTAGTTTTTCTGCGTCATCATACCGAACACCAATGGTTTCATAGATACGACGATTCGTCATACGCGACGGATTTTCAACAGAAATATGAGTAAACGTAGAATTAGGAACATATAACGGGCGTTTATCAAACGTACGGATACAAGTAAGTCGCCAACCAATATCTTCTACTGTTCCTTCAATATTTTGATCCGGCGAACGAATCCAATCGCCCACAGAAAACTGGCGATCTAAATAAACCATTAGTCCGCCGAAAAAATTGGCTAACAAATCTTTTGCAGCAAAACCCACTGCCAAACCACCAATACCGCCAAATGCCAGCACACCAGAAACACTCACACCAAAAATCTGTAAAACGACTAGCCCCGTCGTTATAATGACTGAAGCTCGCAATAATTTTCCCAACGCCGTCACTGTTGTTGCGTCTAATGGCTTGTTTTTTGTATAGCTCGGATCCATTAAATTTTCTTCGGCTCGCCGAATAAAAAGCACCAAAAACCAAGCGACTAAAATGTTAATACCGACTTTTCTAATAACACTTAAAAACTGAACAATTTTCTCATCCGCTACATCACCCGCAATTTCAGCTGCAAATGACAACCCCACCACCCAGACAAACCAAATCGCTGGGCGTGTTAACGCACCTAATAACGCATCATCCCAAAGTGTACGAGTTTGATTCGCTTTTTTTTCTACTCGATCGAGAATTAACTTAACAACATAGGCGGCGATTAATGTGACAAAAACAATCGAAAATATTTCTACAACCCACACACGTTCATCACCAACAATCTCAGCTATCCACTTCTTTATTTGCATCTTTTTACCTAAAATTCTTTATGCTATTTAAAATCTAAAAGTTTACCCTGAAGTCTTAACCTTGAATTTTTTTAATGCTTCTTGGGTGCGAACCCATCGCTCAGTCGACACCAGCTCATTCCAGTTCCACCAACGCCTGGCTGACATTCGATGTAAACGGTTAGAAAGTTTTATTTGTCTAGTTTCCAATCTATGCAAAATTTCCAAAGCACCTTTTCTATTATTACAAACCAAAACCACATCGCATCCCGCATCCAATGCCCTCTCTGCTCTATCACCATAACTCCCAGCGCTTGCGGCTCCTTCCATTGACAAGTCATCAGAAAAAATAACTCCATCAAAATGCATTTTTTTTCGTAAAATATTTTTCAGCCAGTAATTTGAGAATCCAACAGGAGATTTATCAATATCCGAAAAAATAATATGGGCTGGCATCACAGCATCAAGATGATCCATTAATTCTGAAAAAGGAATTAGATCAACTGATTCGATTTCTTGGAAAGAACGAGTATCAACTGGTAACTCAAGATGACTGTCCTCCGTTACAGCTCCGTGACCAGGAAAATGTTTTCCAGTGACTGCCATACCCGCCTCATGCATCCCGGCAATAAATGCGCGGCCGAACTTAGTTACTAATTTTGGATCAGAAGAAAAAGAACGGTCAGCAATGACGCTACAGTGTGATTCATCAACATCGAGAACTGGTGCAAAACTCATATCAACACCACTTGCCAATACCTCAGCGGCCATAAGCCAGCCAACATCGTTGATGAGCGCAAGTACCTCTTCTATATCTATAGGATTTTTTTCATAAAAAGGGAGAAAGGATTGCATGGGAGGAATTCGAGTATATCCCGATTTAAATCTCTGAACTCGGCCACCCTCTTGATCGACCGCCAATACTATATCTGGCTTAATTGCCCGAATACTGTCAACCAAACATCTCATTTGATCAATAGATTCAAAATTTCTTGAGAAGAAAATAACACCTCCCACTAAATCATGCTGAAGAAGAGTTTTATCTTCTGAAGATAACGTAAAAGATTCAATATCGAGCATGATTGGGCCTAGCAGCTCTGTATCATTCATAGCTCCCAAGCACTCCTTCTCACCATCATCACTAATCACATTATCCTACTTACTCGTAAACTGAATATTGACGTATTCATTTGAAATCTATTATCGAAACCTGAACAGTTGATCCGACATTATTTCACAGACACGCAGAAAGATTCCACAAGAGAGATTACTCATGCTTAAAAGAGAGAAAAACCACTGAAACAAAAAAAGTTGCAGGCAAAGCAATACTGTATATAATGACATGCACTGTATAAAAAAACAGATGGCACTTAAGCATCTCCATTTACACATAAAACCACAACAAAACAGGAAACATCATGATTAAGCTAACCGAGCGACAACAAGAAGTGCTGAGTTTAATCCGTAGCTATATCCATGATACTGGCTACCCACCGACGCGAGCAGAGATAGCACAAGAACTAGGTTTTCGATCTGCGAATGCGGCAGAAGAGCACTTAAGAGCACTGGCACGCAAAGGAGCTATAGAAATGGTTCCTGGAGCATCACGAGGAATTCGTATTCCTGACGATGAAGAATTGGGTATTCCTGTCGTAGGGCAGGTTGCTGCAGGTAATCCCATTTTAGCAGAACAGAATATTGAAGATTATTGTGATATCTCTCCAAACTTCTTCTCTCCTCAAGCCGATTACCTGCTGAGAGTTAAAGGTTACAGTATGCAGGATGCCGGTATATTAGATGGCGATTTATTAGCAGTTCACAGAACAGACCAAGTTCGTAATGGACAGATTGTGGTCGCTAGAATTGGAGAAGAAGTGACTGTAAAACGCTTTCGAAGAGAGCGAAACAAACAGGAAGTTGAACTGGTGCCCGAAAACCCAGATTTCAATGTAATAACAGTAAATTTAAAGGATGATGATTTTTCGATTGAAGGATTGAGCGTTGGCATTATTAGACGCGAAGACTGATCACGACAACTGTTTAAACAATTTTTGATTACGCACTTTACCACGAGATGTATCATCATGATTACTGCTGAGCTTTCTTCAACACCATCGACAGCCATGACCCACATTCCACCATCCCAACACTCCGCTGTTAATGATTTCTTTACTTCTGACTCTCCAACTAATAACCACCCTTATCAAAGTCCCTCTCCAGCATTAAAGAGCGGTGTAACGGTGATGAACTTTTCAGAAGACAGCTTTAATAACTCCCAAAATTCTCGTTTGATTTTAAATTCACTCCTCAGTTTCGCATCAAATTCTGATGATCAACGATGGGCAACGTTTATTACTACCGATCCATCAGAATATCTTCGTCTACATCAACTTAAATTGAATTCAAAAAAATTTCGTATCGTTTACCTGAAAAACAAAAGTGATTTACTATGGGTAACTTGGGATGCGCTTGCTGCTGGAAATAGCCATACCGTTATTATTCAAGGCTGTCTCGATAAAGATACAATGAATGGTAATGCACAGGAGAATCTCAACAAAGCAGCGAATCTTGGTAATACAGCGGGGATTTTTTTGAATAGCCTTCCAACCTCTATACCGATGACAGGTTAATTATCGTGCAAACAACTTATCCACTTAAATATTCGCCATAATTTAATGCACCAGATGAGAAACCATTTCTTCTTCTAATTCTTCTGAACTTTTATTATTTTTATCCGCATTTTGATTACTAAACTTGCCTGCCTGTTTCTTCTCAATTATCTTATCATTTTTTTGAATAGATTCTTTTGATGTTTTCGTTAATGCTTCCACATCAGAATCAGCACCTATTTTGCCAATCCTTTCTAAATTAGCATCAGAGTTTTCAATTTCAGCAACTATCTTTGCTCTTTCTTCTGCTAGCTTTGCAACAAACTCCAACCCAGATTCCACCATCACTTTTGCTAAATCTATTTTGGCATCCTGCAAAACGTTTTTTAATTCATCTGAAAACTTCATTACTATTAATGACTCACCATTCTCTAAGTCATCATTTTGCAGAGCTATATCTCCATTAGATAGTTCAACTATTTCATATAACTTAGACATATCAGCCTCTGCATTTTTATAAATAAGGTTGTTTTTAATGTTAGTATTTTATCAATAGATAAATAAATTAAAATTTAGTGCTCGCATTTTATCATCTATAAGTAATCAAATAATAGGAACTAATAGCGAAACTGTAGTATCGAAGTAAAAAGCAAAGAGAATTCACAAAAAAGTACGACTAAAAAAATTACAAAACTGGATAGGTTAAAAAATCGGAAAAGCAATAAAACAAGCACTACCGCTTTTAATCAATACTCTTCAAGATTAGCTCGATGCCTATCAATAAGAGAATGCGCTTCGTGAATAAAGTCCTCAACAAAGACTTGTGGTCGCTCTTCTTTATCTGAAGAAATATTAACAATACTAATCATATTATTAGTGTGGTCATTAGATTCTTCATGAACTAATGATACAAATGAAGTGGCAAGTGCAACAGGATTTTCCACATAGTAGATTAAGCGTTGTAACCAAGAATCATTCTTTACTAGCAAAGTCTGCATTTCTTGAAACTCCCTCACTGAAGGAAAAATATTACTCGCAAACTTTAAAAAAGAATTAAAGTTATCCGCACTCAACACAACATCATGATGCACTGCAAATTCTTTCGCATTATTACTATCAGCAATTTCTGCCAAAAAATAAATAAGCGCTTTATTGAGTTCTAATACAGCCCCGTCAAAATAGGCATGTATTTTTAAACGAAAGTCGATAGACGGCTCACTTTCAAGCAGCAATGCTTTTCCTGTATCTAATTGAATTTTTGCAAAAGCCAGTTTTTGATTGACTATCATCGAATATCTGAAAGATTCTGGCATATGAATATAAACCTAATATTTTTTGTCATCATAGCCTTAAAGCATCAACAACGACACGTGAAATACTTAAACAATTGTAAAAAATAACAAAAAATGCCATCAAATATTATGATGGCATTTCATTTTCTTACTACAAGTTATCAAACACCCATCATTTTTTGGCAGGTGCTTTTTTCGCCGCTGTCTTTTTCTTGGTGGTTTTTTTGGTTGCAGTCTTTTTTGCCGTGGCTTTTTTAACCGCTGCTTTCTTCTTGCTAGGTGCTACACCACTAGACACCCACTTACCGCCTTCATAAAAAGCCTTCCAACCAGAAGCTTTTCCTTCTATCTCCGTCTGGACATACTGTTCTTTTGTTTTGCGGCTAAACCGGATAACAGTTTTGTTCCCATCTGGATCTTCAGTTGGTGCAGAAAACAAAAAAGTATACTTTGGATCAATTTCATCTTTGTGTGGTAAAATTTCTTCAACCAATGGAGCCCGAGTTTCTCTATTTTTAGGAAACTGACTAGCCGCCAAAAATAACCCTGAAGCCCCATCTCGCAATATGTAAGTGTCATCGACTTTTAAACACTCCAATTCCGGCATAGGTACTGGATCCATTTTAGGTGGAGCCGCTTCCCCGTTGCGCAATAATTTACGAGTGTTTTTACACTCCTCATTCGTGCAACCAAAATATTTCCCGAAACGACCTGTTTTTAGTTGCATGTCATTGCCACATTTATCACATTCTATAAGAGGCCCTTCATAGCCTTTAATTTTAAATGCGCCCGCTTCAATTTCGTAACCACTACAATCGGGGTTGTTTCCGCAAATATGTAACTTGCGTTTTTCATCGAGTAGGTAACCATCCATTGCAGTATTACAAATTTTACAGCGATGTCGTTCTCTTAATTGTTTTGATTCCGCTTCGTCATCTTCATCGACGTTGACTGCTTCATCTCCAGAAACTAAATTCATCGTATGCTTACAGCGCTCTTTCGGTGGAAGGCTATAACCAGAACAACCGAGAAACACACCTGTACTTCCCGTTCGAATTTGCATGTGACGACCACATTTTTCACATTCGATATCAGTTTCTGTTGGATTATTGTGACGCATTCCCGAATCAGCATCTTGCGCTTTTTTTAATTTCTCGGTGAAATCTTTATAAAATTCATCGAGCAACGTGTGCCATTTTTTCCCACCCTCAGCAACACGGTCTAGCTCTTCTTCCATTTTCGCGGTAAAACTGTAATCCATTAAATCTTGGAAACTTTCAACAAGACGTTCGGTAACAATATCTCCCATCTTTTCAGCATAAAACCGCCTGTTTTCTACTCGAACATAACCACGGTCTTGAATAGTAGAAATAATAGATGCATAAGTTGAAGGACGACCAATGCCGCGTTTTTCTAATTCTTTTACCAAACTCGCCTCAGAAAAACGAGCGGTTGGTTTTGTGAAATGCTGATTAGGCTCAAGTTTTTTCAGCGATAAGGTTTCGCCGACTTTAATATCGGGTAATACGACATCTTCATCTTTTTTCGAAACCGTTGGCATTATTTTCATAAAACCATCGAAGCGCATAATGCGGCCCCGAGTTCTCAATTCGAAATCATTCGCTGCGACTGTAATTGAGGTACTTGTAAATTCAGCGGGTGTCATTTGACAAGCAACAAACTGCTGCCAAATTAGTGCGTACAATCTTTCTGCATCTCTTTCCATACCAGAAAGTTGTGTAGGGGAAACGCTAACGTTTGAAGGACGAATTGCCTCATGCGCTTCTTGCGCGCCTTCTTTACTGCTGTAGTTATTGGCTGATTCGGGTAAATATTTTTTACCAAAATTTTCTTGAATATAGTCTCGGCAATTTTCAACGGCCTCTTTACTGAGATTAGTTGAATCAGTTCGCATGTAGGTAATGTAACCCGCTTCATACAAACGCTGTGCGAGTACCATGGTTTTCTTGACGCCAAAACTAAGTCTCGTGCTCGCCGCCTGCTGCAATGTTGACGTGATATAAGGTGCTGTTGGCTTTGACTTTGTAGGCTTATCTTCTCGAGTGGCAACTTGGTACGTTGCCTTTTCTAACTTAGCGACAGCTGCTGACGCTTCTTTTTCGTTGACAGGCTTAAACGCTTTTCCGTTTTCTTTTTTTACTTCAAAACGAATATTTGAACCGGTTTTTTCTTCAAGATCAGCAAATACATCCCAATATTCTTCTGGAATAAACGCTCGTATTTCTTGCTCGCGTTCTACGACTAATCGAACAGCAACGGATTGAACTCGCCCTGCCGACAATCCTCGCGCTACCTTTTCCCACAGCAATGGAGACACCATGTAACCAACAACTCGGTCCAGAAAACGCCTTGCTTGCTGAGCGTCTACTCTATTTTGATCTAGTGGACCAGGACTTTTAAATGCATCTTGAATAGCTGTTTTTGTAATTTCGTTAAACACTACGCGACGATATCGCTCGTCATTACCGCCAATTGCTTCACGTAAATGCCATGCGATGGCTTCTCCTTCTCTATCCAAATCCGTTGCGAGAAAGATTTGATCTGCATCTTCAGCAAGTTCTCGTAATTCTTTAACGACCTTTTCTTTTCCAGGAAGAATTTCGTAATGAGCTGCCCATTTATTATCGGGGTCAATGCCCATTCGGTTTATGAGTTGGGCTTTTGCTTTTTTAAGTTTGTGTTTTACTTTTGCTGCCGGTGATAGTTTCCTAGTGATGGCAGCTTGCTTCGCCCGCTCTTTCGCATCCACTGGTTTTTTATTGCCACCACTAGTGGGCAAGTCTCGAATATGGCCAACACTCGACTTCACAATAAAGTCTTTTCCCAAATAACGATTGATCGTTTTGGCTTTTGCGGGTGATTCTACGATAACTAACGATTTTCCCATGCCGTCCTTCTTTCTTCTTTTATATAGTTATTTAGTTTTTATTACACACTCAAACAAATCAAATTGTCGCTAGTCAATGTGACCAGCTCAGGAGCCTAAAAGCCCGAAAGCACCAAAAAGATCAAAAAACACTCAGACACGTCGTTTTTTATACATTTCAGGCAAAAGCAGTCAAATTTCTCTTTCTGGGAGGGCATATATATAGACTGAATTTTTTGCGGTCAAGTTAAATTCTACAACTTGAAAGGCTAGTTCACATAAATGATGATGCAAGCGACGCCTAATTTAGGGGTATTCTCTCCTTCACTGACAAGCTATCTAAAGAGCTTCAATAGCAGCCTAACTCATTGATATTGTTAGCTATTATATAAAAATATATTGACACCATAAAAGTTTCACAATTAGTAATGAGTTTTTAAAAGTAAGCATATTGAAAATATTTATATTATGAAGCTGAGAAATATGTGGATTACCAATTTAATTTGCCAAAATAGAAGCTCAATTCGATGATACGCTCCTAGCTCCCCAAACAAGTCTCTTTAAACTTTTTAAGTAATAAGGCTAGCTCATCAACGCGTTCTACTTTTCCTTTTTCTAGCCAACCAAGAGCTAAACCCTGCCCTGAACACTCACAGGCGATAACGTCATCAGGCAAAGAGGCGATGAACTCTTTTAAGCTTGAATGGATTTTTTCATCTGCTTTTTTACTGGTTCCCCAATCCCAAATACCCATAAAGTGAGTACCATGCTCATAGGTGCCTTTTGCAAGACACCAACTTTCATGAGCTAGCTCTTTTGCAAAAGCTTTCTCTAAATCATTTGTCAGATCCCAAGCGATCCCATAAAACGGTAACCCATCTTTGACACTCAAAATCTCTTGCGATATACCAATACTTTTTAGTGAAACTAGCTTAACGCGCAATCCTAATTGCGCCGCTTTCAGTCGATAACCAGCTACTTGTTTTTGACGTGGGCTTGGACGTATCCAGATAATAGGCCCTGCACCTAAAGCTATGACGGCAACAAGAATGCCAATAAATACCCACATAAGATTTGCCCTTGCATTAAAGAGATGAAAAAAGAATTGCTTGTCAAAGGCTAGATTAGACACTTAACCCAAGCTTAAACCAATCATTATGTGACTATTGACAGGTTTCGATGAAAAATAAGGCGCCATGTAAACTTAACCGAGATCAAAGAAACAAGAATTTTTAATTATTGATAGGGATAGATGCAGGTTTCCGCTAGGTCTGTATGAACAAGTATGTTAAAAAAGAACTGAGCCACAATAACTATCATACCTAGGAGTGTTTCAATGTCACTGTACAAACATATTCTTGTTGCACTAGATCTAACAGAAGAATCTAATCAAATTCTAGACAAAGCCATTGGGCTTGCAGATGGCTGTAAGATCTCTTTAGTTCATGTCATCGAACCATTAGCTTATGCCTATGGTGGCGACATTCCTATGGATTTAACAGAAGTTCAAGGCCAGCTTCAACAGCAAGCTTCCAGCCAATTAGCAAAGCTCGCTAGCTCTAATAACATTCCTCCAGAGCAACAATATGTTTTGATCGGACAGCCAGCAGGGGAAATCCACAGATTAGCCGGAGAAAAAGAAACTGATTTAATTATTGTGGGCAGTCATGGCCGCAGAGGTCTTAGCCTCTTACTTGGCTCTACAGCGAACGGAGTGCTTCACGGTGCCGAAAGAGATGTATTAGCTGTTCGGGTCCATGTGAACAAATAATTCAAAGATCTAACCTTAATGTTAAAAAGCAGTAAGTGACTAGTTTTCGCACTTACTGCGTTTCTTTTTTTATCAATGTTACCTCAATTTATGTTAATAATTTTTTACCCGCGTATCGCTCTGCCCTAAAAAGAATAAGTGACGACTTTTGTTTGTTACGTTATTTCACACTTCTCCTGAGCCCTTTTGCTTTTAAATCATTACATCCTTTTCCGACTAGTTTTGTGTGTAAAGTGCCTTTTTAATTGCACCATTTTTGTTCAAATTTACCATCACGGTAGAGATTTGTCCTTTAGCCAGTATTTAAAACCGGTTATCTAAATTTGAAAAATAATCGAGAAATCCATCACAATAAAATGGTAGTCTTTGTACAATGTTGACTGGACAATTAGTGTTCGAACGACATTTCCTAAACTCAGCTACACTTCATATAGATGCTTAAGTGTAACAAATGTTGGCGACGGATAGGTTTTACATAAAAACCGCTTTTTACACTCACAAGATAACAGAAAGGTATAAGTAAGAATGTCACTTAAAATGCTTCACGGTCGAATCATTCAAACATTCCGAAACGCTATAATTACAGCTTGCGCTTTGTTGCTTATCGCCCATTCTGCTTTCTCTCAAAACTCTTCGGCGCAAAATACTTCCCTAAATAATAATGGCAGCGACTTAGATGCCATAACAGACACTAAAAATAGTGCTGTTTTAATTTCAAAGCTTCCTGATAGCTCGTTAAAAGCTCAGCGTATTGAGTACACAAAAGCGATGGAAGCTCTTAATAATGGTAGAAAAAAAGATTTCAAAAAATCATTAGCCAAGTTAGATAATTATCCACTGAAACCTTATGCTGAGTATTCAGAATTAAAAAGACGGTTATCATCATTTCCATATCAAGAAATAGATAAATTTCTCGACGCAAATAAAAATTCTGCTCTTGGAGATCAACTTACTAAAAATTGGTTATTTAAATTAGCCGCGAGCAAACATTGGCACGACTATCAAACTTATTATGAAAGTACCACTGCCGGAAAAAGTAGTGCTGAACTAAGTTGTTATTATTTACGCTCTAAAGTTAACACCGGTGATAAATCTGTTTTAGAAAAAGTAGAACCATTATGGAATGTCGGTAGATCACAACCAAATGCCTGCGATCCAATTTTTAAGCTATGGATTTCTGAAGGTCATCTAACCCCCAAAATAGCTTGGGAAAGATTCAGTAAAGCTATCTCTTCTAAAAATCGCTCATTAGCACAATATGTTGCAAAAAAAATGCCTCAAGAGATGCAGCAATTAGCGGCTCTTTATTTAGAGGTTGACAGCAAGCCAGCATATTTAAAAAACTACCGTCGATTTAACCAGCAATCACCAGAAATGCATGAAATTATTCTGCACGGTATTAAACGCTATGCTCGTCGATCACCAGAGAAAGCGCTCGTTCATTGGGAACGTTACAACGCCAGCCATTATTTGCCAGCTGAAGAAAGAGATAACACACGAGAATACTTAATTACACAACTGGCAAAAAAAGGACATTTAGATCAAGCTGAAAAGCTACTCGCTAAAACAAGTAAAGTCGCCAACAAAGAACTCACCGACTGGTTAGCGCGTGACGCTTTAAAAAGCCAAGACTGGAAACGCCTCTACAATACACTGTCACTATTCAGTCAAGAAGAGCAAGACTCACAACGATGGTTGTATTGGCGCGCACGGGCAATGGAAGAGCTGGGCATTAGTGATCCAAATTACCCAAATCCAGAAATAATTTATGCAAGTCTAGCGTTAACTCGCAGTTTTTATGGCTTCATGTCTGCTGACAAATTGGGGAGAGAATACACGCTGGTAGATCGTCCCGTCACATCTTCTAATGCACTTTTTTTAAAAGTTGCCAACCAACCTAGTATGTTACGAGCACGAGAATTATTAGTGCTCGGTAGTTTACGAAATGCTCGGCGTGAATGGTGGTATGCAACCCGCAATTTAGAAAAAGCCGAATTAATAGCTGCCGGACAATTAGCAGAGCAATGGGGCTGGCACAAAAAAAGTATTCAATCGCTTATCCAAGCCCGTCACTGGGATGGTTTGCAACTTCGCTTTCCACTTGCCTATGAAGAAGAAGTTCGATTCGCCGCGAAAAAAACCAAAATTGATCCGACATTGTTATTTGCAATTGCACGACAAGAAAGCGCATTTGCCGCTGATGCTCGATCTCCAGCGGGTGCAATGGGACTCATGCAATTAATGCCGGCGACCGCAAAACAAACTGCAAGAAAAATCGGTGTCAGGCATACGACACGCGACCTCATTAAACCAAGTCACAATATTAATTTAGGTAGTCGTTATTTAGATGAGTTGTTGCAGCAATTTGACGGTAATAGAATCCTCGCCGCCGCGGCTTATAACGCTGGCCCAAATCGCGTTAAGCGCTGGCTGAAGAATAGTGAAGCAGAAATGCCTTACGATGTTTGGATAGAAACTATCCCCTTTAGAGAAACTCGGGGTTACGTTCAAAATGTTTTATCATTTTCGGTAATTTATGGTTATCGTATGGGACAACAAACCCCTCTCCTTTCGAAAAAAGAAACCCGATTGCCTGGCCTTGGGCTGTAAGTTTTTCAGCTCAATTAATTGTTCGCGGGAATGCGTGTTTTTAATAGAGAGATATAATCTCAGTTCGAGATGAATGCGAAAATTTGATCAGCGTCAAACGGCCAAAATAATTCTTTTTTAATATTATTTTTATCGTTCTGAATTTCACTTTCAGCCTCATCATCACAGAGCATTAGTACTGGTATCGATATACCGTAACGCTCCACCAACTCTTCCGAGTCAGCAATATCAATTTCATTGACCTGATAATTTAAGCCTGAAGCTATCGGTAAAACTAAGCTTTTTGCCTGCTCGCACAAATGACAACCAAGTGTGGAATAGAGAACGATTTTTTTCATAGAGAGAATGTTTTTAGTCAGTGTTATTAATCACTCATAGAGTGTAAAAGAGTTTAACAGCATCTACAAATAACAAAATAAATATCTAAATTTACATCCCACTTTCTAACAAGCCCTTCACAAAGGCTGAAAACCGATTTTCAAATGAATCGTCTTCCGCTTGTTGTTTCTCAAAATTTGTCGCTAACTCAACGATTAGAGAATGTGACTCTTTAAAGGTAGTTGCGATTTGAGCAGCATCCATTAAATCTTTAGCAAAACTGCCTAAAGGCTGAAGCTGATCAGCGAGGCTGCTAGGCTGAGCGACAGAATCATCTCTTGCTGGCAAAAATTCTTGATATGCTGATTTCACTTTTTCAACTTCAACATGCTTCAAATTTAACGAAAACCCTACAATCTCATCGGTGTCATAACCGAGATTTGATGCTTGGTTAAACGCCAAATCTAAATTCCCCTCAAAGAAATTAACGGATAGATTTTCAACTTTTTTCAATAAGTCATCTAGAGCATTTAGCTCCTCTTCATCAAGTTCGCCATTAATATCAATTGAAAAATGACTGTCTTTGTCTGTATATCGAGATAGATCCTCGCCATTACCTATCAATGTATTGAATTGATTATATTTTGTAACTGATGCATCTGTTGTTTTTGCTGTTATCGTTACTTTATCACCATCAGCCGTTTCCACTTGAAAAGAAAAACTATTTTTAACCCCATGCTGCTTCTGTATCGAATTATCCGCGCTATCCGTTTTTGTTAAACGAGATGCTCTGCTAAACGACTCCATTAATGAGACATTCGTCTCTACTTTTTTACCCAATGTATTTTCAGATTGATGAAATGAAGAAAGTTTTGCTGCACTTTCTGTCGTACCACTCAATACATTACCATTTTGAAATGTGTTGATGACCGATGCATTTGAGGAACTACTCGGCTGCCATGATGGAGGATTAACAACTTGATCATTAGATGATTTATTTGATGTCTTATCAGCAGACTGATTTTTGTCGTGGACGGCTGAATCGGTAGGTACATCGTTTTCTCGAAGAAAACTATTTCTAAGACTTTCTATCCCAGAGACAACGCCATCATACGTTGCATTGATTTTTTTGGATATTGAGTTATCTTCCCCACTCAATAGTCCCAATGCATCTAATTGCTCTTTCGCTTCAGAAAAACCTTTTTTAAAGCCTTCTAAACCCGCTTGAAGACGACTTTCAATCTCTTCTTGTGATGCTCCCTCTTTTAAATCTTTTTGTAAGCGATTTTCAATAAAACTTAAAATAGTATTAGCGGTTTTATTTAAAGAGCTATCGTCCACTGGTTCAATGCTATTCACACCTCCTGAAGTTATCTCTGAGTTAGATAAGGATGAGTTACCCGACGAATGAAATGAAATCCTTTCATAAGTATGCTTAACAGACACTTCTGAAATGTGAATACTATTCTCACCCACCACTTTAGTGGTTGATTCACTACTATATTCTCCACGCTCTCTGCGCAACTCTATTTCAGCACTCGGCGGCATCCCTTTTGACGGAAGAGAATTGTCTGATGCAGCAGGTGAAGAATTCTTATAGCAATGTGAGGATAGTGATGGTGCCGAATGCGTAACGTGCATAATATTTCTCGTCGTCCATAGCGTTGAGTTTGATTTCTAACAACGTTATCGGCTAAAGAAATATTATCTTGAAAGAATTACAGAGGTAGAAGGTATCAGTCACATGAGTTCTATGTGACCGTACACCGTTGAAAGCTAGTTAAACGTTAAATTGAAATAAAACCTTGCTGGTAAGCAACTGCCGCAACAACTATCGCCACAAGGGTAAAACCAATAACAAAATTTCTAATCGTATTAGGCTCCTGATAGTCATCCAATTCAATACCATCTTGCGGTCGTACTGAGGAAGCTTTTGTGAATTGTTTCGCCGCATCCTGCTTTGATCTTACTCCGTCATTAACCGAACTATTAGAGCGCTTTTGTTTTTCCCCTCCAGTTTTATTATTGGAGGATACTTTTTGCTCCCCTGCTCTTTTTACATTTACGCTCTCTGACTTATCAAACATCAACGGTTCTGATGAGTGTCGCACCGATGTTTTATCCATATCTTGAGTCGGACCTATCACGCCGAAACTCAAAGTATCAAATCTTAATTCGTCTCCTCGCATAACTCGGCCTTCCGTTATACGAGTACCGTTCAAGTAGGTGCCATTTGCAGACCCTAAATCTTTCACAAATAACACACCATCTTGCAACCTTAACTCAACATGACGACGTGATAAATGCGCTGCGGCTAAAGTGATATCACATTCATTAGAACGACCAATTACCGTTTTTTGTTGTAGAGGAAACACTCGATTTGATAAAGCCGTACTATTGGCTTTTAAGGCCCAACCCGTGCTGCTCGGACGAGGGGCCGGCTTTTTTCTCGCTGTTGGCCGCTCTTGTTTTGGATCAGCCACTTCTAACTGAATATCACCAATAACAATTTGGTCGTTGATGCGCACAGGGACTTTTGAATCAATGGCTCTTTCATTCAGAAAAATATTTTTCTCACCTGTTAGATTCACCAGCACTAATTTTTCATGGGTGACCAGAATTTCAGCGTGTTTATCAGCAACACTGACATTATCAAGCACTAAATCGTTAGTAGCTGAGCGACCAATGGTCACTTTCGGTTCTACAAGCCACACCGCATTGAGTTTATTATTCTTGAAGCGGAGTTTTAACATCCTAAGGCCTCGATCGTGATATTGAATTGTATTTGTTAGGTATACGCATTTTCATTCCCTGATACATACGAATCGGTTAATTTAGCAAAAGCGATCGATATTTCAATAGCTTAGCAATAATAATCATTTTCCCCGCAGGGAGATATCAGTACTATATTCTATTGTGCACTAATACTGCACTACTCAATGACGACTGATTTGGATATAAGATCACCAACATGAACCGATTCACAATCCGAGAGCTAAAATGCCAGTAATGAATTACGGCGCCGCAACTGATCGTGGCCTACAACGCAGCAACAACGAAGATTGCTACATCAGTATCCCTGAACGAGGGCTTTGGGTAGTAGCTGATGGAATGGGTGGCCACGAAGCAGGAGAGGTCGCTAGCGCTATTGTTGCCGAAACAATAGAAAGCAGCACCGCAAACGGAAAAACCCTTGTGGAATCAATGCAGCTAGCTCACGAGTCAGTTCTATCTGCTACTGACGAAGGTAAAGGCGCCAAAGGAATGGGGTCAACGGTAGTCGCCCTTCAAAGCACTGGTAATGAATATAAAGTAGCTTGGGTCGGAGACAGTAGAGCTTACCTATGGTGCCCTGACGATTCGGGCGGAACTCTTGAGCAACTTTCAACCGATCACTCCTATGTCCAACTTCTCTTAGCTTCTGGAGCAATAGGCGAAGACGAAGTGAATAATCATCCCGATAAAAATGTCATCACTCAATGTATTGGATCATTAGATGTAGAACGCATTCATGTTGATTCTGTTAAAGGAATGTGGGATGAAAAACAATGGGTTCTTTTATGCAGTGATGGTTTAACCGATGAGCTGACAGACGAAGAAATTGCACAAGTGTTATGTCTAGCACGAACACCAAGAGAAGCCGTTGCAAAATTAATTAACAACGCATTAAAGAAAGGCGGCAGAGATAATATTACTGTTCAAATCATTGAATCTCCTTTAACTAAATACTCTCCCTTTTCTTTTATTTCTGATTGGTTACCACAGCTCTCAGGAAACCAGCGATTAGATTGGGCGCTTTATAGCTTTACATCCATTTGTTTTGTATTTTTGTGCTATTGGCTACTTTTCTCTCGTTATTAACCAAAGAAAATAATTATTTCCCAAAAATACAAATAAATTAATACAGAAAGAATCACCATAGTTTTTAGGTTCAATGGATATTAAATGCAAATACCGGGTTATCGAGTCATTAGAAAAATAAACCAAGGCGGGATGTCTACGGTTTATCTTGCCATACAAAAAAGTGTGGGCCGGGAAGTTGCACTTAAAGTAATGTCGCCTGCTCTCAATGCAGACCCCGTTTTTAGTGAGCGATTCCAACGTGAAGCTAATATTGTTGGGCAACTATCTCATCCAAACATTATTGCTATTTACGACATCGGCTGTCATCAAAACCTTAATTATATCGCGATGGATTATCTTCCTGGTGGAACCATTCACGATAAGATGAAAACAGGAATGACAACTGAAGAAGTTTTAAAAGTCATTAAAGAAGTTGCCATTGCATTAAATGTGGCACATAACAAATGGTTTGTTCACCGAGATATAAAACCTGAAAATATTTTATTTCGTGCAGATGGCACCGCGGTACTGACTGATTTTGGTGTTGCAAAAGCAGTGAGCTCAAGCGCCAATGTAACTAACGCAGGAACTGTTGTAGGAACGCCCTATTACATGAGTCCAGAGCAAGCACGGGGAAAAGCTCTCGACCGACGTTCGGATTTATATAGCCTTGGCATTGTTTTCTTTGAAATGTTAACAGGAACAGTTCCCTACAAAGCAGATGAAATTGTTGCAATTGCAATAAAACATTTAACACAACCCGTTCCAACATTACCGCCTCAATATTCTATTTACCAATCAATTTTAGATCGATTGCTCGCGAAAGAACCGGATGATCGCTTTCAAAGCGGTTCTGAACTGGTAGCGGCTATTGAAGCGGTGCAATCAACGTTGTCTGGGTTTCCCAATAACCCATCCAATTATACTGACCCCTCCTCTATGAGTGTGATGGCATTATTTAAAGCACTCATGCTCACAAGTTATGCCGCGTTAAAATTACGTGCAAAAAATATTCTCGAAAAGATTCTACAGTGGCGATGGACACCCAATAGAGGCTTTTATAGAAGACCCACTGTAAAAGTGACAGAGATACGAACAGAATCAAATAATGACGATGAAAACAGAGCTACGATTGTTTCAACCCGTGTTCAAAAAGCGGCGCATTTTGAAGAATCACTTGGCAGCAAATTCAGTTACATCACTCGAGCATTTACTTGGATTTTTATTTTATCCATTATTTGGAGTTCATTCTCTGTAGGAATGATTCGGTTAGAAGCCCCGCTTTCAAAAATATTACCAAACTCTATTGCCGAAGCAATGCTTTCAACATCGGGAGTTATTGAAAGCTATACCGATAAAATTCTAGACAAACCTAAAACTAGGCAAACAGCCAAACCCAATTTAGAAATATTAAGTTACGATCATTCCACTGATTCAAAAAAAACAGAAACTAATTACTCTTCAACCAGCAACTCCTCTCAAAACGAAGCGACAGAGAATGACATAGAAGAACTCGAAAGAATGAGCTTAGAAAGATATAACTCAGATTTCAATCCTGAAACCACCCCAAAAAACTTTAAAAGAGAGGTAAAAACCAACAACTCAACAGAGTTATCCCCTAATATTTTTGAAAAAGAAAAAATCAGCTTAGTCAACGATAACAAAATCATTGCCAACTTAGCAGAATCAGATTCCAATCAACAAAACATAAATATTGAGAATACTATTAATGAAGGCGCTATAGATATTAGCTCCAAGGACAACCCTACGATAACGCCAATCGATATAACCACGAAGAAATCTCTTGCGGTCATTAAACCCACCTATCCTCTTACGGTTAAAGCGAAACCCACGGATGCAAAAATTCGCATTCTAAATATTAAAGCGAAATACACTCATGGCATTAAGCTCACTAACGGACGCTATAAAATTGAAGTCAGTAAACCAGGATATGGAAGTATCGTCCAAAACGTTCAAGTAAAAAACAAAGCATTAACCTTAAAATATTCTTTACGAAAAATACTAACTGTTGGAGACTCGCTGACAGACTCTTTAAAAACTGCAGGGAAAGCGCCCGAACTCATCATTATCCCTAGTGGATCTTTTATAATGGGTGACAACGAAAAGACTCATCTCTCTCCAGAAAGAATCGTCAACATTCCCAAACGTCTAGCCGTCAGTAAATATGAAATTACATTTAACGATTATGAAAAGTTTGCCAAAGCTACTAACCGCCCAATACCGAAAGACAATAAATGGGGAAAAGATAACCGTCCTGTTATCAATATAAATTGGAACAGTGCTATAGCCTACACCGAATGGTTATCAAAACAAACGGGGAAAACTTATCGCTTACCGAGTGAAGCCGAGTGGGAGTATTTCTCAAAAGCAGGGGTATCTAAACATTTTTGGTGGGGAGATTCAGAAAAAGCGGCTAACGGAAAAGCAAATTGTAAAAAAGGCTGCGGTGAAAAAGCAAGTAAACAATTTAAAAATAAAACTGCTCCTGTAGGGAGTTTCTCAGCCAATCCGTTTTTGCTTTTCGATACAGCGGGCAATGTCGCGGAATGGACTCAGGATTGCTATCAAAAAAATTATGTCAATGCTCCTAAAAACGGTAGTCCTGTCGGCGCTAATAATTGTAAAAAAAGAGTTATTAGGGGTGGATCAATGAAAGACAACGTGAAGAATATTAGCAATGTTGAGCGAAAAGGAATTAAGTCAAATTCCACTGAGGAATACATTGGTTTTAGAGTGGTGAGAGAGATTGATTAATTGCAAAAGTTTAATCTAAACTTCTACAATTAATCATTAGAGATATCTGATTACTTTTCAGCTACAAATATTTCACTGAGCTTTCTTTTTTAGCTGAGAAATCTGATCACGTATTCTCCCTGCCTCTTCAAACTCTAAATTCTTTGCACATTCATACATTTTTGTTTCTAGCTTACTGATTAACTTCCAAACATCTTCAGTCACCAATTCATCGACATCAAATTCAGCATATTTTTCTGCGACTGATTGTCGTTTTTTATTTGCTCCCTTTCCTGGTGTATAAGTTGTTTCTAAAATATCAGTAACGCTTTTTTTAATACCTTGAGGAGTGATGCCGTATTTTTGATTATGAGCAATTTGTTTCGCACGACGACGCTCAGTTTCTCCCATGGCCCTTTCCATTGAACCTGTGATCCTGTCTGCATACAAAATTGCTTGACCATTCACGTTCCTCGCTGCACGGCCAATCGTTTGAATTAATGAGCGATCCGATCTTAAAAAACCTTCTTTATCTGCATCTAAGATAGCCACTAAAGACACTTCTGGCATATCCAAGCCTTCTCGTAATAAATTAATCCCGACAAGAACATCAAACAATCCAAGGCGTAAATCTCGGATAATTTCTACACGTTCAACCGTATCAATGTCAGAATGAAGATAACGGACACGAACACCTTGTTCATCCAAATATTCGGCTAAATTTTCTGCCATACGCTTTGTTAATACAGTTATTAACACACGCTCATCGATCGCGACACGTTTTTTAATTTCTGACAAGACATCATCTACTTGCGTACCCGCCGGACGAACAATCACATCTGGATCGATCAATCCTGTAGGACGAACAACCTGCTCTACAACTTGTCCCGCATATTCTGCTTCGTATTTCCCTGGCGTTGCCGACACCATAATCATTTGTGGCGCTAAAGATTCCCACTCATCAAAACGCATTGGACGATTATCCAGTGCTGAAGGTAATCGAAATCCATATTCCACGAGTGTTTCTTTTCTAGATCGATCACCTTTGTACATTGCGCCAATTTGAGGAATAGACACATGGCTTTCATCAATGACTAATAATGCGTCTTTCGGCAAGTAGTCAAATAACGTTGGTGGGGCTTCACCAGGATCGCGGCCTGATAAATACCTGGAATAATTTTCAATACCTGTGCAATAGCCAAGCTCCTGCATCATCTCTAAATCATAGCGAGTGCGCTGTTCCAATCGCTGTGCTTCCACCAACTTATTATTCGATCGCAACTGCTCTAACCGCTCTCGAAGCTCCTCTTTAATTTCATCTGCAGCAGAAACCACAGTTGAACGAGGTGTAACATAATGGCTTTTGGGATAAACGGTAAAACGTGCAACCCGCTGCAACACTTCACCAGTTAACGGATCGAAAACAGAGAGCTCTTCTATTTCATCATCAAATAAAGAAATACGTAACGCTTCTTGGTCTGAATCAGCTGGATAAACATCAATGACATCACCACGCACTCGATAAGTAGCTCGACGAAAATCCATATCATTTCGCGTGTATTGTAATTCCGCTAAGCGCCTTAATATCTTTCGTTGGTCAAATTTATCGCCACGTACAAGATGTAAAACCATTTTAAAATAAGATTCAGGATCACCTAAACCGTATATGGCCGAAACTGTTGCTACAACAATGGCATCTTTTCTTTCGATTAACGCTTTTGTAGCCGACAAACGCATCTGTTCAATATGCTCATTGATCGATGCATCTTTTTCAATAAAGGTATCGGACGATGCAACATAAGCCTCTGGCTGATAATAATCATAATAAGAAACAAAATATTCTACAGAGTTATTCGGGAAAAATTCTTTAAACTCACCGTATAATTGTGCTGCTAATGTTTTATTCGGAGCCATGATCATAGTAGGCCGCTGAATTTTTTCGATCACATTTGCGATAGTAAACGTCTTACCAGATCCTGTTACACCCAATAAAGTTTGATGAGCTAAACCGCTATCAATACCTTTTACAAGGGACTTTATCGCCTCTACTTGATCCCCTGCAGGCTTAAACGGGCTGACTACTTTGAATTCTTTTTTCATGACCAACTTATTTAAGTGTAATGAGAAAACATTGGTGTATTCGAGGATTTCTTTCAAAATCCACATCAATCGTTTGCCGAGTGATATTGTCAACAGCGTATTTTGATAAGACTTCCTGATCCATTTTAAAACTTCTTAAATTTGTAGAAAAGACTAATGTTCCACCAAGATTCAACAAATCCATACAGCGATCAATTAAAGCGATATGATCTCGCTGAACATCCAAAACCCCTTCCATTCGTTTTGAATTTGAGAAGCTCGGAGGATCAAGCAAGATAACATCAAAAGCTTCCCGACATTCTTTTAGCCAAGTAAAGCAGTCCGCTTGAATGAGCTCATGGTTTTTACCCAATCGATTCGCCGTAAAATTTTTATCAGCCCAGCGTAAATACGTATTTGATAAATCGACACTAACACTACTCATAGCACCGGCTAATGCTGCTTGTACAGTTGCAGGAGCCGTATAACAAAATAAATTAAGAAAGCGCTTCTGAGGCACTAATTCTGCAACTTTTTGACGAACTAATCGATGATCCAGAAAAATGCCTGTATCCATATACGACCAGAGATTTACCCAAAAAGTCGCGCCCTTTTCATTAACGGTAAACATTTTAGAAAAAGGATCTTCTTCAAGTCGCTCGTATTGGTCTTTTCCGCGATTACGTTTTCGTTGTTTAACACTTAAGTGATCGTCATCAATACCCAGTTCAACAACAACCGCTTTTTGCAAATCTAAAAATCGTTGATCTGCTTGCCTTTCATCAATCGTTTTCGGAGCCGCATATTCCTGCACATGAATGTAATCACCGTAGACATCAATAGCCGCAGAATATTCGGGTAAATCCGCGTCATAAATACGATAACAATTAATATCTTCTTTTCTTGCCCATTTTTCTATTTTCTTCCTATTCTTCTTCAAACGATTAGCAACCATTTGAGCACCTGCCGAGAGGTGATACCGCGGCTCATTTCTCTCGGCTGAATTCTTAGCATTAGGGCTTTTTGATTCACTATTTCGCGCAAACCATTCATCACTGACATCAAACAATAATAATTCGCTTGGGATGGTGCCATTGAATAATTTATATTTTTTCTTACTACGAAGCCCCATATTTTTTGCAAGTTCGGGATTACCAGTAAAAACTCCCGCTTGCCATCCATGAAATTCAGATTTTAATATGTCGCCAAGCTGGCGATACAAAGGCATCAATGCTTGATGCTCTCCTAGCCGCTCACCATAAGGTGGGTTGGTCAGCATCAACCCTTGGCTGAAGTCAGCATGAGTTGGTTTTTTTAATTCTCCTAGTGGTTTTCTCATGATATGGATGACATTTTCTAAACTGGCCGCCATCACATTGTGCTCTGATGCACGTATCGATGAGCCGCTTTCATCATAGCCACGAATTTCAGGTAAGTTTTTTTCTAATCCTTTTTGCTTTCTTTCAACTGCTTCAGCTTTTAATCTTTTCCATAACGCTTCATCGTGTTTTTTCCAACGTTCAAAAGCAAAGCTCTTTCTCAGAATATTAGGAGCGATATCAGCAGCCATCATCGCCGCTTCAATAAGCAAAGTTCCGCTACCACACATTGGGTCAATGAAGGCTACTTGAGGAGAAGAAGATCCCTCTGTATGACAAAGCTTCGGCCAGCCACTTCGAATGAGTATCGCTGCCGCTAGATTTTCTTTCATTGGTGCAATAACCGAATTAACGCGATAGCCTCGCTTATGTAAGCTCACGCCGGTTAAATCGATGTTAATGACAGCTTGATCCCTAGCGAGACGAACTGTGACACTTAAATCTGACTGGTCCCGTTGTATTGAAGGACGATCACCAGAGCTAGTTCGCAATCTATCGACGATCGCATCCTTAACCTTTTGCCCGCCAAACTGCGTATTTCTTATCCCATCGTTAGAGCCATTGAACTCAATCCACAACGTACCATCTGGATTTAAGTGCTCACTCCAATCGATACCATTAACGCCATCATAAAGCTCTTCGGCCGTGTCTGCCGGCACTTTGGCGATAGGCAGTAAAATTTTATTGGCTAAACGCGACCAAAGACATAACCGGTATCCCAATTCAAGATCGCCCGATGTACTAACTCCAGCAATTGTTTCTTTAGAGTCAGTTCCTCCTAATGAGTTAACTTCATCTAAAAGGAGACCCTCTAGACCTTTTGGGCATGTTGCAAAAAATTGTAATAATTCTGGCACGTTGGCATCTCATATAGCATTGAAATAAAGCGTGTGTTTTCAACACGTTAATTAATTATATTCTGTTTAACACTAAACCGAAGCAAAGATAGAACATTTTATTCATTCACAAACTAGAAAAACTTAGGTTTACTGTAACTTCGCTTTAACACTTTTGCTCAACAAGTTTTTGAACGTTTGTTTTCAGTCTAAAAGATCTACGTTAAAAACCTAAACAGCACAAATACTAAAGCGAATATCTAAAGTAATTGTTAATACTCTACTAAACAAACACTTTAAATATTTCCCTTCATTGTGTTCGGGAGTACTGCTTATGTAAAACTCTTTAACGTTATACAAACTGCGATCGAACATCGTATCACTGAATGCGATCTAAACATTCACAATACATGCTCTGTATAATTTTTCACGCCTATATAAACATTAATATCTATACCTTTATTTAACTCTTTAAATAGATAAAAAACAGTCATCAAAGAACTAACATCAAACAAATAAAGAGGTGCCACATAATATGAAACGTCAAAAACGCAATCACACTGATCGTGCACATAGTAAAGGCTACCAAACTGGTGTTACAGGCCGCTCCCGTAGCCTCTGCCCTCATGAGTCAGGCCAAGCCCGATACGAATGGATCAGTGGTTGGCGCGAAGGTCGCGAAGACCTTTGGAATGGTTTTAATCGAGCTGCTCAAGCTCAACGAATTAGTAACTTTTAAAATTCAACCTCAAAGACATTTACTTATTCAGTAAAAATAACAATCGCTTTATGATGCGATTATTTCTAACATTATTTACAAAAATTTAATCATTTTGCTTTAAACAATTTATAAAAAACAACCTCCTCAACAGAGATCATTATTTATAAATATTTAAACCGAAGTTGCTACACAAACCCAAAAAATTAACAACAAGAACATTAATAACAAACAATCACAAAACACTAACGAGAGGTAAAAAATAAAACTACAATCCCTACATGAAAACGAAGACTGATTGCTATACGCAGTTAAAAGTCCACAGCCCGCCACCCGCGGGCTTTTTTCTTTATCAAACCTTGATTATAAAACAATCATTCATTTCAAATTATTTGACGAGTATATTAGCGATCGCCTTAGCTGACTCTGAAATAAGTACTGGGCCACGATAGATAAACCCAGTGTATAATTGTACGAGGCTTGCACCTGCTTTTATTTTATCCGCAGCGTCATCACCATCCATAATCCCACCAACGCCGATAATAGGCATTTTAGCTCCTAGCTCAGCACTCAATTGTTGAATAACCGAAAGAGAAGACCGTGTAACTGGAGCTCCGCTTAATCCGCCCGCTTCTTGTTCGTGTCTATGCCCTTTGACTGCATCACGGCTTAACGTGGTGTTGGTAGCAATAACACAATCCATTCCCGACTCAACCAGTGCTGAAGCAACTTGTTTTATTTCATCTTCATTCATATCCGGTGCAATTTTTATTGCAACTGGAACATAGCGCCCGTGCTTTTTTTGTAACTCAAGTTGTTCTGTTTTAATAATCGCCAACAATGCTTTGAGTTGATCACCGTATTGTAATGTTCTTAAACCCGGTGTATTAGGAGAAGAAATATTCACCGTAATATAATCTGCAAAAGCGTACACTTTTTGTAGGCCAGTCCTATAATCATCAGCTGCATTCTCAACGGGTGTCACAGCATTTTTACCAATATTAATTCCTAATACACCTTGATAGCGACGCTTTTTTACTTGCTCAATAAGGTGGTCAACACCTTTATTATTAAATCCCATTCGATTAATAATTGCTTGATGCTCCGGCAATCGGAACAATCGAGGCTTTGGATTACCTAACTGAGGCTTTGGTGTGACAGTACCAATCTCAATGAAACCAAAACCTAGATCACCAAGACCGTCAATATGATCGCCATCTTTATCGAGACCTGCCGCTAACCCAACGGGATTTGGAAATTCAATTCCCATAACGGTCACGGGATTGTTTTCAACAGAAGGGATAAAAGGCTTAAGGAGTTTTGCTGATGACAACACATCAATGCTTTTCAAGCTTAAGCGATGTGTGAATTCAGTTTCTAATTGGAAGAGTATAGGGCGTAACAATGAATACATAATAAATACAAAGACAGATGAATTGATAAGATAGAAAGGAGCTGGTCACTGCTCAAAATTAAGCCCAGATCTTACAGGATACGCCCTAAAACGTCGATCATGTTTTATTGATCGATCCAGATACAAGAAGACTCAAATAAATAATCAACAGATGGGTCAAAAAAGTAGAAGAAAAGGCGAAGTAACAATTTATAACGGGGCTAAGGTGACGGAAGAAATTACAACCGTCGAATATTCTGAAATTTATTCTCTACATCAAAAGAAATTGCGAAAGAGCCTCTAATACCATCTCTCTCAACAAAAGGAACTAAAATATTAGCGGGAAAACGTACTCGACGACCATCGCGACTGGTCGCCAATACCGTTTTCACTTGGCCAGCATACATACGTTCGAATTCATCTGAAGCGATTGCAAGATCTACAACCAGCTCCTTCTCAGCAAAATTTTGCACGCTCAATCCGTTCTATCGACAACTTTAACAGTGGAACACTCAGCCATTTAATTCTTTACAGTGCTGTGTCGCTTGGACAAGATCCAAAAGCTCTCTTAAAGCAACTGAGAACATTGCAAAGTCAGTTCCCGGAGCTGCTTGTAATTCAGCAACCATCGATCTCCAGCGACAGACTAAGACATCATGTTGCTCCATCCAACGATCAACCGTTTCATCAATTGATAATGAATCACCCGCTAAACGAATAACCGAAACAGCTAGCATACGAATTTGAGATTCAAGATCATCCATGTAAGCTTCTCGTGCCATTGCCTGCCAATAGCTTTCCACTTTCACTTCTGCTATTTCATTCGCAAACCAATGCAAACTAATTTTGTCCCCCAATACATAATAAGCTTGCGCCGCTTTAATCGCGCTACACTCACTTTGCTTGGCGGCCTCAATCATACCTAGACCGCTGTATAAATTTGAGGGCATTGCAACGGTGGCGATCACATCATCAGGCAAGCCTAGCTCGGTTAATCTCTTATGCTCTTGCAGCCATTCCTCTCTCGCAGTGCCGCGAAGCACATCAGGTAAACCCTCTGTAATTTGTTTTAGCACAGGAGAAAATTGTGAAATTTCTGATTCAGTGTTTAATTCACTACGACGATTACGCAAAAACCAACGGGTAGCTCGGCGAACACGGCGAGCCATATTCATCAAAAGCTCAAACTGAAGCTCAGAAGATATTTTAAAATCCAATTGTTGAATTTTAGATTTAAATTCTGTCAACTGATAAATATCACGAGCAGCGACATAGGCCTTTGCGACCTGCGAAACACTAGACCCAGTCGATTCGGCTAAACGCTGATAAAATGTAAAACCCATCGTATTAACCATATCATTCGCTAATTGCGTTGCGATGATTTCTTTTCTCAAACGATGATCAGAAATAGGTTTTCGATATTTTTTAATTAACACATTAGGAAAAGGCTCATCTAAATGCTTTGCGATATAGCTATCACCTGCAATTTCATCAGACACCAAACCTTCTTTCAGCATAACTTTCGAATATGAAACCAGCAATGAGAGCTCAGGACGACTTAAGGCTTGCCCGGACATTTGCCGCTCAATCAACTCTTCATCTTCGGGTAAAAATTCGAGCTGTCGATTTAAGCGCCCTTCATTTTGCATCGCTGTAATAAACCGACGATATTCACCCATTCGCGACAATGCTTGTTCTTGAGCAATACTGATTGCAAGATTTTGTTGATAATTATTTGCCAGTACTAAATCAGACACAGTTTCAGTCATATCAACCAGTAATTGATTCCTTTGTTTTTCGGTAAGATCGCCGTTAGCAACTAGTTCATTGAGCAAAATTTTAATATTTACTTCGTGATCAGAACAATCAACACCTGCAGAGTTATCAATAAAGTCTGTATTAATAGCGCCACCATTGAGACTAAACTCAACTCGGCCAAGCTGCGTTAACCCTAAATTTCCACCCTCTCCAAATACTTTACATCGCAACTCATTCCCATTGACGCGCAAGGTATCATTCGCCTTATCACCCACATCTGCGTGAGTTTCCTTGCTAGATTTAACATAGGTACCAATGCCACCATTCCAAATTAAATCAACAGGTGCTTTTAATAACTCATGTATGAAATCTGTCGGCGTGAGTGAATCTGCTTCAATAGAAAATATTTTTTTGATTTCTGGCGTTAAGACAATAGATTTTGCTGAGCGAGAAAATAAACCACCACCTTTGCTGATAAGTGATTGATCGTAATCTTCCCAGCTACTTTTAGGCAGTTCAAACAAACGCTTTCTCTCTAGAAAACTTCGAGCTGAATCAGGAGTGGGATCGATAAATATATGCTGATGATTAAATGCGGCGACTAAACAAATATGCTCAGATAACAACATGCCGTTGCCAAACACATCACCGGCCATATCACCAATACCAATCACACTGAAGTCTTCTTTTTGTATATCGACGCTTTTTTCCATAAAGTGCCGTTGCACACTGACCCATGCGCCCTTCGCCGTTATACCCATTCCTTTATGGTCATAACCCTGACTGCCACCTGATGCAAACGCATCGCCAAGCCAATGATTGTAGCGTTGTGAAATTTCATTCGCGATATCAGAAAAAGTGGCGGTTCCTTTATCAGCAGCGACAACTAAATAAGGATCATCGCCATCATTACGAACCACATTTTTGGGTGGAGAAATTACGTTATCAATTAAATTATCGGTAATATCTAACAAGCCCGATATAAATATTTTGTAACACTCAATGCCTTCAGCAAACCACTCATCACGAGAAAAACTCGATAGCAATTTCTTCGCAACAAAACCACCTTTCGCGCCGCCAGGAACAATCACAGCATTTTTTACTTGCTGCGCTTTTACCAAACCTAAAACTTCTGTTCGATAATCCTCTAAACGATCGGACCAACGTAAACCACCGCGTGCAACGGCACTGCCGCGAAGATGCACACCCTCAACTCTCGGAGAGTACACAAAAATTTCGTACATGGGTCTTGGTTCAGGGATATCTGGGATATTCCGAGGCGAGAATTTAATACTGATGTATGACTTTGGCTTCCCGTCCTGATCAGGCTGAAAAAAATTCGTTCTTAAAGTACCATCGAGAAGATCAAGATAACGACGAATGATTCGATCTTCATTTAAATTATCAACAGCATCCAGACTCTCAAGAATTGACTCTCTAAGTTGAGCAGCTGCTTTTTCACTACCAATATTTTGGAAAGCCGGATCAAATTTTTCTTTAAACAAAGCAACAAGGCTACGAGTAATCTCTAAATGTTGCGCCAATGTATTTGCAATATAGGATTGGCTAAAATTAAAAGATGTTTGCTTCATATAGGAAGCATAAGTGCGTAAAACAGCGACTTCTCTCCACGTTAGATTTGCACCTAGTACTAACCGATTAAATTCATCGCTATCTGCTTGATGATTCCATATTGCTGCAAATGCGCCTTGAAAGTAGTCTTTGGCTGCATCTACATCGACAACGACTGGCAAATCATATTCCAAAGAAAAATCATGAAGCCATATTGTAGATTCACTGTTTTTTTGTTTTCGATTAATTTTATAAGGATGCTCACCGATGACCCTCAATCCAAGGTTCTCCAACAAAGGAATAACATCCGATAACTCTATTGTTTTACCAAGCCTAAAGATTTTAAAACGAACAGCCTTCTCACTGGCTCCCACAGGCTGAAAAAAACTCATTGCAATATCATTTGACTCATTAAGTTTTTCTGCCGTTTGCATATCAAAAACTGCATTTCTTGCATCATAATTATCGCGATAGCTGTTAGAAAAACCGTCTTTAAATTCATTAAGATATCGAACGCCTTTCTCTTCACCGAAAACATCCATCAAGGCAGTTGATAATTGATCATCCCAAGAACGAATTTCATTAATAATGATTTTTTCAAGCTCATTAACGTCATAGTCTTTATGGTTTGACGGATCAACTTTGAAAACTAAATGCACTCGAGCAAGAATTGATTCAGAAAAGTAGGTCGTAAACTCTTGCTCACTAGCACCAACTGCCTTTCCAATAATATTCTGAATTTTGTTTCTAACATCACTGTTAAACATATCTCTAGGGACATAAAGCATACAACTAACAAAATTCCCATATTGCTCTGGACGCATAAATAGACGTACACGATGACGCTCATTGATCTGCGCAACCTTAACACTGACATCAAACAACTCATCATCCGTTGAATGAAAAAGCTCATCTCGAGGAAATGTTTCCAAGACTAATTGCAACATTTTCCCATCATAACTATTCAGGTTTAGCCCTGTACGAAATACAACGTTTTTGAGTTTTTCGGAGATTAAAGGGATTTCCATAGGAGACTGATTATAAACATCGGCCGTATAGAGTCCTTTAAAGCGCCCTTCCCCACACACATTTCCGTCTTTATCAAACCGTTTGACAATGACATATTCTGGGTAAGCAGAGCGATGAACTCGTGCACGTAACGAAGCCTTGGCAAAATTTAATAATTTTGAAGACGAATAAAAATTACTTGCCCCCATAAGTTCATCTGAGAACTTTATCGTTCTTGATTTTTCTTGTAACAAACTCACAACACCTTGGCGGCGCTTTACATTTTCGATCAATTGCTTGTCGCCATCTTTTTCTTCAAGGTCGTACTCACAGTAACCCAAGAAAGTAAAATGGCCATTAATCATCCACTGCAAGAAAGCTTGGCTAACTTTCACTGCTTCATTGTTTTCTGCTTTCTTATTTTTACCCGACACCTTGCTAGATGACAAAGATAAATCATCACTCATCTTAGCTGCGAGTTTTAATAAAGGATGGTATGACGTAACGGCTGTTTCCACTTCTTTTAAAACTGATTCCAGAGCTTCAGACAGTTCTTGCAGCTCATCTTCTGCCGTATGTCTATTGACCTCAAGATAAACCAAAGTTTCTCTTGGCAATTCTGAATTTTTTAATTCACTCCCACTTTTAATTTCTTCCAATTCATTTTCTTCATTACGATGAATCGCAAGTACTGTGCTTTTAATCGTATGAATAGCAATATTTCGACGGTTGATTTCCATTCGCATTGAATCGACCAAAAATGGCATATCTTTTTGCAAAACTGCAATCACCGTATGTGAACTTAACCATCCATGCTGCTCAAGATTAGGATTAAAAACTTTAACCTTGCCATGTTGTAAATCATGCTTTTGAATAAATTCCCACCATCCAAATACACAACCAAAAAGATCATCCCAAGATTGCCCCTCCAACTCATCTAAAGGGTACTGTTGAAAATAATTATCGACAAATTCGGTAAAATTCTCCGGGACTTCATTGTGTAATTTTTCGGCGAATAAATTTTTAGCCATTGCCGAAAAATCATTACTGTTTACAACATCAACTCTATTAATAGTCACTTTCCAATCTCCTAACATTCCAACAGACAAACTGTTAGAAATCATACTCGGTTTACACTCACGCTAATTTTTACCTAGATTCTTTCAAAATAGGTCGTCAATGTGAGATCACAAAACAATAATCCTATGACAAAAAACACGATAGAAATCACAAGATAAACTTGTCCTCTTTAGTTTTTTCATCCCTATTTTGAGCATAGACCAACAATCAGGAAAACAAACAAGCGGAAATTAGTATTCAGAAACTTATATTATTGAAAGGGCAGAATCGGAGTGGCGATTCTAGTAGGGTAAGTCACCATACTAGGGAACTAACACGCTCTTATAAGTTCCAAAGCACACCTAAAAAGAAAGCTATTTTAAACGCTCACTTTTGATAAAATGTGTGTAATATCAGCAAGTTAAACTTAGGGCACTACAATAACCCCTTGTATGACAAACAAACATCCCCATAATAATCGCCAACCGCACTTATCTATAGAATATGCACCTCTGAATAAGCGATAACGTAGACTTGAAGGAAGAAAGAATGAGTAATGATTTATCCTCAATCCCACAAACTGCTCAACAGACAGCGCAAGAAGCTGAACAAGCTGTCACAAACCCGATAGCAGACAGTCAATCTCTACCCCAAGTTCAGCAATTACAGGATTGGATGAATAGCCAAATCATTGGTCAGCCTGATTTGGTAGAACGGTTGATGATAGCCCTACTGGCCGACGGTCATTTACTCGTAGAAGGCCCACCTGGCCTCGCAAAAACAAAAGCCGTAAAAACACTCTCTGATGGAATAGAAGGTGATTTTCATCGAATTCAATTTACCCCTGACCTTCTACCATCAGATGTCACGGGCACTGATATTTACCGGCCTGAGAATGGTAGTTTCGAATTCCAGCCCGGACCCATTTTTCACAACCTTGTTCTCGCAGATGAAATCAACCGAGCACCAGCCAAAGTACAATCGGCCTTATTAGAAGCTATGGCAGAACGACAAATTTCTGTTGGCCGCTCGACTTACCCCCTTCCTGATTTATTTATGGTAATGGCAACACAAAACCCTATTGAGCAAGAAGGAACCTACCCGTTACCCGAAGCCCAACTCGACCGTTTTTTAATGCATGTACCAGTGAACTACCCAGATGCGTCAGCAGAAGCAGAAGTACTTCGTCTCGTGAGGAACGAAGCAGCTGCGGCTCCTGTTTCAGAGCCCAAAAAAATCAGCAAAGCAACGCTGCAAGAAGCGAGACAATCGGTCCTAACCATTCACATGGCTCCTGCTGTTGAGGAATATATTGTTCAACTCATTATTGCTACGCGACAACCAGAAAAATACAGCAGTGAGCTAGCAAGCTTTTTAGAATTTGGAGCTAGCCCTCGGGGCACTATTTCTCTAGACCGTTGTGCTCGTGCACACGCCTGGCTAAATGGCCAAGACTTTGTCACGCCGGATGATGTACAAAAAGTTATTCACGATGTGTTACGACACAGAATTATTTTAAGTTTTGAAGCCGAAGCCAGTGGTGTTACACCCGACGATGTCATCAATCAACTAGTGAATGTCGTTCCTGTCGCTTAACTCTGTTATCAAACCTTTTTAGCAACAAATGATAATTAAAGATGATGTTTAATCTTTCGAGAAAAAATAAAACAGAAGCAGCAAAAGAAAATGGGCGTAGCTCATTCTCTTTTGAAGCGCTATCTGCAAAAGGTGCTTTTACCGATATAAAAACACTCTTGCAACTGCGGTTTATCGCGAAAGATCTCAAACTGGCACCCAACAAAGAAAGTCGTGCAAGCTTGAGCGGTACTGCACGTACACGCTTTCGCGGCCGAGGAATGGAATTCGAAGAAGTCCGTATTTATCAAGCTGGAGATGATATTCGCACTATTGATTGGCGAGTAACGGCAAGAACGCAAACACCTCACACAAAAATTTTCAGAGAAGAAAAAGAACGTCCTACTTTTTTAGCTGTCGACCAAAGAAGTAGTTTGTTTTTTGGCAGCCAACGCTGCTTCAAATCTGTTTTAGCTGCTCACGTCGCGAGTATTATTGGCTGGGCATCGTTAGAAAATAGTGACCGCGTTGGCGGGTTAATCTTTGGCGATAGTGATCATAAAGATATTAGACCTCGTCGAAGCAAACATGCCGTATTAGAGCTCATTCATCATCTCAACGAATACAATCACGCCCTGAAAAATACTATTAATGATAAACAGCAGGGTAACACTGAACAACAAAACGATAAAAAAGTTACCACGCTCACAATTCTTGAAGACGTTAGACGATTAGCGAAACCTGGTAGCGCTGTATTTATCATCGGCGATTTTCATGACTACACACCGGAGTGCGATGAGGTTTTATACTTACTTTCCCGCCACTGCGATATCACGCTAATTCAAATAATTGACCCATTAGAACAAACTCTTTCCGCACTTAATAATGCAAACGGATTACTTGATGTGACAGACGGGGAGCAACGTTTACAAATTGCTGCCTACGATAAAGCTTTACAACAAAAATACCGACAACGTTTCGAAACTCGGCAACAAAGTATTATTCATCAATGCCAAAAACTAAAAATCAACCTTTTTAGCTTTAGTACTACCGATAACGAAGTGGATCAAATGCGAAAAATATTTAACCCAAAATCTAAGCATCGTTAGAATCCAATTATGAACGACAATGATTTATTATCACAAGATCCTTTATCTCAATTAAAGGATATCCAATTACCAGAACCTATTGGCATATGGCCCCCAGCTCCTGGCTGGTGGATTTTGGCCATAATATCGCTTGGCCTCATCACTTTTTTTATTTGGAAATTTCTACAACAAAAAAAACAACAACAATATCGAAAATCTGCCATCGCGCTTTTGAACTCTGAAAAAACGTCACTCATACAACATAAAAATGTAAAAACGTATTTACAAAATGTCTCTGAAATTTTGCGTAGAACCGCTTTAACGGCCTATCCGGAACAAGGTGTTGAACCGTTACAAGGCGAAGAATGGTTAGTATTCCTCGATGAAAAGATTAACAGCAAGATAATTGACAAAAAACATTTATCCTTCGTCAAAGGGCCAGCTAGAAAAATCATCACACTACCCTATCAAGACATCAGAAAAACAAACATTACGTCAAAAGATATTGCATCTATTCACAAAGCTATTTTGTTTTGGATAACATTTCACACCAACAAACCAACAAATAATCAAACTATTCAAGGAATACGCTATGCTTGAATTTAGTTTGCCTTACGTTTTTATTCTCATCCCTCTGCCTTTTTTGGTTTATTGGCTTGCTCCTCGTGCTAAACAAGAAAACGCAGCTGTACGTGTACCATTTTTTAACGAATTACAATCAATTTCACAAAACCACAAAAGCATTCACGGAAAAAATGCTTTTTCGCTAGCACTAATGTCACTGCTGTGGATTGCCTCTCTCATTGCAGCAGCAGGTCCGCAATGGATCGGCGACCCTATTCGTGTACCCACAAGTGGTCGAGATTTATTAATCGCCGTGGACATTTCTGGCAGCATGCAAACAGCAGACATGATAATTAACGATGAACGAGTTGATCGCTTAACCGTTGTTAAAAAAGTGGTGGGTGATTTTGTAGAGCGACGTAAAGACGATCGACTAGGGCTAATCTTATTTGGCACGCAAGCCTATCTACAAGCCCCACTAACCTTCGATAGAAAAACCGTCAACACATTACTGCAAGAATCTCGTTTAGGTTTTGCCGGAGAAAAAACCGCAATTGGCGATGCTATTGGATTAGCGACAAAGCGATTATTAGATCGACCAGAAAACAGCCGAGTACTCATTTTACTAACCGATGGTGCAAATACCGCCGGTGAAGTAGAACCTCTGCAAGCTGCTGAACTGGCCAGCCAATCCAGCGTGAAAATTTATACCATCGGTATAGGAGCCAACGAATTAGTCATCCCTGGTGTTTTTGGAAGTAGCTTTGGCGCTAGAAGCGTAAATCCGTCGATGGATCTCGATGAAAAAACATTAAATACCATTGCCGAAAGCACAGGCGGTCAATATTTCAGAGCCGAGAATACAGCAGAATTAGAAAGAATTTATAACGAGTTAGATATTTTAGAGCCACAAGAACAAGAAGCAGAAAGTTATCGCCCCATCAATGCACTTTTTTATTGGCCGCTAGGTTTTGCGTTTTTATTAAGTCTATTAATGGCGTTAACCAACCTTTGGTTCACTAGAAAAAATAATACGACAAATAACTTAGAGACAAACATATAATTATTTTATAAATAAGATAATGATTAAAAACGGTAACACATAAAACAATGCAAGATTTTTTCACTCATTTTCATTTCTTACGGCCGCTTTGGTTACTAGCAATAGTACCCGCGCTATTACTATGCCTTTTGCTCTGGAATAAAAAATCTCAACATTCACAATGGCAACAATTAATTCCTTCTGACTTACTACAGCACCTACTCGATAGCTCTGTTACCAAAACAGCTCGATGGCCATTATGGGGTGTTGCATTTGGATGGGTATTAACTTGTTTGGCATTATCTGGGCCTACATGGCAAAAATTACCTCAACCATTACATCAATCACAGAGTGCTGTTGTTATTGTGTTTGATCTTTCTCCTTCAATGGTTGCCGAAGACATAAAACCATCGCGATTAATCAGAGCACGTTACAAGTTAACTGATTTTTTAAACCAGCGTATTGAAGGCTTAACAGCTCTTATTGTATATGCTGGCGAAGCCCACGTCGTCAGTCCACTGACAGATGACGTGGACACCATTACCAATTTATTAACATCACTCTCTCCCGACATGATGCCTTTACGCGGTAGCAATATTGAAATGGGGATAGAAAAAGCGATTCAACTATTTAAAGATTCTGGTCTAGCCGAGGGAAAAATTTTAGTTGTTACAGACAGCATTGATTCAGCGGCAATACCCGCTCTCGAAAAAAGCTTAATAAATAAACCCTTTAAATTATCAATTTTAGGCGTCGGCACTACAGAAGGCGCACCAATTCCTATTGAAGATGGTGGTTTTGCAAAAGATAGGGCCGGCAATATTGTGATAGCAAAACTCAACCAATCTCAGTTAATTTCATTGACCAATGCACTCAGTGGAACTTATTCCCCATTGCGCGCCGACAACAAAGATTTAGAGTTAATCAACAACAAAACAAATGTTCAGAATTTAAATGTCAATTCGTCAAACAACAAAACAGATACAAAAAGCGAGCGACAATTTGATAGCTGGAAAGATCAAGGACATCTATTAGCACTTTTATTACTGCCCATTATTGCATTATCCTTTCGACGTGGATGGCTACTTTCTGTTGCCTGTCTCGCTTTATTTATTCCAGAACCTAGCTATGCATTCGGCTGGGATGATTTATGGCTACGATCTGATCAGCAAGGCCAGAAAAGTTTACAAAACAATGACGCTGAATCTGCAATACAACAATTCAAAAACCCTCAGTGGCGCGGTTCCGCAGAATACCGCAATAAAGATTATGAGGCGGCCGCAGAATCTTTTTCACAAGGCACGAATATCAGTGATTTATACAATCACGGTAACGCGCTTGCTAAAGCAGGCAAGCTCTCTGAAGCGATAGAGTCTTATAACAAGGCACTAGACTTATTTAATTCCAGTAACCCTGATCAATCAGCTCCTCATCTAACAAGTAGCACACCTAAAAAATCAAATGTCGAGTTTAATAAAGAGCTCGTTGAAAAATTGCTAAAACAAAAGCAAGAACAAAAAAATCAAGAAAAAGATGGCGACAAATCATCGGATCAAGATAGTCAATCACAAAATTCGGATGGAGCTAAAGAGAAAAAAGAAGGGGATTCGAATTCAGAAGAAAATGATCCTGATCAGAAAAATGAAAATTCAGAACAAACTGGCAAAAGTGAACAAAACCAAAATAAAGATCAACAGGACCAAGCTGCTGATGGGAATGCATCGCAAGATGCAACTGATGAAAAGTCTGCTCAAGAACTCGCCGATCAAAAATTAGCAGGCGAAGACGAAAAGCAAAATGAAGATAAGGACAAAGAGAGTAGCTCCTCAGGAAAAAACCAAGATGAAGAAGAGGAACTTTCAGAAGACAAGCGTACTAATCAGGATACTCCAAACAAAGATAACAATAAAAAGAAAGAAGAAAAGAATACAAAAAAATTATCAAAAATAGACAGCGACAAGGAACCAAACAACGAACAGCAACAGGCCTTAGAACAATGGTTACGACAAGTACCTGATGATCCAAGCGGATTATTACGCCGGAAATTTGAATATCAACATCGCCAGCTTCGCCAGCAATACCAGCGAGGCCAATGGGCTCCACCGGAAAATGACGCTGCCGAGCGCTGGTAACCGCCTCTAATTTTTAACAACGTTTTTTCATTAAAAAAATCTACTTTTTTCAGGAAATACTATTTAACGTTATGAATATTTTCGCCTTAAATAAAACTGTTAACCTCCGGCTTAAGAGAAATCATTTTTCCTCTTACTTACCTATTCTCTTTCTGTTTTTTTTCAGCATGACCACTCCGAATCTCGCTTTCGCGGCCAGCCTTACCACTAAAGTCGATAGAACCGTTATCAGCAAAGATGAATCTTTACTGCTAACAGTGCGCTTAAACGAGCAAGTAGGGTATGGCGGCCCTGACTTTGAACTACTCAAACAAGATTTCGACGTGATCAATCAACAACGGAACAATCAATTTAGAAGTATCAACGGAAGAACTGAAGGCTGGACAGAATGGAACATAGTCATAACACCTAAAAAAACGGGCAACTTATTAATACCAAGTTTTGAATTTAAAGATGCCTACAGCGATGCAATCGCAATAACCGTAAACGAATCAAATGTTTCAGATTCAGGGAGTGAACGTAGAGACCTTTTTGCAACAACCGAATTCAACAAAACAGAATTATTTGTACAAGAACAACTGTTAGTTACCGTAAAAATACATACGGCTGTGGACTTAAGGGAGATTGCAGCAGCTAATGAGTTTGCGGTTGAAAATGCTATCGTCGAAAAAGTGTCCGACACTACCTATCGTAAAAATATTGAGCAAAGGCCCTACCGTGTCAATGAAGTTGTTTATGCTGTTTTCCCTCAAAAAAGTGGTGAGCTAATCATCCCGTCTTTAAGTTGGTTAGCGGTTATTTCAAACCAAAGAAGCAGCTGGGACCGAAGCCCATTTTTTTCTAATGGCACCACAAGAAAATTTCGAACAAGTGAAAGAGCTCTAAACGTAAAGGCAAAGCCAGCCAGTTACACAGGTGCCGATTGGCTACCCACACAAAACGTATCCATAGAGCAGCATTGGAGCAGCGACCCAGACAGATTTGTTGTGGGCGAACCGATTACTCGGTCAATTACAATTAATGCGAAAGGTTTAACCTCGTCACAATTACCCCCTATTCCAGAGCAAAATGTTGACGGTATTAAATTTTACTCCGACCAACCTCAGTTCGATGACATTAAAGAGAGCTCTGGTGTCACAGGATACAGAATTGAAAATTTTGCCATCGTCCCATCAAAATCTGGCCCCATTACATTACCTGAAATTAGTGTGACTTGGTGGGATACAATTTCAAATCAACAAAAAACAACAACACTTTCTGCACAAACTTTCACAGTGGCACCAGCTGCCTTTAATCCTAATTCTGCCAACGGTCTAGGGGGAAACGTATCTACCAACAGCGCTCCAAATAATATGGGCCCCGGTTTTGAATCAGCCATTAATTCTAATTTAGGTTCAAACAATTCAAATTCATTTTTATCTGGAAGCTACTTTTCTAATAAATTTTTTGTCAGCCTTATCGTTAGTAATCTTATTATTGCAGCCTGCGCTTTGTTTTTCTTCTTTTCGTGGTTACGACTACGTAAGACTGACCGACTAACTGAAAATAGCTACGGCACTCAAGACGACGAGCACTCGACAAAAAACCTCAATAAAATTTTTAATCATTTTAGACATGCCTGTAATGATAATCAGGCAGCGAAAGCCCGTGATTATTTATCTCAGTGGGCACAACATTATTGGCAATTATCTCAACCTGCGTCATTATCTGACATCTCAAATCGATGTGGCTCAGCCGACGTTACAAAATCACTGGAACAGCTTGATAAAATACTTTATGGTAATGAAACTAGTGCCACATGGTCTGGCAAAGCATTATGGAATGCGATGGTCTCCTTTAAGCAGGCAGACAGAAAAAATCACCAAGCGTTTTTGAAATTTGCCAACAAAAAAAAATCAAAAGAAGAGTTAACAGCACTTTATCCTTAATCTTAAATCCGTTAATTGGCTGGCAGCTATCTTCGAACTTAACAGACGTATTTTGCGTGTTATGTTTTTCAAGCAAAATTGACTTATAACCTACTTGTTAGTCGTTGCAGATTAACAACCGAGCTAGCAGAGAAAAACATTGACTACCATATTTATAAACATTTCATCTCGTCAATACTTCCGCCTGCGATTTCGTAGTTTTTTCTCCTCACGCTCTTTTTTAAAAATTTCTTGTTTCACCATCCTACTCTCTTCTTTGTTTTCCATCCCTTCTCTCTCTGCTCCTCCTTCCGACGTAAAACTTGCTAAAGAGCAAGTGTTTCACCGAGGCAATGGAACCGAACCACACAGTCTAGATCCGCATATCGCAGAAGGTGTTCCCTCTTCACATATTCATCGTGATTTGTATCAAGGCTTAATTAGTGAAACACCTAGCGGAGAATTAATGCCAGGAGTCGCAAGTTCTTGGGATATTAGTGATGACGGCAAAGAATACATATTTCATATCAGACCCACAGCAAAATGGTCCAATGGCGATCCCGTTACCGCCGACGATTTTGTTTTCAGTTGGCGGCGAGTTGTTGACCCAATAACTGCATCTAATTATTCTCAAATGTTGGCGCCCATTGTTAACGCCGGTAAAATTATCAGTGGGGATCTACCCATTACCGAACTCGGCGTAAATGCACTTAATGAAAAAACCCTGCGCGTCAAACTTCACAGCCCTACTCCTTTTTTCCTTGGTCTTCTCGCTCACGCAACAGCCTATCCCATTCACCCCGGTAGCTTTAAAAAACATGGTGGCAAACATACACGCCCTGGGAACTTAGTGTCTAATGGTGCATATATGTTAGACGAGTGGGAAATACAATCTCACGTTAAGCTCGTCAGAAATAAACAGTATTGGGACAATGAAAATACCATTATCGATAGCGTCTACTTTTATCCTACTGAAGATTTAAACGGCGAAGTATTGCGTTACAGAGCCGGTGAACTTGATTTCACTTACCAATTACCCGTCAGCCAAATCGATCGCTTAAAAGAAACGCTCCCTGATGAATTACACATCGTTCCCTATTTAGGTATTTATTATTATGGTCTGAATCTTACCCAACCCCCTTTTAAAGATTCTCCCGTTGAATTACGACAAGCCCTTTCTATGGCTATTGATCGTGAAATACTCACTGACAAAGTATTAAAAGATGGTTCATTACCGGCTTATGGTTGGGTCCCTCCCGGGACACTGAATTATGAATCGAAAGAATACCCTTGGGGGAAACTCTCTCAAGAAGATCGGCGAGCAAAAGCAAAAGAACTTTATAAAAAAGCAGGTTACTCAGAAAAAAATCCTTTCCGCGTTGAAATTCGTTACAACACCCATCAAAACCACAAAAAAGTCGCTCTGGCCATTGCCGCTATGTGGAAAAAAAATCTTGGTGTTCTCACCACAATTATTAACCAAGAATGGAAAGTATATTTGGATGTACGCCAACAACAACGCGTGACCCAAGCATTCAGAGCTGGGTGGATTGGCGATTACAACGATGCTTTTAGCTTCATTGAAATGGGCTTGTCTTACAACGAAATGAATAACACGGGTTATGGAGATCCAAAATTTGATCGATTAGTCTCACAATCTATTCAAGCCAAAACCCCTGAAGAGCGCACCTCATTTTTGCAACAAGCCGAAACGCTCATGCTTAACGACTTCCCTTATATCCCAATTTATTACTACACCACCAAGCGTTTAGTAAAACCTTATGTTGGAGGCTATACCAACAACATTATGGACCACCTATATTCAAAAGATTTTTACATACTAGAACATTAAAAAAAACACCAGAAAAAAGCTGAACCCTATGTGGAATTATATTTTTAAACGTTTGCTTATCGCCATACCAACATTATTGGTGATCATTTCTCTCGCTTTTTTTATGATCCGTGCTGCACCCGGCGGTCCTTTTGATACAGATAGAGCCTTACCTCCTCAAGTTGAAGCAAACTTAAATGCAAAATATCATCTGGATGAGCCACTAATAAAACAATACGGCCGCTATCTTTGGGATGTATTACGCGGTGATTTTGGCCCTTCTTTTCAATACCGAGATTTTACGGTTAATGAATTGATCGCCAGCGGTTTTCCTGTCTCTCTTCGCATCGGCTTATCGGCAATATTAATCGCCTTATTCATTGGTGGAACCCTTGGTATTATTGCTGCGTTAAAACAAAACTCATTGGTTGATCATGGCGTGATGACATTAGCCATGACAGGAATTTCAGTTCCAAACTTTGTGGTCGCCCCTCTCTTAATTCTTGGCGTAGCCGTGCATTTAAAATGGCTACCCGCTGGCGGATGGGACAATGGTAATTTTGCCAATACAATTTTACCGACAATTTCTCTCGCGCTATTACAAGTCGCATTTATTGCGCGAATTACTCGCGCATCAATGATTGAAGTTTTACGCAGTAATTATATCCGCACCGCACGAGCAAAAGGATTATCGAGCTGGAAGGTGATTACTCGCCACGCATTAAAACCAGCTTTACTTCCCGTTGTTTCCTATTTAGGACCTGCCGCTGCTGGTGTGATTACTGGTTCCGTGGTGATAGAACAAATCTACGGCATTCCCGGATTAGGCCGATACTTTGTGCAAGGTGCTTTAAATCGTGATTACACATTAGTCATGGGCGTTGTCATTTTTTACGGCGTATTAATTATTGCATTTAATCTAATTGTGGATGTGCTGTATGCACTACTTGATCCTAAGGTGCGATACTCATGAGCGACATCCAACTAACAGACAATCAACTTACGAATCAGCCACCCAAAGAGCTTCAAGGGCGAAGCCTTTGGGCCGATGCCAAAAACAGACTTTTTCATAATCATGCCGCTGTTGCCTCGTTAATTATCCTCGGCATCATTATTGTTTTAGTGTTAATTGCTCCTTTATTAAGTCCCTACGCTTTTGATGATCCCGACTGGGATCATATTCAACAACCACCATCGTTAAGTACCAACCATTATTTTGGTACAGACGGCATTGGTCGAGATCTTTTTGTACGAACACTTTATGGCGGACGCATTTCTTTAATGGTGGGAATTGTTGCCACTATTGTGAGTTTGTTAATTGGTGTTACCTACGGCGCAACAGCCGGCTTTATGGGTGGCAAAGTAGATAACTTCATGATGCGAATTGTTGACGTCATGTACACCATCCCTTTTATGTTTTTTGTGATCTTATTGATGGTTGTGTTTGGTCGGCATTTAATTTTAATTTTCGTGGCGATTGGAGCCATTAATTGGCTCGACATGGCCCGAATAGTCCGCGGGCAAACGTTAAGTATGCGAAAAAAAGAATTTATCGAAGCAGCGGAAGCGAGCGGCGTCAGCAATTTTCAAATCATTCGCAGACACATCATTCCTAATTTACTCGGTGTGGTTATTGTTTATATCACCTTAACCATTCCGCAAGTGATTTTAATCGAATCCTTTTTAAGCTTTCTTGGTCTTGGCGTTCAAGAACCGCTGACTAGCTGGGGCGCTCTTGTGAATCAAGGTGCAGAAGATATGGAAGTTTCTTGGTGGTCGTTAGTTTTTCCAGCCACTTTTTTAGCCGTGACTTTATTTTGTTTTAATTTTATTGGCGACGGTTTACGTGATGCGCTCGACCCTAAAGATAGATAGAAACAGCTCCTTAAAAAAGATGGCTAAAATATACAAATAAGACGATTTTAAATAGAGATTAACTTGTGGCTTTACTCGACGTTAAACATTTAAACGTTACCTTCTCCACTCTTGATGGTGACGTTGGCGCAGTAACCGATTTAAACTTTTCCATTGAACCAGGAAAAACACTCGGCATTGTTGGCGAATCAGGTTCAGGTAAAACGCAATCCGTATTAAGCATGATGGGCCTTCTTGCCGATAATGCGACTGTGACCGGCTCAATCGATTTCAACGGTCAAAATTTATTGACCTTAAAAACAGCGACACTCAATAAAATTCGCGGAAAACAAATCGCGATGATATTTCAAGATCCAATGACTTCGCTTAATCCGTACATGCGTATTTCTTCACAAATGGCCGAAGTGCTTACTCTACACGAAGGATTAAGTAAAAAAGACGCTAAAAAACGAGCGCTAGACATGCTCGACTTAGTCAAAATCCCTGACGCGAAAAACCGATTAGAAAGATATCCTCATGAGTTTTCCGGCGGGATGCGACAACGCGTAGCTATCGCGATGGCATTACTCTGCAAACCACAATTATTAATTGCCGATGAACCAACAACAGCGCTCGATGTAACTGTGCAAGCGCAAATTCTGCAGCTTTTTAACGAGATCAAAGAAGAGTTCAATTCCAGTATTATTATGATTACTCATGATCTTGGCGTTGTGGCGAGTGTTTGTGATGAAGTGTTAGTGATGTATGCTGGAGAAGCGATGGAACATGGGAGTCTCGATGATATTTTTTATCGTCCCCATCACCCTTATACAAAAGGGTTATTGCACTCAGTTCCTAGACCCGACCAATCTCACGACGAACCCTTATATAGTATTCCAGGAAACCCTCCGAACTTAGTCAACAAAAAGCCCGGCTGTCCCTTTGCAGAGCGCTGCGAGTATGTTCAGACGATATGCAACGAATCATCGCCTCCTCTTGTTCAAGTTGCCTCAGGGCATCTTAAGGCATGTCACCGGGAGGACATTGCATGAAGACTGGAACTAATTCAAAAAACAATCAAAATATGATGAGCAGTAACCAACCTCTACTAAAAGTCTCTGATTTGAAAGTGCATTTTAAAATTCAGGATCAGAGCAAGATATTTTCCAGCAAACAAACGCTTAAAGCTGTCGATGGCATTAGCTTTGAATTAAATGCCGGAGAAACCTTAGGTGTTGTTGGTGAAAGCGGTTGCGGGAAATCAACGCTTGCTCGAGGAATACTTCAGTTAATCAAACCGACAGCTGGGGATGTTTTTCTCAGCGGCAAATCGGTTGCTGGCTTAAGTAAATCTGAATTGCGTGACGAACGTAAGAACATGCAAGTTATTTTTCAAGATCCGTTAGCGGCATTAAATCCCCGGATGACCTTATTTCAAATCATTTCTGAGCCTTTAACCGTTTATGAAAAAAGTTTACCCAAAGCTGAAATGAAAGAACGCGTATACAGCATTATGGAAAAAGTAGGCTTAGCGAAAAATCTTATCAACCGCTACCCTCACGAATTTTCCGGAGGCCAATGCCAGCGTATAGGTATTGCACGAGCGTTAATTTTAAAACCTAAACTCATTATTTGTGATGAGCCTGTCAGTGCTCTCGACGTTTCTATTAGGGCTCAGATTGTAAATCTATTAATGGATTTACAAAAAGAAATGAATCTAGCACTAATTTTTATCGCTCATGATTTACATATTGTCCGGCATATCAGTCATAAAATTATGGTGATGTATTTGGGTAAAGCTGTAGAAGTTGGATTAAGCGATGATGTTTACAACAATCCAATGCATCCCTACACAAAAGCATTAATCAGTGCTGTTCCAAAACCTGATCCAAAATCAAATAATTTAAAAAACAAACAGTTTCTAGATGGCGATCTCCCCTCCCCTTTAAGTCCTCCCAGCGGATGCAGTTTTAGAACACGCTGCCCCATAGTGACTGACAAATGCGTATCAACTACACCTGCCCTATTAGAAAGAAAAACAGAATCTGCCGATCGCTGTATCGCCTGTCATGAAGTTTAAAAAATTAGCGTATTACAAAACCTTTTGTGACATATAATCAAAAAAAGCATCCGAGTTATAAGGCCGATTTAAAAAATCATTCACCGCATCTTCTGCAGTGCTTGAAGCTCCCGGCAATACAATTTTACTCATAAAACGCTTAACCATTACTTCATCTAATTCGTCCCACTGATTGATGACCGTCATTAAATCAGCAGCTATCATCCTCGACCAAAGCGCTTCATAGCAATAAGAGTGGCATTCAAGCATCCTATGAACGATTTCATTATTTTCTTCCGGTGTAGTATTCAAGGAGTAAACTTCGAGAAAATTTTTCAGCGAGCCATTTAATACTTCTAATTTTTTAGATGAAGACATGTTTGTCGGCAACTCTAAAAACACCATCCTTAACCTGACTATAATTAACTCTTTCTGAATATCATAAAATGATAGCTGACTGGATATTTTCTTATAATCATTTAAATACTTTTTACTAGCGCCGAACAATATTTTTCGAAGTAATTTAGGCCGAGAAAACCACGCCTGAAGAACATAGCCAGAGACTCGATCAAAGTCCCTTTCAACCGCCATACCTGAATTTAACTGCCATATTTGTTCATTGGCTGAAAGATGGGACATATATTGCCCCATCATAAGAATTAAATCTTCCGCCGCTTTTGCAGGAATCAGTTGCTTTTCAGAAAATTCATTTTTATTTTCAACTAGCAAAACTATCGAAGCTTCTGGCAATTGCTCATCTATATTCATGCCTAAAGCAATTTCGCTTGAAAATTCATTAACTTTTATACCACTTTTGATAGGGTGAAAATCATTATTAGTGTCAACCAAAGAGCCATCGACGATATTGATTCCTAACAGACCAATTTTTTTCCCATCCTTTAAAACATCATAATATTCAGCTGTGAAACTCACTTGTTGATTCAGTTCTTTTTTAGATGGGAAAAATTCCACTTTGAATAAAGTAGTTACTGCTTCAAAAACACCTTGTCTAAAATCAGGATAAATTAGCCTAGCCTTACCTGAATGATTAAGAGCTCCGGAATCAGTCTTGCTCGACACATCCCTATTGGTGTAGTTGCCAAGCGAAACATTCATTTTGTTTTCGACCGCTTCTATAAAGCTCAATACTACAGCTTTATCTATCGCCATTGATTGCTCTAACATCATCATCGATAAATTTGGATAACCCAATATTTTTGCCAATTTTATTTTTTCATTCCTCATATTTTCAGCATGGGCCAAACAAGAAGTCATTGAATTGTCGTATGAACAGTTGCTAAGCTTGTTTTTACTTTCGGCTATAGTGTGTTGATACGTTAAAATTTTTGCTTTATCTTCGCTGGATCTATTCGCGCCATACCCACGGAACAATGATAAGAGCTTGTTATAGAAATGTTGTGTCGTAACTGGCGATTCAGATAGGTCTAATTGGCTAATCTGACTGTAAATTTTGGAATCAGAAAATAGAGACTGCTGCCTCTGCACAATTAAGTTTTTACAGCTTAATGCCGCAGCTTTCATTAGACCTTCATTTTCTGAAGCATCGGTATAAAGCAAGCTCTTTAGTTTAGAATCATTAAGCGCATTATTTATCTGAATAAGTATTGAATTCACCACTCTCAGTTTAAACTCAACCCTTTCACTGTTCGAATCAAAATCTGGCTGTATGTTTTCCGCCTCTTTTTTTAACTGCTTTAACAATTCATCAATACTACTGAGACTATCCTGACACTTATTTTCATAAATCAATAAATCACTTTCTTTTCTTTGGCAGCCTTGAAGAAGAGCTATAAAACCTAGCGATAGCACTGCAAAGAAAAAATAACTTTTAAACGCTTGCACGCAACGATGTATTTTTTTATGACTAAAAAATATCACGATAATTCTCTTATCATATATACCGTCAAAAATTTGACGCTGTTATTCTATTATTTTTTTGCCAAAAACAAAAATATGGTAATTTCAGATAAAAATCACGGAAAGATATCCGTTCTTTGCCTACTCTTTAATTAGGGAAATCTCTAAAAACTCATAGCTGAAATTATTGTTACCCTACCACCATACCTGTGATTAACATTAGCGCTGCTTATCACTGGAAAACGTAGAACATTAATACAAGCCAAAACTGAAAAGAACAAGGGTTATGGAAAACAAAAATCAAATTCAACTTAATGAAGATCAACGAGATTGCCTTCAAGAAATCAGCAATATTGCGATGGGGCAAGCAGGTGACAACCTAGCTCGACTACTTAAAGAGTTTGTCATACTTTCTATCCCGCATGTCGACATACTGTCTTCCAATGATATCGCCATGGCTCTTCAATCGCTTCAAGATTCTTCGACTGTCTCGGGAGTCTGCCAAGGCTTTTTAGGAGGTGGTTTAGCAGGTGAAGCTATGCTGATCTTTAATGATGCTAGCTTTACCGATCTCGCAAAGCTATTAAAGTATGAAGGCGAAATCGATGATCACGCCCAGCAAGAGCTGCTAATGGACACAGCCAGCGTTTTAAGCGGAGCTTGCTTAAAAGGTATTGCCGAACAACTAGATATTGAATTTAGCTTTGGTGCGCCGATGTTATTGGGACAACACGTCTGCATAGCAGACCTTCTAAATAATACCAATCGACTTTGGAAGCAAGCACTCGTTATTGAAATTAATTACAAAGTCGAAAACCATCACGTTGATTGCGATCTATTATTGATCCTTACTGAGGACTCAGTAAAACGTTTGTTCACAAAAATCGATTGCCTTCTCGCCTAACGCAAATAAGCCTAATGCAAATTACTCAATGAAACTTTCAAATCAAAATAATGAATTGCATGAATTTCATTGGCTACTGGATGTCCTTCAAAACATTGGTGCTGGTTTAGTCGTTATGGACCGCAATTATAAAATAACGTTATGGAATGGTTTTATGCAAAACCATAGTGCCTTAATGCCTACCGAAGTGATGGGAAAAACTATTTTTTCATTATTTCCCGAGTTACCTGAAAAATGGTTTAAAAGAAAAGCCCAATCAGTATTTATGCTTCACAACTCTGCATTTACAACTTGGGAGCAACGCCCATACCTTTTTCGATTTAAAAATTACAGACCAATTACCGGCCGCGCAGAATTTATGTATCAAAACTGCACTATCATGCCTTTGATTGGTTTACAGCATGAAGTAGATCATATCTGCTTGATTGTTTACGACGTTACAGACACGGCTGTCAACAAACTGAGCTTACAAGAAGCTAACTCTCAACTAGAACATCTCAGTCGAACTGATCGCTTAACAGGGTTGTTTAATCGTGGGTGGTGGGAAGAATGTTTAATTAGCGAATACAAACGGTTTAGTCGAAGCAATGCTAACTGCAGCCTAGTTATGTTCGATATCGACCATTTTAAAAAAGTAAATGATACCTTCGGGCATCAAGCCGGAGATGAAGTTATTAGAAAAACCGCAGAAACAGTTCGCAAAACCATTAGAGATGTTGATATTGCTGGAAGGTATGGCGGCGAAGAGTTTACTATAATCCTGTATAATTCTGACAAAGATGGTTGCCAATCCTTTGCAGAAAGACTCAGAAAGATGATTGAGGGACTGACAGTTATTTATGACAAAACAGAAATAAAATTTACGATTAGTTTAGGTCTAGCAACTTTAACTCTCGATATAGAATCACCTGCGGACTGGATAGAAGCTGCCGACAAAGCATTATACGAAGCAAAAGAAGATGGAAGGAATTGCTGGAAAGTGTTTGGTGGCTAAACACCTCAGTATTATTCGACAACAAATTTCAAATACAATAATAATTCATCAAAAATAAAAAAGACGTAACCAGTTTATCCAGTAAAACTGATCACGCCTTTTTCAAATAGACTTGAATAACGATAAATTTTAGCCGTAATAGTTTATATATATGCTTCAAGAACTAAAACTTAAATATCGATTACCTCAGATCTATAATTTTACATCGGCATCTTCTTCTAATACTAATTCATAAGCACTATAAGATGATTGGCCAGCAATTCCGGCCAAACGTTGTCGAAGGTTATCTTTTTCTGCTTTTGTGAGTGCTGAGATATCCCCGTCTTTTACATTCGTCAAATTTATCACAGCATAATTGCCATTATTTAACTGCACACCATCAGTAACAGATGATCCACTTGGTCGGCGCATTGTAAACACATGGCTCAAGATATCGCGTGAGATTTTTGCATCAGTACGACTTGTATTTAAACTCACTTGCCATTCGTACTCGTTAGCTTTGGCTACGTCTTCTACACTTTTACCACTCGCAATTTCTGCTTTTAAAGCTTCTCCAATTTCTTTCACTTTGTTTGAAGCAGCTTCTGATCGGAGTAATCGCACGACGTCGTTTTTAACTTCATCAAAAGTTAGCTCACGAGGCAGTTGATGATCTGTTACACGAAGAACCAAAAGATGATCAGGTGATATTTCGATTGCATCGCTATTATTACCTTCCACCAACACCAGATCGCTAAACGCAGCATCAACTATTCTTGGATTACTCGCGACGCCAAAACCACCTGAACGGGTAAACGGACCAATTTTCTTTGCCGCCAAGCCTAACTCTTTTCCTGCTTCTGTAAAATTAGATGCATTGTAAGTGACATCTTCAAATTGTTGTTTTAGCTCAACAAACAAATCTTCTGCTTGCCCTCTTTTAATCGCAGTTTCAATCCGCGCTTTATCATCTTCAAAACTTGGCGGCTCAGCACCACGCTCTTCTACTAATTTGATCAAATGAAAACCAGCATCTGTCTCTACAGGAGCAGAAACTGCACCAACACTAAGGCCTGATAAAGCATCTTCAAATTCTTGAGGAAAGGCATCACCGTTGGTATAACCAAGATCACCGCCATTTTCTTTTGACCCAAAATCATCTGAGTACTCTGTTGCTAGTACAGCAAAGTCTTCACCAGCAGAAATCTTAGCTTGTATTTCTTTTATGATTTGCTGATCGGAACCATCTTCTTTTGGTTCAATTAATATATGAGAGGCCTTACGTTCAATGCTAGCAGAAAACGCCTTAACTTCTTGCTCATACTGAGCCTTTAACTCTTCTTCAGAAACATCAATTGAATCTTCTAATTCTGAAACTTGCAGCTCCAAATACTCAATCGTTACCTCTTCAGGCTTCATGTAATTTGCTTTATTTTCCTCGTAGTAAGCAACAGCATTTTCATTAGAAACTTCAACAGTAGCCTCTATCGGAGCAGCAGGAACAGTTAAATAATAAAAATCCCTAGCTTGTTGCGATATTGATGTTGTTAACGCCAGCTCTTCGTCAGTGATAAATCCAGAAGAAGATAGTCCAGCTACTTGCTGATTCAAAACCATATCTTCTTTGATCTGCGCTAAGTAACCTGTCGCAGTATATCCCATACCATTGACCATCAAGCGAAAACGTTCTTGATTAAACTTTCCGTCAACCTGAAAATCAGGAGCACTGATGACCAATTCATTAATTCTTTGATCAGACATTGTCATGCCACCATCAACAGCTGCTTGTGCTAATACTTTTCTTTTAACTAATGAATCTAATACTGGAGCACGTAAGTTTTCATCAGATATAAAATCGGCTGGTAAACCGTCTCCAAACTGTGATTGCAATTGGCTTTTTCTAAATGAGATTGCCCGAGACAGTTCTAATTCCGTAATCTCTTCTCCACCAACTGAGGCGACTTCTTGACTTGAACCATTGTTAACAAATAACGAATCCAAACCAAAAAGCATTAAAGGAACAACCATTAAAGCAATGATAAAAACCGCCACAGCTCCTTTAAGGTTATCTCGTAAACTCTGTAACATGCTGACCCTCTTTTATACTATTTGATTTAAATTGTTCGATTTTTTGTATGCTAAATTTATTTTTATACAATTTTGACGAATCTACGCGCTTTTTAAAAATGTAAAAAGGCGCATCCATATAAATAAAGATGCGCCTTTTTAAGTACAGCTAAACTGTTTTACATTTTACTTTTTTACTCCATCCTATAATTGTTAATCAAAAACAAATATCGAATGTAACAAATGAATTAATTGACTGCGTCTTTTAATGCTTTGCCAGCTTTAAAACTTGGGATTCTAGCGGCTGCAATTTGAATTGGCTGACCTGTTTGCGGATTACGACCTGTTCGAGCCGCGCGATCTTTAACACTGAAAGTTCCAAAACCAACTAAAACTACTGGGTCGCCCTGTTTCAATGCTTCTGCAACAGAATCAACCATTGCATCTAATGCTCTACCTGCTGCTGCTTTTGGAATATCTGCAGACGTTGCTATCGCTTCTATCAGCTCGGATTTATTCACTCTAACACCTCTTTATTATTGCTCCGGCAAAGCAAATGCTTTATCAGAATTAAATATATTTTTGAATTTTGGACTAGATTGCGGTCCCTAAAAAGCTTGTCACGATCTGGCCTTATTTTTCTATCATGAAGAACGATAGAGTGGCCGCACCCCCCGTGATAACTGGACTTGATTTATACCAACTGCGTTATAGGGGGTCAAGGAGACAATGTATTTTTACGGTTAAGAATACTGATTATGCGTGGTTTTTAACCGTTTCACTAAAAGACCCTAGCAGAATTGAAAATTCACTTTACATTTCTACCCAGTGTATGCAGCCTTAAAGCAGCAAACGACATAAGTTTATAAACAAATATGTATGGACAAACGATACCCTCATTGCATAGTTAATTTTACACTTACTCGCAAAGGATTTTTTGGGTACTACAGTGCAAATTCGATCATTTATTTTTTTAATTTGAAAAATATTATAAAAGTTAAAATAGAAAGAGGCTCTAAGAAAATACGATGTTACTTAGAGCTTCTTCTTTATAAACACTTGAAATGAAATTAGTGTGCTTGTACCGCTCCCGATTGAGCCGCTCCAGTGTTATTGGCTTTATCTTCTAACGCCTGATACTCCTCATCAGTAAATGGCTCTGGAGAGTGCGCTAAAGCCACATCCAGCACTTCATCGATCCACTTCACCGGACGTATGTTCATTTCACCCGTGATGTTATCGGGGATTTCTTTTAAGTCCGCTTCGTTATCTGCTGGAATAATTACCGTCTTAATTCCGCCACGATGTGCGGCCAGTAATTTTTCTTTCAAACCACCGATTTTTAAGACCTCACCACGCAAAGTAATTTCACCGGTCATAGCAACGTCAGCCTTAACAGGAATATTCGTTAAAACAGAAACTAATGCCGTAGCCATAGCAATACCAGCACTCGGTCCATCTTTAGGTGTTGCCCCTTCAGGAACGTGAATATGTATATCAAACTTTTCTAGGAAATCTGGCGGAATACCTAACACTTTCGATCGAGAACGAACAACCGTAAGAGCCGCTTGAATTGATTCCTGCATAACATCGCCAAGAGAGCCTGTTTTCACCATCCGACCTTTACCACGAACAGCTGAAGACTCTATCGTTAGCAGTTCTCCCCCAACTTGAGTCCAAGCTAATCCGGTCACTTGTCCAATTTGGTTTTCTTCTTCTGCGCGACCGTAGTCAAATTTCCTAACTCCCAAATACTCTTCGAGCATATTGGCTGTGACTATAGTGGGTTCGATTTTCTTCGCTTTCACGTTTCGAGTCACCACTTTACGGCAAATTTTTGCCATTTCACGATCCAGCCCACGAACACCGGCTTCACGGGAGTAATAGCGAATCACATCACGAATCGCAGCCTCTTCTACCGCTACTTCATCCGATTTTAATCCGTTTCGTTTCATTTGTTTTGGCAATAGATACTTAATCGCGATATTGACTTTCTCGTCTTCTGTGTAGCCAGGAATGCGGATAACCTCCATCCGATCCATAAGGGGACCCGGGATATTCATGGAGTTAGACGTACACACAAACATTACATCTGAAAGATCATAATCAACTTCTAGATAGTGATCATTAAAGGTATCGTTTTGCTCAGGATCTAATACTTCTAAAAGTGCCGAAGCAGGGTCACCTCGATTATCCATCCCCATTTTGTCGATTTCATCAAGTAAAAACAGAGGGTTTTTAACACCGACTTTTGACATTTTCTGAATAAGCTTTCCTGGCAAAGAACCAATATACGTTCGTCGATGACCACGGATTTCGGCTTCGTCACGAACACCACCCAATGCCATACGAACAAATTTTCTATTGGTCGCACGAGCTACAGATTCGCCCAATGACGTTTTACCCACACCAGGAGGGCCTACTAAACATAACACCGGGCCTTTAATTTTTTTCACACGCTGCTGAACAGCTAGATACTCTAAAATTCTTTCTTTAACCTCTTCAAGGCCATAATGATCATCATTTAAAATTTCTTCAGCTTTTGCTAAATCGTGACGAACTTTACTGCGCTTTTTCCACGGAACATTTAACATCCAATCAATATAGGCACGAACCACTGAGGCTTCAGCAGACATGGGGGACATCATTTTCAACTTAGCTAATTCGGCATGTGTTTTTTCTTCTGCTTCTTTTGGCATGCCCGCTTCTTTGATCTTTGTTTCAATTTCTTCAATCTCGTTAGGCTCTTCGCCCATATCTCCCAATTCTTTTTGAATCGCTTTCATTTGCTCATTGAGATAATACTCACGCTGGCTTTTTTCCATTTGTTTTTTAACACGACCACGAATTCGCTTCTCAACTTGGAAAAGATCAATTTCCGATTCCATCAAACCCAACAAATGATCTAATCGTTTCCTGACGCTCGCCATTTCTAAAATTTCTTGTTTTTGGGGCAATTCCAAAGACATATTCGCCGCCACTGTATCGGCTAAACGACCAGGGTCATCAATGCCCGTCAAAGCTGTCATTACTTCGGCAGGTACTTTTTTACTCAAGTTCACATACTGCTCAAACTGCGTCATTGCAGAGCGAACTAACAGCTCGCCTTCTTTTGAAGGAATATCTTCGTTATCGAGAGGCTCTACTTGCGCTTGAAAGTAATTTTTTGACTCATTGACAGAAATGATTCTTGCTCTAGAACCACCCTCCACAAGTACTTTTACTGTTCCATCAGGCAATTTCAAAAGCTGAAGAATGGTAGATACCGTTCCGATTTCAAATATATCTTCTGCAGTCGGGTCATCTTCCGAAGCGCTTTTCTGAGCCACAAGTAACACTTGCTTATCACTAGCCATCGCCTTTTCAAGCGCCTCGATAGATTTTTCTCTTCCGACAAATAGAGGAATCACCATATGCGGATAAACCACCACATCTCGCAAAGGTAATAATGGGTATTCGTTACTTGTCGTCTTTAATTCTTTATTTTCAGTCATTCTGACCTCTTTGCTAACAATCTAATGGCCTCTTGGCCAAAGTCTATCATTAAGATTGGGGGCTAACTGGACGAATTACAAGTAAAAAGCTGACTTTAAACAACAGCAGGGGATAAGAACGGAATGATCGGAAGTATTTTTCTAGTTAGAACAAAAACTCTCACCGAGCCTGTTGTTTTTTTAAACAATTCAAAGTAAAAAGGCCGATCAAAGTTTGATCGGCCTTTTTACTTACACTAGAAGATGTACTTCTTAATCTTTAATTTTTATCTTTTGCTGAGGCTGCTGCAGGCTTTGCTGATTCAGTATTTTCATAAACCAATAAAGGTTCCGATTCACCTTTTATAACAGACTCATCAACAACAACTTTAGCTACATTCTCTTCTGATGGAATTTTATACATAGTATCTAGAAGTACCGACTCCATGATTGAGCGTAATCCACGAGCGCCCGTTTTTCGCTCCATCGCTCTTTCGGCAACAGCTTCAATAGCGTCGTCACGAAAATCAATCTCAACCCCTTCCATACCAAAGAGCTTCGAATACTGCTTTGTAAGAGAGTTTTTAGGTTCTGTTAGGATCTGAACAAGTGCCGCCTTATCTAGCTCTTCAAGCGTTGCTATAACCGGCAAACGCCCTACAAACTCAGGTATTAAGCCGTACCGAACTAGATCTTCAGGGCCAAGCTCACGTAATGTCTCACCGACATTGCGACTATCATCTTTACTTTTTACTTCAGCGCTAAAACCTATACCACCTTTCTCTGATCGGTCACGAATAATCTTGTCGAGTCCAGCAAAAGCACCGCCGCAAATGAACAAGATATTAGAAGTATCAACTTGAAGAAATTCTTGCTGAGGATGCTTTCGACCACCTTGAGGCGGAACTGAAGCGACCGTGCCTTCAATCAACTTTAACAACGCTTGCTGAACACCCTCGCCAGAAACATCTCTAGTAATACTTGGATTGTCAGACTTCCGTGAAATTTTGTCGATTTCATCGATGTAAACAATACCCTGTTGCGCTTTTTCCACATCGTAATCGCACTTCTGCAATAACTTTTGGATGATATTTTCAACATCCTCACCAACATAACCTGCTTCAGTTAGCGTCGTTGCATCTGCAATTGTAAACGGCACATTAAGTAATCTTGCCAAAGTTTCAGCAAGAAGTGTTTTACCACTACCTGTCGGCCCGACAAGGAGAATATTACTCTTGCCTAATTCAACTTCGTCTTTTTCTTTTTTCTTGTCGTCAGTCCGTAATCGCTTGTAATGGTTGTAAACAGCAACAGCTAATACTTTTTTGGCATGCTCCTGACCAATCACATATTGATCTAGGATTTCGGATATTTCTTGAGGAGCAGGTAAGCTCTCTGAAGCACTCTCGCTAGAGCTTTCTTGGATCTCTTCACGAATAATATCATTGCAGAGATCAACACATTCATCACAGATGAAAACGGAAGGGCCGGCTATGAGTTTGCGGACTTCGTGCTGGCTTTTGCCACAAAATGAGCAATATAGCAGTTTGCCGCTGTCATCACCGTTGTCATTACCACGATCGGTCATTACCTACTCCGTCTTTAAAATTCTTTATTTTGCTTAAGATGCTGGCTTTAGAGGGTATTTTCAACCCCTAGAGCTGTATTTCTATCATTTGGCAGTGCATTTGCGTATTAGTTCTAGTTATTTTGGCAAAGAAAAGGCTAGCTTTTTTACTCCTGCCCAGGTCTTTTAACGAGAACCTCATCAACTAGGCCATATTTTTTCGAGTCTTCTGCACTCATAAAGTTATCACGCTCTGTATCCACGCCAATTTGCTTAACCGTCTTACCGGTATGATGAGCGAGAAGTTCATTCAAGCGCTCTCTGATCTTTAAGATCTCCTGTGCATGAATGTGTATATCTGAGGCTTGCCCTTGGGCTCCACCACTTGGCTGGTGAATCATCGTTCTCGCATTACTAAGGCAAAAACGTTTGCCCTTAGCCCCTGCCGCCAACAAAAAACTACCCATACTACATGCTTGACCAATACAAATAGTACTCACATCAGGTTTGATAAACTGCATCGTGTCATAAATCGACATACCAGCTGTCACAGAGCCACCCGGTGAATTGATATACAAGCTAATGTCTTTATCAGGGTTTTCAGCTTCTAGGAATAGTAGCTGAGCAACGATCAAATTAGCCATGTAATCTTCAACTTGGCCGACCAAAAAGATGACTCGCTCTTTTAATAATCGAGAGTAGATATCTTGAATTCTTTCACCACGGGCATCCCGCTCGATAACATTTGGAATGACGATATTTGAAACATCAGGAGCTGTATTAATGTAATCAAAATTGCTCATATATGTACTAACCTTTACGCTCGATAAGTTTGGTTTGGAGACTATCAGTAACATATAGCCGACCCATTGCGGCCCGATTGTCACCTTGCTAGTAAATCAAAATAAACCAGTAAGTTAACAGCGATTTTTTCACTGATAATCATGAGCTTAAACCCAGTTAAGCTGTTATGCCAGTCTAACTCACTTCAAATGTCACTGTAAGCAACAAAATAAAGCCTCTTAGGATGAAGACTGAGCAGGATTGATTAAAAACTAGGTAACTTGATGCTAAAAAGGCCAGCTTCATCATGAGCCGCCACTATAAATTAATTGCGGTTAGATAAAACTGGCCTCTTTGAAGTCTACGTTTTTTGAAAGATTACTGCGCTGATTCTTGTTGTTTTTTGACAATATCTTCGTATGTGGATTTTTCTTCTTTAATTTTTGCCGAAGCTAGTAGTTTCTCAACAGCTTGTTCCTCTAGAACAACTGTTTCAACACTCGCTTTTGCATCTTGGTTTGTTGAGTAATAATCAATAACAGCTTGAGGCTCATGATAAGTAGAAGCCATTTCAGCAACATGCTCAACGACCTTTTTATCATCAACTTTTAGCTCATGATTTTTAATATATTGACCCAAGACTAAACCAAGACTAACTCGCTTTTTAGCTTGCTCTTCGAAAAGCGTGTCAGGTAGTAGTGAGGCCATATCCATACCTTGAGCTTGGCCGCCAAATTGCTGCAACATCTGCTTACGCATTGTCTCGATTTCATTCGCAAGCAATGCTTTAGGAACGTCAACTTCATGCGCGTCTAACAATGAATCAAGAACTTGTGTTTTTACTTGATTCTTTTCTGCTGTACTTAATTCACGCTCCATATTTTTCTTCACTTCGGCACGGAAGGCTGTTTCACCACCTTCTTCAACACCGAATTTTTTGAAGAGTTCTTCATCTATCGCTGGTAATTTTTGTTCTGCAACAGAATGCACTTTAACCGTAAATTCAACATCAGCGCCTTTTAATTCTTCAGCGTGATAATCTTCAGGGAAAGTCAATTTAAGAACTTTCTCATCACCTGCTTTCATCTTTTCAACCCCAGATTCAAATCCAGGAATCATAGAATTAGAACCAAGCACTAGAGTTTGATTTTCTGCTTGTCCGCCGGCAAATTCTTCACCGCCTTTCTTGCCATTAAAATCGATAACAACTTGGTCTCCATCTTTGGCTGCTCGTTTGACTGTTTCCCACGTCGCTTGTTGTTTGCGAAGGGAATCAATCATTGTATCGACATCTTTATCACCGATTGTCGCTACTGATTTAGTCACTGTTAAGCCGTCTAATTCTTTTAGTTCAACGTCAGGGTAAACTTCGATCGTGGCTACATACTCAAGATCTTCACCTTCAGTATTTTTTGTCGTATCAATTGAAGGCATACCAGCTGGCTGAATGTCCTCTTTCTTAAGCGCTTCGAAATACGTTTTATTAATCACTTCGCCTAATACTTCTTGACGAATCTCAGCTCCAAATTTTTGCTTCACAACTTTTAAAGGTACTTTACCAGCACGAAAACCATTGACCCTGACTTTTTTAGAAGCATCTTGTATACGTTTGGTGACTTCGCCATCAATTTGAATCGCTGGAATACCCACAGTGATACGGCGTTCTAAGTTAGATGTTGTCTCAACAGAAACTTGCATGCTGTCCTCGTAAAATAAATTCATGATATTAGTTGTGTGGGAATACTTTCATTCAATTGGCCGCTTTATTAAGCAGTAAGAATGAAAGCAATTCAAAGGTAACAAATGACTAATCATGAGTGGATATCACTCATTAAAAATATTGGTGCGGTCGGAGAGACTTGAACTCTCACACCTTACGGCACCAGAACCTAAATCTGGCGTGTCTACCAATTTCACCACGACCGCAAAAGACTTCTTATAATCCGAACTAGCTTGCTTTCCTAAACTGAACCAACTCTCTCTAACTTGTTGATTTTTATAGTTAAATTAAAGAAAAACACACTTGCTCACTGACAAGGGGTGGAGATTGTGCCACAGTCCCAGAAGAGGTTCAACTAACGCTGACTCTCATTCGTTTAATCACTCAGAAATGGGTCTTAAAAACGTTAGAAAAACCACCCAAAATCCCCAAAAGACACCTAATCAGTTCAGTTAGATGGGTTGGTATTGGCCAAAAATTCAATCAACAGGAGTCGCTATCAGTAAGATGGCGTTATCTGAACTGCTCTCGACCTTAATCGCATCCACAGCCCCCCCAACAAGCATCGCCTGTTCAGAATTTAAAGACGAGCCATTCACCGTTAAATTTCCCATGATGGATATCACAATGCCGTATCTGTCATTCAACTCTACAGTCAAAGAGCCGGCGGTGAGGAAAGTCGCCCTCACCACTTCAAAGTCGTCAAATTTAACTACGGACTCTAGCGTATAAGTTGAATCATTTTCTAACAGTTCGAGCGTGGGCAATGACGGGGCATCAAGAGTGACTAACTCCATGGCTGATTCAGTATCCCAATGATTTTGAGTTAAGACCTTTTGCGCGAAGGATAAGATTTTTCTTTCATAAACTGGCGTTTGAAATTCAATGGTTCGAACACCATGCATGAGGCAGTGTGGTGTGAGTGTAGGCACTTTAATCACATCACCCACTTTAAGCGACTGGATATTAATAAAACTTTCCATCTCTAAGCGCAAACTCATTTCCTTCTTTTGTAAGGAGCTATCTATAATCGATAGCCATCCTTGCAACGTTTGAGCGCTCACTGGCTCATTCAAGCCAATATTTTCTTGTATGCGACAGTCATCTAGTTGTTTATCAATCTCGATTCTGACTTGCCGGTAGTTCTCTACGGCTTTGGTATACGCTTGTTTAAATGCTGTATCATCGGTAAATACTCTACGCTTTGATTGATCAAAACCGAATTTAATCCCACCTTCACCTTTTGGCCACGCATCCTCATCTATATTAGTAACGACATACACTTCTCTTTTCTCTTCATGCATTTCGAAATACAAATCACCAAAAACCGGTTCAGGCAAGGGGTCTAGAATTTTCAATAAGATTAGCGAAGTGTTTTTTTGATCTAACCAATATTTTTCACCGATAGATAAAAGCCAAGGAAGCGGAATTGCGTAGTGCCCATCACTTGCCAAGGACTGCCCTCTTTCCTCTATTCCTGAATACCACACCTCTTTACCCCACGGCTTGGGAATATTAATGGGCTGCAATAAAATCGGTTGATCAAAAACAAAAAAAGGCAATTGATGTTTTTGACAAAGGTTAGAAATAAAAAGAAAGTTTGGTTCTATTGAAAAAAGTGCTTTCTCAAAATTATTATTTTCTGAAAATACAGTCACTGCAAGCTGAACCTCTTCTGCTCGACGCTCAATAAAGATCAAAGCGGACAATGTTTTCACAGGAGATTTTGGCAGGTAATATTGCGCGAAAGGATATTCTATAAGAAACACATCACTATCGAAGCGAGACCGTTGAAAATCAAGAAGCCGCCGATCAATAATCTCGACGGGATTGGCCGATTTAATTCTTTCTACGTGAATATTCAAAAAGATTCCAAGCGCTACAATTAGTCAGCTACAGCAGTAAAATGAACGCGAACTATAACTTACTTCGTCGATTTCGTAAAAATAGAAACCTTTTCCCACCAAAATTAAGGGCAAAAAAAACCGCAAGTAACTCACACAGCGTAGAAACTGTTATGAATACTTTGCGGTCGGTCAGCTCAATGCTTAAATTTCCTGCTTGAACCCTATCTGATCCCTGATTACGCTATAGAACTAATTTAAACGCTCAACAATCGTTGAAATACCTTGCCCTAAACCAACACACATTGTTGATAGACCAATGGTTGCGTCTTTTTCTTCCATGATGGTGAGTAAAGAACCAGTGATTCGAGTGCCTGAACAGCCTAAAGGATGACCGAGTGCAATTGCACCACCGTTAAGATTCACTTTTTCATCAACGACATCTGTTAATTTTAAATCTTTTAGGACCGGTAAACTTTGCGCCGCAAATGCTTCGTTAAGTTCGATAATATCCATATCATCAATTGTCATATTTACGCGCTTCAATGCTTTTTGAGTCGCCGGTACAGGGCCATAACCCATGATTGACGGATCAACACCTGCAATTCCTGTTGAAATAATTTTCGCTAACGGCTTCAAGCCTAATGCCTGAGCTTTTTCCGCTGACATGATTAACATCACCGAAGCACCATCGGATAATTGCGATGAAGTTCCCGCTGTTACTTTTCCATTTTTAGGATCGAATACAGGCCGCAAACCAGAAAGTGCTTCTAGATTTGTTTCCGGACGAATCGTTTCATCCTGCTTCACCATAATTGGAAAACCATTTTCATCATGACCCGGTACACCAAAAATTTCTCGATCAAATTTACCGCTCTCACGTGCCTGATGTGCAAGCTGATGAGAACGAACGGCAAACTTGTCCATATCTTCTCGACTGATGCCATGAAGCATCGCTAAATATTCTGCTGTCATTCCCATGCTCCCTGCTGCTTTTGCAACTGAGCGCCCCATTAATGGATTTGGATCAACGCCTTCGGTCATACTGAGATGACCGAGATGCTCATGACCACCAACGACATAAACATCACCTTGGCCAGATGAAATATTAGCTGCAGCAATATGCATCGCCGTCATTGACGAACCACATAAACGATTGACTGTTTGACCAGGAACGGTGTGAGGAAGATTGGCTAACAACCAAATGTTCCGACCAACATTGAAACCGTTTTCTTCGCGCTGAATGACACAACCCCAAATAAAATCATCGACCTCTTCAGGATTTAATGCTTCATTTCGCCCCAACAAGCCTTTTAAGATTTCAGCCGAAATCGTATCGCCACGAACATTTCGAAAACAACCATTTTTTGAACGGCCCATTGCGCTACGACCATAATCTACAATTACTGCGTCTCTAGGATTTAAAGCCACAAGTTTTCTCCTATTTCAGAATTTGTTTGCATAATGTTTTAAAAAACATTGAGATTATTAAAAACATTTACGCGTAATATTTACCGTTGTTAGCGGCTTTCTCTCGCATGGAATCAGTAGCTTCATAAACTCCACCAAGCGCTTTGTGTGCATCCGCCATATCACAAATTGCCTGAGCGCCAATTGAATCGATCCAAGCAAACAAGCCACCGCGGAAGGGAGGAAAACCAATTCCGTAAACCAAAGCCATATCAGCCTCAGCCGGACTTTCCACTATACCTTCATCGACACACCGTGCTAATTCAGTAGCCATTGGCACCATCATACGAGCAAGAATTTCTTCATCGCTGTACTCTTTTGGTGCTGCAACATGCGGTTTAATTAGCTCAAGAACTTCTGGACTGCTGACTTTTTTCGGTTTGCCACGCTTATCAGTTTCATATTGATAAAAGCCCTGTTTGTTTTTCTGACCTAACCGACCGGCTTCAAACAGCACTTCAACAACATCTTTAAATTCTTTACTCATACGATCAGGAAAACCTTCTGCCATCACATTCCCAGCATGAACACCCGTATCAAGACCAACAACATCTAATAAATACGCAGGACCCATTGGCCACCCCCAACGCTCCATCACTTTATCGACTTGCTCATAGCTTGCGCCATCGCGAACTAGCATCGAAAAACCAGCAAAATAAGGGAATAAAACACGGTTCACTAAAAACCCAGGACAATCTTTTACGACAACCGCTTTTTTACCCATGGCATTTGCATAAGCTACTGTTCTCGCAATCGCTGTATCAGATGTTTTTGACCCTCGAATAACTTCAACTAAAGGCATGGCATGGACAGGATTGAAAAAATGCATTCCGCAAAAATTTTCAGGACGCTTTAACGGCTGTGCAAGAAAATCAATTGAGATAGTAGAGGTATTTGACGCGATGATTGTGTCGTCTGTCACTTTCGTTTCAACTTCAGACAAAACAGCGTGTTTCACTTTTGGATTTTCAACAACGGCTTCAACAATAATATCTAAATTTTCAAATCCACTGTAGTCCAATGAAGGATCAATATTATTCAGCACTTTTCCCATCTCGGTTGCAGACATACGACCACGATCAACTCGCTTGGCTAATAATTTATTCGCTTCGTCTAAACCAAGATCGATACCTGCCTGATTGATATCTTTCATCACAATTGGAACGCCTTTCAAAGCAGACTGGTAAGCAATACCCCCGCCCATAATACCAGCACCTAAAACTGCTGAACGCTCAACTTTTTTATCGGCTTTCTTTGCCCACGCTTTTGCTTTTTTACCTAACAGCTGGTCATTTAAAAAGATGCCGACTAATGCACGTGCAACAGGCGTTTGAGCTAATTTGACAAAACCTTTTGTCTCGACAGCTAATGCCTCATCTCTTGATAAAGACGAAGACTTTTGCATGACTTTAATAGCTTCTACCGGCGCAGGATAATTAGGGCCTGCTGTACCGCCAACAAATGCTTTTGATGTTTCAAAAGACATCATTGTTTCCATCATATTCATCGGTAATGGAGACACCTTTTGTACACGTCGAGATTTATAATCTAAATTCCCTGCGATGCACTGCTTTACTGTATGCAAGGCTGCATCTCTTACTTTCTCTGTATCAACTACAGAATCGACAGCACCTACTTTTAGTGCTTCTCCGGCGCGCTGATCTTTTGCACTGGCAATCCAGGCGATAGCCGTATCCGCTCCAGTTATTCGCGGCATACGAACTGTTCCACCCCAACCTGGAAGGATTCCTAGCTGAACTTCAGGAAAACCTACTTTTGCATCTTTCGATAAAATTCGATAATCACATGCTAAAGCAAATTCAAAACCGCCACCTAATGCATAGCCATTAATGGCCGCAACAACAGGAAAAGGTAATTCTTCAAGGCGACAATTATTCACATTATTGTCTTTTAGCATTTCAGCAATGGCATCAGGCCCAGCATCAAAAACACCGCCAAACTCGGTAATATCAGCACCGACAATAAAAACATTTTTTGCACTAGTCGCAATCAAGCCTTTAACATCTGTATTTTTTTCAAGAGCGCTAATAGCTTCACTCAACTCTTTGACGACTTCAGTGCTAAATTTATTGACTGATTCATTTTTCAAATCAAATTTGAGTTCTGCGATATTGTCATCGAGTAACTCAACAGTTATGGCATTGCCAGCGTATATCATCATTGGCCTCTTTAAGTTTATGAATGTTATTTCAATATTTTTTCCAAGAAAATTATTAAGATAACTTGATAGTGTTTAAATGAAAGAACTTTTTCAGCTTAGCTTCTACTAGTTTGTGATGGTGAAACAGCCGCACGTTATAGCCTACACCCTTTATGGTGTGTGTTTTATTATTGCTGTGTCATCTGCCAATGAGAGTCACTTCAGCTAACTCAGCAATTTCAATTAATGACTACTTTTCAAACGAAGCCAACCAATCATAGATTACCCATTCAGTTATTTCGAAAGGGTTTGCTTATTAAACCAAATAAAATTCAGTGCTAAGCAACTAAGCCGTCAGTGTAAGTGATTAACAACGCGGCAAAACTACACGACTAAAACCCTGAATACAAAGAACAAATCTATGAAATGACAACCAAAAGTAAATATAGAACCACTGGAAGCCTTTTATGGTGAACTTATCTATTAATCACTCAGAACGAACCCTGCAAACAATCAGGGAAACTCACCAAGTATTATAAGCACCTACAAAACAGTGCACGATGAGATAAGGGGTACTCTATACGAAGAAATGGGACTGTAAAAGCTTTTCTGGTCAATTTCTACGAACGATCAGTCAAATTTCGCCCATAAAAAAGGGTTAGCGAGATTAACTAACTCATTCATTTACCAGGTAAAATTGCAGAAATGACCTCCGCTTCTGTCTTCCCGACATTTTTAAATCGGTGGGGGCGAGCGCGCTCAAAGTAGAAGCCATCGCCGTCAGAGAGTACACCCACTTCCCCGCCAACAGTCACTTCCACAGAACCACGGCTAACAAAACCGACCATCTCGCCTTTGCTCATTAATAATTCTTCGCCGGTATCACCACCAAGAGGGAAACATTCTCGCGTCATTTTAATTGCACTATTTCCACCGCGAGTTGTAATGATAGTACGAACCAAACCTTCCTGATCTTTACTCGAAATATTATCGTTTTTATAAAAGACCTTAATTTGCATATCAAGATCTAGAGAAAAGAAATCAGCCAAAGACATAGGCACACCATCAAGTACCTTTTGCAGTGAATTAACAGAAGGGCTGACTTGACCATGCTCGATCATTGAAATTGCGCTATGCGGAACACCTGCTCTCTTGGCAAGTTGTCGCTGGGACCATCCATTTAACTTACGAAGCACAAGCATTCTTGCGCCAATATCAGTATTCACTAAAGCCATCCACCGTCATCTTTTAGAACGCAGAGACGTTAACAAAAACTAGGATACTTAAGCAATCACTACTGGCTACGAATAGATAATTTATTGATATAAATAAGGATTTAATAATTCGCTCGCAAAAATTATTAAATATAATGAAGCGCTGGCACAAAAACATTGGCGTGTTATTTAGAATTCAAATAACGGATGATTTAGATGACACAAGCGGTACGCTCCTCTGCCGATTTTTATTAGCGTACGAATTGATCGCTAAATCTAGGCAATAAAAAAATCCTCTAATAAAAAATGATCAATCCAAGCTTCAACACATATCATCAAAAGGATTTTCAATGTCTAAAGAAACCGATTGTTTAAACCCTGGCACATGAATTTCTTTTTGATCCATCGTCAGTTCTGAGTCATCAATCATATTTTCGCCGAATTTATAAATCGCATTTAGGTTTCCGTCAGTCGCTTGTTGGTCATACTGGCGTGCTGATGCCCTCGCTGCTTCTCGTTTTTCTTCATAAGCGGCAAATGCTTTTTTTCCATAGCGTTTTTCTAACATGCTTTCTGTAATTGTTGGCGATAAAACTGCCGCCGTTGCATTGTTACCACCAAAACCTTTTGAATTTAAAAAAGCAACGTCTGTTGGGTTATCGGACAAATCGACATCTTTATTAGAAATCAATAAATGATCGTCATGAACATCATCAGCCACGCGATCAATCGTTTTAATGCCAGGCAAAATATTATGCTTAAACGCGCCCATGGTAGCCACAAGCTGATCAGCACTAGCGGGGCCTATCGTGTGGCCTAAATATGATTTCACGGCGGCGACAGGCCAGTTTTCTATACCAAAGTTTTTTGCAATACGATCAAAAATTAAAGATTCACTCACTCTGTTTTGAGGTGTACTTGAGCCATGAGCTTGTATCACACTGCGTTTTTGTATCGATTCCTTCCCAACAATACTTTGTGCCGCAGATACTGCTTTCGCAAACGTAATATAATTTCCAGGGCCTGGTGCAGAAATAGATTTTTTAAACCCATCGGCATTAACATAAACATTAGGAACTGCAGCATGAATATCTGCACCTAATTCCATGGCTAATTCATCATCCATTAAAATCATATATTGCGTTGACTCACCCATGGTAAAGCCACAGTTCTCACCAAAGGGGCGACTTGCTCGACGATAATCAACCGTCTCAGAATTATCTAAACGACGAAGATTTGCATCAGATGCTAAAGCGCTCATCGCATCGAAACCTTCCATGTATTCAGGGTTAATTTGCGATTCAGCGCCACCCACCATCACGACACGACGACGGCCACTTTGAATATCCTCAATCCCTTGGCGTAAGGTATATAAAAAAGTCGCACAAGCTCCAACAATACTGCCCGTCACACCGACACTACCGAGGACATAAGCATTCACAAAATCTGCCGGCATAGTGTTCATACCCATCGCCAATTGTTTTGAGGAAATCCTTCCACCCATTAAGCGAGATTGAGTTAAACCAGCATTACTAAACTCATCTAATTGCGTTAATACACTTCCCGCATAAACACCTATTTCATCAGGACGAACCTGATCGACAACTGTCGACCAATCAATACCCATAGAGTGCACAGCATCAGAAGCGCCAAGAACAGCCATTTGTAATCCGCGGGGATGAAAATGCGATCGATAATGATCTCCTGGATTAAAACCGCTTGGCATTTGCCCTGCTGACTTCACAGGAAAATCTCGGTAACTATCAATTTTCACATCAACAGACCCCTCAATCTTAACGCGAACGCCACCGTCAACAATGTCCTGCACTATCCAATTATGAGGAAGCGGCTCTGGTAACTGTTTTTCCGTAGTAATGAAAGTAAATGAATCTTCACCGTCACTTTTAAGATTAAGTTTTTTATGCCAATGAACAGCGTCAGCATCAAAATAACTTTTTTCAACACGCCGTACTAATGTCGCGTCTTCAACCGCTGATCGAAATTGCGAGGAAACCTGATCGGATGTGTACTGATTGCCTTTGGCATCAACATAACTGCCATCTTCTTTTTTCACCATGCCGGACAATGTTGAAAGACTTAATACCGTTTCATTCGCCATTTTTTGAGGAAGGCTTTCCAGTACCATCCGACGATAAGAATGATGCCCAGAACTACGACCAGCAGCGTTATAGCCACCAAAACCAACAACAACGGGGAGACGAACTTTTGACATAGATAATCCCAAACAAAGAAAAAGAGTAGTAAACAGCGTAAGTAAATGTGAATAACAGGGATTCTATCGACATGAAGTAGCTGAAGTACTGGCATTATAGAAAAGTTATGTGGTATTTTGGCCAAAATAGCTAAAGTGATCACATAAAGATGACAAACAAATTAACGCCTAGTACTCAACTATTGGCAGCATCTTCGCAAAAAAACACGCTTATCCAGTTTTTATTAGTCGATGAAATGCTAGCAACAAGCACCACCCTCCCCGCTGAAATGCTGCAATCAGCAAAGAGTGCAGCAACAGCTTTTAATAAGAAACACGAACTGGATAAACAAGCTGGGGGAAAAGAAGAGCTTTCCCACTTAATAACGCAAACGGTTAGCACAACATTAAAACCCGTTAAAACCCGTGCAAACATTTCTCTCGTACCCGACGAAATTCTTGGCTCAACCGATTCACCCAATATTATTTTTTTACCGTCTTTATGGCGAAATCCGCAAAAAACAATAAAACAATACCCCGCAGTAATTGATTGGTTACAATGTGAATATAAAAACGGAGCGACAATTGCAGGAGTTGGAACGGGATGCTGCTTTATGGCAGAAGCTGAATTATTAGATAACAAACCAGCCACTACACACTGGTATTATTTTGAACAATTTGAAAAAAAGTACCCCAGTGTCAATTTGAAAAAAGATTTTTTTATCACTCAAGTAGACAATTTATATTGTGCGGCCAGCATTAACTCTCTTGCAGATTTAACCGTTCATTTTATTAAGCTCATCTACGGAAATGAAATAGCACACCATATAGAGAGAAATTTCTCACACGAGATTCGCCGTGATTATGAAAGCATGCGTTATTTTGAAGGTAGTACAGACCAACATTCAGATGAAACTATTTTGCAAACACAAGTTTGGTTACAAGATAACTACTCTTCTGACATACAGTTTTCAACACTAGCAGGGCATTTTGACTTAAGTGTGCGATCATTCAACAGACGCTTTAAACTAGCCACAGGTAAAACACCGTTAAAATATTTACAAGAAATTAGAATTGGTATTGCACGAGATTTACTACAAACCACAAACCTTTCAATCAGTGAAATAGCGTATCGAGTGGGCTATCATGATTTAGGACATTTTTCTTCATTATTTAAAAAGACGTTTAATGCTACTCCTCATGATTACCGGACCACAGTTCGTGCAAAATTATTCAGCCTAGACGCAATGAATACCGAATAGAATATATTTAATCGAAAACACAAAGAATATAATTAATGGGGCCTCATGGAAAAACATTTCATCTCCGCCAACGAATTATTAATAGATTCATTCAAATTAGCCGAGCAAATATTCTCAAAAAAATTCAAACCCCACTTTATCATCGGCGTTTGGCGTGGAGGAGCACCTGTCGGGATTGCTGTTCAAGAATACCTAGATTTTATGGGAGTTGATACCAACCACATTGCTATCAGAACTTCATCTTATTACGGTATTGATAAACAAAACCGAGAAATTAAAATACATGGACTCGATTACGTCATTGATAATGTTGAAGCTGACCAAGAATTATTAATAGTCGATGATGTTTTCGATTCGGGAAAATCGATTAGAGCCATCATAGAAGAAATAAAAAAGCGCGCGAGAAAAAACACACCAGAGACCATAAAAACAGCTTGTGCATGGTATAAACCAAAACGCAACGTAACAACTTTAACGCCAGATTTTTACGTACACTCCACTGATAAATGGCTAGTCTTCCCTCATGAGATTAAAGGCTTAACTAAAGAAGAAATTATCCAAGGAAAAGGAAGTGAAATTGCGGATACTATTTACAAGGATGAAAAGGATGAATCCGCAGAGTGTAAATAGCCATCAACAAGATGGCTATTTACACAGTTTTTTATGTTTGCCTATCTGCTTTTATAACAAGACAAACGAAAAAATGGATATGAGAATCCTAAAATAGCTCAGAGTCTCAACAAATAAGAAATATTATTTTTTTGCTGCTGCTTCACGCTCTTTTAAACGAGCCCCCTCCAGGATTCCTGGCATAGCATAGTTGCCTTCATGACATGCGTATTCATAAACAGGCCCTTCTGTTTCATAAAAACTTAATTCTGCCGTCCAAGGTTGTGAATACAAATTAGAATCTTCAATCGTAAATTGATAAAAAATTTCTTTATCAGAATAACGTTCAAACCTTTCTATCAATTTTCCAGTCGGTGATATCGGCGTTGAATTTTGCTCCATACTTAACGCATTGAAATTAATTGTCTCTACAACTAAGGTTTTACCTTCGTACCAACCCACAGAGTCACCCAACCAAGGTTTAAGAGCATTAGGTCTGTGGTTCGCCTTAGCTTTTTTCGCGGAATCAAACAGCGGAATTATTCTCGCATCGTGAACCATTTCTACAAGAATCATTAAATAATCATCTGTATGAACAAACTGATAATTACTATTATATAAAGTGCCTTGCATGCCTGGTCCGCCGGTATTCCCAAAACCAATTAAGCAGCGCTCACCTATCGGCAAAGCTTCTGGATCAGAATTGCCACCAATACCGGTGACATAACGTGCACGAAAACCCTGATCTTTATAAACCACTTTAGGATTTTTTAATTTAGGAATTTGTCCATTCTTGGGGTCAACAATAAAAGAAGAGCGGTACTCGCCTTTAACAACCGCTAGCGAGGAGCCAGGGTCTGTCCAAAACGAATCATATCCTCGCAGACCAAAATCGCTTCCACCTTTTTCTGGCGCACCCTCATTTGGGTCAGTTACTTTCCCCGTATCGGCTTCTTCAGGCGATAAGCCGGCAATACTCGTACCAGCAACAATTTTTTCAGCTTCTGCTTTTGAAACAATTAGTTTATCAACGCCAGCTTTCCGCGTTAACCCTGTCAGCGACGCATTTGTCCAAGTTCCAGAAAGATCAACAGGCTTTTGCTTGGCTGCAATTACTTGCGTTGCACCAACGGTCAGCGCTATTAGAATTCCGATTGTACTTAGTGTTTTTATGTATGACATTGACATTCCTCCGCCTAGATACTTCAACAATCATTTAAGTTTTCAATGTAAAGAAGTCCATACTAATGGTTGTTTAATCGTGTTGGAACAACTTATAAGCGTCTTAACGATTAATGACACATCTTGGATTATTTAGAGCTGCAAATATTTGAAGGGAGGGGGAACTTACTAGCCAAGATTAGGTATATGTGTCGATATGGCAAATGAAGTGGAGGTTCATGAAGCAGCAGCGCAAGCAGTAGAAAAATTTGGCCCTTTATTAGCTTGGATTAATTTTGTCGGTTACTACAGCGAAGATCGAGCCGTTGATCTTGATTTTGCCAAATTTAATGTCGAACCCAGCTCGCCAAAAGCATGCCAATGAAACGCCTGGGCGAAGCAGATGATGTTGGCGATGTGGCTTTGTTTCTCTGTTCTAATGCAGCACGATATATGACTGGAGCGACAGTAAACGTAGACGGGGGACTAATGATCGCTTAATACTTTTTGTTTGCTCGATTATTGTCTCTAGGATTTATAGGTGCAAATTCAAAGTAGTTCACCTTAATTCCATCTTATTTTACATTCAAACTGTTCTGAACCAAAAAATAGTTTGTATGTAAAAATCAACCAGCAATAACTGTTTAGCTTTCTAATGCTAATTTTAAGGTCTCCAAATCCTATATAGGTAATAAATAGAAACGTTTGCAGCCTATTATTTTTTTAAATCATCCTTGCTATAGCTTGTAGTGTTAATTTTTTTAAAATGTCCTCAACGATGCGTAAACTACAACTGTGCTTACATCATTCTCCCCTTTTCGTCTAACACATACTCACTACTGTCTCGCCAGTCTCGAACATCATTGCATGATGTCATGTAGACCCGATTAAAAATCTATCCTAAAGAATAACGCTTGATTGCAACTAGAGCATTCTTTAATTACATTTACCGGTAATGCAAGGGATACAAAACATTCAAAATAACCAAAACTGTAATATAGTGAAACAATCTCAACAATGCTTGAAGGAAAAAGTGCGTTGTAGACACCTTTAATAGGCAATTATCAACAAAAGCTTTACCTTTTTAGCGTTCCAAAACGAATCAAATATTTAGCTGGAAACAATAAGAAGCAGAAAGTTATACTCTACTCGTTTCATGACGAACCCAAACCAATACGGCAGTAATAACTACATGACAGAATCACCAGTTACACCTAAAAACTCTTCCGATAAAATACAAAGGACGAATGTAGAAAGGGCCGCTGAAACACAAGAAAAAATTATCAACGCAGCTATCGATTCTATATTTGACGTAGGCTACGAGGGCACTTCCCTAAAAATGGTGGCGGATAGAGCAGGTGTCAGTAAAGGAGCTGCACAACATCACTTCCCGACGAAAACTGACTTGATGCTTTCAGTTGCTGAAACCTGCCTAAGACTACACTCAAAGATTCGTCATGAGCTTTTAATGCAATATCCTCTCGGAAAAGATCGCATGGATCATATTCCGGATGTAAGCTGGGAAATTATCAATCACCCATCTTATACAGCTCTGATTGAAATTATGATGGCGACTCGCAACAACGATGATTTAAAAAGGCGCTTTACCCCTCTCATTGAATACATCGCGGCCGAGAGAGATGCTGGTGAAAAAGCTTTTTGTAATGACTTTAATATTGAACCAAATGAGCCCTTACAAATTTTGATTCGCACCCACGTCACCGCTATGCGCGGTATTGCTGTCGGCTTGATGTTTAATCCAGATAAAAAAACATTCCGAGAAGAACTAGATATGATGCGAAAATACGAACGCTTAATGACGGACTTAATTATTAAAGAATATAGCAAAAAAGATTAACTTTAACATTTAATCTTTTTTAATTTCAAAAAATAAATATAAATCATTTTCCATCAAACAACCAACTAATCTCTCTATTAAAAATAACCACGGAGTTACTATGAAAATATCATCTTTGCTTCCAACAATCGGACTAACCATCGCTCTGACTGCTGGAACGGCTCTAGCGCAAGCAGCAGAAGAAATTTCGCTAACTCGTTTGGATTGCGGCACCGCAACAGCGCCTTCAGATGTATCACGCTTTTCTGATAGCTATGCTTATAACGGATTCAAAGTCCAACTCACTTATAGTTGCTACCTAATAAAACACGGCGATCAATATTTATTATGGGATGCAGGCCAGCCTGACAACGGTGGTCCAAGTGCGCCGAAAAAAAACCTGGTTAAATTGTTAGACGAGTTAAAATTAAAACCCGAACAAATAACTTATTTAGGGATTAGTCACTATCATGGTGATCACGTTGGACAAGCACCATTTTTTCCTCAATCAACATTGCTAATTGGCAAGGGCGATTGGGATACTATTACTGGAGTCACCCCCAACCGCATGGCAAATGCAAAACCTTTTGAGCATTGGATTTCTGGCGGCAGTAAAATCGAACCACTTCCAGGCGATAAAGATGTCTTTGGAGATGGCAGTGTGACTATTCTCAACATGCCAGGACATACGCCTGGACATCACAGTCTATTAGTGAAGTTAAAAGACATGGGCAATGTACTTATCAGTGGCGACCAAGCGCATTTTCATGAAAATTATGAAAACAATCGAGTGCCATCATTTAATACGAATCGTGCAGATACTTTAGCCTCGTTTGACCGCTTTAAAGATATAGCTAAAAACTTGAACGCGACGGTTATCATCCAACATGATGCTCGTGATATTGATAAACTTCCCGCTTTTCCAAAATCGGCTAAATAATATATTTTCAACGTTAACCATTTAAAAATTTCGATAAACATTGATTAAAGCCATAAAAAAACGCTCAAACACAGATGACTTTGTGTTTGAGCGTTTTTTGTTTTTACACATTCAAGAGTATTTAAAAGTAACAACCATTAAAACAACAAGAATAAAGTAACAATAATTATGCAAGATCAAACCGATCTGCATTCATCACTTTGTTCCAAGCTTTTACAAAGTCATTCACAAACTTTTCTTGTGAATCATTTTGCGCATACACTTCTGCTACAGCTCGTAAAATAGAATTAGAACCAAAGACCAAATCGACTCGTGTCCCCGTCCACTTTGTTTTTCCTGTTTTGCGATCCATACCTTCAAATACATCAGCATCGATTGACGTTGGCTTCCATTGATTCTTCATATCCAATAAGTTCATGAAAAAATCATTGGTTAAGGTTTGTGGATTTTCTGTCAACACACCATGCTTTGAATTATCAACATTTATATCCAACACTCGCAAACCGCCCAATAACACTGTCATTTCTGGAGCCGTTAAATTTAACAATTGCGCTTTATCGATTAACATCTCTTCGTCAGAGACGGTGAACTTGGTTCGACGATAATTTCGGAAGCCATCTGCATCAGGATTAAGCGGCTCAAAAGATTCCACATCTGTTTGCTCTTGTGATGCATCTGCACGTCCAGGAATGAAGGGAACATCAACAGCATTACCTGCATCTTTTGCGGCTTTTTCTATCCCCGCACAACCACCAAGAACAATGATATCAGCCAGTGATACTTGCTTACCGCTAGACTGTTCGGCATTAAATGCTTGCTGGATACCTTCTAAAACGTTTAGGACTTTTGCTAATTTTTTAGGTTCATTGACAGCCCAATCTTTTTGAGGAGAAAGTCGAATACGAGCACCGTTTGCACCACCTCTCTTATCAGACCCTCGAAACGTTGAAGCAGACGCCCAAGCGGTTGACACCAATTCTGATACTGATAATCCCGTTGAAAGAATTTTTTCTTTTAACTGCTTAATATCTTTAGCGTCAATTAATTCATAGTCGACATCGGGTATTGGATCCTGCCAAATCAATTCTTCTACAGGAACTTCCTCTCCTAAATAACGAGAAACTGGCCCCATATCGCGATGCGTTAATTTGTACCACGCTCTTGCAAAAGCATCAGCAAACTCTTCAGGATTTGCATGAAAATGTTCTGAAATTTTTCTGTATTCAGGATCTTCTCGCATAGCCATGTCAGCGGTCGACATCATAATTGGCATACGTTTTGATGCATCCTCAGCATCCGGCGCCATATCTTTTTCAGCGAGATTCCTAGGTTGCCATTGCTGGGCACCAGCAGGACTCTTCGTTAACTCCCATTCGTAGCGGAACAACACATCAAAATAACTCATGTCCCACTGAGTTGGTGTTGGCGTCCACGCGCCTTCAAGACCACTTGTGATCGTGTCCGAACCTTTACCGCTTTTGTAACTACTCATCCAACCAAAACCCATTTCTTCGATTGCAGCCGCTTCAGGTTCTGGCCCAACATTCGCTGCATCTCCAGCGCCATGCGTTTTACCAAACGTATGTCCACCCGCTGTGAGTGCAACAGTTTCATAATCATTCATTGCCATACGCGCAAAGGTCTCGCGAATATCTTTTGCCGAAGCGAGAGGATCCGGATTACCATCAGGCCCTTCTGGGTTCACATAAATCAAACCCATTTGCACAGCGGCTAGAGGATTTTCAAGTTCACGATTTCCAGAGTAACGACTATTTTCTTTATCGCTAGTCGCCAACCATTCTTCTTCCGCTCCCCAATAAATATCTTCTTCTGGCTCCCAAATATCTGCACGGCCTCCTGCAAAACCAAATGTCTTAAATCCCATAGATTCTAGAGCGACATTACCAGTCAAAATCATTAGGTCAGCCCAAGAAATTTTATTGCCGTATTTCTGTTTAATCGGCCAAAGTAACCGTCTTGCCTTATCTAGATTGCCGTTATCCGGCCAGCTGTTTAAAGGCGCAAACCGTTGCGCTCCAGCACCCGCTCCTCCACGACCATCACCCATTCTGTAAGTCCCTGCGCTATGCCAAGCCATTCGAATAAAGAAGGGCCCGTAATGGCCGTAGTCTGCTGGCCACCAATCTTGAGAAGACGTCATAAGAGCAGTTAAATCTTGCTTGATCGCTTTCAAATCAAGTTTTTTAAACTCTTCTGCGTAATCAAACGCTTCACCCAAAGGGCTCGTTTCAGCAGGATTTTGATGGAGGATCTTCAGGTTCAATTGATTTGGCCACCAATCATTGTTTGCAGTTCCTTTATCCCCTGTTTTTGTTCGAGATCCGTGCATGACTGGGCACTTACCAGCATTATTGGAATCATTACTATTTCCGCTCATAGTGTTCTCCGGTTTTAACTGCGTTAGGTATTCTTGAATTAAATTAGGTTTCCAAAAAGACAATATAGTGTTTCTTTTTAACTACAAATTCATGACCATTGCCAATTTGATTGTGACTTTATACCAGCTGTACTTCATTGATCTAAATTGTATATATCGACCAAACCTATAGTTTATTTTAATTGCCGGTTATTTTTTTATTGTTAACACCTATTAAGGTGAAGCTTGCACCTCAATACCTTCACTCTAGGCTAAGCGTCACTTTAGTTGAAAAAACAATCTCTTCATTACACCTTTTTACACACCAAAACTGCCTACACAGCGTGACTACCTTTACAGTGCCCCGTATTATTGAACGCTAAATAATAAGGAGATAAAAATGACCCACACCATCAAAACCCGAATCAGTGTCAACCTTGCTCACCTGACTGCATGCTTAATTTTGTTAGTTTCAAGTTTCGCGATGGCTCAAAGACCTGCCCCACCAGCACTAGCTGTCCCTAATCCAAACTACGTTTCTGTCTATCTTGAAATCGATGTTAATAAATCTGCTACTGACGTTTGGAAGCGAGTTGGTAAGTACTGCGACATCGGCGAGTGGCTAAACATTCCTGGTGGATGCAAAATGTTGTCAGGAAAAGAAGGTGAAGTGGGTTCAGTGCGATCTGTTGCCAACGAAATCTTAGTCGCTAAAACAGAATTGTCGTATGCCTACACACAACCAGTACGTAAAGGTGTTTTATACAACTTATATCACGGCAACCTCGAAGCACGTCCTATCGATGAGAAAACCTCAAAATTAGTTTACACATTGGTATATGACGATTCATTACTTGAAAACGACGAGGCAAGAAAAGCTCAAATCACACGTTTAAACGCAATCTTTACACGCGCTTTGAACAACATGAAAAAGCTTGCTGAAGAAAGTTAATCTATTCCGGTAAGAAAATATTAAATAACCAGTTGCCTGATCAACTGGCCATAAAAAGCCTGCTACTTGCGGGCTTTTTTATCCAAGTAATCTATTTATCACAATACATTCATCCTATTTTATTTATCCCTTAAAAGTCTTCAATTAAACCATTAAAGCCTAATCCCGCCTCTAAACTACTCAGCAAAAAAATAAGTTCAAAATCTATTTTGTTGACAATTTTAATCAATTTGACCCATAATCGCCCTTCAAAATCCAATATTAGTCATTTCTGTCTACAATATTTAATTGGAAAACATCAATCAGGCTATAGCAGATGGCACTAGAAGCTCCTCGCACGCTCACAATCGGCAATCAGATTACGCAAATTTTGCGTGACGCAATTGTCCGAGGCGATATTGCACCTGGCAGCAAGTTGAGCGAACCCAAGCTAGCTGCAGAATATCAAGTCAGTCGTGGCCCTTTGCGAGAAGCGATTCGACGACTTGAATCAATGAAACTTGTCACTCATGTCCCTCGCGAAGGCGTTAAAGTTATTACGCTCGATATTCCCAAAGTGATAGAGATTTACCATGTCCGCGAAGCATTGGAAGGAAAAGCCGCTGCTCTCGCCGCTCGTCATATCACTGACGAAGGCATCCAACAACTAAAGAAGCTATTGGTCATGGCTGAAGAACATATGGCCTCCACAGGTGGAACTTATATCCAAGCTGATGCGGACATCGACTTTCATTATCAAGTTATTCAAGCCAGTCAAAATCAAATGCTCATTCACACATTGTGTGAAGAACTGTATTACCTAATACGCATGTATCGGTATCGAGCTAGCTTACGTCCAGGACGATCAAAAAAAGCTTTTGAAGAGCACAAACATCTCATCTATGCACTTGAAAACCGAGATGAGCAACTGGCTGAAATGGTAATGCGCAAACACATTGTTCGCGCCAGAGAAAACATCGAACAACTGAGTACACTTGACTTTATTAACTGAGCAACTTTTTTGAGCCAACTCTCTTGAGGTAATTATGACCAGCACACCCGGATCGCGTTTTCGTTCAGCTCTAAAAAATAATCATCCGCTCCAAATTGTCGGAACCATTAATGCCTACAGTGCATTGATGGCCGATCAAATTGGCCATCAAGCTATCTACTTATCAGGCGGCGGCGTAGCGAATGCTTCTTATGGACTACCAGATCTCGGCATGACGTCTCTCAATGATGTGTTAGCTGATGTTTCGCGAATAACATCCGTAACGGAACTTCCACTACTCGTTGATATCGATACCGGTTGGGGTGGCGCATTTAATATCGCGAAAACAGTAAAAGATATGATTCGCAATGGCGCTGCCGCCGTGCACATGGAAGATCAAGTCTCGCAAAAGCGTTGCGGTCATCGCCCCAATAAAGAATTAGTGAGCACAGCTGAAATGGTCGACCGAATAAAGTCGGCCGTCGATGCAAGAACCGACGAAAGTTTTTTCATCATGGCTCGAACGGACGCGTTTGCATCAGAAGGAATCGAGGCCTCTATCGAACGAGCGCAAGCGTATGTTGAAGCTGGAGCCGACGGTATTTTTGCAGAAGCGGTAACTGATGAAGCACATTACCGCGCTTATCGAAAAGCATTAAACGTTCCCATTCTTGCCAACATGACAGAGTTCGGAAAAACAGAATTGTATAATAAAAAAGAATTGGCTGATTGGGGCGTTGATATGGTGCTGTATCCATTATCAGCATTTCGCGCAATGAATAAAGCAGCAGAAAATGTATATAAAACACTACTAAACGATGGCGATCAAAAAGCCGTTGTTGACACAATGCAAACAAGAAATGATTTATACGATTATCTTCATTACCACGACTACGAAAACAAGTTAGACGAATTATTTGCAGAAACAAAAAAAACCTAACAGCTCTCTCATCAATACCTACAAAAGCGACATCTAACTAACAAGTAAAAACCATTACTCTACAGAAAACATTAACTTTAAAAGATTGGACATTATTATGACTCAGAAAAAATTGGAAGGCGCCGGACTTCGCGGCCAAATCGCTGGTAAAACTTCAATTTGTACTGTGGCAGCATTAGGCCACAATGGCTTAACTTATTATGGTTATGACGTAGAAGACCTTGCAGAAAATTGTGAATTTGAAGAAGTCGCATATTTACTTTTTCATGGCGAACTACCCAATGCAACACAATTAAAAGACTACAAAAACACATTAGCGAATAACCGTGATCTACCACAACCACTAAAAGAAGTATTAGAGCGTATTCCTGCTTCAGCACATCCAATGGATGTACTGAGAACTGGCGTTTCTATGTTAGGTAATTTAGAAACTGAAAATAGCTTTGACGAGCAACAAAGCCATGCCGATCGCCTTTTAGCAGCGCTTCCAGGCATTATTTGTTATTGGTATCGTTTTAGCCATGATGGTGTACGCGTTGATTTAAATACGGGTGCAGATTCCATTGGCGGCCATTTCCTACATTTATTACACGATAAAGCTCCCAGTGAATTACATGAAAAAGTAATGCATATTTCTTTGATTCTTTATGCTGAACATGAATTCAATGCATCAACCTTTACCGCTCGTGTTTGCGCTTCTACTCTTTCAGATTTTCACAGTTGCATTACCGGCGCTATCGGAAGTTTACGAGGCCCTCTGCATGGCGGCGCAAACGAAGCTGCAATGGACATGATCGAGAATTGGCAATCGCCCGAAGAAGCTGAAAAAGAAATTTTAGGAATGCTCACTCGCAAAGAAAAAATAATGGGCTTTGGTCATGCGGTTTACACTGAATCTGATCCACGTAATACCGTTATTAAAAAATGGTCAAAACAATTATCAGAATCAGCAGAAAATGACACGCTTTATCAAGTGTCATTGCGCTGTGAAGAAGTCATGTGGAGAGAGAAAAAATTATTTTGCAACGCCGATTTTTTCCATGCATCAACGTATTTTTACATGAACATTCCAACAAAATTATTTACACCTATTTTTGTCATGTCGAGAACTTCAGGTTGGGCCGCCCATGTTTTCGAACAACGAGCCGACAACCGCATTATTCGCCCAAACGCGGAATACATCGGCCCCGGCTCTCGCAAAGTGTCTCCAATATCTGAACGTTAATCAGCTTTCTAAATTATTGGCAAACACGAAAACAAAGAGAAAAACAAAGTAAATACGCAAAGAGAAATTACTGAGAGTTGTCATGTCGCTCTCAGTTAACTTTATTGACTAAAGAGATCCCATCGTGAATTCTGATTTTCGTAAACCGCTCCAAGGCTTTAATGTTGAATATTATGACGTACAAGCTGCTATCGAACAGATTAATCCCGGCAGCTATGCAACATTACCTTACACCGCAAAAATATTAGCTGAGCAACTCGTTCGCAATTGCGACCCGAAAGAGTTGCCAGAATATTTAACGCAAATAGCCTTCCAACGTCACGATCAAGACTTTCCTTGGTATCCCGCTCGTGTTGTCTGTCACGACATTTTAGGGCAAACCGCTTTAGTAGATTTAGCAGGACTACGAGACGCCATTGCAGAACAAGGTGGTGATCCTTCTCAGGTTAACCCTGTTGTTCCTACTCAATTAATTGTCGATCACTCTTTAGCGGTTGAGCATGCTGGTTTTGATCCAGAAGCATTTAATAAAAATCGCGCCATTGAAGATAGGCGCAATGAAGATCGTTTTCATTTTATTGAGTGGACAAAAACAGCCTTCAAAAATGTTGATGTGATTCCTGCTGGCAACGGCATCATGCATCAAATTAATTTAGAAAAAATGTCCCCCGTCGTCCAATCTCGCGAAGGCATTGCATTTCCTGATACCTGTGTTGGTACCGATAGCCATACACCACACATTGATTGTTTGGGGGTTATGGCTATTGGTGTTGGTGGATTAGAAGCCGAAACCGTCATGCTGGGCCGCCCTTCCATGATGCGGTTACCTGAAATTGTTGGTGTAAAACTGACAGGGAAAAGACAACCAGGCATCACAGCAACGGATATTGTTTTAGCGATCACCGAATTTTTACGAGAACAAAAAGTTGTTTCAACGTATTTAGAATTTTTTGGTGATGGCGTTACCGGATTAACCATTGGAGATCGAGCAACAATCTCTAATATGACTCCCGAATATGGTGCCACGGCTGGGATGTTTTATATTGACCAACAAACCATTGATTATCTAAAAATAACAGGCCGCGAACCGGAGCAAATAAAGCTCGTCGAACAATATGCAAAAACAATTGGCTTATGGGCTGATCAACTAACAGAAGCAAAATACAACCGGGTTTTAGAATTTGATTTGTCTTCAGTGTCTCGCAACATGGCTGGTCCTTCAAATCCTCATAGAAAAGTTGCCACCTCTGATTTAGCCGCGAAAAATATCGCTGTAAATTATTCACAAGCACAAAAAGAAGAAGCCGAAGGAAAAATACCTGACGGTGCTGTTATTATTGCCGCCATCACAAGCTGTACCAATACCAGTAATCCTCGAAACGTTATTGCTGCAGGGTTAGTCGCAAAAAAAGCGAATGAGTTAGGATTAGTTCGTAAACCTTGGGTAAAAACGTCCTTTGCACCTGGCTCTAAAGTTGCGAAATTATATTTAGAAGAAGCGGGCTTATTAACCGAATTAGAAAAATTGGGTTTTGGTATCGTCGCTTACGCCTGTACAACCTGTAACGGAATGAGTGGCGCACTCGACCCAGAAATACAAAAAGAAATCATTGAACGGGATGTTTACTCAACTGCCGTTCTCTCTGGTAACAGAAACTTCGATGGCCGAATTCATCCCTATGCAAAACAAGCGTTTCTAGCCTCTCCTCCTTTAGTTGTTGCCTATGCGATTGCAGGAACCATGCGTTTTGATATTGAAAATGATTCATTAGGAAAAGATGCCAACGGAAACAACATCACACTAAAAGACTTATGGCCAAGCGATGAAGAAATTGATTCCATCGTTAACCAGTCGGTAAAACCTGAACAATTTAATTCTATTTATATCCCAATGTTTGACCTTGGCGCTATCGAAGAAGCTGAATCTCCGCTTTATGATTGGCGTCCTACCAGCACATATATCCGTCGCCCTCCGTATTGGGAAGGCGCTCTTGCTGGTGAGCGAACATTATCCAACATGCGCCCACTAGCCTTGTTACCCGATAACATCACAACGGATCATCTCTCTCCTTCCAATGCGATTTTATCCACCAGTGCCGCCGGTGAATATTTAACAAAAATGGGCGTACCTGAAGAAGATTTTAATTCCTACGCAACACACCGTGGCGATCATCTCACCGCTCAACGGGCTACTTTTGCAAATCCAAAATTGATGAATGAAATGGCCATTGTCGATGGCAAAGTAAAACAAGGATCACTCGCACGAATCGAACCAGAAGGAAAAGTCGTTCGCATGTGGGAAGCCATCGAAACCTACATGGAAAGGAAACAACCTTTAATTATTATTGCCGGCACTGATTACGGACAAGGTTCTTCACGCGATTGGGCCGCAAAAGGCGTTCGGTTAGCCGGTGTTGAAGTTATTGTTGCTGAGGGTTTTGAACGCATTCACCGTACTAACTTAGTCGGCATGGGTGTATTACCGTTACAATTTAAATCAGGTACAACAAGAAAAACATTAGCGCTTGATGGCACAGAAATCTATTCTGTCAAAGGTGAAATCAATCCTGGTGCGGATATGGAATTAATTATTGAACGTCAGAACGGAGAGAAAATCACAGCCTCTGTCACCTGTCGATTAGATACCGCAGAAGAAGTATCAGTCTATAGTGCTGGTGGCGTTTTGCAGCGGTTTGCTCAAGATTTTTTGCAAGCATCAGGATCAAACTAATGGCTTCCTCTCATACAGAAAAAAAATCTATAAAAGAAAGCTCTTCACAAGGAAAATTCCAGCAACTAAAAGTCCCAGCAACTTATATGCGCGGCGGAACAAGCAAAGGCGTATTTTTTTATTTAAAAGACTTACCCGATTTTGCACAACAACCCGGTGACGCACGCGATCAATTATTATTACGTGTCATTGGCAGCCCTGATCCCTATGAGAAACAAATTGATGGCATGGGTGGTGCAACATCAAGTACGAGTAAAACAGTTATTTTAGACAAAAGTTCTCGCCGCGATCACGATGTGGATTACTACTTTGGACAAGTTGCCATAGACAAACCCTTTGTCGATTGGAGCGGAAACTGCGGCAATTTAAGTGCAGCCGTTGGTGCATTTGCAATTCATAAAGGTTTAGTTGATCCCAATAAAATACCAGACGATGGAATCGCTACAGTTCGAATCTGGCAAGCCAATATACAAAAAACAATTGTCGCTCACGTGCCAATAACAAATGGAGCCGTACAAGAAACTGGTGATTTCGAACTAGATGGCGTCACCTTCCCCGCTGCAGAAATTGCCATAGAGTTTTTAGACCCAGCCGATGGTGAAGGCGCATTATTCCCTACTGGTCATTTAATCGATGAACTCCATGTTCCTGACATTGGAAATTTTGAATCCACGTTTATCAATGCCGGTATTCCGACGATTTTTTTACGAGCCGAAGATTTAGGTTATACAGGAACAGAATTACAAGACGCCATCAACAATGATGAGGCCGCTTTAAAAAAACTAGAAATCATTCGCGCTTATGGCGCTGTTCAAATGGGTTTAATCAAACACATTGACGAAGCTGCTGTTCGCCAACATACGCCTAAAATCGCCTTCGTAGCACAGCCACAAAGCTATACAGCATCAAGCGGTAAAAACGTCAATGAAACAGATATCGATTTGTGTGTCAGAGCGATGTCGATGGGTAAACTACACCACGCGATGATGGGAACGGCTGCAGTTTCAATTGCCGCAGCAGCAGCTGTACCGGGAACGCTTGTTAATCTCGTCGCAGGTGGAGGAGAAAGAACAGCAGTTACATTCGGTCACCCATCAGGAACATTACGCGTTGGAGCAGGAGCTGAATTAATTGAAGATAAATGGCAAATCACCATGGCATCTATGAGCCGTAGTGCAAGAATTTTAATGGAAGGAAAGGTATTTGTACCTCAAAGCCAACCTCAAAACTAACCTCAAAACTAACCTCAAAACTAACCTCAAAACTAACCTCAAGACTAACCTAAAATCTTAATAAAGCTCAATGGCAGTCATCTTGTAATATTATTTAATACTTTCGATCAATTAATTTAAATTCGAGAACGGCCCAACAGAACTAACAAACATTTTCGACCAAACACCATGAAAGGATATAAAATTGTCGCTACAAATTTGAAACGAAACAGTAAAGACTGGAACCGATTAAATATTCCACCCTCGCCGCTCAGTATTGCCATTTGATGTACCGCATCTTTTCCATAAAATAAACGACCTGCAATGATCAATATCATCCCGTCATTCAACTCATATCCCGCAGCTCTGGCAGTTGTTACGATGTCAGGGGATTCTCGACAATCAAGAACGTCTATCTCGCCTACGCTTTCTTTAAATTTCACAAACGCAACATAATTTGAGCAGACAGGGCAATCCCCATCATAAAGAAGGTAATTTTTCTTAGTCGTTAATAAATCATCTAAAGTCATTAGTTAAAAACCAAGCGCCAAGGAGAGGTGTATAACACCAATACGGGAATATACAGTGTAGCTAACCGAGGAAATTTAGGTTGTGTATACACAAACAACATAACTATCGGCAATCAAATTTTAGAGGATTAGAGGCTGTATTATACCTATTAACTGACGTTAACATGAGTAACATCATTGGGGATTGATCCTTTGAGACCATAAAAAACAATATAGAGATAACAAAAGATCGGTAATATGAAAGCAAGCTGGACACCTACAGTATCAGCTAGAATACCTTGCAACAGTGGCGCCAACGCACCACCCACAATGGCTAAGCACAGTAAACCCGAGCCTCTTGAAGTGTCACCTCCGAGTTGCGCAATCGCCAAGCTAAAAATAGTAGGGAACATCACCGAGTTAAAAAGCCCAACCGCCAAAATGGACCACATAGCAATTTTTCCATCAGTTACAATAGTAACAAAAACTAACAAAGCAGAGATTGATGCATTAAACGCTAAAACGTAACCAGCACGAACACGATTCATCACAGCAGCACCGATAAAGCGCCCTACCATCGCTCCTCCCCAATAATAACTAACGTACTTGGCCGCTTCTGCCTCTTCTAAACCCGCTATATTATCTTCACCTAAAAAATTAACTAAAAAACTACCAATTGAAACCTCAGCGCCCACATAAAGAAAAATACCAACAGCTCCAAGCATAAGATGTGTATGCTCAAAGAGAGAAGTTTTTTTATCGTGAGAGCTTGATAAAGACTGATCAGACTCAGAGACATATGGAAGACGGAGGAAGAAAAAAATAATCGCAAGGATAAAGAATACACCACCCAAAAAAAGATAAGGCAACTGAACACTTTGAGCCTCTGCCAGACGTGCTGCTTCTAAATCATTAGGCATCACTGACGTTGTGGCTACTCCTAAAATAAGCAACGTACCAAAAATTGGTGCTAAAGTGGTCCCTAATGAATTAAATGCTTGCGTCATAGTTAACCGACTGGAAGCCGTTTCTGGATTACCCAATATCGTGACATAAGGGTTCGCAGAAACTTGTAATACAGTTATTCCCGTGGCTAGAATAAACAGAGCAATTAAAAACGTCATATAAGACAATTGATCAGCTGCGGGATAAAAAACTAAACAACCTAACCCTGCAATCACCAAGCCCGTCACCAAGCCTTTTTGATAGCCCACTTTTTTTAGATACATGCCTGCTGGGATAGACGCTATAAAATAGGCACCAAAAAAACAAAACTGTATAAGCATCGCTTGTGTATAGTTGAGAGAAAACGCATTTTTTAAATGGGGAATGAGTATGTCATTCAATGCAGTCATAAAACCCCAAATAAAAAACAACGAGGTCAACATGACCATCGGGAAAATAGTCGATTGATGCGTTAAACCGTTACTACCTTCCGAAGGATTATTCGGTGACTCAGGAGATTGCGTATTAGTATCCGACATAAATTTCGCTATTTATTATTATCATGATCTTAACTATTCATTATTTAGACTCAACCCATTCGACTCAATAGAATTAGCCTCTAGAAAAAAATAGCTATTAAGTGCATTGGTATAATGTTCAGCATTAAAGCTAAAATTGACAACGCTGTCAATTATACTTACTATCGCAAAGTGAAACTAGATAGCTATGCAAATGAAAGAAGAGTCAATATCATATTAATCAATAGAACCACTCTTCACCTCACTACTTAAGAATTTAAAAATCCTAATGAATCCTTTAATTGTCGCCGACATAGGTGGTACTAATGCTCGCTTTGGCATAGCCCGTTTTAATGTTGCATCCACCATACCTCAAAAGCACATCATAATTGACCATCAAACAACTTTAGCTTGTGATGATTACTCAACATTTACAGCCTGTGCTACGCATTACATTAAAACACTACCATCAGACATAAAAACAAAAAATGCTTGTTTTGCTTTTGCTGCACCGATTGCAAAAGGCAAGATAACAATGACTAATAACCATTGGACAGTAATTTTACCTGAGGTAAAAAAAACGCTAAAGCTAGAACGAATAGAAGCCATTAATGATTTTGCAGCACAGGCTTGTGCCATCTCGCATTTAGAATCACATGAGTTGTCAGTCATCAAAACGGGAACAATCATTCCAGAACAAAACAAAACGATACTTGGCCCTGGGACAGGATTAGGTGTGGGCTCACTGGCCTTCTGCAATGGCACTTGGAAACCAATCGCGGGTGAAGGCGGTCATGTAGGTTTTACCTACCCCAATATTCTTGGGCTAGCACTCTACTCCGAACTTCAAAATGAGCATGATTTTTTATCGCTAGAAACGCTATTAAGTGGTAACGGACTCGTTAATATTTATCGAGCGATCTGTAAAGTACAGGGAGCAATCATTCAAGAATATGATGAAAGTGATATTTCCCGCTTAGGTTTAAATAATTCAGTCGATGAATGCAAAAAAGCACTGACATTATTTTGTGAATTACTGGGCGCAGCATCTGGAGATTTAGCGTTAATTAATGGCAGCAAGGGCGGCGTTTACCTGACGGGCGGAATCCTTCCTCGCATTGAAAATTTTTTATTACAAAGTAATTTTTCTAAAATATTTAATCAAAAAGGAAAAATGTCACATTTTTTAAATGACATCCCTATTTACTTAGTTAAAAAAAATAACCCCGCGCTCTATGGTGCAGCTAACTGGTTTCTAAGCAATGCAGCTTATGAATAGGAGCACAAACTTTTTTAATTGGGCTGCTTAAATATCCTCTTCTACAATCAAGTTCTTCATTCTTATTTTATAGAAAATGGATAACACCGATAAAGAACAATAAAGAGCACTAGATACATTTAATAATCTAGCATTCCTTAGTTTAGTATCTTTCTACCTAACGTCCATATCTTTGCTAAGGCGAATATCTCGAGAAGAAGAACCCACATTCAACTGCCTCTTTCCAAGAAGCCTATCCCATTCACTTTCTTCAGTATTCCACACAGATAGTGCACGAGAGCTAATGGTAAAACTGACTGTTGATTGCTCTCCAGCAGTTAACTCAACTTTTTTAAAATCGACAAGTTTTTGTTTTTCAGTCTCAATAAGGCTATTACTACTTTCGCCCAAATATAACTGTGGTGTTTCCGTGCCTGTATGATCACTAATATTCTTTACGGTAAAACTAACATCAAAGTTTTCACCGTTTTCGGTAATCGATAAATTAGAATATTGGAAGTCTGAATAACTTAAACCATGCCCAAAAGGAAATAATGGCTCTTTATTTTCTTTATCATACCAACGATATCCCACAAAAATGCCTTCAGAATATTCTTGACGTCCCTCCACACCGGGATATTGCAGCGGAGTATTTGCGGCAATATCAATTTCATTCATTGGGAAAGTAACAGGTAATTTTCCACTGGGATTTGATTTTCCATACAAAAGAGCAGCGGTTGCTTTACCGCCTTCTTGCCCTGGGTACCACATTTGTAAGATCGCATCGACCTCCTCTTCCCAAGGCATTGTAATTGGAGCACCCACATTTAATACGACGATGAGTTTATCTAATTTTTTTTCCGCAAGTGCATTAATTAATTTATCTTGATAACCCGGCAGAGCTAAAGTTTTTCTATCTCCACCTTCCGTGCCCTCAATGTAAGCAAAAACAACGACCGCGCTGGCTTTTTCAGCTTTTTCAACGGCTGTATCAATTACCTGTTGCTGAAACTCTGGCGTCGACCACGCTAAACGGATTTCAAATTTTTCTCTTGCATCAGCACTCGTCTCTAACACTGAGTTAGAATGCGTATTGGCTTCCACATCAATTTGATAATCTCTTCCAGCTTCCAAAAAAACATGACCAGATGCATTAATTAAACCTAATTGCGTTGGAATTAATGAAGCCTGACTCAACACTCCACGAGCCGTACTAGAAATGACCTGACCATCAATAGACACTTGCGCGCGTCCACTATTAATCTGTACGTTCAAATCATAATTTCCAGTTGTGTTAACGTTTAAATAGCCTTGCCAATGTAAATTGCCTGTGGTCGATAGAGCATTATTCCCAACAAAATTAATATTTTTTGTAATAGTGCTTGTCTCATTTGTTTCTAAGGTTAGGCCTGATTCTGTTGAATCCTTAGATGGGCGCAATACATTTTCTGGAATAATTTCACCATCAAGATCGACTCCCACAGCGTATGAAACGTTATCATTTGATCCTGAAAGATTTTCAATTTCGATTAATGGGCTATCCACTTTAAAAGGAATTATTTTTGAACTACCACCACCACCAAATAATCCTGAACGAGCTGTTGGCCCTATAACCAATAAATTGCTTGTATCTTTTTGAGTTAAAGGAAGCGTCTCTTTTTTATTTTTGAGCAACACTGCACTTTTAATCGCTATATCTAAAGCGATATCAGCGTGTGCGTCTATATCTATACCTATCTCTGCAGCATTCACAACATCATTATTTGCCTTATATGCTTTAGAATCTTGATCGTTATTTTTAACATCAGTGGTATTTTCTATGACAGGTGTAGATAGAGCATTCTCCAAGAAACCATATTGCTTCATTTGTACAAGTAACGGACGCAATGCTTGATCAACTAAGGCTTCATCGGTTTCACCAGCGTTAACTGAGTCAATCAATGTTTGAGAAAATACAACCGGTGAATCGATTCCTGGCCAGTCATAACCTGGCATTTCAAGATTTAGACCATTGGTTAACGCATTAAAACTATGCTGAGCCCACCAATCTGTCATCACGAATCCATCATAATCAAATTCATCACGAAGAATATTTTTTAAAAGCGTGGGATTTTCACAAGCAAAAAAACTATTCACTCGATTGTAAGCACACATGATACTTGCTACATCAGCCTCTATTGCCGCTAAAAATCCAGGTAGATAGATTTCTCTCAGCGTTCGCTCATCGACAATGGCATTAATACTGGTACGACTCTCCTCTTGATTATTCGCGATGTAATGTTTTACGGTTGCCATCAAACCTTTGCTTTGGATTCCTTTAATCTCTGCTGCCACGATCTGACTGGCGAGCACAGGGTCTTCACCAAAAGTTTCAAAATTACGCCCTGCAAAGGGCACACGAATAATATTGACCATTGGCGAGAGCAAAACATCTTGATTGCGGGCTTTACCTTCAACACCAATAATCTCACCGTAACGGTAAGCGAGCTCAGGATCAAAACTGGCGGCCAAACCAATTGGTGACGGTAGCGCTGTCGCAGGCAGACTTGTCCGCATACCTGCAGGACCATCAGCTAAGCGGAGCGGAGGTATATTTAGACGAGGCACGCCACCAACATAGCCTGCGCCATTAAGGCCAATTTCCGGGTTTGGATCCACGTCTCCGTGTAACATCCCAGATTTTTCTTCCAGCGTCATTTGCGAAAGCAATCCATCAACTGTGGTTATCACTCTCTTTCCTTCTTCGCTTTGGCTACAAGAAGCGCCACAAACAACCATACTGATAACTATTAAAATGTTAAGTCTGTTTTTTTTATTCATTGTTAACTCGTATTAAGTCATAGCTCTATGACTTATTTTAGTTACTAAGGAGGTCTAAATACTTTTTCGAACGGCCAGTTTATGCAAAATAGACAGCGCTGTCATTAATTTATAGCTCGGCCCAATCATACAATTTAATATTTCAAACAAACCAATGATCATCAACGACTCAGTGAGCTTGCAAGACACCAAAATTTCATGGATATTAGCCACATTACACAACCACAGGATGCTCTCTCTTTGGCCAATCACAAAAAAAAAGCCACCATTAATGATGTGGCCGCGCTCGCTGACGTTTCAATAAAAACGGTATCTAGAGTAGTCAACAAAGAAGGCAACCTTCGCGAAGCAACGCGAGAAAAAGTCCTGAAGGCCATAAAAAAATTAAACTACACGCCCAATTTATCTGCTCGTGGTCTTGCTGGGCATCACTCGTTTTTATTTGCTGTTCTTTACGACAACCCCAGTGCTAACTATATTTTAGATATTCAAAATGGCGTACTGAAAGAATGCCGAAAGGAAGGTTTTGATTTATTGATTCACCCCTGTCAGGCCAACTCAACAAAACTGTTTGACGAAATAGAAGAATTAGTGAGAAAAAGCCGAGTAGCAGGCATAATCCTGACACCTCCTCTTTCAGATAAAATATCACTACAAAAGAAAATGCAAAAAGCGGGGATTCCTTTTGTAAGAATCGCTCCCAAAAATCGTGATCTTATGTCTCCTTTTGTACATTGTGACGATCAAACAGCCGCTTGCAGAATGACTGAACATTTACTCGCACTCGGACATACCGAGATTGCATTTATTAAAGGTCATCCCGACCACGGTGCTAGCGAGTTACGTTTAATGGGTTATAAAAGTGCATTGAAGCAGGCAGGGCTGCCAATTAAAAAAACTTTCATTCGGCAAGGCCAATTTGATTTCAATTCTGGAGTTCGCTGTACAAAAGAATTGCTCACGCTAGATTATCCACCAACTGCCATATTTGCTTGCAACGACGATATGGCCGCAGGCGTACTGTATGCCGCGCATCAATATAAAGTATCAGTACCAAAAGAATTATCGGTAGTCGGCTTTGATGACTCCCCCGTTGCACAACAAGTGTGGCCAGCACTGACAACCGTCAAGCAACCCATTCTAACAATGGCACAATCAGTAACAGCCGTTCTAATTGCCAAACTAAGAAAGAATTCCGATCAAAAGATTATTCAAGCGTTCGAATGCACCCTAGAAATAAGAGACTCGACAGCCAAACCGAAGAAAAAATAATTGCATTGCCAGCATTCAAAACCCAAATACGATACATACTGAACACATTAAAATAAGAAGAGAATAATTCGGAAGGAATGAATCAATAAAAATAAAAAACGGCTCACACTTATACATATGAACCGTTTTTATACCGCAAAAAGCCATTAAACAACAAAAAAACTTTATGGATATCCAGACTCTGCAGGATTAACAATCACTTCTAACACTTTCATGCTATTTGAGTATTGATTGTTATTAGAGAAAACGATTCTCCCCTGCCCTTTATAAAGCGCGGCGGTTCGATGATTGTCAGCGCCTTTAAAATTAAAAGGCCGAAAAGCCTTACCTGTCATATAGCTGGTTGTATTACTGGGTGTACCGGCTATTGAATACGCTTGCTCCATACTCATACCAAGTTGTACTTCTGTAATAGGCGATTTGCCACTAGCAGCTTCAACCTTAGGCGCAGACTTTGCCGCCATTTTTTTTGCCGCATCAAGTGACGTCATACCTGCAACATATTGCTCGCCCTCAGCAGAACCTAAAGATTTAGCTGCTTTAGAGCAATGCTTACGTGTTTTTCTATTAACCGCATTTTCAGCCACTTGAGTAACCGCTGAATAATAACGACGGTTACCAGAAGCGACTAAGCCCTTACAAGACCAAGATACGGCATCGGCAAATGATTTACCTTCAGCCTTGGAATGCACCAGCATTGCTTCAGCAAGCGTGTCGAGAACAACAACATCCGCATTACCTGAACGCCCAATTGATTGAGCAGCATTACGTAAAGTGACTGGACCACCTTGAGAAATTTGAGAGATGTAGGCATGACTGGCAGGTGATAGTTCAGCGGCATAAGCACCAGAAATACCTGTACACAATAATAAAGCGAGAATTTTTTTCATTCGTTGAGTCCTTCAGCGTTAGTTTTAGAGTATTAAAATGTTGGCTTAATTTGTAAGGTTGTCAGCGCTTATACAACACACAAAATCAAAGCCGATGGTAATTGAAACAGAGCGACCTACGAGAATAATGATTTTCTAGTTAATTACAATGTCAATTCAGGATCAAAGGGTCAGAGTTGTTGATTTCTTTTACTCTTAAATCTCTTAGACTTCCTATCACCCCCATGGCTCGACAAACTCAAGCGTCTATTCGCCATCGCTTCTAACTCTTCCGTAAAACGATTATCACCTAACACCCAACCCTTATTGGTAGCATTTCTAATTTTATCTAAATCGGCTGCCTCCATTCGCCCTTTAAATAAAGTTTGATACTGATCAACTACTCTGATCCCTTGATCCTGCTCACGACGCTGGATACAAAAAAGCAGGAGATGAATTACTCCATTAAAGGCGGTGAATCTATTCAAAGGGGCAAGGGATTTATTATCCGGATCAAAGGGTCAGAGTTGTTGATTTCTTTTATTCTTAAATCTCTTAGACTTCCTATCACCCCCGTGGCTCGAAAAACTCAAGCGTCTATTCGCCATTGCCTCTAACTCTTCCGTAAAACGATTATCGCCTAACACCCGTCCCTTATTGATAGAATGTCTAATTTTATCCAAATCGGCCACCCCCATTCGCCCCTTAAATAAAGCTTTATAAGCAACCTGTCGCTCCTCTTTCGTTTTTCCTAAAGCATGATATAACTTGTGAGGAGTAACTAACTCGATATCTTTTCCGATGGCGTTATATTGAAAACTAGACCATGGATATTCGCCCGCATGATCAACCATACACGCCCTAACAGGATTCAATTCGATATATCGGTAAAGAGTTAACAAGTAAGTTTCGCTATCGACGAGAGAAGATTTAAATCGCCCCTCCCACAAAGTACCTGAACGCTGATAAACAGAATTAATGTAGCGTACATAATAACGCCCCAGCGACTGCATCATCTTTGATAAACCTTGCGCATCACTGGGCGTCGCCAACAAATGTACATGGTTAGTCATCAAAACATATGCATGAATCTCAACACAAAACCTTTGGCTGTATTCTTTTAATTTATCGAGATAAACGGCGTAATCCATATCGTCAAAAAAACAGGCCTGACGATTGTTACCGCGCTGAATAATATGATGGGAACAGCCCGCAACAAACGGGCGAGGAAGTCTAGCCATGGAATCCTTTCCTTTAAGCTATTAAAAATAAATAACAAATCTTTCTAATTCTAAATCCGCCGTTTCAAAAGTCTGTATTAGCCTCTATCAAAAATCAACCGCTCTTTCATTTTCACCCTAAAGAAAACCGAAACCCTCCATGGCGGCTATACGAGAATTCTACCAACAGGGAACATGCTTACACTTATATAGAAAAGCCAAACACGCTGTGTTAACTTGTACACAATCAATCACAAAGCAACACATCTGGAGCTATTTAGGAGTCACACATGTCGACAACAATGACCATTCGCCTTGAAAACGAACTTAAAGACCGCCTCGATCAGCTAGCCGAGGCGACCCATCGCTCCAAATCCTTTTTAGCTGCCGAAGCACTGAAAGATTACATCGAACTCAATGAGTGGCAAATTCAAGAAATTAAAACAGCGCTCAATGAAGCAGACAACGGTGAGTTTGCAACAGAAAAAGAGCTGAAGAAAACGCTAAAAAAATGGGGTGTAAATGGAAATTAAATGGCTCATCAAAGCATTAGAAAACATTGACGATGAAGCCGAATACATTGCCCAAGAAAATCCAGCAGCGGCGAAAATAGTCGTTCAACGTATAGTCGATGCCGTTAACCAACTCGCTGACAATCCGGCCCTAGGCCATACCGGCCGCATTCATGGCACACGAGAACTGGTGGTACCGGACACTCGTTACATCGTGCCCTACCGAGTGAAACAAAGGCTTAATCGTATTGAAATCCTCCGCGTATTCCACTCATCTCGTAGACGGGCTAAACGCTGGTAGTGCATTGTTTTTTAGGGCTTGCTAAAAATCAACTACTCTGACCCCTTGATCCTAAATTGACTGGTCAGATAGATTTCTCACAGCAACAATTACTGTTTTCAGACATTCGTCAGTATCACCCGAAAGCCTTAAAGAAAACATTTTCCCGCCGTCAAGAGTTTCATATGTCCGCCACCCCTCTAACTGTTTATTTGAAGCTCCACTACACGCGACTAAAAAAACTGTAAAATAAAGAAAAAGACTCCTCACCTAGACCCTCCTTGCCTCTCTAAATAGTCCCGATAGTTATAGACATTATCAACCAATCCACACTCCTCTTCGATTAAAAGTGTCCGTTTATTTGGGAAGGTTCAGCGATAGTAAACAACAATGAGACTGCCCTTTAAGTAAGGGTGACTAGACAAGGAATATGAAAACAACAGAAAAGAAAAAATTGGAGCGGGAAACGAGGCTCGAACTCGCGACCCCAACCTTGGCAAGGTTGTGCTCTACCACTGAGCTATTCCCGCTTTGAGATGAGATAATATGCTTTTGAGCTGCTAAATTTGAACGGCTAAAAAACATATCTCACTCTGTGTAAAAGACCATGATGATCTTTTAACAGCCACTTCTCACCATAAAACAAAGAAAAAGTGGCGTCCCCTAGGGGAGTCGAACCCCTGTTGCCTGGATGAAAACCAGGTGTCCTAGGCCTCTAGACGAAGGGGACCCAGATCTTTGGCAACCGATGGTTGTCAAAAGAGGTGCGCATTCTAAGTATCCAGTGTTCGCCTGTCAACTCCTTTCCCAAAGCAAATGCAAGACTGATAAGAAGACAAACGCTCTAAGATTCCCTCTCAAAAACAATAGGTTAAGCCGTAACCAGCGTTAGCGGCTCTAGCGGCTATACTTATGCCTAGGAAACTACTTTGAAGGTCGTTAGTAACGGCCAGAAGTGGTACTCAAGCAGCCATATTTTGCCTTTGTAGCGAATTCATCATAAAAGGAGGCCAGCATGTCATCGACCTTTATTATCGGGCTCATTGCCGCTGTTTTGTGCTGTTTGCTCGGCTATGCTTTTGTTTTTCAATCCGCTGAGCATAAGTCTCAACAAAAACAACGGCTTCTGTCTGCATTTAAGCAACAGCTGCTCAATTTAGTTGGGGTGGCTGAGGGGGTTCCAAAAGGCCTGCTGACAAAAGATTTAGCCGGATTAATTTATCATTGTATTACTGATGTCAGCGAGCAGCTGATACGGCTTGATCCTCGAAACGAGTCGTTTAGACAAACGCATTCGAAGTATCAGCAGTTAATGGCTGCGACCAAAAACCAAAGTAACAATGCTTCTCCGTCATTTGGGAATAGCCAAGAGATTAAAAATGCTCAGTATTTTTTACGGCAGCTGCATGGGATTATTGAAACTCTTCAACAGCAAAATAAATTAAAGAGCGAACACGCCAGTGGTTATAGTGAGCAAGTAAAAGAATTGATTTTGCAAACATCAATTGAAGAATGTTTTTTATTGGCGAAAAAAGCCAAAGATGAAGGTAATCAAAAAACCGAAGCGCTTTATTATCAACACACTATTGAATTGCTCAACAAATCAAATCAAAACGGAAGATTCAACGATCAGATTTCTCAAGTTCAATTGAAAAAATCAAAAACGGAACAAGATATGCTAACGAAACAACAGGCCATGCTAGCCGAATCAAAAAAAGGCCATTCACAATCTGTAAATGGCCCTAATATTTAACTCTCTATTAATACTCTGTTTTAAGCTCTCTATTTTATTTGAGAAAGGCTTCTTGAAAGGTTTTTATTCTTTTCGCGTTCGCACCTAAATCACTTTGCCCAACACGTGATACTGACCTCATATCAATTCGGCTACCTTCCGGCGTTGCGGTTACGCGAATCACCACATCATCTTTAAATCCAAAAAAAGCCGTTTCATCAAAAGCTTCTATCGTTCCTGCTGATTCATTTTCAGAAAGGATTTCCCAGCCGAGCGTTTTAACCGTCGCCAAACTTTTTTGATAAGCTTCTGCTGAAGATAGTGTTGACAACAAAGGCTTAACATCTGGATAGGCTTTTTGCTGTAGTTTTGCAAGATCATTATTTTCTCTTGCCAAAGAGTTACTCCCCTCTCCTCTTGCGGATATTGCTGCACTGTATTGCGGAGGGTTTTCTAAATCGGTTGTTATGTCATGAATTGCTGGTACACCAAAGTTTTTCGCCCCAACGACCAACACAATAATGACTAGAGGTAATAGGCCTACCACCAAAGCCAATAACCCAGGACCTCGCCATGCACTAGAACCAACGATAAAAGACAGTAAAACCCCAAGCAGAGCGATAACACCCAGTGCAACAATGCATAACAAGCTTAATCCAAAACCATAAAAAGCAAGTTTAAAAGGCAAGAAGGAGAATTTATTGCCGAGAAGTCCGATAACCATCACCGCAATTAACACAAGTTGAATTCTAAAAAGCCAAGCCGTCCACACCATATCTTTAGTCATAATTTTCTCTTTTCGTTTTTTAATGTTGTTAGTATTCTGTTTGATCGATTAAATAAAATTTTCGCCAGTAGACATCGACACAATTCTACTGATTTCACTATAAGGTCGTTTGCTTTCTTCATGCCATTGATTAAAAGCCGTTTGTACTGCAATAAAATCTCTTTTTGATGTGGGTGTTTTGAGAGTACCGAGAACACCTTCTCTATGCAGGACCGCAACAACATCATCTGTTAATAAAAAAGTATCCTTGCCAACCATTCTTAAAAAGCGAGCGCCAGAATGGCCGCCAAGTGAAGAACCTTTTTTCTTGAGCAACATCCATAGCGAAACAATATCGTCTTCCGGCCATTTTGAAATCATTTTTCCGAAACTACCGTATTCTGCTGCAACATCGGTCACCATTAATGCATTGTTTCTGACTGCACGAATTTTTCCGAAATGCCTGATGATGCTTTTATCACTCGCTAGGGCTTCTAACTGCTCATCGCTGAAACGTGCAACGACCGTAGGATTAAACTGTTTAAATGCAATTTCAAATGCAGGCCATTTTTTATCAACCATGGCGTGCTTTAACCCTGCACGAAACACTCGACGACTCATTTCTGATAAATATCGGTCATCGGCCAATGCTAATAATTGTTTTTTTGATTTAGCTTTCGGTAGTTGATCTTCAACTCTCTTTTTACTACCTTTTCTTTTGACGGCTTGCTCGTAGATATCCGCAAAATTTTTCATGGCTTACATATTCACTATTTATATTTTGGCCGGTTTATTATTTGGCTATTTTATTTCTTTTTTGTTCAGCCCTCTTTATTCAGCTTTACAGAGGCGCTATTGACACAATAGCGAACACCGGTGGGTTTTGGGCCATCAGGAAAAACATGGCCAAGATGGCTGCCACATTTTGCGCAGGTAATTTCTGTTCGAATCATACCGTGACTGGTATCTTTTTCTTCTTTTACTTTTGAGTGATCCAAGGAATCATAAAAACTGGGCCAACCACAGCCAGAATCATATTTAGTTTCTGATGAGAACAATGACTCCCCGCAACAACGGCAGTGATACATGCCATCATCTTTTGTGTCCCAATACTCACCTGTAAAAGCAGCCTCAGTTCCTTTCTCTCGGCAGACACGGTATTGCTCTGGTGTTAGCTTATCCAGCCAAAATGTATCGTCTTTTTGTAGCTCATCATTGTCTGTGACCGACGAGTTATCTAAATGGTTATCTACTGATTTATCTGACATAATCGCCTCAAATTTAAACTCAATAGGTTAAGGGCTGTTTACGCTCTGTATCGGTTTGTCTGTATTAGCTTGCCTGTATTGGTTCGATAGTACGCAACTGTACTCTTGTTTATCAACCTTTTATGACCTTTAATTAGCAAAGTTCCAGAGCGATGTCACTTTGCCTTGAGACTTAAACACACTAGAACTCAATTCTATTTTTATTTTAATTCTTTTTAAATTTACATTTGGATCAGTTAGAAACGTTATGCAAACCATAGATAAATCAAAAAAACTTGATGGTGTCTGCTACGACATTCGCGGCCCAGTTTTGGATCATGCTAATCGTCTAGAAGAAGAAGGCCATAAAATTCTGAAACTAAACATTGGAAACCCCGGTGCTTTTGGTTTTGAAGCGCCCGACGAAATTATCCAAGACGTCATTTACAACATTCGTGAAGCCCAAGCCTATACTCATTCAAAAGGTTTGTTTGCCGCACGCAAAGCCATCATGCAAGAGTGTCAGCGATTAAATGTTCGTAACGTTGAGATGGATGACATTTATCTCGGCAATGGCGTTAGCGAATTAATTGTTATGGCGATGCAAGCGCTTTTAAACAATGATGATGAAATGCTCATCCCGTCACCGGATTATCCATTGTGGACGGCAGCTGTTACGTTATCTGGTGGTAATGCGGTTCACTATCGATGCGATGAAAGTTCAGATTGGTTTCCGGACATTGATGATATTAAAAGCAAAATCACTAACAAAACGCGTGGTATTGTCGTCATCAATCCGAACAATCCTACAGGAGCGGTTTATAGTAGAGAATTACTCCTACAAATTGTAGAGCTTGCACGTGAACATAATTTAATTATTTACGCCGATGAAATTTACAGCAAAATTCTTTATGACGATGCTGAATTTATCCCTCTCGCAACACTTGCTGACGATCTTTTGATTGTTACTTTTAACGGCCTGTCAAAATCTTACCGTCTTGCTGGTTTTCGTTCTGGATGGATGGTATTGACGGGAGCAAAGCATAAAGCTAAGGCTTATATTGAAGGCTTAGATATGCTGACATCTATGCGGTTATGTGCAAATGTTCCTGCGATGCTTGCCGTACAAACAGCTTTAGGCGGCTACCAAAGTATTAATGAATTAATTTTGCCTGGCGGAAGATTGCTAGAACAACGTAATCTCGCCATGGATAAGATTAACGATATCCCGCAACTTTCTTGTGTGAATCCGAAAGGGTCTATCTATTTATTTCCAAAGTTAAATTTAGATAAAAATAAAGTGCTGGATGACGAAAAATTAGTACAAGATTTTTTAATCCAAGAAAAAATATTATTGGTACAAGGCACTGCGTTTAACTGGCCAGACCCAGATCACTTTAGGATTGTGTTTTTACCACGCAACGACGCACTTGGTCCCGCCATGGATAAACTGGGTATGTTTTTAGAGCGATACTCTCAATAACTAGAGACTCAATAATTTTTAACCCACATTAGTAATACACTAATCTGCAATGCGCTTAATATTAAACCCAAGCACTTGCAGCTTAGTGGCTAGATCAACCACACTATCGATCTTTGGCTTTGAAATAGCGCTTAAATTTGAACTCAGCTCTATTAAACAATTCGAAAACTCTCTTCTTTTTTTGTAATTTTTCCGCAAACTATCAAACAAATCTTTTCTCTTCTCTAAATCTTCAGTGCCAATTTTCGCCAACTCTGATCTCAATTGATTATCATCATCTCTTACGTCATGAGCCAGTAAAATAGCTTCGTTTATTTGCGAGTTGAGATTATGTTTTCGGGTGAGGGTAATTATTTTTTTAGGGGCGGAATCAAAATCAGAAAACGTAACGTCAGGACTCACGTTTAAAAAACCACACAATTTATTGTAGATAATTTCTGTACCCAATGCTTTACCGTCATAACTATGGCCGGCAATATGTGGTGTCGCTAGATTCACTAAATGTAATAACTCATCAGGAATTAACGGCTCATCCTCCCAAACATCTAACACAGCGGTGATATCTCTTCGACCTTTCAAGAAAGAAAGTAATGCTTGATTATCGATAACAGCTCCACGACCGGCACTGATCAATATTACATTCTCCGGCAAGCACGATAGCTCTTTTTCACCTAATAAATGAAAACTCGGAAAAACAGCATGATGTGTTAAGGGCGCATGCACACAGACAATATCATTCGATAAAACATTCTCAAGGCTCGTGAAATTATCATCGATTTTTTCCGGACAGGCATTTTCCGACAGCAATGGATCATAGACCTGACATGACAAACCGAAAGCTGTCAGCCTTTTGTATAGACGACTACCGACATTGCCACAGCCAATAATGCCGACGCTTTTATTCCACCAATCAATATTTTTTTCTAACGATAACGCGGCAAGCGCGCTCAATACATATTCAACAACAGCATTTGCATTACACCCTGGAGCGCCGGACCAAACAATATTATTTTGATCCATATAATCTGTATCAAGGTGGTCAACGCCCGCAGTACAACTACCAACAAATTTTACTTTGCTGTTTTCTAATAGATGTTTATCTATTTTTACAACTGACCGAACCACAAGGACATCAGCGTCTTTGACATTATCAGTGGATAGTTCTCGAGGCGGAATTAACGTGACGTCACCTAACCGCGAAAAAAACTCATTCGCTAATGGGATATTGGCATCGACTACTATTTTCATTTTTATCTGTTTTTACTCTTAAAAAATAGACACTTTTTGTTACTAATCATTCCAGCCAAAAACAGAGCCAAAGCGAGAAGCTAGTCGAGGAAACCCCATTCTTTCACAAAAGTCTGTCGTTTGTGTTTCATCAATATAATCTTTTCGCCACACGAAATCACTTGAAGTCACATCGAGAGGGATATCATCAACTATTGCAGTGAGCTGTCGCGCCATCATGATTTGTTCTCGGTGCTCATGAAGTTTGTTCGCTAAATTTTTAGCACCTCGAATGGGTAATTCATGAAGCCGATCAACTGAGTTAAAAATCCCATCGATACAGGAATGATGACTTAATAATGCCGCGACTGTTTTTGGCCCAAAACCAGGAACACCGGGTATATCATCAACCGCATCGCCCACTAAGGCCAAGTAATCAATAATTTGATCAGGCCTCACACCAAATTTTTCAAAAATCTCTTGTGAATAACTCTTTTGGTTTTTTGCGTAATCCCATAAATAATCTTGCTCTCTTAATATCAACTGGCCTAAATCTTTATCCCTGGTCAATATTGCAATGGGAGCTTTAGAACGGCTTAACTTTTTACTGAGCGTGCCGATTAAATCATCCGCTTCGTATTTTTTACTGGATGCACTATAAATCGCGACTAGCTCTGTAATTTCTCGGCAGGCTTCTAATTGAAATTTAAGATCTTCATCGGCCGGCGGACGACTGATTTTATAATTTGGGTATATTGTATTTCTAAAGCAGGTTCCCAAGCTTTCATCAAAACAAGCCGCTATTTTTTTTGGCTTTTGCTCGGCCAACAGCTTTAATAAAAAAGTGGTGTAGCCATAAACCGCGCCTGTCGGATAACCTTCTTCACTAAACCAGTTATCTGGCATCGAAAAATAATATTGGAAAATATAAATAGAGGCGTCGATGAGCAATGAAGGTTGCTCTTGATCGATATGACTACCAATAGATGACTGAATTGAAAGCATATTTTTTTGATTCTACGTTATTTTGAATAAAGCTATTTTCAATGAGAGTTAGATTGACTTACAGATATGCTGACTCAATTTTATTTGCAATAGGAAACGATACCAGACTCATGAAAATTAATTACAAATCCCGAAGTTTATAATGATCAACATTCAAAGGGTCTTTGACTACTGATTTCGTTTCTTTCAAAAAATGGTCATTCAAAATATTGGCGAAACGCTCCGCTCTTGAAGGTAGTCCGTCTTTACAATATCGCTTAACTTGCTGGTGAATACTTTTTTTGAATGAATTGCTAATGGGCGAGTCTGCATTTAAATTATCAGCGCTCACTTTAAAGGGAATGCCAGCTGCCGTTGAAAAAATCCATTCTAATGCTTGAGGCTTCACCTCTACCGCTTCGAATAAACGTTGCTGCTCTTCATTTCTTCCATCTGGGGCATACCAATAACCATAATCCACCTGTTTGCGTCTATCGGGTCCTGCAATACACCAGTGAGCCACTTCATGTAACGCGCTGGAAAAATAGTCACGGGTAAATGTAATGCGGTTAAAAGAGCCACTCTGATTATCATTGGCTGGCTCGTAGAGTGGTTCTTCACCATTGCCTATAAGCTGGGTTCTACTGTCACCCTCAAACTCACTATTAAATAGCTCTATCAGCTGACCGACATTATGTTCTTGGCTCATTGGATATTAACTTTCAACTAGTCTTATCATTCTATAAACGCTTTTAAATATCCACAAAAACTAACCGTTTAAATTTCAATCAAAAAGCTGGGCATTGATAACGCAAAACAGCCCTTCAGAGAAAAAAAATCAACAAAAAGTTGTGCTTTTCTCGATCTGCATATACCTTATGTTGTAACGGCTCGAAAAAACAGCCCCAACATACGCGATTTTTAGCACTTAGCAACAAAATGGTGTATTTGGGCTGAAAGAGAGTCTTATCTGATGGAGGTAGTATTATGAAGACCTCAACCCCAAGCGATAACTTGGATAACGTCGTCGACTTTTTTACCGGTCGCCCTTACTCTTCACTCGAAGACAAACGCTTTATTCGACTTTCCCCAGAACTCGACGGTTTAGAAATGCTCTATTCCAACGAGGCAAACCCCGAAAAACTATTTAGCTTAAAAATCCTCTGCTGGGCTCTCCGTGCTGACGGTGATGTCGTTGGCTTAGTTCCTTGGCTAGATGACATTGTCGCCTGTACTGATATTCAAGACCCGCTCAATGGCAAGTGGGAAGGATATTATGATCCGGGCATTGAGGATGCTTTTTACGAAGCCCCTATTCACAAGATTATAGAGCTAGAGACCGCTGCTGAATATTACGAAATAGATTGCGAAGACGAGACTGATATCGTTCAAGAAATTCCCGATATGATCGGAACTCATGCGGTCTTTTCCAGTAATGGCTTTAAAAGTCTATCCCTCACCGAAGTGGTTAGCTGGCGATTACATCATGACGGAATGATCTGTGGAATGGCAGCAGACGAAACCTTAGTACAATCTACCCCCGTCTTGCCCGGTGACGAATGCTTGTACCCTGTACAGTCTCGCGATGAGTTTCGCTATTATTTCCAGCATCACATCGCAAATCGGCTGAAATCAGAAGACCCAGAAGCATTAGCAGCAATTTCTTTGCTCTCTGAAGATTCCGGCTAAATCACACAAAAAGCCAAAAAGCACAATCATTACGCTAGAAGCTCAATACTTTTAGCGTAATTCTTTTGACTGCAATAAACTAGAGTCATACCAAACATCTTAGAGACTCCTCTATGCCTTTTTAATCAGGTAGAAATACTTCTCCCCTCGCATTTCATTCGTCACTAATTCATGACCGAGAAAAGAACAGAACTTGGGAATATCTCTTTCTGTTGAAGGATCTGTTGCAATCACCTCGATTAAATCCCCTGAATTCATTTTTCTCACGGCGCTATGTAATAACATGACCGGCTCAGGGCAAAGTAAGCCAGTTGTATCGAGAGTTTTATTGGAATCGGAAGTTTTACTAGGAGTATCGTTCATGCGGCGAATTGTGGAGGAAAATGCGCCTATTGAAAAGTCGTTAGGCTGCTTTTCTTTCTGCAAAGCTTTTTGATTATTTAAAACCATTCATAAAACTGACCGTTGAATTCACCGCAGTAAGCATGTGTTCTTCATGAGTATAACCAGATTTTTTTCTAGGTTTAAAATCATGATCTCCATCTTCTAGCCATTCAATGTTTGTATTATCACCTAATATGTATGACGCAACTTCTTCTCGATTTCCAAGCGCATCTCTTGTGCCCTGAATAACGAGAAGAGGCTTTTTAAGTGCCGGGAGATGCTCGGTTCTAAGCTTTTCAGGTTTTCCGCTAGGATGAAAAGGGTAACCAAGACACACGACACCTTTCACTTTGGTTTGAATCTCAGTACTTAACTCCAAAATTTCATTCAAAGCGAGTGTCGCCATCCGCCCACCCATTGATTTTCCACCTAGAAAAAACGAGTTAACACCCCTAAATTTTGGATCTTGAAACAACTGAGGAATTATTTGTTTCCACGCATCAACTAGAACATCTTGTTTATTTGGCGGACGCTTACTTCCACCATGACGACGTTGAGCCATATAAGGAAATTCAAATCGAACAACTCCAATACCATTTTCAGCTAGTCCAGCCGAAAAAGAATTCATAAAAACAGCATCCATCGGCGCACCAGCACCATGAGCAAAAATGAAAAGAGAGTTGTATTGTTTATGTACAGAGACAGGCGTATCAACAAGAATTGAGATTTCTTCTGAAGAATCACTCATTTGTTATTTAGTGAAATACCAATATTTAAAATGGATTTTTTTCGAAGTAAGTGCCTGACTGTTTTTATTCTAGCCATTAGCAGCACCGCATAGGATAAGTAGAACTCGAAGGCTAGGCAATCGAGTCTTATCTTAGTGTATGAAGTCAAATACCAAGTAACGAAATAAGAGTTACTAAGCGTCCATCCGCCAATTAATGGCATCTTCACGGGGCATCAGATTAATTGAGTCTGATTGATCGTCAAAAACAATAACCACTTCAGATTTTTGTATTTGACCAGTTACTTGATTAACTTTTGACTCAAGAGAAACTTCACCAAAGCCGTAATCTGTACCTTCACGGGTAATAAAAGATTCTATTAAAGATTTTAATGTTTCAGGCGCTAAACGCTCATGAGGAATTATCATTTTTCGACTCCAAGACTAATTAGGTCTTACGAAACTTCAATGTAGTTTAATGCCATTCCAATAGCGTTGTTCTTATTGGGCTCTCTAATATCTAAATCCTAAGCTTACAAAATAAAGCTTAAATCTAGATCTCTATCAATTGCAAAACTAAAGGGCTCTATTGAGATAAATGTTTGATGATGTAACTGGCTAAAAAACCGCAATATCGATCAAAAAACAAACTCTTTAGTACAATATTTAGACGAGAATTGATCACCTGTCAAAAAATAATCAATTATCTGTGAACACGTTCGTCATGAACGCTAATTTATCTCTGTTTTATCGTATTTATTGACTATTATTCGTAAAACAAAAAATAAATTATGGTTACAAAAAAGCAATACATTGCTCGAAACCGAGGTGAAGAGTAATCTGAGTTATGGTTTCAATCAACAGTTTTTATACAGTTTTATTCTGTTTTTTTCATTTTAGGAAGTAATCTACATAACAAGTGATAACAATTCCCCCGATTAGCACCGTTAAATAAAATTTAATAAAATGATGACGGTTCAACGCCAAAGAAAGGACAATTAAAAATGAAGGCACAACTCTTATTAATAGTAGTGTGTGATGACCGACCTGGTATCGTCGAAAAGATTGCTGAAACAGTTCATGCAAATAACGGAAACTGGCTAGAATCTCGTTTATCAAGACTCAGTGGAAAATTTGCAGGCATTGTGCAAATTGAAACAGACGCCGAACACGAACAAAGTTTAACCGAACAACTTCTTGAACTCAGGAAAATTGACATTTTAATTTCTGTCGAAAAGATTAAAGATACAGCCTTTTCAGAAGACCGTTCAGAAAAACAAACAGAAAGTCACAACAAAAATAAAGAGAATTCTACGAGCTATTCTTTTTCTATTGCAGGGAACGATCGAGCTGGAATCATTAGAGAAGTATCACAAGCCTTTTCTGTCCGTCGTATCAACCTTGAAAATTTAAGCTCCCAATGTACTAGCATGCCTCATAGTGGCACGCCCTTGTTTGAAGCCTCAGGAAAAATATCTGTTCCAGCCTCAACAGATATTGACGAGCTATCAACACATTTGGATAGAATATCTGATGAGTTAGCAATTGATATACAGCTGGAAGAGATTTAACGCATTCAAATTAAAAACACTTACTATTATTCAAAATTCTCTTGCCAGTAAATAACGCGATCATGCCCGCGATAATTTTGGAAGCGAACATAAATACGGGGATGCAATGAATCATTATAATTACCATCTTGATTCCAATCTCCCTGCAAAAAAAGATGAGAGGATAAATCGATATCAATAGGATATGTTGCAACTTGTCCAGTTGCACCATAAGTAATTCCAGCCTTACCTCGACACATTCCTATATGAGTTGACGACATGCAATCAAGCATCCCGCTAACGTCAGAAAAATCAAAGACAGAAACACTCCCACCTAAATCAACACTAATCACATCATTAGCTGCATCGACTAATGACGAAGCGCCAACAAAATTCACATCAATTAAAGGTAATTGCGTACAGCTATCTTCTGTATTTAAAACAAAAGACGAACCATTCCAAAATTCTGTTTGCCAAATCATAGGAATAGCAGATGTCTCTGGACCGTGAACATCTAAAACTGACAATCGGCCAAAGCGCATATTTAACGCTCCCGATAACTCTCGACTATCGCAATTCCCATTAGCTACACAATCACCTGTTTCATCCGCTTTGAAATTTAGCGTATCAAAATTGGCATCATCAATATCATTTATTTCAACAGCAAGTAAAAAATTAGTGTAAGGGCCATCTGGTATCGTATTCGATGAACCATCTACCAGTCTTGCTACATTTGCATTTGAGTCAACAACTAATAATTCACCATCATCCCATTGTGAACTTGCTATTGTTAATCGAGCATTAAAATCATTGCCTGTATTATTATTTTCTCCATGAAAAACTTGCGTCGCAGTAGGATAATCTAAATCAGTGTTATCATAATTACTAACGGTATTTCCTAGTCGGTTATGTGCGACGATTTCATAACTCACACTGATGTTATTATCAGAAAAATAACTAAAGCTGCCGGACGAACAACTATTATTGACACTGCTAGATTGCAACGAAAAGTACGCGGGATAAAAACGACCAATCGTAGTCGATGTCGTTCCGACAACATCACCAGCGCCTAAGTAATCGCCATCGCCAATACTAACAACTGTAGCAAAAGCGCCAACTTCATTCCAAGTAATTGCAGTGTTTTCAAGTTCGCCTGAATTAGCCGTTAATGAAAATGCTGCAGGATTTATTAATGACCCAATCATCCCACCAACAGGAAACACTAAACTATCTACATTTAATTCAACAGTTTCTGGCGTTATTTCGTTTCCAAAATTCGGTGTTATATTTCCTGCTGCATTTCTTGCTTCAACAAGAACACGGAAAGGATCCCCCGATGCAACAAAACCGGTTCCTGTATTTGTTGTTGACGGATTAGAAACCACACCTGCATCGACTGCTGTAATAACAAAATCGGCTGGACTTACAACAAAACTATTACTCGAACCTGACATATAACGACCACTTGGTGTCGAATCATCATTTAATATTTGATATCTCGCGTGCAATGAAATCGCACCGGCATCAGGATAAGTCAATGTGAAAGCTGCTTTCGAATCTACACCGAATAATAAGTTACCGAATGTAGAATAACTGGCTGCACCGGCCCCTGAATTATCATTATTTGTTGAAATAGTATTTGTATTACCGTTGTTCGTAATACTCACTTGTAAGCCTGCACACGAAGTTGGGTTAGTGCACTCAGCAGCAATCTCAACATCCGCTTGATCGCCATTACCAAATACATTAATGCATTGTCCTGTTTGCGTATCTGTCCTGATGGCTTGTAAAGAATAAACACTCGATTGTTGAGCCGCTATTTGATTCCCAATTACGGCATTATCAGATCCATCAACAAAACGAAATCCGGTATCAAAAAATTCTATATTCGGATCTTCTCCTACTATTTCAGTTGGATCAGAATTAGCCGCATTAATATTGAAGTTAACCGGCGAAGGATTAACCGCAACAACCGTATGATTAAAACGTAAGGTTGCTTTTGAATTATTTGCAAAAGTGTAAGTAGCAGACCCAGAACCCGTATCTACCACAGAGCCAACATCAGCACTCGACCAATAACCATTCGAAGTTGACGTCGTTAGAAATAAACTAGTTCCTGTGCCTGGGGTAATTTCAGCGTGGCTTGCATCATGCGCAACGATTGTGACATTGGATGCATCACAAGTAATTCCCGTGCTATCACCGTAACTAACTCCGCCATCATAACTAATACCGTAATGGTCAATGCCTCCTATGGGACAGATATGTGTTTCTGCCATAACGTTTTGAACTTGTGTTTGTGTCAGTGCGCCACTGTATATTTTTACCTCGTCGATTAAACCGTTAAACGTTCTCGAATTAAAACCTAAATCAGTACCTATCAACACAGGATCATCATTAAGAGTCAGTGTTCCTGTAGCATTATTTGATCCCCGCTCTACACCATCAATATAAATTTTTTGCTCACCATCTTGATAAGTGATTGCGACGTGATACCAAGTTCCATCAGTTTGTAATGGAGTTCCAGATGTACCTAACGATTGAACTCCACCACCCCACCACCAAAATATTTGCCCCGCAGTATTTAAATGAAATTCAAAATTTTCATCTTTAGAAACAATTGTTTGTAAGTCAGATGACGGAATTGATCGTGGCTGAATCCAAACAGTTACGGTGAGAGAATCAGGCAAATCTAAATCGAAACTTCCTCCCGGATCATTAATCTGAACAAACCCACCATTAGCACCTTCAAAATTACCGTAGCCGCAGGTACCATCAGGAAAAGCAATGGCAGGATCCGTTCTCTCTGGTGATGGATGGTTTCCAATTGGCGCCGCGGTAAAACCATGTAAGTTATTCCCAGAAGCATCTAACACTTGATTAAACCCGCCATTCCAAGAAAGCTCTTCTAATTGCCAATGTGCTAACAACGTCGTGGGAGGTTGAGTTTCTGTAACAACGACATCGTCTAAATGCCAATAATCAAAAAATAAATTAGAATTCAACGTTCGAAAACGTAATCTCAAACCGTCATAAAGTGCATCACTGGGTAGATCATAAACCCGATCAAATATTTCGCCAGGATCTCCTTCACCTGTAAATGTTTCTAATATTTCCCAATTATTAGTATCGGACAAATACTCAACAATAAAATCTTCATCCTCATCTGGATCCTCACTAAAAGAATCCGATCCTCGCCTAACCCAAATGGCTAACTCTGCCGAAGGGACGTTGGCATTAATAGCTTTAGACGATTTCAAAGTAATCGATTGAGGTCCAGAATAAAAAAATGCTGATGACGACGGCGAATCAAATGTATCTGAATTAACAGACGTAAAAAAAATACTCGAACGATCAAAATCAGATGTTAAGAACAAAGTAGAATTGAAATAATTTTCATACAGGATATCGCCAGGTGCTGATGACGCTCCGCTGGAGAAAAGAATGAGAAAATAATTAATACACAAGATAAAAATTTTAGTTATATTTTTCATCAGAAAAATCACTCTAAAAAAGCCTTAACTGTTACTGTTCGCTCTGACCAAATAGGCTCGACACCACATTGTGCTCGGCTCTGTATTTCATAAAACGTAATGCTATCCGCACCATCGACCGAGGCTGTACATGACACGATGGCAGTACAGCCATTCATTCCCGCCGCTGAAAAAGAAAGGTTATCGCCATTAACGGAAGAACAAGCGTTGGTTGAATATGTTCGACTAATTGTTGAAGAGGTACTGTAAAACAATTGATTCATCGCAAATTGAGCTACCGATTCGGCCGTAAAAAAAGCTTGTATAGATACCTGTTCTTGAACACGAGTAAACGACGATTGCGTACCTATTCGTGACAAATTCACCGCTAACAATCCCATAACAACAACAATAAAAGCCGCCATCGGCATTAACCAACCTTGTTGTTTTTTTAACAATGTATGTTTAGAAAAATTATTAAGGTACATTTCTCACCATAATTTGATGGCTTAATGAAATCCGCTCCCCTCCTTTTTCAAAAGGAATATTTAACTGAACGATAGTATTCCGATCTAAAGATCCACTCGTAATTGAAAAAGGTATTTCACCTGAGACAGCAACACCAACAGAAAGCAAAACACCGGTGCCTGGTGGCGAACCCGTTAATGCACCTTGACTAGGATAGCTCCCTGTTGAGGTATAACTTTCATAAGTGAATAATTGATCGCCACTGATACACGCCTGATTCGGTTCACTAGCTACAAAAATTCTATTGTTAACAGAATTTCTTTCGAATATTTTTGAATTTGATAAAGTAATTTGATTTGGGATATTGCTGGTATCAATACTAGAGAAAAGCTCTAACGAGTTAGGCGCTGCATTATAAATATCAGAGCTCTTTAGTGCTCCCACCACAACATAAGCTGTATTACCACTATCAAATGTTAACGGCCCCGTATTGACCGTCGATGTCGGAGGAGCTCCGTTTGATTGATCAGGAAGAACTCCGACATAATTGCCGCCGCCAACAACCGGCAGCCACTCTATGCATAAATTATTCGTACTAACTCTAATACTATTAGGTACCGCATTGCGAAGTTCTCGCGTTAATCTTTCTATCGTCTGCCTGCCGCGCTGAATCAATTGTGTTCTATTTACGGTTTGATGATAGCCTTCTGCAGTCCTAATCATAAAGCCACTACCAATAACCGTCAGGATCGACAAAATCACGACGACAGTGACCAACTCGATCAAAGTAAATCCTTTTTGTGCTTTGCAATGTAAAATCATTGCCTTCACGTTTATCACCGTTTTCTAATTTTATTGATGGCAAATTAAAAATAGTAAAAATATAAATTTATAAAAAAGATACTTTAAAAATTTGTTCTATACGTTGTAAGTGTCGCATTTCCGCCTCCGCGAGAAGTCGTGTTCACTGTGATTCTTCTCGCCTGATTGTTAACCATTCCTAAATCAGAACCTGCTTCAACGACAGTTACTGTAGAAGTGCAATCTGGATTACTTGAATCTGTAATGCCATTAAAATCTCCCACATCATCTAACCCACTATCTGCAACAATACCTGCACAACTCACAGCACCACTCTCTGCACTTCCACAAGGAGGAACACCACCTGTTGGAGAGTTCTCATCAAAACGTCTCGCAGTAATTTCATCTAATTTTGTTTGGGCACACTCTAACGCTCGAATCTGAACAATTGGATCAACACTATTTCCAAGATATTGAGTAAAAACGCTGACCATTGCTGTTAACGTAATGCCGATTACAACAATAAAAACAATTGTCTCTATTAACGTTACGCCATTTTGTTTTTTACAATAGTCAGTACGCATAACCACTCTCTTCCACTGTGATTACAGCACTACCGCTATTCAAAGAAATACTTACAGGGGAGGTTTTTCCTAACTTGTCATAATTCATCGTTCCAATACCCGAAGAAATTACAACACCGTTAGGAAGCGAAAAAGGATAGGAAGCACCTGGGAAATTAATGCTTACCCCATTTTCTCTTACATCAAAACTTGACGATGTAAAAACGATTGTAACGGGATTAGAAACACTATCACGAGCCATAGCCACCTGCTGCACATGTGACAAAGCCGCAATAATCATATCGCGGCTTGTCATCACACTAGAATCGGAGACTCGTAATTTAGGAAGTGCAAAAAAAGAAATGATACCCAACATCACAATAACCGAAATTAACTCGATCAGTGAAAACCCCAAGTCTTTTTTGATATTAGACATGGGATTTTATCCTCTTAGGTTATTAAGTTTATTCAACTCAACTTATCTTATGAAATTCTTTTTCAGAAACATCCACTCATTAATTAATAAATGCTTCTACAACCGTAGGACTAATATTTAGTCTGCCCAATACAATGTATAGGTAGCCACGGCTGCTGCATCTGTTGCATCCGTTAAGCTACACACAGCATAATCACCCTGATCAGCTGCTGTTGCATCCGTACCCTCAATGATTGACATCGCTGTTGATGTTCCAACCGTATAGTCGGCAGCGACTAACTGACTGCTAGAATCTAACAAAGAATTGGCAACTGCTAGAGTACACCCACCCGTAGTATCTACCGCTACAGCACCAGCAACACCAGCTGTTTGCGCAAGCTCTGTCGCATAGTTAATGGCACTGCCTGATTCGATCGCTCCTGCAATACCTGATGCAGCACCCGATCTAGCCGCCGTTTGTAAATTAACAAATTTAGGAACTGCTGTTGCGGCAAGGATCCCTAGTATTACGATAACCGCAATTAACTCGATCAAAGTAAAACCTTGTTGACTGGCTGGCCGATGCTTAAATTGAATTGTGTTGTTCATACTTAACTCTCCGTTACTTCTATTTCCTGATGATTTTTCTATAAGCCACTACAAAATAACTTATAAATACTAACTAAAAATGTTGGCATACATTTACCATATTGCTGCCATTTTTTTGTCACTATTTTAATAAAAAAAAGCAGTGTCATTTTTTTGAAAGCAGCAACACTTTTAAAACAGTTTGTTCTTAGAATAACTATAGCTTTTAAAAACTGTTATTCCAGCAATTCAACAGATGTAATTATCCGCCCATCCATTAAATTGAAATCAAAATAATAGTTAGAATTACGTTTTGTTATCAATCGATACCGGCACGTTTTATCATCGACATAAACAGCTTCAAATGTGTTATTCATTTCTTCAACGTTATCAACATCTTCCTTAGAATTGTTAATAATTTGGTTTTTGACTGTATTTATAGTCTCATCATTGGTACCAGACTGAATCATACTAACCCAAAGTTTTTTACAATTTTTCTTCTCATTGTTAGAAATTTTTAGACCAGCCCGCTCTACTGTAGAGACTGCAGTAAACGGCCAACCTGATTCATTAAACATAATTAAATAATCATCTAATTCAATGGCTGTATAATTTCCTTGATTTGATTCATCTGGCAGCGAACGTTGGATTATCAATTCACTGCGTAATAAGCCAACAACAGCTGCAAAGCGATTAGCAGTCACCTGTACAGTGATACGTTCAGTGCGATCAATAGTTTTGAAATAAAATGGAATGGATGCTGCACCTAACAATGCAACAATTGCGACAACAACAATCAATTCAAGAAGAGTAAATCCGAATGGTTTTTTTTGACAGGAAGTATTATTTAAGGCGTAAGTTTTCATCAACTGATAACTATTTTTGAATGTCGTACATTCCCCACATTGGCAAAAATATACCTAATGCCAATACGAGAACGACAGCAGCCATAACAACAATCAATAGCGGTTCTATTTTCGCGCTCAAGCTTTCAACATCATAGTCAACCTCTCGCTCATAATAGGACGCCACCTCAGCTAATAACTCATCGACTTGACCGCTCTCTTCACCTACGGCAATCATTTGCAGCACTAAAGGGGTAAACATGCCACTACTACTATGGGTTCTTAAAAGGCTTTCTCCGCGCTCAATACCGGTACGAATGTTTCTTATTTTTTCGGACAAAAATAAATTATCAATCACTCGTGCGCACAATTCTAAAGATGTGGGTAATGGCACACCCGATCGCATCATCAACGAAAAACTTCTCGTGTACCTAGCCATAGATCCACGTTCGATGATGTCACCAATGATAGGAATATTTAGTTTTTTTTCTCCCCAAAATCGCTGACCATTTTCAGTTTTTAAATATTGTTTCCATGCAATAAAAGCTACAACCATAACAGCAGCGATATAAGGCCAATACTCCACACTAAATTTTGATGTTGTAATTAAGATAACCGTTGCAATAGGAAGCTCAGCATCAAACTTATCAAACATCTTAGAAAACTCAGGGATCACTTTGATATTGATAACAGCAATCGCTGCAGCAATTGCCATGATGACAAAAGTCGGATAGCGTAAGGCCGCTTTAATTCTCTTATTCGTAGTCATATCTCGTTCGAGATATTCACTGAGCTGATCAAATGCCTCATCTAATCGACCACTATTTTCGCCGACTTTCACGATACTAATAAATAAACTATTAAAAACTGTCGGATGTTTTCCCATGGCAACGGATAGGCCAACACCAGATTCTAAGCTTTCGGCAACATCGTTTAATGTTTTTCGTAGTTGAGGGTGATTAATTGATGCGGCCAACCCTCTTACACCACGAATGAGAGGAATGCCTGCTTTTGTGATGGTGTACATCTGACGGCAAAACATAATCAGTTCTGCGGTACTTATTTTTCTTCGACCAAATTTTTCTAAAACATCTTCGACAGCCGTATCTTTATCATTGACTTCCGTTAAAGAGACAGGAATCAACCCAAGGCTTGATAGTTGGCCCGCGACACTTTCTGCATTCGCCGCGTCCATTTCCCCATTGACTAATTGCCCCTGATCATTTCTTCCTTTATAAATAAAATGGGGCATCAGTTTTATACCTCGGTAATATGTTCGTCTTCAACTAAAGCTGAAACGCGTAACACTTCTTCTAATGAGGTAATACCTTGTACCGCAAATTCTAGGGCACTAAAACTTAAAGGCATGAAATCTGGATTGTCGTGTGCTGCTTGGTTAAATTGTCGGACATCGTTTTCTCTTAATGCATCAGCCATTGGCTGGTCGAGATCTAATAACTCAAAAACACCGATGCGACCGCGATAACCGGTACTAAAGCAGTGTGGACAACCGCGACCTTTTTTAAATTTAACATCATCAATAGACATGCGTTTACTAGCAATATCTAACAACTGCCGCTCATTTGCATCTGGCTCAGCCTCTTCACCACAACGTTCGCACACTCTTCTCACCAAACGCTGAGCAACAATTGTTTTTAAAGACGCAGCAACAAGAAATGGATCAACGCCCATATCAATCAAACGCAATGCCGAAGTAATGGCATCATTAGTATGCAATGTACTCAGTACCATATGGCCAGTCATTGCAGCACGTAACGCTATTTCTGCTGACTCACTATCACGAATTTCTCCCACTAATAAAACATCCGGATCTTGTCGTAACGTTGCTCTCAATACCGTACTAAAATCCAAGCCAATTTTTTCATGTAGCTGAACCTGACTAACACGCGGTAAACGAAACTCCACGGGATCTTCAACTGTAATAATTTTTTTATCCGATGTATTTAATTCCGATAAAGCGCCATAAAGGGTTGTCGTTTTACCACTACCTGTTGGCCCAGTGACGAGAACTAATCCGTGTGGACGCCTGATAGTTGTTTTGAATTTAGCTTCAATAATTGCTGGCATACCCACTTTATTAAGAGGCATTACTCCATCGGTATGATCAATAATTCTCATCACAACCGATTCGCCGAATTGAACAGGCATTGTCGACAAGCGAACATCAATACTGCGGCGACTAACTTTTAAGTTAAAGCGGCCATCTTGTGGCAATCTTTTTTCAGAAATATCTAATCCCGACATCAGTTTTAGACGGACAACTAATGCACCCGCAATACGTTTTTCATTCATGACCTGTTCACTAAGCACACCATCAATACGCTGGCGAATACGCAGCACATTTTCATCAGGCTCAATGTGAACATCCGATGCTTTCGTTTTTATCGCATCCTCAAATATAGCTTGTAATAATTTAACAACTGGAGCATCGCTGTCGGTTGCCTCTGTCACTACATCAGCAAGATCAACAGCTGAACTCTCTAGCTCTTCATCCAACTGCTCAGCTAAAGATGCAATATCAGATTCTCGGCTATAGACAACATCAAGGATATCTAACAATTCAGATTCACGAACAACAGCGGGTTTTAAATTTGATTTTAAGGTACGAGACAGTTCATCTAATGAAAAAATATCGGTCGGGTCAGCCATTCCCAACAGCAAACCATCATCTTCCTGTTTTAAAATCATCACTCGGAAGCGCCTCGCCAACGTTTCCGGTAATGTTTTTACTAAATCTTCATCAAACTGGTAATGGCGTAATTCAACAAAAGGAATTTGTAACTGCCGCGATAAAATCGACAGCAATGTATTTTCTTCAATGTAACCCAGCTCTATTAATGCTTTACCTAATTTACGTCCACTTTTTTTCTGATCCGCTAGTGCGCCTTCCAATTGTTCTTGGGTAATAATTTGCTGCGCAACAAGAATATCGCCTATACGAATTCGTTGTTGCGGCGGTGGCGCTGATGCAGAAGTTGTTGTTGAGGTACCGACGTTATTCACAATTCCATTTTCCTGATGTTTTCAACCATTAAATAATGTATTTAATATAGCGATCAAAATTTGTCTCTATAGACAGATCCCATCTCATTCATACGATTTTGCGTACGAGTGATGTCTGAATTCCAAGTATCTTCTTTAACAACAACTGGGCGCATTAAAATAACAAGTTCTGTCTTCTTAATAGCATCACTTTTGCGTTTAAAAAATAGATTTAAAATTGGTATGTCGCCAAGCAATGAATTTTTGTAGGCATTTTCACTCGTTACCTCTTGCATGAGCCCACCTAAAACAATAACTTGACCATCTTTAGCGCGAACTATACTGTCAGATTCACGAATATCTCTTAAAGCTAATGGCAAAGAAAAACTATCATTTCCAACAGTAAAATCTTTTTGTTGATCCGTAACATCGCTAATAACAGGATGAATATGTAAAATCACATCATTGTTTTCCGCAATTTGTGGCGTAACATCTAATGCAATTCCACTAAAGAAAGAAGACAATTCAACTGAGGGCGTGTTAGTAGTAGTTGCGGCACTCGAGGTTGTGGAATTAGAAATTCCTGTCACAAAAAACTCATCCGATCCCACTCGTATAATTGCTTTTTGATTATTTACCGTTGAAACCCTTGGGCTAGAAAGCACTTGGACATGACCTTGTGTTTCTAACATACGGATTAATTTGGTAATGTCTGAAACGCCAAAAACAGCAGAGAACGCTTGATCAATTACTTGTGATGTTAAATCAGCATTGGATTTTAGGTGATCATAGTTATACCCCATTTCACCCTGAATCATTGACCAATCAACACCAGCTTCAAAGCCGTCATTAAGTTGCACCTCTATAATTTTTGTTTCAAGTACAACTTGTCTTGATGCGCTTAATTGAGATTTTTGTAAAAAATTTCTAACGGCAGATAATTCAGCAGGCATCGCTTTGATAACAACAATACCGGTTTGTGCATTAACAACAACCAAACGGTCTTCGTCACCTGCAATATTATTTGTTCCAATAATGGCTTCTAAACTAATACGTAACGACGACCAAAAATCAGCTTCTGAAGATGTTTTAATTCGCGATCCAGATGATAACTCACTAGAACTGCTTGAAGAGTTAGAATTCGAGTTGGAACTATTTGAGTTGTTCGATCCGCTTGAGTTAGAACTAATATTGCCAACAACAATACTAGTATCAGACATACCTGATCTCTTTACATCAATGTAATTAATAGGAAAAATCTCAGTCCGCATTTTTCGTGGATAGATGGTATAAATTCCATTTTTATAACCATATTCATAACCCAAAACATCTCTCGTCACGCTCAATACTTCATCAATAGTGACTTGATTTAACTCAAGTGAAACAACACCATTTACTTCAGGATGAACAACCAAGTTCTGATTCGTCCCATTCACCAAACTTAAAAAGAAAGTTCTTGCCGGAACACGACTTACTGCCAGATCAAAACGCACTTTTTGAAAAGGCCGGCCGTTTTCTTTTTCATTATCGGTCAATAAAATACGGCCATTGCCTGATCCATTATTCGAATCAGAATTTTTGGATGTATCTTTATTTATTTTAGAGTTGACCTGACTCCATAACAAAGATTCGCTTATGGATTCTTCAGCGGTCGTATTATTTTCTTTTTCAGAAAGCCCTGCACAAGACGACAACAAAAAACTAATTACCATACACAGAACAACCTTAATCAATGATCTTCTGCCTGAATCATTTATTTGATTACTGTTCTTACCTAATTTAAACATATTCATAACGCTTCCAATTGGTAAAATTAATTCCCTAAAATCAACTATCAACAACATTTTTAAAAATCAACGAACAACCATTTCAGATTTTACGTGCGCTTCTGAATCCACACCTTTATCCTTTGCAATATCTCTAACATTTTTTCTCATTACCCGATGCAATTTTAATATTTTACGTTTTCCTTCCTGCAGTACAGCTACATCGTTTTTTCTAATTTTTAGCACTTTAAAGTTGCTTTCACTTTCCCCCTCACTCATCTGTCGCCCATTAATCACGACCTGGCGACGATCGTTAGTAATTAAAATAGCGCTAAGATTTAACGATTTTTCACCTGTATTAATTACGCTATGATGTATTGGTCGAGTTGGGTCAACTAACCCCGTATCGGACCAAACTAAGAATGGGCACAGCAACACCAATCCAACAGCATAAGCCAAATTCATAAAAGCTCTAAACACCTGAAAACCCCTCAGCCCTAGTTAAGGTATACACCTTAAGATGAAAATATCCTTTTGGATAATCATCTTGCTCGTAACGAAGCTCTTCCCAATAAAATCGCGATGACATATTTTCTAGCTTGTGAAGATAATCAAGTAACTGAAAATATGTTCCCTTTACAATCAATGAAATGCCATGCTTGTAAACACCAGCTTGCTCAATATCATCTTTTGCATTATTGGTCTTTTCATTTAGCTTTCTGTTTTGGACTCTGCTTTGTTCAACGATTTTTTTATTGGCACTACTTAACTCATCTAACTTCAACTCTTTGACGGGTAATGTTTTTAAAGACTCCAGCGTTAAATTATCTGTTTTCTTAAGAACCTCTTGCAGAATTAAAGATAATTTTTCGACCCTTACCAAACCGTCTGATAGTGCATCTAAGTTTTTTTCTAACGAATCTTTGCGCTTACTCATAGAATCCAGAAGGGTTTTAAGCTCTCTATTCGGATCGTTCGCTAAAGATAGCATCAACATCTTTTCTTCTTTCTTTAATGTTTCAATGTTATTTTTTTGCTCTGACAACTCCTTATCTAGCCTAACTTTTTGATTTGAAATGGGCGTGTATAATGTAAAATCCCAAAGCAAATAGACGACGGCTATACATGAAAGTAAGACAAGGCATCTTTCACGAATCGTTGCGGCTTCAATTTTATCGATTACTTCTGTTATTTTTGGGTTCATGATGAAGCGCCTTCTGCTTTACCTACCCGAAACTTCATCTCTAGGGCTCGCTTACCTGTTTTTTCTTTATTCTGGCTAGCATCAATGTCTCTATCTATCGAAATAACGCCAAATTTAACTGTACTAAAACTTTTTTCTTGGCGGATCTCATGTAGATAAGCGGGAACGGCTGACGGCTGAAGAACCCAACCATCTAGCTCCAAATATGAACCACCTTGTAACAATCTAATTTCAGTAAGCGACAAATCAGAATTACTATGGCGAGCCAAACCCTCTAACTGCGTAGAAAATCCTTTTGCATTTCCTAAATTATCTCCATTCATAATGCGTTCTAAGTTTTCCTGATAAGCCACTTCAACACTTAGTTCATCAATATTTTTTTGTAGTTCCGCACGATTACTTTTAGGTCGACTCGCATTAATTTGACTGAGCTTTTGCTCTATCTGCTGATGGTCATTTTTAGCAATACTAATCTCTTCTTTAACAGTCGATAGCTGCCAAACACTGAACCCATAAAACATCATCAAAACCACAGCAGATACTGCCGTGAGCTGTAATATTTGTTTAACCGACAACAATTGATCTGATCGGTGAAACTCAATTGTATATAAATTAACTTCTTGACGATTCATCAAAATCTCGCATTCCGTCCTTAAAGCTTACTTCCTTCACGACACTTTATTTCTCTGTCTTAAAGCACCACCAATAGCACCAATGCACATTTGAATTTTTTGCTCATCGTATTCTTCTGGCATCTTCAAATTATTTTTTAACTCTAAAAATTTTACAGATCCTGTTAGGCTGTTCTTCATGGTCGAAGTGATTTTATCTTCCGAGATATTATCTCCACAAAAAAAGATAGATGCTGGTGCCGCTTGACCCATTTGCCGCTCGTAATAATCAAGCGATCGCTGCAATTCTAAAATCAATGAATCTTCAGGCAGTTCGTCGAATAAACCTCCGTTATATTTAAGATCGAATTGCCGAGATAAATATAATTTGTCTTTTTTCATTAAAACTAAATTTCCGGCATTTGGCCTTAACCTAACGATGGCAACGCCTCTTTCATCCTCAGACATAATTTCAGATATATTTCTGACTGCCATCTCAACAATATCAATACTTTCAAGCACTAAATTTGCATCTTTCACTAACTCTGCTTTTTCTTGCACATGATTTTTTTCAGATGCCACGACATAAATCATTTTTTTACCCGACCGGGTTCCATCTTCAGGCAATGAGAAAACATCGACAACAACATCCTCTACAGCTACTGGAATTAAATCTTTGATTTTCCAACGAACCGCTTCCTTCATCTCTTCATCAGGAACATTAGGGGCTTCGATTAACAACAACGAATAATTCGACGGAGTCAGAACCCAATTACAAGGAAGATCTGACAAACCCATTTCTTCGATCTTTTTCGTCAAAGCTTCAGTTTTGTTGGCACTCTCATTTCCATCAATATATTCACATTGCTTTAACCATAGATCTGACTTTTGATTACTGATGACGTGCGCGATGGCTATGCCGTCGTCAGAAGCTTCAATCCCGACCAACCCAGCGTCTTTTCGATTGCCTGTAAAAAAACTCAACACAGAGATCTACCCTTTTGATTCAATTTCTATTTAAAGCTTAGTCACTATTTATAAAAACACTATCTTCTAACTACATAGATGGTTTTTCGCTTAGTCAGTTTTGTTATTTTGAGTTTTAATTTTTTTTCAATTGAACTCGACTCATTTGGTTAATCGCAAGTATTCAGATCATATTGATTTGACTGCTTCGATATTTTTTTGAATTAGTCAATAAATTAGATACCCTGCTGCTAGCCAACGTGAATTTGTACAACGAACTATCTAGTTATTCGCCCAAGTAGTCATCACCACTACAAACTTAACTTGTTGAACTGTCGATAAAAATTTAGAATTCGATCTCGTTGTTGCCCTGACCCTATAGATCTAATCAGCCATATCAAATCCGCTTACATTATCGAGTCCGCATTAATGTTAAATATCGTTCTATACCAACCAGAAATACCGCCAAATACTGGCAATATCATTCGCCTCAGTGCCAATACCGGAGGGAAGCTTCATTTAATAGAGCCCTTAGGTTTTGAAATTGATGACAAACGATTGCGACGAGCTGGTCTTGATTATGGTGAATGGAAGGATATTTCCCTGCACAAGAACTGGGAAACCTTTATAAAAACAGTGGGGCCAAAGAGAGTCTTTGCCATTTCTACTAAAGGAACTCGTTATCATCACGAAGCCAACTACGAAGAAGATGATTGGGTCGTTTTTGGACCAGAAACACGCGGTTTACCTTCGGAGATATTAGATAACCTCCCCCACGAAGATATTTTGAGAATACCAATGCAAGAAAACAGCCGTAGTATGAATTTATCGAATGCTGCAGCTGTTATTATTTATGAAGCTTGGCGGCAAAACGGCTTTAAGAATGGACTTTAGCCTTTAACGACAACATTAAATTCCCATAATTTATTGTCACTAAATTTTTATGTAAATATTTCCGTTTGAAAAACTTTACGATCCCTAGCATTAAGAAAATATTATGACGTTACCAACTATCGGCTTATTTTATGGAAGTTCGACATGCTACACAGAAATAGCTGCCGAAAAAATTCAGGATCTGCTAAAGGAGTATGCAACGGTAGAATTACATAATGTCGCCTCTTGTGAGGTTTCATTAATGGAAAATTATCGCTATTTAATATTAGGAATCCCCACATGGGATTATGGTGAGCTTCAAGAGGACTGGGAAAATCAATGGCCAGCTCTTGCTGATGTTGAGCTAAAAGGAAAAACAATTGCACTCTACGGACTTGGCGATCAAATTGGTTACCCTGAATGGTTTCAAGATGCTTTGGGTTACCTCTATCAAAAAATTGTCGAACAAAATGCTGAAGTAATTGGGTTTTGGCCTACCGACGGTTATCAATATACAAGCTCTTTAGCCATCTCCGATCCAGAGAATAAAAACGAGACTCTGTTTGTAGGCTTAGCCCTTGACGATGAAACAGAATTTGACAAATCAGAAGAGCGATTACAACGTTGGTGCCAACAATTACTAACCGAGTTTGGTTTTATTTGCGATGAGTGACGAAAATAACATGACATCATTTGCTCATATTATTTGGGATGAAGAGGGACAACCAATCTCTCCTCATTATGACGACGTGTATTTCTCATGCGCTAACGGCCTTGAAGAAACCCGTTACGTTTTTATTCAACATAATCATTTAAAAGAACGCTGGGAGGCGCTACCAAGTAGCTTCCCAAACAATGAATTTATCATTGGAGAGACAGGGTTTGGCACAGGCCTAAATTTTTTAGCGACCTGGCAACTGTGGGAATCTCTTAGGGAAAACGATAAACACAAAAAAAACATACCCAACAATAAAATCTTGCACTTTGTTTCTGTAGAAAAACATCCACTGTTAAAAAAAGACCTAGAACAATCTTTATCTCTCTGGCCTGAACTCAATACCTATTCAAAAAAACTTCTCTCTGTTTATGATGACTACCCTTCTAATGGCTTTAAACACTATTATTTATCAGAGTCAGTTAAATTAACCTTAATCATCAATGACGCTACAGAAGGATTCAATCAGCTCATTGCAAGCGATCACCCTTGGTTTAGGAAAGCAACGAACAACGCTCATGGTATTGACGCGTGGTTCTTGGATGGATTCTCTCCCGCTAAAAACCCTGAAATGTGGAGCAGTGAACTTTTTAATATTCTTGCAGAATTAAGTCACGACCAAACAACGCTTTCAACATTTACAGCCGCTGGATTTGTGAGAAGAGGATTAGAAAGCTCAGGTTTCTCAATTAAGAAATCAAAAGGTTTTGCTCATAAGCGTGAATTAATTACTGGACACTTTAATCATTCACCCTTAGATATTCGCAATAAAAATCGCCCAGACTGTACCACCAATACTTTTACATCGCCTTACCCTGTTCCTTGGTACGTTCAAAATGAAAACTTATCTACAGAAAGTAAGCATAAAAACGTCACTATCATTGGCGCCGGAATAGCTGGATGCTTTACAGCCAATTCACTCGCTCGTCGAGGATGGAAAGTAACTATAGTAGATTCTGCAGACAAGCCCGCTTCTGCAGCCTCAGGAAACCCACAAGGCATTATCTACGGAAAACTATCCAAAGACACTGATTGGCTTGCACAGTTAAATTCTGCCTGCCTTCCCTTTGCTGAACAGTTTTACCAGAAGTTTTGGGGGGATAATGAAACCCAAATAGGACAACAATGCGGTGTTCTTCAATTGGCTCACAACGCCAATGAGAAAAATGTTTTCAATCAATTAAAATCATTTTTTGAATCCGACATCTCCAATCCCGAATACATAAGTGATCACGTTCAATTTTTATCGCCTAAAGAAGCTTCTAGTATTGCCGGAATTACGATTGATGACGCCGCAATTTTTTTTCCCAAACTGGGCTGGATCAACCCACCAAAACTCTGTGAAGTCTTATTATCTCACGACAATATTACCTTCCTTGGCAACACACTCATAAAAGAGCTAGAAATAATATCAACTGACGACTGTACACTATGGAATATATTTAATGATCGTAATGAAAAGGTTCATGTCAGCGATTATGTTGTGATTTCAGCAGCGTCTGACGCCAAACAATTTACGCAATCACACCAATTGCCCCTTAAAAATATTCGAGGGCAAATCAGCCAAATTAGCCCTCTGCACTCAAATGCAAATGCAATATCTTTAAATCTTAAAGCTGTTATATGTGGTGACGGATACATTGCGCCTCCAAACATTGATGGCGTTTTCACAATAGGGGCTACTTTTACATTACACAATAATGATTTAGCCGTGACTGGACAGGACAATGAAAAAAATGTGTCCTGTATTACAGTATCTATACCTTCAACAAAAAGCTATTTAGAACAAATCAACAAAAATGAGATCGAAGGAAGAACAGGATATCGCTGCACCACACCGGACTACTTGCCTATTGTTGGCCCACTACATAATCACAGCCAATTTCTAGACGATTATTCACGATTAAAGAAAAATGCTAATGCGAGTATTCCTGTAGCAGGACATCATTTCAAAAATCTGTATGTTAATGTTGGGTATGGGTCTCGCGGGCTTGCTTACGCACCACTTTGTTCTGAATTTTTATCGGCACAAATGAATGGCGATATATGGCCAATTTCTCGTTCGTTAGCCACAGCTTTGCATCCTGGACGATTTACTATTAGAAATTTAATTCGTAATAAGCTGTAAATCAAATCAATACATACTTTCCTATTACCACTAACATTATGTTTAAATATTCAAAGAAAATAGATTTACAAATAAATTCTAAAAGAGTCTATCTTCTGGATTTAATCATAGTATCCATATTTTTTTCTATTTCCTCACACTGCTTTTCTCAGACATTAGACAAACCACTTAAAATCAATTCATGTCAAGTACTTGATCAACAGCCCCATGACACTGAGTCATTCACACAAGGTTTTGTCAGAGATGATAATTTTTTTTACGAAAGCAGCGGGCAGTACTCTGCATCTTACATTTCTAAATACCCAGCTAGATCAATTGCTGACAACGACCTTAAAACATCTGCCAACGAAGTGATAAAAGTTAATTTGCCTAGGAATATTTTTGCGGAGGGATTGACGCTATTCAACGACAACTTATATCTCATCACATGGAAGAAAGGTCGAGCTTATCAACTCGACAAAAACACATTAAACCCCATAAAAACGTTTCGATATAATGGCGAGGGTTGGGGACTAACACATAACTCACACTCTTTAATTATGAGTGACGGCAGTCATTTACTACGTTACTACACTCCCGGCACTTTCACGCTAGAAAAAACGTTATCGGTACAGCTCAATAATAAGCCATTAAAAGACCTGAACGAATTAGAGTTTCATAACGGAATTATTTGGGCCAACAAATGGCATAGCGATGCTATATATGGAATAGAAGAAAAGTCGGGAAAAGTTGTTACTATTATTAACTGTCAAAACCTAAAAGCAATCGCAACGACAAAAGATAATAGTGAGAATGTTTTGAATGGAATTGCCTACGACGCAGGAAATAAAGGGCTATGGGTTACAGGGAAGTATTGGCACTCTCGCTTTCTAATTGAGATTCCTGACTTAACACTGAATCATTAAACGGGCTAATTTTTATTTTATTACGCCCTTCTTTTTTTGCTATATACATTGCCGAATCAGCAGCCCCTAGTAACTCTTTCCCTACAGCGATGAGATCACTAGAATTTTTATCGTTAGGAATCCATGTTGTCAGACCAATCGAGACTGTTATAGGAATTTCTTTTTTGTCCGTAGTGATTAATGGGTATTTTGCGATTGTTTCTCGAACACGATCAGCAATAATTTCTGCTTGCTTACTTTCACAATTTGGTAGCAAAGCAACAAACTCTTCTCCACCATAACGCGCTAACAAGTCAGTTTTTCTTAGCTCTTCGTTGATGTGTAATGCAACCTGCCTTAAACATAAATCGCCCGTCTGATGGCCGTAGGTGTCATTGATGTTTTTAAAATGATCGATATCCACAAACATACAAGACAATTGGGCGGACTGCCTTTTAGCTCTCTCTAACTCTTTAATTAGTTCTTCTTCAAAACTTCGCCGGTTTCGAACCTGAGTTAAAATATCTTCTTGTCCCTGTCTCTTTAATTGCTCTAGTGCAACGCAGTTCTCTAAACACACTGCGACCATTAATGCTAAATGCCACATAAAGCTAACCGCTTTATCTGCACTATAGCGTTTAGAAGAATGGCTCGCAAAATGTAAGCTGCCTATTTGTCTTTGCTGCCTCATCAAGGGCAATAATGCAGCGCTACCAATTTTGTCAACATTTGGGAACAATCGAGTGCTTTTTAATACATCCAGCTCACCCAGCCTGACAGAAGGAACACCCTCATATAACTGCTCAAAAAAATCTTCTGTATGACGTAACTGAAAACAATTGTTGAAGTCCCCAAGATCGAGATGCTCCATCAAACCCGCTAACGAATAATCAGGATCATAAAGTACTAGACTCACGGCGGCCAAATCAAAATGTTCTTTTGCACCTTCAAACAGACGATCTAAAAGTTCGGATAATTTACGACAACCTAATAACTGGAATTCATAATCATGAAAGCGTGCTTGTATCTGTTGATTTTCTTCGATACGAACAAGTAAATTAGTTACTGTCTGACTCAGCCGTTGATAGTCTTGCTCGTTTTTCATATCGTCCTTAATCAGGGTAAAAAAATAGGAATATTTTCAATAAACTCTTAACACCAAAGTATAGACGAAGGAAATCAATTTTACCCTATTCACTCGTAACACAAACTAATCACTAAAAAACATTTTCTTTTCAAGCTTCTTTGCAATGCTTAGCACAAGATTACCATCAACTTCTAACGCCCAACATTCGCATATAGCTTAGAAAATCTTTGCAATCTATCGATCTTATATTGAAAGGCCTGTAAAATGTTTGCCAGGCTTGCAATAAAAACATAAGAAGCCTAAATAAATAAGGGGAAGCAATGAGATTGACCAAGAAAAAAATCATTACATTAATTGCTATGACAACAGTTATTTCTGCTTGTGGCGGTGGCGGCGGAGGCGGAAGTAGTAGCGGGGGAAATACTGTGAACGAAGGTACTGGTGGCGCAAATAATAAACCTGGCTATTGGGATACATTGCAGTGGAACCAAGACAACTGGTCTTAGACACACTGCTCTCAAAATAAAAATTAAACGCTTAATAAATTATTTAGAATATTGGGAAATAAATGATCAACATCATACATAAAAAAAATACAACTTCAGCGGCTATTCGCTCACACCGCCTTACTTTACTCACTGCCTTACTCTGTAGTTTTTGCTACGCTCAAGCCTATGGTAGTGAACTCAACATTCCTAATCAGTTCAGCAGTGGCACACCTGCTATCGCTGCACAAGTCAATGAAAATTTCAGCACAACAGCCGCCTCAGTGAATGATAACTTTACTCAAGTCACAGCAGCACTAGCTCAGCTCGCGACCTTACAAACAACCATAACTGATTTACAAGATACAATTGCCAGTCTTCAAACTACCGTGAATAATCAACAAAATACTATTGCCAGCCTACAAGCCAGCTCAGTTGATGGCCTTGCAGACTTCTTGAGTATTGAAGTAGACAGACAAGGCAACCCAGCGGCGGTTTTTAGTGCAGTAAACCTCCATCTCAATAATGGTGAGGCGTCTAAAAATACGGAAACAATCAACGGGTTAGGTAATCTAATTATAGGCTTTGACGAAGAATCAATATCAACACGCAATGTGTGCTCTCATGGTGGTTTTGACAGTGATGCAATATTCTGCCAAAGCAACGGACATGTCTGGTCAACCATTCATAAAAGTGGATCACATAACTTAGTGGTGGGGCCTCAACACAACTACAGCCAAAGCGGTGGATTTGTATCTGGTATGAACAATACAATCAATCAAATCAGTGCCAGTATCAGTGGAGGAAGTGTCAACACGGCCAGCGGGTTCCTCAGTAGTGTTAGTGGCGGCAGCGGTAATACTGCAAGCGGATACCTGAGTAGCGTTAGTGGTGGGATTAATAATCTTGCAGACGGAATCAACAGCAGCATCCTTGGCGGCGAGAGAAACTCTGCTAGTGGAGACAGAAGTAGCATCAGCGGTGGCGATAGCAACACTTCGAGCGGGTATAGAAGTAGCGTTAGTGGTGGCCTATCCAACACAGCCGGTGGAACTTATAGCAGTGTCAGTGGTGGTGATGGCAGAAATGCTCCTAATTCTCGTGATTGGGCTGCTGGCACTTTATTTGAAAATGACTAATTCCAACTAATACAAGCCATTGACCCGGTAAAATTATCGACTGGGTCAATGGCTTTTAAAGTTTGCTCTTGAATGAAAAATTAGAAAATATTCATGATGAAAAAATTACTACAGTTTAAGGACAAGTTCCTTTAAAAAACTCTTCAGCCAACACCAAATGCTTTTTTATTTTCCCTAAGATTTATCACCCCGAATAATTTCTAAAAAAACAACAAAAGAGCTGTTTCTTTCTTGTTACTCAGCTAATCTATTGTCATATATACACTAGCTATATTGGCTAATAATTATGACAAAAAAATTCTCCTCCATTGTTGTGTTAACTGGCGCTGGGATTTCAGCAGAATCAGGCATTAAAACATTTAGAGCTAGCGATGGGTTATGGGAAAACCATCGTATAGAAGATGTTGCTACGCCAGAAGCATTTGAAAGAAACGCATCTCTTGTACATCATTTTTATAATTTACGCAGACAACAACTCACGAATGGTATTGAACACAATAAAGCACATCAGGCTTTAGCTGAATTCGAATGGGAATTTCTCGGCAACAACAGAAACTCTTTCACTTTAATTACACAAAACGTTGATAACTTACACGAGCTGGCTGGAAGTAATTCTGTCATTCATATGCATGGTGAATTGTTAAAAGTCCGATGCATTGCGTCAGGAAAAATATTTGATCGACATACCGATCTTCATTCAGAAACCATTTGCCACTGCTGTAATCTTTCCCATACTTTACGTCCACATATAGTATGGTTTGGTGAGATGCCTTTATTTATGGATAAAATCGAGAATGCACTTGCAAAGTGCGATCTATTCATTGCCATAGGTACGAGTGGTAATGTCTATCCTGCAGCAGGCTTTTTCCAAATGGCAAAGCATGCCGGAGCACAAACAGTAGAATTAAATTTGGAGCCATCCGTCAATGCAGATGAGTTTGATGAATCTATTACTGGTGTAGCTACAAAAATCGTACCTGAATATTTGAAATCACTTTGTATGAACTAAGGGTCAGAGATACTCGCAATCTACAGACTTAAAGGGACGAAGAGAGAGATTAAAAGAACTTTGACATCATTGATTCGATTCCCTACTCTTCTCCCTTTATAATGACCTCAAATATTGAGATCGCTTATTATCGCTGTATTCATTGGCAGGTATATTTACACAACATACAAAGACAAACAGCTTTCTTTTGATTAAAGTATCTCTGAAACTATGGATCATACAATGCAGGAATCTATTATTTCTTCTTTTCCTAAATGTCATAGTACGCCTCAGGTTTCGTGCAGTCAGTGTCGCTTAAATACTTTATGCTTACCGATTGCAATGCATGTTGAAGAAGTTGACAAGGTCGATAGTATTATTCAGCGTGGCCGGCCTATACATAAAGGCGAATTTTTATTTCATGGCGAAGATACGTTCTCTGCCGTTTACGCTGTGCGATCTGGTTGCATTAAAACGGTTACCATCTCTGGTGAGGGGCAAGAACAAGTCACTGGTTTTTATTTGCCAGGAGAGATATTAGGGATGGATGGTATTGCACTAGGCAAACATACTAACTCTGCCGTTGCACTCGAAACGTCAGCTATTTGTGAAATTCCCTTCTCCCATTTAGAGAGCCTTAGCTCAGAAATTCCAAGCTTGCAGCGCCATGTTTTTCAGTTACTGGGAAAAGAAATTGCAGTTGATCAGCAACTCATTACATTACTGAGTAAGAACAGCGCTGATGAAAGAGTAGCTACTCTATTACTGAGTATTTCCAGCCGTAATAGCCGACGAAACTTATCGTCAACTCATTTTCGCTTACCGATGTCCAGAGCAGAAATCGGAAATTATCTGGGGCTGACAGTAGAAACTGTGAGCCGAGTATTAAGCCGGCTCCAGAAAAACATGATGATCGCAGCCGATAAAAAAGAAATTACCCTTTTAGATATTCCAAGATTGAGGGAGTTAGCCCAAGGTACTGTCAACGAAAAGGCTTAAAAAACGCTCTCTTATGGCACGACCTATTTCCTTGATTGCTCTTTCTTAATTGACAAAGAATTTAACTAATCCACGAAAATAGATATTAAATTCAGACTCGTTTAAAACTGAACACCACCGTCATAGATAATTTTTTCGATTAAAACCAGATAATTTGAGACAAAATGACCACTTCTCACAGGCTTCCCCAAGTAATCCAGTTGATAGACCAGGCCAATGCAGATGATCCAAATAAAGCATATATTGGCAAAACTGAGTATCCAAAAGAACAGCTCTATTCAAAGCGAATGTCCGAGCGCTTAGCGGTATTCTACCCTGATACGCCAGAAACCCTTCAAATTGCGGCTCATGCTCAACATATTCAACGATGGAAAAGCCCTCGAGACTCTTACCCAATGAACAGAAGCGGATATCTTCAATGGCGAAGAGAGCTGGGAAAATTTCATGCAAAAGTAACGACTGAATTAATGGATAAGGTAGGTTACGAAGCAGCTGAGCAGGACATTGTAACGAGCCTCCTCACTAAGCAGCAAATCAAGCTTAATCCCCTCGCCCAAGCCCTTGAGGATGTCATATGCTTAGTTTTTATCGAGTACTATTTAGAAGATTTCGCGGCAAAGCATTCTGAGGAAAAGCTTATCAGTATCATCAAGAAAACATGGGCTAAGATGTCAGACAGAGGGCAACAAGCGGCGCTAAAACTTCCCATCAAAGAAGAATTACTGACTTTCGTAGGCAACGCCCTTAATCAAAATTCATAATCGAATCTCAGCAATAACTTATAAACCCAGAGCATACAAACACGGCCACCTACCCAACCTAAAAATTTTTTTTGGTAAATCAAAATAGCCCTACTCGATCGTAAACCTGCTAAACCTGATGACTCAAAACGTCTTTTTTCAAACAACTAGAATTGCCAAATAATCTCGAATAGCCCCTGTATTCGGTCGCTTTAGGGGTATTAATGGTAAACATTGAAACCAGAGCCACCTGATCAAAATTTAACCTCTTATAACCAAAAAACACCTAACTTCTGTACAATATACCCACTTTTTGATCAATCCGATTATAAAAATAAAAATTTAAGAATATTTTGTTACGAATAAAGTATTAGTGTTGACTTGGTATTCTGCTGTGATATACATCACATTAACAGTGTGACATCTCTTCTTAAAACAATTTTTATATAAGGGCATGACTATGAACAGGATGATGAAAAAAATACTCGGCACTTGCCTATTGTTGGTGGTTGCCTCCCCAGCGTTTAGTTGCGACGAAGCTTGCCAAAAGGAAAAGGCGTCAGCTAAACACAATATTGAACTTCCCGGTTACTTATCTTGGAAATTCTGTGACGATACTAAAGCATCTTTCATGGAAGGTGATATTTCTAGCTTAGAGAATTACAAGAATAAGCGATTAAACGTTCAACACAGAAACAGAATGAAGAACATTAAATCTTTCGTCGAACAGCGAAAAGAATGGCTACAAGAGTGCGACCAGTACTTTGATTTAACTAATCATGGCCGAATTTTCATTGATAGTAAGACCACAAAATCAATATTTGCAGCAATGGATTCAGTAGCAACGGAGCTAGGCGCACTGATTGGCGGCGTTACTTATGTTTCTGAAGGCGTAGATCAAGATGAAAACCAGATCATTGCCAGTAAATTCGACACGCTATTTAAATTGGTCGATGCACATAAAACTCAATCAATGCTTAAATCACAATTTGTTACAAACTAGATGATTACTAGCCGATACGTTCCAGCTAGAGGACTAATGACAAGCAATATCAAAATCAAGTTAAGTAGCAAAACTACAATATAAAAGCGTCGATACATCCCAGTCGATATTACTGCCTTAAAGCAGGATAAGAACGAGATGTCGGCGCTTTTCTTTATCCTCTCTTCAGCAGTTTCATCTGTTTTGATCTCTATCTATCATCTATCTAACTAATCTTACTTTTTGCTCATCTAGCTCTTTCATTGCCTCCAGCCACCTCTTTCTCCCCTTCAGTAGTGCTTCCGGAACTAAGCTTCATCTACCTTACTGCCACCTAAACAATTAGGAGAGTCTGCGACTTGTTGGCTCTCCTCCCATTCTTCTGGAGCAAAGGTATGCAAAGCCAAAGCATGTACAGGCCCCTTAAGTTGAGCAGCAAGCAGTTGATAGATTTTCTGGTGCCTTTGAACCTGACGCACGCCCTTAAAAGCATCAGATACAACAATCACTTTAAAATGCGTCTCAGAATTTTCAGGGACGCTATGCTGATAGCTTTCGTTTTCAACAACACAATAAGATGGAGCCAACTCTCCATCTAAAATGCTCTCTATTTCTTTTTGTATAATCAAAATAACCTCTTTAATACATCTCTTGGTTTCAAGTCTGTAAATAATAACAAGCCCATTTCAATGGCATCTAACCATTGAAATGGGCTTGTTATTAATCTTGATTCAAAAACTTAATCAAACAAGTCTTTGATAACGCAAATTCTACCCACAATATAGCCATCATACTATGGTTCATTGGGGTCACTCTCCCAGACACCTATATCAAAACAATCTATATGTATTTAAGTGGACGATAACTAAATTTCAGTCTATACCTAATGAAAAGACACCAGTAAAACTACTCATATTTTACCTAAGCAAACAAAAAAGAAGTAAGAGTAATATAAAAACAATTCTGGCAAGTGCGATTTGATATTAGCGATTAACGGCTACAACGATTAGCATTGTATTATCGCAAAGAAGCAATATGTTTAAACACTAGAACTTCTTCTTCAACACTTTTAAAAATTTAAACAACTGCTCTGGAGACAATAAAAAAATGAGCCCAAGTCAAGATCGAAAAAACAAGGAATCTGCAAGAGAACATGATGAAAATATTCATCGTTCTTCAATCAATTCCAGAAAAAATTTCGAGAGCTTTTTTATAAATAGACGTAGCAATTCTCGTCGCTCAGAACTCGACCCCTGTAAAGAAATGCCCGTTGACCTTTACAATAGAAAACGTCGAAAATCTACTGACAGAAGGAATAAAAATAAAACCTTAGCGGATGATTTTTACAGCTTTACTGAGAAATAAAACCTCAGCTAATATCTCAACCATTATTCCCTCGCCTAAAAAATTTGATATAACAATCTGAAAATTTTCTAAAAATAAAATTCCAATTTCGTAAAAATACAGGCTACAATCATAAAACTATAATGACATGTGCACCGCCATAATTCATTATGACTGTAGTGCAGGTAAGTATTATGATTCGGTTTTATTTTCTTTCTTTCTTATGGCTAGTCTTTTCTTCGAATACTTACCCAGGAGAAACAGGACCATGGGAACTGCAAATTAGTAACAATTCCACATCTGAAGTTACCTTATATTTTCGTAACTACCCTGATTCAAAAATCCCAGAATTCAAAGCCATAACGACCATTCAATCTACAATGGCAAGTGTTCTAGCCGTGCTTCTAGACTATGACGCCTGTAAAAAATGGGTGCATCAATGTGAACATTCGTTTTCAATTCAAAGTATTAATTCTCGAGAACAATACATATACCAGATAAACAAACTTCCATTTGTCAAAGATCGTGATGTTATATTGCACGCGACTTTGTTTTTCTCGGAAGAAGCGAAAAATATTACAATAAAGCTAATTGCAGATCCTGACTTTTGCAGTCGTGCATCTGAAGAACTTTCCGAAAACTGTAAAAGCATTGACCCCTCTAGGTATGTGCGCGTAACAACAGCCATAGGGCATTACGAACTTAAAGAGATAGGAAATAATATTCAAGTGACATGGCAGCAATATTTAGAGCCTGGTGGATTTTTACCAAACTGGCTAGCAAAATCCCAACTTTCAGATTTACCAATAAAAACATTAATGACATTACATAAAATAGTAAAAGAAGAAAAATATCAAAACACTTCGCTAAGGATGAACAATCAAGAATTACAGCTGACTTACTATACCGAAAAATCAGGATAATATTTCAAATCTGTTTACTCAATCAATGACTGCCTGTGTAGCCAAAGCTTGCATATCCCAACGGATATTTAGATGCTCAAAGGGACGCAATTGCGTGAACACCATTCCGCAAAGCTGTTCTACTGGGTCGTTCCACCAATGGGTGCAATACATACCAAACCACGAATAAGAGCCTTTACTGACAATACTGTGGGCAGCACCGGGATCATTAACAATCGAGAACCCTAACCCAAAACCATGTCCTGGACCGGTAATCCAATTAAACTTATTTCCTATATGGTTTTGCAACATGAACTCAAGTGTTTTTCGGCTAACTAATCGCTGAGGTTTTTTTTTATCCGCCAAGGGAAAAAACAACCCTTGATTGCGTAGCATTTCCGTAAACTTAAAATAATCACTAACTGTCGACATTAACCCACCTGAACCAACAAACAGCTCACTATCTTCAGCCGCAAAAAAGCTGTCTTTAGTATTAGTATCCGCTAAAACAATCTTTCCGTTTTTATCAGGCTTGTAACAGGCAGCAAAACGGCTGAGCTTTTCATGAGGCAAATAAAAGTGCGTATCAATCATTCCTAATGGATCAAAGATTCTTTCTTGTAAAAAATCTTTTAAAGACATTCCCGAAATAACTTCCACTAAACGTCCTACCACACAGGTTGCTCGAGAATATTCCCATTCAGAACCCGGCTCAAAAGCCAAAGGAACTTGTGCTAACCGATCGACAAAATCGGCAATATTACCTTCTTTGCTGACAGGTTTTGCGATGTCAAAGTAAAGTTTATTAATATGGCCGCCAAGCCGATCTCGAAAATCACTGACAAAACCAGCAGTGTGTGTCAGTAAATGTCGGATATTGATTTTCCGTTTTGCAGGAACAGTTTTAAAACCACCACTTCCATCTTCAACCATAATATCCATACTAGAAAATGATGGAATATATTTTGAAACTGGATCATGGATCTGTAACTTGCCCTCCTCCATTAACATCATTAACGCCAACGAAACAATTGGTTTTGTTAAAGAGGCCACACGAAAAATAGTGTCTGTGGACATGGCTTCTTTTTTTTCAACTTCTTTAAATCCATTTGCTTCAAGATGAACAACTTTTCCATGGCGAGACACTAAAGTAACAGCGCCACAAATTAGATCATCCTCAACATAACGCCGCATAGTTGGCGCGATATTAGAAAGTCGTTTTGAGCACATTCCCACTGACTCAGGATCGGAAAACGGTAAATCAGATACATGATTCATAAAAGCAACACTTAATATCTAGAAATATTATTATTTTATTATCAAAGAATAATTTATGATTGTTCGCCATTATAAATTTCAGGCAAGTCAAATGCCCCATCTAACCAAAGAGATACCGCTTTTAAAACCGCTTCTCTTCGATCAAGTTTAGCCGCCACATAAAATGACTTTTCTGTAGCCCTCATGACTAACAAAAAATACGCTTCTCGTAAAAAATCATCTGAATAACACGCTTTTTTAAACTGAGTTAATTGCTCTGCGACTATTTTTGCGTTTTCAAACATAGTCCCATAATATTTCGCCTTTAACGCAGGGTAATCCTCACCTGCGTCAAACCAAAATTGTTCACAAAAGGTAGCATCATTGTCGTACCACGTAGCCACATTATTTAACACAGCTATTTTAGGATTTTCTCCTATAGAAATAACGAACGGTTCCCCTAATGATTCAGCCCAACGATCTAAAACCGAGGCCACTAATTCTTCTTTCGATCTAAATTGTTTGTAAAGCGTTTTTTTACTGATCGACAAGGTCTTCGCCATCTCATCAGTAGATACAGCTCGTACGCCAACCTTTTTAACTCGCTCAATGAACGAATCAATAATTCGTTCTTTCAATTCAAGGTTACAAGAAGATTCTTTTGTTATTTCTGAGTTATTATCATTTGATAGTATGGGTTCAGGCATCAATTACTCCCATTGGTTTTTGTTATAGATTTAAGCATGCTCTAGTAGAATATGACTTTAGTTACTTAGCCACATAATAATCTATAAGCTGCAACTTAACACCTTATAAAATCGCATATTAGCGTTGTTTTGTGAATCATGAGTTCTAAAATTTATTTTTAGCATTTTTTTGAATATAAAAATAACACATGCATAAATTATTATCAATGATAAATATACATATTTGTAACTGCACTATAAATATTTACGTATAGCTGTAGGTTATCAACAATAAAATTTATATTTCTGTAGTAAACGAAATCAATTAAACTAAACAACAAACATGAGATCATCATTTTTGTTACAAAGCTGAAAAACAGCCTTCATTTATAGTTCACAATCACCATAGATCTACTAAACAGTATTAAGTCCCACTTAATTAAAAATATTTTTTAGCAAAAAAATAGTCAACCCAACCTAATAATTATGAGGCTACATATGTTATTTTACATTAACGCTTTAAAAGTAAAAAAGAATACATTTGCATTGCTAAAATCACTGATTCTGCTGACTGTTTCTTTATTCATAATCAATGTAACGAATGCTGATGAAAAAATAAAACTACCATCGAAAGAATTCAAGGCCTCTCTCGCTACGACGTCAAAAGAAAACCTCGGAAAAAGTGATAAAGGAATAGGTTTAACCAAAGGCCAGACATTTAAATCTTTTACTATCAACAGTCACAATGGAAATCAGGTTAAGTCTGCTGAACTTTTGAAGCAAGCGCCTTTGCTCGTCGTATTTTATAGAGGCGGTTGGTGTCCTTACTGCAACGTACAAATTCGACAGCTGACAGAAGCTTATCCAGAATTTAAAAAGAGAAACGTAACACCGGTTTTGATTAGCGTAGACGAGACTGATGGAGCGTCGCTAGCCCAGAACACTTATGAAATCCCATTTACAGTTTTATCCGATCCAGATTTATTGGCCCATAAAGCCTTTAAAGTCACCATGAAAATCGACAACAAATCCGTAGCCCAATATAAAGAGTATGGAATTGATCTAGAGGCATGGTCTAAAAGAGATCATCACACAATTGCTGTTTCTTCTGCATTTTTAGTCAACAAAGAAGGGAAGATACTTTGGGCACATGCGTCAAAAGACTATAAAACTAGACCTAGCCCAGTACAATTGCTTAAGGTAATTGACAGTACACTGAAAAAATAAGATTTGATTACTGAAATATCTCGCAGTTTATTTTAATTACAACTGCGAGAATTTTTAAGAAAAATCAAACAAATAGACAAGAGCATTAGACCAGGCATAGAGGTTACACTTCCAACCATTCTTTCCTAACATGTTCATTTGCCTGCATTGCGTCAGGAGTGCCTTCGTAAACCATCTTTCCATGCCCCATGACATAAACACGATTAGAAATTTTTAATGCAATAGTGAGTTTTTGCTCGACCAATAAAATGGCAACACCGCGACGAGATATCTCTTCTAACAGCTCGCCCACTTGTTTCACAATTTTCGGCGCTAACCCTTCCGTCGGCTCATCGATCATCATCAAATCAGGATCCCCCATTAGCGTTCTACAAATAGATAACATTTGTTGCTCGCCACCTGATAACACACCCGCTTGAACATCTGCGCGTGTTCCTAAATTTGGAAAAATACTAAACATCTCCGCCTCGCTCCAGCGACTGTTCTTCTTTCCTCTCTTTAAGCCTAACTGTAAATTCTGGCGAACTGTTAATGTAGGAAAAACATCCCTATTTTCTGGAACATACCCCAAACCTAAATTTGCGATAGAGTGTTCGCTCATTCCAGAAATTTCTTTTCCTTTAAATTTCACTGAGCCCTTGGCATCAACCTCGCCCATTAGGGCTTTAACTGTTGTAGAACGCCCCACGCCATTTCTACCGAGTAAGCTGACAATTTCTCCCTCACCTACAGTAAAATTAACGCCGTGAAGGATATGGCTTTTCCCATAAAACGCATGTAAATCATTGACCTCAAGCATTCGCTTCTACCTCTACTTCTTCATCATCTTTTCCGAGGTAAGCTTCTTGTACCTTTGGGTTTTCTCGAATTTTTTCTGGCGTATCTGTCGCAATAATTTCGCCATAGACTAAAACTGAAATACGATCGGCAACATCAAAAATCACATTCATGTCGTGCTCAACCATGATCAACGTTTTATCTTGAGTAATACGTTTAATTAAACTTACAGCTTCTTCAGCTTCGCTGTGACTCATACCCGCAATAGGCTCGTCCAACAAAATGGTATTTGCTCCACCGGCGATAGAAATACCCAATTCAAGAGCACGCTGTTCCGCATAAGCTAATACACCGGCAATCACGTCTCGGCGTTTTAACAAACCAATTTGCTCTAAAACTTGATCAGCGCGATGATTTAATTCTTTTTGCCGCGATAGTTTTTGCCAAAAAGAATATTTGTATCCCATCGACCACAACAAGCCACAACGAATATTTTCAAAAACAGATAAATTAGGAAAAATATTTGTTACTTGAAAACTACGTGTCAACCCTAAGCGATTAATCGCAAAAGGTTCTAACCCTGTAATCTCAGTACCATTCAGTTGAATTGAGCCAGAAGAAACGGGAAAACGTCCTGTGATAAGATTAAATAATGTGGATTTACCAGCGCCATTCGGGCCGATAATCGCATGACATTCGCCTTTTTCTATCTCGAGATCAACATCTCGAATAATTTTAGTTAGACCAAATGCTTTATTGACGCCTGTTAATTTGAGTGCCGACATTAGCGTTGACCCTCAGCTGCAAGTTCGTTGTTAATCTCTTCCCATTCTGCAATAACACTTCCTTTTAATATTTTCACAAGCAACCCTGACACCAACACAATACAACCTGTTATTAACCAAGGTACTAATTTATGTACATCAAAAGTAAAAAAATATAATGTCATTAATTCATCATCGCCGGTTGATTCATGAACATGGCTAACCATCTCCATTAATCCAGCAACACCTAATAATAACGCCAATGCCGGAAGGATGATTAAACTATAGGGTTTGAGCAGGTTTTTTAATTTTCCAATTCTAAACGCCATTTGATGCTTCATAATGACGCCACTAATCCCACTTGGCATGTATAAAACAACTACGACAAATAAGATACCCAAGTACAATTGCCAAAGTTCCGTATAATTTCCAATGACTGAACTTAAAATTGACAATAAGATGGCGCCCACAATTGGACCAATAAAAAAACCTAAGCCGCCAATATACGCCATCAATAACACTTGACCAGATTCGCCCAGTTTTAAATTTTCTTCTGTCAAAATTTCATAATTAATCGCAAACAAACCACCCGCTATTCCAGCAAACAAGCCGGAAACACAAAAAGAAATAAAGCGTACTTTTTGTTGGTTGTAACCGACAAATTCTGCCCGCTCTGGATTATCTCTAACGGCATTGGCCATACGACCGACCGGAGTCTGCGTATACAAGTACATTAATATCGTTGAAACAATTAGCCAGAAAGCAATGACATAATATATTTCAATTTCTTGCGCAAACATGACGCCAAACCATTCTGGGCCGTAGGTTCTATCACCATTGACACCGCCTTCACCACCAAAAAAAGCAACAAAGATTAATGAACATGCCGCAATCATCTCGCCAACACCTAACGAGATCATTGCAAAAACAGTTCCCGATCTTTTTGTTGAAAAACTTCCAACAATAACGGCAAATAGCAAACCAGTTATACCGCCAAATAAAGGAACCAGCGGCGTTGCAATTGAAAAAGTCTCGGCTTCCACATAATTCAACATATGGACGCTAACAAAACCACCCAATCCAAAGTAAACGGCATGACCAAACGATAACATTCCTGCTTGGCCGAGTAGCATGTTGTAACTCAGGGCAAAAATAATCAGGATCGCCATGTCATTGAGAATTGAAACACCTGAACGGGAATCAAAGATTTGTGGTGCAATCAAAACCACAACGATAAACACTATCCAGATAGCGCTGGAACGCAATAATTGTAGCGGCATTATGTTTCTCGCTTACCCATTAATCCACGAGGCCTGAAAATGAGCATCAGTACCAATAATAAATACGGTAGCACTGGCGCAATTTGTGGCAGTGTTAACGTCCAAAGATCTCGCAATGGATGATCGTCAGAAAAAGAAATTCCAAACAATTGCAATAAATCAGCAACACCAAATTCAAGCGCAATGGCGTAAGACTGCATCAGCCCTATTAACAATGCGGCAACAAATGCCCCAGCCAAAGAACCTAATCCTCCCACCACAACGATAACAAAAACAATGCTCCCTAACGTGATTGCCATTCCAGGGTAAGTTGTCAGTACAGGTCCCGCGATAACACCTGCAATCCCGGCCAATGCAGTACCAACTCCAAACACACCCATAAAGATAAGTGGTACGTTATGCCCCAGAGAAGAAACCATGTGTGGATGTGTAATCGCCGCCTGAATAATTAATCCAATGCGTGTTTTCGTTAACGCCATGTACAAACCAATAAAAATGCCGACGGCAATTAAAATCATAAAACCTTTATAGGCAGGAAAGTCCTGGCCAAATAAAGTGAACAATGCAAAATCAAGAGCCTCTGGTTGTTCGTAATTTTTTGTTTCTCTTCCCCAAAAAAATTGAACAAGCTCTTCAATTAAAAAAGCCAAACCAAACGTAAACACTAATTCGGCAATGTGCCCTGACTTATGCACTTGGCGCAGCCCGTAACGCTCAACTAAGGCGCCAAGAAATCCAACAATAATAGGCGCGATAATTAAGCCTGCCCAAAAGCCAGTAAACTGACTGATAGAATAAGCAAAATAAGCACCCAGCATATAGAAGCTTGCATGAGCGAAATTTAAAACGCCCATCATACTAAAGATAAGCGTCAAGCCACTGGCCAGCATAAACAATAACAAGCCAGTCACTAAACCATTCAGTGTGGAGAAGATAAGAATTTCACCCATCGAAAATAAACCCTATTTCTATTATTTTGTGATTATTTTTTTCAAATACCAAGCGCTTAATTTCGAGGGCGGCGCATTTTACACGTTGTTTCAGTAATCGTATCTTCAAGCGATACAATTTTTTCTGACTTCAAACCATAACCAGAATTATCTGCATCAAATTCGACATCATCGCTGTGAACAGAGATTGTAATGGGTTGAAATAATTGATGATCTGAAGGACGCATCCAAAGATCAGTTCCATCTACGGATTTTGTTTTCATACCCTCTAACGCTAATGCCACTTGTAAAGGATCTGTTGAGCCAGCTTTTTCAATAGCTTGCGATAACATCAGAATACCAATATGAGTGCGCTGGTTGGTGATATCGGAATCAGGGTATTTCGCTTTATAATCTTTATGATATTGACGAGAAAACTCATTAGCCGGTGGATTAGATTGTCCATTGTGAACAACACGAATTCGCCCCACTCCCGACTCACCAAAAGCGGCCGTATTCCCTTCATGAGAACCATAATAGGTATAAATGGGAATATCTAAACCTGCATCAATAATACCTTTCGAGAGACCTAACATATCAGCCCCCCAGTTGCCTGTAATCACAGCATCAGCACCTGAGGATTTTATTTTTGAAATGTAGGGAGTGAAATCTTTTACACGCTCCATTGGGTGTAATTCGTTACCAACAATCTCTATATCAGGGCGCTTTTCTGCTATCAATTCTTCAGCAGATTTTGCAACGGCTTTACCAAAAGAATAATCTTGGCCAATGACATACATTTTTTTAATTTCTGGACGATCTTTTAACATGTCAGTTAGCGCTTCCATTTTGATATCACCATGTGCATCAAATCGAAAATGCCAAAAATTACAATTCTCATTAGTTAATGCAGGATCAACCGCCGAGTAGTTCAAGTATATAATACGCTCTTCGGGATTACGGCGATTATGCTTAGCAATCGCATCACTTAATGCATTTGCAACAGCTGAACTATTACCGTGAAAAACAAATCGAATACCTTCACCTGTGATTCGCTTTAATTGTAGTAACGCTTCTTTAGGGCTAGCTTGACTATCGTAGCTGACCAATTCAAATTTTTTGCCGCCAAGTACACCACCTTTTTTATTAACAAGTTCGTCTATGGCAAATTGAAACTGATATAGCCCGTTATAACCGGTGACTGAGAAAGCTCCGGACAAAGGATCTAAATAAGCAATCTTAATAGTATCTTCTTCAGCGTGAAGAAATGATGAACACAAACCTAACAATAAAAAAGACAGGAGCGACTTTCGCATATTTACCTCTACCGAGAAACGGCTGATTATTAGAGCAGTTAACAATGAATTTTTATTTATTAATGTGCTAGTTATGCATTTTTTAATTAAAAAAAACTAAATTTTTATTATGTTGTAGTTTTTTTCAAGAAAGACATTAGATCGTTAACACCGTTAATATTATTTTTATATTCTTAAAAAGTGTCAGTTTTTAAATTACAGCATATTTCAGAGCATCTCAACGAGGCTGGTCAGTCACTATACGGCAAATGAAATTCCAATGTCCAGAACAGATGCTCCTCACTCACAACTAAAACGATTCTATTTATTTAAGTGATATTTCTCTATAACTATTTATGAGCATCTATGATCACGGAATTTAAAGTTAAAATATTTAAAATATCTTTTCTTTCTATAATTGACCCTGTAAACACTGAGAACAACCAAATATTTTGTTTAAACATCGAGCACATGACATTATTCCAAAAGTAATTAAATAAGATATAAAAAATGCGTCAAGTGACCAAAGACTCTTCGGTCGTCTTAAATTAAGTAGTTTGTTTTTAATATCAAGCATTTATCATTGACGTGCACTCTCTACCGCCCTACAGTATCCAACCTTTTTCAGGTCTGTTAAATGAATAGGTGTGCACTGATAAAACGGTATTTTTAGCAAGTAAGTTTCAAGATCGGTGACAAACCATTTATCTCACACCATTAATGACACAATGTTTACACGTTGTAATTTAGGAAATAGTTATGAGTCTTCCTCCAATTTTAAAAGATACCCTTTCACTTCCTTTGATCTGTTCTCCACTCTTTATCATCTCAAATCCCGATTTAGTCATTGCACAATGTAAAGCCGGTGTTGTCGGTTCTTTTCCTGCGCTGAATGCAAGGCCTTCTGGAGTGTTTGAAGAATGGCTCATAAAAATAACGACAGAGCTCGATCGCTACAATCAAGAAAACCCTGATAAACCTGCCGCCCCTTTTGCGGTTAACCAAATTGTTCACGCGTCAAATGACAGGCTTCAAGAAGACGTAGAATTATGCGTTAAATACAAAGTGCCCATCGTGATCACTTCACTAGGTGCTCGCCCAGAATTAAACGACGCAATTCATTCCTACGGTGGAATTACACTTCACGACATTATTAATAATCGTTTTGCAAAAAAAGCAATTGAAAAAGGCGCTGATGGTTTAATTGCTGTCGCTGCTGGCGCAGGAGGACACGCAGGAACAATCTCTCCATTTGCATTGGTACAAGAAATTCGTGAATGGTTTGATGGTCCGTTAATCTTATCGGGTTCAATTGCGAAAGGTGATTCTATTCTTGCGTCGCAAGCTATGGGAGCTGATTTGGCTTATGCAGGCTCATTATTTATCGCAACTAAAGAAGCAAATGCTGTTGACGACTACAAACAAATGATTGTAGATAGTAAGGCGGATGATGTTATTTACTCAAATCTTTTTACTGGGGTTCACGGTAACTATTTAAAACCTTCTGTCATAAAAGCAGGGCTTGATCCTGATGATTTACCAGAAAGCGATCCAAGTAAAATGAACTTCGGTTCTAACAGTACAAAAGCATGGAAGGATATTTGGGGTTGCGGACAAGGGATTGGAGCAGTTAATGAAATTGCTTCTGCTTCGGATGTCATAGAACGTTTGAAAACAGAATATATTGCAGCAAAAAATCGTTTACTTGCTTAGCTTTTCACCGATAAACTATATCGTTTAGACATATAAAAAAGCCCTCTATCTAGAGGGCTTTTTTATGGATTGGAATTTTTAATCTATTAAATTGTTAGCTTTCCACATTTTATGCATTTAAATATTTAGCATGATAGTGAATATGCTCTTCAATAAATGACGCGATAAAAAAATAACTGTGATCGTAACCATCAACAATGTTGAGCTGAATTGGAATATTTTTCTCCTTGCAAGCCGCTTCTAATAATTCCGGCTTTAATTGCTCTTTTAAAAAGTCATCCGCTTTTCCTTGAGTCACTAAAATATCATCAACACGGTTACCACTCTCAATTAAACACACAGAGTCATATGCTTTCCAGTCGTTTTCGTTGCGCCCCAAATACCCAGCAAATATTTTTTGCCCCCAAGGCACCTGAGTAGGTGCAACAATCGGTGCGAATGCAGATACCGATCGATAGACCTCCGGATTTTTTAAGGCAATCGTGAGAGCTCCGTGCCCTCCCATTGAATGTCCACTAATACTTTTACGGCGAGGGTCGACAGGAAAATGACCTTCAATTAAATCGGGAAGCTCCTTCACAACATAGTCATACATATTGTAATGATCTGACCACGGTTTTTCCGTTGCATTTAAATAAAACCCTGCAGCACTACCAAAGTCATAACTATCATCTTCACCCTCAATATTCACACCTCTCGGACTGGTATCAGGCATAACCAACACTATTCCATGTTCAGCTGCATACCGTTGTGCTCCAGCTTTAGTTGAAAAATTTTCGTCGTTACACGTTAACCCTGACAACCAATATAAAACAGGAAGCTTCTGATACTGAGAATCTGAAGACGTATTTGAAAGCTGAGGTGGAAGGTAGATCGCGAACGTCATTTCACAGCAGCATGATTTTGATTGATGAGTGAAACGCTTATGATCACCACCAAACATTTTATTACTCGAAATTTCATTCATCATTTCTAATCCCATCAAAATATTTAAACCATTCTCACAAAGAGACACCTGGTACCATTAAACAAGCAAACGCATTGTGCCACATCGTTTTCTCATGCTATTTCACGCTAGCTATGCGAAAATGCGCAACTTTATAATTGAAGATTGCATTAAGAGTCGCAGCTCTACTAGCGTTTGCAATCGTATAAACGACACAGATTACCTTTTTATGCTAGATATTTCACCGATGTTTATCGCCATGTTACTTGGCACAGGTTTTATCGCAGGAATCATCAATGTGATGGCGGGTGGCGGCTCTAATTTGACCTTACCGGCTTTAATGATCATGGGGCTACCAGCCGATATCGCCAACGCGACTAATAGAGTGGGTGTTTTTTTACAGTGTCTAGTGGGCATAAAGGGTTTTAATCATCACGGCAAGCTCGAAAAAAGTGATGCGGGGCCGATATTAGTTCCCACCCTCATAGGTGCTGGTGTAGGTGCTGCTTGCGCCTCTTATTTCCCCAACTCCTATTTAAAACCGGCTCTGCTCATTACCATGGTATCTATGTCGCTGGTGATTTTAATTAAACCTTCAGCCGTTATCCCCGCTGAAGGAGAATGTCATAACACGCTAAAAGGAAATACCAAAGCTTGGTGGACACTATTCTTCGCAGGAATTTATGGTGGGTTTGTCCAAGCGGGCGTCGGATTTATTTTGTTAGCGGCTCTTGCTGGCGGCCTTCGCTATGACCTCGTTAGAGCGAATGCGCTCAAACTTGTTTGCACCGCCATGTTAACAACAATTGCTTTAGGTATTTTTATTTGGCGAGGACAAGTTGAGTGGATTCCAGGGCTTGTTTTAGCTGTCGGAACCATGGCTGGAGCTCAGATAGGCGTTAACCTTGCACTGAGTGTTAGTCAAAACATGATGAAATGGTTTTTATTTATTATGACTTTATTTGCTAGTGCTGCTGCGCTTTGGTTTTGATCTTTAATTTTAATCTTTGGTTGCAACCTGTAGTTCTAGTCCCTAGTTTTAACCTGTGATTTTTAGATAGGCTTTCTACATAACAAATTATCCAATAAACATTATGATGACTTTTATTACTGAAAATGAACTTATCATTCGACTAAGCTTTTTCTTTGGTATTTTTTTTACAATGGCATTGTGGGAAATCGCCAAACCTTGCCGCGAACTATCCATATCAAAATCAACTCGCTGGGCTAGCAACCTCGGGCTAGTTGTTTTGAACAGTATTGTTTTGAGACTGGTCTTCCCCGTTGCAGCCACTGGCTTTGCTATTTTTATTGCTAGCCAGAGTTGGGGGATATTTAACATCCTATCGCTACCTATCGCTTTAGAAATTATTTTATCGTTAATCATTTTAGACTGTGCCATTTACTGGCAGCATGTCGCATTTCATTACACGCCATTTTTCTGGAACTTTCATAAAGTTCATCATGCCGATCTCGATTACGATGTCACCACCGGGTCACGCTTTCACACGATCGAAATTATTTTTTCGATGTGCATTAAATTTTTAGCCATTGCAATTCTTGGTCCTTCCGTTGTTGCTGTGATTTTATTTGAAGTGATTTTGAACGGAATGGCAATGTTCAATCACTCAAACATTTCTCTCCCCAAAAAACTGGATCGCATTATACGGTTGTTTGTCGTCACTCCTGATATGCATCGCGTACATCACTCTGTCGTCCCCGACGAACTCAACAGCAACTTTGGTTTTAATCTATCCTGGTGGGATAAGATATTTAAAACTTATCGACAAGAAACTCGTGCCGGTAATGATGACATGATAATTGGCCTAAATGATTATCGCGACAAAAACATTACATCCAAGTTATGGAATATGTTGAAAATGCCTTTTAACCCGCTGCTTAAATAAGGTAACCTTCCCACTCAAACAATAATAATAAAGCTAAAGCTCAACCTCCTTATTACGAAAGGACTTCGAATGAAAACAATATTAACCACTCTTTTAACCTGCCTAAGTATTTTATCTTCAAACCTTTACGCTATTGAAATAGCGGACATTGTTAAGCGACCAGAAATCACCGACGTACAAATATCGCCAACTGGAAAATATTTGGCATTAAGAACTTATAATGTAGAACAAAACAAACATTATATTTTTGTGCTTAACAGAGCCGATAAAAAGCATATCAGCACATTGGGATTTCCTGGCGTCAACGAAGTCGGCGATTATTTTTGGGCAAACGATGAACGCATTGTCATTAATATCATGCAAATCCGCTTTGGAAGTAAAACACCAAAATATTATGGCGAGCTTTATGCGGTTAATTATGATGGCAAACAAGGGGAAATCATTTTTGGTTATCGAGGAGGAGAAAATCAGCTCGGATCACATTTAAAGAAAAAAGAAGGTGATAGAGCTTGGGCGGATATCGTTGATCGTCTTCCAAACGATGATAAACATATCCTAATTTCTTCCACAGCATGGTCCAACTCTCATCGTAAAGCACCACACCTTCAAAAGTTAGATATTTACAAAGGCATTGATAAAGGGAGAGTAAAAAGAGCAGCGTATTCATATGCTGATTTTTTTATCGATAACAGTGGAACTGCGCGTGTTATTCGAAGTATCAAAGATGATTATTCCGTCCACGTTGAAACACTCGCTGACGTCAATGGCGAATGGAAAGAACTAGCTGATCATAAATTTGGCAATGGCTTTCATCCAATTGCAATCAATAAAGAGAGTTCTTCAATCTATGTTCTCGATAATATAGACACAGATACATCCGGATTACACCTTTTAGCGCTAGACGGCTCAACTTACAAAAACCTCTATACAAACAACAAAGTCGACGTCACTTATGTTGAGAGAACTGCTGATAGAAATGGCGTGTTTGCGATGAGGGTCGATGAGGACTATCCCAAATACCTCATTTTTTCAAAAGCATATGAAGAAGCAGAAATTTTTAAGCGCATGTTAGCAACCTTCCCGGGGAGAAAAGTATCAATATTAAACAGTACAGCAGATGGTAATTTATGGGCTATTAAAGCATCCTCTGATGTTGATCCTGGTTCATTTTATATTTACGACAAGTCAAAAAACAGGCTGCAATTTTTATTCAACACTAACAACAAAATAAAACCTGAAAACTTATCAAAAATGGAGCCAATAACCTTTACCTCATTTGATGGTAAAGAAATTCACGGTTACTTTACAAAAGGAAAAAATAACAGTGAAAACGCCCCACTTATTGTACTAGTACACGGCGGCCCTCGTGCTCGTGATTATTGGGGGTTCAATCCGATAGTTCAATCATTAGCAATTAGCGGCTTTTCCGTTCTACAAATTAATTACCGTGGATCTGAAGGTTACGGAATGAAATTTATGAACGCCGGAAATAAACAATGGGGTAACGAAATTCAAAAAGATATTTTAGCTGGTACGCAGTGGGCCGTAAAAGAAAAACGCGCTACTGAAGGAAATATTTGCATTATGGGAGGGAGCTTTGGCGCATACTCAGCTGTACAGTCAGCTATTTTATATCCAGATCAATATCAATGTGTGGTAGCTAATGCTGGAGTTTATGATCTTGAACTGATGTTTAAAACGGGTGATATCGAAGATAAATACTGGGGTGATGCTTATTTAAAGGATGCTCTAGGGACAGATGAAGCGGAATGGAAAAAGTTTTCACCAGTCCACAATGTAGATTCAATCAAAGCACCGATTTTTTTAGCCCATGGAAAAAAAGATCCACGCGCACCCTACAAACATTTTCAACGATTGAAAAAATCCTTAAAAAAATCAGATAAAGAATTTGTGGAATTTGTAAAAAAAGATGAAGACCACGGATTTTACCTTGAAAAAAATCAAAGAGAATATTTAGGAAAAGTCGTGAAGTTTTTAAAAAAACATACAAAACAATAAAGTTTACTTTAAAGCTAGACACAAAAAAGGCGTTTGAATATATTCAAACGCCTTTTTTAATGGAAGATGCAAAGTAAAAAAATTTTAACCAATCAAAAACGTTCAATACCCATTGCTACCGCTTCACCACCACCAATACACAAACTCGCCACGCCTTTTTTCAAATCATATTGTTGTAATGCGGATAATAATGTCACAACAATTCGTGCACCTGATGCGCCGATTGGATGACCTAGTGCACAAGCACCGCCGTGTATATTCACTTTATCATGGGGTAAATCTAATTCTTTCATCGCTGCCATTGTAACGACGGCAAATGCTTCATTGATTTCGAACAAATCAACATCGCTGGCTTTCCAGCCTGTTTTTTCAAATAACTTTTTCATTGCGCCAACAGGAGCCGTAGTAAACCATTCTGGCTGGTGTGAATAACTCGCATGCGCGCTTATTTTTGCGAGCGGTGTTAATCCACGTTTTTCAGCTTCCGATAATTTCATCATGATGATAGCAGCAGCGCCGTCAGAAATTGAACTCGCATTCGCGGCAGTGACAGTGCCGTCTTTTACAAACGCAGGGCGAAGCTGAGGAATTTTATCGATCTTTGCTTTACCCGGCTGCTCATCAATATCAACGACACGATCACCTTTACGGCCTTTAATGGTATGAGGAGCAATCTCATTTTTAAATGAACCGCTCTCTGTCGCTTTTTGTGCGCGCTGCAAAGACGTAATCGCAAAGTTATCTTGCTCTTCACGGGTAAAGCCATATTTACTGACGGTATTTTCAGCGTAGACGCCCATCGGTGTGCCTTTTTCATACGCATCTTCCAATCCGTCTAACATCATGTGATCGAAAATTTTATCTGCGCCCATCCGGTAACCACCACGTGCTTTTGCTAAAAGATAAGGCGCATTTGTCATACTTTCCATTCCACCGGCTAAAGCGACTGTTGAATGCCCTAGCGCTAAACTATCGTGTGCAACCATCATGGCTTTCATGCCAGAACCACACATTTTATTGATCGTTAAGCACTGAGTACTTTGGGCAAGACCGGCTGCCAATGCCGCTTGACGACCAGGTGCCTGTCCTTGGCCCGCTTGTAAAACACAACCCATCACCAAATCATCAATCTGATCGCTCTCTAAAGAAGCGCGCTCAACCGCCGCTGAAATTGCTGTCGCTCCCAAACTTACGGCATCTGTTTCCGAAAAATCCCCCATAAAACCACCCATTGGGGTGCGGGCCATACTGACGATTACGATTGGATCATTAGTCATATAGATTCTCTTTATTTAGCAGGATTAATTTGCAAAGCCTATCGATTTCAGTATTTTCTAGCTCTTCTTCGACGCCTTACAAACTGTAAATCGATTAACTTCGAGGCTGAACATTTAGCCGAACATTTAACTACATCGTACAAAAAATGTCTCCCCCTAAGCCATTTTCATGATCATCACATCTAGTTTTAACTCGGCCATTTTAATTTCGATATCCGTCATAAAAATTCGTGAAATACAAGTCTGTTTTATCAGGTAAATATACGGATAATGGCGCCCTACTCTGTTGACGTCATTCCATTTACAGACAAGTAACAGCAATAACAATACGCATAAATTTTATACAAGTGATCGCTCTACTTATGAAATCAATAACCGCCCGAATTGCCGAAGAATTAAACGTTCAAGAATCCCAAATACAAGCAGCCGTTGGCTTGCTCGATGAAGGTGCAACTGTTCCCTTTATCTCTCGATACCGGAAAGAAGTCACTGGCGGTCTAGACGACACACAAATGCGAACATTGGAAGAGCGCCTCGGTTATATGCGGGAGATGGAAGACCGGCGTGAGGCTATTCTTAAAAGTATCACCGAACAAGAAAGACTCACTCCCGAATTAGAAAAAGAAATTCGCTTGGCCGATACAAAAACGCGACTAGAAGATTTATATCTTCCATTCAAACCCAAACGTCGAACCAAAGGCCAGATTGCCATAGAGGCGGGATTAGAACCTCTCGCAGACGGGCTATTAAAAAACCCGTCGCTCACACCTGAAACCGAAGCAGAAAAATATTTAAACCCTGAACAAAAGATTACAGGAATCAAAGAAGCTCTCGACGGCGCAAAATATATTCTGATGGAGCGTTTTGCCGAGTCTGCGGATTTATTAGGTAAGCTCCGCACACTATTATCAGAAGAAGGCTTGTTATCCTCCCGCGTGATGAAAGACAAAGAAAAAGAAGGTGAAAAGTTCAGAGATTATTTTGAATACGACGAGCCTTTCTCTAAAGTCCCTTCTCATCGTGCTCTTGCAATCTTTCGCGGCCGTAACGAAAGTATTTTATCTATTAATATTGATCTTGAAAAAGATGAGGAAAACCCAACTAAGCTACACCAAGCTGAAATCATTATTGCTAAATTTTGGGACGTCACTCATGAAGGCCGCCCTAGCGATGACTGGCTTGCAGAAGTTGTACGCTGGACATGGCGAGTTAAAATTCACACACATCTCGAAACAGATTTGCTGGGTGAATTACGAGAGAAAGCTGAAGAGTCTGCCATACAAGTATTTGCCAACAACTTAAAAGATTTATTACTCGCAGCACCCGCTGGACCGAAAGCAACCATTGGTCTTGATCCCGGTTTAAGAACCGGAGTAAAAGTTGCCGTCGTTGATGAAACCGGAAAAGTATTAGACCATGGTGCTATCTTCCCCACGCCGCCACAAAATAAGGTACAAGAAGCTGAAGCAAAAATAGTACAGTGGTGTAAAAAATATAACGTCACATTAATTGCGATAGGTAATGGTACAGCCTCTCGTGAAACTGACGCTTTTGTTGCTCAAGTGTTTAAAAATAATCCCGACATCAAAGCACAAAAAGTCATGGTCAATGAGGCAGGCGCTTCTATTTATTCTGCCAGTGAATTTGCAGCGAAAGAATTTCCTGATTTAGACGTGACGATTAGAGGTGCAATTTCAATTGCTCGACGACTTCAAGACCCGTTAGCAGAGCTCGTAAAAATAGAACCCAAATCTATTGGAGTCGGTCAATACCAACACGATGTTTCCCCCAGCAAACTCACAAAAAGCTTAAGCAGTGTTGTCGAAGATTGTGTGAACGCAGTTGGGGTTGATGTCAATACTGCATCCGCTCCACTACTGACTCGCGTTTCAGGTTTAAACACAACGCTAGCAAATAATGTAGTTGCTTTTCGAGATGAACACGGCGCATTTAAAAACCGCGAAGAGCTGAAAAAAATTCCACGCTTTGGCGAAAAAACATTTGAACAAGCCGCTGGCTTTTTACGTGTTGCGAATGGTGACAACCCTCTAGATTACTCGGCAGTACATCCGGAGTCTTATCATCTAGTTGAAAAAATTGCAGATAATAATTCTCGTGAATTAAAAACGGTATTAGGCGATAGCGAGTTTTTGAAAAATCTAAATCCAAAAGATTATATTGATGATCAAATTGGTTTACCAACCATCGTCGATATTTTACAAGAACTCGATAAACCTGGGCGCGATCCACGACCCGAATTTAAAACCGCGCAATTTAAAGAAGGCATCGAAAAATTATCGGATCTTGAAGACGGCATGGTACTAGAAGGTACGGTTACCAATGTCACCAACTTTGGAGCGTTTGTCGATATCGGCGTTCACCAAGACGGCCTAGTACATATTTCTGCACTCGCCCATAGCTTCGTCAAAGATCCTCACGATGTTGTTAAAGCCGGCGATATTGTGTCAGTGAAAGTCATGGAAGTGGATATTCAACGCAAACGAATTGGGCTAACAATGCGCCTAGATGACCAACCCGGAGATAAAGCAGACGAAAGTGCAGCCGGCCCACGATCAAGCAGATCAAATCAAAATAGAAATTCAGCTAACACTCCAAACCAAGGAGCAAAAGCCCATCAAAACAAAAACCAGAACAATCGCCAAAATAGAAACCAAAGTAAACAAGGCGATAACAAATCATCGATGGGCAGTATGGGAGCATTGTTACAGCAGGCGCTGAATAAGAAAAAGTAACCTACCACATAGCTCTATTTTAGAAAGCTCATTGAAGAGCCTCAGTTCTTGAAATTTTTCGGTGTCACACCAGTCATTATTACCCGGATAAAATTGCAAAAATATATTTACCCGGGTAATATGTGTTTTTCATGAAGCCTATTTAGAAATCATTTAGGCTCATACTGACTATGTGATTTGTAAACTGTGAGAACTGCATTCATGAAGCTATCTTCCGATCGACCCGCCATTGCCTTTTACCAAAATCGCCGTATAGCATCAGGCGGTATTCAATTCGTCGCTACTGAAGTCAAACAATCTCTGGTCGATGAAGCTGATAAAGCCATCATTCTCGACAGCACTACCGGCGAAACCATCGAAATTGATTTTCGAGGCTCGTTAGAGTCTATTAACGAACAATTCACGTCGCCATCGCTTATTGACAATAATTCAAAAATTGAAGAATTAGAGAAAACAGAAAAAACTCCAAAGCGAGGAAGACCAAAGCTTGGGGTTGTTGCCAGAGAGATCACTCTACTACCAAGACACTGGGATTGGCTGAAAGAACAGCAAGGTGGCGCTTCTGTTGCACTACGAAAGCTTGTAGAACAAGCCCGCAAAGAAAATGAATCCAAAGATAATCTAAAAAAAGCGCAAGAGTATCTTTATCGTTTTCTGACGACAATTACTTCGCACTATCCAGAGTACGAGGAAGCGTTAAGAGCTTTGTTTGCGGGTGATTCAAAAAAATTCGAGCAACAAATATCCGCTTGGCCAAAAGATATTATTCTTCAAATCAAAAAAATGGCAGTTCCTGCATTTCATTCAAACTTGGTTTCGAATAATAAGTGACATTATCTATAAACAGTTAAACTTTTTTAAAAATAGCTAGGAGATAATAATGACAATAAAATTAACCTATTTTGATGCCAGAGGACGTGCTGAAGTAATCCGGCTTATTCTTGAAGAAACAAAAACACCCTATACCGATGAATTAATTCCACTCGAACAATGGGGATCTTTAAAACCTACATTTCCCTTACAACAACTGCCTATCTATGAAGATGGAGACAACTATCTTTTTCAAAGCCATGCGATTTATCGACATTTGGGAAGAAAGCATAATCTTTACGGTAAAAATGAGAGCGAACATGTTCGCTGCGATATCATTGAGGAGACCTGTAAAGATATAAAGAATGTATTATTTGGTTTATTTTGGAATCCTGAGTTCGAAAAACTTAGAGATCAATTTGAATCTGAACAATTACCTGTATTTGTAAAACAATTAGAAAAACTCTTAATCGATAATTCTGAAAGTGATATTTATTTTGTGGGAGATTCGCTCACTTATGTCGATGTTGTGGTCTGGTCATTGCTCGATTATATCCGACCTTTTTCACAAGCTAGTCTTGATGAATCGCCATCACTGATGACATTTAAAAAAGCATTTGAAGAGCGACCACATATTGCTGAGTATCTAAAGTCACCTCGGAGAGCCAAAACACTCACTGTTAGCATGGCATTTTTCGGTGGCACTCAAGAAACTAGCTAAAAAAACGCAAAATAATCATAAATTCACAGCAAGCCATTAGAAAGCCCTGTAAAATGCCGGCAACTTTTGCACCTGCATATTTCCATGTACAAACATAAAGCCCGATGAGGATAGTTGTATGAAAACACGAGCCGCTGTTGCCTTTGCCGCAGGAAAGCCCCTTGAAATCGTTGAAGTAGACTTAGATGGCCCCAAAGCCGGAGAAGTCCTTATCGAATTAAAGGCAACTGGCGTTTGTCATACCGATGCATTTACTTTGTCTGGTGATGATCCTGAAGGAGCCTTCCCTGCCATTCTTGGTCATGAAGGCGCTGGTGTTGTTGTTGAAGTTGGCCCTGATGTTAAGTCCCTATCCGTCGGCGATACCGTTATCCCACTCTACACGCCAGAATGCCGTGAATGTGAATACTGCTTACACCCCAAAACAAATCTATGCCAATCAATTCGTTCCACTCAAGGACAAGGTTTAATGCCAGATGGCACAAGCCGTTTCTCTTTTGAAGGAAAACCGTTACTGCATTACATGGGATGCTCAACATTTTCAAACTACACCGTCCTACCAGAAATTGCTGTTGCTAAAATCCGTAGTGATGCCCCTCTCGATAAAGTTTGCTATATCGGTTGTGGTGTTACCACCGGTGTTGGCGCTGTCGTGTTTGATGCGAAAGTAGAGCCAGGTTCACGCGTTGTTGTATTTGGTTTAGGCGGGATTGGCTTAAACGTTATTCAAGGTGCAAAACTTGTCGGCGCAAAACAAATAATCGGCGTGGATATCAATCCAAGTAAAGTTGCACTCGCGAAAAAATTCGGCATGACGGATTTTGTTAATCCTAAAGAAGTCGACAATATTGTCGAAGCGCTTGTTGATTTAACCAACGGCGGCGCTGACTATACGTTTGAATGTATTGGCAATGTGAACACGATGCGCGATGCACTTGAATGCAGCCATAAAGGCTGGGGCGAATCTTTTATTATTGGCGTTGCAGGTGCAGGGCAAGAAATATCAACGCGTCCTTTTCAATTAGTGACAGGCCGATCATGGAAAGGCAGTGCATTTGGTGGCGCAAGAGGTCGTACCGACGTACCAAAAATTGTTGATTGGTTTATGGATGGTCAAATTAAAATCGACGAACTGATTACGCACACTATGCCGCTTGACGATATTAATTCTGCTTTTGATTTAATGCATAGCGGTGAAAGCATTCGCTCTGTCGTTCTTTATTAATACTGTTTCCATCAGAAATCTAAGCTCTCTACAATTTAAGATTACAACAATGTTAACTCACTGATTGTGATTTTAAATAAACTCTTTCTTTTTATACAAAAAATTTAACAGGTTTTAAATATTTCTTATGCTCGATTCAAATGCCCTCTCCGCTCTTGGTCAATTAAAAAAATCCATCGAAGACAGTAAAGATTATGGAGAAGGCATTGTTCGCGGGACTAATAATCGTTTCGGCTTTGTTAATTTAGATGACGGAAGAGAAGCTTTTCTTAATCCTGACGAAATGCAACAAGTATTACCCGGTGACAAAGTCAAAGTATTAGTGACTGAAAACGATCGAAAGAAATTAGATGCAAAACTTGAGAAGCTCATTTCAAGTTCGTTAAAAGAATTTGTTGCTCGATATGTTATCAAAGGAAAAAACCATTTTGTCCAAGCCGATCATCCACAACTCTCTCGCTGGTTGTTTGTACCACCGAAAGAACGAAAGAAATATCAAGATGGCGACTATGTAAATTGCAAGGTCAGCCGGCACCCTTTTGGAGATGGCAAAGCACAAGTCAGTATTATTCAGTTAATTGGCAAACCTGATGACATCGGTATCGAACGCTCGGTCGTTATTGGAAAATTTCAGTTTCCATTAGACTTTTCTGAACATTCAAAAGAACAAACTGAAAAACTCCAAGCTCAATCAACTGGTACATTAGAAACACTTGCAAAAGAATACACTGATCTTCGCGATAAACACTTTGTCACTATCGATGCGACCTCAACCAAAGACATGGATGATGCTGTATATATAGAAAAAATTGTGCCAGAAAATGATTCAGATAATACAACGTGCGATTGGAATTTATTTGTTGCTATCGCAGACCCTAGTGCTTACATAAACAGTGGTACCGCTCTAGACCTTGAAGCTGAAGAAAGAAGTGCTTCAGCTTATTTATTAGGTGGCACACTGAGTATGTTTCCAACAGAGTTATCTCACGATGTTTTTTCTTTGCTGCCACAGCAAGATAGACCGACATTAGTGTGTAAAATGCACGTTCAATCTGATGGCCACATTGCTTCTCACGAATTTTTCAACGCTAGAATTAATTCAAAACACAAACTCAGTTATAACCAAGTCTCGAATGAATTATTAGCACTTAAAGAAGACAAGGCCTGTGCTAATAGCGTTTCTGAAGACGCTCTTGATTCATCGCCAAAACTAGAGACTGAAATTGTCGAGATGCTTCAACAGCTTCAAAATTTCTCTGAAACCCGATTTTCTTATCGCGCACAACATTGCATCGCACAGCAAGACAATATTGATTACGCCTACAATCTCAATGACAAAGGTCACATAGAATCTGTCAGTGTAAGAAAGCCCACAACCGCTCACGCTATTATTGAAGAAGCAATGCTTGCCACTAATTGCTGTGCTGGAAAATTCCTTGCAGAAAATTCAGATAAACTATCGACAATAGAACCCTTGTTCACAACACACCAAGGTTTTCGACCAGAACGTATTAATGAAATAGAACAATTACTTAAAAAAGATTTTCCTGATGTTAGTTATGAGAATCTTTCAACGTTAGAAGGTTATATAAATCTCATCCATACACTGAGTAAATCAGACGAACATAAAATAATTATACCTACCCTTCGACGATTACTGAAAGCGGCCGAATTAACCAGCACACCCAATCCGCATTTTGGACTAGGGTTTACACACTACGCAATGATCACGTCACCTATTCGTCGCTATCAGGATTTAACCAATCACAGAGCGATCAAATCGTTAATCCAATCAGAAAACAATGGCGAGCAATCTGTCGAACAAACTTCTAGGGAAAACACAAAAGAAAAACAATCTCTTGATGCACAAAAATTACAACAACGTATTGGCAATATTCGCCAAGCATCGCGCCAGCTAGATCAATGGCTCTTGTGTGAATACCTAAGCCATCATACTGGCGAAAATTTTACAGCAAAAATAGCAGCCGTCAGTAATCAAGGCATTGCAGTTCGCTTAAGTGAGAACGGTGCCGAAAGTTTTATTCAAATGAAAAACACAAAAAGCAAACCCGCAAAATACGACTCTATACGTATGACACTAACGTATGAAGAAAATACTTACCGGGTCGACCAAGAACTACCTGTTAAATTATCACGAGTAGATTTAGTTAATCGTCAAATACTTTTAGAAATCATAAAGAGTGAAACGAGCACTGGCAGCTAAAAATACTACTCAGTGTTCAGTAGAATTTACATTCAGGGGAATGAGATGAATTTTTTTTACCTTATTAGAAGCTGTAAAAAAATCACGATGAAAATTTCGTTCTATCTCACCATCCCCTTTATCTTGCTCATCGGCTTCACCCTCACTTCTAGTGTCATAGCCAAAGAAGCCGAAAAAGACAATAACGATTCTATTGTCTCGAGCCCAGCTTCGGACAATTCGTTAGAATCAGATTTAACCTGCCCAGACCCTTCCAGCTAATTACTCTGGACAATTAAAGGAAACAATAGCACCGTCCATTTGTTTGGCTCTATCCACATAGGCGCCAAAAACTTTTACCCTTTAAACCCAAAAATTGAAAAAGCATTTCGAGATTCCGATCACCTAGTGTTTGAGGTAAATCCCCAAACGGTTATGGACCCCAAAAATGCTATTGAAATACAAACACGAAGCCTACTTCCAAACAACGAAACAATCGACCAGCATGTTTCTATCGAAACTGTCAGTGAAATAAAAAGAGCATTAACAAATTTTGGGCTACCTGCAAATTCATTTTTAGTCTATCGTCCATGGTTTATCACGATGCTATTAACCAACATGCAAGTCATGTCGATGGGCTATATGCCGCAATACGGTGTAGAGCAATACTTACTGAGAGAAAAAGCTGAAACAACGAATGTATTAGAATTAGAAAGTTTTATCTCTCAGTTAGAATTAATGGAATCTTTAGATGGAGAAGCTTTTTTATCATACACACTCGCCAACCTAGAAAAAGGAAGAGCAACGGTGAGAGAGCTTATCAATGCGTGGAAGTGTGGTGACAAAAAATCTTTAGAAACAATATTTGCTAGCGAATTTAATATAAATGGGCCACACAAAGCGCAATACGAAACACTTGAGAAAAAACTTCTATTTGACCGAAATATTATTATGGCTGAAAGTATAGAGCGATTTTTACAAGAAGGGACTGGAAAGTATTTTGTTGTAGTGGGTGCGGCTCATTATGTCGGCAAACATAGCATTGTTCAAATGCTTGAGCAGAAAGGCTTCAACGTAAAAAATATTAATCTTTAACGTTGGACCTTTAATCGATTTATTGTCTTTTTACAGCTAAAACTGACGCTTCAACTCGGTCACGACCATTATCTTTTGCAATATATAATGCGGTATCCGCAGAATTCACAAAGCTCTCCACGGTATCGCCTTTCACTATCGTTCTACCAACAACCCCAAAACTCGCGGTCAATTTAATCGCTTTGCCTTCATTAATGAAGGCAATTTCAGAAATGGCTTTGCGTATTCTTTCGGCAACAACTATCGCATTTTTTTCTATGGTATCGGGTAAAATAACAGCAAACTCCTCCCCCCCGTAACGGGCCACAACATCAGAGGCCCGAGACACAACTTTCATTATACATTGAGCAACCAGTTTCAAACATTTATCACCGACAACATGACCATAGTTATCATTCACTTCTTTAAAGTGATCAATATCTATAAGAATCATCGACATAGACGATGAGGTTCGCGAAGAGCGAGAGATTTCAGCTTTAGCAGCTTCATCAAAAAAACCGCGGTTATAAAGCTGCGTCAATGGATCAATTGTAGATACTCGCGCTAATTCTTCATTCGCCCTTTCTAAATCAGTTAATGCTTTAGCAAGTTCCAAAGTTCTAGCACGTACATTCTTTTCCAATTCCACATTTGCTTTTTCTTGCATGATAAGAATTGAAGATTTTTGATCAATAACTTCAGCTTGAGCAAATTCTTTTTCTTCTCGCTCTCGAGAAATTCGTTCAGCTAATGCAATCGAAAGAAGGACTACTTCAAAAACAAAACTTAACGTTTGAATATATTCTTGTGCTGGAAAATACTTAATAACACCTAATAATATGAAAATATTTAAAAAAGTAGCTATAAAAATCCCTGACCATGAAATTACAAAATACTTAGCAGTAGGATTTCCTCGCCACCAAAAATATATTGCAATACATAAACCAGCGACTATCAATAACACGCCCAAGGGTGCTATTGATAAAACGCTGAACTTTTTTAATGGTGTAAGGCTTATTATTAAAATGCCCGCCCATAACCCTACGAAATAATTATTGGATCGAGCTAAAAAATCACTGTAATCATCCATTCGCAAGAAAACTCTAAAAAAGTACGTAATGGTCATAAATGCTAAGGGAGTAAATACATGATAAATATTTGTGAGCATCCATTGATTCCCGCCCCAAAGATATTGAGCTCCATATCCCGTTGCCGACAGTGAATATAAAAGTGTAGAGAGAACTGTAAGACTATAGAAAATATACATTTTGTCTCTAGTGAAAACACTAAGAAAAAAATTGTATAGCGTCATAATAATCAAAATACCAAATGCAACACTGAAACCAATTAATCGTCTATCTGAATATTTTTCATATGTTTTTTCCTCCCAAAATATAATTGGGATAAAAACAAGGTTCTCATCAATAATTTTTATATAAAGTGTTGTTTGGCTATAGCCTTCCATCTCAATAGGTATCGATAAATTTTTATCATCAATATTTTTCTCTTCGCGAATGTAATCTAACCCTCCTATAAACATATCACCATAAACATCATGACTATATGACCTGGCTTTTACATCCTTCAACAATGGCCAACGTATTTCTGCAATATATTTCTTTGGATCTGGCTGATCATTAATAATCGGTATTCGTACCCAAACTACTTTTTCTTCGCTCCATAAATTTAATGAAGGCCTTGCAGGGCTTTTCCATTCACCTTTAAATTCTTTACTAGCAATATCTTCCCAATCAACTTCAAATCCTGTCTTCAGATATTCAATATTATCTGAAGTGATTAAATATTCTGATTTCCCGCTCATGTCGACAGGCACAGAAGCGCCCGCCACTGATGCAGCGCCCACCAAAAGAATAGCCAAATATATCTTCAAACCCATAGAACTCATTGCTCAGTCACTTTAAGCACACCTTATTTAAGTGTAGACGTAATACAAAAAATGGTCGTTATAGCGTAAGATTTCTATCTTTGAATTTAGTCTGAGATTTTTAGAAACTATCGCTAATAAGCATAAGGCTTAACCAATGGCACCTGAATCATCTTTTCTCGCTGAAAAACGTATACTTATTACTCATTCAGACCAATTTATGGGCCCAACACTCTGTAAAGTTCTTGAAAACCATGGTGCAGATGTTATTGCTGACACATCATCACTACTTGACCCCAACGAACCTAAAGCGCTGGTTGATCAGATTGGCACTATTGATATTTTGGTAGCTAACTTGTCTATTCCTGCTCCTAATACCGCTGGAGACAAGGTTACTGAAGATGAATGGAGAACTACGTTTGCTGCACTTGTTGATCCGTTACCCAGACTCTGTCAGTCAGTATTGCCTCAGATGATAGAAAGGCAGCATGGAAAGATTATAGTCATGGGTAGCGCTTCAGCCCTTCGGGGTATAAAACACTCCTCTACATACTGTGCTGCCAGAGGCGCCCAAATTAGCTATGTTCAAGCGATTGGCATTGAAATGGCGAAACACAACATTCAAATAAACGCCATAGCACAAAACTTTGTTGATAACCCAACATACTTTCCTGAAGAGATTCAAAACAACCCTAAATTTCAGGCAAGGCTTAAAGCCGAGGTCCCATTAGGCAGACTGGTTGGCGCAGAGGAAGACGCCGAGTTTGCTGCTTATCTTTGTAGTGATCATGCAAATTGTTTTGTTGGGCAGGTATTCCCCGTCTGTGGCGGATGGGTTAACAGGTAAGCATTAGATAAACAATTGTCATTTTTTGCGTTTACCGGTTTTGAATCTCCTCGATAACCAGTAAAGTTCGCCTTTAGAAATTTTTTCAGCTTAATTTGAATCCTTAAACCATCCAGCTCTTAAAAACCAAACCATTTAGGCAATAAAACACATGACTATAGAAAACACTCTTCTTCTTGGCGGAAGTGACGGCAAACAAGTACGTTTAAACCTACCAATGGCGAATAGGCATGGGCTTATCGCCGGAGCAACAGGAACAGGTAAAACCGTCACCTTACAAATACTCGCAGAAGGTTTTTCAAAAGCTGGCGTACCCGTTTTTATGGCTGATGTGAAAGGTGATCTTTCCGGTATCGCAACATCTGGTAAGCCTCATAAAAAAATTGACGAGCGCATTGATAAAATAAAAATTGAAGGCTATCAACAACGTGGTTATCCAACCGTTTTTTGGGATTTATACGCAAAAAAAGGCCACGCCATTCGCTCAACAATTTCAGAGTTTGGGCCATTATTGTTAGCCAGCGCCTTAGATCTGAATGACAACCAAACAGGTTTACTTTATACGGCACTAAAAATTGCCGATGAAAATGGCATGCTAATTTTAGATTTAAAAGATTTACAAGCTGTTATTAACTGGATGAAACTCGAAAGAAAAACCTTAGAGATGGAATACGGCAGCATCAGCTCCGCAAGCATTAACGCTATTCAGCGAAGATTGTTAATGCTTGAAGAACAAGGTGGTGAAACATTTTTTGGCGAACCAGCAATCGAGTTACAAGACTTAATTAAAACGGATTTTAGCGGCAACGGTGTTATCAATATATTGGACGCAACCCAATTAATTCGCCAACCACGTTTGTACGCTTTATTTTTGTTGTGGCTTGTTTCAGAATTATTTGAAGAGCTACCAGAGGTTGGCGATGCTGAAAAACCAAAGATGGTTTTCTTTTTTGATGAAGCGCATTTACTGTTTGATAGTGCTCCCAAGGTACTTATTGAAAAAATTGAACAAGTCGTACGACTAATTCGATCAAAAGGTGTTGGTATTTATTTTATTTCTCAAAGCCCAGCTGATATCCCTGATGATGTGCTAGGACAACTTGGCAACCGTGTTCAACACGCACTAAGAGCATTTACGCCTCGCGATCAAAAAGCTGTTCGTGTTGCAGCCCAAACATTTAGAGCTAATCCAGAGTTTTCAACAGAAACTGCTATCACTCAACTTGGCGTTGGTGAGGCTTTAGTTTCTGTATTAAATCCCGACGGTACTCCCACTGTAGTCGAAAGAACATTAATGTCGCCGCCTGAATCTCGCATGGGTCCGCTGACCCCTGAAGAACGTGCCGAAGTTTTTTCTCGCTCACCTTTTACAGGTCGCTATGACGAACTTCTCGATCGAGAATCAGCTTATGAAATGCTAAAGAAAAAAGCAGATCAAAAGCTATCAGACAAAGAGGCTGTAGAGGCTGCTGAAGAAAAAGCCAGACAAGAAAAAACCACTCAGAAAAAAGCGAGTTCAGGCAGAAAACGACAAGGGGTGTTTGAAGCTATGGCAAAAAGTGCCGCTAGATCTATAGGGAGTAACCTTGGCCGACAAATCATTCGGGGGATCTTAGGCTCCATTATTGGTAAGCGCTAATTTCGACTAAACAATTTAATGCTTAATTTTTTAATCACAATTATAAAGAGGTTTTATGTCTCACGGAGCTAACTCGTTAAAAAGTATTTTATTCGCGCTTGTTGCTAATAGCGCTATTGCAGTCGCCAAGATGGTAGCAGCAATGATCACTGGTTCTGGCGCAATGCTTGCCGAATCCATCCATTCATTTGCAGATGCCGGTAATCAAGCGCTATTAATATTAGGATTAAAAAGAGCGAAAAGACCACCGTCTGAAGATTATCCGCTCGGTTACGGAAAATCGATTTATTTTTGGTCTTTTATTGTCGCGATAATCTTATTTAGCTTAGGCGGTTTATTTTCTCTTTATGAGGGCTGGCATAAATTTAATCACCCAGAACCCCTAACAAGCCCATGGATAGCAATCGGTGTTTTAATCTTTGCTATCGTTGCAGAAGGCATTTCGATGTGGGGTTGTTTACGTGAAGTGAATAAAGTACTCGGCGGTCGTTCTTATTGGAAATGGTTCAGAGAAAGCCGACAAAGTGAATTACTCGTTGTATTCGGAGAGGATCTAGCCGCATTAATAGGATTAGTTTTTGCTCTATGCGCTATTGGCGTTTCTGTTGCGACGGGAAATCCAATCTACGATGCGATAGGTACGCTTATTATTGGCGCTCTACTTTTAATCATTGCTGTACTCATCGGCAACGAAGTTCGCGCATTACTAATTGGGCAGAGTGCAGACCCGCTTGAAAGAAAACAAATGAATGATTGGCTAAACCAACGTGAAGAAGTCGAAAGTATCTTTAACCTACTCACGATGCAAATGGGTAATGATATTTTAGTGGCCGTTAAAGCAAAAATGAAATCAACCGGAACTGAAGAGGGAATGATCGAGGCTATCAATCGGGTAGAGGCTGAGTTTAAACAGAACTTCCCTAACACCATGTGGCTTTTTTTCGAACCTGATAATGCTGATTGATGATTTGGTCAAAATTAGTGTCAACCCAATAAAAAAGCCGAGATCACATCAATGATCTCGGCTTTTTTATTGTTCTTAATTTAAAGTGTTGCTTTTTAGTTAGTAGGCTTAGCTGAATGATACGACCAATAACCAATAAACATCTCATCCCAACTTTGTAAGCCAAATGTTAATTCTTTACTCGGATCAGGATTTGCAGGATTATATTCGGAATTATCGAAAGCACCCGTCACATGTACCTTTGTACCAGCCGGTAAATTCACGGGCTTATCCAACTGATAAGTAGGCTGCCAAGCATAACTATAGTTAGGAACATTTAATAAATCTTTTTTAGTGCCATCAGGAAACTCAGCTGTAAAACGCATGTATCGACCACGAAAATGCATATGCGCTCTCAATCCATGAACAACAACATCTTCTTCAAACACATATTCCGCATTCGCTTTATGCTCTATCGAATGGGGAGGAATTTTGAATCGTCCCGACACAGATCTATTTAAATATTCAAACTTCGGCGGCTTATCATGGAAATACAAACCTAAGATTGTCGCATCGCTAGTGGCCTTTCCGTTAGTCGTATAATGCAATTGCATTGATAACTTATGGCCTTTGGGAATGAAAACACCAGTCCCTTCAGGGAACGTCATCGCATCAATTTTACCGGGTGCGTAGCCTTCTAAAAACCGTCGTGCTATGGAGTTATTGCCACCTTCTCCACCATCAAAATCTTCTTTAGGAGCCGTTACATAAGCGAGCAAATGATGCAGGACCGTTGAATCACCGGGAATAAATTGAACGGCCTTTACCCACTTGTCTTCGTCAAACGACAACTCAACGTCTGAATTAATATACTCAATAACGCCTGTAGCAGGTATCTCATTCACTGGCGCTTTAACAATATAATCAGGCTCGCCTAGTTGCCACTCTCGAAGACCAGCCCACTCCATACCTTCTAATGGATCCTGCTTCCATTCCCCTCGCGGAGAACCTGCATCAATCCAATGCACCAAGGTCTGTAAATCTTTTGTATCAATATACCGAGCATTATTAAAGTGACCAACATTAGGATCAACTTGAGTAGGCGGCATACGTTTTGTCAGAAGTGTTTCGCGAATCATAGGTGACCAGCCTTTTAACATCATATAGCTATCCATCGCGAATGGACCTATACCGCCTACATGATGACACTCAGCGCAATTTTCTTTAATGATCGGAGCAACATCGCTTACGTAATCAGGCGCATTCTTTTTATGAGCTTTACGACTGGCAAACTCGATATCACAGCCTTTTGATTTCTCTATAACTGCATCAACTTTTTCATTTTTCTCTACATTTTGCAAAGCTGTTTTAATCGAGCCATTAATAGGGCCACGATAAAGTAAATTAAAACTCTCGGGATCGAGAACAACCATCTCCCCTACTTTTGAAACAGATAAGGTTTCAGCTACTAACTGACTTTCATCCAAAAGAACCGGAACAGTGCTATCACTTTTTTCTCTCGATGATTTAACACCAGAAGAATCCAACATTAAGAAAGCAATTTCTTTAGGTTCCCACTCGTTTTTTAATTGATTGAATTGCTCAACCGTTTCTTTTTCAGAAAATTTTGATGATTCGCACTTCTCACCTTGAGTTAAAAGCACAACTGCTTTTTTATGTCGATAACGGCTTAACTGATGAATTTTTCCTGCTTCGTCTACCAGTGCAAAATCGCCTACACGAACAGAATCGGCCAAACTGGTTAGTGAGAATGAACTTAAAAACAAGGATGCTCCCAGAAGTCCGACTAATTTGCCCTTTAATATATTCATAACACTAAAACCCCAATAACTAAAAAGTCATCTTATAAAAAAATACTTGATGGAAGTCTAAACAAGAAATGAAAAGACAACATAAAAAATGGTAACTAAACGATGAACGTCTAATCAATCGGATGAAGACTAAACCCTTGAGAAACTTACGAGCTATACCTATTACCCATCTTTACATATGTAGACAATTAGTAATATTTACAAACAAATAAATAAACAACAAGGAAAGAGAATTTTCGAAGATATATCAAGAAGATACAGAGTTGATACCCCTCATTCTATATTGTGAGGGTGCTATAAAATAAACAGTTAAAGCTAGGTTTTTTTAGGATGTAATCAACGCATTATTATCATTAGAAACGCGCCAACGAGAGAGATGATTAAAAAAACAATCTAATAGGTTATGTTGATATAAGTTATCTTTAAAGTGCTAAAGTAGGCACGTCATTAGACAAGCCGTTCAATACTAAATCCGAGTTAGGGTTTTCTGGTATTGGCTCATCTATAAACTGATCTGCAAAAACAAAATCACACCACGCGACACGAATAAAATCGCCATCCTTCAAGCGTATAGCTCCAGATACTTGCTTGCCGTTCACAAAAGTACCATTAGTACTGTTCAGGTCTTCTAAATAATATTCTTTTCGGTTTCGACAATATGAGTTGAGATCGATAGAGATCAAAGCATGTGTACCACTGACGGTATCATCGACTATTTGAATATAATTTTTATCTAAACGCCCCAACGTAAAACCGCTTTCATCAACATCAAAGCGATTAGCTTCTTCTCCATCGACCATATGAATTAACATTGCCATTTTTTGCCCCGTTTCTTCTGCTTGTCCCCAAGTCAGATCGCACTTGAGCTATGTGCCCTTAAGCAAAAAAACAATTGCTAAATAGGACACACCATCAAACACGCTACCGACAAATATGAATTTATTATTCTTCTTTTATCATTAAGCATTAATCAGAATGAAAACTTCTAAATCGCAGCTAACATAAATCAATTCAATGAATCAGATGATAACTGCGTTTGTCGTAAGCAAATGTGAACTCGGTCGAAATAGTTTTGTTAAGGCTCTAGCAAATTTTCTAAATATGCACTCAATCACACCATTCAAGTAGTCATAGCCCTAAAAGCTTATCATCGTATAATTTGATGGGGGAGAAAGAGCTTAAGTTTTCACTTCATTAACGTAGTAAAGAACCATATTATTTTTTATTAAAAAAGTGGATGTTTAAGAGGTCAATTTGGCTAAACAATCAAAACTCCAAGCATTAGCTCATTAATCTATCGTTTTTAATTACGCTACGCTCTTCATCAAAATACAACTGATCATCCACTGAAATAAAAGAGAAATTATCATCTCATAATTCAGTTAAGATCTCTTTAATAAAATTCTCCTCCCACTTTTATTTATGATGCCTTATTAAGGCAGTCGAACAAATAAAATTTAACTTTCCTTATTAATACCTTCTTATATCACTACGACTTGCGAAGGTATTTAGAAAATATAACCATAACGTCACAACAAATGAGATACCCACCTATTACTCTGCAACTAACTCTTTGATTGCATTACCATAATGAATAGCACCATATATTGTGAGGTGGTATCCATCTTGCGTTTTCAAATGCCCCTCGTGATCAAAAATTTTGCACATAGGCGGCGGTTCTTCACACATGAGCTTTTCAACGTTTATAAACTTATCCTTTCCAACTTTACTCATCATATCATTATTTAATTTGATAGGAGAGGCATCTAACTTTTCGACAATCTCAGCGCGCTCTGATGCGTCTAAACCAAGATATTTTTTAGGCGCAAAATTCGGAAAATCTTTTCGCCCAAAAATAACTATTTTCGCGGACGATAGCTTATGAAAGTTATTTAAGCTTTTAGGTAATAACTCAACCTGCCAATCTTTCCAAGAGCTAGCTAACCACACTTCGTCAGCTGCCGTTAAATCTTTCTTTAAAGAATTATTTTCCATCAAAGAACTTCCAATGCATAGGTTATTGTTACGCAAAGAAATAAAATCAGCTTTTTCTTCATAGGGCAAAAATAAATTCCCACAAACTGCATCTATATGAACAACTTTCAAAGACATATCATTAATTATCCCTGACTCATAAATAGCGTTAACAAGATCTTGGGCATAACTATCACCAATCAATAAAATATTCTTCGTATTTTCATCTTCATCCCATCCAGCTCCCGTTTCTTTTAATGCATTGAATCGACGAACGACATAGTTAGGATCGTCAGAAAGTTCATCTAAGTATGCTCTATCGGATGGAGTAAATCGGAAGGATTTAAACCCATCTGTCGACTGTCCAAACACCCCAAACAAGATAAACGCTGCACCAACTAAACTCGAAAGGAGAAATATTGTTTGGCGCTTCAAAAAGTTTTTATTTCTAAACGGTCCTTCAATGAACCGCCAACTTCCATAAGCGAGAACAATAGAAGTAGCGCTAAGAACAAGCATTAAAGTCACACTTGGATCGTCTACAAGTTGTATTCGCGCAAATGCAAACAATGGCTGATGCCACAAATAAGCCGAATAACTAATCAATCCTATACCGACAAACGCTTTCGAACCCAGCAGCCTCGCTGCAAACGTTTCTTTTTCAGCAAACAGCACCAATAACACAACACCACAAACTGGAACCAATGCAAACACACTCGGGAATGGTGTGCCTTCATCGTAAGCAAACACTGCAAATATGAGTGCAAACAAGCCAAGTAACGATAAGATATTGTTAGATTGCACGCCGCGTTTTTGTACGACAAATGCAGCTATAGAGCCCGCAAATAACTCCCAAGCACGTGTAGGCGCCAAGAAGAAGTTTGCTCCAGAATTATTTCTCCAACCCCATTCACTCGCGGCCAGGCTAATTGCCGCAAACACTACAATCATCCAAAATACTTTATTCTTTCCAAAGTATCGCCAAGCTAGTATTAGAAATACTGGGAACAAAAGATAGTATTGCTCCTCTACCGCCAAGCTCCATGTGTGCAACAAAGGATTTTCTTCAGCTTCAGGACCAAAGTAACCGCTTTGGCGCCAGAATAAAATATTTGATACGAACAAGCTGACAGCAATAAGACCTTGTGAAAAATCCTTCATTTGAATGGGCAACATCCACATCCAGGCAAACGGGATACATAGAATCATTACCAAAAATAGTGCTGGTAGTATCCTGCGCGCACGTCGTTCGTAGAAGTTAAGGATGCTAAAGCGATTGCGTTCAATGTCTTCGATAAGAATTGTCGTGATGAGATATCCGCTAATAACAAAGAATATGTCAACACCTACAAAACCTCCGCTGAATAATTCAAATCCAGCGTGAAATAAAATTACTGGAACAACAGCGAGGGCTCGCAAGCCATCTATTTCGGCGCGATATTTCACAACAAGAATCCTTCTAGAAATGTTTGTCAATCTATAATCAATACGTGGTACTGAACTATTTTTGCGGAGTAAGCTTTATATAATGGCGAAAACTATACTCAAGTTTTGTGTAAGTCGTAAAACATTCAAATAATGATAAAAAACAACTATTCCCATTCAATTGTCGCAGGCGGCTTACTCGATACGTCGTAAGTAACGCGAGACACACCTTCGATTTCATTAATAATTCTATTCGATACCTTCTCTAATAACTCATAAGGAAGATGAGCCCAACGCGCTGTCATAAAATCAATGGTTTCAACGGCACGTAATGCAATAACCCAAGCGTATCGACGAGCATCGCCTACAACGCCAACAGATTTTTGTGGGATAAAAACTGCGAATGCTTGGCTGGTTTTTTGATACCAATCTGCTTTGTGCAATTCTTCAAGAAAAATCGCGTCAGCTTCTCTTAAAATATCAGCGTATTCTTTTTTCACTTCGCCAAGAATACGAACACCTAAACCTGGGCCTGGGAATGGATGCCGATAAACCATGTCGTAAGGCAAACCTAACTCCAAGCCAATTTTTCGAACTTCATCTTTAAACAATTCTCGAAGAGGCTCTACCAATTTTAATTTCATGTGATCGGGTAAACCGCCAACATTATGATGTGATTTAATCACATGAGCTTTACCGGTTTTTGCCGCCGCAGACTCAATCACATCTGGATAGATCGTCCCCTGCGCAAGCCATTGTACGTTATCGATCTTTGAAGACTCTTCATCAAAAATATCAATGAACGTATTGCCAATAATTTTTCTTTTTTGTTCAGGGTCTTCCACACCTGCCAATTTATTTAAAAATTGATCTTGCGCATTTGCGCGAATGACTTTGACACCCATGTTTTTTGCAAACATGTCCATGACTTGATCGCCTTCGTCTTTTCGAAGTAATCCATTATCGACAAAAACGCAGGTTAATTGAGCACCAATAGCTTTGTGTAAAAGTGCTGCAACCACAGATGAATCAACACCACCGGACAAACCAAGTAACACATGATCGGTACCGACTTCTTTTTTGACGCTGGCAATAGCGTCTTCAACAATATTTGCCGCCGTCCAATTTTTTTCGCAGCCACAAATATCGACGATGAAGTGTTCGTATATTCGCATACCTTGTGTGGTATGTGTCACTTCGGGATGAAATTGAACACCGTAAAAATTCTTTTCTTCATTCGCCATAGAAGCAATAGGACAACTTTCTGTTGAAGCTGTAATATCAAAACCATTGGGCAACTGAGACACTTTATCACCATGACTCATCCAAACATCCAGTAAAGCTTTTCCATCGCCGTTAACATGATCTTTTACATCTTTAATCAAGCTAGAGGTATTCTCTATCACAACTTGGGCATAGCCAAACTCACGCTGATTGGATGCTTGAACTTTCCCGCCTAATTGTTCGGCCATGGTTTGCATGCCGTAACAAATACCTAATACTGGAACACCTAAAGTGAAAACAATATCTGGTGCTCTTGGAGAAGCCACTCCCTCAGTTACAGATTCAGGTCCGCCCGCTAAGATAATACCGTTGGGATTAAACGCTTTAATATCTTCATCAGATACATCAAATGCGCGAATCTCTGAATAGACACCTATCTCACGAATCCGGCGAGCGATTAATTGGGTGTATTGAGAACCAAAATCTAAAATTAAAATGGAATGGGAATGAATGTTTTGAGTCATAGTTTTAAGTACTTTAGAAATAAAGGTAATAAATAAACGCGGAAAATAAAATGGTTACGAAAACATTTTAACGAAAAAAATTAAAATCAAACGTTAAAACAAAAAACGGGGCGTTTAAAACCCCGTTTTGCTAACTATCATTCATCAAGCAAAAAATGATTACCTACCAGAGATTGGATAGTTAGGTGCTTCTTTTGTAATTTGCACATCGTGTACATGAGATTCACCCATCCCGGCAAAAGTTACCCGGACAAACTCAGGCTTGGTACGCATTGTTTCGATATCTTTTGAACCGGTATAGCCCATTGCTGAGCGTAAACCACCCATCATTTGATGGACTATAACCGTCAACGGGCCTTTGTAAGGAACTCGCCCCTCAATACCCTCAGGTACTAATTTTTCAGTCCCTGATTTAATATCTTGAAAATAACGATCAGAAGATCCTTGGGTTTTAGCCATCGCACCTAATGAGCCCATGCCACGATAACTTTTATACGTTCGACCTTGATAAAGTTCGACTTCGCCCGGAGCTTCTTCCGTTCCTGCAAACATCGAACCCATCATCACACTACTCGCGCCAGCAACAATGGCTTTTGCAATATCACCGGAGTAACGAATTCCACCATCGGCAACAACAGGAACGCCAGTTCCCTCCAAGGCTTCAACGACATCAGCAACAGCACTTATCTGAGGAACGCCAACACCACTAACAATGCGAGTAGTACAAATTGATCCAGGACCAATCCCCACTTTCACACCATCAGCACCAGCTTCGACAAGCGCTTTAGCGGCTGCAGCCGTCGCAATATTCCCACCGATAACCTGAACCTCGGGAAAGTCAGTTTTAATTTTTCTAACACGCTCAATCACATTTTTAGAATGACCATGGGCGGTATCAACAACAATTACGTCAACACCCGCTTTCACTAGAGCAGCTACACGATCATCTGTATCAGGGCTTGTACCAACAGAGGCGCCAACACGTAAACGTCCTTCTGGGTCCTTACAAGCGTTCGGAAATTTTTCCGCTTTGTTAATATCTTTTACTGTGATCAAACCACGTAATTCAAACTCGTCATTGACGACTAATACTTTTTCAATTCTATGCTTATGTAATAACCGACGAACCTCATCAGACCCAGCACTCTCGGGCGCTGTTACCAGTTTTTCTTTTGGCGTCATGATACTGGCAACACTGGCTTTCAAATTCGTTTCGAAACGAACATCACGACCAGTCACTATTCCGACTAGATCTCCGTTCTCAAGTACAGGAACACCAGAAATATTATTAAGCTGAGTCAAAGAAATAAGATCTTGAATAGTCGCGCTGGCATCAATGGTAATGGGATCTTTAACAACGCCGGCTTCAAATTTTTTGACTGCCCGCACTTCCATGGCTTGTTCTTCCACGGTCATGCTTTTATGAATAATACCAATACCGCCTTCTTGAGCAATTGCGATTGCAAGGCGTGATTCGGTAACAGTGTCCATAGCAGCGGACACGAGGGGAATATTGAGATGAATATCGCGAGTTATCTTGGTCTTCAGAGAGACGTCTCTGCCGATAACATCGGAATGGCCAGGAACGAGTAAAACATCGTCGAAGGTAAGTGCTTCCTGAGCAATGCGTAGCATGGTCAACCTCCTTAGGTTAACGCGCCATTATATCGATGAAAGAAGATTCTGGACAGAGGTTAAACAACTATTTTTTTGCTTACCGGAAGGTTTCTGTGTCATCCCATTAACCGTAAATAATTTTTTCTCGCTTCAATTGCCTAACTGTCACAATCGCCAACAATAAAGATAACCCGATTGAAACAAAGAACGAACCAAAGTAGTTTTTAAAGTCTGAATACCCCACCGATAAAATATCTTCCATGAGCATTTGCGTGCTCATCACAGGAACCCAGTATTGCCAATCATTCGCCACATCAGACCAAATAACGTAATAGCCCACCATGATCGGCAAAACCATCAACAGACCGATATAGCTTTGGGCCTCTTTAAAACTTTTTGAAAATATCGACACGAACAACTGAAAAATAGTCGATATCATTACAAGAGGAATAGACACCGCTAAGATTGCACAGATGTTAAAGAACGACAATTCACTGCGAATGCCCAATTTTTCAAGCGGCAACACAGGTAATAGGAAATACATTGAGAAACTCACAAATAAAATAACAACAGTGGTCACGGCCATCGCTGTCCCCCATTTGCCAATGAGGATCGACCAACGTGAAACAGGGCTCAACAACAAAGGCTCTAACGATTTCTTTTCTCTTTCGCCCGCCATCATGTCAATTGATACACCCGTGCTGCTGGTAAAAATTGTGAACGTTAAAATAAGTGCAACAACACTGAAAATCATTCCAGACCCTGTTTTTTCTTTTGCTACATCACTATCTTCAACGACAACAGGTGTCATGATATTGGGAGAAACCCCTCGCGTTAATAATCTTAAAGCGCCTATTTGCGAAGACCACTGTTGAACAGCATATTTAATGTTCATGACCTTACTCATCACATCTTTTCTGGACCGGTCATAAATCAATTCTAGAGTCGCGGGTTTTAATGCATCAAATTTTTCAGAGAAGTCATCGGGTACCACTAAGACAAAATCGAGCGTGCCATTTTTAACTCGCTCGATTGCATCTTCTGAAGCAGTTCTGGTATTAATTCCTCGCTCTTCAAGCCAGTCGACAATAGGAATTGCATTTTCAGCGCCGTAAATAGGCAGAGAAAAACCTTCACCACTTTTTTGCATAAAGACCATGAACTGAACCATAGCGGCTATAACGACTAAATTAATAATGGGGACTATGAAAATTGTGGACAAAGCGCGCTTATCTCTTAATGCGTCCAATAATTCTTTGCGTAATACTGTTATTATTTTTTTCATCCTGCTACCCCAACAACTTCATCTTTGTCATAAGCCAGCTGAACAAATGCGTCTTCAAATGTTTCTGTATTCGTTTGCGATTTTAATTCTGGCAATGTGCCCGATGCTATAACTCGGCCCTTCGCAACAACAATTGCTCTATCACACAAGTGATCAACCTCGTGCATTAAATGACTGGAAAAAACTATAACTTTACCCTGTTCTTTTAATGCTAATAACAATCCGCGAACCGCTCGTGTTGTTAAAACATCCAAACCGTTTGTGGGCTCATCCAGCAAAATATAATCAGGATCATGGATAATTGCCCGAGCAAGAGCGACTTTCGTTTTTTCGCCATGAGAAAAACCATCGACTCTTCGATCAATGATGTCATGCATATGTAACAGATTAATTAAGTAATTTATTCTCTCATTCAGTTTATTTTTCGTTACGCCATGTAGCTCACCAAAATAACGGATGTTTTCTCTTGCCGTTAACCTCGCGTACAAACCACCGCCATCGGGCATCACACCTAACAGACGTTGAACGACTTGCGGTTGTGATGCAACATCAACACCGCCAATGGTGACTTCGCCCGACGTTTGCTTTACCAAACCAGAGACGATGCGCATGGTTGTTGTTTTGCCCGCGCCATTCGGCCCTAACAAGCCAACTATTTCACTAGACTTAATGGAAAATGACACATTCTCGACAGCAACTATTTTCCCAAATTTTTTATGGAGCGAATTTATTTCAATCATCGTTTCTTTCCTCCAGGGTTAACGTTCAACGCAGGAGGTTCAAATTCTTGCCCACTATCTCTATCTTTTTTCTCCTCTGACCCTATGTTATCAAATTGCATTTCTGGTCCAGCAGCAGAAATAAAAGGAGCTAAGGGTTTTATTTTTTCAACACAGGAATCATCGACTGCCTCAAGAGAAGCTGAATTTATAAAATCATTAATAATGTCAGGAACACAACCAGAAAAACTGCCCCCATGATGCGTACCAGGGACGACTATATGTTGACTATTACTTAATGTTTCAGCCGCTTTGTCTCCCCAATAGGGAGGCGTCACCGGATCTAGCTCACCCGATACAATCAATGTTGGCAAATCAGATTCTACTGGGGAGAGATAATTTTCTGGTAGCTTTCCCTTCGGCCAAAACTGGCAAACATCTTCCATCGGCTCTATCAAATTCAATTGCAATAAGCTTTCGGAGGAATCTTTATATGATGCGACTTGAATCGAATCTTCATTAGAAACTTGCGAAACGTCCTCTGCACACAAAATGGTGTACTGCATACCAACACTCATGCCTCCCATTGAATTTTCAGATGAAGCCAATAAAACAGATAAAGCACGATAATCTTTTTTATCCATCGCACTAATCATCCAAGGAACAACTGAACTCATTTCTCGAGAATACAGTGCAAGCCTTAGATAGCTCGCCAAAATTTCACCATTTAAAAAAACTTCAATGTCTTTTTGTGTTGAAGGGTGACGTATCGAAATTTTTTCTGGATTTTCATCCAATCTTTTAATTAAATTTTTAGTGATACTCTCAAGATCACCAAACTCTTTATGGCAAGCATCGTTATTTACACAGTGATTTAAAAGGCGAGCTAATGCTTCGTCTGCATCTGATAAAAAATATTGGGGAATGTTCATACCGATAGGAGCGACACCATCAAGCACAGCAGTACGAACAGTTTCCGGATGGCGGCGCATATAAACTAAAGCCGCACGAGTACCATAAGAAGCGCCCCAAACATTTATTTTTTCATAGCCTAAAGCTTTGCGCACGTCATTAACATCGTCCATTGCATAGGGTGTTGTATAAAAAGATAAATCAGCGTCATAACTTTTAAGACACTCTTTTAACATTTGGCTTTGAAGCTCCATGCTTTCTTCATAGCTCAGATCGTAATCCATTTCATCTTCCGGTTCACAATCTAGTGGATTTGATTTTCCCGTTCCTCTCTGATCAATAAAAACAATATCTCTTTTTTGGTTTATTTTTCTTATCAAAGGTAAAACCGCTGGAATGACTTCTGTCGCCGCTTGGCCTGGACCACCTGCGAAAATAAATAACGGATCTGATTCAGAGCGAGAAGATATAGAGGGAAGCCGAGCGATATTAAGATGAATTTTTCGACCATTAGAATTACCGGGGTTTTCGGCAACAGAATATTTACCACATTCTAAATTTCGTGCAAGACCACTAGGGTAATCTTCTTTATTACAGTCACCTAAACTAAACAAAGATGTAATATCATTTTTTGTTGGCGAAGCTTCATTTTCTATCGCCTCATCCGGAGAAGGCGTACAACCTAACGTTAAAAATAAAGCGGCCATAGACAAGCAAAGCAAAAGACCGCTACGTATAATTATTCTCAACATTGGAATGTTATCCTCAACAAAAAAGAAACTACATTATTTGAAATTATGAAAGTAAAAGCCTGATAACTAATCGCGACTGTAAACCATATAAAATACTATATCTAGTGTGCTAAGCTTGGCGTCACAATCATTTCAATACGAAGAACAAATTACATCAACACTAAGTAATATAATCACCACTTAGTCACCCGTATTAGCTAAAAGCTATATTAAGGAGTGAAATTTTGACAACGATTCATCTTGTACGACATGGACAAACAAATTGGAATTTGGAAAAGCGAATTCAGGGTCAAACCGAATCGGAACTGACCGACCTAGGTCAACAACAGGCACGCGAAATCGGACAGATACTGAAAGATGTAAAATTTGACACTGCTTATTCAAGCAGCAGTATTCGTGCGCACAACACGGCGAAACATATTCTTGAGCATCATGATCTGCCATTAAATATAAATGAGCAACTTCGTGAAATTTTCCTTGGCTCTTGGGAAGGCAATTTATACGATGACATGAAAATTACTCACCCGGAACACCACCAGCATTTTTGGCAAGACCCATCACTATTCAATCTCCCAGGAGCAGAAAGCTTTTACGACATTCAAAACCGAGCGATAAAAGCTCTAGAATCTATTATTGAAAAAGAAAAAAACAAAACAATTCTTATTGTCAGCCACGGAATCTGGATTAAAGTCTTACTTTCTAAAATTGAAAACAAGCACTTAAAGGATTTATGGCTACCACCTAAAATGACAAACTGTTGCCACAGCATTATTGCCCACGATAATTCTGAACGATTCTCTCTCGATAATTTTTCCATACAGCAATATGCCAATATGAAGGAATGGTAAACCTGCTCAAGAAACACAATCAAACAATTTGGAGATCACGCCTACTGTAGCCAATACCTACCTTTATTTTTCTCAGACCGCCCAGTCATTCGACTAAAGTGATATTTCAGCTATATTGATAACCCTAAGGTTCTGGTTTTGAGCCAATTCGTATTACGATGAAAAACAGTATTCATTAGGGTCTCATCCACTCATTGTAATGAGTTTTGAATACACATTTTTCTAACAAAATAGCTGCTTCGTTAAATTATATTGATAAAGATATTAACGTCGAAGTTCGAATTTAGTTTGTTTGGGGGCATTAATGAAGTTGTATACGTTTTTCAGAAGTTCAGCCGCATACCGCGTACGAATCGCGCTGAACCTTAAAGGACTTGATTACGAAGCAATACCTGTAAATCTCATTGAGGACGGTGGAAAACAACACGAAGAAAGTTTTCATGAAATTAACCCTCAAGAATTAATACCTGCGCTAGTCGAAGATGGTGAAAGCTACACCCAATCACTAGCGATCATTGAATACCTCGAAGAACAAAATCCAGAAATTCCTTTAATGCCAGAATCACCTCGTGATCGCGCGCTGGTTCGCGCTATGGCTCTAACGATTGCTTGCGATATTCATCCTTTAAATAATTTACGTGTTTTAAATTATTTAAAGGATGAATTAGGACAAGACGAAGATGCCGTCAACAAATGGTACACGCATTGGGTTACGCTGAGCTTTAAAAGCCTAGAAGAACAAATTAGCGTCCACGGTGGCGACTATTGTTTTGGCAACACGATTACTATTGCTGATGTCTTTTTAATTCCGCAAATAGCAAACGCAAAGCGTTTTAAAATTGATTTATCTCCTTACCCAAAACTTTGCACGATTGACAAAGCTTTATCTGAACATCCTGCTTTCCAAGCTGCCGCGCCAGAAAACCAACCCGATGCGCCAGAATAGTTAACTGATTTCACATTTCATTGTGCAAAAACTAAAGGCTAAAAACCAAAGGCTGGTCATTTTAACATGGCCAGCCTTTTTAGCTTTTAAGTCGCTATCTATTTTTAAACAAAAAAATGTAAACGATAATTTGAGATACGAATTTTAAGTAATCAGCTTTCTATTCCACGTAACACCAGTGCTGGTGGAGAAGTCACTACTTTCCGACAACTCAAAAGACCAAGTAATCCAATGGAAATTGTCCCAAGCGTGATTCCAATAAACCAAAGCGCATAGTGCGGCTGCATAGGAACATCCAATAACCACTTTTGAAGCCCGAGCAAAAAAACTTCCGAGCTAATAACCGCTAAAATTCCCGCGAAGAAACCGAGCAAAGAAAACTCAGCCCAAATACTACCTAGAATCACTTTTCTTGAACTACCGAGCGCACGAATCAATCCAGCTTCTTGTAAGCGCGTTTCCATGCTCGAATTAACAGCCGCTAACAACACCATAAAACCGCCAAAAATAACGAGCCATAATACCAATTCCACCCCCCTACTCACTTGATCAACAATACTTCTAATTTGATTCAAGATTTTATCGAACTCAAAAACAACAATAGTGGGATGTTTGATCAATAGATCATTCAAAAATAATTTTTCTGATGGCTCTAAAAACACATCGGTTCTAAAGGTCGGCTGAAAACTATCGAAGATGCCTGGCTCTGCGAGAAAAATATACCATTCAAATGAATCACGATTCACAGATCGTAAACTGTCCACTACAACATCAGCACTTAGTCCTCCAACACTAAAACCTAAAACATCTCCAACATGAATATCTAACCGTTTAGCAACTTCAACCTCAACGGAAACTCCTCCTAACGATGATTCATCAATAGTTTTTGAATCCACTGACCACCACTGCCCTTCAACAACCTCATTATCTTCTGGAAGCTCAGTACGCCAACTCAGCATTAATTCACGCTTAAGAACACCGTTCTCTTCTTTTTGTTTTTCTGTTGGCTCATCGCCATTAATCGTTACCAGCCGGGCACGCAACATAGGAGAAAAATTAGGCTCATCAAAATTATTTTTAACAAGCAAATTACTGATTGACTCACGCTCGTAAGGAGCGACGTTTAACAAAATATGATTTGGTGCATCCTCCGGCAACCTTACCTGCCACTCATCAATTAAGCTTGTTCGTATGGTCGTTAACGTCAACAACAACATAATTGCCGTTGCGAACACAAGAATTTGCACTGCAGTTTGCCCTGGGTTTCGCTGTAAGCTCGCGAGTGCCAATCGCCAAATGTTTCCCGCCCTGTTACCCGCTTTTTTCCCCAACGCTAACAACCCGTGAGCAATACCTAAGGAAACAGCAATAATGCTGACCAGACTAAAAAAGACAGTAACCGTTAAGCCAACATTTCTACTGTAAATAAAGATAAGAATAAGCATCGCCAACAAACCTAATCCTGCTTGTAAGTTTGTGCGAAGAGAATTAACGCTAAGCTCGCGCCGAAGAATTTTGATGGGCGGTATTTTAGGTAAATGCCACAAAGGCGGTAAGGCAAAAAATAAAACGCACATAAAACCTGTAAAAACACCCATTTCGTAAGCCTGAAAACTCGCGTTTCCTAAGGCTACGGGAAATAATGCCGATAGCGTCATAGACACTAAACGCTGGACTATTTCGCCAAGCGCTAAACCAATCAGTGATGCAAAAAACGCAAGTAACATTAGCTGAAGAAAATAAAGCGTCCGAATCCTGCTTGCACTGGCTCCTAAACTTTTCATCAATGCAACTTGATCGATATGTCTATTGGCAAAATGTTGCGCTGCAATTGCAATCGCTACTCCTGCTAATAACACACCCACGATACCGGCTAATAATAAAAAACGTTTCCCTCGATCCAAAGCATTAGCTAATTGTTGTTGCGATGATTCCAAATCGATTAAACGTTGATGATCATTTAATTCGGGCGTTAACCATTCAACAAAATCGTCCAGTTGAGATTTTGTTCCACCTAACAACCAACGATAGGTCACGCGACTCCCAGGCTGAATGACATTCGTAGAGGCAAGATCCTCCAGATTCATCATCAATCGCGGCCCCATCATGCCTAGAGCATCACCACGGTCAGGCTCATTAATAATAACCTTCGTCATCGTCAAGCGTTTATCGCCAACTTGAACCTCGTCACCAATAGACGCTTGCAACAGCGGTAGTAAACGAGAATCTACCCATGCAGTTCCTGGTGACGGAACCCCACTCGCATCGGTAATTGTTTTGTCATCAACGGCAAATGGTTGATCACTGACTTCTATTTTTCCCAGTAATGGATAAGAAGAATTAACCGCTTTGACAGAGGATAGATTCATTTCTTCGCCAGAAAAAACCATCGAGACAAACTCTGTTGTTTGCGCTTGCTGCATGGATTCGATATCAGCGGAGGTAAACCATTCGGTAGGGATAGGCTGAGAACTTTCGACAACCCGATCAGCACCTAAAAATGTAGCGCTTTCTTTTATAAGAGAAGATTCAAGACGATCTGTAAAAACACTAATCGCCGTGACGATAGCGACAGCAATGACTAATGCGCCCGCAAGAATTTTTATTTCTCCGCTTCGCCAATTACGCCACAATAATTTAAAAGAAAGAGATAAGAGTGCCGTCATTATCTTTGCGTCACTTGTTGCTGGAGCGATGTTTCTTTTTCGGAAGAGGTTTTACTGTCTACTGATGACGAGTGATGTATTACTTTTCCTGCTTCAAGTTCAATTTGATGCTGGCAGCGCTTTGCCAAACGATCTTCATGTGTCACTAATACTAATGTTGTTTTTTGCTCGCTATTCAATTGAAATAATAAATCGATAATTTTCAAACCTGTTGCAGAATCCAAATTACCTGTTGGCTCATCTGCAAACAAAATTGTTGGCTCGCTCGCAAATGCACGAGCAATCGCGACGCGCTGTTGCTCACCACCCGACAACTGCTTAGGGTAATGATTGAGTCGATCAGACAAGCCAACACGTTTTAAAAACGCTTCGCTTTTTTCTCGGGCATCTTTTTTACCATGAAGTTCTAAAGGCATCATGACATTTTCCAAAGCCGTTAACCCCGGCAATAGCTGGAAAGATTGAAAAACAAAGCCGACATATTTTGCACGAACTTCAGCACGCCCTTCTTCGTCCATTTGGGTGATATCTTCGTTTTGCAACAACACACTGCCAGCAGAGGGAACATCTAACCCAGCAAGAATTCCCAGAAGGGTTGATTTCCCCGAACCTGAAGCACCAACAATCGCTAAGCTTTCTCCTTGATCTATCGATAGAGACACATCATTTAAAATGACAAGTTGGCCTTCTGTTGTTCTTACAACCTTTTCAATGTGGCGTGCTTCCAACATAGAATTTCTTTCCTAAAATTTAACGCTTATTGATTTTTATAGCTCACCATCAACTTCATTGACTTACAAACATAACTATAAAACATATACGTATCAGCCTAGAATAAGTTTACTGGTAACTGAAGGAAACAATAGATTAACAAGGTAAACAAATGTTTATTTTTTAGCTAGAAGATAAAAAAGAGAGTGATACGTATATTTACAGCTCTAGATGGTCATTCACAGCCCAATACTATTCTGTTTATTATGTCATTTTCAGATTGGGGCTTTTCTCAAAAGTGAACCTTTGATCATTAATCTCGAAAATTTGTAAATTGTACGGGCATGCTCAGGTCTTCTGCTTTTAGCAATTGAATCGCTTGCTGAAGATCATCTCTTTTTTTACCCGTGACTCTCACTTGATCGCCTTGTATTTGAGATTGTACTTTGATTTTGGCTTCTTTGATTCGCTTTACTATCTTGCGACACAAATCGCTATCTAAACCTGTTCTCACGACAACCTCTTGTTTCACTTGCTTACCTGAAGCATAAGGTTCTTCTTCATCTAAACAGGCTATATCTATCCCATTTTTATGTAATGCAGATTTCAATATATCTAGCATTTGCTCTACTTGAAATTCGGCATCCGCAACAATCAAAACCTGAAAATCTTTTCGTTCAAATTTTGCATCGACACCCTTAAAATCAAATCGAGTAGTTACTACACGATTTGCTTGGTCTACCGCATTAGTGAGTACATGCTTGTCTACTTCAGACACCACATCAAAAGATGGCATCGCTCTCTCCTATCTCGGACCACTAAAACTCATCAAGACAACAATGACAACTACAATAAAACTGTTAACACTGCCAACACACAAACCCAAAAAATTAATGTACGAGAATACAAAGATATTATCTCTTTAAATTCTCTTTGAGTTAAGACGTCCTCGAGCTGAATAGACTCGTCAATATCAAGTGCGCCATCAACATAGTGCTCCAACACTTGTGCAGTTGTACTTTCCGCACACAATAGTTTTTCTTGCCAAGCTTTTATGCAGCCAACAAAACTGCCTGTCAGTGCAAACGTTATCCCTAAAACTCGCACGGCAGGCCATTCAAGTAACCACAACCAACGCCTTGCCTGCACATGCTCTTCGCTTTCTTCCAGAAAGGTGAACAATGACACTAGCCGGTAAATTAATGCGCCAACAGGCCCAAGAATGACAAACCAAAATAAAACAGCAAATAATCTCTCAAAACCTTTATAGATAACCGACTTTAACATCTCGTGATTGAGGGATGACCAATCGCCATATTCGAATGCTACTTCTTCTTCGATAATCCCTGAATCATCGACATTTTTACCCGCCGAGTACTGATTAATCAAAAAATATTTCTCTAACGCCTTTTCCCAATCTTTTTCATTCCAAGCAAACAAATAATCATTCGCTGGTTCAGTAAATTCACCTCGACCTAAAGAATATAAAAGAACGGGAACAAATACGATAATCAACAGCCAATTGGCAACTGACCCTACGACTCCAATAATGCCCAACAACAACAATGCAGGCCCTAGAACAGTTGCCGCAAAAACTAAACCTTCATGTTTTTTTAGAAATTCAACTTTTCTCATACGATCGTGCCAATCACTAAACCACTGATCATTATGAAATGGTGTACTAGATCCCCACCACTGAACAATGAGAAAGACAATTATCACGGATAAAAAAATCATTGAGCCATTACTCCAAATAAATTCAATTAAAACACTTCCACACTATTTATAACGATCGATTTAATATTGCAAAACACTTCCGTCTTAATCTTCACTACTTATACCCTTCAGCCCTAACCGGTATTTACCCCAATCAAACGCCTCTCCTGGATCAGTCTTTCGACCTGGTGCGATATCGCTATGACCGACGATATTATGATCATCCCTATTTTCTTTTTTCAAGGATGGATAATGCTGGCATAATATTTTAGTGACTTTTGTTAACTCTTCATATTGATCAGCAGTATAAGGCTGATCATCTACCCCCTCCAACTCAATACCGATTGCAAAATCATTACATGCCCCGCGGCCATTATAGCTAGAGGCTCCCGCATGCCATGCCCTCTTGTGAAATGGCACAAACTGGGTCACCTTTCCGTGGCGATCAATCAACACATGCGAAGATACTTTTAAATCTCTTAGCTGATCAAAGTAGGGATGAATTTCACAATCGAGGGTATTACAAAAAAGTTGCTGGACATAGCCACCCCCAAACTGTCCTGGCGGTAAACTTATATTGTGAATGACTAACAAATCAACATCACAATTTTCTGGCCTTTCATCATAATTAGGTGAGATTACCCGCTTAGCATCTGTTAGCCAGCCATTTTCGATTTTTTGGGGAGTTTTAAAAGAAGAATCCAGCATAAGCCGGATTATTACACAAATAAGCGAGAGCCGAACAGCTCTCGCTTATTGTTTATCTAGATTAAGACGAGCTCAACTTATTGATCTTTAGCTTCGACGAGAGCCTCTGTTACTGCCAATGACTGACTCAAGCGCTCGATCAAATAACATCGTGTCATCCAGCAGACGAAGATCTCCATTTTTCATGGCCAGAGCAAGACTTTCTTTTGTCTTCTCAGCGACTTTCATACCACTACGATTAACAAATATATACTTACCAACCGATTTGATAATGGCGGCCAAACGACAACGATAAGCTCTGTTACTTTCATCCACCATCTCGAACCAAGTTCCTTGCGTCAACTTACCAACCAACGCTAGATAACTTTCATCAATATCACCATTCTCCTCACCGCCGAGCTGGGCTTTGACAGTAACATTCGACCCAGAACTTACCGCTTGGTCTTCGTCCTTAGATCTAACAACACTCTCTAAGGACGATTGTGAAGAATCATTTTTTTCATCGATTAGCTCTTCTTCGGCAACCGTCTCTGCAATAGCCGTTGTTTTTAAATCATCAATGAGTGCCTTTTCAGAACTTGAAAGCGGCTCATCCGCTCTCGCTTCAACTGATTTCACTAAAGAAACATCAACCAGTGTTGGCGTTTCTTCAACTTTTTCAACGGGCACCGTTGCTGGTTCTAACGACGCACGCAAACGCGTCATATGAATTTTTTCTAACTGCCCTAACAACTTTGTCATTTCAAACGGATTGTAAGAAATTGTCTCTAAACCTTGACGCAAGCGTTTAATCAAATGAGGAATCATTGTCATCAATGCTTTGCGTGAAGCTGGATCAATTGGAGTAACAACACTCCAAATAAGATCTTCCGCCGTTTGTAACGATCGCTTCCAACCTTCACCTTCTGAACCTTCCTTCAGATAAGTGAGAAACATGACATTACTCCATGCATCGTTAAGAATTGTTTCAACTTCTGGAGCAAGCTCTAAACCTTTTGATCTTTGCTCAATCGCAGCCGCTACAACTTCTCTTGCAGATTCTGCTTTGGCTTTTCCGTCCTCTGCATCAACAATGCGCTGTTCTAATACTTGAGCTCGACGTCGTTCTTTCTCAGTAAAAGAAACAAAATCAGCTAACAAATGACTAAATATCTCTAAATTCGTATCAAACTCGTTTAATAACGTTTGAACAATAGAGCTGATTTTTTTATACAAAGGATCGGTAGGAGCATCACCTTTTTCCTTCGATAAGTCTTCATGCCACCCCAAAGAAGCTGTCGCCATTTCATTTAACAAACGGCGTGCTGGGTGACCGCTTTTATTGAAAAAAGAACGGTCAATAATCGCCACTTTTAAAATAGGAATTTGTAATCGACTGATCAACGCCTTCATTGGCTCTGCAAGATTGCGATCATCTAAAATGAATTCAAATAGCATTTTTACTAGGTTCATTACATCAGCTTGCTTCTTATCAACACTGTCTTGACCTTGAAGTAATTGCGAAACTAAACCAGAGATATCTGCTTTGCTAGGTGCTGATGAATAATTCGCATCGCCAGTCCACTGTTGGGTCTGTTGCGTTTGAATTTGCGACAACGTATTTAATAGCATCGCCGCTTCTGGATTAACTCCAGCACCTCCAGAGATCACACCTTGTGGAGCTTGAGTTGGATGCCCGTGATTAGAGCTTCCTTGAACTGTATTGGCCTGATTAGGAAGCCCAGCACTATAGTTCGCAGTAGATTGCTGGTAATGAGTTTGCTCTGAATGTGGCTGCTGAGCCGATGAGTTTTGTGGAACTTGTTGTTGCTCTCCATTACTTGCATATTGCCCTTGAGCTGGCGACGAATGCTGAGGCGCAGAATGTTGTGGTCTTGCTGGTGTTTGTACTCGACGCTGATGCTGGAGTGAAGGAAGTACATTATGATCAATTAGCACATTATTAAGCGTGTCATAAATGCTAGGCATCTGACTGACAACAAAATGATCGAACAATTTAAACAAAACTAATTTTGCTTTGATATCAGTATCTAAATCGCGTGTTGCACCGACAAACGCATTACAAATAATTTCAGGACCGATAGGATTATTTTTTTGATAAATTTTGACAGGAACCAAGCTATCTATACGAAGAGACAAATATTGTAAGCTTTCGCCACAGGCATCATTAGCTCTTGCAACCATGCTATCAACTGCCACCAACTCTTCTAGCTCATCATTCCCAACAATGGAAAGCGCTTCGACATCAAATGCATATTTGTGCTCACTTCCATCGTCGTAAACATCGCTAGAAGAAACAGCAGGGCTTTCTCCACTTGCGACCATTACAAATGCTTGATCAATTTCATCAGCAAATTGCGTTTCAACTTGACGACGACGTATTCGAATTTCGCGCATCGACTCAAAATATAAATTCTGATCATTATTGTTAGTCGCTTTATCGGCGAGCTCAAAAAGTGCATCGTCAGCATTATCAAATAATGCTCTCAACGCTTTTTGAAATAATTGTTTGCCCTTCTCTTGGACCTGATGAATGGGCGCGGGCAGTCTCGCCACTTTCGCTCTTTCTGTCGCATTCATTTTATTGTAGGCCTTAATAGGAACCACCTTTGCCACTTTCGGTGTAGTAGACATGGCGTTACTCTTCTCCTAAAACTGTACTGCTTGCGAAAGTCACCTTCATGGTCATTCGACTCAGTACAAAATTCTTTCATTTTTTCATTTGTGCCAGACTGCATTTACGGAAAACACACTCACCCAAAAAAAGATTGAAAGGTACACACCTGAACATCACTGTTACCGGTACTTAAATTTAGTATATATATCTTCTATGACTTGGTTAGGGGCAAATGTCAGTACCGAGATCTATTTCACAAAAAGTAATAAGTATATTATTTTTTTATTCCTTTTATATTCACTCTGCACTGGTTCTCACGCTTTTCTACTACTTAACGGTATTAAGATTCAACATATTGTATGGAAAACATCCATTTTATTGCGATGTAAACTTATTTTTCTTTCAGTGCTAAGCTTGCCATCAAAGATCGTTTAGGAATAAAAGCATGCAAAATCAAAACGAAAACCACAGCGTCAATAAAGAAAAACCGATGGGAAAAGCAATGATCTACATAGGTTGGCTATGTGCTCTCGGAGTTCTCACACTAGTTTTTGGTCGCTGGGAATCATTTCAAGATAACCCGAATCAATCACTCTCTAAGCAAACACCCAACGGAATACGAGAAGTAACGTTAGATGCCAATCGCCAGCATCATTATTTAGCGAACGGTAAGATAAATGGCAAAACAGTGACCTTCCTTTTAGACACTGGCGCAACGGATGTTGTAGTACCTCAAAATCTAGCCAAAAAACTAGGACTCAAAGCCGGCGCTAAAGGCTATGCTACAACAGCAAACGGAGTAGTAGAGATACGTTATACCGAAATAGAAAAGCTCTCACTCGGCTCGATAGAGCTTCGCGCAGTAAAAGCGAGTATCAACCCTGGTATGAACGGCGTAGAAATTTTGCTGGGAATGAGCGCGTTAAAACAAGTCGAACTGATACAAAAAAACAACCAACTAACACTGCGTCAATATTAGAGACATGATGGATAAGCTGATATCATCACGCTCTTATTTTTTTGAAGGTTTAGCCTGAAATACGATCAATATAATAGAAACAAACGTCTACACGACCAAAACCACTTTTAATAATATCGGAATGCTACATGATCAACGAAACACCTAATCTGAATGATTACCCCACATTAAAATCAGACATCATTCGCTCAGTTCATGCTGCACTAGAAGAAGATATTAAAGATGGAGACATCACCGCAGAATTAATTCCAGCCGAAAATACTGCCCAAGCGACTATTATCACACGAGAAGACTGCGTTGTTTGCGGCGTAGCATGGGTAGAAGAAGTCTTTCGGCAACTGGGTGGCAATATTGAAATCACTTGGCATGCAAAAGACAGTGATCATCTAAAAGCTAATGATAAAATCTGCACGCTCAAAGGAAACGCCCGCATTTTATTGACCGGAGAACGCGCAGCACTTAACTTCATGCAACTGCTTAGCGGAACCGCGACAACTAGCCGAGATTACGCTGCTCTTGCTAAAGGCACAAATGTTAAAATTTTAGACACGCGAAAAACTATTCCAGGATTAAGAACCGCTCAAAAATATGCGGTAAGATGCGGTGGAAGCTACAACCATCGAGTAGGTTTGTACGATGCATTTTTAATCAAAGAAAATCACATAGCAGCCTGCGGCGGAATCGCCAATGCAATTCGCGACGCTAGGAAGTTACACCCAGGCAAAAAAGTGGAAGTGGAAGTAGAAAACTTAAAAGAATTAGAAGCGGCCCTCGCAGCCGAACCCGACATCATCATGCTCGATAATTTTTCAGCAGAAGATCAAATCAAAGCGGCTTCGATTAAAACAAAAAACGTAAAGTATGAAGTCTCAGGGAATATCGATTTGCACAAATTAGAAACACAAGAATTGGCTGGTGTTGATTATATTTCTTCGGGTGCGATATCTAAAAATTTACGGGCGATTGATTTGTCGATGAGATTTATCTAGAAATATCTTTAAATATATTTGCATTCACCTTTAGTTTATTGCGACTTACTCTTGATTAGGTTTTTATATGATATACGACATTCGAAAATTAAATAGATGGCAAGCATTTGGACTACACTTATTAGCAAGCTTTATTATTTTTATTGCCCTTTATTTGATAATAACAAAAATTTGGTATCCAGGGGTCTTCATTCATATGGGGGGCTGGCAAGGAATCAAACTAATTGCCGGAGTTGATCTTGTGCTTGGCCCGTTACTCACACTTATTATTTTTAACCCACTGAAAAAAAGTCTTAAGCTAGACCTTTCTATCATTTGGTTCTTACAAGTAGCCTGCTTATCCGCAGGATTATGGGCGCTAGAAAGCCAACGCCCACTCGTTCAAGTATTAATAGATGACTCTTTAAAAATTATTACCAAGTCTGAATTCAAAGAAGCTAACAAATCAATAAATTTTCTTAATAAACTAAAAGGGCCTTTTCCTAAATATGTAATGCTCGACTTACCATCTGATCACACCAAAATAGCAATATCTCTTGTTTCAGGAGAAGTAACAGGTAATCCGTTACCCATGAAAAGTGAGCTTTATATTGATATAAGAACTATAACAACCCCCAATGAACAAAGCCGCTATCAATGGTTAACAGATAGATTAACGCCAGATGAAAAAAACAATTGCTATTGGCTACCCGCTCTTGCTATTCATTATACTGGTGAAACCTGTATAAACGCTGCAGGAGCGTTAACTATAAAAACAGATAAATAATTTTTTACTAGCGACACTCATTAGGTCCCAATTGAGCTGGCAAGGTACCCATCGTTATTGCAGGCATTAATCTACCTGCAGCTAAAGTATTTGAGGTAGACGCACACCCCCAATCTATCGCACCAGTTATGTTTAAGCCAAAAGCTGCCGCCAATTGGCTAGGGGCTCCAGGTCCTTGAATATAGGGAGTCAAAACCAGTGTCGCGTTTACTGGGATGGCGCCTACATTCAAATCATTAAATGTAACTGTTATCTCCCCAGTAAGAGGGTCTATCTGAACACTGCTTACAAATTTACTTACAGCGCCATTACCCGCCGCTTGGGCGTTCCAGTTTGCAGCAACAGCCGCCAAACCTGCGGCTGTTGCAACATCTTCACTAATAACAATCCGAGCTCCAGTCGTTAAATAAAGTCCTTCCGAAACTCTCGACCTTATTACGTAATCCTGATAAGCAGGTAATGCCACTGCAGCCAAAACACCTACAATTGCAACAACAACCATTAACTCAATCAATGTAAACCCGCGCATTTTCTTATGCATCTTTTCTAACCTCTTTTCATAGAAGAGCCGCCAGAGCAGAATCATCATCTGAAATTATGAGAATTCCAGTAAATAAGGCTCATTTACTATATTTCAGGGAAAAAAAAACCCCTTCCGGGGCTTTTTTACATTTACAGCTTAACCATTCTGCTAATCACAACTACAAACCAATTAGCGACATTCACTCGGTGCGAACTGAGCTGGTAGAGTACCAAGATTCAAAGCTGGTAGAGCTCGAGTTGCAGAAGAAGAAACAGCATTAGTCGTTGAAGCACAACCCCAGTCCATAGTTCCTGTAACGCCAGCAGCATAAGCAGCCAATAATTGAACTGGAGCAGCACCAGCTTGGATATATGGCGTATAAACTAAACTACTACCTGCAGGTATACTACCAACATTAGCAGGATCAAAAACAACGGTTACTTCACCTGTAGAACCAGGGCCAGCTGCAATCAGAACACTTGTAACATATTTACTTGTAGCTCCGACACCACCAGCTTGGGCATTCCAAGTTGTTGCTAACGCATCAAGTTCAGCAGCTGTTGTAGCATCAGTACCAATCAACTTTTTAGCAGAATCTGCTAAATTGACCCCTTCAACAACACGCGAACGAATCGTATAGTCTTGATAAGCAGGTAATGCGACCGCTGCCAAAATACCGATGATCGCGACTACGATCATCAATTCAATTAATGTAAAACCTTTTTGGTTTGATTGTTTCATGTGTAAAGCTCCGATAGCGTTTAAAAAATAAAGCCTAGTAAAAGACTTAGTCAACATGCTTTTACCAAGCACTGTGTATATAAAAGCAACTAGCGGGCCAACTTTGAAACACTCCGCTATTTATAGGGCTCACCGTTATATAGTGCTGCAACCTTAGTACTTGCTTGACAATATTTGTCACAAAATCACCGCTTTCTGTCACTTCATTGTTGTCTATACTCTGATAACACCCTAATACTTTTGGCTTAACTCACAGAAATAGCACTTAGTTCGTAAAGAATTTGCATTACAAGTGCTTAGTCGGCAAACTTCATGCATATTATTAGGTCTGACATCTAACTTTTGCTTTTGGTAACCTGTAAATGAACGCAAGTGCCCCCATAATGAGTGGTCTCGCCAAACGGCTTATCGCCGATGGCTTAATAGATGAAGCAGCTTCTCAAGATATTTTAAAAACTGCACACAAGAACAAACTCCCGTTTGCGCTTCAGCTCGTCCAATCGACAGACATTCCCGCAGCAACAATTGCTTTTGCCGCCTCAGAAGAATTTGGCACGCCGGTTATGGATTTGGTCTCACTTCGTCCTGACTCTGTTCCTGAAAATCTAGTCGATGATAAATTAATTAGAAAGCATCATGTATTGCCACTACATTTACGTGGTAATCGTTTATTTTTGGCTGTCTCAGATCCAACTAACCTCCACGCTCTCGATGAAATAAAATTCAACACAGGTAAAACAACTGAAGCTATTTTGGTTGAAGCTGATAAGCTCAATACGGCAATCGACGCCTATTTTAATCGAAAAGAAGAATCTATCGGAGACGCCCTAGGTGATCTCGATGAAGATGCTCTCGATGATTTAGATATACAAGCTGTCGATGAAAACGGCCCTGATGATAGTGAGGACAAAGAAGCTGATGAAGCGCCAATCGTTAGGTTCATCAACAAAATTCTTTTAGATGCCATCAAAAGCGGTGCTTCAGATATTCATTTTGAGCCCTACGAGAAGGCTTACCGAGTAAGATGCCGTACTGATGGTATTTTGCAAGAAGTCGCTAGACCGCCTACCAACTTAGCTACACGTTTAGCGGCTAGATTAAAAGTTATGTCACAAATGGATATCTCAGAAAGACGCGTCCCCCAAGATGGGCGCATCAAAATGAAGATATCTAAAACACGAGCCATTGATTTTCGTGTTAATACACTCCCTACTTTATTTGGTGAAAAAATCGTATTACGGATCTTGGATCCAAGTTCAGCCAAGCTAGGAATCGATGCTCTTGGTTATGAAGAAGATCAAAAAAAATTATTCATGGATACCCTGCAACAACCCCAAGGGATGATCCTTGTAACCGGTCCTACAGGTAGTGGTAAAACAGTTTCTCTCTATACCGGACTTAATATCCTAAACACCCCCGAGAGGAATATTTCTACAGCGGAAGATCCAGTAGAAATCAACCTTGAGGGTATTAACCAAGTACAAATGAATACCAAGGTTGGCCTGACATTTGCTGAAGCATTGCGATCTTTCTTACGCCAAGATCCCGATATTGTTATGGTGGGTGAAATTCGTGATTTGGAGACGGCCGAAATTGGTATTAAAGCAGCACAAACAGGTCACTTGGTATTATCAACACTGCATACTAACAGTGCTCCTGAAACGCTAACACGATTACTCAACATGGGTGTTCCTGCGTTTAACGTCGCTACATCCGTGAGCTTAATCATTGCGCAGCGACTAGCAAGACGGCTGTGTAGTAGCTGTAAGAAGCCTGCGGATGACATTCCAGACGAAATATTGACAGAAGAAGGTTTTGACAATATCGGGATTGATAGAAAAGACTTAGAAATCTATCACCCCGTAGGCTGCTCTCAATGTACGAATGGCTATAAAGGGCGTGTTGGTGTTTACGAAGTAGTTCGCATTACACCCTCCATTGCCAGTCTTATAATGGAGGGTGGCAATTCTCTGGATATTGCAAAACAAGCATTTAAAGAAGGTTTTAATAACCTTCGAGTTTCAGCTTTGCGAAAAGCTGCAACTGGTTTAACCAGTCTAGAAGAGGCTAACCGGGTAACTAAGGATTAATCTTATGGCAACCGCAACGGCAAAATCGAATGTCTTCCTCTACAAGGGTGTAGACAAAAAAGGCAATAAAGTCTCTGGAGAAATGACCGGACAAAGCTCAGCTCTTGTCCGTGCTCAACTGATCAAGCAAGGGATTAGAACAAGCGGTGTTCGCAAAAAGCCCAAGCCGTTGTTTAGTAGTGGCAAAAAAGCCATCAAGCCAATGGACATAGCGATGTTCACCCGACAAATGGCGACCATGATGAAAGCCGGTGTTCCCCTTGTTCAAAGTTTTGAGATTGTTGCAGATGGTTTAGAAAACCCTTCTCTTAGAGAATTAGTACTAAGTATTCGAGAAGATGTAGCGGCAGGTAGCGGCTTTGCTCCTTCACTGAGAAAACATCCCAAATATTTTGATGACCTATTTTGTAACCTTGTAGAGTCTGGTGAGCAATCAGGAGCGCTAGAAACAATGCTTGACCGAATTGCACTGTACAAAGAAAAAACTGAACAACTAAAAGCTAAAATCAAAAAAGCGCTAACTTACCCTATCGCAGTCATGGTGGTTGCAGTAGTAGTAACAGGCATACTTTTGATAAAAGTCGTTCCTCAATTTGCAGAAACATTCAGCAGCTTTGGAGCTGACCTTCCTGCATTTACGTTATTTGTTCTTCATCTTTCAGAATTAGCACAGAAATGGTGGTTTATTATTATCATTGCCATGATTGTTGGTTTTTTTCTTTTTAAAGAAGCTAAAACAAGATCCGTGTCGTTTGCGACCGCTATAGATAGATTTTCACTAAAACTTCCTATTGTAGGACAAATACTTTACCTGTCTGTTATGGCTCGTTTTGGACGAACACTGGCCACTACATTTGCTGCTGGCGTACCGTTAATTGACGCACTAACATCAGTTGCAGGAGCAGCAGGTAATAGAATTTATTCAACCGCGATTATTAAGGTACGCGAAGAAGTGTCTACCGGTATTCAATTAAACCACTCATTAAAACAATCGAATATGTTCCCAGCGCTTTTAGTACAAATGACCGCTATTGGTGAAGAATCTGGTGCTCTCGATGAAATGCTTGATAAAGTAGCTATTTTTTATGAGGAGGCGGTAGACAACATGGTCGACAATCTAACTTCCCTTCTCGAACCGATGATTATGTCTATACTCGGTGTCTTGGTTGGCGGCCTCATGATTGCGATGTACCTACCCATATTCCAGCTAGGAGCCGTGGTATAACTCTGCTAATGCAACCAACCATAAACCAAGTGCCATTTGAGCTCATCATTACTTTCTCTATCATTTTAGGGTTATTAATTGGCAGTTTTTTAAATGTCGTCATTCACAGACTTCCAATCATGTTACAAAACTCCTGGAAGTCTGACTGCTGTGAATTATTAGAAATAAAACAATCAGAAGAAAAAAACGTCAGCGCTCCTAGCACTTATAATTTACTTTTTCCCTCCTCTTCTTGTCCCAATTGCAAACACAAAATTCGCTCTTGGGAAAACATTCCTGTCATCAGCTATTTATTCTTAAAAGGTAAGTGTTCAGGTTGCAAAAACCCCATTTCTGCTCGTTATCCGATCATTGAAGCTGTTACAGGGGTTCTGTCTGGGTTAATAATTTATAATTTTGGCGCCACAATTGAGGGCGGATTGCTATTAATGTTAGTGTGGTCATTAATTGCTTTAACCATGATTGATATCGACACTCAACTTTTACCCGACAACATTACACTCCCCTTGCTTTGGCTTGGTATTCTGGTGAATAGCTTTGAGATCTTCTCCTCACTTGAGGACGCAGTCTACGGTGCTATTGCAGGGTATCTTTCCCTTTGGAGTGTTTTTTGGGCCTTTAAGATACTGACGAAAAAAGAAGGGATGGGCTACGGCGATTTTAAATTATTAGCAGCCTTTGGCGCTTGGCTCGGTTGGCAAGCATTACCTCTCATTATTTTACTGTCTTCTTTTGTTGGTGCTGTTATCGGTATTGCAGGGATTCTAATTTTAGGTCGAGATAAAAATATTCCTATCCCCTTCGGTCCTTACTTGGCCATTGCTGGCCTAATAGCTTTATTCTGGGGCGATCAAATAACACAAACTTATCTCCAAATTGCTAATTTAAATTAATTTTTTAAATTGATGTCTAAGTTAGCATTATCCTCATAAAAAGCTTTAAAATAACTCTTTCCAAAAACATCTAAAAAAGTTACTGATATGTTTGTAGTTGGCGTTACTGGTGGAATAGGTAGTGGCAAAACAGCTGTCACCGACAAGCTGAAATCACTAGGAATTACTATCGTCGATGCTGACGTTGTTGCTAGAGAAGTTGTTGAGCTAGGACAGCCAGCTTTAACCAAAATTAAAGAATATTTCGGGGATGAAATTTTACTTCCCGATGGTAATTTAGATAGAGCCAAACTCAGAAACATTGTCTTTGAAAGCTCAGAAAAAAGAAAGTGGCTCGAAGCACTGCTTCACCCTCTCATCTATTCTGAAATACAAAAACAATTACAAGAAGCAAACAGCAGGTATGCTGTTTTAGTTTCGCCACTATTAGTTGAAACCAGTCAGAATCTTATGACAAACCGTATTCTTGTCGTTGACGCACCAGAAGAAATACAATTAAAAAGAGCATCTGCAAGAGACGGCGTTAGCGAAGAGCAAGTTAAGTCGATTATGAAAGCGCAGACATCACGTGAAGAGAGAAAAATAAAAGCTGACGATATTATTCTCAATGATAAAGATTTATCACACTTAGAGCAGCGAACAGAAGTATTGCACGAACATTACTTAAAGCTCGCAGATAATCAACAAAGTAAAAACAGCTAATTTTTTATAAAGTCACAAAATATTGAATGATAAACAATTATGACAACAACTCTAAACTGCCCACATTGCTCAAACAAAGTAGAATGGAATGATGAATTCCCTCACCGCCCTTTTTGCTCAAAGAGATGCCAACTGATTGACTTAGGAAGTTGGGCTAACGAAGACCATAAAATCGCAGGCGATCCAGTGATAGATTCTATGTCTAGTGATGATTTAGAAGGCAACTCTGATTTTAATGATTTTTAAGAAACGATATATTCTAAAATCACATATTTTCTAGCAAAAAAAATCAAACCCAAAAATCTGAAATTCCAGCAACACCTTGCCCACCACTCTCTCTTACTTTCGACAAGTCCTCTTGCGTTAAACCGCCTAGAGCATAAACTGGGACATTGATTTTGTGGGTCATCTCAGAAAAACTTTCCCAACCAAGCACAGCTGAATCAGGATGAGACTGCGTTTCCTTAACAGGAGATATATTTACATAATCAACGTTTAATGCACTTGCCTTACTGAGCTCTTCTTCGTTGTGACAAGAGGCACCTATAATGCCTTTTATAGGCGGCAGAGAAGACAACATGTTTAAATGTTCGGAGGTTAAATGAATACCGCAATTATGCTTTTCAAAAATATTTACAAGTTCAGAATCCAACACATCCAGTAAACGACTATTTAACACCAAACAAACATCGTAAGATTCACAGGTTTCTAGCGACAATTTAATTATCTCGTTAGCCAAATCTACTGAACATTTCTCAAGATCAAGTCGTAGATGAACAAATCGTATCCCAGACATCAATGCCCGTCGTAATTTGTTTTTGAACTCACTAGGAGAGGAATGATCGCCCGTTACCAATTGGCGTGAAGGCAGTTGTAACGCAGTAACGATAGCTTTATTAGCGTCTGGAAGAGGATACTGACAATCATCAGTAAGCGATAAAGCATCTAGTCCAATCCATTCTAATGGCTGCCCTTCGTTTCCTATTGCCTTACCCAGAAAAGATTTAACCAGCCACACATCCAACAAAACAGTCTTATCGGTGTAATTGTGCTTAATTTTAATTAATGGCTCAGAGTATTGAACATCAATAGCTAGCTCTTCTTTTAACTCTCTAGCTAAGGCGACTTGAACGCTTTCATTTAACTCAACTTTGCCGCCAGGAAATTCCCACAAACCACCTTGATGGGAACCCTCAGCTCTTTTTGTTAATAGTATTTTTCCACTCGCGTTAACTATAACACCTACCGCAACGTGGACAATTTGATTCTCGGACAAAAAAACCTACTTAAAACTGACAAGAGTTAAGGAACGATGATTGTTATTTTTATGCTTCTGGTGAAAACCTAACTTAATTTACCGTGACACTGTTTATATTTTTTACCAGAACCACAAGGACAAGGTTCGTTACGCCCTAGCTTTTGGCCATCGCGAACAAATGGTGTTTTTGGTGGCGCTTTGTTATCCGCATTTTGATCTTGATTTTCAGACGAACCTTCATCAGTAGAAAGAGCAGATACTTCTGCATGCTGTAATTGCATTTTCTGCTGCTCTAAAGCTTCCCGCTGACGACGCTCCATCTCCTCAACTTGCTCTTGTGTCATTGGCTCTACACGCGCCAAAACCTTTATGACTTCGTGTTGAATTTCAGACAACATATTTTGAAACATTTCAAATGCTTCACGCTTATATTCCTGCTTCGGATTTTTTTGCGCATAAGCTCGCAACCCAATACCTTGTCGCAAATGATCCATATTTGCTAAATGCTCTTTCCAGAAATTATCTAAAACCTGCAACATAATTTGCTTTTCAATTTCACGGATGACTGTTCCAAATCGCTCACATTTTTCATCATATGCAGCCTGAGCAGCATCAAGAATTTTTTCACGAAGAGAATCCTCATGAAGGTTTTTATCGGCATCTAACCATTCTTGCACAGGCAACGACAAACCATAATCAGTCGTTAATTGCTGTTCTAATCCTGAAATATCCCATTGCTCTTCAATACTCTGAGGCGGAACAAACCCACTAATCGCATCGTTAACAACTTCTCTCCTAATAGAAGTGATGGCATCTTCGATACTGTCTGAATCTAATAAATCTTGGCGCTGCTGATAAACTACTTGTCTTTGATCGTTGGCAACATCATCGTATTCCAACAACTGCTTCCGCATATCAAAGTTACGCCCTTCTACTTTTCGTTGCGCTTTTTCAATCGCATTTGAAACCATTCGATGCTCAATCGCTTCACCTTTTTCCAAACCGATTGCCTGCATAATTCCACGCATGCGGTCAGATGCAAAAATTCGCATCAAATTATCTTCCATCGATAAATAAAAGCGAGAAACACCTGGGTCGCCTTGTCGTCCTGCACGTCCGCGGAACTGATTATCGATACGACGACTTTCATTTCGTTCTGTACAAACAATATGTAATCCGTTCGCTTCGATCACTGCCTCATGACGTTTTTTCCAATCTTCTTTTATTGCGTCTATTTGCGCTTCTGTTGGGTTATTTAATTGTGCGACCTCTGATTCCCAATTTCCGCCAAGCATAATGTCGGTACCACGACCTGCCATATTAGTAGCAATTGTTATCGCTCCTGGACGCCCAGCTTGCGCAATAATTTCAGCTTCTTTTTCATGAAATTTTGCATTTAATACTTTATGTTCAATACCCGCTTTTTCTAAACGGCGGGCAACTTCCTCTGAAGTTTCAATCGAACCAACACCCACTAAAACGGGTGCATTTCGCTTTTGACAATCTCGAATATCTTCGATGACAGCTTCATACTTTTCTTCAATCGAGAGATACACTAAATCATTTAAATCTTCACGAGAGACTTCTTTATTGGTTGGAATAACAACAACATCTAAACCATAAATTTCTCTAAACTCGTAAGCCTCCGTATCCGCGGTGCCAGTCATTCCTGCTAATTTGTCATAAAGTCTAAAATAGTTTTGAAATGTTGTTGAAGCTAACGTTTGACTTTCACTTTGAATCGTCACGTTTTCTTTTGCTTCTATCGCTTGATGTAAACCTTCTGATAAGCGACGGCCAGACATGGTCCGACCGGTATGCTCATCGATTAAAACAACTTCATTATTTTGTACGATGTAGTCAACGTTTTTTTGGAAAAGTACGTGAGCGCGTAAAGCTGAATGAATGTGATGCAATAGTCCTAAATTCGTCGCTGCATAAAGGCTGTCATTCTCTTCAAGCAGGCCATCTTTGATCATCATCTCTTCCACAATCTGATGGCCGTCTTCTGTTAATTCAACCTGACGAGATTTTTCGTCAATAACGTAATCACCTGGTTCAACTTCGACGCCTTCTTCTGCTTCCATTTGGCGTTTTAATTTGGGAATGAATTTGTTAATTTGCTTGTACAGCTCCGAACTATTTTGAGCTGCGCCAGAAATAACCAGTGGCGTTCGAGCTTCATCAATTAAGATCGAATCGACTTCATCGACAATCGCAAAATTTAATTCTCGTTGGGATTTATCATCTGCTCGTAATGCCATATTGTCGCGAAGATAATCGAATCCAAACTCATTATTCGTGCCATAGGTAATATCCGCTTGGTACGCTTCACGTTTAGCTTCGCTGGGTTGCATCGACTGAATAATACCAACCGACATCCCCAAAAATTCATAGATTGGCGCCATCCATTTTGCATCGCGACTTGCAAGATAATCGTTGACGGTGATTAAGTGAACGCCCGTTGCAGGAATAGCGTTAAGATATGCCGGTAGGGTAGCAACCAATGTTTTACCTTCACCCGTTCTCATCTCCGCTATCCGGCCTTCGTGTAAACTAATACCACCTATCATTTGCACGTCAAAATGACGGAGTCCCAACGTTCTTTTACTGGCTTCACGAACGGCTGCAAATGCTTCGGGAAGGAGATCATCTAAAGATTCACCGTTCTTAAAGCGCTCTCGAAATTCGGTTGTCTTACTTTTAAGTTCCTCATCACTTAACGCTTGAAAAGCTTCTTCTTGGGCATTGATACGTTGAACAATCTTCCCCATCTTTCGAAGTTCACGATCATTTTTTGTACCAAATACTGAGCGAAATGCCTTGCCAATCATGTGTTATTCCAATTATTTGAAATTTTTAGGGTAAGTTTCAGGTCTTTTTATTACTGCCAAATAAAAAATGCTGCACAATTTACTACAGCCAAAGGTTCAACGCCACTAAGTTAAAAATCTACAATGCAATGCTTGCATTACATATGAGGCCAATTTAACGGTTTTAAAGTCGCTATTTGAACCAATTTATTTTTTGGAAAACCTGAATATGAATTTTATTTTTAGAATTATCTTTTCTATCTTTTTAATAAGAAAAGAAATGAAGATAAGGAGGGTATTCAGCGAGAGGCGCGATGTATGTAGGAGGCTGGGTCGACTGGGCGACCATGCTTATAAACTTCAAAATGGACATGAGGCCCCGTTGAGCGGCCGCTTGTTCCCATTTTGGCGATGACTTGTCCTTTTTTAACAACATCACCAACTTTAATTAAGTTTTCTGTGTTATGAGCATATCGAGTAGAAAATCCAGAGCCATGATTGATTTCAACCATTTTTCCATATCCACTTCTTTCAGCAGACCATGTAACAACCCCAGCGGCTACTGAAACAACATCTGAATTAAGCTTTCCAGCGAAATCAACTCCATTGTGCCAAGCGACACGCCCATTAAATGGATCCGTTCTTCGACCAAAACGAGAAGACATCCACCCTTTTGTTATAGGACGTCCAGCAATAAAAATATCATTCTGAATTTTTCGATTTGCCATCAGAGCTTCAAGTGTTTCGAGCTGTAGCTCGCGACTTTCAATTTGCGTCGTTAAGCTATCCATAACGCTAATAAAATCAGGTGCTTGGTATGCATCTCCTAGCTCAGCCGTCTCAGGACCACCTAATGCAGGTGCTTGACTAAAATCAAATTCACCTTGATCCAATTTTGCGATGGTTGTTAAGCGCTCACCCAATGCGTCAAGGCGAAGTAATCTTCCCTGCAATTCAGCAACCCGTAAAGTCAGAGCAGCTAAGCGTTCTTGAGCTTTTCTTTTAGTTTCAAATAGTTGTTTTTTTTGTTCTTCGAGTGCTTGATTCCACGCTTTTGTGGATTCTTCTGTAAGGAATTCAGATTGTTCTTTTTGATCTAATTGAACTGAAATGAGGTAGCCTAAGCCAGTAAGAGAGCCAATAACACATAATGAAATAAAACCCTTTGTCCAACCACTTAAGGTAAAACTTCGGGTACGACCATTACGCTTACTAACAAGGATAACTTTCATGAACTCTTCTAATTGTAATGTTTAATTCTTAATTCTAACTAAGCCAACGCATCAAAATCCAAAATCAGCTGCCATCTTCTGCATTAATAGCTTTCTAAATTAATTCATCCAAGAATTAAGAGAGCTCAAAAGGCCCTTAGATGACTAAGTATTCGAGTTTATTCAGGAGAAAGTATCAATCCGAGGTATTTACTGGAGGATGATCAACCTGTGCCATGATAATTTGCGATGGCGCCAAATATATCATAGCTGGAGGTAAAACAGCCACATCTCTAAACAAAGTCACTTGTCTAAAAATATGGCATAGGGATCAAGCAATTACCAACAGATTGTGAGGAATTGCGAAAGGTTGGGACGAGTGGCTAAATTTAGACCGCTAAAATGGGCTGCATGTAGGAAATTGGAGCTGCGCTCTCATCATCAAAAGTGACAACTTCCCATGCATCTTCTTGCGCTATAAGCTTACGAAGTGATTTATTATTGAGCGCATGACCCGATTTATGCGCTTTGAACTCGCCAATAAGACTATTCCCTAACAAATAAAGGTCGCCAATCGCATCGAGCATTTTATGCTTAACAAATTCGTCTTTATATCGAAGGCCGTCTTCATTAAGAATACGGAATTCATCAACAGCGATAGCATTATCAGGACTTGCACCTTTAGCTAAACCTTTTGAGCGAAGATATTCAAATTCATGCATAAAACCAAAAGTACGCGCTCGACTTACTTCTTTCACAAAAGATGTACTTGAAAAATCAACTGTTGCTTCGTTAACACGATCACGGAAAACGGGGTGGTCGAAATCAATTGAAAAGGTTACCTTGAAACCATCAAACGGAAGAAAGCTTGCTTTCTTATCGCCTTCTTCAACAGTTACTTCTTTTTTGATTCTAATAAATTTTTTGTGAGCATTCTGCTCAACAATACCAGCTGATTGGATTAAGAATACAAATGGGCCGGCAGAACCATCCATGATGGGTACTTCTGACGCATTAACATCAACAATGACATTATCAATACCTAAACCTGCAAGGGCAGATAATAAATGCTCAACTGTGGAAACACGAACATCTCCAGATAACAATGATGTAGAAAGCGTTGTATCACCTACATTAGCAGCCGTTGCTTGGATCTCAACAACAGGATCTAAGTCTACGCGTCTAAAAACAATACCCGTATCAGCATTAGCTGGTTTCAAAACCAACAACACTTTTTGTCCCGTATGTAAGCCTACACCAGTCGCACGAATCTCGTTTTTTAAGGTTCTTTGTTTAATCATTGTATATTTCTTCACCAGTTGAAGCTTTAAAGGGCGCAATGGTACCAGAATAAAAACCTAGCAACCAATACTTAAGTTGTAGTAGAGCCTAACATTTTACTATCAAGCACAAAATTGCTCTTTTGCTGGCTTCTACCTGCACAGATAGACGTAAAACTAAAGAGTTGTTGCTTATATTATTCAATCAACCAAAGAATACAGAAGGTTTACTCTACCTTCTAAACTTCTATCTAAGAGCAGGTAAACGCATATATAAACGTAGACGCACTAGACTTGAATAGGTCACAACCACAAACAAATAATGCAAATTATGTATATTCAGCATTTCCATCCAAGCTACTTTTACTCAAACGGAGCGAGTTATGACCCCCGCTTCTGTTGGACTACTCTTAAATACTTCTGATTGAGCCGCCGCCATTACTGACGGCATTCAGCAAAAAAACATTAATAGTCACACAAGATTAATCGGCTTGGCGGCGTAAGAATGCAGGAATATCTAAATACTCCATTTCAGAATCTTCCATTTGTGCATGTGCCTGAGCTGCTGAACCAGAAGCTGCTTTTGCTCGCATAATTGTTGGACGATCTAAATTACTGTAATCAGGCTGCCCACTTTTCGCCAGCGTATTATCTACAACAACTTTAGTCGTAGTAATTGGAGCTGCTTTTTCGCTCGGAGCACCAAGACCAGTAGCAACAACCGTTACACGCAGCTCATCAGACATCTCAGGATCGATAACAGTTCCAACAACCACGGTGGCATCACTAGAAGCAAACTCTTCAATGGTATCGCCTACTTCAGAGAACTCACCTAACGATAGATCAATACCTGCCGTAATATTCACTAAGATTCCGCGAGCACCTTGTAGGTTAATATCTTCAAGTAATGGACTGTGAATAGCGGCTTCCGCTGCTTCTCTCGCACGATTTTCACCAACTGCTCGACCTGTTCCCATCATTGCCATGCCCATCTCAGACATAACCGTTCTAACATCGGCGAAATCTACATTGATCATTCCTGGACGAATAATGAGATCAGCAATACCTTGAACTGCTCCCAACAAAACATCGTTTGCAGATTTAAATGCATTTAACAAACTCGTGTCACGACCCAAAACTTGTAGCAATTTTTCATTTGGAATTGTAATTAATGAATCAACACGATCTTGTAAATCGCGGATACCAGCTTCTGCAACAGCTAATCGTTTTTTACCTTCAAAAACGAATGGCTTTGTGACAACAGCTACTGTCAAAATCCCTAATTCACGAGCAACTTCAGCCACAACTGGAGTCCCTCCTGTTCCTGTACCGCCACCCATACCTGCAGTGATAAAAACCATGTCAGCGCCTTGTAAGGTTTCTGCAATCCGCTCGCGATCTTCCATCGCTGCTTGCCGACCGATTTCAGGGTTAGCTCCAGCGCCTAAACCTTTAGTCATATTGTTGCCAAGTTGTATAACCGTTCGAGCTTGCACATCTTTTAACGCTTGAGCATCTGTATTGGCGCAAATAAATTCTACACCATCAACTTGATTATCAATCATATGTTTAACAGCATTACCACCACCGCCGCCAACACCAACTACTTTAATTACTGCATTTTGTGGAACGTTATCAACTAATTGAAACATAACCGTACCCTCTCATTATCGTAAAATATAAAATTAAAAAAACATTAAAAAATAAATTATGAACTTTCTTAAAAATTACCTTGATACCAAGACTTCAATTTTTCCCACCAAGAAACGCCCGAATATTTTTGTGTCTTACCTTGACCATTTTCTCCTTGCTGTTGTTGTCCGTAAATTAATAGCCCTACACCTGTTGAATAAATAGGGTTATCAACAATATCTTTTAAGCCGCGAATGTTAGCTGGAGCACCTAAACGAACTGGCATATGAAAAATCTCTTCCGCCAACTCCACAACACCTTCCATTTTTGAAGTGCCGCCGGTTAATACCACTCCTGCTGCTAATAAGTCTTCAAAACCACTGCGTCGCAACTCAGCTTGTACCAAGGTAAAGAGCTCGTCATATCTTGGTTCAACAACTTCTGCTAACGCTTGACGAGATAAATCTCTCGGAGCTCTATCACCAACACTTGGTACTTTTATTGTTTCATCTGCGCCTGTTAATTTTGCAAGCGCACAAGCGTATTTAATTTTTATTTCTTCCGCATGCGGCGTGGGCGTTCGCAGAGCCATGGCGATATCATTAGTGACTTGATCACCAGCAATTGGAATTACACCTGTGTGTCTGATTGCTCCTTCGGTGAAAATTGCAATATCAGTGGTTCCTCCACCGATGTCGACTAAACAAACACCTAATTCTTTTTCATCTTCAGTTAATACCGAATAGCTCGACGCTAATTGCTCTAAAATAATATCGTCAACTTCCAAACCGCACCGGCGAATACATTTTTCAATATTTTGTGCGGCATTAACCGCGCAAGTTACTAAATGAACTTTTGCCTCAAGACGAACACCCGACATACCCAATGGTTCTTTCACACCCTCTTGTTCATCAATCAAATATTCTTGAGGCAAAATATGTAAAATCTTTTGATCGGCAGGAATAGCAACTGCTTGTGCTGCATCAATGACACGATCAACATCTTGATTAAAAACTTCTCGGTCTTTTATGGCAACAATACCGTGAGAGTTCAAACTTCTAATATGACTTCCAGCAATACCTGCATAGACTGAATGAATTTGGCAACCAGCCATTAGTTCAGCTTCTTCAACCGCACGCTGGATTGATTGAACAGTCGATTCAATATTGACGACAACACCCTTCTTTAAACCACTAGAACGATGAGAACCGATGCCCACAATCTCAACAGATCCATCATTAGCAATCTCTCCCACAATGGCGACCACTTTGGATGTTCCGATATCCAAGCCAACGATCATTCGATTGTCGTTTGAACTTGCCATTTGATTAACCTCATTTATATTTTCAACTACAACATATTGCAGCTATTATTTTGCTTAATAAATTTTAAGCTTTATTATTTTTTTTTATTACTCTTTGTTTTTCAGAAATAACGTTAGATATTTCACTCTGAATTCTTTCTTCTAGTGACTTCCATTCAACAGCAACACCATTTCCATAACGAAGATCGATTGATGTTATTTCATTGAGCTGAGTTTTTAATGACGCGTTATAGACCGTTAAAAACCTTTGTATTTTCTCCATAAGCTGATGCCGTCCAATATTCACAACAAGATCATTATCTAGAACAACTCGCCTCGACATTAATTCATCACAATGGAACTCTGAAACTTTTAAACCAAAAGACCGAAGTAACTGAGCAAGCTGTTGATAATCTTGCATTATCAGCTTCTCTTGCCCTTCATTTCCACTCAATACCGGTAGCTCAGTGAGCTGTCCATCAAGATCAAGAGCTATGAATTCTCCTCGCAGATTTAAAAAACCTTTATTTCCCCATCGTGCTATAGGGTCTTGCTCAACAACACTGACTGCCAGCTTATCTGGCCAGCGCCTACTTACTGATGCCGAATCAATCCAAGGATTTTCCTCTAACAAATCTTTAATCCCAGATAACGGCAACCTTAAAAAGCCGTTTTCTATCATTGGCAATACTATTTGTGACACTTCTTTTTGTGTTAAAAAACTAAAATCTCCTTGTACACTCATTGTATTAACTGGGCGACTAGATGCATCATCAACAAAATTTTTCCCAAAATAAATACTAACGCCGACCACACTCGCAATACCCACTACTAAAAATAACTTCAAAAAAACATCTAGCGCTAAACGTAATCTATCCATTACTGTCGACTCATTTATTACATGTCGACGAGTATTGTTTTTAGTCGTTCTTTGCCTAACTACCGGTTTAGATTCAATTCTGGAATCATGTTTAGTACTGTTTCTTTTAGTGTTCTTTTGATCTTTATCTGTTGCCGATCGTTTAATTACGCCAGACGCTTTATCACGTCGAGACTGTTCTCTTGTTTTTGCTGATCTTGAAGCTCTACCTTTCATATCCGTTAAAATCATCGTGTTAGTCTCACTTCTCTGCACACAATAAAATACGAAGAACTAACTCTTCAAAACCTATACCAGCCGCTTTAGCCGCCATAGGGACTAAACTATGGCTAGTCATACCTGGCGCAGTATTCACTTCCAATAAATAAATTTCTCCTCCTTGATCCGCCATAAGGTCAACGCGAGCCCAACCAGAACAACCTAAGCTTCGATATGCATTTAATGCGATTTCTTTTAATTCATTTTCTTTTTCTGTGGACAAGCCGCAGGGACATAAATAGCGAGTGTCATTTGAAATATATTTCGCATCGTAATCATAAAATTGATTATCAGTTTCTAACTTAATCGCAGGTAATGCGGCATCATTTAAAACAGTAACGGTATATTCTTCACCCGCTAAAAATGTTTCGGCTATCACGGTTTTATCGAATTTTCTAGCATGTGAAAATGCAGTTTTTAGCTCATCCGCATTATTGACTAATGACATACCCAAACTAGAGCCTTCATGCGCCGGTTTTACAAATGCTTTCCCACCTAATGAATCAATCACTTTTTCCCAGTCACTGTCACTATCTAACGAAAAAAATTTAGCCGTTGGTAAACCGATACCGTTCCATAATTGTTTTGAGAGCAATTTATCCATTGCTAGTGCAGATGCTTGAACACCACTTCCGGTATAAGGCAAGTGCAGAAAACTTAATAACGATTGAATTTTTCCATCTTCACCACCAACACCATGTAAAACAATGAAAACGCGATCTAATTTTATGGATGTTAATTGCGTTAGTACTTCATCGTTAACATCAATACCTATCGCATTTACATTTGATCTTAACAATGCATCTAAAACTGCTTTACCAGATTGCAATGACACGTCTCTTTCAGCAGATGTACCGCCATACAAAACGCCAACCACGCCGAGCTGTTCTCGCATTTCAACGCTAACAGGAACTTCTATTCTTTTCGGCATACTTGATGTCATTTTTTTATATCTAATTAAATGTAATTAATTTTATTGAAGCTTTCGTTTAGCTAATTCAACTGCTAGCGCATTCACATTTCCTGCACCTTGAGTAATAACAATATCGTCTGCTTTTACAATATCTTTGACGACTTCCGGTACACCCTCAATCCCTTCGATAAACACAGGGTCAACTTGACCACGAGTACGAATACTTCGACATAAATGACGGCCATCTGCCCCAGCTACTGGAGTCTCTCCCGCTGAATAAACTTCTAATACAATCAGCACATCAACTCGGGATAAAACATCCACAAAATCTTCATATAAATCACGTGTTCTTGAATATCTATGTGGCTGAAAAATCATAACCAAGCGACGCTTAGGCCAACTTTTTCGAATAGCTTCTATCGTAACGGCAACTTCTCTTGGATGATGTCCATAATCATCAACTAACATCGCCTGACCATTACCAATTGGATAATTACCATAAACTTGAAAGCGACGGCCAACACCAGAAAATGTGGCTAGTCCTGATTGAATCGCTTCATCACTTAAGCCTTCATCTGTTGCAACAGCAATAGCGGCAGTTGCATTTAACACATTATGCGCACCCGGCATATTGAGAAAAATTTCTAATGGCTTTTCATTATTCGGTCGCAATACTTTAAAACGCGTTCTCATTTCTTCTTGCTTAACATCAATCGCTCTAAAATCGCAATCTTCACCGAACCCATACGTCAAAGTAGGACGTGCCACCTCTTCGATAATTTCTTGTACAACTGGCTCATCGCCACAAACAACAGCTAAACCATAAAAAGGTAAATTGTGTAGAAAATTTACGAAGGTCTTTTTCAATTTTGAAAAATCACCTTCATAAGTATCCATGTGATCTGCATCGATATTAGTCACTATCGCGACAACAGGCTGTAAATGTAAAAATGACGCATCACTTTCATCAGCTTCAGCAATTAAGTAACGACTGGTTCCAAGCTTTGCATTACTCCCAGCACTATTTAACAATCCTCCGATAACAAATGTGGGATCGCGATCTGCTGCGGCAAAGACACTTGCCAACAAACTCGTTGTCGTTGTTTTTCCGTGAGTTCCTGCGACAGCAATACCATGACGATAACGCATCAACTCAGCTAACATTTCTGCACGGCGAACAATTGGAATTCGCTGTTCTTTTGAACCTACAATTTCTGGATTGCTTTCATCAACTGCTGTCGACGCTACAACCACATCAACATCAACAATATTTGTTACTTGATGGCCAATAAAAACTTTTATTCCCATCTCCTCAAGCCGCAACGTAACACCAGATTCTTTTAAATCTGATCCAGAAATATCATAACCTTGGTTATGCAATACTTCTGCAATCCCGCTCATGCCTGCACCGCCAATTCCTATAAAATGTATACGACGAATACGTCTCATTTCAGGAATATGTGCATTCATAAAATCATCCATTAGCCACCTCCATACAAACATCGGCAACATTTTCGACAGCTGCTGGTTTTGCGAGGGCTCTTGCATTAACAGCAAGTACTTTTAATTTTTCTGGAGAAGAAACTAATGCCACTAACTGCTCAGATAATTTTTGGGCTGTTAACTCTTTTTCATCGCACAATAAACCAGCACCACTATTGACTGCCCACATTGCGTTTACCGATTGATGATCATCTATCGCATGAGGATAAGGAACAAATATTGCCGCCACACCTACTGCTGTAATTTCTGAAACTGTCAAAGCACCAGAACGACAAACAACCAATTCAGCCCATTGATATGCGTCTGCCATATCATCAATAAACGCTTCTACTTTTGCGTCAATATTGTTTGCCCGATAAGCTTCAACGGTGTCTTGATGAGACAGCTTTCCTGTTTGATGCCAAACATTCGGACGATCACTTTTCTCCATCAGAGCTAATGCCGATGGAACGACCTCATTTAATTTTTTCGCACCTAAACTTCCACCTAATATTAAAAGGTTCCGATTGGTATTATTTGACTTAAGAGCAAATCTTTCTTCGGGAGAAGAAAGATTTGTTATTTCAGCTCTAATAGGATTACCAACAACATCTGCTCCACGCAAACTATTTGGAAAAGCCGCTAACTTATGTTTAGTTAATTTACTCAACCATTTATTAGTCGTACCAACAACAGCATTTTGCTCATGAATCACGATAGGTATATTGAAAAATCGCGCGGCTAATGCTCCGGGGCCTGATGCAAAACCACCAAAGCCTAAGACTGCATCAGGCGAATATTTTTTTACAATTTTTATGGATTGCAAAACAGCACGCACTAACAAAAATGGCATTTTTAGCCAAACGATTATGCTTTTACCTCGCAAACCCACAATATCAATTGTATTCAATTTTATTCCCGCTTTTCTTACTACACCTGACTCGATACCTTTTTCAGTTCCGAGCCACTCAACCTCAACACCACGATCAATCAATTCTTTTGCCACCGCTAGAGCAGGAAAAACATGCCCTCCGGTACCACCTGCCATCACTAAGACTTTTATCGATTTTTTCACTTTATCTAAATCACTCATTATTTTTTTGCACTTTTAATCGGCTGAGAAATCAATTCCCAATCCAAGCGCAATACAACACCAATAAATAAGCAACTTGTAATCACACTACTACCGCCATAACTAATAAACGGTAAAGTTAAACCTTTGGTTGGCAACAAACTAGAAGCAACCCCCATATTGATGAAAACTTGGCCTGCAAACAAAATTGCAATTCCAAATGCCGCCAAACTGATAAAGCTATTATTGTGTAGCATTGCTCGTTTAGATAACTTTAAAATTCTATAAACAATCGCTGCGAACAATCCGATTAGTATTACAGCACCGACCAAACCAAACTCTTCAGCTATAATCGCAAAAATAAAATCAGTATGTGCGTCAGGTAAATAAAATAATTTCTGTACACTTCGTCCTAAACCAACTCCAAGCCACTGTCCTTGTCCAAATGCAATTAAAGACTGCGTTAACTGATAACCACTATTAAATTGATCAGCCCATGGGTCTAAGAAAGTAATTAATCGCTGCATGCGATAAGGAGACAAAACCGCCACCAAACCCATTACCCCGATACCTGCTGTCAGCAATGATAAAAACTGCCATAATTTCATGCCCGCAATAAACATCATGGCGAATATCGTTCCTGCTATGACAACTGAACCCCCGAAATCTGGCTCAAGTAGTAACAAAATAGCAACAGCACAAACGATCGAAAGCGGTTTAAGCACACCTTTCCATGATGATTTCAATTCCTCATGTCGACGCGACAAATAATTAGCAAAGAACAAAACCATAAATAATTTAACCAGCTCGGATGCCTGAATAGTTATGGGACCAACTTGCAACCATCGCTGACTACCATTCACTTTCTTGCCTATCCCTGGGACCAGCACCAACAGTAAAATGGCAAAAGTTAACACCAATAATATCCAGCCATATTGCTGCCACATCGAGACAGGAACCATCGCGATACAGCCTGCTGCAACAATGCCTATAAAGAGAAAAATGCCTTGCTTAAGCACCATCTGCCACGGGTTTTCATAATAAGATTCAGACAAGCTCATAGAGGCTGAAGCCACCATCAACAAACCAATTGAGGCCACTGTAATCACAAGCCCAAGTAACACCCAATCAATTTCCATTCGAGCCGGTAGGCTTAAGCCGTTAGAATTAAATGAATTAGTGAGGACATTCATCATGCTGCCAAATCCTCGACACATTTCACAAAACTCTCTCCGCGATGCTCAAAGTTTTTAAACATGTCGAAACTTGCACATGCTGGAGAGAGCAAAACCACATCGCCGGAACGAGCTTGTTTTTTTGCCGCTAGCACTGCACTTTTCATGCTATCAACATGCTCTACCAAGACATTTTGAGCTTCTGCAATTTTTGCAATAATTTTTGCGTCGGCGCCAAAAACAATTACTGCTCTCACATACTGTTTAACCGGCTTTGCCAACAATGAAAAATCAGCGCCCTTTCCTTCGCCGCCAGCAATTAAAATGATTTTATTAGGTAATCTCGCCAAACCATTTAGGGCCGCAATAGTTGCCCCAACATTCGTTCCTTTTGAATCATTAATATAATCAACGTTCTCAATACTCGCGACGGACTCACAACGATGCGCCAACCCTTTAAATTCTTTTAATACACCGATCATTGCTGGAATAGAAAACTCAGCTTGGCTACCAATAGCGAGAGCAGCCAATGCATTCGCAATATTGTGCTTTCCTTTCATTTTTAATTCGCTAACGGCTAATAACTTATCTAATCCACGCGCTAGATAAGCTTGTCCGTTTTCCGAAATCACCCCAAACGTTTTCAAATCAGGTGATCCCATTCCAAAACTCATTACAGACATGTCTGATCGAAGCGGCGGTTTAGTTAACTCATCATCTCGATTAACGACAATCTTTTCCGCTCCAAAATACACACGTTGCTTAGCCGCGTGATAAGCAGCAAAACTTTCATAACGATCCATATGATCCATGCTGACATTCAAAGAGCATGCTACTGAGGCATTGAGCTTTTCTATCGTTTCTAATTGAAAGCTAGAAAGCTCCAACACATACAATTCTTTTTGCTCTTCTTGCAGTAAATCTAAGACAGGGATTCCGATATTTCCTGCGACAGCAACATCAATTCCAGATGCTTTTGCCATTTCACCAACAAGTGTTGTTACTGTGCTCTTTGCATTTGAACCTGTAACGGCAATTAATGGAGCAGTTATCGCTTCAATAAATAACTGCACATCACCGACTACATTAATATTTTTTTCGATTGCATTAGCGATGAATGCTTCTTTTACTGAAACGCCAGGGCTAACAACAACTCGACTAAAGGTTAGCAAGGAGTTTTCCGTCACTTTATCGCCCAAGACAATTTCAACTTCAGGAAACTCTTGCTTGAATCTTTCTAGTTGAGGTGGCGCGATGCGAGTATCAAACACCGCTACTGATTTTTTTTGATTTTGCAAATAACGAACAGCAGAGAAACCGGTCATCCCCATCCCGATAACGGCTATTTTTTCGCTTGTTGCAATCAAATTATTCAAGTTGTGTTCTCTATTGTACTTTCTGTTGCGTTTGTTACTTTTCAATATTTTTCAAAGTCGTTTCTATTGTCGAATCTTGCTTATTTTTGCCTATCGCAGCTTCAACGTTGCTAAACCAAATAAAACCAACATCACGGTAATAATCCAAAAACGAACAATGACACGAGGTTCAGGCCAACCTTTTAATTCATAATGATGGTGCAACGGCGCCATTTTAAAAATTCGGCGGCCTGTTAATTTATACGAGGTCACCTGCAAAATAACCGACACTGTTTCCATCACAAAAACGCCGCCCATTATGAACAGAATAATTTCATGCCGAACAATAACTGCAATAACACCTAAAGCAGCACCCAACGCAAGGGCACCAACATCACCCATAAACACTTGAGCAGGGTATGTGTTAAACCATAAAAATCCCAAACCAGCTCCGGCTAATGCGCCACAAAAAACAACCAACTCTCCTGTTCCCTCGACGTAGGGGACGTTCAAGTAAGCAGAAAATTGAGTATTACCAACGAGGTAAGCAATAATGCCAAGTGCGCTTGCGACCATAACGCAAGGCATAATCGCCAAACCATCTAAACCATCAGTTAAATTAACCGCATTACTAGAACCCACAATCACAAAGTAAGTAAAAACGATATATCCCCAACCCATATCGAGAGCAAAGTTTTTAAAGAAGGGGATGTATAATGTCGTCTCTACTCCGGTATCAGCAGCCGCATATAAATAAAATGCGCCACCCAACCCACCAAAAGACTGCCAAAATATTTTCCAAAAAGCAGACAGTCCTTTTGAATTTTTTTCAATTACCTTTTTATAATCATCAACAAAACCAACAGCTCCAAACACAAAGGTGACAATCAATAACACTCGCACATAACTACTTGATAAATCTGACCATAAAAGACTGCTTGTAAAGATCGCAGCTAGTATTAAAGTACCTCCCATTGTAGGAGTACCTGTTTTTGATAAATGAGTAGCAGGGCCATCATCACGAACGACCTGACCAATTTGTAATATATTTAATTTACGAATCATCCAAGGACCCAACAACAGCGAAATACCTAGCGCTGTTAACACACCAACAATTCCCCTGAAAGTTAGATACTGGAAAACAGCAAACCCGCTTATATATTGTTGTAAGTATTCAGCTAGTAGCAATAGCATTAATTTTCCCCAACGTTTTTTAATGCCGCGACAACTTTATCCATTTTGGAAACGCGGGAGCCTTTAACTAACACTACTGATGTATCGTCCAACATAGCGTTTAGGTTTTTTATTATTTCGTCATGATCTCTACAGTGAATTGCACCCTCTCCGAATGACCGACTTGTTGATTTTGTTAGATCACCAACAGTGAGTAAATGTTGAATTTTTTTGTTTTTTGCATACTCGCCTAACTCGGCATGCAATTTTTCTTCATCTTTACCGAGCTCACCCAAGTCACCCAACACTAAAAAAGTATTTGAATCCCATCGGCTTAACGCATCAATAGCGGCCTTTACTGAATCTGGGTTGGCGTTATAACTATCATCGACAATTAAAGAATTATTTTTACCTTCAACAGGACACATCCTTCCAGAAACTGCAGCTGTCGCTTCTAAACCTTTTTTAATATCTTGCGCACTAACACCTACGCTGTGCGCACAGGCTGCCGCAGCTAAAGCATTTGAAACATTTTGTGTACCAAGAAGCTGTAATCTGACAACCACTTCATCCCCAGGTAAATTCATTACAAAATCAACATTCCCTTTAGAGCCTTCAGAAACTCCGATCGCATTAAAATCAGGATACTTACTTGAAGACGATGCCGGGACGCGATCATCTGAACTAAAAGTGACTATTTTTAAGTTTTCAGATGTATTGCTTTCTAACATTTCAATCCATTGATCGAACGCAGGATCATCACGATTAACTACCGCTATTCCACCTGCTTTCAACGATTGAAACAATTCACCTTTTGCTTTAACAACACCATCAACAGAACCAAAACCCTCGACGTGTGCTAGAAGCGCATTTGTCACAACTACCACATCAGGTTTAGCTATTGCCGATAAATACTTGATTTCACCAGCACCACTTGCTCCCATTTCTACAACAGCATACTTATGCTGTGAACTAAGGTTAAACAACGTCAGAGGAACACCAATATGGTTATTGAAATTACCCTCGGTAGCCAACACCTCTTCTTTACTGCTCGCTTGCTCAAAAATATTTTTAAGCATTGCCTTAACCGTCGTTTTTCCACACGAGCCCGTAATACCCACTAAAGCCCCAGAAAAAAGATCGCGATTAAACATCGCAATATTACCAAGCGCCTCTGTTGTATTTTTAACGACTAGCTGAGGTAATTTAATATTGTCTTTAAACTGACTAACTACAGCACCTGCAGCTTTTTTTGCTGCTACATCGTGTAAAAAATCATGAGCGTTAAAACTATCACCTTCAAGCGCAACAAAAAGGTCACCCTCTTGCAGCGAACGCGTATCTGTATTAACGCGATCAAAGCTACAGTTACCCATATGGGCTTCCCCATGAGTAACTTCTGCGATATCTGTTAGCGTCAGTGTTTTCATCATTTTATTTTTTATTTCTCTCTCGCAATGCTAATCGCGCATGATTCACATCACTAAAAGACAACCGATCAGCGCCAATCAACTGATAATCTTCATGACCTTTTCCCGCCACTAATATGCTATCGCCAGCCGATGCATTGGCAATTGCATAATCGATAGCTGCCGCTCGATCCGAAACAAACGACACGGCTTTTATCTTTTTAAATCCCGATTTAATATCATTTTCAATATCATTCATTGATTCTGTACGAGGATTATCGCTCGTCACCACAACGGCATCTGAATATTTTTCTGCAATTTCAGCCATCAAAGGACGTTTACCCTTATCACGATCTCCACCACAACCAAAAACACACCACAATTTTCCAGGTGATTGCTTACGAAGAGTTTGCAGTGCTTTTTCTAAACTATCCGGCGTATGGGCATAATCAACAATGACTTGCACATCACTGCCTACACAAACTCTTTCCATTCGGCCATCAACAGGTCGCAATAAAGGTAGTTGCTCAAGAACAGCCGATAATTCATGACCGTGAATACAAGCCGCAGCAACAACCGACAAAATATTCAGAAGGTTAAACTCACCCACTAATTGAGTTTTTAATTCACCAGCACCCCAAGGAGAAGACAGCAACGCTGTCATGCCGTCTTGACTAACAGAAATACCAGACAAGAAAACATCTGCTTTTTCATTGCAAAGCGAATATGTCGTCAATTGCGTTTTAGACGCGACTGCTTTTGTTAATCGCCGTCCAAAATCATCATCAATATTAATAATGGCATTTTTTAAAAATGGCGAAACAAATAATTGTCTTTTTGCCGCCCCGTAAGCATGCATATCGCCGTGATAATCTAAATGATCGCGTGTTAAATTTGTAAAAACAGCTGTCGTAAAATGTACATCAGAAACACGGTACTGATCTAAACTGTGTGATGACACTTCCATTGCGACTAAATCACAATCTTTTGCGTTTAAGTCAGATAAAATTTTCTGTGTTGATACTGCATCCGCTGTTGTCATACCCGTTTCAGTTAAGGTAATCGTATTTTCATTTGGCTTAGCAACTCCAAAACCTAAAGTACCGATCACTCCAGATCGATCACCTAAACGAGAAAACAACTGAGCTAACAGATAACTGCACGTTGTTTTTCCATTGGTACCCGTTACTCCGATGACCGCCATTTTTGTTGAGGGTTGTGAATAGTAACGCCCAGCAATTAAACTTATTTTTTCTGACAAGTTATTAAACGGGATAATTGGCGTATTATTTTTCCACGCGATCGTTTCTTCTTCTGAACACGCTTCTTTTATGATCGCAGCAGCGCCACTATCAATTGCATCAGCGATAAATCGTCGACCATCATTAACAATACCTTTTACCGCAAAAAATAATTCTCCGGGATTTAGTTTTCGATGATCAAGACACAAACCATTGACAGCAATATCACTGACTTCAGCAGGCAGCCACTTATCATTTAACAAATCAGATAATCGAATTTCATTTTCTTGCAGATGTGAACTCATCACAACAAAGGTCCTCTTAGAGCAACTCGATCAGACAACTGTTGAGGAGAAAATTTATCCGGTGGTGTTTGTAGCAATCTTAATGCGCCTTCTGCAATTGAAGAAAAAATGGGGGCAGCAACTTCACCACCACCATATAAACCACTTCTTGGCTCATCAATCATTATGGCAACAGCAATTCGAGGACTTGTAACGGGAGCAACTCCCGCAAAAACAGAAAACTTCGCCTCATCAAGATAACCACCCTGACTTGCTTTGTGAGCTGTTCCCGTTTTTCCTGCCGCAGTAAATGAATCCAAACGCGCTTTTGTTCCTGTTCCACCCGGAGCAATCACAGCCTCCATCATTGCCAACACTTGATTCGCATAGCGGGCGTCAACGACTTTAGGGAACGAATCGTTTCTTGATACTTTGGTATCACGCTCATCAACCTTCAACATTGAAACATCTGACCTAATTCCATCGTTCGCAAAAACAGAGTATGCATGAGCAAGCTGCAATGTTGTTACCGTTAAGCCATAACCGTAAGCCAAAGTAGCGCGCTCAACTGGATGCCATTTTTGATGATTAGGTAAAGAGCCAGTTGACTCCCCCGGAAAACCACTACCAGTACTTTCACCAAGACCCATTCGGTAAAACATCTCTCGAACCGACTCTGGATCCAACTCCATTGCAACTTTTGTAATTCCGACTTGACTCGATTTTGCGACAATTTTACTGATATCAATAACGCCGTAATTCACCGGATCAAAAATTGTTTTACCTTTTATTTTTACACGACCAGGAGACGTATCAATTTTTGTATGAGGAAAATATTTTTTACTTTCAAGCGCAGCTAAAACAGTAATCGGCTTCATTGTCGAGCCAGGCTCAAACTGATCGGTGACTGCTCTATTTTTCATCGACACAGGAGAAACAGTTTTTGTATTATTTGGGTTATACGATGGCTGATTGACCAATGCTAAAATCTCACCGGTATAAGTATCTAAAATCACAACCGATCCAGCGACCGCGTTATGACTTGCAACTGCACGCTTTAATTCTCGATAAGCTAGATACTGCAAACGTAAATCAATACTTAACGCCAAATCATTTCCGGGAACGGCCGCTTTCACCAAACGAACATCTTCAATTGTTCGGCCTTTCAAATCTTTTACAACTTGCTTTAATCCTGGAACACCTCGCAACCACTCGTCATAGCTTAACTCAGTTCCCTCAACGCCATTACCTTCTCGACTTGTCAAGCCCACAACATGAGCGGTTACTTCGCCCGCTGGATAGTAACGCTGATAATCAGTACGAGAAAAAATTCCAGGAATATCTAGATCCAAAATTTCTTGTGCTTGCGCAGGCGGAAGCCGACGCTTTAAATACATAAATTCTTTATTGGCATAGACACCAATTTTATCCGCCAACTCTTTAGCAGGAACGTCAATCGCCGACGCGAGTACCTGCCAAGCTTGTTTATTTTCCAGCAATACTTTTGGATTACCACAAATAGAAATAACTTCAGTGCTCACCGCTAATGGCTCACCATTTCTATCAGTAATGACTCCTCTATTTGCATTAATTTCTTCACCGCGAATAAATTGCGACTGTCCGTATTTCTGCAAAAACTCAAAACCACGGTCTTGACTAGGAAGAACTTGAATTGAAGCAACTTTCCAAATTAAGAGAATGGTGAGACACAACAAAAAACCGCAGATAGAAAAATAGCGCCAACGGATGATAGCGGGTTGATAACTTGGCGTTCGCGCAGCACGACTCGTCGCTTGAACTTTTTTTCGTTCACGCAGTTTCGACGCTCTTACTGGCTTTTTTGCACCTTTATCTGTTTTAGCCACGCTTTCTGATACTCTCTGGGTTTGATTACTATAATGTTTGAATTTTCTGCTTATTTAACCTAGAAAAAATGAGACTAAAAACACACTAACCGCGAACTTACCTAGCCTGCACTACAATAATTTTTTCTTGATCGGGCAATTGCATATCGAGTTTTGATTCAGCTAAATCTTCAATTCGGTTATAGGCAGCCCAAGTACTTTGCTCTAGCAGATACTGTCCCCACTCCGTATGTAATTGAGCAGTCGTTCTCCGCTTACCCTCCAACTCATTAAACAGTTGACGACTGACATGAGTTGAATAAATAACACCTAAGCCACTAACCATGACAACAGCCCACAATGAAAAAAATACGATAGCATTGCGATTGAAGCGCTGTAACGAATTTTGTGGAGTCATCAGCCGCTATCCTTTTGGTCCTAATCTCTCTGCAACTCGCATAATCGCACTTCGCGATCTAACATTTTGCTCAACTTCCTCTCTAGACGGCTTAACCGCTTTACCTACTATTTTTAACGTTTTGTTCAATTTATCTTCTGTTACCGGAACACCGCGAGGCAAACTATCTCCTTTTGCCTTATCCCTCATAAACCGCTTAACAATCCTGTCCTCTAGTGAATGAAAGCTAATCACAACTAAACGGCCTCCAGGCTGTAACACATCAAGAACTTGCTGCAATATCGCGGTTAAATCTTCTAATTCTTGATTCAAAAACAATCGAATCGCCATAAAAGTTTTTGTTGCTGGATGCCTTCCGACTTCCCAGGCTGGATGAGCCTCTGCAACAATTTTGGCAAATTGATGCGTTGTTTCTATTTTGACCTCTTCACGTGCAGCCACAACAGCTCTGGCAATTCGTCTCGCAAATTTTTCTTCGCCGTACTCTCTTAAAACCTTTGCTAAATCTTCTTCTTTAACTTCCGATAACCACTGTTTCGCGCTTTGCCCCTGCGTTGGATCCATTCGCATATCGAGCGGGCCATCATTAGTAAAACTAAACCCGCGCTCTGCTTGATCTAACTGTGGAGAAGCAACACCTAAATCCAATAAAACACCGCTTACTTTTCCTAATTGATTTTTCTCAGCCAGCAATTTGGATAATTCAGTAAATGAGCCTTGCGCAATTTCAAATCTTTTTTCATCAGCAAGTTTCAAATTTGCGATATTGATTGCTTGAGGGTCTTTATCTATTGCGAGTAACGAACCCTGATCAGATAATGTTTTTAAAATTAATTCGCTATGACCGCCGCGCCCAAAAGTACCATCAACATAAAAACCATCTGGATCTACGACTAAACCTTCGACAGCCTCATTCAATAAAACAGTAATATGTTGTGATGGAATCGCGTCACTTGTCATTAAAGAGACAACGCCGCCATTTCTTCAGTAATGCCTTCATCTTTAGCCGAATCGATAAGCCATTGATTCCAATTCTCCTCACTCCACAATTCCATTTTTTTACCCTGACCAACTAACATAAGTTTTTTGTCTAATCCTGCGTAATCACGAAGAGTGGCAGGCAATAACAAACGACCGCTACCATCCATATCCAAAGGAGTGGCATAACCGATAAGTAATCGCTGTAATCGGCTCGCGGCCTTGTTCAAATTCGGGAGGGCTTCGATTTTAGGTAACAACTCCTGCCATTGCGGCTCGGGATAAACAAGTAGGCATCGCTCTTCGTTGTGAGCAGTAATCACTAAACGACCATTACAGACAGACGCAAGGGTTTCTCGTACGCGCGTAGGCACTGCGAAACGACCCTTTGTATCCATATTGATGGCGTTATTACCCAGAAACACTGTGATTTACCTTTAACTGATTGAGATGTTAATTGGGCCCATTCTCCAAGAATAGCCACAACTCTCTGAAACTTCCTACTTTTTGCTACTTTTTTCCACTTTTTGCCACATTTAGCTACTATAAATTGGACTCATCCAAAGTCAAGCAACATACTGCTAAATCCTTGAAAACTAGGGGTAAATCACGTTAATGCTGTGATGAATTCGGGTCAAAAAATGGCATCTAAAATGAACAAAGAGGGGTAAATCAGCTAGGTAGCTAGACAAGTTAAAGTAACTTGTTAAGAGTAAGATTATTTTGAATAGATAAAAAAGTATTCTAGAAGATATCGCTATATGGGAGATCGAAAAACAAACAACTCTCAGCGCGATTTTGAGTTAAAAAAAGGAGCCAGCCTGTAAGCCGGGTTCTGTCGAGGACAGTCATTCATCTGGGATACATGTCACCATGTACCTCATGCGACCTACCCGAATCCAGTGCGGGTCACACCAGTGGATTCCTATTTGGTCTTGCTCCGAACGGGGTTTACCATCGCCACAAACTGTTGCCAGTTGCGCGGTGCGCTCTTACCGCACCTTTTCACCCTTACCGGTAATCCGAAGATTACTTAGGCGGTTCACTTTCTGCTGCACTTTCCGTAGGCTCACACCCCCCAGGCGTTACCTGGCGTTCTACCCTATGGAGCCCGGACTTTCCTCCATAATGCGCCCACTAAAACACAAGTGAATTAGCGAGCAAACGATTACAGCGACTGCCGAGCTGGCTCCGGCGCGAAGACTATCGCTCAAGGAATGTTTCTGCAAGCGAAAATCGCATATTCAATTTATTAATTAAGAGAAGTAAACGCGAGAAAAAACGATTACCCAATTAAAAACTTATGAATGCTTTCCCAAAAATTCTATGACTCGCTGATTGACAACATCTGGTGTTTCTTGCTGAATCCAGTGCCCTATATTAGGTAGCAAAACAACGTCATCCATGTTCGGTATAAAAGGTTTCATAGCATCAAGTAATTTAATCCGTGTTGCTGTTCCAATGACATTATCTTTATCGCCCGCCATAAACAGAACAGGAATATCAATAATATTATCAGCACACGATTTCATTAACTCCCAATTTCTATCAATATTGCGGTAATAATTAATACCACCAACAAAACCAGCTTCTGTAAATTCGTTCACGTAAAAATCTAAATCTTCTTGAGAAAACCATGGTGGCAATTCTTTAGGTTCTCCTAGGCGAGGAATCCAACCACCGGCTGATGCATTTTTATCTGTGACCTGAGGAGAAAACCGAAAAGTATCTGGCGAGGAATATAATCGATACAAGATTCCTTTTGGATCTCGATCAAATTCTGCTTCAGCCTTACCAACTTCTTGAAAATATAATTGGTAAAAAAATCGTTCGCCAAAACGTTCTTTATAAATTTCCATCGGCGACTTGTCTGGTGATGGCCTGAAAGGAACACTCAAGTTTATTAATTTGGTAAAACGATCTGGATGTAACTGCACAGTACTCCACGCAATGGCAGCCCCCCAATCATGCCCCATTAAAATAGCTGTCTCCGCTCCTACTTCATCAAGAATACCCACTACATAAGACGCAATATTAATAATGTTGTAATCTTCTGCTGATCGTAATGAATCCGTTTTTCCATAGCCGGGCATATCGGGCGCAATGACTCTGTAGCCAGCATTGGCTAGCGCAACAATTTGGTGTCGCCAGGAATACCAAGACTCCGGCCAACCATGCAGTAGTAAAACAATGGGCCCTTCACCATGATCCGCAATGCGCATCCGCAACCCATTGTTATCAATAAAACGGAGAGAAATGTTTGAATCTGTAACACGCATTCGGCACCTTTTATTTTTATTTATTATTTGAAGTAAATTTACAATGCATCATAAACGGTCACAAAACTTTCGTACACTACAATCATCCAAACAGAAGCTCTCTAAAAAAATATCGATAAAGTATAAAAATGCCACTATTTAGATAATGGTCTTATGCCATCTTGCGAACAATTAGAAGATTAATGAACGAGATAATCATGTATTTAAACCTTTTAAGCGATCAAAATTGATGAAGAGATCACGCTTTTGGAGCGATTAAGAGGTGAAGAGTAGATTTTACCGACGAACGCTCCTGTGTGCCCTTGCAGTAAAAAGCTGATCGCGGATAATTAACTAACACATCATACTTCTCTTCACATTTCATTACTTTTTATTAAAGGTTGTCTCACAATGGCTGGTTTATTGCGATCAAAAATAGTTTTGGTTTTATTTTCACTCGTTCTTTTTTCTCCGCTATCGCTAGCTGATACAGTGAACCAAGAAAGAGCAAAACTCTCCAATTTAAAGCAAACATTAGCAAAGCAACAACAAAATTATTCTGATATTCAGGAAGAAATAAAAGATTTTCCTGAGAAGCTAAAAGATGCCCAAGAGGATTTAAAAAATGCTGAAGCTGAACTCGAAAAAGCAAAATCTGATCTTCAGAATCTAAAAATTGAAGCTTCGAAGCCCGGCGCAGATTTAGACCGAGACATAAAGCTAAAAGAACATTCTGTCAAAATGGCCGAGCGTCGCGCGAGCCGAGAAGGAAGAAGCTTAGAACGCGTACGTAGAGATGAAGGTGGATTACAAGAAGAAGCCAACAAAATTAAAGGTACCGTTGATCGCTTAACTCGACAAGTTTCAGCTCAAGAAAGACAAGTTACTGAAACTGAAGCCATTGCACGTCGCCAAGAACTAGAAGCAAGAACACCCAAGCCAACTATTCCTGCTCCAGCTCCCGTTATCATAAAACCTGCTGCACCAAAAATTGTTGAAACAGTAAGACCTACACCTGTTCCTGTAGCCGCTGAAAAAGTGCCGGAAATTGTTGCCAAAAAAGTAACAGCTCCGCCTGCACCAAAACAAATAAAGTTGTCTGATAATGATTATGAAGCGTACCTTGTTGCAGAAAGAATCACCAAAGAGTTAGAGGAAAAAGCAAAAATAGGTGGCGAGCAGCCAAACATAACGCTAAGAGGTAGTGATATAGCAAACACAACATTAAATCACGTTGGGGATAAAAGTTTTCGTGGCGAAACAACTGTTGTTGCAGGCGACCAACGCATTCGAGTTAAAAACACCCGGTTCAGAATGTCTATTCCTGATGAAGACGATGGTGAAACTTATGTCTTTGTCGTCGACCAGAAAAAAGCCAACAAACCAAAGGTTTATTATTATAAAAAATCTCTTGTCGCTTTAATTGGAACCAACCCTATAAAGATGCAACCTTCAGAAAAGAGCGGACAACAACAAAGTGTTGTTGCCAAGCCTACCAAAGCGGTACCAAAATCTATCGCTTCAACGTCAACAACAAAACCTAAACTCAGTGGCAACAACTTATCCGCTGTTGATCTAGAAGGGCTTGAAATTGCAAAAGAGCAAATGGCACTTCTTGAGGACCTAAAAGGCGGTGAGGGAAAAGACAAACCACTTTTTGATTGGTTGACTCTATCAGGAAAAAATATTGCAACTCCAGTAAAAATGGAATACTTGTATCAAGAACAGTATTCAGCTGAAACCGTTGTTGAAGCTGGTCGCCAATTGATCAAAGTTAATTCTAAGAAGTTTAGAATCGTTATACCTGAAGAAGATGATGGTGAGGTATATATGTTTTATGTTGATGCAAGTAACCCTCAACGGTTACAACTAACCTTCTTTAAAAAAGCATTGCTCGATTTATTGTAACAAGTCTCTTCTCTGCGTATTTCACAGACATAAAAAAAGCCCGTTAATATAACGAGCTTTTTTTATGTCTGTGAAATACGCCCTCACTCCCAGCTTTATAGCCTTATAAGACCTTAAGGGTACGGGTCAAAAATTTAAACGAAATTCTCATTCTAAGTGACTATTCTTCAAAACGTTCTATAGTTTAAATGTACGCTTTCGGTTTTTTCTGTTTGAGCTTAGCCCTTAAGAAAGGCTCAAAAAAACAGATTGCCGGCTGCGCCCTTTTGTTTAACATTTATTTAATGGAAGTCACTCGGTTGAAAACTTTAGCCCCAAAAATCCTAGTTATCTATTATCCAATCACCTTACTACTATGTATTGCGTTTTTAGGCGTTGGATTAGTAGAAACATCCTCGAATCAAATCATAACCTGGTTAGCTATCGTAACAACAATTTTGGGATTCGGATTATGCATTAAAGATGCTTGGCGGAAACTCCGTAATAATGAAAACTCTCCATTAAAATCCCTAAAAGCGGCAAATGAGGAACAAGCAAATCTAACTATACTCACAGAAACAAACTCCTCCTCATCACAAAGCAATATGCTAAACAAGGAAATAAACAAACTTATTCTAAGAATGAGTACCATTCTTGAAATGCTACAAGAACAAAATTTCAAAGTTGGCCTAGCATCAGCAGAAGCAAGGAAGCTTGGTCAGCAATCTCAAAAAAGTGCCGTTAGACAAGCAGAATTTTCCGAACTCATTTTTCAAGCAAGTGATGAAACCGCTAACTCACTTGAAGAACTTTCAAATAGAGCCTCAACAATTGCAGATACCAATACCCGTAGTTTAAATTCAGCTAAGAAGTCAGTCCTAGAGCTTGATAGCGTTTCCCAACAAATATGTTCTGTTGGGAATTTAATGCAAGGCTTTGAAAATAATGTAACCGAACTGGTAGGAAGCTCAGATAAAATCAGAGGCATCTTAGATACAGTGCAAGCATTTGCAGCACAAACAAATATGCTGGCTTTAAACGCAGCGATAGAGGCCGCAAGAGCCGGTGAGCATGGCCGTGGTTTTGCTGTGGTTGCTGATGAAGTGCGAGGTCTTGCGGGAAAAGTGCGTAATGCCGCAGATCAAATTAATGAGCTAATGGAGCAAATGTCAACGACAGTAAGTAGTACAGCATCGCAGAGTAGTGATATTACCACCAGTACGGCAGAAGCTCAGGCAGGCATAAAAAAAACTGCCAGTAAGTTTGATGAGATGGTTCAGGATTTTGAAGCCGCAAATAATGATTTAGTTCATATGAGCGCATCAGTAGAACAACTCTCTGTAACTAATAAAGAAGGCCTAGAACGCACCAACGAAATTAGAAATCTAGGTAATGAAATCAGAAAAAACATGGAAGAATCTTTTATCCATGCCGACTCTATGCGTGACACGACCAACATTGCACTACAAAAACTCGCACGATTTAGATTACCAAATGGCCGCATTGAACATATTGTTGTTGTACTCAACGAAAGAAGAAGAATTGTTGAGGAAAAATTACTAGAGCTGGAGCGAGATGGCGTTGACATCTGGAGCCGACAATACACCTCTATCCCAAACACCTTCCCTGAAAAATTTGAAACGCCTTGGACCTATCCCTTTAAAGAAAAATTTCAAATTTTAATTGACGATTGGTATGAAGATAAATCTATCAAAGGTGCTGTTTACTGGATGCCAATTGACGATCATGGATATTGCGCAGTTAACAGAAAAGACCTATCGAAGCCCGAAACAGGAGACAAAAAAATCGATGCATTACAGAGCACCAATATGGTTTTTTCTGTTCCAACCAAAGTTGAATTAAACAACTTAAATACTTGCATTGATGTCAGCATGGGCAGTTTTGTAATTCCGACCGGCCATACCCTCTTCTCTATTTTTGTTCCCATCACATTAGGCGAGCGCCGCTGGGGAACATTTTCCATGGGCGTATTTCCAAATGGCCTAGGACTTTAATAATCTTATCAGCTTTTATTTTCTAACCTAACAACAATATTAAAAATCACCGAATATTAATTTAGAAAACTAGACCTGCATTGCTAGTTTTCTAAATTTTCCGACACGGAAATACTTAACACTTATTATCTGAAACCAAATCTTACCATGCTGTTAGAATTCATCTTTATGCATCACACTAGATAGCGTCAATAATGCCCAGTAAACTTGTGAGCCGGCTAACGATATCGAGACACTATAATAATGAAAAACTGCTACCTTCCACAAACCACTTATCATTTTTTTCAAAATAAAATATTTATTTTTTTATTAACAACTTTTGTATTCTTCACTTCGTCTGTCTCTTTTGCTACTGACACTACAGCGACTACAAGAGTGTTACTAACGAATGATGACGGAATTGAATCAACAGAATTAGCGATTCTTGCAACGGAATTACAAAAACATTTTGACGTTGTTATTTCCGCCCCACGAAAAAACCAATCCGGAAGTAGTCAAGCAACGACATCTAGAGTGCCACTCATTGTAGAAAAAATATTTATTGATGATAATTTTTTTGGTTTCGGTGTTAATGGACGACCAGCCGATGCCGTTACTTTTGGCTTAACGGTACTTGGCAAAGAAAAACCATTTGATATTGTCGTTTCTGGAATTAATCGTGGCGCGAATGTTGGCGCAGTCTCGCATCTCTCAGGTACGGTTGGTGCAGCGATGCAGGCGCAGTATCTAGGTTACGCTTCAATCGCAACGTCTCAAGGCTCTAGGGCCGACACTCAACTGACTGCCAGCATCACTGTTGATGTACTGAACAAAATGATTGCAGAAGGTATTCCAAAAGGCACTGTAGTTTCTATCAACGTACCTTCAGGCCAACCTAAAGGGATCGTCGTTAAACCTATGGGTGGCTCATTCATTGGTATAACGCCATTTACAATAATATCCAGTAACGAAGAAGCACATACCACCACTTATCAAAATTCAATAACGTTAACGGCACCAGAAAAAGAGGATAACGACACAAAAGCTTATCAAGAGGGATATGTAACTATTACACCCTTGCGTTTTGATTGGACTGATGAAACACGATTAAAAGAACTCACCAATTGGGATTTATCATTGCCCGAAAAATAGTTAACTCTTCGCCGACAAAAAAATGGGATAAAACGTAAGTGTCGAGCCACTACATTTAACTTGTTTTTAACCTAAAGACTTAAACTTTTATATATTTAAAGAAACATAGTGTTCGACTGTCGGAAATGGATTGTAGAAATGGTGTAATAAATTCTTCCACTCTTGATAATCAGAGGATTCGCGAAAACCAATCGTGTGATCCTCAAGCGTTTCCCACGACACCAATAAAACATATCGGTTACTGACTTCTACACACCTCTTAAGATCGTGAGAAATATAGCCTTTCATGCGACAAATAATGGCTTGAGCCTCTATGAAAGCTAACTCAAACTCTTTCGTCTTTTCCGGCAAAACATTTAACACGGCAACTTCTAAAATAGGTTTTACAATACTCATACTTTAGAAGCGCCCTTGTTCGCCGAATAAATCATCGAATCATTTTATTAAAAACGATATTCAACCGCTGCATATACTGAACGTGGTTCGCCAGGGAAATATCGATCGCCTGAAAATCCTGTAAAATCAGCACGTTCTGCATAGCGCTCATTACTTAAATTTAAAATTCTCAGAGACACATCTAAATTGTCACATGCCTTCCACTGAGTTCGTAAATTTAATACATCATGACCATTATAATTATTAGCGTTCTCAGGGTCCGTATAGTAGCTACCCATGTGAACAAACTCTAATTCAGTTCGTAAGCTAGGCGCTAACTGCAATCCTAATTGAGCCGATCCAAACTGCTTTGGAGCGGTATCAATTTGATTGTTTTTGATATTCACACCACCTGAAAATTTACTATTACTATAAGTATGATCGCCATAGTTAGCCGTTAACGCAAAATCCCACGCATCATAATATTGATAGCCCACACTGAATTCTGCACCAAGGTGTTCAGTCTCACCATTGCTCACATTCACACGATCGCTGTCTTGAAAAATGACATTGTCTTTTTCCATACGATATATATTAGCTTCATAAGTCCAATGATTTGATCGCCCTCTTACGCCGACTTCTAAACTCAAAATTTCTTCAGAATCTAAATCGGCCACACGTTGATCATTCTGCAATCGATAAAGCTCTGTCGCTTGAGGAGCACGAAAACCTTTAGCAACATTAGCAAACAGATTAATGTCATCTGTAACTTTAACTAACCAACCCAACTGAACAGACCAGTTATTAAAATCATCATCGCGATCAGAAGGTCTGCTGTAACGACAACCACCAAAACCGCAAGCAACACCATCATCACGCGTACGACCATCAATCATTTTATTATCATAGTCATAGCGCATAGTTTCTAACCGTAAACCGCCATTCACGGAAACACGACTCGAAATATCGTAATCTGCATGAATATAAGGCGCTAGCTGAATAGCATCCACTTGATAATCATAGTGTTGGCCTTCTGGAATTGTATTCACAAGAAAAAGGCTACCTTGAGTTGGAGCATCTTGTGATTGTTTCAGGTAACCATTGGTGTGCTCAAAATCAACTCCAGCAATCCAACTTACGTCCTTTAATTGACCGGCAATACCATTGCCATACCAAGCAAACATAACACCCAAGCTTTTTTGCCCATTTTTTTCAAGTGGATCGCCTGGCAAGAAATGCTGTAGAAAATCCATATCCGTTTTTCTTAAATAGGGCGTGATCGTTACTGAGTTATTTTCATCAATCTTTTTTTCCATTCGAGAATACAAACGGAAAGATTGGGCATCACGATAGGCTTCCGGATTTAAATTTTTCTTAGATTCACTTTCATCTAAATAAACTTTATGACCAACAACAAAACCTGCTGTTTCTTGATTAAGATTTGAGGCAGTAAACGTTGTTGCTAAATCCCAACCTTTAAATTCAGTTTCATGACGTAATTGTAATTTCTGTTGATCATAATAAGCATCGTCACGGTATCCGCCATCATGAGTTGTTGTTAAATTCGCAACAAAACCGTGTTCACCAATTGTTGAACCGTAACCAATTGTCTCTCTGCGATAATCATTCGCTCCCAGCTCAATGCCTGCATGGCCTGATGATTCTTCGGGCACATGAGGTAGTAAAACGTTGATAACACCGTGAACAGCGTTAGAGCCATAGAGTGCATTACTTGGGCCTCGAATGACCTCAATACTTTTTGCTGCTTCGGTATAAGCTTCAAACAACTCATTCACATTACAAAAACCTGCCGCTCGCAATGGAACATTATCTTGTGCGGTTAAAAATGCGCCGCAAGCGCCCGCTCCTGTTAATACCGGCGAACGAACTGCTGGTAGATATTCTTGGCCATTGCCCTGATGAATACTGACACCAGGAATACGTACCAAAGCATCTTGAATATGTTGAGATTTAATTTTTCTTAAATCATCCTCATTCAGTTTTGCGATATTGCCTATTACATCAAACTGACTTTCTAAACGCCGACCGACCGTGATGACTTCTTCAATCATTTTATCGGCATTGTTATTAGACGGCTCTTGGCTTTGCTGAGCTAAAGCAACATTAGAAAACACAAAAGGTGTAATTATTGCTGAGAAAATAACAGTAATATGAGCAAGGTTACGCATGTATAAATCCACTTTTTTGATTATCGAATATCCACACAAAATGCTAGCCACTAATATTCTATGCATAATTAGTCATGAGAAGCATCTATTCTACGGACCGCAAACAATAACAAATTCAAGGGGTAATCGGCTAGTAAATAAAAAAGCCTATGCGTTAAGTCCTGTAAACAAAGAACAAAGCTATATATTAGCTATTTAGGGAAGGGGAAATAATTGCACAATTACTTGAAACCAAGAAAGATAAGAACTTATCAAGGAATGTATTATGCCTTAGCGGGCACAGCCTCAATAACACCATGCTGAACACTTTCTTCAAAGCAATCATTAAGGTAGTTTAAACGTCTGCAAGACTCTCTCGCTATATTTAAAATAAGATAGCCAAACAGGCCTTGATCCTCTTCAAATATCAGCATTAAGTCTTTTCTTGAAAGAACCAACAACTCAACATCGCCCTCTGCCTGAGTTGTTACAGAATGATTTTGAATGCCAATGACAGACGTAATCCCAAAACACTGACCTTGGATGTATTCATGCCCTGTCATCGGGTGATCAGGAGAGCAGAATTTTAACTTCACTCTACCGCTTAGAACGATATAAATATAACAAGCTTGTTCGCCACGCTTAAACACAAATTCATTGTGTGAAAAAGTGGCTTGCTTAAGCTTTCGAACAACCCCGGTTAATTGGCTTTCACTCAATCCACCAAACAAAGTCACTTGATCGACTATGCTATCCAGTCGCGAACGCTCTATAAATGGTTTAGGTATTTTATCGGGCAGTACGTGTTTCGCACTTAATGTCATATACCTACTTCTCTACTTCAGTGTTATAACAAAGATAACTATCGTCAGCGGATCTAGATGGTCAACACCTGAAACTCAAAAAACATCACGGTTTACTTTTTGAGGCCTTGGGAACGCGTTAACTACTATGATTAAAGACCATAATGGAGTTTTCAGCCAGCTAATTTTTTACCCGTGTTGAATAAAAATATAAATCCGCTTTTGAAGTTGATCTTTTTATTTTCTATCCAGAAACCTAATGCTTATTGATGTTAGTTTTATACAAGACGAATAAATAACAATCGCACTCACTAATTTATTCATTATGTTCAAATAAGATTCTTAATACGTTTCAAATCGTTTGTTGCTATTAAAGATGGGTTGTAAAGTTAGTTTTTCTATAAAAATAATCATTTCCACAAAAAAAACTAAATAGATCACTTTAATATTAAAAGAGACCTACTCAGGCTTAGTATTTTATAGGTATATCTAAAAAGAGAAATTCAGAGAAAAATTTGATTTTCACCTTACAAATTCAGGTTCAGAAACAAACTCCCAAAAGATAACGGTCACTCCCATGACAACAGTCACCATCACCAAAGCGACTGCCACTATAGCGCTAGCAAAGAGAAACCCTCTTTCTTGTGGGATATCCATCACGATAGGGATGCCGAGATAAAGTAGGTAAACAGCATAAGCGATGGCAGCTGTTCCCAATATCAGATCAAACCAAAAAATTGGATAAATACCTGCTATACCTGCTACAAATATCGGTGTTGCAGTAAAGCCTGCAATCACAATACCTTTAATAGGGCTCGATTTTGCACCGTACGTGTGTGCCATCCAATGAATAAAATAACCAATAGCAGCCACGGCTATCACCATAGCGACGTAAAAAGCCCCAGCCAAAGACAAAGCCGTATCTTCGGCAACACGGACAAAAGAATCTTCTCCATTACCAATCTGCCAGCCTGCTTGAGTCGTCCCGAAGTACCAAGCGACAGCAGGAAATATGGCAAGTACAAGGGCATAAGGAAGGTTTTTCTTGAGACCTTCATCTGGCAAGTTGCCAATAGTCTGCCATTGCTGGCGAGGATTAAAGATGAGTCCAAATAGATGATTTAACATGGGCTTAGCTTCCCGATATGGCGTCTGAATAAAAACTTGATTGAACCTTGACCTTTTGGAGTTCATTCAACAAACACTCTCTACTAGGCCATTTACTTTATTATCCCTCCATTCTCAAAGAATAGGAGCTATAGGTCAACTACTGAAGACCCTTACAACCATCCTTATTTCAATCTCATTTGATATAGATCGTGTTTTTCAAACAGAAATTCAAGGCGACCGCCTAACGAATAGAAACAAACCTTAACAAAATCTTCTCTTTATCCTCGGTATTGGTCGCTGTCATAATCAGCTACTTAAAACCTGTTGTGGTGTCACTCCCACCTTTGATTACCTCACTTATTTCGGTGCCAATAGCCTCATGATTTTACTAAGTACGTTATGACTAACAAAAAAACGCTCCTTTTTTCATTTTCAGTATCATTTTTAACTCTTAACCACCCAGTGATTGCAGATATCTCTTCAACAGACGATCAAAAAATTGATGAAATCTACATCACGACTTCTCCTCTCAATGGATCTGATGTTGATGTAGGCACTCCTTTTCATATCCAACACTTCTCACAAAATGAGCTTTCTCAATACCCAAGTAATTCCCTAGCAAATTTTTTGGGAAATAACGCCGCTGGCGTATCGCTATCGCAAGCACAAAACAACCCTCTTCAGCCCGACTTAAGTATTCGAGGTTTTAGCGCCTCCCCATTACTAGGAAGCTCCCCTGGCGCCGTTGTGTCTATCAATGGTGTTCGAATCAACGAACCCTTCGGCGATACCGTCAACTGGGATTTAATTCCGACAGAACTATTAGATTCTGTCAGTTTGCTTTCGGGTGCAAATGCAAACTTTGGATTGAATGCGCTAGGTGGGGTGCTTGCGCTGAAGACAATCAATGGATTCAGTCAAAACCCTTCCAGCGCCTCAATTAGTTCAGGATCTTTTGGGCGATCTGCTGCGAATATTTTACACAGCGGTAACGATGGCCGCTGGGGTTATGCTGTAGCATTAAATGGTTTTACCGAGGATGGCTGGAGAGATTATTCACCCAGTGATGCATACAACGCTTACGGCTCGTTAAGCTTTAAAGATAACAGGTATTCTTTCGGTCTCACTGCACTAGCCGGGCAATCAGAGTTACATGGCAATGGAACCTCTCCGGAAGAACTGTTAAGAGAAGATCGGACAGCTGTTTTTACCCATCCTGATATTACCGAAAACAACTCGTTGCTGCTTATCGCACAACAACAATATGATCTATCTAAAGGTAATACCAAATCATCACTTCGCGGAAATTTATTTTTCCGCCAGAACACAACTGACAGTTTTAATGGCGACGGATCAGAATTTGAAGAATGTGAAACACCTAATGATGACTTTCTCTGTGATGAAGAGGATGAATTACTAATTGACCAAAATAACAATTTTATTGACGAAGGTTTTGATGCGATTAATAACCGAAGTACTCGAGAACAAAAGAGCTGGGGAGGCACAGTAGAATACGCGCGCGCGCTCTCCCTATTTGATTCGGTTCATAACGGCATCGTGGGGCTAGATTTCTATCGAGGTGATACCGACTTTGCTTCATCAGTAGAAATTGCCGAACTTAATACAAATCGTTCAACAACTATTTCAGGTATTTATTATCCTGACGGCGCAACACGTCTCGATTCAACAATTGACACCAAATCAATTTATTGGCTTGATAGCTTTTCAATTCTTCCTAGTTCAACTGTAGAGCTATCCCTTCGTTACACTACAAATAAGATAAGTACACGCGATAGATCGGGAGAAGCTCCTGAACTCACCGCGAGTCACAGGTTCAAAAAACTCAACTGGGGAATTGGTTTTAATCACTCTTACGATGACAACCTCACCCTCTATTCAAATATTCATCAATCATCGAGAACTCCAACGCCAATCGAATTTGCCTGCTCTCATCCGGATGCACCTTGCACGCTACCAAATACTTTTTTAGCAGACCCACCACTAGATGACATTATCGCTCGCAACGCGGAGCTGGGATTACGCTACCAAAACCAAAATAATTTGTCGTGGGAGATAAATTCGTTTTTTACAAAAGTGTATGACGATATTATTTTCCAAACGACTGGAGGCGTATCGTCAAACGAAGGATTTTTCTCAAATGCAACAGACACTCAACGCATCGGGTTTTCCGGTTTGATTGAGAAAAAAATAAATCAGCTGACTGTCTCAGTAAATTATTCATGGTTACGAGCAACCTATAAAAATGATTTTTTTGTTAGCAGCCCCAATCACCCTAACGCAATTAACGACCGAATATCGGTCAACAAAAATGATAAGCTCACGGGTATTCCAGAACATATTTTCAATATTTCCATTGAGTGGAACATGACAGAAAAAATACGATGGATGTTCGACACTCGGATGGAAAGCGGCGTATTTTTAAGAGGGGATGAAGGAAATCTTGATGACAAAACAAATAGCACAATCAACAGTGATATTATTTCTGATTTAGCAATTCACTACGATATGACCCCTTCAATTTCTACTTGGATTAACGTTAACAACGTATTTGATATAGAAAAAGAATCGTTTGGAATTTATGGCGAACCCGATGAAGTTATTCCAACGTTATCAGATGAAAACTCTCGATTTCTAAGCCCAAATGAACCACGAGGTATTTGGGCTGGTATAAAAATACGTTGGTAATTGCTTATGTTTTCATTTATCAGCAACATATTTATATTTTATATTTTAAAAATCTAAGCCTTTTCGGAACAATCAGAATATAAGCTATGTGTTGTGAAAATTGCCGCGGTAAATAGCGCAATTGCACCTGCTTGATGCGCTGCCGCGATAGACACAGGCACTATTAACAATAATGCACTAATCCCCAAGATGACTTGGACAACTAGCGTGATCAACACTGCCACAAGCCCTAACTTAGACCGCCTCGATATAGATCTCTTCATACCCATTACAAAAAACACAATAACAATCAATGTAATAATGTAAGCAAATATACGATGATTAAACTGAACGGTTGTTAAATCTTCAAAAATATTTCGCCACAGTGGCTCCATGTTATACAAACCGACCGGTATAAATCGGCCATCCATTAATGGGAATGTGTTGTAAACAAAACCAGCGCGACTACCGGCAACTAAACCACCTGAAAGAATCATCAAAAATATAATGCACATCAGAGCAAATGAAAACTTTTTGAAACTGCTCAATTGATTAACGCCATGAGACTCTTGTAAGTTTACTTTAGGAAACAATAAGTCAAACGCGACCCACAACATATACCCATAAATAACCACAGCAATACCCAAATGGGCGGTTAGACGATATTGGCTCACCCGAGGCATATCTACTAGCCCACTTTTCACCATGTACCACCCCATCAACCCCTGCAAACCTCCGAGCACAAACAGTGCCCATAGTTTTGGCGAGAGATCTGAACTAATGCGTTTACGAAAAAGAAAATATAAAAAAGGAATCAAAAAGAGAATGCCAATGATTCGACCCAAGACACGATGTGAATATTCAAAAATAAATATTTTTTTAAATTCTTCAACATCAAAGTGTCTATTCACTTTTTCATACTCAGGAAACTGCTGATACTTTGTAAAGGTCTCCTCCCATTCCTTCTGGTTTAACGGTGGAATAACACCCATTATTGGTTTCCATTCGACCATCGACAAACCAGAACCCGTCAGGCGAGTTACACCACCAAGCACTATCATTCCGTAAATCACAAATGCACAAAATAACAGCCAGCCAGCTATGACTCGATCATTGGAATTTTGGGTAAATATAGACATTGGGTACTCACATAGATATAAATCGGCGCGGTATTGTACTAAAAAATCATGGCCTAAGTCGCTATTACCAAAGAAAGCACCGCCACTATAGGTAAATAAGAGCAAACACCCCTAGCCTATGAGGAACATTCCTAACAATTGAATTTCAAAGCCAAGTACTACAAAATGCTAGCTGCAATATCTTGAAACCAGCAAGTTCAATTTTAGATGAACGTACTAATGGTAACAATTTCTACGACTTCCCCTGCAGCTTAAGTGTTTCAATACATACAGGGGGTGGTTTATATTGTTTTACGTCAGTAAAGAAAAATGGATCATTTATCGCTTATCAATAAAAGAGGAATCAGCATGTCTTTCAACACAATAAAAACATCCTTAAGAAATATTGCTCTATCAAAAAGTCTTCTCATCTTAACCTCGACCCTTTCTTTAGTTGCCGGTGTTACATTATCCGCCCACTTATCAGCCGCAGATGTAGCCACAGATAAGAGCAAAGCAGAAGCCATCATGCATCAACGTCATGAGAATTTTGAAGAGATTGGCGGCTCGTTTAAAACGATTCGTGATGAATTTAAAGCCAAAACACCTGATATGGCTAACATCGATAATGCAGCCAAAACAATTGCCAAATTAGCAACTGAATTGAAAACTTGGTTCCCTGAAGGCACTGGACCAGAGACAGGTATCAAAACTGAAGCAAAAGCTAACATTTGGACAGATAAAGCTGGCTTTGAAGAAGCTGCAGACAAATTCATAGCGGCCTCAAAAACTTTTGCGGGCCTCACAGCAACAGGTGATGCAAAACAAGTGATGGGCGGCATGAGAGGCCTAGGTGGCTCTTGCAAAAATTGTCACGATACATACAGAGAAGAAGACGATTAATCTTCACCTAACCAGACACTACTCAGCAATACGTTCCACCTAGACAAGAATTGAAGTAGCAAGAGCAATAAATACCATGCCTCAAGATAAAACTAATGAAAAACAACGTATCTGGGATTTACCCACCCGAATTTTTCATTGGTCTCTTGTGGTCTGTATTGGCTATTCTTGGTGGAGCGCTGAGTATGGTGAGTTAATCTGGCATCAGCGCTGTGGTTACATCTTACTTGCACTGATCATTTTTAGAATTCTCTGGGGTTTTTGGGGGTCAAGCACCTCTCGTTTTGGTCACTTTTTACATGGCCCCAAGACAGTGTTTAATTATATAAAAACACTTTTCATAAAATCCCCATCCAATGCTAAAGAAAATCCTCAAACCGAATACCCGATTGGCCATAACCCATTAGGCGGTTGGAGCGTTATCGTGTTGTTACTCGTCATCCTTGGACAAATTCTTTTAGGACTTTTCTCTGAAGATGTGGACGGCTTAGATTCAGGCCCGCTGTCTTATCTAGTCTCCTATGATGTAGGCAGATGGGCTGCGAAAACACACGAAGCTCTTTTTGATGTGCTAATCATTTTAATTGGGATTCATATATTTGCGGCTTTCTTTTATCTATTCTATAAGCACACCAATCTGATTAAGCCCATGTTCACTGGGAAAATCAGCTCACCTACTAACACTACTTCTGAATCACTAGTATTTCGACCTTTGTGGATTGCGATACTAACGCTGGTAGCTTCCAGCATATTCGTTTGGTGGCTCGTCAACTAATACTTGCTAACACTTACCCTTAGCTATCTATACATCTCACAATATATACCTCGCAAAAAACTGCTATCTAAAACTACCATCCAAAAAACAATAGCCTCAAAAGCTAACCATCATAAAACCGGATATGCTTTAATTGTCCGCATAAAATTCACTGCTGATTTCATCAGTCAGAAAAATGCCATCAAAAATAACAACAACGGCCCAATAACTTATGGATCAAATTTCAGGATCACCCTCTTCGCCAGTAAATACCAGCCCCACCGAACCTTCACCTGCTCGATCTAATTCGATGATTTTCATTCTCATTACTTCGATGATTGATGCAATAGGGTTTGGCATCATGCTCCCTGTACTACCACAACTCATCAAAGATCTAACCGGCTCTGACATCCATATTGCAGCCATCTACGGCGGCTGGCTAATGTTCTCTTATGCCATCATGCAGTTTTTCTGTTCCCCGATTGTGGGCAATTTAAGCGATCGCTTTGGTCGCAGACCTGTGCTGTTAATTGCTCTATTCGCCCTCGGTATTGATTACGTCATCATGGGATTAGCGCCCAACATTTTGTGGCTTTTTATCGGACGTATATTATCTGGTGCTGCGGGTGCAACTTATTCAACAGCTAACGCTTATGTCGCTGACATTTCTCCCCCAGAAAAGCGAGCACAAAACTTTGGCTTACTTGGGGCTGCGTTTGGCGCTGGATTTGTTATCGGACCTGCCCTTGGTGGATTACTCGCTGGTGATTTATTTAAAGGGACATTTATCGGGGATTTTGGTGTTCGCACACCTTTTTTTGCTGCCGCTTTTTTATGCTTAATCAATTTTCTTTACGGATTTTTTATATTAAAAGAATCTCTACCAGAAAAAGACCGGCGAAAATTTGTTTGGCAACGTTCAAACCCTTTGGGCGCGGCTCTAACACTTAAGAAAAACCCTTTTGTTTTCGTTTTATTAATTGTTTTATTTATCTTCTTTCTCGGACACTTTTCTCTGCCTAGCGTTTGGAGTTATTACACCATTGAAAAATTTAATTGGTCAGAACAAGAAATAGGGTTTTCACTTGCATTTGCGGGCATCATTATGATGATTGTTCAAGGCGGTTTAATTCGTGTCGCCATACCAAAACTGGGTGAGGTTCGCTCCGCTTATCTTGGATTAACCTCGATGATTATCAGCTTCTTTGGCTATGCGATTGCAACCCAAGGTTGGCATATGTATGCATGGATTCTCGCAGGAAGTTTTGCTAATTTTTCAACACCTGCCATTCAAGGCATCATGAGTAAAAACATGAGTACCGATACCCAAGGAGAACTACAAGGTGCTGTTGCAAGTCTAAATGGTCTAACCGCCATTGTTGGCCCTCTTGTCATGACAGGCCTCTTCGGATATTTCAGCTCCAACAGCGCCCCCATTTATCTTCCGGGTGCCCCATTCTTTGTTGCTGCAATTCTAACCACAGTAAGCTTTTTACTTTTTATATCAGCCACCAAGAAAGCAGAGAAACTGTAACCAGTTAATAAAAAGCCGATATCAGAAATACTGACACCGGCTTTTTATAACGAATATTTAAGCTTTAAAGTCTTAAATAGTTTGTGCCGCTGCGATCGCCTTAATTCTGGCATGGTCGCCTTGAATTGTTCGACAAGCCGTTAAAATTAGCACACCAGCCACAATTAGCATGACATAACCCCACAAAATCCCTTCACGTAAAGCGGTTGCACTATCTTTACCACCAGCCTCTATTAACGCACTCGTCACTCCCATGACATAAGGGCCTAAAGCCAAGCCAATAAAAGTCATCATCATCAAATACAACGCAGAAACAGTTGCTCTCATGTGAGGAAGCACAAGGTCATTCACTGTTGAGGTTGCAGGGCCAATGTACATGGGGCTAAAAAACATATAGAAAAAATTGAAGATGTAAACAGTTGTCATGTCCTCGGCAAATAAAACCGCGAAGCCACAAGGTACGGCTAATAACATAGAAACAAAAGCAACCATTAAACGACCGTGTTCAAATTTTTGTCGCAATTTATCGGCAAGTATTCCGCCAAATGAAACACCTAGCCAAGCTGCAACCGCAGCAGTTAATCCAATAATGGTGCCGATCTCTGCATGGCTCACATCGTGCTGACGAAGCAAATAGGGAACAGAGAAAAAATTACCTCCATAACCAACGAAACCAATACACGGGAAGGCAATACAAATCAGCACTAACGTTTTGCTTTCAAACATGATTTCAAACATTTCTGGTGATTTTAAAGCGAGAGACTGACACCAAGTAAATGCTGAATGAATACCAATACCTAAAGCAATCCACTGAATTGCAGAACCTAACCATTGATACAAACCCCAACCCGTCGACACCAAAATTAAAGCGACTATGAGATTAATCAACAAAACTTTAGTAGTTGCACCGCGCTTCTTTAAAGTGACCATATTGCATATGGGTAATATACCCATCAACTCATCAAACGCTAAAGCAAAAGGCCTTGGCTCTACACGAGGCGCAACACCTTCACTCATCCCTCTGATTGGCTCTTTTAAAGTCCGAACCCAAAGTGACATTAAAATACCGGGGATACCCACGAGCATGAATGCAAATTGCCAACCTTTTAAGCCAAATGGAGCAAGACTGGGATCCGGAAATGCGTTATGCCAGCCTTCTAAGACAACACCACCAATTGCAATACCGATACCGCCGCCAATATAAACACCACTAGAATAAACCGCCATTGCTGTTGCACGTTGCTTCGGTAAAAAATAATCCGACAACATGGAGAATGCAGCTGGACTTGCACTGGCTTCGCCAACACCTACACCTACACGAAAACCTGCGAGCGAATAAAAACTACGAGCTGTGCCGGACAATGCCGTAAAAACACTCCAAACAAATAAGCCAGTTGCTATGAGGCTTTTCCTCATCCACACATCAGCTAATCGTCCTAAAGGAATACCGAACAATGCATAAAAGACGGCAAAAACGGTTCCGTATAAAATACCCAATTCCGCATCAGTTATTAACAAATCAGCTTTAATATCTTCAGCAAGAATTGAAAGAATCTGTCGATCTACAAAATTAAAAATGTAAACCAATAGCAAAACGGTTAATACATAGTAAGAATATTTACTGCCGACATAGGATTCATCAGCAAATTTTTTGTCGTCGAATTGTTGCTCTACATCATTCGCATTGTCTTTTACTTTGTTCATAGTTTTTCTTATTAATTATTTAATTGTTTTTGTTGGAAGTTATTTCAAATAAAACATGAACCTTTAACCCTAATAAGTTTGTAAGTACTTTAGCAATTAAAAGCACTTGTCTTTATTAAAGGGTATCAATCTACTGTATGTTTTTATATTTACTAGCTTGATCACTGTGAACATTTAACATCATTGCAGAAGCACGCTTAAAACGCTCAACATAAACATTACGACTTTTACTAACCTAATCAGCCATTACCCCGAACCTTGACGAAATAATATTAAGTTAATTTTTCTTATGAAAAAAGGAGAATTACCAATTAAAATACATCCTTAGCATCAAAATAGAAACTCACGATAGATGTTACTCAACCACTCACCTTTTTTATTGAAATGTTACTAAAGCGCGGCTTTCAAAAAATATTGCATCAATTACAAAACAAAACTCACACATCTTAATGCTCAGCGTATGGATAACCGATTTCAGTACTGAGTACTTAATGGTACGATAAAGAAAAAATAATGAGGATACTATGAACAACAAAAGCGTTTCTTTTCGTCCGAGTCAGCAGGCTCGTTATTTTAATCAACACACTACAACAGATAGCCGATTGCCCCTAAAAAAAATAACGCTAATACTCGGTTTGTTTTTTGTTTGGCTATCAGTAAGCTCAACAGCTGCTACTGAAAATAATCCAGGACTGAAAACCACAAAAGCAGAAAAAGTAGGCATGTCTTCTGAACGCCTTTCGCGTATTCGTCCGGCAATGCAAAAATATATTGATGAGGGTCTCGTTCCTGGAACTGTCACGCTAGTTGCCCGTCATGGAAAGGTTGTCCACTTTGAAGCACAAGGTTATATGGATGCCGAAAAAACAAAGCCAATGCGTAAAGATGCTATTTTCCGTATTGCCTCAATGACAAAGCCTATTACGTCCGTTGCCTTAATGATGCTTTGGGAGGAAGGAAAATTCCAGCTACGAGATCCTGTTAGTAAATTTTTACCTGAGTTCGCAAATCCTGTTGTCTCAACAACAAGCGATTCAAGTGGGAAGACCGGTGAAATAATCCCAGCAAAACGAGAAGCTACTATCCGAGATATGCTCACTCACACTGCAGGGTTAGCAAATTCATATCGCGGCAATATTGATTTTTTTACACAACATACAGCGATTACTCCTGAAGACACTCATGACAGCTACACAAAAAAATTAGCATCTCTTCCTCTTAATTATCATCCTGGAGATCAGTGGCAATATTCTCATGCTACCGATGTTGTTGGTCGCTTGGTTGAAGTTATTTCTGGAAAAACTCTCGATCAATTCATGAAAGAAAAAATATTTATTCCACTAGGAATGAATGACACTCACTTTTGGCTGGATGACACTCAAAACGGTCGACTAATGGCGCAGTTTACTCCTGATGATAATTTCAAAATCAAATTACAAGATCCAGGAACTGAAAAAAGCCGTTGGATTAGCGGACTTAAAAATGTTCCTCGTGGCGCAGGCGGCTTAGTTTCGACCGTCCATGATTACATTCGCTTTCAGCAAGCAATGCTAAATGGCGGTGAATTTGAAGGTCATCGCTTACTATCGCCAACGACTATAGCGCTCATGATGGAGAACCATACAGGCGACCTCCCGTTATGGTTACCAGGACCAGGAATGGGATTTGGCCTTGGTTGGGCTGTTGTCGAAGATAGAGGAGCTGCGGCTACTCCATTGTCTGTGGGGAGCGCCTATTGGGGTGGTGCTTACTGTACTATTTCTTGGATCGACAGAAAAGAAGGTTTAATTGGAATCATGATGACTCAAGTTCGACCATACAATCATTTAAACATTCGACAAGACTTTCAAGTCTTGAGTCATCAAGCTATCGTAGAATCAGCACTCGCCGAATAACCCTTTAATATAATTTTTTAAAATAACGATCATAAAAAAACCCAGTAGCTGCTAACTGCTGGGCTTTTTTTATTTAGGATAAGAGTTTTTAGCAATAATTTTTCGAAGAATTTCTAGTTCATGTTGTTTCAGTAATTGAATGGCTGCATCAATACCATCCGTATCTGTTGTCACCAGTGCATCTAACGCAAGCCCTCGCATCACAGAAAAATGTAACCGTAACAAAGCTACTAATTCAGGATCGACTTCTTTACCACCAAATGCTTCGGTAATTTTCTCAGCACCAAAGTGTCGCAACGCAATAAAATGTTGAAAAAATGGTGCGAATCGAATTCGTAGTTCTTCGTTATTCCGAGTAGCCATCATAATTTCAAGTAACGCAATATTGTCAGGATGACGTTGGAGCGACCAGCTGAAATCAACAATCGCACTCAAAGACTCCTCTTCAGAAATCAACGAATCCCACATCGTTTCTCGCATTTTCGATTGGCTTTCAACGATAAATTCAGCTGCAGCAATAATTAAGTCAATCTTTGAGGGAAACTGATGTTGTGCCGCACCTCGACTAACGCCTGCCCTTCTAGCAACTTTGATAACGGTTGTGCCTTCATAACCTAAATCATTTAAACAACGTATCGTTGCCGTTAAAACCTTTTCGCGGGTCGCTGCACTTCTTTCAACATTAGTTATCTTACCGCGAACACCTTTTTCACTGCTATCTGAAGTGTTATCTACAGCGCTATCAGATTGTTGTTCATGGTCATCAGATTCCATTTGCATACTGCCTTCTAGTTTTTATATGGATCTTTTTTATTATTGAGTCCCAATGATAACCTAAGTTAACAAAACAAATAAAAAAAATTGCGACCATTAAGTAATGAAAAGACAAGATGTTTTAATTCGCACGCGAATAACGAGATCCACTCAAAAAATATGTATAGAGAGTTTATAATTGATTGAGCAGCAATTAGAGAAAGGCGTAACCAGAAACCCAAAAGGAAAGATTCATTAATGTCCGGAATGCAAACCAACAGCTCCCACTATAGTCCAGACTCCAAACAACAATACAAAACCACCAACAACCTGCCGCAACCCTTTTCTTTGTAGAAGTTTTTTTAATTCCTCTGCAAAAAAACCTGATGCGAGTAAAAATGGTAGGGTTCCTAAACCAAAGAAAAACATTGTTGCTGCAGAATTAAGCCAGGATGCTTGTGTCGCACTAAAAGCTAAGGCGGTATACACCAAACCGCAGGGTAACCATCCCCAGACAAGACCAAGTAAAATAGCTTTTGTAATGGTTGTGACCGGTAATATTTTTTTGCCTATAGGTTGTAAATATTTCCAAAAAAAACCACCTATAACCTTTTCTAAGCGAGTTAGACCAAACCACCAGCCTGCTAGATATAAGCCCATAGCTATTAGCAATAAGCCAGCTAGCAAACGAGACATCTTTAAATTATCTAAAAAGGTTTTTACTGAATGATTAGATTCCGGGATATCATTAGACGAGTGCTCAGCTATAGGCTGCATGTTATGACCCGCATGTGGATCTGGTACGGTTCCTATCAGCGCTAATTGAATTACCCAACCAACCAACGCTCCCATCAAAGCATAGGTGAATATTCGGCCAAAATTATAAGACAATAGAATAAGAGTACGCTTTAATCTCGATTGATCATTAACGGCAAAACCAAGCGCTGAGGAAATCCCTCCACACATTCCGATACAGTGCATCCCACCAAAAAAACCCATGAGAAACGCGGATATAAAATGAAATGATTGATCCATAAAAGTTATCTACAGTGACTGCCTTGATAATCGGTAAAAAGAATAATTTTTCTACCCATCTTTATTCAAGCTATTCTTTTCAACCTCATTATCTTTTCTTTTATTCTCTGGAATATCTGGCTCATCAAAAAGTATTCGCTGTGACTCTTTTTCCAAATCATCATATTGACCACTGCGAATAGCCCAAAATAAAAATCGCATTGCGATGACAACGCCTATCAAGACAATGGGGATAAGCAGATATAAACTATTCATGGTTTTTGTTTCATTTTTTGATTTTCGTATTAGAGCTTAAAACAATATATTTTCAGATTTTTTTAAAACGATAAATTCTTGTCGCATTAAACACAACAATTAAAGAACTTAATGACATTCCTATTGCCGCCGCATAAGGAGGAATAAAACCAAAAGCAGCTAAAGGCAATGCCGTCACATTATAGATAATTGCCCAAGTTAAATTTTGTCTGATTATTTTCTGACATAACTTAGCACAACCTAAGACTCGCGAGAGTATTCTTAAATCATCTCGCAACAACACACTATCAGCTTGAACTTGGGCAAGATCACTGGCAGAAGACATCGCTATAGAAACATTTGCTCCACTCAAAACAGGTAAATCATTCAAGCCATCGCCTATCATTAACACTTTTGCGTTATTCTCTTGAAGCGTTTTCAAATGTACTAATTTGTCCTCGGGTGACATATTCGATTGATAATAATCTATAGACAATTCAGCTGCGGTATTTTTAACCGCAGTTTCATTATCACCACTAAGTAACTCGACAGATAAAGATTGTCCTTTCAAACGAGAAATTTCATCTTTTGCTTCAGGTCGAATTGTATCTTTAATTGTAAACTGAGCGACAATTCCTTTTTCATTACCGAGAGCAACACCATCGATAGAATTTTCAAATGTTTTATTTTGAATGGAAGACAAAGCTGACACAAATTCTGGTTTTCCTATTCGGTAACACTCTCCATTGATATAGCCTTCAATACCTGCACCGATCACTGACCGCCGCTTTTCCAGCTTAATGGAGTTATGTATTGGTTCGTCTAATTGTAGTTCACTAAAGGAATGCATAAACACCTTAGACAAGGGGTGACTGGACCCCTCCTCTAATTTAGAAGCTATCGCCAACACGCTCGATAGTTGTGATTGCTCTTCGCTTTCATTTGAATCTTCGGTTCTATTAGGGAAAACAATTTCACTTATGCTCATATTACCCGTTGTTAAAGTTCCGGTTTTATCGAAAACAATATGAGAAATATGATCAATGCCTTCGATAACATGAGGTTTTGTCACAAGTAAACCCAGCTGTCTTAACCGATATATTGCAGCAGTAATCGACACCGGCGTGGCTAATGACAGTGCACATGGACAGGTAACAACTAACACAGATAATGTAATCCAAAATGCACGTTCAGGATCTATAACATACCAACACGTTGCTACAACAACAGAAAGTATTAAGACAAGGCCAACAAAATAACCAGAAATAGTATCAGCACGAGACACCTGTTGCGGCTTTTGATGTAATGCTTCGTTCATCAAATTTTGTATTGCTGATAAACGAGTCTGCGCTCCAACAGCGGTGACTAGAACAATCATTTCTGAATTGGTATTTATTGTTCCCGCCATTACCGAATCACCAATATTTTTTTTAATGGGCGTCGCTTCGCCAGTGAGCATGGATTCGTTGACAAAAAACTCTGGTGTATTATTAAAATCCTTTTGATTATTGATATGGCGATCACCGCCCAACATCACATCTGGCAGTTCAACAATTCCATCGACAGGAATAACTTCTCCTTCCATAACAGAAAGATAATCACCCGTTACAACCTGGCTTAAAGCAACTGGTTTTCGAGCAATACTCCCAGATGTATTACCTTTAGACATAGAATCCAAACGCATAACATGTGGTGGCAATAAATAAACTAATTGATTAATTGCTTGTTCATTTTTATGCCGAACACGCATTTCCAAATAGCGGCCCAATAGTAAAAAAAAAGTAAACATGCTGACAGAGTCAAAATAGACATCACCTTTATTGGTGAGCGTCGCCCAACAACTGGCTAAAAAAGCCAACCCAATCGCCAACGCAACGGGAACATCCATTGTAAGATGTCGCGATGCAATCGCACGACGAGCACCGACAAAAAAAGGCACCGCACTAAAGAAAACTACGGGAACTGCAACGAATAAGCTAACCCAACGAAATAAAGATTGCCATTGAGCAGTCATATCAGATAGTGCGCCTGCATATAGCGCAACAGCAAACATTCCCACTTGCACCATTCCAAAACCAGCAACAGCTAATCGTAAGAGCGCGGTTTTATTTTCTAATTCTGAAGAGCGTTGCGACTGACCGACAACACTCGGCTTGGGTTGATAACCTAAGTCAACAAATTGCTCCAAAATTTTGGATAGCTGCGCAGATTTTTTATATTCAATTAAGCAAGTATGAGTTGAAGAATTTACATTTATGCGGGCAACTTCTGGGATACGACCAATAAATTGCTCTATCAGCCATGTACAAGCCGTACAATGAATCCCTTCAATATATAACTGAGCTTGCTTTTTATCATCAACTAGGTCCGTAACAAATTCTTTGCAAACCTCGTCATTATCATAGAATGAAAAATCAATAGCATTTTTAGGATCAACAATATCAGCAGTTTTCGTCGTAAAATTTTCACTTCGAAACTGATAGAAACTGATAAGACCTGAATCATCGATGAGCTGCGCAACAGTTTTACAACCGTAACAACAAAAATGCTTAATTTCATCATTGATAGTTAATGTTTGAGACAAAGACTCAGAAGGAGGGACTGGTAATCCGCATTGGAAGCAGAGATGGGAAGGCATTAGTTAAACACTAAAAACTTGAGATAGTTGACTCTTCAAAATCAACATCTCCCTTTAAAAGCCAATTTTCTGAAGGGCTAACTTCCTCAGAAATAACGTCCGAATTTGAAGTAATTGACCAGTACCACTTGTTAACCAACTCTTTAGGTAATTCCGAAAAATAAACCTTTTTTTGCTTATTTCCTGATATCTTTTGATGAAGAGTAACCGAAAAATCTTCTTCTTCTCTAGCTGGGTGAGATAAAAAAAGCTCCAATGTTGGCGAAAGTACTGACGGATTTTCGACAATATCAAAAACAATCGAGACCTCTCCCAGTTCTACATCAAAAAATATTTTCCCAGACAACCCCATATTTGCAGCCAAGCGTTGGCGCTCTTTTTTATCGTTAATTAACAAACCTTCTTTGTAATAATTACCGATAACAACATCATCTGCGTTTTTCACAGCTATCGTAATCGTGACAGCACAAGCCAAGACAACAAGAATTAAAGGAGAAATAATAATCCAAAACCAAGGAATTTTATACCAAGGCATTTCTGTGTTATTAACGGCATCTGTATTCATAAATTTTTGTACTTAATTGTTTCTATTAATCGATCTAAATGAGGGCGTATGTTCTAGGGACTAATAAACCGCGCCTCTTGAACTGCGCTCACTTCTGGATTGTCTACTGATTGTACTGTAAATAAGATTGGAATATTACTCGATTTCAAATCCTCTTTCGCGACAGATAAGCGGATTGGTACGGTAAGGACTTCTCCCTCTTCTAAATAAATATTTTTTGCTCCTAACAACTTATACGCGTCAACACCTTCGACAGATAGTAAATATTTATGCCCATCCCGATCTTTATTATTGAGCTTAACAGAATATACATTTTCAATATTTTCTCCTCGAACGCGATACAACTTAACGCCTCTATCTCTAAGCACGTCAATGCCAACAGGCATTCGATTCACTATTGAGTAAGTAAACAATGAAACCATCGTTAACAAAGCTATCCCATAACCAATAAGCCTCGGTCGAAAAATTTTAGCTTCTCCTCCCGCAATACTGTCCTCTGTGGTATAGCGAATCAGTCCCCGCGCATAACCCATTTTATCCATGACACTATTACAGGCATCAACACACAACCCACAGTCTATACATTCATATTGCGTTCCCTCTCGAATATCAATATCGACGGGGCAAACTTGAACACACCAAGAACAGTCCGTGCAATCACCGAGCCCTTTTACTTTATAGTCTTCGTTTAATTTTCTTGGGCCTCTAGTTTCACCTCTCAAAGAATCGTATCGTACAGCCAGCGTGTTTTTATCGTACATAACCGATTGAAAACGCGCATAAGGGCACATGTACTTACACACTTGTTCCCTCATGAAGCCAGCATTCAAATAAGTTGCTAGACAAAAAAATGCGGTCCAAAATGCAGCAACCGGATGAACGGAGAAGTGTACAAAGCCCGATATCAAATCTCGGATAGGAACAAAATAACCGACAAACGTTAGTGCAGTAACTAACGCTATAGCAACCCAAACAAAATGCGTACTACCTTTTTTGATTATCTTTTGCATCGTCCAAGGCTGATTATCTAACTTAATTCTTTTGTTACGGTCGCCTTGAATACGGTCTTCAACCCATATGAACATTTGTGTCCATACGGTCTGCGGACAGGTAAAGCCACAATAAACTCGCCCCACTAACGTCGTGACAGTGAACAATAAAAATGCCGCTATGATTAACAGCCAGGCGAGATACATTCCATCTTGCGGCCAAAAAGTCAGCCAAAAGACATGAAATTTTCGTGCGGGAAGATCGAACAGGATAGCAGGCCGGCCATCAAGGATTAACCAAGGACAAAGCAAGAAACCAATCAGCAAGGGGATTCCGGTATAACGTCGAATACGCTGATAAAAACCGGTTATTTTTCGCGTATAGATTTTATCGTCAGCAACATAAAGCGATTTATACTGATAAGACACACCGTTTTTATCGGTAGCTATCGGATCGCTTTTTGACATTCGAGAACCTCAACACGCTTATAACATCTTAATTTACAAAACCATCTATTTAGAGGTAGTTATTTTAAAAAGCACTTCATCAACTGCGTCACTAGTGAAGTGCTTTATATCAAACAGTATGTTTAATAAATCACTCAGAAAAATTTTCAGATAAATTCAAAACGTAGGCTGAAAGGATGTGAATTTTCTCTTCTCGCAAACTATCAACTTGTGCAGGCATTTTTCCATTCCTACCGCTACGGATAGTTTGAGCAATGCCTTCACGTGTTCCTGAATACAACCAAGAGTCAGCATCATTTAATCCTGGTGCACCTAAAGCTATATTTCCTGATCCATCATCCATATGGCACGCCGCACAAAACTGTTTATAAGCTACAGCACCCTTGTTTGCCTGCTCACTATTATGGTCCTGATTAGACAGACTCAATACATATTCAGTTACTTCAGCAACTGAATCTTCGCCTATCACATCACCCCAAGCAGGCATTTGCCCAGTTCTTCCATGCGTGATTGTCGTTTTAATACTGTCAGCGGAATTTCCGTAAAGCCACTCTTCATCCGTTAAATTAGGAAAGCCGAAATTGCCGCCCCCATCAGCACCATGACAAACAGCGCAATGGTTTGAAAATAGACGAGCGCCCATTTTTAATGTTTTAGGATCTTCGGATAATTCTTCAACCGATTTAGACATAATTTCGGCATACATTTCACTATAACGTTCATCAGCCGCTGCAAATCTTTTCTCTAAGCGATTCTCTGAAGTCCAACCAAGAACTCCCTTAAACGAACCCAACCCAGGAAATAAAATCAAATAAATTACTGTAAACACAAATGTTAAAACAAACATTTGAAACCACCAGCGTGGCAATGGATTATCGTATTCCTCAATGCCATCATACACATGGCCTGTCGTTCGATTTTCTTGCTCAACGTCATCTCGAACCGCTACCTTGCGATTTGCGAACAGCACCCACATCACTAAAAAAATGCATACGACTGTTAAAATAATAATCCAAAGATTCCAAAAGAGACTCATATTGACTCCTGACTCTAGCAATTTCGCTTGTACAATATCGCTTGTACAATATCGCTATTTAATAAAATTAATTTTCGATATTTAGGTAATATTTCTGATCAATCATGAAACTATTTTTGATCATTAACCTCATCATCTTCAACAAACGGTAAGTTGGCGGCATCTTTAAATTTTTGTTTATGCTTTGGCGTAAATGCCCACCAACAGATACCAATAAATGCAATCATGACAACGATTGTTGCTATACCTCGAAATGTATTGATATCCATTTTCACCCACTTTCTGTTTTTTGAGTTTACATACTAACTTTTCAGCACTTAACGTTTATGCTTCAAAAGAATACCGAGTTGTTGCAAGTATGCGATCAGCGCATCCACTTCTTTCATTCCAGCAACTTTTTCTTGAGCACCTTCGATATCTGCATCGGTATAAGGAACACCAACCATTCTCAAACCACTCATTTTTGCTGCAGTTTGAGAGCCATCTAATTCGTTGTCCAACAACCACGGGAATGAAGGCATATTCGATCCCGGCACGACAGCTCTAGGATTAAACAAATGTAGCTTATGCCATTCATCACTGTATAAACCGCCGACTCTCGCTAAATCAGGACCGGTTCTTTTTGACCCCCACAAAAACGGATGCTCGTAGATAAACTCGCCGGCGACAGAATAATGTCCGTATCTTTCAACTTCGGCACGCAAAGGCCTAACCATTTGTGTATGACACACATGACAACCTTCGCGAATGTAAATATCTCGCCCCTCTAACTCAACGGCACCCAGAGGCTCTAATCCTTCTATTGGCGTGGTTGTTTCTTCGATAAAAAACAACGGAACGATTTCAACTAAAGTACCAAAGCTTAATGCCACTACTGTTAGTACTATCATTATAAAAATATTTTTTTCTACAATATCGTGATTTTTCACGGGCCGATCTCCAATCGAATTTTTTACAAAATCGAGTTCAAAACATTAAATTTTTCAAATAACAAAGCTAAGCAAGCTTTAACTCTTCTAGTCCGCCTTCCTCTTCCTTGCTGTTTTCTATCGTTTTAAAGACGTTGTACGCCATAAATAACATTCCCAATAAAAACATTGCTCCACCCAGCGCGCGCACTATGTTGCCAGGCTCTTTTGCAATAACGGCCTCAATAAAGCTGTACGTTAAAGTGCCATCCACATTGAATGCTCTCCACATCAAACCTTCAGTAATTCCATTTACCCACATTGATGCGATATAGAGTACGGTACCAATAGTTGCTAGCCAGAAGTGCGTGTTAATTAATCTAACGCTCCACATTTCTTTAGTACGATAAAGAACAGGAATTAAATGATAGATAGTCCCGATGGAAATCATGGCCACCCAACCTAATGCGCCCGAATGTACATGGCCGATTGTCCAATCGGTATTGTGAGAAAGAGCGTTCACCGTTTTAATAGCCATCATCGGGCCTTCAAACGTCGACATCCCATAAAAAGAAAGTGATACAACAAGAAAGCGGAGAGTAGGATCTGTTGCCAATTTATGCCAAGCACCACTTAACGTCATCATACCGTTAATCATTCCACCCCAACTTGGAGCTAATAACATTAACGACATCACCATACCTAAACTCTGTGCCCAATCGGGCAATGCGGTGTAATGCAAGTGATGAGGTCCAGCCCAAATATACAGTGCAACTAACGCCCAAAAGTGAACGATAGATAATTGGTAAGAGAAAACAGGACGACCCGCTTGCTTCGGTACGACGTAGTACATCATTCCCAAAAAGCCCGCTGTTAAGAAAAACCCTACTGCGTTATGTCCATACCACCATTGCACCATTGCATCAGCAGTACCGGAATAAACAGAATAAGATTTCATTAAGCTGATCGGAATAGCCGCACTATTCACTAAATGTAAAATAGCGACAGCAATAATAAAAGCACCAAAAAACCAATTAGCGACGTATATATGTGGCGCCTTTCTTTTCATGATAGTGCCAAAAAACACGACGGCATAAGCCACCCAAACAAACGTAATCAATACATCAATTGGCCACTCCAATTCTGCATATTCTTTTGTTGTGGTGTAGCCCATTGGTAATGTAATTGCCGCCAACACGATAACCAGCTGCCAGCCCCAAAATGTAAATGGAATCAAAAAGCCGCCATATAATTTGGCCTGACAGGTTCGCTGAACAACAAAAAGCGAAGTTGAAAATAAAGCGCAACCACCAAAGGCGAAAATAACTGCATTCGTATGAAGAGGCCTCAAACGCCCAAAATGTGTATAAGGTTGCCATATATCATTGACTTCCGGCCACACTAATTGGATCGCGAGCAATACGCCCACAGACATACCTACAATTCCCCAAACAACTGTCATGATGGCAAACTGCCGCACGACCTTGTAATTGTAGACCTCTACTGATCCATTAGACTCATTTGTCATAGCTTGATATTCCTCATGTATTCCACTTGCCATTCACTGATACTTTTTTAACCCAATATTTAACTCATAGGTTTAAGTGAATAATTCAAGCGAATTATTTGCGTGTTCTCATACACTTTTCAATGTATTTATTAATTACAGATGGATTATTGTTTTCTTTCAAATATGAAAGGTATGTTTGATTTACTGTGAAAGATTGATAACTCAAACCTCGACAATGCAGGATTTGGTTATTGGTTTTCTTGCCTCGAGTGTAGTTGTTTAGCTTTTGAATGATGTTTTCATCTATCCAAACCTGCAACATACATGTGCATTTTGTGTCTAGTTTCAATAGGGCTTCCCAACAGAAGGTCTACATCATTGGGCTATTAAAATATTGAAGTGCATTATAAAGTTGCACTGAGAACAAATCGACCAGTAATAGATGAATATAACGGGTATTTATTCGCTGAATCTCAATAACCATTTAATCGGCGACATTATGAGCAAATAAGATAGTTGCTGACTTGATAAGAATCAAATAAACGATAGTTTATAGCCTTATTAAGAAACGCCTTAAACGCCTCACGTTACAAGATGATAACGATTATCTTTCCTAATCAAGTTATCGGCAGGCATAAAAAAACGCTCGCAGAGTAAATATAATTATTCACCCCATGAGCGTTTTTAAATAAACCTCTAATAGTAAGCCAGCAACTTAAGGATTTACTTTAAAGGACTACGGCCTTTGTTCGCAGCAATCCTCATTCGTAGTGCATTGAGCTTAATAAAGCCACCTGCATCCTGTTGATCATAAGCACCAGCATCATCTTCAAATGTCGCAATGCTTTCATCAAACAGACTGTCATCCGAACGACGGCCGACAACAGTGACATTACCTTTATAAAGCTTTAATCGCACATCGCCATTCACTACGGTTTGTGTTTCATCAATGGCTGTTTGCATGATATGTCTTTCAGGGCTCCACCAATAACCGTTATAAATTAACTCGGCATATTTAGGCATCATACTATCTTTTAAATGAGCCACTTCTCGATCAAGAGTGATTGATTCTATCGCGCGATGCGCTTTCATCATGATGGTGCCGCCAGGAGTCTCATAACAACCACGAGCCTTCATTCCAACATAACGGTTTTCAACAATATCAACTCGCCCTATTCCGTTTGCACCACCGATTTCATTCAAATATCGCAACACAGATGCCGCCGACATTTTCTTGCCATCGATAGCAACAATATCGCCCTTCTCATAAGTCAGCTCAATATAAGTCGGCGTCTCTGGTGCCGCTTCTGGGCTAACAGACCAACGCCACATATCATCTTCAGCTTCTATCCACGGATCTTCGAGAATATCGCCTTCATAAGAGATATGAAGTAAATTTGCATCCATTGAGTAAGGCGATTTTTTCTTACTACTTGAGAAGTCGACGGGGATATTATTCTCTTTGCAATAATCCATTAGCGTTTCTCGAGACGTTAAATCCCACTCACGCCAAGGCGCAATGACATGAACGCCCGGCTTCAACGCATAAGCACCTAACTCAAATCGAACTTGATCATTACCTTTACCGGTAGCGCCATGGCTGATGGCATCCGCTCCGGTTTCATTAGCAATTTCGATTAAGCGTTTTGCAATAAGTGGACGAGCGATCGAAGTCCCTAATAAATATTCGCCCTCGTAGATTGCGTTTGCACGAAACATAGGGAAGACAAAATCGCGTACAAATTCTTCTTGAAGATCATCAATATAAATTTCTTTAACGCCAAGTGCCTCTGCTTTTGCACGCGCTGGTTCAACCTCTTCACCCTGACCGATATCTGCGGTAAAGGTAACCACCTCGCAGTTGTAATTCTCTTGCAGCCACTTGATGATCACGGAAGTATCTAAACCACCCGAATAACAAAGAACTACTTTTTTAATTGATGATGCATTTACCGATGACATGCCGCTCTCCAGTTTTCTTGAATATAAAGCTTTATTGTAAAAATCTTGGACATAAAGCTTTAAATATAAAAACGTTTATATTTACATTTTCTTTAATCATTCGCCAAGATTAATAGCACTAAGACGATAATCACAAGTCATTATCGATAGAACACCGAAGTAAAAAATAACCAGAATAAAAAGCTTAAGCCTTTAAAACAGGAAGGTAATTACTTTTATAAAGCTCTATTTAGAGGTGATAAATGACGCTAAGATTGACCGAATTAATCTTCTCGATGATTATCTCGCCATCAAAGAACTCGATGGCAGCGGTGGATTGTATCGTTAAAACACTATTAATATCAAAGCCAAAGAATGCCTGAAATCTATGGCTGCCCTGTCAATTGCACTGTTAGGCTAGATGGCTAACGGCTAGCAACCTGATCATCACCCGTCATAAGCTTTTCTGCTGGCCTCTCAGCTGCTTCTCGACTCAACCGAATTGTCACCCGTCGATTTTGAGAACGACCCTTGCGGCTTTGATTGGACGCTACAGGATAGCGTTCGCCATGCCAGCGAGTAATGATGGACTCTTCAGGAATTCCGCGGGCAACCAAAAACTTCACCACCATTTCAGCTCGCTCCTGAGACAGTACTAAATTGTCTGAGCGAGACCCGGCACCATCACTATGCCCATCAACATAAAACGTTTTTACTGATCGATCAGCTTTGTAATAGGTACCAATATTATCGAGTTTACGAACTTCACTCGGCAATAACGCTTCTTTCCCTGAGCCAAAATAAATCGCAGACCTTTCAATCTGCTCAAAATTCACCGGCAATAACCCAGCGATACAACGTAGATAATTATCATAAGCAGCTCTGAAATTTACTGCTCTAATCCCCGCTCTAAGCGACTCCTCTGAACCATACCAAGGCCGACGCTCGACAAATACATCCATACCATTACGCAATTCTGCCAAAATACGCTCTGACATTTGGTTATCAAGCCGAATCGGCCTTTTACTTTCTCGTACAGAAATAAAACCGAGATCTTTATCGACACCGTTTTTTTTCCACACAGGAGCTTCGGATCTCAGTGCCGCCTTACCGCTTTTAAAGCGAGGTGTATAACCGCTGACAAAGAATGCTTGAGATTCACCTGCTTTCTGAAAAAAAACAGCATCGCCAAAGTAAGGGATATCGTGACTTAACCGGCATTCGAATACAGAATTGTTCACCAGCCATTCTGATTCGGTAGGGTCTGATTCAAATGCTGAAGCGTTGACTGAAACAGAATAGCTGAGAAAAAGACTCACAGAAAAAAATGCATATATAAGGAACATCAAAGAAGTCTGATTAGAGACTCTTTTATATTGTATGCGGGCTACCTTTTGTGAATCGCTGGATAACATCTGTTTAGTTAACACCTTCTCACATATCCTTAACTGAATTGACTCCTGCTTTCCCAGACATTCAACAGTATAAACAGAGAGCTATATCAGGTTATCGGCCAGAGTACGCTGTGCTTTAATCGCTATTTTCGGTAGGATGCGATGCGTAGATTAATAGGCACTTATATTGACTAAGGCACATACTGACGACATGACTTCTCAACTGACAATTACTCAACCTGATGACTGGCATATCCACCTTCGCGATGGAGAAGCCTTAGCGACAACAGTGCAGGATGTATCGCGGTATTATGGCCGAGCTATCATCATGCCTAATCTAGTGCCGCCCGTAACAACCGCAGAACAAGCACTTGCCTACCAACAAAGAATTGAAGCCGCTATTCCAAAGGGCAAAAACTTTAAGCCTTTGATGGTGTTATATCTCACAGATAAAACAACACCAGAAGAAATCGCAAAAGCAAAAAAAGCTGGTGTTGTAGCTTGTAAGCTATATCCCGCAGGCGCCACAACCAACTCCGATGCCGGCGTTACTGATATTGTTAATACCTACCCTGCACTCGAGGCCATGGATAAAGCTAATATGCTTTTGCTGGTCCACGGAGAAGTGACAGACGCTGAGATTGACATTTTTGACCGTGAAGATGTCTTTATTGAAAGAACACTTAAACCCCTAACAAAAAAATTCCCAAACTTAAAAATTGTCTTAGAACACATATCAACAGAACAAGCCGTCAATTTTGTGCTTGAAGCCAATAAAAATATTGCCGCGACCATCACAGCTCATCATTTATTATTTAATCGCAATGCATTATTAGCAGGTGGGTTACGGCCGCACTATTATTGTCTTCCCATTTTAAAAAGTAATCGTCACCAGCAAGCATTAATAAAAGCAGCCATCAGTGGAAGCCCAAAATTTTTCTTAGGAACAGATTCAGCACCCCACGCAACAAACAAAAAAGAAATCGCTTGTGGCTGTGCGGGATGTTACACATCGCATGCATCATTAGAAATGTATGCTGAAGTGTTTGAAAAAGAAAATGCGCTCGATAAGTTAGAAGACTTTGCCAGTCATTTTGGTCCTGACTTTTATGGCCTACCTCGAAACAGCGGTAGCGTAATCTTAGAGAAGTCTGAATGGACAATTCCCGAAAGCGTATCATTAGGACAACAACAGATGACTCCTCTTTTGGCCGGCGAAAAACTAGGCTGGATCGTCAAAACACTCAGCAAATAACAAACAGCTAATTTATAACCGCCATCAAAACATTTCGTTTTTTATTGACTTAAAAAACTGGCCCAAAAAGAGAAAGAGTAATCCGTGACAACAACATTTGATAACGAAGAAAACTCGACCAATAACGACACCGAGAAATCTCTTCTCGCCAAACGCTTTAGAGGTTTTTTACCCGTTGTTATTGATGTTGAAACCGGCGGATTTAACGCACACACCGATGCATTATTAGAAATTGCCGCGGTCACATTAAGTATCGATGAAAAAGGTTTTATTTCACCGCACCAAACCTTTGAGTTTCACGTTGATCCTTACGAGGGTGCCAACATTGAGCAATCTGCATTAGATTTTACAGGTATCGACCTCGACTCTCCCGACCGAATGGCAGAACCCGAAGAATTTGTCATGGCAGAATTAATTCGACCTATACGACGCGAAGTGAAACAACACGGCTGTAATCGTGCCGTTATTGTCGGGCATAACGCCCATTTTGATTTAGGCTTTTTGAATGCAGCCATTAATCGCTGCCAAGTCAAACGTAATCCCTTTCACCCTTTTTCTTGCTTTGACACAGCTACCTTAGCAGGCTTAGCATTTGGCCAAACAGTTCTAGCAAAGGCCTGCCAGGCTAGCGGAATAGAATTCAGCAATGACAGCGCTCACTCAGCTGCATACGATGCCGAAAAAACCGCAGAACTGTTTTGCAATATTGTGAACCGCTGGCAAGAACTTGGAGGATGGGAATTTTAATTGGCGAGCGCCACAGAAAGATAAAGAACAAGAGTAATAACGAGAGATAAAGAAAAACAACAGAAAAGAATAAAAATTATAGCCTAGCTAATCGATCTTCATCAGTATACTGGTAACGAATATCCACCTGCATATATTCACCACTCGCATTCCCAATATTTCCTAACCCTGAAAATCTAAGCAATCGTTTAGACGATGAATCATAAACAAGGGAGATAGAAGCAACAAACTGCCTCACAAACCAAGACTTAGGTGCAATAGAAAAACAAGTCACTTCATTACTATTGAAGCTAGAGGAAAAACTAGAGCTAGATGAGCTTAATTTAATGTCATCACAACTCTCTTTCTTCGCAGTAAACGCAAACGTTTTCTGTTGCGAGGGCGCTAAGTATTCAAAGCGAACCGTTTCATCTTTCAAAAGCGAAGACCACTCTTCAACAATAAACTGATTGAATCCCGCATCGACTACCAAACCTTGTGGTTTCACAAATTCTTTACGTTTCACTTCGTCATCAGTAGATTCTCGATATTCTATAGCGACGCGAAATCCAGCTCTTAACGTATCAACCTCTATCCGCTCACCCGACAAATAATTACTCTGCATTAGCCTCGGGTTGGTATCTGCTAGGGCTTTCGCATACAGCAGTTCTTTTTCTGCTATCACCTTATCGTCAGCATCTTTATAAACAACAATATATTTTTTGCCTTCTTCAAAGCTGTAATGATATTCATTGTATAAGAATTGATTCGTCTTTAAATCAGAAGCCGCTCCAACAAGAAAAGGCTTTTCATTAATAAGTAAAGCCTGATCGATAAAAGATTCGCTCCACGCTGACAGAGAAGTAAAAAAATAAATCCCAACCATTAAAAAAAAATTAGCCAGCAACGAGATAGTCGGCAATCTCACTGTGTTTTTCATCATGGCCTCAAACGCTGATAACTTAGTTGTATTTTTAGGCCCGATCACAGCAACACTTTCAGGGGCTTGAAAATATTTAGCTTTCTCATCACAACAAAACCACAGGGAACCATCACACTCCAAAATAAAGACAGAACAACTATCGATAACCACAGAGGATAACCAAGAGATACAAAACCTCCCGATAATCTAGCACCCGCGATGTACGATAAAGGGCCAGCAACAGCAGAGAACAAAGCAGCTAACAGTAGCTTACTGTTTAACCATGACAAGCCATGACACAGTGTCATGGCAAAAAGCATCCAGATGCATGCCAACCAAAAAGGTATAACTGAAATATTGAGCGAAACAAAAGAAAATAAATGTAAGTCACTAAAACCTAAGATACCCCAAAAATTAAACAGCGAATCCATCAAGACACCCACAGCGACCACTACAGCGACACCTAACCACTCACGGAAATTATCAACGATAAATAAATGATGTATTACAATCGCAACTACGGTGTATATTCCTGCTAGAAAATACTGATCTTGCATTATCACGCATAAAAACCACCCCACTTGAAACATGACAAAGTTAATAACTTTTTTAGTAACGCTATTCATTATGCTTTTTACTGTAGGGTTTTAAAAAAACACGCTATTCAATACGTAAGCGCGCACTGGGCTTCGCAAAAACAAACTGGCTGGTTCCAATAACTCGCTCTTGAAAACCGGCCTCGCAATAACACATATAGAATTCCCACATGCGAACAAAGCGATTATCGAATCCTTGTGACATGACGGCATTAATATTTTCAAAAAAACGTTTTCGCCATTCTTTTAATGTTTTTGCATAATGCATCGTAATATCTTCAAGCCCGACGATTTGCATATTGGTATCATCAGCAATATGTTTTGCAATAACGGAATTAGATGGTAGGCAACCGCCAGGGAATATATATTTCTGAATAAAATCGATAGAGTTTTTAGCTTGATGATAACGCTGATCAGGGATAGTAATAGCTTGAATCAGCATCAAACCATCATCCTTTAACAACCGACTGCATTTTGAGAAATAACTTTCGTAAAACTTGTGCCCTACAGCCTCAATCATTTCTATAGACACTATTTTATCGTAGGCACCTTTCAAATCTCGATAATCTTCCAGTAACAGATCAACCTTATCGGACAAGCCTTCGCTTTCAACCCACTGTTTTGCATGAGCATACTGCTCTTTAGAAATAGTTGTGGTTGTCACTTTACAGCCATAATGTTTAGCCGCATAAATTGCCATGCCACCCCACCCCGTTCCTATTTCAAGAAGATGATCGGAAGATTTTAGTTTGAGCTTTTGACAAATACGCTCAAGTTTATATTCTGCTGCAACTTCAAGTGGGGAATCATTTGTAGGATAGATCGCTGCCGAATACATCATGCTTTTATCAAGAATCAATTTAAAGAAATCATTCCCTAAGTCGTAATGCGCACTGATATTTTTTTGCGAACCCTGCTTAGTATTGAGATTAGATAAATGCAGCAAAAAGTGAGAGATTTTATTCAACAATGACGTATTGTTATCTAGATACTCTACCACCTGCATATTTAACACTAAAACGCGTATCACTTTTAGCAAGTCAGGGGTGGTCCAATGACCCAACATATAACTTTCGCCTGCGCCGATAGTGCCGCTAAACAAGACATCGCGATATACTGATGGCGCATGAACAGAAAGATTAGCGACAAGATCCGTTTCATTCGCTGGCTGGCCATACGAATAAACGTGGCCATTCTCCTCTACCACTAATCGACCAAACTTCAGAAAACTAAGGGCCTTCACAACGCCTTTTTTTGCCATAGCATCAAACAATGGCTTTTGTTTTCTAACGTTTAATTGTAAATCATCAATTCCTGTGTATGGCATATCAACTGGTTCCTGACTTGTAATTAATCTTTAATTATTTTCTACTCAGTGATTATCTAAATAAATATTTATCTAACCCTTTCATCGATGCCTGCAATCAAGCTTTGGGATGAGGAACAAACCGTATTCCTTTCAAATAAATCCTTAATGCTTGCCAATAAATTGCTCCGCACACTTTTAAGGTCATCCAAGGATAGAAAATCATAAGCTTATGCAATGAAACAGAAGAAATTTCTTCACGCTCCAGCAGTAAGTTAGCTTCAAAGTGGCGCTTACCTTTAAACCAATTGAGCAGCCGAATAGTTAACGCCTCTCCTGGATTATTGCTCTGCCACCGATAACTCATATCCATACTGTTAAAGGGAGATACATGCATTTCTTTTTCAAAGCTTATACGCTGTACTGATTCATTTGGATTACATCGCAACACATAACTGTGCTTTTCTTTCCACGGGGTGTTAGTCACTTCCGCCACAATGTATTCAAGTTTCTCTTCACCATCAAAACAGTAATAGCAAACCAAAGGATTCATAATGAATCCAAAATAACGAAGGTTAGTCAGTACTCGAATCGACCCTTTAAAATCCTGACCGGTTTCTTCTTTAATTCTTTCTTTGACCCCTTCTGAAATTGACAAACTTTCAGAGCCGATAAAATCTTTTCTTTTCATCCATGCGATTGCTGGTTTTTTAAAAGACCACTCAATAGCTTTTGAAAAAACAGCTTCCACTTCGCTTAAATCTATATACATCATAAATACAGAATATTCGAAACGATGGCGCCTTGGCTCCACTCGTTCATGAATTAGAGTTCCTTTATAGATAGCACTTTTTAAGTTTTTCATATCACTTCCAAACAGCTCCAAGATGCTCAGCAACACGACGACCACTCGATACACCGTCCTCATGAAAACCGTTTCGCCAGTAGGCACCACAAAACCATGTTTTATTGTTACCATTTATTTCGCCCCAACGTTCTTGAGCACGAACACCATCCAAAGAAAATTGAGGATGAGCATACTGATATCGGCCTAGTATTTTTTCTGGATCAATAGCATTTGTAGCGTTTAGCGTGACGCAATACGTATGTTTACTTTCGATGCCCTGAAGTATATTCATGTCGTAAGTTAGTACGGCTGACTCTTCTTTCCCCTTTGTTAGCAAGTAATTCCATGCGGCCCATGTCTTTTTATTTCTTGGCAGTAAGTTGGTATCTGTATGCAGAACCACATCGTTATTGCTGTATGGAATAGCACTTAAGATTTCTTTTTCATTAGCAGAAGCATCCCCAAGCAGACGCAATGCTTGATCACTATGGCAAGCAAACACAACCTCATCAAAATGATGCGTTTTACCCGCATCCTCCACAATCAAAACATCGGCCTCTCGACGCTCAACATGAGCGATGCGAGCACCTAAACTAATACGATCTTTAAATGTCTTGATTAAAGGATCTATATAGGATTTTGAACCACCTTTAATCACACGCCACTGCGGTCGGTTATTAATGCTCAACAATCCATGGTTTTTAAAAAATTTAACAAAGAACAATAATGGAAACGACAGCACCGACTGTGTTGATGCCGACCAAATAGCGGAGCACATAGGCACTAAGTAGTGCGAAGTAAAAAGACCGTTGTAGTTATTTGCAGCGAGGTAGTCGCCAAGTGTTGCATCTTCTTGTATGACGCCATTTTCTAAATCTGCAATGGCTTGCTTATTAAACTTGACAATATTCCAAACCATTTTAAGAAATGTAGGCTTGATTAAATTACTACGCTGAGCAAATAAGGTATTTAAATTATTGCCGCTATACTCAATACCTGTATCACTACAACTCGCGCTAAAGCTCATATCAGTTGGTTGGTTTTCAACACCGATTTCTGCCAAAAGGCGAATAAAATTAGGATAGGTCCAATCGTTGTAAACAATAAAGCCCGTATCAATATTTAACTCATCGCCTCCGTTTTTAACGGCTACCGTAGCGGTATGACCTCCCAAACGATCTTCTGACTCAAACAATGTAATATCGATATTTTTTGCATAGTTATGTAATAGATACGCACAGGTTAAACCCGAAATCCCGGAACCTATGATCGCTACTCTTTTCCGCTGACTAACATCCATATTTTTATCTGCTAAATCATTCATATTATTATCCGAAATCAATGTATTAAACCAGCTAATGACTAAAGGGGTGATAGTTAAAAGGCTGTTTGCTAACGGGCTAATTGTTTAGTCACCAACCAATGCCAAAGCGCTGGGACTGCTCGCATAAAATAGATCAACCAACCTAAACGCTTAGGAAAGTAAAATAATTTTCGTTTCGATTTGATCTTATCGACGATGACATTAACTGCCGTATCAACGTCGATCAAAAACGGCATTGGGAAATCGTTTTTATCCGTTAAGGGAGTTTTTACAAAGCCTGGCTGAACAATCGTTACAGCTATATTTTCTTTTGCTAAGTCAACACGTAGCGATTCAAAAAAATACTGAAGCGCGGCTTTTGACGAACCGTAAGCTTCTGCACGAGGAAAAGGAACAACGGATGCCAATGATGCGATGACTATAATTTCCGGTTGTTTATTTTCTAAATTATTTGAGTGTTCTGATTTGTTTTTCGAAATAGCATTCCTGAGTAACGGCAAAGCCTGGGCAACAGTATTAATTGATCCAAAATAGTTGACCTCCATTACCCGTCGCATCATATCCCAATCGGGATCCGTAACATCGAAATATTCACAGCTCCCTGCATTGATAATAACTTTATCGATATATCCAAATTGATTTTGAATGTCAGTAGCCGCGGCACTTAAACTATTCGCATCACAAACATCAAGCGACCGAGGTGTAATATTTTTATTTTCTTGAGAGAGATCTTTAAGTATATCTATGCTTCGAGCACTCGCAATTACGCAGCTGCCCTGCTCTGCTAATCTCTTGGCGAGCCCTCGGCCAATACCGCTTGACGCTCCTGTAACCCAAACAACTTCTTGATTGCCGCTTGTTTTCATCATAGATCTCACTAGTTTTACTTTGCTTTTTTCTTTTTTGTGTTTTCGTTTTTAACGATTTAAGATGCGCAATTTATCAAGTGTTTAAACTACCGACTACGCCGAAGCCTGCACTAATCGTCGCTTCAACCACCTGACGCCACCGCCTAACAAAGGGATGTTTTCATAAAGCATTGCACCCATATCGTAAAAATCTTCATGATAGAAAATGCCCTTTTCATTGAACTCAATCTGACTTACCCCGCGGACCTGTATACTTTTGTTGCCTAGTTTTGGATGCCTAAAGTACATATCCCATTTTATGTAAGCCGTTCCATTAAGAATGACCTCATCCAAATAGACAAAGCGACACTCACTTAAATTGTCACACATATCAGACATGTAATGATGTAACGACTGCCGACTCTCGACTGAATGTACGGGGTCACAGAAGTAAATATCTTCGGTATAGATCGAATCAAGTTCAGCCCATTCATGGGCATCTCTAGTCGTATCGACCAATGTTGAGTAGAACAATTTAAAACGCTCAACAACGGTCTCTTTATCTAATGTTTCTTTTTTTAAATTATCGAAATTCAAAATTCGCCCTCTTTCATCCCAATTCATCCGCTAATCTTCTGATACAGTCGATCAGATTTGTTATGCCTATAGTGCTTGTACGGTTTTTGACTGTAATTGGATCAAACTCAAGACCACCCCGGCCTATCGACCATGAAAAACCAATCTAGAGTGATCTTTTAGCATCCATCACGCGTAAAACCCTCTACAAATTACTCATTACCAAATTATTGACATTAATCAGTGGAACCATCGAGCCTATGACAGCTATTATCCACGTTATGAAAAAGAGAGATGAAGGGTACAAAGACCCTGACGCCATTGACTGGACTCAGGTCGTTTCGAAAATTGCCCACGAACGCGATGAAATTGCCTTCGGCCAGTTCTTTGATTACTTTGCGCCAAAAATCAAAGCATTTAGCCATGCAAAACAACCTGGTGCGGATCTAGTCGCTGACGATCTTGTTCAGGAGGTCATGATTAAAGTATGGAATAAATGCCATACCTATAAACCTGAACTTGCTAGCGTGAGCACTTGGTTATTTACTATGACAAGAAACTGTCGGATTGATCAAATTCGAAAAGCTAAAGCGCATATTAATTTAACCGTTGATGACCTTTGGTACGAAGACGATTCAGAACCCGATCCTTTTGGTGCTGTTCAGCAGCATCGCATCGACATGAATATTCATTTGTCACTGAAAGAACTTCCCTCAGAGCAACAGCAAGTACTGACCAAAGTCTATCTTCAAGGAAAGACTCAACAACAAACGGCCCATGAGTTAAAACTCCCTCTTGGCACAGTAAAGTCCAGAGTGAGACTTGCTTTGAAAAAATTAGAAACCATGATGAGGAGTGCGTGATGACATCAATCAACCATCACCCATCTGACGAATTATTATTAGACTATTCTGCTGGCAACGTTACAGGCGGCAATGCAGTTTGCATCGCGTCTCATATAGAGCTTTGCTCACAATGCAAAGCGGCTCACAAGCGTAACAATGCTATTGGTGGTGCCTTAATTAGTAAACTCGAATCACAGAAAGTGAGCGATCAACTAAAAAACAAGGTTCTTCAATCGATTACTCGAACTAAAGCTGAAGTACCAGCTTCACCTGCCTCAACAGAAGAGACAAAAGATTTTGAAAAGGTATCAAAACCTTCTAGTTCCTCCAATGGCTCTAACTTAAATATCCCTCGGGCTATCCGTTCGTTTGTACCTGATGATTTTTCAGCGTTAGATTGGAGCATTGCAACCGCCTCAGCAAAAACTTGTTTGTTGTTTAAAGATGAACTGGGAGCTGCCGTTAGCCTGCTACGAATCAAGCCTGGCGGGAAAATTAGCAACCACAAACATATGGGAGATGAGTACACCTTAATATTAAGTGGCAGCTTTTCTGATGAAGATGGTATCTATAAGGCTGGTGATTTCATGTTAAGAAACGATCAGCACCAACACACACCGGTCGCAACCAAAGACGCTGAATGCATTTGTTTAACCGTACAAGAAGCACCATTACAATTTACAGGTCGGTTGTGGCGAATGCTCAATCCTTTTATTCGCAAAAGCTTTCAACCCATTTGATTTTTTATCCTTAAACATCAACGCGCATAAAAAAACCGGCTAATGCCGGTTTTTTTATGCGCTATTGTTACTGTACCAGCTTAAAGCTTGTCAGCATTTTGGCTAAGGTAAGAAGCAACACCATCAGGAGAAGCATCCATACCCTTATCACCTTCTTTCCAGCCAGCAGGGCAAACTTCACCGTGCTCTTGATTAAAGGCTAACGCATCAACCATACGTAGCATTTCATCGATGTTACGACCAAGAGGTAAATCATTGATCACTTGATGACGAACGAGACCATCTTCATCAATTAAGAAAGATCCACGGTAAGCCATGCCACCAGGTGACTCAACATCATAGGCTTTTGCAATTTCATGAGTCATATCAGCAGCAAGCGTATAACGAACTGGACCAATACCACCTTGATCAACCGGTGTATTTCTCCAAGCGTTATGGCTGAAATGAGAATCGATAGAAACGCCAATTACTTCAACATTACGCTTTTTAAATGCCTCGATACGATGATCAAATGCCAATAACTCTGATGGACATACAAACGTAAAATCTAGGGGGTAAAAGAAAACAACGGCTTTTTTACCTTTAATTGCTGCTGACAAACTAAATTCGTCAACGATTTCCCCTGAGGCTAAAACCGCAGGAACTGTGAAATCGGGTGCTGGTAATCCAACTAATACGCCCATATCTATCTCCAATTGTTAGTGTGTTGAGAAAATTAAATGTCCAAGAAAATACGTCGATAATGTTTCAAAAACTAACATTTAAAGAGAGAAGGCCACTCAAAGCCCTCTTCGTTCGTCGCATAAACTTTGAACAAACCGAGAAAAGATTAATCAAAAAGTCTTTTTTCAATAGTTTGACGCTATCATACATAAACCTATGGACACTGACTCATTAATTTTTCAAATGAGGTCAATAGGTTACTTGGATTTCCTCTGTCACAAAGAAGTTTCTATCTTTTCTCGAGGAGAACTCCCCCTCTCTTATATGCAATTGACAATCGTTCTCGTTAGCGTTAAGATTTGACGCGTTTAAAGAAATCTCCCTTCAAGCAAATTAAGATGAAGAGAGCTTATTACTTGAAACCAAAAAAGCCTTAAAAATCGAGAATTCTAGAATGTATGTCTGTCTTTGCAATAATGTTACAGATCGGGCCATAAAACGCTCAGTGCGTAATGGTGCCGAGAACTTGCAAGCTGTTCAAAATGAGCTTGGAGTCGCTAATCAATGCGGCCGCTGCGCCTGTCTTGCTAACGACATTATTCACGAAACGTTAGATGACCTTTACGCAAACAACTCTCAAGCTCTTCCCTACGCCGCCGCCTAAAAACTCACATTTAGGGCAGCACTAACTTGTTTACCTCTCCGTAACGACTCTTATACACCTCAAAATATACAGAAAAGAAACTCCCTGCGTTATACTCCGCAACAATAATCCATTAACCGAATTTATCGGAGTCCTACTATGAAAGGCGACCCAAAAGTCATCAGCATTCTTAACAAAGTTCTTGGAAACGAGCTCATCGCCATCAATCAATATTTTCTGCATTCCAAAATGTATAAAGATTGGGGGTTAAAAGAGCTAGCCGATCACGAACATGAAGAATCAATCGATGAAATGAAACATGCGGACCAATTAGTCGAACGCATTTTATTTTTAGAGGGACTCCCAAACCTTCAGGATCTTGGAAAATTAATGATCGGCGAAGATACAAAAGAAATACTTGAATGCGACTTAAAGCTAGAACTGAATGCCCTACCCGATTTAAGAGAAGGTATCGTCTACTGTGAATCTATCAAAGATTTTGTCACCCGTGATCTATTAAATAGTATTCTAGAGTCAGAAGAAGAACATGTTGACTGGCTAGAAACTCAACTCGGTTTAATTCAAAAAGTTGGCTTAGAAAACTATCTACAAGCCAAAATGTCTTAGCTTTTCTAATTTAAAGCACATACGAAAAACGCCTAGCAAGGCCTCTAATCAAGACTTGCTAGGCGTTTTTCGTTATTTGCTGAATGATAAATTAAACTTTTAACGATAATCTACTTGGTCTTAGCCAACTTGATCTTTCAGCTTAAAACTTTTCAATTAAGAGCCTTTCAACTCAAAATTTTATAAATAAGAGTAAGCCTACTTGGAAAATATTTTATTCGCAGCATCAACCGCTACACCGCTTTTAATATTTGCACCCATCGCCGATAACGTATTATCTAGCGCATTCAAACACAATAAAACATTCTTTTGATTGCTTGCAAAGCCCATTAAGCCAATACGCCACACCTTGCCCGCCAATGCTCCAAGGCCGGCTCCAATCTCTAAGCTGTAGTTGCTGAGCAACGCCTGTCGCACAGCAGCTTCATCAACACCATCAGGGACACTGACACTATTCAATTGTGGTAAGCGACAAGCTTTATCGACAACAAAAGTCAGACCCATCGCTTCAAGGCCCGCCACCAATGCTTGATGATTTTTTGCGTGCCTTGCCCACGCTGCGTCTAAACCTTCTTCTTTTAAAATTAATAGCGACTCATGTAATGCGTATAGGGGATTGATCGGCGCGGTATGATGATAGGCACGTTTGGTTTCTCCACCCCAATAACCCATCACTAAATCCATATCCAAAAACCAGCTTTGCACTTTATTTTTTCTGGCTTTAATAGCCGCTACTGCTTTTTCACTAAAAGTGACCGGTGAAATTCCTGGAATACACGACAAGCATTTTTGAGTCCCAGAATAAACCGCATCAGCACCCCAACCATCAACATCAACCTCTACCCCCCCCAACGACGTCACGGTATCAACAATACTCAAACAGTCATATTTTTTTGCCAGCGCGCAAAGTGCTTTTGCATCAGAGAGGGCGCCTGTTGACGTTTCTGCATGAACAAATGCTAGCGCCTTAGCTTCGGGATTTGCTTTTAAAGCTTCTTCAACTTTTGCAACATCAACAGCCTTTCCCCAATCATCTTGGACCATAATGGCCGTCGCGCCGCAACGCTCCACGTTCTCTTTCATTCGTCCACCAAAAACACCATTTTGACAGACAACAACGGTATCTCCAGCTTCGAGCAAATTAACGAAGCAAGCTTCCATCCCCGCAGAACCTGGAGCTGAGACTGGTAAAGTTAATCGGTTCTTGGTCTTAAATGCATATTGCAGCAGCTCTTTTATCTCATCCATCAAACGAATAAATTCGGGGTCCAAATGGCCAATGGTTGGCCGAGATAAAGCTTCAAGAACTCTAGGGTTAACATCCGAAGGGCCTGGGCCCATCAACGTACGAACAGGTGGGTGAAATGACTGAGACATGAATAAAACCTTTTCTGTGGCACACATAAATTTAAGAGGCGTAGTCTACTATAGACTCAAAGAACAACACATTAAGTGGCAATAATAATTTAGCAGAGGAAATACATCGTCAATAAAAAGTAAAAAACCCCACTAGAAACTAGCGGGGTTTTTCGATCGAGTAAAACTACTCAATTATTTTTTCAAAGAAGCGTATTAGAATTTAGCGCTAACACCAACTTTGAAAGTACGACCAAGTGCGTTGCCAGTGAAAGGATCGTAATCCAAATCAAGACGAGCAAATGATGGATCTTTATCAGTCAAGTTCTCAACAGATACGTTGATGACTGTTTCAGCTAGATCAGTGTTCCACAAATAACGGTAATGGAAATCCCAAGTCAATTGACTATCAACTGGCACATTGTAACGCTGATCGATGTACTCGTCAGTGTATTTAGAGACTAAACGGAAGTTTGCATCTCCTTTAGTGTACTCACCATAGACCTGACCTTTAAGCTCAGGTAGTGGGTATGCACTTGTTTGGGCATTTAGGTAGCCAGTCGCATCACGTGCTGATTCAACCAAAACACCGTCTACAAAGACATCTTCTAAGTCATAACCTAGAGTGTATGAGCCCTGAGTGCCTAGAGTAACAACATCTCCATTACTTAAGTCCCAATAGTTACTAATACTGAAATCAATACCATCGATTTCACGAGAAGAACCATTAACTACGTATGTTTCAACACGAGCGACGTTTGCAATACCACACGCACCACTAAATGTGAATCGCGCCTCTAGAGCAGCATAAGCAGCATTACCACAATTATCAGTACCACCGGCTCCAAACAAAGTATCTACCATTCCACCAAGTGGATCAGTGGTCAACGTATCCTCTAAATCAAAACGCCAGTAATCAAGGGTTGCATTAAAGTTAGCTGGGTTGAAAATAAATCCAAAACCATAAGCATCTGCTGATTCTGGAATCAAATCCGCATTACCATAGGTATCGATAGCTCTAAATGATTTACCAATCAACTGTAGAGATGTAGCCGATCCTGACTCTTGTTGTAACTGAGTGGGTGCACGAAAAGTCGAGCTATAAGAGCCTCGAATAGCCATCCAATCAGTTGCCTGCCAACGGACAGCAAGTTTTGGATCCGTCGTATCAGTATCACCATAGTCCTCATATCGAAGAGCCAAATTGACTTCAAGGGTATCTAAGATTGGAAGCGACCACTCTGTGAAGATTGCTGATACATCTTGATCTAGACTTGAGTTACGACTTCCACCCAAGAAAAAGAAAATCCCTGTATTCTCTGTTCCAGTACAGCTGTTTGTAGTGTTAAACGCATTTAACGCTGCGTCAGGGCAGTTATTGATGTCCAAGTTCTGGTTATCAGACACTTCTCGATCATAACTGTCATCGCGGTATTGTACGCCAGCAGCCCACTGAATATCGCCACCGGCTAACTCAACACCTATATCGCCGGAGAAAACCGCATCAAACGTCAGATTTGAAACCTTAGTTTCATCCCAACGACTAGCAAACATCCAGTTGTTTAATTCTGAATTATTATTTGCGTTTGCCGCATCATAATTTGGGTTTAATTGGCCAGTCAGTGCATTGTATTGAATCGCAGTACTGAAAGGGTTATACCAGAAACACCCTGGATCACCGGCTGCAGAGCCTGCAGCACAATTGGGCCCACCCAAACCTCTTAATGCTGCTTGAAAATGATTAGCAATAGTATCTCGCTGCTCACGATAAGTAGTTACCTCACTATAAGTAAGATTTACATCCCAATTAATAGAATCTGAAATTGAGCCGTTCAAGCCAGTAGAAACCCTATATTGTTCATGCTCTCGCTCGCCTAGTGCAGCACCATTATTAAACTCTGGGTTGCCACCCAAACCAAAAGGACGGAAAGTCAGCTGTGCTAGTAAAAGTCCATTCGTAGTCAATGCAGCCACATCACCTGTAGGAGCTCCCGTAGTATCAGCCTTAGTAGTAGCTAAAGGATACGCAGCCACAAAAGCAGCCATTGCAGGATGAGCAGCAGGAATCGAATAATATGGCGAACCAAAAGGCCCACTAGCTGCCTGTGTCGCGAGGTATGAAGGCGAGGTAAAATAATCTGTCTCAGTTTTTGAGTAAAGTCCTTCTAAGTGAAAGTCTATATCAGAACCAAAGGTTGTGTTGTACTCACTAAATAATTGATAACGATCCATTGGGTCAACTAGATTTTCAAAAGGCGTGTACTCAAACCGACAGCGTGGAACTGTACCGTCAGTTCCTGTCACAGGAGAGTCAAGTGCGGTACCACCAAGGTCTGCACAGCCAGGATCGTTAAACTGTCCGGCATCTCCACCAGCAGATAAAGATATAAAGCCCGCCGGATTACTCGCACCAGACCATCCACCCTGCTCATTAGCCTCAAAAGGCAGCATGCCCCAATCTCGATCAGCAACAGAGAGTCGTGAACGTTTTTGATAACCTAAGCTCACTAGTACATTTGAATCGTCACCAACCCAACCCCAGTTTGCTTTCAACGTTGTATCGCCATTCGAACCTTCGATGAATTTATGATCACCGCCGATTTCAATACCTTCAAAATCTTTCTTGGTGATGAAGTTAACAACACCAGCGATAGCGTCAGAACCGTAAAGTACAGCCGCACCATCTTTCAAGACTTCTACTCGACCAAAAGCCGCCAAAGGTAATAAGTTAGTATCAACAGCACCAGTGGTAGAGTTGTTCGCCATACGACGACCATTCACTAAAACTAATGTACGCTGAGGACCAAGGCCACGTAGGTTTACAGAACCGGCACCATCAGCACCCTGTGCTTTACCATCGAATTGGTTTGAATCACCAAGAACACCAGAACTTGCTGGCATATCTTTAATGAATTGAAGCATGTCAGGAGAGCCGGCCTTACTCATGTCTTCTGCTGTAATAACATCAACAGGTACGGCAGCATCTTCTGGCGAACCAGCAATATAAGAACCGGTCACGACGACCTCTTCTATCACTTGATCCTGTGCTTGTGTGAATGTAGCGGCTGCTGACAAAGTAAGACCTGCCATAGCCATATAGAGTGGTGTTCTCTTCATATGAAGTTCCCCTGCTTTTTTGGTTTTTATGAGTATTACTAATTTATTAAATATAGAAAACTGATCTATTAGAGTTATTATCGGGGCGCTATGCTTACCGTTTTTTACATCTGAGTCAATATTTTATTACAGTTGTTGGGCAACAATTGATCAACCATATAATATTAACTAGAGGTGGAAAAATAGAAATTTTGAAGACGTATTGTGCTTTTGTCATTTAGCAATGTTGGCCAAATCTCTCTAAATATTACTAATCAAGCCTTGTGGGCTTTTAGCTACTAAGAGTTTTTCAATATCCAATTATTCTCATCTTAAAGCCTTCAGCCCTGCATGGCAGCTAAAATTTGGATAGCTGCTGAGCCAACGACTTACCTCTCCTGACCATGTTATTTATAATATTTTCATAGTCTGCCGGCGAGTATAACAATTACTTTTTTTAAGTTCATTGATTTAGCTCATTTAAGTCCTGACTACACGAGTGGAGTACTTAGAGTATTACTGATCGTAACAATCAATAGTAACGATTCTTTTAAATGCAGGTGTTCATCGGCTAAAAAGTTACTGTATTTCCTGATTTTTATATTTTCTCAATTGTAGGCCGCTCTTATTAACACCTCAAAAATAAGAATATACTCTTAGTTTTTAAGCGTTTGCTCTTTAGAACAGAATATTTAAAATATTCGAAGCCATTTTCAATTCCGGACGAACTGAATAAGAATCACCAAAAATAAAATGGAACTTAATACCTGCCAAAACAAGACTGGATTTCTTTCTATCAATGGTACTTGCTGTTGTTTGGAGATTAACGATTCATTTGGTGTTGAAATATCATGTAAAAACTCAGAAAAAGCTTGATAGCGATTTCTTGGATCAGGTTCCGTTGCTTTTTTTAACGCTAGCCCCATCCAGACTGGAATATCTTTTCTGAAACCTAAAATTGACCGAAAGCGCCATTCGGCAAATCTCTTAGGGTAACGCTGCGCAGTTGACTCCTTATAAGGAAGGTGGCCACATAACATTTCGTAAATTATGACTCCAACAGAAAACAAATCTGATGATGGATGAATGCTCCCCAATAAATATTCAGGCGCAATATAATCAACCGAACCAACAGGAATTTCTTCTGATAATGGCGAAGTTATTTCTTCCAGCCCTTCTACAAGCACTGTCCCGAAATCAATGATTTTTGCTTGATTGTTTTCATCAAGAATAATATTTTCTGGTTTTAAATCTCGATGAGTCATTCCCAGCCTTTGAAATACCCTCAACGCAAATATAATTGACTTTGCGAGCTCTCTAACAACTTCGAGTTTGGGATTGGGGTTATCGTACATCCACTGACGAAGAGTTTGCCCTGGAATATATTCACACACATGATAAAGAAAAGGACTGCTTTCAGGGCGCTCATAGATTTTCATTACGCGTGAGTTATCTATTCGTTTGCCCACCCACTGCTCTCGAAAAAAACCATCTAAGTATTGAGGATCATCAGAAAAATTTTCGGAAGGCGCTTTTAGAATAAATTTCTTTTCACTGTCTTTTTTTGAAGCCAGATAAACATGACTACGCGTTCCGCTATGAACTACACTTAAAATTTCAAAACCGTCAATAGACATCCCTGGTGACATTGCAGGTGGTATTTTTAATTCTGTAAGCTTTCTATAAACCTCATCAATTTGCTCTGTGGGTAATTCTTTGACATGACATAACAAACAACTAATATTGTCTTCACTGCCATTACTTAATGCGGTTTCAACTATTTTTTTTGCAACCTTTTCTAATGATTCACTATCATTTGCTGTGGAGGCGCTGAACTCTTCTGTGAACAAACCTTCTAGTGTATTTTTTGAGATGTAATCATGAACACCATCCGTAGTTAAAATAAATAAATCATCCTGCTCTAACTCTTCTTGCAAATAATCAACTTCAAGGCGACTATCCATCCCTAGCGCCCTCGTCAAAAATACTTTACTGCCAACCTGCTTGTGGGAATGGTCACGAGTAATCTGTTCGATACGAGAAGAACGAAGGCGGTAGATACGGCTATCACCAACGTGAAATAAGTGAGCCGTTGTCGACTTACAAACGACAGCACTAAAAGTAGTTACCAGTCCATTATGCGGAAGAGAAGATTGTTGACCATAATGATACAACCAAGAATTCATTGAGGATAAAACGCGAGCTGCCGCTGTTTTTACAGGCCAAGCATCTGGTGTACTGTAATAATCTTCGATAAATTGAGTAACGCTGGTTTGACTCGCACGCTGGGCGTTTTCGCTACAGCTAACGCCATCGGCTATACAAGCAACTGCTCCTTTTAAATAACGAACTCCCAATGAAGGAAGATGCGCAGCAAACGCATCTTCATTCGTAGACTTGACGCCTGCTATTGAGTAACCACCAAAACTAACATCAAGTTGAGCTGACGAATCTGTCATGTATTTATTTCACACAGCCTGCATTAAAGTGAACTTATAGAAAACAATAAGACTGAAGAACTCAACGCTTTTTAATTCGGCGAATTAATTGATGTTACGTCACATCAATTAATTCAACTGAACCATCCTCACGCACTTCTGCCATTTGCCCTTGAGGTTCTTCCATAAACAACAAGGTAATAAACCCAAGTACTGCTGTTCCGGCAATAACATAAAAAAACGTAGAGTAATCAACAAACGACAATACCGTCAAATAGACTACAGCACCAACATTTCCGTAAGCACCTGTCATGCCTGCTATCTGTCCAGTTAATCGTCGCTTAATTAAGGGAACTACAGCGAACACCGCGCCCTCTCCAGATTGAACAAAGAAAGAACACAACATGGCAGCAGCTACAGCCAGCCAAACAGCCCAAGTATTATCGACAAGCCCCATGAGAAAATATCCAATGGCTAGACCTGCTGTCAAAATTAGTAATGTTGTACGACGCCCAAATTTATCACTGATAAAGCCACCTAAAGGGCGAGACATTAAATTCATAAATGCATAGGCAGAAGCAACCATTCCCGCAACAACGGGGTCTAATGTAAATGTCTCAGCAAAAAACAGAGGTAACATTGAAATAACAGCCAACTCAGAACCAAAAGTTGCAAAATATAAAATATTTAAAACCGCTACTTGTTTAAATTTGTATTGATGCAATTCAGGAACAGGCTTTTCAAAGATATTTTTATTAACAGCCCAGACATGCTTCAGGTCATAAAAATATAAAAGAACCAATCCAACATAAATACAATTAACCGCAAGTGTACTAAGAATTCCCGCTCCTTGAGGAGATAACTTCCAAGCTAAAAGCGCTAAAGCTCCGTACATCGGCAGCTTCATTATCAACAACATGTAGAAATCACCTTTACTTGTCACTTCTAATGCGCCCATATTTTTAGGTTTAAAATAAGTCGACCCCTTAGGCGTATCACTAACACTGTTATAGTAAATGAATGAGAACGCGAAACTAATAACTCCTGTTAGACCAATCGCGTAACGCCAACCATCATCACCACCAAACAAAAGAGCTATTGTCGGCAATGTAAATGCTGCCGCTGCTGAACCAAAGTTTCCCCATCCCCCGTAAACACCTTCTGCCGTCCCCAGCTCATTTGCCGGAAACCACTCAGAAACCATACGAATTCCAATAACAAAACCAGCGCCAATAAAACCCAAAAGAAAACGAGCCAGCGCAAGCTGTAAATAGTTATCAGCGAGAGCAAACATAAAGCAAGGTACAGAACAAACCATGAGAAGTGCTGAGTAAACTATTCTAGGTCCATATTTATCCGTTAACATCCCGATAAGAACACGCGCCGGAATGGTTAAGGCAACATTCAGAATCAACAAAGTCTTTAGTTGATCCATAGATATGTTTAATGATTCCCCAATTGCCATCATCATTGGTGCATGGTTAAACCATACAAAGAAGGTGATGAAAAAAGCCATCCAAGACAGGTGAAGTATTTTCATCTTTCCAGCAAAAGAAAAAATATTAAATCGATCTACAGACATAACAACTCCGTATGCTTTAACAGCTCAAAACATAAATGCAATAAAAGAATAAATAGGTTATTTACCAATAGCTTTTAAAAAAAGGGCGGCGAACCGCCCACAAAGCTTAGAGAGCAACTGGTAACACGAACAAAAAGAAACGATTATGACTAGCTAAGATGAAAGCTGAACACTGCCCTCTTTCTCTCGCACTAAAAATGTTTGTATCTTACAGCTTTCATCTTCCAAACATTCGCCAGTAGCGAGATTGAAATGCTGCTTATATAAAGGGGATGCAACGACTAACACATCGTTGATGGAACATAAAATACCTCGCGAGAGCACATTCGCCTCACCAAAAGGATCATAATTTGAAATTGCGAAGACTTGATTGTTTTTTCGTTCTCTAAAAACAGCAATCTGTTTTCCATTAAATAAAACACAAACGCCAGTATCCGGCGTGATATCTTCAAGCTTACAAACAGAAGTCCAAGCACCGCTTTCTTCTTTTGCTTTATCAGGGAATGAATTCATTACAGCTTCCATTACACGGCCTCCAGAATTTTAATGCGTTCTTCTTTAGTTGCGGGACGTTTTTGACCACGCTCATCCATATAAACTAAATTATCATCTTCCTCACTAGCATTAATAAAATGCTGGAATCGTTTAAGCTTTTCTGGGCTTTCGATTGTTGTTTTCCATTCGCACTGGTAAGTATCAACTACCCTATCCATTTCTGATTCTAGTTCAGAACAAATACCCAACTTGTCATCAATAATGACTTTTTTCAGATAATCCAAACCGCCTTCTAAGTTTTCCAACCAAACCGATGTTCTTTGTAATCTATCGGCCGTTCGCACATAGAACATCAAAAAGCGGTCAATATATTTTACAAGCGTTTCATCATCGAGATCCGTTGCAAATAAATCGGCATGACGTGGACGCATACCACCATTGCCACACAAATATAAATTCCAGCCTTTCTCTGTTGAAATAATACCGACATCTTTACTTTGAGCTTCGGCGCATTCTCGAGTACAACCAGACACGGCCATTTTTAATTTATGAGGTGAGCGTAAACCTCTATAGCGCTCTTCAATATCAATCGCCATAGTGACGCTATCTTGCACACCGTAACGACACCAAGAACTTCCGACACAAGATTTTACTGTTCTTAATGACTTGCCATATGCATGGCCCGTTTCGAAACCAGCATCGACAAGTATTTTCCAAATAGCAGGAAGCTCATGCAATTGAGCACCAAACAAATCAATTCTCTGCCCGCCCGTTATTTTTGTGTACAGACCAAAATCTTTAGCAACCTCACCTAACACTATTAACTTTTCTGGTGTAATTTCCCCACCTGCAACTCTTGGCACGACTGAATAGGTGCCGTCCTTTTGCATGTTTGCTAAAAACACATCATTAGTGTCTTGCAAACCCATATGCTCATCTTTGAGAATGTAATCATTCCAGTAAGAAGCCAGAATCGAACCCACTGTTGGCTTACAAATTTCACAGCCATACCCTTTACCATGCTGCTCAATTAATTCATCAAACGTTTTAATTTCTTTCACTCGGACGATGTCGGCAAGCTCTTGTCGAGAATGAGAAAAGTGTTCGCAAAGATTATTTGAAACTTCAACACCCAACTTTAATAACTCACTGTCTAACACCTGTTTCACTAAAGCCGTACAACCACCACACGATGTCGACGCTGTAGTAACCGCTTTAACATCACCCATTGTGTGCGCACCTTCTTGTACCGCTAAGCAAATTGCGCCTTTAGAAACATCATTGCACGAACAAATTTGTGCGGTTTCTGGCAACGCCTCTACACCCATAACGGGTGCTGCACCATCAATGCTGGGTAGAATTAATATCTCTGGATTTTCTGGGAGTGGCATATCATTGAGCATTATTTGCAACAAGTTACCGTAGCTATCAACGTCCCCAACTAAAACAGCACCTAATAAATGCTCACCATCTTCTGAAACAATAAGGCGCTTATACACTTCATTGACTTGATCATGATAGATATAAGACTGACAACCCGGCGTTTGCCCATGCGCATCGCCAATACTGGCAACATCCACACCAAGTAGTTTTAATTTTGTGCTCATGTCCGCACCAACAAATTCGTCAGAACCACCAGACATATGAGAAGCAGCGACTTTTGCCATTTGGTAACCTGGTGCAACTAAACCATAAATTCTTCCACCCCAAAGTGCACATTCGCCGACAGCGTAAATTTTCTCGTGCGACGTTTGGCAAAAATTATTAACAACAATTCCACCACGTTCGCCAACGTCTAAACCACAAGCTCTCGCCAACTCATCTTGTGGACGAATGCCCGCAGAAAACAAAATCATATCGGTTTCTAAAAAAGAACCATCCGCAAAGTTCATTCGGTATCGACATTCTTCTCCAGCTACAATTTCTTTTGTGTTTTTTTCTGTGTGAACATCAACATCAAGCTCTTCAATTTTTTTGCGTAATAAATTGCCGCCACCCTCATCTAACTGAACGGCCATTAATCGTGGTGCGAATTCTACAACGTGTGTTTTTAAACCAAGGCATTTCAACGCATTAGCAGCTTCCAAACCGAGAAGCCCCCCACCGACTACAACACCGACTTTACTTTCTTTAGCAGATGCAGTGATGGCTTCTAAATCTTCGACGGTTCTATAGACCAAGCAATGTGGTTGATCTTTACCGGGGATTGGAGGGACAAAAGGAAAGGAACCTGTAGCTAGAACAAGCTTATCGTATTTTTCTTTTTTCCCTGAAGCCGTAACAACCTGCTGGCCATCGATATCAATCGACTCAATCTTGTCATTAAGAATAAAACTTACCTTATTGTCGTTATAAAAATCTTCATTCGTTAGCGACAAATCATCTGCGGTAGCTCCATCAAAATAACTGCTTAATTGCACACGATCGTAAGCTAAACGAGGCTCTTCAGAAAAAGTGGCAAGCTCAAACTTGTCAGAATCAGGTACCTGCAAGAGCGACTCAATTAACTTATGGCCTACCATGCCATTTCCAACAATTAGTACGCGCTCTTTGCTCATCAACATCTACCTCTACTCTTAAGTTCAATCTCAATAATAACTATCTAACAAGACGGCCTTCATCTTCAAAACCAACTATCACTTGCTGATATGACATATACAGATCCTTAACTAGCAATTAAAATGCCACAAAAAGACATGAAAAAATAATCTTTTGAAATCAATTAGTTAAGGAAAAACAAACACAAGAAGCACCAAAATAAAACAAAAAAGAACCGAGTTGAAGCACCTAAAAGCAAACAACACCGATTATTTGAGTGCAAAAAATATAAACCCGGCACCATAAAGATTCACTTTTTACACGCACATTGACTTGAAAGTAGAATATAAAGCTGATTCGACCGTATCTAAATAAGAACAATCGTTGCTACAATGATCGCTTCGCAATTTACTGGTAAAGAGCTTCTGCTCATAAGCACAGCATATTTAAACTTACTTGAGCTGTTTCAAATTTATTTATCTGATACCTAACTATGGCTTTAATAGATCCCTTTCAGCGTTCGATTGATTATTTGCGAATCTCAGTGACAGACCGCTGTGACTTTCGCTGCGTGTATTGTATGACCGAAGAAATGACTTTCTTGCCGCGTGCGAAGCTACTGACTTTAGAAGAACTGTATGAAGTAGCGGCCGCTTTTACAGAATTAGGCGCAAAAAAAATTCGCATCACCGGTGGCGAACCCCTAATCAGAAAAAACATTATTTCTCTTTTTAATCAGCTAGGAAACTTAGAAGATTTAGATGAGCTCACACTAACCACGAACGGCTCTCACCTTTCTCAGCAAGCCGCAGCACTTAAATCTGCCGGTGTGAAACGTATTAATGTCAGCCTTGATAGCTTGAAAGAAGATAGATTTCGCGCACTGACTCGCGTTGGTAATTTATCAAAAGTACTTGATGGCATCGCCACTGCAAAAAAAGTAGGTTTCGATAAAATCAAACTCAACGCCGTAATACTTAAAAATAGAAATGCCGATGAAGTAACGGACCTAGTTAAATACGCGTGCGAAAACGAATTAGATATCAGCTTTATTGAAGAAATGCCCCTAGGCTCGATTACAGATCACGTCAGAGCTGAAGAGTTTTGTAGCAGCCAAGATTTACGAGATCTCATTACCCCAGCCTTTAAAATCGACCCTGTGAAAGAAACAACTGGCGGCCCATCACGATATTGGCAAGTCTTCGGCACCAAAACTAGGATAGGTTTTATTTCTCCACACAGTGAAAATTTTTGTTCAACGTGTAATAGAGTTAGATTAACAGCGGAGGGACGCTTATTGCTGTGTCTAGGTAATGAGCATTCTGTTGATCTGCGCGCTGTTGTCCGTGCACATCCCGGTGACAGAGAAAAACTAAAAGCAGCTATTGTTGATGCTATTAAAATTAAACCAGAGAAACATCACTTCAGTCATTCTGATGAACCTCAAATTGTTCGCCTAATGAATATGACAGGCGGATAATTTTCTAAAACTACAAACAAATGCGCTGCGACACCTGCACTGCGCCATTTAAAATAACAGCCCTTTGCAGCTTCAGTAATAAATTTAAATATTAAATCAATGAAAGTATTTGGCATCACAGGATGGAAAAACAGTGGCAAAACAACGCTTGTCACAGGCATTGTTAAATCATTATCACAACGCGGTTTTTCGGTAGCCACCATTAAGCACGCTCATCATGATTTTGATATAGATCACTCAGGAAAAGATAGCTACCTCCATCGTGAAGCTGGCGCTCAACAAGTTCTCATAGCATCAAGTCAACGCTGGGCGTTAATGCATGAACTCTCTCGTGATAATTCATCGAAAAATATAGAGCCTACTCTAGATGAATTGCTCTCGAAATTAACACCAGTCGATATCGTTATTATTGAGGGGTTTAAACAATGCGATCATCCAAAACTAGCCGTTATCAGACCCGATCATAATCCAGAGCCTCTTCCTGATGAATCTCCGCTTGTTGCTGTTGCATCAGATAAAAATATTGATCCAAAGATGTATGGCTGTAACGGACCACTTTTTTCACTAAAGGAGATCGATAGCATCGTCGATTTCATTGTAGAATATTGCTCATTATGACAAACCAACAAAGCCCAAACATTTCTTTAGACCTTGCTGTATTAACAATCTCGGACTCTCGCACAGAAGAGACCGACACGTCTGGGCGGTACCTAGCGGAATGCATTCAAAGTGCCGGCCACTCTTTAGCAGGGAAAAAAATCATACCTGATGATGTCTATAAAATTAGAGCTGTTGTCTCCCAGTGGATATCGGATGAATCTGTTAACGGAATAATTATCACCGGCGGCACAGGATTTACCAATCGAGACAGTACACCTGAAGCAGTGAAAGTCTTATTTGACAAAGAAGTTCTCGGATTTGGAGAAATGTTTCGACAACTTTCCTACGACGACATAGGCAACTCAACCATTCAATCTCGATCTCTTGCAGGACTTGCAAACAACACGATTATTTTTTGCCTACCAGGCTCAAATGGAGCATGCCGTCTAGGTTGGGAGAAGCTCATCAAGGATCAGCTGGACAGCAATCATAAACCCTGTAACTTTGCAGAGCTTATTATTAAAAAATCTCAGTCTCACTAATTTTTATCTATTCAAGTTTTTGCGAAAAAATACAAATGCTTTCAGTTGAAGATGCTCTCACAAAAATTTTGGCTACCACAAAGCCTACATCCAAAACAGAATTAATCTCATTAGATTCTGCCTTTCATCGCGTCTTATCAGAACCACAATTTTCAACAGTGGATGTTCCCCCTGCTGACAACAGTGCCATGGACGGATACGCAATTCATACTGACTCACTAAAAAACTGCAGCGAAAATGGCATAACAATCAGTCAACGTATCCCTGCAGGGCAAGCTGCCAACCCCCTCAAAAGAAATACTGCTGCTAGAATATTTACCGGCAGCGAAATTCCAAAAGGCGCTAACGCAGTGATCATGCAAGAAAACTGCGAAGTCAACCAAAACAAATTATTTATTAAAATTTTTCCGTCTTCAGGAGATCACATACGAAAGCAAGGACAAGACATCACCAAAGGCTCTGAACTTTTTCAAACAGGCCATCAGTTACACGCTCCCGATCTTGGCGTACTTGCATCAAGTGGAATCGAAAAAATAAATGTTTATAAAAAACTGACTGTCGGTGTTCTCACAACAGGTGATGAATTAGTTTCGCCAGGAAAAGAATTGGTTCCAGGGCAAATTTATAACTCCAATCAATTCACTTTAAAAGGCTTACTTGAAAGTGTACATATCGAAATGATTGATTTAGGACACATCCCTGATACTTTACCAGCGACTACCGAAGCATTAAAAAAGGCATCAAAAACAGTGGATGTTGTTTTAACTACGGGTGGAGTTTCAGCAGGAGAAGAGGATCACATCAAACCAGCCATTGACGCTTTAGGTGAGATCTCAATGTGGAAACTGGCGATAAAACCTGGAAAACCTCTCGCCTTTGGCCATATTGCAGGAACGCCTTTTTTTGGTTTACCAGGAAACCCTGTCTCAGTGTTAGTCACGTTTCTTATCATTGTCAGGCCATTTTTATTAAAAACTCAAGGCCTCTCTGAAAGTAACGAAGACTCTACGTTACTACCAGCAGACTTTTCATTTTCAAAAAACACCAGCCGACAAGAATACTTACGCGTTAGAATTGAAAATCAAAAATTAACGTTATTTAAAAACCAAAGTTCTGGAGTCTTATCATCAGCGAGCTGGGCAAATGCCCTCGCCATCGTCCCAATTAACACTGATGTCAAACCGGGTGATTTACTCAAGACATTATCATTTAGTCAGCTTGGCATTTAAAAACTACCTTACCTATTGGAGCATTAAAAAATGGATCAACAAACACAAATAGAATTAGAAGCGGCGACCTTTCGACGCCTTTTAAAACATTTAGACGATAGAAAAGATGTTCAGAATATCGATCTGATGAATTTATCAGGGTTTTGCAGAAACTGCTTAAGTAAATGGTACAAAGCAGCGGCAGAGGAAAAAAATATCCCTGTCGATTACGATCAAGCCAGAGAAAGAATTTACGGCATGCCTTATGACGAATGGAAAAGTAAGTATCAAAAAGAAGCGACGACTGAGCAATTAGCGCAGTTTAAAAAATAACATCTTAAAACGATTGTTTCGTAGAAACTACAATTTGATAGCTGTCAATATCGTCTTGTTTTTCAAAAGGAAAAGCAATGTCAACATGCAGTATCGTTTTGGTCTGCGCACGACTGGACGCAAATCGCAAACCGAAACCGACATCCGCTAATACACCAGTCGCACCCTTATTGTCATCACCAGGAAACCACGCTCTTCCTGCATCAAAGAAAACGGCCCCGCCCACTCTAAGCAATCTAAATAAATGCCAGTCGGTATAAAAGCGATGCTCCGCCGTAAAAACAAAACTTCTGTCACCCGATTGATATCGTGCGGGATAGCCTCGTAAATTTTCCTCAGGCCCCAATAATAATTGTTTATTCACAGGTAGCTCCCTAGACCATCGTGCATCTAAGGCAAGATACGTCCCGTGACTTTCGCCTACACCATCGTAAAAACGTAATTTGGAAATGACTTGAACATCTTCACTTTTATCAATGTCATACTGCCACATACCATCAATGCCCAACTCCCATTGCAACAGAATACCTTCGTTCAATTGCCATGCATCCCGCAAACTTGCCGAATAAACGAGCCGATCTCGGTCAGAACCAAAACCCTCATCAGCAATACCAAAACGAACTGCCCAAGATCGCCCAAGATTAAAATCTTCAATTCTGTGCATATTGTTTAAATTGATAATTTTAATAAAATCTTCTTCAATTTTATTGTATGCAACAAACGGATAATGAATTGTTTTATCGGTAGGAAATATTTCGGGTTGGGTTTCTCCCTCGGCCGGAGTGTAAATTTCTTCTTGCGTTCGAATACCGTACCACCAGCGTCGAGTTACGCCATCTTCCCAACCGTTTGAACGACCATAATAAATTTCTGTATGTTTTGTATTTACTTGGAAAGATGCGATTTCCTCTCCGCGATCATAAAGGTCGTCGACTCGTTCATTATCATTAAAAATAAAGCCCCAAGCATCATGGGTATCGAGAGAATAAAAAGGTCTTTGAACGTCAACGATAGTTTGAAAACCGTCGTCATTGTCAGCATACGTTAAATCTAGTGTATGGCGAGATCCTGCAACATTCGGATCCGCATAATGAAATAAAAAGCCATCCCGATCGGTTGAGGTCGTTCTCTCAATTGCAAATGTTTCCCCACGCCCTAAAAAATTAGAGTCGCTTAGCCAAATACTCTCTTCATCAGCACCGCCCGAACGACTTAAAGAAAATCCTGTAGACAATGTCCACACTTCTCTTGTTAACACTTCGACATCAACTTTATCGCCACACAGTTGATACGGCCAAACTCGCGCATCATAAAGATAATTACTGTCACGGAGCGACCTTCCCGCTTCATCTAATATTCTCGGATTAAAAACTTCTCCTGAACGAAATAAAAGCTGATCTTTTAAAACATCTTCTTTTGTATCAATATGTAATACGTCGACCAATTGAAATAGCCAATTACTTTCAAACGGATCTTCTGGGTCAAAAATTGGAAATTGCGTATAAGTAATACCCCCAATCACAGTACCTTCAGGTAATGCCACCCCTTCAACAGGATTTGGCGCTGCTGAAATATCAAAACCACTCGTACCAGGATTCGTAAAAACGATGCACTTATCTGTCCCCTCTCCCCCTGCATCAGCAGGAGTTTGAGAAAACACTACATTTGAGACTCCGAAAAGAAAGACACAAAATAAAAAAGGATGCGATTTAAAGATCAAAAAATGATTCCTCAACACTATTGTGTGAAGTAATGGGGGCAAATATTTTTTCGGGATTTCGAATACAAGTTAATAGGGTGTCCAGCGCAGGCCCACGTATGTTTGCCCGCGGTCATAACTAAACACTGGATTAGAATTCTCAAAAGTGTCGTACTCAAGCCCCATAATCAAATCTAACGTTAAAGGGCCTTGGCTAACAAGGCGACGAATAAATTCTGCCCTAACTCTGACGCCCTCTCTAGATTTTTCAAGCTCTTCTTCATCGACACCCCCAGGCGTTACAATGCTACCCACGGCAGGGTCTTCTCCAATCTCATCATAACGACGTTTCAAATATCTTGCTGATAGCAGAAACTTTACATAATCGCTATTACGATATCGTAAACGGGTAATGAGCTTTGCCTGCGTACTATCGTAATAGCCTTTCTCATTGTCTTGCCTTTGGTCAACATCCAAGCCTATTTCGAATTTCCAGCGTTTTGCAAAACGATATTCGATGGCATTAATAGCTTCGAGATAACTATACTCTAAGTCAGTATCAGGGATTAATGTTTTGTTTTTTTCTCTCGCTCGGCGATCTTCATAAACTCTCTTTGAGTAACCAATCATTGTCTTAAGAAAAACTTTCGACCATATTTCTTTTTCAAAACCGACATCCAAATTAACTTGCTTATAATTCAGATTGCTCAATCCAATATCTTCATAAGACTCGTATTCTTTATTTTTAAAATCTAAATTAAATATAAATTCAGCCTCTTCAGAAATAGGAATAGTGCCTGAAAAATCGAACCCTACCCAAACAGCATCAAATCGTTCACCCACGGGCTCTCCATTAAAGATAGGAACATCCCCAGAACTGCGATCTACAAAAATCGAATCTTTTGTATTATAATTTATTTCCCATTTGTATTTAGAACGACCATATTTATTTTTAGGTCGCCATTTAAAACCCAGTTCTGCCTTTCCATTCAAATGCTCAGAATTAGATTCTACCGTTGTCTCTTCGCCCGTTTTATAAATATCGCTTCGACCTTCCAGCTGGTAATAATAACCAGTTCTAGTTGGCATATGGCTAAATTCAATGCGTCCTAAACCATAACCACCATTATCCAAATCCAGCGTTTTTGTAAGCTTGTTCGGATTACTATCAAGCCCTACAGCGACATCCAACTCAAAATCGTGAGCTATCACTTCTATGCTGGCTAACAAGGATAAAATCGCTGTTACTGGAGCTACCCAAAAAAATTCTTTTTTCATAAATACATCCTAATGAAAACAATCACAACTGCGCATTCAAGATCTTTTGAGCTGCAGGTGTTAATAATTGTTCTTTATCTAAAGGCTCCAACAGGGATATGATTTTTTTCTTATCCCCTAAAGCTTGATAAGCTTTAGCCAATCCAGTAACCATTTTGGGATTAGTTTTAAGAAGCTCATGCTTATCAGCGAGCAAATCGACTGTTTTTTTATGTCTATCAGAACGATTGTATATTATCGACTGATTCACCAAGGCTTTTTCAAAATTCGGATTAACGGACAATACTTTGTCATTACAAGCTTCCGCCAACTCAAGATCTTCATTCTTGAGTGATTTAACGCCAAGATTATAGAGTCTTATAAGATTGATTCTTGATGAAAAAGCTTCTATAGGAAGCGGAATTAACTCTTTTACAGCCCCGTTTATATCGCCCTGCTTAGTCAAAATAGTCGATTTCAATATGTGAGCTTCAGCAAACTCTCCATCTAACGTTAGCGCTCTTTCTATTTCATCTAACGCCTTTTCTAATTCACCCTGCTCAGTCCAAGTCTCGGCCATCAGCATTCGAATATTTTGACGAGTAGGGTCCTCATCCATCAAGTCCTGAAGCCAATTTATCGCCTCTTCATAATTATTTTGTTTTTTGTGTAATAACGCGAGATTTAATTTAGCAGCCCTATACTCCGGATCAATTTCTATTGCGCGCTCATACAATTTAATGGCTTCTTCAGGTCTGCCTTGTGAGTTCAAGAGAACGGCATAATTATAATGCCCTACTTTGTGTTTTGGATGATCAGAAAGTAACTCTTCATACTTTTGGACGGACTTAGAAATGTTACCTGCACGAGAATAAGCCAAGGCCAAACTTAATTTATACTGGCTATTATCTTTATCTAATTTCGATGCATTTCTAAATGCTTCTATCGCTTTCAGCGAATCATTAGCTGCTAATAAATTACGTCCTAGCCAATAGTAGATTGTTGGGCTTTTTGAAAACCTTTCTTGTAAACCGGTTAAAACTTGAATTGCCCCTGCATAATCTTTTAATTCATTCAAAAAATAACTTTTTTGAAGTAGGCTAATCGTTCCTAGCCACTTATTGGGTGTTAGTGCATCTAATTTATTAAGCGCCGAATCAACTTTCTTATCCTCCCCATAGAAATCTGAGATACTTGAAAAATAAGTAACCCATTGGTCTATTTGATAAGAACCTGCATCAATTGATTTCAGATCTTTAGCTTGCTCAAGTGTTAACAATTGATATTGTTCAAAATTTTCTGTTGCTATGTCCCACTCTTTGTTTGATATATTTTCCAAACCCATTAAGAAAATTTTCTCTCTGTCATTGACTCCTTGTTTTCTTAGCCATTGTATTTCTTTACGGGCAGACTGATTTTTATCAAGCGTCAAATATAAATAAGTCAGGGTCCATCTAGAGGAGACAAAATTAGGCGCAACACGAGAAATGTGTTCAAGATCGCTCCGCGCCCCATCAAAATCTTGATTCATCCATCGAAGATGCGCGCGGTCATGCAAAGCGGCTAAATAATCAGGCTGCAATGCTATTGCCCTATCAAATGTCTCTCGAATAATTTTAGGATCATCATTGTTGAGCAATTGAGCATTTGCCAGCTTCCGCCAAACGGTTGAATCTGTTGGGCGGTATTGAATTGATTTTTCAAAATCTAAAACTGCTTCTGGATATTTTCCCAATTCGATATGACAGGCTCCTCGAGAAGCTAACGATTTTGCTTTCCGTCTCCCACTGGTTATATCAATAGCGTGTGTAAACTCAACACTCGCCGCTAAAAAATCTTTCTTCTCTACCAACAGCAAACCCAAATTCATTCGGCTTAACTGATGGCTTGATTGAATCGACAATAGATCTCTGTAAATGCTTATGGCTCTATCTGGCTCACCCAAACTAGAACGAACCCGCGCCAACTGAAATAGTATATTAATATTGTTTGGTTCTTTTTTTGTTAAACTCTCTAATAAAACCAACGCGTGCTTTAATTTTTTATCCTTACGCAACTGCTTTGCAATCTCTAGCCAAACTCGATCACTGACTCCTGAATAATCTCTTCGCAAATCAGACATTAAAAAATTAGCATTTTTTTCTTTTGCTATAGCGTCGCTAATATTTGAAATTTGTCCTTTATCAAGCTCAGTCAATACTTTTGAATCATCTACGATTTCTTCATCATCAATTTCATTTTCATTGACAATATTAATACTTAGCGTTGGGTTAGTTGGGACAATCATTTCAATAGCAATTTCACTACCCACAAACAACCCGGCAATCAAAATTGCAGCTAACGTTAAAAACAGTCCATTATCGCGCCAACGTATCTTTTTCACACTGGCACCACGCCTGACTCGAACTTCCCAATTAAATCACCAATGCCTTTATCTCGAACGTTTTGAATTTCCAAACCCGGTCTCGCATTAATTTCTAAGATAAGCGGCCCAATATTAGTATCTATACACACATCAACACCTAAGTAACCCAGTGGAACCGCGTCATAACATTTCTCAGAAATCGTAACAATGTCTTGCCAGAAAGGAATTTCAATACCACACAGTTGTTGCTTTGTATCAGGATGAGTTTCTATCTCTTTTCCATGTAATTGAGCTCGATTTGTAACACCACTTTCAATATCAATGGCAACTCCGATCGCACCTTGATGCAAGTTTGCTTTCCCATTCGATTCAGATGTTGGAACACGCCACATGCTTGCGATAGCTTTTCCGTCGTGAACAATCACTCGGATATCGCTTAAACCATAGGGAGAAATTGTATTGAGTAAATCATGTTGAACCAAGAAAGGCTCTATGAATGCAGTATCTGCCTTACCATCAGAAGAAAAACTTCCAGCAATAATTTCTTGAATATGGCGCCGAATACCTTCCAAAGAAATAATAGACCCACCAGCTTGTTTCCAGCCATTTGAGACCTTTTCTCTTATCACTAAAATGCCACGACCCTGACTACCACGATTGGGTTTAATCACAAAAGAATGTAAATCTTCTAACTCTTTTTCTAAATTTTGACATTCTAATTGTCCGCTATATTCATGAATCGTTTCAGGAACAGGAACACCAGCTTCCAATAACACCTCTTTTGCTCTTAGTTTATCGTTTGCCAGCTGGATCAAATGCTTTGGATTTTTATCGAGAACAACATTACGATTACGCGCATTAATACTCAACAGATCGCCTTTCGAACCTCTAATCAAACGTGAGAATCTAAAGTACTCACTGACTCGAACACCCGTCCAGCGACCAATAAAGATCTGCCCCGCCAAAACAAACAGAAAGCACTCAGGATAAATGGCAAATAATCCACGCAATAACAATGAGCCAAAAACAAAATAGCAAATAATGATAATCAACAAAGAGCCCAAAGCGTTTGAAAGTATTTCTTTCCAGCTCGCATCCTCAACAAGATGATGCAATCGTTCTGCAGTAAAAGAAATAATAACAACAGGGAAAAGTGCGACAACACCCAAACCATAGCTGCTTTGCCTGAGATCGAGAAAACTAATGACAAATAAAAATACTAAAGTGACGCCTGTAATCACCGCGGCAAGCCGAGGGACTTTTAGCAATTTCACATGATCGAGACCACGATGCATAAGAAAAGCGATGGCTAAAACGGCGGTAAAAACAATGACGCCCAATTGTAATCCAGTATATCGACAAGCGGCCGCAACCAGCATTGGCATAAATATGCCGAAAGAACCTAGACCTACAATGTTCCTAAAAAATGTAATGCATAATGCGCAAAGCGGGAAGAGCAAAAATATACTGGCTGTATTTTCTTCAAGGCCAAGTAAAGCTAGTAATGCAATCACATTTAATCGATCGGCTCTCTCCGGAACGGCTAAGCCTGATTGCACACCGGCTGCAATTTTATTAGAACGAATCTCAAATTCGTAATCAAAACTAATATTTCTAGTATGCTTAAATAAGACCTCATCGCCCCGATACAATTCGAGATAGCGAGCGGGTAAAAAAGCAAAATGTCCGTTAGTCGGATCGAAAGGAACCCAATGCTCCCCTACATATACTTCTACCCATTGGTGCGACGTTTTTTTTGGTCCACCTTCTAAAATAACGCCGCCCACTAAACGGGCGGGAATTTTATTGAGCCGTGCTAAAGCTACAAATAAACGGCTTTTTCCGTTGCAACTCGCCTGCTTCAACCTCAAAGCAGTTAGGGCATCGGTCATACCTTTAAAAGGGACGCTCGACAGTTCGTTATAAGTGTAATAAAAAATTGCGGTTAGTAATGGCAGCATTTCTTGAGATGCAGAAGGCTTTATCGTATCCCATAAGTTAGACACTTCGGGATGATTAACCTGTACGGCCTCAGTAGGAGCGAGATATTCCTGAAAGGCTTCAGAATACTTTGTTGGCACGGTGAGATCTGGAGAGATGTTAAAACGTGTAGCTTGTTGGGCGATTTTTGCTCGGTAAACCACTTTGTGTGAGCCTGTTAACTCAGACCCTTCCCAGACAGCTAATCGTCCACTCGGTATATCGTCCAAACGATAATCTAACAAGCCAGATTGAATTGTCTGTTCAATAATATTTTGTCGGTTATTATTTTGTGGTACATAGGTTGTGATACTTATGTCTTGATCGTTTACATCATAAAACATCGACAAGGTGAATTGTTTCACTTCAAGAGGAAGTAGCTGTTTTACTCTACTGGGCTGTTGTGAAACATGCAGTATCAATAAAAACAATGCTATAAAAAAAACCCACAAATCAGGTTTTTCTTGAATGGATTGGCTCAACGAATTTATTTTTGTTCGAGTCATATAAAACTCTTGAGTGCGGGATAAATGTTTGCGAAGGGCAAATATAGGGTTACAACTAACAGCTTATTCATGAACGTCCAAATATGTTTACTGATGCTGAGTCTCTTTACTTCAACAACGAATAAGTCTTAAAACAACTCGATACTACTAGAGCCATCCATTCTGATTTTGTTGATATGAAGTCATCATGAAAGTGTTTAACATTTTGATTCGACATCCATAATAGAGAAAAGATCTAGACCAGATTTTTAGTCTATCTTTTAAGCGATCTAATTTCAGGGGGTAACTCACAATTCAAATATATAAACCCTCTGAATATAACCATACTTACAACAATTGCTTATAAATTAACCAAGGGCTAATCGCCCAAACGATAAATTCGTTCTGCATTCCCATAAAATAACGCATGCTTTTCTGAATCAGTGAATTCTGCTGCCATTTTTTTAAATGCATTCCAAATAACATGATAAGACAACGACCACTTATCAACAGGAAAGTTACTTTCAAATAAGCATCTCTCAACACCAAAACATTCTACAGCATGTAAATAATACCGCTTTTGGGTTTCAACGATCTCATCTGACGTAGGTGGAACATCGCGCAAATTCCAGCCGAATCCGTTATCAGGCATTGCAAGCCCTCCTAATTTCGCATAAACATTTTCACATTTTGCGATATCAGCAATATCTTTTTTCCATTGTTCAAAAATTTCTTCCCTTTGCCCCTCATAAGGGCCGACACCAAGTGGCGTTCCAAAATGATCTAAAATGATAGTCGTTTCAGGTGCAGCTTTTGCTAATTCAATAAAGTCTCGATTTTGATGATGATAGTGCCATGTATCATAGGTCAAACCTTTGTGACCCAATCTAGTAACACCTTTTTGAAAGCTTTTGTCGAGGTAAAGGCCTTTTTTCTGCCTAGGCTTTATGAATAAAAAATCGTTATTATTCTCAAAGGCTCCTGACTGGCGAATCCCTCTAAAGCGACCTTTGGCTGATTCCTCATGAGCACTCAACACCTCATCCAATAACGACTCTTCAAGCATCAAATCAGCATAAGCCACTATTCCAGCAATACGGGCTTTGTTACCGCCAGCTTGATCGCTCTCTTCCGCAATTTTTGTGACAAACTGCGTTTCCCCTATCGGGCGAAGATGCTCTGGCCCCTCGTTCAAGTAATGAGCATGGCATTCTATAAATACTGTTTTCTGGATGTTATGACCACTTTCAGTATCACCCCAGAAATCAGGCAATAAATAGTCATTCGGTCTACCTGTCCATAGATGATGATGAGGGTCGATAATCGGAAGGTCAGGCTCCACAATTTCTTCTTCAACTGACAACAACCAATCATCCGAATCATGTATTATTTTGTTCATAGAAAGCCTTTCTTATTAATTAGTCATCATAGGGATCTCCCTCTACCGACCAATTAGTAGGGGTCACATATTGTGCGCCAAAAACATCGACAAATTACCATCAAAAAATGTTACCCGGACAGAGTAACAAAGCCTACTACTTTACCACGAGGAACTCAGGTTAGATGGCACGAAATCCAACACTTTGATCAGAACAGGCTCAAGCAACTGACTTTAATCAGTGACTAGACCCACCACCATCGGTAAACTAGCGGCCTTAGGACGACCTTGCAAAATAGATCTGATATTGCGAGGCCTTAAACGGACAACGATTGTTCGCGTCACATTTATTTTGTCGTGTAACTTAAATTCCCTCTACTACTATTACATCGAGCTATTGTGAGCACTCCCACATCGAGTCAAATTGACGGCACTCCATTACAGGCAATAATGTTTGCTGATGTATCAGGTAGCTCCGCTCTGTATAAACGCCAAGGGAACCTGAAAGCAAAACAGCTGATTGATACTGCAATCAATTTAATGAAAAGTATCACTCTAACCAATAGCGGCTCGGTCGTAAAAACCATTGGTGATGAAGTCATGGCGAGGTTTAATACTCCAGAAGATGCTTGCCGAGCCGCCAGTGAAATACAACAACAATGTAGCCTAGCAACGGCAAATGAGGAAGAACAAGGGCTTGCGATCAGAATAGGAATGGATTTTGGTCGGACGGTTCTAGATGGAAGCGATATCTTCGGTGATACGGTCAACGATGCCGCTCATGTAGCCCATATTGCACGTCCCAATCAAATCGTCATCACCCAATCAATGGTTAATGCGCTGCCTCCCAATTTTCAAGAGCAATGCCAAGAATTTGATCGAATTAAAATAAAAGGCGAAGCAAAAAAAAGCCTCATCTATCGATTCGTTTGGGAACAATCTAGCGAAGATCATAGCGCGACAATGGTGATGGCCATCAATCACATCACTCAAAAAATCGATGCGAATATTTTGCAGCTCGATTACAACAACAAAGTTGTAGCAGTCTCATCAGAAACACTCCCTTTTATTATTGGAAGAGATCATCGTATTGCAAACCTTCATATCGATTCAAGTCTTGCATCCAGAGATCATTGTCACATTGTGATGCAACGAGGAAAATTTGTTCTTGTTGATCACAGTACCAATGGTACTTATATCAAGGCACCAGACCAGCCAGAAATATACTTACGACGCGAACAGCTTCCCTTAATTGGAGAAGGAACTATTTCTATTGGAAGGCGTGCAGCTCAAGCTCCCGAGCTTACAATCACCTACTCCTTATAAGCTGGCCAAGCCACTTTTCTCTGGGTCGAGTTTTTATTGCATCTAGTTTCACCATGAGTATTTACACTCAAAACACTAAACAACTCGTTTAAAAATTTAAACCCCATTCAAAAAATTCAAATAATCCAATAAAAACATTGGTACATACGAAATACACTCAAAGAAACAACCTAAAAATTAAAAATCTATAATCTTAGGCTGACGCGGCAAGTTGATTATTACATTTCAACCTTGCTTTAATTCTACTTAAGCTTTCTGGCGTAACGCCAAAATAAGACGCTAGTTGATAACCTGGTATTTTTTTCACCACATTTAGCGGAAGCTCGCCCTCACCAAGAAGACAAGCCGTAATATCACTTTCGATCAATTTTTCAAGACGCTTATAAAATTGAACATGATGATGTTCATTCTCAACCAGTAATAATGTCAAAAGATTTGGGTGACGCTGTAAAAGTGAAAAGAAATCATCTCCACTTATACGACTTACATAAACATCAGTGACTGCCGAAATTGAACAAACAGCTGACGTTTTTTTCTGAGCAGGAGAAACGAAACCGCATGTGTCAGGGGCATACCTAAAGGTCAGATTCAAGGATGCTCCTTTATCGCGCTTAACATACTCTCTTACAACACCTTCCATCAAAAAATAAAAATAATGTGATTCTTTTTCAGCTTCTTGTAATACTGAATTTTTTTTCAAATATATCACTTCAGAAACATCGGCAATTGCTTGCAATGTCGAATCCGGCACCTCCAATCTTTTTGAGAAATATGTTCTTAAAAAATCCAGATTGCCACCATCCAAGTCACATAAACTCATCCACAAACACCTTTAGTATAATTATTGATTTATATAAATGACAAAAACCAATAAATTTAGCTTTCAAGTTAAACGAGGATATTATCAAAGGTTAAACTAGCGTTCCTTACCATTTGATAATATAAGTCCATGTGACTGAACTATTTCTATAAAATATTATGACGACGAATTCAGGTAACAAAAAATACCATCTTCCAAAAACTCGGTAATTCTTGGTATCAGCTCACAAAAAATAAAACTTCTTAGAATAATTTCATTCTAAATATATTTTTTTATTTCATTCCTGCTAAAAAACAACTATTTTCAATGGTGCCACTATTATAAATGTAAGCAGCCACTCACAGCCTAGGCGTTCATATTAATAAGAATATTGATATATCGGAAAAAAATTTAAAATGACTAGTTGTTCTAGTCAAACAATAAGAATATTTACTTCTAACTAAACAGCTTCCCAACTAAATACCCATAAGGCAAGATATCATTATCAATCGATAGGAGGTGATACCATGCATCCATCAATCGTCAATAGGGCTGCTTGTAAAAACTCAAAAGGTTTAAGCGTTACAGTCGAAGATAAAGAAATTAAATCTATCAAAGGCTTGATAATTTTAACTACCTTGCTTCTCTCCTTTTCATTAATTACACACAATGTAGACGCCCAACAAAATACTATTGATAAAAATTTTTTCTTACCTACCGATATGAATTTTTTCTATAGCAATGGAAACATCAATCGTTTTTTTCAGACGAACACAAATGTTTACCATCAATCATTTGGAGGAGCTAATAACTCTTTAGACGAACAGCCAAATCAGTGGCTAGCAAATTTCGCGAGGGTCCTAGATAACAACGATTTATTTATAACCGCCCAAAACCTTCGAGCGAATGATATGACATCTTCTCAACGTGGGCATAATTATCGTTGGATTCAAAAAAATGATCTTGATTCCCCTCGACAATCAAAAGCCCTTATTAGGAAAATTTTTAGTTCCGCATTAAAAGCTTATTGGAATCAATGGCGACAAAAGTCACTTCCAGAAAATTCGTTGATCCCCGATGCAGACGGAAAAGGGAAACTGCAATGGCAACAAACAGACATTGATTATCGCCTTAAAATCTCCGGGAACTATGTAAAATTAATGTTCAAAATGGAATTTCATTGATTGTTATAGCTTCTCCTAAAGCTATTGATACTTAATCTATTTTATTCAAAGTCGACCCAATGCTACACTACGCACCAAATTAATAAGGTGCTTTCATGGTCGACTCCATCTCAAATTCTACCGCTTCTCAAAACTCCCCCACTGAATACAAACCAGCCAACCTTTTTAAGCGACTCGCTGCCATGGTTTATGATTTTTTATTGCTCACTGGTCTAAGTTTTGGGTATGGAGCGTTTGCTTTACTCGCACGTTACTTCTTTTTTCCGTCAACTGTAGATACCAGCGCCGTCAGTGGATTCGAATCACCAGGCATTATTTTTAAGCTTGGGTGGTTTTTCTTATTAGCGGTTTTTTTTGTTTTTTTCTGGCATCGTGGCGGACAAACATTAGGAATGAGATCTTGGAAGATACGAGTGATAAACAAGGATGGAACAAATATTTCCATAACCCAAGGTATTATCCGTTGTTGCATCGCACCTTTATCTTTTGGCCTAGCGGGAATCGGATATCTATGGTGTTTACTTGATAAGGAAGGGCAAACCATTCATGACAGAATTTCAAAAAGTGTAACTATTCAGTTGGACAAGGAGCCCCCAAAGAAAACAAGGTCCTAAACTTTAATAGAAAAAATAACGTAGAAGATCGTTTGCTATAAAGTAAAACACCATACAATAAAATATTTATTCTAATCTAGATAGACCGTCAACGCCTTTGCAGCATCCAAATACCCGTCAAGCAACAAACTCCTATAGGCACAACAACGGCTAAGAGAGGAGAAAAATTGAAAACCAAACTTGAAGCAGCTAAAAAGTTTTGGCCAATATTAAAAATAATTCCCGTCAACAGCGCAATCGTTAAGCGGTAGCCCATTGTAGATTCACGCAAAGATCCAAAAATAAAAGACACACCCACCAATGCCAAGCTAATCATGACAAAAGGTTGGGATATCTTTTGCCAAAAAGACAACCAAAAAGGCTGGCTTTCTAACCCTTGTTGATCACGGGACTTGGCATATCGGTAAAGATTTTGAATGGAGAGGGCTTCTGTCGGCAAAACAAGATCGTTAAGTGCTTTAGGTGTTAATTCTGTATTCCAGTTTTGCCGTGAATAATTATCCTGCAACACAGTTCGGACTTTTTCTCCGTCATCATTAACCAAATTCAGAAAAAAACTTTTTTTACCCTCTTCTAATTGCCATTTATTCTCAATGTAAGTCGCACTCTCTGCAAAACCAGTCGACTTTAAGGTCATACCTTTCTGATCTAATTGGTATTGGGTAACGCCATATAATTTTTTATTCAGGCCGTTAAAATGATAAAACGTATTGTCTTCGATATACCAAAAACCAGATCCCGATTTCAACACACCCACATCAGATTTGGCTGAAGCTTTAACGCCTTCTGAGAGCTGTAGTGTTACAGGTGCAACATATTCCCCAACAAGAACGCCAACAAACATTAAAAGTAATACAGGCCGCATTACAGCCCAAATTAACTTTTTCATGCTAACACCTGCCGCACGAATAACGACCAACTCATTCGCGTCGGCGTGAATACCTAAACCGATAATACATCCTAAAAAAGCAGCAAACGTTAAATTTTCATACACCATATTAGGCACTTGCCACAAAACATAAGCTACCGCTTTATTGAGTGTGTAATTGCCTTTTAAACTTTGTACTTCACCAATCATTAATGAGATAAAAAAGATAAATACGATAAAAATCAACGAACCCAGTGTCGCCATTAAGACTGTGCCACCAATATATCGGTTCAGCTTATGCATTTTGCTTGTCTCTTCTTTCACGCTCACGTTCGGAAAAAGTACGTGAGTTCAAAAATTTCCCATTCGGCTGACCGTTATTCCACCACATCAATACAAAACCCATACATAGATACACACCATGAATTGGCCATAACCCTATTGAGGCAGATAATTTTTTCTCTTCAATCCAACCTTTAGCTACAACCAAAAGGCCAAGATATGACATGAACAAGAAAAAAGCTGGAAGCATCTTCACAAAGCGCCCCTGCCTTGGATTTGTGTGGCTCATAGGCACTGCAATAAATGTCACGATGAGCACCATTATAGGTAGCGCTATTCGCCAATGAAGCTCAGCCTTATAAGCTTGATGATTAACATCTAACAATCGCTTAAGCGGAAGGTTTTCTAGTCGAACTGTTCGACCATGTTCTACTTCCCTTGGTTCTAAATAATAACCATAGGTATCAAATTTTAACTCTTGATAGTTTCGCTCACCCGGTTTACCCACATACTGATAGCCGTCATGCAACAACAAATAACGCTTAGCCGTTTTAGGGTCAACCCACTCTTCTCCTTCTTTTGCAGTAATCACAAATAGCTGGTCTTGTTCTGCTGCATTTCCCGAAATATTTTTCAGTGAATCGTCGTTAAGCAAACCAGCTTCAGATAAAGCGGAATCCCCCGTCGACATCTCGGCAATAAAAACATTATTAATTTTAGTTCGAGATTCATTAAAGCTTTGAAAATACGTCATCAATTTCCCATCAGATAACGTTTGGAATCGGTTGGCCGCTAAGACATTTAACTCACTGCGCTGACTTTGTTCTTCAAAGATATTTTGAGTCTTTGCGAGATAATGTGGCCCGATCCAAATAGAGAGTGCGGCGACGACAATAGCCACGATAACAGCTGAAAATAACGTATGCCCTAGTATTTTCCCTTTCCCGATGCCGCCACTCGAGAGAACCACCATTTCATTGTCGACGTAAAGACGTCCAAACGCCATAAGGGCACCAAGGAAAAAGCTGACAGGAAGAATAAGCGTCAAGAATTCTGGAATCCTGTACGCTAAAACAAGGAATAAAACACTTGGGGAAAAGTCTCCATTCCACGCCTGATCAAGATATTTTGAAAATCGACTGCCAACACTAAAAAGTACTAGTGCACCACTAATCACTAACGTGGTAGTCAGAATCTCTCGAGTTATGTATCTCAGTATAATCACAAATTTTTATGTTCTTTTTAACACGTGTATGGTTGCTCATCTTGGCAACTGACGTACACTATAGGTTTACGCCATATTACAAAGCAAGCCATTATAAGCGGCCCATAAAACGAATAGCCAGCTTGAACTGCTTCCTCTGTGATACAACCTTATCTTTGACCATATAACTTTAGGGATTCTTCATGAAGTTTCTTGCAAGCCACTCCAATAGTTCATCTCAGAAAGCAGATTGTATTGTTGTACCTATTTTCGACGGCGGCAAATTATCTGGCGCCGCATCTGATGTCAACAAAGCAAGTAATGGAGCCATTACCGCCCTCATCAAAACTGGCGACATAACGGGAAAGGTTGGCGAGAGCATTCTTCTCCACAAAACAAACAACATTCCAACTGATAGAATCCTTCTTGTCGGTTTTGGACATCAAAAACACTGCAAAGCGTCAGAATTCCGCAAAGCTATTTTAGCCACAGCGAATGCCGTAAGAAAAACCCAAAGTAAAAACGCCTACTTATATCTATCAGACATTTCTGTCGATGAACGTGATGAAAATTGGAAAGCACAACAAACCGTACAGCTATTCTCTCAACAAGCTTATATTTTTGATTCATTAAAAAGTGAGAAAAAAACGCCGTCGCCTTTAGCCACCATCACTTTGTCTGTTGAAAAGTCACTCTTAGCCTCCACTAAAAAAGCCATAGCTACCGCTTCTGCCATTGCAGAAGGCGTTTCCCTAGCCAGAGACCTCGGCAATTTTCCGGGCAATATTTGCACTCCAACCTATTTAGCAGAAGAAGCCAAAAGAATTGCTAAAGGAAATACCAACATAACGGCAAAAATTCTCAGCGAAGCTCAAATGAAGAAATTGGGTATGGGCTCTCTACTCAGTGTTTCTGAAGGCAGTAAAGAGCCTGCTCAACTTATCGTGTTGGAATACACCGGAGCTGCCAAATCACAAAAACCAACCGTATTCGTAGGAAAAGGCATTACTTTCGACACCGGCGGTATTAGCTTAAAACCCGGTGGAGGCATGGACGAAATGAAATTCGACATGTGTGGGGCCGCTAGCGTTTTAGGTGCAATGAAAAGTATCAGTATCCTCAAACCAAAATTTAACTTTGTTGTTATCGTTGCTGCAGCCGAAAATATGCCGAGTGGAGAAGCCACAAAACCTGGCGATATTGTCACGTCAATGTCAGGTAAAACTATCGAAGTATTGAATACCGATGCCGAAGGTCGACTCGTATTATGTGATGCACTCACATACGCTGAACGATTCAAACCTAAAGCCGTTGTGGATGTCGCCACGCTGACCGGCGCTTGTGTCGTTGCGCTTGGACAACATGCCTCGGGCCTATACAGTAACCAACAGCCTCTAGCAGACAAGTTAGTAGCAGCCGGGGAAATCAGTGGCGATCGCGCTTGGCAAATGCCACTTTGGGATGAATACAAACCTCAGCTTGAGAGTAACTTTGCAGATCTCGCCAACATTGGCGGGCCCAAAGCAGGCAGTATTACTGCTGCTTGCTTTCTTTCTTATTTCACGGAATCTTATCCTTGGGCTCATTTGGATATCGCTGGGTCTGCTTGGCTATCTAACGCAGACAAAGGCGCAACAGGTCGTCCCGTTCCATTACTAGTGAACTACCTACTAGAAAACGGATAAGCGAAAGAAAAACGCTGGACGTCATAGAGCAGAAGAAAGCATGGAAAAAGTTATTTTTTACGTTTTAAAATCGGATCAGATCGATGAGCGACATCAATTTGTTTGTCGTTTTATCGAAAAAATGAGAAGTATTGGTAACTCGGTTTTCATCGCCACAACTAACGAAGCCCACTCGAAAGAGCTGGACGAGTTATTGTGGACCTCTCCACCTGAATCCTTCATGCCCCATCAAATTATCGAATCATCCAATCCTGCAAATACGGATACGAATGAAGATAGTGCTTTATCCAGTGAACACACTATCATTAAAGAAGCGGTCGTCATCTGCCATACTCAAGGTTCCGCCAATGCCCCTTGCGAACAAGATGTTTATATTAATCTTCGGCCACAAATACCTAGTAACCATGCTAAATTGAACCGTTTAATAGAAGTCGTTGTAAAAGATAGCGAAGTGTTAAATTCTACGAGAACAAATTATAAATTTTACCAAGAGTGTGGCTATCCGCTACAATCTCATCCGGTTCAAAACTTGTAGCTACAGTGATGCCTCGTGATTTTAAAACACAGGACTCCTTCGCTGCTTCTTTCACGTTTAATAACAACCAGTAGTAGGATTTTGCGGCAATGTCGAAAAAGCCAATTTCTATAAAAGAAAAGCCATCTAAAAAAGCATTACTGGACGAATTAGAATCGATAAAGCATCTACTTGATGACGAAGATAGTAATTTTGAACCTCCCCTTCTTACACAAGAAGTTACCAGTGATAACACAAAAAGAAGTTCCGTTGACGATATTGATTTCGATAATGATCTCCCTGTACTCACTGACTCTCTCGACTTAAACGAAGAAGACATTCCAACACTTGAAGCCTCTGTCGAAGAAGAAGATATTGTTTCCAGAGCAATGAAAGCTCGATCCCAGCAAGACCTCTCTAGCCAGACCACACCAACACTCCCAAAAACGAATTCTCTTTTTGATGACGATTACGTTCCGAAAGATAGCTCTGCTAGCGAACAGTTATCTCCTGAAATGCTTGCGCTCAACGCAATACCAAAAAAGATAATAAAACCTATTGCACCAAAAGCAGAAGAGGCCACCAAATCTACCGCGTCTGTCCTTGCTGAAACAAAAATAGCAAAACCAGCACAAAAACAATTTCTCAGTTTAGAAGAAGAGTTAGAAACTCTCGCTAAAAATATTGTTAACGAAACACCGATAGAAACCACTCTCGATGAAGATCACGTTAATGAAACCTTGAAAGAATTCGATGATTACCTAGAAGACGACACTCAATTAGGACACGACGATAACCAAGAAGACGAAAACTTACCAAACGATGGGCTTTTAACTGAAGAAATCACACTCGAAGACGCCGAGGAACAAGAAGAAATCTTTCTAGCAGATCCTTCCCAAGATGAACAATATGATGAAGCCCTATTAGCTGAAAACGATGAATCTGAACTTACATCATCTGGACTTACAGCAAAAGATATCAACAATGATAGTGAAGAAATAATAGAAGACGCTCAAAAAGACTCAACGGACGCATCAGAAGAATCGCTTCTAGCCGCAGCGATTTTAGAGGTTACAGACAGCATTACGGACGGAAAACTGTCTGAGCAAGTTCAAGAATCTCTCGCCAAAAATGATGCTAAAAACGAACCTGAATCAAAAGACAACCGTGAGCCTAAAGACAGCCCTGAGCCAAGTGAAAGCCTTGAGCTAAATGACAGCCTTGAGTTAAGTGAAACCCCAAATACAAAAGAGCATCAACCAAGTCTTTTCGACTCTAGTGATAGCGTCACTCAGACTGATAAGAGCGAAGTTGACAATGACGCAATATCTAAAAAAGTAGAATCAACTAAGCCAGCAACAGAGCCTGAAGAGGCTATCAGTGCTACTCCTATAGCGAAGTCTCCATCGTCGTCTTCAAGCAGTTCAAAAATAACCGCTCAAGCAAATAGCCGAAAAACAGAAAACCCATTTTTACCCAAACATATTCGAGAACGGTTACATACCAATCGTACTCTCCAGCAAGAAATTGATGACAGTTCGGCGGCACAAGCGTCTCTAAATACCACTACCGGTGAACAGGCTTCTACTAGAGCCTACAAAAATAGCGATCACACTCAACAAGAAAAGGCCGTTTCTCCAGGATCCACACAGGAAGACAGAGTCATTGAGGAGGTCCTAGGTTCCGTCCTACCTAAGATTGAGAGCGAACTTCGACAAAAGATCAGGGAATTGATTGACCAAGAGAAATCGTCCGACTGATTCGGCCCAGTTTTAGGCTAGGCCCACCCCCCTTCCCCAAGGTATAATTCCGCCTTTTGGTCTTAGCGAGATCATTCTGGCCGGCTCTGCGACAGCTACACTCAGCACCAACATTTAGCCCGCCATTTTCTTTATTAAAGATGCAAATGTAATTTGTGTTAAACATTCAACTCAGTGAAAAGTAGTCGAACTTCCATGGAAAAAACATACGCTCCACAGTCAATCGAATCCAAGTGGTATCAAGAGTGGGAACAAAAAAATTACTTTGCCCCTAGCGGCAAAGGAGAGCCTTACTCCATCATGATCCCGCCGCCGAATGTCACTGGCAGTTTACATATGGGACACGGATTTCAAACGTCAATCATGGACGCGCTGATTCGCTACAAACGTATGTGTGGAAACAATACGCTCTGGCAAGTGGGTGTCGATCACGCCGGTATTGCGACGCAAATGGTTGTAGAAAGACAACTTGATGCCAAAGGCGTTTCTCGTCACGATCTTGGCCGAGAAAAATTCATTGAAAAAGTCTGGGAATGGAAAGAAGAGTCAGGCGGAAACATTACTCGCCAACTTCGGCGTCTCGGCGCATCTGCCGATTGGTCACGTGAACGTTTCACGATGGACGATGGTTTTTACAAAGCGGTTCAAGAAGTGTTTATTCGCTTACACGAAGACGGTTTAATTTATCGCGGTAAGCGATTAGTGAATTGGGATCCAAAACTTCATACGGCCATTTCTGATCTCGAAGTTATTTCAGAAGAATCAGATGGTCACCTATGGCATTTTAAATACCCTCTCACTGACGGGTCTGGCTTTTTAGTCGTTGCGACAACCCGACCAGAAACTATGCTCGGCGATACCGCTGTTGCTGTTCACCCAGAAGATGAACGTTATAAACATTTAATCGGAAAAACAATTACCCTGCCATTTACTCAACGTGAAATTCCAATCATCGCCGACGATTATGTTGATAAAGATTTTGGGAGTGGTTGCGTTAAAATCACACCGGGGCATGACTTTAACGATTACGAAATGGGACAACGCCACAACCTCCCTGTGATTAATGTTTTTGATGACGACGCAAAACTAAATAATTCAGTTCCCGAACAATACAAAGGCATGGATCGATTTGATGCACGAAAACAAATCGTTTCAGATTTAGAAACGGAAGGTCTGCTCGAAAAAGTCGAACCGCATAAATTAAAAATTCCTCGCGGTGATCGTAGCGGCGTCGTTATCGAGCCTTACTTAACGTTTCAGTGGTATGTCAAAACTAAGCCTCTTGCTGAAGAAGCGATTAAATCGGTCGAAGATGGCGACATAGAATTTGTTCCAAAAAATTACGAAAACATGTATTTCTCTTGGATGCGCGATATTCAAGACTGGTGTATTTCTCGTCAGCTTTGGTGGGGGCATCGCATTCCCGCTTGGTATGACGAAGACGGTAATATTTTTGTAGGTCGGAGCGAAGAAGAAATTCGCAAGAAAAATAATATTGCCGATGATGTTTCTCTGCGACAAGACGAAGACGTTCTCGACACATGGTTTTCATCAGGCCTATGGACTTTTGGCACTTTAGGTTGGCCAGAAGAGACGCCCGAACTCAATAATTTTCACCCGTCTAACGTGTTAGTCACCGGCTTCGACATCATATTTTTCTGGGTTGCCAGAATGATTATGCTCACGCTGTATTTTCGCAAAGAGATTCCATTCAAAACGGTTTACTGTACTGGGATGGTTCGTGACAGCCACGGCCAAAAAATGTCGAAGTCAAAAGGCAATGTTCTTGATCCTATCGACATGATTGATGGAATTGACCTTGAAGACCTCGTCAAAAAAAGAACCGCCGGTATGATGATGCCGCGACTCGAACAAAAAATAGAAAAACAAACACGTAAAGAATTTTCTGATGGGATACAAGCCTATGGCACCGATGCCATGCGCTTTACTTTTTACTCTTTAGCTTCTCGTAGCCGTGACATTAATTTTGATGTTGGCCGCATCGAAGGTTACCGAAATTTTTGCAACAAAATTTGGAATGCTTCTGCTTACGTTTTAAATAACTGCGAAGATTTTGATGTGAACGCCTGCGATTCAAACAATATTGAATTATCTCTTGCAGACCGCTGGATTCAATCACAATTGCAGCAAGTCATAAAAACAGTCCGTGAGGGAATAGATACATACCGTTTCGATTTGGCCAGCCAAGCACTTTACGACTTTGTTTGGAATGAGTTTTGTAGCTGGTATTTAGAATTATCAAAACCTGTTTTAACTGACGAATCTACGTCACCAGAACAGCGACGCGGCACTCAGCAAACATTAATCAATACACTAGAAACCATTTTACGCTTGGCTCACCCACTCATGCCGTTTATTACTGAAGAGCTATGGCAAACAATAAAATCTAAAGCAGGTGTTGATGGCGACACCATTATGTTAGCGCCTTATCCTACTCCTGACGAAAACAAACAAGATCTTCAAGCTGAATCGGATTTAGAGTGGGTAAAAGTGTTTGTTACAGGCATTCGAAATATTCGCGGTGAAATGCAATTATCACCCAATAAAGAACTGACTGTGATTTGCAAAGATACTAGTGCCGAAGATCAGCAACGCATAGAAAACAACAAAAAATTTCTGTGCAAACTCGCTAACATAGAAACACTGACACTCTTAAATAAAAACGAAGAAGAGCCTTTGTCTGCTACAGCATTAGTAGGCGAGATGGAATTACTAGTGCCAATGGCTGGATTAATTGATGTAGCCGCTGAAAGCCAACGCCTACAAAAAGAAATCGATAAGCTTACAAAAGAACTAGCGCGAATTGAAGGTAAGCTATCAAACAGTAAATTTGTTGATAATGCACCTGAAGCAGTTATCGCGAAAGAAAAAGCAAAAGCCGGTGATGCTAAAAGCGCTGCTGATCGATTACGTGTTCAGTTAGAAAAAATGAAAACGCTTTGATTTTCAGCTTTGAGCAACAAGGCTTAGGACAATAAGGTTTAGGGCAAATAAAAACGTAGCGAAGAAACCGAAAAAATTAAGTTAGACGCTCTATAATTTTTCTCACAGGAGCATAACTCCGCCGATGGATCGGCAAAACACCGTATAATTCTAACGCTTCTAAATGCCTTTTTGATGGGTAGCCTTTATGAGATTCAAATCCATATTCAGGATAAGTATCACTTAAGGCTACCATTTCTCTATCTCTAGTTACCTTTGCCAAGATAGACGCTGCACTAATGGCTGGAACTCGACTATCTCCTTTCACAACGGCTTCCGCTGGATAATTCCATTTTGGGATTTTATTCCCATCCACCAAAACATGTTCAGGTTGAACCGACAAGCCTTCAACCGCTCTCGCCATTGCGAGTAAACTCGCTTGAAGAATATTTATTTTATCAATTTCTTCTGCCGATGCTCTGGCAATGCACCAACTGATTGATTGCTCTTTAATAATGTCAAATAACGCTTCACGTTTTTTTTCAGTGAGTTTTTTAGAATCATTTAACCCTTCAATCGGGCAATTAGGATCTAAAATAACAGCGGCCGTTACCACATCTCCGGCTAATGGACCTCGTCCCACCTCATCAACGCCCGCAAAAAGATGGCCTTTGTATTCACTAACAAAAGGGGGAAGTTCTACAGCCATAGCTTCTATACCGTTTTTATTAACTTAAGTACCGCTTCTGCCGCTTTCTCATCAGCATTTTGTTTTAACGTGTTATGAATCACCAAAAACTCATTTTTTAATGCGTTCACTTTTTCTTGATCTTCAAAATATAACATTATTTTTTCGGATAAAATTTCTGGAGAAACATCGTTCTGAATAATTTCAGGAACCAATTCTTTACCTGCCAGAATATTGGGGAGTGCAATATACGGAGTCTTTATCAATCGAGATAAAATGGCATAGCTGAGTGCAGGAAACTTATAAGCAACGACCATTGGCTTTTTTAACAGCATTGCTTCAAGCGTCGTAGTTCCTGAGGCCATGATGACCGCATCTGCTGCACACATAATTTCGTGTGAGTGGCCAAGCATTAAAGTCACCGGCAAATCAGAAAAACCTTCTAATATTTGTTTAAGCTGCACTAAACGTTTTTCGTTTGCGGCAGGGATGAAGAATTTTAGTTGCGGATTCTTTTTCAAACACAAACGCGCTGCTGCTAGAAATTCAGGTGCAAGCAGTTTAACTTCACTTCCACGGCTTCCGGGTAAAAGAGCGATCGCTTGCTCGTCGGTCGTTATACCTAAAGCTTTTCGTGCCGTATCAACATCGGGCTCAAGCGCTAAATGATCAGCTAGGGTATGACCGACAAATGTCACGGGTACATCATGATCGCTATAAAATTTTGCTTCGAAAGGAAATAACGTCAAAATTAAATCCACGGATTTGGCAATTTTTTTAACTCGTCCTTGCCGCCAAGCCCATACTTGCGGGCTCACATAATGAACCGTTTTAATACCCGCTTCTTTCAATCGTTTTTCCAGACTGAGATTAAAACTCGGTGAATCTATACCAATAAAAACATCGGGAGGATTATTTAAAAAATGTTCGCGAACTTTTTTACGAATACCTAACAGCTCAGGCAAGCGTTTAAACGGTTCGACATAACCCATTACCGCTAATCGCTCTTGATCTGCAAAAGACTGACATCCTTCTGCAATCATCTTCGGCCCACCAATACCTTCAAAGACTGCGTTTGGGTAGCGAGCTTTAACAGATCGTATCAGCCCAGCACCCAAGGTATCACCCGATGACTCACCGGCTAAAATTCCTATACGGAGTGGCTGGGATTGTTCAGGAGACATGGTGAATGACCGCTTAGATTTTTTTGAAGAGCAATTAAGAGTTTAAGGCTATCGAGCTAAAAGCTACCTAACAATACCGCGCTTAGAAGCACGAAGAGAATCGGTTAGCAATGTGATGACGTTGTATTCTTTAGCCTGTGAATCTAATTCTACAAGTGCTTCATCAAGCGTTAAGCCGCGCCGATACAATGTTTTATAAGCTTTTGTAATTGCACTGATTTGTTCTTTTTCAAAACCACGACGCTTTAAGCCCTCGGAGTTAATACTTTTTGCTTCTGCAGGGTTTCCTGTCACTACAACATAAGCTGGAATATCTTTTCCCACTGTTGTTCCCATCGCCGTAAAGCTGTGAGAACCGATATGGCAGAATTGATGAACTAGCGTGTAACCACTAAGTTGAACCCAATCCCCTAAATGAACATGTCCCGCCAAAGCCACATTATTGACAAGAATACAGTGATCACCAATAACACTATCATGACCAACATGGACGTAAGCCATTAATAAATTGTCATTACCGATTGTCGTTTCGTTTCTGTCTTGGGCTGTACCGCGATGAATGGTAACGCCTTCACGGATAATATTATTATCGCCAATGACTAGATGAGTTTCTTCGCCTTTGTATTTTTTATCCGGTGTGTCTTCACCAACAGACGAAAACTGAAAGATATGATTGTTTTTCCCAATCTTTGTCGGCCCTTTGACAACGACATGTGATTCAACAATCGTTCCGGAGTCAATTTCAACTTTCGCACCAATGATCGTAAATGCACCAACAGATACATTATCAGCAAGCACTGCTGTAGGATCGATAATGGCGGAAGGATGAATCAAAATGGAATCTCTTTATTGTCAACTGGGTTAAAAAAGGAATCTATATTTTTTATTTTGTTACTTTACGATCGGCACATAAAATAATCGCCTTTGCTGCAAGCACACCATCAACAGAGGCTTTGCAATCAAATTTCCAAATACCCCGTTTTTCGGACATCACGCGTGCTTCTAGCTGTAAACGATCACCAGGGATTACCTGGCGCTTAAAACGAACATCATCAGAACCTGCCAACACATAAACAGAGCCATCGTCAGGTGTTTTATCTAACGTTTTAAAACCTAGGATTCCTGACGCTTGCGCTAAGGCTTCAATAATCATTACACCAGGGAAAATAGGCGCTTGAGGAAAGTGCCCGTTAAACACCTCTTCGTTAATCGTTATATTTTTATAAGCAACTATCGATTCACCGAGAACAAGCTCTGTCACTCTATCGACCAATAAGAATGGGTATCGATGAGGAAGATATTTTTTAATTTCTGTAACATCCATCGGCATTTCTGTCATAGCGTTCTATTCCAACTATTATCTTTTAATATCGTTTGGTTTTCTAATCAATCAAAGCCGCTTATTGTCCCACAGACAAACTAGTGAAGACAGCTTTAGGATTGTTTTTCTATTTCTTTTAATCGCTGATTTAGCTCATCTAATTGGCCAAACCTAACGGCGCTCTTACGCCACTGTGACGTTGGAGACATGGGAGTTCCCGACGAATATGAACCTGGTTTAGTAATTGATTTTGTAACAAGCGTCATGGGAGTTACGGTAACGTTATCGGTAATGGCAATGTGATTAACAATACCAACACCTCCTGCAATCATACAATTTTCACCAATTGTTGTACTTCCAGCGACAGCCGTACAACCCGCTATTACCGTGTTCTTGCCAATTCGCACACCGTGTGCAATTTGAACCATATTGTCTAACTTAACCCCAGATTCAATCACTGTATCTTCGAGCGCTCCACGATCAACACAGGAGTTCGCCCCTATTTCAACGTTATCACCAATAACAACGCCAGCGAGTTGGTGGATTTTTTCCCACTGAAGACTTGGCCCTTCGATATTGTTTGATTGACAGGGTGCAAAGCCAAAACCATCAGCACCTAAAATAGCTCCGCCATGAATAACAACGTGCTTACCAATGATAACGTTATGATAAATCACGGCGTTGCTGTGAATAATCGAGCCCTGACCTATAGCAGAGTTTTTTCCTACGACAGCACCAGAATTAATAACGACGTTGTCCGCTAATACTACGCCAGACTCCACGACTGCATTTGCACCAATACTGACATTCGAACCAATCGCAACATCGTCAGCTATAGCTGCTCTTTGATGGATACTGGGTGATTCAAAATAATTGGGTGCAAACAATTGTGTCAGCTTGGCGTAACTTAGGTATGGATCTTCAACTATTAATTTATTTCCCGAAAATTCTGTAGAAAATTCACTCTTTAAAATAACAGCAGAGGCTTTAGTCTCTGGCAAAAAGTTTCGATATGAAGGGCTAGCTAAAAAAGATATTTGATTTTTTTTAGCTTTACTAAGCGTCGCAATCGAAGAAATAACTAGCGAGCCATCACCCACCAATTCTGCATTAAGGTGTTGTGCTATTTCAGATAAGGAAAAAGATGACTTAAGCATATTCGTTTCTTATGTAAAACTTTAAATTTTTAAAACAAAAAATCCAAGCAGTTTGGTCGAGCCTTTGAGTTTAATCATCTGGCTTATAACAACCTACTTGGATTTGTTGCATAAAACCGAAACAGAAATTTACTTTACGTTTAAGTTTTATCTAACTTTAAATATTATTTAGACTTGTTAATTCTGTCAGTTAATTTTGCTGTGATATCAAAATTCGTATCTGCGTGAATTGCAGCCTGCGCATTTAAAACCAAGCCAATACCTTCAAGCTTAATCAATTCTTCCAATGCTGATTGCGCTTTAGCGCCTAGTTCTTGCATAATTTTTTGGCTTAGAACGCGATCCTCGGCTTGTAATTTTTCAATCACAAGTTTGCGATCTGCCAAGCTGTAATCACGTTTTTTTGAAAATTCGACTTGCTTTGCTTGATCCCAGGTCATGCCATTTTTTTCAGCATTTTCACCCATTTTTTTCAAGTCTGCTTCAATACTGTCAAGCTTAGCCCTTAACTCAGCATACTCTGCAGTTGCTCTTAATTCACTGATTCGCTTTTGAGCGATTTCAGTTGCTTGAATGGCTCTATTAATATTTAGAACCGCAACTTTACCTTCGGCAAACGTTACTGCACTGATCATAAGCATTGCCGCAGCAACTATACCTGTCATTAAATTTTTCACTATTTGCACTCCACTATCATTGTTATAAATAAAATTGTTTAAAACGAGGTTCCCAAAGTAAACTGGAAGAACTCCGTTTCATCATATAATTGTTCATTAATCGGACGAGCCACACTAAATCGTAATGGCCCAAAACCGGAAATCCAAGTGAGACCTACGCCATAAGATGAACTAAGCCCTTTCCAAGTAATATCTTCAAGGCAATTCAGCTGGCCAACACCACATTCTGAACTAAATACATTACCGGCATCAACAAAGAACGCCGATTGTACCGAGCGTTGATCTTTGATGAAAGGCAAAGGGAAGATAATTTCAGCGCTAGCTTGAACTAAGATATTGCCGCCAAAAGCTCTGTCGTTTCGACCATAGGGTTGAGATGCCAATTGATTTGTCGCATTGGAACACACTCCTCCAGCCTCATCACACAAAACATAACCTGTAGCGGTAGTACTGTCACCAGTTGGAGTTAAACGGCTTAGTAATTGAGACGGCGTACTTCTGGGCCCTAGAGTATTCCTTTCGAAGCCTCTCACGGAATCAAACCCACCAGCATAAAAATTTTCAAAGAAAGGAACACCTTCTGTATCACCATAAGAGTCGGCATAACCCAAATCTGTTTTCAGTCTCAATGTTAGACTTTTAGTCAATGGTCGAAAGTATTGCCCTTGGTATCGTAATTTATAATATTCAAGATCTCCTCCAGGAACAGAAACCTCGAAAGAGAGCTGCTGACGATAACCCCTTGTGGCCAACACACCACGATTCAATGCACTTTGAATCCAAGAAAAAGTCATTGTAACGGTATCAAATTCAGTACCATTTCTATCAAGGAAACCTTCTGGAGCTTGCTGCACAATTGGATCACTAGCTAAAAAAGTTTGAATGGTAGCTATTCCATCTCCATCTTGAAGATCGCTATTTAAATAATATTCTAGGGGCTGTTGAGCCAAATCAAAGAGTTCTGGCGATCCTTTAATTTCTTGACTTGAATAACTACCTGGATCAACCACTAAATTCTCATAACCCAAACTAAAACCAACTTGGGAATTCTCTGAAAGGGGATAACCAAACGATAATGTTGCACCATAGCGATCGGTATTAAATGATGAGACATTGAATTCATCATAATCAGATTTTGTGTAATACAGACCAAAACCACGACTCACTCCATCCGGCGTAAAATAAGGATCTGTGTAATTAAAATTTGCCGATGATTGATACTTATTATGATTAACTGCAAAACCGACACTTTTACCCGTTCCAAACCAGTTTGTATTCGTAATATTTGCACCAATAACAGCACCAAAACCGTCAGAATAACCTACTTGAAAACCTACAGAACCTGATGGTTGTTCTTCAACAGTAAATTCAACATCAACCTGATCAAGTGTTCCTGGCACTTCCACTGTATCAACTTCAACACCTTTGAAGAAACCCAATCTCTCTAAACGAACTTTTGATTGTTCGATCTTGGCCGTCGAAGCAGAAGCACCTTCCATTTGACGCATTTCACGGCGAAGTACTTCGTCAGTCGTTTGTGTGTTGCCACGAAATTCAATTCGTCGAACATAAGCCCGCTTGCCAGGATCAACAAAGAACGTCACTGTTACTGTTTTGTTTTCTTTGTCTGGCTCAGGAATTCCACGAGTTTCAGCAAAGGTATAACCATCATTGCCTAATCTTTGTGTAATAAAGTCAGAACTAGTTGTCATCAGCAACTGTGAAAAGGTTTGATCTTCTTGCATTACAATAAATTTACGAACTTCTTCTTCTGGCAAAATAGGATCGCCCGCAAGCTTAATATCACTCACGGTATACACACCACCCTCAGTGACATTAATGGTGACGTAAATAGCTTCTTTATCAGGACTGATTGAGATGGGAGCAGACGATATGGAAAAATCTAAATAACCACGGTCTAAATAAAAGGATTCAAGCCTTTCTATATCACCCGTTAATTTTTCGCGAGAGTATTTATCATTACCTGACAACCAAGAAAACCATCCGGTCGTTTTAATTTCAAACAAATCTTTTAATTGATTATCATCAAACTCAGTATTACCAACAATGTTGATATGTTTAATACGCGCTTCTTTACCCTCATCCACTTCGAGAGAAATTTTAACTTGATTGCGCGGTAATTTTTTGACATTTGTTTTGACTGAAGAATTGTAACGGCCCTGATTAACATATTCTCGCTCTAAACTTTGTGCCAACCCTTCAAGTGTTGCTCGTTTAAATATCTGCCCTTCAGCCAATCCATTTTCTTCGAGGCTCTTCATCAAATCATCTGTTTTGATGGCTTTGTTACCTTCAATTTCAATTTCGCTGATTGCAGGCAATTCTTGAACACGAACAATTAACACATCACCTTCACGCGCTAATTCAACATCATCAAAGAAACCGGTTTTGAAAAGCTCTCTCACAGCTTCACTGAGATTTCTTTGCGAAACGATGTCGCCAACTCGAATTGGAAATGCAGAAAAGATAACACCTCTTGAAACACGTTGATGTCCATCAATCAAAATATCGCTGACACGAAATCGTTGAGAAGTCGGGTTATCTTGTGAAAAAGATGGGAAGGCAACGATAAGAGTGAAAAGCAAAATACCAAGACGTTTCATATACAATTTCTAATGGTGTTAGTTCAGCAAACTATTTCACTAAACTAAATGTTTCTATTGACTGAGTCTCTCTGAAGGAACATCTAATTTAGCCATCTATTGATAACCAAATTATTCATATCTAGGAGCTATTGAATCAGTTGTTTATTGTTTATCTTTTCTAAAAGTTTCTTGTCATTATTCTAGCGAGTTTTTTCAAAAAAATTGCCACTCACAACTAGACTAGTTTTTTTATTTATTGTTCCACGCAGTTAATGATTTGCATGTTATCTTTATTTTTTGTCTTCTCAGTCATAACTTTAAAAACAATCACAATCTCAAGACATCGTTATAAAGAGCCAAGATCATCACCCCCACTACTAAAAACAATCCCACTTGATAACCAACAATCTGTATCTTCTCTGATACAGGGCTGCCTTTAATCACTTCAACCAAGTAGTAAAGTAAATGTCCACCGTCTAATACAGGTATTGGCAATAAATTAAAAACGCCGAGACTGACACTCAGTAGTGCTAGAAAGCCGACAAAGCTCTTCCAGCCACTTGCCGCTGAAGAGCCGGCCACTTTAGCAATGGTGATAGGTCCACTCAAGTTTTTAGTCGATATTTCGCCCATTATCAGCTTTTTCACTGAGGTGAGCACAAACATAGAGGTTTGCCCCGTCTCATGGACAGCTTCAACAAAGGCTTCCGCAAAAGAATATTCGTAGCGTCTGATATAAGATTGATCATATTGAGCGCCCAGTGCGACTCGCCCAACTGACTCTCCGGCCTCATTGGTCTCTCTTCTTGGCGTCACTATAAGAAGCTTCTCTCTACCTTCTCGCTCGACAATAACAGACAATTTTTGTTCAGGCCTTTCACTCACGTAATTAGCCCAAGCTTCCCACCCTTCCAAGTCTTGGCCATTTGCGGATAAGACCCGATCGCCTTTTTGAAACCCGGCTTTTTCTCCAGGCCCATCAGGTACAACAAGCCCTATAACTAGAGGAGGTTGCTTAAGAGTTATTCCCAAACCTTGAATTGGATCCGGTTCATCAGCGCCTTTCAGCCAACTATCAAGAACCGTATCAGATGAATAAACATAATCAGAATTCGGATATTTCACCGAGAACGCAATGACCCCTGATTCCCCGAGGCGCTCGATCAACTGCCTTAACACCGCCTGTGTTGTTGGCGTTTCTACGCCATCTATAGACACTATCTCTTGGCCGCTCTCTAAGCCCGCCATCGCAGCGATAGAGCCAGATTCCACCTCATCAATAACAGGTACAAGATCCGCTTTCCCTTGAAGTAATAACGCCCAAAACAGAAAGATAGCCAATAGAAAATTAGCGGCGGGGCCAGCTGCAACAATGATAATTCGCTGCCAAACATTCTTTTGAGTGAAAGCATAGGGCAAGTCCTCTTCTTTGACTTCACCCTCTCGCTCATCAAGCATTTTGACGTAACCACCCAAGGGAATTGGCGCCAAGGAAAAATCTGTTCCTTTTTTATCTCTCCACGAAAATAATGGATTACCAAAACCAATAGAAAAACGAAGCACACGAACACCACAGCGCCGAGCCGCATAGAAATGCCCAAACTCATGAATAGTGACCAAAATAAATAAGGCCAGCAAAAACCATAGTACTGTTTGAATACCTAAAAACATCAGTTATTGATTCTCTTTCTATTTAATAAAATGCTATTGGCTAAGTCACGCGCTTCCATATCAGCTTGTTTGACCACCTCAATATCACTCGGTTCAACGTTAGAAGCCTTTTCTAGCACAGACTCAATCACATCCGGAATATGCGTGAATGCTATCTTGCTCTCTAAAAACGCCGCCACAGCCACTTCATTTGCAGCGTTGAGCGTTATTTGAGCTGTTCCACCCTGTGCTACGGCCTCCATCGCTAAACGCAGGCAGGGGAAACGCTGGTAATCAGGAGCGAAGAACTCTAAAGCTCCTCCGCTAATCAAATCCAACGAAGAAACTCCTGAATCTATTCTTTTGGGCCAAGACAACGCATGGGCAATCGGTGTTCTCATATCAGGATTGCCTAATTGGGCTATAACTGATCCGTCTAAGTATTCCACCATCGAGTGAACAACACTCTGCGGATGAATCACCACTTCTATTTGGTCGGGTTTGGCATCAAACAACCAGCAAGCTTCTATAAACTCCAATCCTTTATTCATCATTGTCGCTGAATCGACTGAAATTTTCGGGCCCATCGACCAATTGGGATGATTACAGGCTTGCTCTGGCGTTACCTTTAATAACTCTGCTTGAGGAGTTAAACGAAAAGGTCCTCCAGATCCCGTTAATAGGATTTTTTTAATACCCGCAGCTTCGATACCTAAATAGTTTTCCGGTAAACACTGAAAAATAGCATTATGTTCACTATCGATAGGAAGCAATATCGCATTGTTGTTTCTTACCGCCGACATAAATAAATCGCCAGCCATCACTAATGCTTCTTTGTTGGCCAATAATACTTTTTTTCCCGCATTCACTGCTGCTAGTGTCGACTCTAAACCCGCCGCTCCTACAATAGCAGCCATTACAACATCGACTTGAGAATCAGAGGCAACGTCAATCAACCCTGATTCACCGGCAACAACTTTTGTTTCGCATCCATTCGTTCGAAGCTTTTTCTCTAGCTCTTCAGCCACCGCCTCATCTCTAATCGCTGCATAAACGGGTCGATACTGAAGACATTGTTCCGCGAGTAATTCAAACTGTGTATTCGCCGTTAGCGCAAAAATCGAATATTTATCAGGGTGTCTTGCGATAACATCAAGCGTACTAAGGCCAATCGATCCGGTAGAACCAAGAATGGAAATGGATTGAATGCTCATGATTGCATTGCCGTCATTATTTCATCCAACCTAAAGTTGCCAGCCGGATAAAATATACACCAGTGTAAAAACAGGAACTGCTGCTGAAATGCTATCGATACGATCAAGCACACCACCATGACCCGGCAATATTTTCCCGCTGTCTTTTATTCCGCGCTCCCGCTTAAACATACTTTCAAGTAAATCACCCAAAACAGAAACCAAACTTGCAGGAACAATCATGGCTAAAACCCACCAATTGGCATTTGTATCTACTGCTCCCAAACTGATAGCTAGGATAACGGCAAAAATAACACTGCACACAAACCCACCGTAAAAACCCTCTTTGGATTTACCAGGGCTAACATTAGGCGCTAATTTATTTTTCCCGAAAGCTCTTCCCACAAAATAAGCGCCGGTATCAGCACAGACAACGCAGGCAACCACAATCATTATTAGCCAAGGGCCATTGCTTTGCTGGTGTAAAAAAATTAATCCTAACAATGTAGGAACAAGTACAAACACCCCAATGAGAGATTGTGTCCAACGATTATTCCAGAGCGAAACCCCTGATGGATATGCCTTAACTAATACAACCGCAAGCAACCACCAAGCAAAAGCTAGCCCAACGAGCCAGACTATTTTCTCTCTATCAACAAATAGTTTGCCTCCATCAGAAGCATTTAAATCTGATGAAGCCCACATAAAAAGAAGCGCTGATATTATTGACACTATAAAAGCATAGATAATTCGCTGCGCATTTGAAAATCGAGGAAACTGCCCCCACTCCCAAGCTGCAATGACAAAAAAAACGCTAACGATTGCGGAAAAGAAATAGAAAGGTAAAAAAAAGATTGCCCCAATTAACACAGCAACAAGAACAAGTGCAGTAATAACTCGTTGTTTAAGCACTAGGTGCACCTTTTTTTATCTGATCACCTGTCAAACCAAATCTTCTTTGACGCTGATGATATTCTGAGATGGCGAGCAAAAGATCGCTTTGTGAAAAGTCAGGCCATAGTTTGTCGGAAAAAAACAACTCCGTATAAGCTGATTGCCATAATAAAAAATTGCTAATTCGATATTCCCCACCTGTACGAACCATTAGATCAAGTGGAGGAAATGGCTGAGTAACTAGATTCTCCTCAATCGACTTTTCAGTAATATCACCCACTGATATCGAGCCGTCTTTTAACTTTTGCGCAAGTTTCTGACAAGACTGAACAATATCCCACTGCCCACCGTAATCTGCGGCTATCACTAAATCTGTATTGCCATCTTTCGTCAAATCTTCAGCGACATCGATGGCTTTCAACACCTTGTCACTGTAACGATCTCGGCCACCAATAACTCTTAGGCGGACACCTTCTTCTTTTAGCTGAGGAGATTCTTTTGTTAAATAAGAATGGAACAACTTCATTAGCGCTTCAACTTCTCGCCGAGGACGATTCCAGTTTTCACTACTGAACGCAAATAAAGTTAACGTTTGAATATTTTGATCGCGGCATACTGTCAGCATATCGCGAATTCTTTCAACGCCGGCCTTATGACCGTTCACGTTAATTAATCCGCGCTTTTTCGCCCAGCGATTATTACCATCCATGATGATCGCGATATGCTTGAGCGAATTATCAACTCCCATTCAAAAAACCTTGGAGAAAAAAAGATACGAATTTATAGATTTAAAAACAGTTTTATTATAATTTTTATATTTCCATCAAATCTGTTTCTTTAGCCTGCAAACTTTTATCGATATCTTGAATATATTTATCAGTGATCTTTTGAATGTCATCTTGCGCTTTACGATCATCATCCTCACCAATATCTTTATCTTTTAATAAAGTTTTTACTTGAGCTAGTGCATCTCTGCGTATATTTCGCACGGATACTCGACCGCCTTCCGCTTCATTTCTCGCTTGCTTTATAAAACCTTTACGAGTCTCCTCAGTAAGAGCAGGCATCGGAACGCGAATTAATTCGCCTTGAGTTGCAGGGTTTAACCCGAGATCAGATTTCATAATTGCTTTTTCTATATCAGGAACCAATGCTTTTTCCCACGGGCTGATAGCAAGCGTTCTTGCATCTTCAACCGACACATTAGCAACTTGACTAAGCGGTGTATCACTACCGTAATAAGACACCATAATGCCATCTAAAATACTGGGATGTGCACGGCCAGTACGAATTTTATTAAAGTTTGTCGCTAAAGCATCTAGACTTTTTTTCATGCGCGACTCGGCATCTTTTTTAATATCTTCAATCATTACTTGGCCCCTCTTCAATCAACGTACCTTCGTTTGCACCTTGAATAATATTCAAAAGAGCACCCGCTTTATTCATTTTAAATACCCTTACAGGCATATTATGTTCGCGACATAAACATATAGCCGTCAAATCCATGACTTCAAGTTTTTTATCTAATACTACATCGTAATTTAAATTATCGTATTTAGTAGCTGACTTATCTTTCATTGGGTCAGCAGAATAAACACCATCCACCTTTGTTGCTTTTAAAACGATATCGACTTCAACTTCAATTCCACGTAAACAAGCTGCAGAATCTGTAGTAAAGAAAGGGTTTCCAGTTCCAGCGGCAAAAATAACAACTTCGCCATTATTTAAAAACCGTATTGCTTGGCGGCGATCGTAATGCTCAACAACACCACTCATGGGGATTGCTGACATCACACGAGAAGAAATATTTGATCTTTCTAATGCATCACGCATCGCAAGAGCATTCATTACGGTTGCAAGCATACCCATGTGATCGCCAGTGACTCTATCTAAACCAGCAGCACTCAATGCTGCGCCACGGAATAAATTTCCACCACCAATAACCAAACCAACTTGCACACCAATTCCAACAAGCTGACCAATTTCTACTGCCATTTTATCAAGCACTTTAGGGTCAATACCAAAACCCTCTGAACCCATTAATTCCTCACCACTAAGCTTCAACAAAATTCGCTTATATTTTTTGTCACGCACGTTTGACATTAACATCTCCGAAAGCAAAAACAGGACTAAAAGGAATTAATTTGGCGCATCCTTGCGCCTTTATCTAAAAAACTTCGACAATCACATCAACTCTTATTTTGATGCGTTAACTTGTGCAGCTACTTCAGCAGCAAAGTCGACTTCTTCTTTCTCGATACCTTCACCAACTTCAAACCGGACGAAAGAAACAACTTCTGCACCGTCTTGCTTAGCTAGAGCACCTACAGTGACATCAGGATTTTTAACGAAAGGTTGCTCAGTTAAACTATTTTCTTTTAGATATTTACTAATGCGACCCACCATCATTTTTTCAACGATGTTATCAGGCTTTCCGGCCATATCAGGCTGCGCCCTGATGATTTCTTTTTCTTTCTCTACCAAGTCGGCAGGCATGTCGTCAGGATTAACAACCTGAGGATTCACAGCAGCAACATGCATTGCAATGTCTTTTGCTAATTCACCCGTACCGCCTTTTAATTGAACTAAAACGGCGATACGGTTGTTTGAATGAACATAAGCACCGATAACTGTACCATCATCGCCTAAAGTCGCCGCACGACGAACAGAAATGTTTTCACCAATCTTTTGAACTAATGCTTCACGCGTACTTTCAAGTTCGCCTGACATAACCGCAGCTATATCAGCTTGTTTGTCAGAGTAAACTTTACCAACAACCGTACCAACAAAACCTAAGAAATTGTCATCACGTGCTACGAAGTCAGTCTCACTATTCACTTCAGCAATGACGCCAAAACTCGCATCATCAGCAACTTTAACAGCAACTACGCCATCAGCCGCTGTTCTATCTGCTTTCTTAGCTGCTTTTAAGCCACTATCTTTTCGTAGATTATCAATGGCAGTTTCAATACTGCCATCAGCTTCTACTAATGCTTTTTTACATTCCATCATACCGAGACCGGTACGCTCTCTTAATTCTTTTACCATCGAAGCAGAAACAGCTGCCATGATCGTATCCTCGTTCTTAATAGTTAATATTTTATTGTTAATATCTGATTGAAAGCCTTCAACAATAATCGATTGAAAAAAAGGGGCAAAACGCCCCCTTTAGATCTATGCAATAACTAGCTTTGGGTTTAGCCAGCGTTGCTTTCAGCTTGTTCACCAGAAGAGTCAACTTCAACAAACTCATCTTTGTTAGCTGGAGCTTGTGTAGAGCTGGCGCCTTCAAGGCATGCATCAGCGATAGAACCGACATAGAGCTTGATAGCACGAATTGAATCGTCGTTACCCGGAATAATGTAATCAACACCACTTGGATCACTATTAGTATCAACGATACCGATAACAGGTATACCTAACTTGTTAGCTTCCTGAATAGCGATTCGCTCATGATCAACATCGATAACAAATAAGATGTCTGGTAGACCGCCGATGTCTTTGATACCACCAATGGATTTCTCAAGCTTCTCCATTGTTCGTGTCCGCATTAACGCTTCTTTCTTCGTAAGAAGATCAAAAGTGCCGTCTTTGCTTTGAGCTTCTAGGTCACGGTAGCGACGAACTGAACCACGAATGGTCTTGTAGTTAGTCAACATACCACCTAACCAGCGATGGCTAACAAATGGCTGGCCTGATCGCTCCGCTTGCTCCTTAACGATCTTTTGAGCAGCTCGTTTGGTACCAACAAAAAGAATTTTCTTCTTTTGAGAGGCAAGTTTTGTCACAACGGCAAGTGCTTCGTTAAAAGCAGGGACAGTGTGCTCTAAATTAATAATATGGATTTTATTGCGTGCTCCAAAAATGTAGTTAGACATTTTTGGGTTCCAATAGCGAGTTTGGTGTCCGAAATGGACCCCCGCTTGCAGCATATCGCGCATGCTAACAGTAGTCATAGTGTTTTCCTGTATGGGTTAGGCCTCCATATACCCCATGCATCAACCTTGCAGAGAAACATCCTCTATAGGCACCCAGAAACATGTGTCGATATATGTGTGACGTTATAGTTTCAATTACATTAAATTTGCTGACATCGAAATCAGCGCGCGCTTTATACCATAAACAGCGAGCAGGTTAAAGAAGAAGAATCTTATCAAGGCAAAAAAATAAGGTCTCCACTCACAAGCAATGGCTATTAACAGACCTTTTTTCAACTGCCCTCAATGCATCATTATTCTTCAGAGTGGTTTACAATAACGAAGAATTTTCACCACAAAACCTCATCACGAGACTTAATAGAGATCAGACAAGCCTTTTGGGCTGAAATCCCAGCTAGCATGTAAAGATAATTATCAAATATCAGGTTTAAAACTCTTATGGCAGTCAGCATCAAAACCCCAGAAGATATCGAAAAAATGCGTGTCGCAGGACGCATGGCGGCAAAAGTACTAGAACAGATCGGCGAGCACGTTCAGCCTGGCGTTAGCACTGCAAAATTAGACGAACTGTGCAATGAAATGATTCTCGCCCAAGGCGCCATCTCTGCTTGCATCGGTTACAAAGGCTTTCCCAAGGCAGTATGCACCTCAGTCAATCAAGTTGTATGTCACGGAATCCCCTCTGAAAAGAAAATTCTAAAGTCAGGCGACATCATCAACATCGATGTCACAGTTATATACGATGGGTTTCACGGTGACACGAGCCATATGTTTTTTGTTGGTAAAGCGACACCCCACGCTGAACGCCTCGTGAAAATCACTCAAGAATGCCTTTACAAAGGTATCGAACTGGTGAAACCTGGTGCGCGCCTTGGGGATATTGGCCATGTTATCCAACAATACGCCGAATCAAATTATTACTCTGTTGTTAGAGATTACTGCGGGCATGGTATTGGCCGAGTCTTTCATGAAGATCCTCAAGTCATGCATTACGGCAAACCTGATACTGGCTTAGTTCTCGAAGAAGGTATGACATTTACTATCGAACCTATGGTCAATGCCGGTAAGCCACAGACAAAACTAAAAGGCGATGGCTGGACCGTTGAAACTCGAGACGGCCGCCTATCAGCTCAATGGGAACACACATTAGCTGTTACAAAAACAGGGGTAGAAGTTCTTACTGCCCGTACCGATGAGCCATTTTTCTCCGCATAAGCCATACTCACAATGACAATTCCATACTTTGAGCGCCCTCTGTTCTTTTTTGACCAATCTCGCTTTCGTAAAGACATCAACAAAAAAACAGAAGGCAACGAGGGCTTATCTTCAAGCAATCTAATTAGCGTCTTTAAAAACGCCATCACCGCAGCTAACGGGCAATTTAATTACCGCTTCAAAGAAGGCGAAGAAATTCGAACCTTAGTTTACGAGCGAGCGCTATTTGTCGATTGCATCCTCCATTATGCTTGGCATCAATTTAGCTGGCCCAAACCAGATGAAAAAGCAATTTGTCTCGTTGCTGTCGGGGGATACGGAAGAGGAGAACTTCACCCTCATTCTGATATCGACCTACTCATTTTACTCTCCCAAGAACCCAATAAAGATTTACAACAAAACATTTCAAGCTTCATAACATTCCTTTGGGATATTGGCTTAGAAATTGGTCAAAGTGTTCGAACCATTGATCAATGTTTAAGTATCGCAAGTGACGATATCACCGTCGCCACCAATATTATTGAATCTCGACCTATCCTTGGCCCGGACAGCCTCTACCAAGAGCTTATAGAAAAAACTTCAACGGAATTCATGTGGCCGGTTGAGCAATTCTTTCAAGCCAAATCCGAAGAACAAAACGAGCGACATAAAAAACACAACAACACTGAATACAACCTTGAACCCAACATAAAAAATGCTCCGGGCGGACTACGAGACATTCAAACTATTAGCTGGGTAGCAAAACGCTTCTTTAATGTCAGCAAATTAAAAGAATTAGAAGGACGAGGTTTTTTTACTGATGAAGAGTTTGCAATTTTAAGAAGTGGCGAAGAATTTATTTGGAAGGTGCGCTACGGATTACACATGATCGCCGACCGCCCAGAAGAAAGACTTCTCTTCGAATATCAACGCGAGCTTGCTACCCTTTTTGGGTATCAAGATACAGATCAAAGCTTAGCTGTCGAACAATTTATGCATTGGTACTACCGTATTGTATTAGCGCTTGGGGAGCTTAATGATGTGTTATTACAATTTCTCGATGAAGCTATTTTGCAAAAAGGAAAAGACAAGCCAATCACACCGATTAACAAACGCTTTCAACTTTACGACGGATATATAGAAGCTACAGAACTTCAACTTTTTGAAAAAAACCCTTCGGCTTTGCTTGAAATCTTTACCCTCATGGGCAGCAATCCAGATATTCGCGGCGTTCGCGCTAGCACAATTCGTTTAATTCGCGCTAATCGAAATAAAATTGATGACAAATTTCGTGCAGACCCCGCTAACCGAGCAATGTTTATGTCCCTATTGGGGTGCGAATATGGATTAGTCACCCAGCTCAAAAGAATGAAGCGCTACGGCGTGCTTGGTCGATACCTGCCAGAATTTGGTCGAGTGACAGGTCAAATGCAACACGATCTCTTTCATATATATACTGTCGATGCACACACTCTTCTCGTCGTTAAAAATATGCGCTTATTTCGACACGAAGAAGCCAAAGAAACATTTCCCATCGCCGCTCACATCATGAAGCGATTACCAAAACATGAACTTCTTTATATTGCGGGGCTTTATCACGACATAGCAAAAGGCCGCGGTGGCGATCACTCAACTCTCGGTGCAGTTGATGCAGAAAATTTTTGCATCAATCATGGTTTAACAGGACGGGAAACTCGATTAGTTTGCTGGCTCGTAGAAAAACATCTGCTAATGTCTTCCGTTTCACAAAAGCAAGATATCTCTGATCCCGATGTTATCCATAATTTTGCGCTAGAGATTGGCGATCAACTGCATCTAGATTATTTATATGCGCTGACAGTTGCAGACATGAATGCAACCAATCCAGATATTTGGAATAGTTGGCGTGCAAGCCTAATGCGACAATTATACTTAGAAACAAAACGAGCTTTGCGACGAGGATTAGAAAACACCGTCGACAAGCAAGATCTTGTAGAAGAGACTCAAGCGACCGTATTAAACAAACTCATCCGAAAAGGAATGAAAGAAGAAGATATTTACGCCGTCTGGGATGACATGAACGACGATTATTTTATTCGAGAAACGCACCTAGACATCGCATGGCATACGGAAGCCATTTCAAAGCAGGCTGATAGTACCCCCCTCATCTTAATCGACGAGACAACCAACTATGTCATCGAGGGGGCTACTCAAATTTTCGTACACGTAAAAGAACCCGGCAATGTTTTTGCCGCAGTAGCAACTTGCCTCGACCAGCTAAACTTAAGCATTCAAGACGCTAGAATTTATCACACCAAATCGGGTTATACCGTCGATACATTTTACGTTCTCGATCAAAATGGTTCGCCCATTGGTGACGACCCTAGAAGATTGCAACGCATTCACCATGCTCTGCAACAAGAACTCAAGTTACTCGATGATTACCCTAGCGTTATTAATCGGCGGACGCCTAGGCAGCTAAAGCATTTTTCAATGCCCACCCGAACGATGATCAACAATGACATTAACAGCGGCTATACGATCCTGGAAGTCATCAGCCCTGACAGACCAGGGTTATTGGCCATGATTGGCCGAATCTTTATGGATTTTTCTATCCACTTACAAAACGCAAAGATTACAACGTTAGGAGAGCGAGTCGAAGATATTTTCTTTATCACTAACAGCGAGGGAAATCCGCTGAGCGATCCAAATCTTTGCCAAAAACTTCAAGATGAAATCTGCAAACAATTAGACCAGTACGTACAAGAAAGTAAAAAACAATGAATTCAGAGCTAACACTTCTACAGGCTTATCCTTTTGAAAAACTGAATGCGTTAAAAGCGGCCGCAGCGACACCGGCGAGTGACTTAAAGCACATTGCTTTTTCAATTGGCGAACCAAAACATCAGACCCCGCAATTTGTCTTGGACGTCCTCAGCAACAACCTTGATAAAATTGCATCGTACCCGTCAACAAAAGGGTTAATCGAACTACGTGAATCCATTTCACAATGGCTGTGCAAACGTTTTTCAATTAAAAACTCTTTAATTGACCCAGAAAAAAATGTTCTTCCCGTCAATGGAACCCGCGAAGCTTTATTTGCATTTGCACAAGCAGTCATTGATCGAGGCGAACCCAGATCGACAAAAAAACCAATCGTTGTTTCCCCCAATCCTTTTTACCAAATCTACGAAGGAGCTGCGTATTTAGCAGGTGCAGATATATTTTTCATGAACTGCACTCAAGAGAACAACTACCTGCCAAATTTTTCTTCTGTTCCGGTAGCTATTTGGAAACAATGCCAGCTCATATATTTATGCAGCCCAGGTAATCCCTCTGGGGCGGTTGTTCCCAGCGAACAATTAAAGCAATTGATTGAGCTTGCTGACAAATATGATTTTATTATCGCCAGCGACGAATGCTACTCCGAAATTTATTTTGATGAAGAAAACCCTCCTGTAGGGTTACTAGAAGTATGCGCGCAAATTGGACGCGATGACTTTTCTCGCTGTGTCGTTTTTCATAGCCTATCAAAACGCTCGAACCTACCCGGTCTTCGCTCAGGTTTTGTTGCTGGCGACGCTGATATTTTAAAAAACTTTTTGCTCTACAGGACTTATCACGGCTGTGCCATGAGTGCACCGATACAAATAGCTAGCGCAAATGCTTGGCAAGATGAAGAGCATGTCATAGCAAACAGAAAACTCTATAAAGAAAAATTTTCTCTGGCACTAGACATATTGAGTCCCGTCACATCACTCACTCAACCAGATGCCAGTTTTTATTTATGGCTACCCACGCCTATTTGCGACCAAAAATTTACTCAGCAATTATTTAGTCAAGAAAACGTCACTGTTTTACCCGGTAGCTTTATTGCTAGAAAATCTACTGACGAGAACAATATAAATCCCGGCGAAAATCATGTGCGGATCGCGCTAGTAGCAAACAAAGAAGAATGCATCGAAGGCATCAAACGACTACGGAAATTCATCGAATCTATTCGTTAAAAAAATCACCTTTTTTAACACTATAGCCATTTATTTAACTTTAATGCCAAATTAAAACAATGACCGAAAACACAGCCCCGACAAACCCCACAAAATTACAACGGGCTGCTTATGTGTTAAAAACATTAAAAGCGCTCTACCCTGAACCGCCAATTCCTCTATCTCACAAAGATCCTTACACCCTTTTGGTCGCGGTTTTACTTTCAGCCCAATGCACTGACGAAAGGGTAAATCAAGTAACGCCTGCATTATTTGAGTTAGCTGATAATCCAAAAGACATGCAGAAAGTTCCCGTTTCAAAAATACGTGCGATCGTGAGACCTTGTGGTCTTTCAGAAAGAAAAGCAGGTGCTATTTCCATACTATCTAAAATATTAGTCGAAGAGCACGGGGGAATAGTGCCATGCGACATGGATGCATTAGAGAAATTACCCGGTGTTGGCCATAAAACGGCTAGCGTTGTGATGAGCCAAGCGTTTGATGTGCCGAGTTTTGCTGTTGATACTCACATTCATCGGCTTGCTCAACGATGGGGATTAACAAACGGAAAGAATGTTGTGCAAACAGAGAAAGACTTGAAACGTCTTTTCCCTAAAGATAGCTGGAATAAACTGCACCTACAAATTATTTATTATGGTAGAGAGTTTTGCTCTGCAAGAGGGTGTGATGGGACGGTATGCGACATTTGCCGCACTTGCTATCCAAACCGCAAGCGGGCAAAAAAAACCAAAAAAGCTTAGCGTAATTTTTTGACCTAAATTTTAGGCGAAAGAGTCAGCGCATCCATATCAAAATCTTTCTGAAGAAAGTTAACTTCGTGTCTTTCTTTTGTCTCGGCTTCAAAAAAATAATTTTTGAACTCACTTTCCAAACGACAAATGCCACCCAATTCTTGAATGGCCGACAAATATTTTTGTGCCTCTTCTTCGGAGAGATTACGCTTTAAAGTAACAACCTTCCCTGTGAACAATTTGAGAAGTTGCTTACGCTCTTTAATTTGAAATTTTCTAGCGAAAGCTAGCGCTACATCTTTTTGAGTATATTCAGGTGCAACTTGCCCCCAAAAAACGACCCGGAAGGTTTCTTTGGTTCTTTCACTTTGCAAATTGTTTTTCTGTCTATCTGTTACAGCGACCACTTGCTTATCCTTAACGTTTTACGATCCTAAGTATTTTCCAAAAATCCTTTTGTGCAACTTTCAACATCAACAAGATTTTCAAATACCCAAATTTTTCACCTAAATTTGAACTAGATAAATGTCCATTAAATGGGTTCATATTCCATATCTATGATTTTTCTTACAGGGCAATCCATCCCTACATATTGCAAAAGGAAAGATACGGAACTAAAACACCTCTTCCAAGACTCAGTTAACTCAATACAGCAGTACTTTTATTAACCAAATCCTTAAAGCGCGGATTCTACTGGCGTAGAGGGTTTAATGTCCAGACTTATAAAAGTTAAAAGTCTTCGCCCTTCTCTTTATCACAGCAACATCCTTGTCGGAATCTGGTATCCTTACGCTCTTTTTATTTTTATACCAATGAACAAGAGTGATAGATATGATTACTGTCTATGGAATCCCTAATTGTGACACTGTCAAAAAAGCAAAAAAATGGCTTGAAAAACAAGATATTAACTACTCTTTTCATGATTTTCGTAAGGACGGCCTGACACAAAAACAAGTAAAAACATGGATTGCCGAAATAGGCCTTGACCAACTTGTTAATAAGCGCAGCACCACATGGAAAACCTTACCCAAAAAACAGCAAGAATCTTTTGATGAAAAGTCTGCAGTCACACTAATCGTTGAAAATCCGACTTTAATCAAGAGGCCTTTAATAGATAACGGCAAACAAAAGGCTGTAGGATTTAACGAAGAAAAGTATTTAGCACTTTTTTCTTAGTCAAGCTTAAAAAACCTCAATTCACACACTTAGATTAACAACATAAAAATTCAAACTTTCACATACAAATCAGTCACAGGGTCAAAAACATGTCACAACTTTTTAGCTTTGCATTAGGAATCGGCACAAAAAATAAAAAAGGTGATTGGTTAGAAATTTTCTATCCAGCGCCATCACTGAACCCTGATGCAGCACTTACAAAAGTCATCGGCGATGCAGTTGGCTATACCGGTGGAAACCAAACGATAGATTTAGATTCAACGCAGCTCAGTGCTATCGAAAAAGCATCTCGTGAAAATAATTTCAACGACATTGCTGAACTGGCCAAAAAATGCCAAAGCAGTGATCGCCCAATGGTTGCCACTTTTCTAGAAAGTGATGCTGCGCCATCAAGTATCCCTGAAGGATATTTAAAATTGCATTTAATTTCACATCGTCTTGTTAAACCTCACGGAACAGATTTAACAGGTCTATTTGGTGTACTTCCCAACGTTGCCTGGACAAACCAAGGCGCGATAGACATTTCTGAATTACCAGAAAGGCAATTACAAGCTCGACTCAACGGTGAAGTTTTAGAAGTCGCTTGTGTTGATAAATTTCCAAAAATGACAAATTACATTGTTCCGGCCAGTGTTCGAATTGCTCACACCGCGCGAGTTAGACTGGGCGCATATCTTGGCGAAGGAACGACCGTCATGCATGAAGGCTTTGTAAACTTTAACGCAGGCACTGAAGGCCCAGGCATGATTGAGGGAAGAATTTCTGCTGGCGTTATGATTGGCGCTGATTCAGATCTTGGTGGCAGCAGCTCGACCATGGGCACATTGTCTGGCGGTGGTAAGCTAGTAAACGGACTCGGGAAAAATTGTTTAGTCGGCGCTAACGCCGGTATTGGTATTCCTCTTGGCGATCGATGCATTGTTGAAGCAGGCTTATATGTCACTGCAGGAACAAAAGTTGCCATGCTCGACAATGAAGGCAAAGTAAGCCGATATATTAAAGCGCGAGAACTTGCTGGCAAGTCTGATTTACTTTTCTGGCGAAACTCTCAAAACGGTTCTGTAGAATGCAAAACCAATAAAACTGAATTTGAATTAAATGAAGAGCTTCACAAAAACAATTGATTTTTGTTCTCACATAAAAAACCTGTCATTTTTTAAATAGAGAAAACATGAGTTCAAATAACATCAAAAAAAGCGACAAAAAAAATATTGATAAAAACAATTCTGAAACGTTACAGCTCGCTTGTGATCTCATTCGCAAGCAATCTGTAACGCCAGAAGATGAAGGGTGCTTAACTTTAATTTGTGAGCGCCTAGAAACTATTGGCTTTACCTGCACGCCTCTTCCATTCGAGGACGTCAGTAACCTATGGGCTGAGAGAGCTGGCAATAAAGTACTCGATAACACAAAAAACGATTCACCCATTATTGTTTTTGCCGGACACACTGACGTCGTACCAACCGGTCCTGCCAGAGAGTGGCAATCCCCTCCTTTTGAGCCTACGATTCGAAATGGGCATTTATATGGCCGCGGAACTGCGGACATGAAAGGCAGCTTGGCCGCGATGGTGACAGCTTGTGAAAATTTTGTTGCTGACAACCCAAACCATTCTGGCCGAATTGGTTTTTTGTTAACGAGTGATGAAGAAGGCCCAGCTAAAAATGGCACTGTAAAAGTGATGGAGTGGCTCGCCGAAAATAATAAAAAAATTGATTGGTGCATTGTTGGAGAGCCGACTAGCGATAAAATTTTTGGCGATACCATCAAGAATGGTCGCCGAGGCTCTCTGAATTTCAAATTAACTGCCATTGGTCAACAGGGGCATATTGCTTATCCTCACCTTGCTGACAATCCTATTCATCGATTAGCACCTGCACTTTCAGAGATCACCCAAGCACACTGGGATAACGGTAACGAATATTTTCCTGCAACCAGTTTTCAGGTTTCAAATATTAACGGCGGGACCGGTGCGACCAACGTTATCCCTGGCGCATTAACTGTCTTGGGTAATTTTCGTTTTTCTACCGAGGTTACTGATCAGGAGCTAAGAGAAAAAACCGAAAGCATTCTTAAAAAACATGATGTGAATTATGAAATAGAATGGCAACTCAGCGGCAAACCATTTTTAACACCAAGAGGTACTTTGGTTGATGCAGTTCAGAAAGCAATAAAGGCAGCAACCAATATTGATGCTGAATTATCCACGACAGGTGGCACTTCAGATGGCCGTTTTATTGCTCCAAGTGGTGCGCAAGTGATTGAGCTTGGCCCAATTAATGCCAGTATTCACAAAATTGATGAATGCGTAAAAGTATCTGATCTTGACTTATTGTCATCAACATATCAAAAGTGTCTTGAAAATTTGCTGTTGGAATAAATCGCTTACTCTGTATTATTTATTTCAGTAATGATCCAAAAAAATCAACACACCAAAAAATGAAATTACTATGAATAATCTAACGCATCTAGATCAACACGGTAACGCCCATATGGTTGATGTTGGGCAAAAAGAAATTACTGAACGCGTTGCTACAGCACAAGCCATCGTGCAAATGCAAAAAAGCACATTAGAGCTCATTATTAATGGCGGACACAAAAAAGGTGACGTACTTGCTGTCGCTCGCATCGCCGGAATACAAGCTGCAAAAAAAACACCTGATTTAATTCCCCTCTGCCATCCTCTGATGCTGACATCAATTTCTGTTGAACTAACTCCGCAAGAAGAAAGTCATTCAATTATCATTTTAGCAACATGTAAACTCGCTGGAAAAACAGGTGTCGAAATGGAAGCATTAACAGCCGCTTCAGTCGCAGCTCTGACTATTTATGATATGTGCAAAGCCGTCGACAAGGGGATCACCATTGGCGATATTAAATTACTTGAAAAAAGCGGTGGCAAATCCGGTGACTGGAAATCCTGAGACTAAAAACCAAAGTGATATTATAAAATGACAATTTCTATTTTATATTTTGCACGCTATAGAGAAGCTTTAAATTGCGACAAAGAAAATTTCGCGCTTGAAGACAATATCAAAACGGTTGATGATCTCATCAATACGTTATCAATACGCGGGGACATCTGGAAAAGAGTACTTAACGAAGAAAAAGTGCTTATTGCAGTGAATCAAACGATTTCTAATCGTAGCTCGGCTATTAACGAGGGTGATGAAGTTGCATTTTTCCCACCTGTAACAGGCGGTTAATATGATTAGAATACAAACCGAAGATTTTGATGTTGGCGAAGAATATTCACGCTTAAGAGGAAGCTCAGAAAATTCTTCTGGAGCAATTGTCACATTTTGCGGTTTAGTCAGAGACTTAGAAAAGAATAATAAAATTACAGCTTTACACCTCGAACATTACCCAAGCATGACAGAGAAAGCACTGGAAGACATCAGTAAAGAAGCCTATTCAAGATGGCCATTAAATGACATCAGCATTATTCATCGAGTCGGTGAATTAAAAGTAAGCGATCAAATTGTTTTTGTAGGAACATCCAGTGCTCATCGCATTGCAGCATTTGAAGCTTGCGAATTTTTAATGGACTATTTAAAAACAAAAGCGCCTTTTTGGAAAAAAGCCATCACGGCATCGAGCAGCGAATGGATTGAAGCAAAAAAATCTGATGATGATGCCGCAAAGCGCTGGAAATAATATCGCACCAGCTCCACCACTTTTAACCTATCAAAGAATAATAGACGCACCCATTAATCCTGAACTCCCAACGTATTCAATGAACGGCATCTTTTATAGATCCATTAGCTCTATTTCTTTTTGAAGCTCTTGAAGAGATCGAGTTTATTGATCGGGCTATCGCTTCGGGATTATTTTCTTTATCAAAGCGCAATATTGTTTTATAAAGGTTTTTATAATCATCACAAAATACGTTTTTAGCCTGAACACCAAATTGTTTATCGACTTTAAGATTAATGTTATCCCATTCAGAATCGTTGATTTCTTTTTCAAACACAGGATAAATTTCAAAATTTTCTCGATAGATGTGTTCAAACTGCCGATTCAAAAACTCTTTTGTTACAAAAACCAATTCATCTCTTGATACAACAATATCATTAGCGACTGCGACAAATAACTGATTCGCTTTGCGCGTCAGCTCTTCCAGCTTTTTATGCTCTGCCCTTATTCCCCAAATATCAGCACTATTTCCTGCATTTTTCTTTAACAGTAATTCGAAAGCCGCTTCTTCAACGGGATGATGTCGCCGTTCCGGATAAGCATGAAGATAATCAAATACCTCTAATATAACGGGTAATCGAACATGCCAATCTTCACCAGATTCAAAACAATCCACTTCCGCTTCTAAAAAGCGTAGTAGTCGAAGATGGTTATAATGATCTGCGTATAATTGTGACTGTATCGGGTGCATACTTCACCTCCAGTTTCTCGAAATTACCATAACTGTAGTGTGCTTCGATTGACATGCCTCAACACAGTTCACAAAAATAAATAATTTATAGTCTATAATTCTTATAACGTATTAAAAGACAATACCGATAGACAAATATAAAATTAAAACATCAATTTGAATATAATGATTTCAGCTTTATATAATATTGAAGTATGAGCATATGAGTAATAAAGACGAAGGCAGTAGGAAAATTTCTTTAAATGACGCTAACTTTAGGCGATTTCGTTTAGGATTATCTATTTTTTTTACGGGAATGATATTTTTATATGCAAGCAATCAGCTTTTAGAGCCATCACTCAAGCAAGAAATTGTTTCTTTAATTTGTATTATTATTCTTTCGGCGGGATTTATTTTGGCCATTGTTTCTGAAACGCGCTTTGTGCTCACTAGAATTATTCAATTTTTTAATTCAAAATAATTTCATTTATCCATTTTCTTTAACGGATAAACATCAAACCTTAGTGTTTTACCATTAAATTCCAATGACGGTTTTTGACCTCCTAATACGGGCGCTCCTTTTGGTCGCTTAACAACGACACGGCTTTCTGCAACATTTAGAGCGAGCTCTAATAAAATATCCGCATCGCCATCACTCCCTACCAACTGATGAAACATCTGCATCCCCTTTTTTACTTTCGCTGTTTTTTTTCTATCAGGAAACATTGGGTCCAAATAAATAACATTTGGCTTTTGAATAGAAGGATTCTCTACAGCAGCAGTTAGGGCATTAAAAGCATCTCCGGAAACTAGAGTCAATCGATCCACGAGTTCTTTTAGTACTTCATCATTTGATACTTTTGCTGACGCCTTAGCCCGCTGCAATCCATCGGATAACAAACAATGAACAACTTGATTACGCTCGTGCATACGCACATGGCAACCCAATTTCGCAAGAATAAAAGCATCCTGCCCCAAGCCTGCGGTCATATCCCATATGGTTGGAATAATACCCGGTTTAAGACCTACTGCTTTTGCGATTAATGGTTTTGCTTCATTGTGATGAAGCCGGTAACCTAATTTCCCGCGAACAAAATCCACTAACACTGGACCTGTTTTTTGATTATCAATGGAGTTTAAACTTACTCCTTTATCATCAAACAATACTGCAGTCGTATTTATTGGAAGCGCATTCAAATCTGTATCTATAATAATGGAAACATTTAGCCTGCGAGCTAAATCCTCAGCTGCTGAAAAAAACAATTGATTGTTACAGATGATTTTCAGCATAGTATTTAAGCGATGTGATAAAGAACAGGGAGACTTAGAATTAACCACTAGTAGATTTTTAAAAGTAAGAAGGAAAGGCAGGTAAGTATTTTTATACTGCTCAAAATGACTAAAGAAAAAGTGATAGGGGTTTTAGCAATTAACGAGCAGAAAACATTAAGCCAACAACATTGCGATGTTGATGCATAACTTTCATTTCTACAGGCTCTTCGTTAATCGCACCAACCATCTTCTTGAATTGTACATTAACAACTGTACCTACAGGTGGGTTTGGTTGATTGTCAATAACGACTGATGCGCCCCCATCAGAGATGTCTTGAGTAAAGCCAATAATTGTCCCAAACGCTGGATGCGTTATTTCAACACGTATTGCTGTGGATTTCCGTTCAAAACGGCGTCGTTCATCCGACATCTTTTCTCCCGAGTATGATCTCTAACTTTATGAATATCATACTAATTTTTATGTAAACTGTATTACAGAATATTATCAACAAGAACTCTTGCATAAGTAATAGCTGATAATCGTATATTTGTCACTGTGAGATTGTTCTATCAATGAACTCACAAGAGACAGCTGATTGGGCATACTTACTAATCAAACGACAAACCCAATCGATGACCAACAATCTCGTAAGACTCTACCACATCACCTAGACCTTGGCGAAAGCGATCTTTATCAAGCTTTTCCCGAGTATCTTTATCCCAAAGACGGCAGCCGTCAGGGGTGAACTCATCGCCTAATACTACTTCACCTTTATAGATACCAAACTCAAGCTTGGAATCAACCAATAACATATTGCCATCTAAAAATAACTTTTTAAGAATAGTGTTAACTTTAAACGTAAGGTCTTTCATTTTTTCGACATGTTCAGCTTTCGCCCAACCAAAAGATTCAATGTGGCTTTCATTAATCATTGGGTCGCCGAGCTGATCATTTTTCAAAAAGAATTCGAACGTTGGAGGATTTAATTCTAAACCTTCCTCAATACCTAGCCGACGGCAAATAGAGCCTGCAGAAATATTTCGAACAACACACTCGATAGGCATCATATCTAGACGCTTAACGATTGATTCATCTTCAGACAATAGCTTTTCAAAATGAGTGGGTATACCAGCTGCCTGTAATTTTTCCATCACAAACGCATTGAATTTATTATTCACCATTCCTTTGCGATCTAGCTGTTCAATTTTTTTACCATCGAAAGCTGAAGTATCGTTACGAAAATGAAGTATGAGCAGATCGTCAGAATCTGTAGTGTAAACTGACTTGGCCTTGCCGGCATAAAGCTCTTTACGTCGTTCCATTATTCACCTGTTCTATATTTAACTGTATTCTTGTATAAAAATTTAATCGCTTACGTTATCTAAATAAGATTTCTTCGGATAATGCTCAACAAATCTCTTGCGTCACGTGACGATAATTTTTTACCCGCGGCATCGCGAATATAAACGTCTACTCCACTTTCAACTTCTTCTGCAATAACAAAGTAGCCGTTATGGTCTTTTAATTTCATCTTGTTATCTTTTGATAAGCTACTAGTAGAAAACGCTTCGTCTGGGAATAAACGACGATTTTCCGATGTGTCTGGCAACGACATAATAGCGAATAGCTCATCAACTGAGTATTTTGCCGTGTCATCATCATCGCCAAACCACCCACTGAAAAAACCTTCACTTTCATTTGGATCTGTATAAGTGACGTAGGCTAAGCGTAGAGAAGGCTTCTCTTCTATTAATTTAAAACCTTCTTGATCTAGGGCGTAATTCAATGTTGCCCGCGCCCGAGCAAAAACCAATTCCATTCTTAAAATTGGCTCGCGATCTTTACTTATAATGGATATTTTTTTCGAACCACCAATTGTTTGCGCTAGTAGAGAAGCCGAACTTGCCGTTGCATCACTCGCAAGACTTGCCGCCATCTCGTCGACCATCCAAGATTCTCTTTCTGCATCAGTCGACTTATTGGGCCAATCCACATCCAATGGAGCTTCTTGATCACGCTTCATTTTGACGTGAGTAACATGAATCTCAGCGGTATCTGGCTGTACACCTTGCTCAATTCGAATTTGGTATTTATCTCTGTTGTCAGGATCATCTTTAAACTGTAGCCACGTTGTTTCAATAATCCCTTCTTCAGGATTTGTTTTAGCAACCGCAAGGCTATTGGTATTCAAAAAACTTCTTACTCGAGGCCATACTTCTGCTGGAGACGTGTTAATAGCAACCCAACGTTTTTCATTGAGACTTTGTATTTTTACTTTTTCTGCAAAGACATTAGCTGCTAATGCTTGGGGCCGAGGCACAGTAAACTCTTCGGGGTATTCAAATTCTTTTTTATCAAGATCAGGCACCACATATAACTCGCCAAACCGCTCTTTCTCAACACCTTCCGGTACTTCAATCGGTGGAATGCTATCGGTTTTTAAATAATCGTCACTGCGATCTCTAAACATGCCCTCATCACCAAAGAAAACTCCACAACCTGAAACTAGGGTAATCACAGAGAGGACTGAACTAATTTTTATTAAGCGTAACTTCATTTATTAATCTACTTTCTGTTTCTTGCTGTTATGCACGACCACAATGCCTAACAGCATGCGTGAAAACTCTATAATCGAGAATTAAAGCAGTCCCGCATCAGTCATTGCTGAGCGAAGTGTTGCTTGATAAGTTTCTGCTAAGGGTGTTAGCGGCAAACGAATTCCCGTTCCAATTTTTCCCATGACGTTCAGCGCATATTTCACAGGAATAGGATTAGACTCTAAAAACAGCGCTTTGTTTAATGAGGTTAATGTCTGATTTAATGCCCTCGCGCTTTCGACATCACCCACTAGCCCAAGCCGGCAAATTTCTGCCACTATTTTTGGCGCTACATTTGCTGTAACGCTAATATTTCCTTTGCCACCAAGTAAAATAAGCTCTAACGCTGTCTCATCATCACCAGAGATAATTAAAAAGCCTTCAGGGGCCTTTTCAATTAATTGCTTTGCTCTGGTTAAATCACCGGTTGCTTCTTTGACACCAACAATATTTTTAACTGCCGCCAAACGCAATACCGTTTCTGGCAACATATCGACTGCTGTACGCCCCGGCACATTGTAAAGCAACTGAGGAATATCAACGGCTTTGGCTATATGTTCATGATGCTGGAACAGGCCTTCTTGAGATGGTTTGTTGTAGTAGGGAGTAACCAATAAGCAAGCATCAGCACCGGCATCTTTAGCGTTTTGAGTAAGCTCAACCGCTTCAGCTGTTGAATTTGCCCCAGTGCCCGCTATGACAGGAATCCGCCGCTTGACCTTATCAACAACTGCTTTTATGACCTTAGGATGCTCGTCAAACGATAAAGTCGCAGACTCACCGCTTGTGCCTACAGCAACAATTGCGTCAGTGCCCTGCCCTATATGCCATTCAACTAATGCATCTAATGCTGACCAATCTATCTCATTGTCAGCAGTCATTGGCGTCACCAAGGCAACCATACTACCTTGCAGCATGTCTTTCTCCGTATAAATCAAATAATCTTTGGACCATCTTCACGCACTGAAATGCGAAAAAGGGGCTTATACTACTGAGGCCTATGCATCGAAACAAGCACACCCTTCAATTCAGATCATTGACTGGTTATTGCTGATTATAGGAATAGGTTTTTAGCCGTGCATTTTACTCTGAGATGGCTCTCAATGTCTCGCTATTGTCTTTTGTTTTGTTGATATGCCTACATTAGCAGTTATGCTTTAACGGCTGTCGCTCTGGCTTATAGATTATTAAGGATATCCTAGGGTGGCTATTAAATTGCGAAAATCATAACAAAACAAAATCATTTAGCGCTCTTTCTGGATCGTCGCTTTCTTGGAGGGTAGATAGGACTATCACCTTCTTGACGGGATTTAAAACGACGGTGAACCCACAAGTACTGATCAGGTTGCTCCAAAATACATCGCTCAACATGCTGGTTCAGTGTTATTGCATCTTCCTTATCATCTCTACTGGGGTAATTTTCCCAAGCGGGTAAGACTTTTAAATGATACCCACTACCGTCAGCTTTTCGCGAACACATCAAAGGCACTACGGGTACTTTTGCCATTTTAATTAATCGTGCAAGAGCCGTTACTGTCGCGGCAGGGTTTCCAAATAAAGGAACAAACACACTATGTTTGGCTCCGTGATCCTGATCAGGAAAATACGAAATGAAATGTCCGCTTCGCAATGAACGCACCATGCCTCTTACATCACCGACAGCAATCACATCTGACGTTGGATTATGTCTTGCTCTTCCCCAGCTCTGAATTAAATCATAAACAGGATTGCGATGAGGGCGATAGGTCATGTCGATATTGTTAAGAAGTTGATTACAAGCAACACCCCACATTTCCAAAGTTGTGAAATGTAAAATCAATAATAAAGCGCCTTGCTCTTTTTCTTGATATTCCTGTAATTGCTTAAAGCCTTCAACTTCAAATAAATTTCTCAACCGTGACTTTGCCCAAAACCAAGCGATACCTGTTTCAAAAAATGCAAAAGCTGTTGAGTAAAAATTATCGGCAAGAAGCCGCTGCTGTTCTTTTTCGGATAAGTTTGGAAAACATAATTGAATATTTTTTTCTGCCACATTACGCCGCTCTTTAGCGAAACGTAACATAAGAGCTCCCAAACCTTTTCCCATCCACATTTGAACACGAAAAGGAAATTGAGCGATTAGAAACCAGACGGCAAACAAGATCCACGTCGGCCAATATCGCGGATAAAGTAATGACAAACGAAATTGAGGCTTTGTGATTGTATCCAAAGGTTCATTCTTTTTAATGAGATTTTCTAATTAGAAAAACAATTAGACTTGTTTTCGTGTAATTAGTGCACTGATTTACTCTGATACTAAAGACCATACTTCATCACCAAACAACCAATGATTTTCAGCGTGTTTGACTGCTCTTTTGTCTTTCTCTAACTTCAATAAATGTGCCCATAAAGACAATTTTGCAATCTGAAACAAACGCTTATCTACGTCTGCATAAACTGTTTCCATCAGCTTATCTAAAGTCGTATTAGGAAAGTTTTTCAAAGCAGCTACTACTTTTTCTTCTCGCCCCAAACGATGATCAATGATTTCTTGGACAACAGCATGAGCTTCTCCCATGAGGTGGCCATGTGCTGGCGCCAAGAGTTCAATATCATAATCAAGCAATAGTTTAAGGGAACGAATGTAATCGGCCATATCACCGCTCGGAGGAATGATAACAACCGTAGTGCCCTGCATAATATGATCGCCAGTAAACAACATTTTATCTTCCGCCAACCAAAAACAAAAATGATTACCAACGTGTCCTGGTGTATGCAGTGGTTTTAACGTGTATTCATTGTTTTTAACTACAATATTTTCACAATGCTTTAATTCAATAGTGGGCTCAAAGCTTCTGTCTTGGTGCCCATCATCTTGGATAACCGAACCAATTAATTCTGCACCTGTGGCCAATGCGATTGGCTTAGCTGAGGGAGAATGATCAGGGTGTGTATGAGTTACAACAACGCGTTTTATTTTTCCGTCGCCAGCAGACAAAATAGCTTCAACATGGCTATCAATAAGGGGGCCCGGATCGACGACAGTAATATCATCGGTCCCAATTAAAAATGTGTTTGTACCTGGCCCCGTCATCGGTCCAGGGTTAGGAGCAGTGATGCGACGAACCAAGGCCGTTAATTGGATAGGCTCGCCGGGGTGAATCGGTTTTTCAACCACAGTGGAATGTAGATCTGCCAAGTTACGGATTCTCTTTCTATAATCTTATTTATTCTTTCAAACAGAAAAAATTAAACCAAATAGCTTTCTGAAAAAATAAAAAAAACCGGTGGTAAAAAACTAACTCGCAAATTAAAAATCAGCGTCAACGATAGGATTAACATCCGCCTCATAATCAACAGAATCAAACCCAAATCCAAACAATCGTAAAAACTCTTCTCGGTAACCATTAAAGTCTGTGATGTCTTGTAAGTTTTCAGTCGTTACCTGACCCCAAATCTCTGTCACTTTGTCTTGCACTGCAGGATTCAATTCCTTTTCATCCATACGGAATCGAGACATATCATCTAGGCGGGGGGAATCGGTGTACAAACCTTCCGTGTATAAGCGATAAAGTTGCTCTATTGGTCCTTCGTGAGAGCCGTCTTCTTTCATCACTCGAAATAGAATGGATAGATACAAAGGCATAATCGGAATTGCCGCACTTGCTTGACTCATTATCGCTTTCAACACTGCAACATTGGCCTGTCCATGTAATGGTGCAAGTTTTTCATTAACTTCAACTACAGCTCTATCCAAATCTTCTTTTGCTTTACCAATCGCAGCATGACCATAGATAGGCCAAGTGATTTTATCACCAATGTAAGACAGCGCTATTGTTTTACAATTTTCAGACAGCAAACCTTCTTTGGATAAAACATCCATCCATATTTCCCAGTCCTCTCCGCCCATCACTTTTATTGTTCCATCAATTTCTTCTTGAGTCGCGGGCTCAATAGTGACCTCGCCTACTTCCAACTTATCCGTGTTTAAACTTTTTTGAGTAATTGACTGGCCAATAGGTTTTAAATGATTTGAATAAATTTCACCTGTATCTGGATCGGTTCTTCGCGGCGATGCCAAACTATAAATCACCAAATCAACTGGGCCGATCCCATTTTTTAATGCATCGACAACTTGCTGTTTAACTTCATGACTAAACGCATCGCCATTAATACTTTGTGAAACAAAACCTGCTTCTTTTGCTGCTTTATCTAAAGCCGCTGCATTATAGTATCCTGCCGATGCCGTACGTTTTTCTGATGGTGGTTTTTCAAAAAACACCCCCAATGTATCTGCACCACAACCAAAAGTCGCTGTAATTCTTGAGGCTAAGCCAAAGCCTGTGGAGGAGCCAATAATCAGTACTTTTTTCGGGCCATTTTCGATCGCAGGTTGTGATTTAATATAGTCAATTTGCTCACGAACATGAGCTGCACACCCAGCGGGATGTGAATTTGTACAGATAAAACCACGGTATTTTGGCTTAATAATCATTTAGATATTCCTAGCATATTAATTTTAAGTGTTGCTGTATTCAAAATGACGAACATTCCCACTTTAACGTTTTATATGCCTTCAAAGCATAAAATGGAGATAATAGCGAAATAGCAACTGAAAACCGAGCCATTATAGACAGAAAAAGACTAATTAACACGACAGCGAAAAGTCCGACAACATCTATCGTTGCCAACTGGATATGAAAGACCATTAATTACCGTCTATCCCTCCTAGACTTCAAATTTGTCAACGCCTAGACTAACCAACCCTACTCTCAACAAAACGCTAAGTCCCATGGTAAAACTATTTAGTAAATTGTTTGAATCACTAGAATCCTCACCAAACCAGCAGGTTTTATCCGTTGAAGATCGACAACTTGCAACTGCAGCCTTACTAATAGAGGTTGCTTTTGCCGATCACGATTTTGATGAAACAGAACGTCAAGAACTTAAAGCTATACTCCAGAAAAAATTTAATCTCGAGCCTGAAGCTCTCATAGAATTAACAGCTCTTGCTCAAGACGAACAAAAATATGCCACATCACTGTATCAGTTCACTCAAGTCATCAATCAAAGCTGTTCTATGAATGACAAATATGAATTGATAAAAGCGATGTGGGAAGTTGCTTATATTGATGGAAATATCGACAAATACGAAGAACACTTGATCCGAAAAGTATCTGAATTATTGTATGTTTCACACAGTGATTTTATTCGAGCCAAACAAAACGCTCAGCTTTAAATAAGCCCGAGCTAAATCAACCCGTAGTGGTGTAGTACATCAAAGAGTTTTTCTTGATTAATCGGCTTTTTAATAAAATCTAAAGCGCCTAGCTGTATCACTCGCTCACGAGCTGTTGGCTGAATATCGCCAGATATGACAATCACGACCGCCTTTAAACCCTCATCGTTAATAGCCTGTAACACATCATAGCCATCCATTTCTGGCATGGTGAGATCTAAAAAAACCATCTCACCCAAACCGTCTCGAATTGCCTGTATGCCTTCCAACCCATTTATAGCAAAAGTAATATCGACATCCCATGACTCAGGCAAAGAGCGAGCAACCTGTTTACGCGCCATAGCGGAGTCATCACAAATTAAAAGCGGTATTCCCATTGCACCCTACTACGATTAATGAATTCTATTTCAGCCTATCCACGCCACTATCTTACTGACCGCAATCGCTTTATTACTTCTTAGGTCACTATTTGCATCAAAGGTACCCTACTGGCAAATCAGATCGACTGCTCAAATGATTTGATACCTATGACTATTTCTGAAAATATTGCCGTCATATTTACTATAGCAGTTACCAATGACCTCGCAACGCGAGTAAATATTATCGTTGCAGCCCACATTACAGTAAAAAATAAAGCTGATTACGGTACAATCCGTACCTTTAGCTTTCTTCATAAAAACCGAGGAATACATGCTCACTATTTATCACAATCCACGATGCTCCAAATCTCGACAAACACTGGCATTACTGGAAGAGAATGGACACAAGCCCGTTATCGTTGAATATCTATCAAATCGTCCTAGCGCCGACAAGCTGAAGCAGATTATCAAAAAGCTAGGCATTAATCCTCGCGAGCTTTTAAGAAAGGGAGAAGATGCCTACAAAGAAAATAACCTGAGTGATCTTTCTCTGACTGACAATCAACTTGTCGAATTTATGTCTCAGTACCCTAAGTTAATCGAGCGGCCGATTGTCATTAACGGCAACAAAGCAGCGCTAGGTCGACCACCGGAAAATGTATTAACGATTTTATAAAACTGCATACGATTTATTTAATCGTCAAACTTTCACAACTTGAGCGTCACCATGTCAACATCATCACCTTACATACTTGTTTTGTACTACAGCAGAAATGGTTCAACAAAAGAGATGGCCATTCAAATAGCTCGCGGTATTGAAAAAACAACGGGAATAGAAGCTCGGCTACGAACTGTTCCTGCAATTTCTACCGTAGCTGAATCAACAGAGAGCTCCATACCTGACGAAGGCGCTCTCTACTGCACAGAAGATGATTTTAAACACTGCTCTGGATTAATCATGGGTAGCCCCACTCGATTTGGCAATATGGCGGCACCTCTCAAATATTTTATTGATTCAACCAGCAGCAGTTGGCTAAGCGGAAACTTAATTAATAAACCGGCTGGCGTTTTTACTTCAACGGCCAGTTTGCATGGCGGGCAAGAAGCCACTCTACTCTCGATGATGTTACCACTCATCCATCATGGCATGGTGATGGTTGGACTCCCGTATTCTGAATCAGCACTGAACACAACAGAGAGTGGCGGCACACCTTACGGCGCAAGTCATTGGTCAGGTACTGACGGCAGCAAACAATTAACCGCTGAAGAAATCAGTTTATGCCAAGCCCTTGGGCAACGCGTGAGCACACTCGCTATTAAGTTGAACTAAGTATGAATAACACCGATACACACAATGCCGATATAAAAAATGCTGCAACGGAAAACAATGAAGACACCACGGCAAAACCTTTTACCCCGTCAAACCCTCAACACTTATTTCTCGTTAAAAGTGCGACCTGGATAGCCTACCTCGGAATGCTCGCAATTATTTCATGGGTAAATTTGACGGAAGAAACGGGATCTTGGGTACGATGGTGTATTCAATCATTTCCTCTTCTCATGGTTCTACCTGGAATGATTATGAAAAAATACCGGGCCTTTAGCTGGCTATGTTTTATTATTGTTATGTACTTTATTCCTAGTGTCATGAAAGTCATGGACCCTCAAGGGGAATGGCTCGACACCCTCATGCTCGTTTTTTGTATTATTATCTTTATTACAAGTGCTTACACGAGCCGCTGGATGCAACGATTAATTAAAACCAAACATTGAAACATGTTTAGTTAAGATAAAAGCTATTACAACAATTTAAAAACAACATACCCAAACGAAAATAAGCAGAGAAGAGAAATGGCCGGTAATCAACCAGGATTTTTTAAGCGATTTTTTGGAACCATTGGCAAAGCAATAACTTGGACACGAGTTGTTACCTTAAATGTTATTTTCCTTTTTGTTGTGTTTATTATCATTGGCGCTCTTTTTGGCAACAAAACAAAACCCCTTCCGAGTAGTGCGCCACTTAGAATTCAAATCAATGGTTCTTTAGTGGACCAATACAGTTACGTCGATCCAGTTGCTGTCATCATGGCGCAAGGCGATGAAGGAAAAACAGAAACCCTCGTACGTGACGTTGTACTCGCCATAAATTCTGCTAGCCAAGATGATCGAATTTCTCAATTAATTTTAGACCTGAGCTTTTTTACCGGTGGCGGCATCAGCAAACTGGAAGAGATTGGCCAAGCTTTAGTGACATTCAAAAAAACAGGAAAAGAAATAATCGCAATGAGCGATTTTTACGATCAAAACCAGTACTACCTCGCCAGTTTTGCCGACACGGTTTATATGCATCCAATGGGTTCTGTTTTATTAACAGGTTATGGCAGCTTTAGAAATTATTATCAAAAAGGTATCGAAAAATTACACGTTGATGTGCATGTATTTCGTGTCGGCGGTTTTAAGGATGCGGTAGAACCTTTCACGCGTAATGACATGTCCACAGCGTCTCGCGAACACAATACTCAGTGGATCAACGAGCTGTGGAGCGTTTACACTAGCCGCGTAGAAACGCAAAGAGAATTACCCAAGGACGCTATCAATGATTACATCAATAATTACGACAATTATTTAAATGACGTTGAAGGCGATGCGGCACAATTAGCCGTTAATTCAAACCTTGTGGATGAATTAGTCACTCATAGCGAATTAATGGCTCGGTTATATTCTGCTTTTGGGAAAAACAAAAACGGCGATGATTATAAAGCGATTGATCTCGATCAGTATACAACCTATCTCAAACGCTCCGTCAACTTAACAAAGGATGCAGTTAGCTTAATCGTTGCTAGTGGAACCATTTACGATGGAACACAACCACCGGGAAGCATTGGCGGCGATTCACTCGCTCACCTTATTCAATTAGCACGAGAAGACGATGATACAAAAGCTATCGTATTGCGCATTGATAGTGGCGGCGGAAGCGCTTTTGCATCTGAAATTATTCGTAATGAATTAGTTGCTACAAAGAATGCAGGCATTCCAGTTGTCATCTCCATGGGAAGTGTTGCGGCTTCTGGCGGATATTGGATTTCTGCAGATGCTGATGAAATCTGGGCCACTCCAACAACACTGACTGGGTCAATTGGTGTATTTGCTATTCTTCCCACTTTCAATAAAACATTGGCAGAACTTGGTATTTCTACAGACGGTATCGCCACAACAGATTTTGCTGGAGCAATGCGACTCGACATGCCAATGTCGCCTCTCACTCAAAATGTTTTACAGCATCAAGTTGAAAATATTTATCAGCGTTTTATAAGTTTAGTCGCAAATGGAAGAGAGCAAGAACCCGAAAATATTCATGCCATTGCGCAAGGGCGCGTATGGAGTGGAACCGTTGCACAAAATTATGGGCTAGTGGACAAACTAGGCTATCTTGATGATGCCATCGCATCCGCAGCAGAAAAAGCTGGGTTAGAAAAATATCGAGTGAAAATAGTTGAGCCACAACTATCGCCTTTTCAACAAGCCGTTAATAGCTTTACCAGTGAAGCTGTTAACACGCTTGCAAAAGCAGGCATAAAAAATCTCATCAACAACGCAGAACTGATTCAAACCGTTCGCGCGCAAGAACAATGGGAGAGCTTTATCGATTTATTAAAACTAGCGAAAACAAACGGGAAAGCCCCTAATGTTTTTGCCCACTGCATGCCTTGTAAAGCGCTTTAGAAAAATGTACATCAGAAACAAAAGCAGAAGTCAGGCACTTAAAAAACCACTCGCTTGAAAAGCTTAGCCAATCACTTCCTTTACAAAAGGAATGGTAAGCTTTCTCTGCTCGATCAACGACAGCTCATCCAAACGGTTTAATAAATAAAAAAGGTCATTCATGTCTCTAGGTGCGTGATTGATAATGTACTGAGCGACATCATTAGTCATTTCCATTCCGCGCGCTTTTGCACGATGCTGTAACGCCGCTTGTTTATCCGCATCATTTAACTCCCCAAGATGAAAAACAACAGACCAGTTTAAACGTGATCTCAAATCAGGAAGTGTCGTGGGTAATTCATTGGGGTTTTGCGTCGCACCAAAAACTAGGCGTTTTCCTGAATCGCGCATTTGATTGAATAAGACAAATAATGCTTCATCCCACAATGGATTGCCGGCAACGGTATCCAACCCATCGAGGCAAATCAAATCCTGTACTTCCAATCCATCAAACAAAGATTCTGGTGCAAACCCCACTAGATCCTGCAATGGTATGTATTGAGCATAAACACCGTTGTCATTCGCAAATTGACAGCTTGCTTGTAGCAAATGAGTGAGGCCACAACCAGGCCTCCCCCATAAATAAACGGCAAGCTCGCCCTCCTGTGCAGTTTGCTTTTTTAATACCTCAATGATTTGTAAAACATTAGAGTTTTCTGGCGCATAAAAATTATCAAAGGTCGCATCATCATTCAGAGATACGCCCAACGATAATTGATTTGATTGTCCTAAACTCATAAATCCGAGTACACCCTTGTTAAAAACAACGAACCTGTCACTAATTACGCCATCTATAAGAAGATGGATTACTTTCTAACCCTGACTCACCGAGGCTGCCTGTATTTTGATAACCTTTTTCTAATCTATCATCAAGTGCGATCGCTTGCTCTAGAGCATTTAAATTTACTTCAGTTGAAACCTGCAACAAAACATTTTCATTATTTGCAGCAACAAGATCGACACCTCGCACTACGGAGATTCCTTCGAGGTATTTCATCATTGTTACATAACCGCCAAAATCCAAAACACCATCAATAGAAAACATAAACGTTTGCAGTACACCACCTGTAGGCTCATAGCCATAGAGTTGAAAAAAATAATCGGCCGAATCAGCAATTCCACCACCAACAACATCAAACAAACCAGAACCAGTGCTATCAAATGTTTTTGAACGGTTCTCATTAATTAAAAGCCAAGATGCTCGCCATCGAGACTGGGATGTTTTGGTTAATCGACCCACCAATATAGAATCTGGGTTATAACGTTCCGATGCACGGCGAATAGAGCGCTCATCTAACTGCCATATTTTTTTAGCCGAAATTGCCACCTGATCATCTAAGTCACCTTGGGGTGTAATAACAGGCAAGCCTCGTTGAGCACCTGATGCTTCTACTGCTTCGATTCCTTCTGGTAGATATTGCTCAGAAATAATTTGTTTGCTTTTCCCTCCATCGACAACCAGCCAAACCATCACACTAGGTCGATTTGCCGGCCAAATCGGCAATTGCTGCTCTCTTAATAATTTCTCCACGCTCGAACCAGAGAACTTTAAGACCAAGTCATAAGCAGGAACTGTTTTATTGTCTACTTGAATGGTTTTATCTGTTGATTGGTAGCGATACTCAAGAAGATAGCGTGATGGGTTATTTAATGCTTTTTTAACACCTGGATCATTGAGAACACGGGCTTGCCCCGAGGCTCGAATAATAATCTCAGCGAGACCATCAGCAGTTGCTTGATTCCTCTCTGGGCGAGTCTGCGTCTCGACTAGAGAATGGTATTCATACAGGTCAACAGGCTCAGCGGTTATCGCTGCACAAACACTCAGAGCAGCAGTAAACAGTAGCCTTGATATAGAAATTTTTCGTAATTTTGCCGATCTCAAGGGATCCCCCGACAACTCAATCTGGTAAAAATGGCGCTATTGTAACAGCGATGTAATCCACAAAAAGAGAAGGATACGAAATAACTGCCATTACCGATAGTTATTATTCTTAACAGCCATCGCGTTAAATTCTGCACAGTAGACAGAGAAGCTGATAAAATGTCGCGCTTTCTCGGACACACTAACTTCTGGATTCGACCACTACATGAGCAATTCCTCAGATACACCAAAATCTTCAACTTCATCTGACCGATCATCGCTGAGCTACAAAGATGCGGGCGTCGACATTGACGCTGGTAATGCCCTAGTTGATAACATTAAATCAGTGGCGAAAAAGACGCATCGACCCGGTGTTCTTGGTGGCCTCGGTGGCTTTGGTGGCTTATTTGAACTCCCAGAAGGCTATAAAAAGCCTGTTCTCGTCTCTGGAACAGATGGTGTCGGAACAAAATTACGATTAGCGATTGATGCCAATAAGCACGATACCATTGGTATTGACCTTGTCGCCATGTGTGTGAATGACATCATCGTTACAGGTGCTGAGCCTCTCTTCTTTTTAGATTATTACGCCACAGCAAAACTCGATGTAGATGTCGCCAGCGATGTTGTCACCAGCATTGGCGCCGGTTGTGAATTATCAGGTTGCGCACTTGTCGGTGGCGAAACCGCTGAAATGCCAGGCATGTATGAAATGGGCGATTATGACCTTGCGGGATTCTCTGTCGGCATTGTTGAAAAAGATAATATTGTTGATGGTAGTAAAGTGGCTGCTGGCGATACATTAATTGGCCTTACGGCAAGTGGACCTCACTCAAACGGTTACTCTTTAATTCGAAAAATTGTCGATCGCAGTGGTTTATCTTTAGATGATGCAGTCAAAGGAAAGCCTCTCAAAGAGTGGTTACTAGAACCCACTCGAATTTACGTAAAATCACTTTTAGAATTAATGAAACAAGTTCCTGTTCACGCACTGTCCCATATTACTGGTGGTGGCCTGCTCGAAAATATCCCCCGCGTCATGCCAGACAATACAGAAGCCGTTATCGATTCTTCTTCATGGAAACGTTTAGAAATTTTTGACTGGTTACAAGAACAAGGGAATGTTACCGATACCGAAATGTACCGAACATTTAATTGCGGTATAGGTATGGTCATCGTTGTATCAAAAGACAATGCCGAACAAGCGCTTTCAGCATTAAAAGCATTAGGCGAACAAGCTTGCATCATTGGTGAAATTGCCAAGAGCGATGAACAAACACCGTTTGTAACCATTCGCTAAATACAATTCAGCGAACTTCTATCCATATATAAGTATCGATACATAAGTCTCAATAAATAACTGATCCTGCATGAATTCAAGTAAGCAAAAATCTCACGACGATAAAAAAACTTGCCGAGTTGTCGTTCTCATTTCTGGTGGCGGCACTAATTTACAAGCCATTATTGATGAACAAAAGAACGGTAATTTACCGATTGAGATTACTGCTGTTATTAGCAATCGCCCTAATGTAAAAGGTCTAGAGCGAGCAACACTGGCAGGGATTAAAGCAGAGACGATTGATCACAAAAACTTTTCTGACCGCAAGACATTTGACGAAGCGTTAATTAACATCATCGACAAACACTCTCCAGATCTCATCGTGCTCGCTGGTTTTATGCGAATTCTAACACCGGAATTTGTGACTCATTATTTGGGTAAGCTCATCAATATTCATCCATCCCTCCTCCCAAAATATCCGGGATTACATACTCACCAACGCGCAATAGATGCTGGAGACAAAGAACACGGCGTCACCGTACATTTCGTTACCGAAGAGCTCGATGGCGGCCCGCCTATTCTACAAGCTAAGGTTCCGATCTTAGATAGCGATACTCCTGATACACTCGCGCAACGCCTGCTAATCCAAGAACATGTGATATACCCACTCGCCGTGAAATGGTTTGCTCAAGAGAAGTTACTACTAAAAAACGGTAAGGCTTATCTTAAAAATGAACTTTTACCGCCGAGTGGACATCTAATCGATTCAACAGCGCACTAAACACCTGAAAAACTTCTTTAATGGAACTAAAGGCAAATATTTATGCCAAGCTTAAGCCAGCATTTTAAAAGCTATTTAAAGCTCTCTCCTTATTTTTATGTAATCAGTTGCTTGCTCGGCACTCTGTTTTTTTCAGTGTTTTCTTTTGCTGAAAGCACTTCCACTCCAAGCTCAACAGTTCCAGAACAAAATGGTGGCATAAATAAGGAAATTAAAAATTTCGAAGCTGTTTACAAGGCTAGATTTCGAGGCATTGGCGTCACCGCCATCAGAAAACTTGAAACGCTGCCAAACGGTCATCAACAACTATCTTTCACTGCAGACAGCTGGCTAGCAAAACTGAGTGAGACCAGTGAATTTACGTGGGTAAACGATTCACGCGTTCAACCTGAACTCTATACTTATACTCGCACAGGTTTGGGCAGAGATAGAAAAGCCGTTTTGAATTTTGATTGGAAACAGAAAAAAGTTGTCAACGATGTTGAAAATAAGCCATGGACAATGACAATTCCTGATAGCGCATTCGATAAACTCAGCTATCAATTACAAATTCAATCTGACCTCATCAACGGGAAAGAATTAAAACCTTATGAAATAGCTGACGGTGGAAGAATAAAAACCTACGAATTTGAAATCACAGGCGAAGAAAAAATCTCTACGCCCGCTGGTGACTTTAAAACCATAAAAGTAAAGCGGCTCCACTCTAATGATAAAAAACGCCATACTTTTTTTTGGCTTGCACCAGCATGGAATTATTTGATGGTAAAAGTTGAACAGCAAGATGGAAGTCAAAGTTACGAAATCGATTTAAATAGCGCGACAATTAACGGAAAAAAAGTAACGGGTATGTAACTTAACATACCCACCACACAAAAAGTCCGGCTCAAAAAATCTACAAAAAATTAATCTTTCTTGATTTTCAAACCTCTCTCTAAAGCCCCCAACATATCAGCTGATTGGCGTTGCGTTACAGCAGCAGGAAACATAGAAGACCCATGAAAAGTACCTGGGTATGCATGGAGTTCGACTTTAACTCCTGCTTGCATTAACCGTGCAGCATAGGCTACATCTTCATCTCTCAATGGATCAAATTCCATAGCACTCACAAATGCAGGCGGTAAATCACGAAGATCTTTTGCTCTGGCAGGCGCTGCTTGCTCAGGGACATCCTCGCTACCGCGTGAATATTTTTCGCCTAAATAGTACCGCCAACTTGTCAGTGCTTTATGTCGATTCCACACAGGCGTATCGACAAATTGTTTCGCACTAACTGTTTCTAAGCGATCATCAAGTTCAGGAATATTTAAACACTGAAAACAAATACTTGGCCCACCCATGTCTCGTGCTAACAACGTTAAACCCGCCGCCAATCCACCACCCGCACTCACACCGTAAACACCAATTCTATTGGCATCGATAGAGAGCTCTTCTGTTTGCGAATGCATCCATTTTAGAGCGGCATAACAATCATGAAGGCCTGCAGGAAAAGGGTGTTCTGGTGCAAGCCGATAATCAACCGACACAACGATCGCACTCAATGATTTTGCAAAGCGCACTGAAACTGCGTGTTCCGTTTCGATGCTACCAATAACAAAACCGCCGCCATGAATATCTAATAAAGCGGGCCCGGGCTTTTCAATATTGTCTGGAATATATATCCGTATCGGCACTTCCAAATCTGATTGGTATCCTGGAATTTTTTTATCAATGATTGTCAGGCCCGCTATATCAAGATTTGGCGTCAAAGCTTTGATTGCTTGTTCATAACGCACTCGAGAATCCACAGCATCCTCTATAGGATTATCTTTCAACAAGCTCAACGTTTTAACGAATTCAGGGTCAAATTGATATGTCATGATACAGAGCACTCTTGGTAATTATTATTGCGATATTAGATTCTATCTAGCTATTTACACCAAAAAAGATGCGGTTAAATATTTTTAATAACCATTAACACCCACTTTATTTTCGGGTGTGATTTAGTTCGAAGGAATTTTAGCGGCGGAGTGTAACAGCATTTTCAAGAAATAAAAAAACCTCTTATCAATAAAGATAAGAGGTTTTAAAAATATAATTTTTGATGAATTTACAAACTAACCAAAGATTATTTTTTGGTGTTTAAATAAGCGGCTGATTGCTTTTCAGTAATCGTAAGTAAGTTACCCATGGCAATATTCATATCCACCAAATGTAACCCCCAGCCCGCATTGACAACTCCATTAGCAATAACATCACCAGAAATATCATCCGCTCTTGGATCAGAAGCATCTGCGTTGACTGTCATTTCGAGATAAGAGAACCCGTCATTAGAAACACATTCAGCGCTTAACAAACCGGGAACGCTGGCAAAAGGTGTTTCAAGTTTTTCCTGCGTTTTGGTCCATTTTAATGGAGCAACACTTGAAGTACTCACGCCTTCTTGAGTATTCAAATAAGCATGCAACTCATTTGTCCCCCCTGCTAATTGCGCTGGATTTGTACAAGCGCTATGAGTGCCCTTACCGCCTCGACCAAACAAACTATTTTTAGGTGGCTTAACCGTTGAGCGAAAAGAGGCATAAGTAATAATGCATTGAGTTTGATCGCCTGACGTACATAGGGGCATATGCTTAAACGTCCCGCCAACATTTTTCCCATCAGGAACTTGTACATTGGTACCAATTAACATCGCGGAAATAATTTTTTCTTGAACTGGTTTACCTTCAATATCTTCTTTGATTAAAGTAGCAAGAACACCAGAACCTTGTGAATGCCCAACTAAAACAACGCCTCTGCCGTTATTGTGATTTTTTAAATAATAATCCCACGCTGCTTTCACATCAATTAAGCCAAGACCTCTATCCATTGCAACTGCTTGACCACCACCTAAACCAGCTCGTAAAGCAGTTAACGTTATTTGGCGATATAAAGGAGCAAATGTCCTGCACTTAGAACCAAATCGTGTAAATTGTTGCCGAACAACTGAATACTCTTCTGGGCCAGCAAGCATGTCACTATTGCCGGTTTTATCGAGAGAAACTGTTGGATAAACATAAAAACAATCAACCGGTGCTTCTGGATCTGCTGACCAGCTCTCTTCCGCTAAAGATCCATTAGCAGAGACAACTGTTGTCGTCATATTCTTATCACACGCACCTAGACTTCCAGCAGAAGATCGACACAACCATGATTGATCCTTTGAATAATCCGCCGCAGTTGATTCTGCAGATGAAGACGAAGAAAAAGTAAGCACAGCCAAAACACCTACAAAGAAAGTGCTAGGTACAATGCCTCGCAAATTATAATTTCTTTTAATAAACATGGGGAACTTCATGAATGACTCCTGAAAATTAGTATTATTTTTGTTGTTGAATCTTTTTTGAAAGGCTTTACAGAGCCTAGCTCGAAGCTAAGCTTATATTTAGAAAAGACCCTGAAACTGTTCGACACGGAAATCATTATCAAACGAAAAACCAAGGAAATACCAGTAGATTGATACGGCTTTGGACAACTTTACTCACGAAGCATGAATGAAGGACAACTAATAAGCGAGCAATACAATTAACATATAAATACTCAATGGGACGTCGTTTTTTCTTTATCACAGCGAGTACAACGGTAAAGCGTCACCAACTTACCTTGCTTTGAATCAAACTGATTATCCTTTACAACTTGCCATTTATGGAAGCCATCACGACACAAGCTCTTCCCTTTAAATTTCTCTGACAACTTCTTTTTTTTAAACGGTAAAACGTCTCCCATAAAGCAAACCTTTTTAAACCATCACCAAAGTCACAAACAATTAAGTTTTTGGAAGGGTAACGCCACGCTGCCCTTGATATTTTCCACCGCGATCTTTGTATGATGTTTCGCACACTTCGTCCGATTCAAAAAATAGCATTTGTGCCACGCCTTCATTCGCATAAATTTTTGCAGGTAACGGCGTTGTATTTGAAAACTCTAACGTGACATGGCCTTCCCATTCAGGCTCAAGAGGAGTTACATTAACGATAATACCGCAGCGCGCATACGTAGATTTTCCTAAGCAAACAGTCAAAACACTGCGGGGAATGCGGAAATACTCAACCGTTCTTGCCAACGCAAAAGAGTTTGGAGGGATAATACAGACATCACTTTTTACATCCACAAAACTATTTTCATCAAAGTTTTTTGGATCAACAATCGTCGAATGAACATTCGTAAAAATTTTAAATTCATCGGCACAACGAACATCATAACCATAACTAGACGTTCCGTAAGAAACGATACGCTGGTCATTTTGATCAACTCGAACTTGCCCAGGTTCATAAGGCTCGATCATCCCTTCGTTTTCTGCCATTCGGCGCATCCATTTATCTGACTTAATACTCATTCTTTGTGATTCCCTACATTTAATATTGTGGTGATTCGATTAATAATTTGTCTAACTTATTTTTATGGCGCGGTTTACAAGACACGATAAAAATCAATCGTCGGTCATAATGATTTCTGGTGAGGCAACCGCATTTTTATTGATATGCCAAAGCTGTGCGCCAACACGGCGAGCTATTTGTTTATATATGTCTGTGATGGCAGAACTTGGATTAGCAACAACAGACGGTTTTCCACCATCGGCATCTTCTCGGATCGACAGATCTAATGGCAATGCGCCAAGCAAAGGTGTTTTATATTCTTTCGCAATTCGCTCGCCGCCACCCTCACCAAAGATATGCTCCTCATGTCCACATTGCGTACAAATATGTGTCGCCATATTTTCCACGACACCAAGAACAGGAACATTTACTTTCTGAAACATCTCGATCCCTTTTTTTGCATCGAGCAAGGCAATATCTTGCGGTGTTGTCACAATAACCGCTCCACTCACTGGCACGCTTTGAGACAAGGTTAACTGAATATCACCCGTACCCGGAGGCATATCGATCACTAAATAATCTAGCTCTCCCCAAAAAGTTTGATTCACCAATTGCTGAAAAGCACTACTCACCATAGGACCACGCCAAACCATCGGCGTTTTATCTGTCACTAAGTAGCCCATAGAAATCGACTTCAAACCATGAGCTTCAATCGGCACCATGTACTTGTTATCAATGATTTGTGGTTCTCTTTTGCCCACACCCAACATTTGTGGCTGACTAGGGCCGTATATATCCGCATCCAGAATGCCGACTTTTGCCCCTTCCGCTGCCAATGCCAGCGCCAAGTTAATTGAGGTTGTGGATTTGCCAACACCACCTTTACCAGAACCGACGGCAATTATATTTTTGACTTGCGCCAAGGATTGCGTTTTTTCAACTGCAGTACCACTAATTTTTGATTCTAAAACGAGTGAAATCTGGTCAACTTTAAGCAACTCGCTCAGCTGACCTTTGATCGTGGATTCTAAGTCGTCTTTTATGCTGGCAAAGGGATAGCCTATCGCTAATTCTACCGCTAATGTTGAGTCTCCAATATTGATGGACTGGATTGCTCCAAGAGACAAATAATCCTCTTGAAGGATGGGATCTTTAATCTTACTGAATGCTTTTTCGACACCCGCTTCGTCTAACTTACCTTTCGTAAAACCCTTAAAAATCATTCAGTTCTTCTCCAACGATAAAAATCCTATGAAACTAATACTTTTTTATGTCTTTATGTACAAATACCTGCCCTATTTATGCTCACGAAACCTAGAAAATAGGTTTTTTCAAACCCAAGCAAAGCGATATCCCCAGAGCAGGCCATTATCGAACGTTTTCACTCACGCTTACAAGCCGATGATCTCTCAAGTGACTGAAACAATGGAAATAAAATGATATAGTTGCCGGCCTTTTGAGTCAGGTATTTTGCTAGGCAGCCATATGCACAACATAAGGCAATCAGCCAAAATATCGTAGATAATTGCCACTTGCTTTGATGCTAATTGTTTTAACCGCTATTTGTTTACAGAACCAACCTAGGAGTCTTCTCGCCCAATGAGCGAACAACGCGACATTCTTGTCACCAACGCATTACCGTATGCTAACGGCCCGATCCATCTTGGCCATTTGGTCGGATATATACAAGCAGACACTTGGGTTCGTTTCCAACGCATGCGAGGCAACAAGGTCACCTATGTATGTGCTGATGATGCTCATGGTACGGCAATTATGTTAAAAGCCGAACAACTCGGCATCACACCTGAGGAGCAGATTGCTAGAATTAAAAGCGAACATGAAAAAGACTTCGCCGATTTTCGTGTGGACTTTGATAATTTCCACACGACACACTCTGAAGAAAATCGAGAACTGTCTGAATTGTTTTATCAGCGCTTACTGGCCAACGGCCATATCAGTGCGCGAACAATTACACAGGCTTACGACCCAGAAAAAGAAATCTTTTTATCGGATCGATACATCAAAGGTACTTGCCCAAAATGTAAAGCTGAAGAGCAATACGGTGATAACTGCGAAGTCTGTAGTGCCACTTACAGCCCTGACGACTTAATTAATCCTAAGTCCGTGTTGTCTGGAGCAACTCCTGTTAAAAAAGATTCAGAACATTTCTTTTTAACGCTAGGAGAATTCACCGATTATTTAAAAACGTGGACACGTGCGGGACACTTACCCGTAGAAGTCGCTAACAAACTCGCTGAGTGGTTAGACGAAGGTTTGCAAGAGTGGGATATTTCTCGCGACGCACCTTACTTCGGTTTTGAAATCCCCGACCAACCCGGAAAATATTTTTACGTTTGGCTCGATGCTCCAATCGGTTACATCGCAAGTTACAAAAACTATTGCGAAAAAAATGGTCTAGATTGGGAAGCTGCATGGAAGCCTGAATCAAAAACTGAATTACATCATTTTATCGGTAAAGACATCATTAACTTTCATGCATTATTTTGGCCTTGCATGCTAACTTCGGCTGGATTCCGTACGCCAGATCAAATCGCAGTGAATGGCTTCTTAACCGTCAATGGCGCGAAGATGTCAAAATCTCGTGGTACTTTTATTGATGCGCGAACCTATCTTGATCATCTCGATCCTGAATATTTACGCTATTACTATGCAGCCAAACTGTCTAGCAGTGTTGATGATCTTGATTTAAATCTTGAAGATTTTATTCAACGCGTCAATTCTGATTTAGTCGGGAAAGTCATCAACATCGCTAGCCGAAGCGCGAAGTTTATTGAAAAAACTGGCGGAAAACTTTCAAACAATATTGACGACCAAGCATTATGGGATCGAGCTGCTAACGCAAGCGAAAAAATTGCAGCGTTATACGAAGCTAGAGACTTTAGCAAAGCCATGCGTGAAATCATGGAACTCGCGGACTTAGCCAACGAATACGTATCTCGCAAAGAACCTTGGGCCATGATGAAAACCGAAGGGAACGAACAAGCTGTTAACGACGTTTGTTCGCTTGCCGTCAACTTGTTCAAAGTCATCGTGACTTATCTTGCGCCTGTACTTCCCAACTTAACAGAAAAAGCGGAAGCCTTTTTAGGATGCGAATTGACGTGGGAATCGCAACCGAGCTTTTTAAGTAATCATGCGATTAATAAATTTAAACCTTTGATGATTCGAATCGACAAAGACAAAGTCGAGAAAATGGTTGAAGAAAGCAAACAAACTTTAGAAAACGTGACAAGCGAGCAACCAGCAGCCGAATCAACCGGTGAAGTAGATAAAGACCCTATTGCGGAAGAAATTACCTTTGATGATTTTGCAAAAGTAGATTTACGCGTTGCCAAAATTGTTAAAGCGGAGCATGTTAAAGGCGCAGATAAGTTACTACAACTCACTTTGGATTTAGGCGGCGAGTTACGTAACGTTTTTGCTGGAATTAAAAGTGCTTATGATCCAGCAAAGCTAGAAGGAAAGTTAACCGTGATGGTTGCCAACCTACAGCCTCGTAAAATGAAATTCGGCATGTCTGAAGGAATGGTATTGGCCGCAGGCCCTGGTGGAAAAGAAATTTATATTTTAGAACCCAATGCAGGCGCTGTACCCGGCATGAGAATCATGTGATTATTTAAATCACTTGTAGCAATAAAACATATACAGAAACATTGAATAGAATCATAACCTATGACTGATTTTGCGATTATTTTAATCGGCGCCATTTTAGTTAATAATTTTGTACTGGTTCAGTTTCTTGGCTTATGTCCATTCATGGGTGTATCCAATAAACTCGAAAGTGCAATTGGCATGGCGGCTGCAACTACCTTCGTACTCACACTCGCATCGGTGTGTAGTTATCTTGTAAGAAGTTGGATTCTTGCCCCTCTGAATTTGGAATACCTTAAAACGATTTCTTTTATTTTAGTCATCGCAGTCGTTGTGCAATTTACAAAAATGTTTATTGACAAAACCAGCCCTCTTTTGTCTCGTGTACTGGGCGTTTTTCTTCCGTTAATTACCACTAACTGTGCAGTTCTTGGTGTTGCATTACAAAACACCACTAAATCACATGGCTTTGTTGAATCGTCACTTTATGGTTTTGGAGCTGGCGTTGGTTTTTCTTTAGTACTCATTTTATTTTCAGCCATGCGTGAAAGACTTGCATTTGCTGACGTACCTACACCCTTCAAAGGCGCGGCTATCGGCATGATTACTGCCGGACTTATGTCGCTCGCTTTCATGGGATTCGGTGGATTGATTTAACTCATGGATGTGATTTCAGAATTTATTTTGCAACGATCTGTTGCTGAAGCCATTTTAGCTCTCGTCGGATTAGGTATTTTATTCGGCGCAATTCTTGGCTATGCCGCTGTCGCTTTTAAAGTTGACGCTGATCCCATTGTCGATCAAATCGATGCCATTCTTCCGCAAACTCAATGCGGTCAATGTGGCCATCCCGGTTGCCGTCCTTATGCAGAGTCTATTGCCAATGGCGAAGCTATTAATAAATGTCCCCCCGGTGGACAAGTCACTATTAATAATTTGGCAAAGTTATTAGATGTTGAAGCGCCAGCTCTCGACGACGAGCACGGCGAAGAAAGTGAGCTTCCTACCGTAGCCTATATCCGAGAAGACGAATGTATTGGCTGCACAAAATGCATTCAAGCTTGTCCTGTTGATGCCATTTTAGGTGCTGCGCAAGTCATGCACACAGTCATCGCATCTGAGTGTACGGGTTGTGATTTATGTGTTGAACCTTGTCCGGTCGATTGCATCGATATGCTACCAGTCAAGGTCGGCTTAACGGATTGGCAATGGGAATTACCGAAAACCACTGAACCCTCAAAAAATGTTCGCGCTCAATTGATCGCTACGGATAATGATCAAGGAGCCGCAGCGTGAGAAAAATTTGGGATACACCTGGCGGCGTTCATCCTCCAGAACACAAAGCACAATCTCTTGCTAAACCACTTTTCGAATTAGGTTTGCCATCTGAAATTATTTTGCCTGTGTCACAACATATAGGTGCTCCAGCAATTCCAATTGTCGCTGTCGGCGAAAAAGTTTTGAGAGGACAACTTGTTGCTGAAGGAAAAGAATTTGTCAGCGCAAATGTACACGCTTCAACAAGCGGTACGATCAAAGCAATAGAAGATCGTCCTCTTCCACATGCATCAGGCTTTAGCGGTTTATGCGTTGTCATAGAACCAGACGGTGATGATAAATGGGTTGAATTAACACCGACGAGTGATTACAAAACAATTGATCGCATAGCTCTTCTAGAAAAAATTCAACAGTCTGGCATTGTTGGAATGGGCGGCGCCGGATTTCCAACATCCATTAAACTTAGCACACAACTAAAGATTGATACGCTTGTCATCAATGGTACCGAGTGCGAGCCCTACATCACTGCCGACGACATGCTGATGCAAATCAGTTCTGATGAAATTATTGAAGGTGTTTTACTGCTTGATTATTTATTGAATGAACCAAAAAATATTTTAATTGCAATTGAAGACAACAAACCAAAAGCAATTACTGCGATGAAAGAGGCTGTTAAAGCCGTCGGCAATTCACGTATCGAAGTCGTACCACTTCCGGTTAAATACCCGAGTGGCGGAGAAAAACAAGTCATCCAAATGTTAACGGGCATTGAGATACCTTCCGGTAAACTACCTGCTGACATCGGTGCCGTCTGTCAAAACATTGCAACCGTTTTAGCCTCTTATCGCGCTGTCCGATATGGCGAACCACTGACATCACGAATTACCACTGTAACTGGTGAAGCTTATGGGACACAACGTAATGTTATTGCTCGCATCGGCACACCAGTCAGTTATGTTTTAGACACTCACCAATATGATGAGAAAAAAGCAACCCGCTTAGTCATGGGTGGGCCCATGATGGGTTTCACCCTATTAGATAGCGCTGCGCCTATTGTAAAAACGACCAATTGTTTACTTGCGCCGTCTTTGGAAGAGTCTCCACCACCTTCTCCTGCACAGGCCTGTATTCGTTGCGGAATGTGTGCCGAGGCTTGTCCTGCTAGTTTATTACCACAACAACTCTATTGGTATGCTCGTGCTGAAGACGAAGAAAAACTGCAAGCCCATAACTTATTTGATTGTATTGAATGTGGCGCATGTTCTTACGCCTGCCCAAGCCACATACCATTGGTGCAATATTACCGAGCCGCAAAAAGCCAAATTAAAAAACACGCTGTTGAAAAGGAACATTCCGATCGCGCTAGACAACGCTTTGAATTCCACAAAGAACGAATAGAAATTGAAAAAGCAGAGCGAGTAAAAGCTCGGGAAGAGGCGGCTGAAAAAGCCAAACAACGAAAGCTAGAAAAACAACAGGCAAAAGCCAAAGCAGAGCAGGACGCTAAAGATCAGGAAGAGCAAAACCCTGCCACCAAAGATGGAGCACAAGAAGAACCAGCTAAGGTAAAACCACCAGGAGATGAAGAAGCTCGGCTTAACCGCAATCTCATTAGCACGGAAGAACGCCTTAAAAAACTAAACACGCGCGCCACTGAATTAGAAAAAACAGACCCAACACAAGCTGAAGGTGTTCGAGCTAGAATTAAAGAAGCCGAACTCAAAAAGAAAACATTGTTAGAAAAACTATCCGCTGTTTCTTCTTTAAGAGCAACCAACACTAATGATTCAGGAAATCCAGAAAATGAAGTGGAACAACCTCAGGCAAACACATCAGAATCAATTCCTGAACTAAAAACTGAAACTAAAAAAAGTGAGCAGCCCAAAGAAAAACTACGGGACGGAATGTCGCAAGAAGAAAGACGTGCTTACGACAGTTCAATCACAGTACTTGAAGATCAACTCGCCAAAACACAGAAAAAATTAGACTCAACCGATCCTGAAGATAATGAAACCTTAACAGCACTTCAAATGTCGGTAAATATATTGACTCAGCGTTTAACCTCAACGAAAACAAATCCGCCGTCTGCAGATCAAGCGACTAAAAATGATTCAATTGATAATTCAGAAAAAGAAATCACTCCACTATCTGAAGTAATTCGTTCAAAAGATAAATCAGGGTCTTTAAGTGATGCTATTTTTGCATCCATGGAAAAAGTGGTTGAATCCAAACGCAGTGAAAATGATAACAGTCTAAATAATCAGCTACAGCAAAAAATAGACTCTCTTGAAACTCGCTTAGAAGAAGCCAAAAAGATACTTACTGATAATCGAGAAAAGGCATTAGCTGCAAGTCTGACTGAAGACGTCTCTAAATTGGAACACAAACTAGAAGTGTCTCGCGAAGCATTAAAAGAACTTGTAGAACAAGATGATTAAATTAAAAACGGACAACCGATGAATTTACCGCAAATAACATCACCACATGCTCACGGTCATAACTCGACTGGCGATGTGATGCGTACGGTATTAATTGCCACCATTCCTGGCATTATTGCGCTGACACATTTTTTTGGTATCGGCACGATCTACAATATTTTATTAGCCAGCATGACAGCATTGGTCTGTGAAGCCGTTATTTTAAAACTACGGCATCGCCCTGTTGGGTTTTATTTGCGAGATTACAGCGCACTTGTCACAGCGGTGTTACTCGGTATTGCTCTACCGCCTTACTGTCCTTGGTGGTTAGTTGTTGTAGGTACTAGTATTGCTATCGTTATCGCTAAACACTTATATGGCGGTATGGGCTACAACCCTTTTAATCCAGCCATGGTTGGATATGTTGTTTTGATAATTTCTTTTCCTATTGATATGACTACATGGGCTGCACCTTCAAATATTTTGGAAGAAGGCCAATCGCTCATTGGCCCTATTTCAGCACTCGGCCGAATTTTTCTCGACACACCTTTCGATGCATTCAGTGGCGCAACACCATTAGATTTATTTAAACATCAAGACGGAAAAACAATTCAGCAGATTTATAACGACGAAGCTTTATTTTCTCAAGCGCGCTGGGCTGGTGCAGGCTGGGAATGGGTAAATTTAGCTTTTTTAGCGAGTGGTGTTTATTTAATTTATAAAAAAATATTCACATGGCATGCGCCAGTCGCCATGCTCGCGGGATTATCAATAGCATCAATTATTTTTTACGACAATGGCAGTTCAGAAAGCGGTGGCTCTCTTATCTTTCATCTCTTGTCTGGCGGGACCATGTTAGGTGCCTTTTTTATTGTTACCGATCCGGTCACATCGGCCACTAGCCGTCTTGGAAAATTAATTTATGGCGGGTCTATTGGCGTTTTAATTTATATTATTCGCGCGTGGGGGAATTACCCAGATGGCGTTGCCTTTGCCGTATTATTAATGAATTTTGCTGCTCCTTTTATTGATTACTACACCGTACCTCGAAGTTATGGCCACGAGAAAAGTCGTGTCGTTATCAAAAAAGATTAGACCAACAAGATAAAATGTAAAAGGATTCTCCATGTTAGGTAGCTCAATCAGTTTTAATAGCGTATTACTCGGGGCTTTTGCATTAGTCACTGCGGGTATTGTTGCTATTACCTTTCAATCTACCTACGAAAAAATTGATGAATCTAAACTGCGTGCTGCTCAAGCTGCTCTTTACGAAATTATCCCTGAAGAAAAAATCGATAACGATTTATTCAACGATACGATAGATATTCCTGAGGACTATCGAGAATTTCTCGGGTTAACGGCTTCTGCGGACACAGACAAAAAAATTCATATTGCAAAGAAAAATGACATTCCATTTGCAGCTATCATTCCAACAACTGCGCCAGAAGGTTATAGCGGGCCGATAAAAATGATTATTGGCATTAACAAAGATGGCACTATTGCAGGCGTTCGCGTGACAGATCATAACGAAACACCAGGGCTTGGCGATTACGTCGACATACGTAAAAGTAATTGGGTTTTATCTTTTAATGGTAAATCTTTAGGTTCTCGCTTTGATACAAAAACAACAGTAAAACGGCCCGACTCTTCTGAAAAATTACCAGAAGAAAACTTTGATCAATTGACTGGGGCAACTATTACTCGTACTGCTGTCATACGACAAATCAAAAAAACATTATCTTTTTACCAAATTGCCCAACCTCTTGATATCTATATGACAGAGACACCCGGCACAAACATTGAAGAAACAAACACACACATTAATTAAAAATTTTGCACAAAAATTAAAAAATTACATGCGATAGAATTCTTCGCATAAAAGAGTAAAAGCTCATGAGCGAATCGACCGTCGATACCAGTAGCGCAACCCAGCCTGGCGCTGCTGAAGAAATAGATACTTTAACCATTGAGGAAAACAGCAGTGCTGTTATCAGCTATCAAGAAATCAGCATCAATGGTTTATGGAAAAACAATCCGGCATTAACACAGCTACTTGGTTTATGTCCTCTTTTAGCCGTAACTGGATCTGTTGTGAATGCCCTAGGCTTAGGCATTGCTACCATGGCTGTGCTGATTGGTTCTAACCTTGTCGTATCCATGATACGAAACACAGTCAGTGATGCTGTTCGCTTACCCGCTTTTGTTATGATAATCGCAAGTTTTACCACCTGCACAGAATTACTAATGCAGGCGTTTACTTTTGAGCTTTATCAAATACTCGGCATTTTTATTCCACTCATCGTAACGAATTGCGCCATCTTAGGAAGAGCAGATGCCTTTGCAAGTCGCAATCCGATTATCCCTTCTGTTGTCGACGGCTTTATGATGGGCCTAGGCTTTTGCTTGGTGTTAATCGCAATTGGTGCTATTCGAGAATTATTAGGAGCAGGCACTTTATTTTCTAATATGCATTTATTATTTGGTGATGTTGCGAGCAACTGGAAGCTCACATTAATCAACGATTACAGAGGGTTTTTAGTCGCCGTACTTCCGCCAGGCGCATTCTTAGCGGCTGGATTATTAATAGCTGGAAAGAACTGGATTGACGCGGAATTCAAGAGACGCGCTGACCTGTTAAAACAACCTGTAATCAAAGGCAGCAAACGAGTAAAAACAACGACTGTTATTGGTTAATGACATTGCCAACTAAAATCGCACAAATAAAAAAGGCTAACCATTAATGGTTAGCCTTTTTTCATTCCACTCTTTTTCTGCTGAGTGCTCTACTGACCGCCTTTAGCGTTTATTTTTTCTCTTCTTTTCAGATTTCTTAACGTGCTGAACAAGTCGACGCTTCTTTGCTTGCTGACGCAACGTTAATTTATTTTTCTTTCCGCCGAATGGATTCTCCGCCGATTTAAATTGAATTTTAATCGGTGTACCGTGAAGATCTAGCACGCGCCTAAAAGTTTTTTCGAGATAGCGAACATAATGAGATGGTACTTCGTCAGTTTGATTCCCATGGACAACAATAATGGGAGGATTATGTCCCCCAACATGAGCATATCTTAATTTAATACGCCGACCTCGGACCAATGGTGGCGGATGATCAGTAACAGCATCTTCTAAAATTTGAGTTAAGCGGTTAGTGCTAAATTGATGCGTTGCCGACTTATACGCTTTTTCAATCGACTTGTAGAGATTTCCAACACCCGTTCCATGTAATGCAGAAATAAAGTGTATATCCGCAAACTGAACGAACTTAAGACGCCTATCTAACTCACGTTTTATATTATTTTTTAAATCTTCGTCTAGGCCATCCCATTTATTAATGGCGACAACTAATGCTCTACCCGCATCAATAACACTGCCCATTAAGTGAAGATCTTGGTCAACTAAACCTTCTTGTGCATCCATCATCAACACGACTACATTCGCATCTTGGATAGCTTGTAAGGTTTTTACAATTGAGAATTTTTCGACCGTTAATTTGATATTCTTACGACGTCGGATTCCAGCGGTATCAATTAACGTATAATCTTTTCCATGACGCTCGTAATTTATATATACACTGTCACGAGTTGTTCCTGGCATGTCATAAACAACAACGCGTTCTTCACCAAGCAAACGATTCACCAATGTTGATTTGCCAACATTCGGCCTACCGACTGCGGCTATTTTTATTCCTTTAGGTTTATTTAAATCAACTTCACCGTCTTCTAGCTCTTCTTCAGCTACTTTTGGTAAGCTTTCAAACACAGCAGTCATTAATGCTTTTACACCGCGACCGTGACTCGCAGTAATCGGATGAACATCACCTAAACCTAATTCAAAAAAAGGAGCAACGGCAATATCATGATTTAAACCATCAATTTTATTAGCAACTACCCATGCGTTTTTGTTTCTAACCCGCAAATGATCGGCAATCATTTGATCGGCAAAAGACAATCCATCACGACAATCTACCATAAACAAAACAATATCAGCTTCATCAATGGCATGTTTGGATTGGCCAGCCATCAGCTCATCCATACCCTCTTCGTCACCAGAAATTCCACCAGTGTCGATGACGATGAATTTATTTTCTTCAAATGTGCCTTCGCCATATTTGCGATCACGCGTTAAACCCGCGTAGTTTGCAACGAGGGCATCACGTGTTTTGGTAAGTCGATTAAACAATGTCGACTTACCAACATTCGGACGACCCACTAAGGCGATTACAGGTAACATAAGGAGAACCTAAAGACTTTTGGCGAGTAAAAACACTCTTGGATAATTTAATTACAGCTCGCAGGATTAAGTTCATGCTCGCGAATCAAATTGAATTTTGGAAACTGGATATTTTTACGACATAACATGCCGTTGAAATGTATTTAACAATTAAACTCAGCCAAAAAACAAAGATAAATCATCAAATAAAAAGTCAACAGCAAAAAATCAATCTAGATCTTGAACAGAGAAAGCCACTAACTTGCCGTCATTACTTAATACATACAGTAAATCGCCTTTTGAAACGAGTGGAGATCTAACACCAGATCCATCAACTTTTTTTCTGGCAATAAAAGCGCCCGTGTCCGAATCAAGTAAATGAAGATAGCCACCTTCATCATCTGCAACGGCGATATAGTCATCAAATGCTTCTGGCGCTGTCAGCTTACGGCGAAGTAATTCGTTATTTTCCCAAACTTCCACACCATTTCCTACTCGAAACGCTTTTACACTTCCGTCGTTTTCATTTACAAACACTTTACCACTAGCCGCTGCTAAATTATTGTAAGTAGAAATTGGCTTATTCCAAAGAGGGCGACCTGTTGCTCTACTTAACGCTAATAATTGTCCTTGATAGCTAGCAACAAATAATATCTCACCGACCATTAACGGTGACGCATCAACATCAACCAATTTTTCAAATTCGCCTCTTCCTTTAGGAATCGCTACTCGCTGCTCCCAAGACAACAATCCATCGTTTGCTTCTAGAGCAACTACTTTCCCTGTAGCAAAACCAGCATAGACTGTTGATGAGTTTATATAAGGTGCAGCATCACCACGTAAAGTTAATGTCGGGGGTGCCGACTCATAAAGCCATTTCTGCTCACCAGTTTTATGATCCAAACCGGTGATTTTCCCATCATAGGTTTGAACAGCAACAACTTCTCCATTTGATTGAGGTGAACTCAATACTTCTGAAGAAACACGTGCTCTCCAACGTTCAGTGCCGTTGTCAATGTTTAGCGCGATGACATCAGCGTTATAAGTACCTAAAAACAAAGTATTAGTCGTTGCAGTCACTCCAGACGAAACAGGTTCTTTTAATTTAACCTTCCAAATAACTTCGCCAGTCTTACGTTCCATTGCATAAACATTACCTTTGATGTCACTCGCATAAATATTATCGCCAATGATTGTCGGCGTTAATAAGGTATAACGTTTATCTTGTCCTTTCCCTATTTTTCGCGACCATTCTTTTTGGAGCTTCACTTTTGCTTCAAATTGTTCTAATTTCATTGGTTCTGTGTTTTCATCAGTGGATGCACACGCAACAAGAATCAATGCACTAACAGCAAGTAAAAACTTCTTCATTTAGCTTTCTGCCTTAGTATTTTTTTCATCAGATTGAGATTTTGAACTGCTTGTTTCAGGATCACTTATCTCGGCAGATACAGACTGGCTAGCACCGTCTTTCGCGTTATCTAACTTCATTTGAACTATGTCGCGACGACTGCTTTGTGCACTATTCGAATCTGACAATATTTTTTCATAAGTTTCGATGGCTAAATCTATTTTTTCTTGAGCAACATAAATATCGCCTCGTAGTTCATTAAACGAAGTATCAAATGCACCTGCCTTTACTTCGTCTAACGTACTCAGCGCTTTATCAAATTCTTTTTGTGAGTATTGAACTTGAGCTAAACGAAGTCTCGCAATAAACTCAACACCCTCATTAGCATCATGGTCAATTACCCACTCAAGCTCTGTATGTGCTTTTTCTAAATCACCACTTTCAACGGCTAGCTTCGCCATCCAAAGAGCTGCATTATTAGAATATAAACTACCACTATGGTCTTCTTTTAATTCTTCAGCGATAGTTTGCGCTTTCAATAACTGGTCTTCAGTTATTGTTTGGCCAGGCTCAACAACAGCGGCTTGCATCATATCTTCAAATAATAATGAGGCACTTTCTGCTGCTGTTTTTTGTTGAGTTTGCCAACCTTGCCAGCCAAAGTATCCAACAACAGCAACTACCACACCAATAACAACGGATTTTCCGTTTTCATTCCACCAACGTTTCGCTGCTTCGATTTGCTCTTCTTCTGTAATATGATCAGACACTATGTGCTCCTATATTGTTGATAACTCAGCTATCAACCGATCTTCATTTAATTGTAATTGAGGTTTATCTTCACGCAGCCACTTTACAGTTACTGTTGAAGATTGCATTTCTGTTTCACCTAACAATAGCGCTAGTTTCGCGCCGCTTTTATCGGCCTTCTTCATTTGATTTTTAAATGAGCCACTACCGCTGTGGGTTTGCACCCTAATACTTGGGATCATTTCTCGTAAATCTTCAGCGACTTTTATTGCGTGCGACAAATAATCTGGCTCATAACACACATAAACATCAATGTCTGACCCGACATATTCAGGTATCACTTTGCGTTCTTTCAATAATAAAACCAAGCGCTCGACGCCCATGGCAAAACCAACACCTGGCGTTGATTTACCACCTAACTGCTCAACAAGCCCATCGTAACGCCCGCCTGCACACACCGTTCCTTGAGCGCCTAATGCATCAGTTACCCATTCAAAAACTGTTTTGCAGTAATAATCTAAACCGCGAACTAATCGTGAATTGACTTCATATTTTATTCCTGAAGAATCTAATATTCTTTTGAGCTGCGCGAAGTGCTTATTAGATTCATCATCAAGGTAATCCAATAAATCTGGCGCATCTTTTATGAGCGCTTGAGTGGCCTTATTTTTACTATCCAAAACACGCAATGGATTCGAATCAATACGACGCTGACTATCCTCATCTAATTGACCACGTATACCTTCTAAAAATTCCACAAGTTTTGCTTTATATTTATTTCGCGCTTCCAAACTGCCCAATGAGTTAATCTGTAGAGTTACAACATCATCAATACCAAGCTCACGCCAGAGACGAGCTGTCATCAGAATCAATTCAGCATCAACATCTGGATTAGACAAACCAAATACTTCTGCACCCATTTGATGGAATTGCCTCAAGCGCCCCTTTTGTGGCTTTTCATACCGAAACATCGGGCCCTGATACCATAACTTTTGAATCTGATTGTAGAGAAGTCCGTTTTGCTCGCAAGCTCTAACACAACACGCAGTACCCTCTGGTCGTAAAGTAATACTTTCATCACTCAGATCTTTAAACGTGTACATTTCTTTTTCAACGATGTCAGTTACTTCACCGATAGAACGTTTAAACAGCTCTGTATTTTCAACCAAAGGAAAACGAATCTCACGGTAACCATACCGAGAAAATAATCGTGATACTGTTGATTCTAAATATTGCCAAACAGGTGTCTCTGTTGGCAGACAATCATTCATGCCCCGCAGGGATTGAATCTTACTCAAAATTTTTCCTTACTTATTCTTTCGATGATGCATAAAATCGTTGCCAATGACTGCTAACTTTTTGCAATAATCTGGTCAAGTTCTTTTTGTTTTCTTTCTGCTTTTTCACGAATAGTGGCTTCGAATTTTTCGATAACATCTTCACTCGCTACACGCTGTTTTGTAACGCCATCTTCAAAAATCATGCTGTTAGGCGTTCCACCCGTTAAACCGAGATCAGCAATTTTTGCTTCTCCTGGCCCATTGACAATGCAACCAATAACGGCAACATCTAGTGGCGTTGTAATATCTTCTAAGCGATTTTCTAATTCATTCATTGTTTTTATCACGTCGAAGTTTTGACGTGAGCAACTCGGACACGCAATGAAATTAATTCCTTTGCTCCGGAGCCTTAAGCTTCTCAACATATCCCATGCGACTTTCACTTCTTCGACTGGATCAGCAGCAAGCGACACTCTAACCGTATCTCCAATACCGTCCATTAACAGCGCACCCAAGCCAATCGCAGACTTCACTGTACCTGATCGTAAACCACCAGCTTCTGTAATTCCTAAATGTAGGGGCTGATCAATTTTCGTTGCGAGCTTCCGATACGCTTCAACAGCCATAAAAATATCGGAGGCTTTTACACTCACTTTGAAATCATGGAAATCCAACATGTCTAATATATCGACATGTCTCATTGCCGATTCAACTAAGGCATCTGCGGTCGGCTCTCCGTATTTTTTTTGTAAATCCCGCTCAAGTGAGCCGGCATTAACACCAATACGAATAGGAATATTATTCGAGCGAGCTTTCTCGACTACAGCTCGAATTCGATCTTCTTTACCAATATTTCCAGGATTAATACGTAAACAATCCACACCTAAATCAGCAACGCGCAATGCAATTTTGTGATCAAAATGGATATCTGCAACTAACGGAATCGTTACTTGTTTTTTTATTTCACCAAAAGCTTCTGCTGCTTCCATCGTTGGGACAGAAATACGGACAATATCTGCACCCGCATCCTGTATACGCTGGACCTGTGCAACAGTTGCATCCACATCTGTCGTTTCCGTATTGGTCATACTCTGCACGCTAATTGGCGCATCGCCGCCAACAGCAACATCCCCGATCATAATTTGTCGGGACTTTCGCCGGTTAATTGGACAATGGTTATGCATTTTTCTATTTCGTTTTGTTGCGATTCAATTAGGTTCGTTTTAAGTACTACGTTTAATTTAAGACTTAAATTTGAATGAAAATTAAGTCGTTTATCTGTCTAAGCATTTAAAATTACTCACCAACAGATAACTTTGCCGTTTTTCTTCCTGATTGCGGCTCTATAGGGACCGGCTTTCCGTTCACTAATAAGCTTGTAGCATCAGCATTACCCACCATTAATTCAAATGGACCGCGCCCTTCTAATGTCAACTTCGAACCTGCAGCTGCTGTACCAGAATAAATAACGTTCCCTTCAACTTCTTTTACATTGAGCCAACATTCTTCAATAAATGAAAAAACTAAAGTATCAATTTTTTGAGGGCTTTCAAATCTTGCGGTTAAATCCAGCTCTTCTGCATTACTTAAAACTGAGCTTTGCTCAGCCGAGACACTTTTTTGTAATGCGACCTCTAACATATTCCCGACATTTTCTTTAGTCGCTTGTTCTACTAAAACTGATTTAACGAGAGCGGGATTAGATTTATCTAATTCAACCGGTAACGTTTCTTCTAAATTAACAGGTTCATTGTTATCCAATATCCCCTCATGTTCAGTATCAGCAAACGTTTTTGTAGACTCCCCTGCAATTAAGGTAGTTTCCATCGCTTGTTCTAGGATATTTTCTTCAACAGTTCGGCTAACAATAGTTTTAATCTTCTCTGGTGACTGATTCCTTCCTTCTCGATCAGAAAAAAATATCGTACTGAGCAATACCAAAACAGCTACACTAAAAACGCCTAAAGGCAAAATCCACTTAGGAAGTGATCGCTGACTCCCAAAAATATTTTTATTTAATGTTATCTTTGTCGTAGATGGCATTAAAAACTTATCTTCACCATCAGCCTTTACCGTTTCACAATACTTTTCATACTGATGAAGTAATGCATTTTCATCAACACTTAATAATTCAGCGTACTTTTTAATATAACCAATTACAAAAACCTTCGCAGGTAATGCAGAATAATCATCCAATTCCAATGCGACGAGCCTAGCTTTGGAGATTAACAATTTCTTGCTGACTTCACCTATCGACAAACCAGCTTTGTCTCTAGCCGTTTTCAATTGGCAACCTAAAGACAACAGATTATTCAACGAGCCATTATCTACGGACTCAGTATTAGTAACACGTTCCGCAGTTTGCTTATTTTCTTCACTATTCACGGCAGCCACATTTATGATTATTTTTTAAGTGATTGCTTATACTCTAAATATTCTTTTGAGTATGGATGCAAACTTTTTAATTGCATTCCGTAGCTGGCTTCTTGGTCCCTATTATCAAAGATTTGTTCCAACCTAATGCCAAGCCATAATGTTCTTGCAGAGTGCCTTGTTAATTTACCGTATTGATCAATAAGGCGCTTTGCTTCAGCGTAATCTTGTTTATTAAATGCAATTTCTGCAGCCTCAACAATTGCCGATGTCGCCCTAGGGTTAAGACTTAACGCATGGTTAAAAGCCGCTTCGGCTCGATCAACATCGTTTAACTTTAAAGCTGTCCGCCCTAAATTAACCAAAGCAGTCGGCCTAGCGTTATAACCTAAATCACTGCTAGCTTTTTCAAATTCTTTATAGGCTTCATCATAGCGCTCTTTTTCGTACAAAAAACTACCATAATTGTTATGACTTCTAGAAAAATCACGATCGGCTCTAATGGCTGCTTTAAAATAGTTTTCAGCCAATTCGCTTTCGCCTTCCAACTGATGAAGTAACGCCATTCCATCATTTGCTGCGGCAGATTTTTTATTAAGCTCTAATGCTTTTTCAAAATGAAATCGTGCAGACTCTCTGTTTTTAACACGCAGATAATTTAGACCCAGCTGTACGTGCGACGCCAACGCTTTTTCCGGATCTTTATCCCGATTAGTTCCACCCGTAACGGTTGTAACGCAGCCCGATAAAAAAATGGCCATAAAAAAAACAAGGCTCAATGTTTTGGCATAAGATTTACTATTTATTGTCATCATTTTTTGCCTCAAAAATTTTCTTGTTTATTGACATGTTTTTTTACAAAATAAGTGGCTAAGAGCTACGCGCTAAAATCTGATCGTTGTTTGCTTGAGCAATGTACCTTTCACTTCGACGGGTACGATCATTTACTTCGCCCGCTAATTGCCCACAGGCTGCATCGATATCATCACCGCGAGTCGTTCTTATCGTTGTTGTATATCCGGCTCGAATTAAAATATCTTGGAACTGTTTTAACGCCCTAGGCTTCACCCGCTTATAATTTACCAATGAGAATGGATTAAAGGGGATTAAATTAATTTTGACCGGAATATCTTTTAGCAATACTGCCAACTCATAGGCATGCTGAGGACGGTCATTCAATTGATCAATCAATGTATATTCTATAGTGAGTTTTCGTCTAACATCAGGCAATCCATCGAGATAACCTTTTGCTGACGCTAGTAATTGAGCAATGGGATATTTTTTATTGATAGGTACAAGTACATTGCGAATTTCATCATTGGGCGCATGCAATGAAATCGCCAAACTTGCATCTGTATATTCACCCAGCCGATCTAATTGAGGAACCACACCGGAAGTGCTAATTGTCACTCGACGCTTAGAAATACCATAACAATGATCATGCATCATGATATGGGTTGCAGTCATCACGTTATCAAAATTCAGTAACGGCTCTCCCATGCCCATAAAAACAACGTTAGTAATTTTACGATTATTGGGATTATCAAACTGACCAAGTACTTTTGCAGCTAGCCATACTTGTGAAATAATTTCTGATGATGAGAGATCACGCTGAAAGCCTTGCTTACCTGTAGCGCAAAAACTGCAATCGAGAGTACAGCCGATTTGAGATGAAACGCAAAGAGTGCCTCGCTCACCGTCGGGAATAAATACGGTTTCTATGGCGCTACCACCAGAAACGCGAACTAAGAATTTTAATGTTCCGTCTACTGAACGCAATTCATTTTGAATTTCAGGAACAACAACTTCTGCAACTGTTTTTAATTTTTCTCGTAGTGCTTTGCTGATATTACTCATTAAGTCAAAATCGATAACACCTAGCTGATGAATCCATTTCATCACCTGAGTCGCACGAAAACGCTTTTCTCCTAGCGCTTCAAAAAACGATTCTAATTGATCTTGTGACATGCCAAGTAAATTAACTTTTGTGTTAATTGCCAAAGCATTTTTTTCGTTTGTTGATTCAGTCATAAAAACAACGTTGCTTTCTTAAAAACAAAGCGACGAAATACTATTAACGCCGCTTTGTCTTGAGTTTTCTTTTTAATTCGACAAAATTATCGTGGACAAATTTCGTCAGCAGTAAAAAAATAAGAGATTTCTCGAGCAGCAGATTCAGGGCTATCAGAACCATGAACTGCATTTGCATCAATAGATGACGCAAAGTCAGCTCGGATTGTTCCAGGAGCCGCTTCTTTTGGATTTGTAGCACCCATTAGATCACGATTTTGAACGATCGCATTTTCACCTTCCAGAGCTTGAACAACTACTGGACCAGAAGTCATGAACTTAACCAAATCTTTAAAGAAAGGACGCTCTTTATGTTCAGCGTAAAAGCCTTCTGCTTTTTCTTGAGACAAATGCTGCATTTTAGATGCAACGATTTTCAAACCAGCATCTTCAAAACGTGAATAAATTTTACCGATAACATTTTTAGCTACAGCATCAGGCTTGATGATAGACAAAGTGCGTTCAACCGCCATTGGTGTTCTCCAGATTACAATATGAATAAAGCGCCAGAAAAAATTCTAACCGCTTGAATTTAAAGGTTTTTTTGATTTTTTCATTCAGCAAGCTTCAATACCCGTAAATAAGGAGCTTGCCTCACGTAAAACCCGTCAATTTTATAGAGTTGGCACCTCTACAGCAACCAGAGTTCTCGATGTGGTAGGCAATATTTGATTTAACATTGCCATCCTAAGTGAATATGGCCTGACAAATACAATGGATAGGTGAATGTAGATAGATTGGTTTAATTAGCTTTATTTGCAGCAGAGGCTATCGCTTGGATTCGACCAACCATCGAGCGCAAGCCATTTCCCCGCGTAGGGCTTAAATGGCTTTCAAGATCAAGCTGCTGAAAGTATTTATCGATATCAAAGGCGTTAATCTCGCTGGGTGTCTTGTCTTGGTAAGCAGCTAGCACCAAAGCCAATAACCCTCTAACTATATGAGCATCGCTGTCCACATCAAAATGTAATTGATCCCCATTTGACTGAACATCAATCCAAACGTTACTTTGACAACCTTTCACCAAACGCTCCGAAGTGCGAAGAGACTCAGCCATGTCTGGCAAGGCACGCCCCAAATCGATAATGTATTTATAGCGCTCTTCCCAATCATCAAAAAATTCGATGTCTTCTAGGATTTCTTCTACAGAAGGTAATGACATTTTAGAAAAAAAGCCCCGCTTCTAACTGAGCTTCTTCACTCATCATTTCTTTTGACCAAGGTGGATCGAAGACCAACTCAACATCAACACTTTTGACATTTGGCACTTTCAACACTCGATATTTCACATCGCTAACTAACACTGGGCCCATACCACAAGTCGGTGCAGTGAGCGTCATTTTAACGACGGCTTTATTTATCTCGGAATCAATATCGACGCCGTAAACCAAACCAAGAGAGACAATACTGATGGGAATCTCTGGATCATAAATGGTATCCAATGCCTGCCAAACCTGATCCTGATTAATATTTTCACCCTGCTGCCTTTCAAATACCAGAGGTTCTGACTCATAACCGATAGCATCTGCATCAGTTCCATCAATACGCAGCATATTGCCTTGCCACGTTACCGTGTAGTTGCCGCCCAATGCTTGATTCACTTTCAGAAACTGTCCTGCAGGAATCAAGACGGGATCGCCTGCGGGTACACGCCGAGCAGGACATTCTCGTTGGGTGACGACCATTGATTGCTGCATGAATATTTTCCAATCACAAAGAGATAAAAAAGGATAAACAAAAAAAATAATGTTATTGCGAAATTTACGTTAATTAGCTCATCAATTAACGCTAAAGCTCTCGCCACATCCACATTCGGAGACAACATTAGGATTATTAAATTTAACAACCCTATTAACCCCTTCTGTTACCAAATCGATTTCGGTCCCCCGAAGAATATCGATAGCGTTTGACGCAATAGCCAACGTGATTTTTTCTGAAGGGTTATAAACATTATCATCTTCTTTTGCAGCCTCCACCATATCAAGCACATAGGCATAACCCGTACAGCCACTATCTTCGGTGCTTAACCGAAGAATTTTTTTAGTGGGATCAGCAGCTGATAATTTTTTTTCGAAATGTTTCAGTGCCGCATCAGTAATTGTAACTGCTGGTGCAGTAGGATCATAAGTAGCGACGGTCATATTACTTCTCTCGATAGATATCTATACATAAAAATTTAAATACTTTTTGCTTGCATGTTTAGGCTTCAAACGACTAAACACAAACAATCACGACAGCATTGATTTCGCTTTCCGCAATCCATTAAACAATCGATCAACTTCGTCCAGCGTATTATAAAGTGCGAACGATGCACGGGCAGTACCAGGAATATTTAATCGATTCATTAAAGGCTCTGCACAATGATGCCCTGTTCGAATCGCGATACCTTGCCGGTCTAATAAAAAACCAATATCCGCTGGATGCCCTTCGGACATAATAAAACTCAACACACCAATTTTATTGACAGCACTTCCAATGATTTTTAAATCGTCAAAATCCAACGCTTGCTCAGTTGCACTTTTTAATAAACTGTCTTCGTGTTGCTGAACTGCTTTTAAATCCAATTCAGAAAACCAACGAATAGCTTCGCCCATTGCGATAGCGCCTGCAATATTCGGAGTCCCGGCTTCAAAACGATAAGGCAATACATTCCAAGTCGCTTTTTGATAAGTAACTTCCGAAATCATCTCTCCACCGGTTTGCCAAACCGGCCATTCAGACAAAATAGATTCACGCCCCCACAACACGCCCATACCTGTCGGCCCGTAAAGTTTATGCGCTGAAAATGCATAAAAATCGCAACCAATCGCTTGCACATCAACTTTAAAATGAGCAATCCCTTGAGCGCCATCAATCAAAACTTTTGCACCAACGGCTTTTGATTTCTTGCAGAGATCGTCAATCGGATTGACCGTCCCTAACGCGTTCGACACATGAGGAAAAGCAACAAACTGAGTATTTTTTGACAATAAATTATCAAAGGCTTGTATATCAAGAGAGCCGTCTTCCAAGATCGGAGCTACTTTTAATGTTGCTCCGCTCGCCAATGCTGCTTGCTGCCAAGTCACCAAGTTAGCGTGATGCTCCATTTCTGTAACAAGAATTTCATCGCCAACGCTGAGTAACTGGCCTAAACCATGAGCAACAATATTGATAGCTTCGGTCGTGCCTTTAGTCCAAACAATCTCGGTCGAATTATTCGCATTTAAAAAACCAGCAGTAATATTTCTCGCATTTTCAAAACGACGAGTTGCTTCATCCGCTAAATGATGAGCGCCTCGATGAACATTAGAATTTATTGTTGAGTAGTATTCCACAATCGCATCGATCATGCATTGAGGCTTTTGCGTGGTCGCCGCATTATCGAGATACACTAACGGTTTACCGTCAATTTCTTGCGACAAAATAGGAAACTGCTTACGAATAGAGGCGACATCAAAAGCCATAAGAATAAACTTTAAACCAGTAATATTGTGGACGTTATCTTAATAAGATAAAAAACAAAAAACGTTATTGCATTTTCGAAAAACGTTCTCGAAGCTGAGGCCTAAGCCATTCAGCAATCGCTTTATTAGGAATGAAATCGACAAGCTCATTAATAAAACCAAAGTTCAACATGATTTTAGCTTGCTCAGGCGAAATACCTCGGCTTTGTAGATAATAAAGTGCTTTCTTGTCTATCTCTGCGATGGTCGCTCCATGAGCGCATTTCACATCATCGGCATAAATTTCTAGTTCAGGTTTTGTATTTACTTCAGCTTTTTCGGACAGCAACAAGTTTCGATTATTTAATTCAGCCAATGTTTTTTGAGCATGACGATGAATATGAATACGACCGTTAAATACCGCTTTTGCTTGATCGGCAACAATCCCTCTCACGTTTTCTTCTGTTATTCCGTTTGGAACAGCATGCTCAATCGTGGTATGCAAATCGAAAAGTTCATCATCTTTCAGTAAAAAAATTGCATTTATTTTTGCCAATGCATTTTCACCACCGTGAATCACATCCACATCAAGTCGAGATAAATCGCTACCAAAACCCACAATGGTACTATTCATTTTTGAACGTTCTGACAAATAAAAATGATTACCACCAAGCGCAACGGCGCTATTTGTTTGCAAACCGAATCGATAATGTTCCAACTCAGCAGACGCACCGACACTGTACTCAGAAAAGCAGGTATTAACCGATTGTTCAATTCCCGAAAACTGTTCAATCAGTGTCAGTTTAGCATTGTTGCCAACTCGAACAAATACCCTTACGTGTACCTCACAGCCTCCGGAGACTACATTTAAGATACGAACAGGGTTTTCAATTTTCACATCATCTTCTACATCAATAAAAATGCAGGTATTCGCTAGCACATCGTTAACCAAACCGAACAAGTGTTTTGAAGGCTTGATTGATGAAAAATTTTCACGAACGATATCTTTTTCGGCTTCATCCAACTCATCAAAAGATTTAATCGCTAAACCTTTGGGCAAATTTTGCTTCGACAAAATTGTTGTTAGCTGAGCATCTAGAATGGTGACATCAATCAAATCGACATTATCGATAACAGTGGCTGAATCTAACAATGACGGCTCATCATTGACAGCATCGCGACTACCAAAGCCCGAATTAGAAAGAACTCGAGACACCTTGGCGTTTTCCAACGCACGAACCGGCGTATATTTCCACGCCTCAATTTTACGATTAGGCCAAGCAGAATCTTTCAACAATGCTAATGATGATTGCCTTTTTTCTGACAACCAATCATTGCTATTTTGCGAGCGAGACACCTGTAGGCTTTCGCCATCGGCAATCGCTTGATTTAACCAATCGCTCACACTGAAGCTCCCGAAGAGACAGAATTGCCTAGCAATTCATTCTCTTCTTTTTTTCTTTCGTCCAACCACGCATAACCTTCAGCTTCTAACTCTTTTGCCAGTGAGGCATCACCGCTTTTGGCAATTTTTCCATCTGCTAATACATGTACAAAATCTGGCTTGATAAAATCCAATAGGCGCTGATAATGGGTAATTACAATAAAACTTCTCTCTGGAGACCGCTGGCTATTCACGCCTTCAGCGACAATCTTTAATGCATCAATATCGAGGCCAGAATCTGTTTCATCTAAAATAGCGACAGATGGTTTTAATAAAAGCATTTGCATAATTTCATTGCGTTTTTTCTCACCTCCAGAAAAGCCTTCATTTACACCACGCTTTAAAAACTCAATCGGCAAATTAACTTGCTTACAAGCCACTCGCGCTAATTTTAAAAATTCAGCTGAACTTAAAGCAGGCTCGTCTCTTTCCGCACGCTGCGCATCAACTGCGGTTTTCATAAATTCCATATTACTAACACCAGGAATCTCAACGGGATATTGAAACGCCAAAAACAAACCTGTTCTCGCTCGTTCTTCCGGTTCCATATCTAAGACATTTTTTCCATTTAAGGTAACACTACCGGAATTCACTTCATAACCTTCTCGGCCAGACAATACATAACCTAACGTACTCTTACCCGCACCATTTGGCCCCATGATGGCATGTACTTCGCCCGGCTTTATCTCGAGGCTCAAGCCTTTTAAAATTTGTTTTTCTTCTACACTGGCATGCAGATCTTTTACTGACAACATCTAATGCGTTCCTAAATTTTTAATCAAATAATAATGACAGAATATAAAACTGATAACTTTAAAATATTTTTTAGCTGACTATGGTTACAAAACCACGAAATTTTTACTTCGAAATTTAACCTACAGAACCTTCTAAACTAATCTCGAGCAATTTACCGGCTTCAACTGCGAACTCCATTGGTAGCTCTTTAAAAACTTCTTTGCAAAAACCATTCACAATCATAGACACTGCTTTTTCGGGATCAATGCCGCGCTGCTGACATAAAAATAATTGATCATCACTCACTTTAGAAGTTGTCGCTTCATGCTCCACTATAGCGGAAGGATTGCGACTCTCAATATAAGGAAATGTATGCGCTCCACACTGATCGCCAATTAAAAGCGAATCACATTGCGTATAATTCCTAGCGCCCTTTGCTGACGGATTCATGCGAACTAAACCGCGATACGTATTATTACTTCTTCCCGCAGAAATACCTTTTGAAATAATTGTAGACTTTGTATTCTTACCAAGATGAATCATCTTCGTACCAGTATCAGCTTGTTGTTTTCCACGAGTTAAAGCAACGGAATAAAATTCACCAATACTATTGTCGCCGCGTAAAATACAACTCGGATATTTCCACGTAACCGAAGAACCTGTTTCTACTTGAGTCCAAGATATTTTTGCATTCTTATGGCATTCGCCACGCTTGGTCACAAAATTATAAATTCCACCACGACCTTCTTCGTCACCGGGATACCAATTTTGCACTGTTGAATATTTTATTTCTGCATCATCGAGAGCAATCAACTCAACAACAGCGGCATGCAATTGATTTTCATCTCGCTGCGGCGCAGTGCACCCCTCAAGATAACTAACATGACTACCTTCATCAGCAATAATGAGTGTTCTTTCAAACTGCCCTGTGTTTTGTTCGTTAATTCTAAAGTACGTGGACAATTCCATAGGGCAACGCGTGCCTTTGGGAATATAAACAAACGAACCATCAGTAAATACAGCACAGTTAAGTGCCGCATAAAAATTATCGCGCTGCGGAACAACACTGCCTAAATATTTTTTGACGAGCTCTGGATATTTCTCAATCGCTTCGGAGATCGGGCAGAAAATAACTCCCGATTCTGCTAACTTTTCCCGAAAAGTTGTTACTACTGAAACCGAATCAAAAACGGCATCAACAGCAACACCAGCAAGCATTTGCTGTTCTAACAAAGGGATTCCCAATTTTTCGTATGTACGAAGTAACTCAGGATCAACCTCATCCAATGATTTAGGCCTGTCCTTCATACTTTTGGGTGCTGAATGATAAGATATTGCCTGATAATCTATCGGCGTATAATCAACATGTGCCCATGTTGGCTCTTCCATTCCTTTCCAGATTTCAAATGCTTTTAACCGCCAATCCAGCATCCACTGCGGTTCGTTTTTGATCGCGGAAATACGACGAATGACATCTTCATTTAAACCAGGCTCAAATGTTTCTGATTCAATATCAGAAACAAAACCTGCGTCGTATTCTCGCTTGAGAGCTTGATTGATTTGCTCTGTCATAACTTTATTTTAATCCCAAATTCTTTTCGTATTGTTTACGGTAATTTTATCCGCAGCAGCTTTTCATTCTTTGCTTAGAAGCTGCGCGTTAAAGACATTACGCTGCCTGCAGCTGAGTAACTGTTTGACGAATATGAATGATTGCCCGATCTATTTCTTCTTCCGTCGTAAAACGACCAAGAGAAATTCGAATCGAGCTCAACGCTTTCTCATCACTAACGCCCATAGCTTTTAATACATAAGACGGTGCCATACTCGCCGATGTACAAGCAGAACCAGTCGATACTGCTATTTCCCTAAGAGACAGCAATAAACTTTCTCCATCGACATTTCCAAATGAAATATTGAGATGGCTTGGACTTACTTTTGAATCGCTACCGTTGCGTTCGATCCCAGACAAATCTTTAATACCTGCCCACAATTTATCTCGCAACAAATCAAGCCTTTTAGCTTCTTCAGCAAACTCGGAAGACACTATTTTGGCAGCCTCGCCCATACCAACCAACTGATGTGTCGGTAATGTACCCGACCGCAAACCACGCTCATGACCACCGCCATGCATTTGCGGCGCGATTGTACGCTGAACAGGCCTTCGTGCGTAGAGTGCGCCAACGCCTTTTGGCCCATAAAACTTATGCGCAGATAAACTCATTAAATCAACCTGCAAGCTGTCAACATTCATATTAAGACGACCAACAGCTTGTGCAGCATCAACATGAAAAGTAATTTCATTCTCTCGGCAAAAACGCCCTATTTCTTCTATTGGGTTTATCACACCCGTTTCATTGTTCACATACATCAAGCTGACGAGATGTGTTCCTGCAGTCACCGACTGTTTCACTTGCTCCAAGGAAATCAGCCCTTCACTATCAGGTGTAAGATAAGTGACTTCAACACCCCTAGACTCTAACCACACTGCTGTATCTAAAATCGCTTTATGCTCGATGGCCGATGTAATTAAATGCCCTTTGAAATTTTTCTTTTCAAAAATGCCTTTTAAAGCCAAATTATCTGCTTCAGTTGCGCCACTAGTCCAAACAACTTCGCGAGGATCACAGACCAATAGCTCTGCTACATGGCTACGAGCAAGCTCTACCTGCTCTTCAGCTTGCCACCCGTAAATATGCGAACGACTTGCAGGGTTTGCAAAAACACCATCAATCGCAAGGCAACCAGACATGACATCAACCACTCTTGGGTCAACTGGTGTCGTTGCGGCATAATCAAAATAAATAGGTTTACTCATGTTCATGGCGCGCGATTATATAAGTTCCAGAGTTCTCTCACCATTACGATCGTCAAAATCCTGCGAAATAGCATTTTGACGATCAGCTACGGCTTTGACTTCCTGTCTCTGAACTAAGCTTTCCAAACTAATTGAGCTTAAAAAACCATGGATTTGCTCGCTTAAGTCCATCCACAGATGATGAGTTAAGCATACTTGACCATGCTGACAATTCCCCTGACCACCGCAGTTTGTTGCGTCAATAGACTCATTGACTGCATCAACAATTTGAGCCACAAAAATTTCAGCTGTTGAACGACTTAGGCGATATCCACCTCCTGGCCCTCTAACACTTGAAACAAGGTCGTTTTTACGAAGCTTAGAAAACAACTGTTCGAGGTAAGAAAGAGATATTTCTTGTCTTTTAGAAATGTCCGCCAAACTAACAGGGCCTGCTTTCGCATTAATTGCCAAATCTAACATCGCAGTGACCGCATACCGGCCTTTAGTCGTTAATCGCATTTATCCTCCAAGCTTTGTTTTTTATGCCTATGTCTGTGCAGGTGCCATCTAACGCAACAAACATCAATTCAAAGAGATGAATTGCGGATTATCTAATAACCAAGCAAAACCATCAAGTATTTATCCTAGTAAAATGCTTGGTTATTTGATATGCACATACCTCCCCTATACTAGTAGGCTGTTAAAATGTGTTATCAGCGCTGAATCCCGCCTTCAATTCTTGTAGTATCGGGACAATATTACGATAAATATTAGGTCAAAAAGAATAATCGCCGGCGGAAAGCGGAAAAATGAAAAACAAGCAACAAAATCTCTCCATATTCATTCTACTCATCAGCAGTCTATTTTTTTCCTGTGCTGTCACTGCTGGGAAATTTAACACTATCATCAACATAGGAGACTCACTCCCTGAATTCGAAAATCTTCTAGGGACCGATAAAAAACTTTATTCATCAAAAGATATCAGTGAAGACTTTATTGTGCTCGTATCACTTTCAAATATGTGTCCTTTTTCAAACGGAATCGAAAACGATTTAATCAAGCTTGCCGATGAACTCAAAAATCAATCTGTAAAATTTATTGCCGTGAATTACAACATGAACAAAGGCGACAACATGATCGCCATGCAACAACGAGACAAGCAATACAATTACAACTTTATTTACTTAAAAGACGATGAGCAAAACTTGGGTCGGCAATTAGGCACAACGGTTACGCCAGAATTTTTTGTTTTCGACAAGAACAGAAAACTCATCTACATGGGGTTATTGCACAACTCTCCCGCAATGGCACAAAGAGATAAATCAGTTTACCTAAAAGGCGAGCCAACCGATTTCTATGTTCGCGATGCTATTATTGCCACAACAAATAACACAATCATAGAACCCTCAGAAACGCGTGCTTATGGTTGCAGTGTAGAATACCTCAGTGCTCTCGATCCAAACCAAAAATAAAATTATTCACATAAGACTAAGCTATGAATATGATTTCCAAGCGCAGAGTATTTAACTTAATATTCGTAACAGCCAGCATTTTCTTTATTACAAGCTGCTCAAAAACAGAAAACGCTACTAACATCACCGACTCATCTTCCGAAAAAACATTACCTAAAAACGTCTCGTTACAGAAAATCAATTTCAAACAGTGGGACAAACAGCTTAAATCTTACCAACCAAATATTGTTGTCGTTGATGCTTGGGCTATGTGGTGTTCATCATGTATTAAACGCTTTCCCAAAATGGTAGAACTTAGCAAAAAGTATCAAAATGAAAATGTGAAATTCGTTTCACTTAATCTCGATGACCACACAAATACCGAAGCAGTCACTGATGCCGAAGCGTTTTTACATAAGATGAATGCGACGTTTGATAATTTTCATATTGATGAAAATTTAATTGATGCTTTTGAGCGGTTTAACTTGATAGGCATTCCTGCTGTTTTTATCTACGACAAAAACAGCAAAGAACAATTTAGATTGACAGGCGACAACCCCAACAGCCAGTTCACAGAAAAAGATATTGAAGCATCTGTTATTGAGTTATTAAAAAGTACATAACAATTTAACAGCAACTTACATAAAATATTTTTATTTTTTATCGTCTTCTAGAGCTGCAATTTTATTATCGGCATGAAAAATATAGTTTTGAGTTGCCGTTAAAATGCCACGTAAAATACTTAACTCCATTCGATCTAAACGAATACGATTAAACAACCGTCTTATTCGTGTCATTGTTTGACGAGGGTTATCTTCTTCTAAAAACTTTAACTCCACTAACGTTTTTTGTAAGTGCTCATAATAACGCTCTAAGTCATCATGCTTAGCTGGCGGCATATCCCAATCGTCAAACGTTGGTAATTTTCCGGATTCATACGTTAAGTGAGCCATGCGAACTTCATAACAAATAACCTGTACTGCCGCACTAATATTTAAAGAGCTATATTCAGGATTGGCAGGGATATGCACGTGATAATTACACTGATGTAATTCCTCGTTCGTCAGGCCTCTGTCTTCACGACCAAACACAATAGCTATGTCGTGATGAGCCGATTCTTGCCAAGCCCTCTCACCACATTCTCTCGGAGTCACCAGTGGCCAAGGAATTCGTCTCTCTCTAGCACTGGTGCCAACAACCAAGCCACAATCCTTCACAGCTTCTTCTAATGTTTCAACGACAATGACATCATCCAAAACATCAACAGCATTAGAGGCTCGCCATACCGCCTTTGGTGATGGATACTCTTTTGGCGCTACCAGCACTAATTGAGATAAACCCATGTTTTTGAGCGCACGTGCTGCTGCTCCAATATTGCCAGGATGAGTTGTATTGACGAGAACGATACGAATATTGTCGAAAGTTGGCTTAGTCATGAATATCTCTTGGATAGCGTCTTTAAAAGAACAAGTTAAAAAAGGCCGCAAAGTTTAGCAAATTCAATAGCAACTGGTATACTGCGCGCCCCATGCAGCTGGCCTGTATGTGTTCTTTTTCTTATTTGGTCTCTCAGTTGGTTTCTTGGCTGCGCTTACGTCGTCAACTCTAGCCCTCCAACTAATGGTAATAGGTGAATCTATGGAACCCATGTTAACCGTCGCGCTTAATGCGGCCCGTAAAGCAAGCGTCTTAGTTGAGCGAGCGCTAGAAAGATTAGATAAAGTCACTGTTGAGATCAAAACCCGAAACGACTTCGTAACACAAGTCGACAAGGCCGCTGAAAAAGAAATCATCTACAACCTACGCAAAGCCTACCCTACTCATTCTATTCGTGCTGAAGAATCTGGTGAACATATCGGAGAAGACCCTGATTACGAATGGATTATCGATCCTTTAGATGGCACCACCAATTTTATTCATGGCATTCCGCATTTTGCCATTTCGGTTGCCTGTGTTTATAAAGGCCGACTCGAACACGCCGTTATCATCGACCCCGTTAAACGAGAAGAATTTACGGCAAGCCGCGGTAAAGGCGCTCATTTAAATGACCGAAGAATACGTGTGTCTGAATTACAAAAATTAGATGGGGGGTTAATTGGAACAGGTATTCCTTTCAATGGCTTAGCTTTTGAAAACATGACAGCCTATCTAGCGTGTCTTCAAGATATTGCCGGCCAAACAGCTGGCATCCGACGACCTGGTGCAGCAGCGCTTGATCTCGCCTATGTCGCTGCAGGACGCTTTGATGGATTCTGGGAATTAAATTTAAAACCGTGGGATATGGCCGCTGGTGTTCTATTAATTAAAGAAGCTGGCGGAATGGTGTCGGACTTCAAAGGTGCCAACAACCAAATGAACTCCGGTAATATTGTTGCGGGAAACCCAAAAGTTTTTAAAGAGCTATTAAAAATCACCCAAAAGCATCTAGGCCACTTATAAATTCTTGGGTTACTCCGCTTAAACTATAAAAGCTTTTAACTAATCAATATCAGGAATTAAGTTTTCATCAGGGACAAGAAATTCATTCAAAGTATTAATTAATTCTGTAAAGTTAAGAGGCTTAGTTAGATAAGCCTCGAACCCCGCCCTTAACCCTCTATCTATATCGTAAGTCATTGCATTCGCAGATAATGCGATGACTGGAATATGCGATGTACTTGAATCTTCCTTCAACACTTTTAACGCTTCATAACCATCAATACCCGGTAAATTAATATCGAGAATAATTAAATCCGGTTTTTGTGTTCTCGCTTTAAACAATCCACGAAATGCCTCATTGGCTGTCTCTAATTCCAATTGAGAAAACCGCTGTAATAGCTGCTCCATCAAACGAAGGTTCGACGCATTATCTTCTATGTACAAAATATTTTTAGTCTCACGAACCTTAATATCAACTGATTGCGTTTCTGTAAAATCGTGATCTATTGTTTGTGCTTTATCAGCAGTCCACTCTTCTGATAATTTCATACTGACATTGAAACAAGAGCCCTCTCCTATTTCACTGTAAAAATCCAACTGACCGCCCATCATTTCTACTAATTGCTTAGTAATCACTAAACCGACACCAGAGCCTTCCGTACCACTTTCTTCAGCACCTAGTCGATTGAAGGGTTCAAAAACAGCATCACGTGAAGAATCAGGTATTCCGTATCCGGTATCGTGTACTTGCAGTGTTATTCGCCCTTTGTGAAGCTCAGCAAAACGTATCACTACAGCGCCATTGTCACGATTGTATTTAATCGCATTACTTAATAAATTTAGAATAACTTGCTTCAGACGAATAGCATCCGCATGAAGATACACATGCTCTAAACTGTTACCTTCCAATGTTATTTGAATACGCCGGCTATCCGCCATAGATTGCATAAGACCAATACACTCTTCAACGATACGGATAGGTAACACAGGCTCCAAAGACAACGTCATATTACCCGATTCAATTTTTGCCAAATCTAAAACGTCATTGATTAATTGCAAAAGATGCTGCCCTGCTTTTCGAATTTCCTTAACGTTCTCTTGTTGGCTTTCACTTAAGTTCTTTTCAAAATCAAATAACTGAGAAAAACCAAGAATTGCATTCAGCGGAGTCCGCAACTCATGACTCATGTTCGACAAAAACTGTGACTTTGCTTTGTTAGCCTTCTCTGCCGCTTCTTTTGTTTGTATAACACGCTCTTCTGCTTTTTTCAGTGCAGAAATGTCCATGTTGGTGCCAGAAAAAACGATGGCCTTTCCATCTTCATTAAAAATGGCTTGTCCACGCGTCCGAATCCAATACTGCCTGCCTTCACCACCGACTGTTCGATACTCAACATCAAACGGCCCTTCATTTCTTAAATGTTGTTTTAAAGCCTGCTCAAACTTTGGTAAATCTTCAGCTAATATGCGCTCCCGAAAACGCTCAAATTGATATTCACCTCTCAACAAATCTTCATCGGTGACTTCCAAGCCAATTTGCTCAAAACATCGTTTGGAATAAAACAAGCTTCCACCTGACTCAGACCACTCCCAAATTCCATCATTGGATGAACTAATGATCCGCTGTTGACGCTCATCACTTTGTGATGCGGCATCTTCTGCATCTTTAATCGAAGTAATATCAAAATTGATCCCAGATAAATATATAGCTCGTCCGTTTTCGTCACGAACAGAGTCAGCTAAACATTGAGACCAACGATAATCGCCAGCTTTAGTCAGCACTCGAAAAGTCACATCAATTTTCGCGCCGGTTTTTAAATGTCGAACAATCGCCTCTCGAGAACTAGCCCAATCATCTGGGTGAATCAACGACGGTAACTTTCTCGCATCATTAATACTCGGGGCATCATCCTCACCATATCCAATCTCTTCCCAAAAAGCGCCACTCCAATCAAATACATGAGTACGCATATCCCATTCCCAAAAACCATAACCGCTACTACTATCAAATATTCTTTGATGCCGAGCTACCAACGCTCGAAGCTCATTAACATTAAGTGAACGCAACCCTTCCTCTGTTAGCCAGACTCGCTTAACCATAACTACATCACTTCCGATTTTTATTGTTGTATTTTTAGATTGCTTAAATTTCAACCTAAAAACGAAAAATTAATTTTGAAAGGTTCACTTCCAATAAATAAAAACTAAGAGTCATCACTAAGTATCATTCTTTGAACGGACCAACCAGATTTTTTTAGCCGTCCCTGTAATGCACTCTATTCGAATTTGTAATTAGAACCAAGCAACAAACAGAGCTTCAGATATTTGCTTTATCGACGACGTGAACCAATTCGCAAACTAAAAGCCTTTCTTGCACTATGGATAAAAAGTCATATTCTTCATTATTAGAGCCATTCCAATTTAGCTACCTTTCTTTAATTCTACGAGTACCGTACTACACTTCTAATACTAAAGGATTAAATAAAGGCCACCATTAACTCTTATAGAATATAGGCTTAAAAAGAGATAGGTTAATTCAAGCAGGTAAAACATGAATATTGAGAAATTTAATAAAGAACCCCATCAACTTGATCTATTTGACAAATCACAGTCCCAATTAGACCTTGAGGGCTTCTATGCTATTGAAACAAATCAAAAAAAAAATCTGCAAGGATCTTCAATTTTAAAAAAAACAACATCTGATATTACCATCAATCAAATTTCGAAAGACAAACTGCATTAATCAAAAAAAATAATTCATTTTTTACTCTCCTTTTTATTGCGCATCTCCAGTATTGAACTACTTTTAAATAACGACTTGACGTCAAAATTTTGACGCTAAAGTAGTTTGTTATTTTATATAACCAACAACTATTGCGTTTATGAATTTCGATGATTTAAGTTTATAGCTAATTGGAATTTGTTCAATTAAAAATCTTCGCTGCACAGGAAAGCCCCCTTGAGCACCAGAAAAATATCTGTAACAAAAAATAATTCTTTAACACCTGCAACAGCAGTAAATCACAAACCCAACGTGTCTGATTTACTAGTCAGCTATTTAAAACAACTGAATGTTGAATTTGTATTTGGAGTGCCAGGAGGCGCCATCGAACCGTTTTATAATTCTTTGGCAAAAAGCTCACAAGAAAATGGCCCAAGACCAATTACTGCTCGCCATGAAACAGGAGCTGTTTTTATGGCCGAAGGATATCACACACAAACAGGAAAAATTGGCGTTTGCTGCGGCACAACAGGACCTGGAACCACAAACTTAATCACAGGAATTGCATCTGCTTACGCAAACCACATACCTTTACTAGTCATCACAGCACAAACAGCATTAAACACTTTTGGCCGACAAGCGTTTCAAGAATCATCTTGCACCGGAATTAATACTATTGCCATGTTAGAACCGTGCACGCGCTATAACTCGCTGGTTTCACATCCAGAGCAACTGGAATCAAAACTAGTGAGTGCTGTAATGACGGCGTTTGGACAAGCACCTGGCCCCGTTCATTTAAGCATTCCCATTGACGTAATGAATTCAACAGAATGCAGTAGTGAACCAAAATTTAATTTAAATGAATTAATTCGTCCGCTACCGGCTCTCAACTCTTCGCATATTGAAGTTTTAGCACAACGTTTAAACTCCGCAAAAAAAACTGTCTTTGTTTTAGGTGATGGCGCTATTCATGGAATAAGTAACATCATAACCGTTGCACAATTTTTTAACGCTGAAATCATTACAACGCCCCATGGTAAGGGTTTAATTAGCCCTTATCACCACGCCTATCGAGGAGTATACGGTTTTGCAGGGCATGACAGCGCAGAACAAACATTATTGAATCCTGACGTCGATGCCGTTATTTGTGTTGGTGCAACATTCAGTGAATGGGCCACCAATAGTTGGAACACGCAAGTATTACTAAATGAAAAAATTATACACATCGATCAGCAAGATCAAAATTTTACGCTCACCCCCATGGCAAAATTACATATTCATGGCAGCATAGAAAGCGTGTTTGATGAATTACTACGATATATTACTAAAAACTTTCAACCATCCGAAAAAATAAATGTCGACCACCTATCACACACTAACAAAAGACTTCCCTTTTTGTTGGACGACACTGAAGGATTCATAGAAAATTCTGCACCAATACACCCAGCAAGATTAATGCGTGAACTCCCAAATGTATTACCACCAAACACTCGATATCTAGCCGATGTTGGCGCTAGCTTTGCTTGGGCAATACATTATTTACACCCTTTCGACCGACGACTAAAAGGATCGAGAAATGTATCTGGTGGGCTATTTAGAACGTGCATTGAATTTTCTTCGATGGGCTGGGCAATCGGCTGTGCCGTTGGTGCCGCCTTCGCTTTAAAAAACCAACCCGTTGTTTGCATAACTGGGGACGGTAGTTTTTTAATGAGCGGACAAGAAATTACTGTAGCGATCCAAGAAAACCTACCCGTTATTTTTATTATCCTTAACGACCAAGCACTTGGGATGGTAAAACATGGACAACTATTAACAGGAGCTGAACCTGTAGGCTTCGAGATTCCTGCCGTTGACTTTGCCTCATTCGGAAGGTCAATGGGTATTAAATCATTTCAGATTCATAAACCCAGCGACTTAAAAGAATTAAAAAAAATTGATTTTGAAAATTTAAAAGAACCAATTTTGTTGGATGTTCATATCGATATTAAAGCGGTTCCACCTATAGGAAAAAGAACAGCCACAATAAAAAATATTTCAACATTAAGCTAATTCCTGATTTTTCAATTAGGTACAACTCTAAATTTCTCGCCTGCATACAAGACATCATCACACTTTAACGGCAAAAAATTTCCCGCTGGTTTATCGTAAGCATCAATACAACATGCAGTAACACCACTTGCTACAGCCGTCACGTAAATACGATAAACCTCTTCCCCTGTAAAATCATGATCAGAAAGAAACGCGGCAACATAACCATTAATATTCATCGACTCATCATACTTAGCTTGCATATGTCGATCTATTTCAAAAGCAAGTTTCAAACAAGGCCCCATTTCTAAACCAAGATTTTTTCGTGTTCTTTCCATTGCAGGGATTCTTTCATCTCCTTTAGCGATAGGGCGAGCATAACCCATCATTTTAGGCTTACCTCCTTGCCACAAACTCAACACTTCTAAAACTTCTGAAATTTCTTTTCCTTCCTCAACCAACGTCTTAGCATCCCGAATAAATGAAACGCCTCCAATGATAGGTTTAATTCCATACATTTTCGAATCAGTTGCTAATATCCCTGATGCAGTAGATGCCAAAGTAGATGCTCTAGCACTACCACCCAGCGCGCCTATGTGATTACACCAGATTCGAGGATCTGGCCAACTTAAACAAATGCGAACAGCCTCTATCCAATCGGCGAGTTCTCTTGAAGGAAGACGACCGGTGGCATTAAATACACTGACTTGCTCATAAGACAGCTTCCCCACAAAGTCTTTCATCATATCGTAGCCTTGATTAATGACTCCTTTACCAATTATCCATCCACCTTTTCGACTGTGAATTACTCCATTATTTTTTTCCCAAAAATCATATTCCGTATTTATTTCTTTTGGATTAGAGCCTTCATTCGACATTTTTATTTTCCTCTAATTTTTCAATAAAATAGTGATCATCATCAGGAAAAGGCATTGCTGTAATAGGCTTACTCGCCAACTCTATTCCGTGCGCATACAAACCCGGCGCTGACATTATTTGAAACAACCCTGCTCCCATTCTTGGCTGAAAACCCAAATCACAAAGTACCGCTGCAACAACGCCAGTGTTAAGCCAACCCATGTTATTTAGATTAAGCTCTTTGGCAAACTCATTGCCCCACAATAAAATATCGCCACTACCGGACAAACCGATTAAGCTATCGGCAATATTTAGTGTCAGTTTATCTATACTCCCGAAATGAGATCCAAATCCTGGCGCTATAGTTAAATCTTCTTCTGAGGCTTCTTCTTCCTTAGTGCTTTTTTCTAAAAGCTCTGCAACTAAACCTTTAGGAGAAAATTTCCGATGTTTTCTAAGCCATCGCATGGAAAGTTCAACCTCTGCAGCTCCTCGAAAATTGCCGCTTAATATATTGAGACCTATTGGTAATATTAATCCCGCATCAGTCTTGCCTATACCGGCATCCATTGCTGCTCGAGTTGCAGAGTTTCTCGGCCCGGGATTTATAAAAGCTATCATAGCCCGCTCCAACAATTCTTTATTGTTCTCGCAAGGCAATTCACCTCTAAACATCAAATATAAGACATGGATAAAACTACTTTTTTTCATCAGCTCAATTAAGTCATAGCCATGGCATAAAGCAGATTCACATATATAAGGGTTTTCTTTTGAAGGAATTTCTTTCCAGATTTTTGTTGATGCTTTGGCAACAAATTCTTCTTTTCTTTTTTTAACTGACACAAAGGAAGGACTATCTTCTATATCTGATTCCATTAACACTACCCCCAATCATTAACCAATAAAAACCTCTGAGAGCTTTTTATACTTTTGACGATGTATAAATGACTTTATTCAAACATGCAAATCATTTTTTAAATATATTTTTATTGTTTTTTATTTTAAGTGCCAACCCCATTACTATTAAAAACTATACGCGCCCTCAAATATAAAACTTCTTCCCTCTAGCGGTAAATCGTCATTTATCCCGCCAGCACTTGGCTCTCTTGCATCCTCATCGAAAATGTTTTTTATTGAAAATCGCAAATCAACATTTTGAAATAGTTGTTTAGAAATAAGATTGAAATCGATCAACGCATAATCATTAATGTTATCTCGAGCATCTGCTGGTGAACGTTCCCGACCGCCCACATAATTCCATTGACTTGTCACTAACCATTGCTCTGTTAACTCCCAACGAAAATCTATGTAGAAAAGATGTTTCGGCGCATTGGCAATATTATCACCCGTGTCACTATTTTCCGCTTTCTGCCAAGAATAGTTAGCTACTATATCTATAGTTTCTAGCGCTTCCCACGCAACCTCCGCCTCGAAACCACGGCCATTTTGATCTAGAACATTTTGAGCCGTCTTAATCCCATCTCCATCCGTATCAACAAAATCAATTAACCCATCGACTTCATAGTAAAAAACATTTAACTGTGTCTTTAACTTGTAGCTAAATCGATAATCGAATGAAAACTCATACATATCAATGACTTCAGGATCTATATCCAAAACACCTATGAAACTTGGATTGTTTTTAGCAAACTGCTCCGAAAATGAAGGTGCTCTAAATGCTTTCCCATAAATAAATTTTGAGGTTAAGTTGTAAGTAGTCTCCCAAACAACAGCGAGTCTTGGATTTGTTGTATTACCAAAATCGGAATAATCATCAAAACGAACACCTAATGTTAGTTCCCAGTCTGTATAAAATGCCCATTCGTCCTGTATAGAAATATGTTTTATTTTACGTTTTTGATCATCCATATACACATAAGGCTCATCTGTGACATCAGTTAATACGCCATTCACTATTGGCTGCGTCCCATCAATAACACCCGGACCAAAATTTTTCTCTTCTCTGGCCGTTTCTTTTTGAATTTTATAACCTGTGGCCACACGAATTGAATGGCGATCGAAGCCAGTAAATATAGCTGACGTTTCAAAGGCATAATTTTTATCGGTACCGCCTGGACTGCCTAAAAAACCGTCAGAGAATAGGACTGGGAGAGGAGCAGGTAAGGCGTTAGGATCCAAATTCAAATTACCATCGGCACCAATAGGTAATACAGTATTTTCAGGAAATAAAACGTACTCATTATCTTGATCGCTACGCAAATAATTTAATTCCACATTCAACTGTAATTTTTCTTCATAGAACCAATCATTGTACTTCACCTGCACATGTTGCTGACTAATTTCAAAATTTCCTTCAGGATCGAGAGCCTCAGCAAGGCCTGCACCTGTACCAGCATCACTCATTTGCATTGTTGCAGCAGAAACAAACCAATTGTCCTTTGAAAAATTCAATCGCCCAACAATATTCTTATAGCGTGTCGACATTGAGCCAGGAGCTAAAGAAGCATTAGTACCAAAACCAAAATCTAAGGCCGTCTGGAGATCACTCTTTATTATTCGCTCATCATCACCAGCCGTTTCAGAGTAATCCACAGAAAAAAATGTGTCCCAACCTAAAATATCCGTAGACAAATTAAACCAGCCTTCATAACTATCAAAAGAACCTGCACTTAAACCCGCTTCACTATTGGGCTTATCTTGTGCTTTTTTTGTAATAATATTGATAACACCCGCGAAAGCATCGGCACCGTACAATGCTGAGCCAGGGCCACGAATCACTTCCACCCGTTCTATATCTCGCACAGGGACTATTAAATTGGGCAGTCGACCTCCGCTAAACAATTCCGTCATCGGGAACCCATCAACAAGCAATAATACTTGCGGGTTATATGATGTATGTATTCCACGAATCGAAAATAAAGACGTATTTCGAGCACCCAAAGAAACGTGAACTCCGGGGATCGACTCAATAACATCATCAAGTGTTTTTGCTCCCATCTCCCATATATCTTCTGCTGTTATAACGCTTGCTACCGAAGGCGCCAGTCTCAAAGCTTTATTAGTTCCTGTAGCAATGCTGACAGTTTCTTCATCGCCGTATAAAAACTCAAGTTCATCTTCGATGTCAGCGAAAACATTTTTTGTCACCGGCACCCAAAAGACACACTGAATTGCGATATAAAAAAATTTTTTTATTTCTTTTTTAAACATGACGCGCTCGCTACGTTTTTCACTACTTATCAAAATTCTTTCTTTACCATAGTCAAGATTTACTGTTTTGTCATAAAAATTAACATATTCATGTGAGCTTTACTGTCATTGAGACGATTCTCATAACTAATACCGAAAACACATTCGTATACTATTATAGTCCTTAATTTTTATAAGATTATTTAATCGATTCTGATTAACAAAAAAGTTGATATGTTCGTTTTTCAAACGAGAACGCTGAGAAGTTTTCCTTAAAGTGCATTTATATATGATAATTAACCGATAACCGCTGGAAAGCCTGATCATCGGGTCTAAACTAAGCATTAGATTAATTTAATTCTCATTTGCTATGGAGCTAGAAATTAGCTCTCTGACCCTAGGAAACTTGCTAGATAGATATGCCGGACATAGAAATTCAAATCTCATTAACTTTGCTTAGTAATTGCTAGTGATAGATTTAAACTCATTACCAATCACATTTAGATTTGGCTGCCGTAAAGGTTACGGCTGGCTACTTATATTGCTTGTTTTTTTTCTATCCTTTCTTTCACCCTTAAGCGCTCAAGCTGACAACGTGGGTGTCATCTATCCAGAGATAAGGGAACCTTATCTTCAAATTTTTCTAAACATCAAAGAAGGTGTAGAAAAAGAAGTTGGCAAAAAAGACCAAGTTCTTGAATATGTAGTTGCCAAAGGTGAATCACCTGAAAAAATACGTAAATGGATTGAGAAGAAAAAAATTAGTGCTGTTATTGCATTAGGCAGCCGAGGCATAAATAGTATTGCCGCTCCCAACTCAATACCTTCGGTAGTTGGAGCAGCTGTATTAAAACCGGGCTCTACTTCTTATTCTGGAATTACTCTGAACCCTGCACCTGATGTTCTTTTAACAACGGTGGTCAAACTTAAACCCCGTATTAACAAAATTCATGTTGTCTATGAACCCAAAGTAAATGAATGGGTTATAGAAGAAGCACAAAAAACACTTGAAAAAAACAACATCGAATTAGTTTCATACGCTGTCGACGATCTAAGTTCTGCTGCCTCTGCATATAAATCCATCCAAAAAAGCATAGACAATTCAACTGAAGCAATTTGGTTGCCGATGGGTGGTCCATCACGTGAAAAATCACTCATGCAATCTATCCTCGCCACCGCATGGTCAAAAGACCAAGCCATAATATCCAGTAACTTATCTGATGTGAAACGTGGCGCGCTTTTTTCTATGTACCCAGATAATGTTGCCATGGGGAGAGAACTTGGAAAACTTCTCAAGGAAAGGCAACACAATCCAAATGCAGAAAGCCAAGTCGTTTTTGTTAGATCTTTATTACAAGCCATAAACATTCGAACCGCCGAACATATTGGACTGCGGTTTGGAAAAGAGGAGCTTCGTCAATTTGAATTTATATATCCGCCACAGTAACGGAACATAATTATGCTTTCGTTACTGAGGACAACATTATCGAAACTGAGCTTCCGCAGGCAGCTCTTAATCGTTTTTGCTTTTGGCATTCTTTGCTTAGCGATAGTGTCCTCTCTTGTTATTTCTTCTATCACAGAAAAACGCTTACATTCTTTATTGCTCGAGCAAGGGCAAACCATTACAGATACTTTTGCATCGCAAAGTACATTGGCTCTCTTGTACCAAAGTCCTGATACCGCCAAAGAAGTTTCTCAGCCCATTTTAGCCTTTCCGAGCGTTGTCGGTTTATCAATCATCACCCAAAAATCCGATGTGCTATTTCAGCAAGGTGAAAAATCTCATGGTGATAATATCGTGGGGGATATCACGGGTATTACCACGCATTATGAAACCGAAAGCGCTTGGTATTTCAGCCAACCAGTTTATGCTGGCCTAGATAACAGTGCGGAAGAAGACTCTCCTTTTGCAACCGAGGAAGCAGAGCCTGAATTAATTGGACATGTAGAAATTGTTTTAAGTAAAGATGTGCTCGCAGCAACAAGCCAATCCATTCTAAAAAACAATTTAATTACTGCTTCGATCGTTGCTTCTATCTTGTTACTGATTTTAACCACTGTCACTAACAAAATTACTCAGCCTATTCGCGATCTATCAGACATTATGAAACGAGCTGAAAAAGGTGAACAAAATGTAAGGGCTGACTTATCCGGTTCTGAAGATATTATCAATATGGAGAAAGCATTCAATACGATGATGTCTGTTTTAGAATCAAGAGAACAAGAACTAAAACGGGCGAGAGATACAGCACTAGCTTCTGCGCGTGTTAAAGGAGAATTTGCAACAACGGTTAGCCATGAATTACGAACGCCCATGAATGGCGTCATGGGCATGCTTGAACTTGTGCAATCCATGGATCTAACAGAAGAACAAAAAGAATACATTAATATTGCGCGAAGTTCTGGAGAAGAATTACTATTACTGATTGATGACATTCTCGATTTTTCTAAAATAGAATCCGGTAAATTAAAATTACTTCCCTCAAACTTTGATCCTCATGACATGGTCAAAGGCATTACAGAATTACTATCACCACAAGCACAGCAAAAAAATATCGAATTAAGTGGCGATCTTGATATCACTGTTCCCAATGCATTAATGGCCGACTCACATCGCATCAGACAGGTTTTAATTAACCTCGTGGGGAACGCCATTAAATTCACCCCCTCTGGTACTGTAAAAATTAGAATGTCACTGAACAAACGTGACACCGATGAAAAACAATATTTACATGTTGCCGTCGAAGATACTGGCATTGGAATCGCTGATGATGCAAAGCATTTAATTTTCGAAGCATTCTCACAAGCGGATGGTTCAACAACTCGGCAATTTGGCGGAACGGGTTTGGGGCTTGCGATTAGTAATCAGCTCGTTGAATTAATGGGCGGTAAAATTGGCGTTAAAAGTGAAGTCGGTAAAGGCAGCGTCTTTTGGTTTATGCTGCCAATCAGCTTAAGCGATGAAACGGTAACCCTTAACAATATTATTCCCGCTGACCTTATCGGTATGCGTGTATTAATCGTTAGCCGGACACCTGAAAGTTGCCACGCATTAATTAACAAATTTACTTCTTGGGAATGTTACCAGCGCAATACAACGACAGCAGAAGAAGCGATTACGCTCTTACAATCTGCATTAACCCAAGGAAGGCCTTTTGATTTTGTTATTGTTGACACACCGATTAATGATGAAGGTGAATCAAAATTATTAGATGCTCTTGAAAAAAATGAAACACTTGTCGCCAATAAAATGATTATGCTGGCACACAACAAGCCAAAAAATCAGAAAAAAAATGTATCTTCATTACCTAAGACGCCGAGTATAGAGCTACTCGAAAACACACTTTTGAAATTCATTCGCCAAAACAAAACCAATGCAACAGTTAAAAATAGAAAACCGTTTGAATTTAAAACGATGTCAGGAAAGGTTCTCATTGTTGAGGATAACCAAACTAATCAAATCGTTGCGAAGAGCATGGTAAAAAAACTGGGATGCGAATGTGAGCTGGCTGAAAACGGCAATGCTGCAATAACCGCGTTAGAAAAAGAACAATTTGATATTGTGTTAATGGATTGCAACATGCCGTTTATGAATGGCTACACTGCAAGCCAGCTAATTCGCGGCAAGCAATCTCGTTATCAAGATATCCCCATTATTGCCTTAACTGCAAATACAGGCCCTATGGATGTCAATCGTTGCTTTACATCGGGAATGAACGATTATTTATCCAAGCCGTTATCAATTGAAAACCTCGAACCTAAATTGAGAAACTGGTTAAACAAAGAAACGAAATTCTTACGACCTGAAGAAGTTAGGAAATTAGCGACAGGAAATTCGGCAGAAATATTAACTAATGACGACGACGAACCAATCCAAACATTGAATGTATCCGTGATTGAAGGATTAAAAAATCAAATTAGTACGTCCTTTAGAGATGTTGTTGATGCCTATTTAAATGACACTCCCTCTTATATCGAAAGTTTAGTGATTGCTGTTGAGAACGAAGACATTCCTCAAATTCGCTATTATTCTCAAATCATTAAGGGAAGTTCAAGCAACCTAGGGGCTATGAAATTAGAAAATTATAGCCGCGCTATTGAAAGATTATGCTCTACGGATGATTTTTTCAATATTAAAAATCTAACGGCTGACATCCAGAGCGAGTTCAAGCAAGTCAAGAAGTTCATCACCCCTCATTTAGAATCAACATTTGAGCCTTTAGAAGAGTCAAATCAAAATAGCTTCCAACCCAAGATTTTGGTTGTCGATGATGACAAAGGTTCTCGCATGATTATGCGAAGCATCCTCAATAAAGACGGCTACACCATTAATGAAGCCTGCAATGGATTAGAAGCTTTAAATATTTGCAAAGAAAACATGCCAGATCTTATTTTGATGGATGCACTAATGCCGGAGATGGGTGGCTTTGAAGCATGCGAAGAAATCATGGCGATTGATAGCGAATCATATCCAACAGTTTTAATTATTACCGCCCTGCAAGACGAGGGTACGCTCGAAAAAGCATTTGCGGCAGGTGCAGCTGATTTTATTTTAAAACCCATTAACATGACGGTTTTAAGGCAGCGTGTTTCTAGAATGCTTCATGCAGGACATATCGATAGACACATTCATCAATTATCTTATTATGATAATTTAACGTCATTACCTAACCGAACTTATTTCTTAGAAAGAACAAAAACATTAATTGCTCACGCCGAACAAAATAATAATTACGTTGCTATCATTTTTCTTGATCTGGATCGCTTTAAAATTATTAACGACACACAGGGTCACGATGCTGGAGATTTATTATTAAAAGCGTTTGCGAAAAGATTAGAGCATTGCGTACGCTCTGCTGATTTAGTTGCCAGACTTGGCGACGATGAGTTCACCGTTGTTGTCAATAATATTGCCTCTAGAGAAGATGCTGCAATTGTGGCAAATAAAATCATTGATGCAATGAAACAACCTTTTGACGCCACTGAACAGCAAGTTCACATTACCAACAGTATCGGTATTGCTCTTTTTCCTGAAGCAGGCGATAGCATTAATGAACTCATGAAACATGCTGACACTGCAATGGTTCATGCAAAATCAAATGGAGGCAATTGTTATGAATTCTACGAAGAAGGAATGGAGTCTGAAATAACACAGCAAATTGAATTAGAAGCTGAGATTCGTACCGCGTTAGAAACAGATCAATTTGTACTTTATTATCAACCGCAAATTGATCTATCAACAGGAAAGCTAACGGGCATCGAAGCGCTCATTCGTTGGGAGCATCCAGAAAAAGGATTAATCCCCCCTTTCCATTTTATTCCGTTTGCAGAAAAAAATGGGCTTATTACCAATATTGGCGATTGGGTTTTACGCGAAGCTTGTAGGCAACAACGTGAGTGGCTCGATCGCGGTATGAGTCCCGTTCCGATCGCAGTCAATGTTTCAGGTGGCGAACTTTCTGATTCGGTATTACTCGCAAAAGTTGAAACGGCACTTTCGAATTATGATATCCCACCGCATTTAATCAAATTAGAAATTACAGAAGATACTTTGGCAGGCAGTAACGATCAAACAACTCAACATTTACATGATCTAAGAAACTTAGGCACTACTCTCGCAATCGATGACTTTGGAACAGGGTACTCCTCACTCAGCTACTTAAAAATGTTTCCCGTTGATACACTGAAGATTGATAGGAGCTTTGTAAAAGATTTACCTGGCGATGCCAACAGTGCCGCGATAGTGTCTGGCATTATTGCATTAGGTCATAGTTTGAAATTGTTAATTGTTGCGGAAGGTGTTGAAACAAAAGAACAGAAAGCATTTTTACAGCAGCAAAATTGTGACATCATGCAGGGCTACTATTCAAGTAAGCCCCTGCCTGTTAACCAATTAGAAAGCTGGATCATTAGTGAAAATGTTCACGCAGGCTATTTAACGTACTCTCCTAGCACGAATGCAACGACCGCTAAGGCATCTCATCGAACTCGGCGCCTTCCTTAACTGGAATAATCAAATCTTCCTTAGAGATATGTAACGCGAGCATTATGTTTGCAGCAACATAAATTGAAGAATAAGTACCGATTGATACACCAACTATCAATGCTTGTGAAAATCCGTGAATCACCTCTCCGCCAAATAAAAACAACGCAGCAAGCACCAATAAAGTTGTCAATGAAGTCACTAAAGTACGACCAAGTGTTTGGTTTAAAGACACATTAATAATTTCAGTTGGAGTACTTTGGCGAATCAAACGGAAATTTTCGCGAATTCGGTCAGACACAACAATTGTATCATTAAGCGAATAACCGATAACCGCTAACACTGCAGCAAATACTGTTAGGTTAAAGTCCCAACCAAACATTGCAAAGAAACCCAGCGTGATAACAACATCGTGAATCAAAGCTGCCACAGCGCCTAACGAAAACTTATATTGAAATCGTAAAGCAACATAGACCATCACGATTGCCAAAGCGACAAGCATGCCGATCATTGCATTCTCAAACATTTCAGAGCCGACTTGAGAATCAACACTTTCACTATAATTTAATACTACTTCGCTGCCTGCTGATTTTGACAATGCTTTTAACATTGACTTGCTCATTGCATCGCTAAGGCTAGTGTTTGTTAAAAACGAAATATCTCCATTCTTTTGCTTTTCAACTCTCACTTCTCCATATAACTCAGCAGGAAATATAATGGAGGTGCTGCTAGAAACGGCTTCTGAACCGGCAACAGAAACTTTTGACTCATAATCGCCGCTACGTTTTCCGACTTCAACAATCGTTGCCTCTGGATCAATAGACAATAATGATTGGCTAATTTTCTCAACTGCAACATCTTCTAAGGAACCATGAAAACGAATCATCACTTCTGTTTCAGTTCCAAAATAAACAACCGCCGCATCTTTAAAACCTTCGGCTGTTAATACCTCTCGCGCTTTATCTAAATCTGCACTTTGAGCAAATGTCACCTCTACTTGGGTTCCACCTAAAAAATCGAGCCCAAGATTCAAACCTTTCGTCACAAGCGCGCCAATCGAAGCGATTAACAGAACAATCGAAAATACCGCCGCTATTTTTCTTCGACCCATGAAATCAAACCGAATATTGTTATTCGACACTTCGCTTAAATCTGCCGCTTCTATATTTTCTGTTTCGTTTGTCATTATTTTACTCACGTATGTTTAGCGCACTGCACTGAATCTAAGTTATTCAATCTATTCATTTAATCTACAATCACAACGTAGAAAATCAAATCCATAATTTATTAACTTTACGACCACCGTACATCAAATTAACGATCGCACGCGTAACAACAATCGCTGTAAATACTGAAGTTATGATCCCGATTGATAATGTGATTGCAAAACCTTTTACTGGGCCAGAACCTATACCCCATAAAATAAACGCCACAATTAAGGTTGTAATATTTGCATCAAGAATTGTCACGATAGCGCGATCGAAACCAGCACTGATAGATTGCTGCGGCGAGGCGCCGGATTTCATTTCTTCACGTATACGCGAGAAAATAAGTACGTTCGCATCAACCGCCATACCCACGGTCAAAACGATACCTGCAATACCCGGCAATGTAAGAGTCGCTCCAAAAATAGACATACAAGCGATTAATAAAACCAAGTTAACGGCAAGAGCAACATTCGCAGCGACACCAAACGCCCTGTAGTAAACGAGCATAAAAATAAGCACGAGAGAAAAACCCAACACAACAGATTTAACTCCGACATCAATATTTTCTTGACCAAGTGATGGGCCGATTGTTCTTTCACGAACAAAATACATGGGAGCTGCAAGCGCACCTGAACGCATCAATAAAGCAAGTTCAGAAGCAGCTTGGGGACTATCGAGACCTGTAATTCTAAATTGAACACCGAGGGCAGCTTGTACCGTTGCCAAATTAATCAATTTCTTTTCAGCAATTTGTTGGATGACTTCAACTTCTTCGCCAGCACTATTTGTTTTTATACTTTTTTCTGTGCGGTATTCAATAAGTAACGTACCCATGCGACGACCGATATCGTTTCGCGTGGCGTAATTCATTTTTGTGCCGCCGGCACTATCGAGTGTTAAATTGACTTCAGGTGCACTTGTTTGCGGATCAAAACCTGACGTTGCATTTGCAACAGAATCACCTGTAATAATAATATCTTTTTCTAACCAAGGGCTTCCGTAGTTTGTCCCTTCAAATTGTTCTTTGGTTGAAACTAAAGCGTCAGGCTTCGCTTCCATTCTAAATTCTAAGTTGGCAGTTTTACCGATAATGCGTTTTGCTTCTGCCGTGTCTTGTACACCCGGTAATTCAACAACAATACGATTACGACCTTGACGCTGAACAATCGGCTCAGAAACGCCCAATTCATTGACACGATTTCGTAATGTCGATAAGTTTTGACTAATTGCATAATCTTCAATTTCACGAATAGATTGTTCTGACATTGCCATTCGTAAAACAAATGATTCACCTTCTTCAGAACTCTCGCGAGTGTAAGTAGGAAATTCTCGACGTAATACTGAATCAGCTTTCTCTCGAAATTCTTCAGTAGCAAATTTTGCTACAACAGTATTGTCACGATTCAAATTAACTGACTGATAACGAGCACGCTCTTTTCTTAATAAGCTTCTAACTTCTGTCGCCGTAGTTTCTTGTCTCTTTGCGACAGCGGCCTCAATATCCACTTCCATTAAAAAGTGAACACCACCTGCCAAATCCAAGCCTTTTTTCATAGGTTGGCCGCCCAAAGAAGCCAACCATTCTGGCGTCGTCGGAACCTGATTAAGTGCAACAACATAATTGTGATCTAATACATTTTCGATCGCTTGCTTTGCCGCTAACTGATGATCAGATTCTTTTAATCGAACGATCGCAACACCGTTTTGAATTTCTTCACCGAATGACTCAATGTTTTCTTTTTTCAGTGCATCAACTGCTTGAGATAATATTCGCTCAGGAACATCTTCCCCACCCGCCTGACTTGTGATCTGCACCGCAGGGTCTTGCGGATAGATGTTGGGAAGCGCATAAATAACGCCAAGCCCTATCACACATAAGATAAGAAAGTTTTTCCAAAGAGGGTTTCGATTTAACATATCGTTTTTCCACAGCGTACGCATTACGTACTTTAATGAGTCTATAACTCACAAAGTCTATGATCTGATAACTTCATGAAATATTTTGGTTAATTCTTTTTATTGATTTTATTATCTAAAAACAGTTATCTGAAAACAAAAAAGCCGAATTATACGCACTCGGTCAGATATTGCATCTACACCCCATAGGCACAATCTTTCAGATATATATTGGTACAGACTTTACCCCGAATACTTTGACTTTAAGTTTGAGCCACTTTTGGAGATTTCAACCCTAACTGCTCTTTTTATCATCAGTGTTTAGCTAAGGGCCTTCCACTAATTCTGCCTTACCCTGTATGTGATTTACCGTTTTTCTTGTCGGTCGTAGAATTCATTCACATAATTCTCTAGCTGACCTTTGCCAATCGCCTCTCTCAGTTCAGACATAACCGTTTGATAAAAATGAAGATTGTGGATGGTATTAAGCTGAGAGCCCAAAATTTCTCCACACTTATCAAGATGCTGAAGGTAACTGCGACTAAAGTTCTGACAGGTATAGCAATCACAACTTTCATCAAGAGGGCGAGTGTCATGGCGATGTTTCGCATTGCGAATCTTTACCACGCCTTCTTTCACGAAAAGATGTCCATTGCGTGCATTACGCGTCGGCATTACACAATCAAACATATCAACACCACGACTGACGGCTTCTACAATATCTTCCGGCTTACCTACACCCATCAAGTAACGAGGTCGATCAACTGGTAATTTTGGAGCAGTGTGACTCAAAATTCGCATCATATCTTCTTTCGGCTCACCCACGGACAACCCGCCAATGGCGTAACCATCAAAGCCAATATCCACTAATCCGGCAAGAGACTCTTCACGCAGCGACTCAAACATTCCACCTTGTACTATGCCGAAGAGAGCTGATGAATTTCCTTCGTGAGCTTTTTTACTACGTGCAGCCCAACGCAATGACAATTCCATCGAGGTCCGAGCTTCTTTCTCTGTCGCGGGATGCGGAGTGCATTCATCAAACACCATGACAATATCCGCACCCAAATCACGCTGTACTTGTATGGACTTTTCTGGATCGAGAAAAACCGTACTGCCATCAACCGGTGATTTAAATGTCACACCTGCTTCTGTAATTTTACGGAGTTTGCCAAGACTAAATACTTGAAAACCGCCAGAGTCCGTTAAAATCGGGCCTTTCCACTGCATGAAATCATGTAAGTCACCATGCTCTCTAATGACTTCTGTTCCTGGTCTCAACATTAGATGAAATGTATTACCCAAAATAATCTGAGCACCCGTCGCTTCAATATCTCGAGGCAACATGCCTTTTACAGAACCATAAGTACCCACAGGCATAAAAGCCGGCGTAGACACTTTTCCTCGTGGAAATTCCATCTCCCCTAAACGGGCATTTCCATCAGTGGCTTTAACGGTAAAAGAAAAATCACTCACAATATTTTTTCCTAATTGAATCTTGAATCTTAAATATGAAATTTTAAATATGGCTCTAGATTAAGAATCTCTATTTGTGACAGGCAAGCTAGGATGTTTATTTTTAGTAATGAACATGGCATCACCATAACTAAAAAAGCGGTAACGCTCAGCAACCGCCTCTCGATAAGCAGCCATCGTTTCTTCGTAACCCGCAAACGCAGACACCAACATAATTAATGTCGATTCTGGCAAATGAAAATTGGTCACCAAAGCATCAACAGCTTTAAATTGATACGAAGGGAAGATAAAAATATTCGTCTCACCTTGTAACGGCTGAATATCCCCCGACCCTGAAGCACTCTCAAGACAACGAACACTCGTGGTTCCTACTGCAATGACGCGCTTACCCGCTGCTTTTGTTTTCCGAACTTTGTCACACACTTCTTGCGAGACCTCCATGATTTCGCTGTGCATTTTATGCTCTCGAACATCATCCACACGAACCGGCTGAAAGGTTCCAGCACCAACATGTAACGTCACAAACGCCGTTTCAACGCCTTTTGCTGATAACTGTTCAAGCAGACTTTCATCGAAATGTAGACCTGCTGTTGGAGCAGCTACAGCCCCTTTCTTCTTGCCGTACACGGTTTGGTAACGCTCACTATCAACATTGTCAGCAGCGCGTTCTATATAGGGAGGAAGCGGTATTTTTCCGACTCGCTCTAGTACATCTAACACCGAATGGCCTTGTGGGAAACGAATTTTGAAGAACTGTTCTTGCCGCTCAATCACGGTCACTCTCGTATCATCTTCTAATACTAACTCGCTATCGATTTTTGGGGCTTTACTCGCTCGAACCATCGCCACGACAGTTTGCTCATCAATCAAGCGCTCGACGAGAATCTCAATTTTTCCGCCGCTGGCTTTATGGCCAAACACTCGTGCAGGGATAACGCGAGTATCGTTAAAAACCATCAGATCACCGGGTTCGACCCAATGTAATAAATCTGGGAAGCTGCCATGCTGCAAACCACCCGTATCACCATCAAGATACAATAACCGGCTTCCTCGCCTTTCGGGCGCGGGCTGCTCAGCGATCAACTCTTTGGGCAGGTCGTAATGAAAATCAGTCAGTTTCATAAGGATAAATAGTAATTCTGCAAGCCATAAAAAGGCGCACAGGGTAGCCGAAAACCCTTCCAAACACCACGAAATCGGCCTTGGGGTAAATCAAAAAACGATTGAACCCCAAAAACTCATTATTCACTCTTAAAAATCAGGAATACAACGACTCATTCAATCGCTTGTTGACGGACTGTTAACCGCTGATATAATCAGCGCCCTCTTTTCTACTTGGCTTGCACTATAAGCCTTCAGCCAAACCACTTTGGCCAAGTAGTTTTCTAGAATGAGATATTCAGAAAAACATAGAAACTCTTATCGGTTTAAAGACAAATAAGAGAAAAGACAAGTTATTGCCAGTGTGGTGAAATTGGTAGACACAGGGGATTCAAAATCCCCCGCCCTTAAAAGCGTGCCGGTTCGAGTCCGGCCACTGGTACCAAACAAAAAGCCTCGCACATAAGTGCGGGGCTTTTTATTTGGCATTTGAGGCTGGCGAGATCGGCAACACGGTTCGACTAATTGTGACAATAGGAACAATTAGAACGAGGAGCGATAGCGACGAAGCCTCGAAGAGGTTGAAACAGCCCTTAGGCTGCTTCAACTAAATCCGGCCACTGGTACCACTTTTTACAAGTAGAAAGATTAAAAAGGCCCGCTACTCATTAGTAGCGGGCCTTTTTTGTTTTTGAGTTAACGTAAGTATTTTATTAATCGCTAAACTTACTCATCTCTATTCGTAACTGATCCATATCGGATTCTTGAAAATTAACATGTCCTAATTTTCGGCCAGGACGAACAGATTTGTTATACCAATGAAGTTTTGAATTTGCTGAGAGCACATCTAAAGAAGGCTTTTGTGTTCCGATCAAATTAATCATTCCAGCCACACCGTAATTATTAGTGTTTCCCAAAACAGCACCAGTAATCGCTCGCAAATGATTTTCAAACTGGCAAGTTTTACTACCTGACTGTGTCCAGTGGCCGCTGTTATGCACTCGCGGGGCTAACTCATTAATTAAGAGTTTTTCACCCACGACAAAACATTCCATGGCAATGACGCCGACATAATTAAGTTCTTTAACAATACGGGTAATGTAGTCTTGTGCCTGTTTTTCTAGTGCGTCTGATATATCTGGCGCTGGCGCAATAGATTGCTTAAGAATACCTTTATCGTGGGAATTTTCAGTGAGGGAATAATGTATGGTTTCGCCGTTCACAGATCGCACCGAAACTAACGACACTTCTTTATCAAAAGGAATTAATTTCTCGGCGATATAATCGCTACTGTTTATCTGTTTATCTTTAAATACCAAATCAAGTGCTTTAACTTCCTCTGGAGTTCTCAACACCCACTGGTTTTTTCCGTCGTAACCATCACGACAAGACTTTACGACTATCGGCAACGAAAGGGTTTCGGCACAGACACTTAACGGTTCACCATGAACATATGGAGAGCAAGGAATCTTTAGCGCATCTAACAATTGTTTTTCTTTGTTCCGATCCTGACAGATAGCGAACGCTTTTGGATCTGGATATACGCTACAAAATTCTTGCAAGCCAGTGAGTAGCGAAACATCGACCTGTTCTTTTTCAACAGTAACAATATCTGGCTCACCCAAGACGGTATACAAGCTGTCAAATGAGTCTCCTGAACGCCATTCGACAATAGCACCCAATCCATCAACACAGGTGGTGTCTTGGTGTTCGCCATCTTTGACAAAACTGAATTTGAGACCAAGCGGGATACCGGCCAACGCGAGCATACGCGATAACTGACCACAACCAACAATAGCGATATGCATTAATAGGTTACCTTTAACATCAGACTAGCTACTTACTCTACAGCTCATTCCACAGAAAGCGGAACAGATTCGCTCTGCCGCTGCTGCCAAGCAATAAGACGAGTTCGCAATTCAGTATCGCTGACCGCCAATATTTGTGCTGCCATCAAACCCGCGTTATAGGCACCGGGTTCTCCAATCGCTTGAGTAGAAACCGCAACACCTTTTGGCATTTGCGCTATCGACAATAAACTATCAACTCCACTTAACGCTTTACTCAGTACGGGTACAGCAATTACGGGCAACCACGTCATTGCGGCTGTCATACCGGGCAAATGAGCAGCACCACCAGCACCCGCTATAATGACGCTGTATTTACTTGGTGCATTCTTAGCAAACTCATAGAGACGATCAGGAGTACGGTGTGCCGACACCACTTGCGTATCATAACTGACGCCCAACTCATCCAGCACCGTAGTAGCCTGCTTCATGATGGGCCAATCAGATCGTGACCCCATAATGATAGCGACGTGTTTTTCTATATTGCTATCCATTTAATAGCTCCTGTTATCCATCAAGTAATGACCATCTAGTAAAACAATATGTGCTCCCCTAAAAGGTAGGGCGAGAGTACACACTCCCACATACACCACACCATTAAGGGCAGTTATCGACGCCGTACATGACGAAGCAATCAGTCAAATAAACAAAGCGCGGGGGAATACAGTAATCGGAAGCAACAAACCGCGCAGGATAACAAATATCGGCTAGCTTAGCAGCCCCCTAGAAGCTAGTTCTGTAAGGACCAGCTAAAACACAAATAGACGTATTATTTGTAAAAAGAACAATCAATTGTCATTGACCGACTTAAACACTAGCGATGTAGAGGCTCTACAATATATCTTAAAAAGATCGAGAATTACTTTATTAACAGTTACTTTGTAGAGAAATCAGTACACACGTATCATTTAAATATCCACAGAAAAACAGCTCTGAATAGTGGTAGCAATTTTACGAACACCCATAAAAAAATCTTGCCATTCGGCAAGATTTTTTATTATAGGCACTCTATTAGGCACACTAACATCTTATTTTTTCATATAATCTCGGCTTGCAATCGCCCACTGCTTACTTTTATCTTCTTCCAATTCATTATTAAGGTTCTGTTGAACGGCTTGAGGCGATTTGGTATTTTTTGCCCACATCTGATACGCCACCGGAACAACAAATAATGTAAGCGCCGTTGCCAACAACACGCCCGTAATAACCACTAAACCAATTACGAAACGTGTTTCTGATCCAGCTCCACTTGCAACTACTAATGGCATTGTTCCAGCTATTGTTGTAATGGCAGTCATTAATATAGGGCGAAGTCGTTGCGTTGCTGCTTGAGCTGTTGCCTCATGAAAATCCACACCTTCATCTCTGAGCTGATTTGCAAACTCGACAATTAATATTCCATTTTTGGCCGCCAAACCGACCAACATAATAACCCCGATTTGACTGTAAATATTTAACGACAACCCGAAAAAATACAAACCTAGTAATGCGCCTGCTACCGCAAGAGGAACAGTTAATAAAATAACAATCGGCTGCACAAAACTTTCAAATTGAGCCGAAAGAACTAAAAAAACTATCAATAAAGATAAACCAAACACAAAATAAATTGAACCGCTTGATTCTTTATATAAAAGTGATTCACCCTTGTAATCATACGTAGCAGAAGGAGGAAGGTTTTCTCTCGCTGTCTTTTCTAAATAACTTAAAGCTTCTCCTAAGCTGTATCCTTCTGCCACACTACCGCTCAATGTAATTGAACGTTTACGGTTGTAACGGTTTAATTGATCAGCGTCGGCAAATTCTTTGATCGCAACTAAATTTGCAAGAGGGATGAGATTAGCAGTGGTACTTGATCGAACATAAATGTTCGTCATATCTAACTTACTGGTATTGTCTTCGCGTAAGCCTTCAACGATCACCTCTCGCTCATCGCCATTCATCATAAATGTTGTCACTAAACGCGAGCCCAACATGGACTCTAATGTTCGACCTATATTAGTGACAGATACACCCAAGTCCGCCGCACGATCTCGATTAATACTGATTTGCAGTTGTGGTTTTGTTTCATCGTAATCATGATCTAATCCGACAATACCCGGAAAATCTGACGCTTTTTCAATCATAATATCGCGCCACTCAACCAGCTCTTTAAATGTCCCGCCCTGTAAAACAAACTGCACAGGACTTCCGCCACGACCACCAAATGCTTGAGGAGTCATTGCAAAAATTCTCGCGCCAGGAATGGTGGCTAACGTTTTTCGAACATCTGCTAATATTTCCCAAACGGGACGGCGATTACCCCAATCATCAAGAACCACTATTGCACGAGCATTATTAAAACTTGCTCCACCGGCACCAAAACTACCTGGAATCCGAAAAAGAATTCGACTTACTTCTCCGCTTTCAATTAAAAAATTTAATTTTTCTTCAGCAGTGATCACTGTCTTCAAAGTATCTTCATAGGACGCTCCTTCTGGCCCCTGAATAACAACCATCATCATTCCGCGATCTTCTTTCGGCGCAAATTCTGATGGCACTTTCATCACCAAAAAGCCTATTAGAATTAAGACACCAACATAAATAAAATTAATCAGTAAAGGTTTTTTTAGAAATTTATCGAGTGTAACGCGATACGCCTTTTCAACGCTTTTAAACCAACCCTCTTTTGATTTTTTAATGGCTTCTTCAGACTCAGGTTTTAATAAAAAAGCACAGACGACGGGAGAAAGCGTAAGAGCAACAAGACTTGAAAAACCCACCGCTGCCGCCATTGTGACGGCAAACTCACTAAACAACCGGCCGATTTCTCCTTCCATAAACGTAATAGGAATAAATACGGCGATGAGTACCAATGTGGTAGCGACAACAGCAAAACCAACTTGCCTAGAACCACGATAAGCTGCCACTAAAGGGGATTCTCCCATTCTCATACGCCTATGGATATTTTCAAGAACAACAATTCCATCATCGACAACCAAACCAATCGCTAGAACTAAAGCCAATAACGTTAATAGGTTGGCACTAAAACCAAGAGAAAACAGAATAATGAAAGTAGCGACCAATGAAACTGGAAGCGTTACCGCTGGCACTAACATTGCCCGATAATCGCCAAGAAATAAATAAATCACGAGAACAACTAATGCCGCTGCAACAAAAAGGGTTTGATAAACTTCTTTGACGGCATATTCAATAAAAACCGTACTGTCGTTACTTGTCTCGATCGACATTCCGGGCGGAAGTGTTAACGTTAAACGTTCGACTTCTTTTTTCACTGCGCGCGCCATGCTTAATGTGTTTGCAGTACTTTGTTGGACAATCCCTACACCAACCATATTGATGCCGTTCCCCCGAAAAAGAGAACGCTCTTCTTCGGACGTCAATTCAACTCGCGCAATGTCTGAAAGACGAACCAAGTAACCATCATCACCTCGCTTAACAACAAGGTTTTTAAAATCATCAACAGTTGAATAACCTCGCTGCATCCTGACAGAAAAATCTCGATCAGAAGATTTAACACTTCCTGCTGGTAACTCTACATTTTCTGCTCGCAAAACATTTTCAACATCCCCAACCGTAATTCCTCGTGCAGCTAATTCTCTTCTATCAATCCAAACTCGCATGGCATATTTTTTTTCACCCGAGATTTGAATACGAGCAACACCATCAACAACCGATAGTGGGTCGACTAGATTTAAATTTGCATAATCGGTCAGTTCTAATAGGTCGAGTCGATCAGATGTTAAATTAAACCAAATGACAGGTCGCCCATCCGATTGCGACTTTCTGACCTCGGGAGGACTGGCTTCCTCAGGTAGTCGCCGTAAAATACTCGACACTCTATCGCGCACATCATTGGTTGCTGACTCAAGATCTCGACCTAATGAAAACTCAATATTAATTCGAGAAACGCCATCTGAGCTTGAGGAGTTGACGGTTTTGATTCCTTCTATTCCTGCTACTCGCTCTTCAATTACTTCGGTGATGCGACTCTCGACCACCGTCGCTGATGCACCTCGGTAGGTAGTCGTAACCGAAACAAGCGGTGAATTTGTATCCGGATATTCTCTCAGCGCTAGCCGCTCAAAAGAAACCAAACCAAAAACAATCAAAATCAAACTAATAACTGTTGCAAAAACAGGGCGCTTTATTGAAATGTCGGATAAAAACATGAGGGATTTCCGAATTAAATTTTAAACTAATTTAAAGTGATCGAAATACTAAAAATAGCCTTAAAAACCAACATAAAAACTATTCACTCTCTTGGCTTTTTTCAGCATCACCAGCTAGGACATTAACGGGGCCATTATTGCGAACGGTATTGGTACCTCGACTGATAATGGTTTGCCCTGTTTCTAGACCAGACACTATTTCTACAACACCAGATTTACGTAACCCAATAGACACCTCTTGAAGCTGAGCAACTTGCTTCTTGTCTTTTTTCACCACAAGAAAAACAAAATGTTTATCTTTATTCTGAACGATAGCCGATTCAGAAATAACGATAACCTCTTTATTAGGCGACTTAACTACAACGTGCATTAACATTCCCGGCTTTAGCACATGATCAGTATTTTTAATCTCTGCCCGTAATTTAATTGAGCGGTCAACCGCATTCACACGAGAATTAATAGTGCTCACTTTTCCGATAAATTCTTTCTCGGGATACGCCGGGGTCTTCGCAAATATAGACATACCCTCTTGGAGATGACCTATAGAAACAGCTGGAATAGAAAAATCTAATTTAATCGTGTCGAGATCATCTAAGGTAGTAATGACTTTTCCTGGTGAAATGAAGGTTCCAACACTGACTTGCCTTAACCCTAAAACGCCATTAAATGGTGCGCGGATGTATCGATCTTTTAAACGAGCTTCTATGGCTTCTAGCCGAAATTTTGCAGTTTCAGCCTGTGTCTGCCTCTCATCTAATAAACTTTGAGACACTGATCGGCTTGCGAGTAGGCCTTTCAATCGCCTGACCTCTCTCTGCTCTTCCTCTAAGGTTGCCTTTGCAGCCTGAAGCTCTGCATCTTCCTCGCCGTGATTGAGAACAACAAGAATATCGCCTTGCTTCACTTGTTGACCATCCTCAAAATGTAGCGAAGCAACGGTATCACTCACATTTGCTGTAAGCTCAACCGACTCATTCGCAAAAGCCGTCCCTACAGCTTCTGTTTGCACGGACCAAGGAATACTTTTTACTATTTCTATTTCAACTGGAGCCGCCATTGAAGGACGCCCCATACCTTTTCCACTTCGATTAGAAGATTGAGAATATTCCTTTAAAGCAATACCCGCGATTAGAGCGATTATCACTAACACCACAAACAAAATATTTTTTTGCATAAACTAACCCGTGCAACGTATGTGAGAATAAAAGGTGTATTAGACAGTGGCCAATGTACGTTCAATGTTTGACAGTTTATCTCATCGTTCTCTCCTTCGTTCAGCTTTCCGAGTTAAAAAAAGTTATTGGGCACGAGGGCGATCAAATGGTTCTGCTCTGTTACAAAATAAGCAGCAATAGTTGCGCCAAATACAGGCTAGATAAGATGTATCGTCGAAGATTCTTAACCTTAAAAGGGAATATGTACACGCAAAAAAAACCGCTGAAATAATTCAGCGGTTTTTAAGAGGTAATTTATAAGAAATGCCCAATAAGAATCTTTATCAAGATGTATTTACTAGAGTTTATCCAAACTTAGAAAAATCTGGCTCTCTCTTTTCACCAAAAGCAGTCACCGCTTCAACAAACTCCGGAGACTGCAACCCTTTTTTAAAGAGTACTTGCTCACGAGCCATAATGCTTTGCGCTTCTTCACGAATATCTTTTTTCAGAAGTTGTTTTGTAGCTCGTAGGCCGGAGGCTGGCTGCTTAGTTAATCGGACACACTTTGCCATTACCGTCGCCATTAAATCTCCATCAGGAATTATCTGATTAACAATGCCGACATCTTTCGCATCTGCTGGTGAAACAGACTCACTAAAGTATAAAATTTCTGCTGCTTTCGCGTGCCCCATTAAGCGGGGCAGGATTGCACTAGATGCGAACTCTGGACACAAGCCTAGTTTAGAAAATGGCATTTGAAAATATGCACTTTCTCCGGCGTAAACTAAATCACAATGCAACAACATCGTAGTACCAATTCCCACAGCTGGGCCTTGGACAGCAGCAACTACTGGTTTATCGCAGTCAAGAAGCGCTTTCATAAATTTAGGCGTAGGGTTTTCGTCTTCTGACATTGAACCTTTGTGTTTTGCAAAATCGCCTAAGTCATTACCACTAGTGAAGCTACCGCCAGTACCACTCAACAGAATCACTCTAACAGCTGGATCATCACTGCCCGCTAAAATAGAATTTGCCATCTTTTGATACATGGCTAACGATAATGCATTTTTAGTTTCGGGACGATTTAGCGAAATATGCATAATGCCATCGTTGATTGTGACTTGAACTTTATCAGTATTCGCTTCGATCATGGGGCAACCTCTCGTTTTTATAAGTGTATAGGACTTATAGATGCATCTGAAATCCAATCTTATTTTTAAATATTCATTGCCATAGAAACACAATAAGAAAATTCACTTATCAATCTCTAAGCAATCTATCGCGCAAAAGTATAAAGGCCAGTATAATTGACGCCTTTAGCTTGTGGAAGCTGTGTTCGCGCCCTTTCAGTCACTTATATAGGCACCTATAAACGGTCTGGCATACATTTCGGCTCAACCGATCTCTCCCACATTCCTTCAATTCATTATTTTTAACAGATAAGCTGCAAATATGAACATCCGAGAATTTCTCGACACACAATTTCGTCAAGCTATGGATAAAGCGGGTATTCCCGCAGAATGCAGCCCAGTTATTGCTCTCAGTAAAAAAGCTGGATTTGGCGATTACCAAGCCAATGGAGCAATGGGTGCAGCAAAAAAAATGGGGCAAAAACCTCGCGATATCGCCCAGCTAATCCTTGATAACATTAACCTTAAAGATGCGGCCGAAACATTAGAGATCGCTGGTCCTGGATTTATTAATATTTCTTTAAACCCTCAGTGGCTTGGAGAGCAAATTTCATCCGGTCTGACAAACAACACATTTGGCATCACAAAAACAAATACACCACACACAATTATCATCGATTATTCATCTCCGAATCTCGCAAAAGAAATGCATGTCGGCCATTTGCGCTCTACTATCATTGGAGACACCCTCGCACGACTTTATGAATATCTCGGACACAATGTTATCCGACAAAACCATGTTGGCGATTGGGGAACTCAATTCGGAATGTTAATTGCCGAACTAGAAGATCACTTGCAACATGGCGAACAAGCAGAGCTGGCATTAAAAGATCTAGAAACATTTTATCAACAAGCAAAAGTACATTTTGATAAAGATGAAGAGTTCGCTACTAAGGCACGAAATTATGTTGTCGCGCTTCAAGGCGGTGACGAAAAAACATTAGAGTTATGGCAACGCTTTCGCGATGTTTCTCTGCATCACTCACAGGAAGTTTACGAAAAGCTAAATGTGACACTGACAGAAAAAGATGTGCGCGGCGAAAGCTTTTATAATAATGACTTAAAACTGGTTATTGATGATCTGAAAAAATTATCGCTCGCGAAAGAAGATAATGGCGCCCAAGTAGTTTTTTTAGAAGAGCTTGCTGATAAAGAAGGCAACCCAAGCCCTGTTATCGTACAAAAACAAGATGGTGGCTATTTATATTCAACATCTGATCTTGCAGCAATTCGTTTTCGAGCCAATACGCTAAAAGCAGATCGTATTATGGTAGTTGTCGATTTCAGACAATCACTGCATTTAAAACAAGTTTTTACTATAGCTCGAAAAGCAAAATTCTTACCTGAAAGCACAACGCTTGAACATCATTCGTTTGGGACCATGCTTGGTAAAGACGGAAAACCATTTAAAACCAGAACAGGTGGAACAGTTAAACTTGCTGATCTTTTAGTGGAGGCAACTGAGCGCGCTGAAAAACTAATCGCAGAAAAAGATCCTGATCTTTCTGAAAAAGAAAGGTATGAAGTCGCTAAAAAGGTAGGCATTGGTGCTGTAAAATATGCAGATCTTTGTAAAACTCGAACAAATGATTACATGTTTAACTGGGATAGCATGCTGTCTTTTGAAGGGAATACAGCCCCTTATTTACAATATGCTTACACGCGAATTCAAAGTATCTTCCGTAAAGCAGATATCGATCCGAGCTCGCTCGCTCATCAGCTTTCCATAAATGCACCTGAGGAAAAAAATCTTGCTATTAAATGTTTGCAGTGTAGTGAAATTTTAGAGCAAATTTCTGAAGACGCTTTTCCGCATGTTCTATGCAATTATCTCTACGAACTTGCCAGCTTATTTATGAGCTTTTACGAAGCATGTCCGATTCTGAAAGAGGGAATTGAACCCGCAACACGAGAGTCTCGCCTGTCGCTAAGTTATTCTACAGCGGAAACATTAAGAATAGGACTGGATATCTTAGGCATTGAAACCATGAAGAAGATGTAGGAATTCCTGCGCACTTTCATTTATTCCAACATTTTTATAATGCCTTTCAGAAGTTAGCTAACAATCAAAGGTTATTTAATTCTTTTAAACGGCGGCAATGAGTCTAGAATTGCCGGCCCATATCTTTTTGTCACCAAACGATTATCCATTATGGTAATTGTTCCGCTATCTTTTTCCGTTCGAATTAAACGACCACATGCTTGTATTAATTTTAACGATGCATCAGGAACGGCGATTTCCATAAATGGATTCCCGCCTCGGTCTTTTATCCACTCAGCTAAAGCTTCTTCGATCGGATCATTGGGAACAGAAAATGGAATCTTTGCTATCACGACATGCTGGCAATACTTGCCCGGCAAATCAACACCTTCTGAAAAACTCGCCAATCCAAAAATAACACTTCCAACACCATCATCTATTCTCAAACGATGTTCTCGTAATGTTTCCTGCTTGGGTCGATCATCTTGCACTAAAATCCTTTGTCGCCATTCCGCCGGTAAATTTTCATAAACCTCTAACATTTGTCGACGAGAAGAAAATAATACTAAGCTACCAAGATTTTTATCTAATATTTTTGGCAATTTTTCAATTAGAGACAAAGTATGTGACTGAGCATCTCCAGCATCTCCGGCATCTCTTGGCACTTGCAATAAAGCACTATCATAATTAAAAGGGCTAGGAACAACTTGGTAATTACTATCTGCTGGTGTGCCCATACGCATAATCAAGCGATCATATTTTCCAAGAGCCGTTAATGTTGCTGATGTCACAATTGCACCACAGCAACGTGACCACAACAATTCATCTAACGTTTGTGCAGCAACGATAGGGCTAGAAGAAAGACCAACTTCGACATTCGTTCCATTCTCAATTTTTTCTATCCAGCGCGCTTCGGGAACATCGCTAACATCATTAGACGCATAGCTAATCCATAAGGCTAAATTTGCTTCAGCTCTTGCCAACCATGACCCAACGACAGGAAACCAATTTTCAACATCCACCTTGGGTACCGCACCAGCGCGATCATCCATAGCGTCATTTAATTCATCCACAATTTGAGAAAACAAATCTGCCAAACGACCAAAAACTTGAGTTGCTTCTGTAGCGATTTCAGACAAGGTCGCCGGCACGATGCCATGAGCAAAACGATAGCGGGTAATTTCTTTTCCGTCAGGTTCAACACCTTCAAAACAATCAAGCAATAGTGGCTGGATATCAGTCAGCTGCTGTTTACAATCTTTAATGACATTCGGCAGCATTTCTAATCGACGGCGAATATCCCCAACTTCACCAACCTGTTCTGCCGCTAAAGAAAACGATTGCGCACACTCATCTAGCCATTTTTTTGTTGACTCTAAACGACTGTAATGAGAAAAATGATTGAGCGCTTTATCAGCAAGGTGATGGCCCTCATCAAAAATATAAATTGTATCTTCGGGTGGCGGTAGAATTGCACCACCGCCTAGTGCCAAGTCAGCAAGCACCAAATCGTGATTAGTAACAATACAATCAACACCATTAATTTGATCGCGTGATTTAAAAAAGCTGCAGTTAGTTACAAAAGAGCAACGTCGACCTGAACATTGACGATGATTAGTTGTGATAGGACGCCATTGATCATCCTCTAAACTTTGATGCCAATTATCTTTATCCCCGTCCCACTCGCTAGCCGACAAAGCTTCCATCATTGATTGATAAAGCTTTATTGTTTGCTCATCCGAACGTGCCATTTCTTCTGCTGGAAAACCAAGTGGTATTGGTTCTGATGATTGAAACTCATTAAGCTGTCGATCTAGTTTTGACAAACATAGATATCGCCCTCTTCCTTTTGCCAAGGAAAAAGTAAATTCTAATTCACTCGAAGCTTTTATTTCAGGAAGATCTTTGTAAACAATTTGTTCTTGAAGAGCGACGGTTGCAGTAGACACGACGAGATGTTTGCCCATGGCTTTTGCTATAGGCAAAGCTGATAAAAAATAAGCGACTGTTTTTCCCGTTCCCGTTCCGGCCTCTACAACAGAGACATGCTTATCTGAAACACGAACGCCTTCACCATCTAGCTCAATTGCACCGAGAGTTTTCGCAATTTCCGCGATCATCAGTTTTTGGCCATACCGCGCTGTAAGATCACGAGATTGCAAAAACTGTGAATAGGCTGTTTGTATTGCTTGTTTAGTTTCAGCAGCAAGCATTTTTAGAATGAATTCCTTCAAGGAAAAATGGTTGTAATATATTCAAAGCGTTATGTCGAATATTTATGAAATGATTTTGCCTTCAAATTCAGATTTTTCATTTTGCTGTTTCAATTTATCAGAGTATGCTGCCAGTTTAGAAAATTCTAATTTACTCACAATGGGATTCGCATACATCTCCTGAACAATTGTACGATACGGCGTATCCATTGCTTGCAGCCTTCCTGTAAAGATAAGCTCTTGGGATTTATTTTTTCTTTCCTCAAAAACATGTTGCTCTGCACCTACTGTCACATCAGGCACTTCCCCATGAAGCGCTTTATAGGCAAAGCAATTACTAGGCTGTAAAACATAGTTCTCTATAATTTGCTTATCGATTTCAAATGCTAACTCATCTGCGTCCTGATAATCACCAGACAGTTCCTGACCAAAAGCAACATGAACACGACCTTTTGTGCCATCAATTCCTTTAGCTATATTAACAATATCTTCATGCTCACCTTTTTGATATTCGCCAAATTCTTTTTGATGAAATAATTCCATTGCCTTATGCTCATCTAGCGGATCCCATTCATAAGAAATAGAAACGGGAACGATACTTAATTCACGTATATATTCTGAAAATGTCTGCTCCTTGTTTTTATTCATCGCAAACATTTTTAATACTGCGCTCTCTGTCCTATCAAGACCATCTTTTGCTCTACCTTGACGCTGCGCAATCCAAACATCAGATTTTTCTACGATGATAGAATGATGAAGATAAGCCGATAAATGTTTTAACGCTTTAAATTTTTCTTTGTTGCCTTTAGCCGATCGATTAACAATAAAACTTTTATTTAACCGCATAATATCAGAGGCATACGGCATCGTTAGCAGGTTATCACCAATCGCCAAACGTGCTGTCTCAAATTTATTTTCATGTAAAACCCAGTCGATCAGTGCTGGGTCCATTGCTATATCACGGTGATTACTGACAAACAAATGCGCCTTGTCACGATTCAAATGTTCTAGACCAGAACTCGTTAAACCGCTCATCGTACGAGACATCATTTTAGTCATATGTCTCTGAACGATATTTTGAAACTCTTTCACATTATCCACATGAGAGAATTGTCGCTTAACAAACCAACTGACGCTTTGCTTCGCAAGACCTGGAAATATTTTTGAAAGCTTAGGAAGTGTTAATCGTCCCATTGCAGATTTAAAATCAGGATCTACCAATACTCTATCGAGAACAGTTCTTACTTCATCGTCGTTGTAAGGACGAATATCATCAAAAGTTGTCATGAACAATAATGCCTATATCTCTTTCTAATCTTTTATCGTCGCAATCGATAAATACTTAGTTACATTTAAATATTTCTCAAGAATAACGATACAACACCGCTTATTAGCCACTTAGCTAGAAGCTACTGATTACTTAACCGTAGAATAATATCGAAAGAATGTCTCTACAGTCTGGATTTGAAAAATGTGGCGCCAACATACAGAAATCCAAGAAAAATTGCCACTGAGGCACCTAAAAATCAAAAGGGCAAACATCATCTTCCCCCCCTGGAATTTATTAAAACTACTCAAAATTGGCTTTCTGACATCTATAACCGCATAAAACGGATAGATTGCACAATTCACTCCCTAACGGTAATCATCACAGAAGTTAAGCAGACTACACTTAGACCTACACCGACAAGAGCTCTATGACGGCACTAAAAGGTAGGAATCCCAACAATAGAAAGCGGTGCTTTTAACGCTTACCTTCAGAATATGTAGTCACGAATATACGTCATTACAGACAACTGGCTCGGGATTGACCAATAACTAGAAAAAACGACACAGACTAAAACAAGTAGACTGCTGAATGAAAATTCTTCTCGTAGAAGATAGCGCCACACTACGCTACACAATGACGACGTTTATTAAAGCGGCGGGGCACGAAGCTGTGGTTGCTGAAAGCGGTGAGCAAGCTTTACAGTTAATCGAGAATGTACAAGTAGATCTGGTCATCATGGATGTCGAGATGCCAGGCCTTAATGGATTTGAAACGACGCGACTCATGAGAGAAACGTTTGGGAAACATTGGGTCCCGATCATCTTTGTAACCGGCATGTCAGACGATGCCTCCTTCAGCGAAGGGATAGAAGCCGGTGGCGATGATTACATGGCGAAACCTGTTACACCGATTATTCTAAAAGCAAAAATCCGTGCACTGGAACGCATTCAATCAATGCAAAAAGAGATGCGTCGACTCAATAAAGAATTAAAAGCGTTGAGCCAAAGAGACAGCCTCACTAATTTATATAATAGAAGAGCATTTGAAGATTTAGCCTCTAAACAATGGCAAATTCAAACTCGCTCACACGGCCCGATCGCCGTTCTTATGATTGATATTGACCACTTTAAACAATACAACGATCATTACGGCCATCAAGAAGGCGATACCTGCTTGCAGAAGGTCTCAAGGATTTTAGCAGCAACCCTCAATCGTCCAGCAGATATTTTAGCCCGCTATGGCGGAGAAGAATTTATTGCGTTATTACCAGATACAAGCTTAAGTGGCGCAAAAGTAATTGCAGAAAAATTGAGGCATGCCATCGAGTCTTTAGCTATACCACATGAAAAAAATTCTTCTGGGAATACGATCAGTGTAAGTATTGGTGGGAGCGCCTCTGAACACTTAAGCGGCATACAGCTTACTCAATTAATTAAACAAGCCGACATTGCGCTTTACGAATCAAAAAATTCTGGCCGAAATCGAGCGACAATAGAACAAGTTATCCCGCACAAAACAATATTAATAGTGGATGAAAATCTCAACAACATTAAAGACTTCTCAGAACATCTCAGCGAGCATTGCAACATCTTAACAGCTGACAGTCCCACGGAATGCATTGAGATTGCTCACAACATACATCCTGATTTAATTCTTTTTGGGTTAGATGATGAAGAATTAAAAGAATCAACAGCAGAAATAAAAAGCAACTATCGCACGCAAAAAATTCCTATTGTTTATTGCGCGGAAAATGCTTCTAGTATCAAAGCCAATGATTTTTTCAGATTAAAAATCGACGGTGTTTTGGAAAAAAAATTCAAAGAAAAAGAATTGCTTGATGTTATCAATCGCTTTATTCACGACTAACACTTATTCATTTCTCGAATGATGCCAAGTGACTGGTCTTGAGTGCTTCTCAACTAAATGAACAACGTCCAATGTCAAAGCAAACAACGCCATCCTCACCAGCACACCATTATCGGCCTGCCTAAAGATAGCCAAGTTAGGATTTTGATTTAAATCGCTATCTAACTCGTTAGCTTCTGCTCGAGAGTCACGTGGTAGCGGATGCATGATGACCGTATTCGGCTCACAAAATTTTGTGTAGATTGCTTGATTAAGACGAAATTTTCCTCGATACATTCCTGCAGCTTCTTTAGAAGGAAAACGTTCTTCTTGAATACGTGTTGAATAGGCGATATCAACATGCGTAATGCTATTATTTAACTCTTCAGAAATAATAACTTCATGTCCAGCACTTCTTAGTTTTTCAACCAAGTAATCAGGCATTGCTAATTCTTTGGGCGAGACAAGTGTCACTTGAATATTGTTAAACAATGAAAGTAGTGAACACAACGAATGAACGGTTCGACCATATTTTAAATCGCCAATCATAGCAATGCGTAACCCATCAACCGTGCGGTTTTGCATACTCAATTCTTTTGCAATAGTGTACAAATCTAATAACGCTTGACTGGGATGCTCATTCGCCCCATCACCGCCGTTAATAACAGGGACACGGCTCGCACTTGCAAATTCAGAAACGGAGCCTTCTACAGGATGGCGCATACAAATCACATCACTGTAACCAGAAATGACGCGGGCGGTATCATAAAGTGATTCGCCTTTTGCCAATGCCGACACTTCGATTCCTGTTGTCTCTCTTACATTTCCACCTAGTAAATTAAATGCGCTACCAAAACTTACTCGCGTTCTTGTACTAGGTTCAAAAAACATATTCCCAAGAATCGCGCCTTCTAAAACACGAGTGACTTGTTGACGAAGCGCATAAGGCCGCATCTGATCGGCAACCTCAAAAATTCTTTCGATGTCTTTTCTTTCAAACTGACCAATAGACAGGATGTGTGCGCCAGTAAATTTCACTCAATTATTCCTCATAAGTTCATATCTTTTGTTAACGCTTGCTCATAGGCAAGCAAATCGTTGAGTATGTTTTTTTGTTTCTCAGTTGTTTCTGAATTATTCAACAAACCGCCTATATCATTTTTGAATTCAGAAATCGTATAACCTAATTTCGGGTCAGTAAATTTTTGCTTTCTGAACTCTTCCCATTCTGCTTTTTCCTCATCAGATAAAGATTCGGGGAAGTTTCGCGCTCGATAGCGAAATAGTAATTCAGATAATCGTTGATCATAAAAACTAAAGGTACTATTTTTTAACTCTTCTGCGCTGGACTTTCTAACTTCAGAAGATGTTGATTTGTCACCATCATTCAGAAAGCCGTTATACAAACTTTGTTCTGGATCTGAAGATTGCTCGAAATTTGATTTCTCAAAAACATGATGTAATTTTTCTACTAAAGAAACATCTAAAGCAGCATCACGCAATACTTTCCAATGCTCATCACATTTAGCTTTATCCAACAGCATTCTTTTTTCGGCGTCACCATCAACAAGTTTGGGGGTCACCAGTATGGGAGATTTATTCAGATGTACCACTTTTAATGGCACCCTAGAAACATCCTCAGGTAAATCTTCTTGCCGAACAAACAACCGTTCATGAATCTCATCAGCCGTTAAATCTATCAACATAGATGGATCGGCCGATAAATCATAAACAATCACACCATTTTTATTCGTAGGATGCATCGCCAAAGGAATGACTAGAGCAGAACAGGCTTGTGTGGCTGGGTATTTTGAAGAGATATGTAATAGCGGCTTTTTTGTTTGTAGATCGATGAGATTACCGACTTCTTTTTTATTACGCATTCTAAATGCATAATCATATAAATTCGGCTGCTTTTCTTTAATTAACTTTGCCATCGCTATCGTGGCATACACATCAGAAAGCGCATCATGCGCAGCTTCATGAATCAATCCATTCGCTGCCGACAACAACTCCAAACGAAAACTAGGCGAGCCATCTTCATTGCGAGGCCACTCTATACCTTCGGGACGTAACGCATAGGTTAATCGAACCATATCGATAATATCCCAGCGGGAATTACCATTACGCCACTCTCTTTCATAGGGATCGTAAAAATTTCTGAACAATCCATTACGAGTCACTTCATCATCAAAGCGAATAGAGTTGTAACCAACACCACAAGTGCCCGGGCGAGAAAGCTCCCGATGAATCTTTGCTATAAATTCATGATCACTGAAGCCGTGTTCCATAGCATGCTGTGGAGTAATTCCCGTGATCATACAAGCAATAGGTTTTGGAAGGCTATCTGAGGGCGGTTGACAATAAATAGAAAGAGGCTCGCCGATAATTTCTAACGCTTCATTAGTACGAACGCCAGCAAATTGGGAAGGCTTATCTTGAGTGGGTTTTTCGCCCCAAGTTTCATAGTCGTGCCAGTACAGAGAAACAGCCACTCGTTTTTGCTCCAACTTTTATTGCAATTATTTAAACATACTTTGCGTCTGACTCTTTTTTATAAAAAACCAAACGCCGTTCTTTAATTTATCAAAAGTATTCTCTTGGTATGTTTATTTAACAGAGATCGCACCTTCTTCTATTTTTGCCTTCCAAATTTTTGGCCCCGTTCTATGAACTGACTCACCTTTGGTATCCACAGCAACCGTCACAGGCATATCTTTAACTTCAAGTTCATAAATCGCTTCCATTCCCAACTCGGGAAAGCCTACTACTTTGGCTGTTTTTATCGCTTGCGATACTAAATAAGCTGCTCCACCGACCGCCATTAAATAAACAGATTCATTATCACGAATAGCATCGATCGCAATTTGTCCACGTTCAGCTTTACCAATCATTCCCATCAAACCCGTTTCTTCTAACATGGCTCGAGTAAATTTATCCATGCGCGTTGCCGTGGTTGGACCAGCAGGACCAACAACTTCTTCACGCACCGGATCAACCGGCCCGACATAATAAATAAATCGGCCTTCCATGCTCACAGGTAATTTTTCGCCTTTCGCTAAAAGGTCTGTCATTTTTTTATGCGCAGCATCACGTCCTGTTAACATTTTTCCTGACAACAAAACGGTGTCACCTGGTTGCCACGCTTTTATATCTTCTTTCGTTACGGTATCTAAATTGACGCGCCGTACATTTTCGTTAACTTCCCAAGAAACTTCGGGCCAATCTTCAATGCTAGGTGGCGTTTGCAAGGCAGGACCCGTTCCGTCCAAAGTAAAATGAGCATGGCGTGTTGCCGCGCAATTTGGAATTAATGCAACGGGTTTGTTGGCTGCATGTGTTGGGTAATCTTTAACTTTTACGTCCAACACAGTGGTTAATCCACCAAGCCCCTGTGCGCCAATACCGAGCTTGTTCACCTTATCAAATAATTCTAATCGTAGTTCTTCTGCACGATTACTGGCACCTCGTTTTTCTAGATCTTGAATATCGACTGGCTCTAACAAACTTTCTTTTGCTAGTTGCATCGCTTTTTCAGCTGTACCGCCCACCCCCAAACCTAACATTCCTGGTGGACACCAACCGGCTCCCATTTCTGGAACCACTTTTAAAACCCAATCAACAATCGAGTCTGACGGATTCAGCATCGCAAATTTACTTTTCGCTTCACTACCGCCGCCTTTTGCTGCGACGTGAACATCAACGGTGTTACCGGGAACAATATCGTAATGAATAACGGCAGGCGTGTTGTCGCCTGTGTTTTTTCTTGCTCCGTCAGGGTCTGCAAGAATAGACGCTCGCAATACATTCTCAGGTAAGTTATAAGCTCGGCGTACGCCTTCATTGACCATATCAGTAACACTCAATTTGGAATCCCACTGAACATCCATACCAATTGTTAAGAACACAGTTACAATTCCAGTGTCCTGACAAATAGGCCTATGCCCCATTGCACATAAACGAGAATTAATAAGAATTTGTGCCATTGCATCTTTCGCTGCTGGATTCGCTTCTTTTTCATAAGCTTCGTTCATCGCAGTAATAAAATCTTTCGGATGATAATAAGAAATAAACTGAAGTGCGTCGGCAACGCTATCGATTAAATCGTCTTGGCGAATTACTGTAGTCATGGAACACTCTTTTTAAAAATTAAGATAAATGGTAAATAAATTTTTATCATTCAATATCGATAAATGAATGCGATTGAAAAATCACGGCGATACTGAAGCTGACATCTGTTGTTTAATCTGTTGTATATCGGCATTGGCTGAACGCCTAAAAGAATCAATAGCTTGAATGGCCTCTTCGTTCGTTTTAACTCGTGTCATCAAGCCATCCAACGATGATATTTTTGTTTCAAGCTCGTTCAATTGATTAACTTGTTTTTTTGTATTTGCTACATCATCAGACAACTGAGTTAGCACAAGCTGTTGCTCATTGGTTAGTGTCTTTAATGTTCCGACTGACGCTTTTTGTAACTCGCCAGCATCTCTAGCTGCTTTGGCATTGGCCGATGCTGTTTTTACATCGCTTTTTAACTTTGTAATTGCGGCTTTTGACTGCTCAATGGCTTTTTTGTTTTTATCATTAGAAACACCCCATAGTTTTCGAATTTCAGAGTCAGCCCACTTTAATTTTTCATGAATGGCTGTTACCGATTGATCCGATTCAGAGCTTGTTAAATTCAAGCGGCCTTCAAGTTCAGCTATTCGTCCCTCAGCATCATTGAGTTTTTTTTGTGAAATCTGAAGCTGCCAAACAGAAAACCCAGCTGCACCTACACCGATTAATGCGACAAGAAGCGCAAAAACAGCCAGGCCTGATTTAACCGGTGGTTGATGACGTGGGGAATTGGAACGCGATGAAGTTCGATTATTTGAATTTTTACCCGAAGCTTGAGGAGCACCTCTCTGGGGTGGATTAGAATGAGCATCTATTTCATCACTCTCTGATTTGATGCCAGAAAAGGTTGGCTCTTTACGATCTTGCACCATACTCAATACTTCCTCTCATTTTTAACTTATACCTAGCAATGATATTTTTAATATGCATGATGTCGCACATTTTATATCAACCTCAATGAATAACCATAGATAACTTCATACTATTCAGTATGTGATACGCCTCTGACTTGAAAGCCTCAAACTAAACGCTTCTAATTATTCAATACTATAAACAACCAAACGTGAGACTAACGATTCAAAAATTTGGTAAAAAAAAGGAGCTAAACGCCCCTTTTCTAACTATCTATCAATCTTAAAACTCTAATTAAGCAAGGTTGCTATTAGCAAATTCCCAATTAACTAAAGACCAAAACGCTTCCATATACTTAGGACGAGCATTTCGGTAGTCGATGTAATAAGCGTGTTCCCACAAATCAACAGTCAAGATTGGTGTTACTGATTCGTCAGTCAAAGGAGTAGCCGCATTGGAGGTGTTAACAATTGCTACACTACCGTCTGCTTTTTTCACTAACCAAGTCCAGCTTGAACCAAAGTTATTGATCGCAGAATTTGTGAACTCTTCTTTGAATTTATCGAAAGAACCAAACGCAGCATTGATTGCATCAGCGATTGCGCCTGTTGGAGCACCACCACCATTTGGGCTCAAGCAGTTCCAGTAGAACGTGTGATTCCAAATTTGAGCCGCATTGTTAAACATACCGCCAGTAGAAGTACGAACAACGTCTTCTAGTGATTTGTTTTCAAACTCAGTACCACCAACTAGACCATTCAACTTATCAACATAAGTTTTGTGATGCTTGCCGTAATGAAACTCTAAAGTTTCTGGCGAGATGTGTGGAACCAAAGCGTCTTGAGCATAAGGTAAAGCAGGTAATTCGAAAGCCATTACGAATGTTCCTCGTAGAGTAAATTAAACATGAATGAGAATTGTTTTCAAATAGCTATTGCGTCAATCACGTTATGTTACAACTCACACAACAATGCGTCATTGAAAATAAAAATTTAAATGTAAAATCAAAAAAATAGAGCTAATAAACAATATAATCTTTGTGGTCTTTCTTCGTAAATTAATAGAGCATTTACAGAAAACGGCCCATTAGGGCCGCTTCTTAGAAGATAAGGACAAACACAAATTACATCATGCCGCCCATGCCACCCATGCCGCCCATATCAGGCATTGCAGGAGCAGATTTATCGTCTGGTTTATCAGCGATCATAGCTTCAGTAGTAATCATCAAGCCAGCAATAGAGCCCGCTGCTTGTAAAGCAGTACGTGTTACTTTTGCAGGATCAAGGATACCCATTTTCAACATATCGCCGTATTCACCTGTCGCCGCATTGTAGCCATAGCTCGCCTTACCTTTGCGCACTTTATCAGCTACAACAGAGCCTTCTTCACCAGCATTAGCAACGATTTGACGAAGAGGAGCTTCTAGCGCACGCCTTGCAATTCCGATACCTGCAGTTTGTTCTTCGTTATCGCCTTCAAGATCAGCAATCTTCGCAGCAGCACGAACTAATGCAGTACCACCTCCAGGAACAACACCTTCTTCAACTGCAGCTCGAGTTGCATGAAGCGCATCTTCAACACGTGCTTTTTTCTCTTTCATTTCAAACTCAGTCGCAGCGCCCACTTTAATAACGGCAACACCGCCAGCAAGTTTGGCAACACGCTCTTGAAGTTTTTCTTTGTCGTAATCAGACGTCGCTTCTTCGATTTGCGCACGGATTTGATTAACGCGAGATTTAATATCTTTTGCAACGCCAGCACCGTCAACAATAGTAGTATTTTCTTTTGTCATCGTGATGCGCTTTGCAGAACCTAAATGTTCAAGCGTCGCTGTTTCTAGATCCATACCAACTTCTTCAGAAATCACAGTACCGCCAGTTAAGATAGCGATATCTTGAAGCATGGCTTTACGACGATCGCCAAAGCCAGGTGCTTTACACGCTGATACTTTCACAATACCGCGCATGTTATTTACAACCAATGTTGCTAAGGCTTCGCCTTCAACATCTTCAGCGATAATCATGAGAGGCTTACCCGCTTTAGCAACGCCTTCTAACAACGGAAGTAATTCACGAATGTTAGAGATTTTTTTATCGACTAACAGGATGAAAGGCGATTCCATTTCTGCTGTCATATTGTCTTGGTTGTTTACGAAGTATGGAGAAAGATAACCGCGATCGAACTGCATGCCCTCTACAACATCTAGCTCATTCTCTAAACCAGAACCTTCTTCAACAGTGATAACACCCTCTTTACCAACTTTATCCATAGCATCAGCAATGATTTGGCCAACAGCTTCATCACTATTTGCAGAGATAGTACCTACCTGAGCGATTGCCTTTGAATCTGTACAAGGCTTAGCCAGTTTTTGGATATGTTCAACAGCAGCTTTTACTGCTTTGTCGATACCGCGCTTTAAATCCATTGGATTCATACCAGCCGCAACTGATTTCAAACCTTCATTCACGATCGCTTGAGCAAGTACTGTTGCAGTCGTTGTTCCGTCACCGGCTTCGTCAGATGCTTTTGAAGCAACTTCTTTCGCCATTTGTGCGCCCATATTTTCGAACTTATCTTCAAGCTCAATCTCTTTCGCTACAGATACACCATCTTTAGTAACAGTTGGCGCACCGTATGATTTGTCTAGAACAACGTTACGACCTTTAGGGCCTAGAGTTGTTTTTACTGCATCGGCCAAAATGTTGATACCGGCCAACATTCTTTGACGGGCTTCATCACCAAATTTTACGTCTTTAGCTGCCATGATCTTATTTCCTCAATAATCTTCAAATACTTGTTAGGAATGTGTTTATCGTTTGCTGAACAATGTTAAATCTTCTTATCCAACAACCGCTTTAATATCGCTCTCGCTTAAAATAATGAGTTCTTCACCTTTGTATTCTATCGTGTCGCTTCCAGCATATTTACCAAAAACGATCGTATCGCCAACCTTGACGTCTACAGCTCGAACTTCTCCATTCTCAAGTACGCGGCCTGTACCAACTGCAACGACCTCACCTTCGTTTGGTTTTTCTTGAGCTGAACCAGGTAGCAAAATGCCACCAGCGCTTTTTGCTTGTTCTTCCTTGCGGCGAACCACAACACGATCGTGTAAAGGACGGATTTTCATGGACTTTGTCTCCAATAACTGACTATAAACTGATTGTTGTTGAGTTATACCCTAGGCAAAACCTAGGTCGAATTATTTGCTTAATCAGATCAATTTTCATCTCATCAGCAACTTGCACTTTGCGTTATCTATAAACCATTAAAAAACGCGAAATTAGTGCTCGCCCAAACCTAGCGGCTTTTAGCGAGGTTCAAAATTACCAAGTGATGTGGATGTTGGGGTGAATTCAATGAATTTCAACACCTCAACATAAAAATTATATTAAATATTTATTTTTAGATGCTTGTTTTTTAATCATCTCGATGATACTCGCCATCAATTATGTTCCCTGTTTGATCCTTTCGCCTACTACTCGAATTAACGCTCCCACCTGGAGAGTGCCGATTAGAAGTATGAACTTCCTCAGCCCCCATTTTGTTATCGACATGGAAAGTATTTACGCCAAAACCTTTGCTTTTCAAAAAACGCCCAAGCAAAACTTTTCTCACCCCAGGAATTAAGCACGTAAAACCAAAAATGTCGGTTATAAACCCAGGCGTAAGCAACAAAGCCCCACCAACAGCTAGAAAAATCCCCTCTCCCATTTCTTGGGCAGGTATCTGTCCAGCTTGCATGCGTTGATTAGCCCTCAATAGTGTCGACAAGCCTTGTTGACGTAATAGAGCCAACCCAACTATGGCCGTCAGCAACACCAGACCGATAGTACTCAAGGCACCTATACGCATACCAACTTGAATGAGCACCCACATCTCAGCGATGGGCATAATAATGAATAACGCTAATAAAATTGGCATGTTTCCCCCGTCTGTTAAGATATGGGGCTTGCACAGATCATTTACAAGTCGAGATGCATTTTTAGACATGAGCTAGGTATGAGTAACGATCAAAACGATACGAGCAGTAGTAACAAAGAGCGCATCTTTCAGGTTATTTACCAAATCCCCAAAGGCAAAGTAGCCACTTACGGACAGGTTGCAGAGCTGGCAGGCTTAGCAAGAGCAGCTCGATTGGTCGGTAGCACATTAAAAGAACTTCCTAAAAACACAAAACTCCCTTGGTATCGCGTACTCAATGCCAGCGGAAAGATTTCGCTCCCTCCGGAGGGTGGAGGAAAAAGACAAAAAGCTCTCCTTGAAAAAGAAAATGTAACGTTCATTAACGGAAAAATTAAATTAGCCGATTACGGCTGGCGACCCTGAACGCTTTTCCGTATCCTGAGTCGTTTGGTTTTGGCGCGCCATAATCCCAAACATTGACATCAATAACAAAGTATTCCGCATATGATCGCTTGGCAAAAATTCACTACAGCAATGTTCAACCGGCGGATATTATTTTGCTTAGTCGGCGGATTTGTTTCAGGACTCCCCTACTACATCCTCGCAAGCCTCGTCCCAGCATGGCTCCGAACCGAAGGTGTTGGGTTAAAAGAGATCGGTCTATTCACACTAATTAACCTTCCGTTTACTTGGAAGTTTTTTTGGGCGCCAATTATGGATCGATTTGAATTACCGTTTCTTGGTTTACGACGCGGTTGGATGTTGCTCACACAGGTAGCGCTACTGATCACTATTACTGCTATCCCCATGGTTGATCTTTCAATTTCACTTTGGTCTGTCGCTTATTTAGCTTTTGCCGTTGCATTTTTTAGTGCAAGCCAAGATATCGTCCTTGATGCTTACCGAAGAGAGATTTTACCTGACGAGGAATTAGGATTTGGAAATTCCGTTTTCGTAAATACTTGGCGAACGGCTGGCTTTATTCCAGGAGCGTTATCGTTAATTCTTGCTGATTATTTTTCTTGGCAAACGGTTTTTTTAATCACTGCGTCATTCATGTTAGTAGGCATAATTCTAACGCTCTGCATCAAAGAACCCGCTCATGAATATCGGCCACACAGTTTAAAAGAAGCAATGGTCGATGCCCTTTCAGAATTTTTTAATCGATTAGGGATGAAGCGCGCTTTATTAATTTTGGCATTCATCTTTTTTTATAAGCTTGGCGATAACATGGCAACAGCCTTGGCCACGCCCTTTTATTTAGATATGGGGTTCTCTCTCACAGAAATAGGGCTAGTCGCAAAAAATGCCGGTTTTTGGCCCATGCTTTTCGGAAGTATTGTCGGCGGGATTTTAATGATTCAAATTGGGATCAATCGCGCGCTCTGGTTGTTTGGCGCGATCCAAATTATTTCCATCTTAGGTTTTGCTGTTCTTGCACATCATGGTTATAACTTATGGCTGCTTGGTGCTGTTATCGGCTTTGAATATTTAGGCGTGGGTTTAGGAGCTGCCGCATCTGTGGCCTTTATTGCGAGAAACACCAGCCTTAAACATACAGCGACACAGCTCGCTTTGCTCACGGCTATTGCAGTGCTCCCCAGAAGTGCTGCCAGCGCAACAACAGGGTTTTTAGTTGAACATATGGGATGGGAAAGTTTTTTCTATCTCTGTACCGTTTGCGCTATACCGGGCATGCTTTTATTACCTTGGGCTGCTCCGTGGAATGAAAATAGAAATGATTAACCATTACGGAACAAACAACCTTAAATGGCTGCCTAATGCAGACCATCACCTAAATGACTAGCCTTCATGAAAAAAATATTTGCTTACAGCACATCAGTACTTTTAATCCTCTTCTCTGTCGGATCTTTTTCATCCACTTCTAAAAAGCCTTCAAATATTCTAATCCTTGGCGACAGTTTAAGTGCAGGTTATGGCATTAATTTAAGTGATGGTTGGGTCAGTCTTTTAGCAAAAAAAATGGATAAAGAATTACCCCAAAAGTATCACATTGTTAACGCTAGTATTTCTGGCGATACAACAAGCATGGGTGTCGGTCGCATTTCGAAACTACTAGAAACACACAAGCCCAGCGTTGTCATTATTGCATTAGGGGGGAATGATGGCTTACAAGGGCACCCACTAAAAGTGATGCGGAAAAACATTTCGACGATGGTGGAACTATCTCAAGCAGCAAACGCTAAAGTGTTATTGTCGGGCATTCAAATTCCGCCAAATTACGGGAAGCGTTACACCAATGAGTTTTTTTCTTCTTACCGTATTATTGCTGAAAAATATCACGTTTCTTTAGTGCCCTTCATGCTCGACAAAATCGCAATATATCCGGAGCTCATGCAGCAAGACGGCATTCACCCTACTGCAAAAGCGCAGCCACAACTACTCGAAAACATTTGGCCTCATCTTGAAAAGTTATTGTGATACGCTTTAGCACTTATATTCTTTAGCTTTTATATAATCATCTTCAAACAATATCACTTACGCCAAGCTTGATCTGCTGGCTCACTTGAATCAGATTTTAAAAATCGTATTAATTCTTGATGGTACTCTTTAGGAATTTGAAAATGCGGATTATGGCCAACACCTTCAAATAAAAATAACTCTGCGTTTGGTAATGACTCGGCCACTTTTCTAGCTTGCCCTGCAAAATCCCGACTCAATCTATCTGCTGCACCGCCAATCACGAGCGCCTTACTTTTAATATGTTGCCAATCATAAACAACGGGATCAAAGTACAATATTTGAGTTTGCCATGCGCGAATTTTTGCAAGCTTTGGCCATTCACTATTTAGCGTTTGGCCGTATTGTAATTTCACCCAGTATAAATATTCACTTTTCCATTCAGGATAGTAACGCTGATGATTTCGTAAAATTGATTGATAGCTAGTACCCAATACCCGCTGGTACACATCTTCAATATCTTGCCACGGACGGCTCTGGCGCTGATCACTCATACCAATTTGATTCACCATCACAACATGGCTGGTGGTCTCTTCATACGTCATCGCAAATCGTGAAGCCACCATGCCACCCATTGAGTGTCCCACCACGGCGACTTGATCGATATTCAAATGATCTAACAGTGCTTTCGCATTTGAACAAAACACATGTAAATTATATGGCATGTCCGGTTTTGACGATCTACCATAACCGATTCTATCGGGGACTATGACTCGAAATCCCGCACTCGAGAGCGCTTTTATGGTTGGCTCATATCCCAACCCAGCATAATTCATTCCGTGAAAAATAATCGCTGTTTTCCCATTTGCTTTCCCACTTGCAGGAACATCCATATATGCCAGCTTCAAATCATGACCAAAATTTTTAACAGGTAAGTAATTGACGGGATGGGGATAAGGAATTTCTTCAAAGGTTGATGATATAGAAACCCAATCTGCAGGTGGCTCACTTGGGGGAGTTTCAGCATGAATAAAAAAAGACGGTATTACGAAAAACAAGAAAACTGATAATTTGTACATTCGAAAATATTTTAGTGTTGTACGCTTCACCACTAAAACATCAGCGACAAAAAAACTGGAAATGTTCATTGATAATTACCCTCATCATAATGATTTATTGTTTTTTGATGAATATGCTTTATTTCTTTACGATTGATTACACAGAATGGTGCTGTAAGACCCATAAAACTTAGAGGATGTAACTGCCTTTTTGACTGAAGCGTCGAGAGGATAAACTGACTCTAGAGCATAAGTAAACCGATAATTAGTGCCAGTCTTCCAACATATCTTCCCATGACTCTTTTTAAGCCGTCATTGTCGACATTCAGTACAAAGAGCACTTACCAGCTACATTATTTTCAAGAAAAGATATGAAAAAACTTTGCAAAAAAGTCACCATTTTCTACGGCTAGCTGTTAGTTGTATTTCATGTCACTCTGCACCACTGGTACGAATTTGACTTTAGAATATAATACAAAGAATCTACGTGTTCCCATTTTCTTCGATACAGGATTTAAAAACCCTCTGAATTACAGTACTTAATACTGAGGTTTTTCATAAGCCAACTAAATTATTTTTTTTCATCATGTAAAAAAGTGATATCACTGTAATTTTTGTGACCCACTTATCTCCGAGTTTGTGACATCAAATATAGAATGGCAACAATACAAAATACATCTGTAAAGTCTTTATCCCAATCAACTCAAGATTTTACAATCAGAGGCACGTCATAAATGAACAAAACTGCTCACATCAAACATGCTTTAATTGTTGACGATTCAAAAACTGCCCAACTTCGATTGCGTCGCATGCTTGAGTCTTATGAGCTACAAATAGATATAGTTTCGTCTGCAGAAGAAGCGCTTTCTTATCTCAGTTACCGTGCACCTGCCGTTATATTTCTCGATCAAAGCATGAAAGGTATGGATGGTATCGATGCCCTTAAAACAATAAAGGCAAATCCGGCCACGGCTACCATTCCTGTCATTATGTATACCTCTGAAAAAGGCACTGTATTTACAGGCCAGGCGCGAGCTTTAGGCGCATTAGATATCCTTTATAAAAGCACTTTAAAACCTGCCAGCCTAGAAAAAGTTCTTAGTGCATTAAAACTGAAACCCAATCATGTCGAAACTTCCGGAACAGTAAAACCACAACAAAATATTGCTAATTCTACGCCGAATAATTTCACGCCTGTAACGTCAGTCAGTTCCGAAGAAACGCAGCAACCAAGTAGGGTAAACAACAAAAATTCGTCTGAGCTAGAAGAAGTTCATGCTCAGGTTGCTCGGCTATTCGAAATTCACATTGCTGATGTAGGAAGAAAAATCACAGAAAGTACTCTGTTGATGTCTAAGAGGTTTGCTGCCTTCCAGAAAAAAGTCAGTAACTCTCGCGCAGAAGTCGTCGTCAACGATATCCCCCTGTCGATTATCAATGATGAGATTTCTGCAGAACGAAAAAAAATCTCATTAGTCTCAAACGGATTACTCGCCACTCTTTTGATCGGTCTATTCATCATCGGCATTTTATTAATTGGAATTCGTTCAGACTTAAAAAATGCGTCGCAAAACTACCAATCTGCTTCTGAAATATCAGAAATGAACGCGGTGAAAATTGATCAACTTGCCACAAACGCATTTAACGAGGTGATTAGCCCAAGCCGAGACAGCTTCCAAAATCAGACGATTGATCCAGGACTGCTTAACGCAATAAGCTGGGCTGCAACAACCGATTTTAGTTTTGAGTATGCTCAGGAGCCTTTAAATGAAGCCCTTTTGTCGAAACTCCAACAACTTCTCTACATGTTGTCAGAATCTGGTTTCCAAGGCTCTATCGATCTAGCGATAAATTTCGGCGATGTATGTCTGACTCAACAAGAGAATGGCGAATATTTATTAGCGCCTGACGACACGCCTATTGCCAATTGTGTGTTTCGTAATACACTTGATGAAACGTTTGATCCCAATGATTTTATTAGCCTAGCCTTTACCAATTTCGAACAAGCTACAGCGCCCCTGCAAGATGGGAGAATCACCCTAGCCGTCAACACCAACGGTTTATCCTCGCCAAGAGTTCCGATGTCAAATACAGATGAGAATAGGACTGCAAAAGACTGGAATGAGAAAGCTCTGAAAAATAACTATATTGCTTTCTACTTTCATCCTGAAGAAGATCAACTCTCGTTCAATCATTTTTAAACGCAGAGCTGAAAAATCACTCTAAAAATTAAAAGCTTATAAAACAGGCTCAATGTAATCGACCATCAACTGCAAAGATCGTCGACCTCGAAACTCATTCACATCGAGCTTATAAACCAGCAATACTTTTTTTATATCCGGATTAGGCCATTGGTCTGGGTCGATATTAAATGCAATAGCATCAAAAATTACCTGTCCTTTTTCTTCCTTTGAAACCACCAATTTTAAATGCTTTTGCCCAACAATGCGTTGCTGCACAATATAAAATTCGCCGTCAAACAAAGGCTCTGGAAAATGCTGGCCCCAAGGCCCCGCGTTTCTCAGCGTTTCGGCAAGCACCAAAGAAAGTTCATCTTGAGCAAGCTCTCCATCACTCAATACTTGCGCTTGTAAATCTGACTCGGTTAATTTTGCTTTAACAACGTCATCAAATGCATTTTGAAAACGTTCGAAGTTTTCTTTTGGCAAAGTTAAGCCGGCAGCCATGGCATGACCGCCAAACTTATTTAACAGGTTTGGATGTTTTGCAGCCACTTCATCAAGTGCATCACGAATATGTAAACCTTCAATCGATCTCGCAGAGCCTTTAATTTCGCTGCTATCATCAGCATCAGCATTTGCGAATGCAATCACAGGACGGTTTACTCGGTCTTTAATGCGCGATGCCAAAATACCAATCACACCTTGGTGCCAATTTTCATCGTACAAACATAAACCCCAAGGTAATTCATGGTTATCTTCAAGTTGAATTTTTTCGAGACTATGCACCGCTTCTTGTTGCATTCCACTTTCGATCGCTTTGCGATCTTTATTTAAGCCATCCAGCTCTAATGCCATTTCTCGTGCGAGATCAATACTGTCACATAACAAACATTGAATCCCCAATGAGATATCATCAAGGCGACCCGACGCATTTAACCGAGGTCCAACAACAAAACCTAAATCAGTTGCCACTATATTTTCTGGTCGACGACCTGCAACATCAAGTAGTGCAATAATTCCTGGGCGCGCTTTTCTAGATCTAATTCTTTGCAAACCTTGATGAACTAATACACGATTGTTGTAATCTAAAGGAACCACATCAGCAACGGTGCCCAACGCTACCAAATCTAAATAATTTGCCATATTGGGTTCTGAAATTGCATTGTCTTCGAACCAGCTTATTTCTCGTAATGCCGTTCGCAAACTCGTCATCACATAAAATATAACGCCAACGCCTGCAAGATTTTTGCTCGGAAAATCACATTGCCCCTGATTCGGATTCACGATTGCTTCAGCAGAAGGTAATTTATCTCCCGGTAAATGATGATCGGTAACAATGACTTTCATTCCCCGTTCTTGTGCCGCAGCAACACCTTCTATACTTGAAATACCATTATCAACGGTGATTAAAATATCTGGTTTTTTTCCGGCTGCAACCGCAACGATCTCAGGTGTTAATCCGTAACCATACTCAAATCGGTTTGGCACAAGGTAATCAACGGAATGTATACCCATGGCTTTTAACGCCAAAATAGAAAGCGCACAGCTGGTTGCACCATCTGCATCAAAGTCGCCGATAATTAAAATTCTTTTTTGCGTTTGAAAAGCATCGACAAGAATATCAATAGCCGTAGTTAGTCCGCGAAGTGATTCCGGCTTACATAATTCTGTGAGGCGTAATTGCAACTCAGCATCATCAGTAATACCGCGAGAGGCATAGATTCTTTGTAAAACTGGAGGTAAGTCTGTTTGAAACTTCGAGATAGATAGGTCGACCGAGCGACGTTGTATTATTTTTTTAGAATCAACCATCGCTCAGCTCAAAGTGTTATAAAAATTATTACATGGATAAATTAAACGTCAATATTCTTAACAATAAAATCTTTTATCGCTTGCAGATCACTTTCAAGAACATGATATTGCTCTTCCCGCTCAAATAAATCTTGCATGTGCAATGGCAAAGAAGGCTCACTCGGGAATCCTGCTTTCATCACCGCTTCAGGGAATTTAGCAGGATGAGCAGTCGCCAAACAAACAATCGGGGATTTAATGGATTCTTTTAACTGTCTTGCCGCCTCTATTCCAATAGCTGTATGAGGATCTACCAGATACTCAGCTTGCTCTAATATTTCTGCAATAGCTTCGACTGTTCTTTTATCATCGACACGATAACTTGAAAATAGCTCACGTGCTTTTTCGAGTGACGAATCTTTTAAGGACATATACCCTGATTTAAAATCATCCATTAATTTGACGATAGCATTGCCATCTCTATCGTAAAGATCAAACAGCAGTCTTTCAAAATTACTGGAGACCATGATGTCCATGCTCGGCGATAACGAATGCAGTAATTCTTTTTTACTGTGATCATTTTCGCTAATGCAGCGATGTAAAATATCATTTGCGTTAGTAGCAACAATTAATCGCTCGATCGGTAGTCCCATTTGTTTTGCCAAGTAACCCGCAAATATATCGCCAAAATTACCAGTCGGAACAGAAAAACTTATTTCGCGATCAGGTGAACCTAAAGCAGTCGCCGAATAAAAATAATAAACGATCTGAGCCATGATTCGCGCCCAGTTGATTGAGTTAACTGCGACAAGCTGTCTGCCATCAGGTAAAAAAGATTGATCAGCAAAACTCATCTTTAAAAAATTTTGGCAATCATCGAAGTTACCTTTAATTGCCAAGGTATGAACGTTTGACGCTTTTACCGTTGTCATTTGACGTCGCTGGACATCAGACACTCGCTCATGTGGATACATAACAAAAATATCAACATTTTCGCATTGCCGACAACCTTCAATCGCAGCGGAGCCCGTATCGCCTGAAGTTGCACCCAGAACAACAACTTTCTGATTTCTTTTCTCTAAAACATAATCAAGAAGACGACCTAACAATTGTAACGCCACATCTTTAAACGCTAACGTTGGCCCATGAAATAATTCCAAAACCCATTCATTGTGATCGGTCTGAACTAAGGGCGTGACAGCTCCATGCCTAAATGTGCTGTAAGTTTCTTTGATAATTTTTTTGAAATCATTTTCAGGAATATCGCCTTCCACAAAAGGATACATCACGCGAAAAGCTAATTCCGTGTAAGACATGTTCGCCATGTCTTTAATATCAGCGGGAGAAAAATGTGGTAACTTTTCTGGCACATATAATCCGCCATCAGAGGCCAAGCCAGTTAACATCACATCCTCAAAAGATAATGAAGGTGCATTTCCACGCGTACTTATATATTTCACAATAAACCCATTAATAATTTACAAAAAAATAAAAATTTCTAGCTGACACAAATTACTGAAGTGTCTCTACTCGGATATAAACGACTTTTCCTGGCACAGTATCAAGCGTTTCAATCTCATTGATTGCTTGCATCATTTTTCCTTCTACAGCTTTATTTGTAAGAAGAATTAATTGGACCGTTGCTTCATCGTCCTCAGCTTCTTTTTGTATCACAGCTTCAATACTGACACCCATTCGGCTAAATATTTCTGTGATTTTTGACAACACGCCTGGTTTATCTTCAACATTTATTCGTAAGTAATAACCTGTTTCTAATTCGCTCATTGGTTGTATGGTCAATGAGCTAACATAATCAGAACTAAACCCTAAATGAGGGACGCTTGGCGTTGTCCCCAAAGCAAGTTCTCTTGCTATATCAACAATATCAGCAATGACTGACGACGCTGTCGGTTCCGCACCAGCACCTGGGCCTGAATGCAATGTTGAACCTACGGCATCCCCATTCACCATGACAGCATTCATAACGCCATTAACATGAGCTATCAAACGCTTCTCAGGTATCAACGTGGGATGTACTCGCATTTCAACTTTATTACCATGCCGACGCGCAATACCTAAGTGCTTTACTCGATAACCCAGTTCTTTTGCATAGGCCAAATCCTGCGGCTCTACTTTTGAAATCCCTTCCGTAAATATAGATTCAAACTGTAACGGAATTCCAAAAGCAATTGAGGTTAAAATAACTAATTTGTGCGCGGCATCAATACCTTCAACATCAAAAGTCGGGTCCGCTTCTGCATAGCCCAGTTCTTGAGCTTGCTTTAGTACATCTGCAAACTCTCGACCTTTTTGGGCCATTTCTGTCAGAATAAAATTTCCAGTACCATTAATAATGCCCGCAAGCCATTCAATTTTGTTCGCGGCTAAACCTTCACGCAATACTTTAATAATTGGGATACCACCAGCAACTGCAGCTTCAAACGCAACGCAAACATTCTGCTGTTCCGCCGCAGAAAATATTTCGCTCCCGAACTCGGCAATTAACGCTTTATTTGCAGTGACCACATGCTTGCCGTTTTTTATTGCTTGCAGGACTAAATCTTTAGCTGTCGTTGTTCCGCCGATCATTTCCACGACGACATCCACTTCAGGATCGTTAACGACATCAAATATATCTCGGCTAACTTTAACGCCAGACAAATCAATCGCAGGATTATCTCGACGAGCTCCAACGTGCGAAATCTTCACCTGACAATTTGCACTCGCCTGGATCTCTGCGCTGTTTCTAACAAGCACATTAAAAGTACCACCACCAACGGTACCGAGACCGCACAAACCTATATTTACGGTTTTCAAACCAATCTCCTGAAATGGATCTATTGCCTATTAAGGCATTCATATATTTGCGAGCTGAAACTTGAGAGAGAAAAATTCACACTCAAAAACAAAGGATGGCAACGATACTGAGAGTATAGATAGGTGTCAATTAAAGAGAAGTTTACCGAAAAGAAATTGGAGAGGTTGCTATCCACAAAAGCAAAAAAAGCCCACCAAATTCATGGTGGGCCCTTTTCCATCAATTGAATTCCGTATTACTTAATTGATAATACCTAGCATCTCTGCCAGTTGATCAGCTGGAAGATATCCGCCAATCATCTCTCCAGTCTCTGTGACCATATTTGGAGTACCATTGACACCAACCGAGCCACCTAACTTATATTGCTCGGCTACAGGGTTATCATCACACGTCGCCATTGGAACTGCTTGTCGAGTTTTTAACTTCGTTAATGTGCCTTGCCGGTCTTTTGCACACCAAGCAGTTGCCAGCTTCTGAGCACTTTCCGAATTTGGGCCACTTCGCGGATAGGCAAGGTAACGAACCTCAATTCCCTTGTCGTTAATCGCCTGAATTTCATTGTGTAGTTTTTGACAGTAACCACAATCAATATCGGTAAAAACATGAACGACAGCTTTTGTTTCACCTTTTGGAGAAAAGATGATCTGATCTTTCATATCAACTTTGGCCATTGTCGCAGCTCTTTCTTTTGATCGGGCTTTTTCTTGAATATTGACGAACTTACCGCCTTCTATACTGAATAAATCACCGGCGACAAAGAACTTTGCATTTTCAGAGACATACAAAGTAGGACCGCCTTGAACCCGCACTTCATAAAGACCATCGATAGGAGATGCTACAGCACCAGTGAACTGCAAATCAGGACGTGCCTCTTTCAGATTATCCAAGATGCGCTTCGACATTTCTGTAGAGGGCTGATCAGCCCCGACGGAAAAACTCGCCAATAAAGCTGAGGCAATTCCCAGTACAGCTGTCCTTTTTACGATTTTCATTAAAATATCCACTTAACTAGCATCCTCAATATTTAATTTACTAACTCTATTCAATCTAAGCTTGATGACAAGTTATCATGTAAAAAAAGCTTTTGCGATAATTGTCACCATTATACCCGTGACTTTGACCAGCTCAATCAATGCTTCTTGGACACAGCTTTATCAAACATCAACTTTATGCAGGTGTTTAGAGACCAAATAACCAGCTTGGTTCCGAAAACTTAGGTGCTTATTTCACTTATATGCTTTTGTCACAACCACAAAAAAGCCTAGTGACGTTTCCGCCACCAGGCTCTTCTTCACTCAGCAATTTCGAAATTAGCTAAGCTTTTCTTTAATTCGAGCTGCTCGACCTGTTAATTCACGCAAGTAATACAGTTTTGCTTGGCGAACATCACCACGGCGCTTAACAGTAATACCTTCGATCAACCGGCTGTGAGTTTGGAAAGTTCTTTCCACCCCAACACCGTGAGAGATTTTTCGGACTGTAAAAGCAGAGTTCAAGCCACGATTACGCTTACCGATAACAACACCCTCATATGCCTGAAGACGCTCGCGCGTACCTTCAATAACCTTTACTTGTACAACAACTGTGTCGCCAGGGCTAAACTCTGGGATATCAGACTTTAACTGTTCATCTTCAATCGCTTGAATGATTTTGTTATTACTAGACATTGCAAAAAACTCCTCTAAAATCTTTCTTATCTTGCTTTCACAAGACATTGCCCGAAGGCCCAAATAAATAAAACTAATTCAATAAAACTACAATCTAAATAAGTTACTTTTCAGACTGCTCTGATAAAAATTCTGATAACAATTGCTCTTCTTCTATTGTCATTTCTCTCGACTCAATCAGGTCACGCTTAACTTGCCAAGTCTTACCTAGAGCTTGCTTTAATCGCCATTTGGCAATTGCTTTGTGATTACCAGAAGTTAACACTTCGGGCACACACTGTCCGGCAAACTCTTCAGGCCGGGTAAAATGCGGCCAATCTAGTAATCCATTAACAAATGAATCATCAATTGCCGATTGTGAATCGCCTAAAGCGCCAGGGAGCGTTCTAGTGATAGCGTCGATTAACACCATAGCAGGCAATTCACCCCCACTAAGAACATAATCGCCGATCGAAATTTCTTCATCGACTAATGAGCTTATCACTCGCTCATCAATACCTTCGTATCGCCCTGCAACAAGAACTAAATTATCAGATTTATTTGCTAACACACCAACATCTTGTTGATTTAATGTTTTACCCTGTGGAGACAAATAAATAACTCGGCAATTTGCCTCGCTGTCCTCTGACTCTACATTGATATATTTTTTGGCCCAGCTTTTTGCGGATGCAATCGCGGCAAAAAGTGGCTCTGCCATCATCACCATTCCAGGTCCACCACCATAAGGGCGATCATCAACTGTCTGGTGCTTATCCTCTGCAAATGATCGAGGATTAAAAAATTCTAATTGTATTAAGCTGTCACTAATTGCTCGACGAGTAATTCCACTTTCGCTTATCGCCTTGAACATCTCAGGAAACAAAGTAACAACAGCGATTTTCATTAATGCAATTCTCTTAAACTAGTAGTAAGTAAGAGCATTCTAAATAACGCTTTTGCTAAAAATCAGGATCCCAATCTACGATAATTTGCTTTTCATCCAAATCAACAGAAATGACAACTGCATCAATGTAAGGAATTAAGCGCTCTCGATTATCAATACTTTTTTCTTCGCTGAGGCTATCGGCGTCAGCCTTGCCTTGAACAACAAGCACATCATTTGCACCTGTTTCCATTAACTTTGAGACTCGCCCTAAGCAGTGTTCAACGCCATCATAAACACTGATGACTTTTAACCCTTCTAATTGATGCCAGTAGAATTCACCGTTAACCAGTGATGGAAACAAAGAACTATCAACTGCAATTTCTATTGTTGCTAAAGATTTAGCGAGTTCACGATCTTCGTAGCCTGAAAATAAGGCAACGATTCCGTTGCCTTGAATTTTGCTATCGAGAACTTCAATCTCTTTAATTCCATGGCGTGTTTTCAACAGCCACGGACGGTATTCCAATAACTTTTCTGGCGGAGAGGTGAATGAATGTATCCTCACCCAACCCTTAACACCAAAAACCGAGCCTATTCGCCCTACTGTGGATAGAGGGGATTTTTCGGTCATGTGATTACCAGAAAGGTTCAGCTGACACCTGCGCTAAAATTAAGCAGCTGCAGCTTGCTTTACTTGCTCTTTTAACAATGCACTAACGCGATCTGATAATTGAGCACCTAAACCAACCCAGTGATCGATGCGATCAGTGTCAACACGAAGCTTTTCTTCACTGCCGCGAGCTGCAGGGTTAAAAAAACCTACTCTCTCGATGTATCGACCATCACGGCTTTTACGACTGTCTGTCACTGTAAGATGGTAAAATGGGCGCTTTTTTGAACCGCCACGAGATAAACGAATAGTTACCATGGATATATTCCGTCTTTTAATAAAACTATCTTTGAATTTTACGGCAAATCAACCTGCGTGCAGGTCGGTTTGCGGAGGCGCGACATTGTACGGGAATCAAGCAGGCATGTATAGCCATTAAGCCTATGTTTTCTACCTGCTGATATTGTTCCTTATTGGCGAATCAATAGGAGCTCGTCAGCCCCCCATTCCAGGAGGAAGACCTCCGCCGCCCATCATTCCTTGCATCCCTCGCATCATCTTGTTCATTCCGCCACCTTTCATTTTTTTCATCATCTTTGCCATCTGTTTATGCTGCTTTAGCAAACGGTTTAAATCCTGAATATCAGTGCCCGAACCAGCTGTTATGCGGCGCTTTCTTGATCCATTAAGGATGTCGGGATTAGCACGCTCTGCAGGAGTCATTGAGTTAATAACGGATTCCATTCGCTTGAACTGATTGCCAGCATTCGCCTGCTCCATCATTTGAGAAACATTTCCCATACCTGGCAACTTCTCTAACATAGCACCCATTCCACCCATGTTTTGCATCTGCTGAAGCTGATCCCGCAAGTCTTCTAGGTCAAATTTTTGGCCCTTTTTGACCTTGCTTACCAGTTTTTCAGCTTTTTCTTTATCGATCTTCTGCTCAACATCTTCAATCAACGACAACATGTCGCCCATACCAAGAATACGGCCCGCCAAACGATCAGGGTAAAAAGGTTCGAGTGCATCAACCTTTTCGCCGACACCTAAGAACTTGATCGGTTTACCTGTGACATGCCGAACAGAAAGTGCTGCACCGCCTCTTGCATCACCATCGGCCTTTGTCAGTATGACGCCTGTAAGTGGAAGGGCTTCGTTAAATGCTTTTGCTGTATTAACAGCATCTTGACCAATCATGGCATCAATAACGAATAATGTTTCAACGGGATCAAGTAACTTATGCAGCGACTGAATCTCAGACATAAGGGACTCATCTATATGCAGCCGACCAGCCGTATCAACGATCACAACATCAAAGAAATGCTTTTTCGCATGCGCTAAAGCGCCCGAAGCAATCGCGTCTGGTTTTTGATCTGGACTACTCGGGAAGCACTCTACTTCAATCTCACTAGCGAGTGTCATCAACTGCTCAATGGCGGCTGGGCGATAAACATCAGCACTGACCACCAATACTTTTTTCTTTTGACGATCTTTTAAAAATCGAGCTAATTTGGCAACTGAAGTCGTTTTACCCGCACCCTGCAAACCAGCCATAAGAATGACAGCCGGTGGCTTAGCAGCCAGATTTAATTCTTCATTTGCCTCTCCCATCACCGAAGTGAGTTCAGCTTCAACAATTTTCAGGAATTGCTGCCCAGGGTTTAATGCTCGAGAAACCTCCTGCCCCAGTGCCCGCTTACGTACCTGCCCAACAAAGTCCTTCACTACAGGAAGAGCGACATCGGCTTCGAGCAGAGCTTTTCGCACTTCTCGCAAGGTATCCGAGATGTTTTTTTCAGTTAACTTCGCCTTGCCTGATACCGAGCGAAGTGATTTAGTAATACGATCTGATAGGTTCTCAAACATAGGAAATCAAATTTATTTCTGGGTTATAGGTTGGTTATAATTGATTCTGCTTTAAATAAGAGCGAGATTATAACTCATAATCTCGCTAGTAGTCCGCTACTCACTTCTATTTCAAACAGCCTTGTGACACACTCTCGCCATTACGGAGAATGAATAACGCCATGTCATTTGTCACAATTGTCAACATTATTGCCATTGCACTCTATTTGCTAGCTACTGGCTATTTGTTAGTCCAGTTTTCTCGGCAACGCTCTCTACAACAGAAGCCGCAAACATTTTTGATTGTTGGCTGCTCTGTGCTCGCTCTGACTGCACACGCTATCGGCTTAGAACAAACTGTTTTTGTAAATCACGTAGGTTTAAATCAAGGAGCAACGACGGGCATCGATGCTGGGCTCTTCAAATTACCGACTCTTTTTTTCTGGCTAATCAATTTAATTGTACTGATTAGCGGCTTAAAAAAACCACTACACAACCTTTTTATCTTTTTATTCCCACTATCCTCGATAGCCATTCTGGTGTCCCACATTGGGGATAGCCGGATCGTCAGTGCCAGTCCAGCTGTAGGGCATATTTTTATCGCCCTTTTAGCCTCAGGTTTTTTAACCATAGCAACACTTCAAGCGCTCGCTCTTGCTTATCAAGACCATCAACTCAAACATAAAAACACAAGTGGAATTATCAAGCTGCTGCCACCACTCCAAACCATGGAAAGCTTAATGTTTCAACTGCTTTGGATAGGCGAAGTACTGCTAACTATATTAATAGTTTCAGGGATTTTAATCATTGATGACATTTCGGCCCAAAAACAGGCACACACATTAATTTTTTCGCTCCTAGCTTGGCTTATTTATGCTGTACTGTTATGGGGGCGACACTGGTTAGGATGGCGCGGCAACATCGCTATACGCTGGACCCTTGGCGGCTTCGTTCTTTTGATGCTGGCTTATGTCGGCACACAAATGGTCTATCAAGTTATACTCGGTTAAACCTTATAACCTATCGATCACTTTTTAAAGTTGCCAAACGAGAAGTTAGCCTTCAAGATACTCATCCGACAAGCCTCACAGGTCTCAATCATTGAACGACGTCCCTCTGGGAGTACTTTTTACTGTACTCGCCATACTCATTTTATTCTCTGCATTTTTCTCCAGCTCTGAAACAGGCATGATGGCGCTAAATCGCTATCGCCTAAAGCATCTCGTCAAGAAGAAAAATAAAGGGGCACTTCGTGCTACGCATCTATTAAAACGGCCCGACCGCCTTATCGGCGTCATTTTAATCGGCAACAATCTCGTCAATATCCTCGCTTCCGCAATCGCAACCGTTATAGCCATGCGGTTATACGGTGATGCTGGGATTGCCATTGCAACAGTTCTATTGACACTGGTGATTTTAATTTTTGCAGAAGTCACACCGAAAACTATTGCAGCTCTCCACCCTGAGCGAATTGCATTCCCCGCGAGCATTATTCTTAAACCATTACTGTGGTGTCTTTACCCTGCAGTCTGGGTCATCAACCACATCTCTAATTATCTGGCTCACCTCCTTGGTGTTGATCCACACAACCATAATCAGGGAGAGCACTTGCGGCCCGAAGAATTGCGAACAGTTGTTGATGAAGCCGGCGATCTCATTCCTGATCAACATCAGGAAATGCTACTGAATATTTTAGATCTCGAAAAAGCGAGCGTTGAAGATATTATGATTCCTCGCAATGAAGTTGTGGGCTTAGATTTAGAAGATGACATCCCAACTTTACTGAAAAAAATTCGGGCAAGTGAATACACTAGACTGCCCGTTTACGAAGGCGACATAAATAATGTTGTTGGGATGCTACATCTACGCAATGCATCTCGGTTTTTGTATGGCGAAGACACTGACGTAACTCACGACGCGATCAAACGCTTTACCCTTGAACCTTATTTTGTACCTATGAGTACTCAACTACACACACAGCTACTAAATTTCCAAAAACAAAAGAGAAGAATTGCCATTGTTGTCGACGAATATGGCGACGTACAAGGTGTGGTTACACTGGAAGATTTACTGGAAGAAATTGTTGGCGACTTCACGACCAATCTTGCTGAAGAACAGCATCAAGAGATAGTTGCAGCTGGCGATGGTTGGTATTTAATTGAAGGCGGAACATCTATCAGAGATATCAACAGAGCGCTTGAGTGGGATCTCACGAGTCGCGGCCCCAAAACACTGAATGGATTTATGATGGAATATCTCGAAAACATTCCTGATGGTAATACCTGTATACAAGTAGGACATTTTCGTTTTGAAACAGTAACCATCAATGACAAGATGATCGAACATGCAAAAGTTCGCTCTATTCCGCCACAACCGACACTTTTTTAAACTTGCCTTAATTCTGCGAAGTAGATAGCGCCTAAGTATTTTCTATCAACGGCTTACGCTGAATTTCTGGCGCTTTGCTTTCTCTCTCTATTCCCGCATTCCAAGCGTCATTCATAAACTCTACAATAATCTTTGCAGTCAATCCCCAGATACGGAAGCCCTCATAATGGTAAACGGGACACCACCACTCCTCATCAAGTCGGTAATAAACATCAGTCTGAGTACGACGATCTTCTAAAAAGAAAGAAACGGGGACACGAAAGATTGCATCTAACTCATCTGGGTTGGCTGTTAAGCTAACATCGTGCGGGATGATCCCGACATAAGGCGTTACCTTTAACCCCCAGCGAGACATCATTGGTCGCTGAACATTAATAACATCAACCACAGACATCGGCAGACCAACTTCTTCTTCAGATTCTCTTAACGCCGTATAAACAAGGTTCTCATCATCCTCTTCCCATTTTCCACCTGGAAAGCTCACCTCTCCAGCATGACTAGACAGATGATCTGCTCGACGAGTTAAGATAATTTCTGGAGTCTCAGGATGGTCTGTTACAGGTATTAACACTCCAGCCTCCTTTGGAAACACCCCAGATTTTTCTAAGGCATGCCTCTGTACTGTATAGTTTTTCCTAAGATGCTCTATCATTTTCTCTCTCTAAATCTATTACGCCAATATACCATCAACCAATAACGATTTTTGTAACGAGATGACCAATCAATGAAAATTGTGACGAAATTATTTTTTTAGTCGCAATTAGTTAACCAAGAATGAGATTAGGAACCAAAAATAACGTGTTGTTTTCATAAGGATTTTAAAAACCATAAATCACTCACAGTAGACCAATTTATCTATATAGCCAGACATTCTAAATAATGCCCTACACATTACATTACGGTGTTTGGTAGGATCGATTCCAGTCGGGGTACTTTGAAGGCTATCTAGGCGAAATACCTTTTTAAAGCAAACCCTGCACGAGTATTTAATAAAACAAAAAGAACGCTCTTGATTAAAAAAACGCTGTTGATAATATAAACAAGGGGGGAAGAGATGCCACTAGAACTACCTGACTTTGACACTCTCAAAAATCTAGCCGAGAAAGATCCTGAGGCCCTCGAGGCTCTTCGCCAGAAACATGTAAGCTCACTGATCGAGAGTGCTCCTGCACACCACCAGCAACGCTTAAAGGGGCTGCAATTTCAAATTGATGCGCAACGTAAAATCCACACTAACCCCTTATCAGCTTGCATTAAGATTTCACAAATGATGCACGACTCATTCGGTGAAATGCGACTACTTCTAAATAGTATGGTCGATGGTAATATCTCCGACCGTACCAACACTAAAAGTGACGACATATCCCACTCCCCCGGCCAAGTAATTCAATTCAGAGGCGCATAAATATTCGAAGAAAAAAGATAAAAACATGCTCACCCTCCGTTATCTTTTTTCTTTGTTTTCATGACACCTCTTTTCAACTCTCATCTCTATAACCTCTTTTTCACTTACCGTAGTATACTGCCCCCTCAAAATTCAGATAAAAACATAGAGTCAAACGGCTAAAATAAAGGTTGCAACAATGAAGTTTTGTAGTAATTGCGGTAATGATATCGAGCGAAAAATCCCTGAAGGTGATGACCGTGAACGCCATGTTTGCGGAAATTGCGACACCATTCACTACCAAAACCCCCGCATTATCACTGGCTGCTTACCGGTCTACGAAGACAAAGTACTTTTATGCAAGAGAGCAATAGAACCTAGATATGGCCACTGGACTTTACCTGCAGGCTTTATGGAGAACGGAGAAACGATACAAGAAGGTGCATTGCGAGAGTCTTGGGAAGAAGCGAAAGCCTCTATCGATGTTGATTCACTGTACACGATGTTTAATTTACCTCACATAAACCAAGTGTATTTTTTCTATCGCGGCACATTAAGTAATTTAGAATTTGGGGCAGGAATAGAATCGATCGACGTGCAATTATTTACAGAAGAGACTATCCCTTGGGATGAGCTGGCGTTTCCTGTCATCAAGAAAACGCTCGAACATTATTTTAATGATAGAAAAACAAATGACTTCCCTATGAGGACAGAAGATTTACATTACAAACCAAGAAGCTGATACTCTAAAAAGTAATTATGTAACGCTAATTAAGCCAACGTGTCTTCATTAGCCAAAACAATAACCTCATATGCAGGCTCTTCATAAACGTGAGCCGATTTCATTGCCCTAATCACCTTTCTCGCCACGCTATTTTCACACAACATTTCCACTTTATATTCTGGCACCGCCTCAACAACTCCTTCAACCCCTATCGCAGGGTGACTACCCTTTAAAGGACGAAATTGTCCCTCACCTAACACTTGCCAACTGCAATAATCATAATTGCCTATTTTGCCTGCTCCAGCGCTAAACATTGCGCTCTTTACTTTTTCAACATTAGTTTTTGGTATAAACACATTTATTTTAATCATCACGAACCTCATAACAACTCAGCACAACAGATCATCATCGCCTATACTCTCCGTCTAACTCAAAGACTTTTAGATACCTGACGTAATTCAAAATTTAATTATTATCACCTTTAGATCGACATCATTAAATGGCACACTCACCTAACCCCATTTGAAAATTATAACTATCGTTACTCAATATGACTCAACAATCTATCTTTAAATCAGAACATGGCGAACAAGAAATTAAAGCTAAATATAGCGAATGGCTAAAACACTGGCCTGTTGAGAAACAATTAATGGCAATACCTACTCGCTTCGGGAAAACCTGTATTATTGCTAGCGGTCATACTGACAACCCACCCGTTTTTTTATTTCATGGAGCGGGAACAAATTCAATCATGTGGTTAAGGGATATCGCAACGCTGACCAAAAGTCATCGCGTTTATGCCGTCGACATTCTCGGCCAACCGGGACACAGTGAACAAAACCCACTTGACTTTAAATCAACGGATTATGCCGATTGGATCAAAGAAACATTAGACACTCTAGAGGTGAAGCGAGCTATTTTCATCGGCATGTCACTAGGGGGATGGATGAGCTTAAAGTTTGCCTGCGCCTGGCCCGAAAGAGTAACAAAGCTTGCACTATTATCTCCTGCCGGCATAACCAACCCACGCAAACGTTTCCTCGCTAAAATTGTTAGCACAGGAGCCCTAGGCTCAACGGGACGAAAAATATTATTTAACAACATCATTAAAAATGATCACATAGAAAAGAGAATGGCCGATTATCTACATTTATCGTTTCGCCACTTTAAGCCCAAGATGCAACCCATCCCTAAATTCAAAAAAAACCAACTCTCACAACTGTATTGCCCTACTTTTCTTATGGTTGGTGGCAAAGACGCAATTTTCGACCCGAATAAAATATTACTTCGGTTAGCGAAATATATACCTCAAGTAGAAGTTATCTATCGAGAGGAAAGCGGGCATATGCTAGGCGAATACACTAGAGACTTAGATCGTTTTCTTTTGACAGAATATGCTCCAGACTAACACCCCGTTTTTCATATTGAATACGCTATAAGCGAGAAATTTTCCGTCGATACTCTTCATATTTTTCGTTTGCCTGCTCACCAAATAAAATAGTGCACAATTCTTCTAAACCAGAGCTCGACATCAATGTATCTTTTCTCAGAACCAAAGACACTTTACTTCGACGGCGTAAAAAATCATCTAACGTAATAATCATTTCTGTTTTCGCCATTAACTCTAATTCACAACGAGTATATTCAATTTCTTCAATCGGCTTTTCTAACGCTCTCGAATCATTTTTTATATCATCAAGTAAACTATTTGCTAGTTCTCCGTAACGTCTCCATATTCTTTCTGATAACGGCTCGCCTGATAACGTTTCGACTTTAGAGTCAATATTAAACTCACTCGCTTTTTTTAAAAATTCAGATTTTAATTCTGCACTCGGCTCTCCATACCAACGATCCGAACTGTCATTGAGAGCAAGATCCAGGTTCATATCTCTAACAAGATCGACAACCTCCTCTCCAACATTGACACAGTCTGTTAATTTTCCACCAAAAATACTAATAAATTTTTCGGTTTTATCGGCATCTATTGCATGCTTACGAGACAAGTGAATCCAATCTACTTCGCCATCATCACCAAGCTCTATCGCCAAAGGTCTGACACCACAACGTTCTGACACTATATCGTTGACAGTTAATTCTTTTTTAAGATTCAGCAATTGATTGGCGTTATTCAAAATAAACTGGCGATCTTCTTCCGTCACTTTTGATATAGGGTTTTCTACTGGAGTATCTGTCGTGCCAATACAGGTTTTCGGTCCCATCGGGATGACGAAAAACAATCGCCCATCGCTAGCAAAAAAAGCTAATATTCTTTCATGATCGGTAATGCGATCTACGATCAAATGCACGCCTTTCGAAAACACATGTTGATGGCTCGTCTTTCGATTATTTAATGCGTTATATTGATCAACAAAAGGTCCACAAGCATTCACTATTGATTTGGAGCGAATAAAAAAAGTATCGCCACCCTTTCGATCTTTTATTTGGGTTTTCCATTCGCCGTTTTCAAAAACTGATCCTTTCGCTTCTACATAATTTGCAGCGACACAACCCTTTTCCATCGCCTTGCGTATGAACCGAAAAACAAAACGTGAATCATTATCAGGCAAATAACAATCAGAATACTCTAGACCACCTGCAACACCATCCGTATTAATAACAGGCTCTTCTCTTTTAATTCGGCCCAACGTTAAAAAGCGCGGCGCCTTAGTAAAACAAGCTCCCATGAGCCAATAAAAAACCGAACCTAAAAAAACAAAAAAAGCAGGCATTCGAAAGCCTTTTTTAATCGTTGTAAAAAAACGGATTTCTTTTACGCTGGATGGATAATGTCGCATTAAATGATTCCGGCTGCGGCAAAGCTTACTCACCAACATTAACTCACCGCTTTCTAAATATTTAATTCCACCCCATGCTAAATTTGAAGAGTTTGAGCTAGAACAACTCGAAAAATCACTACGCTCAACTAAAGCAACACGCGCTCCTTTGGCAGATAATGCAGAAGCACATACAGCACCATTTATCCCACCACCAATAACTAGCGTGTCAAAACATTGCGATTCGAATTTGTTTAAATTCTTTTGCCTTAACTCAGCACTCATAAACGACTCTTTATCCAATATAATTTGCATTATCGCTCTTCATTATGACAGGAAGAAAAGCGACTACAACAGACTCATAAATAACAAACTTTACAATAACTGTGACCAACCCCCAATAAATGCAGATGAATGTAAAGGGATCTTAAGTGGCCAAGTATCGATATGCTATGATTATTCCCAACACCTAAAAGACAATTATCTTAAAATGGTTACATTTAATTTGAAAACAAACCCTACCAGCATCATGGATATTCAAAGCACAGTTTGGAGACCTATATCTCTACTGTGTTTATTCCTGTCAACCGTTTTAATATCCGCTTGTGGGGGCGGAGGCGGAGGAGGTGGACCCACGGCGAACAGAGATACCATCGCCCCTGACAATTACTCTATTACTACTACCATTACAGAAATAAACAACACCAATGAAGATAATTTTTCTTTTACCATTACTACGACTGCAGAAAATATAAACACCACTGTTAACTATTCAATAAGCGATACATCAGGTAACAGCATTACAGGTATCAGCAGCGTATCATCTTCAACAGAGCTATACAGCAATATAGATATTAGTGCTTTAAGTGCAGGGATGATTACACTAACGCTCACATTAACCGATGACGCCAGCAACACAGGCAATGAAGTCACTATTACAGTTAACAAAGTAAGCCAAGGCACCAACGTTATTTTATCTGGAACCATAACGTTTGATTTTGTACCTCACAATACAGTCACCAATGGATTAGATTATTTCTCAACAATATCTAAAGAAGCACGAAATGTTGAAGTTCAGTTATTAGATTCAAGTGATGCCACTTTAGCCACAACACTTACAGATTCCTCAGGGGATTATCAATTTTCTGTTGCTGCAAACACCGCCGTTCGAGTTCGCGTGATCTCTACGATTAAAAGCTCGAACCTGCCAATCACTCCATCTTGGGATTTTAGCGTTACTGATAATACAAATGGAAATTCTCTCTATGCGATGCAGGGATCTCTAACGAATACTGGTTTTACTAATTCTATCCGAGACCTTCACGCTCCATCAGGATGGGGCGGCGTCAACTATAGCCAGCCAAGAACTGCAGCTCCTTTCGCAATCCTCGATACCGTTTACACCTCTGTGCAGTTAATCCTTTCTGCGGATCCTAATGTTAATTTTCCTCCTGCTGAAATTCGCTGGAGTGAAAATAACAAGCCTGCAGATGGAAATAAAGAAGATGGCGATATAGGAACATCCTATTACGATACGGGAGAAGGTAACATGTATATCCTAGGCGCCGCTGACACAGATACAGATGAATACGATCAACATGTTATTGCGCACGAATGGTGCCACTATTTAACAGATAACTTATCACGCGACGAATCGATTGGCGGCCCTCACTCAACTCAAGATCAACTTGATCCTCGTGTTGCCATGAGCGAAGGGTTATGTAACGCAGTCTCTGGCATTGCCTTAAACGATTCAACCTATAGAGATAGCGGAGGAAACAATCAACAAAGCGGTTTCAGCTTAAACCTTGAAAATAATAATTTATCAGGTAAAGGCTGGTATAGCGAAGCGACTGCCACATCTATTCTCTATGACGTTTCTGATTCATCTGACGATGGCGCAGACAACATTAGCTTAGGTTTCAAACCCATTTACGACGTAATGACATCAAACAATTATTTAACAGCAGATGCATTTTCAACATTACATTTATTTTTCTCTGAATTAAAAACTCAGCTCTCTGTTTCTTCCCCATCAACAATATCAGAAATTAATAACTTAATTAGTTTTCATGAATTTACGGTTAATGATGAATTAGCCACAGGCGAAACAAACGATGGCGGAGACACTAGAACGTTACCGGTTTATCAAAACATTACTGTTGATGGAGCCTCGGAGACATTCTGTAGCTTTGACACCTTCGGAACATCCAACAAATTAGGAAACATTAAATTCGCAACGTTTTCCACATCAAGTTTAACCAACTATTCCATCAGCATTTCACGTACAAGCGGTGACAACAGTTCTGATCCTGACTTTCTACTTTGGAGAAATAGTACCCCAATAGCCATCGCGGACTCTGATGTCATTGATAATGAAATATGGAGCGGAGCACTTCCTGCCGATACTTATTTACTAGAAATATACGATGCAAATAATGTCTTCACCGACACAGGTAAAGACGTTTGCTTCGGTGTAAATGTACAAATAGACTAAGAGAATAACAATGCACATTAAAAAACTTTTTTTTATCTTGCCCGCTTACTTTTTGTTAACTAGCACTACCGGTTGCGAACAAGTGAATAATTCAACAGTTACTGAGGAAATTCATAAAACGCCTACTTATACAGGAAAGCCAAGCGCACCTATTACATTCACTCATAATTATGATGGAACAAGTTACTTAGGAGATACAGAAAATATTTCTTTAGTATTTTCAGCTGGGATAAGTGGAGAAATCTTAATATCAATTATCTCGAAAGATGGGATTATTTCAGAAGGTGACATAACACTGGCTAAAAATGTTACTGCGAATGAAAAAGTTATTATTCCCATGACATTATCTTTACCGGAAGAAGGCCGATACTATTTATCTATAAATACATCCATCACAGAAAATGGCAGCACTCAAAGCAAATCCTTTGCCTTGGCAATTTCAACGCCTCAAGCCAAAAAATTAAAAAACGAGACTAACAGCTTAGATAAAACAAAAAGAAACATTATTATCATGGATGCAGAAGAAAAAATCATACAAGAATAGTTATTATTCTTCAGAGGAACCACTCTAAACTGTACCAGTGCTAATATACCAAGCCGACATAGCTGATTTCAGCCATATAGAATCAACTAAACAACTTACTGATACCTATAGTAGAAGACAAATAATTTTTAAAGTGTTCTGCTAAGTCTTGCCCATTAACATCTTCCGCTACAGTTACTTTTTTATGCTCTCTAGTGACAGCAAGTATTTTATAATGCTCAACTTTATGAATCCCCTGACCTGTACTGCCTGACTTTTTAATCATCAACTGACTGACATCCGTAATTGGTAAAGTCTTTATATAGACAGGGATAAATAACAATCTACGAATGATTTTTATTTTTTGTCGGCTAAGCGTAACGCTTAAATTATTAAAAGGTAAATAGATAACCGCAATAGTTGCAAACAAAGAAACCAATACAAAAGGTAATGAAAACAAAAGACTCAACAAGCTGAAAAATCCATCGAACTTAAAACCATCGCCCATCCCTCCATTGATACCAAAAACAGCAAAGCCAAAACCCAGTGAAAAAATCAAAGCAAACACGGTTAGCAATTTATTTCTAAACATCGGGAAATATAAATTTAATTCACTACCCAAGCTTTTTATTCTTGCAACCTTGCCCAGGTCGGTCAAATGAAACTGGCCTTGCTGTATAGCCTGTTCTTTTTTTAACGATGCCTCCTCTCTTAACTGATCTGCTTGGGCGCTTAAGTCATGACTCACATTTCTTGAATACTCCCCTGTAGCAAATACTGGAATATTAAAACTACGCTTCAAATCAAAACCAGCTAAATCCGCATTTATTGCCAAACGCCAAAAATAGTGGTCGCCAGACTGCTTCACATCCGATTCTTGCAAACCTTCAGGAACACTAAAACGAAAAGCCACCATAATCCCCCTTGAAGAACGCTGAACCTTTCCACTTCCGGTTTCAGCCCATTTAATAATTTCTTTTCTGGATCGGTTTTTACCAGATCCTGACACATAAGAATAAACACACTCTAAAATTATTTGAAAAGATTCAGGAGACGCACTTGCTTCATCATAATAAAAATTATTAACGTCTATATGACCACCGACATGCCCACCTATCCCACCAGGATAAGGATCCATGACATACTCCACTTTCCCAAAACGACGATATCGAAAAGTGAACAATAAAGTTTGCACAAAAACCAATAAAGAGATCAGGAGAAAAACAGCTACGGGAATAAACTCTTTACTCCCCTTAAATTCTTTAACCCATTCAAACTTAGTCAGACCAACAAATGATAACGATGTTTTCTGCCAAACAAAAAAACCTATTATCACTAAAATAATCGATACGAGCCACAGTATTACAACGGGAATAATACCTTTTGAACTTATTTTATTTTTTTCCCAACCTTTTCGTGATTGCCACGGGAAAGATTTATCTGATGATTCCATTAGGGCTGCCCTTTTTATCTCTTATTCTGGCTTTCAGTTTATCTACAATATAACGATAGTTATTCAAAGAAACAAAAAAATCAAAAACGCAGTTTAGTGAAGACAAAAAAAAGCCCTGTATCTACAGGGCTTTTATCAACATTTGCAAAACAATATATTAGCAAGAAAGCACTCTAATACCCTTCACGTGCTCTACTTTTTCTATTGCTTTAATCGCATCATCAGAAGGCGCTTGCTCTAGATCGACAATATTGTAGGCAATATCACCACGGCTTTTATTCATCATATCAACAACATTAAGATTTTGAGCCGCCAAAACAGTTAACACATTTCCTAATACGCCAGAAACATTTTCATTAACGAAAGTCATTCTGCAGCCTGTTGTTCGAGACATTTGCACGGCTGGAAAATTAACAGAATTTACAATGTTGCCATTTTCCAAATAATCCATTAATTGATTAGCGGCCATTACTGCGCAGTTTTCTTCAGCTTCTGCAGTACTCGCGCCGATATGTGGCATCGCAATCACATCCGTACGACCAATTAAGCACGGTTCCGGAAAATCACAAATATACTGTCCTAGCTGTCCCGCATCTAAGCTATCTACAATCGCTTTTGAATCGACAATGGCATCACGAGCAAAGTTTAAAAGTACAGCGCCTTTTTTTACTGATTTTAACGCTTCAGTATTAATCATATTTTTTGTTGGCTCAATGGCTGGAACATGCAACGTAATGTAATCTGCGTGAGACAACAATGCTTGCAAGTTTTCTTTGCGAATGACTTGACTCGGCAATCGCCATGCGGCTTCAACGGATAACGCCGGATCATATCCCGCCACATCCATTCCTAATGCCAATCCCATTTCTGCAACCATCGAACCAATTGCACCAAGACCAACAACACCTAATTTTTTACCGGCAAGCTCACTACCGGCAAAGCGTTTTTTCTCAGCCTCTAGCAACTTACTCATTTCACCAGCATCTTTCATATCACCTAAAGTCGATACAAAATTCATTCCGCTAACAATTCCTCGAGAACTCAACAACAAACCTGCTAATACCAATTCTTTTACAGCATTAGCATTCGCACCCGGTGTATTAAATACAACAACGCCCTGCTTAGTGTATTCATCAACAGGAATATTATTTACACCTGCGCCAGCACGAGCAATTGCTTTAACCGTCGATGGAATTGCTTCGCCGTGTAACTTATGGCTCCGTAAAATATACCCGTCTGGATGACCAACCTCACTCGCAACCTCATACTTGTCACGACTGAATCGATCGAGTCCTTTAACCGAAATGGCATTGTATGTTTTGATTTTAAACATGACTTAACTTCCTATAAGAAAAATAAATCTTTTCTGTGACTATCTTTAATAGATAAAAGCAAAAAATAAATTTACTTCGTCACTTGCTCATACGCCCAAAGTAACCAAGGGCATAACGCTTTTAGATCAGTTGCTTCAACTGTAGCCCCACACCAAATTCGCAAACCTGGAGGTGCATCTCTGTAGGCGCCTATATCGTAAGCCACGCCTTCTTTGTCGAGCAATTTGACCATCTGTTTTATTTGATCGGCTTCAGCGTTTACTGACAAGCAAACACTGGTGTTAGAAATAGTTGAATCATCTTCTGCTAGAAAATTAATCCAGTCGTTTTCTGAGACGAATGACTTCAGCACATCAAGATTGTCTTCTGATTTTTTGATAGCACCAGAAAGACCGCCTAAACTTTTCACCCAAGTCAAAGCATCTAAGTAATCAGCAACACATAACATAGAGGGTGTATTGATAGTTTCTCCTCGGAAAATACCATCAATTAATTTTCCACCTTTAGTTAACCGGAAAATTTTTGGCATCGGCCATGCTGGAGTATACGACTCGAGTCGCTCAATCGCTCGAGGGCTTAAAATCAACATACCGTGAGCTCCCTCACCGCCTAATACTTTCTGCCAAGAGAAAGTAATAACGTCTAATTTTTCCCATGGCATTTCCATCGCAAAAACAGCGGAAGTCGCATCACAAATTGTTAGCCCTTCACGATTATCATCAATCCAATCGCCATTCGGCACTTTCACACCTGACGTTGTTCCATTCCAAGTGAACACAACATCATTTTTAAAATTAACTTGAGTAAAATCTGGTAGTTGCCCGTAATCGGCTTCAAGCGCTCGCACATTGTCGAGTTTCAATTGCTTAGTCACATCAGTAAGCCAGCCTTTACCAAACGACTCCCACTGCATGACATCCACACCACGCTGACCAAGAAGAGACCACATTGCCATCTCAACGGCGCCCGTATCTGATCCAGGGACAACGCCTACTTTATAGCCTTCTGGCAACCCAAGCATTTCTACTGTATCTGAACATACTTGACCAAGTAGCTCCTTCCCAAGCGATGAGCGATGAGAGCGGCCTAAGCAACGAATATCGAGCTGATCAACATTATATCCAGGCCGCTTAGCGCATGGACCAGAAGAAAAATTAGGATTACTGGGTTTAACCGACGGTTGCATAGTTGTCCTCAGCTACGGTATTGGAAGCAGATACTAAGAAAATGGCACAAAATCTTTGCCACGAAACCCTGAAATTGGGGCGCGCTATTATGCCAGTATTTATGCGGATAACACAGTCTCTAAAAGAATGAATTAGGCAAAGAATACTGGAGATAAGTAATTTTTATAGAGGCAGGAATTTTCAATCATCAAGGCTAAAAGGAATATATCTAGTACATGCAAACGAATGTACGAATAGAAAAACAAGATCCAGCACTCTTCCACTCAAATAAAAAGCGAATGACGAGACACCTAACCAATTGATTTAAAAGAAGTTTTAATCAGAATCCCATACTGGAAACTCTTCAAGCTTCGCTTTTAGCTCAGAAACTCTAGATCGACTTAGCTCTTCATAGGCAATTAGTGATTTCTGAAAACCATAATTCCACTCATTAGCACCACCAATTGAGAGAGTGACAGACTCCATGGCTTGGCCATATTCAATGATCGAGGTCAGAAATCGATTTTCACTGTCGATCATTAATTGTACTATTTTTTTTGCATCCGATACGGCAGCTTGAGCTTTATCGGTGACGAGCAATGCTTCTAGGTCTTTTGAAGCTTCCCTACTCTGTTTCCTTTTTTCCTTCCTCGCCGCAGAAAGAGCATTCATCCGATTGGCTGGTAATAACTCCAACGGAATAAGCTCAGTATTTGCTGTTACAGAACCACCGCCAAGGAACATGAAAATCGACGCACCGAGTACAACAACACAAAAAAACAGACACAGAAATGCCCCTCGCTGCCAATTTCTCAAAGATGACACGACCCTATTTATTCTTTCTTCATCGGAAAGTTTACCAGTCACCTCAACAACATTTGGCGTTGTTGTATCCGCTAATCCTGTGTCCGTTTTTGTTGGATCTTCTTCAGCCATAATATTTAAAATTACCAGGTGTTTTTGAAATTCAGCACTGTGACATAAAATTATCCCGCTGCTTTAAGAGAACCCTCTATTTCTTGTTCTCTCAGTTTTGAATCCTTTTTTGCGGCCTCAATCTTTTTCTTAAAATCTGTCAGCCATTTTTTATCTGCTCTAGTCATCACTGATAAATTTTCAACACTGACAAACATAAGCTCCAAAATACGCTGATTATCACCTTCACGATCAATCATTAATCGCCTTAATTGATTAACCCTTTCATCGTTATACATCTCGCGCACTTCTAACAACGTATCATCAAACGTCATGTACAACTTAGCCTGAGAGTTTTGTAACTCTGACAAATGCAGGAGATAAGATTCCATTCTGGAAAACTTTTTAGTCAGCTCTTCACTAGCAACCTCTCGTCTCAAACTTAACTCTTTAGTAATCGATAAATGAGAAACTGCTATGAAGCCCGCGACCAATAGGATAAAAATAAGCGAAACAAAAAATAATAACCGATTTGTTTTCACCGAATTTTCTAATCGATCAAGGTCCGATATTTCTTCTATTGCTTTTTCAGGTGTTTGATCATCTGCCATAAGGTACTCTCCATGAGCCGCTCTATGATTTCGACCTCAACATACCAACCCAGCACATTCATCCGAAAGGACAAGACTGGCGCATATCTCAACTATAGTAAACACTTACTCATTGTCCAATTAATAGGCAACCATTGATCTGGTTTTACATTCATCGAACTTCAAAAAGTATTCGTTTAAAGGCCTTTTCAAAAGAATTAAATCTCAGTGTGCCGACACAAACAAAGAAGCAATGCCATCCACCGGTTAAAAGCTTTATCATGAATCGTTTTTAAGACGATGCCGTCTTTATTTCTTTTTTATAATGCAGGAGGACAACTGTTTTGGCCCATAGCCAGCCCTGGAAACAAAGCGACAACTTTCTACAGCAGTTTTTTGGTGTTTTTCGCTACAGCAAACGAGCCATCGACCTTGTCTGGAGCACATCCCATTCATTGACTATTGGTTTGGGAATCCTCACATTAATCGCAGGCGTGCTTCCTGCCTTCATCGCCTATGTAGGGCAACTGATTGTCGATAATGTTGTCACTGCAATCGATCAATATCAGCAAACCAGCATTATCGATAGTGAACTAGTCATCGAACTTATCATTATCGAAGCGCTAATCATCACCGCTCTCACAGCATCGCAGCGTGGTATATCTGTCATTCAATCACTATTACGCGCCCAACTCGGCCAACGTGTGAATGTAATGATTTTAGAGAAAGCGCTAGAATTGCAAATGTCGCATTTTGAAGATTCCGAGTTTTACGACAAGCTCACTCGTGCTCGCCGAGAAGCTTCTTCTCGTCCTCTCAGCTTAGTAAATCGTACATTTGGCTTACTGCAAAATAGTATTTCATTGTTTAGTTTTGGCGTTTTACTCATACAGTTTTCACCTTGGGTCATCTTAATTTTAATTGCTGGTGCATTACCTGTTTTTATTGCGGAAACAAAATTCTCAGGCGATGCTTTTAAATTATTTCGTTGGCGCTCACCAGAAACTCGCATGCAAATGTATTTAGAAACAGTTCTTGCCCGAGAAGACAGCGCCAAAGAAGTTAAACTTTTTCAGCTCGGTCCATTACTACTGCAACGCTACAAAGATATTTTTCACAAACTTTATAAAGCAGACAGAGAACTCACCCTCAAACGAGATTTTTGGGGTTTTATTTTAGGTTTAGTCGGCACGGCTGCTTTTTATTTTGCCTATGCATGGATTGTGGTTTCAACCATTGCCAGTAAAATCACACTGGGACAAATGACAATGTACCTTGCTGTTTTTAAACAAGGGCAATCTGCAGTGAGTGCAAACCTAACCGCCATCAGCGGAATGTATGAAGACAACCTTTATCTTTCCAATCTCTACGAATATTTAGAACAAGAAGTAGAGCCGCAAAAAGGGGATGCAACAAAAGGTATTATAAAAAACGACGGCATTCGCTTCGAAAACGTTTCCTTTACCTATTCAGGAAATACACAACCTGCGCTTCAAAATGTAAACCTGCATTTAAAACCGGGAATGAGCCTAGCGCTCGTTGGTGAAAACGGATCAGGAAAAACAACACTCATTAAATTATTAACTCGACTCTACACGCCAACAGAAGGACAAGTGCTCTTAGATGGATTAGACATACAAGAGTGGAATGCTGAAGCATTACGAAAACGCATCGGCGTGATCTTTCAAGATTTTGTACGCTATCAAATGCTGGTGGGGGAAAATGTGGGCGCTGGTGATGTTACGAATTTTGCCGATAGTGAACGCTGGAAAGATGCGGCAGAGAAAGGAATGGCAACTGATTTCATTGACGATCTAGACGATGGGTTTAATACACAACTTGGCCGATGGTTTAAAGGTGGTCAAGAGTTATCAGGTGGCCAATGGCAAAAAATTGCGCTATCACGAGCATTCATGCGAGAAGACGCTGATATTTTAGTCCTTGATGAACCTACTGCTGCTATGGATGCTCAAGCAGAAGCAAACATTTTCGAACATTTTCGTCAGCATGCGAAAAAGAAAATTGTTATATTAATCTCACATCGCTTTTCAACTGTAAGAATGGCAGATGAAATTCTTGTCATGGAACACGGAAAAATTATAGAACACGGTAATCATGAAAAATTACTTTCATTGAATGGCAGGTATGCACATTTATTTCAATTACAAGCAAAAGGATATCAGTAGTCATTTATTCCATAAATTTAATAAGAGCAAAACTAGGTGCCGATTATGATAGACCTTTATACTGCAGCTACACCAAATGGAAAAAAAATCACCATCGCTCTCGAAGAGTTAAAACTGGATTACAATTTAATTACCTTAAGCCTCCAGAAAAAACAACAACACACACCCGAATTCTTAGCGATCAATCCTAATGGAAGGATCCCCGCAATCGTCGATCGTGGTGAAGATGACTTTGCTGTTTTTGAATCTGGTGCAATTTTAATTTATCTCGCCGAGAAAACGGGACAGCTCATGCCAGCTGATCCGAAAGGCCGTTCCGAAGTGCTTCAGTGGCTAATGTGGCAAATGGGTGGTCTTGGACCGATGATGGGACAAGCTAATGTCTTCTTCCGCTATTTCCCAGAAAAACTACCGAGCGCGATTGAACGATATCATAACGAAGTAAAACGATTGTTTACTGTTTTAGATACCCACTTAGAAAATCATCAATATCTAGCAGGTGACTTCAGTATTGCTGATATCGCAAGCTGGGCTTGGGCGAGAACCTATCGCTGGTCTGGTGTAGAAATAGATGGCTTACCACACCTAAAAAGATGGCTATTTGAAATTGGTGATCGACCTGCAGTACAAAAAGGAAATGATTTACCACCATCGGGGGATGACAAGCAACGTGTTGATAGTGCCAAAACCATTTTGGTTTAAAGTTGCAAACAACACTCAAATGATGAGCGACAAAGCCAAAATATAAGCTTAAGAATAATTAGCAATTTACAAACATTTATTTACCGCAAAAAGGATGATACTAAAGCTATCACCCTGAAATAAAAAAATCGGAGAAAATAATGCCTTCATCTGTTGATGTAGCTATTACCAGACTAAAAAAAAATTTTACAAGCCTGCTAATAATTTTCATTATCTCAATCGGGTTGGTAGCTTGCAGCAGTGAGCCTGAGAAGGACATTTTTTTAAAAGCTGACCCAGCTGTAGGCTCTCAACTAGAACGCCGGCCAAGAACACTCCGTGTATTTTTAGCCGGCAAACCAGACGTCAGCAAAAGTAATCTCAAATTAACCGGTCCACGCGGTGAAGAAGAGTTAACTCGATTTCACACAATGGGCGCAGACGATTTAATGATTGAAATAAAATCCCACCCTATACCTGATGGCAAATACAAAGTTGAGTGGGAAGCGATGATTGAAGGCGACAAAAAAACCTATAACGGAGAGTATTTTTTTAGCCTAAAGGCAAAATAGATTGCCACACGATAATTTATTTAACGATTTCAAAACACGGTTCGTAATCATCCGAGTTTAATTTCATTCGCCCTTGTTTCACAAAACTATCTAACATATCACTTAAAGCGCCTATCAATGAAGGATCGGCTTTTATTTGATATGGTCCATGTTCATGTATTTGCTGAACGCCAAACGACTTAACATTACCTGCAACAATACCTGAAAAAGCACGACGCAGTTCAGCGGCTAATTCATGTTTTGATGACGTTAAATTCAGTTTTAAATTCGCCATGTTTTCATGTGTTGGCATAAATGGCTGCTGAAAATCTTCAGGAATGAATGTATTCCAATTGTACGCATAAGATTCTTGCACACGTCTTCGGTAGCGAACTACTTTTTCTATTCCCGCCTTTGCCGTTCGCGCAACCCTTGCTGGATCACCCGATATAATTTCGTAATAATTAGCCGCTTCTTTTCCTAATGTCGTTTGAATAAAATTATCTAGCTGCTCGAAATAAGCTTCTCTACCTTCTGGGGCAGCAAAAATGACCGGTAACGGAATTTCAGAATTTTCTGGATGAATTAAAATACCCAGTAAGTACAACACCTCTTCCGCTGTTCCTGCACCACCAGGAAAAACAATAATGCAATGTGCGAGCCTGACAAACGCTTCTAAACGTTTTTCAATATCCGGCAAAATAACTAATTCATTCACTGTCGGATTGGGTGACTCCGAAGCAATAATTCCTGGCTCGGTAATTCCAACATAACGGCCGTTTCTAATTTGCTGCTTTGCATGCCCAATTAATGCGCCTTTCATTGGCCCTTTCATAGCGCCAATACCACAACCAGTCGCCACATCAAGACCGCGCAAACCCAACTCATAACCTACTTCTTTGGAATAATCATATTCAATTCGATCGATAGAATGGCCACCCCAACACACAACAAGATTGGGAGCTCTATTCGGCTGAACAACACCAGCGTTTCTTAATATCCTAAAGACTGAATCCGTTAAACCTTCGCTATTGGAAAAATCAAAACGCTTGTCGCGAGAAATCTTATGCTCCGTATAAACGACATCCCGTAACACAGAAAACAAATGATCACGTATCCCTTGAATCATTTGCCCATCAACGAACGCGGATGCTGGTGCATTTCTAACTTCCAGCTTAATTCCTCTCGACTCTGAAATAACTTCCACTTCAAAATCTGCATATTTCTCAAACACTTCTTCAACATCATCTTCTTCACTACCTGTATTTAATACAGCCAATGCACACAAACGGAAAATTTGAAAAATGTCTTCGTTCGTTTCCATCACTCCTTTTATCTCGCGATGAGACAATAAATTCAAACTTCTTTTTGGCCTAACCGTGGCTCTCGATATTTTTTTCATAACGCTTTTAATTCTCTTTTTATTTCTTTAAATCAACCGTTTGACAGAATTTTTTATTTTTTGACGTCGCATTTAGTACAACAGTGTATACATTTTTCGCTGATACTCTACTGACAATGGATCACCTTTCCCTAAACTCGCTATCATATCCACCAAAGATTTTTTCACCGCACCATCTTCATAATTTAAGTTTTCTTGAAGAATGGAATACAACAACTCCATTGCCTCTCGATGATGATTATCTTGACTCAGCTGTAATGCCAACTGGTATGCAACAGCTAAATCGTTAGGGTTTTCTTGGTGCCTTGCTTCAAGAGCTTCTAACTCAGGGCTCTTTGAAGCTTCTTTTTTTAATTCTAGCTGCGCTTTAATTTTTTCGTAAACTGCATCTTGATCGACCATTGGAATTTTACTAATAACGTCTTCCGCTTCTTCAGTACGATTCAGTTCGATATAAACTTGTGCAAGCAATAAAGCAATATCACTCCGTTGACTCGAGGCTTGATAAGCTTCACGCAGAAGCGGCAATGCATCATCGAAATTATTTACGTCAATAAATAATTGCGCTTGTTGATATTGAACATCCCAAGACTTAGGCAAATGCTTCTCTAGTAAGTCCCTGATAGAATTTTCAGCTTGAGCTCCTGTAAACCCATCGATTGGCTGACCATCTTTGATCAACATAACTGTTGGCAAACTCTGAACTCCAAACTGCCCTGTAATACCTGCCTGTTCATCAGCATTAACCTTTGCCAATAAAAACTGACCTGCATACTCATCGGCTAACTTTTCTAATAAAGGCATAAGAGCTTTACACGGCGCGCACCAATCAGCCCAAAAATCAGCAACAACTAAGCGTTGATGAGATTCATCAATCAACATTTGTTGAGCATTAGAATCATTAATTGAAACTATATTTGGATTTGAATCTATATCAGTCATTATTTTTGATCTCTAAAGTCATTTGTCTAATTTTAACCTGAGCTTCGAAACAGGCCTCAGCCTTTTAGCCAGTCAGTATACAGCGATTTCCAGCTTGCCCATAACTAGAACTTCTATAAAAATAAGTATTTCTCTAGGTTTAAACAGCACAGGTAAACGTGGTTAAATTATATTCTGAAGGTATAATTACGCACTATATACTGAAAATTTAGGTACCTAGCTCATGTTGCGAGCTAATAATAGTGGACAAACGAGTTAATGATCGTTCTCAGCAACAATCCTTTACAGCTTTCAGAGTATTGCCATCAAACATCTTGTCAGTTTGATCAATCACTGTATTCAGAAAAAGTCATCACAGAATACGAGATTGCACTGCCTGAAAAATTAAAAACAGCCGTTGAAAAACGAAAAGCCGAATACATTGCAGGCCGTTACTGCGCCAGCCAATCATTGAAAAAAATATCGAGTAGAGTTAACACTAATTTTGAAAGTAATGAGGACCGATCTCCCAAATGGCCTGAAGGCTACACAGGCTCAATCACGCATTCAAAAGGATTTGCCTCTGCCGTTGTCGCAGAAAAAAAACACATTCGAGCCATCGGTATTGATAGCGAAAAACTTATCAAAAAAAGAACTGCCGACAATATTCATTCGCACATTTTGACTGAGACTGAAAACCATACCGATACATTGTGGCTGACTGAAGACTTTCAAAAATATTTAACGCTCGTGTTTTCAGCCAAAGAAAGTATTTTCAAATGTTTATACCCTCTCGCTCAACAATATTTTGATTTTAGACATGCAAAGTTAGAATTCAATTCCTCCAAGCCCAACACTTTTTCATATGAGCTACTGAAAACGCTCACAAGTGATTTTGAAAAAGGTTTTAAAGGAGAAGGACAATATGTCATCGAAGGAAACTTTGTTCATACAGGCACTGTCATTAATAACAGCCACACGAATAAATAATCAAGAAGGTTTGAATGGATACTCAATTATCATTAGAAACAAAAGAAAAGACAAAAACACACCCAAAGAAAAGGACGCTAGTTTGCTTTACGATTTTTGCTTTCTGCTTTTTCTCAAGCTTATCATTCTCTGCAAGCCAATCTAATAACAAACTTAATACTGACTTGTCTGAAACACTCAAGGAAGGCATGGCCTTCTTTGAAAAAGGCGAATACTTAAAAGCGAAATCTATTTTTTCAGCTGAAGCAGAACAAAACTTAAGCGATGCCAAAGCACTCCAGCTTTTAGGTATGAGCCAATACAAACTTCAAGACAGCAAAAATGCTATACAGTCTTTGGAAAAGTCTCTCGTGATAAACCCGAAAAATGCAGAATCACATTATGCATTAGGTATTTCTTATTTAGCACGCACGGGCTATGTCAGCATCTTAAAAGTTCGAAAGATGCTCAAAAAAGCGGTTTTACACCTAGAAAAATCAATCGAAATAAACCCCAAACATACTAGCGCCAATTTTTATCTAATTCAGGTATTAATTAATGCACCCGGCATTATGGGTGGTAATGAAGACAGAGGTTTAGAGCTCAATTCTCGCCTTGCCGAAATTGGTCCGCTGCAGCACATGGTCGTCAACAGTACCATCGCCATAAAAAATGAAGAATATGACAGGGCCGAAAAGATATTATTAAATGCCGACAAACAATTCCCAAACAAAACAATGATTGCCTATTCATTAGGAGAATTATATTTACGACTTGAGAACTACCCACAAGCATTAGATTACGGAAAAAAGTTTCTTAGTGGTCCAAAACTATGGGATGAAACCTCAGAAAACAGTGGCTATTACTTACTAGCTCGAGCTTATAAAGGCCTCGACAACAAACCGGAAAGCCAAAAATATTATGATCTTGTCCTTGAAAACACCAAAAGTAAACGCATGAAAAAACAAATAAAGCGCGAGCTTGATGAACTAGACGGTAAAATCATAGCTCCTGACAAAAGCAATGAAGAAAATGAATTTACCGAAGAACAACTTAACGATCCTGATTTTATTCGCTCTCTATCCGAAGAACCCGCTTAGTCTTTGCCCATACACCAAACTCTTTGTATTTAGTTTTACAAACGGGGATAACCTTTTTATTAAAGCTCTGTCTGTTACAATACTTCCCCATTTTAAACGCCTAACATTTGGATTCCCATTATATCTGAACACCCAAAGTCTTAATTAAACATACCGCCTCTTTCATCAATACATTTTAAAACATTTAGTCACGTCAGGAGTTTTTGCATTTTGTCTGAATCACAATTTAAATTAGGTCAACGCTGGATAAGTAATACAGAGCCAGAACTCGGTCTGGGCGTAATCACTGATGATGAGAATAGAAGAGTCACAGTTCAATTTCCGGCATCAAGTGAGCGTCGCACCTATGCTAACGACAATGCTCCCCTTAACCGAGTGCAATACCAAATCGGCGATCAGATATCGAATACACAAAAATTAAAAATTACCGTATCCCAAGTAGAAGAAGAGCAAGGTTACATCGTTTACGCCGGACTCGATGAAGAAGGCGAACCTCATGTTATCCCTGAATTAGAATTGAATAGCTTTGTTCAATTTAATCGGCCACAAGATCGACTATTCGCAGGACAAATCGACAAACTCAATCAATACACATTGCGCTACAAAACGCTGCTGCATAAAGAAGCCCAAATACATTCTCAATCGCAGGGACTTTTAGGTGCTCGCGTTCAACTATTACCTCATCAATTACATATCGCCAATGAAGTGGCAAACCGATATGCGCCACGGGTTTTATTGGCCGATGAAGTCGGCTTAGGAAAAACCATCGAAGCCGGTTTAATTATTCATCATCAATTACAAACAGGTCGAGCCGAACGCATTTTAATTGCTGTCCCCGACTCACTCGTTCATCAGTGGCTCGTAGAAATGTTACGGCGATTTAATTTGCAATTTACCGTACTCGACGAAGATCGTCATGAAGCTTTGCTGGCCAACGACAGTAATCCCTTTGATACAACTCAACTTGTTTTATGCAGCTTAGATTTTCTAGCCAGTGACGAGCAAAGACAAAAGCAAGCAGAAGACACGGGCTGGGATTTGATTGTTGTCGACGAAGCTCATCATCTTGTATGGACGGACAATAAAGATTCAAAAGCAGGCCAACATTATCGCTGTGTTGAATCTTTGGCAACTCATACAAAAGGGCTTTTATTATTAACGGCGACGCCCGAGCAACTTGGCGAAGAAAGTCATTTCGCAAGGTTACGATTATTAGACCCCAATCGTTATTTTGATTTTGAAAAATACAAAGAAGAAGAAAAAGATTACCAACCCGCGAACGATCTTGTTCAAATACTATTATCTGATGACATAAAAAATAACATCCTCAACAACAACAAAAATATTTCTGCACTGAATAAGTATGTCGGCGAAGAAAAATGCAATCAACTGATCACCGCCTTAAAAGCAGATGACGATTCAGAGATTACCGACAACAAAGATGTTGAACATATTATTAATGATTGCATTCAACACCTGCTCGATCATCATGGCACTGGACGAGTTTTATTTAGAAATACCCGCTCAGCTGTGAAGGGCTTTCCAGTACGAAAACTTATTCCCCACCCAATTGATACTCCTACAGATTATTTGGCAGAGAATGCATCACAACATTTTTCTGTCAATGACCTACTTCGCCCAGAAAATATTATTGGCAGCCAATGGCTACAAGAAGATCCACGCGTTAGCTGGTTAGTTGACTGGCTTAAAGAACATCGATCAGAAAAAGCCTTACTGATTTGCAACCAACACGAAACAACGTTGGAACTTGAAGATTTTCTTCGATTAAGAAAAGGCGTTCGCTCGACAGCTTTTCATAGCGAACTTAGTTTAATCGAACGTGACCGCGCTGCTGCATATTTTTCAGATGACTTCGACGGCGCTCAAATAATGGTATGTTCCGAAATCGGTAGTGAGGGGCGTAACTTCCAATTTGCTCAACATCTAATCCTTTTTGATCTGCCTCTCAACCCTGATTTATTAGAACAACGTATTGGGCGGCTCGCGCGTATCGGCCAAAAAAATGATGTTCAAATCCACGTTCCTTTTTATAAAGCTCAGGATAGTCTCACTCAGAGTGCAACTGAAAAATTATTAGAATGGCATCACAAAGGCATTAACGGAATTGAAGTCTCCTGCCCTGCTGCTCACATGTTGTTTCAAGAATTTGAAACCCGTTTGAAATCATCGTTAACAAGTGATGACAAAAAGGAATGGGAACAACTCATTGCAGACACTCACAGCACAACACAAACCTTACTCAAAAAACTGAGTGAAGGTCGCGATCAATTATTAGAACTCAACTCTTGCAACCATGAAAAATCCGAAGCACTCATCGAAGCGATCGGAAAATCTGACAGCAATAAAAAACTACCAGAATACATGTCGGATGTATTTGAAACGTTTGGTGTTGACGAAGATGTTCATAGTGAAAACGCCATCGTCCTCCACCCAACGGACCACATGCACAATCACAGTTTTCCAGGCCTTCCCGATGAAGGTTTAACGGCAACCTATAATCGCGACATAGCGTTAAGTAGGGAGGACATGGAATTTTTAACGTGGGAACACCCCATGGTAAAAGGCGCCATGGATATGACAATGAGTTATGAACGGGGCAACACATCCGTCGGGACGATTAAACTTCCACCTCTACCGCCTGGAACATTAGTACTTGAATCTGTTTTTTCAGCGCACTGTCCTGGACCCAAAGTCTTACAACTTGGCAGCTACTTTGAAAAAAATACCATTCGCGTTTTCATGAGTGAAAAAAATAATCTTTCAAATCTGATCAACTTCAAACAACTTAATAAGTTTCACCAACCTGTACCCAATAAAAAAACAGCCCAAGGTATCGTTAAGCATGCCAAAAAAGAAATAGTGACACTAATTAATAAATGCCAAGAAGAAGCCGATCAACAAAAGTCTTCTATTATTGAAAAAGCACTATCAAACATGCAGGAACGACAGCAAGTTGAACTAACACGCTTAAAAACACTAGCTAAGGTGAACCCGAACATTCGCCAAGAAGAAATAGATTATTTAGAACAACACATTCGAGAACTTCATTCTCACTTACAGTCGGCACAACTGAGCTTAGAAATGGTCCGCGTAGTAGTCTGTACATAATCTTCCGGCCAGTACTCAATAATATATTTCTGAGTACTGGCTACATTCTTCGCTTCAGTTTCAGCCTAAATGGAAACTATTTTTAAAATTTAATTTTCCTTGTTTTCAGCTCGCCCACCTCAAACTTCTCTTTACAAAAATTTCGACTATTTGGTTGACATAAATTCCTCGCATCGCTTGAATACTCTATCTTTTATCGCTTTAACCCTGACTGCATTTAAGACAAGACTAACAATAAATTAAATAACTATTATTGTAAGTAATTCAGAGATTCACATCGGATCCACAAAACGATTCTCATTTAGCGGCTCACATTCAATAGGTACTTAAGATGCTCTTTACAAGCAACAACCACGTTGATTTCTCACAAGCTTTTTTTTCTCGTTCTGTTTTCAATATAAACTTCAACATAAAAAAATTGTCGCAAGTAATCCTAAGTACTTCTTTAATCATGGCTACAGCATTTACCTCAGCACAGGAAAGCGAGCCAGGTCAGGCGATCTACCAACAAAACTGCGCGGTTTGTCACAACAGCCCTGACAGCACTCGAGCACCCGCTCTTTCAGCATTGCAACTAATGAGCCCGCAAGCTTTACGTTACACACTCACTAATGGAGTGATGCAACAGCAAGCAATCAATTTAAAATCTCACGAACTAGATGATGTTATCAACTATCTCGCGGCTGACAGTTCCGTCGAAGGCGACTGGGTTGCTGGCATGATGTGCTCAGAAAAAAATAAAACGATTGATTTAAAACAACCTGCAAGTTTATCTATGTTTGGTGTCGATCATAAAAGCTCGCGTCACTTAACTGCACAACAAGCTGGTTTGAGCAGCAATGATTTAAAAAATTTAGAATTAGCATGGGCCATTGGTTTTCCTAACACAAAAAGTTTGCGCTCATCTCCTGTTATTGTCGGCTCCACTTTATTTTATACACCAGACCCTACGGGTAAATTACTTGCACTCGATACTGAAAGCGCTTGCGTCAAATGGGTTTACGAAGCGGGTGGAGCACTTCGCTCTTCCATTTCTTATGGCGATCTTGATGACGCAGGGAAAAAAGTGTTAATTCTTGCTGACCGCATGGGACAAGTTCATGCCGTTAACCCAAAAGATGGTTCATTAATTTGGAAAGCAGAAGCAAAACATTCAAAACGCGCAGGTATCACTGGCTCGCCCGTTTTATACAAAGATAAAATTATTGTTCCGCTGTCAGCTTCAGGTGTCGGCTCCGGCGCTAACCCGAATTTCGAATGTTGTGTAGAACACGGAGCTGTAATCGCATTAAACAAAAAAACGGGTGAAAAACTGTGGACCTATCACACCACACCAGATGCAAAATATACCGGCAAGCTAAGTAAAATAGGTGTAAAACTTCGCGGGCCTTCTGGCGCTCCTGTTTGGTCAACACCAACGGTCGATGCAAAACGCGGTCTTGTATATATCACGACAGGACAAAATACATCGCTACCAGCAACCACGACCAGTGATGCCGTACTGGCATTAGATATCGAAACAGGGAAATTAAAATGGCATTTCCAAGCATTGGCGAACGATGTGTGGAATCTAGCCTGTCGTGAACCTCATGAAAAATCAGGACCGAACTGTCCTTCTCCCAAAGACAGCGTTTTAAAAGATTATGACTTCGGCGCAGCAGCAATTATTGCTCAAGATAAAAACGGAAAAGATATTATTTTAGCCGGTCAAAAATCTGGAGATGTTTGGGCGCTTGATCCTGATAACAATGGCAAATTAATTTGGCGAAATACGTTTGGTTACGGCTCCCCTTTAGGTGGAATACACTGGGGAATGGCCATTGATGGCACACAAGTCTATGCCCCAATCAGTGATCCTCACATGCCGCAATTTAAAGACTATATTCCACAACCAGGTATGAACGCTATCGACATCACCAGCGGAAAAGTTTTATGGCAGACACCCATTACCTCTGATTGCTCCGGTGACAGAAAAAAACGTTTTGATCTTTGCGATAGTAAATACGGATTATCGGCCGCTCCATTATCAATCGACAAATCAGTCATCGCTGGTGCTCTCGATGGACGTCTTTATATTTTTGATGGAAAAAATGGAGAGATCATCTGGCAATATGACACGCTAAAAGATTTCAAGACCTTAAACGGAATCACTGCCAATGGAGGCGGCATCGATAGTCATTCAGTGTTTGCAGGAAACGGAATGGTTTTTGTCAGCTCAGGCTATGGTGGTTTTAGACAACCTCCAGGAAATGTTTTATTAGCTTTTAAACCCAAAGCAAAATAAGATGCGCCCACTGACTTTCCACCCTAAAAACAATCGTCCCAAGTAACACCAACTCGAGAGCTACGCATATGAACTCAGATGACCTTTTCTCAAATAGTTCGCAAGCTGGCTCTCTTAACAGCTTTCAAAAACTACTCGACTTTCTGAATCGCCTCGACGACGCAGGCTTACCCTACACCTTTGAACACAATTCAGATGAAACTCTGATGGTATTAGTATCCATTGAAGGCGAACGATGGGAAGCTGAATTCTTTGCCGACGGCGAAGTTCAAGTAGAAGTGTTTTATAGCGTCAGCGAAGAAGGTGATCTAGAAGGCGAAGACGCACTCGAAAGATTATTTTTAGATGAAGAATCTGATGATGAAAATGAAGAAGACGACTTCGAGGAAGACGAAGATTATTCTGACGATGATGACGAAGAAAGATAAAACATTTTTCTAAAACACACTTCAACTAGCAATCCCCATCGAGCTACGATCCACTGCTAACTGAACCAGCAAAGGTCATTAATATATCCATTAAAGTGGGAGACTTCACGCTTTTCAGCGTCGGCTTGCTTTACTTGTTACAAGGTGTACAATGTACAGTATTTTGTACATGTACAGGTTATCGAAGATGGACAGCATAAGCTATACCTCAGCCCGAAGCAACCTTGCCAAAACGATGGAAAAGGTATGTGACGATCATGCCCCAGTGGCCATAACCCGCAAGGGGGAAGGCGCCGTGGTTATGATTTCTATGGAAGATTACCAAGCCATGGAAGAAACCGCTTACCTGCTTAGAAGCCCTAAGAATGCGCGCCGATTGATACAGGCTGTAGTGGATCTTGAAGAAGGACGAGGCCAAGAAAGGAAGCTTGCGGAATGAAATTAGTTTTCGCTGAAAACGCATGGGAAGATTACCTTTATTGGCAGAAAACCGACAAAAAACTTTTAAAAAGAATAAACGCTCTAATTAAAAACATTCAGCGAGAACCCTTTAACGGTATCGGAAAACCTGAACCTTTAAAGCATGCACTTTCTGGATATTGGTCACGCCGTATAAATGACGAGCATAGAATTGTTTATAAAATAGATAACGAATCTGTTCTTATTGCTCAACTTCGATACCACTACTAAACACGAAGCAACGCGTAGTGTGTCCCACGGAAGCCACGCTTTTTGTGGCTGGAGTAAACTTGAGCGACTTGTTACGTTTTGAATGTTTCAAGGTATTCTTCTGAAGTATAAGTAAGTGTAGAAATTCCTTGCCTAGGACAAGCGCTCACTTCAACTATTTGCATAGATTCCGATATTAGCCAGGAATTTAAAATTATTTCAATTGGCGCAAATACACCAGATAATTTTTTGTGCTTTGTTTTGACTGCAAATGCTTCCGCTTCTTCCTGGCTTGTCCAAGTAAACAGGTTGTTACCATTTTCAGCTTTGGTGGAATATAGCTTATTTTCTTCCATTAATATCCAAACACCGCCAGCTTCCTTAACCGATTTAACGTAACTTGCCTCTCCAATTAATTCGACTTTTCTCATAACCTCGATTTCTTAGTAAACGTAACGCTTCAATAAAGGGCGCGCTGAAAGCGCGTCCAGCCGAAGGCGACTTTGATTGACTTGTTATAGCTTTGCATACTCTTTTGCTATTTTTTGGTTAATTTCAGTTGCTAGCATTTGAGCTTGGCGCATAGTATTTTGCACTGACTCCCAGTTTGCCCAATGCTGCGCCCACTTTTCTTTGCCTACCACTGACTCAAAATCAACTTTTGTTGGCTCTAACCAAGCCTCGTATTTATGCAGTTTATCAATGCGCTGGTTAAGGTCTGGCACGCCTCTAGATTTTGGCGATAGCTTCGCCGAGCTCGTGATCCAAGTATGCCAAGGCTTATTGCCCTTTGATTGATTGCATTTCCCACATGCCGGGACCAAATTATGGATTTCAGAAATATAGCCCGTTGGCTTTTTGTTTAAAACCAAAGGGCGTAAGTGATCCCACTCTGAAGCAGTGGCACCACAATAGGAGCATTGGAAACTATCGTGATTCATGCCAAGAATTCCCAAAGCTTCTTTCACTTGCTCATTCGTTGGAACAATTATTGGGATAATTGAATTTATGAATGAGTTCGTGATACTTGACGACCGTCCCGTGATTTTCATCGGTGTTGGCATTCTGAATAGTGATAAGTAATCCATAACTCTCTTTAGCTATAACGCCAACAACACCGGAAAATCGAAGCAAAGCGTAGAGTTTTCCGGTGCTTGTTTTTGTTATGCATTTTAGAAAGGGATATCATCAGGCCACTCATCCTCTTGATGATCGGGAACTATTTCATCAGGCTTAATTAGCCCATCGGCAATCATCGATGTATTTAAACTATCATATGAGATTCTTTTATCCTTTATACGCTCTATAAAGCCTACCCATGTTTCTTTATACGTCGGATCGAATTCTTTGGTGGCGCTATAAAACTCCGCAAAAAACGAATCTATAGAGCCTGCTGGTAAAATTTGATTATATCCATGCGCGCCTGTATTTTCACAGGCTCCACTAAGTATTTGTTCCACCTCATCGCTACTGAAGTGCATGCTCAGAGGTAAAATAATTTTCTTGCCTAGGAATTCAGCCGAATCAAAATTTAGAGCATTTACAAATAGTTCAATTGCATGTGCTTTAAAAATTGGAGATGCCTCAGCCGATAGCAACTTCACTTTATCTTTAGCCCCTATGCTCTCCATTTTCTCTTGAAGCGTATTGTTTAACTGTTGAATAATTTCGGCCAGAGAAACGACCTTATAACTAATCAATTCATCAACTGTCATTGATGTTACTAACCCCTCTATCCTTACTTTTACAGCCTGTTCAATTCTATTCCATTCCTGAGTTCTTCTCACTAAAAAAGGGATCGATCTCTTTAGATGTTTATCTGTAGCTTCGCTAAGCATCTGACTCAATTTAGATTCCATAACTTCGCGGTACACATCAGGATATAACCTTGAAATCGCGCCAAGAGCTGAAGCAATTCGCCCTAATAGCTCTGGAGAAATACCGTCATCATCTCGAAAGATACGCTTCAATAAGACAATCACCAGGTTTCTCACGCTACTTGAACGAACACGCCCCAAATTATTATCGGATGAAAGTACAACAAAAGCTTTTTCGTCATCTTCTGGAAATGAGAGTTCATTAACAAGATCGTATAAGCGTTCAACGACAACTTTACCCTTCATAGGTGGATGTATCAGAAGGTAATTAGCTGCTTGCACAATGTATGAAAGGGCTGTTTCTGCTAGAGGAGAAAACTGACTTCCATCGGTTGAAAATGTAGGGTGAGCACAAATATTCCTATCTTCTTTAAGTCTCTCTAGATGTGCTTTTTCGATTACCGATAAAAATTCTAGCTGGTTGCATGCAATATCTAGAAGCTCTCTTTCGAAAGCTAGCATAGTGGCTGGTTCGGCAGGGCTAATATTATTCATCCGATCCTCCAATACTTTTGCCGCTCCGTCACCTGAAGAGCTCAACTCTCTAATTTTTTCAATAATATCGACACACACTGCTATCCATGTGGTTATTAATGCAGCTCTATATGCTCCAGCTCGGTATGAAGTAACCGCTTCATTTAAATAATTCTTTGGATGAGCATTTCTCACTTTTTGAACAAGCTCATCAAGATCGGTTAGATGTAGTTTCAATGCTGAATTCCTTTCATATGGTGAGGCCGGCTATTGCATAACGCCGCTAGAACCCGAACAGCAAGCGTTTTAATGGCCTGCTTTTCAAGGCCATTGCTTGCTGTTTCGGGTTGCTAGCTTTGTTAAATTTTAAATGATTCTTCGATAGAATTTATCATCTCCAGCATCTGATTGGCGCTGTTCCATTCATAGTACTTTTTCACTGACAAACCTTCATCCCATCCAAACGGGTAATAAACAAGCGATAATTCGACGGTGTTTTCTACAACGATCAATTTCGCTTCGCTATTAGTCAATTCCCTTAAAAATTCAACCTCATCATTTATTGATTTTGAGAATTTGGCTGAAATATCACATAACCCAGTATCAGCAGCGCAGAGAGAACCAACAATAATATGAATATTACCCGATTCGCCTGAAAGTTCGGCTCTAGTGATTTTGACAACATCACTACTCCAGTCAAACTCGTCAGCGCCTGTAGTTGGTGTCAAAAGTAGTAGAAGATATAGGTATTTCAAATACAATCTCCTAAATTAATTTAGACATTATGACACCCCTCTAGAGCTAGCCTCCAGTTCGTGGGTTAGCTAAGCCAGAGCCATAATATAGGTTCAGTAAACGCTATAAACCTGGAGGCTAGCATGACAAACAGTAACATAATTTTTATTGGCTTAGATACGGCAAAAGAGTACTCGGAAGTGGCTTACGTGGCAGAAGGCTACGATCAGAAACCGGCGTTAATGAGCCGTATTCGCAGCACCAAGCAAGGTGTCGAGACATTAGCACGCCAACTACAATCAAAATTCCCTGGCGCATCATTAGTCTTTACGTATGAGGCAGGTCCCTGTGGTTATTGGATCTACCGTTTGCTAACCAAGCTGGGGCATCAATGTTTTGTCGTGGCGCCATCGCTGATTCCCAAAAAGCCCGGAGCTCGCATTAAAACGGATAAGCGTGATGCATTAATGCTCGCGCAACTGATCAAGACCGGCGACTTCAATCCGATTTATGTCCCTGAACCGGAAGATGAAGCTATTCGGGATTTATCACGTGCAAGAGAACGCGCGATGCGTGATTTAAATGATGCACGCTATCAACTCAAAGCGTTATTGCTTCGCAATCATATTCAGTACGGTGGTACGGCTAACTGGTCCCTCAAACATCTGCGTTGGTTAACTGAACTGGTACTGCCTTATCCAGCGCAACAAATGGTATTACAAGAAATGATTCAGACTGTTAACGAACGGATAGCGAGATTAAAACGACTCGATGAAGAGCTGCTCTATCACGTCAAGCAATGGCGATACTATCCCGTTGTGAAGGCTATTCAGGCGATGCGGGGTGTTCGTCTTTTGGTGGCGGCAGGTGTTGTGTCCGAGCTCGGTGATCTCACACGGTTTGATCATGCACGAAAATTAATGGCCTATGTCGGTTTAGTGCCGAGCGAACATTCCACCGGTGGCAATCGTAAGCTGGGAGGATTAACGAAAACAGGTAATGGTCGTGCTCGTCGATTATTAATTGAAGGCGCACACAGTTATCGCTATGCCGCGAACATTTCCACAGAGATGCAAAAACGGCAAGAAGGTTTGCCGAAACACATTATTGATATTGCCTGGCAATCACAGTTGCGATTGTGCAAACGCTATCAGCGTTTAATGAAGCGTGGCAAACACATAAACGTGGTGAAAGCCGCCATTGCACGAGAGATGCTGGCTTATATTTGGGTGATCGCAAAAGAATGTGTTCTTACACCAGTGAATCCAAAAGAGCGCTTGGTGAGAATGCCATGCGCATAATTAATGGATTAATTATTTAAAAAAAACAAGGTTAATCAGTGAAAAGTTTTGAGTTAATGCAGTGGGTCAAGTCCCGGTGGAGGTGTGATACACGACGGCGTTGCCTACATGGATGTAGGTAAGGGGCGTGAGCAGGAGCGGAAGCTTTAGGCAGGCAACATCGGCAACGGTGTTGAACCTCGAGCATAGATAGTTGACAGGCACCTCGACGGAAAAAGTAAGGTCGGATAGGTTAATCAAAATGAATAACTTTGATTAGCAACCCACGAATACCAGCATGATAACCGACGAGATACTGACTTCATCTGTTGCATTAACTCATCTTAAATTTTTTATGCTCTGAAAAAAACGGGTAGGGAATTATTCGTTTTAATTGACAAGGGGTGTCATACCAACGCCCCAACCAGCGGCGAGCGGAACGAAGAGTAGCGAGTCCACACCAAACCGCGTTTTTTGCGGTTTGGTGGCGCTGGGTTGGTTTGTTAAGTTTTTTGTAAGCCATGATAAACTGCCTCTACACGATTACCAGATGGATCATACAAAAAAGCACCAAAGTAGTTCTCGTGGTAATGCTCTCTTATTCCGGGTTCACCGTTACACTGACCTCCATTTTCAAGGCCATGTTTGTGGAAAAGAACTACAGCTTTCTGAGATGTTGCCTTGAAACACCAATGCCTAGCATCATCGCTGTTTGATACCCCAGATTCATATATTGCGAGACAGGTATGATTTTCTTCTCCAGCCTTACAGCGAACGCCATAGCCTAACGATGTGGAAGTTTGATAGACCTTTTCACACCCCAAGGCTTGCATAATCGAATCATAAAAATTTACACAACCTTCTAAGCTACGAACAGAAATAGAAACGTGATCTAACAGTTGCACTTTAACCTCGTAAACTTAACGCCCACATAAAAGGCGAGCGACAGCGAGTCCAGCACAACGGTTTTTTGTTGTGCGATTTTTGATGTGTTTGTTATAAATCATTTTATTTTGGTGAACCTTATCGGTGGTGAATTCTTATTTTCTGCTTCTTCTGGAAGTTTTTTTACTTCCCATAAATTTTCTTTTGCCCAAGCTAAAAACTGATTTTCATCAATTAGTTTGTGATCAAATGAGTCAGGATGAGGGTCTTCGCTTGGAAATGCTTTAGCGACATCTTGATAAGAAATCGTGACGTCATCGCTGCCATGCTCTTTAAGCGCTTTACTTAATATATCACTCATATTTGTATTCCTTTGAATTTATAACGACTCTGTTCACTTGCACCGCGTCCTTTTACGTTGTCGAGTGGACGACTTGGTATGTTCAAGTACGCCATGGTTGATGCCCGTTTTATTTTTATCTTTTCACTTCACTTTTTTTACTGCACTTCGTCCATGCTTGTCGGCAAGACAAATTCCAAGGGGACACTGATTCGAGATCTTCTATACCGTACCGGAAGGGAAGCGAACGTTTGAACTCGTTGTTCACCGTCGCTTCCCTTCCGGTACGGTATTAACGAAAATCTTTCTCGTCAATCACTCCTTTTAATTTTTACGGCCTATTTCTCAAATATAGAAACACTGGTTGTTAATACAGTATTATTCGTTTATGCTTTTTATCGGCCGTAAAAAAATTTTTTTTGCTGAAACATAACAGTTTAATATATGTCATGGGTACATGTAGCCATTCTGTCTATATCTAGACAGAAATGTACACATGTAGGCAGAATGTCTACATATACCCATGCGACGTATTTCTGAAAATGTCTATCGGTTAACATTTTCAGCTCTAAAATTTATGATCCGTCCTTTGAAACCAATTTTGATTGCAGACTTGTAGCTCATCACCCAATGTTTCTTACTTGGATCCCACCGAGCACCGGCTGCTTTTGCTTTCATTTTCACTTGATCTTCGTGATAACCGATCCTAACAATAACAGCAGCACGGGATCTTGCTTCAAGATATCCTTTCTGCTGACGATTCTTACTCATCCTTGGTCGTTCATCAACTACAACTTCGACAGTTGTCAGTATTAATCCCCTATCTTCGTCATCTCTGTAGCGGACCGCATATAGCATGTCGCCCCATTCATCTAAAAATCTTAAACTTCCTTGCTCTCCCGCCGGTATCGTCTTTATCACTTTCATTAAATACTCCTTGTTATTGCTTCCAATTTGTCCACTTGCAGATCAACAGAATACTGTTAATATATACAGCTTAATAACATAGCAACGAGAACCTAGCAATGGACGCTAAATGGGTTAAGGATAATCGGCACCATCAAAATAATTTTCCGGAAAGAAATTTTCACTCTCCTGCAACACCACAATTTATGGATGGTGTACCGCCGCCAATCCCCTCCAAACCCACTCGCCTACTTGATCAAGTACGTTTATTTCTTCGCAAAACAGGAAAAAGTTATTCGACAGAAAAAACATATATTTATTGGATTAAACATTTTATTCGCTTTTGTAAAAAAGCCCATCCAAAAGATCGAGGCGCTGAAGATGTAACAGAGTTTCTAACGTATTTAACAACGCAACGAAATGTATCTGTAAACACACAAAAAACTGCTTTGAATGCCCTTTCATTTTTATACAATCAATTTTTAGATCAGCCTCTTGGCGAACTAGTGTTTAAATATGCGAAACGTCCACCACGAATACCGACTGTGTTTTCACACGAAGAAGCAAAGCTGATTATTGAAAATTTACAATCAACCTCGCAATTAATCGCGCAGTTATTTTATGGTTCCGGGCTTAGAATTTCGGAAGCCGTTAGGTTAAGGATTAAAGATATTGATTTAGCCATGCATTACATTGTTGTCCGTGACGGCAAAGGCAATAAAGATAGAACGACATTACTACCAAAATCACTGACCACTAAACTCTTAGCACAAATTGAACGGGTAAAGATTCAACACCAAAAAGATCTCGAAGCAAACGTAGGGGCTGTTTATTTACCCAACGCGCTTGCGCGCAAGTATCCGAATTATCCTAAAGAACTCGGCTGGCAATATTTATTCCCCTCATCTTCACTATCGGTAGATCCAAGAGCAGGTGTTGAACGACGTCATCATGTTTATAGACAATCAATTCAGCGCCAAGTCCACAACGCCATACGAAAAGCGGGCATCCATAAACAAGCGAGCTGTCATACCTTCAGACATTCATTCGCTACGCGTTTATTGCAAAAAGGTTATGACCTACGAAAAATTCAACAGCTGATGGGGCACAGTGATATAAAAACAACAGAAATATATTTACACGTATTGGAAGAAATTGGCGGCTGGGTTGTTAGCCCTATGGATGAAGACTGATTTCTAAAACCATCACTCTTTAATAATATTTTTAACGGAGATATCTTATGAAAAAAACGGAATTACAAAATTTATTATGCGATGACAGTACGACTAAAGATGAGTATTTTGAAATTAGAAGTATGCTACCTCAGCAAACTATGCGCGTTTTATGGGATGGGTTTTCAAATGCTGTCGATCATGCCGAAACAACAAAAGAATATTTTGATGTTCATGTAGCCCACCAAATGTATTCAACCTTAGTTAATGCCGCTGTCGACCTGCCGGAGCTTCAGGCTGATTATTGGATTGGTCGCGCAGATGACTATCTACCTGATTTTTGGTGCGTATGGATGCGGTGGCTAGATCAACAAAAGACTTCATCTGGAATTTTGACTCCGTCATAAGCGAAGCCTATTTTTTGAAAGTTGTTTTAAGCAAAACTTTTAAAAAAATAGATTAAAAACCTCTGCGTCCTCGACGACTAGAAATACCTATTGGACCACGTTCTACGGTAAGCTGAACAACTGAACCATTTCGCATCACATCCACTACAACCGGCGACCCTTTTTCTCCTTGAACAGTCACTGTATTTAACTCAGAAAAATTAAATACGCGCTGACCGTTATATCGTAAGATTTCATCGCCTGCTTGCAGACCCGCATAAGCAGCTGGAGAATTATCAAGGACTTGATTGACACGAACACTGGTTGCTCGACCATTTGCTTCTAAATATTTTTCATAATCTCGATCGCCAAGTTCGGCTCTTATTGGGTTTTCTGCCACTAAATCAAATTTTTCTGGGTCTTGTAAATAGGCCTGATGTTGCCTTTCCCATCGATCGTTTAAATTATTGAATTGCACTTCTTTTTCTTTTCTGACAATCCAATCAGCTTGATCAGTGGCGAAACCGGCTTCTTCTAAACGTGAAATCCGTCGAGACGGATCGTTACGCGCTTGCATTCGCTGAAGATAAGCTTCTCTTCTCGATTCCCGAGACTCGGCAACTTCCTCTTTTGACTCTGCAACTGTTTCATTGCTTTCTTCCAGTTCATTAACACCACCAAAATCGCTACCAGAAAACCCTTCTGAAAAATTATTTCTATCAGAGGAATTTAATTGACCGATAACAAGCTCTAACTCTTCTCGCTTTTCTTTTTCTTCTTGTAACTGTTCTTCAAGTAACAACAATCGCTGAGACAATTGGCTAATTGTAATCTCTTCGGAATCATTTTGACTGGAACTTAAATAAACATTCATCCCGACCACTAAAAAAACAACTATCGCAATAACAGTGAGTAATTTAGCCATCGGTGATTCCTCTTAATTCTTTAACATTATTGAGAGAACTTAATACTTTAACCCAAGAAAAACTATTTCTACTATTAACTAGAAAAAACGCGAGCGTTTCTAAACATGCGCATCCATGGGCTATCTTCTGTCCAATCATCTGGTCGCCAAGAATTATTAACGGCACGAAATACCCGCTCTGGATGCGGCATCATAATCGTCGCTCGCCCATCAAGCGTTGTTAAACCTGTGATACCTTTTGGTGACCCGTTAGGGTTCGTAGGATAAATTTCTGTGACATTAATATCATGATCCACAAATCGCATAGACACTAAACCGCTACTATCGCATTGCGACAACGCTGAATCATTTTTAAATTCAGCACGGCCTTCACCGTGAGCTACGGCTACTGGCATATGCGATCCGGCCATACCGCTCAATAAAACAGACGGTGACTCTTGGATTTTGACCAAACTAAATCGAGATTCAAATTGTTCTGAATTATTTTTAACAAACCGCGACCAATGCTCTGCGCCAGGGATGAGCTCTTTAATTGTCGACATCATTTGACAACCATTACACACACCTAAGCTAAACGTATTGTCTCGATGGAAAAAAGTTTGGAATTCATCTCGCACTTTTTCGTTAAACAAAACAGTTTTCGCCCAACCTTCACCAGCACCAAGTACATCTCCGTAAGAAAATCCGCCACAAACAACAAGTCCGCGATAATCTTCTAGAGAAACTCGCCCAGCTAATAAATCACTCATGTGTACATCGATTGAATCAAAGCCAGCACGATCAAAACTTGCTGCCATTTCAACGTGACTATTGACGCCCTGCTCTCTCAAGACCGCAATTTTTGGTTTAACGCCTTTATTAATAAAAGGAGCCGCAACATCTTCATTCAAGTCATAGGTTAAATTAACTGACAAGCCCGCATCTGATTTTAAAATTTGGTTATTTTCTTGCTGAGCAGATTCTGGGTTATCCCGTAAAGACTGGATTCTAAAACTAGTTTCAGCCCACATTTTTTCTAAGCTTGAACGATGGCTTTCATACAAGGTTGTTGTGTCAGCCCGAATAATAAAGCTTTCTTGTTTTGTTACACGACCTAATGCGATCAACACTTCTTTAATATTGTGCTGAGCAAAACATTGTTGAACATTGTTAATATTTTTTTCGAGAACCTGAATCACGCCGCCAAGCTCTTCATTAAATAAAGCAGAAAGAACAGCCGCACTATTATTTGATGAACTAAAGCTTGCGATATCAACATCAACACCGCAACGACCAGCAAAACTCATTTCGGCTAATGTCGTGAATAAACCGCCGTCAGATCGATCATGATAAGCAACGATCCAACCATTATCTAAACATGTCTGCATCGCAGCAAAAAAATCTTTTAGCGTTTGCGCACTTTCAACATCCGCAGGATCGTTGCCCATCTCGTTAAATACTTGCGCAAGAATACTGGCGCCTAACCGCTGCTTTCCATTTGCTAAATCAATCAACAATAATTGAGAATCACCAAGATCTGTTCGCAGTTGTGGCGTCACCGTTTTTCGCACATCGCTCACAGGAGAGAATGCTGTAATCACCACTGACATGGGAGCAGTGACTGATTTATCTTCACCACTTTCTGATTGCCATGCCGTTCGCATCGACATGGAGTCTTTGCCGACAGGGATGGTTAAACCTAACTCCGGGCACAACTCCATGCCGATAGTCTCGACGGTACGAAATAATTTTTCATCTTCGCCCGGCTGGCCTGCCGCACACATCCAATTTGCTGATAGTTTTATATCGGATATTTTTTCAATTTTTGTTGCCACAATATTCGTTATCGATTCGGCGATTGCCATACGACCCGATGCTGGCGCATTCAATAACGCTGTCGGCGTACGCTCGCCCATCGCCATCGCTTCACCACAGAAGGAATCATAAGAAACAGTAGTGACAGCGCAATCTGCAACGGGGACTTGCCATGGGCCAACCATTTGATCACGAGCAACCTGCCCTGTCACAAAACGATCGCCAATCGTGATTAAAAACTTTTTACTCGCTACGGATGGATGCTGTAAAACACGATTCACCGCTTCATCAATCTTTATTTCATTACAATCAAATGGTTTTTTCTCGCCATAAAATGTGTCCGCCGAGCGATGCATTTTAGGTGCCTTGCCAAACAGAACGGGCATCGGCAAATCGATGGGCTTGCTGTCAAAATGTTTGTCGTTAACAACAATGGTTTTTTCTTCTGTTGATACTCCCACTACAGCAAAAGGACATCGCTCTCTTTGACAAATTTCTTCAAACTTTTGAACATCTTTTTCTTGAACCGCCAACACATAACGCTCTTGCGATTCGTTACACCAAATTTCTAGCGGGCTCATACCTGGTTCGTCGTTTGGCACATTGCGTAATTCAAACGTACCACCACATCCGCCATCTTTTACTAATTCAGGAAACGCATTCGACAAACCACCAGCGCCGACATCATGGATAAACGCGATAGGATTGTTATTGCCCATCTGCCAACATTGATCGATGACTTCTTGGCAGCGTCTTTCCATTTCTGGATTTTGTCGCTGGACCGAGGCAAAATCTAAATCTTCACTGGAGCTTCCTGACGTCATTGATGATGCAGCACCCCCACCTAAACCAATTAACATTGCAGGGCCACCCAAAACAATTAATTGGTGACCCGGTGAAAATTCTGGTTTATCGACATGCTCTTCTTTTATGTTGCCGTAACCACCTGCCAACATGATGGGCTTATGGTATCCGCGGCGCTCTCCTGCAAAGTTTTCTTCGAATGTTCTGAAATATCCGCAGATGTTTGGTCGACCAAATTCATTATTAAACGCGGCTCCGCCAATTGGTCCTTCGAGCATAATATCTAAAGCGCTGACGATACGATTCGGTTTTCCGTAATCGATTTCCCACGGCTGTTGATAATCAGGAATTTGTAAATTTGAAACGGTAAAACCTGTTAAACCTACTTTCGGTTTTGACCCTCGTCCAACTGCGCCTTCGTCACGTATCTCGCCACCGGAGCCAGTTCCCGCGCCTGAAAATGGCGAGATGGCTGTTGGATGATTATGTGTTTCGACTTTCATTAATAAATGAATGGGTTCTTGATGATAACCGTATGCTTTGGTTTCAGGATCAGGATAAAAACGACCCGCAGTATTACCGGCAACGACGGCTGCATTATCAGAATAAGCAGACAGAACATCTTCGCCACCGACTGCATTGGTATTTTTAATCATTTTAAATAACGATAAATTTTCATCGTTACCATTAATCGTCCAGCTCGCATTAAAAATTTTGTGACGACAATGTTCTGAGTTTGCTTGCGCAAACATCATCAGCTCAACATCAACTGGATTACGTTTTAATTCTTGATAGCTCGAAACAAGATAGTCAATTTCATCATCGGCAAGCGCCAAACCTAATCGACTATTTGCTGCGACGAGTGCTTGTCTTCCGCCCTTTAAAATATCAACGCTCTCGGCTTGTTTGGGTTTTTCTTCTTTGAACAAATGAGATAGCTCTGACAAATCAGAAAAAATATCTTCAACCATTCGGTCGTGCAAACACCCAACCACTTTATTATTTATCTGAGTAGCTTTGCTGTAAATCGTGAAAACAATTCCTCGTTCAATGCGAGCAATTTCATTCAAACCAACATTGTGCGCAATGTCCGTCGCTTTAGATGACCAAGGAGAAATCGTTCCCGCCCTAGGGACGACGACATATTGTTTTTCACTGGCAATATTTATTGGCGCAGACTGCTCTTTAATTTGAGGACCATATTCCAGCAACCGTTCTAGGATGACGCTTTTTTCCTCTGACAAGGAATCCACGCTCACCAAATGAACGTATTGAGAAGAGACAGCGATTATCCCTTGATCAATGAGCTGTAGCTGAGAAAGAAGTTTTTGATTACGAAAATCGGAGAGAGCGGGCGCGCCGAGCAAGGTCAGCATATTAGTCTGATCACCTCAAGGTTATATCTGAAAAGGAAAGTTCACCAGCACCACAATTGATGCGAGAAAAAAGAGGCGTCATTGTACTGGATAGCTCTCAACAAGGCAGCAATATCAATGAAATCTAATGACAATCCTTGAAATTGTATTTTTACGTGTTCTTTACGATTAAAAACAATGACATAACGAGTATTCTGCAGGATTATAGAAGGACAAATTTTGATACTGGATGGCTTTTCAGAGATAATTATCTCGATAAACAGTCACAAACGCATAAAAACCGTCAAATCATTACCTAATCGAATAGCATTCCACTTTTCACTTACTATACTTGTCAATGCAATACAAGCTAGTTACGGCGGAACGAAAACGGTAAAATCATGCTCTATCAGTAGATTGTTATTGTTTTAGCAGAGCTAAAAATAGCAATCGGGCATAAAGCCCCACCCATTGATCCAATTCATGAGATGTTAGCCAGGAAGGCAAAATGAGAACACGGTTTATGATGCAAGTTATTCTAAAGCGCTTCGCATACCCAGCTTTGCTCGTCAGCCTGTGCGTTTTTTTGGCTGCTAGCAGGCCAGCCTCATTATTGGAAAAAGTTCAGGACATTGGCCATCTCACCATCACGTCCAGAAACGGCCCAACAACTTTTTATGAAGGACAGCAAGGCCTAACTGGTTTTGAGTATACCCTCGCTAAATCTTTTGCGGATGAACTTGGCTTAGAACTCGTTATCGAAAGCGAAGACGATCTTGGCACACTAATAAAAAGTGTCTACGAAGATAACATTCAGCTTGCTGCTTCTGGTTTGACTGTTACTGATCAGCGAAAAGATAATGTTCTCTTCAGCACTCCTTACTTGGATATCACTCAACAAGTTATTTATCGTAGCGACAGTAAAAAACCATCGTCGGTTGAAGATTTAATCGGTGAAGAAATTTTAGTGATTGCCGACAGTGCCCACGCGGAAAATCTGAGAGAATTGCAAGCAGATCATCCAGATCTACAGTGGGAAGAGCAAGCGGGATTAGAGATGATCGATCTCGTAGAAATGGTTCATAGCGGCGACATTAAATACGCCGTTGTTGATTCAAATGCTTTTCTTATTAATAGACATGTTTATCCACGAGCACGCGCTGCGTTTGACATCTCAGAACCTCAACAACTTGCTTGGGCATTTCCAAAAGAAAGCGACCCCACTCTGTTTAATGCTGCCGAAAAGTTTTTTGCTCGCATTAAAACCGACGGCACTCTAGAAAAAATTCATGACAAGTTCTATGGCGAAACAGATCAGTTTAATCATTCTGGTGCTTTATTATTTGCTAACCGTGTTGAGTCTCGCCTTCCGAAATGGGAAGCTCATTTAAAACAAGCCGGAGAAGATCACAATTTAGATTGGCGCTTACTTGCAGCAATTAGCTATCAAGAGTCTCACTGGAATTCTCGTGCTCGCTCACACACTGGCGTTCGCGGTTTGATGATGCTGACACAAGCAGCAGCAAAAGATATGGGAGTCACCAACCGTGTCGACCCAGAGCAAAGTATTAAGGGCGGCGCAAAATACTTTAAATCTATCTTCAATAGAATCCCTCAAAAAATTCAAGGCCTTGATAGAACTTGGATGGCTTTAGCCGCATACAATGTCGGCCTAGGTCACTTAGAAGATGCTAGAATTTTGACTCAAAAACAAGGTGACAACCCCAACAAATGGGATCACGTTAGACGCCACCTGCCGCTTTTATCAAAACGAAAGTATTACAAAAACACCAAGCATGGATATGCGAGAGGCTGGGAGCCAGTAGAGTATGTTGAAAATATTCAGCATTATTACACGGTGTTAAACTGGCACGAACATATGGAAGTTAGACGCATTGCTGCTGCGAAAGAAGCTCAAGAAGCGATCGCTAATAATTTGCAAGATAAAGAGACAACCTTGGGAACAACAGCTTCTACTGTTACTTTTGATAAGGCTTCCCTCTCCTTATAAACACCTACATTTACCTGTTTAAAAATTAAAGATTTTTCTTTCCTGCTTTTTTTATTGCTCGTCTCTGCTGAAAAAAACGACTCATCACCTCACTACAATCTTCAGCGAGCACGCCTCCTTCATATAAAACTCGATGATTAAATATTTCATCATCAAAGATTTTTTTCTGACTAACAACAACACCAGCTTTCGGTTCTGTCGCTCCAAAAACCAACCGACCAATCCGACTGTGAATCATCGCGCCCGCACACATTAAACAGGGCTCAATCGTCACATAGAGCGTTGTATCAGGTAGACGATAATTTTTTTGATTCTTACCAGCGGCTCGTAATGCCATTACTTCCGCATGTGCTGTGGGATCGTGATCACTTATTGGCTGATTCCAACCTTCACCAAGAATATTCTCATGGTCATCGATGAGAACTGCACCAACAGGAACCTCGCCGAGACTCGCTGCTTTTCCTGCTAAACCAATGGCATATTGCATCCATTTTTGATCATTCATTAATGTATCGATAATAATGGACTCTTAATTTATCTAAAAAATATGTCTTATCAGAACCTTAGAAGACATAAGTTGCGCGAAATGCTTCAAACTCATATCATTCAGATCCACTTTTATTAAGCTAATCAGCGCTTTCTGCTGTGAATCTTACAATATCATTTCAATGACAGCCTAATGACGGCTTATTCAAGAGGTAAACCATGCCCCAAGTTATTTACATCACACCTGATGGTGGACAGTATGAAGCTGACGTACCTGTTGGCAACACAGTGATGGAAGGCGCTATCGACAATATGATTGATGGTATTTTGGCAGAATGCGGTGGTTCGTGTACATGCGCTACTTGCCATTGTTATGTCGATGAAGCATGGAAAGATAAAGTCGGCGAAGCCGGTGAATTCGAGAAAGATCTACTAGAAATGGTTTTAGATCCTGAGCCCACTAGCCGCTTATCTTGCCAAATTACAATCACAGAAGAACTGGATGGCCTGACCGTTCGCCTTCCTAAGTCGCAAATTTAACACTTACCTACAAATTATCTGTAGCACCTAGATATCTATAGGCGCTAAGGTTTAAAGTCAGAAAAAAGCCCTCATATAAAGGGATTAGCCTAACAAATTACCACTAAATAATTCACCACAATATCAATTCTATAAAAGAAACCTGGAGAAGAATGTGAAGCAAGCAACTCAGTTTTATATTGATGGAAAATGGGTAGATCCTATTACCCCACGTCAAATCGATGTTATTAATCCCGCAACTGAAGAACCTGTTGCTCAAATCTCAATGGCAAGCAAAGCCGATGTCGACAATGCTGTCGCTGCGGCTAAAAAAGCATTTGATTCATTTTCTCAAACATCTCGCGAAGAGAGAATCGAACTTCTCACTAAACTCGCCGCTGCTTATAAAGAACGCTATGCAGACATGGCAGAAGCCATTACGTTAGAAATGGGCGCTCCAGATGTACTATCTCAAAAAGCGCAAGCAGCGACAGGTCTTGGGCATATCTCTGCAGCGCTTGAAGTTTTAAAAACTTACGAGTTCGAAGAAGACCTTGGAACAACTCACGTATTTAAAGAGCCTATTGGCGTTTGTGGCTTTATTACTCCATGGAACTGGCCTATCAACCAAATCATGTGCAAAGTCGCTCCAGCGTTAGCAACAGGCTGCACCATTGTTTTGAAACCAAGCCAAGTTGCCCCTCTTGATGCATACCTTCTCGCCGAAATGATCGATGCGGCTGGTTACCCTGCAGGTGTTTTCAATCTCGTAAATGGTGCTGGTCCAGAAGTTGGCGAATGGCTATCGACTCATGAAGATGTCGACATGGTATCTCTCACTGGTTCGACTTACGCTGGTGCACAAGTCGCTAAATACGCTGCCGATACCATCAAACGCGTTTCACTTGAGCTGGGTGGTAAATCAGCAAACATTATCTTAGACGATGCTGACCTACAGCGTGCTGTAAAAATTGGCGTGATGAGCTGCTTCAATAACACAGGGCAATCTTGTAATGCGCCAACTCGTATGTTGGTTCCTGCAGATAAGCACGACGAAGTTGTTGAAATTGCTAAAGCGGTTGCCGCAAAAGTTAAAGTGGGAGCGCCAAACGATCCAACCACCGTTATCGGTCCACAAGCAAACAAAAAGCAATGGAATACCGTTCAAAAATTAATTCAAAAAGCGATCGATGAAGGCAGCGAATGTGTTTTCGGTGGCGTTGGCAAACCAGAAGGCTTAGACATTGGCTTTTATTCCAAACCAACCATTTTTGCGAACTTAAAAAATAGTGACACCATCGCTCAAGAGGAGGCCTTTGGCCCTGTTCTAGCGATTATTCCTTACAAAGATGAAGAAGATGCAATCGCAATTGCTAACGATAGCATCTACGGTTTATCAGGTTATGTTCAATCAGGTGATATCGATCGTGCTCGCCGCGTTGCTTCTCGCATGCGTACAGGAATGGTTCACATCAATGGAGCACCGACAGATATCAATGCTCCTTTCGGTGGTTACAAGCAATCAGGTAATGGTCGTGAGTGGGGCGCACACGGTTTTGATGAATTTTTAGAAATCAAAGCAGTGATGGGTTTTGATCAAAAGAAATAATTTAAATTGCTCTTTCGCTTAAAATAAAAAAAGGCTGCAATTGCAGCCTTTTTTATTTTCTGTAATTTGTATTTATTAAACAATAACTAATAACGGATGATTAATAATTTACAAATACTACTTGCTTGTACTATTTACTGGAACTATTTACTTGTTAGCTCTTGTTTTTCATTTCCAAGGTTCGTGTAAGTAAAGTATCCGATGAACATCTCATCCCAACTTTGTGCACCACCCTTCACCACTTTATTAGGGTCTGGATTACCTGGATTAAATTGAGAGTTATCGAACACACCATCGGTAACAACTCGTGATCCAGCCGGTAAAAACTTAGGTTCACTCAAACGATACGTTGGCTGCCAAGCAAAATTATAATTTGGCACATTCAACAAAGTTTCTCTTTTTCCATCAGGATAAATGACAGTGAATTTAAATGCTTTGCCACGATAGTGCATGTGTGGACGAAGCGCATACAACATCAAATCATGATTAAACACATGGTGATTATTCATCCGGTGCTCAACTTCGTTAGGCTTCAAAACAAGACTAGAACCACCGTGAGAAATCGACTTTGTTAAGTATTTATATTCAGGTTTTTTATCATGAAACCACAAGCCCACCTTAGTATTATCAACCACCTCTTTACCAAAAGTGGTGTAATGCATTTGCATGGTCAATTGAAAGCCCTTAGGAATAAATACACCTGTGTTCTCAGGAAACACTGTCACATCTGTTTTACCTGGCGCATAGCCTTCTAAAAAGTCACGAACATTTTCCTCATCAAGCACTTCATTTTTATTTTCAGGAGACGTGATGTAGGCCAAGAGGTGATGAAGAACACGTTTATCGCCAGGGATAAACTGTACTGCTTTAATATACTTATCGTCCTCAAACTTTAAATCAATAACGTTATTAAAATAATCCAAAACACCAGTTGTTGGTACGGTGAAAGAAGGAACATCAATAATCATGTCTGGAGCATCAGCTAACTGCCAACCGCTTTTGATAGGCTTAACTGCATGAAGCGGATCTTCTTTTACTTTTCCTCTTGGCGTTCCAGCATCAATCCAATGAATTAATGTTTGAGTATCTTCTACGGATAAATAGTTTGCATTGTCAAAATGACTAATTGTTGGATCCACTTGAGCAGGCGGCATACGCTTTGTCATCACCGCCTCACGAATCATTGGCGCCCAACCGCGAGTCATTTCATAACTGTTCATAGCGAACGGACCAATACCGCCTTCGACATGACAATGAGCGCAATTTTCTTTAAAGATCGGCGCTACATCTTTTGCGTAATCAGGCACTTTTTTCGCGTGCATTTGTTTTGTTGGAAAATCCAAATCACAGCTACTTGGATTATTAATTTCTACCGTATCCATTCCAACATGCTTGCCTTCAACAATACTGGCTAACGCATCACTTAAAAAAGACGTTCCGGTTTCTGGCTTTCTACGTTGTGCAACTGTATCAAGTGGACCACGGTAAACGAGCTGCCGTGTCTTGGGATCAAGAACAAGGATCTCGCCAGCCTTAGTCACACTTAAGGTTTCAGCCACTAATTGTGATTCATCGTACATAATCGGAAAGTTGATATCGTAAATATCAGCAGTATTGCGAATCGATTTTAAATCGTCTTTTTTATTCGAGTTAAGCATCAAAAATTCAACGCCCATTGGCTGCCATGTTGTTCGAAGCAACTTATATTTATGAAGCATATCGATATTCTCAGAGCAATTATTTGCCTGAGAAATAATAACAACTGCCTTGTGATTACCTAAGCGAGTTAACTGATATTGATCTCCCTTATGATCGATCAAACCAAAATCACCCACTTTACTCGGCGCAGCAAAAACACTTGCTGCCAAGAAAAATGATGCTTGAGCAATAAAAGCTTTACGGATAAAACTTACCAAGGCTTTACTTTTCATAACAAAGTCCTCCGACTAACCAATGAGTCTTTTTTTAAAAGGGTAACGAATGTTATCTTCTATCAATTCAAAATAGTCGACTTATGTCCAATCCGCTTGCTAACACCTACTTGATAATCAGCATGTTACTACCAATGTAGCAACATCAAGACTCTCAAAAAAGAGCTAACTCCTTGAATTTAAATTAGAAAATGCAGCGGATCAGATATTTTATGTATTCTATAAAAATTTGAACTGTAAAAAATATTTCATTTATTATTATCAAGATCACAGCAAAGTGAGTATCCAATCCAATGACCTCGTATCTTGATTATAAGCATCAAAAGTAGATTGGGAAACGCCTTCTTAGTAAACGATTGTAAGTACGCACAATTTGTAAGGAAAATTAAAAACATTCTGGCTTCTTTTATTGAGCCCTCAAGTATTCTCTTAATTTGTAACTTAATTTGTAAAATGTAGCTTCCGACTTTATGCTTTAAAAAACGAATCGATATCAATTCAAAAAGCTTTAAGGTTTAGCCATTAATCACGGCACTCACTTAGAACAATGCCATAACAATTGTTTACTTATAGCCAGCATACAATTTAACGTCAGAGCCTGTTAAACTCATCCGCAAATAATAAGCAACCGATAATTCTTAGCTCTCATAAACACAATTATCATAGCAATTTTATTCGAGCCAAATTTAAAAACCCAACTTCATTCAAAACAACAATAATGTTTTCATTCACTTTTTAACAGATTGACCATCAATAGGGAGCCAACCCAATGAACCACAGTAAACTAAAATCTGTCTTAGCTGCACTTGTAGTCTCTTCGTCGTTGTACACACTAAACGCAACCGCTCAATCAGACAATCCAAACTTAATTCCTAACCCTTACACTACAGTGCCAGGCATTTGGGCAAAGCTACCCAACGATAGAAAATGGGGTTCAACCAGTACAGTCTATTACGCAGGCAACGGAAAACTTTGGGCTGCAGAACGCTGTGGCGACAATAAAAATTGTTTAGACACGCCAGACATCGACCCCATTTTATTGATTGATACAAAAACCGGAAAAGTTGAAAAAACATTTGGGAAAAACTTAATCGTATGGCCTCACGGAATTCATGTTGATCACGACGGAAACGTTTGGATCGCCGACGCTCGTGGTGACGAAAAAAGAAAAAAAGGCCACCAAGTTCATAAGTTTAGCCCAGACGGAAAATTATTAATGAGCCTTGGTAAAGCCGGTGTTGCAGGCAACGATGAATATACTTTTGATCAACCTTGTGATGTTGCTGTAGCTGCAAATGGCGATATTTTTATTGCTGATGGCCATGCTGCTACAGGCAATAATCGTATTGTAAAGTACAATAAAGACGGGAAGTTTATAAAGCAATTTGGCACTACCGGTAGTGAAGACGGAGAACTACGTGTTCCTCATGCTCTAGCAATGGATTCTGAAGGTCGTTTATTTGTTGCTGACCGATCAAACAGCCGATTGCAAATATTTGATCAAGATGGAAAACATATTGACACTTGGACTCAATTTGGTCGCCCTAGCGGACTGTATATTGATAAAAACGACACTCTTTATTCTGCAGATTCAGAATCGAATACAGGACCAAGAAGAAATCCGGGTTGGTATCGCGGCATTCGAATCGGCAGTGCAAAAGATGGCTTTGTTACCGCGTTCATACCTGATCCAAATACGGGTCGAGCACGAGGAACAAGTGTTGCTGAAGGCGTAACAGTCGACGAAGATGGAAATGTTTACGGAGCCGAGGTACTACAAAGAGCATTGAGAAAATACGTTCCCCAAAAATAACACTTATTATGTAAAACCAAAAAACACAAAAAAGGCCAGAATAGCTCTGGCCTTTTTTGTGTTTCCAAGCTCACCCACTATCAATGCACTTCTCAATGATCTTTCTTAAAATCGACCAATGAAAAACGTTTAAACAATAAAGATAACAGCCAACCAATAACAAAAACAACGATTAACAACATGCCCCAGCGCATTAATGCTGCTACGAATAACATATTAAATGCGGGTATTTCAAAACTATATTCAAATAGCTGAGTCCCTCTCTCTGACATCCAATGCCAAGCCTGATGCGCCACTAATGCAGACAACAATATAATTCCAGACCTTTCATGCCTAACCAGTTTAAAAAAGATTAAAAGTACGGGCAAGGTAACGGCCAGAACAAATAATTGACCTAACTCCACACCGATATTAAATGCCAGCAATGCTGAAAATAAATGATTGCCCGCAAACTGCATTGAATCTGTCAATAAAAAAGAAAAACCAAACCCATGAATTAATCCAAAACCAAATGTAACCATCCAACGATTTTTTAATGACACCCCCAAAATATTTTCACATGCCATATACACAATAGACAATGCAATCAATGTTTCGATGAGCGGAGCAAACCACATCACATTAGGAACTATTCCGAAAAGCGTACTCATTAATGTAATCGAATGCGCTACAGTAAAAGCCGTTACCACGGGAATCAGAGAGCGAAACTTTCTTAAAGGAATAACGAGGCAAAATAAAAACAGTAAATGATCAATCCCATCTAATATATGATCAAAGCCTAATGAAACAAATTTAAAGAAGGCATTAAAAAAATTGGGGTCCAAATTAATTTCACCTGGATTCCCATAATAGTTAAACACTCTTTCAGTGCCATCAGGCAATATATAACGAAGTACAGTATTAGTTTCTTCTCCTAACTGATCCAAAGTGGAAGAAAAAGAAAACTGGGAATTTTCAGACTCAATTGGATATCTCACCAACACATCCAAAACGCCCTGCGACCACATAAGATTTATAGAATCATCAAGCCTTGGACTCTGAATATTTTTCAAAGCTAAATCAAAAGAGGCAAAAGATCGGTCGGAAGGAAGGTCAACTCTCGCGGCTTTTACTTGATGGGGCTTTAATTCTTTACCTTCTTCAATCATGAAAAAAGAATTTGTTAAATAAACTTCAGCTGCATCATATATTGCCTGATCGCCCTGAGAGAAATCTAAATAACCCGGCCCTCTCTTAGGAAAATCTATTTCACCCAAAGCCTCCATAGGAACTCGCATAAGCACATGCAATTGCGTATCTGAAGGTTTAACATAAATATGCAGCGTCACTCTTGCAGGCGCATCGTGAGCAACTACAAAGTTCGAGAAAAATAATATTAATGCGCTTGCTACAAACAGCAAAAAAGTAAACGAATTAAATGCTAGATTTATCCGTTTATTCTTTTGTACAGACTTTCTATTTTTTTTCATAAGTAAATTGTTATTGCAAAAAACATGTCCGGCCTGCCGTCTTCATTGAAAGATGGACACTTCTCATTAACATTTCAAAACACTTCATAATACAACCCTAAATCACACCCATTCTATTTTTCACATAAACCGCCTAGATCAATCACGCTTGCTTAGAATACAACATGCGGAAGCCTGAGTTATTCAAGCTCATTAACGATAAAAAATTCATCCACTTAGAATTGTGTATTTAGGAATAGTAATTAAATGCGGTTTTGCATATTTTTATTATATTTATAATTCTTAATTTTCCATCAGTATACTGCGACAAACGAACTGAGTATACTCACCCGCTCTCTGAACATAAACTGCTAATAATAAACAGCTCAATGTCGGGCACGGAGGACACTATCATGAATAAGCATGTCAAAATTCTATTGGGTACAAGCGCCGTTTTTGGATTAATCGCACTTGGCCTTGGCCAATCAAAATTACAACAACAGGCCATTGCAGCCGAAGGCTCAAGCAAAATGGCTCCGAGCTTTCAAGTTGATCCTTTCTGGCCTAAGCCTCTCCCAAATCATTGGGTTCTCGGTAGAACAATTGGCGTTGCAGTCGACAGCCGTGATCACGTTTATATTGTTCATCGAGACCAGAACAACATGTTTGGTGAACGAACAGAAATTGGCTTAAAGACCGGCGTGAGCGAATGCTGTACTCCTGCCCCACCTATATTGGAGTTTGATCCCGAAGGAAATCTAGTCAATGCATGGGGCGGCCCCGGAGAAGGTTATACATGGCCAGCGTCTAACCACGGTATTGAAATTGCGCCAAACGGAGACGTCTGGATTGGTGGCAACGGTGGCGGCGATTCCCACATGCTTGTGTTTTCCCGCGAAGGAAAATTCTTAAGAGAAATAGGTAAAGCCGGCGAAAGTAGAGACAGCAACAGTAAAGAACATTTTTCAATGGTTGCTGAAATCGCTATCGATGCCAAAGCGAATGAAGCCTATGTCGCTGATGGTTACGGAAACAAGCGTGTCGCTGTTGTCGATGTAACGACCGGCGAGTTTAAACGTTACTGGGGTGCTTACGGAAACAAACCAGAAGATGTTCGAGTGCGATACAATCCAGACGAACCATTACCTCAACAATTCATTGGTCCAGTACATTGTGCAGAGCCATCTAATGATGGATTAGTTTATGTCTGCGATCGTGGCGCTAACCGCATTCAGGTTTTCAAATCTGACGGTACTTTCGTCAAAGAAAAACAATTCGCGCCTAAAACTTTATCACAAGGTGCAGTTTGGGATATTGCCTTCTCTAAAGACCCTGCTCAAAAATATATTTACGTTGCTGACGGCCAAAACATGAAAGTGTATGTCGTTGATCGTCAAAGCCTTGAAGAGATATACAGCTTTGGTGATGGCGGTCGTCAGCCTGGTTTATTCTACGCGGTACACAGCATCGCAACGGATTCTAAAGGCAACGTTTTCACGACTGAAACCTATGAAGGAAAGCGCGTGCAAAAATTTGCGTACCAAGGTTTAAAGGTAGCGCCTAGTGGCGATACAGGGGCTACCAAGATCTGGCCTTCTAAGTAACAAGCAATAATTTTTACGCAATAAAAAAGGCAATCTCAGGATTGCCTTTTTTATATTTTTTATTTGCTCGTCTTTATTTTTTGTCTTTTTTTACGATCCGGATTAATCAATAAGAATCGAACTCATCGATCCATCATTATGATCTAAAGCTTTTTCTCCAGCCGGATGTTCTAGCAGCGATAAAATATAAGCCATAACATCAGTGTATTCCTGCAACATTAAACCACCGGCATTATCTTCTGGCATAGTCGCACTCATAGAATCATAAAGATCCATTAATGGTACGCCTTTCCAACTCATGAACTTCGCCTGATAAAATTCTTTCACATGACAAGCACTACAAAACTGGTCGAAGACTTTTTTACCTTCTTGAGCTTGTGCTTCAGTATAAACACCGTCTTTAATAGTTTTAGCTTCAGAGACCTCACCAGACCCTGCAATTGATAAAGAAGACATCAATAAGCCACTCACCAAGAACGCGGTTATAGAAAAGATCTGCGATTTAGCTTTTTTCATCAAACACCTCAAATAATTTTTATCTGAACTCAATCCTATTCGCCAAAACAGTGAACATTTAATTGGCGCTCAAATAGGAGTATAGAATTATAAACGATCAAACATGAATAAAAGCTGAACAAGGCAATCTTGCCAGCTGACGCCCCCACAACCACACAACAAAAAAAGACCGCTCATTGATACAGAGAGCGGCCTTTAAACAAAAAAGCTTGAAAATTAACTAATGGGCACCTGCTGCATTTGGTTTTTCTACTGGCAACGCCATCGTTGTTAATTTCGAACCCGTTTGCAACATGACATACTGGCGTCCTTTATGCACATAAGTCATCATGCCATAGCGACTATCAGCGGGAACTGGGACCATTCCTAATGTTTTACCCGTTTTTTTATCAACCGCAAACAATTGAGGCGATCCATCAGCAGCATTGCCAGCATACAGTAATAGGTTTTTTGTCACCGTCATCAGTGCAACCCGACCAGTTCCTGTCTCACCAATATCAATACCTTTTAGCTTCGGATGATTTTTAATTCTGTCAGGTGTTTCACCAACAGGTATCCACCATAAATGTTCGCCTGTATTCATATCAATGGCAGTAATTCGACTGAATGGTGGCTTATATAGTGGCAAGCCCTCGGGGCCTCGAACACCTTGACCACGCAATACGGCATAATCAGCTATTGTTGAGCCTGTTGGCTTATCGATGATTTTATCACGCTCTGCACCTGGGGCGATGACTCGTGACGTACACCCTTTTCGAGAAGTCACGTAGAGAATTCCTGTCTCTGGATCAGCAGCAGCCGGTCCATCAATATTTACCCCACCCACATCTCCAGGACACCACAACGAACCTTTTTTACCAAGGTCATTATTACGATGTAAAGGTGGGTTAAACAATGGCCCTATTTCATAATCAGAAATTGCTTTGATTGCGGCTTGATGCAACTCGGGTGTGAAGTCAATAAGATCGTCATGCGTCAAACCCTGCATATCATACGGAGTTGGCTTAGTTGGAAATGGTTGAGTTTTCGCTAATTGCTCTCCAGGAATTTTTGACGCAGGGACAGGTCGCTCCTCAATAGGCCATAAAGGTTCACCAGTTACACGGTTGAAAGCGTAAACAAATGCTTGCTTAGAAACTTGCGCAACAGCAGGCACTGTTTTTCCATTCTGTTTTACATCTAACAAAATAGGTGCTGTCGGTATATCGTAATTCCAAATGTCATGATGAACTAATTGATAGTGCCAAACACGTTTTCCTGTTTTCACATCAAGTGCGATCAGACTAGTACTGAATAAGTTATCGCCTGGACGGAAGCCACCATAGAAATCCAGTGTTGCACCATTTGTTGGGATATAAACAATGCCATTTTTTGGATCAGCTGAAAGTGGTGCCCAAGAAGAAATATCTCCTGTCCACTTCCACGCATCATTTTCCCAAGTTTCATGACCAAACTCGCCGGGCTTTGGAAGCACATCGAACTTCCATAAAAACTCCCCTGTTTTTGCATCGTAAGCAAGAATATCACCAGGAATATTTTCGACCCGTGATTGGTTGTAACCTTGCTCCGCTGAATTACCAACAATCACCACGCCATTAACTACAATAGGTGGAGAAGATGAAGTGATGTAACCCGTTTTTAAATCAATACCTTCATAGGGGTCGTACTTATGCCCCAAATCTTTCAGTAGATCGACAACACCCGTTTTAGGAAAACCATCAATAGGCACCTCTTCACCAAAACCCTCAAGTGGAGCTCCCGTATCAGCATCTAGCGCCGTAAGAAAAAATCCAGGACTGACAATATAGACAACGCCTTTACCATCGACTTCAGCATAGGCAACACCCTTGCCGTAATCTTTACGCATTGAGTATTCGTGACGAGTTGTATTCGGCTCACGATAAGACCAAATTGTCTCACCTGTTTCTGGGTCAATCGCAATAACATGACGGCGTGGGCCGGCAACAGTAAATAATTTCCCATCGATATAGCTTGGGGTAGATCGACCGCTACGAGCGCCAAAACTTGCACCATCCCAAACCCATGCTTGTGTTACCTCACCAAAATTTTCCGCCGTTATTTTATCGGCCGGCGCATAACGAGTATGGGCTGCTGTTCCGCCTAAGTGATGCCATTCGACGGTATTACCCACGTCTTTACGATTATCTTGAAGCGCACAACTTGAACCAGCGAGCAGAACACCCACTGTAAGAATTATTTGGCGAGCAGTAACCGTTAGCTTAGGAGGCCGAATTACACTAATATTTTTTTGGAGATTCTTTTTCTGGACTGCCACTCTCATTTCAACCCCTTTGATTTTTATTTTTATTAACTGTCATGTCATAAGGATTATGATATGAAAGCACTTATTGCTGGACGTAAATCATTATGGAAATATATTTCATTGTTGAACCACATGCTTATTGCTTTGCTTATTACTTTTTTTATTTTTATCAAATCGCTGGTCTTCCTAATTGAATTTTTAGCATCTTATGATTTCAATCCCCAAGAAATAATCAACTTTCTTCCAAAACAAAAAAACCAAACCTAAACAACAATAAACATTTCTAAACACTTAAAACGCTTGTGCAGTAAGTTTAGCTCTTTGATCTAAGACTGTATAGAGCTTGCAGCATTCAATAACAGAACACTATTTCATTGAAGTAATTATTGTTAAGATAGGAAACATTAAGCTATCTCTTATCGTCAATAGAGTAGAACCTAGCGATACTTTCAATTCATATTCATCGGCAAAGACTTATGTGTAAATTTTTGTTAGCGATACGTAACATCACCTCAACAAACAATATTCAAAAAAAGCCTCGACATTACCATTTAAATTTTGGATTCGTTGTAGCACTCTTGTTTTCATCGCTTGCTTTTTGTAACACTGCTAGCTCGTCATCAATTATCAACCATGATGAAAAAGATAAAATGATCACTTCTAATTATCAATACTCAGGGAAGCATGGCCTCGACTTTAGCAGTATCTCTCGCGGACCAATTCAACTTAATGCTTTTACAGATGAGAGAAAATTAGGTGGTAGCGAAAAAAAAGAAAACAAAATACACACTTTTATTTTCTCTAAAGAAATTGCATCGATTATACAAAAAGGAATAGAGCAAGCTTTTTTGACCGGGGCAGCAGACATCGTTCCCAGCGACGGAAATCTAAAACTTTCAGGTATTGTCGAGACAGCAGAAATAACTGCAGAAAAATTTGTATTGCGCGTAAAACTAAGTTTATCAAACAAAGGGAAAAATGTTTGGAACAATACTCTTTTTAGTAAAGTATCTATAAATGATATTGCAGAATCAGGCATCGACAACAAAAATATTAATAAAGCACTAAACGACTCAATCGACAAATTAATTGAAGAATTATTTTTTGATGATTATTTTTTGTTAGAAGTTCTCGATTAAACAAGCAGATTATAACCAATCTCATCAGTGTCAATTATGAAAATCGGAGAATCGGACTCTCGCCCAAGATACCTCTCCATCATCAACCCTCATGAAGACGGTAACTTCGTACAATTAGGTTTCCCGTTTAGATTTTAGTAAGCTATCATCTAAGCGATTTATCTTATAAATTAGAAACTTCTAAAAACATCAACTTCAAGGTTCGGATAAAACTCGTGAACACAGAAAAAAAAATAATACTTGGAGCTATTATTGCTGATGGCACGAGCCTTAGAATGCGAACAGTCGACGACCGACCTGAAAGATCAATAGATAAATGTTTTTTATTGCTAGATGATAAGCCATTAATTGAGCATGTAATCAGCAGATCTCAACCGCAAATTGACACATTGATTATCAATAGCAGCAGTAATGATCCGCTGCTCACATCTTATCAATTACCAATTATTCCTGATGCTTCCTTCGAGAATACTGCGGCAGAAAGTGTGTCGCCAACTCACTCTTTCACAAAAAAAATGGGACCTTTAGCTGGGGTGGCGAGTGCAATGCAATGGGCCCAGAAACAAAACCAAACAGAGGGAGAGAATTACCAATGGCTTGCTACATTTCCTTGCGACACACCTTTTTTACCTCTCAATCTTGTTGATCTACTAATAGAAAAAGTAAAAAAGCAAAATGCTACCATGGCTTGCGGAGTTAGCGACGAAAGAACAAGTCAATTATGTAGCATATGGTCTTTAGAATTACTTCCAGATTTATTGAATTTTTTAGCGCAAGGGGGCAGAAAAGTGAAGGTTTTTTTAGAATCAACAAACTATGTCACTGTTAATTTTGAAACGGATAATCAATTCGATATTGATCCTTTCTATAACATAAACACACGAAAGCAACTTGAAGAGGCCAATAATCTTTACTCAAAATAAAATATTTCTATCGCCGAGTGAAAATTATAACAATAAACTTAAATCATCTATTTTGAATCAGCGGAAGTTTTACTCATAAAAAAACCAACTATAGCGCCAATACCACCAACTAAAACGGCCGGTAAAATATGACACTGAAGCGCATGGCTAGGGTTATACATACATGCCAGCTGCATTAGCAAAGCAGGAATAAAGCCTGATGCCAGGCCGACACCAAAACCTGCAGCAGTCCAATTTAAAACAAATCCTTTTTTCAAAATAACAAAACCTAAAACCATAAGAGGAATGCTATATGCAACCACTTCCAGATCGCATAGCGCACGCTTTCCTTCCATCGAAGGCGAAAACGGAGGAAAATAAATTTCAACAGAAAGAGTGGCCAACCATAAAAATGTAACTACGACAGCAGCGATCAAAATTGAAAATCGAGACAGCGCAGGAACTGCCTTTTGAAAAGTTATCAACGCTATCAGCACAACGACTGCGAGCCCTAAGCCCATTTCTAAAATAAATTGTGGCGATGTCGCGAGCTGCTCAGCCCAAGACGTGCGCAAAGGCGCTTGTAGCAATGTCATTCCAATCGAGAAAATCCAAGCAATGCAAATCCAGCCGAACAATAGCAAATAAACATTGTAGTGTGACTTCGAGTCAGGTAACTCAGCAATTAACTGATCTACCAACTGATCGCGGGATACTTGATGTAATTGTTTACTCATTTCTTTAAACCAATTTTTTACATGTTTTTTAGTTTTTGTTTTTTGAAAAAAAACTAAAAAATTTCAGCATCTAATTTTTTTCGTAATGCTTTTACTGCTCTGTGCACTCTAACCTTCATTGCAGCTTCTGTAATTTCTAATTTTTCAGCCGCCTCACTGATACTGAGACCCACAACCTTAGTCAGCACTAAAGCTTCTCTGAATTGAGACTGCAAGCCAGCAAAAACTCCTTCATGAGCTACATTCTCTTCAAAATCACCATGAGTAACTCCTACCAATCGCTCTATACCGCCGTCCTCATCTGTAACAGATTGCAAGTTAGGCTGGCGACTTCGCTGGCGTAGTGTGTCTATCGCTTTATGACGAACAATAGTGAACATCCATGGTCGAAAAGGCCTATGAACATCGTAGGTATGACGCCCTTGGTGAATCGCGATTAAGCACTCTTGGACACAATCCTCTAAAAAATCGAGGGGGCCAAAGCGAGAACGCAGATAGGACGTAATTGCGCTGCCAAGAGAGTCGAGCAATTGGCGATAGCATTGCTCATCACCTTGTTGTGCTTTCGCCATCCAACCAGACCACAAGACTTCATCATTGGGCTTTGTCGGTGTCCGAGATTGAGAGTCTGTCATTCCGATCCGTTCTTTCGCCAAAAAAAACTAACATACCATCACTGAAGCCAATGACCAAGATACATCTTTCAGCAAAACAAGCAGAAAGAGCTCAAAGAATAACGCCATTCTTCTCATCGCTCTACACACCTACATTTACGTTTAACTTATGCTGAAAGTTACAGCGTTATATGATCCCTATGACCCGGACTGCAACAGAGCGCTTTTATTTTATGCTTAGGCCTTATCTTTTGAGTAGGCGCGTATGCTTTTTAATGAGAGGCCGTTATTTCAATATGATAAAATCAGCCAAGCCCTACCAACACTGTTAAATTAAAAATAATTATTTAAGCCGATGCATCTATAAATTAGCAAGAGCTCCTTAACCGATTACGATATGCTTAAACGACACACCGTACCTCCACGCTTACAATAAGATTACTTATGGCTTCTTTTTTTGAAACTTTATATTTTGCTCTTGGAATCACAGCCCCTATTTTCTTATTGGTCATTCTCGGCATTGGCTTGCGCAGAATACATTTAATCGACGATCACTTTATTAATTCTGCTTCTGCATTGGTATTCAATATTGGCCTACCCACTCTACTGTTTATCAATATTGCGCAAACTTCCTTATCCAGCGTCATCAACATTCAATTAATCGCAGTTGGACTTTTCTCCACCCTTTTAATTTTTTTATTGCTAGTAATCACAGCCTCTTTTTTTGTAAAAAACAAAAAAGACCAAGGTGTTTTTATTCAAGGCGGGTTCAGAGGAAACCTAGGAATCGTTGGGCTTGCATTTTGTTTAAACGCCTACGGCGATCAAGGAGCGGCAACAGTTTCAATATACATGGCTGTTTTAACCATACTCTACAACATATTAGCCGTTGGGATTCTAACTAAAACACTTCAAGATGAAAAAGACTCGCGTATGACAAAAAAGATAACACTTAACATTTTGAAAAACCCCATCGTTATTTCAATCACCTTCGCTTTAGTTTTTTCATCAACGAACTTACAGCTCAACTCAATCGTAAAACAGACGGGAAACTATATCAGTGATTTAACACTCCCACTTGCACTAATTTGTATCGGAGGAAGCATTAGCTTAAAAGAACTTCGCCTATCATCTTTCACCGCAACAGCAACGACAACTGCGAAGCTACTTGTTGCACCGATTATTATGATTGCTGTCGCACTACCTTTTGGTTTTACAAAAATGGAAATGGGCATTATCTTCTTAATGGCTGCGGCACCAACTGCAACCGCTAGTTACATTATGGTTCAAGCGATGAAAGGAAACAGTACACTAGCCGCCAATATTGTTGTTATGACAACGTTAGGGTCTATTTTATCAGTCAGCCTCGGCATAGTATTATTACGAGGCTGGGAGCTTATATAAATAAAATTTAAAAAAACCCGCTTACGCAGGTTTTTTTAAAATAATAAGCTGGGGATCGCACTTTAATTTAATAATCCAAAAACACCAATCGAGTAAGCGCGTTTTTTCGCCACACCAGATAATGACGCCTTTTTAATATTTCCACCTAAACGAAGGTTGCGAGATAGATATCTTGTGTCACTTGTACCTTCATCAAAGCTTACCCCTACACTTTCAGGAAAATAATATCCGAGAAAGTCTCCTTTTTCTAAACCAACTGAGACCGGAAACTCCGCACGAATTTTTCCGGCTTCAGCAACAGAAACCATTCCACTTTCCCAGATGACAACAAGATCATCTCCGACGGGCCTCAACACCTTCACCTGAAAAGGTGTTGCTTTATTCATGAAAGCGCCAACACCAGTCAATGTTCCATTTCTGGGTACAGGATGAGCAAGGTCAACAAGCAATAAAGATCTCTCTTCAACAAACTCTCTTTCGACTAACTCTCCACCAACATAATCTAGTAAGTCACCCAGCACTAAGAATTTTTTCAATGAATCAATTTGCTCTTGTACAAACTTACGAACTTGTCCGCGCAAAACCGACGACTCTTGAACGCGCGAAGATTTTTCAGTATCGAGAACACCTAAAACGCGATTCAACTCCTCTATATCATCCTGTTTTCGACTCCCTTCGATCTCAAGCTCAGAGATGCGATTATTCGCCTCAGAGAGCTGTGCTTGTAAGCTTTCATTCTTAGAAATTAACATCTGTGTTTGAGGTGTCGCCTGACACCCAACTAAAATAACGCCTGAAAAGAAAATTACAAACAAAAAAGCATTTAGTCTACGTTTCATCTCTCACCTAATATTACAATTTTTATAACTTACCAAAGCTCGTATCTACGATAGTTCAGATCTATCTATTATTCTATTTTTACATTCATTGGCGCTTATCTACTCAATAGAAGCTTTACTATTACTCTGGCTTTCTACCCTAAACGCAAGTGTTCCTACTTGTTTATTATTAATCATCAAATCAATATTGTAGCCGCCCTCAGAAAAGCCTTCTACTGGACGATCAATACTAAATACCTTAAGACCATCAACATCGCTAACCACAACGGGAACTTGTGCTATCTGAAAACTACGAGCCACATCATACAAAACAGCTTGGACCACTGTTGCTTCTGAGTGAAAATTCTCATAAGCAAAAGCAATATAAATAGTACGATCTACATTGGATATCGTAGCCATGGGCTGATCTATTTTTTCTATGGTCTGACTGCTGACGACTAACTTAGAAATTATTGGCTGGCTTGCAATAAACTCAGCCTCTTCTGCCTTTTCTAAGCTCACTTGCAGCGCTAAAAATTTCTCAACACTGGGGAAATATGTTCGAGCATTTATCAACAATTCTTTTGCCTGTGGATATTCACTTCTGTTGATTTTATTTTCAATTTCAATCGCTACTATCTGCTCAAGCCCCCTCAAGGCACGATCAGCCTGAGAGCTCCCCTCATCAATATCTAATATATTTTTATACTGATGGTATGCACTGTCACCAACTGGAGACAATAAATTGCCGGTCGCTATTTGCTTTTCCGCTTCTTCGTAATACCGATCTATTTTTTCTTCTGTTTGAAAAAAAGAATCGGCTAACGCATAAAGTTCGTTTAGTTTTTCATCCTCGGAATTAATTTTTAATCCTCGACGAGCTAAGTTAATCGCCTTTTTGTGATTTTCTTCTTGAAGTGCTTCACGAGCAAGTACTTCATATTGCTGCACTATTCTTGCTATCCCTTCCATCGCCAAAGGATTATCATCATCAATAACTAATGCTTTCTGATAAGACTCTAAAGCGTTATACCCCTTCGGAGAAGTTAACTGATCCAACCTGAGATATTCATCACCGTTATCAATAAGCGCCTGAGCTTGCTCAGCGGCCTCAAACTTTGTAACAACTTGCCGAAAACTCTCATCACCTTCGATATTTTCAAATGTATTTTTTAGCGAAGCAAGATACTTCTCAATGTCAGCCAAGTTCCGCGCCTGAAAAAAATCTCTGATTTTTCTAAAATGGAATCCTTTAAGTTCTTCTAGCCCCCACTCTGCTTTTTTATCTTCAGGAAAATTTTCTAGTACGCCGTTATATAAGTTAGCTAACGGCAAAGAAACTGATAAATCATTATTCAATTGCTCACGTAATATTCGAGCTTTGGCTAAATCACTACCTTCGGGAACGTCGGCAAGTAATCTTTCGTAATCAACTTCTTCACCATCTGAGCTAGTGCTTTCAGCATCAACAACATCGACATCTTCATGTGTTTTTTCGGTATTTGCTACATCTACATTTACCAGACCTGATTCCAATTCTTGCTCAGGCTGGTTGACAACACTTTGATCAAGCTTTTTCTCTTCTATTTGCTTTTCTTCAATGACTCTCGGAACTGAAACTGGTAGACCAATCTGAGTATAAATATCATTTCTGATCTCAGTCGCTTTCTCGGTACCACTGTCAACGACAGCTTGTAACTCGACAGGAAGATATTCTTTAAAATAAACGGCCCCATAAACAACACCCCCAGCAAAAACCAAGAAGAGTAGGGACGCAAAAAACTTCTTCGATGATTTCGCTTTTGAATAATCTCGAACATCATCTTGATCAACAGCAAAAAACTCTCCGCTGGCTGCTTTATTACCTGTTTGAGAAACGGCCTCAGTTAGGCCACTCGGATACTTTTTATCTACTTGTTTCTTGTTAACAGCTGCAACTCCTTCAGCCGTTTTATTTGCACCAGTTGTCCTTCTCATTTTCTGAGTGTTTTCATTCCGCCTGTCTTTCCCACCGACGGCAGGTATCGATCCAGAAATTGGTGCATTGGCTTTTGTTGAGACAGCAGCAACAGAACCCGACCGTGTCTCTACTTTTGTTTTGGAAACACGTATTTTTTGAGTTTTTTGCGAAGGCGCTGATGCAATTGCCGGCATGGTTGTATTATCAGGATTAAATCTTCCAGCCGCCTTCACTGTAGCGCTAATCAGCGTTGGAGCTTCAGTCAAATGAGAACCAACTCCGGATGGAGATCGACGATCCGCAATCGACTTAATCTCTGGTCCACCACTGTTTTGCAACTCTTCAATTGCAGCAACCAGCTCGGCCCCTGTTTGAAACCGGGATAGAGGTTCCTTCGCTAATAATTTGTCGATGATTTCCTGAAGAATAGAAATATTGTTAGGCAAGCGAGGAACTGGCTCCGAGATATGCTTTATACCAACAGCCACTGCAGAGTCGGCATCATAAGGAACTCGCCCAACAATCAACAAATACAGCACAACACCTAAGCTATATAAATCCGACCGAGAATCAACCGCTCGCCCCTTGGCTTGCTCAGGGCTCATATAATGCGGAGTCCCAATCGCCGTTCCTGTTTGCGTCATTCCAGATGATTTATCCGCTAAACAGGCAATCCCGAAATCCATAAGGACAGCACGACCATCTTCTTCGTGAAGCATGATGTTTTCTGGCTTCACATCACGATGAACATAGCCTTTCATACTGGCGTAATCCAACGCTTTCGCGACATCCTTAATTGTTCGCAAGCTTTCTTCCATCGTTAACGAAGCACGCTTCGTTTTTAGATCGAGCCCAGGAACATATTCCATCGACAAGTAATGCTGTTCGTTGCTAATCCCTACGTCATAAACCGTCACTATATTCGGATGGATTAACTGGCTGACAATTTTAGCTTCACTCAAAAATCGCTGGCCGAACTTTACATCAGCTGATAATGCAGGATTCATTACTTTTAGAGCTACTTTACGTCCAAAGCTCTCTTGAATCGCCAGATATACGGACGCCATACCCCCTTTACCGAGCATACGAACAATTCTATAACCTGGAATATCAACCACTGAGCAAACCTAAATGTGTCTAATTTTGTCGTTATTTATGTGAATATTTAGTCGAAACGGCCCAAATGACGGGGCCGGTTATTCTATAGGATTTAGATTACGATTGCGTCCATCTATAATATACCTACAGCAACAAATAATGGCGTTTCTAATGATATAGACGGCTAACCCTTAAACCTCTGCAACGACAAAAAAGGATTAGCCCCGTCAGGATTATTTTTGAACGGTTACGAACAAAAAACAAAAAACCCATTTGTCATATTAGGTAACGACATAATGGGCTTCTGGGAGATCTAACTATCAATAACTAAGCTTGATCGTCAGCGTTTCAGCTAAGAATCTGTATCCACGCCTACAGCCTCATCAATCAATGGCTTTAATTCCCCTTTCTCATGCATCTCAGTAACAATATCGCATCCTCCAACTAACTCTCCTTTCACCCACAACTGTGGGAAAGTCGGCCAATTGGCGTAGCCAGGCAGTGTTGCTCTGATATCTGGGTTAGCAAGGATATCGACATAAGCGAATCGCTGTCCACATGCCATCAAAACTTGAGAGGTTCGCTGGGAGAAGCCGCACTGAGGAGCAGTAGGTGACCCTTTCATAAATAGAATCACGCTGTTATCTGCGATTTGCTGCTTGATTGTCTCTAATGTTTCCATAATTTGTCTCTACCTATTCATAATTGTAAGGGTCGTTTCTTGTACTCGGGGCAACTCATATAAGTGGGGGCGCCGGAGGAAAAAGCAAGCTGTAGACTCGGTAAAATCAAGCAAGCCACTTGCTACGCTGGATTAATTGCTTCGCCATTCTAACCTAGTCCCTGACATCTATAAATGATGAAGAGCTGTCGTCCATATCGTGATTCAGTAAAGCGCTCTCTTTACTCTTACTTTGGCTTTCTTATTAGGCCCTCATTACACTCTTAGGTCAGCTCTCTGCTCTTGACTATGCTGCTGGCTTTTGCAGGGCCTTTTCAATAAGCCGTTGCCTGTAAGATATTTGCCAAGATTACAAATTACTTATACTATTTGCTTTTGACGTACTAACAACTCTACTTTGCAGCAAAAAACTGCAGTAAAAACGTTGTTAACATTATTCTTAAAACAGGCAGCCATCGCTGCCTGTTTTGTTTTTGGGCCATTAACGATTCGACGACCGATGTTGAGAATCTGCCGCCCAAACATTTTCCATTATGAAATATATCCAATCTTCAATTTAGCTTATTAATTTATCTATTTTTACTTAAAAGGAAAACACCATGAACACACCTGAACTTATGAGCGCATACGCTAGAGGTGACACCACCTTTGTAAAAGGCGAAGGCGCTCGCGTTTGGGATGCTCAGGGCAAAGAATATCTCGATGCACTCGCTGGGATCGCAGTTTGCGGACTTGGCCATGCTCATCCGGCCGTCACTAAAGCAATTTGCGAGCAAGCCGAAACGATTACTCACACCTCGAATTTATTTCACAACCAGCCGCAACAACGATTGGCAAAAAAATTGTGCGGATTATCTAGAATGGATAATGTGTTTTTCTCTAACTCGGGCGCAGAAGCTAACGAGCTTGCATTAAAAATTGCCAGAAAATTTGGCCGTGAAAAAGGGATTGAAATCCCAACGGTTATTACCATGGATAAAAGTTTTCATGGCAGAACAATGGCGACTATCTCTGCCACCGGAAATTCAAAAGTAAAAGAAGGCTTTGAACCTCTTTTGCAAGGCTTTATTCATGCTCCTTATAACGACATAGATGCCATTAAAAAAATTGCAGCCAACAACAAAAGCATTGTAGCCATATTGGTAGAGCCCGTGCAGGGTGAAGGCGGCATTAATATCCCAAGAGAAAATTATTTAAATCAGCTACGTGATCTTTGCGATGAAAACAATTGGCTTTTAATGCTCGATGAAATTCAAACCGGTATGGGTAGAACAGGCACTTTTTTCGCCTATCAAGAAAACGACATTCTTCCTGATGTTGTCACTATCGCTAAAGCACTAGGGAATGGATTCCCTATGGGCGCTTGCCTCGCACAAGGAAAAGCCGCTCACATTATCCAGCCTGGCAACCATGGTTCAACATTTGGCGGTAACCCTCTCGCTTGCCATACAGCCGAAGTTGTTATCGATACCATCGCAAAAGAAAACCTAATAGAGCGCGCCGATTATTTGGGCGAATGGATAGTGGGAAGATTACGAGATAAATTATTCACGAACCCCTCTGTTAGAGATGTTCGAGGAAGAGGCCTAATGATAGCCATTGAATTTGACAGACCTTGCGGTGAGCTATTTCAAGCAGCTCTTGATGAGGGCTTAATCATTAATGTCACCGCCGGTAACGTAGTACGTTTGCTACCACCATTAATCTATTCAGATTCAGATGCGGACTTATTAGTAGAAAAACTCACAAAAGTGATCAGTAACTTTTAAAGGCGTTATATATGGGCCTTTTTAACAATGTGTAACTTTTAAAATTTAAAAATATTTTTTTATTATTATGGTGGTTTACCATGGCGATTCGACACTTCCGATCTCTTTTAGATTTAAGTTCTAGCGAACTCAAACAAATCGTGTATCGAGCTATTGAACTAAAAGCGCTACAAAAAGCCGGTAATTGCCCTCAGCTAATGCGCAACAAAGTTCTGGGTATGATTTTTGAAAAATCATCCACTCGCACACGAGTTTCTTTTGAAGCGGGCGCAGCTCAATTTGGCGGAAGCGCCATATTTCTATCATCTCGTGATACACAATTAGGACGAGGTGAACCCATTGAAGATTCGGCTCGAGTACTTTCTCGCATGGTCGACATCATAATGATTCGAACATTTGGCCAAGATATCATCGAACGCTTTGCAGAATATTCTCAAGTGCCTGTCATCAACGCACTCACTGATTTGTACCACCCTTGCCAGCTACTGGCCGATCTCCAAACTTATATCGAACACAGAGGCGACCCCACAGGGAAAGTGGTGACATGGGTAGGAGATGGGAACAACATGTGTCACTCTTTTATAAATGCAGCAAAACTGTGGGACTTTGAGTTACGAATTGCCTGCCCTGAGGGATTCGAACCTAATGAGGATCTTGTTTCTGCCAATTCAGATCGAGTGACTGTTTTTAAAAATCCTATCGACGCCGTGAAGAATTCAGACTGGATTGCCACTGATGTCTGGGCTTCAATGGGACAAGAAGATGAGCAGCAAGCTCGAGAAGAGAAATTCAAATCCTATCAAGTGAATCACGAATTACTCGCGCACGCTAAAAGCGACGCTATTTTTATGCACTGCCTTCCCGCTCATCGTGGCGAAGAAGTATCAGCAGAGCTCATGGAAGATCTGGACAAGTCTGTCGTTTGGGACGAAGCAGAAAATCGTCTGCACGCACAAAAAGCATTAATGGAATTTTTATTAAACGAATCTCAACATTAATCGCGACAAACAAACCAAATCTTCACCTCCAGAACGCAGCAGAAACACACGACTTACATGAATATTAAGATTGCGTCGCCTCAGGTCATATCGTTTTGTGTCGCCTAGATTCTTTCTTAAAGTAACGCCATCAATTTAAAAATTACCTTACGTTAATACTTCCCATCATTACATCTGCAAACACGGAAACCCTCTTAAGCTTACTAAAAAGTAACTGCAGCGAGTCGCCACAACAAACGCCAACCTGTTCTCAATAAACAACGAAACTTTCACTGAGTGATCAGGCACTCAATCTCATCACGTATACTGATCTCGACGCGTTGAACTTTTCATTGCCACAATGAATAACAACATAGTCTCTAACTCACAAAGTACTTACATACCACATAAGGAAGTAGTCACGTGTTAATACTTAGCCGTCGCAATGGCGAATCTATTATTATTGGCGAAGATATCAAAATCACAGTTCTATCACAGCGCTCCAACCAAGTCAGAATTGGTATAGAGGCTCCTCGCTCTTTGCCAGTTTATAGAGAAGAGGTTCTTTTACGTCAGACCAAGCAAGAAATAGCGATAGAAAACGTTACCCCCAATAATGATATCCCTGTTACATCAAAACGTTTCGCCGGCTCAACATTTATAAGCGACACTTCAACAGAAGTTCAGAACAAAGCTGTAGCGCTAGAAGATTAATTCCCAGAAAAACAAACAGCGATATAGACTTATTCACAATATTATAAAAAAATATATCGCTGAATATTCATCCACTTCCGCACCAAACTCCCTACCTATAAGCAGTCGATGATTAGTATCTACTGACAAACGACTTACCCACATTTTATCCACAGCAAATACGCTAGTTTATGGTCTTGCATTACAGCGAAAACCGCATTATCTTGTGTAACGCTCTACTGCGAGCCCTATATATAGGGGTAGTGATAGCCTAGGGAAACGCCAAATTGGCGACAAAAAAGTGCACAAATACAGACTTCGCACGCTAATAAAGCGCTTTAAATTAATGTAAATCACATTAAAGCTAGTGCTTACCAACCCCAGAGCCATCCCGATAGTGAGCCCAGAACATGCGAACTGATTTAATAGATAAAAGTGCTCTTTAGAGATGTAAAAACAAAACAATAAAAAAATCTCTGGCGATGCAAATTAAAAACACAAATACATATTTATACCAAGCTAAGTGGCTACCCTCTATATTTTAGAGCCTCATGCAAGCTTGATTATTTTTAAAACATCTAACTCATGTATAAACACGAAGTTAAACCAAAACAAGAAATACAAATTAAGATTTTTATTTAATAGATAGAACGTAGTCAGTCACAACATTCAAAAGAATCGCCAAAAACTTACAAGAAAAACTAACAACACGTACCAACCGCTGAGCCAGACCACCCGGAGACATAAATGCACACAGAGCATGCAGAAGCTGAAGTAAAAGTAACCCCAACCGCACCCGAAACAACAAACAGTGCCAATAGCTCAACGATATCTGCTACAGCACCAGGGCAGATTCGAATCATTAAAAGAAATGGAACTGTTGCTCCTTATGACCACAGTAAAATTGCCATTGCTGTGACAAAGGCATTTTTAGCCGTAGAGGGTGGAACTGCTGCTGCATCTAGTCGAATTCACGAAACGGTTGAAGAAATCACCAATCAAATAACGAATACATTTAAAAGACGCATGCCCTCTGGCGGCACTATTCACATTGAAGAAATTCAAGACCAAGTTGAATTGGCGCTCATGCGCTCTGGCGAACATAAAGTCGCTCGTGACTATGTTCTTTATCGTGAGTCTCGTGCTCGTTTACGAGCAGAGAAAAATAGCGCTCAAACAGCCATTCTTGATCATCCATCAATCCAAGTCGTGATGGAGAATGGAACTACTCAACCTCTAGATATGAACCGCCTTCAAATCATTATTAATGAAGCTTGTGCGGACTTAAAAGATGTTGATCCTCAAGCAATCATGGGCGAAGCACTTCGTAATCTATACGATGGTGTATCAATTGATGACGTGAACACATCACTCGTCATCACAGCTCGAACACTTGTTGAAAAAGAACCTAATTATTCTTACGCGACAGCGCGATTATTGCTCGACAAATTAAGAGCAGAAGCACTGAGCTTTTTAGGGATTGCAGATTCAGCCACTCAGCAAGATATGAACACCTTATATGCTAAAGCATTACCAGCCTATATCAGACGTGGCGTGCAATTGGAATTGCTCGCTCCAGATCTACTTAATTATGATTTAGATAAACTAGGTAGCGCGTTAGACGCCTCTCGCGACCTACAGTTTACTTACCTCGGCCTACAAACTTTATACGATCGCTATTTCATTCACAGCGACAATATACGCATTGAATTACCTCAGGTATTTTTCATGCGCGTTGCTATGGGCCTTGCTGCCGAAGAGAAAAACAAAGAAGAAAAAGCGATTGAGTTTTATAAGCTACTGTCTTCTTTTGATTACATCAGCTCAACACCAACATTGTTTAATGCCGGTACATTACGTCCCCAGTTATCTTCTTGCTACTTAACGACCGTTCCTGATGATCTTCATGGCATCTATGGCGCAATTCAAGACAACGCCATGCTATCAAAATGGGCTGGTGGTTTAGGCAATGATTGGACCCCTGTTCGAGGACTTGGTGCATATATCAAAGGCACTAATGGCAAATCTCAAGGTGTCGTTCCATTCTTGAAGGTTGCTAACGATACCGCTGTTGCCGTAAACCAAGGCGGTAAACGTAAAGGAGCTGTCTGCGCCTATCTAGAAACTTGGCACATGGATATCGAAGAATTTTTAGAGCTTCGCAAAAATACAGGTGATGATCGACGACGAACTCACGATATGAATACTGCGAACTGGGTTCCTGATTTATTCATGAAACGCGTCTTTGAAGAAAAAGATTGGACATTGTTTTCACCGAATGATGTTCCTGACCTTCACGACCTATACGGCACCGAGTTCGAAACGCGTTACGAAGAATACGAACGACTTGCAGCCGAAGGAAAAATAAAACCGTTCAAAAAAGTGAAAGCGTTAGAACTTTGGCGAAAAATGCTCGGCATGCTATTTGAAACAGGTCATCCTTGGATCACCTTTAAAGACAGCTGTAATCTTCGCAGCCCACAACAACATGTTGGCGTCGTACACTCGTCAAACTTGTGTACCGAAATTACGCTTAACACTAAAGCAAACGAAGAAATTGCTGTCTGCAACCTCGGCTCTGTCAATCTCGCTCAGCACATTGAAGACGGCGTACTGAACCAAGAAAAACTAAAGAAAACCGTCAACACTGCAATTCGAATGCTCGACAACGTTATCGACATTAATTACTACTCCGTGCCATCAGCTCGAACGTCTAATTTGCGCCATCGCCCAATCGGCCTAGGTTTAATGGGTTTCCAAGATGCGTTATACAAAAAACGTCTTGCTTACGGTTCAACTGAAGCAGTAACTTTTGCTGATGAATCGATGGAAGCAATTAGTTACTACGCGATTAAAGCATCCAGTGACTTGGCGATTGAGCGCGGAAGCTATTCTACATTTGAAGGCTCACTATGGAGCAAAGGCATGCTGCCAATTGACTCTTTAGAACTCCTAATAAAAAGCCGTGGCGAGAAATTCATCAAAGTTGATCGAAGCCAAACGCTAGATTGGGACAGTTTGCGCACACAAGTAAAAACCCAAGGCATGCGTAACTCAAACGTCATGGCAATTGCACCAACAGCCACGATTGCAAACATTGCCGGTGTTTCTCAATCGATTGAACCAACCTATCAAAACCTTTATGTGAAATCGAACCTTTCTGGCGAGTTCACTGTAGTCAATCCGTACCTCGTTCACGATTTAAAAGATCGCGGATTATGGGATAGCGTTATGACTAACGACTTAAAGTATTACGAAGGTTCGGTACAAAAAATCGATCGCATCCCTGATGATCTAAAAGCACTTTATGCAACGGCGTTCGAAGTTGAACCACGCTGGATTGTTGACGCTGCCAGTCGCCGCCAAAAATGGATTGACCAAGCACAAAGCTTGAATCTTTATATAGCTGGTGCAAATGGTAAGAAGCTTGATATCACTTACCGTATGGCTTGGTACAGCGGTTTAAAAACAACGTATTACTTGCGTGCGCTAGCGGCAACTTCAACAGAGAAATCAACAGTTGAATCAAGCTCATTGAATGCCGTGTCTTCATCAGCTCCTGAACCGATGAGTGCAGGACCAGCAGCAGTGCCTCAAGCCTGCTCTCTCGATGATCCTGATTGCGAAGCGTGCCAATAGGTTCTAATAGTTAATTATTGTATACTTTTAGGTGATTTTATCTAATGAATACAGCAAGTTACAAAGATAGTGATCGTATACATTCAATGGTGTATATTATTGCCTGTATTCTATTGGTTAAAAATGTATACAAATGGGCTTTAAAGTTAAGACCTTTACAGATAGTACAGGTGGCCAGATGAGTGTGCTTGTTGATAACAATAACATGCCGCTCTTCTGGCCCAATGTCTTTGTGACAATGGAATATCGCAATAACTCAGTGAAAACAATTGAATCTGTTCTTAGAGCCTTAGGTATGTTTGAGCTGTGGGGAAAGTCTAAAAACTTAGCTGCCACAGACAAATTATCTGATACAGGCTTTTTGTCTGCAAATGAATCTGAGGATTTGGCTCGCTTTTTACGGTTAACCCGCAAAGCTCAAGATCAAGAATTGGCTATAAACTCATCTTCTTCTCAGAAGAAAGTTACTCGATTAGAGCGAGTTCGCAAGCCTTTTTCTCAATTGAAAGCTAAAAACCTCTTTGCCGGAAGAGTCGATGCAGCCAATAGAATACGCTGGGTTGCGAAGTATTTAGAGTTCCATCGTAATCGGAATGTGAGTTCCTTTTCTTCTCACGCAGATAAAACCATCTTTAAAAATAATGCTGACATAGCTATTAGTCGGCTACAGAAACTTGTCCCTAGAGGTGGCTCTTTTGCCAACAATGAAAATTTGATTGGTGTGGATGATGAAGTTATTCGCATTGTAGATGAGGCTTTGTTGCCATCCAATCAATCTTCTAACAACCCTTTTTCGAGTGTTTTTTTACAAGCCCGTAATCATTTGATTTGGCGTTTTCTTGCGGAAACTGGAATGCGTCGATCTGAATTAACGCATTTAAAAGTGGAAGACATTGATTATTCCACCCGACGAGTCGCGATCAAAGTGTCTAAGACACTTCCCAGAACAGTACCCATTTCTTCAGAAACAGCCAATGCCTTCCATAGCTTCGTTATGGAGCACTGGAGTAAGTTGTCAGCCAAACTAACATCACATGGATATTTATTTATTGCGGAAGATGGTAAACAACTTGAGGAAGGAACAATTAACGCCATTTTTGTTCGCATTCGAGAAAGCATTCCTGGAGTACCGGATTATCTAACTCCACACACACTAAGACGATCCTGGAATGATCGTTACGGTGCCAAGATTGATGCTTTACCAGCTGATTTACGTCCCTCAGTTGAAGAAGAGACGCAAATTAGAAATCGATTAATGGGATGGTCAGATAATTCCAGTATGGGAGCCCGTTACGCCAAAAGACACATTCAAAAAAAAGCAGACCTCATTGCTCAAGAGTTAGCTGAAGACTTAGGAAGGACTAAGGAGTCATCGGATGACTAAAGTTGTTGATGCTCCATTAGTTCCTGAAACACGTTGTATCCTTTCTTTGGATGGCACTAGTTACGACATAGTTTTTGGTAAAGATTTTCCTATCTTTATTGAGCATGTTGGTAACGACACTTTTAGATTGGATTGGCTACAAGGTATTAATACTAAACTCCAGCAGCCACTTTTTAATTGCTTAACTGATTTACTGAGTACACACAGTAAAATTTACGCAAGCACAATGGCCAGAGCTGGTAAATTTGTATCTGAAACCGCGGACATTTTTAATGATTGTCCTATTGGGTTATCAAGCATCTCATCTTACATAAATTCTAATGCTAACCCTCGCTATTGTAATTATTTGCGCCCGTTACTTCGTCGCATGTTGGAGCTTGATCCAACCTTATTCACAAAAGAAACCCAAAGCTTTTTAGGTGAGAGCATAAAGTGGGAACAAACCGATAATGCTTATTTCCGGTTAATTACGAATTGTCCTGAAAGTGGCGCATTAACTGATCAAGAACTTCATAACCTGCATGGCGCATTGAATCAAAGTTATTCCAAAGGTGAAATTAGCCAATTGGATTTTACGTTGGTGTGGATGCTCATTGGTACCGGTTTACGTCCCATACAAATTGCTCGCATGCGTCGAAGTGATGTGCAAATTCATGATGGTCCTGAAGGCAAGGAAGCCATGCTTAATGTGCCTTTAGCAAAAGGTGAAGGCGAAAATACTGGCGAGTATTGGTTAAGACGTGCACCGTCGGTGTTAGCTGAAGCGCTGATTACTTACTTAAACAACCAAGACGGTGATGCACAAGCACCATTGTTTTTTGAGACGTCAGGTGAAATCACACGCAGTGTTGTAGTGACTTGCTCCAAACTAAATACCTGGTCAGAACGATTAGGTACGCGCATACCGATTACGCCTTACCGCTTTCGCTACACCATGGCTACACGGGCTTTAGCGCAAGGTGCCAGTGATTGGGAAGTCGCCCGTTTATTAACCCATCGTTCAACGAGTTGTATTCAATTTTATCGTGCTTCCATGCCTGAATTGTTGCAACCCATTCAAACAGCCATTGGCAAAGAGATGGCTTACTTTGCCAGAGCATTCCAAGGTCGCTTAATTAATAATTTAAGTGAAGCCACCCGCAAAGACGATGGCGAAGCGGAAATCATGGACTTCGTGCATTTAACACAAGGGGCCAGTTTAGGTGCGTGTGGTACGCGTGCTGCGTGTTATCAACATGCGCCCATCGCTTGTTTGTCATGCGCCTTGTTTGAACCATTCAAAGATGCGCCATGGGAAGAATTACTCAACAGTCTTCAAGACGATGCCACCAAAGAAAACGAAGACCGCATTCGATTGATTAACTTCAATGCCATGAGTGCCGTCAATGAAATCATTGCCCAACGCAATGAGGAGTGTGTTGATGGCTGACATCATCCGCTTCGTTCCTCGCGCTGAAGTTGAATCCAAACTCAACCTGGAAGCCTATGTCATCTTTCAACGTGAACATATGCCTGTAGGTTTAGGTAAATGGGACAATGACATCTGGGACACCACAGCCATTACTGAAAAGCGTCGTCAAACTAAAAATGGTTCGCGCTTGTATTTTCGATCCTGGCAAGCCACAAAAAGTAATGCATCAACGGATATCGGTGAGGTCATGCCTTCACCGTTTAAAGAGTTTGCTAAAGCTTATGTCGCTGAAGTGGCTCGGGAAAAACGCATCACTGAATTGCGACGCGATTTAAAAGTGGTTCAAGCGTTGAGTGAAGCCACACTCACATTACGCAATGAAGCGTGTGTTACTCGTGTCGATGGTGAAGTGTTATCGTTTGCTGCGCAGTTGTTAGCGGATCGTCACGCTTATACCAATCGATGGAGTTATGGTCGCAGTTTAGAACGACTCGCCGATCGCATTAAGCTTGCCGGATTAACTGTTTGGCATGGACCGTGGCGACAACCGTTTAAATATCAAGAACCGCCACGCAATGATCGTGTCAGCAAACGAGCAGATGAACGTGTGGCGAATCGATTGCCGGATGTACGAGCGATATTGGCACTGGCTGATATTTATCATCACTCAACTGATGATCGGGACAAAATACCCGCAACCTTTGCGGCGTTAGCGATGGTTGCACCCGAACGCGCCGGTGAAATTTTAACGTTACCCTTGCGTTGCATTACCGCAATGGATCGTGATGGCCAAGAAACACTTGGTTTGCGATGGTCGCCGTTAAAAGGCGGACAACCCAAAACCAATTGGGCGATTACACACGAATCCGCCGACGTCATTCACACGGCCATTGATTACTTAGAACGCCGTGGTGCCAAAGCACGGGAAGCAGCGCAGTGGTACGCCAATCATCCTGATCAACTGTTTTTGCCAACAACCTTTGAACACTTGCGTGGACAACCCATTACCTTGTGGGAAGCATCGCAAATCATCGGTCGTGCAACTGTTCCGAGAGCGTGTAAAAAACAGATAGTGTTTGGGTTCACGATTGCAGTCGGTCAATTAACTGGCGACAAAATGTCAGAACGCTCACCTGGCAGCGGCGGACACTTTGTTAATCTGTATGCGTTTGAAGAGCTAGAGCAATTTATTTTAAAACGCATACCCAGTACGTTCCCAATAGTCGATAAAGCCAGCACATTGCATTATCACAACGCATTGTGGTGTTTACCTGCCAATGTATTACGTCCTGATGGCGACACATTGGAATACGTGCCGGATTTAATCTCGCCGAATCAAATTAATCATCAGTTAGGTGCTAACCCCGGTGGCGTCACTGTTTTTACTCGTCACAACAAAGTGAATGACAATGGCCAACCCTGGGAAATTACCACGCATCAGTTCCGACATCTACTCAACACATTGGCACAATCAAAATATTTATCTCAAGAGCTTATTGCGTTTTGGTCGGGTCGCAAACACGTGCCACAAAACGCTTGGTACAACCACATACCACAAGAAGCGTTTATCGAAGCGTATTTACGATTAGATGCCGGTGTGCCGGAGATTGGTGTTACCGGTCCACTGGATGGCAAAGTCAATGCGATCAGTGAAGCTAACGCAATCACTCGCAAAGATGCGATGACCTATGAAATCGGATCCACACATATTACTCGCTATGGTATTTGTCGACACGATTACTCATTAACACCCTGCCCTAAAGACAAAGATTGTGTGATGTGTGGTGAGCATTTGTTTGTCAAAGGCGATGAACGTCAAATCAATGAAGCCAAAGAACAAGTGCAATTACTGGAAACCGGTATTGCGCGTGCTGAGGCTGCACTGAACGAAGGACGTCTTGGTGCTAAACGTTGGTTGGAACGCAATTACCAACGATTACAGCGCTGGCAATTAGCGTTGAAATTATTAACGGATCCGTCGATTGAAAACGGCACGCTCATTACCTTGCCAAAACCGGAAGTCTCACAAAGTAAAACAGGCCTTGCTCATGCGGTGAAGGATGCAGGCTCAAACAACATCATCAGTAGCGATCATGAATTGCTAGAACTGTCGGGGATGGTGTAATGGCGAAAGGTACCGGCAAACGATTAACCGATAGCGACATCGAGAAAGCAGTTGAATTACTTGATGGTTGGTCAGGAAAGTTAACCTGGGATATTTATCTGTCAGTGTTAGAAGCCGACCTAGGGCATCGTTACACGAAAGCAGCGATGTTAAGGCATGACAGAATTAAATCATCTTGGGACGCCGCTAAAAGCCGCGTGAGGTCGATTGAAGGTGGTCACGGCTCTGTGGGACTCCGGCAAGCCAATAAACGCATACACGAGCTTAATGGACGCTTAGAGCGTTTAACAAATGAAAATCATCAATTACTTGAGCAGTTTGTTCGTTGGTCTCACAACGCAGTATTGATGGGAATGAAGCCTGAGGAATTGGATCGCCCACTTCCTTCGGCTAATTAAAATTACAGGAGTTAGTTATGGTTGAATTAAAAACTTATAAATTATTTATTAGTCATTCATGGGCATATGGTGATGCTTACGAAAAGCTAGTGAAATTTTTTAATGAACATCCAAACTTTAAGTGGGTTGATTATTCAGTACCAAAAGATGATCCAATTCATGACGCTGAAGATGACGATGCATTATATGAGGCCATTAAAAATCAAATGCCATTTGTAAACTGCGTGGTAATGATGGCAGGCGTTTACAGCACTTATTCAGAATGGATTAACAAAGAAATCGAAATAGCCAAAGAAGTTTATTCTAAACCCATAGTCGCAGTCGAACCTTGGGCCTCCGAAAAGACATCTAAAATCGTTAAAGACAACGCTGATGAAATCGTTAAATGGCAAAGCGCATCGATCGTAAGCGCGATAAGACGACATTCAGTATAGGCAGGGAAATGAGAAAAGCTCTAGTTGTTGGAATCAATCATTACGAGCACGGAAATCCGCTTTTCGGGTGTGTTACCGATGCTCATTCAGTTAAGGCTGTTTTAGACCGTCACGACGGTGGTGATGTGAACTTTGATTGTAAGTTGCTCACGGGGACAGGACCAGGGGACCTCGTGACGAGGGCAGAATTGAGAGATAGCGTAGAGCAACTATTCAAAGGCCCGTCAGAAGTCGCGTTATTTTATTTTTCAGGACATGGATATATTGAGGCTACGGGTGGGTTCCTCATGGCTTCAGACTCGAAAAGGGGGGATGAAGGAGTTTCATTAGCGGAAATTCTTGTTTTTGCGAATAACTCAGAAGCTCAAAATAGAGTGATCGTACTAGATAGCTGTCATTCGGGTATCGCTGGAAATGCACCAGGAAAAGAGCCCCTGGCCGCTCTTATGGAAGGCGTAACGGTATTGACAGCTTCGACTGCAGATCAATATGCCACTGAAGAAGCTGGTCAAGGAGTTTTCACAACGCTGTTCGTAGACGCACTCAACGGCAGTGCGGCAAACCTTACTGGAGACATTACGCTTGGTAGCATTTATGCCCACATCGACCAATCACTCGGTTCGTGGGAACAGAGACCGGTATTCAAAACGAATGTGAAACAATTTGTCTCTATGAGACAGGTCGCACCTCCAATTGCGAAATCTGACTTAAGGAGAATTAAAGAGTTTTTTCCTGTACCTGGTTTTGAATTCCAGCTCGACCCAACCTTTGAATCCGAGGAAAAAGGCCGTGATCCTGATATGCCTCCTCCTAACAGCAAAAATGTCGAAGTGTTCGAGGTGCTTCAACAGTACAACAGATTAAATTTACTACGCCCTGTTGACGTACCCCACATGTGGAACGCTGCAATGGAAAGTAAAAGCTGCAAACTTACGGTATTAGGGGAGCACTATCGGAGGCTTGTAGACAAAAACAGGATCTAATTTGGGTGTGGTATTTAGCCATCCATCCAACTGGAAAGCGTATACAAATGTGATGTAAAAAACACGTTTGCATCAATTTGTATACGAAATATAAATTTATTTGAACAATTTGGGAGTTTTAAACTATGAATAACGCATCAATTGAAAAGTATACATTTTTAAAGCAGATACAATGCCAGTAACTCATCCGTAATCAGGTAATGTTTACATTGCCTGATTACAATTTAATGAACGAATTCAAGTACAACTAATGCACGAACACTAATATAAGCACCAAAAGAGGTTAGAAATTTATTATGCTAAGTTGGGACGACTATACAGAAGAGCAACCCGAAAAATCCTTTGCTCAACCTACAGCTCCACAGCCACAACAAGCAGCGACAACAAAAAGTCCTCAGCAAATGACTGCTGACATGGCTGCAAAGTCTGCGACTGAACTAGATTTAGAAATTCAAAAAGCTGCGCCTATTGCAGAACCAAAACAAAATGAAGCTCAATCTACCAACACGACTGAAGAAGCAGCCGCTGCAATTGACAACAACGAAATTATCGCTGCAGCAAAAAAAGCGCTTCAAGAACTTGACCCAGCCCTCGGCCTTGCCGATTTAGAAATGGGGGCAGCTAGAATCGAGGTTGACGACAAAGCAATGATTAATTGCAGAGCCGATTTAAATCAGCTCGTGCCGTTTAAATATGATTGGGCATGGCAAAAATATTTAGATGGTTGCTCGAACCATTGGATGCCTCAAGAAGTCAACATGACCGCCGACATTTCATTGTGGAAAAATTCAGACATTTTAAGTGATGACGAGCGGCGCATCATCATGCGTAGCCTTGGTTATTTCTCAACGGCTGATTCATTAGTGGCTAACAACTTAGTACTTGCTGTTTACCGCTTAATCACCAATCCCGAATGTCGCCAATATATTTTACGCCAAGCATTCGAAGAAGCGATTCATACACATGCTTATCAATATTGCATTGAGTCTTTAGGCATTGACGAAGGCGAAGTGTTCAATATGTATCGCGAACTGCCTTCTGTTGCAAACAAAGCAACGTGGAGTTTGAAGCATACTCAGTCGTTAAGCGATCCAACATTTACAACAGGCACGCCCGAACAAGACCAAGAGCTATTGCGTAACTTAATTGCGTTCTATGTAGTCACTGAAGGTATTTTCTTTTACTGCGGTTTTTCTCAAATTTTATCCATGGGCCGCCGCAACAAAATGACAGGCGTTGCTGAGCAATTTCAATACATTCTTCGCGATGAATCGATGCATTTGAATTTTGGTATTGATGTTATCAACCAAATCAAGCTTGAGAATCCGCATCTATGGACTGATGACTTCAAAAAAGAAGTCATCCAAATGGTTATCGAAGGTACTGAACTAGAAGTTCAATTCGGTCGAGATTCAATGCCTCGCGGTGTACTCGGTATGAACGCTGCCATGATGGAAGAATATTTACACTTCATCTCTAATCGCAGACTAGCTCAAATTGGTTTGCCAGAGCAGTATCCAGGGGCTCAAAATCCATTCCCATGGATGAGCGAGATCATGGACTTGCGGAAGGAGAAAAACTTTTTCGAAACGCGTGTTATTGAATATCAAACGGGTGGTGCACTCAACTGGTAACCAAACAAGGGACTCAGAATTTTCTAAGTCCCTTTTTTAATATTTTTTATTTTATTTATTTGAATCAAGCTTAACCGAAAAGGGAATTGTTGTGAGTGACGACAAAAACCATGACCTCAATAACGAAGCTGACATCATGCTAGCTCTCGATCAATTATCTGAGACTATGGAAACAATTAGCGATGCTATCGACAACCTGAAACATAACGTGGCTGATGCTCAGCAATCCTTGATTGACAAGTACAGCGCCACACAGGCTGAGAAAAGAGCCCGCGAGTTTAAAGAGTCGAAGAAATTATTAATAGAAAAAACGACCAGCCCTACAAAAGCGAATAACAGCTACAGCGGTAAAGATGAGAATGAAGAGTTAATATATGAAACTCCCATCGTCATCCACTAAAACCATTTATATCTTGACTACATTCTCTGATGTTTTTTAACTCGCTAACCGGCCATACCAATAAATCCTTTTTAGGAATAAACCAATGCCATCACTGTTAAGACAATCACATTTGAATTTTCTACGACAACAATCGCTAGGAAAATCAAACACTCATCGTTTCTTCTCATCTAAAGATAAAATATTAGAGAGCGAAACTAATGATGAGACGCTGAACCAATCTGATTTCTTATCAAACATCCGAAAAAATATCCTATCGAACTCTCTTTCAAGTACAGCCTCAAACAATAATGAGGCTATCCATACCAACAAATACAAACAAATTTCTCGAATCATTTGCCATATCCGAGATGAAATATATACGCAGTATCCACAAATCATCATGCCGACTCGCCGAATGATTGAGTGTTTAGTTTTTAATGCTTTTCGAAACCATAACAACAAGAACGTAACCGCTGAAGATTGGCATCACCTCGTGATTGAAACGCTTAAAAACTTACGTGACCTTACCGACTCTGATTTAACGGAGAGAGGGACTGAAGGATATTGTGACTTTACCGAAACAGATGGTGTAACCCGCTTATTTCCAAGCTTCGAATTATTTGACGAATGGGATGCTCACAAATTCAGTCAAACTTTACTCTATCATCTGGATAAAGAATTAAACTAATCGGAATGATAAGTAAAAAACACATTCGAACCTCTTTAAAAAACCCATGATTTAATGCATCCAGATAATTCACTAGAACAACATTTATTCTTCCAGCTCGAAAGCTTTCGCCCATCATCAATTATTTTTCTTAGCCGACAACTCCCTTCATCAGCGCTCCAAAAATGGGCTGACATGAGCACATGTAACATCACTGCACTTGACCACCAACAGTCGTTCCCCAATGATTTAAAGCGACATGATTTTGCCATCCTCATTGATTACCTTGATCACTTAGAAAAACACACCGGCTTACAACGTCTAGGCCAGCTACGTAATCTATATAGTCACAGAATCTGGGTAGCAAATACCATGACGTCTACTTATGAATTTAATGATTTTATTGGATTAGGATTTCAACGATTAACAGAAAAAACAACGCCTCATCAAAAGAAAAAACCTCTCAACTCTCCTTCAAGTACTGACATCAACTATTACGGATATGATTTAGCGAACTACAATCACCAACGTAGCTGGAATAACCCAAAATACTGGGCAAACCCAGAAAATTGGCATAAATATCGTTGGTAATTAAAAGATACTAATCTAAGCGTTTTTTGAAACCCCTCCTATACTGAAATAATGGAAACTTTTTATATTCCAAGCAGATCCAATTAATCCAGAAAAATCTCTAAAAGGCCTTATGCCCAAAATATTGATTGTCGATGACGACAACGACAGTATGAACTTACTTTCTTTTGAGCTAGAAGATGAAGGTCACGACGTCATTACTGTAACAAATGGTCAAGAATGCCTGGATCAAGTCAAAGGACTTAATCCCGATATTATTTTGCTCGATTTAAATATGCCCATCCTCAACGGAATGGAAACACTACGGAAGCTAAAATCTGAATTAGCGACTAGCTCTATCCCTGTCATTATGCTGACCTGCGATGACGATAAAAAAAGCATTGTTGAAGCAATGGATATTGGTGCGCATGACTACGTCAACAAACCAATGAATTATTCTATTCTTTCCGCAAGAATGCGTTCAGCCCTACGACTTCGTGAAAGCCAGCGTCAGCTATCGGTTGCCAATCAAAACCTCGCTAAGATCGCCTATAAAGACCCACTGACCGACACCTACAATCGTCGGTATTTTTCTTCACGTGCTACGTCTGAATTCAATAAAGCTCGTCGTTATAATCGCCAATTTTCAGTGATTATGCTGGATGTTGATAACTTCAAAAGCTTAAATGATATGTATGGTCACGCAATGGGAGATACGGCGCTCGTTGAACTTGCAGAAATGTGTAAAACACATATTCGTACCGAAGATTTTATTGGGCGAATGGGAGGCGAAGAATTTTGTATCTGTTGCCCAGAAACACATATCGAAGGGGCAACAAACCTTGCAGAACGAATGCGATTATCAATACTCAACCATAAATTTATCCACGCAGAAAACTCTTGTTCATGCACTGTCAGCTTTGGCGTTACGGAATTACTGGAGACAGATAGCGATTTTGATCACGTTTATGATCGAGCAGATAAATTACTTTACCAAGCGAAAGAGCAAGGAAGAAATCGCGTTATTGCCGCTTAGCCAATAATTTCAAATTTAGAACGTAATAAGAGTTAAAACTAGACAAGCTCCCTTACTCGCTTCTGCAACTTCCCTACAACTTCACGCTCAAACCAAGAATACTTTTTCAACCAAAAACGGTTCCGAGGTGACGGATGTGGTAAAGGCATCTTTTCTGGGAAGAATTCTTCCCAACACTTAACTCTTTCCGTTAAATTTTTATAGTCATTACCCAAATAATAAGATTGCGCATAATTACCAATAAACAAAGTGAGTTCGATATTCGGTAGCAACGCTAGAATTTTTTCGTGCCACAACTCTGCGCACTCTTTCCTCGGCGGCAAATCTCCTGACGTTCCTTTTCCCGGATAACAAAAACCCATTGGCATAATGGCAATTTTAGTTTCATCGTAAAATTCTTTGCGACACAAACCCATCCACTCACGTAATCGTTCTCCGGAAGGGTCATCCCAAGGGATACCAGTCTCGTGAACCTTGGTGCCTGGCGCTTGACCAATAATTAATATTTTTGCTTTTTTATTTGCGCTAACAATCGGATTCGCGCCCAAAGGTAGTTCATCATGACATGCTCTACAACTTCTCACATCGAGCAATAAAGTTTCTAGTGAGCATTCTCCGCCTGCATCTATATTGCGTTCAGAAGACGCTATCACTGCTGTATTTGTTTTATTCATATTAAAATTGCTCAGATTTTTCATCGCTAAAGTGAATCTGCCCGTTCTCATCGACCCATCGCTTAATGACCGGAGCTTCTTTTGGTTTTATCGAGCTTGCCTCCCCATCTTCAGTCTTTATTTCCTGAGCATTATTATCTGGCTCTTTCGTTGTTAGAATTTTTACAATTTCCATAAATTGCGGATCAGCAATCAACATCATCGGGTTATTACTTTTTAATCGCTTTTGAAACTCAGGGTCTCTAAATATTTCTTGAACACGCTCATCATTTTTTACCGCTTGTGCTCTACCCCACATACTGCCAATCTTTTCAGCTAACTCTTGATTGAATGCTTCGCCTTCTACTGCATTAAATCCTGACGCTTCTGCCAACTGTTTCATTTTCGGATCACTAATCATTTCTTTGAAAGCAGGAAGCTCAGCGATGGCTAATGGATTATTGCTATTTAGAATATCCTGATTAACTGGATCATTAAATAATGCACGGGTAGACGGGCTATTGACGACTCCCTGTATATTATCCATCACTTCTTTAGGATTATTCATAAATGCACCAGCAATTTTTGCTGAAGCAGGATCCATATCAGATGAACTGGTCACCACATCTACCACTTTACTGGCAATATTTCTTGAGGCTTTTTCTACAATGTTTTTCGGCGATTTACCTTCATTAATATTTGACGTTTGCGAAGATGAATTAATTATTTTTTTAGATTGCACCATGTCTTGTGCAAAAGAAATAAAGAAAACCATAAAAAATGCAATGGTCGTACCGACACACAACCCTAACCCAGCACCAAAAAGCGAAGAAGCTACTGATATTTTTTCGCCACGTTCTTTTTGTATTTTTTTAGCAATACGCGAAAACAATAAACCGACAAGAAAACTCGCCAAAACAAAAACACCAATCCCACCAACTATAAAAGCTAAGATACTATCCAGCGATGTTGTTTTCTCAATAAACGACGCCGCAGCACCTCCAAACAAAAGTGAAGCAATGTAACCCGCGATAAAACTCGCTATGCGAGCAACTGTTGCTAAAGTACCGTTTTTGTATCCTTTATAAGTAAAAAAAACAGCAATCACTAAAAAAATAATCCAAGTAAAATCCATCATTCATTCTCTACGTTAACAGTATAAACTGTATTATTTTGCCGTAACCCATAATGCCAATGCGTCTTCTTCACTGACTGATACTAAACAATGCCCCATCGCCGCATCGTAATACATACTGTCGCCTTGTCGTAATCTCACCGGCTCATAATATTCAGTATAGACATCGATCTCACCTTCAAGCACCAATAAAAATTCTTCACCGGCGTGTCGAACCCAACCTTCAAAATCTTCAAATGATCTAGCATGCACTCGACATTTAAACGGCATCATTTTTTTTATACTGATAGAAGATGCTAACAATTCATGCTCATAGGTTGTGGTGGGATGAGGCTTGCCCTCACCGGCTCTCGTGATATCTCTGCGGCTATTCGCTCCAGTTTCTTTTGTTAATGGCTTGAACAACTGCGGAATATCAATGCCAAGCCCTGCCGTTAATTTTTGAATTGCTTGAAAGCTAGGAGAGATTTGCTCATTTTCAATTTTAGACAATGTCGACCGAGCTAAGCCTGTAAGACCGCTCGCTTCCTCTAACGTCAGATTGTTCGCTAGGCGGATCGTCTTCAGCCTCTTACCTAACTGAAGTGGCTCAGCCGTTTCAGTTGAATCATTAAGCGTCGATAAACTAACAGCGCCAGCCCCAACAGGATCTGCTTCGACTTCATTAGCAGCTCGGGAGACCTGTAACGTTGGTTTTAAAGACTTATCACTGGTCATATTTCTTGCCTGATTTATTCTAGAATCGTTAAAGGAGTAGTTTTTCTGATAATTACTGTAGAAAACTATGAGCCAATGCTTCCTGCTACCCCTCAGGAATACAACACCTTGAGATCATAAAAGAACAGCTCAATATGGCTTTTTGGGCGTGCCAGATAGGTTATCACAAGCTTAGTCGACAATATGACAATTTTCCTAATGGAAACTTTAGTTTCATATAAGAAATTTTTATTGGCAGAAATGAACAAAATTATCTATCATCTCTGCCTATTTTGAAGTGCTTCAAAACGCTTTTTTCTAGCCTCAAAAGACATAATTCGAACACGAAGTCTTTACATCATCCAAATTTTCTCTCCACCGTATAACCAAGGTATTCATCATGCCCAGCCCATCTGTTACTCCTCTAGCCGGTTTTGCTCAACGTCATATTGGACCTGATACGTCAGAAACCCAGCAAATGCTGGCAGATTTGGGCGTTAACTCGCTGCAAGACATGGTGGAGAAAGCCGTTCCCGCCTCTATCCGAAAAGATACTGTGCTCAAATTAGGCGAACCCCAATCAGAGCAAGAAGCGCTCGAAGCCATTAAAGCCATCGCAGATAAAAATACTGTTTTTAAGACCTACATTGGAATGGGGTATCACGATACTTATACGCCCCCCGTTATTTTGCGGAATGTGTTAGAAAACCCTGGCTGGTACACCGCTTATACGCCTTATCAGCCAGAAATTTCTCAAGGTCGATTAGAGGGGCTGCTGAATTATCAGCAAATGGTCATCGACCTCACTGGTTTGCCAATGGCGAATGCCTCGTTGCTCGATGAAGGAACAGCTGCTGCCGAAGCGATGGCATTATGTAAGCGACAAGCAAAGAAGAACAAATCCGAAAACTTTTTTATTGCCGATGATGTTCATCCTCAAACCATTGCCGTCGTCACAACTCGTGCAGAACATTTTGGCTTTAATATTATTATTGGCGATCCTGAAAAAGATTTAACTCAACACGATATTTTTGGCGCGTTACTTCAATATCCTGGCACCACAGGAAAAGTTCGCGACCTCACCGACATTATTAAAACCGTTCACGATAAAAATGCACTGGTCACTGTCGCGTCCGATTTAATGAGCCTTGTCATGCTAACGTCTCCAGGAAAAATGGGAGCAGACATTGCCGTAGGAACCAATCAGCGTTTTGGTGTACCCATGGGTTTTGGTGGCCCACATGCCGGTTTCTTTGCTTTCCGCGATGAATACAAACGCATTGCACCCGGACGAATCATTGGTGTATCAATTGATAAAAAAGGCAAGCAAGCATTACGCATGGCCATGCAAACTCGTGAGCAACATATTCGCCGCGAGAAAGCGACGTCTAACATTTGTACATCACAAGTATTACTCGCATTAATTAGCGCGTTCTACGGAATGTATCATGGGCCAGATGGATTAAAAGCAATTGCCACTAAAATTCATCAGCTCACATTGCAACTAGCTACTGCATTAGAAGCTAATGGATTTTCGTTATCACAACATTCTTTTTTCGACACCCTCGATATTCATGTTGGCGACAAGCAAGACAGCATTTACCAAAAAGCATTGAGCAGAAGCATTAACCTGCGGAAAATTGGCAACGATCGCCTAGGGCTCAGCATTAACGAAACTACCAGCGAAATAGATATTGAGCGGTTACTTAACTGTTTCTCTGAGGATGCAACACTGTCAGAAAAAAATAATTCGGCCGCTTCAATTGGTATTCCAAAAGAACTCGCTCGAACAGAATCATTCATGACGCATCCCATGTTCAATAGTTACCACAACGAAACAGAAATGATGCGTTATTTAAAACGCCTAGAATCAAAAGATGTTGCCCTCAACCAATCAATGATTCCGTTGGGTTCGTGCACGATGAAATTAAATGCCGCTGCGGAAATGATTCCTATCACGTGGCCAGAGTTTGGACGTATTCACCCTTTTGCACCTATTGATCAAGCCGCCGGTTACGCCGAGATGTTTGAAGAATTACAAACAATGCTTGAAGAGTGCACCGGCTACGCTGCAATGAGCTTGCAACCCAATGCCGGATCACAAGGTGAGTACGCTGGACTTATTGCAATTAAAAAATATTTTGAAAGTAAAAATGAATCACAACGAAAAATTTGTTTGATTCCATCATCAGCACACGGAACCAATCCCGCATCAGCACAAATGGCAGGATTAAAAGTTGTCGTAACTAAATGTGATAATAACGGCAACGTTGATATCACCGATCTAAAAGCAAAAGTTGAACAACACGGCGATGCCATTGCGGCACTCATGGTCACCTATCCGTCAACACACGGTGTTTATGAGGAAGGTATTCGAGAAATTTGTGACATTATTCATTCTGTCGGCGGGCAAGTGTATATGGATGGCGCAAATTTAAATGCACTAGTGGGCGTTGCTGCTCCGGGTGAATTTGGCAGTGATGTCTCACATTTAAATTTACACAAAACATTTTGTATCCCACACGGCGGTGGCGGCCCTGGCATGGGACCGATTGGCGTCGCAGAACATTTAAAACCTTTTTTACCAGGGCATCCTGTACAACCCGTTCCCAACACGGATGCGGGCAACGGAACAATTTCTGCCGCTCCTTGGGGAAGCGCCAGTATTTTACCAATCAGTTGGATGTACGTAAAAATGATGGGCAACACAGGAATGCGACAAGCTACCGAGTACGCCATTCTTAATGCAAACTACATGGCAAAAAAATTAGAACAACATTTCCCCGTTTTGTATAAAGGTAAAAATGGTTTTGTTGCGCACGAATGTATTTTAGATTTACGGCCACTTAAAGAAATTAGTGGAATCTCTGAAGAAGATGTCGCTAAACGTTTGATGGATTTTGGATTCCATGCTCCAACCATGTCGTTTCCCGTCGCAGGTACTCTTATGATTGAGCCAACGGAAAGTGAATCAAAAGCGGAGATGGATAAATTTATCGAAGCGATGATTACCATTCGGCAAGAAATCGAAGATGTTATCAAAGGCGTTTATTCTGCTAACGATAATCCGCTCGTTAACTCGCCTCATACATTACATGATGTGCTCGCCGATAATTGGGATCACCCTTACAGTCGAGAAAAAGCAACTCGCCCTGCTCAATATTTAAATGACTTTAAATACTGGCCGAGCGTCAACCGGATAGATAATGTATACGGTGATAGAAACTTAATTTGCACTTGCCCGAGCATCAGTGATTACGAAGAAGGTTAAGCTTTCGGCAATAACACCAAGAGAGAAAAATAAAAACGGGCTTAAGTTGCCCGTTTTTATTAAATGGAATTTTGTCACAAAAAATTAGATATTAGAGACTAAAGTCGAATTCATAAAAGTGCTTACCGTCTTTAATGATGATTTTCATTTCACCGGATAAACCGACTAACTCTTCTGATCCAGAATCGGGCACCACTTCCAACACCAATCTATCTTGACCTTTATTCATAATCCCATAATGCTGGAGTACAAAACTGCCAGCCTTTCCAGATAAGATGCCTTTTACTTGCTCTATCGCAACATAGCCTGCAGAACCTTGTGTAGTTGTCATCGCGTTCAGCATCTCACCCTGGCTAACTGCATTTAAATCCCCTTTAAACGTTTTATTAATACTCATCCTGCCAAGTTGTATTCCGTCCTTTCCCTCAGCATACGTTTCTTGAGGTTGAAGCTTCACTTCAAATTCACCAGTAATATTCATATCGCCTCTCTTTAAATAAAATGCGTAACATTAATGATTACTTTAATATTTTCTTAACCTCAACTGGCTTTTCTTTTTGGCATTGCCAACAGTATTCAAATGCTCCGCTATTAGATTCGTGACACTTAACGCATTGCCAATCAGGTTGGGATTCTTTTGAAAATACCTCTTCTAACACCTGTTGTGCTCGTCTGAAATGATGGCTTTGCTCAACCCATAGTTCAGGCCAAGCATTAATCGGCGCTAACTCGCCAATTCCACCACTCGCAAATTGGTTTTGCAAAATAACTGGAATACCTTGATTTTCAACAAGGTTCTTAGCATTTTCAACTAATACCATATTGGGATGAGTGTAGAGAAGTTGCATTAGGTTTTTCCAATATTTCAAGTGTGGTGAAGAGATGGTGGAAGAATAGCTAAGCACGTTGATTCGATACTTATCTGTTATTCAAATTCCATTAATAGTTAGTTCTGGGAATAATTCAAGCTGCGCTTGATTTTGATCTTGTTGCAAATCAACCAATCGAACTCCAACCCCTAACAATCGAACAGGTTTATTGCCCCTTTCAAAAGCCTCCGCCAGCAGCGATGTGTAATCCTCAAGGCTAATCGTTGTTCCCGCTCGCTCGATGGTTGTCACGGTAAAATCTGTGAATTTCACTTTAACAAAGCCTTTGACAGCCCGATAGTTTTTATCCAACCTTCGTAAGCGTGCCTGCATTTGCTGTATCAAAGACGGCAGCTGGCTAATGCATTGCTCAAGGGATGGTAAATCTTTAGCAAATGTATGCTCGACACTGAGCGATTTTCTTCGCCAAACAGACTTCACGTCTCTATCATCTTTCCCTCTAGCCAATTCATACAATCGTAAACCCATTGAACCGAATGATCGTGTCAATTGAAATTCATCGAATTCCTGTAAATCCCCGCATGTCACTATACCTTGCCTTTTTAATTTTTCAGCCGTCACTTTTCCAACGCCATAAATTTTTTTAACCGGCAATTGCTTCACAAAACCATCGACCTGCTCAGGTAAAATGACAGTCAATCCATTTGGCTTTTCCCAGTCACTAGCAATTTTTGCCAAAAATTTATTCGGAGCCACACCAGCCGAAACAGTAATATTCAACTTTTCTTCTATGCGCTGGCGAATTTCTTTTGCCATCAAAGTTGCACTGCCGTGACAAAGATTCACTTCACTGACATCCAGAAAAGCTTCATCCATGGATAATGGCTCGACGAGATCAGTGTAAGAATGAAAAATTTCCCGCATCTGGTTCGAGGCCTCACGATAGAGCTCCATGTTATGGGGAACAATCACCAAATCAGGACATAATCGCTTGGCATGTGCTGAGGCCATTGCGGAATGAACGCCATAAGTTCGCGCCTCATAGTTACACGTTGAGATAACGCCACGCTTTTGTTCTGAGCCGCCAACTGCAATGGGCTTATTGCGCAGCGCAGGGTCTTCTCGCATTTCCAATGCGGCAAAAAAACAATCGGCATCACAATGAATGATTTTCCGAACCTCTTTATCTTTTTTCAACTTTTTAACCAACTTTTCCCCAACTCTTTTTCTATAAACACAATTGTTTAGTTTTGCAGGTTAAAACCAATTCGATACTGTTTTTATATACAGCTTTATACAACGGTATTTGATACTAATCAAATAAATATCAGTAAAATATACTCTTCCCAGATCAGAAGCATAGTATGTGAATAGGTAATATTTTTTGAGGAGAGAGAAATAATGAAAAATGTTTAACATGTACTCGATGGGCAAGACAATTAGATAAAACACTAACAACACTGCAACGAATACTCATAGTTTATAACCTGAAGTCATTGAGATTTAGAAAGAGTATTCCCATATTATGAATCTAAAATACGATTAACGAGTTAATCATTGATTTTAAGGCGCCAGCTATCTTCATTGCTTCGTTATTGGCTAAAAAAACTTGTATTTTTTTCAAAAAGTCTTACCTTTGCATCTTTATAATTGATAGCTATTATTTTAAAGGAGCTATCCATTGCCAACCTCTATAGAATTCGCCTTCTGATTTTTAGTAATGCATATTTTATTCATCACTTTTAAACTTAACTTTTAATTTTCATCATCCAATCAAAGGAAACCCATTATGGCCGCTCGCAAATCAAAATCTGTCAGCCCAATCGAAAAACTAGAAAAAGAACTAGCCAAAGTACACGCTGAACTAACTAAGGCTCGAGTAAAGCAACAGGCTGAAGCACATAAAATTGCTGAAAAGCTGAAAAAAGAAGCTGCTGCTGCTGCAAGTAAAATCAAAACAGCACAGAATAAGCTTACTGCTGCTCGCAAGAAGAAAGGGGCTACAGCTCAAGTGTCAACAGCTAAAAAAGCAGTTGATGCAGCCAAGAAAGTGGCAAAAGAAACTAAAGCAGCTGCCGCTGAAGCTATTAGCCACCTAGGCAACGTCAAACAGATGAACAAAAAGGCTAAGCAACTAGCCCAAGTTGTCGCTAAAGAAGAAGCTAAACTCGCTAAGATCATCAAAGCTGAAGAAAAGAAACTAGCCATTAAAGTAAAGGCTGCGGCCAAAAAAGCTGCTGCGAAAGCAAAAGTCCAAGAAAAGAAACTAGCTGCAAAAGCAAAAGCAGCGGCGAAAAAAGCTGCAGCCTCTGCTAAAGCGAAAGAAAAGAAATTAGCCGCTCAAGTAAAAAAAGCAGAGAAAGCAGCTGCTGCTAAAGCAAAAGCAATGGCCAAGAAAGCCACTGCAGCCGCCAAAAAGAAAGCCGCCTCTCTAAAAAAAGCGGCCTCTAAAAAAGCAGCTCCTAAAAAGACCACTAAAAAAGCTACTACAAAGAAACCAGCTGCAAAGCAAGCGGCACCGAAGAAAGCGACAATCAAGAAAAAGCCTGCTACTAAGAAGAAAGTAGCTAAGAAAAAAGCGCCTAAGAAAGTAGCCAAAGCAGTAGAAGCTCCAGCTCCAGTACAAACTCCATTGCTATAATGCGCATGTAGACAAGAACAAAAACAACTCTTCGATAGTTCAACCCGCTTGATATTGTAAAAGGATGGCTATTGAAAGTAAGTTGTTCAGAAAAAAGGCAGTCAATCTAGGCTGCCTTTTTTCTATCTAAAAATATACACCGATACTCAAACCTATCCGCTTGAATCACACCAACGACGCTCGCCATTTATTTCATTCTATTTTGTATTGCCACTGTGAGCCCATCATTAGTAAAACGACAGATTCCTGTTGAATGTAACTGGCGACCTGTTGGACCTATAGCCGTAAATTCTATCTCCAGAGAAATAACTGTACCCATACCTACTGTTTGCTTAAATGATTTATCGCTATCCCCCTCCTCCGTTAACCAAACAACCTGATCAAGAGCTGCCGTTTTTCTCTTTAATTCAGCTAAGCATTCAGAAAACTCTTTTTTTGAAGCATCCGGTAAGACTTTAATCTCGGTATTCTTCTCTGTATGCTCACCTAAATTTATAGCATTCTTTTGAGCAACGTTCTGTGTTGGCTTATCTACTTTTTCTTTCGTCTTACCCTTCATCTTATCTGTGATGGCCGTAGATAACGATTCTAGCGGAACAATATTTAAATCGTACTTTCTAGCTTCATAACGACATAAAGCTTTATAAGACAACTTCTCTCCCTCTATTTCAGAATCAATGCCTGCCAATGCACTAAATTCAACTTCAAACATCAATCCATTATTTTCCAATAATTGGGGCAATGGCATTTTCTTTGTATTGAGGGACAAATTTCGCAGATGTTTAACGCGGCGCTTTAGCCTATATGAACAGACAGACCATACTTTCTCTTGGCGCAATAAAACCTTTTTTTCCTCGTCGGTTAGCATAACCAATGGAACATTATTTTCTTCCGTAATTTTTTCCACTTTTTCCTTAGGCTTGTTCACAATTATCATGGTCTTACTATCAACCAGCCATGGAAATGTCTTCCTATCTTCATCTCTACATGTGATTTTAAAAATAGGATGCTCTTTTACAGAATCTTTTGTGCTTACTGTCCCCGCGATAACTTTTTTACAACGATCGGTTGCCTCGGCCACCTCGACAGCCTGCTTTAACTCCTTCATAAAACGATTGTAATTCCTAGGCAACCATAACTGCGAGGGATCAACGGCATATGCCAATTCAGAAACACTCAAACCAATCAATAAGGCAATCGATATGACTGCTCTAAAAGATTGGTTTTTTGAGCGCTTAGAAAAGTTTAAATAATTCATCGGAGTAGTTCGATATACGTTTTCATGATGGGGGCACTTGTGTCTGATACAGCGAAGATTGAAGAAGCACAACCTTAACTGCGTCTATACCGTAAGTGTAGTTAATGAATAAGTGGCATCAATGGAGAGCGAGTGGATTTTTTATCGCTTAATTATATCTTTGATAATCTAAAAGCAAAAAAGACACCGAGGCGTCTTTTTGATTACAACAATTCAAATATCTCTTTGTATTTATTTTAACTCGCCTCCTTAGAACCATCCTTTATAAAAATCGGCTTAAAGTCTTCTTCCCAAATAGGTAAAAAATATTTCACAAGAATGCTTTTAAACCGCTCCGGCACCAATAAAAGTATGGGGGTCAACAACAAGGTTAAGAATGTAGCAAAGGTAAGTCCATAAACAATTGCACTAGCTAAGGGCACCCACTGGGTCGCAATAGGACCACCATGCTCAATACTTCGTCCTACTAAATCAACACTTAATCCCAAAGCCATGGGCAATAAACCCAGTATAGTTGTAAAGGTTGTCAGAAAGACCGGACGCAAGCGCTGCGTGCTAGCCATAACCGCTATCTTCGCCAAACTTAGATCAGGGTTTTCTTTTCGAAGTACGTTGTAAGTATCAATCAAAACAATATTGTTATTAACAACAATTCCTGCCAAAGCAACAATACCCGTTCCTGTCAAAATGGTACTGAATACTGAGCCAGTAAGAAGTAATCCCAGCAATACGCCAGCTGTCGACATTATCACTGCAGACAATATCAAGATGCCTTGATAAAAACTATTAAACTGCGTTACCAACAAAATAAACATTAAAAATAAAGCAAGAAGCATTGCCACTAACAAAAATGACGCAGAGTTTTCTTGCTCCTCATTACTCCCTCGATAAACAACATTCACTTCTGGATCAACAGGGTTTTCTACTAAATACTCTTGTACCTTTTTAACCATATCATCAGCTAAAACACCTTCTTTTAATCCACCTTTGACAGTCATTACTTCTATACCATCAACTCGATCCACTTTATCTACGGTGGGCTTGGCCACACGTTTTACAAATGTACTTAATGCAATCGGGCCTTGAGCTGTATTCACTCGCAACAAATTAAGAGTATTAACTCCACGATACTCCTCCGGATATCTAACTCGTATATCGACAGGCTCTTCCGCATCATTAGGACGATACTCCCCTAACTTAACACCATTAGTTACCAGTTGTACGGCGCGACCTACTTCGGTAATACTCGCACCAAGTTGCGAAGCCAACGTTCTATCCACTTCCATTTCCCACGTAATACCAGGCAATGGAGTACTATCGACAACATCTATTAATCCAGGAATATTATTTTCCATTTCAAACTGAATGCGTCGTGCTTCTAAAATAAGCTTATCTCTATTGTGTGACTCAAGCTGGACATTCACTGGGCGCCCAACGGGTGGGCCTCCCTCTTGAATATCAACACCCACACGAATACCAGGAATACTGGATGTTCGCTGTCGAATTTCAACAACAACATCGCGAGCAGAACCACTTTCAATATCTCTTGTATCTGCAAGTTCGACGAGTATCGAGCCTACTTGATCTTTTATGGTCTCACCGTTTCTTCCACCAGTACTAGAAGAAGCGTTCGTCACCAATACTCCGGGAATACCTAAAATAATTCCTTCAACTTCCTGAACTAGATCACGCGTTTCTGATACAGACAAATTACCCTGTGCACGAATATGCACATCAACATATTTAGGTTCGGATGAACCAAAAAACTCGACACCCGCGTTAAATTTGATAAACAACATAAAGATAACAATTAGCAAAATTAATCCACCAATAGCCGTACGAAGCACCCGCTGAGTTAACCAAGTTAATGCACGCCCATACAAACCTGTAATACCTTTTAATTTTAAAACATCACCTGATTCAAGATCTCGTAAATTCTGAGTTGATTCTGATGAGATTCCATTCGCTTTAGATTTACCTAAAAGAGATCCTATGACTGGAGCAAATAATAATGCATAGAATAAAGACCCCAATAAAACAGCGAAGACGGTAACGGGTAAGTAGCGCATAAACTCGCCAGCAACGCCAGGCCAAAACATAATGGGTAAAAAGGCAGCTAAGGTCGTCGCTGTTGAGGCCAGTACAGGCCAATACATTCGTTTAATCGCAATGGCATAAGCTTCTTTACTTGATGAACCTTCTGCCATTTTCCGATCAGCAAATTCCGTTACAACAATCGCTCCATCGATTAGCATACCTAATGCTAGCAACATGCCGAACATCACCATCATGTTGAAAGAGAAACCAATGAGATTCAAAATGATTAACGAAAATAACAATGAAAAGGGAATACCAAACCCAACAATTAAACCAGAACGAATTCCTAAAGCAGCAACAACAATCACCATAACCAGCGACATTGCCGTTAAGATATTACCCTGCATTTCACTCACCATGCTCAATGTAAATTCAGACTGATCAGCGGTATAGCCTACGTTCACACCAAAAGGAAAATGATCTCGTTCTGATTCAACAAGTTCTCTGACTTGTCTAACTAGTTCAATATCGTTAGCGTTTGTTCTCTTTACAACTCGAATAGCAATAGCTTTATCACCATTAACACTATTAAAACCGCGTGGATCTTTAAACGTACGACGTACTTCAGCAACATCGCTTAACGCTATCGTTCCTGTGGAGTTAGACTTTAAAGGCAAACTAAATAAATCTTCTGCAGTTTCAATTAGGCCTGGAACTTTTACAGCAAAACGTCCTTGATTTGCTTCAAGCTCTCCCGCAGGAACAAGACGGTTGTTGTTAGTAATAGCTCGAGCCAATTCATCGCTAGTAATTCCGTATTGCTCAAGCCGTGCAGGATCAACAATCGCTTCTGCGACCTCTTCACGCTCGCCCACTAAATCCGCAGATAGCACTAAACTAATCGCATCGATTTTTCTTTTTAAGTCTTGAGCAACATCAAAAATAACTCGCTCACTAACGTCATCACCTCCAATGGTGACAACAATAGAAGGTCCTCCAACAGCTGACATTTCCATGATCACAGGCTCTTCTGCATCCTGTGGTAGTTCCGCTTTAGCGCGATTCACTGCTGCACGAACATCATCTAACGCTTTATCTAAATCGGCTTCTGCCTCGAACATAACAGCAACAGTAACAATTGACTCACGAGCGGTTGCATTGATCTGATCAAGATCATCTAGCGCTCGCAATTCTTTTTCGAGCGGCTTCACCAACATACGGGCACCGTCTTGAGGTGATATCCCGTCATGAAAAACCTGGACCATAACCATTGGAACAGAAACAGCTGGATTTGCTTCGACAGTCATAGCGATTCTTGAGGCTAAACCGGAGACGATAATTAAAAACAAAATACAAAATGTACTTCGAGAACGCGACACCGCACTTGATAGGAAACTCATGATTTGACGCCTATTTTTTTACAATTAGTTTTCAATCTCTAATCCGCTCTTTGCTTGCTGAATAGTGTCTTGTATTGTTTTTAATTGATCATTCGCTTCTGACTCCTTAAGTTCACGCTTAAGTTCATCTAACTTATCTGCGCTATCACCTAAATTTTCAGTGATGAACCTACCACTATCTTGGTCTGAAGATTCTAGGTTCTCGATAACATCATCTACAATTGGCGATGCGTCATTATCATCAGACATACCGCTCAATAATGATTGATTGCTATCTTCAACATCTTTTTCTACTAATTCCTCAGTGAACTTTTCAGCAGCTTCATCAACAAAAGTCACATCAACTTTTTCGCCTTCACCAACATATTCCTGACCGACAGTAATTAATTTTATTGATTTAGGTAACCCAGTTAGCCAAACACCATCGGCTGCATCACCCACTACATTTACGTCATAAAAAACAACTTTGTGATCATCATCTAAAACACGGATGCCTAACTGACCGTCATCAGCCAACATGAGTAATGATGCAGATATTAAATGCGCACTTGTATCACCTGTATGTATTCCAATTTCAGCTGTTACGCCACTAAACAATCGCATATCAGGATTTTCAACAGCGACTTCGATTCGATAAGTTCTTGTCATTTCATCTGCACTACGAGAAATGTATCTAATTTTTCCTTTAAAAACTTCACCCGTTACTAATCGTACATCCGCTAAGCTTCCCTCAGGAATTTTTATCACGTCAGCTTCCGATACTTGTCCGCTAACAACGAGAGGATTTAAATCCAATACCGTTGCACACACATCACCAGCTCGCATTAATGCGCCCACTTCTACTGGACGCTGATCCAAAACGCCATCGAATGGAGCGCGAATAGATGTTTTTTCAAGATTTATTTTTCGACGCAACAACGTAGCTTTTGCTGTGTCTAATTTTGATTTTGCAGATGCAATTGCAGTTTTAGATTGATAGCCGCCCGATTTTAATCGTAACGCACCGTCATATTCTATTTGCGTTTGCTCAACATTTGATTTTGCTTCTTCCAAAAGTAATTCACGATCTTCAATCGCTAACTGACAAATAACATCTCCTTTTTTGACTACATCTCCTTTTTGCACTGCAATAGCATCCACTTGGCCGGTAACTTCCGCTTTGATGTCAACATATCGATCATATTCAGTTTTCCCTTTCACCAACACTCGTAGGGGAAACTCCATGGCATTAACATGCTTCGCTCTAACCTGCGTCAATGACTTTTTTTGTGGTACTTGAGATTTTGTTGTTTCAGCTTTTTCTCCAGACACAAAACCCGACCCCAGCCAAACCAGCATGATCAAGGCGATGATCGTTGCATATCTATAATTTTTGTTTTTCCAAATTTGCTTTAATGAAGCTTGCATAACAATCCACATACAATAAAAAAGATGAGAGAATATTGACTAGAGAGTTCGAAAATACCAACAGTCCGTGAAGAAAAAAGCTAATGCACTATGTGTTGCCACTACAGGTCAAACAAGTTAATTAGTGTAAAAACTAGGGTTAATTATTTGAGCGATTGAGTGATGACATGATTAGTAATTATGACTTTTAGCAAAATATTCAAGGTTAAAAGAAACTTGCTAATTAACGTCTTTAGTAGGCTGAAAATTCAAATAATCAGTCAAGAAGATCTTAGTATAGGACATACTTAGATCAAGGTAGATAAAATATCCATACTAAGCCAGTGATCAATAGCCAAACATTTTAATCCCCGAACACACGCTCCACAAGGGCAATAAAAAGAAAATTCAGCTAAAGATTGGTACCCGTCAAAAAGGTCTGCGAGTTACAGATATTTTGAAATTATATTTAAATGTAGGCTTTTAGACCTCATGGGAATCGATTAAAAGATAATGATAAATTTTTAAACCATCCTAAACTATATTGGCAACAAGATTAGGATTAATAGAACCGCCTTGATTGAGAGATGGCACTCCAAATCTCGTATTCCACTTAACGAGCAACTTTGCCAAAGAGACGCCTTGTTCGTGTAATGACGCCAACTCCTCAAAACTGTCTTTTGTTCCAACATAGAGCTTTATACGGTGATGATCGCCAGCAAGTTCATCTTCTGGGTATTTAGTTCGATAAACTTCAAGCTTCCAACGTAAGTTATGGACGGTATTACGATAGTAAATGAGTTTTGTCGGCAAGCTAATAGACCTAAAATCGTTCAACTCTCCAAACACAGTAAAATCTGTCGCGAACGCCAGAATCTGACGGCAATTAGGATCAGCAACCAAGGTAGCCGTTCTCTGCTCCCCAAGTAATAAAGCAATGTCGCCAAATACCTCACCGGGTGTTATGTAATTGACTGCCTTGGATTCCACTGTTTCATCACCTACAAAAACGGCTAACTGCCCCTTTAACAAGAAGTACAGCCAGCTATCTGCTTCTCCAGAACGCAGAGCTATTTCACCAGGCTCGTAAGACACCAAACGTGAGTGAGCTAGCAATAATTCAAACTGCCAAAAGTCTTGCTGTTTTACATCTTTATAAAAGGGAATTGCAGAAAGCAATTGATCAAGGTTTTCGCGAGGGAATTCTTTTATTAGTTTTATTTCCATAGATCCTAGCACTTGTGAACAACCGTAAGTTCGCACAATGAATTGCGCGCCATAGCAGGCCAAAGATCATTAAATTTTAGCTCTTTACGTAGATTAACCCTAAAGGCGTTCGACAAAAATGAGAACTAGTACCATGAAAAGTGACTTGTCTTTATTGAATTTTGGAGCGTTTTTAACAAGGAAATACTGAGACGGCTGAATAACGCGACGAAAGGATTGTTAGGTTAAATATTCTAAAAATATCAATATATAATTAAACTATCCTATTAATTAAGTAAAAATAGATATTTTTTTTATATAAAGATGTGTATATCCGTCACATAGCACTTAAGTACTAGCTTGCTGGCCTGAGCTTCATCAGGGACGGTTTACTATGGGTTCCAATTACTCTATAAACCTCAATAAGGCTTCAGCGCATGATAATGATTTTTATAGCTTTATTTACCTTAGAACTATTTGTCTTGCAGCCTTTCAAATAAATCAAGTAAGCCAAGAAGCTTAAATGTGATTATGATAATGACGGAGCAATTAAATCTTATGAAGACTAATCGATACTCTAAATTTAGTTTCATCGTGGCATTAGTTTTTATGTCCTCATGGGCAGCAGCTGAACCTCTTCTAAACGGCTTAGCTGTCAGTACCGAGCTAAGCAAAGAACGATTTATTGCCGCTCTCTACTCCGACAACTTAAGTACAGATGCAGAAACACTGCTCAGTTCTTCTGGTGAGCGAGCCATGGAACTTAAAGTCACAGACAGACGACTATCCGCAAGAAGTCTAAACAGTATGTGGATTGAGGGAATTGCGATAAACAATCGTGGCGCAGCACTTGAAGCTCAAGCACAGAATCTAGCATCCTTAACTAATATGATTCGCAAGCGATTGGTAACAGGCGATACTTTACGTTTTGACGCAGCGCCAGGAAATGGCACAACTGTCACTCTAAACGGTATTAAGCTTGGCAATATTGCTTCTGACGATTTTTTCCCTGTTCTTTTGAGAACTTGGATTGGACGAGTTCCACTTTCTTCCGATTTTAAAACTGGATTACTTGGTGCCGGTACCGTCGACAGCTCTTTAGAGTCAAGATACCGATCAATTTCACCTGATCCTGCTCGAATAGAGTTGGTGTCTACATGGACAACCGCTGCACCACCAACACCTGTAGCGTCCAATAATAATATCACTCCACCCCCTCCATCCGTTTCTGTGCAACCACCTGCTCCGACATTGAGACCAAGTGAACTAGCAAAACCAACAATTGCCGCAATACGTAATCAAGATCCACCAAAAGCTGTCATTGCTGCAAGGCCGTCCGATACTAAACCTGCAGCACCAGCTGCTGAGACACCAAAACCAGTTGAGATTGCTGCGGTTGAACCTTCTCCAAAACCAGTAGAGTCAACTCCCGCTTCAAAACCAACACCGCCACCTCTTTCAGAAGAAGATGATGAAGGGGAAGAGGAAGAAGAGGAAGTGGCTTTTTCAGCATCTAGCTTATTGGAAAGACAATACTACGTCTCAGATTCAATGATCGCAATTCAAAGAAATGTCACATACCCTCGTCGCGCAATAGAGCGAAATCAACAAGGGTCTGTACGACTTGCCGTGACTGTAGATAGAGATGGGGAAATACAAGATGTTCAAACTGTTGAAGAGTCACAACATGGTCTTTTAAATCGAGCGGCACTCAAAGCTGTCGGAAAAGCGGGGCCACTAACAAAACTGCCTAACAGCCTAGGCGGAGATACATTTACCTTCACTGTACCCATTACATTTACAGTAAAACGATAACAGCGACTAGTTTTAGTTATCTCTTTTAAGACAAAAAAGCCACCTAATTTAGGTGGCTTTTTTGTCTATTACTCTTTTATTTCCACTATTTATTTACATCTAAAGCATTAATCTCGAAAAGTTTCATGCTCACGTAAATCATTTAATAGAAGACATCAAATCAATAATTACCTTGCGAATACTCTGTTGCTCCATCGTAGAAATATCTTCTAAACGATCAACATTAATAGAATGTAAATGAAGGCAAGGCGTCGATGCATTTAATTCTCTTAAATCACCTTTCATTAAAATAGGAAGAAGTGGCTTATCAGGTGGGCGATGCTGATTCACAACACGCAATCCTACATGCAAAGGCACGGAGCGATAAACTCTTTCCCCACCCGTTTTGAACGGTATTCTTAAAAATGTACCTTGCTTACCCATCATTTCGCCAGGCACAACATGCAACCCTGTAGCAATAATTGCCGCTTCTGGTATGCCATTAAAATTATCATGATGAGCGTAAGGGTTAGGTAAAATAACTAATTTTCTATTTTCTTCTTTTGGGAAGAATAGGTTGTAATTGGTGTAAAGCTGTTCGACAGAGTTAGAGTAGACGCACAACTTATTTTCGAAACTCATGACAAATTTAATAGCGCGCTCACGCTGTTTAAACGTGTTGAGATCCCAAATCAGATCATTATTTTCTGTAGCTAAATCCACTAACTTCCCCTAGAGCAATTCACAGACAACAATTAAGCTTTATGACGAACCTTGTTCTTTGTGCCCTTGTTATTTGCTATCAGCAACAATTTTTTTGGGAATACAATTCCAGGCGACAAGATAAAGTATCTCTAGCTAAAAAATAAGACGGAGAGAATGCCACATCTTCTCCAATCAAACAGCACCTATCATCGCTTAATTATTCCGTTCAACGCAAGTCTGACCCTTTATTTTTTTCAATCTAAAGCAAAATAAATATAACTCCGGCACTAATGAAGCAACAAAGCAATCAAATAAAGATAGTCTAAGCTAAATTAATAGAAGGCTGAATCTTTGAATTGTATCTTTGCGTTACATCATTGAGCAAAGATTAGCCTGAAAATCCATTACCACAAAACGGACCTTCTCTTACAAATGGAAAACAACTCTGACATTTACTTTCAGTCAATTGCAGAAATCTCCAATGAAATATCTGCCAGTATTGAAGATGGCGCCATTGACGTTCCAATGCTACCAACCATTGCTAGCAAGGTAATTACCTTAACCAACCAGCCTGATTCAAATGCAACAGAACTTGCGACACTCATTCAAAGTGATCCACCGCTAGCCGCTCATGTCATGCGAATTGCAAACTCTGCCATTTACAGCCCAACGTCCTCACTTGTATCTCTCCAGCAAGCGATTGCTAGATTAGGCATGTCACTAATTACAGAGATCGCAGTCTCTGCATCGCTCAACAGTAAAATATTCTACACCCCAGGATTAGAAGAACATACTGCTACAATTTGGAAACACGGTTTATTAACCGCGCTATGGGCAAAAGAAATTTCGAGAACAACAAGAAAAAATGTTGAAGCCACTTTTTTGTGTGGGCTTCTACACTCTATAGGACACCCAGTCGCCCTGCACATGAGTTTTGAAATTAGCTCACAGAAAAACATTTTAATTCCAGAAACATCTCACTTGGTAATTGCAAAGAAGTTTGAAAAAAAATTAGGTATTTCCACACTCAAACAATGGAGCATGCCCGAATTAATTGTAGGCTCAATCGAATACTTTGATAACTATCAAGAAGCAACACAATTTAAGGAGCAATCAGCAACCGTCTTTGCTGCCAGTCTTCTAGCTACAGAGTCTCAAGAAAACAAAGAGGAAATGAGTGAAAGTTCCATAGATGAAATTTGCAACAATGATGTTTGGGCAGAGCTTAATATTTATCGAGATGAAATCGAAAAAATCATCTCTCTTAAAGCCGACACATTAACAACCTTAAACGCAATGGAAAGTTAAAAAATCAAGGGATTTATTTCATGAAGTATGATGTCATCGTTATCGGTAGTGGCCCTTCAGGGCAAAAAGCAGCAATTCAAGCAGCTAAAGCCGATAAGTCAGTTGCATTAATAGAGCGAGATCAATACCTTGGCGGAGCCTGTGTCCACCGAGGAACCATTCCCTCTAAAACATTGAGAGAGAATGCATTACGCGTTACCCACATGCGTCAAAATGCCAAGCTAGCTAATTTTGAATTAAATGAAGATGTCGAAATGAGCACGCTGATCAATAGATTAGATCTTGTGATTAAAGCTCATGATGATTATATGCGTCGACAAATAGAACGAAACAATATTCATTGGCTGCATGGTCGTGCTACGTTTTTAGACAGCAAAACCATTGAACTCACTACACCTAAAGGTAAAAAAGAAAACATAACAGCTAAAAATATTATCATCGCAGCTGGCTCTTATCCTCGTACGCCTGAAAACATTCCTATCGATCATGAACATATTTTTGACAGCGATTCAATCTTATCCATTTTATACTTACCGAAATCTTTAATTGTTTTAGGTGGTGGTGTCATCGCTAGCGAATACGCATCCATATTCCAAGCACTCGGTGTACAAGTCACCATGGTCGATCGCTACCCTCGACCACTAGGGTTTTTAGACAATGACTTAACGGATAAATTTTTGCATGCATTTACAACGGCGGGTGGAACTTGGCTAGGTAAAACACATGTCGATCAGGTGAAATGGGACGGGCTCAGCAACGTTATTTGTTACTGCAAAGATTCGGAAGGAAAAGAAATCGAGATCGCTAGCGAAAAGTTACTCTGTGCCGCAGGAAGAATTGCTAACGTAGAGGAATTGCACATTGAAAATGCAGGCCTATCACTGAATGACCATGGTCTAATTAGCGTTGACGAAAACTTACGGACCGACATAGAAAATATCTTTGCCTCTGGCGATGTGATTGGCCCACCATCATTAGCCTCAACAGCGATGGAGCAAGGTCGTCGCGCAACATGCAATGCCATCGGTATTGAAACTAACTCCATGAGTAATTTAATCCCTATCGGAATATATAGCATTCCAGAATTATCATCGATTGGGCTCAGCGAAACGCAAGCGCGAGAAAAGTACGGTGATATCACAGTTGGACGTGCGTTATTCGAAGAAATCGCACGCGGGCAAATTTCTGGTCTTCAAGATGGGATGTTAAAAATTGTCTGTGATAACAACGCAAGGAAAATATTAGGTATCATGATTGTAGGTGAAGGCGCCACAGAATTAATTCACATAGGGCAAATGGCTTTAGTTGCCGATGCGGATATTGATATTTTTGTTGAAAATATTTTTAACTTTCCAACACTCGCAGAAGCCTATCGTGTTGCCGCTCTTACCATTGTTGGGCAACGTTGAAAATAATTTAAGCTAAGTTTTCATCTGTCTCATCAATTGTTTTCACAACGTCTTCATCGATTTTTCCTGACCCTAACATCACACCTAGCCAGCGCGTCTCTTCAAAACTTTCTAAAGCTATTTTGACTGTCATCGTCAGAGGAACTGACAATAACATTCCAACAGGCCCCAAGACCCAGCCCCAAAAAACTAATGACAAGAACACAATTAACGCTGACAAACCCAACCCTTTTCCCGTGATTCTCGGTTCAAGTACATTACCAACGCCAATATTTACAGCAACATAACCTAAGCCTACCAACAACGAAGAAAACGGCCCTAACTGTACTAATGCCAACAACACCGCAGGTACTGCCGCTAAAATAGATCCCAAAGTTGGGACGTAATTTAAAAGGAAGGCCATCAAGCCCCAAAGCACAGGGTAATCAACGTCGAGAATCCAAAGCCAAACAAAAATCAAAAAGCCTGTCAGTAAACTTAACGCTGATTTAATCGCAATATACTGATTAACACTCTTTGTAAATCGGCCGATTGCATCCAAAGTCTTTTCAGAGTCTCCATAAGCACGACGAAATTTATCAGAAAACCCCACCTCTTCCGCCAAAATAAAAACGGTTGTCAGCAAAATCATAAATGCATTCGTCATCACATTACCAAACGAGGATAACGTGTTACCGGCTATAGACAATGCCGCACCGGGATTCACGCTTTGCTTCCATTGAGCGGTTTCGATAGGAATACCCAAACCCACCAACCAAGTTTTGACATCCACACTCATGGTTTCTAATTTCGCAGAATAATCTGGTAAATCGCTTTTGAAATCAGTAATTGATTGCCCTAATACCGCGCCAACAACAACCCCAACAATCACGATACAACCAATGACGATTAATATTGCTAACGCATTCGGAACACCTTTTTGGTTCATCCATGCTAGCGGGGGAGAGAAAATAACGGCAATAAACAAAGACAATAAGAAAGGAACAAGCATCGACTCTGCTGCACGCATTCCTGCTACAACGACAATGAACGCTGCACTAACCACTAAAAAGCGAGCTATCGGAGCATTATTATTTTGCATAAACAGTTCCATTCACAATGAATATTTATTGTTTTTCTGGGTGTCGAGCAACAAAATTATCTCGGCAAAAATGATATAACTCATCAGCATCTTTGTCGTGATTACCCGTTGCTTCAACAAGCTTAGAAAAAACAACGGCTTTTTTCTGATAATCAAAACCTACCACGACAATAGGCACATTCGCAGCATGAGCAATTCGAACAAAACCAGTCTTATATTTTTCGACTTTTTTCCTTGTCCCTTCCGGTGTTATCACTACCCAGACTTTATCTTTTTGATTTAATTCCGCTTTCACCTGAGAAACAATTTTAGTTGGATTCTTCCTATCGATAGGAATCCCACCAATGCCTATTAAAAAATTTTTAAACGGCCAAAAAAAAGCTTCTTTTTTCATAATATATGAAGCTTTTAAACGCAATGCGAATTTGGCAAAGCAAGCAATAAAAAAATCAATATTGGATGTATGTGGCGCGACGATAAGAATTGCTTTTTTAACTTTTGGGATTTCCCCAAAAAATCGCCAGCCGATAACATTAAAAACCCAGCGATAAAACTTCGCAACTGGTTCGCTATGCATTCGTGGCATTTCGTCTGGAATATTTTTGTAAAAATCAGAATTTATATCAGGCATATATCTATAAGTGTTTTTTCATGACAATTGAATTGATCATTAATGCTCTCTTGTCGAACGGAATCGAACATCAGGGTAGCGCTCTTCTGTCAAATTTAAATTTACCCGAGTAGGCGCAAGATAAGACAAATGACCTCCCCCATCAATGGCTAAGTTATCCAAACATTTTTTTTCAAATTCAGCAAACTTTTTAACATCAGTACTATCGACCCATCTTACGGTATTGACATTAATGTTTTCGTAGATAGCATCCACTTTATATTCATCTTTCAAACGATAAGCCACGACTTCAAACTGCAACATACCAACAGCCCCAACAACAATATCGTTATTCTTTTTAGGAAAAAACACTTGTGTTGAACCTTCTTCCGCCAACTGCTGCAAACCTTTTTGTAACTGTTTTGTTTTTAACGGATCTGCGAGACGTATACGACGAAAAAGTTCCGGCGCAAAATGAGGTATACCTGTAAATTTTAAATTTTCACCTTCTGTAAAAGCATCACCTATTTGTATTGTGCCATGGTTGTGTAATCCAATGACATCTCCAGAAATAGCTTCTTCTACGTGGCTACGATCGCCAGCAAGAAATGTTACCGCATCTGCAATTTTAATATCCTTGTTAAGGCGTACGTGTTTCATTTTCATACCACGCGTGTATTTGCCAGAACAAACGCGCATAAAGGCAATTCTGTCTCGATGTTTAGGGTCCATATTCGCTTGAATTTTAAAAATAAATCCACTGAATTTTTCTTCCTTAGGATCCACTGAGCGCTCGTTCGTGTCTCGCGCAATAGGTGACGGTGCCCACTCAACAAAACCATCCAGCATTTCTCTAACACCAAAATTACCCAATGCCGTTCCAAAAAATACCGGTGTTTGCTTTCCCGCCAAATAAGCATCTCGATCAAATTGATGGGTTGCGCCTTTTACTAATTCAATTTCATCTTTTATATCGTCATGATAAACACCCAGCAGCTCTTTTGCCTCGACACTATTCAGTCCTTTTATTTGAAGATCATCATTAATCGCATGTCCCATACTTTTTTGAAAAACATGAATTGTATCTGAGTAGAGGTTATAAACACCTTTGAACTCCTTTCCCATTCCCAGTGGCCAATTAATTGGGGCAGCTTCAATTTTTAAAACGGCTTCAATTTCATCCATCACATCAATAGGATCGCGAATATCACGATCCATTTTATTAATAAAAGATAAAATTGGTGTATCTCTTAATCGACACACTTCCATTAATTTAATGGTTCTATCTTCGACACCTTTTGCACCATCGATAACCATCAGTACAGAATCGACAGCAGTTAACGTTCTGTAGGTGTCCTCCGAGAAATCTTCATGACCCGGTGTATCGAGTAAATTGACAGTGCGATCTTTATAAGGGAATTGCATGACTGAAGAAGTAACTGAAATGCCACGCTCTTGCTCCATTGACATCCAATCCGATTTTGCATGGGGGCCTTTTTTTCCCTTTACACTACCCGCTATCTGAATAGCGTTTCCAAGCAATAATAGCTTTTCAGTAATCGTCGTCTTACCAGCATCGGGGTGAGAGATGATAGCAAAAGTCCTACGTGACTGTATTTGTTGAAGAAAATCACTATCTGCCATCCCGAACGTCCTAATTGGTACTTAAACTGGTACTTATTTGTTAAATTACCCTTTCGGGGCTAAAAAGCGCGCTATTCTACAGAATAACCGCCGCGCTAACTAATTTACTGCTCTAAAACACCTTTCAACGCATCAATCTGCTGCTGATAGATTTTTGGCTTATCCTGTCTAAATTTCTCCAAATTCAGGAGCTTCCATTTCACTGATGGAAACGCCTGAAAATCATAAATCGACCAATCTGGTTCCAAACCATTGAGACTGAGCAAAAACGCTTTATCGCTTTCATTTAAACTGGACTGTATCGTTTCGATTAGTTGAAGCCTTGTGGCTTCATATTCATCGTAACTAAATTCTATTGCGCTCATGCCTTCAAACTGATTTTCAAACGCCATGCGCTGATCGAGCAAATGCGGATTTAGTATTTCATGGGTCGGGCGATTACTACTCACCAGCCCAAACAAAAACCCGCGTTTAATCTCATCGGTAAAGCCTTCGTTATCTAACAGAAGCCTTACATCAAACAAGTCTCTTGGGTGCTGCCTGTCTAAGGCTGCACAAATTTTACCACCGTAGAGCTGTGCTAATGGCACAAGTGACATCGCACAAAACACATCAAACTGCTCTTGAGCAGCTTCACATAGTGGCACTTTGGTAGACTCACCTATCAAGCCACGCCCCACCATATTCACTTCAATTTTGATCATCACACCGCGCTCATCAAGCTGGAGCTTACAGATATTCTCCTTATGCTGAATACGTATCGATGGGCGCAAGCCTTCGATACGTTCTTTAATACGCATAAGGGCTGCGTTAATGCCCTCCAGTGTTTCATTGCGCTCGGCTATTTCAACGTAGGTTAAGTCGATATCAACCGATAGCCTTGGCATATCACGCACAAAAAGGTTGATTGCCGTGCCGCCATGCATGGCAAAACAGGCCTCTTTAGCGACCTCTGGCAACACATCCAAGAGCAGCTTCACCTGTTTCGTGTAGGCGTTATTCATGCCGCTGCCTCTCCATTGATTGAATCGAGAGCCTTGGGAACCGTTATCTGGTATTTCGAGACATAAACGCCATCGCTCACTATGGCACGCTTACCTGACCCCAAATCAACCTTATCCAAATTCATATAGCTGAGCCATTCGTGGCCTGCTTTATCTGCTAAATACAAAAACAGGCGCTTCACCTTCACAGAAGTGCACTCTTCCAATAGTTTTTGTACTGTCGCTGGCCGCAAATTATTCAAGCCTTCCATAAGCTCAAACACTTCCATAAGCGGCTGAGACTTTGGCGCTAAATATAAGCACTCCATCACTGCTCGCGCAGGGCTGGATATCTTCACTTTAAAACTTTTATGGTCGATCTCAACCAAACCAAGCTCAGGCGGCAAAAAGCTCGTTGACTTACTCTCTAAACTTAAACCCCAATCCCGCTTTTTAAACCAAAGCGGCAAGCTCTCATCCTTACCACCAAAGAGCTGAGCTTTCTTAGCAGAAAGCTCCAAATAGTGGGCTTTCCCCTGCAATGACAGCGCGGTTTTAGCCGCTGGATGCACAAAGAGGCCTAGCTGGGACTGCAACGCATAGATGCCACCTAAATAGTCTACTTGATCGCCGTGGCGTATCAGGGCACCCGTGCCGATAGAATCAAACCACTGGCTTTTCTTGTACTGCTTTTGTAAATCAAGGCTGTAGCCCTGTTCTGTCAACCATGCCGAAGAGAGCACTATGCCCGAAGGCTGAGTGCTAAGCAGAGTGTTTAATTTTGACTCTCTTTCGGTATTCATACTTCCAATATATCTTTTTTTTTAAACTATATCAACCAAAAGGTTTATATTATTTATTATCTAGGTATTTTAAATACCTAAAAATACTGTTTTTTAAACAAAAAGAGCGATACTTGTATCAACATTGCTTTGACCCTTGCGACAGGACTAGGCGCAAGGGCTACTTTTGGGGCTCAGTTTGGCTCGACAAGAGACAATGTAAGCGAAGCATGAGCAACTAAGGCCAATAGGCCTCTGAGCCCCAAAAGCGCGGTAGATTGAAGCCCCCGCCTTAACAGGGGCTTCACCTATTTAATGGCTCCAAAATATATGAACTTCTTGATAACCTGTTTCAATGGTGTAGATGTCACCACCAAGCTCCATATCACGCCCCATGCGTTCATAGTCGATATACATTTCTAAGTGACTTGGAATATCCCCTGTTTCCTCTGTTAGCTCTTGAGCATAATCAGCAACACTTGTATGGCACCCACAATAACGATCATCTAGCGCCTGACGAGCATCATCTATATCGCCACACCAATGATCTAAAACACTCGCACCAAGTACGCCATGCTCCTCAATAAATAACGCTTTCTCCCGCACACTTTCAAACCCTTCATACTCTGAAATACTAACACCACCAAACCCCTCATAATCATGAATAGCCCACTCTTCCGCAAATCCCTCAGGTGAACGCTCCATCATGTCATCAACATGTTCCAAAATCTCATCAAGGTCACTGGTCGCATCGATCCAACACCCGTGTAATTTTCCATTGTTGTACGCCGCTAAATCCGCCACATATATTCTTATTTCTGCTGTTAAATTTGTCATTGTCTTCGCTCCTATTATTTAAAAAAACACATCCCCTTTTGGGGTTAAAAACCCCAGAAAAAGAAGCGAACAAAGAGAGCGTAAGATCACATGTTTTGGCGTAATCCAGACAGGGGGAACCGCCCTGCCTGCACAAACCCATTGGTACTTTTAATGGGTGCGGAAGGCTGGGGGATGTCTTGATGAAGCCAAGTTGTGTGATATTTTGACGTTTACCCAAAAGGGGAACAGATAGAACCCTAAGCTGAACGCCAAAGCGTTCATTCCATATCGGGGCGTTGCGGGGCATCCCCGTGAGACATGGGGTGTCGGAAAACACGAAAGCATTCGTGGTTGTAGCAGGGGAAAGACTTTTCCCCAATTAGATATGTCCCAGAAAAAGCAACTAGGTAAGCCTCAACTATATAAGCCTGCCTACTTCAATGAAATTTTACTTCAAGTAATCCCTGCCATAGACACAAGAAACCAACAAGGCCTTCAAACAACCTTATTCAAGCACATACGACAAAGACTTTATCGCCAAGCGAAGAGCGTCGCTTTTCCTCTTACGTTCCAACCAAAGGTGCGATTTTTTCTCGATGCACACCAAGCGGTCTTATCAAAGATCGTGATGGTCACGGTCTCCGACTAGAGGAGATAACAATGAGATTAATAACAAGATTTGAATTAGCAGGAAAAACAAATAAAGAGCTTCACAGCCTTTTGAGACAGACCTTCAATGCAATGGCATCAGGTGACAACAACCACAAGCGAAACGCTATTGCATCCATGCAAAATATTCAGAATGAGCTAATTTCAAGGGTTTACCGCCCTTGATTGAAAATTTATTCGATTATGACTCCAGTGCCATCCAAATTGAATCCTACGGCAGACTCAGACACAATCATCATCACAACTGGCATTCCCTCAACCCGCAGAGAAGACGTCAAATAGTCCAGCTGTCCAATATCATCCTGACTAGGAAACGCACCACACCCCACCGGATGTGAATGCCACTCGCCGACATAGCTCACAACACCCGCAGTTCTTTCATGGCAGTCATTTAGAATACTTGAAGAATCATAGGCGCCCCTGCTAAAACTTGAAGGCGTTGACTCGCTGTTTGGCGGAGCGGAACGAGCCTGTACCATTGTAATGGTCTTATCTTTCTGATCTATCACTCCGAATAATATTCCGCCTGTTTCATTAGGCAGGGCCTCGCTTCGATATCTTTTCGTCTCATTCAAAAACCCATCATCCCAGACTATCTTCCACTCGTTGATTTGTACGGAGTGAGGCATAGAAACCGATACATCATGTGCGACAATAGCACCAGTGGTGTCATCACATTCCCAAATGCATATCCTGGCGGCTTCCTTTGCTGAGGCTTTTCGAACTTGACGAGCGAGGGTAGCCGTATGCAGATGCACCAATTCATCAGATAATGAAAGAGTCACATCTCTACAGCCTCCACCAACCCAATACCGCCCAAGATGACCCGAAAGGTGATTTTCTCCCCAATCAGTACCCAAAATAGCTCTATAGTACTGAGCCTCCAAGTGACTACATCGTACAGTTCGGCTTTTGTTTTCGAGCAACATGACCGAAGCCATCCCAGAGGGTGATAGAAATACACTCACAGTCCGAGGACATTCGTCTTTCAGAGAAAGGGTTCGAGGAACGTTTAATGTAGTTGTGGCATCAATAACTAGATCAGAGCTACTGACCCTGCCATGAAGAACCGCATTTTCCGCCAAAATATCAGTTACGAAATGACCATCATTCTCGGTTTTAGAATGCGTATGAATGTCGTTCGTCAGCGCATCCACAATCTGAGACTTTGGAATACCAACGCAGTGATGTGAACCAATATGACGAGCATTGTTGTGAGGCTGAAGAATATCCTTATCGACATACACCCAGCTACCCCAACACTCTCTCTTCCATATTTGAGCAAGCAAACCACCCAATGCGCCTACTCCAGCAATAACGCCATTAGGGCCTTTATCATCCGCTTCCAACCCAGAATATTGCCGAATTTCGGCTTTAGAAGGAAAACTCTTGACCCTGACAGGGTCAAGCTGCATTTCCTTCCAGCGATCATCTCCACCGTTTTGCATTGAATCTCTATACCAGACATTTTGGCCTGGAGCTCTCAGCAAAACTGACAGGCTTTCTCCCAATTCCCCAATTTTTGAATTGACAAGAAAGCCCTGAATTTCTAAACGCTCAACCTTACCGTTCCTACACCTTGGTATACCCAATATCAACAGAACAAACTCTGTTTGATTGCTCTTAAACTCAATCCCACCATCACCGGCCATACTTTCTACGGCTGTTTTGAGCGGAGCAAGTATGTCAGCCCCTCTGCTTTCAAGAGCCTGCTGAAGCTGCCCTAACGTATCAGCATACTCTTCGACTGGCCCATTTTTAATTGGTTCGAGCATTACAGAGACAGGCATACAAAGCGGTGCGCCCGGAGAAGTCTCTATTACCTTATCCGAGTAGCTACCCACTGCCGTTTGCTCATTTAGTTCAGGATGCCCTCTAAACTCAAAAACTAATTTCCCCTGAGTTGACGTGTCGGTGTCGAAATAGCCTTCTGGCAATAGAACAGTTAAGGGGCTCGAAAAAAATAGCTGTTCGATAGGTTGATCATCCGCATGAATTGTTCCACCGGCAGTTTCCCTCAACCACCATAAAATGCGTTGTAAGAATAGCTCGGGAGTCCATGACCGTTCAACCGATGACCACGGTTCAACGTAAAGACATAGAGAACGTGGCTCAGTAAGCGCCACATGATTTTGATGGATAGTGATAGGAAAATCTTTTCGTAGCGCGCGGACTTCCCAGCAATATTCCCCACCTAGATTGTAAGAAATTGCTAATCGCTCAACCCTAAAAATACCGGCATCGTTATCATTACTAAACGAGCCGTCTCCAAATTCTACTATGACGCACTGAATTCCTGTCTCATTATCAACACGGAATTCGACAAATTCACACGCAGAGTTTTCTATGCTGGCTTCATAGATCTTCCGGATTTCTGACTCGAGCTCATCTAAATCAGCATCAACGACCCTGCCGCCCCAATCATGAAAATCTACTTCCATGAACCGGCTCTCGGTGGCGAACAAGAAGTAACGGCGGCAGCAGCAGAAATTACTGCCGCCAATTTAAAACCGCTACTGGTGGCTTCAAACTCCAATGGCTTTGGATTTGCTTTTGTAGGCTCTTCACCCGTACATTTGAAGATTCCACTATTACCGAGAATTGCACGATATTCCCTCTTGGCGCGGATGCAAGGCGGGTCATTGGCATCATCAACAACAGGCTTACTACTCGAAATGATAATCGCGCCATTTTTCGCCTGTGCAAGTGCAGTCCGTGCCTTTTGTGAGACCTTTGCCGCTTCACCATTATCAGACCAACTATCATGAGACAAAGTACGCCATGAGCAATGGTGGGGGGCTAATAGGAGATCATATTCGAGTTCAGACGTAGAATATTCATCAGAAACTCTCTCCCAAATATCCACCCCAGCGTCACCGCCTGTAAGAAACTTGCTGACATTTGAGCCGAGCACTGAGCTTTTTATTTCGAAGCGAATAATTACGCTCGACTCATTCTTGGATAGCAGTTCTTCTGTTTCGTCATCTTGTTTACTGATCGGGGCTAGTAAGCGAGAGGTCAGATAACCTGTAGCACTGCCATTTATCCCGAAAAATTCTTCACCTTGCTTAATCAATATTGGTGTCAAATTATCAGTCTTGTCATTTTCATCTTCACCCATAATGAGGATTTTGTCGCCGTCACTTACAGAAAATTTGTTCTCTAGATTCACGGATATTCTGCGTTTGGCTTCCTTGTTGAAGGCCTTCGCATCATTACACAATGTGTGTGTGCTGGAAGCTCTGCGATAAACCATAGCCGACGACCATATCTGACGAATAACTATGCGCTTTTCATTTTGGGGCTTCTTGTCGTCTGCATAATCTGACAATGAACCAAGCCAAAAGTGTTTTTCCAGACCTAGACAATGATCTTCATCTGGATGGCTTAGCAGCATCGCATCTATATAAGGACGGCCATTAGTATCAACACCAATTCTATCCCTTAACGCTTTTGCCACATCGGGAGTTGATTCCTCCGTCTTGTCAGCAGAAGACCTGATTTTACAATCAATCAGCAGGCTTGTTTTGTCTGTATCCGCCAACCTCAAGAGGGTCATATCTCCATTATCAACGGGGAAAAAAGTAATTTTTGCTGTCATAATGCTCTCCAATATAAATTCAATCTGCCGCCGATACGGCATTAACTACAAACCGGTTTCCCGCAATACGGGCAGCAACTAGGGAGGCCACGATTAGAGCCCCTTGCGCTAGGAATACTAACGGCTTAACCTCACCGATAAACTTTGCGTCGCCTGCTATCGCCCAAATGGCGGTAGCCAACAAAATCAATAACAAACCAGACAAGGCATCTCTATACAGAAGAAAGCTGCGGTGCGCTTGCAGCACCTCGGCCACATCTTTTACAGGCTTATAAACCTGCTGGTACCACCTACTGTTTCTGGTTGCCGCATCGATATCCTCAGAGAATACTTCCGGCCAACGATTTACAATAATCTCGTACTCCAATCTGGAGTCGTTCTTACAGAGTTGATCAACCCTGCAAGCAGGAAGTTCATTCCTAAATCGCGTAAATATCAGTTTGTGCTTGAGGGTCTGCGGTAACAGGTTTGCCACCATGACTAAAATAGCCGAGATTACTAACCCTCCACTACCAGCAATAGCAAGCTCGACGAGATTTGATGCCGAAGGGGCTCCAAGTTGAATAACGGCTGAGGCCGCCAATGACGCCACCATAATGCAATAAATATTACGGCTGTTTTCTTTCTTTAAGTCGCTTTCCATTACCTACCTCATCTTGCCGTTAAATCTTGCCAACCAGAGGCAATGAGTGGGGTGTCAATCCGTCCAGAACCAGATGGCTGATATATCCTGCTCCCGCTCCAAGTGCGAGCAATCGAAGAGTTCGATCCAAGTCGTCTTTTGGCTCCCACTCATAAGCTTTTTTCACACCATATCCGATAGCCAGCAATACAACTATGCTATGACAAAACTGACGATGATGCGGGTGTAATGCAGGTTCTAAAATGTCTGGCATTTTCCCGAACAACGCACCGACAGCGACGGCAAAAATGGGGTTGTGTTGAATGCTCCCATTTTCATCACGATCATAAGTGACAACCCCAAGGCCTGCCATACTTCCAGCAACAGCGTGTGTAAATCCGTTCGCCATATCTATTTCTCTTTCCGTACACCCTTAAATGGTGCCTTTGATGATGTTTTGACGTCCATAAACCGTCCAGTTTCTGCATCACGTTTGACGTAGTGACCAGAAGGGGTTTTAGTTTGAGAACGTCCACGCACAGCTCCGTTGCGTTTACCGTCTCCTTTTGGTGGATTTGTAGCCATAATAAATATCTTCCTATTTCAGTTAAAGTTGACCTGTTTTAACAGGGTGTATTAAAAAAGGCGAAACCGCCTTAATACACACCATACTCTAAACAATCTGTTAAAGTCAAGGTGTTTTATCAGATAACTTATTTAATGGCTTTGTAGACAAATTCTAGTCCACCCGTCTCAGCAACTGACTTTTGCCCAAGTATCAAGCCAGTGGCATAAAGCTTTTTCAACTTAGCACTGCCATTCTGGGATGAACCACCAAACTTACTAACGATTTTAGACGTAGTTACCTCTCCCTCAGTCATAATGTAATCAAATAGTTCTTTTTGCCCTTTGCTAAGCTCTGGACCGATAACTAAATAACCATCACTTTTCTTTAGAATGAGCGACTGCTCTTTCGCAACTGCGGCATAGTGCCAGTTATCCATTAAGTCTTTTGTGAAGGAGCCTGTTAGATAAAAACCTCTTTCACCTTTCATTTGTTTTGCCAAAGAAATTACACTTTCTCTAGGAAAAGAAGCATCCGTAGCTTCGATACCCTCCATTGAAATCTCGTAAACTTCGGCTGGATTTTCGTCAATATAGTCAGCCATTAAGGATAACGTTTCTCGACCTTGCTTATTGCCGAAAGGATGGTCATCTTTAGTAAAATCACGGAGGCGCATGGGAATCATCTTCTGGTTCATCTTGTTAATTTAATCAGAACTTTTAGCTTTTCGCAAGAATAAAGTCAAAACAAATGTGTGTTCCTAACATCTTTGGTAGGTCTACCACATACTCAAATTCATCTAGCTTGCCAGATTTATAAACAAGCTTAAGCTCAAATTTCTCTTCTCTCACTGATATTTTTGCATCGTAAGAAGCAGCGACATCTCCACTTCGCTTTAGCCCCAAACCACGGCCTTCATCATTCGAACTAGAAATACGCCCCTTCTCAAAAAGTTCCTTTACTAAAAGAGGCCCGGACTTCGGGTCATTAAAATCAAATTTATTGTAAAGGGCAGGGTATCTCTCTTTAAGAACTGGCTTCAATGTACCAGTGATACCCATACCACTATCAGAAACAATCGTTTGAATATGAGGCCTAACACCCCTCCTACCTCCATAACCTTTGTAACGCTGTAGTGCTATATACCCTGGTATTGGCGAGTTTGAATGATCCCAAACATTGCCGAACAACTCTGACAAAACCGTAAATGCAGGCTGTGAATACTGTTCGCCCGCATAATGCACAAAGCTTTTTTTCAGCTGTTGCGGTATATTTTCATCCAGATCATTCGGGTCTACTTCACCAAACTCATATACTGCTTCGCTGTTGCCTTTATATATTGTGGCAGTTGAAAAAACGGGTCTGCTAGGCTCTATATTTACTTTCTTATCTAATAATTCAAAAAAACCAATTCTGTTAAAATATGATAACGTGTCCTGACAGTCGTTAAAATCGATAGTGACTGACTTTCCCAATAAAGCCGATTGATTAGAAAATGCTAAAAGGCGAGCTGCCGCCTCCAAAAATATTTTACAGCCTTCTGGAACAATGAAATGGATGGAACTACAATCCGACTCTAAAGGCGAACCAGAATTTTTAATGGACATATCAAGCGATAACCCATCAATCCATGTCGCCCCATCAAACCGAACTTCTATCAAGTCGTCTTTGAGAATAAACCAACAATGATTTTCGTCTTTTAGAAAAAGACCTTTTTGTTTACTTAAGTAGGAATTAACATCACTTTTATCCAAACCAAGTTTTTTTGCTATCTGACGCCCTCTTAAGCCAGGCTTATCACTCAAAATCTGTCTGATTTTATCTTCCATATCCTTCACAGACACCTTCCACGGCTCTCAATTTAATAAAATGGCCATCACCGGACAGGCCACGTAAATTTGCGTATAGCAAACCTAATTAATCCAAACTAATAGTATTCCTTAATATACGCATAAGCTTGATCAAACAAGGCTTGGTCAGTATGTAGCTTGTACTTCAATAGTGCTTTGCGAAGAGATTTTTGTACTTCTCTTTCTCCTCCGCTGGTGCCCTGCCAACCAGGAAATCGAACAATGCGAACAATGGCGTCTATGTCCGTAACGATACGCTCCACTACAGCTGGAGTTTCTTCACTTCTAAGCTCAATAAATAATTCAGTCAAAGCTGCTTTAGGTGACTTTTCTTGACGTGCCTGCTCCAGGTCCTTTTCTGCTTGAAGAGTTTCTTTAGCAATTTTACAAAGCTCTTTCACAAAATCGATTGAGGCTATAAGTCCCTTTTCTGCTTTATCTCTAAGCGTTTCTAAACGCTCACTCAATGATTTGAAGACAGGTAAATCAGCCCGATCTTTAAACCGTTTGGCCAGAGCCTTTTCCAACTGCTTAGTTTTCTTAGGGTCGGGATTATTAAAGATATCCTCGATTACATCCGCATCCATAACGAACTCATCCAACGTATGCACCTCACCTACGTGAATGTTGTCATGAATTAACTGAGTTGTTTGCGCCCCTAGTGTTAGCCATAGCAACTTACCTATATTGTCGGACGCTGGCTTAACGGATTCGTATACTTGTGCCAGCCATTTGTAATCTTGGTTATAAATATCAAGAATATTGTCAGGTGATAATGATTCCCAAAGCTTGGAAAGGTACTTAAAATTAGCAGCGAAGGCATCTTTTTTCTCGTCAGTGTTAATCGCATCCTGCGCAGCTTCTAAACCTTCAAAGCCTTCTAGCGTTCTATCAACACCTTCAAAATGCGCCAGTGCATCTGCCATAGCTTGTGGTAATTTGGCCCGCAACTCACTCAAATTGGTAATAACCTGCTGTAAGCTTTCTTCATCAAATTCCAATGCTTTGGCGGCATCATCGAATACACCAAAATAGTCTACTATTCGACCAAATGTTTTATGAGGATATAGACGGTTGGTGCGACAAATTGCCTGGAGCAATGTGTGATCTTTTATGGATTTATCTAAATACATTGTTTGTAAAATTGGGGCGTCGAAACCTGTTAAGAGCTTCGCGGTAACGATAATGAATTTAAGTTCTGACGTAGCATCATTAAACTCATCTACAATTTTCTCTTGCTGGCTTTTGTCGACCCCCCACTTTTTCTTAAACTCAAAATCGTCATTGGCTGTTGTTGAAATGACAACCTTGCTAGCCTCGACTGGCAAGTGCTTATCCAGTTCTTCTTTGTACTGAACGCAAGCATGGCGATCTGGTGTGACAATCATGGCTTTAAAGCCATGCGGTAACACTTTTTCTTTGAAGTGTTCAGCAATGTCATTCACGATCTTTTCAACGCGCTCTGGCGCTTTAAGGAATGCGGCCATTTTCGCCGACTTCTGATTTAAAGCGTCAGCTTCTTCGTCGGTTAGACCTGCACTTTCCTTTAGGTTCGCGAAAGCTTCATCTAAAGAATCCTTATCAACATGAACGTCAACAAGGCGCGGCTCAAAGTGCAGCGGCAGTGTTGCTTCATCGCGAATAGAGTCATGGAAGGTATAGCGGCTCATATAGCCGCCTTGATCTTCTTCTGCACCAAAAGCCCAAAACGTATTTTTGTCAGCCTTGTTAACTGGTGTTCCCGTTAATCCAAACAAAAATGCATTGGGCAGCGCCGCTCGCATTTGACGACCTAAGTCACCTTCTTGTGTTCGGTGAGCTTCATCCACCAGCACAATGATATTCTCGCGAGTGTTCATGTTTGGCTTGGCATCACGAAACTTATGGATCATTGAGATTATGATTTTTCGGGTGTCTCGCTCCAACATTTGTTGAAGCTCTTTAATGCTGTCAGTACTTTCAACATTGGCAACATCAGCGGCATTAAATGTTCCGCTGATTTGTGTATCTAGGTCCGTGCGATCTACCAACACAATCACCGTTGGGCTTTTAAGGGAGGCTTCACGGCGTAATTTCTGCGCAGCAAACACCATGAGCAACGATTTACCGGAACCCTGGAAATGCCAGATCAAACCCTTTTTGATTTTGCCATCAATAACGCGCTGGACTATCTTATTCGCACCTTCATATTGCTGAAAACGCGGTATAATCTTGATGCGTTGTTTTTTGTTGTTGCTAGTGAACAAAGAAAAGTTACGCATAATATCGAGCAAGCGTGCGGGGCTGAGTAAGTCTTTAAGTTCCTTACCCACGCCGACTAAGCCAAAGTTTTTGGCAATCGCCTCGTCGTCATTTTCTAAACGCCAAGGTGCCCAAAACTCTAACGGGCAACGAATAGCACCATAAAAAAGCTCTTTCCCTTCAGTTGCAAAGGACAGAATGTTTGGTACAAATAACTGTGGTACAGCGTTTTCGTAGATATTGTGAACTTCATTCGCACCATCTAACCAGCTAACGGAAGGCCGTATGGGGGTTTTTGCTTCACCAACCACCACTGGAATACCGTTAATCATCATCACCACATCGGGAATCTTGGTTTCCCGTTGATGAATGCGGAACTGATTGGTGACGATGTATTGATTATTGGTGAGGTTATCAAAATCGACTAAACGCACAGGCACATGGCGATTGTTCTCGCCAAAGGGCATGGTCTTTTCGCCCGTAAGCCATAAGAAGAATTCTTCGTTGGCTTTGACTAAGCCAATTTGATTGACCGAAATCAAAATAGCGCGGAGTTTGTAGATTACCTCATCGGCCAGTTCTGGCCTTGCCTGAATCTCAGGGTTAAGGCGTAGCAAGGCATCTTTTACTTGTGCCTCAACCAGCACTTCATTCACGCCACGGCCAAGCTCCGTTAATTCTTGGGGCGATTGAAATTGCCATACAGCACCATAGGGCTGTGGAGGTGCTTCAGCGACCTGTCCTTGATTGAGATTTACACCCGTCAATTGATTGATGATGTAATACTCTACGCTATTTAATTCGGTAAACCCCATATCTAAAACACCTGGCCAATTAAACTTTTTATAAAGTTGTTCGTAACTTTCATGTCCTCAATCAATTCTGCCCTAGTAGTATCCAAAGCTAATAGTTTTTGAATGATTTCATCTTGAACATCATCCTCTACATCTGGCAAAGGTATGCTCTTTAAAGTTTTGCTATCAATATTAGGGAATGTAGAGCCAGAGGCCAGCCTCATAATTTCCGTCACATTGTACCTAAGTGCAAATTCTAGAAATGTGGTTTTGAACACTCCTTTACCTCTTATTGCTGCCACCCCTCGCCCAATACAGTACTCATCATTAGAAATATTCATTCGTCCAGTGGTACTACCTCTAACGCATAGCAAGATATCCTCTTTCTCGCAAAATTTAGTAGGTTTATCTGTCCATTGAACTTTAATCGGATATCTATCTGTAAACTCTGTCGGGCCATTTATTAGAGGGTAACCTTTACCTTCTTTGTTATAACTAGTTCCTGATGGTGACTGCCCCATAATTATTTCTGCACACTCTCCAAGTGCTAGAAACTTACTTGCCTGAGTTTTGAAAAAAAACTTACTATGCGAGTCAAAAGACTGAGTAATTTCTTTGAGCAAGTTAATTTTCTCTAGATTCATTCTCTCAGCAGACCAAAATAGCGCTGCAAGTTCCGATTGTTTATCAAGTGGTGGCACAAGAAACTCTTGAGTTTTCAAACTGCCCCAATTAATTGTTGGAGAAAGCGAGCCGACAGAAATATCTATTGCACGATTCATAAATAAATCAGAATGCATGAAAAACGGAAACAAATCAGGATCAATAACATCTCGGTTTGCTCGAAGCACCAACGAATGGGCTGAACAAAAGCCATCACAAGTCGCAATACCTGCCTTGCGCTGATAAGCACGACGGCGACCAAAAATAATATCGCCTTTGTAGAACTTTAGCTTTTGTCCATTTACATCATCAGGCGTGCCAAAGCGCTTAATATGCAATGATTCTGAATCAATATGCTCCAGGCCAATGTAAACTTCTAAATCAGTGTTGTTAGGATCAACGCGCTCAGAGATATTTTGCGCTATCTCGTCAAATCGAAAGCTTTTCCAATTTGATTTATCTAGGTTGTTTAGATCAATCTTATTTACTGCCATGTTCAACCTAGCTCCTTAAAAAGCTTGTTCATACTGTTCGCAAGCTGCTCGGATGAAGCCGTCCAATTCTCTAATGCGTCTTGCAGACTAATGACTTCTTTCGAGCTATCTACATTGCTGACGTATAAAGCCATGTTCAAACTAGCTTTATGTGCAAGCACATCCTCTATACTAACGACCTTACAAAATCCTTCTTGATCCTCATAAGCTTTATAGGCGTTATAAATTCGCTCTATATGATTGCTCTCCAAATATGCAATATTCTTGTCCTGCCGAACTTCTTTCACCGCATTAATGATTAGAACTTTACCCTGTTTACTCTTCTCTTTTTTAGTTTTAGTAATCAGCAGGCAAGCTTCCATCGGTGAGTTATAAAACAGGTTTGGTCCTAAGCCTACAACGCACTCGACTTGATCTTGCTCTATCATTTTGCGGCGCATATCCGATTCTGCGTCACGGAACAAAATGCCGTGCGGCCATAGCGAAATAGAGCGGCCATTTTTCAAATCTAAGCTTTTTTGAATATGCTGCTGAAATGCATAATCCGCGCACCCTTGCGGTGGCGTCCCCCAGAGGTTCCTACCAAAAGGATCACTCTCAAACGACTTTCTATCCCAAGACTTAATTGAATAAGGCGGGTTCGCCAGAATAACGTTGAATTTTTTCAATTCGTCATTCTCTAGTAAACCTGGATTGGCTAAGGTATCACCGCGAACAATATCGAACTCCTCAATGCCATGCATAAACATATTCATGCGGGCAATGGCTGAAGTAAGAAGGTTTATCTCTTGTCCGTAGAGTTTTAGCGTGCGGTATTCTTTGCCTTCTTCTTTCAAATGCAGGGCGCAGTTCAAAAGCAAACCACCAGAACCGCAAGTTGGGTCGTAGACCGATTCCCCTGGCTGCGGGTCCATGATCATGGTCATTAGTTTTACGACGGTGCGGTTGGTATAGAATTCCGCTGCGGTATGGCCACTATCATCGGCAAATTCTTTGATGAGGTATTCGTAGGCGTTGCCGAGCTTGTCATCGGGTACATTGCTTAGGTTCAATGTTTGCTGCGAATAGTGCTCAATCAGGTTGGTAAGCATCGCGTCTGATAAGCGGTCTTTATTTGTCCAACTCGCATCTCCAAAAATACCGTGCAAGGTATTTGGATTAGCTTGCTCTATAGCGCGCATAGCGTTTTGTAGTGCCAAGCCGATGTTGGTTGTTGTTTCACGCACATCGTTCCAGTGCGCGCCTTTGGGTATTTGAAAGTGATGGTTTTCGGCAAAGGCTGCGTATTCCATATCCCCATCGGATTCTGCCAGTGCATTTTGAAATTCTTCATCGTAAACATCGGATATGCGTTTAAAGAACAGTAAGGGGAAGATGTACTGTTTGTAGTCACCCGCGTCGATGGTGCCGCGTAATGCGGTGGCTGCGCCCCAGAGGTATTTTTCTAGTGATTTTTGGTCTAGCTCTTTGCTCATGCTTCTATCTCCTTAGCGATGGCCTTCACAATGCTGGCTCTCGATTTAGCACGCTGCGTCACAAGCTCATTCTCTCCAGTTTGTTCAAGCCACTCAAAGAAGCGTTGGACTCCATATCGCGTGGAGCTTTCATCACGACAATTCACAATGAAGGCAAACTGAATTTTCTGAATGTTATCGGCTACAAAAACTCCAAAAGGTGCTGAGACGACCGTTGCATCAGGAAAACCAAGCAATTTAGTGGCTTGCGATTCCGTAGCAGTGCGATGACAAGCAATAATATGAAGAGGGCCGCCACACTTTTTTTCCTTCAAAGTATCTGCATGTACATGATCTTTTAAAAAAGGCTGTCCGACTTTTTCTTTTGCTGCTGCAATCGATAGAGCGGCTGGAATAGCATGAGAATTTACAAGTATTTTGGGCGAGCCTAATGAGATCAACACTTGTCCATCAACCTCTTCAGAACCCTTACGACCAAGAAGCGCAGCACGCAGCACGGAAACCATTTCATCTTGACGTCGCTGAAAATCCATCCGGCTCCAGTCCAGTGCAGCTCCATGATGAAACTTACCCTTAGAAGCTTGACTGACACCAGCTTGCGCCAGCTTAATGATAGCGTCATGCAATGCGTCTTTGATTCGAGCCTTTAGATCATCCACTGTCGCAACCGTGCCTCCTCGGAACAAACTTTGCTGTCCAACATATTTTTGGAATCGCTTGTTACGTTCACCATCAGCATCGCTTGATGTGTTTATATTCCCCAGGTCAATAAGGCGAACTTTTGCGGGCGCGACTGAGAGCCCTGTCATAAGCTCTGCGTGACAAATCCCTACATCTTCACCAGACTTTGCCCACCCTGCATTGCCATTATTTAGTACTATTTGGATGTCACAATCTTGTACGGCTTGCATACAGACTTCCCACGAATCCCAAGTTCCGCCTTGTGGGTCCGCTTCCTCATTGATCCATACTTCAAAAACTTTCTTCCCAGCAATGAGCAAAGATTCAATATCTATTTTTAAATCCTTACGAACGTCTGATAGCGTAGTATCTTCTTGGCCTAACGGAAAAAAATCGTTACATCGACTAGAAATCATGACGCGTAGCTTGGATGATTTAGCCATTATACGAACCTCTCCAAAACTACTTTAAATTTCTCTTCTGCCTCAAGACTTTCTTGCCAGGTTTTTTTTAGATTGGACATCGCTTCTTCAACACTAGGAAGGTTATCTTCAATAATTTTTTCAACATAGAGCGGAATATTCAGGTTGCAGTCGTTTTCCCCTAAATCTTTCAGTGTTACTACTTTGACGTAGTTCTCTACATCTTCGAAGGCTTGATACCAATCGTGGATTTGCTGGACATGCTTGGGTTCCAAATGATTTTGAGCTCGACCTACGCGAATTTGGTCTGACGCATCGATAAACAGGACTTTGCCTTTTTTATCTGCGGCTTTGTTTTGCTTGAAGACCATGACGCATGCTGCCAATTGAGTACCATAAAAGACATTGGGACCTAGACCGATGACGGCTTCTAACAAATCTTGTTCAAGCAGGGCGCTGCGGATTTTCCCTTCTGCGCCTTTGCGGAATAACGCGCCATGTGGCAACACCACTGTCATTCGCCCTGTGCTATTCATGGATTTCACCATGTGTTGCACCCAAGCCATGTCACCATTCCCTTTTGGCGGTACTCCGGCAATATTTCTGCCATAAGGGTCATTGGCCCAGTTTTCAGCGCCCCATTCTTTTAAAGAAAATGGCGGGTTGGCTATAACGCAATCAAAGGCTTGCAGGCCATCCGCTTCAAAAAATGCGGGATGTCGCAAGGTGTCACCGCGCAGTATTTCAAAATCCTCAATACCGTGGAGAAACATATTCATTCGAGCGATTGAGCTGGAGGTTAGGTTCTTTTCCTGACCATACAGTTTGAGAGTGCGGTAATCTTCATCGTTATGTTTTAAGTGATCAACGCATTCAAGCAACATGCCCCCTGTACCACAGGCTGGGTCATAGATTGTCTCGCCTTCATGGGGATCAAGGATTAGACCTAATAGGTGAACAACAGAGCGTGGGGTATAGAATTCACCCGCCTTTTTGTTGGTTAAGTCCGCGAAGTGCTTAATCAGGTATTCGTAAGCATTGCCCAGCATATCTGGGTTGGCGTTATCTCGACCTAGTGTGTACTGGGAAAAGTGCTCGATCAGGTTAATTAACAAACTGTCTGAGAGCTTGTTTTTGTTGCTCCACTGCGCATCGCCAAATATCCCATAGAGGTATTCTTGGTTAGCCTGTTCAATGCCGCGCAAGGCATGTTCAATTGCCTGCCCCACATTGGTGGTGGTTTCGCGCACGTCCTGCCAATGGCAACCTTCTGGGATTTCAAACCTATGCATTTCAGGCAAGGATGCGTATTCGGTATCGCCATCGGATTCTGCTAGGGCTGACTGGTATTCCTCATCGTATACATCTGATATGCGTTTAAAGAACAGCAAGGGAAAGATGTAGACTTTGAAGTCTGAGGCGTCAACTGGACCTTTGAGTATCCAGGCGGCCTTTGAGAGGTATTGCTCAAGCTGCGATAAGGTTAATTTTTCACCTGACATCTAATTTAGTTTTCCCATTTCCAGTCTCACAATTTCGAACTTTTGTTCGATGTCTTTTTATCTTCTATCCAGCGGTCTATATCTTCAGCCTTAAAACGCCAACTACCACCCGCTTTAAATCCGGGCAATTTTCCCTCCGCTGCCAGTCGATAAGCCGTCTTCTCAGCCAATTTCAGGTACTCAGCAACCTCTTTCAAGGTCAAAATTTCATCAGTCATAGCTTTACCCACCAAAACGATATTGAGAGAATAGAGGAATATTGAGTAATCAACAACGGTAAAGAATACTTAAGTACTCGTTTTCACTCCAAATCCCTCTGCCTCGTCCTCCGACGACGCGGTCGGTCTCTTGAAGGCTTCTCTCCCCGATCAACCGTACGCTCTTTCTCCGATGACGCCTTACCGAACTCTTTCGATAAATCACGAGCCTTAGTCCATTGATCAAGATCAGTTGAGCGCCGAACTCGCTGCACTTCACTTTGGCGATACTCATGTACACGTTTAGCCAATAGCGTTCTCTCCTGACGGTGTTGATGCCTTAAAGCAACAATACTTTTTTGTAATTCAGATCGCTCACGATTTTGCCGAAAAATTAGTTTTTCACGGCTTTCCATCTGGCGCGCCTTTAACAGCTCCCCCTTTTTTCGGTTAATCAGCGTTAGTCTTTTATGTCGCCCTGAGACTCTATCAAAGATACCTCGCACACCACGCCGAAATTTATCACGACCACTTTTTATCAAAAGGTGCCGTTTAACTCGCTGCTCATCTGACAACTCACGCCGCTCAGCACGTTGGCGAAAGACAAGCTGCGCCTTTTTATCTTTAAGAGGTTGAGACTCTGTTTTATGCCTCGCCTTCAGTGCATCAATGCGCCCCAATACTTCTTTGGTCATTGATTTGCGAATATAGCCTGATACTTTCTCAATACCGTAGAGCTGATCAGGTGCGCCAAGGCGTGCCTTTAGCTCTTTTGTCTTTATCCCCCCAACACGAGACAGGGAGTAAACATTGTGCTGATGGTCTAAAACCACAAAACCACGCTTGTCACCCCGCGCCAAAAACAGATTCCGTTCCTCTAATGCCAATTTGAAGCTAGAAAGGTTATCTGAGCTTTGCCACGAATCTTGTGATAATTGTTTGATATCCCGTGGATCAATATCTTTGCGCTTCATTGCCTGCCATTCTGCAATAGACACCTGAAAAGGGTCACGGTCTTGTTTTCTCTCAAGGCCTTTTGGTAGCTCCCAACCATGCTCCAAATAGAGACCGCGACTAATATCAGTGCATTTGGTTTTAAAATGCGACATGTGAATGGCTTTACTTTTATCGACGTCGATACGCGACCACACCACGTGAGCATGACGACGTGCTTCTTTTTCGTGAAAGACAACGATACGGGGCTGATCCACAAGCCCAAGCTTTTGTTCAAGTTGATTGAACGCCTTTTCGAATTGATCGTGAGTCACCTCCGCACCAATAGGCGGATTAAAACTCACGGAGAATAGAGGCTTTTCACATCGTGTGGCATGGCTTGACGCATCGATTTCAAGAAAAGCAGCTTGGAGAGACTGACCGACCAAACCACGTACTTCGTGGATGGTCACATGATCATTGTCCTTGGTTGACGCAAGGTGATTGGCTAGGTTTCTAGCACCAGAGCGAGCGGAGGCCTTAATGATCATCTTCAGCCTCTTCTCGATAGCCGAGAGCCTTCATGATCGAGGCGCGTAGTTCAGCCACATCTGCCATGGCGTTAGAGACTTCTACGACATCGATGGCTGAATACATATTGAGCTGTTTAGCGATTTGATTAATGTTCGCACCAACGCGCGACACATGCCCAATCAAACGCGATAGCTCTGCTTTTTCGGGCACAACTCTACGTGACCGACGAGGAGGATCAGTGTTGAAAATAACGAATTTGCAATAACCACCCATCGAAAGTCCTGCGCGCTGCGCACGGCTTTCTATATCTAAGCGTTCGGTATCAGATAACCGAATGCTTAGACGTGGATATCGCTTGTGAGTTTTTTTACTCATAACACCCTCCGGTTTTCTGCGAAGGGGATGCAACGGGGAGAAATGCAATTCTCCCCTTGCCCAGATAGGCTTTGGCGGCTTGTCCGACAAAGCACATCTGGCAAGTCGTGTTAATTCAACTTTATCTCAAGATAAATTAATAATTCGTTAACACAACGGGTCGCAGGGTCTCCCTGCTCCGCTTGCAAAGTGGACAGACCACTTCGCAACAATGCATCCCAGATATCACAATCAAACGCACGAAATGCGCGTTTAACTTGATGATAATCAGGGATAAAAAATTGCAAAAGAGACGACAAGTCGCGACAGCATCAATACAGGAAAGGCAAGCCCAGACAGGCTTGTAACAAGGCAGGACATTTTTTATTTCGAATTTTATAAAATAAAATGCAAGTAATTATTAACGAAGCGTTAATTGTTTCCGTGCTTCAATGAATGTAGGGCTGATATCCATCGAAATTAGGATTAGCAGCCTTTTTTTTGGATACAGCTCGCCCATTGATTGGGATGCAAACTGGAGAGGAGAGAGGCAAATATCTTTCGCCCCTCAGACATCCTGAGGGCTATTTATCCCTACGCCACAATCAGCGTTCCATTATCGATCAACGTAGTAAGATCAAGCCCTGTGTTACTTTGGATTTGCGTCACAATTGTTGGCGCAAAGGCAGTGCCTGTCCCATCTTGATCAACACTGATTTGTGCGTGATATGATCCGTTACTGATAAATACAAAGTCAGAGATTGCATCTCCGTTACCAGCGTCGAAATCAATCACGTCAGAGATATCAATCATGTCACCCTCAGGTAGGGAGAAGTCATGGATATAATCCATTGTGCCGTCAATGTCGCCGGCTTGGTAAGCAAACGTATCAGCGCCATCATTACCGTAGAGGGCATCAACACCTGTTCCACCATAGAGCGTATCGTCTCCAGCACCGCCACCAAGAATATCATTGTCAGCTTGACCATAAAGAGTATCGTTTCCTGCCCCTACAAAGCCCGAAGTTGCTGGATCATCGTCACCGATTAAGCGATCAGCACCATCTCCACCATAGAGCGTGTCAGCGCCCTCTGCGCCCCAAATGAGGTCATTGTCAGCGCCACCATCAATAATGTCATCACCAGCATTCCCGTAAATACGGTCAACACCTGCATCACCATTGATTGTGTCATTGTCTTCTAGACCATAGAGGTAATCATTACCTGCATCACCATTGATTGTGTCATTGCCTTCGTTTCCGTAGATACGGTCAACGCCATCACCGCCATCGAGGGTATCGTCACCTAACCCACCATAGAGATAGTCATTTCCTGCATCTCCATAGAGGATGTCGTTATCTGCGTTCCCGTAAAGAGTATCGTTGCCGTCATCACCATAGAGAACATCGTCCCCTGCTCCACCAGATATATTGTCTTTGCCGTCCCCTCCATGAAGCTCGTCGTTTCCAGCGCCTACAAAGTTATCAAGTGCTGCGTCATCATCACCACGGATCACATCGTCACCGATACCACCCCAGATAATGTCATCGCCCTCAAGACCTAGAAGAAGATCCCAACCATGCTCTCCATAAATTGTGTCGTTTCCTAGGTGTCCGTAAATACGGTCGTTATCTCTCTCACCGTTAAGAATGTCATCACCGTCATTACCATAGATACGATCCTCACCGTATCCACCATAGATAGTATCAACACCCGCATCACCATGTAGGTAGTCTAAAAAGCCAGTACCATTGATTGTGTCGTAAACGTCTAGATCAAAATCATAATTAGTCTGCGAGAGACCATCATCTGCAATTAGGCGCACAGCCAGCGTTGCCTGCGAGGTTGCTGGCACAGTCCCTGTAAGGTTTCCCGTGGCACTATCAACAACAATATAAGCTGGCAGCGCTGAGCCATCCTGTAGCGTTGCTGTATATGTAATTGTGTCTCCATCAGGGTCTGTGAAATCGGATATGAAAGATAATGTGCTTCCTGCTTGAATTGACACACCAAGATCCATTACACCAGCAATTGGAGCGTTATTAGAAACTATAGAGTTTAATGTGATATTCGCTTGGCTCTCTTTGCCATCAAAATCACGCAACGTATAAGAGAACATATGTGTTCCGATATAATTTTGTGTACCAGTAAATGTGAAATTCCCATCTGCCGTTAAATCAAATGTACCGTAAGCACCTGACACATTGAGCGCATCCACTTCCAAATACAGCCCATCTGGATCATAGTCAGAGCCACTTCCATTGTTATCTAAAACATTACCAGCGACCACGCCTCCACGATCAATTGTAATTAAATCATCAAAGGCATTCGGTGCTGCGTTTGGAGGTGTTATTGTCCATTCTCCTGTTGCGAAAACCTGATTAAAATCATATGTATCTCCATCAATTTGAATATATTCAATACCTATTTCATCATTAAAGAACTGATAGAAAACCTCAACGCCAAACCAAGGGCTTCCTAAATCGCTTGTTCCAATTAAAAGGTTATTTCCATTTTGCGTAAAGACAACATCTTCTTTCACAATATCGTTTAGAATAAGTGTGTCTGCCCCATAATCATCGCTTATAAAGTCACGTGTTCCAAACGCACTCACATCATTCCCGCTGATGATATAGAAATCATTCCCAAAATCACCGAACATAGTGTCTGACCCATTTCCACCAATAAACACATCACGCCCATATCCGCCTGTCATAGTGTCGTTACCATCACCCCCAATGAAGCGATCATTTCCTGCTTGACCATTGAGAGTATCATTCCCCGCTGTTCCATCCTGAACAGTTATAGAAAATTGTGGGATGCTTGGTGTCACTGAATAGGCACCATTATTTAAAAGGTAATTTAGATCGTAAACATAACCACCAAGGTCTATAAATTCTATACGGTTATTCTCACCATCAAAATAATCTTGGATTTTTACGCCTGCCCACGAATAAGGACTATTCACATTGATAATTAAATCAAAGTTACTCTGCGTGAATGATACTTGGTCAACTGTTACAACAGATTCCTCAACAACGATTGTATCTGTACCATCATCATCAATGATCGTATCAATAACACCCTGATCGAAATCGTAAGCACTAAACAAATAGATATCATCGCCCCTGTCACCATAGAGAGTGTCACTCCCATCACCGCCAACGAGTAAATCATCCCCATTATTTCCAAGAATTGTATCCCAACCTGAGCCCCCAAAGAGATGATCATCACCACTATCCCCAGTTAAAAGATCATGATCGCCCTCACCGTATAATGCCTCACCATTTGAATCAAAAGCACGTAAATCATCAAACCCACTTGTACCGATTTGAACAGTCGTCGGCGTATTGGATATTATATAGGCATGCTCCAACGGATCAGGAACGCCTAATATAATATTGGCATTATTTAAAAACTCATCATATGCCACATCTTTTAAAATCAACTCTTGTGATTGGTCAAACGTAATGCGTACCTGCGTTCCATCATCAATGATATTTAGACCAGAGACATCTACCGCGTCACTGACGTTTGATAGGTCAAGGCGATCTTCTTGAATGTTAAAATCTTCAACTGTGGCGCTTCCACTTTCGCCTCTCATGATAAAGACATCGCCACCCTGACCACCAATAGCCGTGTCATCATCGCGGATATGTATGGTATCACCACCACGTCCACCATTAAGACTATCACTCCCTACTCCACCATCAATAGTGTCAACACCCGCACCGCCATGGATGTCATCATTGCCCACGCCACCCGTTAAGGTGTCACGTCCCTGCATCCCACGAATATCATTATCAAGATCATTCCCTACGATGGTATCCAATGCCTCACTGCCAAAAATATCACTATTGATTGGTACACTCGTATTAATTTGAGATATCCACGTCCCCGCATTTGAATCCCACAAAACTTCAAACGCCTGACCATCCACAAAGCTCATCGAAATCACGGCGCCACTAAAGTTTGCACCTTCTCTGTACACATAGTTATCCAAGGTAATTGATCCATGCCCTACAACATTAAGAACCATATCAACGTGGAACTCTGATCCCAATACACCATTCACAATCGCCGTACCGATATATCCACCAGCACTTGATCCAATACTTACATCCGACGTTTGAATATCTTCTGAAAAATTAATCTCCATACTAGATATGGCAGTAACCGTGGTTCCACTCTTTAATGCAACCTGTCCCGTATATGTGTCATTCCCTTGGGTATATTCAATCACAACCCCATCACCAACTTGAACTGCAATGATATCGTTCCCCTGCGAACTAATCACTTTGTTGGCGTCACCATATGCAATGGTTTGCCCAGTGGTCACACCACTATAATCCAATGTATTAAATGTCGACCCCGCCACCAACATTTGATTAAATTGAGCCAAATCTTCATTCCGTAAGGCTATGCTGTCTGCATTGACAATTTCAATACTATCCAATGTATCCTTGTCATTACCGTATGCATCCCAAAGGGTTAATGTGCCGTCATTGTTAAATGTTAACGCACCTGCATTTTCCTGCACGAACGTATCATTCCCTGCACCACCAATAATATGGTTGTCGTATGCGTTTCCGAAAAATGTATCGCTATGCCCTGTTCCAATGGCATTTTCAATCACGGTGCCGTATGCAATGGCTACATTGCTTATTTCAATTCCCTGTGCTAAATCGTAGCCAGCTTTGCCTTGCCCATTTTCACCAATAGAGGAAAATTTCCTTTCGCGTAAATCTATCTTTGCTCCAAAATCACTAAAATCAGAAGCATCAATTGTGTCCGTTGTCCCCCCTGCATCCCAAATTGTATAAATAAAGGCGAGATTTTTGTCATAAATTCCATTGCCATCAAGGCGCCCAAATCCTTGTCCGAGCTTATAAGTGGTTCCCGTTGTCATAATATCAAAATCAAGATCTTCATTACGGGTTGTTTTATCAACGCCATATATTTCCTGAAGTGCCGCAATATCATCTATCTGAAGCCCATAAGTAAAAAGAGGCTGCCCATTCAAGTTATCATAAAATAACCCATTTTTAGTGAATACCAACTCTTCATTCGCTAGCCCCTTATTTACTATTTCCCACCCTAGTGGAATATATGACATTGTCGTAAATTTTTGTAAATTTAAACTGGAAGCATTGATAGGATGGTCAAGCCCAACAGCATGGCCAAGCTCATGTAAAATTGTAAAAAATTTGGTATCGCCATAGTTAGAATCAAAAACCACGTTAGGGTTTAAAATAATATCCCCTTCGTGACTTCCTCCACCTTCATTCCCAGGTAGCGCAAGAACCCGACCGAGTTCGTTACTAATAACCGTCTGCGCTTTTGTTATTACAATATCGCCTCCTGTTCCAGAATCATCTAGTTCGAATTTTACTTTCGATATCACATCAGAAAAAGAAGTTCGATAATGTGTCCCGTTAAGGGTTTGTAAAAGGTTACCAGTTGCCTGCCGACCAAGTGCGCCAAGCTCTAGAAAATTTGGTGTCAAAGAAAAATCATTTTGAACTTCTTGTCGTAAGGCTCCATTTGAGTCTAGATATAACGATTGTGCCAATGCGGTATTCGCAAAACCATATGAAAGAGTGATTGATCCGTTACTAACATCCCAACCAGCACCTGAACGTAGAAGTTCGTGTGTCATTATTATTCTCCCTTAATTGTTTTATTTTTTTCATTTTTATGTAGCTCATTGTAATTTCTAACAAAATAAACATTCAACATAAACGCCGTCTTTTCAAGAATTTCCTCTTTATATCTTTCATATTTTTCAGGCTTATTAGGCAAGGAGAAGACAACAGTTTGAACCAGATCTGGAGTTGTCAACACAGGGAACTTTCTCGATATTTTCATTGTTATAGAATATAAATCTGACAAATCGCCACCCGTTTTAGGAGTAACTGACTCCCACTGACTTAGTAAAAGAGGTTGTATAACCAATGAAACAAAAAGCTCTTCCTCCCGTTTCGATAAGTCAGTGGGTTCGCTGTTACCGTTATCATCGTAGCCATTAAACTTTACACCATTAGATAAAATACCATTCCGAACCGTCTCGATACAAAAACTACTAAACTCTGCAATTTTTAAAAATTCAGATAAATTTTCTCCACTAGTAGAGCAGTGAAGAGATATTCTTTTTGTATCGAAAATGTTTCCTTTGACTCTTTTCAAATCATGGTCATAAGCTGTTGGAATTGGCACAAATCCAGCGTTTGCCTGCGTTTTCGATGAAAAAACATAACTACTTCCAAAAAGGATACCTATCCCAATCAAAACAGAAAAAGCCCTTAAAAATACTTTCTTCTCAACTTTCTCTACACTCATTGCTTAATTCCTTTTTTCAAAATTTCCATTATTTGACTCATAACAACCCCCCGCCAAAGAGTCAAAAACTATTAAAAGTTTATCCATTTGTTTCTATATACTTAACTTAAGATTGGCATTTCTGCATTGATCAAAAATCGAACACAGACAAGTGGGGACAGCTACAGGTCTCGTGATCTATCCCTTGTTCTATTTCGTCGTATAGTTCTTCGAGTTTCTTTCTTATCTGCAACACGATTTTTATCAGATTGTTGAGCTGATTTCTCGAAGAGAAGGCTGAGTGAAGATTTGCGTTTTACATCTCTATCTTGCGATTACATTTTTATTCAAATCAAATGCCATCAATTATTAACGAGACGTTAATTGTTTACATGCTTTAATAATTATAGGACTGCTATCCATAGAAATTCGGATTAGCAGTCTTTTTCTTTTGGATACAGCCCACCCATTGATTGGGATGCAAACTGAGAGGAGGGAGGCAAATATCTTTCGCCTCTCAGACATCCCTTGCGAACGTAAAGACCAACAAAGGGTTTGTAATGTCTGAAAAGCTAACACTAGTTGAAATTGAAACGGCTTATATACAAGCCGCAAAAATCGTACATCGATACGGAGATGTATACCTACCGATTTTCGAAAGATTGGAAATGGAAAGAGAAACCTATATCAAGGCTGAAGAAATGTTGACACGAGCAAAACGCATCGCTATGACTAATTCTATTGAGTAGTATTTTGGGATACAAAACGGGATACAAATTGGGATACATAGTAAAAATTAATTGAGAGAATAATGCAGCTAAACAATTGAATTAATTAAATTCATAAGACCTGTTAGTTTTTCACATTAATCTGGGTCTGGGCACCATTTACGTTAAGACTTCATTAACCATTCCCCGTATAACATACTGTATAGACTAAGAAATTTTATCTTACGTCATTTATGGTTCCGTTTTATCCCCGAATTGAGATACAAAATGGGATACAAATTGGGATACATGGATGTCAAATTATCTAATGCAACGAGACGGATTTTACTATTATAGAAGGCGAGTTCCTGACTATTTAGTTGAATACGATAAACGGAAATTTATTCGCACATCTCTCAAGACCAGAGACAAAAGAGAAGCGATTAGAAAAGCAGCCATCTTGAATGACTTTATTGAAGAGTATTGGCAAAGCCTAATCAATGACAATACTCTTGATCCAAACATCGCATATAAGCTGGCGATTAAACGCGCCGAACTGCATGGTTTTAAATATAAAAGCGCTACAGAGGTATCATTAGAGCAAGTTGGAACGATTTCTGAGCGCTTAGTCGAGGCAACGAACGCCATAGACGAGCCAGAGGCAGTCTCAGCAATCCTTGGAGGCCAAACTGTTCCAGAGTTGTCACTGGAAGCCCTATGGAACGAATACTATAATTTTAAAAAGCCTGACCTAATCGTAAAATCCAAATCACAACGAGAGCGCTGGATTAACCCTAGAGTTCGTGCCTATAAAACATTTGCCAAAGTTTGCGACAATATTTCCGTCAATAATATTACTCGCAACGATATCATGGCGTTTCGTGCGTGGTGGTCTGAGCGTTTAGTCGAAGGGAACATGGCTCCAAACTCTGCGAATAAAGACTTAACGCATTTGCGATCATTGCTAGCTTTCGCACAAGACAATAAGGAATATATCACCTTCGACGTTAACTCACTATTTGCCCGTATTCGTTTCAAGGAACGCGATAGCGAGAGGCGACCATTTGCAACTGAGTTTATTTCTTCGACGCTACTCAACCCCAAAAACCTTATAGGCCTCAATGATGAATGCCGTTTATTTCTCTACGCTATGGCGGATACAGGCGCACGACCGTCGGAGTTAGTTGGTTTAAATGCACAGCGCGGAGATATCCGCCTTGATGCCCCCATTCCCTATATCCACATACGGCCAGATGAACATAGAGAACTCAAAAACCGATACAGCCAGCGACAAATCCCGCTGGTTGGGGCATCACTATATGCTTTCAAACAGCTTCCAGACGGATTCCAGCAGTATTTCCAAAAACCAGACCAACTCTCAGCCAACTTGAACGGCTTTTTGCGAGAACACGGCCTTCTTCCAACGGATGACCACACTGTATATAGCCTGCGTCATAGTTTTGAAGACAGATTGAGTGCCGTCGAGCCACCTGAAAAGATACAGTCCTTCCTAATGGGGCATAAATACAGACGTGAGCGCTATGGCGATGGCCCTACTCTCTACCAGAAGAAAAATTGGCTTCAAAAGATAGCTTTTTCAATGCCCCATGGATAATGTATAAAGCCGAAACCGAGCGATAGACATTTCACCTAGCAAAGTGCAAAATAAGCGATATGTAATTCCATATCTATCAATATATTCTGTAAAAAACCTATGAAAAGAAAATCTGACACATCATCCACTAACACCTCTGCGACTAATGCTAGTCAGCAGGAGCAGATAGATAACCTTCTAGAAACTGAAGAACTGGAAGCCCTAGCAGGTAATATCAAGTTTTGTCGGGCACTTTATGAATCGGATAACGGCAAAGAAAAAGTAATCAAGCTTCTCAATACAGCCCTATCCGAGCCTAAGGATGAAAAATTCAAAGTAAGTAGGCCTCGCAACGTAAGAGAACAATTTGTAAAAACATTATGTATCGAAGCAAATTTAGCTATAGATGTGAATCGTCTTGACATTCACGATCCAAAAATTGTACAAGAAATATGGAAACACAACCCCAACAGAAAGGACATTGGGGACATGGAACATGCAAATAAAAGGATATATAGAAAAGATCCATCTCTTATGGCCAACCCTGACCTCCCCCCCCAAGCCAGCGTCAACCGTACAAAAAAACCAGCAAACCTAAGGCTAACTCCTGATTTTCTTGAATCAGTGGATAGCCACGCTGACGTATTGAGCATGTCCCGAACAGATTTCATCACGACCGCTCTTGAAGAAAAAATCGCCAGAATGAACGCAAAACCAAAATAGTTATGTAATTACACTTTACATATGTAATTACATAACATATTCTTCTCACTGTGATCGTATCAGTGAGAGTAATCCTATCCCTCCCTGCAATACCTCCACATTGGGTGCGCACCCTCTAATTAGATTTCGAATGGGCTAGATATCAGGCTTAGGCCTCCCTCTACCCGAAACTTGTCTCTTAGAGGATGTGCGATATGAACAGCCCTGCATTCGATGATCGTTTAGGTCATCATAAAACGAAGCTCCAACGAGTGGCGGCGATTGGAATAATGGCTGATACAGCCATCAATACCGCCTTTGTCTATAACAGCATGACTGTCAGTGGGGGAGGTTTAACTGCACTACTGACTTGCTTGGTTTTTGCCCTCTTCTGGTTTAACGCTGTCTACTGGGCAACATCATTTGGCATAGATTTGTTATCCAGTGCCGAAGAAGAAAAAAAGAAAAAGGTTATGCCTCTTTGGACGGGGTTTATGGCGAGTGTTCTGGCTGTCTCCGTTTATATGAGCGGCAATTTTCTAGCGCTTGATTTGGCGGAAAATGAATATCTTCAAGACACCATCTATAGCGTGTTTGAGGTAGAGAGTAAAGTTTCAAAAACGCATGCAAGCACCATGAATCTTGAAACCGTGTTCGAAACATCCTCCAGTAAAGCAACGGTGATGAAGGAACTGGAAGTCACGCAAGGCGGCATTTCAGGACTTAGCGGTATTGGTGAGGTGGCAAGCTTGCTTGCTAGCTTGGATGATGTCACCACCCTATCCCGCAAACAGCTTGTACAAGCCAACGGTGTGGCCGAACCCATCAAGCGTGAAATTGATGAACTGAAAGAAGACATTCGTCGCGTATCAAGCCGAGAGGATTTGAATTACCGAGAAAAAACGCAAATGCTCAAGGAGAAAATTGAGCTTTTAAGTCTTGCGATTAAGCAGCTCCAACAAAGCTTGCCGATTAGCACAATCACGAACGCCATTGATGCAATGGGGCGTGATTTCAAAGCCTCTGGCATTAATGATCAAGCCTCGCAACGTTTAACGGCAGCGTTCCGCCCTGTAAGCACTCGCCTTTCAAGAGAACTGGGAGGGTTAAAAGAAGCAAACAGGCTGGACATTCCTTCGATCAAGAACCTGAGTGATTATGAACTGTTGAGCCGCAGCGATGAAGCCATCCCACTTCTTGTTATTGCGCTCATCCTTGCGTCAATGCCATTGGGATTATCGTTTTGTGTGTTTTTGATTTCACCCAATAATCCGCCACAAAAACATGACCATGATGCTTTATCGGAGCAAGTATCCACTGTTGAACCGCCTGCTCCAATTCGCATAAAAGCCAATGTAACTAAACATTAGAGGGTATGACCATGACAAATGAAACAACACAAAATAGTGGCAAGACAGGTTCAGTTTTACTGGAGTTAACAAAATTAATTTCTCTTCCAATATTACTGGGCGTGATCGTTTTAATTTATGAATTAAATGTTGAGCCAGAACGTTCACTCTACAACGCCGTTATGCGCATTGTGGGGACTGGTGAGGCCACACATATCAGGACAACGGCAAATGATCAGGCAAAGATGGAACAGCTCATGCAATTGGCCGTGGCCGAAGTGGAGCGCAGTAACAACGCCTATGCGATGTACTACCAAGCCATGAGCCAAGTCATTCCTTATGTGTACACAATTGAAGATAAGCTTTTAACCACCCAGCTTGAAACCATCAAAGATAGCTATGGCGTGACCAAGTTCACCGCAAATATGGGCGAACTCACATCGGCCATTGGTATGCTCATCGGTGATCCAATCCTGGCATCTGGTGATCAATATGCGAGAGCACAGCGAGAAAAGATGGCACGAGAGATTAAAGAAATTGCCCAGTCTCAACGCTCATCGATCCCTCAAGACTTAATACGAGACCTTCCAAAACCACGTGATCTAGACATGCGGACACTGGAATTCAAACGATTAGCGGAGGAGATTATCAATGATAAATAAACCACCTCAACGACAATCCACAACCTACCTTTCTCAGCGCCAACAAAAGAAAGGATTGAGTGGCATGTTACAAACGGCCTTCACACTTAACCGTGTGATTGAGATATTCCTTACAAATCAGGGACGCAGGCGATCTTTTATTGAGGCTGGAAAGTCGAAGGAGCTAATTGAGAGCGGCGATGTATCGGGGAAATTGCAAAACTCTAATCTGGGAACACTGGGTGATGCAATCCGTCTTGGCTTAATCAAAAAAGATGATGAAAAACTAGGTGGTGTTTATCTTGGTCACTTCGAAGGACATCCGTTGTTTTTGCCAAATGATCATCATCTAACGGTGTGTGGCATGGCGGGATCAATGAAATCATTGAGCATAATCCTACCAAACCTTATCTCTCTTGGATTAGGAGGGGAAAGTACCGTTTACTTCAATATGAAGAATGATGAGCTATACAACCCTACTCATAAAGGCAGAGAAATCGTAGATGGAAAACCAACCGTTCACATTGATCATTTTATAGAAAATGATCCCCTCCCTATTTGCATTAATCCGCTTCATGATTTGATCGAAAGTGTCGCGAACGGTCGAATGATTGTGGATGATTGTTTTGAAAAAGTAGAAATGCTTTTTTCACATTGCCAGCATGAAGGCGTCAATAGCTGGATTTCCGATGATGCAAAAAAGATCACGCATTTACTTCTCATTGAATGGGCAACGAACAATTCCAACCGAACATATCTTGGCGCTTTCTGGGAGTTTTCAACATTTTCTCACGAGCAATTCGGTGATGAACTATTGAAAATGAACGATAGCAAAGCGGGCGGTGGGTTCGTCGCTATGCAGTCTCGGAAAATATATGACCAGTACGGAAAGACTCATTCAGACCAATTTGAATGGGTCATGGATTCTTTTCAAAAGGCTTTCAAACTGTATGGGTTAGGCTCTGTTCTCGGGGATAAAACAAGGTTTAATCACTTTGACCCCGCCATACTCGCCCAAGAGCTAGGCACAGTATCGATTAACTTTCCGTCTAAATATGTTGTTAGCCATTCCCAGTATGCCGTCATTATGAGTGATTATTTTATTAAGCGTATTACACAGGCAAAAAACCGAAAACATCGTGTTGCATTCTGCCTTGATGAATTTGGAAACATTCCAAAAATCCCTTCAATGGCGCAAGCATTAAGGCTTTATCGTGAAATCGATAACGGATTAGGCATTCGCATCATCACGGTTGTTCAAGATAGAGAAGCATTTTCAAAATACTTTAAAGAAGGTGGCCATAAAGTATTCGAAGAAAACAGCGTTTGCCTAGCATGGGGGGTATCAGGCCAGCATGCCAAAGAAATATCAGATAAAGCGGGGTTTAAGTCTGTAGCCATTGCCACCGCAAGTCACAACGCAGGAGTGAGTGCCGATGGTGGCGGTCAGGCCATGGGTGAACAAGTCACACCTGTACTTCCTGTGAGTGATATTTCCCAGAACTTTCAAGGGCGTGGTGTTTTAGATTTAAAAGAAAAAATATTCATTATTGATCGGCCTCCCTACTGGAAGATCGACTTTGTTAAAAACTATATAGGAGAACAATAAAATGAATGAATTATCCAATTTAGAACAACAAGCTAAATCCGTATGTGATAAAGCACATCACCTTCTTGGATCTCCAATGAACCAACTTGACGGCGTGGTGGATACAGAAAAACTCATGATCGAAATCCCCAAAGGATTGATTTACAGCTCTGGCTACTTATCCATGCTCTCACAAAATATAGGGCAAGCTGTTTCCTGCTGGGGACACCATGAACAAGCCTTGGCTCGAAAACACAAAGGGCAGCGAGCCATGATGAAACACTACATAGAACACGTAATCAAAAACACGCTCCACGAAGAGCTGCACCTACTCGCCACATTGCGCCACCCATTTTTAAAAACAACAACCCTCAGCGGAGAATGACTATGAATAAGATGTTCTATACCACTCGCGACCTCACCGAGCGCTGGAATTGTTCTGAGCGCACAGTCTTTCGCATGATGGCGCGAAAAGAACTGCCACTACCTCCACCTGACTTACAAGAACAAGGGTCGTCCAATCGCTGGCTTGTCAGCACCATCGATGATTTTGATTTAGAAAGAATGAAAAACACGAGAAAAATACAAGACATTCATTAATCAGAGATATCAATGACATAGAAATTAATATTGTTCACCACTACAAACCGTGAGAATAATAAGTCATGATTCCAACACAACAACCAGAAACAGAAGTTAGAATGCTACCTATGCCGGACGGAACATTCCGTCCGTATAGGGGCGATCTTCTTTTGTGGAAGACATTCGATTACATCCAAGAGATTTACGATATTGAAACTGAATGGCTTGTTAATCTAGCCATCACAGACGTAGAAGAAAATGGTGCCTTCTTTGAAGATGCCTTTGACAATATTGTCGCCTATGTTTGCCGTGAGCATGATAAGGCAGCAGGTAGGCCTGATCATTTTTAGTGAATGCACTCCTTTCCCTATAAAGGAATGCAGCTCAAGCAGACTAACCCCTCTTTCGAAAATATAAGGTAGCGAATCTTTGCCCCAACCTGACAACAAAGCTGGAAAAACTAGTCCTTTGTTGGAATTTTTTTCCAGCCATCAATCACAAAATTAACGTAACTTAATCGGGCAGTACTAGTAGTCTGATTTATCCAGTTCGAGACTATAAGATAATTTAAACCGTCGGGAATATTATTTAGTCGATCAAAAAGCACTTTTGGCCCGATTCCAGTGCGCCCTTTATGCATATTTATATCATCGAGAATTTTAGGCGTAATTTTAACGCGTCGACTTTTGTCATTTCCCATGCTTTCACACGAGGTGAGAACAAAATCCAAATACTCTTTATTTACAAATTCAGGCTTTCTGTTAAACCATCGCCCAATCATATAGACATCAAGCCCCATGGGGGCATCATCTCTGCCCTCAAATATTGCACTAGGTAAGACCCCTAAATCACGATAGTTCATTAAACGTTTAATTAGGGCTTTATCCAATGGCACTGTTTCAGAGCTGCACGCTAAATCAGGAGTATTTTTATAGGCCTCTATCATGGCTTCTAGGTGAGTTTCTTTTATTTTTTTTAGGCCGCCATTCAAAATACGAGAAACTAAGCTTACTGATAAATCATCGGGGCGATCTGCCATATTGGTTAATAACCTATGGCCTTTTAACCCCGTTCTCTCTCTTTCTGATTTAAGAAAATTTTGATCATCAGTAGACATCTCAATATAAACAGGTTCTTTGTTCCAAATATCCAGAACATAATCAAGATGGCGTTTTTTTGCTTTTTTTTGCTTACCCGTCATCCATGATGTAATAAGTACTCCACTTAAATCAACGGATCGATCTTTCTTTCCCCGTAGAAGTTTATGAGTGCCAACACCAGTTTTTTTCTTTAACTGGTTTAATTGTTCGATTATTTCAGGCGTTATTTCTACATACATTACCCTTTACAAATACATAACTTTTTGAATATTCACAATATTATTTTTAATAAATAAAATTTAGATAAAATATCGATCAAATAAACATAAAAATGTATTTTATATTTACATATTTGTAATCTTTCTTCTTTAGAATAAAAGGAAGTTAATTATTTAGGGAATATATAAATCAGATTGATTTTATAAAAGCGTATAAAAATGAATACAAACACACCATCAAAAAGCGACCTGTATCAGGCAATGCCTGCCAACAATGTTTTCACCATGAACACCCTCTCTCAGCTAGCCCCCCTCACTGACGGAGAGGAACAAAATGTCGACGGCACAAAAAAGTCAATTGATGAGCGTGTGTTTTCTGACTTCAGCATTGATGGATCAGCGAAAGACTTTAAACAAATAAAATTGGAAGAAGTCAAACTTGCTGCATATGAACAAAAGCAAAAAGAAAAAGACGGTGACTTTGAAGATATGATACGTCAGCAGGCCGTGGCTGAGATGGAAATGATGCGCTTTAGTAACGGTCTGGAAATAAGCCTCGAAGACTACCAAGAGATTACGGATGAGTTAATCGAAGACATTGAAAATGACCCAGCGGCATACGCCGCAGAAAATGGCCTATCGGTAGCCGAAGCAACTGTGATGCTTGAAATGTTGAAAGATGCTCGCGAAAATGGCTTTAATGAAGAAGAAATGCGCAAGAAGTATGGTGACAAGATTGTTGATACTCACATAGGTGATGTAGAGGAAAAAATAGAACAAAATGTCAAATTTGATGTGGCCAGAGTAGAACAAGCTGAATTAAATGAATCTGCTATTGACGCTAATAATGATCTTTCTCAGGAAGAAATGAACGTAGAAGTAGCAGTTAAAAATGACACAATGGACGAATGGGATTCACTAGAAACGGGGAGCTCAATTAGTGTTGCGGAACAAGTCGCCAGTTATTCTGAAAACAACGATTCAAGTGTTAAATTAAAGTCTGAATACAATCTGGCCTCTCAAGGGGAGGCTATGTCCATAATCAATACGGCGAAATTTGACAATTCTGCCGCTTATCAAATATCTGATAATGACATTAGCGTTGCTAAACCAATCGAAATTTCGATTGGTTAGTTCATAGCAACAGTAGGTACCTTGAGATATCTATCCCAAACTTCTGCACCTTTTTTGTACATCATGGAAATAGGCTTATCGGGTGCGGCAACAATATCATCAATAATATATGGGGCACCAATTTTTACTGGAACAAAACCTCGCTCTACACCATTAGCCCAGATTGCTGTATTTGCCGTAGTATTAAGTCCGTCCGTGTCATTTGTAAAGAATACATGAACCTGCTTTCCATCATCTTCAAGCCTCTTAGCAGCTTCAACGGTGAGATCTCGCCACGCTTTAGAATTGCTCTCGGCAACAAGAACCAAATCAGTACGTGATAGGCCATTTGCAAAATGCTCAAGGCAATCAGTTGATGATTTTGAAAAATCTCCGATACGCATTTCACCGACTTTAGATTTGATTATCTTAGCCTTATCAGCGGCGGTACATTCAGCACCAGCCATTGCAGGCGCTGCGAATGCAGTTGTCAGCACTAGAGCTGCACCAACTGCGAAATTTTTAAAGATTTTATTTATCATCTGGACTGCCCCTGTTTCCTGTACAATCAGTGTTTCTAACTTTTATCTAAAAGATGGAAAACTTCACGAGGAGGACTTTACAGAGTATTGTTTTTTCCTTGCGGAAAATTGAAATATTTGGTAAGTTCTTGAGTATATTTAAGTTATTTTGTAAGTCTAACTTTTAGATAAAAGTTGTATAAAAACAATTATTTAGGGTCAAGAAAACACAGGATGGGCGCAACAGAGTAAGGATACTCGATTATGAAAACACAAAGAAAAACTTCTCTTAATCCAAACCACCCTGCTAAGGGCTCTATTATCAAAGTAGAGCCAATCCGAGATTTAAACATTATAGAAGATCTCAAAGTACTCCTTTCAAAATGTTCCCGTGATTATTGCCTGTTTACACTTGGTATCAACACTGCTTTTCGCGCTAGCGAACTAGTGTCTATCAAAGTGGGACAAGTTACTCACCTAAAAGCGGGAGAGAGACTTACGATTAAACAACCCAAAAACGGGAAAAATCGCACAGTTACAATCAACAACAAAGCATTTGACGCTATCCAGAGATGCCTTAAGAGCCACCCTCACGGCGACAATCCATTTGCACCACTCCTTTACTCAAAGACAACAAGCAAACACCTAAAACCCAATACCGTATCCAAGTACTTAAAGAGCTGGTGTAGCCAGATCGGAATTGTCGGCAATTACGCATCCCATACTATGCGCAAAACATGGGGCTATCACGCTTATCGAAATAAGAAAAAACAGAGCAATGAGCATGATACTCATCATGTCATCGCTGAACTCATGGTCGCCTATGGGCATGCAACGGAACGTCAAACATTAGACTATCTTTGTATTGAAGATAGTGATATTTCGAAGCTGTATATGGAAAACCAGCTATGAAAATGCAGCTCAAGTAGACTAACCCCTCTTTCGGAAATCTAACGTCACTACATTGTCGTTTACAGGCATCTGAGGTGGCGTCTTTCCTTCAACAATCTCAAAAATACGTTTGCACCACTTCTCATAAGCTTCAGCTTGCTCCTTCAAATAATCATATTGGTCATACGTTTGAACGATCCGCCCGATACTATGCCCCAACATGATTTCAGCGACGTGAAATTCTGTAAGGGACGATAAATTTGAGCGGCAAGTGCGACGTAAATCGTGCATGCTGAAATGCTCAATTTCAAAGGACTCTTTGCGCCTGAGATACTGCATAATATTATAGGGAATGGCTAGTGGTGCACGAATGCCCATAACCTCATCTGAACCATCATTGGTAAAAACGTACTTACTCCCAGCACTCAGTTCGAAGGCTTCTTTTAAATACCCTTCAATAGTTCGCGTAATTGGTCTAAGTAATGGCTTGCCAGTGCTCTTCCCCAGCTTATGGTTTTCAGGTGGGATCGTCCAAACCTTGTTATCAAAATCAAACTGCGTCTTTTCTGACTGCCTAAGCTCTCCGTTTCGGCACCCATAGATTAGACACAGCTTTACAAAAACTTTGTTTTTATGTGTGATACGTGAACCGTCAATCGCAAGCCACACCATTCTGATTTCTTCATCAGACAAGTGTCGGTCTACAGACCGCTTTTTGATCTGTAAATCTTCTTTTGCGTAAATGTCCGACAATGGGTTTGCGGGAATGAGCTTTCTCTTCACTGCAAATTTGAGCATCTGTTTCGCATTAACCAAGATACGCTCAGAAATGGCGGGGGTTGTCTCTGCCAGCTTTTCGAGAATATCAAGCCAAGCGTGCAGAGTAATCTTATCTGCTGGAAGCTTACCAATTTTAGGAAATACGTGAATGTCAAAGCTGCGCTTGATTTCAAAATGGCCTTTTTTGTTTTTAACGCAGTAACTTTCGTACCAAAGATCAAATAAGCCTTCTAAGGATTTAGCAGCGATAATCGCTTGCCTTTCAAGCTGTCGAACAACTTTAGGGTTATGACCTTGTTCCAGTTTTTTACGTAGCCGCCTATTTTCCTCTCTCGCCTCTTTGAGGGACATTAGGGGGTATGTTCCAATATCAAGAATTGTCTGTTTATTGTTGTAATAATATCTGAGCCGGTATGTGAGTTTGCCTTTAGGAGATACACGAACAGTCAATCCGTCTCGATCCGTTTTGGCTAACTCTTTTGGCCTTGATTTACGATTGTTCGCTTTTAACCATGATTCTGTGATCGTCATTATTTGCACTCCAAGTCATTGAGTCCAATGAACAAGTACCAATAAACTCATACACTGCTAAAAACACAAAATTGGTACTTAAATTGGTACTTATTTCGTGTGACTCAGCATGACAAAGAAGGACTTAAGGAGTCAATATGACAACCCAAGACATGATCTAACTTTTTGATTTTATTAAAGTTAGTGTCTTAAGATGACTCAGGCTGTCTTATCGTTCTAAATCGGGGTGGGAAATAATAGCGAATGTACGTCGACTATTAACCTTATTTATAAAATTTTTATCACTCATTACTTATCACTTACGCATATCGTTTATATGCTATTCATTTACTTATAGTGCATCACTTAATGCACAAATCAGGACGCATTATACATGGCGATACATGTCTTCGTTATCTTTGCACCCACAAAATGAACATTCATCAATAAGCTCTACTCTGTCAATCGAATTAGACCCTCTTGTGCAACGGATGCGACAAGTTCACCGGAACGCGTATAAATACTGCCTCGATTAAGTCCACGTGAACTTCCTGACCATGGTGAATCCATTACATATAACAGCCATTCATCAACACGAAGATCTGCCTTATGAATCCACAACGCATGATCGATACTGGCAGTGGCAATTTCTTGGTGCACCCAAGTTAGCCCGTGGGGTCGAATACACGTACTTAACAAACTCATATCTGACGCATATGCCAATATCGACCGATGTAATGATGGGTTATCACCTAAAGGCTCTCTAATTCGAAACCACATGACTTGCTGGTTACTTCGCTTTGCTTCCCTAAAATGCACCTCTTCATTTATAGGACGAACTTCTATCGGACGATATTGGCTAACATGAGAATAAATTTCAGGTGACAATTCACTTTTATATTTGTCCGCCAGCTGATTTTCGTTTAACAAACCATCCGGGCCCTCAACATTTGGCGCCTCTTGCTGATGATTCAGACCTGAAACTGGTGATTGAAAAGACGCCGTCAAATTTAAAATTGGTTTTCCATTTTGCATAGCCACAACACGACGATTACTGAAACTACGCCCATCTAAGTCAAGCCATACTTGATAATCAATTGGCAAGGCATTATCGCCAGGACGAATAAAATAATTATGTGCAGAATGAACAAGCCGATCACCAACAACTGTTTTCGCCGCTGCCATTAATGCTTGCCCAAGTACTTGGCCGCCAAACACTCGACCCGACGCACCTTCTTGCCTATGACCTAGAAAATGTGTTTCATCCACTTGATCAACATCTAATAAATCTTTTAATAAAAAAACTGAATTTAAATCATTCATACAACACCGTTACCATTTAATCATTTCACTTTGAAAGAACTTCAGCTGTTTCTATTGTTCTCTCCCACAAAAATAAAGTGACAAACAAACGAGGGAGATCACTATTTAGCAATCTCCCTCAATAGATAGTTTTTATTTATAAAAACTTAAAGCGCCTTCCCTAAACTTTTAGCGTCAGCTTCATAGTTTTTATAAGATGCTTTTACAATTGAATGATTCAGGAGACATTCCGCCACAAGCTCATCCGTTTTTTCGTCATAAACACGTGTAAGTGTCCAGCTCGATTCCACTCGACGACTTTCACTAAGTTCCGCCACTTCCCTCTCTAAACGATAAGGATGATTAACGAATAAGGGTCCTTTAATCAGTTTAATCTCCTGATCTGCAAACAAACCCACTGCTGGGCCTTTACGTGGAAATTCTGCTTCACGAGATGTGTATTCGGTTAACACGCTAATCATTTCAAAAGGAATGATTGCTCGCCCCCAAGGAGTCTTGCTGCCACCTTCTTCCGTATACCATGGCGATGGCTCAGTCATTTTTTCAACTTTATCATTCAAACTGAAAGGGTAGAGATCACCCATGTGCTGAGTAAAATCCATTATTGCATGTTCGATATTTTTACCTTTCATTCCCACATGCTGTTCAGACAAAATCACTAATTGCTCTGATGGGCGAAGTTTTGCGCGACGACGATCTAGTTCAGATTCTGAATGATCAATACTCGCCGTTCCCGATAGCACAGGTGTGCCATCTTTTTTTTCTGCCCAAATGATGGCACTTTTTTTATCATCATTGAGAATTGCAAATGCGCGAACTTCTTCGCCCTCTATTACCATGTTTTGATAATGCGAACTGATGCACCCAGTTTCATACCAAGCATTTCCAAACAATTCAAACAACAGAGGTTCAAACTGACTGAAATGCGTTGGGCCCTCAATAGGCGCGCCAGAAAATCCTAGATCATTTGCCATAGTATCATCATGAATCGATACGTGACCTTCGTAGGTTTGCTCTTGCAACATTTGACGAGGATGACGATATGGTCCGCAGATTGCGATAGGTGTATCAAATGCACTCACTGAATTTCTCCTGAACTTTTAATATTTATTTACATTTTTCTTTTTCAGCTATATGTTTATAAAACATGCTGTTATAAAATTTTGTTTAAGCGTTTATTAATAATATCTTCAGCGCCAGACATAATGCGATCAATTAATTCTTGCACCGAAGGAACATCATGAATTAATCCAGACACCATTCCGCAACTCCAAGCACCCGCCTCAGTCTCTCCAGCACCCATCACTTTTGGATAAACACCGCCGACATATTGAACGATATCGCCAAACTCTAAACTCTCACCCTTTTCTCGCTCGACATTAATCATTTTTTCAACTGCTGAATTTGTGAGAACTCTTTCAGTATTTCGTAATTGACGCATGACCAAACGGGTATCAAGTTCAGTTGCGTTCACAATGGCATCTTTTACATTTTGGTGAACAGGCGCTTCTTTAGTAGCAACAAAGCGAGTTCCCATATTGATTCCATCAGCCCCTAATGCAAGCGCCGCTACCATTTGGTTAGCATTGCCCATACCACCCGAAGCAACAAATGGAATTTTTAATTCTTCAGCCGCACGAGGTAACAAAATCATATTGGGTATATCGTCTTCACCAGGATGACCACCACATTCAAAACCGTCCACACTAACAGCATCGCAGCCAATCCTTTCTGCTTTTAATGAATGTCGAACGGATGTGCATTTGTGAATAACTTTTATCCCTGCACCTTTTAACGTTTCCATATATTGTTCTGGCGAACGACCTGCGGTTTCTACAATTTTGACACCACCGTCAACGATCTCGCGAATATACCCCGGGTAATCAGGTACTTTTAAACCTGGCAGAAAAGTTAAATTAACGCCAAAAGGTTTGTCAGTCATTTTTTTACAACGTTCGATTTCTTTACCTAAATCTTCAGGCGATGGTTGGGTTAACGCCGTAAGAATTCCTAAACCTCCCGCATTTGATACGGCCGAAGCTAATTCAGCCAAACCCACATAATGCATACCGCCTTGGATAATAGGATGCTGAATGCCAAATAATTCTGTAATACGTGTTTTCATTGGTTTCTCTCTTATATATTGCTTATAAAATTCAACTGACGATAGAAAGGTCAATTGTAGCTACCCCTCTATGCAGTAAAGCTTTGTAATTATGCTTGGATAATCACAGTAACTAACCAGTACTCTTTTGGTAGAGCACATCATTACCGACACAGTCTAAGCCGTCAACTAAAGCTGTCATTCAGCCTCTTAGCATTGCAAAAGTAACCGAACAGAGAACCGAAAACATTTCCCCCAAAAGACACTGCTTGGGTATTAACATCAATTTGACTACAGATCTCTAGGTTATGCTCTACTTCCGCTTATCAGCCAATTACATTGTATTCAGTGCAGCATAATCGACACTATTTTTAGAGAAAAAATATGACTAAAGTTTTAATGATAACAGGTGATTTTCTTGAGGATTACGACAGCATGATTTTCAAGGCGATCAAACCATCACAGAAAAGCGTGGCTATAATGTTGAGCTGAATGCTGATTCTGTAAAATAGTCGGAATATGATGCACGCTATATTCCTGATGGTCGACTCCGAAATATTTGCGCTTGAATAGCAAGGTTCTGGATTAAATACGAACGTTTAACGATAAGAAAACTAATTGCATCGGTTTGTTGCGGTGCTCAGCTGTTAATAGCTGCCGATCTATTATCTCACAATATGATTAACACACCTCTCTGATATTTATACCCCTACCGTATTAGAAAAAGAAAAAAATAATTCGAAAAAAGTCTTGATAAAATTCGACAAATCATTATCACTAAATCATTCATCAACTAAAATATTTAGCCTTGAAGGTTTTTTTCTTTCAACATTTTTGACTTTAACCAAAAATACGCAACCAAACCAACCACCACATTTGAAACTGCTGTCGCGGTAATCAAGCCTGGCAAACCCCATATACAATTACTGACCAAAGCAATCGGCAAATAAATACCAAGTACACGTAGAAAAGAAATCGCCAACCCAGGGAATGGCATCCCTAACCCATTAAACATTGCTATAACAGACATCACTAAACCGTAAGCGCCATAGCTAATAGGTACAATCATTAAGTATAGAACAGCGACCGATAATATTTCTTCAGACTCACTGAAAAAACCAACAATAAAATCACCAAAAAACCAAAATACTATAGTCAAAAAAATACCGAACAAAAAACAAAATCGAGTAATGACATTCAACCCTTCAAATAAACGTTCATATAGCCCAGCACCCTGATTTTGACCGAACAATGGCCCGACAACTGCTGATAATGCATAAAAAACAATAAGCGCAATTGGCTCTATTCGCAAAGCCACACCCAAACCCGCAACCGCTTGCTCACCATAAAACAAAGACACTAACCAAAAAACAAATAAACTAGAAACCGGAACGATTAAATTACTGATCATTGACGGTATCCCAATATGAAATAATGAATACCAAGAACTTTTTATGTCGGCGAGCCTAGCAAAAGGACTGGTTAGTACATGCATGCGACCTTGTAAATAATAAAATGCAATGGCTAAAGTAAACAATCGGGAAATCAATGTGGCATAGGCCGCGCCCTCCAAACCCAAACGCGGGAAACCGCACCAACCAAAAATCAAAAAAGGATCTAAAATAATATTAACAAAGGCGCCAATAATCATTAGCACACCTTGAATATTCGCAAAACCTAAAGCACGTAATGCTGACAAAAGAATCATTGGCACAAGTAATAGAGGTGCACTCAAATACCAAACTGCCATGTACTCACGAATTAAGGGCATGGTATCTTCGGTTGCATTAAGTAATCCAACAAATACCAAATCAATCGACAACCAACCTGCGATAGATACTGCCACTGCAATGATAGCAGCCAGTGTTAATGAATCTGTTGCAAGTCGACTCACTCTGTCTGTGTTTCCGCTACCCATGGCGCGAGCGATCGCTGAAGAAGCTCCAGCACCCAGTCCAATAGCAATACTCGTAATGATCATCACTACTGGAAGGGTATACCCCATTGCTGTAAGTGCTAAATCACCTAAAGCAGCATTATCTACTCGATCCCAATTCCCATCACCCAAGCGAGTGACAAACAAAGTATCAACAGCATTAAATGACATCGTCGCCAATAACCCCCAGATCATAGGCCACGACATAGAAATTAAATGTTGTGAAACTGATCCGGTAGTGAGTGTTGCTCGAATGGCATTTGAAGGCGGTGTAATTTGAACTAATGGCGTTTTTTTCACGAATAATAGGCCTTTACAACATAATCCTTGTTCATGCGGACTAACTCCAAACCTTAAGTTTAAACATTTAAACTAATGTATTGAGTAGAGCTACAAAGTTAATTTTTTATTTTTTATTTTTTAGAAGGCATTCATCATTTAACAAAAAACTGTTGGAGTATATCACTGCTTTTTTATGAATAATGTAAACAATAAATTATAAAAGGTAATCTATTGTTTTTTAATTTGAAACCAATTAACAAAGGGAATAGAAGAGGGGGACTAAGAAAAAATAGTGAGCGCAAAAATAAAAGCGTCTTCTCTACCTGCCGCTGATTTGGTAGAAGATGGATAATAATTTGGTCTGACTCCAACTTGATTAAAACCAAATTTATCATACAGCTGTTGCGCAGGAAGATTACTTTCCCTCACCTCTAAAAAAATCCCTTCCGCGACATCACGCACCTGATCAATCAAATGATTCAACAGCGTAGTAGCGATGGATTTACCTTGATGGGATTGGGCAACGGCAATATTCAAAAGTTCCGCCTCTCCACCACCAAAAGACATAATCCCATAACCCACGATTGTGTTTCCCTCCAGCTCAGATGGAGCTTCGATAACACAAAATATATTATTGTTATGCAAACTACTTTCGAAATGAGATAACTTCCAAGGATGAGAGTGCACTGATTGCTCTATCGACAAGATATTAGGTAGATCGCTATCGACGGCATTTCTGATCAACATAAATTTACAAACGAGGAATTAGCATTGAACATTAATGAGAGTGGTGCCTTTCAATAAAACTAACATCGAACCTCAAAGACGAAAGCTTTGAATCGATTGCCAAGTAATTGACTTAAACTTCGGCTTTTGAAGCAAAACCGTTAGGCTCGGCACCACAATTGCTTTAGCACTTATATCTGCAGTACTAACATCAAAAGAGTGGCTGACTAACGCATTAAAATTGAATGTATTTACTGCGCTTCCACCTTCATCTTTTCTATTTTTCGCTGGGAGAACATATTTAGCGGCGTTATTACCCATTAACAACATTTTTGAAAATGATTTCTTATTGTTCTCTGCAATTAAAAATGCTTCTATCATGCCTCTGGCACTATCCTCATCCGGTGAAGATGCGCGACCAACACTCGGCCAACGCAACTGAGTTGATCGTGGCAGCTCAGTTAGAGAGTAACCCAAAGCTCTCACAATATTGAACAATAATTTTTCCGTCGGCAACGCTAAATGCGGCTGGTTAGTATCAATAATAATCAAGTCATCACTGATTCGCCAAACACACAAATTAAAATTATTAACTTTAACATTTGAATTTCTTTCGGCATATTTTTCACTGTCAGACTCAGCTAACAAAGGCATTCCATTTGATTTTTCACGACGGTTTTTTACAGCAACCAAATCTTGAGCAATATCATTAGCAATTTTTGAACGCTCTTTTATACTGGCAACACCTTCTTGAGCAATAGTTTCCTTTTGCGACGTAATAGGTGAAACTTGCTTTTCAGCCTGCTGAAGAAGGGGGGCACCAGCAACAACTGAATCTGCTAAAAACTCAAACTCTTTATCAAAAATATGCTCACAAGCGACAGGCACAGCAGCACCTGGCAATTGGTATCGAGGATAATATCCATCAATACCCATTGCCTGAAGATAATAAAGACGTCGCTGTTCGCTTGTCATACTTCCAACTTAAAAAGTGTTCACAAGAAATCAAATACCTGCTTCTCGCCAATGTGTTCGATTGACAGGAGAGCACAATAAATTCAATGCATGAAGATAGGCTTTTGCCGAGGCAGCAACAATATCAGTATCTGCCCCAACGCCATTGACAATAACACCTTCTTTTTCTAAACGCACTGACACTTCACCTAACGAGTCTGTACCTTGAGTAATGGCATTAACAGAATACAATTGTAAATCCGAGCCACTGTTAACAATTTTTTCAATCGCTTTAAACGTAGCATCTACAGGCCCGCTACCTTCTGAATCAGAAGACAGATTCTTCCCTTCCACATTGAGCTCTACCGAAGCCTTTGGAACAACACCCGTCTTCGAAATGACCTCGAGTGAAACTAATTGATAAATTTCTTCTGCTTCTTTTTTTGAAATTTGCCCAACAATCGCCTGCAAATCTTCGTCAAAAATCTCAACTTTTTTATCGGCTAAACTTTTAAAGCGCTCAAAAGCAATATTTAAAGCCGCGGGAGAATCAAACGTTACTCCTAATTCTTCGAACCGCGCTTTCACCGCTGCACGACCAGAATGCTTCCCAAGAACTAATCGGTTATTCGCCCAGCCAACATCTTCTGCTCGCATAATTTCATAGGTTTCGCGATGCTTAAGTACGCCGTCTTGATGAATACCTGCTTCATGTGCAAAAGCATTCGCACCAACAATTGCTTTATTCGGCTGAACAGCAAAACCTGTAATCGTAGAAACCAAACGTGACGTCGGAACAATATGTTCAGTAACTATATTGGTTTCAACAGGAAAAATATCTTTACGGGTCTGGACAGCCATCACAATTTCTTCGAGTGATGCATTACCGGCACGCTCTCCCAAACCATTAATTGTGCATTCAACTTGTCGCACGCCATTCATCACAGCAGAAAGCGAATTGGCAACAGCCAAACCCAAATCGTTATGGCAATGTGTTGAGAAGATGGCTTTATCTGAATTTGGAATTGCTTCAATCAAACGTTTAAACAAATTGCCATATTCTTCTGGCTCACCATAACCAACTGTATCAGGTAAATTAATCGTCCGCGCTCCGGCATCAATCGTTGCCTCAATAATTCGGCACAAGAAATCAAATTCAGATCGAGAAGCATCTTCACAAGAAAATTCAACATCAGGGACATACTTTCGTGCATGCTTAACCGCATCAACCGCTTGCTCAATCACCCTTTCTGGTGGCAACTGTAATTTGTATTTCATGTGTATAGGCGACGTTGCTATAAACGTATGTATACGCGGTGCATTGGCGCCTTTAAGCGCTTCAGCAGCTCGGATAATGTCAGGCCCCACAGCGCGCGCCAAACTACACACCGTAGAATCTTTTACTGTTTTTGCCACAGCTTGAACTGCCTCAAAATCACCTGGGCTGGCAATAGCAAAACCCGCCTCAATGACATCCACTTGCATTTTTTCAAGCATTTTCGCAATGCGAATTTTTTCATCTTTTGTCATTGATGCGCCAGGACTTTGCTCGCCATCGCGCAAGGTTGTATCAAATATAACTAACTTTTCTCTGCTCACCGGATTCTCTCTCTTTTTCAATTTTTGTTCATTAATCTCTTTATATGCTTCGAATACTATCTAGCGCTAAACGTCTCAAGTAAAAAATAAATAGCATGCTCCGAAAGCACGCAAAAGAGACATACGAAGAAAAACAACTAGAAATAAACTTAATAAGGATTCACAGCGGCAGCAGCCGGCGGGCCTCAGAAAAAAGCAAAACACCTTTAACAGAAGGAATAAAATAGTTAATCGAACTTCTCATAAAAAACACCATACTGCCATAGCGCAGGCGAACAACGAACGGATCCCCTACAATCAACTTTTGCAAAACTTTAGCGTGCATTGGTGGCCACTATACGAAGCGGCATTCGAAAAGTCAATTTCATCCTAATTATTCTTATAATATGTAAAAAAAATACAAAATAAACTTAATTTTACGACTAAATTAGGATAAAAAAACAATAAATGGCAAATTCCAGACAAATCACACCGTATTTTTTCAGCGTTTAGATTAGAAATTATTAAAGATTTAATGACCTACTCAAAAATAATCTCAACCAAACCACTAATACCCACCCTATTCACCCAAAAACCATTGAAATCTTGACTACACTGAAAGATGAACACAGCGGTTACTTACCTAAAAACCGCATATCGGGCTTTTTTAATTATCAGGGTACTACCATGGCAAATGCAGCCACAAAAGATCGCAATTCAATTTTTGAAGCAGAAGTACAGGAATTGAGCCAACGCTACATTATTAGTGATATACAAAACACAGAGTTATTACATTCACCTGAAGCTAAAGTGATTCAAGCCAGTAACAGCGGGGAAAATGAAAACAAGCTGGCGTCTGATGAAGCAGAATCCGGTAGAGTGAATCAATCGCTCAGTGAGTCTTCTGGCGTATTAATCCCAAAACTTAAAAACATGAGAACGTTGATCGTTGAAGATAACCCAACTGACCAACTCATCATCCAGAATGCAGCAAAAGGGCTTCAGCTCGAAATCACAGTTGCTGAGAATGGCGAAAGCGCCATTGAGTCATTATGCTCAGCAGACTCACACAACCCTTTTCAACTGGTCATCATCGATTTTAAGATGCCCGAGCTAGATGGCTTAACCGCATCACGCTACATAAAAGAAGAATTAGACCTTAAACACACTCCAAAAGTTATTTTATTATCTGCTTTTCATAGAGATGAAATTTTTAGCAAACCAAATTCTTATAATTGTGTTAATGGGTTTTTGACAAAGCCCATCAGTCCGAGAACTTTAAGCGATGCATTAACCGACATCCTAGATCATACCGCTCTGCAAAAAGAAATATGGCCGACAATAGAATCTAATGACTCCGAGCAAGCTTTTAATTCCCAAGGTGACATTGATACGCTTCTAGCAAAATGCCACATTTTATTGGCAGAAGACAACCTTATCAATCAACGCGTTGCAACAGGGATCCTTAAACTGAAGGGTGTTCGAGTCACCATAGCTAACAATGGCCAAGAAGCCGTCAATGCTATTAATAATGCTCCTCCCAATGAATTTGATGCAGTGTTAATGGATATTGATATGCCAATTCTTGATGGTTACGAAGCAACAGCGCTTATCAAACAAAATCCGATATCAACAGATTTACCAATAATTGCGTTAACAGCTCACAACACGCCTGAAGACAAAGAAAAGTGCCTAGAAATAGGCATGTCCCAATATTTAACAAAACCCATTAAACCCGAGGTACTTTACGATTCGATTGTAAGCAGTATTCAAAACTCAAATGGTAAACAGTAATTTCTCTGTACTAACCATGCCTAGTAAATATTGCGATAATAACATCCTTAAAATTCTTCTGTCTTAGCATTATGAATTCTGAAACCGTTCTTTCAAAGACCACCGAGCTACCTAGGATAAAACCATTCAATGTGGTATCGACGGTAGCCATGAGATTAACAAATAATATTTCTCAAAAAAAAATTAATAATGCTCTGGATTATATTTTAAAAAAATTAGACTTGAATTATATTTCTGTATACTTAACCGATCCAAGTCAAGAAATAGGTACAAACAAAGAAATTTATTTTTCTAGCTCGAAAAGCAAAGAAAAATCAACAGAAAGCAATACATTTTTAGTACCGTCATCGAAAAGATACAAAGGCCTTATTATTGAGACTAAAGAAACAGAAAAAAGTCATTTAATAAAGGTAATGAAGAGCATCGAAAATAATGCTAATGAAAAAACAAAAAAAAATACCCTCAATAATACGTGGTTAAATGACCTATCTAACATTTTAATCAACTCTACTGAAGAACTTGAAAGCAATATTAACACTCAAGAAAATCTCAAAAAACTTAATAGCGCACTTAAAACGTCAGACTCAATTTATACAAGCTGGAACCAAAAACTAGGATGGAGTTATCACAACGTTAACAGCGTTGTTAAATTAGGCTACAAAAAAGGGTCCATTGACATTAAAAAAATTCACAAAACAAACCCCATCCACGAAGAAGACTGGAAAAACATTTACCCTTTATTTCAACGGTGCGTAAAAGAAGGCATCGGCTATCAATACGATTACCGCACCATCGGAAAAAACTCAAAAACAAATTGGTATCACAACTATGTAACGGTGACAGAAAAAAACCCTGACGGATCCGCTCGTCAATTCACTGCGATTTCTGAAAACATCACCCATATAAAACAATCAGAAAAATTATTAACTGAATCTGCTGAAACGGAAAAATGGTTAGTTGGTCTTGCAAATGATATGTTCAATTGTAACGACAATGAGTCTATTAAGATCATTCTCGAAAAATTAGCACTATATTTAAAGGCCGATAGATGTGCTGTTCGAATCGTCGATCCAGAAACGCATTACTGTAACCTTATTGCCGAATACTCTTCACCTACCTTGCGCCCAATTGCAGAACTTTATCCCGATATCATTTCTCAAACTGGTATTGGCTGGGTTGGTCGCTTAATAGAATTAGGTAAAGCTTATATAGTAGAGGATTACACGACTCAGGTACCTAACAAAAAACTTGTCGACTATCACAAAGCGATAAATGTTAGAGGACAAGTTTGTCACCCACTATTTCATCAGAATGAATTAATTGGGTACATAGCTGTCATGACAAGCGACGCCAGGAAATGGAAAAAACAAGAGACAAGAATCATACAAGTTATCGCAGAAACACTATACATGGCCGTAACTCGGAATAGGCTACTCAGTGAACTTCGAGGAAATGATGCACGCTATGAACTCGCGATGCAAAGCTCAAGTCATGGAATATGGGATTATGACTTGAGCAAAAAAAAGCTTTTTATTAGCCCTCATTATTTTAAAAATTTAGGCTACGATCTTAGCGAAGTTGATTCATCTGTTCGCTTTATTGAAACAATAACCCATCCAGACGATAAAAATTTGCTATCAAAAGAAGCCATGAAATTTTATGGTTCGAGTGATTCAACAATAGAAGTTGAAGTACGTCAACGAGAAAAATCAGGGCGATACATATGGATATTATCGCGCGGAAAAGTTGTTAAACGTGATGAGAAAGGGAGGCCTGTACGTATTACTGGAATCAACACTGAAATTGATATCCAAAAAAAGGCGCTCAAAGAACTAGAAGAAATTCGGCAAATTTCCGTTGCAGAAAACAAGTCAAAAAGTGAATTTCTAGAAAGAATGAGCCATGAAATACGCACGCCAATGAATGCGATTACAGGAATGTCATACCTAACAATGGCTACAAATCTGTCAAAAGAACAAAGAAACTATGTAGAAGATATAGATTCAGCAGCACAGTCTCTATTGCGAATCATTGATGACATTTTGGATTTTTCTAAAATTGAATCCGGTGAATTAACAATAGTTAATCAACGCTTCTCTTTAAAAGATGAATTGGAACGCGCTGGAAAACTTATCGCCCTTAAAGCCAAACAAAGAAATAATGCGTTAGAACTTAAGATATCGCCAGACGTACCAGAATTTGTCGTTGGTGACGCGAACCGCCTAGGACAAGTTTTACTAAACCTGCTTAGCAACTCAGTGAAATTTACCAGTGACGGTTCAATTTCACTCTCTGCCCAGATAGCTGAAATTGACGAAAAAAAACAAATAACCAGTATATTATTTTCCGTTAGCGATTCAGGAATTGGACTTGAAAAACAACAGATTAAATCTCTTTTTGACCCCTTTGTACAAGCTAAAGGCTCAACAACTCGACACTTTGGAGGAACGGGATTAGGCCTATCCATTTGCAAAAACTTAGTTGAAATGATGGGAGGCTCGATACATGTCATCAGCCTTCCCAACATAGGGACAACCTTTCACTTCACCATCAATTTTGGCACTGTCAATCAAACAGATTTTGAAAACCAAACAATTAAAGAAACTAATGAAAACGAAACTCTATCTCTATCACAGCCACTCAAAGAAACAAAAAATGCACTTCAAGGAAAGCACATATTGCTAGTCGAAGACAATATCATTAATCAAAAAGTCGCCAAAGGTATTTTATCAAAATTTGGCATGACAACCATAGAAGCAATTAACGGCAAAGAAGCATTAGAAATACTTAAAAAGAGTCGTCTTGACACTTTCGACGCCATATTAATGGATATTGAAATGCCCATTTTAAATGGAATTTCGACAACGCAAATGATAAGGAGTCAAGCTAAGTGGGACCTCCTACCTATTATAGCGATGACTGCGCATGCCATGGTGGGTGATAGGGAAAGATGTATACAAGCAGGGATGAATGACTATATACCTAAACCCATCAGCCCGAATCAACTCGCTAAAACACTGGAAAATAATTTAAACAAATGAGAGATATTTTTATCTTTTTATGAATACGTTTTTATCATACAACAATGATACTGAAAGATTCTCAGCTTCTCAGCTAGTTTCATTATCCTCAGCTAAAACGCTGAAGGATATTGAAAATGCTGCAGATAAACTTTGTCATTTTTTTGATATTTCATTTTTCGATATTTATTGCTTTTCACCAGAAAAAAAGTATTACAAAAAAGCCTTGTCCGCCACAAAAAAAACAAACAGATTTACCCACACAGAAGTAGAGATAAATAAGGAGCTGATCGAAAACAAACCACCCAATAAAATACGATTTGACTCCGACCTATATAAAGAAATACACGCAGCAACTGCCAAACGCTTTGAAAACTTCAAGACCAATAGTTTATTGGAAACCAGCTCGAGATTTTCGACTATTAGTTACAATGGCCGAAAAATTGGATTCATCGTAGCTAAGAGCGAAAAAGAAAACATATTAACAAAAAACAAACAATATATTATCCAACTATCTACAGCTTACTTAAAATCTATTGCAAGGATTGAAAAAAACAAAAAAAACATTGACCTAACAAAAACAACACACCAGCTTTTTGAAAGCTCAAATGAAGCATTTTGCCGGTGGACAACAGAAAAAGGATGGTCTTTTTTAAACCCCCACCTACTGCATAGAATCGGCTATGACCAGCTCGACTTTCAAATTATAAATATTTTTGGCAACAAGGATTGCATGGATTCATCTACTTGGCTTCAATGCGAAAAATCTTTAAAAAAATGCATAGCTTCAGGAAAAAATGCCACTTTAGAATATGCAATTATAGCCCCCAATGGAAAAACTCATATTTTTCAAAGTAAATTAGTGGTTCAAAAAAAATCAACTAATGGTGAAGCGACCGAAATCACTGGTATTTCAACAGATATTTCTAACTCTAAAAAAATTTCTCAGCAAGCAATTGCCAATATTAATATGGACACCTGGCTACTGCAATTAAACAGTAAACTATTTAGCCGCTCAGACAAGGAAGCAATATCTAAAAACCTAAAAGAAATTGGCGAGCATCTAGATTTTGATCGAGCACTTATTCGACTTTATGAAGAAGACGGCACTGCTTCAGTCTATACCGAATGGACGAAAGCAAACATGATGTCGATGCGAGAGATAGCCCCATCCATTTCTATTCCTCAACCATTATCGCCTAGCAGACATACCTTTGAAAATTTAGATTCACCTAACCTTTCTGGCCCTCAAAAAAGCATTGCCCGAAAAGGGGGCTATCAATCTCAAATTTTTTCTCCTATGTACAACAATGGAAAATGCATCGGCTATTTTGTTTTACAAAATAAAGAACCCTCAAACTTTTCAGAACTTCTCATAAGATGCACCAATATTATTGCTGACACATTCAGCATGGTTGTAGAAAAACAAAAAATACTCGAAAGATTAGAATCCAGCAAAGAAAGATTTCAACTTGCAATGGAAGCAGCATCTTATGGCTTATGGGAATTAAATCTTGCCACCAATACTATTTTCTTAAACTCCACATACCACTTAATGCTCGGCTATGACGCTGACGCCAATCCAAATGTACACGAACTTAATTTAATAAACATCCACATTGATGACAGAGAAAAAACGTTACAGTTTATTGAAGATTTGAAATTGAACAAATCAGATAATTTATCTTACGAATCAAGACATATCTCTATTTCAGGTGAAGTCCTTTGGATATTAACCAGAGGAAAAGTCATCAAATGGGATGACACTGGGAAACCACTATTAGCAACAGGCACACTGACAAATATTTCTCACCTCAAAAAATCACAAATGAATTTACAACTTGCTTATCAAGAAGCACAATCGGCACGCATTGCAAAAGGCGAGTTTCTAGCGCGAATGAGTCATGAAATTCGAACACCAATGAATGCCATTATTGGGATGTCTTACCTTGCCCTACAAACCGATCTTTCAGAAACACAACATCAATACATCACTGACATTGACAATGCAGCGAAGGCACTACTACAAATCATTGATGACATTTTGGACTTTTCTAAAATCGAAGCCGGTAAGTTGATCATCGATCCCCACCCCATCAATATTATCAAACACATGGAGCGTATTAGCTCTCGCTATCAACCATTGGCTGCTGAAAAAAAATTATCGCTTGAGATACTCATAGATCACACTATTCCAGAAATTATTATTACTGACTCGACACGCTTACGACAAATACTGGACAAACTTATTGGCAACGCTATTAAATTTACCGATGTCGGATCTGTACGCATTGCAATAAAAAAAATAGTCCACGAAAAACATCAAGAAATCTCATTTCTTGTCTCCGACACTGGAATTGGTTTAGAGCCCTCTCAACTCGATACGTTGTTTGAACCATTTAATCAAGCTGATGGATCATCAACTAGACTATTTGGAGGCACAGGTATTGGACTATCAATATCACGCCACCTAGTTGAACTGATGGGAGGGAGAATAAAAGCGAGCGGCGAAAAAGGGAAGGGAAGTCAATTTCAATTTTCTATTCCTTGTGAGGCGTTAAACGAACCCGCAACAGAAAATTTAGCCAACTCTACTCAAATAAATACAACATTAAAATCAATAAAACAGGCTGGCGTCGTTGCTCCTAATGCTACGGCCTCCTCTACTTCTCATCATTTAAATGTCACACCCAATCATCTTAATCAGATAACAGGTACCCCATCAAAACCAGATTCATTGAAGGATCGCTTTAAAGAGTTACAACGTAAGCATGTCTTATTAGTAGAAGATAATAAGGTTAATCAAAAGGTTGCGGCTGGAACACTCAAACACCAAGACATGCATGTCACCATTGCAAACAATGGTACTGAAGCGGTTTACATAATGAAAGCTAGCGCAAAGGACAAATTCGATTTTATTTTAATGGATATTGAAATGCCCTACATGGGGGGATTTGAAGCAACTGCAGCCATTAGAGCCATAGAGCGCCACACAACCATTCCTATTATAGCCATGACTGCCAATATCGTTGGCGACAAGAAAGGCGCCTATTTACAAGCAGGAATGAATGACTGCATATCAAAACCTATTGGCCCAGAAGCCTTATATCAAGTACTCCAACAGCAATTAGATTCACCAAAAACTCATATTTAATGCCCTTCAGACCTGACAGATAGCCATGATCTGCTACGCTTTTTAATAGAGTAATCAATAAGGTCATACCTAATTTATTTTGTGAAAGGAAGAAGGCAACTGCATGGCACGTTTACCTAGATATTATCTACCTCATCACCCTCAACACATTATTGTAAGAGGCAACAATGGCTGCGACATTTTTAGACGCCCTGAGGATTATGAGTATTACTTGCTACAACTGAAAAAAGCGTGTGATAAACATCATTGTGATCTTCATGCTTACGCTTTAATGGCAAATCATGTTCACTTACTAATTACCCCTCGAACCGAGAAAAGTATTGGTAAGGCTATGCAAATGATTGGTCGCTATTACGTGCAATACTTCAACCAGTCCTATGATCGCAGTGGAACATTATGGGAAGGACGCTACAAGGCCACGGTCGTTGATTCTGAAAATTATTTATTATCTTGCTCGCGGTATATTGAGCTTAACCCAGTACGTACTGGCTTGGTTGATGACCCCGCAAGCTATCCTTGGACAAGCTATGGCGCGAATGCTTTAGGAAAGACAAGCTATTTATTGAATCCTTCTGAGCCATACTCCTCATTAGGTGAAACCAAAGAGGCCCAGCAATCTGTCTATCGCTCGTTATTTGAAACAAAGCTACCTGACAGTATTATTAAAGAAATTCGTGAGGCAACCAATAAAGCTTGGGTACTTGGCGATAAAGATTTTAAAGAGCAAATTGCAGGTTTAGTGAATCGTAGAACTGAACCAAAACCTCGTGGTGGAGATCGACGTTCTCGAGCGTTTAAGGCGAAACATGGAATACCGCCTTCTACTAACACCCTATCAGAAGCGGTCACCAATTCATCAGGTACTTATTCTTCAGATACTTTCTCTTCTCCAATATCAAAAACTGTTGTTGATAGCCATGAAGAAAATAATACTGAAGAAGATGATACTGAAGAGCTTCAAGCACCTATTTATACAACATCAAAACCGATTCAACCTTCACAATCTGGCTCATTCTAAATATCTGGTCGCAGATTAAAGTCGCTTGAGAGGATTAATGCTATAGATAGCCACCACGAAGATAGATCAATGGATTGCTATCTTCGTTACTGGTGAACGCTTTTTCTATATTCCCAATAAGAATGGTATGAGTTCCATAAGAAATTTTTTGTGTGACACGGCAAATAAAATTCGCTAAAGCCCCCTCTAAAAAAGGTGCTCCTACGTCTTCTTTATTCACCCACTTCCCTACAGAAAATCTATCTTCATTTTCCGGTGTGAATGCGCAACGATCTGAAACATCTTGTTGATCAACACCCAAAACATTCACGCTAAAAATATCAGTTGATGAGAAAGATTTATAGGTTGTAGAGTCATCATGTAAACACACTAATACTGACGGCGGGTCATCGGAAATAGACGTCATTGAAGTGACGGTCATCGCATGACAAGTTCCATCTTTACTTCGTGTTGCGACAACAGTCACTCCACTGGCCAAGTGACGCATTCCTGCCCGCATCCCTTCTGCTAAATCTTGATGATCAATCATATTTCGCCCGACATTCAAATAATATATTTATTGTTGCTTTTTCATTGCGAAAAAAATTCACAATGTCTAGTTAATTACGTTGACGATTAACATATAAAGTGTCTATTTAATGTTAGACGACATTGTTTAACACTCGATTAATTCGATAGGCTGGCTAGTTTATCACAGGGATGTCGAGCAATGGGAAGTAACAATGTAGCTACCGAAGAGAGCGAGCAAACTTGACTTGTCAAAATCAGCACTATTCTTTTGAATTTGAGCACATACCTTTTTCAATATTATTCATTTTCACAAGACAATCTTAAGACAGTCTATTTAGATTTTATTTTTATTAAGTCAACGATTGAACACAACTGTTTTATGTCCATTGATTAGTATTCGATGTTCCGCTTGCCATCTCACAGCTCGCTGTAAAACAACGGCTTCTATATCACGCCCAATTTCAACTAACTGATCTGCTGTGTTGGCATGCGTAACCCGCTCAACGGCTTGTTCAATAATAGGGCCTTCATCTAAATCAGCAGTGACGTAATGCGCTGTGGCACCAATAAGTTTTACGCCTCGAGCATGTGCTTGATGATACGGTTTTGCACCTTTAAAGCCAGGCAAAAAAGAATGATGGATATTTATTGCTTGACCCGAAACTTTCGCACAAAAATCATCACTCAATATTTGCATATAGCGAGCAAGTACCAGAAGGTCAGATTGAGTCTCAAGAAAAACATCGTGAATTTTTTTTTCTTGTTCTTTTTTATCTGATTTCGAAACAGGAAAATAATGATAGGGAAGATTATACCATTCCACTAGTGGACGCATATCTTCGTGATTTGAGACCACGCCTACAATATCGATGGGCAATGATCCAAGCTTCCAACTATTTAAAAGTGAATTTAAACAATGCCCCCATTTTGAAACAGCAATAAGTACTTTGGGGCGATAGCTAGAATCTTTTAATTGCCAAAGCATGTCTGATTTATCGGCAATTTTAGAAAAGCTAGCAGCAACTTGATCAACTGAAAAATCTTTATCTTTGCCACACCATTCAAATACACATCGCATAAAAAACTGCTTTGTTTCCACATCATTAAACTGCGAAGATTCTTGTATATTGAAGCCGCTATCTCTGAAAAAATTCGCAACATCAGCCACGATTCCCGGGCGATCAGAGCAACTCAGTTTTAATATTGCTTTATTTAATGTCTTCATATTATTTTACAACTTCACCCTAAATCTAAATTCCACCTAACACAGTATTAAAGAAACGCAGCTATAGCCGTTAATACATTAGCATTGTGGGCTAACCTCAACGATTATCGTATCAGCTTCTGACGTCCTACTCTCCAATGCAGAAACCAGTAAAAATCACTAAATTAACTCAGGTTTGCAGCCAAAGCCAATAATTAAGATGCAGGACCGAATAAAATGTTTATCATACCGTCTTTATTGAATGCCGCTAATGCGTATATGATAAGAAGATTATTTAGCATCGTTCGAAAATAAGCAGTCTAGCCGATAAAACAATAATTGTAATGTAATGAAGTAGTTAGGGGAAAATATGCATAGTACGATGATGACCACACCACTTATTCTCACTTCTGTAATGAATTTTGCAGAAAAAGTCTATGGCAACTCGGAGATTGTCTCTGTGACAGCAGACAACCCCCGCCACAGATACACTTATCGAGATGCATTTAAACGAGTACGCCAGCTTGGTAATGCACTAAAAAAACTTGGCGCTTCTTTGGGTGACACTATAGGCACCATGGCGTGGAATGATTACCGCCACATAGAACTTTATTATGCGACTGCCGCATCCGGCATGATCTGCCATACCGTGAACCCTCGATTGTTTGCAGACCAACTTGAATACATTATTAATCACGGTGAAGACAAATGGTTGTTTATTGACGTTGCCTTTGTTTCCTTGCTAGAACCATTGCAAGAAAAATTACCCAACGTTAAAGGCTTCATTATTTTAACTAATGAAGCCAACATGCCAGAAACAACTCTGCGTAATGCCCAATGCTACGAAACATTATTAGCCGCTGAAAATGATTCCATTGAGTGGCCAGAATTTGATGAAGATCACCCGGCATCAATGTGCTATACATCGGGCACTACGGGCGATCCTAAAGGTGTTGTTTACAGCCATCGCTCCACTGTACTTCATGCATACGGCTCGGCTTTGCCTGATACATTTGGTGTTTCTGTTAAAGATGTCATCTTACCGATAGTCCCCATGTTTCATGTTAATGGGTGGGGCTTATGTTATGTCGCCCCAATGGTCGGCAGCAAAATTGTTATGCCAGGGCCGAAGATGGGTGACGGTGAAACCGTCTGCGCATTAATTAATGAAGAGAAAGTCACACTATCTGCCGGTGTTCCGACAGTTTGGCTTGCCATGATTAATTACATGGAAGAGTCTGGAAAAACTGTTGATAGCCTGGAGCGTATTACCGTCGGTGGTGCCGCTTGTCCTTTATCCATCATGAATATTTTAAAAGATAAATATAATGTAGAAGTCCGGCACGCTTGGGGGATGACAGAAACTAGCCCACTGGGAACCTACAACACGTTAAAACCAGGAATGCAAAATCTCAGCAAAGAAGAACTGGATTTAATTAAAGTCAAACAAGGTCGACCTATTTACGGAATCGAAATTAAAATCGTCGATGAAAACAATAAAGAATTACCATGGGATGGAAAGTCTTCAGGCGCTGTAAAAGTGAGAGGGCCTTGGGTCACTCAAAGTTATTATAAGAGTGACAAAGTTGCCGTTGATGATGACGGTTGGTTTGAGACCGGCGATGTTGCCTGTATCGATGAAGAAGGCTACATGCTGATTACCGACAGAACAAAAGATGTGATTAAATCGGGAGGAGAATGGATTTCATCGATTGAGCTTGAGAATCTTGCAGTAGACCATCCAAAAGTTGTTGAAGCTGCTGTGATCGGGGCCTACCATCCCAAATGGACAGAACGCCCGCTTCTTCTAGCAATCGTAAAACCCGGTGAGTCTTTAACCAAAGATGAACTGCTTAAATGGTACGATGGCAAAGTGGCCAAATGGTGCATTCCTTCCGACTGTGAATTCGTTGATGAGCTACCACACACAGCAACTGGAAAGCTCAGTAAAAAAGATTTGCGAGACAAATATAAAGATTACAAATGGTCGGCAGAGATTACTAAATAGCAAAAAAAATTACTTTATAAGCCGCGAGGAAAAATAAATGAAAAATAAAATACTGGCATTATCTTCTGCGATATTTTTTTTCCTCGCGCTATCACCTGCAGTTTTTTCTAACGATTATTTTGGCGAACCTATCACATTAGAAAGTACTAAGATGATTAAGCTTGAGGAGGCCATTGATGTATTTGAAAAGCAAAGCGGTGAAAACACAAAACAAAAAAGTGTATTAATTACTGCCAAAGTGAATAGCATTTGTGAAGCAAAAGGATGCTGGATGGGGCTGAAAATCGAAAGCGGTGATGTGCGTGTTACGTTTAAGAATTATGGTTTCTTTGTTCCTCCCACTTTGGTAGGACAAAACGTCGACATACAAGGAACAATCACAAAGGTAACGCTGAGCCTTAAAGATACAAAACATTACGTCAAAGATTCTGGCGGTGATCCCGACACAATCACGGAACCTCAAGTTGAATATCAAATCATAGCGACAGGTGTTCGGATTCACCAAGATTAATCTGAATAATCAAAAACTAAAAACAGCTGCCGTTATATTTTTCTACGAAAATGACTCGCTGTGTTGAAATGTCTCCATCAAAATCAACGTAGACAATTTTTTCTCCCCGACGATCGCAACCGTTTGACCATCTCACAACAGCCAAGTATCCAGAAGGCGCTAACTCATAAGATAGTGCCGTATAATCGTTAGCCCAAAGCCATAAATGTAATTCTGCTTCTGTATCAATATCCTCAAAAAAATCTAATAGCTCGCTCTTTGAGTCAATCAGTGCTGTGCCATTTCCTATGACTGTAACACCATAAATGGGGCAATAATCTGGCTGGCAAAAAGCAATAAAACCATTCCTAGAGACTGTTGCATCTAAATCCGCTACTTGTTGATTCGATAGGCCAGCAAAAGCATCATCGTCGTAAACGTAAAGAATCTCTTCTGGCTCAACTATGAAATTACCGTCTCTAACCTCACCCTTTCGCACTTCCCAATAATCAAAGTCATCACTAAGATTGAAATCAGCTAGTTCGTATTCATCAAGATTATAAAAAGATTCATTTAATACAACGATTAATTCAGAATCAGAATCCTCACTCAAACAAGCGGTTAAACCACAAAGAATCATTAAGATCCCGACAATTTTCATTTTTGACATAATATTCATAACTGTGCCCGAGGGATTGACTAAGTCAGGAAATTTAAATTAAAGCTATTGTTTATATAATAGCTTTACAGATCAAAAAAACCGCGATGAGTATCGCGTTCCAAGAAAATTTATTGGCTCAGCGGATAAAAAATGTAAAGTAAGGGCTAAACCAAAAACCACAGGACATAAAAAAAGCGCCACTAGATAATGGCGCTTTTGATTTTCAGCCTGAATGACAGGCCGAAATTAACAATAACTTAGCTATTGTTTTCTGTCTTATCAATGATCTTATTATCTTTAATCCAAGGCATCATCGAGCGTAATTTCGCACCTACTTCTTCGATTTGATGCTCACCAGAAATACGACGTTTTGATTTCAAGAATGGCGCGCCAACTCGACTGTCTAACATAAAGTCACGAGCGAACTTACCTTCTTGAATATCCTTAAGCACTAATTTCATTTCTTTCTTAGTTTCATCAGTAACAATACGCGAACCCGTTACGTAATCACCATATTCTGCTGTATTAGAAATTGAATAACGCATATCGGCGATACCACCTTGATACATTAGATCAACAATCAATTTCAATTCATGCAGACATTCAAAGTATGCCATCTCTGGCGCATAGCCCGCTTCAACCAAGGTTTCAAAACCGGCTTGTACTAACGCAGAAGCACCACCACAAAGAACTGCTTGCTCACCGAACAAATCAGTTTCTGTTTCTTCACGGAAATTAGTTTCGATAATACCTGAGCGACCACCGCCATTTCCTGACGCATAAGACAGAGCAACATTTTTGGCTTGTCCTGTTGCATCTTGATAAATTGCGATTAAGGTTGGAACTCCACCACCTTCTAAATAAGTGGATCGAACCGTATGACCAGGACCTTTTGGCGCAATCATAATCACGTCTACATCTTTAGGTGGCTCAATTAACTGAAAATGAACGTTAAAGCCATGAGCAAATGCTAACGCTGCACCTGATTTTATATTTGGCGCAATTTGCGTGTTGTAAATTTCCGCTTGATGCTCATCAGGAGCAAGAATCATAATCACATCAGCATCTGTTGTAGCACCTTCGATAGTATCAACGCCTAATCCAGCCTTTTCAACTTTAGCCCAGTTAGCGGAGCCTTTTCGCAAACCAACGACAACGTTAGCTACGCCTGAGTCTTTTAAGTTTTGCGCATGCGCATGGCCTTGTGAGCCATAGCCAATAATCGCTACTTTTTTCTTTTGGATAATGGAAAGGTCGCAGTCTTTGTCGTAATAAATTTGCATTGTTTTTGTCCTACTGGTTCAAATAATAAAATTAATGTAATGATAAAAATACTGTAATGGTAAAAATATATCTTAAAAAATATTTAGGTCGCAAAGCATTTTATAAGCTAAGGATTTTTTCTCCACGAGCAATACCAGAGACGCCTGTGCGCGCTACTTCTAAAATAGCCGCCTCGCCCACTGACTGTAAAAACGCATCAAGTTTATCGCTAGCTCCGGTTACTTGTATGACATAAACCGTACTGGTTACATCAACAATTTGACCTCGGAAAATATCAACGCACCTTTTTATTTCAGCACGCTGCGATCCTGCCGCCTTGACCTTAACGAGCATCAATTCACGTTCAATGTGTGCGCCTTCCGTTAAATCAACAAGTTTCACGACATCAATTAAACGATTAAGATGCTTTGTAATCTGCTCAATCACATGATCATCACCAATCGTTGTTAATGTGAGTCGAGATAAGCTTTCATCTTCTGTTGCCGCAACAGTCAATGATTCAATGTTGTATCCGCGCTGAGAAAACAAACCAACAACACGTGACAAAGCACCCGGCTCATTTTCCATTAATACAGAAATAATACGTCTCATTATGTGCGCTCCTTTTTACTGAGCCACATGTCACGCATTGAGCCATTCGGTGCAATTAGCATGGGATAAACATGTTCGCTTCTATCAACTTCGATATCCATAAATACAACACGATCTTTCATGTCAAAGCATTCTTTCAACTTGGCTTTTAGTTCTTCGCGTTTAGTGACACGCATACCAACATGCCCATATGATTCAGCCAGTTTCACAAAATCAGGTAACGAATCTTCATACAAACTTTCTGAATATCTACTTTTATACTGCATATCTTGCCACTGACGAACCATGCCAAGCGCTTGGTTATTTAAGCAAATAATTTTTATCGGGAGATTGTACTGTGTAAGAGTTGATAACTCTTGTATACACATTTGGATACTACCCTCGCCTGTAATACACACTACTGCTGCATCTCGATCAGCAAACTGCGCGCCCATAGCAGCTGGCAAGCCAAAACCCATGGTGCCAAGGCCACCGGAGTTAATCCAACGACGCGGCTTATCAAAAATATAATACTGCGCAGCAAACATTTGGTGCTGTCCAACATCTGAAGTTACGTAGGCATCACCTTTTGTCACTTCGTAAACCGCTTGGATCACTTCTTGTGGTTTAATTTCACCCGTTGATTCAAAACGATTTGCTGTATAAATGCCGTGCTTCGTCCGCCACTCTTCAATTTGCGACCACCACTCTTTTAATGCGGTAGTATCTGGCTTTTCGTTTGACGCTTCGATCACATCAATCATTTCTTTTAAAACATTATCAACAGCACCAACTATCGGGACATCTGCCGTGACTGTTTTTGAAATCGACGCGGGATCTATATCGATATGAATAATTTTTGCACTAGGGCAAAACTTACTAGGGGTATTTGTCACTCGGTCATCAAAACGAGCACCAACCGCTAAAATCACATCACTGTGATGCATTGCAGTATTCGCTTCAAAAGTTCCATGCATACCTAACATGCCAAGGAATTGTTTATCCGTTCCAGGAAAACAACCTAATCCCATCAAAGTATTCGTGACAGGAAAATTCAACCCTTTAGCCAACTTTGTTAGTAGCGCGCTGCCCTCTCCCTGAATAACACCACCACCCGCATAAATCATTGGACGCTTAGCATTCAATAATAATTGCGCTGCCTTTTTTATTTGACCGCTATGGCCTTTACCCGCTGGCGTGTAAGAACGTATTTTGATCTTGTTTGGATATTCAAACTCAAATTTGTTGGCTGGGTCTGTAATATCTTTTGGAACATCAACAACGACCGGCCCTGGTCGTCCAGTACCTGCAATGTAATAAGCCTTTTTAATAACCTCAGGAATATCGCGCGCATCAGTGATCAAAAAGCTGTGTTTGACGATAGGACGAGAAACACCAACCATGTCTGTCTCTTGAAATGCATCTTCACCAATTTTGTCCGAAGCGACCTGACCAGAAATGACAACCATAGGGATTGAATCCATGTAGGCTGTAGCAATACCTGTAATGGCATTAGTAGCACCTGGACCTGATGTGACCAATACTGTTCCAACTTTTCCGGTTGCTCGTGTGTAGCCGTCAGCCGCATGAGTCGCAGCCTGTTCGTGACGAACCAAGATATGCCTGACAGCTTCTTGACGATATAAAGCATCGTAAATGTGTAAAGCCGCCCCGCCAGGATATCCGAAGACGATATCTACGCCCTCTTCCTGTAATGAACGAATGAGCATATCGCCACCCGATAACAATTCCACGCTTGTACCTCTTTGTAACAACAATGGGCTGCAGAATGCAGCCCATGAAATTCTTTAGTTTGAATAAATTTTAGACAACACAGTATCAAAAGATAATGTGACACTAGCTATATCTATCTGCCTTAATTTCCACTTACTCAGTGAATTAGGGAAGCTGGCCACGGAAGAACACAGTTCATTGGATCATCAAAGGTGATCTATACTCTCACAGGTATTTAAAACATATCCTGTTTAATAGCTGAGCCAGTAGACAGCGCCGGTATCAATGGTGTTAACACCTTTTGGCTGAAGATTGATAAGACTTGCCATCCGTCTAGTGAACCCAGCATTTTGGCAATTTTGTGTGCAATGTCAAGGATTTGCCCTGCTAGACTCAATGAATTATAAAAAATTGCTCGTTTGAGCTGCCGTAAACTCAATTTTATGTTTATAGTTGGATGCATAGGTATCAATACATTCTCTTCTCTACATTTTGTACTAGGCTAACAAGGTCACCAATATGAATTATTCAAAACTGCTTATCTCTGCAATTACTTTAAGCTGTATTGCTAGCACACCCGCTATAGCCGCGAAAAACTATTACAAATGGACAGATGCTAATGGCGTTACCCATTATTCTGCTCAACGTCCTAACGGTACAGAGGCAGAAACGGTTGTCATCAAAGGTGGAAGAACGACCACAAGTAGCTCACAAGGCAATCAACCTGCACCCAAACCGACTGGAAACACTGACGCCACAGAGCCCACCACTGTCGCAGAAAAAGAGAAAACTCAGGACCTGAAAGACCCTACTCGCTGTAAAGCAGCAAAAGAAAATGTAGAAACTATAAAAAATCACGCAAGAATTCGCGTTAAAGACGATAATGGAGAATATCGATATTTAGATGAACAAGAAAAAACAAAAAGACTGAATAACGCTCAACAAGCGATCAAAGAATCCTGTTAGGCGCGCCCAAGAATTTATTTTTAATCCGGAATTAAATTAGGGCTAATTACCACTCTTCTCTTAAATTGATTTGTAGCGCTGAACGAGTAATAACAGGCCCCAGAAGCTCAAAAAAACACTGTAGAACCGGTTCCATAGACAACAATACCTGGGAACAATGGTCCGGTAATTAATTTGATGCGACCAAACCAATGTGTATCGCCAACACTCTTCAAACTCGACAGTTCTAGAGATGCACTCGCTAATACAAAAACACGCTTTGTGTGAATGCAAAGCGTGTTTTCAATAGCCAAAAATGAAATTAGCAATAACACTTTTTATTTCGTAAAAACAATCTTCTCTTTATCATCTGACAGCGCTGCTCGAATAGTATCTCCAGGAGCATAGGTTCCAGCCAGCACTTCTTGTGCTAACGGATTCTCTATATATTGCTGTATCGCTCTTTTAAGAGGCCGCGCACCAAACACCGGATCAAATCCAGCAGAAACTAATTTATCGAGAGCGCCATCATCAATTTCAAAGCTTAATTCTCGATCTTTTAAGCGTGAACTTAATAAGTCCAACTGAATCTTTGCGATACCACGAATCTGAGACTGCGCCAACGGCTCAAACACCACAAGCTCATCAACACGGTTAATAAATTCTGGTCTAAAATGCCCACCAACCACTTCCATTACAGCATTTTTTATCGATTCTTGCTTCACGATCTCAGATTCAAACTCAGAAGACTTCGTCATGTCTTGAATCACACCCGAACCTAAGTTAGATGTCATCACGATAACTGTATTCCGAAAATCAACAGTTCGACCTTGCCCATCGGTTAAACGGCCATCGTCTAACACTTGCAATAAAATATTAAACACATCGGGATGCGCTTTTTCAATTTCATCCAACAGCAACACGGAATATGGACGACGACGAACGGCTTCGGTTAAATAACCACCTTCCTCATAACCCACATACCCAGGAGGAGCGCCTACCAACCGAGCAACAGAATGCTTCTCCATAAATTCTGACATATCGATACGAACCATCGCATCATCACTATCAAATAAAAACTCTGCCAACGCTTTACATAATTCTGTTTTACCCACACCTGTTGGACCTAAAAACAAAAAAGATCCGTTCGGACGATTAGGATCAGACAAACCAGCCCGCGATCGACGCACAGCGTTACTAACAGCAACAACAGCTTGCTCTTGTCCGATTACACGCTTGTGCAAACCGTCTTCCATGCGAATTAATTTATCTCGTTCACCTTCTAACATTTTTGAAACAGGAATCCCTGTCCACTTAGAAACCACTTCAGCAATTTCTTCATCACCGACTTTATTTCTCAGCAGTTTCATTTCAACAATATCTGCTTCGGATGCAGATGCCAGTTGTTTTTCTAATTCTGGGATCAAACCATACTGTAATTCAGACATGCGACCCAAATCACCTGCGCGACGAGCAGCTTCAACATCTAGCTTTGCCTGCTCTAAATCTGATTTGACTCCTTGTGATCCTTGCAGCGCTGATTTTTCTGCCTTCCATATTTCTTCTAGATCAGAAAATTCTCTTTCAGCCTTTTCAATCTCTTCATTTAATTTCACTAATTGTTTTTTAGCAGTTTCCGAATCTTCTTTTTTTACAGCTTCCCTTTCTATTTTTAACTGAATAAGCCTGCGCTCTAATCGATCCATCACTTCCGGTTTCGAGTCGATCTCCATGCGAATACGGCTACCCGCTTCATCGATCAAATCAATCGCTTTATCGGGAAGCTGTCGATCGGTGATATACCGTTGCGATAACTTTGCCGCCGCAATAATGGCAGCATCGGTAATATCAACGCCGTGATGCACTTCATATCGCTCTTTTAGTCCGCGTAAAATCGCAATGGTATCTTCTTCACTTGGTTCATCGACTAATACTTTTTGAAAGCGTCGTTCTAATGCAGCATCTTTTTCAATATATTTTCGATATTCATCAAGCGTTGTCGCACCAACACAATGTAATTCTCCGCGGGCAAGTGCAGGCTTCAACATGTTGCCCGCATCCATTGCGCCTTCGGCTTTACCGGCGCCGACCATCGTATGAATCTCATCGATAAATAAAATGATTCGGCCTTCTTGTTTGCCAAGCTCATTCAACAACGCTTTGAGTCGTTCTTCAAATTCACCGCGAAATTTTGCACCTGCTATTAATGATCCCATATCTAATGAGAGCAACCTTTTATTTTTTAATCCTTCAGGGACTTCCCCATTAATAATCCGCTGAGCCAAGCCTTCAACAATAGCTGTTTTACCCACACCCGGCTCACCGATTAGCACGGGATTATTTTTTGTTCTTCGTTGCAACACTTGAATTGTTCGTCGAATCTCATCATCGCGACCAATGACAGGATCGAGCTTTCCAGCTTCAGCACGGGCTGTTAAGTCGATCGTATATTTATCGAGAGCTTGCCGATTAGATTCTGATTCGGGGTCATCAACCGTTTCTCCACCTCGAACTTTATCGATACTTTCTTTTAAACGATTCTTATCGCCAAACTGGCTTAAGATTTTCCCAAGTGAACTCTTTGAATCATTCATTACTGCAAGCAATAAACTTTCACTAGAAATAAACTTATCGCCATTTTGCTGTGCTTGTTTATCCGCTAAGTTTAATACGCGAGATAACTCCGCCGACATATTGACATCACCAGTCGGATTTTGAATACGCGCCAGACCATCCAGCTCTTTTGCTAAGCCATTTCGCAAACCGTTAACATCAAAGCCCGATTGCGCTAAGAGCGGGCGGACGCTACTACCCTGCTGATCTAACATGGCTAGCAATACATGCGGAGGCTCTATCTGGTTATGATCTCGACCAACGGCCAGAGATTGCGCATCTGAAAGTGCCATTTGAAATTGGTTAGTTAATCGATCTATTCGCATTGTTTACCTCAAATAATTCAAGAGTCCTACCTTTCCATTTTACTAGGCAGGAACTTTAAAGATGTTTTGACTACTGGTACTACATTTTGGGGCTGTATAAAATATTTCAACTGATGTAGATCAATTGATTTATATTGAGGGGCCTCTAATGCTGGCTTTTAGCGGCTAAAAAGGAAAGGGCTTAGATAAAGAGGACGTAACCGCATGGCAATTGACGAAGAAAATCACGACTAGGGATTACTTGGAAATACTTTTAAGATTCGAGCCAAATCAGGCTCGCCATACGGCCCGTTTGTCCGTCACGCCGGTAAGAATAAAAATTATTTTTTTCTGAAAAACTACAACGATCACCACCCGATATGTTTAACACCCCCACCTCTGACAACTGAGCTTTAGCAACGGCATACATATCGAGATGATATTTTTTCATTTTAATTCTTGATGATTTTTGTTCTTGATTCTCAGCTTGATTTAAAAAGGAATCCTTTAACACCGGCACAGACAGTCTCGCAAAGTTTTCTCTTCTTAAAGACACCGTTAATTCCAGCGCACTCACAACTTCCTCGCCTACTTCATAACAGTTTTGAGTAATCGCCGGACCCAAAAAAACCATCAATTCATCAGCGCTGTTATTGTTAAATGCCGACACGGATTTTTTTAAAATGCCATTAGCCAAACCTCGCCAACCCGCATGGATAGCCGCAACTTGTGTTCCCTGTTTATTGCAAAAAAGGACTGGTAAACAATCAGCTGTCATTACCGCACAAACTAATTTTGAAGAACAAGACACCACACCATCGGCTTCCATAGGGTGATTTCGATCATCGATTTCAGCAAAGAAATTACTTTCTGTAATGATGCGATCGCTATGTATTTGAGTCAGCCAAGCTATCGGAGCAGAAAGTTTTAACCGGCTCGATAAAGTTTCTCTATTTTTTTCTACGTTCTTACCGTCATCGCCAACATGGAGTGCTAAATTATTTGAATCAAAAGGCGGAGCGCTACACCCTCCAGCACGATAAGTAACAAAAGCTTTCACATTAGCAGGCAGTCTTCGATCATCAGTTTGCCACTCCGGCTCAAAGCCAATGACATTGCCATTCATTGATATATCGAATGAATCATCCATCAGTTTCGCCAAGTGCAATTAATAACTGTTCGATATCCGCTGGCAGCGGAATTTCCCAGCTGATTTCTTGACTTGTTTCTGGATGCATCAACGTTAGCCGTCTCGCATGCAGTGCTTGCCGCGGAAAATTACTTACCGCTTGGCTCGCTGATTCAGGCATATCTTTCGGGAATCGCTGTCGCTTCCCGTATGTTTGATCTCCCACAAGAGGATGCCCTATATGCGTTAAATGCACGCGTATCTGATGAGTCCTTCCCGAGGCTAATTTCAACTGCACTAAGGAATGATGAGAAAAGCGATGTTTCACTTCGTAATGAGTTATCGCTTCTTTCCCGTTATTTTTTTTGACACGCTCCAAATACTCATCTGGAATATTATGTTTAGTGGATGGATGATGAATAGTTTTGTTTTCTATCACCGCCATTTTTTGGCGTTGTATCGGATGACGGCCAATCGGCTCATCGATCGTCCCTTGAGCTGGAACCCTCCCCCAAGCGACAGCAATATATTCTCGGCCCATGGCACGCGCTTGTAATTGCGATACGAGAGACTGATGCGCTTTCAACGTTCGAGCCACAACCAGCAAACCCGAGGTATCCTTATCGAGGCGATGAACAATCCCTGCACGGGGGAGGTCAATTAATTCCGGATAGGCATACAATAGGCCGTTCAACAAAGTGCCTGAAAGATTCCCTGCCGCAGGATGAACCACCATTCCCACAGGCTTATTAATCACGATTATTTGTTCATCGTCATAGATCACCTCTAAAGGAATATCTTCTGCCACCCAGTCGCCTTGTGGCTCAGTAACTACGGTTAATACCAGCTCTTCACCACCCGCTAACTTATTTTTAGCCTTTCCAGAACTCCCATTAACCAAAAGATCCCCACTTTTTATCCACTCTTGGATCCTCGCCCGTGAAAAATCAGGGAACAATGCAGCTGCAGCCTGATCCAACCGTTGACCTAAATAGTCATGAGGCACTTTAATTAGTCGTCGATCAACCTCCTGTGAATCCTCTGTTTCATGACTGGCTTGTGGCTCTAGATCGTTTTGTGGAGGTGTTTTTGGCATAAGAGGATTTGGTCACTTATTAGAATCAGGTAGTTAGAACCCATAGTAAGGAAATATCAGAGACCCTGATTTTACACGCTTTAAACAGAATAACCTGTAAATCCACGCAAACTATCAATACTAAGCGCTAGAAACCAAAGTGCATTGAAGCGAATCCTATGGAATAATGCTTGGCCGTTATTTGGTCGCTACAATATAGCGTTAAAATCACTTATCAAACAAATACAACTAATTCGCTAGAAACAGCTACTTTCAGCAGTTGCTTTCAAAAGTTCCTATAACAGACAGAGCCTTACGACTTATGTATCAATCAATACTCTTGCTCAACCGACGAGTCATTCGTTTCTCTTTCCTTGGATTATGCTTAATGACTCTATTGAGCGCTTGCGCCACTCAAGAAGAAAAAGATGCGAATCGTGCAGAGCGAATTAGAGAAACAGAAAAGCAGCTCTATGAAACAGCTGAACGACAAATACGGTCTCAGCAATGGGAATCAGCCATTAAAAATCTACAGCTTCTTGAGGAAAACTTTCCTTTTGGCGCTTACGCTGAACAAGCTCAGCTAGAATTGATTCACGCTCATTATCGCAATTACGATTTTGATGCTGCTATTGCAAACGCCGATAGATTTATTCGTCTTCATCCTCGACACAGAAATGTGGATTATGCATATTACCTAAAAGGTCTATCTTCATTCTCGATCGGTGGTGGCTTGTTTGATCGCTTTGCAGCAACTGATCCCAGCAAACGTGATGTGGGAGCAGCAAGAGAGTCTTTTGCTCAATTTAGCCAATTACTGACTCTGTTCCCAGAGAGCCAATATGCTCCAGATGCAGAGAAGCGGATGATTTATTTACGTAACCTACTCGCACGCTATCAAATTCATGTCGCCAATTATTATTTTAAGCGTGGTGCTTATGTGGCTGCTGTAGGTCGAGGTCGCTATGTCCTAGAAAACTTCCAACAAACTCCTGCTGTCCCAGATGCGCTTGCCGTTTTAATTCAAGGATATCGTTTGCTTGGCATGGAAGATTTGATGGAAGGCTCCTTAGCCACTTTAAAAAAGAATTACCCTCAACATCCTTCATTGAAAAAAAATGGAGCGTTTGATTTTAAATTTAGCTCTCTTGAAGATCGCTCTTGGTTTAACAAGTTAACATTTGGACTTTTCGACAAACAAGACCCCGGTGGTTTTGATTCGCGTGAAGTGTTTGATCCGCAATACAAAACACACTAGACAACAAATTATCGCGAACTCCTAACTGCAACAAAAAAGCCCTGTATTGATAATACATACAGGGCTTTTTTGTATCTGTGAATATATTACTAACTAGTTTTTAATGGCCAATCTTCCAACCAGAAGTAATGGGATATCGCCTATCTCGACCAAAACCTCGCTTAGTAATTCTCGGTCCAACGGCAGCCTGTCTGCGTTTATATTCATTAATGTCAACTAAACGCAGTACATGTTCAACATCTTCTCGCGAAAAGCCGCTCGCAATAATTTCTTCGCCACTTTTATCTTCTTCAATATACGCTGCTAATATCTGATCTAAAATTGGATAAGCCGGCAAACTGTCTTCATCTTTTTGATCTGGAGCTAACTCCGCTGACGGTGGTCGATCAATCACTCGCTGAGGAATGACATACCCTAATGTATTTCTGTATTCAGCTAATTCAAAAACCAGCGTTTTAGAAACATCTTTCAACACATCAAATCCACCGGCCATATCGCCATACAGCGTCGCATAGCCAACTGCCATTTCGCTTTTATTCCCCGTTGTTAACACCAAGGATCCCTTTTTATTGGAAATAGCCATTAGAATATTGCCGCGACATCTCGCCTGTAAATTTTCTTCTGTCGTGTCTTTTCCTAAACCTGCAAACTCATCTTTTAATGCTGCAAGAAAGGCTTCCACCATTGGCTCGATTGAAATCACCTTATATTCAACACCAAGATAGCGCGCCTCTTCTCCTGCGTCCTCAACACTCATGTCAGATGTATAACGATAGGGCATCATCACAGCTTCGACACGGTCAGAGCCTAGCGCATCAGTGGCTATCGCCAATACCAACGCAGAATCAATACCACCCGACAAACCAAGCACAATACCTTTGAAGCCATTTTTATTGATGTAATCTTTCACCCCCATAACAAGCGCTTGATACACACGTTCATGTTTTGAAGGAATTGGGGCTTGAATCGATGAAGCCATACTAATCAATTGGGCCGTATTTTTGCCTATCTCTTTGGAAGAAGCTCCTTCCGAAAAAGTGACTTCCACTGGGTATAAATTCTCTTCGAACAAAGGCGCTCGAGATTTTATTTCACCCCGCGAATCCATCGCCATTGACCCACCATCAAACACTAGTTCGTCTTGACCACCTAATTGATTCACGTAGATAAAAGCAAGCCCAGATTCTTTATTTCGCGCAGACAAAACTTCAGGACGAACATTCACTTTATTCAATTCGAAAGGAGATGCATTTAGAACCAACGCTAACTTGGCTCCTTTTTCTTTTGCCTTTCTGCAAGGTTCGGTTTTCCATACATCTTCACAAATCATAAGCGCAGTAGGAACACCCTGAATATCAACAACACAGGTATCTTCACCCGAAGTGAAATAGCGCTTATCATCAAACACCTGATAATTAGGCAAACATTGCTTATGTGCTTCCGCAACCAATTCACCATCACGAATAACACCCGCCGCATTGTAAACACGGCCATCAATAAGTCGGGGATACCCAACAACAACAGTCGCCTTTAAATTTGCTTTTAAAATAGATTGCAGACCTGCTTCTATCCGAAGACCAACGCTATCTCTTAGTAATAGATCTTCAGGAGGATAAGCCATTAACGTTAGCTCAGGAAACACCACAACATCTGCATTATGTTCTTGCTCAGCTTTACGTACAGATTCAATGACTTTTTTAGTGTTGCCAGGAATATCCCCCACCAAAGGATTAATCTGTGCCATTACTACAATAAAACTCGACATCTAGCGCGTTACTCCCAAAGCTTATTTTTGCGTTCCAGCATTTATTTTATAAATACCGTTCAAGCGAGCTTACTTCTCATTAATTAAAGCGAAGCATTATACATAATCAAAGAAACCTTAGACAAAGGTAATCCTTGATAACTTCAGCTATAATTCGACAAAGTAACTAGGAAGGTTTTTCGCAAATAATCAATAATACAAATAGGTAAAACTTTGACTCTATCTCAAAAAAAGAGCCATCTTAGTAGTACACACCAAAAATTCCCTATCAATGACGGATATGTGATTGATAGTGATTATCAGCTTCTCCGCATTTATGCTTACTACAGAACACTACTAAGCTGTATCGTTCTTCTATTATTCACTGCTAAACTGGCAGTTAACTACCTAGGCTCCGAGCTACCTGTTTTATTTTTTTATACGGTTTGGACTTACGCTATTACCAACATCCTCACACTTTTTTTCTTATGGAAAAATCAATTCTCTCCTAACAAGCAACAAATAGTTCTTCTTTTATTCATCGATATTTCAGCACTTACCTTACTCATGCACGCAAGTGCGGGCATGGATATTGGTTATCTCATTCTAGTTTGTATTGCCGCTGGCACGATCTTTTTACCACGTCACATTAATTTAGCGCTAGCCGGTTTTGCGACAATATTAGTGCTAACTGAAGGCGTCTTTAACGAATTTTTAGGTATCAACGAAAAACGTTCTGTTTTCGCCGCTGGCATTTTCGGAATTTTAATCTTTACAACAGCATTTGCATTTAGCATTCTGAGCGAAAGAATTCGGAAATCAAATCAAGAAGCTGAAGATCAAGCCAAGCATGCCGCTTACCTACAAAAGCTTTCTCAGCTAATCTTAGAAAGAATGAGAACAGGCATTCTCGTTGTCAACTCAGAAAATGAAATCGTACTTGCTAACCGTGCCGCAAAAACTTTTTTATCGCTATTACATCGAACACCTACACACATCAAAGATATTGCCCCACTCTATGAACAATTACAGATCTGGAACGCTTACCCCCACACTCGCTCACCTCATTTAAAAACCCACAACGAAGGCCCTGAACTAAAGATTAGCTTCGCGAAAATGGATGCATATGATCAATCAGACACTTTGATTTTTGTTGAAGATAATCGAAAATTATCTCAAGAAGCTCAACAACTTAAACTAGCCTCCCTTGGGAGACTAACTGCTAGTATTGCTCACGAAGTCAGAAACCCCTTGGGAGCGATAAGCCACGCCGCTCAATTACTTTCTGAGTCTTCTGACCTATTAACACACGATGCTCGATTAAGTGAGATTATTCAAAACCACTCGAAGCGAGTTAATCATATTATTGAGAATGTCCTACAGTTATCTAGCCGCAAAAGCTCAGTAGCAGAATTGATTGACCTATCATTCTGGCTACCAGATTTTGTTAAAGAATATAAAGAAACCAAACATGCTGATATAACATTAAACGTACATAACAAATCCATCCAAAGCAGAATCGATACAAGCCAATTACATCAAGTTTTAACCAATCTTTGTGACAATGGTTTACGTTACAGCAAAGAGAATACAGGAAGAGAAACAGTAACCTTAGAAGCCGCTATTGATCTAGAAAGCGAACTTCCTTATATTGAGGTCATCGACGACGGCATTGGGGTTGCAGGCAAAGATATCGAACAAATTTTTGAACCTTTTTTTACCACTGAATCGGCAGGATCTGGCCTAGGGCTTTATATCTCACGGGAACTTTGTGAAGGAAACCAAGCCAATCTAGACTACAAAAGAACTGTTGATGGCAAAAGCGCCTTTAGAATTACACTTGCTCACCCTGAAAGAATTTTTTAAACCATTATAAACGAGAATCCAAAGTACATATATTCTCCTGCCTCGATCACCCGACTGGATCGAGTATTATGAAACATCACTCGATAAAAACAGCAATAAAAAAGAGCACTATGACAAATTCACTTGCCTTAGTTATAGATGACGAACCTGATATTCGTGAACTTCTTGAAATAACGTTAGGAAGAATGGGAGTCGATACAGATTGTGCTTCTGATCTCACACAAGCAAACGCTATGATTTCTGAAAAGGCATACGATCTGTGCCTTACGGATATGCGACTACCTGATGGCAACGGAATTGATTTCGTCAAAATGATCCAAAAAGAATATCCACATATCCCCATTGCTGTCATTACTGCCCACGGGAACATGGACACAGCCATCGAGGCAATGAAGGCCGGTGCTTTTGACTTCATATCTAAACCTGTAGAACTCGAAGATCTAAGAAAAATCACTTCAGCAGCACTAAAATTAAAATCAGATGACGGTGACAAGACTAATAACGAAAATAATTTACAAACTTCCACGTTATTAGGTAATGCAGAAAGCTTTAATCTTGTCCGAAAAAAAATAATGAAACTTGCACGAAGCCAAGCCCCCGTTTATATCAGCGGAGAATCGGGAACGGGAAAAGAATTAGTTGCGCGCGCCATTCACGAACAAGGACCTCGTAGCACTGAACCCTTCATTCCCGTTAACTGCGGAGCTATTCCAAGCGAACTCATGGAAAGTGAATTTTTTGGGCATAAGAAAGGAAGTTTTACCGGTGCAACCGGCGACAAGCAAGGTCTATTTCAGGCCGCACACGGTGGCACGTTATTTTTAGATGAAGTAGCCGACCTTCCCTTAGACATGCAGGTTAAGCTATTGCGAGCGATTCAAGAAAAAGCTGTTCGCCCTGTTGGAGGACAACAAGAAGATCGTATTGACGTTCGTATTCTTAGCGCAACGCATAAAGATTTAAATAAGGAAATTCAAGAAAATAGATTTAGAAATGATTTGTTTTATCGAATAAACGTCATTCAGCTAGATCTTCCCCCGCTTAGCGATAGAAAAGAAGACATTGCCATTTTATCCAAACATTTTCTGGCTCGCTTTGCTGAAGAACTAGAACTAGAAACTGCTGAACTTTCAAAAGAAGGACTTAAAGCACTAAAAGAATATGCCTTCCCTGGAAACATTCGTGAGCTGGAAAACATTCTAGAAAGAGCTTACACCCTCTGTGATAACGACATTATTGGACCAGAAGACTTACACTTACCGAACAAAGAGCAAAACGACAACACAACTTCTAGTAACGGCGTGAACCGAGGCCCACTGCTAGGATCTTTAGATGATTACCTAGAAGATATTGAACGCGATGTCATTACTAAAGCCCTAGATGAAACTCGCTGGAACCGAACAGCTGCCGCTAAAAAATTAGGCGTCAGCTTCAGGTCCCTCCGCTATCGGCTTAAAAAACTAGGGCTAGACTCTGAAGATGATTAAAAACAATATTATCGCCTCAAATTCTAATCACGACCAAACCAAACAGGCGATCTCTTACACTTCTTCTAGACATCTTCTATATTTCTAGTTTTATTAAGATTGTAATATACCTAACTTAAAGATTTAGAGGACATGGAGGTCTTCATGATAAGGAATGGTTTCACCTTAATAGATTGTCTCGTTAGCTTACTTATTATTGCAACCCTTGCATCATTAGGAACACCGCATTTAACCGAAATATTTGAAAAAAGAAAAGCAGATTCTATTAGCCGTTTTCTTCTACACTCATTGTTATTCGCTAGGTCTTCAGCTGTTTCTCTTAAAGAAAACATTATCATTTGTGGCTCTGAAAATGGCTCACAATGCAGCTTGAAGTGGAGTCATTCCATCATCATTTTCTCTGATAAAAACAAAAATAAAAAACCAGAGCTTGATGAAATCATTAACCAGAATCCTGTTAATATAAATAACTTTACTATTTTAACAAAGGTGTCCTTCGGCTTACCTTACGTTAAAATTAATTCTGAAGGTAATAGCTCCCAACTAGGAAGCTTTATTGTCTGCCCGCATGAAGAAAGGCCTAAATCAATAAGAAGGATAACTTGGAATCGTGCCGGCCGGGCATATTACGGCGCAGACACAGATAAAGATGGGATAATAAATGCGACCGATGGAGGAAAATTATACTGCACTTAAAAATTCAAATTATCGCCAGCACTCATTTATGGTGCCCGCACCAGTAGAACCTCTGACATTAATATTTGTATAAGTCATTGTTGTACAGTCGGCGTCAAAAATACCAACTGGAGTGGCTGTCAAAGTATAAGCCGTACAATTTTGAGCTCCTCCTGGAGCGCAGCCAGCAGGAAGCAATGCTGCTGTGACGGAATAAAAACCTCTAGGGCTTATATTTGCCCCTAGACCAAGACCACAAGCAACTCCTACACATGCACCACCAGGCCTCGCTATCACGTCAGTGTAAGATACATACTGAGAGAAAAAACTTTCTTCTTTTGCAGCAATTTCTAATAAAAATGCTTTAGCTTCAGCACGCCGAGCTCTAGTCGTTTGATTTGAATAAGACTCCAAAGCTAGACCAGATATAATGGCGACAATCAAAACTACAATCATAATTTCTATCATTGTAAAGCCGCTCTGACTAGTTATACCAACCAATTTATTTTTCACAATCACCTGCCTTTCGATAATAAAAGATCTTGAGCCGTTTATTTATCTTGCTGCACAACCTGTATCTCTTCTATCTGCTGGTACTGCCCAGCTCGATACTTAGAGAATTTAACTATTATCTTTTGACCTTCTTTTAACAGTTTTTTATTTATTCCCTTACCATCACTTGCTATCACTTTCATATTCAAATCCATTTTGTAATATGTATCATCAACAACCAATGCACTTTGATCAAAATAAATAGCATCCAATCGCTGTATCGAACTTTCATTTTCTGACACAGCATTTACAGAAACAAAAAATAAAACCAGAAGTGAAAATATAAATTTATTCATGCCATATTCCTCTGTAATCTTAATATTCTTTAAGCCTTAACGACCCGTTGACCAAGAAGAACGTTTAGGAACTCGATCAAAGTCTACCGCGATATCAAAGTCCAAAATGTCTCCACTGGAATCTGATGTCACTATAATATTATCAATGATTCTCGAGCCCCCAGGTAGTGCATCAATTAAGTATCCAGAAATTACATCTTCATCCAGAGTCCCATTATTGTTGTAATCAAGAACGGTGAAGTCAGGCTGGCCTCCTGTTTGTCGATTCACAAACATAAGATAACCAGATCCACCCACACTGCAAGGGGTATCGTCTGGGATATTTGTATTAAAAAACAACAAATTACCTGAAGTAAGGGGCTCCACAACAACTCGCTCTCTTGTTGCTGGTAGATCAATAAGCCATCCTAATTGAGAGGTAGGAGAACCAACTGTATAATTCACGGTATTGTTAGTTAAATCTCTCCCTCTTGTTACTGTTGCCGAGTTACTTACGGTCTGAGTTTGTAAATTTACTCTTGTCATTTGCCCAATGCCTGCATCCCAAATACCGTACATGGTTTGTTGGTCTGCATTACTGTTATCTCCCTCAGCAATATATTGGCCAGTACCAAAATAGACCATAAGGTTAGGCTCTGTTGTCAAGTTAGTTCTTGAAGGGTGAACAGCCACTGTAGGCCTAACAGTGATCGGTTGACGAGTAGCGCTACTGCATACTGCAGAAGAACAAGCTTGGAATAATGGCGAGGGTACTGTAGCTGATGCAGAATATGCCGAATCCCACTGATTATCATCTATTGACGAAAGATCAAAAGCCCATAAGTTACCAAATAAATCGCCCGCGTAAGCTCTATCAATAATGGCATCCCCGGTCATATCAAGAATAGTAGGTGAAGACAGTCCGTTACAATCACTTCCGACCGCCTGACAATCCGAGCCCACCATGGAGCCCTGTTTCGTATCCAATAGCTTGTATCCACTACCATCCAAATAGACAATAAAGAGTTTAGCTCGACCATCACCTAGAGGATCATTGTTATATCCATTGCCGAAAACTGCAGCCCACTTTCCATTGTTCATTTTACCAATAAGAGGTCTACTAAAGGTGTAACCTAAATCATTATGTGTAAATTCGAACTTAACTCTAGAGCCCGCTGAAGCCTCTGAGATGGTCGAAGGATTAGTTACGTCTAAAACATAAATACCCTTTCCTCCCGCTCTATAGCCACCTACCAAATAAGTGGCCCAAGATCCGCTGATAAAGACATCCGCTGAAAAAGGAGAGCCATCAACATAAGGCTTGTGACGATAATTTGCCTCTGCCAAATAATGCAACCCTTCACCTATCTGATCAGAGAACATCGCATTTGGTATAAAAGCAAACTCCTCTGCGCCCGTATTCGCATTAAAGGCATGAAGCATTCCATCATTTGCGCCAATATAAATTACGGGTTTACGAGTAGCTTTTGCTTTTACAAACGTGCTGTATTCGTTACCTACCCCTTCTATTAAATCGGGGTAATTAGTCGCTGGGGCACCGACAAACTGAGGACTAGAATGAATTATGTCTCCTAAGCGGTGATGAACAACAGTTGAAGCGCCCTGCTTTAGACGAGGACGAAATTGACCGGGCGCAACACCTTCGTTGGAGTTATCTCCCCTAAGGTAAGCGACTAGGTTTTGGCCGTATTGCTGATTTGCCGCAATTTCAGCTGCAACTGAAGTGTTGCTAGGAAAAGGGGCATTAACAAGTAAGTCTTGTATTTGAGCTACGGACATTTCATTAGAAGTAGGGTTTGTATAATCAACGGGGAAAACAAAAGGAACACCTTTTGTTGTAGTATTTACTCCCGAAGAAGTTAAAATTTCTCTCGGATTTGTAACCAAATCTCTCTGATCTAAAACAGTACCGGCATTCCAATTTAAAACACCTACGCCATTGGTATCAAATGCAAATGCCGAAAGACTTCCGCTCCAGCCGTCTGTATCAAAACGTGCCTGAAACACTTGAGTATTACTAGAAATACTAGTGGTGTTAAATGATACTGACGACGCAGAACCCTGGCGAGAATCAATATCATTGATTGCAGCTAATAGAGAACTTACTAAAGCATCAGGATCTTTTGCATTCAAAAACAATCCTCGACCATTCCAAGCAGCATGCCTCATATCATCAATCGTAGTTGGATTATTAGCAAAAGGCGTAGGCCAATTAAAAGAAGCAACAGGATCAGTTGGATTAGCAGTTAAAGTGCCATCGATTCCAAAAGCAACGGTATAAGTCACCATATGTTGGGCTGAATTATTATCGAGACCAATACTGGTCTGAACAGTTGGCACCAAATCAGCTAAACCGGTCGCCAAGTCAGTTTCATAATACTTCATGGCAACATCAGCTAGCGTATCAGAAACATTATCTGCATATGAGCCACCATCAAAACTCCCAGCCCCGTCACGATCAGTATTACCGATCGAAGAAGGGGGATCTCCATTCCAATACCCATCTGACATTAGAACGGTAAAATTTTGCTGGCACTCACCACCTTTGGCTGCACTCACTATAGGGGAATTTGGATTAGGCGAGAAACCAAATAGATTATTACTTGTATTGGTTCCTGTTTTAAAGTATCTACCCGCCCAATCTAATCTCTGTCTTAACGGGGTACCTCCTGTAGAGTCAATTTGAAAAAGGTTGTCAGCCAAATTCTGCTTATTTGCCTGCGCTGTTGCATTAACAGGAAGTGTTTTATTATCCACATCTTGAATTATCGTGCCCACAGAATTGTTATTGTGGAGTGTCGCAAGACCCATTCGAGCAGAACTTTTATTGATTATTTCAGATATAGCACGCTTAGCTACGTATTCACGTTTTCGATAATAGCTGTACCAGTTTGCATAATTTTGTTGCTCGACAGCAGTTAGCGTATTAACGAAAACTCGATTAGAGTTAGCCGTAGAACACTCACCATTTTGATAGACGCCATCATTGTTAGTATCCACATAGGTATAATAATAATGATTGGTTAGATCTATGATATTACCAGTGTTCACAATACCGCTATATGGATTATTAAGGCCAGTTAACAAAGTTCTGTCTGTATAGCTAGTTCCACTTGCATCCACACCAACCCATGGCGAATAAATTTTTGAGGGATTGAAAGCCATGGCGTTATACCCATAACAAAGCTCCCTTCTTTCCTCATTATCGTTTGGCGTAAAATCAAGGTTGTATCCATTAGGCGCTGAAGGGTGAGCATTCAGAGCACCATTTGTCATCAACACTTCCCAGTCCATACTTCCCGAATCATCTATCAACAATAGAATATTGGGCTGAACCGAAGAGCCTAGAAATAAAGGATTATTACTCAGTTTCCCAGGTGCGCCTAATGCAGCCGAAGTGCAAAAAAAACACCCAACCCCAACACCAAATAAAACTGACTTACAATTTACACTTTTCATAAACTCACCTCAGGATCAACCGAATACTTCTCTTGTTGTATCTTTTTAAAGACAGGATTGTCATCCCGCCAACTAATATTCAATATTTAAAATTAACGCCAGCACCCGTTCTATATGTCGATTGCAAAACAGAATAAATATTACTGTCTCGACTCCACCCCATACCCGTTATCAAGAAAACATGCGGATACGTTTGTACTGAGTTATCTCCTGGAACAAATAAGGTCTTATTCCCAGGGTTGTCCCGACCGATATACTCGATGATATATCTCGGGCTTTGCCCAACAACATTATTACTAAGGGTATTAACAGCAATACTATTTCCTGCAGCCCATGCTGAATCATCTGCAACATCTGCTATCACCGCAGAGCTCGGATTAACAAAAACGCCATCACTTATTAGTGCGTAATTTGAATATAACCCGTTAAGTCCATTGAACATCGCCAAATCAATGTTTCCGGTTACATTTGCAGTTAAAAACTGCTCAGCAGTTTTTATTGATGCTTCTGCGGCAAATTGAGATAAAGTCCGTTGCCGGCTATTACCAGTCATTCGCTCTTGGAGAGTACTACTTGTTAATGTCGCGACACCCAGAATTGACATGATGAGGAGAATCACCATAGCAACAACTAAAATCACACCTTTTTGATTTCTTGATCGACGCTTAAAACTGTTCACAACAACACTCTCCTGATCAACCTAAAGGCAATTGATTACGAATACTGAAAACTTTTGAGACAGTTTTCGTGACTAGTCGACTACCATCATTTGTTGGTGCATCCTGAATAGAATTGAAAGTCATAGTGATTTTTACTCTATCTATTACCGACATATCAGGACAAACATCAGCAGTACAAAACCGAAGATCTCCACTATTCACCATGTACCCAGGGCGAACTGTAGAAGCAACTTGCGCTTGCCAGCCATATTCAACTTGAAAATCTTGGACGCCTTCAACAAGCTCAAGATTATCTCTAAATAATGCACAGAATTCTGGAGTAGCTGCTGAACAGGCCGCGCCCAATGCCGTACCAGCAGCACTTGTTTGTACAGAATAGGTGTGAGCGCCAGAAGCACCTGCAAAAAGGTAAGCTGTAGAAGAACCGCTTTGAGCGCCGTATAAACGCTCGAACGCATTCGATATGTTAAACTGACCAGGGTTTACCCCCCCTGCAGGAGCAACTACAGCCGCATTATGCTCAATGATTCCAGCACTTGTCGTTGGGTCGTTCGTGATCATAAATATGGTCGACTTAGAGCAGTCGGAAATGATCACCGTCTGATACTGCCTTAAAGATTGATAATTAGGATTATTCTCATCAATATCTATCGTTGAATTGAGCGTTTGCATTGGAGCATCAAGAGGAATTTTACCTGCAGCAGACGCATATCTAACTATGACCGAATCTGTACCTAGCAAACCCGTTCCTTCTGAGCCACTAATATAGGTAGAGAAATCATTTTGCTGATTTGCTCCAGCATTTGAACCAAGGGTATTTATTATCCTTACTGGTGCAGGCTGGGCTTGCGAAGGCGGCGGCTCTAAAGGGCTCATAGAGAAGCAACCTGCGAATCCAGTGTTATTAAAATCTTTTTCCATTTTTGTCATGGCAAAGCGCATGTTCTCTTGGATTCTGGAGCTCCCTTCTTGCGCTCTTTGGCTTCCATTTGATGACGCATAAAGCTGCAAAACGCCAGCTAAAACTATCACACTAATTGTGATAGAAACCATCACCTCAATAAGGCCAACACCCCTTTGAAGACGAAATAAAATCACAGCATCACCTCCAATTGATAACAGGCAAGATCCACATTTGAATTACCACTACAGCCAGTTCCCTGCACCCCAGTCCGATCGCTATCCCACATGACCGTCACAGTATAGACACCCACACCAAAATCATAAGCAATTAGACCCCGACCACTAGGCAGCCTTCTCGATAACGCATCACCCCACTCCCAAGCATCATATTGAACTTGTGCTAGTCGGTCGCAGCCTGCGGCAATACAACCAGGAGCAGCTGCAGGCAGAGCCGTTGTATCAATACCGTCATAATTTGAATTGTCAGCACCAGTATCTAAATCATCATAAGCAAGGATTCGATCAGCCATCTCGCCAGCTATCAAATAAGCTTCTGTCCCAAATAAAGCTACTTGATTACTTTTTTGGCCATTAACCATCATGGAAAGCGCACCTAAGAGGCCAACTGCAAGTATGAACAAAGACACTATGACTTCGACCATTGAAGAGCCTTGATTAGCTTTACTTTTTAATTTGTATTTAAACTTTAAGGACATGTTGCTGTTCCTATTTGAATGGCTGAAGCTCCTGACGCATTAATACTCAATGTTCTTGATAATGTCGTATCACCTACAGCAAGGGCATCAATTCCACATAACCTGAAAGTAGTTGCGCTACCTCCAGCTCTCTCTCCTTCAGCCATAAAACCGATCCACGATTGATCGCCAGTCAAAGTCCACCCCTGCACGACAGGATCGTCGACTTTTAAAAGACAATCCTCAGCAGGTAAACATCTATTCGTGCCAAGATCCGGATTCTGATCATCATTACGATCAAGAAAGATTATCCAACCTTGATCCCAGTTAAGCGTTCCCAGACAACTAACTCCATCATCACTTCCACACATAACCACAGGAATTAATCTAGAGGTGGCCTCTTGACGAGAATATTCAATCGATGACTTAAACCTTTTTGATTGGGCAACCATAGATTGGTTATTCAAAAAACCAAATAGGTAAGGCCCTGCAATCATGGAAAGAATTGCCACAATAACTATAGATATCATCAATTCTATAAGTGTAAATCCACCTATAAGAACATTATCTCCAGAATATTTTTGATGTTTTGCGTAAGAACTATTCAACTCGCACCTGTAAAATTATCATCATCAGGAAACTAGAGTATATGAGGCGACAGCCAAGATCCTCAAGGTAGGGATAAACGGCAAGAGCCAACGACTAGTGACGGAAAATGTCGAATCAGGACAGAAACTGAGCTTAAGTACTACGAAGAAGGTATGACAAAAAAAGAAAGAAATCTTAGTTTTCTTTTCAAAATGTTTTATTCAAGAAACTGCTTGAAGTAGAGACTGGTAAGCTACTGAAAAAGAATAGATATTGCAAAAAAGACGGGTATAAACGGTATAAATTAAAGGACAGATAGCGTTCATATACAAATCAAAAACTAAACATTACTGCAGCTCTTTCGGCAAAGAAAAACGAATATTTTCTAACTGGCCAGGGACCTCAATAGGAATTTCAGCTCCTAAATTTTTTAATTTTTTCACAACACCTTCCACTAAAATCTCTGGCGCAGAAGCGCCAGCGGTTACTCCGATTGTTTTTATATTTTCTAACCAAGTTTCATTAATATCATTTTCATCATCGATTAAAAAAGCTTTTGCACCGCAACGTTCTGCCAGTTCTCTTAATCGATTTGAGTTTGAACTTGTTGGTGAGCCAACAACTAAAACCAAATCGGCTTCTAATGCTAATTGCTTAATTGCATCTTGGCGGTTTTGAGTTGCATAACAGATATCATCTTTTTTGGGACCAGCAATCGCAGGGAATTTTTTCTTTAAGGCTTCGATAACTTTTGCAGTATCGTCAACTGATAACGTTGTTTGAGAAACAAAGGAAAGGCTGCTTGGGTTTTTGACTACTAATTTTTCAACATCATTTTCATCTTCAACCAAATAAATATCACCGCCATGCTGATGATCATATTGCCCCATGGTTCCTTCAACTTCTGGGTGCCCAGCATGTCCAATCAGCACACATTCCTGCCCTTTCCGGCTGTAACGCAAAACTTCCATATGCACTTTTGTCACTAACGGGCAAGTTGCATCAAACACTTTTAGCTGTCTTTTATCAGCTTCGTTTTTTACGGCTTGTGAGACGCCGTGAGCGCTAAAAATAACGATTGCATCATCAGGAACTTCATCAAGCTCTTCAACAAAAATTGCGCCACGTTCTTTTAGCGTATCAACTACCGTTTTGTTGTGCACGACTTCATGGCGAACATAGATAGGAGCACCATTAATATCCAGTGCACGATTAACAATATCAATTGCTCGATCGACTCCGGCACAAAAACCTCTTGGGTTCGCAAGTTTGATTGCAATACTCATAATAAACCAGCTAATTAAATAAGGAGAAAGAGTGTAAAATTAATGCGTGGTAGATGGTTTTACTTCAATGATTTCAACATCGAAGATTAGGTTTCTACCCGACAACGGATGGTTAAAATCAACTATAACAACATCATCAGTAAAAGACTGAACCGCGCCGGGCAGTTCGTTATTATTAGCATCGGCAAACGACACCACTAAACCTTCGGTTAGCTCCATACCTGCATCAAATGCGTCTCTAGGAATCTCTTGGATATTATTCGGATTACGTTGACCAAAACCTTGTTCCGGTAGGACATCAAACGTTGCCTTTTCGCCAGCCGCCAAGCCATGCAACAATTTCTCAAAGCCATCTAGTAGATTTTTATCACCAACAACAAAAGTTGCTGGCTTTTTGTCAAAATTAGAATCAACGATTGAGCCATCATCTAATTTTATAGCGAAATGCAACGTTACTTCAGTCCCGTCGCCAATGCATAAATCTGACATTACATCATCCAGTATTAATTAGTTTTTTCGTCTTCGGTTTTATGATCTTGAATAAATAACATATCAAAAACGAGCAGAGCCGCACCTGCACAAATAGCCGAATCCGCAATATTAAATGTTGGCCAATAGTGTTGCTCATAATGCCAAACGATAAAATCGATTACATGACCTAAGAGAACTCGATCATATAAGTTTCCAATAGCACCACCTAAAATAAGGCTTAACGCTAACAATTCCCAGTAGCGATCTGTTTTTGCTGACGTCGCCAACTTTTTTATCCAAATTGCAATGCCAATACTCACGACAAAGGCGATGACAGCAAAAAGCCAACGTTGCCAACCACCCGCATCACCTAAAAAACTAAAAGCTGCGCCGGTGTTGTAAGCTAATTGAAATTTAAAAAATGAAGTAACAACAATGACATTACCGTCAATTAGAACAGACTCGGCCCAAACTTTTGTTACTTGATCTATCACGATAACGACTATCGCTATTGCAAACCATATTCCTGTTTTTTTCATTTAATTTATTTTACCAACTCTAGTTAACGGTGAAGCTTTATCGTTCGCCATCATTACAAACATCTATACAAATTGTCTTTTTTCGCCATCGCCTTCAATATTATCAACACAGCGAGAGCAAATAGTCGGGTGGGCTTCATTGGAGCCGACATCTTCTAAATAGTGCCAGCATCGCTCACATTTTTCGTTATCGGTTTTTCGAGCAACAATAACAAGGCCAGACACTTCATTATTGCCTTCACCTTTACCTGCTGAAAAATTAGATAATACATCTAGCTCCACTTTTGATGTGATAAGTAGGAAGCGCAATTCCTCACCTAGCTTGTCAAAAACTTTCCGCCAAGTTTCATCACAATATAAAGTCACCTCACACTCCAAGGCACTCCCTATGTCACCGGACTTTCGAAGCGCTTCGATTGATTTGTTAACGGCATCTTTCGCAATCATCAATTGTTGCCAGTATTCGCGAGAGAAATTTTCATTTTCTTCAAATCGTGGCAACTCATACCACTGGCTCGCAAAAACCGTTTTGCTTCTATCACCGGGTAACAAAGTCCAAATCTCATCGGCGGTAAAACACAAAATGGGTGTTATCCAGCGAACAAACGCTTCAGCAACATGGTAAATTGCCGTTTGTGCCGAACGTCGTGCAATACTATTTTGTTGTGTCGTATATTGACGATCACGCACCACATCCAAATAAAAACTGCTCAAGTCAGTTGAACAAAAATTATGGAGCTTTTGAAAAATAGTATGAAATTGATATTTATCATAAAGCGAAATAATTTCATCTTGTAATGTTGCCGCACGATCCACAACCCAACGATCTATCGCTAACATGTCAGAAGGCTCTAATGCATCTTTGGCTGGGTCGAAATCATTAATATTGGATAAAAGATAACGAACGGTATTACGAATGCGACGATAAGAATCAGAAGCGCGATTTAAAATTTCTTTTGACACGCTCATTTCAGATGAGCAATCAGTCGCTGCAATCCATAAACGCAAGACATCTGCACCTAAATCTTTTATGACTTCATCTGGCGTAATAACATTACCCAAAGACTTCGACATTTTTCTGCCGTTTTCGTCAACGGTAAAACCATAAGTCATCACTTCTTTATAAGGAGGCTCGCCATTAATTGCCATCGCCGTTTTTAACGATGATTGAAACCAGCCGCGATGCTGATCTGAACCTTCAATATATAAATCTGCAGGGTAAGCTAGCTCAGGTCGTTTTGATAAAACAGCGTAATGAGTCACACCAGAATCAAACCAAACATCCAAAGTATCGGTCACTTTTTCGTATTGATTCGTTTCTGCACCCAGTAACTCTTCAGCATTTAATTCAAACCATGCATCCATCCCTTCTTTTTCGACACGTTTAGCAACGGCTTCTATTAATTCAGAGGTATTTGGATGAAGTGCTTGTGTTTCTTTATGGACGAATAAAGCAATTGGCGCACCCCATGTACGCTGGCGCGAAATACACCAGTCAGGACTAGAATCTACCATGCCTTCGATACGCGCTTCGCCCCAAGCAGGCAACCACTCTACTTTTTTAATTGCGTCTTTCACTGCACCCAATAGATTATTTTGCGTTAAACTAATAAACCACTGTGGTGTCGCTCTAAAAATAAGTGGTGTTTTTGTTCTCCAGCAATGTGGGAAACTATGGGTGATTTTTTCTTGATGCAACAATGCATTATGTTCTTTAAGAACTTCAATAATAGGCTCATCAACTTTATACACATGCTGACCAGCAAAAAGCTCTACATCACTTCGATAAACACCATTCGCATCAACATAATTTAATGTGCCAATATTATATTTTTTGCCAACGATAAAATCGTCCATACCGTGATCGGGTGCTGTATGAACACAACCGGTGCCAGCTTCGGTTGTTACGTGATCGCCAAGAATAACGGGAACAACACGATCATAAAAAGGATGGTTAATTTTTAAATTTTCTAGAGCTTCACCCTTACAACGACCAACGATCGAATAGTTTTCTATATTTGCTTTTTTGGTGACGGCATCAAGTAAAGCCTCTGCGAATAATAATCGCTCGCCATCAGCCTCAATAACAACATATTCTAGTTCGGGATTAACACTGACTGCTTGGTTAGCCGGTAACGTCCACGGCGTTGTTGTCCAGATGACAACCGATAACTTTCCACTTCCAGAAAGATCAGGAATAATTTTTTCGATATCCGCAAAATCATTCACTTCAAATTTCACGTCAATCGATAACGATGTTTTATCGTGATATTCAACTTCAGCTTCAGCTAATGCCGACCCACCCACTACGCTCCAATAAACAGGTTTAAAGCCTTTTTGCAAATGACCATTTTCAGCAATTTTTCCGAGCGCTCTGATAATATCGGCTTCGAATTCAAAGTTCATCGTAAGATAAGGATTATCCCAATCACCAAAGACGCCTAAGCGAATAAAATCTTTTTTCTGACCATCAACTTGTTTGGTTGCATATTCTCGGCATTTCTGACGAAATGTTTTGTAATCAACTTTAACGCCAGCTTTACCAATTTTTTTCTCAACCTGATGCTCAATGGGAAGACCATGACAATCCCAGCCTGGCACATAGGGCGAATCAAAACCGCTCAACGTTTTTGATTTAACAATAATATCTTTTAAGGTTTTGTTAACCGCATGGCCTAAATGAATATTACCATTCGCATAAGGAGGACCGTCGTGCAAAATAAATTTTTTCTCACCTTTACGTGATTCACGAATTTCCTGATAAACATTGTCTTTCTGCCAGCGCTTTAATGTTTGGGGTTCACGTTGCGCCAAATTCGCCTTCATTGGGAAAGCGGTCTTGGGTAGGTTGAGGGTATCTTTGTAATTGGTCACGTTGGTTTCTTACTCTTTTACTGTGTTTTTTAATTTTAATTAAAATTTACGTTTACGTTCGAACTTAGTTTCTACTAGTTAACTTTTGTTTTTAAAAAAGTGTTTCGCGTCTTCTATATCTTGATATATTTGTTGTTTTAAAACATCAACTGATGGAAATTTTTTCTCATCGCGAAGTTTATGTAAAAATTCCACTTCTATTCTTTTGCCGTAAAGTGAGCGATCGTAATTTAATAAATGAGCTTCTAACAAAGGCTTAGGTAATGCATTCACCGTTGGTCGAACACCAATATTAATAACCGCATTAAAAGAACCTTCGCTTGGAACGAACACTCGACCAGCAAAACTACCCACCAAGGGCGAGGTGATCCGTTTAAGAACAATATTTGCCGTCGGAATACCGAGCGTTCGACCAAGCTGTTTTCCATAAACCACTTTTCCCGAGATAGAAAAGGGCCGACCTAAACATTCAGCTGCAGCAGTAAAATCATTAACCGCCAATAAATTTCTAATTCTTGTACTACTTACTCTTTCGCCGTGCAATTCAACCGTCTCTGCACTAGTGACAGAGAAGCCATGAATCAAACCTTCTTTATCTAAAAGTGCCTTGTCACCAGCTCGGTCTTTTCCAAATCGAAAGTCATCACCAACCACTAAATATTTAACACCCAAGCCTTCTGTAAGAATATTTTGCACAAAGTCTTGAGGGGAGATAGTGCTGAGTGATTGATTAAACGGCAAACACAATACTCGATCAATTCCATTCGCGAAAAGTGCTTGGCACTTCTCCCTAAACGGATGAATTCTTGCAACGGATGACGACGGCTGAAAAAATTCGCGCGGTAATGGCTCAAATATTACTGCAACAGATGGCAATGATAATTCTTTTGCCTTATCAACAACTTGTTTAATTATCGCCTGATGCCCTAAATGTACGCCATCATAAGCGCCAATAGTCACTACGCTTCCATGATGCTTTGGACGCAAGTTAATGGTGCCACGTATGAGCTGTTTTTCTCTTTCACTCACGGGTACCTTTGCGCTCCTCTGTCATTACAAATGATTTCATTTGACTAGGTTTGTCTATCCAATCAGCTATGCCGCTAACATCCGCCATCCCCCTGAAGGATAGATACAGACCGCGATAAAAAATAAGGATGGGAGTATACCGCAGGCTAGAGAATCAGCCTACCTTAGAGAAGCATTCAAAAGACTAAGTCATAACCTCATGCGTGCAGTGAGCCAGAAAGACGTTCTCGCTATTTGATAAAGATCGCAGCTAATGAGGGGCCCGAAAATGGCGTAACCTCATCCCACTCATCAACAAACCAGATACATACACCACCAATCCAGCAATGCAGATAAAGGCTAAATAACAACTACGTTCAAACCATCCCCAAATGGCCCAATCGCTCCAAAATCCGAGGAGTATTTGAAGAACCACGACCATCAAGGTCGTCGATACAGCCAGACTAATGACAAACCGAAGCCATCCGGTGCCATATTCGTACACTTGCTGGCGACGTAGCGTCATGAATAATAAAAAAGCATTTAGGGAAGCGGATACCGATGTTGCCAATGCCAGTCCTACGTGACCAACCTCTTTTTGCATAAAGAACCAAACAAAAACAGCATTAAGCACCATATTCACTACCATAGCGATGACACCAATTTTCACAGGCGTTTTCATATCTTGGCGAGAGAAAAATCCTGACGCTAAAATTTTTATCAACATGAAAGCCAACAATCCGATGCTGTAAGCTTTTAAGCTATAGCTCGACATTTGAATATCATGAACTGTTGCTTTCCCATATTGAAACAGCGTTAGCAAAATAGGCTCGGCCAAAATAAATAAAGCGACAGCGGCAGGCACACCCAAAACAAAAATCATTCTGACAGCCCAATCTAACGTTAACGCAAATTGTTTTGGATCTTCAGCACTACTATGACGAGATAACGAAGGCAATATCACCGTTGCGATCGCAATACCAAAGACACCTAAGGGCAATTCCGATAACCGATCAGAAAAATACAACCAAGAGACACTGCCTGTTGGCAATAATGTCGCCAACACGGTATCAATTGTTAAATTTATTTGGCTCACCGACACACCAAACAAAGCCGGCACCATTAGGGTTAAGATTTTTTTTACGCCAGGATGATGCCAATCCATTTTTGGAGAAGGCATCAATTGCAATTTCTTTAAATAGGGAATCTGAAAAACAAATTGTACAAATCCAGCACACAGCACTCCCCAAGCCAGTGCTAATGCCGGCGGATCAATCAGTGGCGATACAATCACAGCCGCTAAAATTAAAACCACATTTAATAAAACAGGTGTAAAGGCAGGGACTGAAAAATACCCGTGGCTATTTAAAATCGCGCCAGCAAAACCCGTCATTGAGATTAAAAACAAATAAGGCGCAGTCCAACGAATAAAATCACTCGTTAATGCAAATTGTTCTGGATTATCCCAATAACCAAAAGCAAAAATAAAAGTAACGGCAGGGGCGCCAATCACCATTAAAAACGTCACTAGTAATAACGAAGAACCCAAACAGCCCGCGACTCGATCAATTAACTCTTTTACAGCAGCCTTACTGCCCTGCTCTTTATATTCTGATAAAACAGGGACAAATGCTTGTGCAAAAGCACCTTCGGCAAATAACCTCCTCAAAAAATTGGGGATTTTAAACGCAAGAAAAAAAGCATCAGCACCAGAATCAGCGCCAATATAACGAAAGAATACATTATCGCGGATTAAACCTAATACGCGAGACAACATAGTCATGACACCAACGACAGCGCTCGACTTCAATAATTTATGTGACGTGTCTTTTTTATCAGTATCAACAGCAGACATTTACACGACCATCACTTTTTTAGTTTTTTTCATACAATTTAATTCGACATGTAATCATCAAAATGCGTACTGAATACCCAAGTTCCACAACTGAGAATCGAGATTAGACTTTTGAGAAAAATGAACAGGCTCCAATTCTAAGAATAACAAATCAGCGACAACTGATAATTTTTCAGTAACCGAAAAGCTAACGCCAACAGAAGGAATAATTTGGGTTCCTGAATCGCTATCACTTAAGCCAGAAAGGTTTTCACTCGATGACCAATTTGCCACGCCGACTTTTCCCACAATCAATACTGATTCACCTATGGGTAAACGTCCTACTATAGCGGTAACAAACATGTCTAATTCTATGCTATCAGCAGCAATTGAATTCGAACCTTGAGAAACGTCCAGTTCAACATCATCCCTCGCTAGCGAGAAATCAACATACTTTATCTCTAACGAAAAATATTTCAAAAAATTAACACCCGCACCAACACTATATGCCGATGCTTGCTCTTTAAAGTCTGAATGATTAGGAAATTGATATTCAATATCTGCTATGCCTGCGTTAACGCTGGCATACCACGTAGAGCCATTCTGATCACCAAAAAAATCGGCTGAAGCAGCTGCGCTAAAACCAAAAATATTTATTAGCAATACAGTTGCGACCAACACACTACGCTGAAGTAACATCATACTCATCATATTTGGAAAGATTTCCTAGAGACTAACAAAATACTCAAAACACAAAGAACGTGTTTTCAAAATGATAATTTGTGGCGCGCATAATCTCACTTATCCGCATCTAACGTCAAAGTCATCAAGAAAATAAAATAAGGAAACGACATTTTTCGGCCACACAGATAGCACGAGGTTTTGACAAACATCAAAAAAGGCGCTCAATTGATATTGAGCGCCTTATTAATTATTACGTGTTCATTCAATCGTAAAGCTATTACTAACGAGATGTGCCCGTAAACAGCTCTCAAGCTTTGAACAAGTTATGAGCAAACGATGAACAAACTATAAACTTCTGATTTTACCTCCGGGGATTGACACCATCATCTCTACCAATTTCTCAGTAATTTTAGGCTCCAACCCTTCTGTATGGCCTTTATCTAGCCTAATCACATCTGCCACCAATTCACCATTGGCACAATTAGGAAAGGTATAGACCTGTGCCGTACCAGGCCCTGGCTTCCCGCCCCAGCCTTCTCTTGGAGGCCTTCCGGTTTCTTCACTTCTCGTGTCGTAGACTTTTCCCGCCACCGTATCGACGATATCTGGCTGGCGCTTTTTCTCGTCACAACTAAATCTGTCTGCCAAAGGTGATGTATCAGGAATACCCGCTGTGCCCATAGAATCCAATGAACCCGTTTCTGCAATATGAGAATAATCACAACTGGGATTTCCACCTAAACGCATGCCGACTCGCCCACCCGCTAAACTAAGAAAACCATCAGCCCGCGAGGCAAAATAATCAGAGCAAATAATACGCGTCGTTGTTAAGCCACCTTGGCTATGGCCGGCAAACCAAAACGACTGAATATTATCTTTTCCAAATTTTGAAATTAACAATTCGGTTAAATCTTCTAAGTATTGATCATCAGCCTCTGCGGTCCAAAGGCGAAATGGTTTCACCACAACGGCTGTCGGCGTGGCAACCACTAATCTATATTGAGTTGCGTAATCAGTAACAGGGAAATACAACCGCTGCCACGCTCCCGCCGAGCCACCACCGTGTAAGTTAAGTACAAGCGTGACTTTTTCATCCGCTTTAAGATCACAGGGGTACTCTAAATAAAATTCACGGCCACTCTTTGGCTCTACTGCATTTGCTTTTGTCGTAATATCCCCTCCGAATGCACCACACATGGCACCCGCAATTGGGTCATCATTCATCAATTTATTATTTTTTGGTAAAGATTGGCATCCCGCTATTAACGCGACTAAAACAACGACAACCCCATTAGCAAAAAAAATATTTAGCATTTTATTTGTTTTCATTTTTATTTTTAATCCCTATAAAACGTACCAATAATATTTAGATACAGTCACATTAAGTCACCGGTAAAATTTTTGAAAAATGCTCCCAAGCATCATTCGCGGACAAAACTTTTTTACCAAATCCCATCGTCGCTATCACCATATCTTGTTCTGGCAAGACAAAACAAAATTGACCTCTAGCACCAGCCGCAAAATACATTGAGGTTGGCGCATGCTCTACCCTGCCGGTGTAATTCAGCCACCAAAGATAACCATAAGCCGGATTAACGGCTGAAGCTGATATCGCATCACGAATATAATGCTCTGAAATAAGCTGTTCGCCGTTCCATCTTCCGCCATTCAAATATAACTGTCCTAGCCTCGCCATATCTCGACAAGAAATTAAGATAGAGCCACCAAAACGAACATTACCAGCCGTATCAACTCCCTCTGATTGGTATTCAAAATGCTCGCAACCCAGCGGGGCAACAACATCCTCCATCATATATCGATAGCTGGTTTTTCCAGTGACAACAGAAATAATATTAGCCAAGTGATCGGCGGGCGCACCATCATAAAAATATTTTTCGCCAGGAATAATATGCTTCCCATAACCTGGAGGTGTTCCTTTTTCCGCTTCTTGATACCATTCGTATTCAGCCCCAACACCTGCCGGAGATTTATCCGAAAGTTTTTTTGGCGGAACCGAGCTCGGTTTCATATTCATCGTTCCGCCAGAACTCATTGTTAATAAATGCTTAATGGTTGTTTGAGGATGCAAGCCTGATTTTTTTGGCGAGTAATATTGGCTCGCCAAATCATCGACTCCGAGCTTACCTTCAGTAATCGCTCGCCCCACCATCGTTGACCCCCAGGATTTCCCTGAAGAAAAAGAAACATTTTTCCATTCGGGAATAGCTAGCGCCCAGTCATTGGCCCAATATTTTTCAAAAGCAATTTTGCCATGGCGAACAACCACAATGCCTTGCCTTTCTCCTGCTGCTGATAATTTTGTAGCCGCATCATTCAAAACACCTTCTGAAAGGCCAACTAATTCAGGCTGAGTATGTTGCCATGGTCGTTTTCCGGGTCCAGATTCAAACTTTTTTTCAGATAAAGAAAAGCGTGCGCATGCCGTCGTGAAGCCCGTTAGAGCAACAGCACTTAAAGCAAGAAATTTTCGTCTATTTAACATTTAGTATTTCCGTTCATTTTGTTAGCGCGCTTAAAATGTCAGCGGAAAACTTTGCAATGTTGAACCCCTTTCCTCTATCTAACCCACGGCGAACAACTACAAGGTTTTCAGAAGGAATAATCATTGCGAATTGGCCTAGTGCCCCACCAGGAGAATATGCTTTTTTAGGTAGCCCTTCTATCTCATCGTAAATCCAAAACTGGGCGCCATAACCAGCACGCCCCGGAGTACCAAATGATTTGGGCTGAGCTTCTGCTAGCGTTGATACATATTCAGACCAGTTACTAGGCAAGATCTGCTCACCATTCCATTTTCCATTTGCTAAATACAACATACCAAATCGACCGAAATCTCGGGCCGTACTCCAACATTGACCGGATGTATTAAAATCACCACGCCAATCACCCTCCAACACTGTGCGAGTCATTCCGATCTTCCATAAAAATTCTTTATGAGGATAACTCATCCATTTTTTATCATTATCAACAGCTTCTCGAAGAGCTCGCGTCGCTAAAATGGTATCGGAACCCGCATAAACAAAACGCTTACCGGGTTTAGAATCCATAACGCCCCATGTAGATACTTCTGACGCTGGCGCACCCGACCCATAAATCTCTCCTTGAGGATTGCGCCCAGCTTCGGTGTATAAACCGCTGGCCATTTGCAACAAGTGATTGAGCGTAATATTGCCGCGTGGATCTCCCGGCGTTTTCCATGCCTCAAGTGGTGCTTTTTTATGAATATCCAACAAACCTTTTTGTACGCCAACACCAACCAGAGAAACGCCAATACTTTTACACATTGAATTTGTTCGTGAAGACGTGTGCTGACTCCAACCATCGGCATAACGCTCCGCAACAATTTTTCCATCCTTAACAACAACCACTCCCCACGTGTTACCGGCATAACTACCTTGTTGATTTTTAAAAGCCTCATCTAATACTGCAGAGACGGCTTGTTTTTTCTGAGCCGGCAATTCAACAACCGCATCGACATCTCCCATCGGCCACGGTTCATTATCCAAACTTGGCGTTTTGATTTTCTTTGCCATGCGGGGAAGTTTTTCCAGCAGTTCACTTGTCGCTCCTATGGGAAGTTGAGTACAACCTAATGCGGGACGCCAAGCGGCTATTCGAGGCTCCATATCGTCTAGGAATTTCACACTGACTATCTTTTTCTCTCGATCAATAATTGTTTCCATCCCATCACTGGCACGCCCACTCATTGTTTTTTGCACCATCTCGTCTGACAAACCCGACGTAAATGTTCCGGTACAAAGATGCAAAGCGCGATAACCGGCTGAGCGAGCAGCAGCGTGTCTATCCGTCACTAACTTTGGCGCAGGCCTTGATGCATTGGCTGCAGGGCGAGGGCCCGATGCGGACTGTTGTGCCGAAGTTATCGAAGATAACGCCGACAAACTACTCACCAAAACGATGGATTGAATAACAGCTGGAAATAAAAATTTATTTTGTATCATTTTATTCTCACAATATTTATTCTTATTATTGAGCGATCGATTAAACAATCAATTTAAAGATCAAAGGAGCGCAACGTTACCGAGACATTGCTCGTCGATGCAACGCATTACCACCATCTTGCTGACTCGGATAATCAGCCATAAATATTCTTTCCGCCTTATGAGGGTCATTTTCTAAATGACTTGGAACATCAAACATCATAGTCGGTCGATTTTTTAAATCATAAGGTTTCCATTTCGGAATACTTTTATTATTTGGATCGCCTTTTTTAGCAAAAGCAATCCAGCTATTTGCCATATTGTTGACCATCGCACGAGTCTCTTCAGATTCTGGTCCAGTTATATGGGGAAGTGCAGCAACAGTGTCAAACACAAATGGAAGATCTAATGAATGCTGAGATATTCGTCGGCCACCCTCGACAGGCTGGCGCCACATCAAACGATAAACATAGGTATTATCCGTACTTCCCCCTTTGACCCTTTGTTCAGCCATGATCGTTTGGTCTCTTACATACCCTCGTGCAGACGCAATTTTGAAAAATACTTCTGATGGATTTGACTCGGGACGAGATGCTTTAAATATTTTATAAGCTGTATCAATATCACTTTCTAATATGAATGTTTTCAATCGCTCTTTAGCTTGCGTTTCATTCATATCAAAAATGCCATCTATTCCACCCATTTGACTTGTCAATTCTGTTCGCGTTGTACCCAGTATCATGGGAATATGCTTTGAAATTTGAGGTGCTTCTGGCAACCAAGGTTGCGTCGGAAAAGTAACGCCATCTAACATCGGAGAAAACCGCGCGCCAGCAGCTCTGATGACTTTTCGTTGCGCACTAGTTAGCGTATTGATATCTAACGACTGAAGTTTTCGAGCATCTTTTTTGGCAATTCCTAATTCTTTTAATAAATTTTCGGCAAGATTATTTGCAAATTCTTCTGTTTGAACTTTTAAATGAGAACCACTTTGTACAATACCTTTATGAAACAAACCTTGCGACAAAGGAGAAGCATAATTTAAGCTCACCTTCCTTCCACCGCCAGATTGACCATAGATCATTACGTTATCTGGATCGCCACCAAAGTTTGAAATATTTTCTTTTACCCATTTCATCGATGCAATTAAATCCAAAAAACCCACATTACCCGATTGCTTGAACTCCTCCCCTAAAATTCCACCTAAATAACAATGCCCAAAAACATTGAGGCGATGATTAATTGTTATCACAACAACATCACCTCGATGAGCAATGTTAGTCCCATCATAAAAAGGCATAGACCCTACGCCAGCTTCAAAACCGCCGCCATGAAACCACAGCATCACAGGTCTTTTTTTATTATCTAAATTCGGAGTCCACACATTTAAACGCAAGCAATCATCAGACATAGGCTCAGCACCCGCCAAACGAGTTTGCGCTTGTGGTGCTTGATCTCCATATTCAAAAGTATCTCTGACACCAGCCCACGTAGGAGGTGATACTGGTGGAAGAAACCGCCTTTTACCGCCTGTCGATGCTCCATAGCGGATTCCCTTAAAAACATTAATACCTAATGTATTAGTCTCACCTCTTACTTTTCCTTGTGCTGTTTCTACAATGGGCTTTTTAGCAGAATTCGCAAACGCAAAACTGGGTACAACTAAACCAGTCGCTGTCATCGTAAACCCGCCACTTATAAACGCTCTTCGTTTCATCTTTATCTCCGAATTTTATTTTTTTAAAACAATATTATTAAGGACGGCTAGTTGGCCCAGGCTTAGCGCCATTGGGAGGCGAACGTAATTCCTCTGCCTGACCTAATGACGGGAACTCTTGAAAAATTGCCACTGCTTTATTATTTTTATCCGTTCGTGCAGGCCATCTAAAGCCTTCAGCGCAATCTATAGTTTTTGAACCTGCAGGTAATTTTGCAAAAGCGACCCAGCAAGAATGGATGCGTTTTGCCACAGCGTTATCTTTTTCAGTCATGTATTTTCCGACGCGCCTATCATGGATAAGCGTATCAAAAACGTAAGGAATCTCAGCAGCATGAGGAGCACCATTTGGCTGTTCCTTTCCTCGCCATTCAGGAACGTAATCAAAGAAATACTGCCAAACTGGTTCACCATCTTGTGCATGAGTTGCCACGAGCTGAGTTCCTCGCAATCGACCTTCATCACTATTGGTGCCAATAATCATAGGTACATCATTTTCATTACCAGCAGAGAAACTATCTAAAATGGATTGTGTTTTGACGCGGCCATCTAAAATGGTACGAATTCCACGGCCGTTTTTTCGATCCATGATGATATCTTCAGCCGATATTTCTCGTAATTCATTTACGGAGTCATTACCGTTAAAACCTAAATTCTCTAACGCTTCAACACCTCTTTTTTCTGCAGCTTCTAATGTGGTTGCCGGTGTCGGTAGCGATCCAGTAGATTCAATAATTGCTTTATCGAACAACTCTTTCGCCATAGGCGAGGTCACTAGATTTGCTGTAATAGTTGCGCCAGCGGATTCACCAAACAAAATAATATTATTCTGATCACCGCCAAAAGCTTCGGCGTTATCCTTCACCCAACGCAAGGCTGCCATCACGTCGAGCAAATGATAATTACCAAAACCTTCTTGAGTTTCTCTTGCTTCAGCAGTCAAAGCAGGGGTAGAAAAACCGCCTAAAGCCCCAAGCCGATAATTGACCGTAACCAGAATAATTCCGTCTCGTGCAAACGCCTTACCATTGTAGGTAGGAACACTGCCTGCACCCATAACTCCACCTCCACCGAATACCCAAAGCATGATAGGTGCTTTTTTAGCATTGGCAGGAGCCCAAATATTTAAATACAAACAATCTTCACTACTCTCGCCACTGACACCAGCACCATTCCACGAGCCATCCGAGTTAGTTCTCTGCAAACAAGGAAGAGAGAATTTTGTCGCATCGCGCACACCTTCCCAATGTATCGGCTTGGGTGGCATCCATCGAAGCTCACCTACAGGTGGTTTAGCAAATGGTACGCCTTTAAAAACATTAATCTTCGCTGGAATGTTGATTTGTGAACCAGATATTTCCCCTGAATGCGTGACTACATTCACGGGTTTTCCTAGCGATGACTGATCTGCACCATGGGCAGAAAGTATCTGTAAAAACAAACTGATAATTAATACGAGAGTGAAAGTCTTCATAGAAAGAACTTCTCTTTTTTGAAAAAATTTTAGATGCTTTGGCTGAAATACCAGTAGCTGAATAGAACACCTAAAGATCGCTTTTATTTTTATGCTGAAGACTATAACATTTGAGCATTATTCTGTTAAATAGAACATTGTTCTACATTACAAAACCTAACAAAGAGCCTAAATCGTCTAGCTTGTAGACTCCCCTATGATTTCACTGAAGGTTTGGAGTTTTTCAAGTGATTCTGCGACCACAGATAAGAGATAAGAGATAAAGGTAGAACCAACCCACTGAATTTATATTATTTATTTAGGCTTTAACTATGACAGCGAAAATGCTCTCTGAACCAAACAGTACGACAAGTGCTCAACGTATAGACTCAACCCTGATTAAAGGACTAAAGATTTTAGAGCGCTTAAACCGCTCGCAAGTACCAATGGGTATCTCAGCGTTAGCCACAGAATTTGATCTAGGAAAAAGTAATATCCATCGAACACTAGCCACACTGATCAAAGCTGGATATGTCGAGAAAAATTCCGATGGAAATTATCTTTCTTCATTAAGAGTCTGGGAGCAAGGCATGCAAGTCATGTCGCGTAATCGTTTACGCCGAGTAGCTCTGCCCTTTATGCACCGCCTATATCAAGAGGCAAAAGAGACTGTCAACCTCGTCGCACTGGATGGTGATGATTCTCTTTATCTCGAACAAATCGCCTCTCCTATCCCCATTAGACCAAGCTCAACGATTGGCGAACGTGTACCTGCAATATTTACCGTCTCTGGAAAAGTGATTCTTTCTTTTCGAAATAACTATGAGAAAAATATTCGCGCTATTTATTCCGCACAAAAAACACCAAAGCCTACATTTAAATTAAACGAGCTATTATCAGAAGCAAAAGCAATGAATGAAAACGGTTACGGATTATCAGCAAGCACTTGGAGAAAAGGCGTCAATAGTTTAGCCGGTGCCATTCTAGGGGCTGATGGACATCCTGTCGGGGCCATTGCAGTTGCAGGTGCAAAGGAAAGATTTACAGAAGAAAAAATGAAAGCCTCCATCTCTACCGTGTTGAACACCTGCACTGAAATTAGTGTGGCTCTCGGAGCATCTTGACCATTAGATTTTCATTCCAATTCAAACATTAAAAAACAACGATAAATATTTTAAGGATTAAACCCATGAAACGACGCGAATTATTAGCCGGTGCCAGTGCATTAACCGCTTCTGCTTATCTCAGCCCACTAAACGCTTCCGAAGCAGATCTATTTCCAATCGTTGAAACTGCTAACGGAAAACTACGCGGTTTAGTCAGCGGTGGAATTTCTATATTCAAAGGCATTCGTTATGGCGCCGATACCAGCGGAAAAAATCGCTTCATGCCACCACAACCTGTAGAAAAATGGGCCGGCGTTAGAGATGCATTTGGTTACGGAAATATTGCTCCACAAATCCCGGGGAATCGTCGCCATGTGTATGCCGATTTAATTTTAAATGATGTTCAATCTGGTGGAATGGGAGAAGATTGTTTAGTACTGAATCTCTGGACACCCGAGCCAAAGAAAGGCGGAAAGCGACCGGTGTTAGTCCGATTTCATGGCGGAGGTTTTTATGGTGGGTCGAGTAATACACCGGGCAATGATGGCTGGATGCTTTCGCAATTAGGCGATTGCGTTGTCGTCAATGTCAATCATCGTTTAAGTTCTTTAGGCTTCCTTTATTTAGGTGAAGATAATGATTTTGCCGATTCCGGATCAGCGGGAATGCAAGATTTAGTCGCCGCACTAGATTGGGTGAAAGAAAACATAGAATCATTTGGTGGTGACCCCAATCGTGTTTTAATTTTTGGTCAGTCTGGCGGTGGTGCAAAAGTCAGTCACATGCTCACTATGCCCTCGGCAAAAGGATTGTTTCACAGTGCCGGTGTTATGAGTGGCTCATCATTAGTTGCAATGGATAGAGAAAGCGCTGAAAAAGTTTCGTCTAAGCTGCTGAATAAATTAGGGCTTAGTTATAAAGATATTAAAAAATTACAAAATGTTCCTTTTTCAACTTTGTTAAATGCTCAAGCTGAAGTGGAAGCGATTGAACGCTCTCGTGGCGAAGCGCCTCGCTCATTCTCTCCAGTGATCGGCAACGCCATTCCGCGTAATCCTTTCCACCCAGATGCTCCACCACTATCAAAAGATATTCCCATGATTGTCAGCTCTGTATTAGATGAACGCACTTATCGAGAGCGAAATTTTAATATGACATGGGACGATGTAAAAAGCATGCTACAAAAACGTGTCGGTAAAGATGCAGACAAACTACTCACTCTGTATCGAAATGAAGATTCAAAAGCAAGTCCGTTTATTATTAATGCACGCATCATTACTGATGATTCTTTCCGACGTAGCGCTCATATCATGTCAGACAGAAAAGCAGAACAAGCAAAAAAAGGTGGCGCGCCTGTTTATAAATATTTATGGACTTCGCCAAGTCCAGCTTTTAATGGTCGCTACGGTGCTGTTCATGGTATTGATGTTTCTTATTCTATGTACGACATTCGATTTCCTTTAGCTGGCCCAACGGATGTAAATTTACAACTCGCAAAACAAATTGCGAGCGCATGGATTTCCCTTGCAGCAACTGGCAACCCCAATAATGTCCACACACCTGACTGGCCGGCTTACGACACCAATAATCGAACCACAATGATTTTTGGACAACCCAGCTTTGCCGTTAACGATCCTAGAAAAGCATTTAGAGAATATTGGTCAGAACACAGCAGTGGCGTGAAGCGATCAATATAAACATCATGCTTGTATCAAACAAATATTCTCAGGATTTAAAATGAAAACCATAAAACAAAACAATCAAAATAAAACTGAAAACAATCTACTTGATGTTAATTCAAATAGCCTGAATAAAAGACGCTTCCTGAAAAATAGTCTCGCGACAGGACTTACTTTAATGTCGGGCGGTATCACGCTAACGAACTCAATGACTGCTTTAGGTGAAAACTCAAAAGTAACAATAGCCCCACCCAAAAGATTAATGTCAAAAAAATCTTGGGCTAAAACCAATCTCAGAGGCGGTGAATCTTTTATATTGCCTAGCATGTCACCTGACTTCAAAAAAATTGACGAAGAAGGGATAAGGCGAGAAGTTCGCCACTCTATAAAACAAGGCTTTTGTTCCGTTATGCCATTACCAATAGGCATTGATTCAAAAACAGACCTTTTAATGCAAGATATTGTCGCTGATGAAGCAAAAGAAAAAATCTTCACTGTGGGGATTATTCGCCCCGGATCATGGAAAGAAAAAAAGCAATCCATTCGCGATATGGAAAAAAAAGGCACCTCTCATGTATTGATGTACTTCAATCCTGATCTTAAAAATGAAGATGCTATTTATCATGAAATGAAAACCATTATTGAAAATACTTCTTTAGGCATTATTCTTTACGCAAAACCCAGCCCCAAAATAAAACATCTTGATCCAACTGGATTACCTTTAGCCACATTTGATCGCCTTGCTGAACTTGATAATGTTGTTGGTGTTAAATTCACGCAAACACTACGGCCAGCGACAGCCTATGCTGTCGCTGAACGCTTAGGTAATCGCCTACTATTAGGCGTTGTGGATTTAGAAATGATGCTACCATTATCATTAAAATATAAAATGCAATGGACAGGTCAATGGGGAATAGACTCATTACAGTCCCCTGATACACCTTGGGTTAATCAATTTCTCGATTTGCTTCGCCAAGGAAAAAATCAAGAAGCGAATGACCTTTATTGGCGTTACGAAACTATCGCCAGCCATTTTTTTAAACTGCAAGCTCCATCATTAAGCATCGGTGGGCATCCGTGGTTGCACATAAAATATATGAAATGGCTAACAGGCGGTAACGGTGGTTTATTAGCCGATTTAAATGCGACGAATGAATATGTTCCTCACCTCGACGCCAAAGGCCGTAAAAAATGTCGCGAAGCGTTTCAACGAGTTGAAATCAAAACAACCAACCTTCCTGATGATGCTTTTGTTGTAGGAAATGCGGCTTATGAAAAAGGTGTACGCCCCAAAGACTTACCAGCTATGCCACAATATATTAGTTAAAAGATTCGTAATCTAAAATAAAAAATTAAATGTACGCAAAGAAATAAAAAAGGCGCCTAATGGCGCCTTTTTTATTAAAAATACTTAATTTTTATTTTAAAAACACACGTCGTTGTTTCCCATGAGGATCATTCACGACAGCTGGCTCAACATCAAAAACCATCACAGGATGATCTTCGGCATTATATTCTGGCCAAGCAGGAAGTCCTTCATGATTTGGATTTCCAGTTTTCGCAAAGGCCAACCATGCTTCACTCATCAAGTCCGCAATACGCTGTGCTTCTGCACTTGTTCCTGACATGGACGCTGATTTTTCGACATTGTCGAATACCATTCCTATTTCTAATGCATGAGGCGAAAACCATTTTCCATTCTCGACCGGCGTATCCCAATTCAATAAATAAAAATAAGCGGGAGCACCTGCTTGCTTAGATTTTTTTTCTGCCAAATCAACAGAACGGTTCAAGAAACCACGATCAGTTGCAGCAGTAAAATAAAGCTCAACTGCCCCTATGCCAGGATTTTCACCTTTATACGTTTCTATCGCCGCTTTGCTATCAATTGTTGAATCCAATTTTGACAATTCATCGCCTAACGTTTCCCAGGTAATTTCAAATAACTTAGGATTTCTAGAACCAGCAAGCAGAGACATTTCTGTGCGAGTTGTACCAATTAAAACAGGGATGTCAGCTGACTGTGGAGGAGCGCCATCCAAGAAAGGATGACGAGGAATATTATTTCCATCGACTGTAGGATTACTCGCTATAGAAATTTTATTTTCTTTTGCAACAGCACGCGCTGCTGTTTCAATTTTTTCGGGCGACATGGTTAATATTTGATTGACTGTTTCATCAGTTAACCCCAAAGCTTCAACAACTAACGAAGCTGCCTTTGCAGAATCTTCTGGTTTTGCAAGAGTAATTCCAGGACCACTTTGAATAACCGCTTTATGAAACAAACCTTTGGCGTTATCCATCGCTAACAGTGTACTCACTTTCATGCCACCGCCAGACTCACCAAAAATTAAAACATTATCAGGATCGCCACCAAATTCGGCAATGTTATCTCGGACCCACTCTAAAGAAGCCACAAGATCTAACATCCCAGCCGCACCAGAGTCTTTAAATTTCTCACCATAATTAGCAAGATTTAAATAACCAAAATAATTTAAGCGATGGTTAACGGTCACAACAACCACATCACCTCGGTTAGCCAATCGTACGCCATCATAAGCTTGACTCGAACCTGAACCGGAAGTGAAACCACCTCCATGAAACCAGACCAAGACAGGGCGCTTTTTCTCGTCTCGTAAAGCAGGTGTCCACACATTTAAAAACAAACTATCTTCACTTAATGCTGGAACAGGATCAGGCTTCCAAGATGTAAACAAACCACCCCCACTGCCGGTCGGAATTTGTCGAGTTGAATTTCCATATTCCAACGCATCTTTTACGTCGCTCCAAGGTTCTGGCGCTTTAGGTGCTTGGAATCGAGTGGTTGCTGTATCGGCACCGTAACGAACTCCCTTAAACACCGTCACGCCATTTTCGACATAACCTCGCACTTTTCCGTATTGAGTCGTTGCGATTAAAGTCGGCTCATTTTCATTTACACTGTCTTTTAGAGACATTTCTGTCTGAGCCTTTTCACTAATCGAAACTTCTTCAGATACTTTCACTTGCGGTGTTTCAGTGTTTTTTTCACAGCCGGATAAATAAAGGCTACTGAGCAAGGCAAGAATAAATAGATGGTAACTCTTAATGTTTGAATATTTCATATTGGGTAACTCCCTATTTTTATCGTTTATTATTTGTTGGGACGCTTTATTAACTATTGAAAATACGATACTAGCTATAACTGTAGTGTGCCATAGCCTTTGGCTCGAAGTATGCGAGACAGTGCTAAGTAATGTTAGCCAAATAAAAAATCCGGCATTTAATTTTATTCGCTATTGATCAACATCATATTAATGGCGTTTTGGCATAACGATGAGCTTCAACAAACGCTACTATCCACTTATGGCATTACATCAAAGAGGCAACACGCTATGTCAGGAGAAGTAGAGTACGCAAGAAAATTGATCGAGAAAGCTATGACAGATACCTGTTCAGAAAAAGGCTTCGATAAAGATAATTTAGGGCGAGCAATGATTAATACTGTTATTGATCATTTTCGAGAATACCGGACGGTAAAGGACATTAGGAGCGAATTAGAATATCTCGTTGACAACCTCGATGAAGATGAATTTGTTATTACACGAGGATGCTAGATTTTCTACTGCCATAAAAAAAACCTTTCAGTATTTGATTACTGAAAGGTTTTTATTTTTTAGGATTATTTATTTAGTGTTTTTCACTAAACAGAATAACCTTCTTTGCTGATGGGTAACGTTTTAATGCGATGCCCTGTAGCCGCAAAAATCGCATTACAAACAGCAGGAGCCAACGGCGGCAAGACTGGCTCACCTAATCCAGTTGGAGCAAAATCACTTTCAATGAAATGAACTTCTACTTCTGGAGAGTTCTTCATTCTGAGTGGTCGATAGTCATGGAAATTAGATTGCTCAATAACACCGCCCTCCATTGTGATCTCTAAATCCATCATCGTACTTAACCCATCAACAACAGAACCTTGTGCTTGGTTTTCAGCACCACTCATATTGACAATCGGTCCAGCATCCGCAACGACAGTCACTTTATTGACCGTAATTTTTTTGTTGGCATCAACGCTTACATCAGCCACTTCAGCAATGTGACCTGCATGACTAAAGTGGAATGCCAAACCTAAGCCACGACCTGCTGGCATGGATTTCCCCCAGCCCGCTTTTTCCGTTGCCATTTTAATGACTTCGATTGCTCGACCTGTGTTTAACGCACGGGTGTTACCTTCAGTTAACCAGCGTGGCTCACCCATGACTTCAATTAAGAAATCGCGATGATCTTTTCCGGCAGCTACGGCAAGTTCGTGCATAAAGCTTTGAACAACCCATGCAAACGTACAAGCACCAGGAGCACGCCATGCATAACACTGCGTACCAATTTCTGTTGCTGTTTGCGTCAGCTTGTAGTTATCAACATTGAGAGCTGGGAACTCATCTTTCCCCATCGATCCACCACTGACAGGACGACCGCCATTTGTGAATGTCATAAAGTGATTTTGCCATGCGCTGATTTTGCCTGAAGAATCAACACCGCCTTTGAACGAATGAAAACCACCTGGGCGAAAATAATCGTGTGCCATGTCATCTTCGCGAGTCCATTGAAGTTTTACTGGTACTTTTAGCTTTTGCGCGATCACTGCCACTTCACACACATAATCATTCAACAAACGACGGCCAAAGCCGCCACCAATGCGCATTTGATTCACTTTGATTTTATCTGCAGCTAAACCAGTAACTTTTCCCACATTGCCAATAGCGCCTTGAGGCGTTTGACTAGGAGCCCAGATTTCCATTTTTCCATCTTTAAAATAAGCAGCGCAGTTTTGTGGCTCAAGATTGGCATGCGAAACAAATTGGTAGGTGTATAGAGATTCAACTGTCTTCACAGAATTTTTGAATCCGTCATCAAGGCTTCCGCGCTCGGCAACGACTTTATCACCCTCCTTCCCTGCTAACTTTTTAGACTGCTCAACAAAACCCGTCCAGCTATCACTTGAACTCTTGCTATGATCCCAGTCAATTTTTAGTTTTTTCTTCGCTTGGAAGACAGCCCATGTTGAATTACCAATAATAGCAACACCGGATGCCAACTCCTGTGCAGATCCTTTTGCATCTAAAACAAACGCATCTTGAATACCAGCTAGCTTTTTAATTTCGGAAAGATTCGCTTTTTTAACAACACCGCCAAACCGCGGGCTCTTAGTATATGAAGCGTACACCATGCCAGGCAATGCAGTATCAATACCGAATAATGGTTCACCAGTAACAATGCCCACGTTATCAACACCAGTAATACGCTTGCCAAGAAGCGTGTACTCACTCTTCTCTTTGAACTTTAAAGAAGCTGCCGGAGGAACTTTTAAATTACCCGCCGCAGTTGCAAGTTCGCCATATCCGATAGATTCGCCGTTGGCATTAATCACTTTACTGTTTTCAGTACGAAGCGTACTCGCATCCACTTTCCACTTTTTCGCGGCCGCCTCTACTAACATTGCACGCGCTGTAGCACCAGCTTGGCGCATGCCTTGCCAGTTCATTGGAATTGAGAGAGAGCCACCTGCGAACTGACGACCATATTCAGAACCAATAGGCGATTGCTCGACCACAACATCATCCCAGGAAGCATCTAGCTCTTCAGCAATAATCATTGGAAGCGCTGTTTTAATACCTTGCCCAATTTCTGGATTTTTGGAATAGATATAGATAGCACCTTCAGGAGAGATACGCACATAGGCGTTCAATGAATTAAGCTCCTCTTCGCTAGATTCAGCAAAAGCAGTAGGGCCAAAACTCATGGCAAGTGTTAAACCACCACCGGCAACACCAACAAGCTTAAGGAATGAGCGGCGATTAACCGATGCCGCATCTTGCATAGAAGACTTCCAGTTCGCGTCTGATTGCGAAAGGATTTCAGAAATTAAAGGGTCGAAATGCTCAGATGACATAACTGACTGACTCATGCTTTCTCTCCTTTCGCTTTGGCCGCCGTATGGATTGCTGAGCGAATTCTGGTGTAAGTACCACAACGACAATAGTTACCCGACATGGCTGCATCGATATCGGCATCGGTTGGGCTAGGGTTCTTATCTAATAACGCTGTCGCTGACATAATTTGCCCCGCTTGGCAGTAGCCGCATTGCGGGACATCTAGATCTACCCAAGCCTGCTGCACTGGGTTCAATTCACCGTCTTTTGCTAAACCTTCGATAGTCGTCAACGCTTTTCCTTCAGCAGAAGAAACAGGCATCGAACAGGAGCGAATAGGTTGTCCATCGAGATGAACTGTACAAGCGCCACATTGCGCTATACCGCAACCATACTTAGTACCGACCAAGCCCACATTGTCACGAAGGACCCAAAGTAGTGGAGTTGTTGGATCAATGTCGTTGACGGTGTGCTGCTTACCATTAACAGAAAGTGTAATTGTAGCCATGAGAAAGTCCTGTTTGAATGTCCTGAAATCTGTTCTGATTTATGAAGAATAAATTACGAAAAAAACGGTTTCATTTAATTTTTATGGTTTGACCCATCGTTCTAAACTTTGAGCCATTTAAAGTCAAGCAACTAAACATAACCTAACGAACTCACTGAGATTTAGCCCATTTATATAAGCCTGCGATCTATCCCTATGACATGAAATTGCTAAGTGTTGTATCAATCGTAATTCTCAACAACCCTACAAATACCAAGAACTTTGAACCCACTATAAGCGAATTAAAAATTGCAATTTTAACTTTGGTGGCTTGAAATAATATATTTGAAGGGTTAGAGAGCCTTATAAACAAATATTAGATCAATCTTTCTAGCCCATTTGGCAGGGTTGTAGCACTTTCTATCTCCACCGAGCTAACTACAAAAGTTCGACGTGCATAATAAGAATAAAAATAAAACTTAATAGCAAAATTTATATATTACAATCTACTGAAGACCAACCTTTAAACGAGGGAATAATAATGACAATAGGCCTATTATCACGATTTTCAGCTCCGTCAAAAATGACAACATATTTTAGTCGGCTTCTATCGGTACTACCTGTAATCACCACAGCCGCCATCATACTGGCCACACTATCATGGACTAACGCTGCTAATGCTGATGCCCGAGCAATTACTGAAGCATTAAAGAATCCGGCCCGCATGGCGGGTGATAGTGAGCGCGATGCAGGAAGAAAGCCTGCTCAAGTGCTGGCATTTCTTGGTCTCAAGCCGGGAATGACTGTACTAGACGTGATGGCATCTGGCGGCTGGTATACAGAAGTAATGTCATTAGCAGTAGGTGAAAAAGGCAAAGTCTATGCGCAGAACTCCCCTGCTTTTCTTCAATACCGAGATGGCATGTATGAAAAAGCTATTTCGAGCAGACTTGAAGGTAATCGCCTCAAAAATGTCACTCGAATCAACGCTGATTTTAATAAATTAGGAATCGACAATACGATAGATATTGCTATCACAGCCCTAAACTTCCATGACATTTATAATCGCAGCCCAGAAGCTGGTATTGCCTTGTTAAAAGACATTAAGAAATCATTAAAGCCTGGCGGTGTGTTTGGCTTGATCGATCATAATGGTGCAGCCGGTGCTGACAACGCTTCGATTCATCGTATGCCTGTGCAAGATGCCGTCGATGCAGCCAAAGCTGCTGGCTTTATTGTTGAAACTAGCGCTCTCCTAGCCAGTAAAGATGATGACTTAACAAAAATGGTTTTTAGTCCTGAGCTTCGCGGTAAAACAGATCGTTTTTTGATAAAGATGACAAAACCAAAATAATCAAATTATCTAACGCCTTTCGAAGATGGATTCATTAGGCGTTTAACTTTCTTTTGACGCATTTTTCTGCTTATCTTACAGCTTATTGCTATCCCTGCTCATCAAAATAAACTCAACACGAAATCTCTTTTAGATGTTTTTCAATCACTCAAACGTTTACAATCTCGCCAAACTTTAAACCTTTTCAATTTGAACCCTCAATCGCCTCCCTATGACTATAACGCTTAGATTTTCAACACCCAACCAGTGGACCGAAACGGTATTAAAGAATTTTGATACGTTTTTGAATGATCATGCTGCAGCAGAAAAAAAAGCGTCTGGTATGGCTGTCTCAATGTTATCGCATTATCCTGATCGCGAAGAGCTTGTTAAAGCAATGATTGATTTATCGATCGAAGAAATGACACATTTTCGCGATGTTGTTCGACTGATGATGAAACGAGGGCTTATCTTAGGTCCTGACGAAAAAGATCCTTACGTCAATCAATTTAGAAAACATCTCCGTAAAGAAAGCGGCGAATACTTTTTAGACCGATTGCTAACTGGAGGAATTATCGAAGCACGAGGCTGTGAAAGATTTGCATTAATAGGCGAAAACCATACAGATCCCACCCTCGCTCGATTTTACACAACATTAGCTAGCTCAGAAGCAAGACACGCCAATCAATTTATTGAACTTGCCGAGTTATATTTTAAAAACGACACAATCAATACAAGACTAGATGAACTTCTCGACATCGAAGCCAAGATAGTGACTGAACTGCCTTTCCGTGCAGCGCTTCATTAATGATTAAAACTTTATTCAATACTCGCAACTATCATGGCAAATAATAACACCCAACAATCCAAACATTTTTCTAACCAGTATTTAAATCAATACGCCGAAATTGAATCTTCAACCATATCCAAAATACCCCATGAAATTCGCAAAAATATAAAGGCAAAAAATACCTTAATCATCCCAGCTTACAATGAAGCCCCTGAATTTTTATCACGACTGAAAAAACACCCCGTTAAAAACTGCTTTTTTATCCTTGTTAATAATTCTCCAGACAATAAAAACAATGGTGACCACAAAAACAATATACTCCACAACTTCACACAAGAAAGTGGAGAGATATTATGGGAACTAGATAACGTTAAGCTTATTCGTTGGCCCAATGAAAATTTTTTAATCTCTGTAGATCGTTTTTCAAAACAAAAAAAAATACCTGCCAAGCAAGGAGTAGGTCTAGCAAGAAAAATTGCTTGCGACATTGCAATTAAACTCATCCAAGATGAATTACTTGATTCAAAATTCATTCATAGTACAGATGCCGACGCGACGCTTCCTGAAAATTATTTCCTTCAAACAAATGAGCTTTTAAATTCTAGAAACATCAGCGCCGCCACATACAATTATTCACACTCGAAAGAAATATCCGATATTGCAGAGGCTACTGATATTTACGAACAATCGATGCGATATTATGTCGATGGACTGCACTGGGCGAAATCTCGTTTTGCATTTCACACTATTGGAAGTTGCCTAGCAATATCAGCTGAACATTATTGTATGGCGAGGGGGTTCCCCAAAAAATCTGGGGGAGAAGATTTTTACCTTCTTAATAAGTTAGCAAAACTAGGCGAGATAAATTCACTGGAAGGAGATCCCATATTAATCAGCTCCAGAGAATCAGACCGAGTGCCTTTTGGAACTGGTCCAGCTGTGTCAAAAATTATTGCTTCTGAAAAACGATTAAACTACCCAGTTTATAGTCCTGAAATTTTTGTTGAGTTAAAAAAACTATTAAATCAGTTTGAAGAGCTCATTTTTATTACCGATTACACAAAAGACGGCAGTAGTGAGAGCCAATCAGTTTTGCAAAGTACACTGAATCGCTGTGAGCAATGGCTTTTTTCTTTAAGCCCAAGATCAAGGGAAGCGCTTTTATCATTGAATATAGAATCATTATTCACTCATTTAATCAGCCAATGTAAAAAGCACCAACAAAAAAGAGAACACATAACCTATTGGTTTGATGGTTTTAAGACATTGAAATATATTCACTTTTTACAGCAGCATCAGCACCCAGCGATTCCTTTACGTCAAGCATTAATAACATCTAAAGCGCTTGGATTCTAATCATCAAAACCAATCGAATTGAAACAACTGCTGAATCGGCAACTTCAGCTTTGAGTTCATACCTGATACTATTTATCGATTAAAAAACAAACTGCTAGTGAGTTACTTAATAACTAAACCTTATTATTTATAAATCTAATAATCACAAAAAGAGGAAACGCCGATGTTCACAAAAATGCAAGATGGAACCCCTGAAGACTGGGCCATCATTGGCGCCGCTCACAAAGAGCACTTCTATAAGACACCCGCTACTCTCATGGATATGCTTCGCAGCCTAGAAAAAGTAACTGTTGGCTTTGCTTGCAACCAGCTCCAGCACAGTTTAATGACGGGCACTTTAGCAAGACGTGATGGTGCAACCGATGAAGAGGTGGCGATTGCTTTGCTTCATGATATTGGTAAAGCAGTTAACATTCCCAATCACGGTCCAATTGCTGCCGAGCTAATGCGTCCGTATATATCAGAAGATGCTTACCATGTAATTTATAATCATCAACATTTTCAAGGTAAATACTATTACGAATTCATGGGTGGAAATCCAAATCTTCGTGAAGGCTTCACGAAAGAGAGCTGGTATGACTTGGCAGTAAAATTAGTGGACCACTGGGATGCTCCTGCTTTTGACCCCGATTTCGAAGTAGATAGCCTAGAGTCTTTTGAACCGCTAATTCAAAAAATATTTTCTCAGCCAAAGCGTACTTTATAATTTCTTCGAATAATTAATACTACATCCTAGAAGATTACACAGTACCAACTGATCCTCAACTCTCTTTATTCCTCCTTTATTTAAAGAAGGAATAAAGAGAGCTTACTCAAACGGTACACCCGAATATAATCAACATCATAATAACCATCTACTTTTCTCCTTCATCTGATTCAATTTTAAAATTCTTCAGCTAACAGAACATTATCCCAAAAGCAGTATCAAAGTCATTGAGACTAAAATTCATCCCACTCCAGTCAAACAAGAAGGTTTACAATGAAAAAACAATTTGCACTGACTTTTCTATTCCTTTTCCTGATATTTTCGTTAGGCTGTACAACAACCCAACCAACAGAAGATAAGTTAGCAACAACTCTAGAAAAAATGGAATTGACCACCGGTGAACCAAAAGACAGAATTTTAAATTACAATGTCCGCAGCTGGAAATATGTCGACAGCAGGCACATTATTTTAGAAGCACGGCGCAAAGAATTTTATTTAATCAATTTTCGAACACCTTGTACTGGACTATCAGGCGCTTTAGATATTGGCTTTACTAGCTTTGGTTCCTCCTTGAGTAAGTTTGAGAAAATCATTGTTCGCGAGCCGCATGGGATGGACCAAGATTGCTCTATAAAAGATATTATTGAACTTGTCCCGGCAGAAACAAATTCTAATAAAGAAAAAACGTCAGAGAATACAGACGAGAAAGCTAAAGAATAAACTCGTTTTTAAACATTGAATTTAAAACAACTGCCGCATTATGAATTTATTAATCAACATACACTGCCCATCAGAAAACACTCGACGATTACGCGATGCTGTTGTCGAAGGCGCTTCACACCCTGACATTCATGGCATATCTCTCCGAATAACAGAACCGCTTTCAACAACATCTGATGATGTTCTCTGGTCCGATGCCGTTATTTTAGGAACGACTGAAAACTTCGGCTATATGAGCGGAGCCATGAAAGATTTTTTTGATCGGATTTATTATCCATGCTTAGAAAAAAAGCAAGCCCTTCCCTATGCAATCGCTATTCGTGCAGGTCTTGACGGAACAGGAACACAAGTAGGAATGGAAAAAATTATTAGTGGCTTAAAATGGAAATCCATTCAGAAGCCTTTGATCTCTAAAGGAGACTTTAAAGAGGAGTTTATAAACGACTGGCAAGAACTCGGAATGACAATGGCAGCTGGCTTAGAAGCAGGAGTCTACTAACTACAATCTGACTAATTAAATATTAGAATCATTCAATCAGTCAGGTATTCAAAAGATGTTTATCGGTGTTTAAAAACGGCTCAACATTAAAACGCCACATTCGCACCCAACATGATTATTTTTGATTTCGCGCTATTATCGCTATGAGTTTCATTCGGCGCTAAATTACCACCACTAATAAAATTTAACGGCGCGTATCCATCAGTACGGATAAACTCCCCGAATAATTTAACATTACGTGAAACAAAAGCTGCGACACCCAATACGCTTTGATCTTGATTGGACCAAGGCGAACCATCAGGTCCAGATTCAAAACGACTGAAATCCACAGAAAAATCAATCGCTGCACGGTCAATATTCATTGTGTATTTTGCACCAATATCCCAACTAGTGACTTTCGATGCTTCGAACTGCGGAATATTAGGATTAAACGTTCCAGCCCATACTTCATCCGTTTCTGCATACTCGGCTATCACAGTCCATTGAGGAGACGTAAATTTTAAATAACCATCAATAGCGCCATTTTCTTCTTCGCAGGCGCTAAAATGTGTCACAGGAAAGCTTTGGCAATACGCACTCCCTTTAATGTAAGAGGCTCCGATTAGAAATTGGGTGTGACCGCTGTACCCAAAGTTATAGCTAATATCAAACGCGTAATTATTTAATTTACTGGGAACATTGCTACCATCAACTGGGACATTTGCTGCTCTAAATTGAGCCCCCCCCTGCACTGCCATCGCACGCGCATTAAATCCACCAGTTTGAATTCCCGTGTTTGCCCCATAAGCCAATCCACCAAACGCATGCCAAACAGTACTTGCGGTAAATGGATTTACCGTATCGGTCAACCCGAAAGGTATCTCCATTTTTCCTAGAGAAAAATATAACGGTGTTTTATCAAGATCCCCAAACAAAACATAGCCGCGTCTTACCTGTACTTGATTACGGTTTAAATCTGTCGTCGTTCCCGCACCAAAACTTTGTTCTGGATCATAAAGTAATTCAAGGTAGGCAGAAATCCAGCCATTCACATTTCCTGTTACCGCTAATTGCGCGGAATGAATGGCCGCCTCAGAAACAGTTTTGGTTCTTTGATTTGCATCGGTAGGGTGACGCATCAAATAGCCGAATTTACTTTCAGTATTACTCTTTTGATAATCCATGATCGGCGTCAAAGCAGCGCTAAGTACAAACGAATTAGGTTCCAAAGCTTTTGATTGCACACTATTTAAAATAAATTCTTGTTTTCGATTAATTCGAGTTGTTGCATCAAGTACTTCGTAGCTATATTCCCCATTAGCCGATATTTTATTTGCTGTCGAATTTACAAATTTTCTAGACTCAGGTTTTAATTTTTTATAATCTGGCTGCACCTCTAAATTATTAACAGTATCACTGCGCTCTATAGAATTAGAATTTTCGCCCAATTGTATTAACAAAATTTTTTCCAATCGTTCGATTCGACTTCTTAACTCCGTATTTTCTGCTTTCAAATCATTTAAATACTGCTCCAGTGAGCTTGCTACAATATTTGTTTGGTTATCAGCGGTAAAACCCACAGAAGAATAAAAGATAATAAAAATGAAAAATACTTTTAGATGCCTAACACTCAACATTGTTAACTAACCTCAAATATAAATATCTCAAATTTAAAGAGGCGTCATTATGCTAGCAAAAATAATAATACGGTATGAAATATTGTAAAATATGATAACTAATTGCCAAAAATCAATAAATACAATTATTGTCAAACAACTGGAGAAATTAAGTGCTAAAGGGAAGTTAAAAACTACATTTTATCTCGAAGCTTCTCAACGGCTCGGTAATAGCGCATCTTTATCGCACTCAACCCCATTTCTAAAGCTGTTGCTATCTCTTGGAATTCCAATTCCGCGACAAATTTCAATGTAACGATATGTCGTTCCTTCTCATCTAACGAAGCAATCATTTTTTCAAACGAATCGAAATCAATTCGAGAAAATTGATCTTCAATGGCTAATTGACCGTCATCCTCATCAGGGTTATCTACTAATTTATGTCGGTTATTTTTACGGGTGTAAGAAATACTTGTATTCATACAGATCGTCATCAACCAAGTCTTGAACGAAGAGCGACCTTCAAACCCCAACAATTTATTAAAAATTTTAATCATTACTTCTTGAACAACGTCATCAACAGCAACTCGATCTTTGACAACGCCAAAAACAACGTGGCGAATTAGTTTTTGATAGCGCAGCATCAAACACTCATAAGAATGAGTAATGTAGGGCAGCTCACGTTTAGCCAATTCAACTAACTCATCGTCAGCCAACGATATGTTTTTAATATTTGATTTAAAAATATCAACACCAGTAAACAATTAATACTGCATTTGAAATCAAGAATTATCAAAAAACCACATGAAGCTAAATATACAAATACCTACTCACGTCATTTGATGATTTTTAGTTATTTTTGAAAACTAGTGTTAACCGTTGTTTCTATAAGTGTTGTATTGGGCACAGAACTAATTGAACCATCTTTGTGTTTAACTAAGGTCTTTACAGCGCTAACTTGTAAAATTTCTCCTTCAAACTTTTCAAACTTAATTTTATCGCCCGCTTTAAACAAATCACGAGCGTAAACGCTAGCTACCACATTTTTTGAAAAGTCCCTTGTTCCAAAACCTAAGGATATCGCTATGGCCAGACCTAACGTCGCAGCAGCAATAGCAATAATCGCATTCAACAAAGTAGTTTCGATTTCCAATTGATTAATGACAAGCGAAGCAGTAATAATGCAAAGCAAACCAAAAACGATACTACTCAAAGGTTTAGCATATTCAACACCGATACTTTCGGCACTGCCTCGCACAAGGTCTCGTATAAGATTAGCCAGAAAAAACCCAACTATTAAAATTAGGCATGCGCCTATAACTTTTGGCAAGTAAGATGTGAGCTGATCAATCGCTGAAGATACTCGAGACAAACCAAGGATTTCGGCGGCTGAAACTAAAAACGTCAGCAGGATGATCCAAAATATTAATTTACCCACCATCTCTGGAACGCTAGATTTAATACCAGCCTTATCTAACACCTCGTTAATACCCGCCCTTATACTCAATGTATTCAGTCCTAGAGTATTAAGTAATCTTACGACAACAAAATGTAATAACTTTGCAATAAGATAACCTACTATTACAATAACAATTGCTGCTAACAAACTCGGTAAAAATGCAGCTATCTTCTCCCAAAAAGTGGTAACAACTGTCACTAATGGTGCGGCCCAATCTTGTACATTTTCCACGATAATCTACCCCATTTTATTTGTGATTTTTTTCAAACTGCTTTATTGCATTATTTACTTGAAAATAATTAATCTTTTTCTTCCAAATTTCTTTTCACACAGAAGGGAGCCATTAAAGCCACCAAAAATGTAAACGAGCCTGCCACGAGCAAAACCAACAAATCTCTAGCACCAGTTTGATGATTAATTCTTTTAAGAGCCTGACTAACAGAATCCTCTGGCGTCAATTCATTATCTTGATATTTTTTTTCGGAAATTTCCAACTGTCGCTTAAAGAGTTCACCAACGTCAGACTCACCACTAACACCTGAACCTTTTTCATCATTGTGCATGAGAGTTACCATCTGTTTTACTATGAGCAGAAAGCAAACAGCCCAATCTGCTATGACTGGGCTGTTATTTTTTTTCGAAAACGTTATCGTTCTGTTGCTTTTAAAATCAAATCTATTCTTCTATTTTTTAGCCGACCCTCTTGTGTCTCATTATTCGCGATGGGTTTAGTTTCACCAAAACCAGCAGCTTTAACACTTTCAGGGGCTCTATTTGCCATATTCGCCATTAGATACGATCGAACTGACTCTGCTCGCGCAACAGAAAGATCGAAATTGGCGTCATCGCCACCAAATGAATCGGTATGACCTTCAACAACAACAATACTCTTAGGGTACAGCGCTAAAGCTGCTTGCACCTTTTTAAGTAATGCAAAATACTCAGAACTTATTTGAGAACTGCCTGCATCGAAGTTCAAACCAATCGTTCGAATTAAAATATCGCCTTTTTGTGATAAAACCACGGCCTCATCAACATTAAACATATTTTCGAGTTGATTAAACCGTCGACGCGCTTCTTCTTGCGCAGCCAATCTTTCAGATTGAACGCCTAATCGCATTTCCATTTTTTGAATTTCAGACTCTAATGAAGCGATATCATTTTTTCGCTCAATTAATTCTGCAGAATCTTTTCGCAAATTTGCTATTTCAGTCCGAATCTTTTCAGTCGGGATTTTCATACCAGCATCAAACTCTGCAACCATATCCAATGCACTAGCAATTTCAGCAACAGGCTCTTCGGCACTCAAAATAAATTGTTCTGGCGTCTGATCTTCTTCAACCATTGGCTTTGCAATACCCGCAATATACACAGCATGTTTCGCTTCGTAATGTGCTTGCTTTGCTAATGAACGAGGTCTGTCGGTGTCATACCGATTTTCGTTTAATTCTTTTTCCGCCTGTAAAACAAGGGCTTCTGCTTTAGCCAATGTCACAGGTGCATACTTATCAACTTTATTTTTTTTCGCCGTTTGAATTAACTTTGCTGTTTCGCTCAAGTAATTCATTTTAATAGCCTGCAACTCCGCTGTTCGATAAGCAGTTTCAGCTTCTTGAGCTTCTTTTCTTGCCCTGTTGACGTTCCCTCCCTCTAAACGTCTAGCCGCTTCAGCGAATGCTTTCTCCGCTTCACCCCAAGACTCTTTCGCATACGTTGACGCCTGCGCAGCTTCAGCATCATTTCGTGCTTGAATAGAAGCTGTAAATGTAACTTCGGCTAACCGAGTTGCTTCTGCCGCTGCATTGAAGGAAACAATTGCCTTCTGTAAATCCGATTTTATCCGCTCAATACTTTGCCCTTTTTTCAAACCCTCTTCAGCTTTACGATATGCTTTAGCTGCTTCTTCGTAGTTTTTGGGGGCTAGGACATTCGCTCTCGCCATATTTGCGTTACGCAATGCATCATCTGCTTGAGTAAATAACGAATCACGAACATCATCCGCTATCACAATAAATGCCATTGCTGCTAATACAGTCACGGCAATGAATTTCATTAAGTCTGTTTTAAAGTTCATTCTATTCTCCCAAATAGTCAGTGTACTTTCGCCGATACACAGCGAAGTTTGCTTCCCCCTTGTAAGCAAAGAAGGCAATTTTATTTTATATCAGCGAACTAGACTCCTGTTACCTACTAAAAGTCACAATCAATTTACTACCAACGAGATACTCGGCCGCAGTTTGCCGCATGTATAGCACTACTGAACGGAAATCGGTCTCAACTTCTTCAACCAGTGTTGATTTTAGTCCTCCACTATTAAAATGGACCTCCAAAAGCCTATATTCATATATTAACCCTAGTTATGATTTGAAGTTTTTCAGATAAACCACAAGACTTCAGCGAGTAAATAACCGATAATATTCGCCACTTTTTAGCGTAGTCGGCCCAATTTTAATTATCTGCCGTACAACACCCTATTAGTTACCATTGTTTTTACATCGAGGAGATGAAAGTTGAATCATTTAACACCCAATAATGACCTTAATAGTTTATCCATGTCTGAAAAGGCACGACCACTGCTAGATGCTGTTGTTAAACACATCCAAGACAACGTAGTGCCAATTCAAGAAGAGTTTTTTAGCCTAGCTGAAGATTTAGAAGACCGTTTTAGTTACCACCCACGCCAACTGGAACTATTAGAAGGCGCTAAAGCTAAAGCAAAAGCAGCGGGCCTGTGGAACTTCTTCCTACCGAATGCCGAAACGGGAGAAGGTCTTTCTAACCTAGATTACGCGTATATCGCCTTTGAACTAGGTAAATATCCCTTAGCTTCTGAGTCATTAAACTGCTCAGCTCCTGATACAGGAAACATGGAAGTATTAGAGCGTCTCGGTACTCCAGAGCAAAAAGAAAAGTGGTTAAAGCCTTTACTGGCTGGCGAAATTCGTTCTTGCTTTGGTATGACCGAACCACATGTCGCCTCTTCTGATGCTCGAAATGTTGAAACAAATGCAGTTTTAGATGGTGACGACTATGTCATCAACGGAGAGAAGTACTATATTTCTGGCGCTGGCGATCCACGCTGTAAAGTAATGATTCTCATGGTCAAAACTAGCCCTGATGCCGAAGCGTTCCGTCAGCAATCTCAAATCCTTGTGCCTATGGATGCGAAGGGTTTAACCGTTGTTGGACCAATGAAAGTATTTGGGCACGATCATGCGCCACATGGCCATATGCACCTTAAACTTGAAAATGTTCGAGTTCCAAAAGAAAACATACTATGGGGCGAAGGTAAGGGTTTTGAAATTTCTCAAATCCGTTTAGGGCCGGGCAGAATCCATCACTGTATGCGTGCCGTTGGAAATGCTGAAAAAGCGTTAGACTTAGCCATCAATCGTGGATTGACGCGAACTGCATTTGGTCAAAAGATTCTGGATCTTGGCAAAAACATGGAAACGATTTCACGTGCCCGTATCGAAATCGAAGCGATGCGTTTAATGGTATTAAAAGCGGCTAAAGCTATGGACTTGATGGGCAACAAAGAAGCTCGCATCTGGGTGTCTATGGCCAAAGCAATGGTTCCAGAAAAAGTATGTAACATCATCGACGAAGCTATCCAGATTCATGGTGCAACGGGCTTGAGTCAGTGGTCAGACCTATCTGAAATGTACATGCATCAGCGTACTCTACGATTTGCAGATGGCCCCGATGAAGTGCATCACAATGTTATTGCTCGAGCAGAAGTAAAAGTGTTTAAGTCTAATAAAACTCCTCAAGACTAAGTACACTACGCTCCATAAAAAAAGGCGCTATTATTAGCGCCTTTTTTTATTTTTAAAATTCAAACAATCCTGCTTTTAAAACTACGACGAAACATTCTATTTAAATGAAGCGATGATAGCCTGAATGTCCTCTTGATTTTCAGACACTACCGACAACCAGTTAGGCCTGCTGAATTCTCGAAGAGGTTCTGGAAGCTTCGCAAAAACAGCAAGTGTAGGAAGGTCTGGTAAAGTTGCATTTTTATTCGTTAATAAAACCGTGTTATATAAAGAAAGGTTGGCAATATCAAGAAGGTTAAGATTATCTTCCCATGTTTTTTCCCAATTACCACAATCAGCTAGCATGTTAATAATGGTCTCATCGATTTTCCATTTTTTAAGTACTGCACAGCCAATATCTTTTGAATATTTTCTACACATCTGAAAATAAACATCGGTATCTGGAGAAGCAATATCTTCACCTTTGACGCCTTCTAACATTGCAGATAAAACGGATAAAGACCCAACTTCCGTCAATAACATTGCCATCTGAACTTGATCAATAGATCGGTATTTCAAGTGTTGACAGAAAAAACTCGCCACACTCGTTTTAACAACTAACCGCTCCCAAGTGTGATTAAACAATTTTGTCGCTACTGGGTTATCAAATGCAACCAAGCTTCGAATGCTATGAAGCATAACTAAACTATTGGTTGCCGCAAAACCTAATAACCCAACAACTTCTGCTAACGTTGTTGGTGGAACTGCTCGACGATAAACAGGGCTTGAAGCTGCCCTCACTAAATAAGCTGTTAATCCAGGATCTTTTGCAATAATTTCCGTTAAAGAGTCGCACGTTGTATTTTCAGCTGCCACCGCCTCACGAACTTTCATCGTGACATCTGGCAAGCTGGGTAAACGTAACTCATCATTTAAAACACGGTTCAGGACTTCCTGATAAAAATCCTGCAATTCAGCTTCATTCATACTATATGCACCTATCTCCTAAAAAAAATCCTTTAACCTACTTTTTGAGTATAGACAGCTTAATAATTCACGCTAAAAAATATTGGCGTTTAGACACAGTTTTTTCACAAAGCATTAAAAACAATTTTTAAAAATAAGGAAAACGAATATGTAATCAGTTACTAATTCACTAACTGATAATTTCACTCAAATAAATGAAAGGGATAGATACGGTTATAGGAGATTGACTAGGGCACTATTGAATAGAAAAAAGCAGGTAAACTTTCACTGACTGGAAAATATATAAAATTACCAAGAACGGCAACAAAGTAGAGTCTTAGAACAACCTATTTTTATCGGTCTAATGGCTATACAAAATCAACAACGCGATTTTTACAAAGCCACATCATTAAGATGAGTAAGGTTTGAAGAACCACAATAAAGATACAGAAAACATAAATATTAACTTAGAGAATCTTACAACATATCGAGTTAACACAACTAACCTTCACTCATCAATAACTCATGACTGGCTAAGATATTCACTAGGTAAGTAAGAAATTTTCCTGCATCAGCCCCATTGACTGCACGATGATCGTAAGATAGCGAGACTGGTAGATAATTTTTTGGGATGAATTTTTCGCCATCCCAATATGGTTTAACCGCTGCTTTTGAAACACCCAATATTCCAACTTCTGGCGTGTTCACTATCGGAGTAAAGCCTTGCCCACCGATTGCACCCAAACTCGAAATCGTGAAGCATCCACCCTGCATTTCTTTCGGTGTTAGCTTTCCATCACGAGCTTTTGCAGCCACTAGAGATACGTCTGCAGCTATTTCCCAGATTGTTTTTTTATCAACATCTCGAATGACAGGAACCACTAATCCATTAGGCGTATCAACGGCCATACCGATGTGTACATATTTTTTCTCGTAGATATACTGCCCATCAGGATCTAACGAAACATTAAAACTAGGCTCTTCTTTTAATGCTAACGCACAAGCTTTAATTAAAAATGGAACAGGGCTTAATTTCACACCACGCTTTTCAGCTTCTTGTTTCTGGCTTTTTCGAAACGCTTCTAAAGCAGTAATATCAGCATCATCAAACTGCGTGACGTGCGGCACATTAAGCCAACTGCGATGCATATTTGCAGCTGTCGCTCTTTTTATCTTTGTCAGTTTAACTTTTTCAACTTCGCCAAACTTTGTAAAATCAACTGCAGGTACCGAAGGAATACCTGCCCCCCCTGAATCTTTATTCGCAATAACATTTTTAACGTATGTTCGAAGATCTTCTTTAGTACAACGATTACGTGGACCACTAGATTTTACTTTTGATAAATCAACGCCCAACTGACGGGCCAACTTTCGGACTGCAGGACCGGCATAAGCAGAATCACTCTTACTTGCTAAGCTCACAGATTCTGTAGCTATTGAAGCAGTAGGAACCATTGGTACTGAAGTTGATTTTGGTACTGCTGGAGTTTGATTTTTTTGTGCTAAAGTATCAGCATTCTTTTGGGGCGGTTGTGTATTTACGGCGACATTAGCAGAACCAGTCTGCATCACACCTATCACTTCACCTTCTTTTACTTTGTCCCCTTCTTTTATGGATAGCGAAACTATTTTTCCAGAAAACGGGGAAGGAACATCCAGTGACGCTTTATCTGTTTCTAAAACAATTAAAGAATCACCTTCTTCAACATCATCACCGACAGAGACACAGACTTCAATCACATCAACATCTGAAGCACCACCTAGATCGGGAACTGGAACAGTAGTTTCTGAAGCAGCCGATGAGCCGTTAGTTGACGCCGGTTGCTCTTCTTTTACAGAGGCATCATTTGTTGGAGCTACTTCAACTGGCTTTTCAGTTTTCTCTTCATCCGCAGTTACCGGTTCAGAACCAGAATCAACACTTAAGATGGGAGCACCCATTTTAATTTGGTCGCCTTCAGAGACTAAAATAGCTGTCACTCTTCCCGCATGTGAACTAGGTACTTCAACAGAGGCTTTATCCGTTTCTAATACGATAATCGATTGTTCAGCTTCAATCGTATCGCCAACAGCCACACAAATTTCAACGACTTCTGCCGCTTCTTCAGAACCGATATCTGGAACAGTCACGTTTACTGACACAATGCTTCCTTATTTAACAATGCGCAAAATAAAAAAATACACCTAACAAATAGTTAAGACTAAAAAGTTTATAGCGTAAGCGGATCAGCTTTTTCTGGGTCAATACCAAATTTTTTCATTGCTGAAGTTACAACAGACACTTCCATTTTCCCTTCATCGACTAATGCTTTCAAAGCGGCTATCACAATGTAATTCCTATCGACTTCAAAAAACTCACGAAGTTTTTCTCGTGTATCACTTCGACCGAAGCCATCAGTTCCTAGCACTGTGTAATTCCGAGGGATAAATGCGCGTAGCTGTTCAAAATGATTTTTAATGTAATCGGAAGCTGCAATCACTGGGCCTTCGTGTGATTCTAACTTTTCTTCCAAATAGCTTTTTCGTGGCTGTTGATCTGGATGCATTAAATTCCAACGACCAACACTTTGGCCTTCTCGTGCCAATTCATTAGCACTAGTAATACTCCATACTTCAGCAGTGACTTGATATTCATCTCGTAAAATATCGGCGGCAAATTCTGCTTCACGTAAAATCGTACCTGAACTCATTAGCTGAACAGTTTTATTCGACTTCACATCACAGCGACGTAAAACATAACCTCCCTTGATAATTCCCTCTTCAACACCAAGAGGCAAATCTGGATGGCTGTAGTTCTCATTCATAGTCGTGATGTAATAAAAACAATTTTCTTGTTTTTCATACATCCGCTCTAAACCATCTTGAATAATAACCGCCAGTTCATAACTATAAGTCGGATCGTAAGTGCGGCAGTTTGGGATTGTATTAGCCAATATGTGACTATGGCCATCTTGATGTTGCAAGCCTTCACCATTTAAGGTTGTCCGACCTGCTGTTGCTCCGATTAAAAACCCTCGTGCTTGCGAATCGCCAGCAGCCCAAGCCAAATCACCAATACGCTGAAAACCAAACATGGAATAAAAAATATAAAAAGGAATCATCGGGACAGAATAATTACTGTAGGACGTAGCTGCGACTAACCAAGCTGACATTGCTCCGGCTTCGTTAATGCCCTCTTCAAGAATTTGACCTTTTTTATCTTCCTTGTAATACATGATTTGTCCCGAATCATGTGGCGTATATTTCTGTCCCGCCGAAGAATAAATACCTAGCTGCCGGAACATACCTTCCATTCCAAATGTTCTTGCTTCATCAGGAACAATCGGAACAACACGCTCGCCGATATTTTTATCCTTTGTTAACGTCGATAACAATCTAACGAACGCCATCGTTGTTGAAATTTCACGATCGCCTGTCGATTTTAATTGAGCTTTAAAAGCATCAATTGACGGAATTGATAACTTTTCGAAATCACTTCGCCGAGAAGGAATCGGGCCATTTAATTCTTCTCGACGCTTACGCATGTAACTAATTTCTGGTGAATCAGCTGCTGGACGATAGTAAGGAACGTTTTTAAGTTCATCGTCAGAAATCGGCACACCAAAACGATCACGGAATTTTTTCAAACTTTCTATATCAAGTTTTTTAACCGAATGTGTTTCATTTTGTGCTTCACCCGCCTCACCCATTCCATAACCTTTTACGGTATGAGCAAGAATAACAGTTGGCTGACCTTTGTGTGCAACCGCAGCAGCGTAAGCCGCATAAACTTTGAATGGATCGTGACCACCACGATTCAGATACATAATATCGTCATCGCTTAAATCTTTAACCATATCTAATAATTCTGGATCAGAGCCAAAGAAATGTTCACGCGTATACGCTCCACCATTCGCTTTATAGTTTTGCAGCTCACCATCACAGACTTCATCCATACGTTTTTGCATAAGATTGTCTTTATCTTTTTCGAACAAAGGATCCCAATGGCGCCCCCAAACGACTTTGATAACATTCCAACCCGCGCCTCGAAAATTACCTTCAAGTTCCTGAATGATTTTTCCGTTACCGCGCACGGGCCCATCAAGTCGCTGTAAATTACAGTTCACAACAAAAATTAAATTTTCGAGTTGCTCTCTACCCGCCAAAGAAATCGCGCCAAGAGATTCTGGTTCATCACATTCGCCATCACCTAAGAATGCCCACACATGACGATCACCACGAGGCGTCAAACCTCGGGCCGACATATAGCGCATAAAATGTGCTTGGTAAATTGCCTGTATAGGACCAAGGCCCATGGACACTGTTGGGAATTGCCAATAGTTGGGCATCAACCACGGATGTGGATAAGAAGATAAACCATCGCCATCAACTTCTCGCCGGAAATTATCAAGCTGATCTTCTGTTAAGCGCCCTTCTAAATATGAGCGTGCATACATACCAGGAGAACTATGACCTTGAAAATAAATTAGGTCACCAAGGTATCCATTTTTATTCCCGTGAAAGAAATAATTAAAACCGACATCGTAAAGAGTTGCCGCTGAAGAAAAACTCGCGATATGCCCACCAAGCCCATCATCGTTATCATTCGCTCGCATCACCATTGCCATGGCATTCCAACGAATTAATGAACGAACACGTCGCTCCATAAATAAATCGCCCGGCATACGTTTTTCAGCATGAAAGGGAATTGTATTTCTAAACGGGGTAGTGATTGCTGGAGGAAGTTGCACATCAGCGCTAGTTGCTGAATCGGTTAATTGTTTGAGAAGGTAAGCGGCACGCTCTTTACCAGAGTGACGAATAACAGAATATATAGCATCCAGCCATTCTTTGGTTTCGAGGGGATCTAAGTCCTCTTGCATGCGTTGCTCCTTTATTGATGACAACATTAATCGGCAGGAAAAATCTTTAATTAACTACGTTCACGGATAAAGATAAAAGATACGTTAGTTTATTGCCTCAAAAAAATATTCTTGAACAGCTTAGAGAATATATGAACTACTTGGAATGAGGCTACTATACTCCGACTTTTTTTCTCACGCTAATAGGAATAAGTATAACTGCGATTCAAAGAAATGAATAGGGATTGATACACTTTGATCATTTTTTTAATTTTTTCTCTACATAATTGCAGGCTCGTCCTTTGCTGCTCGCGCTATTCCCCTTTTACTTGTGTGGATGCATTAGTAGACAAATTTAAAGAATCTGTAATTATTTCAACAGCACCAGACTCTTCATCGCAAACAATATCATGCCGTGTTGGCCAAGCATTCAGAATAGCTTTAATGAGTGTCGCTAAAGGTATCGCAAAAAATATTCCCCAAAAACCCCACACTCCTCCGAAAAATAATACAGCAAGAATAATGGCAATTGGATGAAGATTAACGGCTTCAGAAAAAAGCAAAGGCACAAGTACATTGCCATCTAAAATCTGAATAACACCGTAAAAAATCATTAAAGTCATAAAGTCTGAAGTCCAACCCCACTGAAAATACGCAATCATTGCGACAGGAACGGTGACAACAGCTGCGCCAATGTATGGAATCACAACCGACAAACCAACCGCCAACGCTAACAGTAACGCATAGTTCAAACCCAAAAGAACAAAAGCAAGATAACTTGCCGACGCTACTATTAAAATTTCTATAACCTTTCCTCTGACATAATTTGCAATTTGCAAGTTCATTTCAAGCCAAATTTTGGTCATAACAGGCCTTTCGTTCGGTAAAAACTCACCCACAAAACCTAATATTTTTGATCTGTCTTTCAAAAAGAAAAACACAAGAATGGGCACAAGAACCAAATAAACTAAAATGGAAATAATAACGGGCAACTTAGTAACAGAAAAAGAAAGTACCGATTGGCCAAACTCACCAATGCGTTTTGTCGTGACATCAATCAACTGCACAATTTGAGTTTCACTAATAAGCGTTGGATATTTTTCAGGCAATAATAATAAAACAGCTCGCCACTCCGTTAACATTCCCGGAATTTCAGAAATCAATTTAACCGTTTGCTGCCACAAACCAGGTAATAGCACGACAATAATCAGTACCAAGCTCCCAATAAAAACAAACGAGGCCGATATAACGGCGGGCAAATGAGGCACGCCTCGATTTTTTAATCGCTCAACCATTCCTTCCATCAAAAAGGCAATAACAATACTGGCGAGCATTGGGGCGAGAATATGACCCAAAGTCATAAGAACAATAACAGCGCCGATCAGCAACAAAATCAACAACACCGCTTCTTCATCGGCGAAGTATCGATTCATCCAACTTTTAAAAATGCTATACATACATCCCCTTTAAGGATTTAAATTTTATATATTTTTTACAAGAAATGATTACACGCAGTTAAGTTAAACCGGTTTCTATCTAATAATTAAGATAGCTTTTTAAGAAAATAAATATACTCATCCCCATTTTCTTCAATTAACGTTAATTCAACTTTCGGGCTCAACTGCACAAAGGATTTAAAATCTCTTACAGAGCCAGGGTCTGTAGCCAGCACTTTTAATACCTCGCCATTATCTAGAGGCTTTAAACCCTGCTTAGCCTTCAACAGTGGTAACGGGCAGGTTAAACCCCGCGCATCTACAACATCATCAAAATAAGTTTTACTGATACAACACTCTTCGACCATTTCAACTCGTCTCTATTTATATCTTTGCAGCTGTTAAAAACAATAATACGAATCAACCCATCAATTAAAAAGTATAGTGCGAAGCTCACCGCTCGCCAATACTCGTGCGCCCGTATCAAGCGTTTAATAGCCCACAGCTTAGGAACATTAACTCTAAATATTGCTCTAACCTCTCAATTACGCAAAATTTCAAGGTTCCATCCCTACCATTAAAATGCTTGAATAAGGGCTATCAGATCAGATGACGAACTACTTTCAGTCTCGTTAGACACTTATTAACGTTAAGAGAAAATTTCAAACGTGCCACAAAAGATATTATTTACACTATTTCATGACAGCTTGACCAAAGAACTGAGTAAAGATCAGTCATGGGTATTATTTCGCATTATCGCAACGGCTCTCATGCTCACATTTGCTCTAATAATATCAAGCACCTCTAACGCTGCCGATATTGACCTACCCGAATTAGGGGATAGCAGCTCAGCTTTAATATCCCCCCAAAAAGAATACGAATTAGGGCAAAAAGTCCTTAAATTGTACCGCAGCCAGATGCCCACGTCCTCAGATCCAATTATTTATAGCTATCTTGAGCAATTAATCACAGAGCTTGCAACCTACAGTGAACTTCCTGATAAGAGCTTTGATCTGCTAGTCATTCAAAACCCCAACATCAACGCGTTTGCAGTCCCTGGAAGAATTATTGGTGTCAACACAGGTATCTTTTTAGAGACAGAAAACGAAGATCAGCTCTCATCCATCCTTGCTCACGAACTCGCCCATCTCAGCCAGCGACACTATGCGAGACAGCTACAAGCTCGAAAAAGTGCCACCGTCCCAACACTAGCAGGTATTTTAGCTGGGATTGTATTAGCCGCTGCTGGTAGTGGTGATGCTGGAATGGCCGCAATTATGGCGACACAAGCCGCATCCATCGACAACCAACTCCGATTCAGCCGCCTCTACGAACAAGAAGCGGATCGAATTGGTATACAAACATTAGCCTCCAGTGGACGAGACCCATATGCCGCCGGTGACATGTTTGAAGTTATGCTCAGAGAATCGCGGTTCTCTCGTAGACCACCAGAATTTTTATCGACTCACCCTATTACTGAAAGCCGCATTGCTGACGCTCGATCGCGTGCCATGCAATTCCCCAAAAAAGAATTTACAGACAACTTGGATTATCATCTGGTTGCCGCACGCGTAACGCTACTTCATTCGCAAACGCCACAAATTGCCGTAAAACGTTTTCGAAGCGAAATTAATGGCGCCTCTAATTCATTAGAAGCTAGCCGCTATGGACTAGCCATTGCTCTGACTGCAACAGGAGAAACACAGCAAGCAAGGGAAACGCTGAAAGACCTAATCGACAAAAGACCCAACAAATTAATTTATGCGTTAGCCGAAGCGAACATAGATGCAAAGGAAAAGAATTTCAAAGCGTCTCTCAATGCGCTAAACAAATTATTAAAGCTATATCCAACTAATCATGCAGTAAACATACAATTCGCAGAAGTATTAATGGAAGCTGGAGAGTACGAACTTTGCCAGCAACTACTAGAACGTTATTCTCGAATGCAACCCAAAAACGAATACGTGTGGTATTTATTAGCGGAGGTACACGGCTTAGTCGGAAACATATTAGAACTGCATCGCTCTCGTGCTGAATACTTTATTCTAAATGGTGTTTACGACAAAGCTGACAAGCAACTCACTAACGCATTGCGGTTAGTCAAAAAAGACTCTAGAGATTCCGCCATTATTCAACAGCGGCTAATCGAAGTAAAAAAAATGCAAGAGGATGCTGACTTTTAGATTGACAAAATCAAACAAAGCGCTCAAGAAATAATTGACACTAGCAATACCAGCCACAATAGAATTAAAACAACAACACTCACCAAAAATGCTACAAAGCGCCTGAGCACGTTATTTGAACTAAGATGTATAAATGAATGTACGCAACGCGCAAAGAAATAACTCCAGGCAAGAGAAACAGTTAACAGAGATACACTACCAGTGACAAATAAAAATAAAACCACGAGATAAAATAAAGGGGGTATTTCAAATAAATTTTTCACATGCCGCGTCAGCTTTTGTAATCGAGGCGACTCCTCTCCTTCTGAATATAAAATATAATGTCTCCCATCGACCTCTTTGTTTTTGACCGCTACTATCCTTTGCACTGCCATATAGATAACAACAGAAATGGTAAGAAAAAACATTGCAATAACGGGATATAAAATATTTTCTGGACTCATAACTACACCTAATAATGATTACTTTAACTTAAAAAAACTATTGGGTTTTTTCAATAAACTTTACGCCGCATACACGACAGTACTTTGCGTCTTTTTCATGCCCACTGTGATTACAGTTCGGACAGACTTTATGGTTACGCTCTCTTTGAATTTCACTCGCAATCTCAGCTGTCAGAATACCAGTCGGTACAGCAATAATAGAATAACCAATCAACATAGTTGCTGCTGCTAAAAATTTACCAATCACTGTATGCGGGGTAATATCGCCATATCCTACCGTTGTAATGGTAACAATTGACCAGTAGATGCTAGTAGGAATACTGGTGAATCCATTTTCTGGACCTTCAACAATAAACATTAAAGACCCTATAATTGTCGCTAGAACTAATACACTACTAAAAAACACGAGCACCTTTCTTCGCGACATCGCTAAAGATCGCAGCAAAATATTTGTTTCGCCGATATATCTCGCCAATTTTAATACGCGAAATATTCTTAGAACACGTAAGAGCCTAAAGACGATCAGATAGCTTGCTTGCGGCAAAAAGAATGTGAGGTAGGTAGGAATTATTGACAAGAAGTCAACGATCCCATAAAAGCTTCGAATATATGCCCAAGGTTTTGGCGAGCAATATATACGAACCAAATACTCAAGAGTAAAAGCAATGGTAAAGGCCCATTCAGCAATAACAAGCAATGTTTTATAATTAGAGGCGATCGCTCCAATTGAATCTAAGCTGACGGCAACGACACTCAATATAATGATATAAATAAGCACTAAATCAAAACGCTTGCCCGCTGGAGACTCAGTACCAAAAATAATGTCGTATAATTTTTTTCTTAGCGCTTTATGAGGAGTAGTCTTATTCTCAGTTTCCATTTGATTCACAGCAAACGTCTCTTAATTAATTTTTTCTTGGGCTTCAAAATATGCCACTATCAAAACTTCTCAGCTTGTTAATTAGCTACAGATACCGTGAAGCTCAGCTAAACGATACCATATCTTATTTTTAAGTTAAAAAGCGATTTTTATGAAAACAACTGATAGCACACCACCACTGGCTCGAAGACTCTCACTACCACTAATTACACTTTATGGTATAGGGACAATTTTAGGCGCCGGCATCTACGTGCTTGCTGGAAAAGTCGCTGGTGAAAGCGGAATTTATACACATTATGCATTCTTCATGGCCGCAGCAGTCGTTAGCTTTAGTGCCCACGCTTACGCCAAACTCTCCAGAGAATTTCCGGTGAGCGCTGGAGAAGTGGCCTATATACAAAATATTTTACATTCCAAATCATTAGCGACAACAGTGGGCTGGGCAATTGTTTTTACCGGCGTTGTGTCTTCTGCCACTATCGCTAAAGGGTTTGCCGCTTATATCGAACCATACACATCATTGCCACCTCAAGCAGTCATATTCCTTTTGGTTACTTTTTTAACAGCGCTAGCCATTTCTGGTGTTGCTCAAGCTGTTGGATTTGCAGCCGTATTTACTGTGGTCGAAATAATTGGAATCGGAATTATTATCTGGTTTGCCGCTCCAAAGATACCATCGTTCATCCAAAACAACCCAGAAGTGTTATCAGTCCCTCCATTAGAGTTTTTTCCTGCTATCACATTCGGAGCTTTTTTAGCTTTTTACGCTTTTATTGGTTTTGAAGACATGGTGAATATGGCAGAAGAAGTAAAGCGCCCCGAAAAGAACCTACCACGTGCTATTTATCTTTCGTTGATTATTACTTCTCTTTTATATGCACTAACCGCTTTGTCGTTCATGGCGCTACTACCGATGAATGTTTTTATCGGTAGCGATGCACCCTTCGCAGAAGTGGCCAGAAACCAACATAATCTCTCATTAGGGTTGATTACATTTATCAGTATTGCCGCCATCAGTAACGGTGCATTAATACAAATTATAATGGGCTCTCGAGTTTTATATGGCATGGCCTTTCGTAAACTGGCTCCACATTTTCTGAGTCACGTATGGGGTAGAACTAAAACACCAGTATTATCAACATTATTAGTCGGCTTTATTGTTTTACTTTTCGCACTGTCTTTACCGGTAATTTCTTTGGCCAAAATAACCAGTACTATTGTTTTAATTATTTTTAGCCTGGTCAACATTTCTCTCTTTGTTTGGGAATGGAGAAAATTATTTAATGAAGCCTCCTATTCAGATAAGAGTGCTACAAAGAATAAAAATATCATGCAGAAAATAAGAGACCTACTCATTCCAGCCACGGGTTTTACATTGTGTATAACATTTGCATTCTTTCAACTGACAAACCTCGGCAATACCTAAAACCAACATTAAAAAAATATTTATTCTAGGATTAAAAATGACCAAGTCCAATCTTGTTTACTCAACTGAAAAAGGCAGGATAAAACCTGACAAGAACGCTCAGCAATCGTCACAACAAGCACCAAAAGACGGAATCATTAGAATTCAGAGGGAAACAAAGGGAAGAAAAGGAAAAGGCGTTACATTAATAACAGGATTGCCTTTGGGCAACGAAGAGTTAAAAACTCTTGCAAAAAAACTAAAGCAAATTTGTGGAAGTGGCGGCAGCGTTAAAGACGGCGTCATTGAAATACAAGGGGATCATCGGCCCACACTGAAAGAACATTTAGAAACTTTAGATTACAAGGTTAAATTAGCCGGAGGTTAGAGTCATCTCTTCTAATCCAAAACTACATATGATCGGCAACTATTTCAACAAACTGATCGGTCCAGCGAGATTCTAATTTCTCTGTGAGCTCTACCGATTTTTCAAAATCCTTCATGAATAACTGTTTGTGTAACGCTTCTACAGCCTCTGGATTTGAAGTCGCTAAATTTAGTTCTTTATTAACTCGCAAACTAAGATGATCAAAATTTGCAGAGCCCAAACAAGCCCAGCCATCATAAATAGCTGCTTTCACATGCGACATGGTTGGATAAGCATAGACGCGGATACCATTTTTTAGCAGTGTATTCGCAGACAATAAGTTAGAACGAGAAATAGCCCCAGCATCAGTATCTAAAGACATGATTACACGCACATCAACTCCTCGGCGTCGTGCTTTTGCCAGCTCATAAATAACCACATCATCTGTTAAATATGAATTTTGAATATAAATTCTCTGTTTCGCATTACGTATAGCCGCCAATTGCGTATTGTATATTTCAGAATTGCTTGGTGTTGTTTTTAATATTCTAATTGGGTATTTTTTTTGTTGGTAACTATTATCGACCAATATTTTATTTTTTTTGACCATGAATTTTGATGGTTTTGTTGGCTTAAACAAAGAAGCTAAATAACCTAAATCACCAAACCAACCTTGATGAGCCCACGTTTTATCAAATTCGCGACGAATGTTATTAACGACTGGACCTCGCACTTCCATCATCAAATCATGCCACTCATACCGATACTCTCTACCAATATTCATACCACCAACAAACGCCAAATCAGAATCAATGACAACCGTCTTTGTGTGGTCACTCGCTAACCAGGGCGTCCCTTGTACCCTGTATTGCACTTTCGAATTATGGCTCAAATATTTTCCAATAGTCACAGGTGCTTGGTAGTTTACTGGCTGGGATGCGGAACTCCCCCATGAAGCCACTAGTGAACCACTGCCGTCATACAGCACTTTTACTTTCACATTCTTAGATTTTTCTCTAAGCAAGTCCGCTATTTTTATTGCATAATCATCGCTATCAAAAATATAAAAATGAAGATAGATAAAATCTTTAGCTTCATTGACAGACTCTATAAGACGCGGAAAAAACTCTTTACCATCAACTAAATACTCAATACTACCGAGACTCGGTTTTTTTCCCGTAATTTCATCTAAACTTTTTTCCCATTCTTTCAGATCCATCCCTCCCGATGAATTTTGCAAGAAACTCTCAGAAATCTCAGGAATTGGCTGCGAGGAAAGATTTGGAAATTTTACTGTGGTCAATGCTGTTCGCTGAATGTTGTCAATACTTGTATCGGCAATTAAAAAAGTCAGCCGCTGCAACGAAGAAACTGGCCTAATAAACATATCTATCGCCATACTTTTTACCAGTTGGCCAGCCGTCACACCCGTATCGGTAAAGAAACTTCGCTTCATTAAGTTAGGTTTTATAAGATCAGGATGCGGGGCCAATGAAAGAAAAGTGATCTTATTATTCAGCAAATCACAATAAATTAGCGCCGAAGATGATTTATCAGCCAAGCCTGCCTTAAACAATACTTTATTAGCATTGATATTTCGGCTTAACAAATATCCTTGTAGCTCATCAAAAACTAACGAACCATAATCATTGACCCAGCTACTGCTTCTCTCTGATCTACTATCAGAAGTATTTTTAAACTCAAATAAATCGTGACCTTCAACCCCCTGCCGATCGGTTGCATTTACATGCTTAAAAAAACGCTGTTGATTAAAGTAGCGTGAATCTAATTTGTTTTTAAAATTATTCCAATGTTCCTCGCCCAATAATTTAACATTGACACCTAGTGACAAACTGTCCCTCCATTCTCTCCGAGAGACGTTTGAAAAACTTTGATTAACTGGCTGACTGTTAACATAAACAATTCTGTCGAACGAAGATACTTGATGATGCAAACGCCCGCCTTCTAAATATTGAATATACAACTGATCTTTTTCAACATGCGCCTTAGTTATTTCAAATGGTGTTAATGAATGCGGTAGAATATTTTGCTTTGAAGGAAGAAAAGACGGGCGAACACTACCACAACCGACCATGAAAAATAGCGTGGAAGACAATATAAAGAAGTGGCAAAGTTTATTTACATTAATGACAGTCAAACTGATCCGTCCTTGAATCGAACTTAATGAATTTAGTGGTTATACTTATTGAATAGTAATTGCTCAAGCACTCATTTTTACTGCTTTACAAAGCGCATTCATCATCTGTATTACGCATTAGCAATATAGCTACGATCAGATGAATTCTAAGCATGAGTCAAATGAGACTACTACCAATGAAAGAGGCGGGAAAATACCATATTTCGTATTTCGGGTCGATGCCGTCGGCACCCAAAACGTTATACTCGTCATTGACGAAAGTGATATCAAATAAAGATGAAAATTTTTTCCAATAAAATCAAAGTGTTATTATTTTAGATAATCTATTATAAAAAAGTGTCTAGGTAACTATCTGTTAACTTAAAACCAAGAGCTGTTTAATTTGACGATTTTCAATTAACGGCACAAGTTCAACTTTATCGATATGCCGCAGATTTTGTTTTTTCATAATTGGCGGCAGCTCCTGCCACTCGACCACCAGCACCAGTTGTCATCCAGCGCCTTATTCTTCCTGCGTCACCGACGGGCGTTAGCTTTCCAAACGAATCCAAAAATACCATAACAACAGGCTCATCATCTATGTCTGTCACCATAACTAAACAACGTCCAGCTTCCGTTAAATAGCCTGTTTTCGTTACTAAAATATTCCAACTGTCTCGATGAACCAACCTGTTCGTGTTCCCATAACCCAAAACGTATCGAGGCTTTTTAAATCTAGCCGTAAATGATTTCGTCGTTGAATACTCTTTAATAAGTTCATATTTCTCAGCCGCAGTGACCATCAAAACTAGATCTGCAGCTGTTGACACATTTTCTAGTGACAAACCTGTTGCATCATAAAAATATGTTGTCGTCATCCCCAGTAATTTTGCTTTCTTATTCATTGCAAGAACAAAAGCATCAAAGCCGCCAGGATAATGAAAGGCTAAGGTAGAAGCTGCACGATTTTCTGAAGCCATTAATGCGATGCGCAATAGGTCACGACGACGTAATTGCGATCCCAGCCTTATTCGTGAATAACCATTTTTTTCCGTTTTTCGATTGGATTTCTTTATCGTCAAATATTCTTCCAAAGGCTGTTTAGCATCTAGTATTACCATTGCCATCATCAATTTAGTAATTGAGGCTATCGGTGCTGGAGAGTTTGCATTTTTTGAATAAAGTAGCGTGTTACTACCCGGCTGGAATATTGCAGCTCTAACAGATCCCAATGCAACTTTAGATGGATCTAAAAATGAAGGAGAGCGCTTAAGAAGTTTATTATCAACCGAAAGCTTTGAGTTTTTTGAAGGAGTTGGCGTTGCTGCATTCACAGAACTAAAGCCAAATAAAAACACACAAAAAATAGTAAAGAGTGATACAAATGAAAATTGGCTAGCTAGTTTTTTAGTCATATCTTCACCTTACATGAATTATTTTGATATCTATCTAGACGTATACGACTTCAATTTAACAACGAATAAATAGCGTATTTAACACCAAAACAGATTAATGTTCTTTACCCTAACAAACGTGCTTAGATTCTCTCTAAATGATAATGTGTGAGCCTGTAAACTATCAATTCAGCTAAAAAAATTTATTTAATTATTATTACCAAAAAATTTACGTTATAAGCGCGCAATATATAACAATATAAATAGAACAGCGCAACCAACATGAATACAAACAATTGTAGAACAAATTATCTTGATACACACAAATCATCTTTTACAATAACAGCTGCTTACAAATCGCATTAGGTATAATTTCTCAATAAAAACTAAAAACCAAGAAAAACAACAATCATTAACAGAGAGTACTCATGACTAGGCTAAGCTTTTTATTTTCAATTCTAATACTAACTGCATGCTCCCAAGCAGAACCAAACGATGCATTTACCTCAGAAGAATTGACTGCACTGCCTACTCAAAATTGGATCACCAATGGCGGCAATATTTATAACCAGCGGTTTTCACCATTAAAACAAATTAACACGTCTAACGTTAAACAGTTAAAAGGTGATTGGAAGACCCATCTCGATGGTTCAGGCGTTGGCGCACCCTACTCTGGCGAAGCTCAGCCTATCGTTCACGAAGGCGTTATTTACATTCCCACGGGAGCTAATGATGTGTTTGCTCTCGATGCCGATTCAGGAAAACATCTCTGGACTTATAAAGCCAATTTAAATCCTGATATCACCACCGTATGTTGCGGATGGACGAGCCGAGGTGTCGGACTTGGCGAAGGGAAAATCTTCGTTGGGCAGCTCGACGGAAAGCTGAAAGCCCTCGATCAAAAAACAGGTAAAGAAGTTTGGTCAATTCAAGCTGAGAAATGGGAAGAGGGCTACACCATTACCAGCGCCCCGCTTTACTATGAAGGAATGGTCATTACAGGTTTTGCAGGAGCAGAGTATGCAACTCGCGGACGTGTAAAAGCTTACAACGCAAAAGACGGTGCTTTGTTATGGACTTTTTATACTGTTCCAGAACCCGGCGAGTTTGGATTCGAAACTTGGCCAGATGATAGCGATGCGTGGAAACACGGCGGCGCAACTGTTTGGCAGACGCCAGCGGTCGACCCTGAACTTGGATTATTATATTTCACTACGGGCAATCCAGGTCCCGACTTTAACGGCAGTGTTCGCAAAGGCGATAATTTATTTTCAGTTTCCATGGTAGCCATCGATGTAAAAACTGGAAAATATCGCTGGCATTTCCAGCAAGTCCATCACGACCTCTGGGATTATGATTCTCCTAGCCCTGTTGTTTTATTTGATTTAGAAGTCGATGGTAAAAATCGAAAAGGCATTGCCGAAATAGGTAAAACTGGTTGGGTCTATATTTTAGATCGCGAAACAGGAAAGCCTTTAATTGGTATCGAAGAAAAACCAGTGATGCAGGAACCTCGACAATTCACTTCACCGACCCAACCTTTTCCTATGGGCGATCCTGTCGTCCCTCACTCAATTGACATCGCCCCTTACGGATTCAAATTAGTCAATGAAGGCAAAATATTTACACCTTATTGGACAACGCCAATTGTTGCGAAACCAAGCCCGTGGGGAGGAACCAATTGGCCGCCCAGTTCTTACGACCCCTCTCAAGGCTATTTGTTTGTGTGCGCCAATGATGTCATGGGACAATTTGTTTCCGGTGAAGTAGAAGAAGCAGAATCAGGAAAACGCTACATGGGTGGTCGCTTTGGAATGACTCGTATTCCAGTCAATGGTATTTTTGCAGCCGTCGATATGCGCACTAACAAAATTGTTTGGCGACAACGTTGGAAAGATAGCTGCTATAGTGGCTCAACGGCAACGGCTGGCAATTTAGTCTTTACCGGACGCAATGACGGCCGCTTTGTCGCCATGAATTCTAGTAATGGCGAAGTACTGTGGGAATTTCAAACCGGCGCAGGAGTCAATGCAACGGCAACGATCTTTGAACACAAAGGCGAACAGCGCGTTGTCATATATTCTGCAGGAAACTTATTCGCAGGAACGCCTCCCGGCGATAGCGTATGGATGTTTTCTCTCAAAGGAACATTAGAACCTGCCGAAACAGTTGGCCCAATCACTGAAGAATCTATTTCGATGGAAGGTGCAAACCCCAAAAATGGCGGTAAAATATTTAAACAGTATTGCGCGCAATGTCATGGCGATGAAGGTAAAGGTGGCCATGGTGGTGGACCAGACTTGTCTAAACTAACCGCAGCGAGCTCGATTATTAATACAGCAGTAAACGGTAAAAACACAATGCCTTCTTTTAAAGAAATTTTAAAAGAAGCTGAGATTAGAGATGTCACTCAATATATCTTAGAAAACATCAGCTCGAAAAATGACAAATAATTAAACACCAAGAATAAACAGGATAAAACAATGATCATCTTATACAGTGAATAAGTATGACTGACGAGAATATTGAAAATAAAACGTCAGTAAAATCAAATACTGACATTGATACAGATGACCCTCGCTCGCTGTTAAAAAAAATAAACGACGGTTTACGCGAGTACTACGCAAGTCCGTATCGCCAATCATTCGCCCGCGCTCAGCGCGATGAAGATGATTTATTTATGCTATTGGTAATGTCTGATAGCTTAGGTATTCCAAATCCTGCTGCATTTTATACTTTAGAATTGTTACCCATTATTTATGATCGATTTCATGAATGGCATAAACGAATGGGGATGGAGCGCTCTCCACTCGATCACGTTCACTGCTGCTAATGACCCCCACTGATTTTATTCCTATTAGGTAAGAATTCTCATAATGTTTAATATTCGCGAACTGATACAAGAAAAAAAAATATTATTCTTCGGAGGAAAAGGCGGCGTAGGTAAAACAACACTCTCAGCGGCAGCTGCATTACTCGCAGCCAACAATGATCAAAAAGTACTCTTAGTTTCAACTGATCCCGCACACAATCTGGGTCACTTACTTAACCAACCCATCGGTTCAGCCGTTGTTGCCGTTGCTAAAAATCTAGATGTTTTAGAATTAGATCCAGAAGAAACCGTCAAACAACATTTATCAGAAACATCGAATGTCTTGCGCCAACTCATGCCAATTCAATTGGCGAGTGAGGTTGACAAACATATCGAGTTATCACGACATGCGCCAGGCATGCTGGAAGCAGCAATGCTAGAACGTATTGCACAAGTGGTTATTGACTCCTCTAGAGATTATGACCTTGTAATTTTTGATACCGCGCCTTCAGGACATACCGCTCAATTAATGGCTTTACCTGAAATGATGACAGCATGGACAGACGGCTTACTAAAGCGCAGAGAGAAATCAGAAAAGCTCAGCAAAAAGATCAACAAGCTAACTAATTATGGTGAAAATGAAAAAGATATGGGGGAAAATATTTTTGGCTCCCGCACAAAAACCGAAGAAAGCAATTTAAGCGAAAAAACGCAGCAACGTGACGACAAAATACGATCCATACTGAACAGAAGACGTGAAAAAATTTCTGATTTACGATCACATTTAACGGACAAGAAAAATACCGCCTTTGTCATTGTCTTAGCCGCAGAACGCATGCCTGTTCTAGAAACAATAGAATTGTATCAACAATTGAAAGACATGAAAATTTCAGTGGCAGGGGCCATCATTAACAAACGTTTGCCCGAAAGCTACAACGAAATCGCTGACGTTTTTTTAAATGAAAGAAAAGCGCAGGAAAGCATTCACTTGAAAACATTGTCTAAATCATTACCAAAAACACCTACACTTAGCATTCCGCTCTCTAAGCACGATGTTATCGGTCTCGATGCGCTGGCAGAGTTTTCTGAACAACTCTAAAAATTATTTTCGTCGACGAATACGATCTCTTGCAAAATCACAATATTCACGCATAGTCATCTGAGTGCCATCTTCTTTATAAAACTCTTCGAAATTCCGATCTGCCACAGAAACTTTAAAATCGCCACAATGAACTTCCCACATAATATTATTTGTACTGTTTAAAATGTCGGTATTCATAGTTACATAACCCGGGCGTTTATTTTTTTCATAGTCAGGACTCGAATCTAAATTTGAAGAGCAACCTACAATGACAAAAAATAACGTTGACAACATTCCTATAATTAAATTTTTCATATAGATACCTATATTTAGCGAGGAGCTTATTACTCCTATTCACTCAGAAAACGATTCAATCTATTCCTTAATGATTCATTTTCAGTTCGTAAACGTTCTCTTTGTTCGATAAGATCAAGCGCCAATGCAACCCCTGCCCAATCGACCCCCAAATCGAAATGCATTCGAACAGCCCGCCTTACTACAACAATAACTTCTTGCTCGAAAACCCAATCATCTGGTGAACTACCATGAGGCTCGACAATTCCATGCTCAACAAATTCAATCAATGTATCGATGGAGACTTCAGCCTGTTCACAAAGCTCGTTGCAATTAAAATGTATTAATAATGAATCAGTCATTTTATTTACTCCGCCCCCTTGTCCACTCTGCACGAGGATCAAATGTTATTTTTTGAGCCATATCTTCCCACATTTTTGTAGATTCTTCGCTGTGTTCTGTTGGCATAACAACATTCAATACCGCATACAAATCTCCTTTACCTCGCTTTCCTATCAATCCTCTCTCTTTAACCCGTAACCGCTGACCCGACTGACTATTTTTGGGAATTGTTAAATTTATTTTTCCTTCTAATGTAGGCATAGTAATTTTTGTCCCCAGTGCTGCTTCCCAAGGAGAGACAGGGACGGTCACAATTAAATTATGACCCTCCACATCAAACAAAGGATGAGGCACTAAACGAATTCGTAAAAACAAATCCCCAGCCGGTCCATCTCCAATCCCAGGAGCACCTTGACCTTTCAGACGAATCCTCTCTCCTTCTTCGACACCTTTTGGAATTTTCACTTTTAATGTTTTTTTAATATCAGCCAGTCGTTGCCCTCTCGCATCATAGTGAGGTAATTGGTATTCAATCTGTTTTGATTCTGTCGATAAAGTATCTTCTAGAAAGATAGGCATTTCAGTTTCAATATCACGGCCTTTTCTGCCAAAACTTCCACCTTGGCCAGTGCCTGCACCACTAAAGCCCGCTCCTTCACTGCTTCGAAAATTACCGCCAAAAATATTTTCAAAGAACTCTGAAAAGTCTCCTTCATATTGAGCACCGCCTTGGCTATTAGACGTTGCACCAGCGGAGGATTGCCAGTTAGGCGGTGGGTTGAATGATTGTCCGTGTTGCCCCCCATATTTTTTTATCTCATCGTATTCAGCACGCTTATCGGAATCACTCAACACTTCGTAGGCTTCTGTAACTTCTTTAAATTTTTCTTCCGCATCACGCTCTTCGCTAACATCTGGGTGATATTTGCGGGCAAGTTTTCGGTACGCTGATTTAATCGTTTTTACATCCGCAGTGTCATCTACACCAAGGAGCTTGTAATAATCTTTAAATTCCATGAATAGCCCTTAAACATACACTAAAAATAAACATAACATTAAAGATGCGACCATTTTTTTTATTATTCAAGCGTAACTTAAAAAAATATTGGTGAGAGATTACTTAAACTCATGGTGACGTGAAGGGCATTGAGGAAATGCCTGACAAGCTTCTGAAGTATATTTCACCAAGAATAAAGCAAAAGAGTATCTTAGATGCTTTAGCTTTACTTTATAAACTTACTCTAAAGCATTTTTGATCTTTAGCTTTACTTTATAAACTTACTCTAAAGCATTTTTGATCTAGAGCAAGTTTTTTATCATTTGACCCTTTTGCGTGAACTATATTAAAAGCTTAGGAATTTGATTCATTGACAACAATCACTTTTCGATGTGGAAATGGGATTTCTATGCCCGCCTTATCTAAAGCGGCTTTAACTTGTTCAGGAACGGAATAAAGTACATCGAAATAATTATCGCCCTTACAAAACGGTCTTACTAAAAAGTCTACAGAACTATCATTGAGTGTTTCAACTTCAATAAATGGTGCAGGATCTTTTAGGATATGAGGGTGGCTCACTAACACGCTTTCAATGACTTTTTTTGCATCATCAATATTTGAATCATAAGAAACGCCAAAATGCATATCCACACCACGAACTTCATAATGTGAATGATTCACAATTTGCTCGCCCCAAATTTGGCTATTAGGAATAATAATTTGCTGCTTGTCAAAAGTTTGAAGGACTGTGGTGAACATATCTATCTCTGTCACATTTCCAAAACGACCAGCGGCATTTATAAAATCACCCACTTTATAAGGACGAAATATCAGTAACATAACACCTGCAGCCAAATTCGACATGGCTCCTTGTAACGCCAAGCCAATCGCCAAACCTGCTGCACCCAAAAGAGCCACTATAGAAGCTGTTTGAACACCAAAACGATTTAGAACTGCAATACCCACAAATGCAAGTACGACATAACGGACTACGCTTCCAAAGAAGCGGAATAATGTATCGTCTAAATTCTCGTATTTCTTACCCGTATTACAAACAATTCGATAAGCTTTATTAGCCAACCAAACGCCAAATATTAGAATCACAATAGCCAATAAAATATTAGTTGCCCAGGCAATTGCTTCCGGTAGATACTGATTTACATCTAGATTTTCTAATAAGTCTTCCACGCTAATTCTCCCTATACACTATGTTTGAATATCTGTCAGATGAGGTCATCCATTAATAATACTCATCTGAGGCAATAGATAAAAACCCCTAGGGTGATACTACCTGACACTGAAGAGCACTCGAGTAATACCTTTGTAAAATCATGAAAAATGTTTTTAGTTATTTCTATTTGTCTTTTAAGCCGAGAAGGGAAGAACAATGTGTTGATTTTTACTTGTAGCGGCAGCAAACAAACATTTCCCATAACTATTTCTGCTATTCATAACTCGAATACCGTAAAGCTAGGTAAAGCTAAAGGTGCGAAAATAAAGGCCTAGCTGATCATTAATTGCTCAATCAATTGTAAGATGGCATGTTTGTGACTAGGTATACAGAAAAAGCGTGAAACAAGTCTCACTTTAGCGACTATAATCAACTTACCTACAGAATTATTAGTTTGGATATTTTAGTTATATGCAGTGCAGAGAGAAAGAATCCGTCAAAAGCTGGTTTCGATCAGACCGTTTCTTCACAATAGAAAATCGTTGGTATTTTATTACCCGTGAAGGTCAAAATGTTGGACCATTTGAGTCTATTAATCACGCAAGAACTGGCGTGAACTTATTCCTTAATAGTGTCCAAAAAGATAACTACAGTGAACAATATGCTGAATCTATTGCGCAAAGCGGCCAATGGGCTTTAACTCGCTTTCGGTAATCCTAGATTAAATCTTAAGCTCTAGCTATTCGGAAGTGCTAGAGCGCTTTCGAGAAACGACAAATGTTTCATCGTTAAACCAAAGCCCTTTCCTCTTTTTCAAAACATCTCTCGTCGCGTCTAAATACACTCCCGAAGCGACTGCATTTTCTAATTGCTCCTCTTCTATTTGATTGACATAAATAGCAGCATTCCACGCAGCAAATAATGTCGAACTACCGATATGGTCGCCAATCTCAGTCGGCAACGTGTGCATCGCATATCGAAAAACACTTTTCGCATCTGACATGGTATTAAAATTAAATCCTCTCGATTCTGGACCAAGCTCCTGCTTTAAAACGTCTAGTAAGATATGACGATTAATCGTAAAAGGATTTTCATCTGGCCAAATGCGCTGAACAATTTCTAAACCCGGATCATCGCCATAACTTTGCACTCCTAATAAACGACCACCAGCCGCTAAACTTCTGGATAGAGGCGCTAATATTTTTTTGATTTTAAATTCTGCTGAAACGCGAGCCTGCCAAGGTTGTGCCGCTAAAACAAAGTCATAGTCTCCATCTATATACCCTTTTTTAGGAATCACATTTTCTAATATAAACTTTTGATCTGCTCGGTATAGAACTAACACCGAGGGTTCTGCATATAATGGATTACCCGTCTTTTCACTCGACTTTGTCGCCCAACAATTATCTAAAACATCATGAAGCGACTCGATTTGTTCTCCATATTCATGAGCACAATTTCCTTCTAGCGCCACTTCGTGCCAATTAATTTTTTGATCTGAATGTGGTTTTAACCAAGGCGCTTCGTTGTATGCCATGTTACTGATAACAAACACCGTCGCAGGATGCTCTACAAAACGGTCAGGTAATTTAGTGAGGCCTAACCTTACATCCTCTAAACTCATTTCTTTTGCATTAATAAATAAAGGCACCGTAGGAAACTGACGATGAATATTTTGCAGGACATACGTTAGAACCGTTCCATCACCCATCCCAGCATCAAACATTCTTAATGCAGGCGCAGTTGGCTGTAACAGTTTTATTTCTTTTGCAGCACGTTGTGAAATCGCCCATTTCTCATTACAAGTATGCACAAAATGTAAATATTTTTGACGATTCTCATAAAAACGAAATGGTCTACGTTCAATTTTATTGGATTTATTAACTGTTGGAGATTTTATATTCGATAGAACATCAGATGAGATATCTGTTGGGGTATATTCATTGTCCACCAATGTGAGTTTTGCATCTTGTTCTGATATTGCATCAGGGCCTGGTGGATGATTGCGAATATAATCTTTGGTTTTATTAAGCGTTTTTAAAGTGACGCCCTTGCCATTGCGTAAACGGCCAACAAACTTACCGTCATTAACCACTAAGCGGCCAAAGGTTGATTCTGAAATTTCTGCTTTCTTGCAAAATTTAGCAATCAAATCAACAAGCTCTTTTATTTCATCATCCATTAGCGATTAACTTTTTTATTTTTCATCTTAGTCAGCATTAATAAACCAATTTTACTCTTTCTCTACCGTAAGATTCTTTCAAACGCTGAATTAATTCATCAGCAGGTTTTATTTGCCAATTTTTACCCAAATACAGTTGGCCTTTGGCATCTGGCTTTTGAAAATCTATCCGAACTGAACAACCAAGGCGAACAGCAGCTTCATTCTCTGAACCATCTTCTTCAGCAGTAAGATCAGGCGCTTCAGCGATTTGTCGATATGGCAAAAGTGTTTGTTGAAGCCGCTCTGCAAAATTACTTGGAAGTTTCTCTGCATCAACTGATAGACACAAGCCTTTAGCTAAATTTTGTCTTGCATCATCCAGAGAATAAATACTGTCAGCTCGCATTTTTAAACCGCCGCTGTAGTCATCATTGCTGACACTGCCTTCGACCATCAGCAAACTATCTTTCACTAATTTCTCTCGATGTTCGTTATACGCGTCTGAAAACAATGTAATATCCATACGGCCTGTCCGATCATCTAGCGAGAGTATTGCCATATTGTCGCCACGTTTTGTTTTCATGACGCGTAAGCTAACAAGCATCCCTACAATTTTTTGTTTAGCCCTATCTGCTTTTAAATTTGCAATACGAGAAGATGCTATTGAATTAACTTCTTCATCATATTCATCAATGGGATGTCCGGTTAAAAATAAACCCAGCGTTTCTTTTTCTCCATTTAGCCGTTCTTTCATTGTCCAAGAACGTACTTGCTTATAAGGTTCGTATACATTTTTATTCGTGTCATTACTAGGAACAAGGCTTCCAAATAAATCATCTATTCCTGCTGCACTATTGGCTGAACTTTGTTCTGCAGTTTTTACGGCTTCAGCCATAGAAGAAAATAATACCGCTCGATCATAATCGAGTTCAACATTGGGACCAATTAAATCGAAAGCCCCACTACGCACTAATGCATCTAGTGCGCGCTTGTTCACTTTCTTTCCATCGACACGAGAACAAAAATCAAAAATATCAGAAAAAGCGCCACCAGCTTCTCGTGCTTCAATAATATTTTCTATAGGCCCTTCACCTAAGCCTTTAATTGAACCAAGACCATAAATGATATCGCCATCAACAACCGTAAATTGAAATAGACCACGGTTAACATCAGGCGGCAATAAATTTAATTTCATAGAGCGGCATTCTTCAATAAATGTCACAACTTTATCGGTTTTATCCATGTCCGATGACAGTGTCGCTGCCATGAAATGTGCAGGGTAATGTGCCTTTAACCAAGCAGTTTGATAAGACACTAGCGCGTAAGCAGCCGAGTGAGATTTGTTAAACCCGTATCCTGCGAATTTTTCTACCAAGTCAAAGATATGTGTCGCCAGTAGCGGATCGATTCCTTGTTGTTTTGCACCCTCTGCAAAGGTCTCGCGTTGCTTCGCCATTTCCTCAGGTTTTTTCTTACCCATAGCACGCCGTAATAAATCTGCGCCGCCGAGTGAATAGCCCGCTAAAAATTGCGCGATTTGCATGACTTGTTCTTGATAAACAATAACGCCGTAGGTCGGCTCAAGAATAGGCTTTAAAATTTCATGCTGATATTTTGCATCTGGGTAAGCAACTTTTGCACGCCCGTGTTTCCGATTAATAAAATCGTCAACCATGCCTGACTGCAAAGGTCCAGGACGAAACAATGCGACCAATGCGATCATATCTTCAAGATTATCTGGCTGTAATCGCTTAATGAGATCACGCATACCACGAGATTCTAATTGAAATACTGCTGTGGTTTCAGCAGACTTTAACAGCTGGAAAGTTTTTGGGTCATCAAGTGGAATTGCAGCAATGTCGATAGGTAATTCGCCAGTCAATTTTCGCTCGCGATCGATCATCTGGATTGCCCAGTCAATAATAGTTAATGTTCTTAGACCTAAAAAGTCGAACTTAACCAGCCCCGCATCTTCAACATCATTTTTATCATATTGTGTAACTAAATTCCCACCCGTTTCATCGCAATACAACGGAGAAAAATCGGTCAGTTTTGTGGGGGCTATTACGACGCCACCGGCATGCTTTCCAACATTACGCGTCATGCCCTCTAATTTTAACGCTGTATCCCAAATTTCTTGACCGTCTCCATCATCAGCCAAAAAGTCTCGAATAACTTCCTCCTGTTCAAATGCTTTTGACAATGTCATTCCCACGTCCATGGGAATCATTTTTGATAATTTATCCGCCAGACCATAACTTTTACCGAGTACGCGAGCGACATCGCGTACTACTGCCTTCGCGGCCATAGTACCAAACGTAATAATTTGCGAAACGGCATCGCGACCGTAGGTGTCTGCCACGTAAGAAATAACGCGGTCACGTTTCTCCATACAGAAATCAATATCGAAATCCGGCATCGATACCCGTTCCGGGTTCAAAAACCGCTCGAAAAGTAAATCGTATTTTAAAGGATCAAGATCGGTAATATTTAATGAATAGGCAACTAAAGACCCCGCACCAGAACCACGGCCAGGTCCAACAGGAACATCATTATCAATCGCCCATTTAATAAAATCCATAACGATAAGGAAATATCCAGGGAAACCCATTTGCGTAATAATATCTAATTCAAAACGCAAACGATCATCGTATTCTTTTCGCTGCTCTTCATAGTCCGGATGATTGGAATCAAGAATTTTTTCTAACCGTTTATCTAAACCATCAAATGATATTTTTTCAAAAAACTGCGCTTCCGTCATGCCTTCCGGTATCGGGAACGCCGGTAAAAAGTTTTTACCTAGCACTAATTCTAGGTTACAACGTTTGGCGATTTCGACTGTGTTGGTTATCGCCTCAGGAACGTCACTAAAAAGTTCAGCCATTTCGGCTGGTGTTCGTAAATATTGTTGTTCACTGTAACGACGCTCACGTCGAGGATCATCCAGTGTTCTACCTTCAGTAATACATACTCGTGCTTCGTGAACTTCAAAATCTTCTTTATCAATAAATCTCACATCATTTGTTGCGACAACAGGACAACCTGTTTTTACTGCGAATGCAACGGCAGCATGAACATGTTCTTCGTCATTCTCGCGATTAGTTCTTTGTAGCTCTAGATAATATCGATTGGGAAAATCCTTCATCCATCCTTCTAATAAAGTTTCTGCTTCATCAAATCGATCAGCCACTAGCGACATTCCCACATCACCAAATTTTGCACCCGATAATGCAATCACTCCGTCGGTATGTTCTGAGATCCACTCTCGCTTCACCGTTGCCACACCAAGATGCTGGCCTTCTTGATAAGCTCGTGAAATTAATTGAGTGATATTACGATACCCTGCTTCGTTCATCGCCAAGAGAGTTAATCGTGTCGGCGGTGTCTCACTGTCGACATAGACGGAAAAGTCACTGCCGCAAATTGGTTTTATGCCTTTACCTTGAGCCGCCTTGTAAAATTTAATCAGCGCATAAAGATTGGTCTGATCAGTAATTGCACAAGCAGCCATGCCACGATCCACCAAAGCACTCGTCAAGGTGCTAACTCGGGCAACTCCATCAATAAGGGAATAGTCAGTGTGGACACTGAGATGAACAAAAGATTCGGTCATAGATTACACATCTTCAAACACTTGGAGAAAAAGTTAGGATGCGTAGATTCTACTGGAAGAAAGGGAGGAGCACCTAGGCTACAGCCCAGATCTTTAAAAAATATCGAGTAAAGATTTAAAAAAAGCTCCCTCTAATGTCACTATTTCTTATAATAATGACTGGAAGAGAGTTCATCACATACCCAAATACCTGGGGTTATTTTAAATCCTCATAAGGCAGACCCACATACTGTTGCGCAATGACCTTCTTGCCAGCTTCAGAACCAATATAGTAATTCAGTTCTGACTCCATAAAACGTTGAAACGTTTTATCATCCGCGCCATTAACCCTAATGTCATCAAACTTATGAAGCATATTAGTTAACCACCAAGAGAAGCGCTCACCATGCCATACTCGTCTTAGACAAATGTCTGAATACTGAGTAATACATTCTTTATCGCCCTGCAGGTACACGCGCTTCATAATTGAATATAAAGTCGCTACATCTGACGCGGCTAGATTTAATCCTTTCGCTCCCGTTGGCGGAACAATATGTGCTGCATCACCTAATAAAAATAAATTTCCAAATTGCATCGGCTCACAAACAAAAGAACGCAATGGAGCGATGCTTTTTTCAATACTTGGCCCCGTGACTAGATTGCCGCTAACATCTTCCGGTAAACGTAATCTTAGTTCATCCCAAAATTTATCATCTGTCCAATCCTCTACATTATCCGTCAAAGGGACTTGTAAATAATAACGTGAACGAGTTTTTGATCGCATGCTCGCTAAAGCGAAACCTCGATCATGTTTGCAATAAATTAATTCGTGATGGACAGGTGGCGTATCTGATAACAAACCTAACCAACCAAAGGGGTAAACACGCTCATACTCTGTTCTTTTATCTTCCGGAATTGTTTGCCGAGAAACGCCATGAAAACCATCACAGCCCGCAACATAATCACAGTCGATTCGATGTTCTTGACCATCCTTTTGGTAAGTCACATAAGGTGTATCTGATTTTATATCATGTATGGCCGCATCTTTTGCTTCATAAATAGTCGTTAATCCCGCCGCTTCTCTCGCGTCCATTAAATCTTTTGTAATCTCAGTTTGACCGTATACTGTAACGGTATCGCCATCGGCTAATTTTTTTAAATCAATACGTTCACGTCGATTATTAAAACTCAACTCCACTCCATCGTGTACTTCACCTTCTTTCATCATTCGATCTGCAACACCGGACTCGTGAACGAGATCCACAAAGCCTTGCTCTAAAACACCAGCCCGAATTCGACCGAGTACATAATCACCCGTCACCCTTTCAAGTATGACCGCATCGATATTTTGTTTTGCGAGCAATTGACCAAGCAATAAACCTGAGGGGCCTGCGCCAATAATAACAACTTGAGTTTTCATGTTTGTATCCTTCACTAAATTTATTTTTATCATAAACTGATGGTAAACATGATCTCTCGAAAGCACTAAAATGATTAGTCACAAAGGCAACGATAAATTGTACTTTTTAAACATTCGAACTAGATAAAAGAGAAATATGGCGTAATATATAGCTAAATTTATTTTTCAGCAGAAAAATTATTGCACTTTTGGACATATATAATGACTAACACCATTCCGCTATTTGCACTTTATGGAGAAAATGACTGGGTTGAAAACCTCGGCTTCATCCATTGTGAAGATATCGCCAAAAGAAGTAGTTCATTAGGTTGGAACATTAGTGCTCATAGACATGCTCAGTTATTCCAATTTCTTGTGATCGAAAAAGGTCATACTGGTTTTTGGCTGGATGATCGTCACTTCGACACGTCTGATCAATGCGTTATTTGGATTCCACCAGGCGTTGTACATAGTTTTGATTTTTTACCCGGAACATTAGGGCGAGTCATCTCTTTTACTGAAGATCTTTTATTAAACCAAACCGATTCGATAATTCGAACTTTATTTTCTCAATCCCTCAATACCCCTGACTGTATTATTTACTCAGCTAAGTCTGCCGAATTCAAACAATTAAAACTATTAGCGAGTCAATTAGAGCAAGAACTTGAAAGGATACAGTTAGGACAAACATTAATGGCTCAATCTTTTGTTAATGCGATGCTCATCAATATTTATCGGAGGCAAGAGGAACTCGGAAGGCTTCAAGGTAATAATACAAATACATTGTGGTGGGAATTTAAGCGACTACTCGACAAACATTATCGGGAACATTTGAGCGTCACTGAATTTGCCGACTTACTTTCTATTACACCATCAAAGCTCAATCGATTATCGAAACAACTCTCTCAAAAAAGTGTGAAGTTTCATACCCAACAGCGCTTGCTCACTGAGAGCAAACGAAAACTATTATTTACTCGTCAATCCATTGACGAGATTACTTATGAATTAGGCTTCAAGGACCCCGGTTATTTTTGTCGCTTCTTTAAAAAAAATATCGCTATGACGCCGGGTGAATTCCGTGAGAAGCACTTACAGTAATTTCAGAAAAATCAAAAAATAATTAAAGCATTAATTATTCTCTATCAACAACAGGCCTGCTCCGGTATTTGAAATGGGAGCATGATAATTCCGGTGAAGCTCGGTTAGCTCGCCCTGCCCATCTAAGACGCCTCTCATGCCTAGCCACATAATTAGCTCTGGACCTTGAGCACCCGCAATTTCAACCAAATCCCTAATACTGTATTTGGTGAGTTCTTCTGGGTGATCAACAATCTTATCCATACATTCAATATCGAATTTTTTATTGATAAAGCCCGCTCTCTCGCCATCGAGTTGATGTGAAAGTCCGCCAGTTCCTAACACCACGACTTTCAAATCTTTATCGTAAGATTCAATAGCCGCGCCAATCGCTTTTCCTAAATCAAAACAACGCTTAGGTGAAGGCATTGGATGCTGCTCTACATTTAAACAAACAGGTATGACTTTCATGTGTTCATATTTATTACCTGGCCACATGAGTTGCATCGGCACTGTTAGACCATGATCAACACTTAATTCTTGGCAAATCGTGATATCGAATTCATTTTCGACTAATTCGTTACAAATGTGCCAAGATAATTCTGGGTCTCCATTAATGGGTGGAATTGTTTTAATTCCCCAGCCTTCGTCTGCACTGATGTATTGTGCTGCTGCTCCGATGGCAAACGTTGGTTTTTTATCGATAAAAAATTCTAACCCATGATCGTTATAAAAAATCACTGCCACATCAGGCTGAACTTTTGAAAGCCATTCACGAACAGGAGGATAGCCATCAAAAAAAGGTTTCCAGTAAGGTTCATTTTGTAATTTTTGTTCTATCGCTTTTCCAATCGCGGGAATATGCGATGTGGTAATCCCACCTACAATCTTTGCCATGTTATTGTCCCGCTTTTAAAAGCATTGCTTTGAAGTCTTCAACTGTCATCCCCGTTTGCTGGGCGCCAATATCCTGCATATTCATGCCTAAATAACCGGCAAATTTTGCAAGATAATAAATGCTACCGCCTAACTCAAGTAATTTTAAAATGTCTCTGTCTTTAATGGCTTTCTTTTGATCTTCATTGGCACCGTATTTATCACAATATGCCATCTCATCTTTAGCAAACTCAGTTCTGTTTTCATCTGAGTTTAATGAGTAGCACATTTTATTTAAACCATACGCTTGCATTGCCATTTTCCCATCAAACAAAATGGTGCCAGGTATCGGGCCTTTATCTAGATAGCTCATGGATTCTCCCAAGAATTTTTATTGTTGCAATTATTAACACTAATAAAGTTTATGCCCAATATAATTTCATTGGGTTATCAACCAGTAAGGCTTGTTGTAACTCAATAGTTGGCGCTATCTGAGGAATAAGATCTACTAACGCACCATCATCAGGACAATGGGACTTCATGTTTGGATGCGGCCAATCTGTTCCCCACAAAACTCTATCTGAAAATTTTTCTACAATCTTTCTTGCAAAAGGAACCACGTCAGAATAATTGATTTTATTTTTGTTTTCCTCTGAATCATCTTGCAATGTTAATCGCTCAGCGCAACTGACTTTCGCCCAAACATTGGGATTATTTTCCATCAACGAAAGAAAGGTTTTAAATTCTTCGCTATCAACGCCTTTACTTACATCAGGCCTGCCCATGTGATCTACAACAATTGTCGTATCTAATTTTTCAAAGAAAGGGATCATATCGGGCAAATCAGGGGCTTCAAAATAAACAACAATATGCCATCCTAATTTTTTCGCTTTTTCTGCTATCCCTAAATAAACTTCTTTGGGCGTTTCATCAACGAGGCGTTTTAAAAAATTAAACCGCACAGCTCGAACACCCACGTCATGCATTTTTTTTAATTCTTCTTCGGTAATATCCGGTTCAACAATTGCAACGCCGCGAGCCATGTCATTCGAATGTTCCAACGCATCTAATAACGCACTATTATCCGTTCCATGACAAGAAGCTTGTACGATGACATTTCGTTGCAAACCTAAATGGTCTCGCAATTCAAACAATTGCTCCTTCGATGCATCACAGGGCGTGTATTTTCTTTTTGCTGAATAAGGAAATTGATTCGCCGGACCAAATACGTGGCAATGCGCATCTACAGCACCTTTTAACGGCTGGTAATCTGGTTTTTTTGGACTGGCATGAAACGGAAGGTAATCAGGATCCATAAATGTTTCTCAAATTGTATTTATAGTTTTAAGCATTGAATAATATATTTTCTCAGTTTATCAAAAAGACTATATTAGTTTATTAAAACAACTTAACCCTCTGATCATTATCCAAAAACATAGCCATCAAATAATTTTCTAGCCGTTCTTATTAATGCCGCATCCGTTACTTCGTTGTCATCGTTAAGTGTTAACTGAACAGCCATGCTGCCAGTGGGATGCTCTACATCTAAAGCGATTTTTTTTCCATCATATTTCTTTGAAATTTCGTATGCGACAGAACCCTGAAGGCAACAAGCGGTAGCCACACTCACAGCACCCAACACTCCGATTGATGCGTGACAACGATGAGGGATAAATGTACGGGTTGAAATCGCTCCGCCATTTAACGCGGGGGTAACCATCGTCATTTTTGGAACAGATTTTTCTTTCACATCGCCAAGATTCATCATCGGTCCGGCTTTCAATCGAATTGATTCTAGTTTTTCTTTTAACAATACATTCGCTTCTAGTGCTTCGCGAGTTTCTTCGCCAGTTATTCCCATGTCAGACGCACGCAAGATAACAACCGGCATACCATTATCGATACACGTTACATCGACGCCATCAATTGTATCTATTACGGAACCCGTAGGAAGAAGAGCACCACAACTTGAACCAGCAGTATCTTGAAAACTAAGAGGGATAGAGCTTGCTGTGCCAGGCACTCCGTCGATTGACGCATTACCTTGGTAGCTCACTTTACCCTTTGGAGTGGATACCGTTGCGATAGCAACCTGCTTAGTATTCTCCATAAAAATTTTAACGGACGTCTCATTAGAAACAGCTTTAACAATCCCACGTTCAATAGCAAACGGTCCAACACCGGACAAAATGTTTCCACAATTTTGCGCGTCAGTGACAATCGCTTGATCAACGAACACTTGTAGAAAAAGATAGTCGACATCAACATCAGGCCGTGATGAAGGACTTACCACTGCGACTTTTGACGTTAGCGGATCTGCTCCTCCCATTCCGTCAATCTGAACAACATCAGGTGAACCCATCATGCTCAACAAAAATTCATCACGCTCTTTTGTATCGGTCGGCAAATCAGATTTTAAAAAATAACCGCCTTTTGATGTTCCGCCGCGCATCCACATGCAGCGGATTTCACGATCAAACATATTTCAAACCTTTCTCTTTTAATCGTCCGCGCATATCGTATATATCTAAACCAAGCTCTCCATTAGCTAATCGTATGCGCTTTTCTTCTTCGCGTTGAACTCGCGCCAACGATTCTTTCAGCACTTCTTCCGCTTCGTCTCTGCGCACGACAACCACACCATCGTCATCAGCGACAATCACATCGCCTGGATTAATTAATTCGTCGGCACAAACGAGTGGGATATTCACAGAACCAATAGTTTCTTTAATGGTTCCTTGAGAGAACACATGTTTAGACCAAACAGGAAAGTTCATTGATTTTAAATCACGCGTATCGCGAACCCCGCCCTCAATAATTAAACCGACAACACCTCGCGCTTGTGCTGACGTCGCCAACAGGTCGCCAAAAAAACCATGGTTCGAAGGAGACGTCGGAGCAAACACTAATATATCACCCGGCTTTGCTTGTTCAATCGCAACATGCATCATCCAATTGTCACCAGCAGCGCCAGAAATAGTTAATGCACTCCCTGCAACACAGACGTCAGGATAAATCGGGCGCATATAGTCGGCCAACAAACCTTTTCTGCCTTGCGACTCATGCACTGTAGCGACTCCGCATTTTTGCAAGCCAGCAATAATGTCTGGATCAACTCTCTCGATATTTTGAACAACGATGTTTTCTCTCATAGCTACACAGCTCTTAAATAAATGTTCGATCGGTTTTTATATTTCAAACAAAAAATTATTTTTACACTTAAAAGATTAATCTACGATTTTTAACCGAGAAAATACTTTTTTCGCGTTGTGTTCAAATATTTTTTGCTTATCCTCATCGCTTAATTTTTTATTCCCGTCGATATAACGTTTCGTATCATCGAAATAAAATCCTGTCTCAGGATCAACACCTCTAACGGCGCCAATCATTTCAGAGGCGAATAAAATATTTTCGACGGGAATAATATCTAGCAACAGATCAATACCGGGTTGATGATATACACAAGTATCAAAATAGATGTTTTTTAGAGCCGACTCAGTTAACGGTGCTAAACCTAAGTCTTGAGCCATACCACGGAACCTTCCCCAATGATAAGGCACTGCTCCACCACCATGAGGAATGATAATTTTTAATTCAGGAAAATCTGTAAACACATCTGACATTAACAACTGTTGAAATCCCGTTGTATCTGCGCCGAGATAATGTGAACCGGTTGTATGAAAACAATCGTTACATGACGCGCTCACATGAACCATCGCAGGCACATCGAGTTCGCACATTTTTTCATAGATGGGATAAAACGCTTTATCGCCTAATGAAACGCCATTCCAAAAACCACCACTGGGATCCGGATTTAAATTACAACCAATAAATCCCATCTCGTTAACACAGCGTTCCAACTCAGGAACCGATTTCGCAGGATCAACACCCGGCGATTGTGGTAACTGTGCAACTGGCGCAAAGTTTTTCGGGTACAAACTACAGACTCTCGAAATCAAATCGTTTTGATGCTCTGTCCAAAACTGGCTGGTATGCTCGTTGCCAATATGATGCCCCATCCAGCTTGCTCGCGGAGAGAAAATCGTTAAATCGGTTCCTCGCTCACGTTGCAGCCGCAACTGATTATTCTCAATACTCTCTCTTATTTGGTCATCACTGATAACGATACTTCCTTTCGACCCAACGTAATTCGGGTCTTTAGCAACTGCTGCTTTTTGGTTCTCTCGATATTCCCCAACTTCTGGAGGTGTCGTTGTGTAGTGTCCGTGACAATCAATAATCATGTAATTTTTAAACCCTATGTCCGTTAAACATCACTATAAATTTTAGAGATAGATATATCCCGAACAAATACATCCAAGACAAGTTTTTGTTCGTCGATTTTCCGACATCCTTCGATACTCTAACTATTTCAATTTCTCTTAACTTCAAGTCCAAACATGCAATATGTCGTTAAAACTCAAAAAAGTGGCAAATTCATCCACAATACACCTTTTTATCTAAAACCAAGTATTCAGTTTTATTTACACGAAAACCATTCCATTTTCGCCGTAGAAGTATTAAATTTTGCGATAGGAAAAAATAATTAGGTGTTTTATGCAGACCAATCTACCCAATATTCGGCATCTCCGCGTTGTTCAGCAGGTTGCTTTTCACAACAGTATCAGCAAAGCATCAGCGAATATTTTCTTATCGCAACCAGCTATTACCCAAGCAATTAGCAAACTGGAACAACAGCTAGAGCACTCTCTTTTTGATCGGCGCTCTAGCGGCATGTATCTCACCACCGCCGGAGAAGTTTTTCATGGGCGAATAGAACGTGCTATGAGTATATTACTAGAGGGAGTGAAGGAGGCTGGGCGAGTGAGCAGTTCGCCAGAAGTACCCAACGCAGCGCACATTGTTCAACTGCTAACCACAACACAATTGCGCGCATTGATTGCCGTTTATGAAGCACAAAATTTTAGTTTGGCCGGTCGGAATCTGGGAATATCTCAATCATCGGTACATCGAGCTGCTCGTGAACTCGAAGATATTATGCAAATCACGCTATTTGAAAAAAGTAACGTTGGGATTATTCCTACTAAAGCGGCTGATGCACTGACCAAAGCGGCAAAACTAGCATTTAGTGAAATTAGACAAGGGTTTGATGAGCTCTCATCACTACATTCACGGGATGTAGGCCGGATTATTATTGGCTCTATGCCGTTAGCGAGAACATCTATTTTACCTGCCGCCATCAATCAATTCGAAAAACAATATCCTGACATTATGCTGAGCGTCGTGGATGGTCCCTATAGTGATTTGCTGTACCACTTGCGCCATGGCGACATCGATATGCTCATAGGTGCACTCAGATTCCCAGCGCCCAGCGACAACATCATCCAAAGAGAACTGTTTAATCCTCATCTAGCTATTTTCGCTAGAACGAACCATCCTCTGCAACAGATTGAAACACCACAACTGACTGATTTAAATCAATATTCTTGGGTTGTGCCTCGCAAGGGGACACCGGCTCGAAAAGTGTTTGAACAATTATTTGAAGAAGCAGATTTACCGATTCCAACGCGATTAGTCGAAACCAGCTCCCAATTATTAGTTCGTGAATTATTACTCGGAAGTGATCGGATAGCGCTGACATCTGCGGAGCAATTCCGACGAGAAGAAGGCCTCGATTTACTTAAGCCAATCGACATCAATCTGCAACATACCAAGCGTCCTGTCGGCCTCACGCTGAGAAGTAACTGGCAACCTACTCGCTCTCAACAAGCTTTTATAGAAGCCTTAGAAGGCAACGCCAAGGACTTTTAATCTCCTTCAAAAATGCTATTCAAAAAACGAATAGCGGCTTGATTTATTCAATTTCTATTTTTCACTTCACAATGCTAACTTCGGTAATAATGCACGCTCTGTAAGCATTTGAAACAGTCAATATAATTAAGCAAATATTAATGTCTAACTCTCACGTTCTCGCACAAGATTCTCTCTCAGTTGGTTTCATCGGATATGGTGAAGCTGCATCTGCATTCGCAACTGGCTGGCGAGAAACTTCACCTGCATCCTTACTACAAAAATCGCATACAGAAACATCATCATTAAAAATTTTTGCGTATGACATTAAAACTGATGATACCGAAACGTCAGAAACGAAATGGAACGATTACAGACGCGACAACATTCAGGGCTGTCACACGCTTGAAGAACTTTTAAAACACACACGCGTGATTTTTTCTTTAGTTACACCGGACCAATCGACTTCTGTTTCAAAGCGCGTTTCAGGCATTGCGGCACAAAACACTGAAACAATTTCACTTGCTAATACATTTTTTTTAGATTGCAATTCCTGCTCACCTAATTCTAAAACAGAATCTGAAAAATATATTTTACAAGCCAGCGGAAAGTACGTTGACGCTGCTGTCATGTCGCCTGTTTATCCTCACAAACATAAAACGCCGTTATTATTAAGCGGGGAAAATTCTCCAGAAGCGTTAAAGATCGTTCATCAGCTCAACATGAATGCCTCTATTGCAGGAGAAAAAGTAGGGCAAGCTTCCGCAATTAAAATGATTAGAAGCATTATGGTAAAAGGGATGGAAGCTTTAACCGCCGAGTGTATATTAGCCGCCAATAAACTCGGTGTAGATCAGCAAGTGTTGTCATCACTGCAGCATTCATTTCCTGAATCTAACTGGGAAGAAAAATCATTTTACAATTTAGAACGGATGTCTGTTCATGGCGTTAGGCGCTCAGCAGAAATGATGGAGGCTGCAAATATGCTAAAAGATTTACAGTTTGACAATTCAATGACGCTAGCAGCTTATCAGTGGCAAAAAAAGATCGGTGAATTAAAAATTTCGACTAACTCAGAAAAAGTATCCGAGAATTTAAATCAATATTCCACGCTATCTTCAGAAATTTTAAATCGCTTAAATTAACTAATTTATTTATCGTAGGAGTTAAGAATGAAATTATGTGTTGCCGGCGCCATGGGAGCTTTTGGTTTAAAACATCTAGATGCTATTTCTGTAATCGATGATGTTGAAGTAAGCTCTGTTGTCGGTTCGAACTTAGAAAAAATTCAAGCGTTTGCCAAAGAGAAGAATATTGCTCATGGCACTAACGATTTAGCTGAGAGCTTGGCGCGTGATGATGTAGACGGCGTTATATTGGCAACACCCACACAAATGCATGCACAACAAGCGATTCAATGCCTTAAAGCTGGCAAGCACGTCATGGTAGAAATTCCCATGGCAGATTCATTAGAAGATTCTAAAGCTTTAGTCGCAGCACAAAAAGAAAGTGGCTTAGTTGCGATGGCAGGACATACTCGTCGCTTCAATCCAAGTCATCAATGGATTCATAACAAAGTAAAAACGGGCGAACTAACCATCCAGCAAATGGATGTGCAAACGTATTTCTTCCGTCGCTCAAATAAAAATGCTTTGGGCCTGCCTCGTTCTTGGACGGATCATTTGTTATGGCATCATGCTTGCCACACTGTTGATTTATTTCAATATCAAACTCAGCAAACAGCCAATAAACTGCAAGCACTTCAAGGCCCTATCCACCCAGACTTAAACATCGCTCTGGATATGAGTATTGGCATGAAGGTTCCCTCTGGTGCTCTTTGCACTCTTTCGCTGTCATTTAATAATGATGGGCCATTCGGCACATTCTTCCGTTACATTTGTGACAACGGGACTTACTTAGCGCGCTATGACGATTTATATGACGGCAATGATAATAAAATTGATCTTTCTAACGTTGCGGTTTCAATGAACGGGATTGAGCTACAAGACAGAGAATTTATTGATGCGATTAGAGAAAAACGAGAACCTAATTCTAGCGTTGCTCAATGCCTACCTGCTATGCAAACGTTACACGAACTCGAGAAAATTTTAGCGAGCGAATAAATATACAACGCGCACGAGCACCAATAAAAATAACTTCAAAGTGATCGATATGAGCATAGAAAAAATAAAAGCAGAAGACACAACTCATGAAAAACTTTGGCCAGAAAATTGTTGGTATGTTGTGGCAATGTCTGATGAACTTCAGACGTCGTCACAACACAAAAAAAACGAGCCTACAGTTAATCATCGGCCTCTCGGAAGGATCATTGCTAACAAACATGTAGTGATGTATCGAGATAATAAGGGAAGCGTTCATGCTCTTGAAGATTTTTGCCCTCATCGCGGCCTGCCTCTTTCCAAAGGATATATCGATACCGATAAAGACAAACTAGTTTGTGGCTATCACGGAATGGTGATGAATTGCGATGGCACCTGTCATTCAATGCCAGGGCAAAAGGTAGATAGGCTTAAAGGCATTCAAAGCTATCCCGTCATTGATAAATATAATTTTATTTGGATTTGGATTGGCGACTCAGAAAAAGCGGATGAAGATTTAATTCCTGATTTGCAATGGGCTCACTCTAACGACTGGACCTATGGTGGCGATTACTACCACATGAAATGCGATTATCGATTACTCATTGATAACCTCATGGATTTAACTCACGAAACTTATGTACACGCTTCAAGCATCGGCCAATCAGAAATTGAAGATGCAGCGCCGACCACCTCCCAGCATAATGACGAAATCAGAGTCGAGAGACTCATGGAAAGTATTGTTCCGCCGCCTTTTTGGGGAGATGCCTTAGAAGCAAATAATATTTCACGAGACTCTGTCTGTGATCGCTGGCAAGTTTGCCGGTTTGTTCCACCCAGCCAAGTCATGATTGATGTGGGTGTTGCTGTCGCAGGTAACGGCGCTCAAGATGCACCTGCTGATCAAAGAGTTTCGGCCATTGTTGTCGACCTTATTACTCCTGAAACAGAGACAACCTGTCATTATTTTTGGGGAATGGCGAGAAACTTTAATGTTTCAAATCAGCAGCTCACTAAAGAAATGCGTGAAGCCCAAGGTAAAATTTTTGCAGAAGATTTAGACATTCTTGAATCTCAGCAAGAAAATTTATTAAGAAATCCTGACCGCAGGCTCATACCCCTCAACATTGATGCCGGTGGTGTTTATGCACGAAGAAAAATTACAAAGATAATTAAACAAGAATCGCTATAACACTTTATTTAAAAAATAATAACTTATAAAAATAATAACTGAATACCGAATTAGGTAGGATAATAAACATGACTCCACTCGACCCACGCCAAACCATTGCAAGCAACCCAATGAGCCGTCTGCAAATTATTGTTGTAGCTCTGACTATTGGGCTAAATGCGCTCGACGGTTTTGATGTACTAGCTATTAGCTTTGCCTCACCAGGAATTTCTAGTGAATGGGGCATCGATCGAGCGGCCCTAGGGATTGTTCTTTCGATGGAGCTAATTGGTATGTGCATCGGCTCAATTTTTCTTGGCGGTGTTGCCGATAAGATAGGAAGAAGACCAACCATATTAGGTTGTCTTGTCGTGATGTCGGCTGGAATGTTTTTAGCAACGACAGCTACCAATGTCTATCAATTGTCCGCATGGCGAGTATTAACAGGTTTAGGTATTGGCGGAATGCTAGCGTCAATCAACGCAGTTACTGCCGAGTTTTCAAATAATAAACGACGACACATGAATGTCTCGTTGATGACAATTGGCTATCCTATAGGAGCTGTTATCGGTGGAATGATTACCGCTCAATTACTAAAAGTTCATGACTGGCGCAGTGTTTTTTATTTTGGCTCAGCCGTTACTGTTATGTTCATCCCGCTTGTTTATTTCTTAATTCCTGAATCAGTGCACTGGCTTTCGCAAAAACAACCGAACAATGCCTTAGAGAATATCAATCGTACTTTAGCGCGATTAAAAATTGCTGCTATTTCTGCTCTGCCTGTTGTTACTGAAGAATCAAAGAAAAAATCCATTGGCGATATTTTTACTACAGGCCTCCTTGCCACAACAATCATTGTGACCGCCGCTTACTTTTTTCACATCACTACATTTTATTTTATTCTTAAATGGGTACCGAAGATTGTTGTTGATATGGGGTTCCCCGCTTCGAGTGCTGCAGGCGTTTTAGTCTGGGCTAATTTGGGTGGCGCACTTGGCGGGGCACTATTCGGGCTTCTTACATTGCGCTTTAGTGTTAAATGGTTGTCCATTGGTGTCATGTTTCTTTCAACAATATTGGTCAGTTTAATTGGTAAAAGTTCACCAGACTTACAAAGCCTTTCCATAATCTGTGCCATTGCGGGTTTTTGTACGAACGCGGGTGTTGTTGGCCTCTATGCAATTTTTGCACACAGCTTTCCCACTCATGTGAGGGCATTTGGAACAGGATTCGCTATTGGGATAGGTCGTGGCGGCGCCGTCATTGCGCCGATATTAGCTGGCTTCTTATTTGCTACCGGCTTTGAGCTACCCATTGTTTCTATCATAATGGCTCTCGGCTCAACCATTGCCGCTTGCGCATTGTTATTTTTAAAAATGCGTAGCACTGAAGAAAGTACAAGTAGTTAGTCTTCTTTAAATTTTAGATTAGCTATTGAGACAATAAAAAAGGAAGCCCTTTATTAGAGGCTTCCTTTTTTATTGTTATTCTTTAGTGGTGCTTCTTATTGCTTATTGTTGATTCTTGATGAAATTTTTATTGCTGCTTTGTAAATGGCTAACAGCTCATCTGTTTTATTCTACACATCTGAAATTTCATGAGATTTTTTTTCATCACCATATAACGACTCAATTTCAGAAGCCCGGTTATCTTGTATTGCACCAGCATTCAAAGATCCTTTGTCAGTAATTTCATGTCCATCAAGTGATGGTGGCTCAGACTGTAAACTAAGCTTTCTAATTCGACTGGCGCTACCCGTTGCCTTTGATGCGAATGCAGTTAGTTTTTCTAAAAATATTTTCTGCACTTTTTTATTCTCGACCAATTCACGCTCAGTCATTCCTTCTAACGATGAATCTAGCTGACGACAGGAATCCATATCAGGAAATACTAAAGCACTCACAAACGGACGATCTCTTCCAACAATCACAACATCTTTTACCAACGATCCAAAGTGATCTAAAAACTGACCACGCAAAGGCCCTGCACTGACCCAAGTCCCCGTATCTAATTTAAAATCTTCTGAAATTCGACCATCAAATCGAAAACCTTTTTGCAGATCATTTTCATCAACCAGTTTGATCGCATCACCTGTTTTAAAATACCCTTCTTCATCAAATGCTTTTTCTGTTAACTCGGGTTGACGCCAATAGCCAGGAGAAACACTATCACCACGAAAACGAATTTCTGTTTTCGTTCCAGTTTTTACTAGTTTGGCTTCAACACCTGCTACCGGCAAACCCAGCCAACCAGCGAAACCATTATCGCCCGTCGTAAATAAGGCAGAAGGCGCAGTCTCAGTACAACCCAAGCCCGTCACGATCATAATTCTTTCACCACACGTTTCTATCGCCAACTCCTCTAAGGCATCCCATACAGGCTGAGACAATCCTGCTCCGGCGTAAAACAATATTTTTACCTGGCTAAAAAACTTTTCCCGCAATTGCTTATCTTTTCGTAAATGTTTAACTAATTCGTCAAAGCCCTTTGGCACATTATAAAAAGCAGTAGGTGCAATTTCTTTTAAATTGCGAATACTTTTTTTAAATCCATTCGGCGTTGGTTTTCCGTCATCAATATAAAGAGTTCCTCCGTTATACAAGACAATACCAAAATTGTGATTTCCACCGAACGTATGATTCCAAGGAAGCCAATCTACAAGTACAGGGGATGGTTCAGCCAATGACGGTAACGCCTGCAAAATCATTTGTTGATTTGCAGCCAGCATGCGATGCGTATTCACAACGGCTTTTGGCATTCCAGTAGAGCCTGAGGAAAATAAAAATTTTGCTGGATCATCTGCTTTGATGGCGTCATATCGTTTAGCAACTTCATCGTTATCTTCACTATTTTCGATTAACGATTCCAATAAATCACTAGAGCGAGAACTCAAGGGTGACCAGCTCACTAAAACTTCAACAGATTCATCAACCACTGATGTGATTGCATTTTCATAAAGCGATCCATTGTCGACATAAATCAATCCAGGCGTAATTAAATCCAGACAATGTTTTAGCTTAGAAAAATCCTTCGATATCAATGCATATTGCGGGCTAATCGCCGCATAAGGGATACCAATATACATAGCCGCCAGACCAAGCAACGCATGATCTATGCTATTCCCTGACAGTATGGCAATTGGTTTATCAACACTGAGGTTTTTCTTGGACAAACCAGAAGCAATTTTCTTTATTTTTGTCCAAGTTTGTTCATAAGTAATTTCGTTCCACGAATCGTTTTTACTTTTATAACGCTCCGCTAAAAATATTTTATCGGGTTTTTCATTCGCCCAATATTCCAATTTTTCCAAAATTGTTTTTGGATACGAATGTAATGCTTCACAGGCATTCACAACCACATCACCGTTATCAAGTTCGACTTGTGCTGCGACCATATTTCCCATTTTTATTTTACGGACAGAAGACACTACTTACCTCGCTATACTCTTACAAATACGTTACATCAGGCGTTAGATTTCTAGATTTAAAACAACACAATATTTATATTTTGACAAAAAAAACGGTGGACCCCACTCATAGGCCCACCGCAAGGGAACGCTTTCAAACGTTAAAAATTATAGCTAGCTGACAAATAAGCATTTCTTGGACGCGAATAAATTACTTCGGCATATCCAGAGCTTGTTCCAAACGACGAATTACCTGCAATGACATATGCCTCATCAGTTAAGTTTTCAATACCAATAACAACTGACCAAACATCAGCTTCATGACCAAGCTTTAGCGAAGCATTAACGATGGTTTCCGCACTTGATTGAGCAACATCATCTGAATTTGCTGCGTCAAAGTATTGCTCGTCCGTGTAAGAAACATCTAATCTTGGAGTTAGCATTAAACGACCCATTTCGAATGAATAAGCACCACCAATATTCGCAGAAATTTCTGGTGTAAACGGTAATTCATTATCCGTTCCTAACGTTGCTGTGGCACCAGGAATTGTTGATATCGATTTAATATCATCGTCGAGATAACCAAGACCACCTTCTAGAATAAACGCTTCATTAGGAGCATAAGTAAATTCTAATTCGGCACCACGAATCGTGGATTCACCGGCATTAAACAGTAACGGAACAATGCCAACCCGATACGTTAACTGCATATCTTCATATTCAGTATTAAAGATCGCACCATTTAAACGGAAGCTATCAGTAATATCTGATTTAAAGCCCACTTCAAAACTTGTCGCTTCTTCTGAATCAAATGGGATGGGCTGAAAATCTGCAGTAGGTGCGTTGTAACGTTGGTTGAAACCGCCACTCTTGAAACCTTGCGCATAACTAACATAACCCATCACTGAATCTGTGAATTGATACTGCAGACTCAACGATCCCGTTGTCGCACTAAATGTTTCTGTATGTGTAGCAGGGTCAATATTTAAAGGAGGTGCAGTTGTTGGCACGGGACCAGAGACAACAAAAGGAGCTGACGCTGGATTATTCAGAGAGGGGTCAGCAATAAAAGGAGCGCCCCATGCAATTAAATCCATGCTTTTTTCTTCATCGGTATAACGAAGTCCAGCAGATAAACTTAACTGATCCGTTAAATCAAAAGTCCAATTGGTGAAGATCGCTTTATTTTCGTTGGTTAACTCTGCGTCCTGAAAATCTGCACCCACTAAATCACCAGGTGGTAAAACTGCTGGAGGCAATGCAAACGCGACTACCAGATTGTCATGGATATCTTCTTTAAAGAAAAATAATCCAACAACACCATTGTAACTATCGCTTTCGAACAATAACTGGAACTCTTGACTCAATTGATCCGCTTCACTTTCGTACTGCGTACTCAAAATAGTTAAAGCCGTGTTGTCAGCATCTCGTGAACCAGACCACTTCAGGCTGCGACTTGCAGTGATTGATTTAAACGCCACTAGATCATTAATATCCCAATTAAATGTCGCAGAAAGTCCAGAATTTTCAGTGGTACTTTCAGCATTCGTGGTTCCTCCATTTTTATATTCACCTAAATCCCAGGTCGCATTATTTGCGCAGCGAACATCAACGGTATCAGGAACATCAACGCCCATTGATGCACCAGGGCATCCATTGGCAACACTGATCGCTTTCGGAAATGCTTGGCTCTGATTAATACCGGCAAACACGAAAGGTGATCCGTTTTCGTCTTCCTCTGTGTAATCAGCACGTAAAATGAAATTGACAGAATCACCGATATCGCCATGAAGAGAACCATTAAACGTATAACTATCTTCATTACCTAAATCGACACCGTCATAAACACGCTCGACATAACCATCACGCTGTCTTGCTCCTAATGAAATTCGAGCTGCAAGCGAATCACCCATCGGCAAATCTAAAGCACCGAAAAATTCAAATAAGCTATCGTCACCGATGCCTAGCTTCACCTCACCACCAAACTCATCACCCGGAGCGGTTGTTGTTAATAAGACCGCACCACCAATCGTGTTACGTCCGAATAAAGTACCTTGAGGACCACGTAATACTTGAACATTGCCGATGTCTCTAAAATCCATGACACCACCGACTGAACGTCCCATATAAACATCATCAATATAAAGTCCGACACCAGGATCAATACCACCTGAAGAATCTGATTGGCCAATACCGCGAATAAATACTTGTGCTGCTGAATTGTTTCCAGAAAGAGGGCTATAACTTTTAAATTGTAGGTTGGGTGTCACTCGACTTAAATCTTCGGTGCCAACAATCATTCGTCGGTCCATTGCTTCAGAGGTAAATGCAGAGACAGCGACAGGTGTTTCCTGCAAATTTTCACTGACCTTCCGAGCCGTAACGACAATTTCTTCTAAAAAACTAACACCTTCAGATTGGGCTAGGGAGTAATTAGATGTGCACATCACTGAAAAGATGGAGCTAGCGAGAATCGCGCTCTTTTTCAGCTTAAACCGTTTAATCCTTTTTGAACTAATCATTATTTTTCTCCAGCGGGTTGTTTTAATGTTTCTTATTCGTATGTCTTACATATTTTATAATTTGATGAAAAACCAACTATTATTGAAACCTCGATACGAACAACTTCAATAATTATCATGGCTACCTCTTTCAGGTAGATGAATCTGAAATTGATTAACTCAAACTTAAAAAAAGACTTATTATTTTTATGTAATTGCTTGGTAAGTTTTAAAAGTAAGATGTATATCCGATTAGTCATCACGCATTACAACGTAGCGGCAAAAATTGCTACTAGGCAGGGATATACAGGGTGGAAACTACAGTAATGATAGCTGCAGTAAAAATTGATTTATTGCAGTCATCATTCAATTATGTTGAAGGGGTTTCGCGCCAAAAACTATGGCTGAGGAGAGCGTAACTGGCCTATTAATGAGACTAATAAGCTGGCATCTTTCGCTGAAAATGTGTCTAAAAAATTCTTATCATGGGCCTTCACTTTTGACTCAACGACCTTAAATTCTTTTTGGCCTCGAGATGATAAATAGAGTGCCTGCATTCGCTTGTCATGAGGGCTCTGTCTTCGCTCAATCAAACCAGCCAACTGCAACTTATCGACAATCGCCATTGTCGAAGCTCTATCCATTCTTAATGCTTCGCCAATCGCAACCTGAGGCAAACCCTCATTGGATGCAACTAGAGCAAATACACTATATTGCACTGGAGTCATCCCCACATTCTGTGCAAATTGGCGATTTAAAATACGATCCGCCATGCGAACCTGATACCCCAGTTTACTTTCCAACACTGACATATCCACATCAACAACTGCCGATTCACGTTTTTTTTGAATTACCGAACCCATTTTCTTACTCACTTAAACAAAGAATCCCTAACTATAACGTCATATTCCACACATTTGTCCTTAAATGCCACTTTGCAAAGTTACACGTAATTGTTAAAGCTGTATAGAAGTGTGCTCTAGAGCTTACTAGAGCACACAGTGGCTTACGGTTAATTTATCATTTAAGTGCGATTTTTTTCCCACTCAACTAAGCTTTTTCCTTCTTTCGCTAACTTCACCAACAAATCGGCTGGCTGCCAATGAGTATCACCAAATTGTTTTTGGAACTTCATTATCCCATCGTAGACAGCCTTCAATCCGATAGTGTCAGCATAATATAGCGGCCCACCTCGGTATCGTGGGAAACCATATCCAGCACCCCAAACGACATCGATATCGCTAGCCCTAATTGCTACACCTTCTTCTAAAATTTTTATGCCATCATTAATCATTGCAAAAATACAACGCTCAATGATTTCTTGTTCAGTGTGATCATTTCGCTGGGTAATACCCAATGCTTCTCCACGCTTTTTCAAAAGCTCCAACGCAACGGGGTCATCATATCGCTGTCTATCACCAGGCTTATACGTATAAAAACCTTTCCCATTTTTTTGTCCCATTCGCCCATCATCATAAATAGCTTGCGATGCTTGGTAATAGGCTGGATCTGGCGGGAACTGATGAGCATTCGCTTTATGAACATTCACACCGACATCAACACCTGCCATATCGAATACAGCTAAAATTCCCATCGCCATCCCAAAAGATTGCAAAGCATCGTCAACTTTTCTTGGCGTTGCACCTTCTAGCGCCATGAATTCAGCTTCACGCGCATAACCTTCCATCATGCGGTTGCCGATAAAACCATAACAAACTTTTGCAAGAACGGGAGTTTTCCGTAATTGCTTCGCCAAACCCAAAGCCGTTTTAATCACGGAATCAGACGTAGTATCTGTTCTAACCACTTCGAGTAACGGCATAACATTCGCTGGACTGAAAAAATGTAGGCCAATGACATTTTCAGGATGATCAGTGACTGTTGCGATTTCATTAATGTCTAAGGTTGAAGTATTTGTCGCTAAGATTGCATCTTTTTTCGCAACACGACTTAACGTAGAAAAAATATCTTTCTTAAGAGACATATCTTCAAACACAGCTTCGATAACAACATCTGCATCTTTCGCAGCTTCTAGTCCAACGGCTCCGCTGATCAATGAGAGTGTTTTTTGTTTTTTCTCTTCCGTCATGCGCCCACGTTTAACGCGAGAACCATAATCAGCATCGATTCGCGCTAGACCTTTATCAACACCTTCTTGATTGATATCAATTAACAATGCAGGGATTCCAGCATTAGCAAAACACATGGCAATACCGCCACCCATTGTGCCCGCTCCAATAATGGCTGCACTTTTAATATCTTTTGCTTCTACGTCTGAGGAGATGCCAGGAATTTTAGTTGTTTCTCGTTCAGCAAAGAACAAATGAATCGCGCCTTTACTTTCAATGGTTTCTTTTGCTCCATTGACCAATTCAGTTTCGTAAAGTAAACCGTCTTGGAAATGTTTTTCGACACTGGCTTTAACGGCCTTGATCGCAGTTAAAGCAGCTTCTCTACCTGGATACAATTTTTTAGCCAGCGCATCATACTTTACAAAAACTTCCGCAGTGGCTGATGATGCATCAACACTTTTTTCAGAAGTCCGACGAGGTCCAGCATTGTTTTTTATTAAATCATTTAAATATTTTTCTGCCGCAGATTGTAATTCAGAGAAATCTTTATGCTCTATGACCTCATCAATAAAACCCGCTTCTTTGCCTGCTTCTGCATCAACGGGTCTCGCACCTACAATCATTTCTAAACTCTTATCGACACCGATAAGTCGTGGCATACGTTGTGTGCCACCAGCACCAGGAATAATACCTAAAGTAACTTCCGGAAAACCAAAACGAGCTGAATTCGAAGCCAAACGGTAATGACAAGCTAATGCGATTTCTAAACCACCGCCCATGACAGTGCCATGCATTGCAGTAACGACAGGCACATTTAAATTTTCTATTCTTGCAAACAGCTCACGATAATCAGCTTCTTTTGGGGGACCATTAAATTCGTTTATGTCGGCACCAGAAAAATACGTCTTTCCTGCACACATTAACAATACACCTTTCAAACCATTTTCTTTTTCAATCTTATCAACGGTTTCATTTAAGCCGTCACGTACCGCTGCCGTAATTGTATTTACAGGCGGATTATTTACTACTATTAGTGCAATACCATTTTCAATTTTTAGATCAATGACTTCTGACATGCTTAGCCTCGTTAATTTTTTAACATTTCGTTAATACGAATTTTTATTCGCATTAATATTCGTTTTTTAGTTTATCTATTTAGCTTACCTATCCGGCTTCTACAACGTTTCTTCCGTACCAAAAATCGCTGTCACTTCACTAGAAAGATGGCCACCATTACCGTTACATAATGCAATTTTTGGATCTTTCACTTGTCGATCACCGGCATCACCGCGAAGTTGCTCAATACATTCGGCAATCAACATAAGCCCATACATGCCGGGATGAACACAACTCAAACCACCGCCGTTTGTGTTAACGGGCAAACTACCACCCGGTGCAATATTTCCATTCGCCACAAAACTTCCGCCTTCTCCTTTTTCGCAGAAACCTAAGTCCTCCAAAAACAACAGCGTATTAATTGTAAAGGCGTCATAAACTTCAACGACATCGACATCTTTACTGGTGACACCAGCCATTTCATAGGCTCTTTGTCCTGCTTCTACAGCAGCAGTCGTTGTTAAATTGGGCATTTGCGCTATGGATGCGTGAGTCGTGTGTACTCCCACCCCCAATAGGTAGACTGCCTTTTTAGACATTCTTTTAGCGCGCTCGGCGCTAACCAAAACAACTGCCGCTCCCGCATCTGCAATCAAACAACAATCTAATGCTGACAATGGATCACAAATCATTTTTGATTCCATGACGTCATCAATCGTTAATGGCGTTCTGCGCATTGCTCTTGGATTTAATTGCGCCCACTGCCTTGCAGCAACAGCAATTTCTGCCAAGTCTTCGCGCTTAGTTCCGAATTCATGCATGTGTCTAGCAGCTGCTAATGCATAGGCATTCATCGGCGCTCTCGGTTTGTATTCATCAGAATATTTAAAGTGCTCGCGAGGTGCATCAATAATGCCCTGTTGTTTTAATTTGCTGCGGGTATTACTGCCCATTGCAATTAAAGCCACTTCACAAACACCAGAGCTAATCGCCATGGCTGCGTGTTGTAACTGGCTGACAAAAACAGAGCCTCCAATATTAGAATCGTCCATCACCTTCGGATGAATTCCCAAATATTCTGCTAAATGAAGACAAGGAAATGTTTCAGGGAAGTTAGACGTAAACAAGCCATCCACTTCATTTTTATTGATGCCTGCATCCGCTAATGCAATAAAAGCCGCTTCGGCTAAATTTTCTCGTGCACTTCTTCCCGGAAGATCACCAAATTTTGTTAAACCAACACCTACTGCTGCAATTGAACCTCTCAATGGATGACTCATTTATTTGTCCTCCAATGGTCTAAATAACACTACAATTTCACCTTCAATCTCACCGATAAAAGATATAACTTCCATTCCAATTTTCACTTCACTCGGAGCAATGTTGACCACTCGAGTCATCATTCGCGGCCCCTCTTCCAAGTCGACTAAAGAAATATTGTAATCGCCATCTTTTCCGCCACGAGGGACAGATGTTGAATATACTTTTCCTCTTCCTGAAGGCGTGACCCAAACCACTTCATTCGAGCCACAATGAGGACAAATAATTCGCGGATAAAAAATATGTTTATCGCAAGACTGACAGCACTGAATTTTGAATTCGCCAGCTGATAAAAATTCAGCGAAATCTGCATCAGGCCCAGTTTCGGGTAGCGTTGATAATTGAGACATAATCAGAATCTTTTTTAGGGTGGACGGAATATGGATTTACTATGAAGACAAGCGAGCCATATTTTGTTTGTATGTTTGACATACTAAAATAAACCTTCTGCGTTAGTCAAACAACAACTCGATTAGTCAGTGTAAAGCTGACGAGGGCAATCACTCAGCTCACTACTAGACTGTCCCTTAAAGCACAACTTTCAATAAAACAGTGTGTTTATGCAAAAAATAATATGAATATAATTCACCGCTCCAAAATCTAACTATGTTTATCACGTGCATAAAAAAACCGCCTAAGATTTCCTTTAGGCGGTTTTTCAATGTCTAAGTACGCTAAAAGGCTTAGAAGAATTTACCTAATAAATTCTTTGCAATTGACGCGGCATCTCCACCACCTAACAAACTTCCTGCATCACTACTTTTGTCAATCAACTGAGGGATCATACCTGAAAGGCCATTAGCGGCTGTGTCTTTATCAATGCCTAAATTACTGGCGAAATCATTGACTTTCGACTCACCCAACATACCCATAATTTGGCTAGCTGAAATATTTTCGTTCGCCCCATTCCCTAACCAAGATTGAGCCAAGCTCGCCAAACCACCGCCTTGCCCCATAAATTGACCAACGATTGCACCTAAATCCAAATCACCACCATTAGTCGGTAACAAACCTTTAAGTGCACCAATAACGCTACCAGCGTCCATGTTGCCGCCTTTAGATCCTAACTGCGAAATAAATACTTTAGCTGCCATATCAACCAAGCTCATAATACGTCCTCTTTTTGTGTAAGTTTAATAATTGTTTATCTTTGATTATCAGGGGCGCTCAATTATTGAGGCGCCTAAAAAGCCACTCCCATAACCGAACCTTGCTGCTTTCACCGTTAAACTCCTATCATACTAACCAGAATAAAAAACATCTCCCAGACAATTAACTGATATTTTCCATTATTTGACATTTATATGTCATTTCAAAAACAACTATTTTTCATGCTAAACACCCAAACTTAGCGATATACACACCTAATCAGCTGTGCTTAAGGCTCAAACAAAGCAGAAAAAGCCAAAACAACGATCTTTTCGGTTGCCATTTGCAAAAGCAGTCGCTATAAAAACCTCTTCATAATAACCATCGAAGGGAGTATCGCGAACATGAAGACCAACAAGATTACAGTAGCCATACTAGCTACCTGCTTAATTGCCTTTTCTGCATCATCAACGGCAGACGAATTTAAAAGCCTTATCAAAGCTGATTCAGTTTTCACTCTCGTGAATCTTCATCCCGATGAGGAAAGACAGAGACTCTATACAGTGAACTATCAATTACCTACGGTATTGCCTGTCTGCACCGAAGTAAAGCTAACAAAACTTAAGCGTAAGGCTTTAATATTTCAAGTTCCAAGCCGCAATGATCGTCAATATCAATACATAAAACACAAGTCACTACCTGAATCATTTGAAGATCACCTTGGACAAATTTTTGGTAAAACATGCCCTAAAAACAAAATCGCTAAAATGTCTCAAATAGACAAGGACGGAATCAAAGCTGGTCGCCCTCTTGTCGGCATGACTAAGGCTGCGGTTGTCATTGCGATGGGACCACCACCTACACACGTCACCTATTCAACAGATCTTGATGAATGGATGTACTGGCAAAACCGATTCGGTCGCTTACGCGTTGAATTTTCCAATGGAAAAGTATCAAAGGTTGTCGACTAAACCCTGCATTAAACTCACAAAAGAAGCTAGAACCTTAATCTGAAGAGACTAGCTTCTTTGAATTTCGCCAATTTCCTCCTCTTCTTTCACCAGCAGATAGCTTCATACATACAAGCTTATCCGCTTAATCAGTACTTATCAGTCCCCATAAATACCAATAAGAAATTTATAATCGCCATTCACCTAAACTATATTACTTTAATTTTCAATAGCTCTCTTGAATTCAAGAGTGGCTCGGTGACATAATAGCCACCCTTTTTCTGAAGGTGACACACAAGTATTACAGATAATATCTGAGAAAATTATTTTAATGAGAATATAGCTAGCTTCTCCAAAGCCTCATTAGAAACAATGACCAAAACTCAATTTTCGTCAGCATATCGATCTAAATATGTGATGAGAGTAGCTCCTGATTAGTATTATTTTACTGCCTACGGCCAGCTGCGCATTCTCCATATACTTTTGTACATGTTAGCCTTCGATATTATTCACAATAAGCAATCTGTTTAGACTTGCGGCATCACAGCAGACAATGCTCGACACACAATTACGAGGTTTTGAATGATTACTAAGAACACAGCTCTCCTACAATGGGTCGATGAAATGACCGCTTTGTGCCAGCCAGACAACGTTGTGTGGTGTGATGGTTCAGAACAAGAATACAACGCCATGTGGGACCTCATGGTAAAAAGCGGCTCAGCTAAAAAGCTGGATGAAGCTAAACGACCTAACAGCTATTACGTTCGCTCAGTACCTGCTGATGTTGCACGCGTTGAAGATCGTACTTATATCTGTTCTGAGTCAGAGGAAGATGCTGGTCCAACCAATAACTGGACTGAACCAAAAGAAATGCGAAACACATTAAATGGTTTATTTACTGGCTGCATGAAAGGTAGAACCATGTATGTCATTCCTTTCAGCATGGGCCCTATTGGATCACCTATCGCGCACATCGGTATTGAGCTTTCTGATTCACCTTACGTTGTAACGAACATGCACATCATGACTCGCGTAGGCACAAAAGTGCTAGAGCAGCTTGGTGAAAACGGTAAGTTTGTCCCTTGCGTTCACTCAGTCGGCGCTCCTCTTTCAGCTGGCGAAGCTGATGTTGCTTGGCCCTGTAACCCAGACAACCGATATATCGTCCATTTCCCTGAATCTCGTGAAATTTGGTCTTTCGGTTCTGGCTACGGCGGCAATGCTCTACTCGGTAAAAAGTGTTTTGCTCTTCGCATCGCTTCAGCCATGGCTCGCGACGAAGGCTGGTTAGCTGAGCATATGTTAATTCTGAAATTAACAAACCCACAAGGCGAAGCAAAATACGTTGCAGGGGCATTCCCCAGTGCTTGCGGTAAAACAAATTTAGCCATGCTTACGCCATCGATCCCTGGATGGAAGGTTGAAACCGTAGGTGATGATATTTGCTGGATGAAATTTGGTGACGATGGCCAACTTTATGCCATTAACCCAGAAGCAGGATTCTTTGGTGTGGCTCCAGGCACAGGCATGGACTCAAATCCAAATGCCATTCTATCTTTAAAAGAAAATGTTATTTTTACTAATGTTGCAGAAACTGATGATGGTGACGTTTGGTGGGAAGGTATGACAGACGAAAAGCCCGCCCACCTTATCGACTGGAAAGGTAACGATTGGACCCCCGATTCTGATACGCCTGCTGCTCATCCTAATGCTCGCTTTACTGCGCCTGCTAACCAATGCCCTGTCGTTGCTTCCGAATGGGAAGACCCAAAAGGCGTACCTATTAGCGCCATATTATTCGGTGGTCGTCGCGCGTCAGTTGTACCTCTAGTTAACGAAGCTAAAGACTGGAACCACGGTACGTTCCTCGGAACTATTATCGCGAGCGAAATGACTGCTGCAGCTTTTGGTAAAATCGGCCAGCTACGCCGTGACCCAATGGCAATGCTACCCTTCTGCGGCTACAACATGGCAGATTATTGGGGCCACTGGCTCAATATGGGTAAAACCGAAGGTGCCAAATTACCCAAAATCTTTTACGTCAATTGGTTCCGCAAAAACGAAGAAGGTAAGTTCATGTGGCCAGGCTTCGGCGAAAACAGCCGAGTGCTTCAATGGGTATTTGATCGCTGCGCAGGAACAGCCGAAGCTATCGAAACGCCGATCGGGAACTTGCCCGCTATTGATGGTTTAAACTTCGAAGGTCTTGATTTAACTGACGAGCAAATCGCGCAACTACTACGAGTTGAAGTCGACGGATGGCTACAAGAGATCCCATTGATCAGGGAATATTATGAGCAATTTGGCGATCACCTTCCTGCTGAACTTCTCTCTCAAGTAGACCAGCTAGAAAAACGCTTAGAAGAATCAAAAAGTAACGTCGCATAACCACTCGACGACTCGCGACCAACAAGCTGCTTGGCCCCACCAAGCGGCTTTTTTATTATTTTGATCACACACCCTGCCTTTCTACATACACTTCTTTGCTACTGGATAAATTTTCGAATTCTGAACAATTTCCTCTCAGCCTTTATCCGCATTTTTCACACATTCAAACTTAGAGACACCCACTAACCTTCCAACCTATTCTAATAAGTCAATGATCGCAGCATAGCCATCCACAAAACACTTACCAATTCGAAAATAACGAGGAGTGAAACCATTTTTTCTATATTGAGAAAATCAAAGAAGTTGCCGACTACAGAAAGTAAGCTCGCGCGCTCTAGAGGCCAACCAAGAACCTTATCCTATTAGTGTTTTGCAAATTGTGTAACAGCTCTCGTTAAAATTTCTATCATAGCCGGCTTTACAGAAAACCCCGTATATTGAAGAAAATCGATTCGCCAATTAAATCACCACAAAAATATAGTTTTATGTAGAGAGTCAATCCTGTTTTTTTGTATCACTCAACAAAGTTCACCTGATCTGCTTCAGGTTTAAATCTATATGCCAACCGGCCTGAAGCGGCATCTTTTCTTGACTCAAATAAATAGTGTCCAGCAAGAGTAGCACCTAAAACGCTCACCAATTCATCTTTAATCTTGCTTCGATTCTGATCCAGTGTTTTTGCTTTCAAACCTTGCTCATCCAAATCACTAATTGCTTTTGCGTGCCCGTTGTAACGCCACATTAAATCTGCAATTCCTTTTCCGACAACAGAATCTGGTTTGTTGCTAGGCGGATTAAAGTACCAGCCATCATCTTTTTTTCGGCGCATCGCATACCAAGCGTAGTAAAATAACGGAGTTTTCGTAAGTTGGATTTCGATACCGCGAATATTCAAAGCACCACAGGCAAGATCAATCCTAACCGTATCGGATGCTGTGGCGATTGCGACAGCTTTCTCCGCTATTTCTTTCGCTTTCACATTTTCTTTCTCTTCGTTTTCACAATAGCTCAGCGAATATATTAGCCACTCTAGATCAAGTTCAGTAGCTCGAGAAAGCCGTGAGTCAACCACGCACATTAGCACCGCTTCAAAATTATGCCTCTTTGCATCATAGAGTCGTTCAATGAAAATTCGCTGAACCGAAGTTAAATTATTCAGGCTCTCAGCATAATTTGAAAGTAACACTTCGCATTTTTTAACCCCGTAACCATCATCAAGCAACCGAGATCGCCATACAAATTGATCCCTTGATAGCCCTGGTAAAAAACGATTAGCAATTAGTAACAAGAGAAATAAAAAAATAGCTAAAAAAATAAAATAATTAATTTTTGGCTGCAATAAATAACCAAATGTCACCGGCCTGGCTGTCTGATTACGGGTAAAACTGAACAAGACTGTACTTGCAGACTTGTAATCCGGCTTAACTATTTGATCAACCCCATCAACATCGATGATACTTAAATCAAAAACCGAAAAAGGAGAAAACCAACGAACGGCAATAATATTTTCTAAATCTTCATTTAGCCTTTGGCTAATAAAACGAATTGACATTCTATCATTAAGCCGACCCGCCTCATCACTAAAATAAGTTTCATCCAGCGTATTCTCAACCGAACAACCATGTAATTTTTTAATTTTTTTAAAAAAAAATACTGACCGCCAAAATAAATTATTGTTAGAATCACGACTAAAAAAACCAAAAACATTGCTGGCAATTTCAACAATCTCAATTTATTAGTGGCCATATGAACAAACCAATTCTGGCAACTTCAGCACTTTAAGTGGCGTCTGCAAACCGGAAAGATATTTCTCCACTTCAATTTTCACCTCGCACATCATCATCTGATCATCTTTGGCCGCTGTAAAAAACCAATGAATACCGGGTAAATTTTCGGCCAGAATTAACCGGTTCAGTAATTTCCCATCACTAACATTCAGTTCAGAGTAGGTAGCTATCACATCAACCTCATGAAGCTGAAGAGCTTGCTGAAGTCGCTGATGTGAACGATAGTAATTAGTGGTAAACAAATCTTCGTCGAGATTATATTTTTTTATGGCTGCTTTAGGAATTTGATAACCCGACAAGCTATTCGGATCATCAATCATGCCTATTTTTTTCCTAGGAAATACTCATTACTCAACACCGGGACTTCTTTCACCGACTGAAGCTCACTACTATAATCAGCCCCCACCACAACTGCCTTATAAATTTCGTCTTGAGTAGTTAATATTCGATCAAATAATTCAGGCTTAGCCACTACCAACTGATATTTTTGCTCAACTATATCGCGCAAATCAACCTGATCGCGATGCAACCTCACCAGCTCAACATTTGCGTACTGACTTGCAAATATTAAATTGAGACATAATTCATCTATTAGCTGAGTGCTACTCACAGATAGTGTATCAAGAATTCTGAAAGAACGATTATTAACGAGATTTTCTTCGCTCTCGGTTAAACAAGAATAGCTATTGTAATTTTTTTCATCGACAGGCCAATAAGCGATACCGGCAAGACTCATTGCTAGGCCAACAGTGCATACTGAGATACATGCTATAACAAAGAAAATATTTTTTGCCCAGCGAAACCAAATCCAAGACCAAAACGATACCATCACAAAACCTTCTTATTATTATTTTGTAATGCGTATATAGTAACTGAGCACAGACATAACTTTTTACCCAATAACACAACTGAAAAACTATTTTTTAAAATCTAGCATTCGCTGCAAAGGAATCATTGCTCGTCTAGCTAGCTCAGGATCAACAAAAATTTCTTCGCCGCCAAACTCTAAAACGTTTGTTAAACGATCGAGATCATTCATAGCCATCCACGGACAATTCGCGCAACTCTTACATGTGGCACCATTCCCCGCAGTTGGTGCGATATGGAAAACTTTATCGGGGCAGGTTTGTTGCATTTTGTAGAAAATACCTTGATCCGTAGCGACGATAAATTCTTTGTTAGGCAATGTTTTTGCGGCATTAATTAATTGCGAAGTGGAGCCCACAACATCGGCTAAATTAACAACGCTTTCGGGGGATTCCGGATGAACAAGAACAGCCGCATTAGGATGTGCTTGTCGTAAATCTTCAACACCTCTCGCTTTAAATTCTTCATGAACAATACAAGAGCCATCCCACAACAACACATCAGCGCCCGTTTTCTTTTGGACATAACCTCCAAGATGCTTATCTGGCGCCCACAAGACCTTCTCACCTTTACTATCCAAATAATCCACGACGTCAAGGGCGATACTACTTGTCACTACCCAGTCGGCTCTGGCTTTAACGGCTGCCGATGTGTTCGCATAAACAACAACCGTACGATCTGAATGTTGATCACAAAACTCAGAAAATTCTTCGATAGGACAACCAAGATCCAGAGAACAAGTTGCTTCAAGTGTTGGCATGAACACACGCTTTTCTGGGCTTAATATTTTTGCAGTTTCACCCATAAATTTCACACCGGCAACAATTAACGTTTCTGCCGGGTGCTCTTTACCGAAGCGTGCCATCTCCAGTGAATCAGATACGCATCCTCCCGTTTCTTCAGCCAATTCTTGTATCATCGGATCGGTATAATAATGAGCAATGATGACTGCATTTTGAGCTTTTAGAAGCCCTGCTATTTTTGTTTTATATTCCTGAATTTCTTTCGGTGTGAAATTAGCTGCTGGACCTGTTTGCGCTAAAAAATGCTGAACCCTTTCTTGCGGAGTCATTTTCCCTATATCTTCATTAAAATTTAATTTAGTCGCGTCTGACCCAACGACTTCGGTTATTTTAGACATTACAATCTAGCCTCTTATTTTCTAATTCTCATGAATTCGGTATCTATATTTTGAGCAGTTTATCATAGGTTCATTCGGAGAAAGCACTCTAGAACCAGCTTAAGAACCATCTCTGCTGTATCGTAGTTCACAGTTAAAATTCATTACGACTGAATAAGTTTTAGGAATTTCAGACAAAAAAAAGGCCGCCCCTTCAGGACAGCCTTTTAAAATATGGTGGGTCGTGCGCGATTCGAACGCGCGACCAATTGGTTAAAAGCCAACTGCTCTACCAGCTGAGCTAACGACCCATATTTGGTAAACTTCTTTTCTGGTCTTAGCAAAACTGATTGAAAATTAAGCTTTCAGCGACATGAAAAAGAGGCGCATATAGTAATGATTTCAGATAAAAAGACAAGCTATTTTTTAACTAAGAAACAATTGTCTGGGAGGCTCAAAACGTATTTGGGCGTATTTATTTTACTAGAACCAGCCATGCCTATTGATAAAGAGTGGGATCTTTAACAGCAGAAGCCATAAAACCCTCTTTCCGCAATCTACAGCTGTCACAAAGACCGCAGGCTCTTCCTTTATCATCAGCCTGATAGCAAGATACAGTGAGACTGTAATCAACGCCTAAGGATAGCCCCTTTTTAATAATGTCTCCTTTACTCAACATCATTAACGGAGTTTGAATCTGAATTTTCTCGCCTCCGACTCCCGCTTTTGTCGCTAGATTTGCCATTTTAGTGAACGCTTCAATAAAGGGCGGGCGACAATCTGGATAACCTGAGTAATCAACGGCATTTACACCGATAAATATACTATTTGCTTCCAAAACTTCAGCCCAGCCCAAAGCAATTGACAAAAAAATGGTATTTCTAGCAGGTACATAAGTGACAGGAATACCCTGAGTTTCTTCTTCTGGAACATCTATATCATCATCGGTTAAAGCAGACCCGCCAATAGATCTCAGATCAAGACTTACCACCTTGTGTTCAACCGCCCCTAATTGCTCACTACATCTTTTTGCAGCTAATAATTCTGCTCGATGACGCTGCCCATAATCAAATGCTATCGAGTAGCATTCGTAGCCTTCATTGATTGCAAGCGCCAACAAGGTTGTCGAATCCAGGCCTCCCGACGTCAATACTACAGCTCGCCTCTTTGAGGTCATGAGGATCTCCACTACAAATAATCTAATACAAATTCAATATTTTTTAACATTAAAACTAAGTAGCTAATGCCCAGGCTTGTCGTCCCATAAGATTTTATGCAATTGCATTTGAAAGCGAACTGGTAAGTTATCTTCAATGATCCACCCTGCAAGCTCTTTCGCTTCAATCTGACCATAGCTAGGAGAAAATAAAATTTCGCCCACTTTTTCTACCAACCGATATTCCCCAATTTTAAATCTAGCCCACTCATAATCTTGCCGATCACAAATGACAAATTTCACTTGGTCATTACCTGTTAAAAATGGAATATTTTCATACAGATTTCTCGATGACTCACCCGATGCGGGTGTTTTTAAATCCATCACCTTGCTCACTCTCGAGTCAACTTTTTCAACAGGCATTGCCCCACTGGTCTCAATAGAAACTTGAAACCCATCATCACAAAGTCTCGTTAAAAGAGGTAAGCAGTTAGGTTGAGCCAAAGGCTCTCCACCAGTCACACAGATATAGCGAGGGCTATATTTTTTTACTTCTGCCAATATCGTTTCAAATGTTTTTATCTCACCACCATCAAATGCATATTCCGTATCACAATATCCACAACGTAACGGACAACCTGTTAAGCGCACAAAGACCGTTGGCAATCCAACAGTCTTTGCTTCGCCCTGAAGCGAATAAAAGATTTCCGTAATTCGTAATGTGTAGTCAGGCATAATGTTTAAAGCGGAGTTGGCTGAACAGTCAGCGCCTTTAGCAGGTAAAAGCCAATTATTTTAAAATGTCAGCTTGAAATAATGCCGTTTATTATTGCGGGAATTTTTCCTGAAGAAAGCTTTTTGCTAACCTTGATTCGCTAGTATCACTTGCAGCAACTTCCTGTAATAAAGCTTTCGATTTTTGCTTATCGCCCAATTGAAAATATAGCTGTCCTAATTTTAATTTGGCATCAGATGATTTCGAATGTTCAGGATAATCAGAAACAACTTTACTATAAGAATCTCTAGCTTTTTCAGGATCATTTCTTAATTGATAAAGCTGTCCCAACCAATGTAATGAATTAGCAGAATATTGACCATGTGGATGATCGGCCAGCAATTTTTGAAACGATTCTATTGCCTGATCGTATTGCTTGGACCGAATGAGGTCCATCGCTCCATTGTAGCTGGCAAATTCATCAGGATTTGAAGCAGGTCGAGTTGTTACCCCTTGAGAAGAAGTGTGACCTGAATTTGACGAAGATCGTGAATTAACAGAGCGGGGCGCAGAAACCGCACCTCCATTAGATAAGGTAGAAACACGATCATCTAAATCTGTGTAATCGTCCAACCGCTGCTGCTTTAAACGCTTGAGTTCGTAAGATTGCTCTTCTAGTTGTCCACGAAGAGTAGCGACCTCCTGCTGAAGAGCCTGAAGCTGATAATACATTTCAGCTTGAATGTTCTGCTCTTTCTTCTCTTCTTTGGGAGCAAAAGGATTTTGAGACTGACCGGCAGCACGAATAGTAGGTGAAGATTCAACAACCTCAACTTGAGCGTAAAGTGCTGGCGCTTTAACGAGAAAAACCGCTGTCACGAAGACAGCGGTAATTTTAAAATATTTCATTAAAATCACTTTTAAAAGTGGATTACTTCAATTCAACTCGACGATTCATTGACCAAGAAGATTCACTACTGCCTAATCTTGCTGGTTGCTCTTCGCCATAGCTGATTGTTTCGATACGTGAACGGCTAACACCTTGAAGTACCAAGTAATCTGCTGCAGCATTTGCTCGTCGCTCGCCAAGAGCCATATTGTATTCACGCGTACCACGCTCATCTGCATGCCCCTCTAATCGAACAGATTGAGAGTTACCTTTCAAGTATTCAGCATGAGCACTTAAAGCAGCACGTGAAGCTGGCTTAAGAACAGATTGATCGAAATCAAAGTAGAATACTGTGTCAACACCCGCTAGTGGATCTTCTGGCTCAGATGTCACCAACGTGCTTGAATCTGCAGTTCCTGTATCCAGTGAAGTATCAACATCCGAAGTATCAACCATGTCCTCATCAGAAGTGCTGGCACAACCCACTACCATACCTGATAAAAATGCTAATACAGTTATTAATTTAAACGCTTTAGTGATCATCTTTCACTCCCATAGTAGTTAGATGTCGATCTTGTTGTTGAGGTATAAATATTTAATAAGTTATTAAGTTGGAACGTTATATAAAAAATTGCCAAATATCAAAAAGCCGAAGCTCTTTTTTAATTCGCAAATGGTGCCCAAGCTGGCTCACGGACATCCCCCTGTTTAGATGGCAACCGAAACCTTGTCCCAGAATCCAACGAAACAGCCGCAAGAATACCTTTACCACGATATTTTGTAGCATAAAGCAGCAAGGCTCCATTCGGCGCAATGCTTGGTGATTCGTCGTAATCCAGCTCATCAGACGCTTGCGTTAATAGACGATATATCCCTGACTCCGTATCTTGAGCCGCAATATAAAACACGCCGTTATCACGATGAACAAACACGATTGTCTTGCCATCCACCGAAGCTCGGGGCCTAGCGTTGTAATCACCCGAGAAGGTTAAGCGCTCTACACGTCCGCTTGCAAGTGTTACTTGATAAATTTGTGGTTTACCCCCCCTATCAGAGGTAAAAATTATCGCTTTTCCGTCCTTCGACCAAACTGGCTCGGTATCAATAGCCCAATGCGGTGCTGGACGAGATAATTTCTTCGTTGCTATATCCATTATATAAATATCTGGGTCACCATCTTTTGAAAGAGTAATCGCCAATTTTTTTCCATCAGGTGACCAAGCTGGAGCGCCATTTAGCCCTCTAAAGTTTGTCATTTGCTGTCTTGTACCAGTAGCCACATCCTGAACATAAATTGCGGGCCGAGATGTCTCATAAGAAACATAAGCCAGTTTCTTGCCATCAGGAGACCATGACGGAGATAGCAATGGCTCTTTGGGTTTTGATTGCAATAACATTCGAGCTCTCGCGCCATCGGCATCAGCGACCATCAAACGATACACATCATTAATCTGCTCAACATAAGCGATTCGTGTTGAAAAGACTCCCCTGATATTAGTGACATACTCATAAACTTTATCGCTAACGTAATGTGCTAAATCTCGAAGCTGGCTGCTACTCCCGTCAGCAGCCATATCTAACACTTTCTTTTCTCCAAAAATGTCGAACATTTGAAATTCTAAATGATAACTACCCGACGGCAATTGGGTTAAATTACCAATCACTAAAAATTCTGTCTTCAATAATCGCCAATCGCGATAAAAAACTTCAGACGCTTTTCGTGGAGAAGACAACATGTCACCTCTAGAAACAGGAGCAAACAATCCACTTCGTCTTAAATCGGCATCGACAATAGCCGCTATGTCTTCTGCCAAAGGCGAGCCAGTCCAGCCCACGGGAACGACGGCAATAGGTGTGGGGTCGTCTGCACCACTATCGACAACCACTTCTAACTGAGCGAATGATTGCGAACTAAAAAACGCCACTAGCATGATAGAAATAACTGCGAAAGCTCTCGCGCCTACCTTCGTGTCAAAATACAACTTCATAATCTTAAATCCTGAGGTTCAAAGAGTACCGGAAGCCGTCGGAAATATTGCTCGAACACAGCCGACTCTACTTTTTGTAATTCGCTAAATTGCTCGACTTTCCAAACCGCCTGCTGAGCAGAACGATCGAATGCCGAATTTCCTGAACTTTCTGTGATAGTGACACCAACCACCCGCCCAGTTGGAACAAGCTCTATCATTAGGCGACACTTCATTCCATTCCGAGCCGACGGAGGTCGACTCCAGTTTTGTTTTATGCGTGATGTAATTAACGCTAAATAGCTTTGTGCAGTTGCCTCGTTCTGTTCAGCCATTAGCATTTCATCTTCTTCAGCCAATGACTCAGAGAGCTGATCTTCTATACGCTTTTGGGCCTCTAGCTCTTCTCTAGCTTTTCGTTCTTTTTCAGCCTGCTCTTTTTTGATTTTCTCTTGCTTTAGTTTTTCTTTTTTCTCGTTTTCAGCTTTTATTTTTTTTGCTTGATCTGCTTTTCGTTTTTTATCTTCTTCTTTACGCTGGCGTTCTTTTTCTGCTTGCTTAGCCGCGACGTCAATTTTTTTTGGCTTGGGCTTAGGCGGCGCAACCTTAGGAGCTGTCGCTTTAAGCTCGACAAGCTTAGCTTCAATAAACTTTGGTGCTACTGTCTTTTTTTCAAGGGGAGCCGACTTCCATCCCCACGCCACTAAAGCAAGTATTCCTGCATGCATGGTAACGCTAACCACAACGGGCAGGATATAACTTGTAGATCCGCGATTTTTTTTTCGTAAAACAGACAGCATCCTCTAGCCTTTTGGCTCGGTGACTAACCCAACAGAACCTGCGCCGGAATTTTGCAACTCAGACATTAAGGTAACCACATGACCGTAGGGCACATTGGTATCACCCCATACCAATACAGGCGTATCAGGTGCTCGACGAAGGACAGCCGATACCATTTTTTTAATTTCTTCTAACGGTTTAGATGCTTCAGGATCGCCACCCATTTTCAAATAATAACTCCCGTCTGCTTTGACAGAAACAATTAATGGCTCTTCTTTATTTTCATCAATCGGCGATGATGGAGCCTGTGGCAATTCAACTTTAACACCTTGCATCAATAATGGTGCAGTCACCATAAAAACGACTAAAAGCACTAGCATAACATCAATGTAAGGCACTACATTAATTTCCGCCATCGGTTTGCGTTTGCCTTTACGTAACTCAGCCATATTTTATTTCTACTATTTAATAAGCAACTTTAAAAAATATTCTGCGTGAAAATTATTTTGCGTGAACTTGGCGATGAAGAATAGACGAGAACTCTTCTGCAAAAGTTTCATAGCTACCTCCTAATGATTCTGCACGAGCAGCATAACGGTTGTAAGCGATCACGGCGGGAATAGCCGCAAACAAACCCATCGCAGTTGCTACCAAGGCTTCAGAAATACCAGGAGCAACCGTTGCAAGTGTTGCTTGATGAGCAGTAGCCAATCCACGGAATGAGTTCATAATCCCCCACACCGTCCCGAACAAACCAATATAAGGACTAACAGACGCAACACTTGCTAAAAAAGGCAAATGGATTTCAAGTTGCGCTTCCTCTCGACGAAGTGCAACACGCATAGCTCTTTGTGTTCCCTCCATCACCGCATCAGGATCTGCTGAACCTTTTTGTCGAAGACGAGTAAACTCTTTAAAGCCTGCACGGAAAATATTTTCGACACCGGCAACCCCTGCTCGACTACCTCTCTCGTTCCCTTGTCGAAACAATTGATTCAAGTCGATGCCGGACCAAAATTCTTTTTCAAAAGCATCTAACGCCTTTTGCGCACGACTTTGATAAAAGCCTCGCTGGATAATCATGACCCATGAAACAGCGGATGCTAAAAATAAAATCAACATAACGATCTGCACAAATAAACTGGCGTTAGCAACTAAACTCCAAATGGATAAAGATTCGCTCGCTTGTTCCATCGCTTGTTCCATAAATAAACCCGATCTAATGGTTAAAAATAGTATTAAGTTTTTTTTAATCTTTATGCTCTAGTAACAATGCTTTCATTTTTTCTGGCATTAATGAAGGCTTTAACTGCTCTTTCGTAACACAAGCCACTTTGACTTCTGCTCGACACAAAATTTTCTCATCCAGCATGACGGTCTGCTCAAACACGACATAGGTTCTTTTAACATTAAGTACTTTTGTTGATGCTTGTAACTGATCACCTAATCGCGCCGCGCCGAGAAATTCAATATTCATGGAATGAACAACTAATAACAGACCATTCTCTAATGTTGCAGGCTTATGGTAACCAAACTGAGAAAAATATTCAGTTCTGGAGCGCTCCATAAACTTTAAGTAATTAGCATGATAAACAATACCGCCAGCATCGGTATCTTCGATATAGACTTTAACTGGCAGTAAAAATTCCCCCATAGCGATCTTCTATCCTGTTACGTGACCTTTTTCTGAATAAACTGTATCTAACAACAAATAATGTGACCAATAATTATGAACCGGAAGCTTTTGGAGGTGTTATGCCAAAATGATCGTAGGCGTATTGCGTAACAATTCTGCCACGTGGTGTGCGCGTAATGAAACCTTGCTGAATTAAATAAGGTTCTAATACATCTTCAATCGTATCGCGCTCTTCACTAATAGCAGCAGCTAAACTATCGACACCAACGGGACCACCTGAAAATTTTTCAATCATGGTCAACAGCATGCGTCGATCCATATGATCAAACCCCTGACTATCGACTTTCAACATGTTTAGCGCTTGATCGGCTATATCACCTGAAACTTTTCCATCACTTTTTACCTCGGCAAAATCTCTGACGCGTCGCAACAATCGATTTGCAATACGCGGAGTTCCCCGAGAACGACGTGCAACTTCTTGTGCTCCTTTAACATCAATCTCAATTCCCATGAGCCCTGCAGAACGCGTCGCAATATACGTTAAATCTTCGACGCTATAAAACTCCAAACGTTGCACAATGCCAAACCGATCACGTAATGGCGACGTTAATAGTCCAGCACGTGTTGTTGCGCCCACTAAAGTGAACGGTGGCAAATCTAATTTAATCGAACGCGCTGCCGGACCCTCACCAATCATAATATCGAGCTGATAATCTTCCATTGCGGGATAAATAACTTCTTCAACTACAGGACTTAATCGATGTATTTCATCAATAAATAAAATATCGCCCGGCTCTAAGTTCGTCATGAGAGCGGCTATATCACCAGCTTTTTCCAATACAGGACCTGAAGTACTTTTTAAATTCACTCCCATTTCTTCCGCAATGATATTGGCGAGCGTTGTCTTCCCCAATCCAGGAGGGCCAAAAATTAAAGTGTGGTCAAGAGATTCGCCACGCATTTTTGCCGCTTGGATAAAAATTTCCATTTGCTCGCTAACAGCTGGCTGGCCAACATAGTCACTGAGATTTTTGGGGCGAACAGCGCGATCTTGCTGCTCTTCTTGAGGCTGAGCCACCGCGGCTTGTATTAGTCGATCTTTTTCAATCATTGTTTAGGCTCTAGGAAATTTTTGTTCTTTTTTGTTTTTCTAATTTTCTACTTTCTGTACTTCTTATTTCTGCATTGTCATCATCAAATTTGGAAAGCAGATAATAGTTTAAGATGACGCAACACTACGTAACGCTAAACGAATCAGCTCTTCACTCTTTTCAACTTGATGCTCTTTCTGTGCTGCACTCACCAACTGCATCGCTTGTGCGGGCTTGTAACCCAACGCAATTAAAGCGCTTTCTGCCTCAGTGACAATATCCGTTTTGCTTCGAATGGAAATTAAATCGTCACCCATCTCTTGCTTGATCGATCCATCACTATTCTCTGCGCCATCAACATCCCATGCTTTAAGGCGATCTCTCATCTCTATAATTAATCGCTCAGCAGTTTTTTTACCAACTCCGGGCACTTTCACTAATGCCGCAGAATTATCGTCCCTGACATGACGAACAATATCAGAAGATTCCATCCCCGATAAAATAGCTAATCCTAATTTAGGACCAACACCATTCACTTTAATCAGTGCGCGAAAGAGTTCTCGATCTTGTTTGTCAGAAAAACCATATAACTGCTGTGATGTTTCCGAAACGGCTAGATGAATATGAACAACAACTTCATTCCCTGTATCGGGAAGACGGTAAATACTTGTCATAGGCGCATGAACCTCATAAAAAACACCCCCAACATCGATCAACAAATCAGGCGGGTGCTTTTCAGTAAGTATTCCTCGTAAACGTCCGATCATAATAAATCTCTAAATTTTATTTAACTGAAATTTGCTTACATTACTAAGCCATTAAAACGGGTAGCTAAACAATACGGCCACGGCGAAAAGCTTTCGCTTGAGAAATTTTTATCAGATGTTGGTGTGTATTGGAATGACAAAGCGCAGTCGCCAATGCATCCGCAGCATCTTCTTGTGGGGCTCTAGGCAATTGCAAAAGTGTTTTTACCATGTGCTGAACTTGAATTTTATCCGCCGCGCCATTTCCAACAACAGATTGTTTTATTTTTCGGGCTTCGTATTCAGAAATGGGGAGGCTTTGATTCACACCAGCAACGATTGCAGCTCCACGAGCTTGACCAAGCTTTAAAGCAGAACCGGCACTTTTCGCCATAAAAACATGCTCAATAGCCATTTCATCAGGTGAATATTCTTGAATAATTTCAGTGACAGAATCAAAGATTAATTTAAGACGTAGCGGTAATGAATCATCAGGAATACGAATGACGCCACTAGAAACATATGTGGCGCGCGAGCCTTGTGTGTTGATGATGCCGAATCCTGTTTTTCGTGAACCGGGATCGATACCTAAAATTAATGCCATTAGACAATCCAACAATAATGTAGCGGTTAGTCTACAGACGGATACTTAACTAGGCTAGAGATGATAGAAATTGGTTTTGTTATTTAACGTCTAACCGAGATATTTTATTCAAACACCTCGATTAGACTTATTAACAACGGGCTTTCGATGCACACTTTCTTTTTAAGAATTACTTCTTCGCTTCAGCTTTTGGCTCTTCTTTTTTCTGTAAACGAATATTTAATTCTCTTAACTGCTCCAGATCTACAGCACCTGGCGCATCCGTCATAACATCGGCAGCCGTTTGCGTTTTAGGGAATGCGATAACATCACGAATTGATTGTGATCCGGTTAACCACATGACGATACGATCTAAACCGTAAGCAATACCGCCATGGGGAGGTGCACCATATTTTAATGCATCCAATAAGAAACCAAACTTTTCACGCTGCTCTTCTTCACTGATTTTCAACACGCTGAAAACTGCCTCTTGCATCTTTGCATCATGAATACGAATCGAACCACCACCGATTTCTGTACCATTTAATACGATGTCATAGGCACGAGACAAAGCATCCGCAGGATTTGCTAACAGCTCTTCTGGCGAACAAGAAGGTGATGTAAATGGATGATGAAGCGCGGTGAGATTACCATCGTCAAGCTCCTCAAACATAGGGAAGTCGACAACCCACAATGGCGCCCAGTCACAGGTATATAAATCTAAATCTTCACCTAGCTTACAACGTAAAGCACCTAAAGCTTCTGTGACTACTTTTGCGGTATCGGCACCAAAGAATAATAAATCACCATTCTCTGCTCCAACTCGATCCAAAATCGCTTTACGAACATCGTTAGGCAGAAACTTAACGATGGGCGACTGCAAACCATTTTCAAGATCTGTTAAATCATTAACCTTGATGTAAGCGAGGCCTCTAGCGCCATATATACTGACAAATTTTGTGTATTCATCAATATTCTTGCGAGTTAGCTTTTCATTTCCACCCGGCACTTTCATGACGGTCACTCGACCTTTGGGATCGTTGGCCGGCCCAGAAAATACTTTGAAATCGACTTCCGTCATCAAGTCTTTAACGTCAACTAACTCTAGAGGAATACGCAGGTCAGGTTTATCTGAACCGTATTTCGCCATCGCTTCTGCATAAGGCATGCGAGAAAACTCACCCAAATCAACACCAATAGACGACTTAAAAAGCTCCTTGATCATCTTTTCATTCAAAGACATTAAGTCTTCTTCCGCCAAGAATGATGTCTCAATATCGATTTGTGTAAATTCAGGTTGACGATCTGCTCGTAGATCTTCATCGCGAAAGCATTTTGCAATTTGGTAATATCGATCAAAGCCCGACACCATCAACAACTGTTTAAACAACTGTGGCGATTGCGGCAAAGCAAAGAACTTACCTTGATGAGTTCGTGACGGCACCAAATAATCACGAGCACCCTCTGGTGTCGCTTTCGTTAAAATTGGCGTTTCGATATCGATAAAGCCATTGTCATCTAAAAAATTTCGGATTGTATTAGTCACTTTCGAGCGTAATCGAAGTGTTTTTTGCATATCAGGACGACGTAAATCTAAGTACCGATACTTCAAGCGAACATCTTCACCCACGGTGTTGTGCTCGTCCAATGGAAATGGAGGTGTCTCAGACGCATTAAGAATATTGATTTCTAAACCGTAAACTTCAATTTCACCCGTTGCCATATTAGGGTTAACTGTCGCTTCACTACGGGCACGCACTCTGCCTTTTACCTGTAGTACATACTCACTTCTCACTTTATCGGCTAGCGCAAAATGTTCGCCTGCATCCGAGTCAAAAACTACTTGTACGATCCCTTCCCGATCCCGAAGATCGATAAAGATGACTCCTCCATGGTTGCGTCGACGATCAACCCACCCACAGAGCGTTATTTCTTTGTCTATATAGGTCGTGTTGATAACACCACAGTAATCGGTACGCATAGATAATTCCCAAAAATAGTTAATTCTAAAATATGTTAGATGATGTCGGGCACGTTAGGCCGATTTCGTTTTCGTGTCTTTCGATTTACTGGCTGATGCTTTGCTCTTATCATTACCAGCCCCACTAGATCCTGAATCCGAAGTAGAAGATGGCGAAGACTTATCGCCCGCAACATTCTTCTTCTTGCCAGTTTTAAAATCTGTTTCATACCAGCCGCCGCCCTTCAAGCGAAACGCTGCTGCTGACACTTTCTTCTTCAATTTTGACTTATTGCATTCAGGACATTTCTTAAGAAGCGGATCACTCATTTTTTGAAGCGCTTCTAACTCGTGCCCACAGGATTCACACTGGTACTCATAAATTGGCATATAAACCCCTTAAATCTATTGGCTTAGGGCGAAAAGGCTTCGATTTGAAGCCCAAACTGAAATCTTTTCGTCTTTAAAAGACCCAACCTGAAAATAGCCGGGCATTATACCTCAGCCAACTAGCGCCACAAACCGGAAAAACAGCTCCCTGTCATTAATTTATTGGGAACGTGAATCTACACCCTATCGAGAAATAACTGATTGATAGCGCCAAGTAGGATAACTTAAGCGTATTGATCGAAACCAAAGCTAGAAAATATTCTTGGATTTATTTTCGCAGAGACATCAAGACTTGGGCATTTATTTCAATGCCCTATCAAATACCTTGTCTGCTACACACAAAAAACCGGTTACATCTGATTCAATCCTTTCACAATACGAACTCTGCAAAACCTAAAACGTCTGCTGAATATTTTTCATGCCTGTACAAAACAATCGAAAAAGAGAATGTGTTTTCTCAGTTTTTCAAAAAAAATATTCGGGCGATGAAATACGTAACAAAACATGAAAAGTCATGTTTTTAGGCGTAAATGTAACAAATTGCAAAAAAACAGCGGAAAATACGCTTTTTTTATCAAATAAAGTATTTTTTTGTTGCCGATCTGTTTTTTATCCTATATATATAGGCCCAGCTGAAAGGCTGGTTGTTTTTAGTCTATAAATACAGTGCTTTTTGTTCTTCGATGACGTCTTTGTCCTCTCAAGCGCAATACGTTACTTTCACATTAAAAACAACCTTTAATCTGGTTAGCGGAATGCCGCTCTACCAAAAACGTTGACCTTTAATTAATAAACCTAACAAAAGGATATACGCATGGCTGCTCGCAAGACTGCTGCTAAGAAAAAAGCTCCCGCTAAGAAAACTGCAAAAAAAGCTGCTCCTAAAGCTGCTCCAGTTAAAGTAAAAGCGATTAAAGAGCGTTACAGTAAAACTCAAATCCTAAACCACATTTCTGAAAGTACTGAATTACCGCGCAAGCAAGTAAGTGCTGTACTTGATGAGCTTTCAGCAATTATTGAAGGTCACATCTCTAAGCGTGGTGCTGGTGAGTTTGTTCTTCCTGGTTTGATGAAAATCGTTACCGTTAAGAAACCTGCGAAAAAAGCGCGTAAGGGCATTAACCCATTCACTGGCGAAGAAACAATGTTTAAAGCTAAGCCAGCGAGCATTCAAGTTAAAGTTCGTCCTTTGAAGAAAATGAAAGAGATGGCTGAGTAATTATTTGGCCCTTTTAGAACATCTTCAAAACAACAATATCGGCGGTTTGATCTTGAGATCATCCGCCGATATTTGTTTAAGTGTCTCCTTTCTAACTGCTATCAAGAATTAAAATTAAAGACGAACACTAAGCGCCAACGACCTCGAACCCTTCTCCAGTAAGCGCTCCCTGAATCCTTTTTATCATCGTCGACAAATCTGCTTCTGAATATTGCTTAGCCTCAACAGCTCCCCAGACTGGCCCAGGCCAAGCAGCATCAGTGTTAAATCGAGCGATATGATGCATATGAAGTTGCGGCACGATGTTCCCTAGAACCCCAATATTAATCTTATCTGGGACAAACAAGTCATCCATCGCCTCAGCTAATCGGCAGGATTCAACCATCAACTGCTGCCGATCCTCTAAGCCTAAGTGATGAATCTCTTGAACCGTATCGCGCTCAGGTACCAAAATACACCACGGATAATTCGCATCGCGTGAAAGTAACAAGAGTGATAACGAAAATCGACCAATCAAAATACTGTCTTCTTTTAACTTAGGATATAACTCAAACATGATTTCACCACTCCAATCGTTGATTTCTTTAACGCGTATTTCACCATTCAGCGAATCAATGATAATTAAGACTAAAAAAGCCCGCTATTAAGCCGTAGAATACCTCCTTTTATTCTATTCGCAAGACAATAACTGCCAAACCTATTGAGACAGAATCACTATGCGCGCTAGTCAATATTTAATCGCCACACAAAAAGAAACGCCTGCCGACGCCGAGGTCATCAGCCATCAATTAATGCTTAGAGCTGGGATGGTTCGCAAGCTTGCGAGCGGCCTCTACACATGGTTACCCATGGGCTTACGCGTTTTACGAAAAGTTGAAAATATTGTCCGCGAAGAAATGAACAAAGCCGGCGCTCAAGAAGTATTAATGCCTGTTGTTCAGCCTGCCGAATTATGGGAGGAATCCGGTCGCTGGGGAAAATTCGGACCAGAATTATTACGTATTCACGACCGCCATAACCGCAGTTTTTGTTTAGGGCCAACTCATGAAGAAGTCATTACCGATCTCGTTCGTGACGAGCTAAACAGCTACAAACAATTACCCTGTAACTTTTATCAAATCCAAACAAAATTTCGCGACGAGAGACGACCTCGTTTTGGCATTATGCGTTCTCGCGAATTTTTAATGAAAGATGCTTACTCGTTCCACATCAATGAGGAAAGCCTAAAAGAAACTTACGGTATTATGCATCAAGCCTATTGTAATATTTTCGATCGAATCGGCTTAGATTATCGACCAGTACTTGCAGACACAGGTTCGATTGGTGGAACAGGCTCACACGAGTTTCATGTTCTTGCGAGTAGCGGTGAAGATGACATAGTCTTCAGCAACGAAAGTGATTACGCCGCTAACATCGAAAAAGCAGAAGCTATAGTCGAAGATAAAAAAATGGAAGCACCAACAAAAGAAATGGAACAGGTGCCTACAGAAAACCAACATTCAGTTGATGACGTTGCTGAATTATTAAATGTTCGCACCAAAGAAGTGGCGAAAACATTATTAGTTCTCGGGGAAAAAGACGAATCAGAAAACCAACCACTCGTTGCACTCGTGTTACGCGGTGATCACGAACTGAATGAAATTAAAGCCGCCAATATTGACGGAATTGCATCGCCTATAGAGTTTGCAACGGAAGAACAAATCGTTGCGGCGGTAAATTGCAAACCGGGTTCTATTGGCCCTGTAGGCTTAACAATAAAAACGTATGTTGATCGCAGCGCTGCTGTACTCAGCGATTTTGTCTGCGGTGCCAATAAAGATGGCTTTCATCTTACCGGCGTAAACTGGCAAAGAGATTGTGAACTAAAAACTGAAAACATTACTGATTTACGCAATGTGGTTTCCGGTGATCCAAGTCCAGATGGAAAAGGCACACTAGAAATAAAACGCGGTATCGAAGTCGGTCATATTTTTCAGCTCGGCAAAAATTATAGCGAAGCGATGAATGCGACTGTCCTCGACGAAAATGGGAAAGAACAATCCATGACGATGGGCTGTTACGGTATCGGCGTTTCAAGAACTGTTGCTGCCGCTATTGAACAAAACCATGACGACAACGGCATAATCTGGCCAGAAGCTATTGCGCCATTCGATATCGCATTAGTACCGATTAATATGCATAAATCCCCTGCTGTCGCAGAAAAATGTGAAAGTCTTTATAAGGAATTACAATCAGCAGGATATGACGTGCTATTTATGGATGAAGCAAAAGCAAGATTAGGCGCCACACTTGCTAATGTTGAACTAGTCGGCATTCCCCATAGGATAGTAGTTGGTGATAGAGGTTTAGAAAAGAACTGCCTTGAATACCAACATCGCACCTCGTCAGAAAAACAAGAAATCCTCTGTGATGATATATTTTCTTTTTTACAGAAGTAACAATATCATTGCTTAAAGTAACCTCAGAGATAAACGTGAAAGCATTTAGCACAAACAATTCAAACAATTCACGCAAAACAAAAACTTTGCGTGACGTTTTTTGTTTGTGCAGTGCTTTAATGTTTTTACTCGCTACGTTTACCTTTCCCGCTCAGGCGCAATCCGCGCCAAAAAAAATAACACCCCAAAAAGAATTTATCGACCCTGAGCTTCGACAACACTTAAAAAATGTGATTGAAACAAGTGAAAGCTTCGTGGATAGATTTGATGCTGAAGTATGGCTCGTCAGCAAATCAAGTCGACTTGAGCGCTTTATAAAAGACCCTGAAAAACGATTAACGTTGTTGCGAAGCATTCATCGCGCTGCCACAGAAGCCAAATTGCAACCTGAGATTGTATTATCGGTGATTGAAGTAGAAAGCCATTTTGATCGCTTTGCCATTTCGCATGCTGGCGCGCAAGGAATGATGCAGGTCATGCCATTCTGGAAAAAAGAAATCGGCCGACCCGACGACAACCTTTTCAACTTAGAAACAAATTTACGATATGGATGTACTATTCTCAAACATTACATCGACAAAGAAGAAGGCCGGCTTGCTCCCGCACTTGCGCGTTACAATGGTAGCTATGGCTCTTATCGATATTCTGAAAAGGTAATGAATGCGTGGCAAAATCGCTGGAAATAACTCTTAGCAAAAAAGTTTACACTTCTTCTGTCATTTACATCTAATTAAAAGCAACGCTTAAAATAAGCTTCTCACCTCTTCCGCTATCATCTGCAAACCCTTATAAACAACCTCGGGCTTCTGACAATAAGTCACACGCAAACATTCGTACTGATGTTGCCACTCTTCATCAACACCGATAAAAAAATCTTCGCCTGCCAATACTAATAAACCTTTTTGCTTTAAGCGGTTATATAACTCTTTACTAGTAATCGGTAAACCCTCAAGCCAGATCCATAAAAATATAGCACCTTCAGGGCGATGCACACGGCAGGAAAACCCAACAAACAATTCTTTTAGCCACGCTAACGCCTGAGATGCTGAGTCTTTATAAAAAGGCTGTATGACATTATTACTTAACGGTAATAACATATTATTTTTTATGAGCTCTTTCCCTATGTAGGGGCCTAAATTTCCACAAGCCAAACTTAAAACGGTATTAGTTTTTGTAAAGGCATCAATGACTTGTTCATTCGCTATAACAATTCCCGTCCTAGCACCAGGAATCCCTAATTTAGAAAGACTCAACACTAAAATAATGTTTTCATTCCAGATAGGATTTGCATCTTGAAAAATAATATTTGGAAACGGCGTGCCATAAGCACCATCTATCACAAATGGAATGTCGTTATTTTTTGCCGTCGTCGCTAACCGATCAATCTCGTCATCAGTCAGCACATTACCGGTAGGATTAGTCGGACGAGAAACACAAAGCAAACCTACCGATTCATCAATTGATAAATTATCAAAATCAACATGATATTTAAATAATTGGTCATCCAATAATTCAATCGCAGGCTTAGTAGAAGAGTAGAAATTTTCACAGAAACCAATATCCGAATACCCAATATATTCAGGCACTAGAGGGAGATGTACTTTTTTATATGTACCGTCAGATTGTTCTCCAGCAAACAAATTAAACAACACAGAAAATGCAGATTGACTTCCATTTGATATTGCAATATTTTTTTCTGATAAACCCCAATTAAATTCAGAATTCAATAACATTGAAAGGCTCCGTATAAACTGCGGGTCACCTTGTGGCGGCTGATAAACACCCAGCATTTTATGGAACGCATCCTCATCATCAATAATTGACTGGAGAGTATCTCGATATACAGTTTCAGCTCCTACAATACGACTCGGATTGCCTCCACCCATAAACAAAAGATCTGGATTCACTAATAACGCATCCCCTAAATCATCCATCAACGATACTGTTGCTGATTCACCAGAGAATTTTTTCCCAAATTTTGAAAGTTTCATAATTTTCGCTTATCACCCAAACGCCTAAATACGCTAGCCGTGGATAATAGCAACAATCGAGGACAGTGTGATTATTTTTAAGAGGAAAAAATCAACATATAGAATTATTTAGAGTTAATATTCTGTAATGTTTCATTCAAAGAATAGCCGGATGCAACTAACGCTTGCTTGATCTCTTGATCATGAGCGCGATAAACATTGTCAGCAATCTTGAAAGCGGCAGAAACAGTTATGCTGAAATGTTTTTTAAGTGCAAAAATGACATCTTTCAATGGGTAGTTGATATTTTTTAACAATCTCGCTGTTCCAGAGCAATCTTTTCGTCTACAACGTTGATTGGTAATTATTTTTTTTGTCCTTTTCAATGTTCCAACTATCTGGTCCGCCGTTAGGTTAAAACTACTTTTCAATGCCTGCATCATCTTCTGCTCATCTTTTTCAATATGCGCCAAAGCTGGTGCAACTTGCAAAGCTGAATACCCAGAAAATCTCAACCATTGAGCAATTTGTGAGACGGAAGCTTTAAATATTTTCTTACAAAGACTTGCGGTTTGCTCAGCTGATGCATTCAAACTTTCTTTTAGAGCAACGGCAGTATCCTTACCGCTATAACCAGATTTTTTTAGCCACATCGCAACTTGAGGATTAGATCCCTTATAAATTAGCTTCATCGCTTTAGCTGTTTCCATCGAGGAGTAATTTTCCTTTGCAAGTAACGTGGCAACCTGTTGAGCATTTAAACTAAAAGTGTTTTTTAGACCATTTGCGATTTGTTCAACAGGACTCCGAGACCTCTTAAATGTAGTAATCATGGCAGAAGGTGAGCCTAACGCCGCTTCATTTTTTGCTAGGGTATAACACGATATTATTTGGCCGCCAGATTCTATTTGGCAATCAACCGCCATACTATTATTGGCGAGCGTCAAAAAACCTAATAAAGCTAAAATAATTTTAATTACGTTCGAGTAAGAATTATGAATCATAAGGCGCCACAAGTTTAGCTAAGAGTTCTATCAAGAACTAAATAGTAGCGAGGTTTTACTTGACGGCATATCGCCTAAATATGGGATGGGACTTATAGATATTGAGGGAACTTCGGCATAACTAAAAATTCGAGCCTTACAGAATATACAATAACGTATACATTCCCTGTTAACTATCTGCATTCATACTATTTTTATAAAACAGACTGTATCTTATAAACTAACTCACTTTTAATGAAGCCGATTGATTTTCTTTTTGCGCAAGAGGAAACCATAAACTAACAGTGCTACCTTCTAATTGCTGTTGAAACGAAAGAATCCCACGCAAAAACTCCATTCGTCTTTGCATATTTTTAATCCCGTAACCTGAGGGACTTTGTTGATTAACCGAACCAACACCATTATCTATAACCTGAATGGCAATCCCTGTATTTCCTTCATAATCCAAGGACTCACACGATAGAATAATTTCCGTTGCATTGGCATGCTTAACAACATTAGTAATCGCTTCTTGTAAAATTCGCATTAAATGCAAGGCTTGTTCAGAATCAAAACCTTCCACTGATGGAATATCTTTAACCTTCCAACGTAATTTAATTCCTGCTTGTAACAACCGATGCTCTAACCGCTCGCGTACTGTTGCTAAAATCCCTAACACATCTCCTTGATGCGAAGCAGGCTCCAAGCTACTAATGATTAACCGCAAATCATCCAAAGATGTTTTCACTGAATCCATTATATCTTGATTTTTAAAATTACCTTTCGCCAAAATTGCAAGCGTACTAACTAACTGACCACCTACACCATCGTGAATCTCTCGCAACAATCTTTCTCGCTCGGAGCTAATAGCGGTATCAATTGTTTGAACGTTTACTTTTAAATTTTCATTTTCATGATATGTCGACACAATTCGAGCAAAAAATATTCCAGCACCTAACAAGGTCGATACCAATGGAATATAAGGATACTTTGCAAAATTAGCGGTAATTTGAAAAACAAACATAAAGGCATCATAAAAAACCATTACCGCAATAGCTAAACCTGCAGCCATCATCCAGGCGCCATCACTTCGACGACGCTTCCAGCCTCGGAAACATAACATGATGCTAATATAAACTGTGAAGAAAGCCGCTAACACTAGATAATAAAACGATAGCGTTGAAAAAATGATAGGCGATAACAATAATTTCGCGATGGGGTGAATAATAAGTAATGCCAATAGTAAAAATTCAATTATTTTTCGATTCAAACCCAACATTCTGGTTACCGCTGAAAAATAACAAGCGACAGAACCAATAACACTAATACTCACCAACCAATCCCAAAGTACATTGGGTATCGGCACATGAATAACAAACAATTCGAGACTGTAAATAATCCACAACACAGATCCTGCGATAAACCATAAATAACTACTCGGCAAACGCATGTAGATATAAAATACCAGCATGATCAACACGCCGATGGCCATCACAATAGACAATAATTTTGTTGCTGTTATTTTAAAAAATACTGCACGATTATAGTTTTTTTCTAAATCAGAATAAATTCCGATCACTGGCTCAAATAACATCCCCATTTCTGTTTCGATAACTTTTAAGCGAATATGCAACGTGTTTTTTCCTGCTTTCAAAAACTCAGCAGGCAGCTCAAATAATTGAGGGTGATTCCAGGCATTAGGTTCAGGCCCAAAAATATCAGCTGTATTCCCTATCTCAATATCGTTTATCCATATTGAAACCGTAGAGCTCACTCTTGCGATATAAATACCCCACTTTACCTCTGGTACATTCTCTAATTCAAAAGTAGTGCGATACCATGCCTCAAGGTTTTCTTTTCGATCTTTTGGAGTCCATAGGTCTTTTAATTGAATCGCCTCCCAGTTTTCCTTGATATCTTCGGGAGGTGTTGATCGATCAGAAATATACAATCTTTCAAAATCAATCAGTGTTTTCAAAGTGCTTTCTGTCGACTCGGTGTTTTCTTTTTTAATGGTTACTTCACTGTTTAAAACCAGTTCTTGCTTGCCAGTAACGTCATCCGCACCAACACTGGAAGCCATTCCACAAAAACAAACCATAAAAAACATAAACACGATATCCAATGTTGATATGGATTGTGTATTTATTACACTCTGTGCTTGGTACATTTTTTTATTATTCAACACTGAAAGCTAACCGTTTAATCAATTAGAAATAAAGCTATCACAGAAAACCACAGTATGATGGAATATCAACAAATGTCACATAGTCTAAGCAAAAAAATTACGGTGTTTTAGCAAAATTAAGCAGCGGAATCTCAATTATTAGTCATTCACCATACACCGAGTTTATTGTCAGCCCGGTGTATCTCTTAAACGCATCACCTTTTTACATTTTCCTTGTACGCCTCTCCTCTATATGACTTCGGTTTATCGGCATAAGGGACGATTTCATCGTTACTGACTTTCAACACTAAATGATCGCCAGGGAGACCTCTTTGTTACCTTTCCTTTTTTCCCAATTGTCTTAACTCTCCAACTTAATTCTTTATCCGCATGATCGCTTAACCAGGGCGGAGCGTTATAAGTAGTTGCCACACCTTTCAGTATTGCGTTCAACACCACTTCATCATTTGCCATTATCTCTAACTCGTATAAAGACTTTCTGTCTTTCGCCAGCCAAGAAAAGGTAAAGTCATTATTTGTGCTGAGAATCTGCTGCGGATAGGGCGACAGCAACGTTACTGCATCATCGTTAGATGTCATCGATAATAGATCATCAGATGAACCGATGTAATATCGCAACACGGGCATCGGAAATCCGGCAACACCGCCACTAATTACTGTTCCCGCTAACGTATTGGAATTTCCTTCTTTATCTGCACTGGCCTCTATTCGTAATAATATTTTATATGCGCCATCTACTTGTACAGGAATATGGCTTGGGTCAGGGCCAGGCAAGTCCACTTCTCCTGTCGGAGGAAGAAAAATATCGAAACGTGACATTAATGTATAACGCCGTTGATTAGAACGCTGCTCGATAGGAAGTGTAGCTTCCGTTAATAAATCAAAAGTTTTTGGCTCGACATCCCCAGGCATTACCACTTCCCATCTTCCTTTGAGTCGACCCGTCCCGTTATATTTTATTTTTGCGGTCATCGTTGGTGTCTTTTCATTTCTAGCCAGAAAATACACGGGCCGCAATCCCTCTTCTGTTTCAAATTGAACACGAACATCCGTAAGCGCCAAAGGAGATCGCGCCCCACCACCTGCCATTCGACAAGTGACAGTAATGTAAGTATCGCCTGCACCTAATGCGTCAGTACCTGCTCCACCCAACCCTCGAAATCTTCGCACATAGAAAAAAGTTCCACTCTCTCCTGATTGTGCGCGCTGAAAAGCTCTACGAGTCACTGAAGCAGGAATCGTCATAACATCAGTGAAATTATTAAAACCACCTGTTCCACTCGTACGAGAAAGATTATTTCTCGCTGGCAAAGTACCTAATATGGTTCCTGGCACACAAGGATTAAAAGTGCTGGCACCCGTAGCGACGACTTCTGAGCACCAAAATGCTTCGCCAGCTTGTTCATTGGCATCCAAGTTTTGGAATGTTAAAAAAACCGTACTGACTCCCGTATGATTAACATTAACGCCACTCGGGTTAACTCCGGTTACCGCCAGAGCTTGGCTCGACAAAAAACTGTGTGAAAAAATAAATGCTATTAGAAATAATTTTACGCACGTTATATGTTTTATGAATATTAGTGTCTTCATTATGCCTACCCCCTAATCAATTCCAGCTCAAGTTAAATCCGCCATTGATCGATTGATTACGACCTTCGGATTCAAACTGAAACTGATTATCAATACTGTAATTATCATTTAAGGCATACCTGAAAAATAGCTGTCCTGGTAATTTTTGATTGCCAAACATAGCCAACTCAAACTGGTAACTCAGCTGTGCTTGAAATGACGTATTATCGTTTTCTGAAAAATCTTTTGAATCACCACCTCGAATGATGCTGTAATCACTCGTTAACGAAATATTTTTATTTACCCGCCAATCAATATTGACACCAAAGCTATCGTTAAAACGTTTTAAATTCTGTTCGCGATCAATTGCAGAAACAACGCCCAGCGCAAGAGACGCAATAAAGTTTTGCGTAAAGGGAAGTGAAAAATTGACGCCATGATTGATATCGTTAAAGTCCGCTTCATCACGACCAGGTTGTCGATTATCTTGATCAGACAAACTTAGCGTATAGCCAATACCATATTTACCTAACTGCCAACTTAACTGAGCATTGTGAATTATATTCACTTGATCAGGTACGTGGCTGTCGGGATCAAAATCAATCGGGAAGTTGTCACCATACTGATGAACATGTTGTACATTGTAAGAAAATATTTGTGGCAACCAAGCCTTCGGCTCCTCATACAAAGCTTGTAGCGGCAATGATAAATTTAGCGCATTAGATTTGGTCACGGTTGTTAGTACTGACTCAACATCGTTTAAATTATCACGACTTTTACTTATCTCAGCTTGCCAAGACAAAATACCTAACTGCCCTGCTGCGCCAATCGTATTGACCTCTAGATCAGCATTTACAAATGCCGCAACGCTTTTATACAATGGGTCTGTCCGATCGTGATGCAATGAGATTGTCAGACTGTTATTATTTTTTTCGTCGACAGGCCTTAACAGATCAAAATCAACATGGACTGTTCTGGCGTTATCACTGGTTTCGATAGAAGAAACTACATCAAAATCTTGAAATAAAAAAGGATCCTCAGGGTTTTGATAGGTACTTCTTGCCAGTGCAAAATTAGCACGTATACGACTATCGAAAGCCTCTCCCACAACAACCAATCCATAACCTGTATTTTTTTCGCTATCAGCTACTTGCCCAATATTAAAATCCAAATCAGACGTTATTTCGGCTGTTAAATAGCTTAACTCAGCTCTAATTTTTACTGTGTCATTGCTAACAACGTCATACCCTAATGCACCAGCCTGAATACTATTATTTTTGATATTTTTAAAACCAAAAAGATTATTGTAGCCTGTGATTTGCTGACCACTTTGCGACGTTAAAGAAAAATTTAACGTTTCTAGTGGGCTATAATTGATTACGACACCTCTATTCGCAAGATTACTGATAAGTAATGGATTGTTTCCAAAGTTCACATGTCCAAAAGCCAACGCGCTTTTTTGACTTTTAATTTCCACCAAATAATCACTCAAATCTGTTCTAGGCGCATCACTTTGCAACTCACCAAAACGTAACGCTTCCTCTTCAACACTCGACCCGACAATATTCCAACTGGATTGCACATCGACATTATTTCGAGAATGACGAGAATTTAATCCTGCGGTCATTGATACATCATGAAACTTATCTGGATCTGTAAGTTCTGCATCACCAGTTGCTCTACTTGAGAACTGGGATTTTTCTGACAAAGATAATCGAGGACTCAATTCAGATTCCTTAAACCCAGCGCCAGATAATACCTGAACGGTAAATTCACCGATTTTATTCCACTGACTTTCATCATCAACACTATAAGCAATAAATTCATGTGTTCCAGGCGTTAACGCTAACAATCCTGTAGCATAGGTATACTTATCAATACCTGTTTGTTGTATCACTGCAGTGACATCTCGCGCCCCCATAAAAAATGCTAAACGACCTTCGGAGCTATCATCATTTTCTTTAATAAAAAAACTAAATGATTGATTTTTCTCTAGCCATGTTTTCTCGTTAATCTCAGGAGCACTTAATGTCGCTGCTTGAGAAAGCACTGGCGTTAATAAAGTACTCACGACAGAAAAAAATAAGTAACTCAATACATTGTTTCTTTTCATTGTATTTAATTCTTCATTTATATCTTTATTAATCATCAATCGCATTTATGACATTACAGCGGCTTAATGATTAATAAAGATAATGGTCCATTGAAAGTTACGGTTTCTAAGATCCTGATTTAGCGTGATACTTGTCGTGTTGGTGCTACAGCTTTTGCTCGAACTCTTTTTTCACAACGATCAGCTCCACTAACCACTTTCAATTTGTATCCTGCGGGACATGCAAGGTCTAAGGCATTACTATTTGAAACTGGACCTACTTTAAAAGTACCAACACATTTATCGGCCCTTCCTTGATGATCCTTTCGAAGAAAGTGCCCAATGCTTTTATTGATAATAGGTATAAAAACATTTCCACATGCCAATGGTTTTTTCGTTAACACTTTAGAAGCTTTATAACAACGTGCTGCACCGTTCTTCACTTGAAACTGATATCCACTATCGCATGAAAAATATGTGGCTGCCGAACTCTGCATAGAAAAACTGCCGGCCAATAAAAATGTAGACAATGTTAGATATAATGATTTTTTAGAAAAGTAATTAGTCATGGTGAATCTCCTTAATATGAATGTAATATTTTTTTAAATTTACTCAGTGTGTTTCATCCTTCGCTAAAACTGCACTACCATCTTGGCTAACTCATTGAACAGATAAGCTCAATTTACAACTCGCTTTCCAAACTCACTTTGTTGCGAAGTGGTGCTACTGTACTCACCGGTGCATACCAGTCCTATCCCATGAATCGGGGATGCGATAAGAATTAAGTTCAGCTTTCGTTCAGGTATACTGTGCGACATACAGCAACAATCAATTCACTCAATAATTAACCGCACACTATCTCGGTGATTCATATGACATTTGATGCAAATAAAGTGCACACCGTCTTACTCATAGAGGACGATACCGCTACACGAGAAAGACTCTGGCAAGTTGTAAACGACCGGCCTGAATTCTCTGTCATAGCTGATGCGGGCGATTGTGAGACGGCAATACCATTAATTCATAAACTACAACCTGACGTAATGCTGGTTGATTTGGGGCTTCCTGATGGAAGCGGTATTGATTTGATACGAGAGGCACAAGATAAATCACCAGCAACAGAAACAATGGTGATTACATCGTTTGGTGATGAGCGACACGTCATTAGCGCAATAGAAGCAGGAGCGACGGGGTATTTAGTAAAAGATGGCGAGCCGAATTATATCGCCGATTCAATTTTACAAATGCTGGCAGGAGGATCGCCAATAAGCCCAAGTATCGCTCGCCATTTATTAAAAAAATTACAACCGCAGCAACAAGAACCTGACGCACCACACTTAACGACACGTGAAAAGGAAGTTTTAGAATTAGTCGCAAAAGGGTTTTCTTATGCGGAAATTGGAGATGTGCTTTCAATGTCTACACACACAGTGACATCACACATCAAACATATTTATCGGAAATTGTCTGTTAATTCTCGGGGGCAAGCAGTGTTCGAGGCTATGCAACTAGGCTTAATTAATAAACCCAGTTGATTGTTAGAGTTTTAAATTCGATGTGATTTTTTCATGCACTATTCACACAGACAATTACATTAATACCACATTTACATTTTGGCTAACGGGATAAACTGCGGGTCCAAATTGGTTATAAATAGCCACATCAGCAGCATCACGCCCATACCCTATAGAAACGAATCCAGTTGGATTTTGCACTGTTTGAACGGCATCAAACATATACCATCTTCCGCCAACATACGCTTCAAACCAAGCATGTAAATCCATCGGTATAATATCACGGGAATAACCCACCACCATTCGCGCAGGAATACTTAGACTCCGGCACAATGCAATACCGAGATGCGCAAAGTCTCTACACACTCCGTATTGTCGACTATTCACTTCAATCGCTGATACTGGATAATCACTACTACCCGGCTCATAACGAATATTATTTCGCAACCAACTTTCAATGGCTGCGACCTGATCATAACCGTGATTTTTTCCTGAAGTTATTTCCATTGCCATTACGCCAAATCGATCAGATTCACAAAAACGGCTCGGTAATAAATAGCTTAACACTGCATCCGGTAAATTCTCAATTTCTATAAACGGCGCTCCCGGAGCACGATCTATTCCGTCGGCAACCACCACCTCTGCTTTTGTACTTACAACAAAATTTCCGACTGGCGCAAGTAAACGCTGGCATAAATTCCCATAGCTATCCGTAAATTCAAATACAGGAATACTTGGTGTTAATTCATATTCTTCTTTTGCTATCCATTGCTGCTCTCCACTTCGAGGCCTAAGCATCAAAACAAATGGCGTGGGGAATTCAATTTCAAATGAAAGTTCGCAACTAATTTGTAAACGCATACAAAGGACTCAGAAAAAATAAGTGAAGAAAATAATCAGAAAGCAGTGTACGCCGTGATATAACATGTGAACAGTAAGATTTGAGTTCGCGATTTAAAAAAAAATAACAGACTCTCAATAACTCTTCTCACACCGTTATTATTTCTTCCAATCAATGGAGTAAAGATCACTTCGCCTATCTTTGAGATTGTTCACAGAGCCTTCACTTCGGACCAGCTTCAACTTATCAAGGTCCAAATCAGAAAACATAATCATTTCTGTGTTTGGTGTCGTTTCCGCCATAATGGCATCGTGAGGAAATGAAAAGTCAGAGGGTGAAAAAACTGCGGCCTGAGAATACTGGACATCCAAGTTTTCAACCACCGGTAAATTACCACAGCTGCCACAAATCACAACGTAACATTCATTTTCTATTGCTCGAGCTTGAGCACAATGGCGAACCCTTAAATAACCATTCTTAGTATCTGTCCAATAGGGAACAAAAAGAATGTCCACTTCTTGTTTCGCCATGAGTCTTGATAGCTCAGGAAATTCCACGTCATAACAAATAAGAATACCAATCTTACCTGCGTCCGTATCAAACACTTCTAATTTATTCCCACCCTGAATAACCCAATCACGACGTTCATGAGGTGTGATATGGATCTTACGCTGTATCTCCAAAGTACCATCGCGGCGACAAAGATAACTTACGTTAAACACATTATCGTCTTCGAGTAGCGGCATCGAACCCGTAATAATATTAATGTTATAACTCACCGCCATTTCTGACATAGCATCGCGAAATTGTTCTGTAAAACCTGCAAGAAAACGAACCGCTTCCATTTGTTGCGATTGCTGATCATGATAAAGCCCCATTAAGGGAGCATTAAAAAATTCAGGGAACAATGCAAAATCACTTTTATAGCTTGAAAGCGCATCAACAAAATATTCGACTTGCTTTAACATTTCATCAACAGAACCAACTTCACGCATTTGCCATTGAATAGCACCAACTCGAACTTGTGTTTTACGAGTCTCAATCACCAACTCGTTTGGCTCGAACAGAATATTATTCCATTCTAATAGCGTCGCATAACCCAATGATTTTTTATCTTCCGGTAAATATTTATGCAGTAAACGTTTTACTTGAAAGTCATTGGAGAGCTGAAAGCTTAGAATAGGATCGTAGATTTCTCGCCGAGCGACGGCTTGTAAATATTCGGTAGGCGTCAACTCATCAGCATGATCGCTATAAGTCGAGATACGACCACCCGCTAAAATGGCTCTTAAATTATGCTGACGGCAAAGATCTTTTCTCGCTTCATACAAACGACGCCCCAACCTATAACCGCGATACTCTGAGCTAATCAACATGTCTAAGCCATAAAGCGCGTCGCCTTCTGGATCATTAATAAGAATTTCACGCCGTCCGATCAAATCATCATACGTATGCGGATTACTAAATCGCGCATAATCAACCTGCAAGGTAAGGGCAACTCCAATCAACTTATCGTGATCAATGACACAAATTTGACCCTCGGGAAAATCTTCAATCAATCTCTTGATAGTATGTTTGGACCAGGCACCTCCGATGTCATCGTACACCTCGTCCATCAATTGCTTTAATTCAACATAGTCTGCAATTTCAAGATTTCTAATTTTCAGATGGAGATCATCACGCATATAAAGGGCCTATATTTAAGAAGAAAATACATGTAACGGATGTTACACCAAAGAGCAGGTTTATAAGGCGAGGAGTATATCCATTTAATTTTTTACTGTAACCATTATTGATCATCGCCACCTCTAAAAACAACCCGATAATACCCCAATCAACTTTCTTCCAATCCAAAAAAAACGGCACATTAAGAGCCGTTTTTATTTCTTATCCTAACAGAATATTAAAACTCAGGTTCTTCCCACCAGGGAAAATACTCCGGTAAATCTTGGCTGACTTTTCCAGGAAAGTTTGGTTTACGTTTTTCAACGAAAGAGACAATGCCTTCTTTCGCATCAGGGGAAACACCCAAAATATCAATACCTTTTGTATCCAGCCTATGAGCCTCAATAGGATCGCTAGCGCCTAACATACGCCACATCATATGACGCAATACCGTACAAGAAATTGGCGAGCTATTTTCTGTCATCTCTTTCGCAAGTTTTCGTGCAGCAGGAATCAAATCATCCGGCTCATGCAAACTACGCACTAAACCAGATTCCAACGCTTCTTCTGACCTAAATACGCGACCCGAATAGCACCACTCCAACGCCTTACTAATACCAACAATGCGCGGCAAAAACCAAGATGAACACGCCTCAGGCACAATTCCGCGACTCGCAAAAACAAATCCCATTTTAATATTTTTTGTCGCCATACGAATGTCGGCGGCCAAAGGAAACGTCACACCAACACCAACAGCAGGACCATTAAACGCAACAATGACAGGTTTTAAACTACGATAAATTCGACGAGACAATTCACCACCTTCATCACCGCGTTTTTCTTTTGCGATATTTTCAGCATGGCCTTCAAATGTATCTGCACCACGAGACAAGTCCGCACCCGCACAAAAACCTTTCCCCGCACCGGTAATAATGACAGCACGAACATTATCGTCTGCATCAGACTGATCAAAAGCATCGTATAACTCCCTGTACATCTCTAAATTCCAAGCATTCAGACGTTCGGGGCGATTTAATGTGATGGTAAGAATATTATCTTCAACAGAATACAAAATCGTATTGTAAGTAGCCATGTAACACCTTTAATTATGTTTTCAATTTTAAAATCATAGCCGTTTTACAGGGCTATTTATTTAGCGACACTCTATGTCAAAAGAATAAAAGTAACTGGGATAAGGTTTGATAATAGGTAGCGATAACATGATCTTATCTACAAATTTTCAGTTTGGAACAAATCGCTGTTCACTTAAGGAAAGGGATTATACGATTTTTTGAACGCCATAGAAAATCATTTAGGATTTTGATTTTTCATGGCGGTATAGATTAGGCTAAGGGCAGGGATATCCATGTTTAAGATAATAATCTTCTAATTGAGAATTGCCAACACCTTCTAAAGCATTCGACAATGTTCCAATATGAAGAAAGCCTATTAATCTTTCAAAATTAAATAGTTCTCTAGATCTAGTATTTTTTCAGCGCAAGATGCTAACGATATTAGCAGTGTGAAAAAACTAATATGTATTTATCGATCAAAAAGCTGCAGCTTCTCAGCGTATTATTCCTTCAGGGTTAAATAACTGCCCATCACATGGGTAACCATGCTCTAAATAATAATCCGCTAAACTAAACTGGCCGACTCCTTCTAACCTATCCGATAATCTACCAACATAAAAAGATCGATCATTATATTTACAACCAAGGTCTGTCGTTTGTTTTGTAAAACCAAACTCACCTACACCGCCGCTCATAACATAGATTTTTTTATCGGTTCTATTTTCTGAGGAATCTTCGACAGCACCAGCATAAAAATCAGTTATTTCTGTCCGAGTTCCACTTTTCGATACTGTAAAGAACCGAATCATGCCAGGAGAACCACGGCCGTAATTTTGTGACAACTTTGTATGAATCACGCCGGTATCAGGTACTTCAAATACCCGTGCATCACCTTCATACGCAGGTTCATTACCAGATGTTACATCGTAAACAATATAAATATCTCCTATATAATCTTCCGGAATCAAATAGATTTCAGGCTCTAATATTTTTTCAGCACAGGCCGCCATAGAAATAAGCAATGTAATGATCCATGCTCCTTTATTCCGAATCAAAAACATTCTTTTATCCTTTTTATATCTTCTAAACCCATGCAATGAGACGCATTTGGATTTGAATCAAGAAATTTCTTATTCCAATCACTAATTGAGTAAATAATTTTTTTTGTGGATTTTTTAACAAAACGGCCACCTTCATCTTCTACTGTTCCTACAAAATTACCGTTAACGTTAATCGGCAGACGAATTACATTACCGAATAACTTGTGAGTAAAATTTGCTGCCAGCGTCACGGGAGCGGCTCCTTCACGTACATGAGTACCAAGAAAAACGGGAGTACCTTGAGGATCAACGATAAAGGCTTCTGTATTAGGAAAACCATCGCCTGTAACCAAGATGCCGATATCGATATGAGATGCTCTAGGATCGACTGTGACGAAAATTTCATACCCAACATTAATATCAGGCACATAGGTTGTCCCAATACTTTTTTGCATTGCAGGAGATCCAGGCATAGCGTGGTTAGAACCATAATATCTCCCTTGCGCGCGTAAATTTATTTTTCCATTAGGTGTTTTTTGAGGAGGAATTCGAAAAATATTAGATCTGGGATTTAGATCTGGGTCGTCATATGGGAAAGGCTTAGGAGACCACGGGGCATGAGAATCATCCGATGTGGTTTTATCCAAAAGAATACCACCATCTGCCGTATTTAAGTTAAATCGATGCCAAATCCTAGAAGTAACCATTCCTTTCCCACTGGGTTTTAAGGAAAACCCACGATTATCGCCACTGAAGTTTAAGCCTGACCAGCCAAAGTTTTTTTCGGGGTGGAATGACCTAATATTGAATTGGTAAGAGGCAAGCGCAGCAGGAGTTTGCGACATAAAGAAGTCCTTATCTTTGAGGGCGAGAAAATATTTTATATGATGAAGAATAAGCGAATAAAAAAGGAGTGTCTATCTAAAATGGGTAAATCAGCTTCTAGCTTTATACATTTGGGAGTTTGGTAACAAAACTGAAGAAACTCTTCTCTCAAACCCACCCTTCTTGTGTTTATACATATCTCTCTAAATGTATCAAAAAAACTATATTCAAAAATTGAAGCAATTCAAGGGAATCTAGGTTTTTTAGATTACCGATCTAACGTATTTAAATATGCTTGATAAATGAGTGCCACATCCTCATCCGCTTTATGAAGATCATAGTCACCACTGTTAGCAAGCTTTGACCTGTGATTATCAAACATTAAACTTTGCTCTTCGCTTAACAAATCATAGAGGGAAACGATTTTGAAATTCATTTTGATATTAGCAGCATCATAAAGCGTATTAATCCACCCAGAATCCCAGTGGATTGCATCACTGTATAACAGTCCGTCACTATGAGTCATTGCTTGATTTAATTCTTTAGCAACAGTTGCCGCGGGCTTACCTTCTCGCTGCAACATTTTTAAAGAAATTCCGTGCAAGTCTTGTGCATCATCACTCCAGTATGTCCAATGCTCTTCTGGTTTAATCAACCAAATATGTTTAACGCCATCAACCATAATCGCTATTTCGATAGGGTAGGAATCAGAACGCAAGCCACTGGCTTCGATGTCGATAATATTGATATTTTTAGAGAGAGGATTATTCATTTGGAGATACTACAAGTTCAACTGCCATATTGATTTTTTTTATAATTTCACAACCAAACTTAAATATTAAGATATAAAATTCTAATAAAAAATCCCACTCATTGATAAAGCGGGATTTATTTTATTCGTAATTTAGAAAACTACAGATCTACAAGACCTTTCCCTGATTTTTTTCCTTTCTTATCCGCTCGTTTCTCTTTCAGTGTTTTCTCTGGCTTCTTCTTAGTCGACTTTTGAGAATCTTTACCTTTAGCCATGATAATGCCTTTTCAAGTGAGTTTGCTAATCCTCTTGAGTGTGTTCCTATTCCAGCATTACCACAAGCGATCTTTTAACACATTTCATCGTGCTATTACTGATTATTGTTGCCACCCAAGAAGACCGAGCTAATTAAAGCTGTCCCTCGCCCTACTGGATCTTGGCGAATAGACTGCTCTTCAACAGCTATCTGAGAAAACAAAGCATCTAAACTTTTTACGAGCACATGCTGTTCTAAATCTAAATTCGGCTTGTCCGAAATGGGCAATTTATCATAAGTGCTCAACATCGTTTTATACTGGTCATAAAAGCCAATTTTTTGTAAGTTTTCTTGAATGATAGGCAAGTATCGCGAACGTAAACTTGATTCAGTTTGCTGACGAAAATAATCCGTTGCGGCCGTATCATTGCCACGAACAATTCCGAGCGCATCAGTAACCGACATATTGCGAACCGCATCGACCAACACTACCTGTGCTTCAGCAGCTGCTTTCTCTGCGCCCTGATTCATTAACGACTCCACTTTATCTAACTGACCACCCAAACCAAATTGACGCAAACGACTGGTGATCGGTTGTAAATTTTCTGGTAATGCAATGCGATACAACGAACTGTTACTGTAACCGCCGGCCGAAGATAATTGCGTGGCTGCACGACTACTCCCCAACTCCAACGCCTCTTTCACTCCTCGCACTACATTTGCTTGATTACCATAACCCGCCGCACTCGCCACATCGGCTCCTGCTTCTAAATAGGGTGCCAACTCAGCACAGGCGGTAAGGCCAAGAATGAAAGAGAGTAAAATTATTTTGAATTTTTTCATGTTGATTACCTTTTAATTTTTTAGAACTGAACGAAACAATAAAAAAATCATTGTAGTTCTATTGATATGTCGCTTTTTCTCACTTGCATGATTTCTGTTCGCTGACATTAAACACCCTGCTGAATCAGCCATTGCTTCAACTGCTTAAGTGGCACCGCACCAGAAATTCGATTTACCTCCTTCCCTTGCTTAAACAAAATTAAAGTCGGTATTGATTGTATTTTCCAGCGCCCAGCAATTTGCTGTTGTTTTTCTGTGTTCAGTTTTGCCAACCGAATTTTAGGCTCTAGATCTTTTGCCGCTTGCTCAAATACTGGCGCAAAACTTTTGCAAGGGCCACACCAGTCAGCCCAGCAATCAACCAACACAGGAATATCATTATGATTGAGTACAGCTGCCACATTCGCCGACGTTAACTCGACCGGCTTACCAATAAATAATGCGCCTTTACATTTGCCACACTTAGGACCATCACTCAGCCTATCGGTAGGTATCCGATTGGTGACATTGCATTTTGGACAAGTAACATTGCTCGTCGACATAGTTAGCTCCCTTTTAACTCTCTGTTCAATTTTGCGATTATAACCTGTAGATCTTCACAGTAGGGCTCATAAAAAATATAGATTTTATGGCCTCACAGTACATACCATTCCTAGCCTATGTTTTCAGACCCATCGCCTACACTCTCCGTGTATACTCCCACCTTTGACAACACTAGAGTTAGTAACATGGTAGAGATTGGCCGTACATATCCGTTGACCGTCGTTAAACGTGTCGAATTTGGCGTTTATTTGGATGCCGACAACCTCGGCGAAATACTATTACCTAACCGTGCTATACCGGAAAACACTGAGATTGGCGATAGCGTAGACGTCTTCATATACCTCGATTCCGAGGACCGATTGATTGCCACCACTCGTAGACCCCGAGCACAAGTGGGAGAGTTTGCTTATTTAACCGTGGCCGACACCAACCAAGTTGGTGCCTTTTTAGATTGGGGGCTAGAAAAACAATTACTGGTACCCTTTTCAGAACAGCACCGCCCCATGGAAACGGGAAAATCTTATTTGGTCTACCTCTATGTGGATGCACGCGACGATCGCATAGTGGCATCCTCAAAGGTTGATAATTTTCTACGGGAAGACAAATCAAACTATTTCAAAATCGGCCAAAAGGTCGATCTGATCATTGCGAACTCTACTGAGCTGGGCTTTAAAGCCATTATCAATCACAAGCATTGGGGAGTTTTATATAAAAACGATGTGTTCCAACCATTAAGTTTTGGGCAACGCGTTAAAGGTTTTATTCAGAGAATTAGACCTGACGGAAAAATAGACCTTACCCTCAACGGCGGCAGCCAATCTTTTGATAAAAACACAAAAATTGTTTTACGCTATTTAAATAGCCACGAAGGCTACGCACCATTTCACGATAAAAGCGAGCCACAAGCAATTGCCGCTGCGTTTGGTATGAGTAAAGGCGCATTCAAAAAAGTTATCGGCCATTTATTTAAAAAGAAAATAATTCAGTTTGAACCAGAAGGGATTAGGTTGGTGGAGTCACACGACACTTAAGAAGCCATACAAACGTGTGCTCACCGTTTAATTATTCGAGCATGGGTTTTATTATTCTTGAAAATTAAAATATTATCTCTAATGAATTTTATTTTTTTCTTGTTTTTAATTCTTGGTTTCGGATAATAAGTGCAACTTAATTTTTTAGCTAACTTCCGTTATACAAATAAACCCAAGCCTCATAAACTTTCTGATCAGATAACAAAGTAACATCTTGCCGATGACGAAAAAACTCGTGGGGCTCTGGGTCATCCTCACTACAACCTTCGTAGTGATCCAACCCATCAAACAATTTCTCACTCGCACCGTTGTGAATTAAAAACAACTCACCTTCCACCCTAGCACTCGGATCGCCCGAAGGAATTAAACCAGGATAACCATCCAACTCAATCTTTATACCACCAACACTGGCATTACCCACCAAATCACAAAAACCACGCATGTAGTTATGCATGGGATGACCTGCGGTGGTGAGTAAAGAGCCGTAAACGAAAAGGTATTCCATAGATTATTTTGGGGGTTTAACTGAGGGAATTTGAAAATTATTTAAAGAAAGATGATTTACTAGTAGCATTCAATTTGGCCGGTTTAATGGCCAGCTATCAAAAATTTAACATATTGTTTTTATTGAATTTTCAAAAGGTATATTACTTTACAACCCTGATTCATGGCCGAATCTTTGGCCGGCTTGTCGAGGATAAACCAAAAACCGCTTAAAAACCATCTAGTAGAGCTTTAAGCTTGACACAGAGAGCTACTAATTGGCGCGGTAGCTCTTCTCGATCAATTTTTCTTAACTAGCTGTTCGGCAATGAACTTAAAATGTTGCATGTCACTAATTTTTATTCCACCAACAAAAATCACCTGTGGTAATAAATCATCCAGCGCTTTGGCCACTGCCGTTAATTGAGCGACATTAAACTCGTAACTGTTCATTAATTCTCTTTAATCAGTTTTTTCAATAACTCCCGCGCGATAGCCAACTAGGCTTACCTAATCTCACCGCATCGACCAATGCCAAAACCTGGTAGAGCAGCGGGTCATTGCTCGCAGCCAGTGGCACCGAATGATAGATAGGTTTGACAAACACACCTTCTACTTCGCCGCGCGCCTGCTGCCAAATCATCGCTGGCGAGGGCGGCAAAGGACAAGAGAAAAACTCATCCTCACGCACACCTAAGTTTATTGCCTTTCTTAGCCATCCTTACAATATTTTTAATTGCCCCCCCCCCACAAACCAGGTTACTAATAAAAAACTGTCAACCTTTTAATTTTACTGATCTAATTTTTGTGAAGTTAGTTTGAATTATCCCTTCCCTTCTTATTTAGCGCTAGTCAAATCAACATACAATTATGTATAGTTAACGGCAATTAGATGCTACAAACGTACATCTAAATGGATTTTGTCAATGTAATGACAAGAATAAAAACAGGGATTAGTTAATTTGGATTCTCAGAATTCCTCTTTGTATATTTCCTCGCTATTTTCTTCTTTCTTCACATGACACGCTCCCCTCTAAACCAAGACATCAATAAGGAAATAGAAATGCAAATTCGTATCGTAGGAGCATCTTTTGCTTTGGGAATCCCCAAAACAGGTTTTGGAGTTAACGCCTCCACTTTTGCTTATATTCAACTTCGCAACGGCCCAAATTCTGACATTCAAACATTAGCAGTTGATGATCATTTTTCGGTTGGCGGAAAATCAGGCACTTTCATCTGGTCAAACATTAGTACTAGCTGGGTGAACATCGACTCCACAAAATATCCTTGGGTGTACCATGCTTTAAATTTTACGGGAAAAACTGTTGACCTAAGCGTAAAAGGAACCCTTCTCGGATCAGGTAAGGTTGATATACAAATCACCTTCATCGATAAAGATGGTGAAACCCAATCGTTAGTCTCAAAAATGGATATTCAATCTTCAGGTTTTCAGCTCACAGGCCTTACAGTAAGAGGGAAGCTGAAATATATTCCTGGTGTAGAACTAAAAGCGTGCAGCGCTTAATTTAAAAAATACGGAGTTCCTAATGAACAAACTCATAAAAACACTTAATTTCATATTGCTTTTTTTTGCATTAGGTAGCTGCCTTTTTTTGATTTCAATCATCAACACAAAAGATATTTACATTGAAATACTTGAAAACTCTATTATTGATAACAAAGAAACCTATTTGGCTTTAGCAGAAATATTTTTCAACACGCCGATGTTTGTTTTTTTTATTACAGTGTTTACTGGACTAACATTTAAAGAGTTTTACCTGAAAGCATTACCAACCAAACTTAAAATAAACTTTGTTGCTGCGCTTTTATTACTACTCTTAAACATTGCTTATATTTTTGTGATAAATTCTCCAACCCTATGAGAAACCTAAGATTAGAAACTCTTCATTAGCTGTAGAACCTACGTGAGAAAGCATATGGCATACACTAACTCTTACCTGCTTCTCAGTTTCAGAAATTAGCTCTTATAGTATTTTTCGCTCCTGATGTCGAAATGGTTAATTAATTCATGGCATTTACTATTAACAAAAAATTTATGCTTCGCCTAGCTGCTGCCACTTTATTGTTATGCGGGACTCCACTAGCGTACTTATCTTTTACTCACAAATCTGCTGCTAACGAATCTTTAGAGGAAGAAAAAATGGGATTAATTATAGGCGAGAAAGTTTGCCTGTTTTCGGGTTTTGATGGTCAGCTTACGCTCAATGGTGAACCTGCCTCGGGCGCTGAAATTACTAGAACTTATGAATGGGGCAATAAAAAACAGTCTGAATCCTTAATAACAAATAGTGAAGGGAATTTTAAATTTGATTCTATTTGGGCAAAGTCCCGAGCATTATTTATAGTGCAGTTTGTATCCCACCAACAAATATTTGTTAAGTATAGGGACGAAGAATATCAAATCTGGGGTGGAGGGAAACTGGATGAGGCAGAATACGGAGAATTCGGTGGAGATCGCCCTAAAAATTTGCGCTGCGAATTATCTGAACCAGCTAGACGTGTAGATTTAAATCCAGGTTTTGTCGGATCAAGTTGTTATTGGGATTAAAAAATAGTTTAAGGAGGTTATTATGGGATACGTTTCTGCAGACTTAGCTGCGAGCTTGGCATACGAAGTATACGGTGTACAAGACGCATTTGAATTAAATGCATTTTTGCTGAGGCCTGAGTTCTCCGAAGACTCCAATTCAAAAACATCACTTAAAGCTAGCGTCGGTAGTCGATTAGTTAATACTAAAGATAGCTTTGCTGTTTGCGCCCGCGGTGCTGGCGCATTTAAAAATGACGTATTCTTAATGTTCCGCGGGACTACTTTGTCTCACTATGGCGCTGACGTAATTACAGATCTACGTGTAGGTCTAAATGTGTCTGCAACAGGCTCACTTGTACACAGTGGTTTTAATCAAGTATTTAATAGTTTGAGTGATGCGCTAGCAATTTTTTTAACTAGCCAGACGGGTGTGCAAACGGTGCATTGTATCGGTCATAGTTTAGGTGGGGCTGTTGCTTCGTTAACCGCAGATTGGATTAAAACAAAGTTTGGCACTTCAACAAAGCTATACACTTTTGGCGCGCCTCGTGTTGGATTTGGTATTGGAGGCTTTGCACAAAGCCTGACGACCAAATTGGACGCAGAAAATATTCACCGTGTTTACCACAGCACGGACCCTGTACCAATGGTGCCGTTATTTCCTTTTTCACATGCCCCAACTTCTGGACGCGCATTTTATCTCACCTATGGGGGCTTAGTTGTCAATCCAAGCGCTCATAAAATGCAGAACTACATCGCTTCTATAGGTGGTAATGGTTGGGAGGCGCTTTATCGACCTAATCCTACACGGCATTCAATCGAATCCATTAAGGCGTGGCTTCAAAGTAATACACCTGAAAGCTCGCATAGCTCTACTGCATGGGAAAAACTGAATTACGCATTGGCCTATGTTTTACAACTTAGCTTCGCGAAGACTCAAGCAGCTATTGTTGGCGGGTTCACTATTGCCGATCAATTAGCCATGATTTTACAGAAAGGTGCGGAAGTTGGCGGCGAGATGGCGAAGTGGGTGTATTTACTCATTCGACGAATGATGCGCATCGTCGGTATGGCGATCGTTGATACAGCGGAAGAGCTTACTGCAACTCTTATTCGTTTAGTGCTCAATCGCATCATGCAAAAAATCGCACAAGAAGTGAAAAAAGCTGTCGACTTTCTTCGATAAAAAAATATAATGGGCGATCATACGCCTCCCCAGTAACGATATGTTTTGTTGATCTTATTTTATTATTTTTTAACTTTCCTTTGTCGACTTCACCATAAAAACACTCTCAAATGTTTAGCTTACTCGCTACGACTATGGCATTAAAATTTTCGCTATCCTAGGGTATTAAAGCTTGTTAATTATGTTCTAGCAGCGCGGTTGTAAAACCAATTATCTGCCATCCGCGACGAGGCATTCGTCTTTAAGCATGCTCGCGCAATCATTAATAATAAGCAAACTATTGTGACGGGCATGACTATTAACTGCATTATTCTAACCCGGCAAAAATAGTGTTACTGGAATCTAGACTGCAATTTTTTTAGCTTTCCAAATCAAGATGAACATAAGCTTAATTATTTTATGATTGCACCCAACAGAAGTGCGATTAGGAAGAAAATTTTTGGCGCGCGAATCCTTATCTCCCTTTAATTTTCAATTGACAACAGGATGGGCTTCACATTATTTCAAGCCTTTTTAATTTAAATTGTCGAACGCAACACTTAACGCAGCACTTAAACTCCACACACATAATAACTAAAAGGGCTAATCCGATGACTACACAACATTTTAAGTATCGACCATTCAAGAAAATTTTATTACCTGTTTTTCTATTGATGTGCTCCTTAGCTTTAGCTACCACTGCACACAGTGAAACTGTTTATGAGGCCGACTTATCTGAATATTATAGCCTTTATGAAGACAGTATCAGCCATGGCTATTATGGCTTAAGAATTAGAGGCTCTAGATCAACATCACCAAGTGTTCAATTAGAATACTCATCTAAAGAATGTGAAAACATCGCCATTACCTTCGAATACACAACACGCGGGTTAGATACTGGCGAGCAAATACAAATTTATTTTTCACCCGCGGGCTCTGATTTTGGTTTAGTCAAAAACATCAGTGAAGGAAGTGGAACTTTTACGCACAAACCTCAAAATAGTTGGGGCATGCATTACAAAATTTACAATGGAGCCAGTAGCTTTTTTGAACGTATAGATATTAGAAGTTTAGTGATTCGTGGTGACGATGCTGAAAGCTGTCGCGATGGGGATTGTAATTGTACGATTGGAAAAATCGATCGTTAAATTTCAATAAAACTCTCTCAAATCTCCCAATAAAAAAGGCCCTCCGTTAGGAGAGCCTTTTTAAATTGGTGCCCAAGGCCGGACTTGAACCGGCACAGCTTACGCCACTACCCCCTCAAGATAGCGTGTCTACCAATTCCACCACTTGGGCTTTTAACATATTAATTATTTATCCGCCTGAGGAATTTCTTCTGCGGCGCTGTCTATTACTTTTTCTGCCGCTTCTGGCACAGATGGAATATCGTTTGCGGCTTCTGTGGCAGAATTTATCGCTTCATTCACGACTGCTGGCACATCAGATTCATTCACTGTTTCTAATGCAGGCACTTCTGAATCAATACTTAATCCTGGGATGCCGATACTGGCTTTATCTTTTGCGATGACAGCAAGACCAAAACTTGTTGCGAAAAAAATGACTGCGATCATGGCAGTTGCTCGGCTGAAGAAGTTACCACTACCTTCACTACCAAATAATGTTTGCGAAGCACCGGAGCCGAAAGATGCGCCCATTGCTGCACCTTTGCCTTGTTGAACTAAAATCAAACCGATGATGCCTAACGCTGCTAATACGTGTACTACTAGAACGAGCTTTTCCATAATTTTCTCTTGAGGGTTATCTCTTGAAAGTTTTTATTTAAATATTCTGTTACTAAACAGTTTTGCAAACTGCTTGAAAAATTATTGCTCTGCCGATGATGGTAAATCAGCTGCCTGGCAAATTTCTATGAAGTCACCGATGTTTAATGATGCTCCGCCGACGAGTCCGCCATCAATATTTTTTTGGCTAAATAATTCTGCGGCATTGCCTGGTTTAACACTACCGCCGTATAAAATTCTTGTGGTTGATCCAGTCGAGCCTAATTGTTCTCGAATGTATTTATGTACATCTTCCGCTTGCTCTGGGCTTGCTGTTCTACCCGTCCCTATCGCCCAAATGGGTTCGTAGGCAATCACTGCGCGCGTTAACTTTTCTTGCCCAACACGATCAATAACAGCTTTAATTTGGCGCCCGATAACGTCGAGTGCTTCATTATTGTCTCGCTCTGCTAGAGTCTCACCAACACAAAGGATGGGTGTTAATTTAGCATTTTGAGCTGCTGCAAATTTCTCAGCAACGACTGTATCCGTTTCTTTATGGTATCCGCGACGCTCTGAATGGCCCACGATCACATAATGGCAGAACATATCTGACAACATTGCAGCAGATATATCGCCAGTGTAAGCACCATCGTCATATTGGCTGACGTCTTGGGCACCTATCTGGATATTAGATTCTTGTAACTGCCGGGCCAACTGTCCTAAATGAACAAAAGAAGAGCAAACCGCTACTTCTGACTGATGCATTCCATGCCAGCGAGCTAACAAACCTTCGAGCAAAGTCGCAACTGAGCTCTTGGTTCCATTCATTTTCCAATTGCCAACTACTAATGGACGCCGCATACGTTCTCTGCAAAGGGTTAGTGGACTCAAAAAAGCGGGCGCTAATGTTAGCTAAGTAGCCAGCAAGATACAATCTCTAACTGAATCGCCTTTATTGGATTTTACGAGGTAATACATAGATCCGCTGCAAATAGCGACTCATTCTTGGGCAATTATGCATCACCTAACAAAAGTTATGAAACAGCCGCTTCGACGACGTCTGCTAGCTCCTGCGCTAATTTTTTAACGAGCGGCTGGTCATCGCCCTCAACCATGACTCGAACTACTGGCTCAGTGCCTGACGGACGCAATAACACACGCCCTCTTCCATTGAGTTGCGATTCCGTTTCGAGAACAGCCGCTTTGATAGCAGCGTTATCGGAAATATTACTTTTAGGCTTGATTTGGACGTTGATCATGGTCTGCGGCAATTTACGCATACCTTGTTTCGCATCATTAAGCGTATTGCCTGATGTGATAAGTGCTAGTAATACTTGAAGCGCTGCAATAACACCGTCGCCTGTTGTAGTAACATCACTACAGATAATATGACCTGATGACTCACCACCAAGATACCAATCGTTTTGCCGCATGGCCTCTATCACGTATCGATCACCCACTTTCGCGCGAATAAATGGAATCTTGAGATCTTTAAGCGCCAACTCAAAACCAAAGTTACTCATGAGAGTACCAACAACGCCATTACAACCTGACGCATGTTGCTGACGATATGATGCAATAATAAATAAGATTTCGTCGCCATCGATCTGCTGGCCTTTATCATCAACAAACATGACGCGATCACCATCGCCATCAAAAGCAATTCCTAGATCAGCACTTTCTTCCAACACTTTAGCCTGTAGGGCTTTTGGTGCAGTTGAACCACATTCATGGTTGATATTAGTCCCGTTTGGAGAAGCGCCAATCGTAATTACTTCAGCACCTAGCTCACGAAAAACGGCTGGAGCGATATGATAAGTCGCGCCATTTGCGCAATCCAAAACAATTTTCAAACCCTGTAAGCTGAAGCCCCAAGGCATGGTACCTTTGCAGAATTCGATATAACGGCCTTGCGCATCTTCAATACGGCGCGCTTTACCCAGCCAATCTGAAGTCACCATAGGCTTTTTCATTTGCTCTTCGATAGCCACTTCTATGTCATCAGGTAGTTTTGTTCCTTGGCCACTGAAGAATTTAATGCCGTTGTCATGATAAGGGTTATGCGAAGCACTGATAACAATACCCGCTTGCGCTTGGAATGTTCTCGTCAAATAAGCAATGGCAGGTGTTGGCATTGGCCCAAGCAAACCAACATCCATTCCGCTATTGATTAATCCAGCCTCTAACGCAGATTCAAACATGTAGCCTGAGATACGCGTGTCTTTACCGATGAGTATTTGCTTTGATCCTGAGAAATGTTCTGCGAACACGCAGCCAGCTGCCCACCCTAATTTCAAAACAAAATCAGGGGTAATTGGCTCTACGCCAACTCGACCTCTTATTCCATCAGTGCCGAAGTATTGTCGTGACTCAGACATTCTCTTTCTCCATGTTTAAACTGGTATTCCAGTTTTTAGTAAATTTTTTGTCGATAAATATAAACAAATTAGTGCTGTTATGATTTTATAACATCACGATTCATACAAAGTAGTAGCTATTTTAGTGGTGGCGGATTGTCGTTGATTGCGCGAAGAATTTGAAGCGCTTCCCGAGTAGCGGCAACATCATGGACACGAATGATACTCGCACCTCTTTCTGCAGCCAATAATGCTAGGGAAACACTACCAACCAAACGCTCATCCTCTATTGGTCGATTCTCTACTTTTTGCTTTGCCCCATCTTTTAAATTCAGACCTAATTCCAAAATATTAGCAATCATAGATTTTCGAGAGAGACCAACTAAGATAGGGCAACCCAAACTGTCTAGCTCATTCAATCGTTTCAATAATTCCAGATTATGTGCCAGTGATTTTCCAAAGCCAAAACCAGGGTCGACCAATAATTTTTCTTTCGGAATTCCCGCTTGCTCACAAGCAATCATTCGTTCGCTCAAGAATGTTTTTACTTCTGTAACAACATGCTCATATCTAGGTTTTTTTTGCATATTATCGGGCTGACCCTGCATATGCATCAAGCAAACGGGCAAACCTGTCTTTGTTGCCACCTGCAACGCATTTTCTTTTTTTAGTGCACGAACATCGTTGATGATTCCCGCTCCCACTTTCGCAGACTCCTCCATCACTTGTGGAGTGCTAGTATCAACAGAAACAATCACTTCGAAATTTTTTCGTATGGCCTCAACCAAAGGAACAACTCGGTCAACTTCTTCATCAACAGAAACTAACGCGGCACCAGGTCGAGTAGATTCTCCACCAACATCAATAATCTTCGCGCCCTCATTAATCATTTGCTCGACTCGCTTTAAAGCGATATCCACATTACTCTGAGAGTTTTTAGAAAAATATTTCCCTCCATCAGAAAAAGAGTCGGGCGTGGCATTCAAGATACCCATGACAACTGGATAAGAGAGATCAAGAATTAAATCTGCGCACTGAATTTTCATAATATTTTATTTGAAAAAAATTTTAAAAGGCCAAAAAATTGGGCCGAAACATTTTCATGCTCGGCCCATTATTTTTTTCAAAAGATTAGCAATTAATGTTCGCTTGCTGGACCACCAATAGGGCCTGCTTTTTTATCATCATCTTTTGAGGGATCAGATTCATCGCCACCCAAATGACCATTAAAATCATTGTCATCCCAATCACGCGGAGGGCGCATTTTTTTACGGGCCATCAAATCGTCAACTTGTTCAGAATCAATTGTTTCGTATTCCATTAATGCATCTTTCATCGATTCCAAAATATCTCGATTTTCTTGCAATATTTTCTCTGCACGGGAATAGCAACTATCAATAATTCCACGAATCTCTTCATCAATCATTTTAGATGTATCTGAAGAATAATTCATATTGCTCGCGCCGGGGTAACCCGCTTCATCTTCACCATAATGCAGAGGGCCTAACTTTTCTGACAAGCCCCACTTCATCACCATGTTGCGAGCCATTTGCGAAGCACGTTCAATATCGTTCGAAGCGCCAGTTGTCACGCCCTCAACACCCAATGTCATTTCTTCAGCTATACGCCCGCCGTATAAAGTGCATAACTGCGATTCTAATTGGCGCTTACTGATACTGTATTGATCTTCTTCCGGTAAAAATTGTGTAACACCCAAAGCACGACCACGCGGAATAATAGTTACTTTATGAATAGGATCATGCTCAGGCACTAACTTACCAACAATTGCATGACCCGCTTCATGGTATGCCGTATTTTCTTTTTCTTTTTCGCTCATCACCATGGACTTACGTTCTGCACCCATCATGATTTTATCGCGAGCTTTTTCGAATTCTTCCATTGTAACTAAACGCTTGTTTGAGCGAGCGGCAAACAATGCAGCTTCGTTAACAATATTTGCCAAATCCGCGCCAGAAAAACCTGGTGTACCACGGGCAATAACATTAGCTTTTACAGACTCATCGATCGGGACTTTACGCATGTGAACTTTTAAAATTTGCTCACGACCGCGAATATCTGGAAGCCCCACAAATACTTGCCGATCAAATCGTCCCGGACGCAACAGTGCTTTATCTAAAACATCGGGGCGGTTAGTTGCTGCGATAACAATAACGCCATCGTTTTCTTCAAAACCATCCATCTCTACGAGAAGTTGGTTTAACGTTTGTTCGCGCTCATCATGACCACCGCCATGACCGCCACCACGATGACGGCCGACTGCATCAATTTCGTCGATGAAAATTATGCATGGCGCTTGTTTTTTTGCTTGCTCAAACATGTCACGAACACGGGATGCACCAACACCCACAAACATTTCAACAAAGTCAGAACCGGAAATTGAAAAGAAAGGAACTTTCGCTTCACCAGCAATTGCTTTTGCTAATAAAGTTTTACCCGTTCCAGGAGGGCCCGCCATTAAAACTCCGCGAGGTATTCGGCCACCAAGTCGTTGGAATTTTGAAGGGTCTCGTAAGTATTCAACAAGCTCTTGAACTTCGTCTTTTGCTTCATCGACTCCAGCAACATCCGCAAACGTTGTTTTTATTTGATCTTCACCCAACAATTTTGCTTTGCTTTTTCCAAAGCTCATTGGACCGCCACGACCACCGCCGCCGCCTTGCATTTGCCGCATAAAAAACATGAACACAGCAATAATTAATAAAATGGGAAAGCTAGCAACTAGAAGCTGTTGCCATAAGCTCGGCGTTTTGAGTTCTACACCTTTATATTCAACTTTGTAATTTTCAAGATCTTCTAGCAATGTGTTATCAGGAAGGTTGGGGGGACGAACTGTTTTAAAGCGCGTGCCATCAGTTTTTGTTCCATCGATATCTAAAATATCAATTTCAACTTCTCGGATACGCCCATCTCGAAGCTCGGCAATAAAATCAGAGTAAGTAAGCTCTTGTTCATTGACCTGCGGACTGAAGGTTTGAAAAACCATCAATAGCACGCCTGCGATAATTAGCCACAAGACTAAATTCTTAGCCATATCGTTCAAAAACTTATCCTCTCATTACTGCTGTCATTTTTTGTTCGCAAAGCCACTAAGACTCTGGAAGAAGCTGATACAGAAAGCAGTATATTCTGCATCAAAAAATTAGTGGGTACTCATTAAGAGCTTTAAGAGCCGTATTTCTTCAAAGCTAATTAGAGATAAAGACTTCCTGAGTTATACGTTTTGTAATCTATTTTGTATTAAACAGGAGATACTCAAAGTATAGCGGTTAAAGCAGGTCGCTGTTAGCAATAGCTTTACAGCGTCTTTGGAACTCTATCACAACACTGGCAAGATCCAATCGGGCCTACCAAGATCTTACAATTAATTAACATCTATTGACCTAAAAAACCTTTTGCAACCAGATAGACCTCTCTAGACCGCGGACGAGAAGCGTCAGGCTTGCGAGTCACCACTCGCTTAAAGCTCACTTTCAAGTCTTGGAAAACAGCATCGAACCCTTCGCCCTGAAAGACTTTAGTCACAAAGTCCCCATTTTTTGCAAGGGTTTGCTTGGCAAGATCAATTGCCAACTCCACTAGATACATGGATTTTGGCTGATCAATGTCAGTCACTCCACTCATATTGGGGGCCATATCCGAGATTACAAGGTCTGCTTTCTCTTCACCAATGACGGCAAGAAGCTCTTTAAGCACTGCATCTTCCGTAAAATCACCCTCAACAAAGATGACATCGGCAATCGCGTCCATTGGCAGAATATCGGAAGCAATCACTTTGCCCTTCTCTCCCACGAGCTTAACTGCTACTTGGGACCATCCACCAGGTGCTGCTCCGAGATCTATGACTGTATTCCCAGGCTTCAGTAAACGGTCTTTTTCATTGAGCTCCAACAACTTATAACTTGCACGAGAACGATAACCGTCCTCTTGTGTCTTTTTGACATAGTGGTCATTAAAGTGCTCGTGTAGCCAGCGATGACTACTTTTAGATCGTGCCATTTTTTGTCCCAAATACTTAATTCAAACTATTGCGTGAGTGCTATTTACTAGCCACTCTCATGACCAGTAACTTTCTTCATTTGTCGCCTCAATTTAAGATATTGCTAATCAATAACACTTAAATCAGTTAATATGGCGCGATTACAGCACATTCAACACTATTAGGCAGTCATTGTAAGATGTTAACCACAGAACGTAAAAAAAGATTTCGAGCTATAGGGCATAACTTAAAGCCTATTGTTACTGTAGCAGGTAATGGTTTGTCAGAAACAGTCCTCGCAGAATTGAATAGAGCCTTGAATGATCACGAGCTGATTAAGATAAAATTAGTCTTCGATGATCGTGCAGATCGGCAACTTGCTATTGAAGAAATTTGCAAACTGACAGAAGCCGAGAATGTTCAATCAATTGGCAAGGTTGTTTTACTTTATAAAGCAGCGAAGAAACCCAACCCCAAATTATCTAATCTTTTGCGTATTTCTTAATACATTTTTCTGAAAGCGCTCAGCCAGATAACCTTCACAATGTAACTATCAGCCCCCCATACACAATAATCATTATGAAATTATATGACTGTCATCCCGCCCCGAACCCAAGACGAGTGCGAATTTTTATCGCAGAAAAAGGAATCAGCATTCCTACTGTTCAAGTTGACTTTGCCGGGAAAGAACACTTAACCGAAGCTTATGGAAAGATAAATCCTTTTCATGATGTTCCCGTTTTAGAATTAGACGACGGAACCTACATTAGCCAAGTTAACGGGATCTGCCGTTATTTAGAATCAGCCTTTCCTGAAAACAATCTCTACGGTACTGACGCAAAAGAACAGGGTGTCATTGCGATGTGGGACAACTATGTCGCTTCACAAGGTTTTAGTTCAGTTACAGATGGTCTTAGAAATTTTTCTAAAGGTTTTATTAATCACGCAGTGTTAGGCACAAAAGATTACCCACAAATACCAGAGCTTGCTGAGCGCGGAAAAAATCGAACATTAGATTTCATGAAAGACTTAGATAAGTATCTTGCAACACGGGAATATGTTGCTTGTGATCGCTATAGCGCCGCCGATATTACAGCGCTCACAACGGTTGATTTTGCAAAACGAATAAAAATTGAAATGAGTGATGATTTGAAAAATTTAAAGCGCTGGTATGACTTGGTATCTAACCGTCCAAGTGCATCTGTTTAGATTTAAATACAACGCTTAAATCTAACTTTTTTCATAAAAAGTTAGATATGTTTAACACTTTCAATTTCGTAGCACACATCACCGGCGGGCGTTTTAATTTCAACTTCATCGCCAACGAACTTACCAATTAACCCTCTTGCGATCGGCGAGCTAATAGAAATCTTATTATGCTTTACGTCCGCTTCATCATCCCCAACAATTTGATAGGTCACTACTGCATCGGTATCAACATTTATAATTTGAACAGTTGTTCCAAAAATCACTTTATCGGTGCAAGGAATAGTTGTGACATCAATAATTTGCGCATGACTTAACTTCCCTTCGATTTCTTGGATACGCCCCTCGCAAAAACTTTGCTGCTCACGTGCCGCATGATATTCCGCATTTTCTTTCAAGTCGCCATGCTCTCGCGCTTCAGCGATGGCTTTAACAATACGGGGACGAACTACTTTTTTTAATTCATCTAGCTCGACACGTAACGCTTCTGCACCACCAACTGTCATAGGTACTTTGCTCATAGTCGTTCCTTAATTGGTAAGGTAAAAATGGAAGAGGCCCTATTAGAAAGGCCTCTTACAATATTTATTTAAAAATTATTATACTTATTCGCTTAGCTTAAAAGCATTTCAATCGTTGCTTAAGCTATACGCTGATGCAAATCCTGAAGCCGACGAACTTGTTGTTGCTGACCAAATCGGAGTGCCATACAAATCGCACGAGCTCCCGCCAATGTAGTTGTGTAATAAACACGATGATTTTCAGCGCCTCGACGGATTGAAGCAGAATCTTTGATGGCTTGTCGCCCCTCAGTCGTATTAATCACGATGGTAATCTCATCGTTCTTAATCATATCGACAATATGCGGACGACCTTCTGCCACTTTATTCACTAATTCAACTTCGATTCCTGCAGATGTAATGACTTTTGCAGTTCCGCGTGTAGCAACAATTGAGAAACCTAAATCCGTTAACTCATTCGCCACTTGAACGATTCCATCTTTATCAAAATCACGAACACTTAAAAATACTTTACCTGTTGTGGGAATCGGTTGTCCAGAACCTTGCTCCGCTTTTGAGTAGGCTTCCGCAAATGTGTCACCCACACCCATCACCTCACCTGTCGATTTCATTTCGGGCCCAAGAATTGGGTCAACAGCTGGGAATTTATTAAATGGAAATACTGCTTCTTTAACAGAGTAATAATCGGGGACAACTTCTTTAGTGAAACCTTGATCAGCAAGTGTCATTCCCGCTTGGCAACGCGCTGCAACTTTTGCTAATGAAACGCCAATACATTTAGACACAAACGGAACTGTACGCGATGCACGAGGATTCACTTCGATGACATAAATTTCGCCATCTTGGTATGCCAACTGAACATTCATCAAACCAATTACGCCCAACTCTAGCGCCATGCTTTTGACTTGGTCGCGCATTAAATCTTGTACGTCAGCCGGTAAAGAATACGGTGGCAGTGAACAAGCAGAATCACCCGAGTGAACACCACACTGTTCAATATGCTGCATAATTGCCCCAATGATAACTTCTTTACCATCGCTGACAGCATCAATGTCGACTTCGATTGCATTATTCAAAAAGTGATCCAGCAAAACGGGCGAATCCTCTGAAACCTGAACAGCTTCTGTCATGTACGTCCGCAATTCTGATTCGTTATAAACAATTTCCATCGCTCGCCCACCCAACACGTACGATGGACGAACAACTAATGGGTAACCAACGCCGATGGCTTCTTTTACAGCCTCTTCAGATGAACGAACGATCGCATTGGAGGGTTGTTTTAATTTCAGCTCTTGAATCATTTGTTGAAAACGTTCGCGATCTTCTGCTCTATCAATTGCATCTGGACTAGTACCAATAATTGGTACGCCTTCTTCTTCTAATGCATTCGCTAGCTTCAAAGGAGTTTGCCCACCAAACTGGACAATCACACCTTTTGGTTTTTCTTTGCGTACAATTTCTAAAACATCTTCAAGCGTTACTGGCTCGAAAAATAATCTGTCAGACGTATCATAATCTGTCGATACTGTCTCAGGATTACAATTTACCATAATGGTTTCGTAACCGTCTTCACGCATTGCTAAGGCCGCATGTACACAACAATAATCAAACTCGATACCTTGACCAATTCTATTTGGACCGCCGCCCAACACTAAAATTTTATCGCGAGTACTTGGCTCCGCTTCACACTCTTCCTCGTATGTTGAATACATATAAGCAGTGGCTGTAGAAAATTCAGCAGCGCACGTATCAACACGTTTATAAACAGGATGAACATCAATCGAATGACGATAGTTACGAACTGCTTTTTCAGATTGACTTAAAAGATCACCAATTCGTTTATCAGAGAAGCCCTTGCGCTTAACATGAAACATTTCTTCTTTTGAAATATTTGTCAGCTTAGTTTCTGCGATGGCAGATTCTGTATTCATTAAATCTTCGATTTGAGTTAAAAACCAGAGATCGATAGATGAAGCTTGATGCACTTCTTCTAGCGTCATCCCTGCACGAAACGCATCTGCAACATACCAAATGCGATTTGCACCTGGCGTTGTTAAATCTCTGCGAATTGTCTCCATCGCATTGGGTGCTTCTAAATCAACATGAGGCTCAAAACCTGCTGAACCCACTTCCAAACCGCGCAATGCTTTTTGTAACGACTCTTGGAAAGTACGGCCAATCGCCATTACCTCTCCTACTGATTTCATTTGCGTTGTTAAACGCGCGTCGGCTTCACCAAATTTCTCAAATGTAAATCGTGGGATTTTTGTTACAACGTAATCGATCGATGGTTCAAAAGAAGCTGGCGTTGCTCCGCCCGTAATATCATTTTGCAATTCATCTAATGTGTAACCGACGGCAAGTTTTGCGGCGATTTTTGCAATAGGAAAGCCTGTTGCCTTTGAAGCTAACGCAGAAGAACGTGACACTCGAGGATTCATCTCGACAATCACTAGACGCCCATCCGCAGGATTGACTGCAAACTGAACATTGGAGCCGCCAGTTTCCACACCAATTTCGCGAAGCACCGCAATCGATGCATCACGCATGATTTGATATTCTTTATCCGTTAATGTTTGTGCAGGAGCAACGGTAATTGAATCACCCGTATGCACACCCATTGGATCAAAGTTTTCTATCGCGCAAACGATAATACAATTATCTTTTTTGTCACGAACCACTTCCATTTCAAATTCTTTCCAACCAATTAATGATTCATCAATCAATAATTCATTCGTTGGAGACAGATCTAAGCCACGCAAACAAATTTCTTCGAACTCTTCCCAGTTATACGCAATGCCACCGCCTGAACCACCCATTGTAAATGACGGCCGAATTATCATAGGAAAGCCAAATTCTTTGGGAACTTCTAACGCGTCTTCTAAACTATGAACAATTCGCGCGCGCGGACATTCAAGACCGATTGACTTCATCGCCTTATCAAAACGACTTCTATCCTCTGCTTTATCAATCGCATCTGCTTTCGCACCAATTAATTCAACACCAAACTCTTCAAGTACACCTTCACGCTCTAAATCAAGTGCGCAATTCAATGCTGTTTGACCACCCATAGTTGGCAATACGGCATCGGGTCTTTCTTTTTCGATAATTTGCTTAACCGTTTGCCAGGTAATCGGCTCGATGTAAGTGGCATCCGCCATTGCAGGATCAGTCATGATGGTCGCGGGATTTGAATTCACCAAAATGACGCGAAAGCCTTCCTCGCGAAGCGCTTTACATGCTTGCGCACCAGAGTAATCAAATTCACACGCTTGACCAATAACGATTGGACCAGCACCAAGAATTAAAATGGAATGTATGTCTGTTCTTTTTGGCATGCTTCACTTTACTCGCAGCGTTTTAAATTTTTAGAAATTGTTTTTTCTTACATTTCTGACTTGTGCTTTTTTTGCAACACAAAAAATCTGAATTATTTATTCGCCAGCATTAATTCGATAAAATGCTCAAACAACGGCTCTGCATCACGCGGCCCTGGACTTGCTTCAGGATGCCCCTGAAAACTAAATGCAGGTTTATCGGTTCGATGAACACCTTGCAATGAATCATCAAACAATGACCGATGTGTTGCTATTAAATTTTCTGGAAGTGTATCGTCATCAATAGCAAAGCCATGGTTTTGACTGGTGATCATAACGCGCTTCGTTTCCAAATCTTGAACGGGGTGATTCGCGCCATGATGACCGAATTTCATTTTTTTCGTTTTTGCGCCACTCGCCAATCCTAACAACTGATGACCGAGGCAAATTCCAAAAATTGGAATGTTTTTTTCTAGAATTTCTTTAATCGCAGCGATAGCATAATCACAAGGTTCTGGATCGCCAGGTCCGTTTGATAAAAACACACCATCTGGGTTCATGGCCAACACATCAGCTGCAGGAGTTTGTGCAGGTACAACGGTAATATCACAGCCATGAGAAGCGAGGATACGTAAAATATTTCTTTTCACGCCGAAATCATAAGCAACGACTTTGAATTTTTTTTCTGTCACTTCGCTGTGACCAACGCCCAACTTCCAAACGCCTTCATTCCATTGATAATTCTTTTTCGTCGAAACAATTTTTGCTAAGTCCATTCCTTTTAAACCAGGAAATTCTTTCGCGGCCGCTAATGCTTTTTTCTCATCAACTGCGCCATTAAGATCTGCAGCGATAATGCAGCCGTTTTGTGCGCCCTTGTCCCTTAGAATTCTTGTTAACTTTCGCGTATCAATATTTGCAATACCCACAACGTTATTTTTCTTTAAATAATCATCGAGTGGCATTTCGTCACGAAAACTACTGGAGATCAACGGCAAATCTCGAATCACCAAGCCCGACGACCAAATCTGATCGCACTCTTCGTCTTCCGAGTTTGTACCTGTGTTACCAATATGAGGATAGGTTAGCGTGATGATTTGCTTTGCGTAGGAAGGGTCGGTCAAAATTTCTTGATAACCCGTTAAGGCAGTATTAAAAACGACTTCACCGGCTGATATGCCATCAGCGCCAATAGCTACCCCTCGGAAAACGGTGCCATCTTCAAGGACTAAAATGGCGGGGCGAGAAGCTTGCATGATCAATGTCGTCTCCTAATTTCTCTAATGGGTTTATTCTTGCCGATCACAAATTGCTTATCATCGACATGTTCAATTTTTTGGCTGGCGCTTTGTAAGGTGCAAACTCCGAGCCGCTATAGCTAACATAATCATAGGCGCAGACATGCTCCACTTACTCTATGTAAAAAAAGAATAAGTTGTACTAACGTCGTACTGACAAAGTTAACTAAGAATATTCAGCGAAAGCCAAAGCCAGATTGAAAAAAAGCGAGAAGAAACATAAGGCTTCATCTCGCTTTTAGAATTTAATTTGCTCGTAAACGGTCTTTCATTCTTACCTTTCAAGACATGCATCATGAATGACATGTACAAACCGTGATTTACAAACTGCTAATTCAAACTGTCTGGCAATAGTTAGTGACTCGCAACAACAGCACCAACAAAAAAATGCTTTAAAATCAACGAGTTAACTAAAAATAACTATCTACTGTACTGAAGTGCTACTGACATTTAGCCGGCGCAAACTTGGGGGGAGATTTTAGACGAAACAGGGGCTTGCTGTCCAATGACTTGTCGTGAATTTCATGACTTCTTTTGTTATTTCTCGCCGGTAAGAATTCTCTTCCTTACAAAGAGAATTCCTTGACCACTATAGTTAACTATCGCTTAGAGAGAATACGACCTTACGGCTATATCTTAAATTGCTTTACTGTCTCTGCCATTCTTGAAGCCATACCGGCAAGATCAGCCGTGCTTGAGGCTATTTCCACCGATCCTTCGGATGTTTGTCTTGCTACGTCGGCAATGTTTTCCATATTACGTTCCATTTCACGGGTTGCAGCGCTTTGCTCTTCCGAGGCACTGGCGATCTGGTTCGTTTTATCTCGGATAGCACTAACACCTTCCGTTATCGCTTCGAGTGAATTACTCGCTTCAGCCGCTTGCTTAACGGATTCTTCTGCCTGAGTTTTGCCCTTCTCCATCATTTGAACCGCTTCACGAGCGCCGTACTGCAATCGCTCGATCATATCTTGAATCTCTTGTGTCGATGATTGCGTTCTTGATGCCAGTGTTCTCACCTCATCGGCAACCACTGCAAAGCCTCGACCTTGCTCACCGGCTCTTGCTGCTTCAATCGCAGCATTCAGTGCAAGCAAATTTGTTTGTTCTGCGATACCGCGAATAACATCTAGTACAGAGCCTATGTTGTCAGTCTCTTGCTGTAAGCGATCAATCACTTCAGCCGCATTAACAATATCACTCGCCAGGCTTTCAATTTGCGCCATGGTATCGGTCACGACAGACATACCTGACTTAGCTTCTCGATCAGCCTCTTGAGCATTGCCTGCTGCTTGTGTCACATTGCTTGCAACATCTTCAACGACTGATGCCATTTCACGCACTGCAGTAACTACTTGCTGGATAGCCGATTGCTGACTTACCACCCCTCGCTCAGTTTCTTTTGCCGTGAGCGAAAGTTTTTCTGTGTTTGCATTCAGCTCAGTGGCCGTTCCCGAAAAATCACCAATGATGCTATGCACTCTTTCGATAAAAGTATTAAACCACTTGGCTAATTCACCGACTTCGTCACGAGATTGCACTTTGAGTCGTTGAGTTAAATCGCCCTCACCTTCTGCAATATCACGAAGAGCTGCCACGACCGTATTAATCGGTTTTACAATCGCAGCTTGTACCAAGTAAGAAACCGCGCCTGCAAATAAGCTCACCACAATGACAGTCACTACAGATGCTTTAATTGCCTCCCAGACTGTTTGTTGGGTTTCGCTTAAATCCACTTTGAAATATATTGTTCCTACGTCGACACCTGCGGCATTAATGGGCTCGAAAATTTCTAAATGTTTCTCGCCTCGAAGCATTCCCTTTTGTTGTGCTTGCTGAGGCAGACCCGATGGCAATGTTTTTGAATCGCTTTCATTTTTTGAGAACCAAACAAAAGGTGAGCCCACATCATCATAAATAACGCCATAAGCAATTCGCGGATTTGCAGACACCGTCGACAACGTTTCCCTCGCTGATACCTTGTCACCGAATGCTAATGCGCCAGAAGTCCCTCCACCCACTATCTTCGCCAATGTCCGAGTATCATTTTCGATAGACTCGTGCATCCGACCAATTTCCATATTAAGCGCAATTACATTAGAAATAACGACAGCCAAAACACTCGTCACTGTAACGCCAATTAACACTTTCCATTTCAAAGAGAGACTACCCATTAATCACTTCCTAAACAGTATTTGCAAAATCACATTTTGCTAAAAGAAATCAAGCCGACCCTTTTGCTGGATCGAAAAAAACTTGTATATCTTTCAGCATAGACGCAAATACAGGAAGCTCAAAAATAGAATGGAAAAGAAGGGTGTTATATTGGCTCAAATAAGATTCAGCCTGACCCTAATATTGTTACAAGGCTGAATCGTTATACGTCCACTCACAAAAAATAAAGAAATCTAATTTCAAAATAAAAAAAGTGCATCCAGAAAAGAATGCACCACTAGGGATGAATTAAGAATATGTATATTTAATTTAAACCATCCATGTACTCGTAATCACAACACCTAACTGATCTTGCTGATCTTGAGGAATGACAGCACCCTCTCCAGCAGGGATATCAAATTGCGCCATTGCCGCTACCAACTGATCCACCTGACTGGCCGCTAAGCTGTATCCATCGTCCGTAATAATTTCATCCACTTGATAGACTTCGCTATCAAACCAATCGGTTATTTTGATCTGATCATTGCTACCCACGTAATCAATAACAAGATCGCCGCCTTGATTACTAAACCACAATTGATCATGAGTCGTGCCGTTAAGAATCACTTGGTCAAGATCATCGGCTGAGGTGTTACTCGAACTATGGTTGTAAATAGCGTCTTGACCACCGCCTAATCCAAGCACATAGGTGTCACTACCACCGCCTCCGTAAAGAGTGTCATTACCCGCTCCACCATCAAGGACATCATTATCAACCTGGCCGTTCAGCAGATCATCGCCTGCTCCACCGAAGAGAAAATCATCACCTCGATAGCCAAGAACTGTATCGTTACCGGCTCCACCGTCGAGCGTATCATCACCATCTAAACTTTGAATATAGTCATTCCCGTCTAGTCCTCGAATGAAATCAGCACCGCCTAATCCAGTAATGCTGTCATCACCTGATGTGCCTGTGTTACCTAAATCTGCAAGGTGTCCGTAATCCCATACGGTGCCATCGATAAATTCAAATTGGCGAATTGTTGTACGACCATTGCCATTACCTTGATAGTGATTAGCGACCTCAAACCCGTCACTACTGTCTACTAACGCAACAAACAAATGGTTGCCAGCACGGGTAACAAGAACATCTTCTGGTGTCACACCCTCCTTAAAACGTACGATGTTTGTTGCCGTCGAGCTATTGTTGTCATAGTTCGAAATCACATCTTGCCCGTCACCATAACCAAAGAGGTAAATATCGTTGCCGTCTCCTCCCGTTATTTGATCGTTACCCGCTCCACCATCAAAGATGTCATCTCCAGAGTAGCCATTTAGGATGTCGTCTCCGGCACCACCCCGCAAAAAGTCATTGCCACGGTAGCCTCCAATAGAATCATTACCAGCTCCACCATGGAGTGTATCGTCACCATCCCAGCCTTGAAGTGAATCGTTACCACCAAGACCTAAAACAACATCATCCGTGCTAGCGCCTGATAAGACATCATCTCCTGATGTACCGTTAATCGCTGAGCTTTGATCAACATTATAATAAGTATCGTAATTGTAGGACGGAGCTGTGTTAGATGATGACTCTACCGATATCGAAACAGAGGCATTAGATGTATCAACTCCATCACTTAACACGTAATCAAATGAGGCTGTTCCGCTATAACCTGCTGTTGGCGTAAACGTAATGGTTTGAGCCGTGCCATCCAACACCGCGCTGCCATTGCTGGCATTGCTGACCGTGGTGATCGTCAGGCTATCGCCATCGATGTCACTGTCGTTCGCAAGCAACTCGGCAACGGTGATGACAACGGCGGTATCTTCTGTCGTGGTCACGTTATCGCTTGCGGCTACTGGCGTATCGTTGACCGCGGTAACCGTCAGATCGACCGTGGCAATCGCCGTGGTCGTGCCATCACTGAGGGTGTAATCAAACGAGCCTGCACCATTGAAGCCAGCGGTGGGGGTAAATGTAATTGTTTGAGTCAGCGTGTCGAACACCGCACTGCCGTTGCTCGCATTGTTCACGGCTGTGATCGTTAAGCTATCGCCATCCACATCACTGTCGTTCGCGAGCAACTCGGCAACACTCATCACAACCGCCGTATCTTCGCTTGTGGTCACGGTGTCGCTCGTTGCTACCGAGTTGTCGTTCACGGCAGTGACCGTCAGATCCACGGTCGCGATCGCCGTGGTCGTGCCATCGCTCACCGTGTAATCCACACTGGCCGAACCATGGCTATTGGCGGTCGGGGTAAACGTAATGGTTTCGGCAACCGTATCGATCACGGCACTGCCGTTCACCGCGTTGCTGATCGATGTGATCGTTAAGCTGTCACCATCCACGTCACTGTCGTTCGCTAATAACTCGGCAAAGGTTAAGACTATCGCTGTGTCTTCGAGTGTTGTTGCGGTGTCATTCGTGGCAACCGGAGTAGCATTGCCTGTCTCGAACGGAACACTCACATCAGCTAAATCAAAAACCTCGGCTGCTCCGTTAAACGTATAGGTGAGCTTACCTAGTGTATTTCGAACAACCCAAACGGCATTGATATTTTCAAACCAATTTACAACCGTAATTGAATCTTGGGGAGAAATGGTAACAATCAAATCAGATTCATTACGACTAAATACCACATCCGATGACGCAACACCTGCTTTAAACTGTAGGAGGTCAACAATATTTACTGGATAATTGTTATCGTCAAATGAGCGATGCAAAGTATCATGGCCATCACCCATGCCGAACAAATAAGTATCACTTAACTGACTATCCAATAAAACATCATTACCAGCGCCACCATCTACCTGAGCGCCACCAGACCACAGCACAGCAGACCCTGAATAATAAAGAGCATCAGCTCCAGGATCGAGAACATCGTCGCCCTCACCACCATACAACGTATCAAAGCCAATATAGCCTACTAATGTATCATCGCCTTGGTTTCCATACATGGTATCTGAGCCTACACCTCCGGACATATACTCATTTGCATTGCCGCCAAGGAAAACATCTCTCCCGTAAAAACCATCACCGTACCCAGAAGAATTAGTTAAGCGTCTATCCGATTCTAGTCGCCAAACATATTCAGAGCTTTCACCAACATCCTGCAAGTATTCAATGTCAACACCATAAATAGTCGATATTTCATATAGTGGCATCTCAAAATTAACTGCTTGACCCTCAACCACAATAGTAGAGACATAGCCATTTGGCTGAACTAGAGCATCTTGGCCGTTGTTATATTCTAACACCCAGTTATCTGTGCCATATTTCATGACATTTTGCACATATTGGAGATCTGTACGGTTTATCCCTTCAAATACGACAACATCACCACTTCCAATGTTAGCAATAGTATCGACACCGGACCCTGCGCGCATAATGTAGGACACTCCGCCACGAGAACCGGTAATGAAATCATTACCTTCCCCACCATCAACCGTCACTCCAAGATCATTTTCCGAAAGCAATATAGTGTCATTACCACCCAGAGACTCAATTAAACTTTGATCCCCAGGAACAATGACATAATTACCTCGTTCATCTATAACTCGGTTAGATGCAACTAGATCTGCTGAAGAAATACTTTGATTGGAGAAGATGATATTTGAGTACTGATTTCCCAAATTACGAAAATAATCAGTGATCAATACTGATTGGCTGACATCTTGATCTACTACAATTCGCAAATCGAACTTGTCAAGATTAAAACTTACCCTAGATGAATCTAAGTCCTGAAAATAAATATTATTACCACCGGAATTAAAACCAGCAATGATGGTATCAGCCCCATCACCTTCAAAATAATAAATATTATTATTTTGGGTACCTCCTAATAAAATGTCGTCATCTCCCCTACCAGGACGAATATCAAACCCACTATTACCCAGATTACCCAAGGCCTCTAAACTTATTTCATCATTTCCGGGGGTTCCAGTGCCGAACAAAGAAGACACATCCGCTGAACTCAATGTTACATTCACACTTTCAAATGTAATGCTCATTTCATCAGTCACATTCCAAGAGTTGGCAAACCAAAAATCGGCAACCTTTATCTCTCCAAGCCCATTATGAACATTAATTAATAGGTCATCTCCTTCACGAAGGAAAAGTGTGGAACTCCTACTTACAGACTCGTCAAATATTAACTGATCAATCCCATGAGTTGTCGTATCATAACCATCTCCAAGCGCATATCTGAACTCAATAAATGCTTGTGAATTGAGAGAGAAGTCATCATTACCAGTACCTCCAATGACAACATGATCTCCTTGGAAAGCTGATACATTTATAGTGTCATTACCCGCCCCACCAAACAGGGTGTTATAACCTTGATTTCCGAATAGAACGTCGTCGCCCTCTCCCCCCAAAAGAGTGTTATAACCGCTACCCGCGTATAAAGAATCGTTACCACTTCCACCTGTTAAAGTATCATCACCTTCACCCGCACTTAAAGAATCGTTTCCATCGCCCCCGATTAGGGTGTTATCACCATCAGATGCGTCTAATAAATCATTACCAGCTCCCCCCATCAATAAGTCGTTGCCTTGATAGCTGTATAACTGATCATTACCCAATCCACCACTGAAGGTAGTATCAGCGTCATTAAGACCAACCAAAATATCATCAGCGTCGGTTTCTGCATTAACTAAAGCCTCTATCTCACCAACTGTAATTACATCATCGATCAGCTCAATATGACTGATATTGCGCAGACGAATAAAATTTAGGAGTGTTACTGAGTCATTTCCAGGTCCATATTCAATTAAAAGGTTCCTGTTGCTATCAAATGAAAAACGAAGATCATTTCTACTAATCCCTTCTCCAAACTGAAGAACATTTTCATTATCAGGATCATCTATATAATCTCGCCCATCTCCTAAATTAAAAACAAAATAGGTCGCTGCTCTTAGGTTATCATCTCCCTCGCCGCCAATTAACGAGTCCCCAAATTCTATATCATTCGAACCAAAACCTTCTCCGCTTAAACGATCGTCACCTGCGCCTCCGAAAATAATATCTATTCCTTCGCCACCACGTAAATCATCATCTCCGTCATTACCATACAGAGTATCCGCACCTTCAAAGCCAAAAAGAAAATCATTTCCAGCTAGGCCAGAAACAACATCGTTTTCATTTGCTCCTACTAAATAATCATCCCCTTGAGTTGCTGTACCTAGCAATTCATTTAATTCGCTTCCTATTATCACATCGCCATTTGAAAACTCTACTCGGCTTTCAGGGTGAAAAAAACCTGAGTAGATTAAAATACTGTCATTCCCTGACCCATAAGTGATTAGCATCTCTTGGTCATCTATGTTGTAGAAGTCTGTTCTTTTAATGTTGAAATTAAACCTATCAATACCCTCCCCAAACCTGAAAATTATTGGCTCATTTGGCAAACTGGCCATATCTGAACCTTCATAATCCTCTAACTCATCTGGAAAATAGTCCACGTATAATTCACCTAAACTATCTAGGTCAATTGAGCCATCGCCTATATTGAAAACCAACACTTCTCCACCAGACAAAACATCATAACCTTTGCCGCCAACAAGAGTATCAACCCCAGCACCACCAGTTAAAGAATCATCCCCTTGCCCGCCATATATCGTATCGTTTCCAGACAACCCGTATAATTGATCATTTCCCCCATAACCAAAGATCACATCATCCCGACTGTCATAACCTCTGATATTGTTATTGGCATCATCCGCAGCGCCACTCAAAACTATGCCCTGCACATCGGTATAACTCAAAACGGTGCCGTCAATAAATTCGATTTCTTGCAAATGATCCGGTGCGTTTACTGAAAAGTAATTATTAATTGTTAATGTATCGGAAGTGTTTTGAACAGAGAGAATGAGAGAATCTCCGCTACGAGTAATACCTAGATTCGTTAAATCGACACCATTTTTTATTAAAATTTTGTCATCTAAATCGGTGCTAATAAATCCGTTGTTGATGGTATTGTTTCCTGAGCCGACACCGAATTCAAAAACATCTGCACCTCCATTACCAAAGAATGAAACATTTCCAGAACTTGCAAATTCAAGAGTATCGGTCCCAGCACTGCCAGTAATCGCTACTGCGACTTGATCATCAACAATGACTCGATTACCTGGAGCCAGCAAACTCACATTACCTGGAGTCTGATTGAATGAACTCAATTCAACAGGATCTGACGATGGCCCCGCATAAAGCGTTGGCGTACCACTAGGATCATTAACAGTCACTCCTGTTTGAAGAACACCGTTAACATGAAATTCTTTAATTCCGACAAAAGACGAGTTAAATATTCTGACTCGATCATCATTACCGTGCCTAACCTCGATGAAATTATCGTATTCGATAATCTCTCTTACAAAGCCGAAAGAGACGCTGCCAATACTGTCATCATTAACTTCATCTATTCCGTCACCAGCATTAAAATGATAGCTGTCATCCCCCTCTCCACCAATGAGTATGTCTGCTCCTGATCCGCCCTCTAAATAATCATCTCCCTCATTTCCCCATATAGTGTCATTACCTGCACCACCTATTAAACTATCACCTTTATCTTCTCCATCTCGAGCAGGGTCGTTTAAACCACCTATAAGTACGTCATCACCATCACCGCCAAACAAAGTATCTTCATCCGCCGCACCAAACAAAGTATCGCTGCCAGAACCTCCAACCATAAGATCCTTGCCATCACCACCCTCCGCGTAATCAAGCCCAGCTCCACCTAGAATGGTATCGTCGCCTTCTTGCCCTCTAAGGGTATCATCACCAGATCCGCCATCTAAATAATCGCTTCCACCACCGCCCTCTAACCTGTCATTACCATCCTCACCGTACAGTGAATCATCGGCCTGCCACTCCTCTGGAATGACACCATCAAAATCAACCCCATTAAACTGGTTAGCGATTCCCCCGTCGCCACGTAAATTATCGTCGCCATCTCCACCATGAAGGGTATCGCGACCACCACCACCAGCCATGACATCATCGCCTTCATTACCAAACAGAACATCATCACCGTGATAAGTAGCATCCAAGACAAAATCATCACCAAAAACAAAGTCGTTGCCAGCACCACCTTCTAGATGGTCATTTCCGCCATTCCCATAAATTGAATCGCTTCCGTCGCCTCCATAAATGAAATCATTACCATGATACTGTGCCTCTAAATTGGCTAAACGCTCTGCACGCTGCTCAATAGATTCAGGATAAGGTATAAAGTTATCACCATCATCGGGGAATATGATTAGCTGATGTGCAACTTCATGATTAAATTGATCGCCATACAATGAATCGTCGCCATCACCACCGAACACCACATCGTCACCTGCTCCAGCATGAACAACATCATCACCGACGCCCGCGTCAATCACATCTGAAAAATCATTACTTTGGGTAAAATCAACATTAAAATTAGGAGCGAGGGCTAAAGAGCGTGAAGAATTACTTCCAGCATCTGTTTCAGATCCTAACGCGCTAAGATAAGCATCAGATGCGATGTAATCGTCACCGCTCCCTGCAGAAATAAAATCATTTCCTAAATGACCTGCAATAACATCATTGCCATCGCCACCAATTAACGTATCATTTCCACGGCCAGCGGTAAGGAGGTCATTACCAGCCCCTCCATCTAAATAATCTGAATCTCCTTCATTTTCACGCTCACTATCTAGTCTCTCGTCAGGATTGCCCGAGGAAAGAATGTATTCATCCCACCCCACCAAAATATCGTCTTCGCCACCGCCAAAGAGCACATCACTACCACGGCCGCCCACTAAATAATCTTCATCACCTTCAGTAAGTGACGGATCCATTTCGCCACGAAGAACATCATCACCATCATGGCCCTCAAGCCAATCACCGCCACCTAAACTATAATCCTCAGGTAAAGGAAAATGCTCAGTTCCTGTTAGCTCATCGTTTTCATCACCACCGTGAAAAACAAAAGCAAAAGAAGAGTTTTCTGGCTCGCCAAGAGGATAATTCTCCTCACCATCAACATCGCTTCCTAAATAAAGCGCTGCATCATAAATATAAGAAGAACCCGGTAAGCGACTAGAGTAATCGCGATCGATATAATCATCGCCGCCAGCGTAACCATCATCTACAACTACAACGGCATCCCCCAGTGGAGTATCTGGGTTTTCCGGTTCATCACTAAAAACTAAACCAAATGTATCGTTTTGCTGGCCGTCGACTGCCTTGATTGTGATGACATCGCTGCTGGAAAGACCACCAACATGAATTCTTAGGTCGCCATTAGATAATAAGGTGTATATATCTTCATTTTTAGCGTCGCCATTATCATCAAGCTCTCGATAGTAGATACCCGAACCTCCGGGTATTGGGGTTAAAGTCAGCCCCGTTAAATCACGGCCATTGATAACGAGTTTGTTTGCACCTTCTTTATCAACAATCGTGTCGAAGCCATCTCCGGTGTTAAAATAGTAATAATCACTACCTCTACCACCTTCTAGATAATCTTGACCTTTACCGCCGAAGATTGCATCTGTTCCTCCCCCGCCATAAATTCGGTCCCTCCCATCTGTTCCAGATATGACTTCTGCTGCTTCCCCACCAAATACTAGCCGAGTCGACTGTTCATTTTCTTCATAGTCTTCAGATGTCGTAACAATATTTTGCTCTAGGTACTCAATCCTTAATGACTCTCCCGGTACCGTATCAAACGTATAAGTATCAAAAATGCCAAAGGAAAAGGAATCATCAATGATCGCATCAAAATAGCGGGTAAGAGCTAATGAGCGATCTTGCAGCTCTGCATCACTAAAGTTTTCTAGGTTATATTGAGATTCCGCAGCTTTCGATTCAACGGTAGATGTCGTCGCGAAGGGAATTAAATTGATTAGAGCGTACCTAACGGATTGACCGAGCTCAGAATCGTTAGAGGCGTAGCTTGCTAAAAGCTCCGCATGTTCAAAAGATGTTAAATCTAAAACTTCCGGCGAATCTACGCCATTTTGGTGATAGGCTTGACGAATAGAAAGCATCAGCGCCCTCATCGTATAGAACTGATCTCCGCCTACGAAGTAATTTCTAACCATGTTAAAAAATGAGTCAACATGATTACCATGCTCATTTGACGAAGCATCTAGTATTCGTACTTGCTGATTAACCGTTAAGTTTGGACCTAAGCTATAAATTAAAGTCTTTGCATCTTCAAGCCTCTTAACCAACTCGGGATTGTTTTCTGGATTTGGATTTAACTCGCCAAGCCCAAGTACGTTAAATTCTTCATACTTCCTTTCTACAAACTTAGAAACGCGATCCCCAATGGAACCAGAAATTAGTCCAACGCCTAAAATCCAAGGCCAGGTAACAGTCGTAACCAAACCTAGAGCCCCAAGAGCAACAGCTCCTGCAGCATACGAAACTAGGGCACCACTAGCGCCGCCAGCCGCTCCATAGTAATCCTCATCGAAGAAGTCATAGGCCACTGTACCTACATCAACAGCGTATCCAGCGGCTTCTCCAAAAACATTAATAAACTTCCCGATTGCCTGCTTACTCTTTAAGCCGTCAGCTACAGTAAGCCTGCCATCCAAAGCATCAAGCAATTCCGCTCGCCCCGCGGCAAATGCTGAATTCCTAGCTGAATGTATCTCTACTATTTCCGCTGTGGAATACCCCATGATCAATCGATCCGGAGCCGCATTTCTCCCAAGATCAATTCTGCGGGACTCTATATCTGAAAGAGACACTAATCTATATTCAATATTAGCTATATTTAGCCGAACGACGGCTAAATTTTCTGCCGAAGAGTCTGCCAAATAATTTCCTAACGATTCAATGTACGTCTCTATATCAAGCGAAAGTAATATATTTTCATCATCGGACTCTTGAGTTAATCGTTGATACTCAATATCCAAATCATCCATCTCATAAGGGGTCAGCATATTTAGAGTCCTTTAAATTTTTTATCCGGCAGATGAATAGAAAAACCAACGGCAGACCGTTTCGTTTCCAGAAGTATTTTAAATCGATAATATTTTATTTTTTTACTGTCGCTCAAATAATTTTTATCGCGAACACAGTAACTCAAATCTAAATCAGGCAAATAAATTTCATTCTTACAACGATATCTGTAGTTATGGGATTTCCCAACATAAGTAGCATCGAAGACCTTCACTTTTTTTTCTGACAATGCCAAGTGCAAAGGAAACAATAATCCGTACACAGAAAAAATATAAAAAGGTATTATTAAAACCCCAAAAACTATGGCAACAACTGTAGGCATTTTGGATTCAGCTGAGCTCTTAAGCTTCATAAACTCACCAGCTCCAAATTTCGCCTCATAAACAACCAATCCACACAGAGAAAAAGCAATTAAAAAACCAATCACTTTAGCCAAAAATGAACTGTCGAATGTCACTATGCGCATTACGAAAAATGAGATCACTGCTAGAACGATAACAAACTTCAAAACAACTGATATTTTCACGCCACATTTACCTCTTGGCTTTTCAAGTAAAAAGCTACCAATATTTTTCTAGCAACGTCTTTTTTTTTAACAAACACCCAACATCAAACTAATCTTTAGCTTGATTTTTTATTAGTCACTCTTGTTTCTAACAATAATTTAGCTTGTTGAGTAACATCATCCCAGCAACCGTTATTTGCCTGCTTGACTAACGTCATCATCGGATACCACGGTGTTGTTTTTTCTTCTAATGCGTACAGCCAATACGGCACTGCGTTTAACAAATTTATGACTGGCTTGTTTAAGCTCGTCGCCAAGTGCGCCACGCTGGAGTCCGTCATGACGATCACATCTAAACTATCAATTGCTGCCGCTGTATCTGCAAAGTCATCTAGGTGATTGCTCAGGTCGTGAATCACACAATCTGCACCGCTGTCTTTTAGCTCTTGTGAGCGCGGGCCTTTTTGTAAACTAAAAAAACGTGTATTGGGTATGGCTGTTAGTGGCAATAATTGTTGCAACGGAATGGAGCGATTATGGTTATTGGCAAACGTTAAACTGCCCGACCATACGATACCGATTTTTAATTTATCAGAGTGCGAGGCTTTTAATTTTTGAAATTTTTGTTGTGATTCTTTTGGGATGTGCAGTTGTGCTGGCTCAGGGATGCTATCCGGCTGAATATTCAACTGCCCCATAAGACTCATTAGCGGACAGTGATAATCTGCTAGATTGTTATCGATATATGCATCCATTGAGATAATGCGATCTGCACCGATTTTTTCAAATACGCGATGTAGTTCAGGTTTACATTGCAAGATAACCGTCGCGCCCTGCTGCTTTAACAACGGAATAAAGCGTGCGGCTAAAATAGTATCTCCATAGCCTTGTTCGGTATGCAATAAGACCGTTTTGTTTTTAAGTGATTGTTTTTCCCAGCGAGGGAAAGGAAACCGTTTTTGCGGTAACTCGCCCGTGTGCCAACGCGCTTCGTATGCCGGCCAACCTTCCGTATAACGACCTAGGTACAGTAAGTTTTGTGCGCGCTCCCACTCGATACCTGCTGCGAGTGGATTGTTGACATTAGTACCAGCAGGCAATAATGATTTCGCTTTATTGAGCTGTTCTAACGCTTCATCAAAATATCCACTCTCTCGTAAAGCGCAGGCATAATTCATTAAGGCTTGAATATCGTCAGGCTTTTGCTGAAGCACTTGTTTATGTAGCTCGATAGCTTCTTCTAACTGATGTAAGTCTTTTAACGCATTAGCTAAATTACCTAACAGAACTAGATCTTGCGGATTATATTCTAAACCTCGACGATAGCAGCTCACCGCTAACTGATAACGTTTTTGCTTACGAAGAGTCGCCCCTAGGTTAGACCATATACTGACGTCTTCTGGTGAAATGAGCAGATAGGCTTTGTATAAGTTAACTGCTTTATCCCACTGCGCAGAATGATGGCACTTGATCGCTATTTCACGAAGTTGTTGCGGCGATATTTTTTGTTGCTTACGGGATTGCTCACGACCTAAGGAAGATGGCTGTTTATTTTTTGCAGTCAATGCCTCTGAATCTTTTGAGGCATGATCGCGGGAATTTAACGTACCGGCTTCAGCCGCCGAAACGATGTTCGATGTGGAATTGTTTTGTTTAGGCGTAGCATTTCGCTCAATTGACGACTTAGCGTGTGACTGTGATTTTTTTTGGAAGCCCATTTATACAATCCCTTGTTTATATTCAATTAACGTTTTAACTTAAGATCTTCGCTCAAACAAGAATACTATTTGTGCGTCTGCGTATCTCTGTTGCATTGTTATTGTTCTCATCGATCGCTCATCGCTCACGAAGACTTTCATCTTTATAGCGCAATAATGGCGCGAAGAAAAACTCAATCAAACGTCGCTTACCTGTTTTTAATTCTGCACTTAATGACATGCCTGGTACCAGCTGTACTTCTTTGCCGTGAACCATAACACTACTTTTTTCGATACTAATTCTTGTTGGATAAACCAAACCTAACTCTTCATCTTGTACTGCAGCCAAATCGATAGAGGTGATTGTGCCATGCACTACACCGTATTTTGTGAAAGGAAATGCCTCTAGCTTAACCTCTACCTCTTGGCCTTCTGAGACAAACCCAATATCTCTGTTGAGAATTTTTGCTTCGACTTCTAAATATCGCTCAGCTGGAACAACCACCATTAGAGCATCACCCGCAGACACAACACCGCCAATGGTATGTATTGCTAGCTGCTGAACCACGCCATCAACGGGTGCTCTTAGCCGTTGCAGCTTGTTTGTTTGCTCTGCTTTTTTAAGCTCTTGCTCTACAGATATTTGAATATCTGTAGCTTCTGCTAAATCGCTTACTAATTTCTTGCGAAATTCTTCTTGTTGTTGTTCCCGCTGTTTTTCTACGGTTCGAATACTTGCCTTCACCTGGAGCACACGATCTTGCTCTATCACTAAATCTTTACGTCGGCCGAGTAATCGTTCTTGGTATTCTAAATACTGAAACCTAGCAGCGATACCCTCTTTAGAAAGCTTTGCCATTCCGGCTTCTTGTTCTTCTAGTAATGGTAACGTTTCTACTAGCTTGTTTAGCTGTCGCTTAACGACAGATAGTTCACTTTTTTTCTCTTCAAGCTGCTGCTGGTAAGCTGACTGTGTTGCGCGATATTCATTGAGTTGACTTTCCGCAAACATTTTTTGAATAGATATTACTTTTTCATCAATACTGCTTGGTAACAGCAATTCACTTGCAAGTTGCGCGCTATCTTTATCAATCTCTTTTAAAATCCATTCGCTTCTTAGCCTCAGCAATGACGCTGTTTGATATTCTCTTTTTAATCGAGTGACATCGGCATAGCTATTTGTTGCATCTAACTCTATTAGCACATCACCTTTTTTTACCTGGCTTCCATTATCAACATAAATATCTAACACTAGTCCAGGCTGGATAGACTGAATCACTTTTGTTTGACCACGTGTCACTATCGAGCCTTGAGCAATAGCCACTTCATCAATTTTGCCAAAAAACGACCATAAAATTGCCGTCGAAAACAGTATTACTATTAGCCAAATAAAAAAGCGGCCAGCAGGTGATGCCGGCTTTTCCATAACGGAAAGCGCTGCTGGCAAAAAATCTTTTTGATGAATTGGCAGCTTGCCTGCAACAGATTTTTTCTCAAGTGCATAGGCTTCGCGAGCAACCTTCCAATGGCGTTTTATTGATTCAAACATTTAAAACCTAATACTTTTTAATGGCACTTTCATATCACTCAATTATGACGGCATTCATTTGCTTATTGTAAAGCTGAGCATAGCGCCCACCTTTAGCCATTAAATCTGAGTGATTGCCCTGTTCTGTAATTTCACCATTTTCAACAGTCACTATGCGTGTTGCTTGCTTAATGGCAGATAGCCGATGTGCAATAATAATAACGGTTCGACCTTTCGATATTGATTTGAGATTGGTTTGGATTATTTCTTCGCTTTCGGCGTCTAGCGCACTGGTTGCTTCGTCTAATATTAATATTTTTGGATTTGTGATTAAGGCACGAGCAATCGCAATACGCTGCCTTTGCCCCCCGGAGAGGTTACTGCCTCGCTCATCAATGCGCGTGTCATAACCTTCTGCTAACTCCAATATAAATTCGTGCGCGCCGGCCATCTTCGCGGCCTGTATTACTTTATCCATATCTGCTGTCGGATCAGATAATGCAATGTTTTCTCGGACGCTGCGATTGAATAAAATATTTTCTTGAAGTACTACACCCACTTGTCTTCGCAACCAAATGGGATTCACCATCGCAAGGTCAACGCCATCAACAAGTACCCGTCCGCTTTGTGGAATATATAATCGCTGGATCAATTTTGTTAAGGTACTTTTTCCTGAGCCTGAAGGGCCAACAATGCCAACAACTTCTCCCGGCTCAATTGTTAACGATACCTGACGCAAAACTTCTTTCCCGTCTGGCCTGTAACGAAACACGACACTATCAAACTCCACTTTCCCCTGAATATTCGGCAAGGTGGCACGACTTGGGCCGTATTGAGTTTCAATCGGTGTATTTAAAATATCGCCTAAACGTTCAAGTGAGATTCTCGCTTGTTGAAAATCTTGCCAGAGCTGTGCAAGCCTCAAGACTGGACCAGAAACTCGGCCCGCTAGCATGTTAAAGGCAACAAGCTGGCCGACTGTGAGTGCACCAAGAATAACTAATTTCGCGCCAACGAATAAAGTAATGGCCGTTGTGAGCTTGCTAATTAGCTGTACGCCCTGACTACCAAAATTGCCTAACATGTTGGCTTTAAAGCCGGACTCAACATAACCAGCCAGCTTTTCTTCCCAGCGCCTTTGCATTTGAGGTTCAACAGCCATCGACTTTAACGTTTGCACGGCTGTTACCGCCTCAACTAAAAACGATTGGTTTTCTGCGCCTCTAGCGAATTTCTCTTCCAAACGTTTTCGCAACGGCCCAGTGATCATCAAAGAAATAGCCACATAAAAAGGAATTGATCCAATGACAATCCACGTCAATGTTGGGCTGTAGATATACATCACAAAAAGAAAAACAAACGTGAAAAGCAAATCAATAAATAAGGTAATAGAAGAAGAGGTTAAAAAATCCCGAATAGTATCTAGCTCGCGAACCCGCGCCACAGAGTCACCCACTCGACGACTCTCAAAATAACCAAGCGGCAAAGCCAAAAGATGATGAAAAAGTTTAGCGCCAAGTTCAACGTCCACACGATTTGTCGTATGACTAAATACATAGGTACGTAACCCCCCCATAACTACTTCAAAAATAGTCACAACCACCAATGCAAAAACCATTACATCAAGCGTTGTCAGCCCTTTATGCACCAAAACTTTATCAATGACGACCTGGAAAAACATTGGCGTAGCCAAAGCAAAAAGCTGCAAGAAAAAGGAGGCCATGATCACTTCAGCCAACAATTTTCTGTACTTGATAATAGCCGGAATAAACCAAGTAACATCAAATTTACGGAGAGAACCTGCGATACTTTCTCGACTAGTTAAGAGAATAAGCTCGCCACTCCAGCGTAGCTGTAACTCCCCCAACGTAATAACTTCAGGAGCGCCAGAAGGCGATTGGACAAGTACTTTAGGGGGAGCTTGAGGTAGGCCCTGCTCGGGCGCCTCTTTTGGAGCTTCTATTTTTGCAAGAATAAAATACTCGCCATCAACTCCCACAGCAATTGCAGGAAGAGGAGTACTTACGAGCTGATCAAGCTCAGTAGTGATAAGTTTTGCCTTGAGGTCTAGTTTTTTAGCCGCAACTAAGATGTCTTGCGTGTCTAACTTATCTGAGCCCTTACCTAGCTGATGCTTAAGGTCGCCCGCATCAACTGCAACCCCTAAAAATTTCGCCAGCATAACTAGACTAAACAATCCGCTGTCAATGTCTTCCAATTTGAATACCTAATAACTATCAAGAGTATCGAACACTGTCTTTATGCTCAAAAGACATAGGGCCGAGATGTTACCAGATAAACAAAAACAAGCGAGTCTGAAATGATAGAAATAGTTTCAAAAATGGTGTGCATGTTGAACTGGGCGCCATTTGGTTGAAAACATCACAAACCCAAAACATCTCGCATACTGAACAAGCCTTGTTCTTTTTGACTTAACCATGCGGCGGCGCGAACGGCTCCGCGAGCGAAGGCCATTCGGCTTGAGGCTTTGTGGGTTATTTCTACGCGTTCACCATCGGCCATGAACATAACGGTGTGATCGCCATGAACATCGCCGCCACGCACTGTGGCAAAACCGATTGTTTCGCGTTCACGTGCGCCGGTTTGTCCTTCGCGTCCGTAGACGGCGACTTTTTGCAAATCACGATCGAGGGTTTTTGCGAGTACTTCGCCCATGGCTAATGCAGTGCCCGATGGCGCATCGATCTTATGACGATGATGCGCTTCGTAAATTTCTATATCGTAATCATCGCCTAAAATTTTCGCGGCATTTTCTAGTAAGGCTAAACAAGCATTAACACCGGTGCTGTAATTTGCAGCGATGCAGAGAGACGTTTGTTTTTGGTAGTCTTCTATTGTTTGTTTTTCTTCAACAGTAAAACCTGTTGTGCCGATGACTATACTTTTTTGATTGTCTGCACAAATTTTTGCATTGGCCAAGGTTGCTTTTGGAATTGAAAAATCAATCAGCACGTCAATATCTTTAATGACAGAATTAAGATCGCCAACAACATTCACATTGTTTTTACCAAGACCGGCTAATTCGCCTGCATCTGCACCAACCAATGAACTGTCTGGGCGCTGGATAGCAGCGGCTAGTGTTACGCCTTCTGCCAAACTTATCGCTTCGATTAGCATTTTACCCATTCGACCAGCGGCGCCATTTACTCCGATTTTAATTGTCATAACGAACCTTTTATCAATATTATTTTATCTTCTAAGCTTTATGTTTAATCTTTAACTTTTTAGCTTTTGTAAGGCTTTAGTTTTTATTTTTGTGATGATAAGTGATGTGTGCAGTCAACACTTGCTGCATAGCATGCTGAACAGATATATCTAATGGCTCGCAACGATGACGAGGCATGTACAACAAAAAACCGCCTATCATATAACTCATAGGTACATATACAGCAACTAGGCTTTCCTGATCCCCGAGCGTTACATCCTCATTTGTTACAAAGCCAATTACTTGAATACCATTGTCCATTGTTATTCGGACAACGCGCTGCATTTCTTGGCCATTATTACCGGTTAAAAATGACAGGAAGTCTTTTGCGCTTGTATACAATGTTTTTACAAATGGTATTCGCTCAACTAATGATTCGAGCCATGCAAACACTCTATTCAATAGGTAAGCTTGAGCCAATAGGCCAATGATAAAAATAATTAATAACGTAGAAGCCACCCCCATGCCGGTCATATACCAACCTTCGGGTAACACTAATTCGAGAGGAATTCTTAATAGCTGCTCTGCAGTTGAGAACACCCAATAAATGAGACCAAAGGTAATAAAGGCGGGAAGTGTAAACAAAAGGCCTTTTAAAAACGTATTTGCGATTGTTTTCATGTAAAGGCCTTTGTTAGAAAAAAGAGTCGAAGAGGAAAGAACTTTAACGCAGTTTAACTAGAGATAGACACATAATCTAATCATCATGCTCCAAAAAAGTTTTTCATTCCTTCAAACCAACTACTTTGTCGGGGAGAATTTTTATCGCCTTTCATGCTTTTTTGAAATTCTTTCAATAAATCTTTTTGTTTTGCATTTAAATTGACTGGTGTCTCAACAGCCACGCGACACATTAAATCACCTGCTGAACCACCTCGAATTGGCGTAACGCCTTTAGCGCGAAGACGAAATAATTTTCCGGTTTGCGTTTCTGCGGGAATTTTCAATTTCACCCGACCATCAAGTGTTGGCACTTCGTGCTCGCCACCTAATGCGGCATCGACAAAACTAATAGGAATTTCACAATATAAGTTTTTGCCGTCACGCTCAAAAATCTCATGCTGCTGCACAGACACTTGAACATATAAATCGCCGGCAGGACCTCCATCCATTCCTGCTTCACCCTCGCCACCTAGGCGAATTCGATCTCCGGTATCAACACCCGCTGGTACTTTAACCGAAAGCGTTTTAGTTTCTTCAATACGACCTTGACCACCACAACTCGAACAAGGATCAGTAATAATACTGCCCTTGCCACGACAGCTTGGGCAAGTTTGCTGCACAGAGAAAAAACCTTGCTGCATACGAACTTGGCCAATACCAGCACACGTCGAACACTTGCTAGGCTTAGAACCTGATTTTGCACCAGTACCATCACAAGGCTTACAAGCAACAAGTGTTGGGACTTTTATTTTTACCGTTGTGCCTTTTACAGCATCTTCCAAACTTAAATCTAGCGTGTAACGTAAATCTGAACCGCGCGCTGGACCACCTCGCCCTCTTCCGCCACCGCCTCCACCAAAAATATCACCGAAGACATCACCAAAAACATCACTGAAATTTCCGAAACCTTCACCGCCACCCATGCCACCAGCACCGCCAACGCCTGCGTGGCCATGACGATCATAGGACGCTCGCTTATCTTCATCAGAAAGAATCTCGTAAGCTTCACTCGCTTCTTTGAATATTTCTTCTGATTCTTTGTTATCAGGATTTCGATCGGGGTGATGCTTCATGGCTACACGCCGATACGCTTTTTTCAGGTCAGGGCCTGAAACATTTTTATCGACACCTAAAATTTCGTAATAATCACGCTTTGACATGCAAACATTCTTCGCTAATTGGAAATAATTTAATAATGAAAGTTAAAAACCCAGACACAGATAACGCGGGACATGTCCCGCGTTATCTGTTTATTGCTTTCTCTACCAGAAAACTTTCGTTTTATGTTGGCAGGTTTTTATTTTTCTTCTTTAACTTCTTCAAACTCTGCATCAACAGCGCCATCTTCAGGAGCTTCTTGCTGGGGAGCTTCTCCAGCATCACCACCTTCGGCTTGAGCCGCTTGCTCTGCATATATTTTTTGTGCAAGTGAACTAGACGCTTCAGTTAATTTAGTTGATGCGGCTTCGATTTTTTCTTTATCGTCACCCTTAACAACGTCTTCCGCTTCTTTTAATGCTTCCTCGATGGCCGCTTTTTCATCATCAGTTGCCTTATCACCAGCTTCTTCTAATGTTTTACGCGTTGCATGAATTAGTCCATCAAGCGTGTTTCTCGCAGTGACAACTTCTTCAAACTGGCGATCTGCTTCAGCATTGGCTTCTGCATCTTTCACCATTGAATCAATTTCGTCATCGCTTAAACCGGATGATGCTTTAATCACGATAGATTGTTCTTTACCTGTCGCTTTATCTTTTGCACCAACATTCAAAATACCATTTGCATCGATATCGAATGTTACTTCAATTTGTGGCATACCTCGTGCTGCTGGAGGAATGTCGCTCAAATCAAAACGACCCAAAGATTTATTTTGTGATGCTTGCTTACGCTCACCTTGAATAACGTGGATCGTTACTGCACTTTGATTATCTTCGTACGTTGAAAACACTTGTGATTTCTTAGTCGGAATCGTTGTGTTTTTATCGATTAACGGAGTGGCTACACCACCGGCAGTTTCAATACCTAAGGTTAAAGGCGTCACGTCTAGTAATAAGACATCTTTTACATCACCCGCAAGTACAGCACCTTGAATCGCCGCGCCCATGGCAACTGCTTCATCAGGGTTTACATCTTTACGAGGCTCTTTACCGAAAAACTCTGCCACTTTAGATTGCACTAATGGCATACGAGTTTGACCACCAACTAAAATAATGTCGTCGATGTCAGATATTTTTACGCCAGAATCTTCTATCGCTTGTTTTACAGGAATCAATGAACGTGTCACCAGCTCTTCAACAAGAGATTCTAATTTCGCACGCGTCAGTTTTACCACCAAATGCTTTGGACCTGTTTGGTCTGCAGTAATGTATGGCAGGTTAACTTCCGTTTGCTGACTTGAAGACAATTCGATTTTTGCTGCTTCAGCACCTTCTTTTAAGCGCTGCAACGCTAATGGATCGTTATGTAAATCGATACCGTTAGTCTTTTTAAATTCTGCTGCCAAGTACTCAATCAAACGTAAATCGAAATCTTCACCGCCCAGGAATGTATCACCATTGGTTGAAAGCACTTCGAACTGATGCTCGCCATCGACGTCTGCAATTTCGATAACAGATATGTCGAAAGTACCACCACCTAGATCGTAAACGGCAACCGTGTGATCGCCTTTGGCTTTATCCATTCCATAAGCCAATGCTGCTGCTGTTGGCTCATTGATAATTCGCTTAACTTCAAGACCTGCAATTTTACCGGCATCTTTTGTTGCTTGACGCTGCGAGTCATTAAAGTAAGCAGGCACAGTAATAACTGCTTCAGTGACTTTTTCACCAAGGTAATCTTCTGCTGTCTTTTTCATTTTCTTCAATACTTCAGCAGATATTTGCGGTGGCGCTTTTTTGTCGCCAGCAACTTCTACCCACGCATCGCCATTGTCTGCCGCTATAATCTTATAAGGCACCATGGAAATATCTTTTTGAACAACGTCATCTTTGAATTTACGACCAATCAAACGCTTAACCGCATAAAGCGTGTTATGAGGATTCGTCACAGATTGACGCTTAGCGCTTTGGCCTACTAGGATTTCACCATCATCAGCATAAGCGACGATGGATGGAGTGGTGCGATCGCCTTCAGCATTTTCAATAACTTTAGCTTTTCCACCCTCGAGAACAGAGACGCAGGAGTTGGTTGTTCCTAAGTCGATGCCAATGATTTTACCCATTTGATGATTCTCCGAAATATTTTCAATTCATTCATTAGGAGTTATGCCTGTTGTCGCCAACGGTCATCGACTCCGTGTTTTTGCTTGATAATCTATATTGGCATTAATTTGCCAATTTCAACCCTTAAAAAAATAAGTTCTATCAATTTTAACGGCCGTTCAGTCGCTATTTACCGGCTGCTTTAGACACAACAACCATCGCTGGACGGACCAGACGGCCATGGAGCGTGTAACCCTTCTGAAAAACATCCAAAACAGTATTTGGCTCGACCTCGCCGTTTTCAACAGCAGAAATGGCCTGGTGATTCTGAGGATCAAACGGTTCTCCCACAGGATTAACCACTTCTACGCTGTGACGCTTAAGCGCATCAACAAAGGATTTCAGTGTCAGCTCAATACCTTCAATAACCGGCTTAATCGCTTCGTCCTCAATATTGGCAGCAGCTACTGCTCTTTCGAGGTTATCAACGACCGGCAAAAGATCATTAACGATTTTTTCTTGGCCAAACTTATGCGCCTTCTCAATATCTTGTTCGGCACGTCGACGTGCGTTCTGAGCTTCGGCTTGCGCTCGCAAAGCATCTTCTTTGGTAGTAACAATCTCATTTTGAAGCGCTTCAATACGCTGGCTTAGCTCATCAGTATTCGATTCGCCCTCTGATGCATTAGTAGCCTCTTCAGCGACAGGCTGTTCGCCTTCAACGTTTTCTGACTCAGGGTGTTTTTGATCTTCCGACACGTATAGCTCCTCTCATAACGTTTCATGCTTTCATCGTCATCTCTAAAGCTCTAACTGTATGACTTAAAATAGGTAAGAAGCACAGCTAAAAAATACAGATGAATCAGTACTCGCATATATGGGGACGCCATAAAAAGATTCAAGCGCTACCAACCTTAGATTGCCTTAAATATTTCATGGATAAGGCTCTAGCAAACTCAAATAAAACACTGTATAAATAACCACTAACCACAGAGGAGCATCCAGCCTTGCTAACACATCTCAGCATCAACAATTACACCCTTGTCGATCATCTCGATCTTGAGCTCGATCACGGTATGACTGTCATTACCGGAGAAACAGGCGCAGGAAAATCCATTTTGCTAGATGCGTTGAGCCTTGCGCTGGGTGATCGTGCGGATCCTGATCGCGTTCGAAATGGAGAAGAGCGTGCTGATATCAATGCGAGCTTTGATATCAGCAAACTCAAAGAACCCAAAAACTGGCTGATCGAACATGATCTTATTTTGGATAACGAATGTATTTTACGTCGAGTTATCACAAAAGAGGGGCGATCACGCGGGTACATCAACGGCCAACCCGTCACTCTCGCTCAATTAAAAACCCTAGGCGAAATGTTGATCGACATTCACGCTCAACACGAACATCAGTCTTTACTGAAAAAAGACACTCAAAGAAAACTTGTCGATGAGTATGCTGGCCACGAAAAATTAGCCTCAGAAGTCAAAAATGCTTTTCTCGATTGGCAATCGACTCTGAAGCGATTCAACACACTGAAAGATAATGCTGAGGAATCTTCTGCGCGTGTACAGTTACTAAGCTATCAAGTTAATGAACTTGATCAACTAGGCTTACAACCAGGCGAAACTCTTCTTTTAGATGCAGAACAAAAGCAACTCGCTAATGGCGAAGCTATATTGCATAACAGCTACCAACTAACTGCGCTTTGCGGGGGCGAAGACCAAAGCATTTTAGAGGGATTAAATAAGGCACTTCATATTGCCACCGAACTCCCTCAGGATATTCCTGCTATCAAAGAGGCAACTCAATTACTGTCTTCTGCACAAATACAAATAGAAGAAGCTCAACACGAAATAGAACGACACATCGATTCCTTCAATCTCGATCCTGAAAGATTGCAATTAGTCGAAGAGCGCTTATCGGCTGCGTTTGACATCGCAAGAAAACACAAAATAAAGCCTGAAGAACTCACCGACCTATATGCTCAATTAGCAGAAGAGCTAGCAGCTTTATCGGGTGATGATGGTGATCTGGATTTACTTGAGGATAAAGTCAGTCAACAGAAGCAAGCCTATTTATTACTGGCTGAAAAACTATCAAGCAAAAGAAAGGCTGCCGGTGAAAAACTTGCAAAAAATGTCAATCAACAACTGAAAAAATTAGCGATGGAGCATGCCCAGTTAAAAGTAGACCTACAAACACTTGAGCAACCCACCGCAAACGGAATCGAAGAAGTACAACTGCTGATATCGACTAACCCAGGCCAACCAATGAAACCTCTCGGGAAAATAGCATCTGGAGGCGAGCTTTCTCGAATCAGTCTATCGATCCAAGTAGTTACCGCACAAACTTCCTCAACCCCAACATTAGTATTTGATGAGGTCGATGTCGGAATAGGCGGTGCAACAGCAGATATTGTTGGACAACTGTTAAGAAAACTTGGCGAAAAAGCCCAAATTATTTGCGTCACTCACTTAGCGCAAGTCGCTGGAAAGGGGCACTGCCATTTGCGGGTCAACAAACAGAAAAAAGGCAACAACGTTGTTACCTCTTTGGGACAATTATCAGAAGAGCAAAAGGTTGAAGAAATTGCTCGCATGATCGGTAATGACAAGGTGACACAGGCTTCACTTGATCACGCAAAAGAAATGATTGCATAAGCAGCAAGCATTAAAAAAATTATTTTTTGGGCTTCACATAAAGTACGAGTGAATGCCCAACTAGCTCATACCCTTCCGCTTCAGCCAAATCAATTTGTAACTGCTCGATTTGATCGTTGTGGAACTCTATGACTTTTCCCGTGTCAACACACACCATGTGGTCATGATGCTCGCCGGTAGCAAGCTCAAACACAGAGTGGCCGCCATCGAAATTATGCCGCATCACTAAGCCAGCGCTCTCGAACTGAGTCAGTACACGATAAACCGTTGCTAAACCCACGTCTTCGCCAGACTCCAGCAGTGCTTTATAAACATCTTCAGCACTCAAGTGACGTTGTTCTGAGCCTTCTAGAATTTGAAGAATTTTGACACGAGGTAAAGTGACTTTCAGTCCAGCATTACGCAGTTCAACATTTTCCGACGACATGAGTTGTCCTTATTATTTTAACCAATTGAAGTCTTTATTACGTTCAGACTTCTCAGTGTGGATTTATTTCGGGTATTATCCCCGTTCAATCGACGATGTGGAACCCTAGAATGAGAAATTCCTGCAGTAAGCGTAAAATACTAATAAATCAAAATAGAAGACACACTCACAAAAACCTTAAGAAATTCATTGGTATACCAGTCATCCTTCTAGGGCTTATGGCTATCAATGGCTGTTCTTGGCTGCAATTTCCTGGAGTCTATCGACTTAATATCCAACAGGGCAATATCGTCACTCAAGAGATGGTGGATCAACTTAAGCCTGGGATGACCAAAAGACAAGTCAACTTTGTCTTGGGAACTGCGCTAATCCAAGATAGCTTCGAGCAAGATCGCTGGGATTATTATTATTCGCTTCGGGATTCTGACGGAAAAACTACAAAAGAAAAATTCACTGTCTATTTTGAAGACGATAAGTTGACGCATTTTTCTGGTGACTACCAACCGACGCCACCACCTCAATCTGCGGTTAAAACAACTGAAACCAAAGACACGGCAGCAACTGAAGAAGAGTAAGACACAAGTTACTATTTAGCTATCTTGTTCTGTCGCTAAGTAGTAATCGGCTCAAATAAAAAGCCACCTGTTTAAGAAATTGGCTTTTTATCGCCGGCATTAAAAACAAAATATTTCTAAGAAGCAATTTAAATACTTACCGCAAGTTTTAGATTGCTCTCGTCCTCTTTTTTCAAGCGCCCTTTTCCGAACTTCCCGTTTTTTCTTTTTTCGCTTTTTCTGCTCGGCGTCTTCGCACTTCTTTTGGATCAGCCGTTAATGGTCGATAAATTTCGACTCTGTCATGAGGCTGCAACTCGTATTCATTTGCCGCCTTCAATCCTCTTGCACCAAATGCTTTCCCGAACAATCCTAACTTTGCTGTTGATAGATCTATCTCAGGAAAATCTATTACGATACCCGACATTTCAGCAGCATCAAGCGCTGTGATTCCCGGCTTCACCATCAGCGAGATTATTTTTTGTTTTTCTGGCGTGGCATAAGCCACTTCAATTTCAAATGATTCAGTTTTTTCGTTCACAATTATTTTCCGCAAGACTTTTAAGTATTCTGTTTTTTAGATTTCGTTAGCTGTATCTTTTTTTCGCCTGAAGACAAACTGCATCAACCAATTGATTACCCACGGATTCAAACCAACTTCCCGCTGCCAGTGCAACCAATTTATTTTTAAATTCAAAGGTTAAGGACAAACTGACCTTGCATGCCGAGTCACCCAAAGCCTCAAACGTCCACTGGCCATCTAATTGTTTAAACGGGCCATCAACTAATTGCATATTCACACATTGATTTTTCTCCAACATATTTCGAGTGATAAAGCTTTGTGAGAACTTACCTTTTTTTAAATCAAGTCGCGCCTCAATGCAAGCGTCAGTTTTCGACAAAATTTCTGAACCGACACAGCCATCCATAAATTCAGGATAAGCTTCTATATCGTTGACCAACTCAAACATTTGAGAAGGTGTGTATTCAACCAATGCAGTTCTTTCTATTGTTTTCGACACTAGTGGCTCTTTATCTTTAATCTAAATTATTGAGTGATATTTTTTAAATACTGACTTTTTCAGCTCAGCTTTTTATTTACAATGCGCTAACCAACAAATTGCTCCCACATTAGAACAACAAAAACCAAACCTACTAAAACAGGTGAGATGTAACGAACAAATACTCGCCACAACTCAAACATTTCTTGCGATTCATGAGACATTTCATTTCGCACATGTGTTTTATGCATACACCAACCAGCAAAGATGGCAATAAACATTCCACCAAGTGGCAACATTATTTGCGATGTCAAAAAATCCACAAAATCGAAAAATGTAAAACCTAAGAATTGATATTCTGGGCCAGACCAATCATTAAATGAGTAGACCGTTCCTAAACCTATTGTCCAAGCAATCCCTCCCATTAAAATATTTGCCCAAAAGCGGCCACACATTTTAGTTTCAACCAACCAAGCAACCGCCGGTTCAATTAAAGAAATAGCAGAACTCCAAGCGGCAACTGATATTAATATGAAAAATACCGTTCCAAACAACACTCCGCCTTCCATACTCCCGAAAGCAATCGGCAGAGAAACAAATAACAAACCAGGACCAGCTCCCGGCTCTATTGCTTCACTTGCAAACACAATGGGGAAAATTGCCAAACCTGCAACCAATGCGACTAACGTATCCAAGAAAGCAACCGTTAAAACTGTTTTACCAATTGGCGCATCACTTGGCATGTAAGCTCCATAAGCCATAATGGCGCCCATGCCTAAACTCAACGTGAAAAAAGCATGGCCTAAAGCAACTAGCACACCTTCCCATGTTAATTTATCGAATTTAAAATCGAATAAAAATTTAAAACCTTCCGAGAAGTTTCCCTCTGAAACTCCGTAAAACAACATAACCAAAAGCAATACAAATAGAATTGGCATTAGGATTCTAACAGCTGCACCAAGCCCTTTCGTTACTCCACCGATGACTACCGCCATCGTCAACATCATAAAAACCGTGTGCCAAATAATTAATTCGCTCTTATCCGCCTGTAATGCTGAGAAATGGCTTGCAACCATTTCTCCTGTTGCATTAACAAATGTCCCTTCTGCAATAACAGCAATGTACTTTAAAGACCAACCAGCAATCACACTATAAAAAGAAAGAATCAGCAATCCAGCAACCACGCCAAACCAACCGATCGCAGTCCAACCTTTGCTCATCCCTGCTTCAAGCGTTAGATCATGCATGGTATTCACAGGGCTTTGACGACCTCGACGACCCAACATCGTTTCGGCCATCATGATAGGCACGCCAATAATTGCAATACAAAGCAGATAGACAAGAACAAAGGCACCACCCCCATTTTCACCAGCGATATAAGGAAACTTCCAGATATTTCCTAAGCCGACTGCTGAACCTGTGGCCGCTAGGATAAATGTCCATCGGCTTGACCAAGTGCCATGCATTTTTCGTTTATCCATAGATACCCCCAACAAATCTTATTGTCATTATTTTGTTAAAGATTGAGATTGTATCAGGAAAATTACAGAGGATCAGAGGAATGCCTATTCTCAGAAAAACATCAAGATAAGTAGGCATGAGCCTTTGGTATGGCTATAATCCGCCGCCATGGCTAAGAAGAAAAAAGTTCCCAGCAATATAATTGCTCAAAACAAAAAAGCACGCTTTGATTATCACATTACAGATACAATCGAGGCGGGCGTTTCCCTGCTTGGGTGGGAAGTCAAAAGCTGCCGCGAAGGTAAAGTACAGCTAGTTGATAGCTATGTACTGTTTAAGGGTGGAGAAGCTTTTTTACTCGGGGTCCAAATCCAGCCCCTTCAAACTGTTTCAACTCATTATGTTACAGACCCGACTCGAACAAGAAAATTGTTACTCAACAGGAAAGAGATAAGTCGACTACAAGCAGCAACTGAGCAAAAAGGGTATACGGTCGTAGCAACATCGCTTTATTGGAAAGGCCACTTAGTGAAATGCGGCGTCTCTCTCGGAAAAGGCAAGCAAGATCACGACAAACGCGCAACAGAGAAAGAACGGGATTGGAATCGAGAAAAAACTCGGACATTAAAAGCCAATAACTAACGTCTGCCACTTATAGAGCGAATTCTAAAAACAAAAATTTTAAATAAAAAAGCGAGCCATTTTTGACTCGCCTTTTTCACAGGAACAGCTTAAACAATTAACCTAACGTCATTCCATCCATTTTTGCCAAGCGGCCAATCAACTCTTCCATCCGCGTGCTGTAACCCCATTCGTTATCGTACCAGCTCACCACTTTCACCATTCTCTTTTGCATGACCTGTGTTAGCTCAGCGTCAAAAATACTGGAATGTGAATTACCAATGATGTCACTAGAAACAAGTGGATCCGTCGAATAAGCTAAAATGCCTTTTAAAGAACCTTTTGACGCTTCTAACATTGCAGCGTTTACCTGCTCGACGGTCACATCTGCTTCTAATTCAACGGTTAAATCGACAATGCTCCCATCAGAAACAGGGACACGCATTGCCAAACCATCTAGCTTCCCAGCCAACTCAGGAATAACCACACCAATCGCTCGTGCTGCTCCGGTAGTCGTTGGAACAATATTGACAGCGGCACTACGCGAACGGCGCTTATCTTTATGAGGAGCATCTATCAGGCGCTGGTCAGATGTATAAGCATGAACAGTCGTCAACAACCCACAGCGAATTCCAAAATTTTCATGGAGCACTTTTGCCAAGGGTGCTGAGCAGTTTGTTGTACAGCTTGCGTTACTAATGATCGTTGATTCTTGCTTCACAACATGATCATTCACACCGCTCACTAAAGTCGCTTCTAATTTGTCTTTTGGCGGAACCGTTAACAGAACCCGCTTCGCTCCTGCATCTAGATGCTGTTGCAACTCAGATAATTTTCGAAACTTACCCGTACTTTCAACAACGTAATCGACGCCCAGTTCTTTCCAAGGGAGCTTTGATGGATCACGCTCCGACAACACTTTAAAGGGATCACCATCAATCGTCATCGTATCGCCATCTACCGATATATCCCCAGGATATTGACCGTGAATACTGTCGTATTTAAACGCATAGGCTAAATGGTCTGGCTCGGCCAAATCATTAATCGCAACAACGTCATAATGCCCTCGCATTTTTGCGATCCTCATTACAGTTCGACCAATCCGACCAAAACCATTGATAGCAATTTTAGGAACTGACATAAATACATCTCCATTCATTAAAAACCTAAATATTAAACTCTAAACCTTTAAATATTGTTTCGCTATCCCCATTTACACTTTTGACATACAATGATCAGCCGTGTGAGAAATGCTCAATTTACACGGGGCCAGTTACGGGGGCGATCTGGATTCGACGCCGGTAACAAAACTCAGATGTGCATGTCGTGATGTCAGCCAATCACGTTAATCCAAAGCTGAAACCTTATAGTTGCCAACGACGACAACTACGCTCTAGCCGCTTAAACCCGGTTAGCGGTTTTTAACAAGGTGCCAATACCGCGTTACTAACTGTCATTCAGAATTGGATCGTGGTGAAGTAAGCCTGGGATGGAGCCACTAAAACTTTACAGGATCGCGCTTAACGTCCTGCCCGCCGGGCTGATAAGCGCTAAATCAATAGACGGAAACTAAACATGTAGAGCACTGAGCGGAGTACTGGCGGACGCGGGTTCAAATCCCGCCGCCTCCACCAATTTAAGAAGGTGAACTGATCTCAGTTCACCTTTTTTTATGCCTGCGCCCCGCGCTACAGGCCTTATGTGGCAAGGGTTTACGGACTTCGTACCATTTCTAATCACGGACTATCCAAGGCGAATATTCTCTAAATTGCCGAATACTCTCTGCGCCTCTCCCTATCTCGAACCGCCCAAGTCCATGACCAGAGAACAGAGAACCCTTTAAAATCAGTAGCTTATTGTCGGACTAATCAAAAGGTTTGTTGGGTGAATTGGTTGGGCAAAAGCACAAAACATAAATTATTTTTGCAGTAATGACGTTTTTGCATTATTTGGCATTGACAACACACAGGCCTGCACTTAAACTCAACATCAAATTACAGAAACGTCGTTACAGCACTTTAATACTGGAGAGAGCATGAAAGCAAAATTGAAAAGCATTGCTTCTGTACAGATGGGGCACTCTTTCCGCACAAGGTTGGATCCCGACCAGAGCGGCAATGTCGCAGTTATTCAAATGAAGGATCTTACTGAAGATAACCGACTAAACCGTGATGAGCTAGTCGTTATCGATATGGAAGAGCTTAAAGAAAAGCATCGTGTAGAAGTGAACGACATTGCTTTTAGATCTCGAGGGCTTACAAACACAGCCGCCCTTATTAATGCCGAACTAGAAAATGCAGTTATTGCAGCTCCGCTACTTCGCATTCGAATAGAAAAGAAAAACAAGATCGATCCAGCATACCTTTGCTGGTTCATTAATCAGCCCGCATCGCAGGCAGCTTTGCTGAGTCAATCGACCGGCACAGTGCAGCGTACTATAGGGAAGCCAGCACTGGAGAGCTTGGAGCTTTTAATTCCATCTATGGATGCGCAAATAAAGATTGTTGAGCTGGAGCGACTAGCCCTTGAAGAGCAAAAAATAATGAAAGAGTTGGCAGAGAAAAAGCGCCAGCTTATGGAAGGAATTCTGATGTGTTTTGCATCGGAATCCCAGTGATTGCAGTCACTGGGTTCTTAGAGCGTTCAAAGTGTTGCAGCACATTGAACAAGGTAGTTAACCAATAAAAGGTAAAGTAAGTATGACAAAAAATATTAAATCTAGCAACAACTCTACTCGCCACGTTGTGCCTCATGCAGATGGATGGGCCAACAAGAAAGGTGGATCTGATCGCGCTAGCAGTGTTCACTCAACGAAAAAAGAGGCCGAAGCAGCTGCCCGTGAACAAAGCAAACGGGAAGGCTCAGAGCTGGTTGTTCACGGTAAAGATGGCCAAATACAGCGCAAAGATAGTCATGGCAATGACCCTCGTAATATTAAAGGGTAAGGAGGATTTATGACTGATGAGTACAAGAAGAAAATGGGCTTGCCAGAGTCACATACTCTAAACATTTTGGATAGTCAGTGGACGCAAAGGAAAGGGCAAGACACTGACACCTATGAATGCGAAGAGCTTAACGAGCAAGGTGAACCTATCGCAAGGTATACCGTAAAGGACAGTACATCAATTTACCCTCCGTTTGGTCGGTCGATTACATGGACTCAATCATCCGAAATAAGCATTTAACAGTTTAATTAACTTTAATCGGTGCTGGCTGCAACCAGCCAGCACCGTAACAATAATTTGAGGGCACATTTATGAGCAAGAGTATGAATGACAAAATTCAACAAAAAGACATTAATAATGCAGCATGGGCTGCTTGCGATACATTCCGAGGTGCTGTCGATCCAGCACAATATAAAGACTACATCTTGGTAATGCTGTTTGTGAAATACATTTCCGATGTATGGAATGACCACTACGAAGAATATAAAAAACAATATGGTGATGATGACACCCGTATTAGACGAAAACTTGAGCGTGAACGTTTTCTGCTTCCGATGGTTGAGCTAACTGAAGAAATCGAAGACCCAGAAACGAAAGAAAAGAAAACAGTCGTTACCGACAAGTTTTTGGCCAACTATTATTCTTTATTTGAGCGCAAGAACGAGCCGAATATTGGCGAGCTGATCAACATTGTTTTAGAGCATATTGAAACAGCGAACAAGTCAAAACTAGAAGGCGTTTTCCGAAATATTGATTTCAATAGCGAGTCCAATTTAGGAAAAACCAAAGACCGAAACCGTCGCCTTAAAACCCTACTTGATGATTTTAATAAGCCCGCTTTAGATATGCGACCTACACGCGTTTCTGAAGATGTTATTGGTAATACTTACATTTACCTTATTGAGCGCTTTGGCTCCGATGCGGGTAAAAAAGCTGGTGAATTCTACACGCCACACAAAGTATCTGAGTTAGTAGCAAGATTAAGCGCGCCTAAAGCTGGCGCTCGCATTTGTGACCCAGCATGTGGATCTGCCGGGCTGCTTATTGAAGCTGCCCGACAAGTGGGCGATCGAAATTACTCACTCTACGGCATGGAGGTGAATGGCAGCACTTGGGCGCTAGCGCGAATGAATATGTTCCTTCACGGTGCTGATTCTGCCCGAATTGAATGGTGCAATACTTTAACCTCTCCCGCATTGGTCGAAAACGATCGGCTCATGAAGTTTGATAATGTCGTCGCTAACCCGCCGTTTTCACTCGACAAATGGGGTTCAGAGGAAGTTGAAGAAGATAGATACAACCGCTATTGGCGCGGGCTACCACCAAAATCAAAAGCGGATTTTGCCTTTGTTAGCCACATGGTCGAAGCCGCCGTTGAAAAGGAAGGTCGAATCGCGGTTGTGGTACCCCATGGCGTACTGTTTAGAGGCGCCGCTGAAGGCCGAATCCGCCAAAAAATGATCGAAGAAAACTTGCTTGATGCGGTTATTGGTCTGCCAGGAAATTTATTCCCAAGTACTGGTATTCCAGTCGCTATTCTTATGTTCGATAGAACGCGGGAAAAAGGTGGCGTGAATGAAAACCGTAAAGACGTTCTATTTGTAGATGCCAGCGGTAAAGAACATTACCAAGCTGGGAAAAACCAGAATATCCTACTTGATGAACACCTGGATAAAATCGTTACGGCGGTTACCGCACGTGAAGAAGTTGAAAAATATGCTCATTTGGCCTCATTTGAAGAGATCAAAGAAAACGACTTCAACCTGAATATTCCTCGCTATGTAGATACCTTCGAAGAAGAAGTCGAGATCGACATTGTCGCCGTACAAGCTGAAATTACCACGCTTGAAACTGAACTAAGCGATGTGCGCCAAAAAATGGCCGAAATGCTAAAGGATATAGCCCCAGCAAACAAAGCGGAGGTGGCCAAATGAGCAAAAAAACACCTATTAGCGCGGAGCACTTGACCTTTGAAAGCTTAAAACAGGAAGGCGAAAGCTCTGAGTTCTGGTTTGCCAGAGAGCTACAAGCCGTACTTGACTACAGTAGCTGGGACAAGTTTGAACGAGTGATCAAAAAGGCCATAACTGCCTGTGAAGGCTCCGGCCAGCCTAGTGAGGACCATTTTTCCCAGGTGGGGAAAATGGTCGATATTGGCTCAGGCGCCCAGCGCTCCACCCGAGACTACCAGCTTTCCCGCTATGCCTGCTATCTCATCGTACAAAATGCTGATGCCAGCAAAGCGGTGATTGCCAACGGCCAGACCTATTTTGCCATTCAAACCCGTCGCCAGGAACTGCAAGACGACACTGGGTTTCAGCAGCTCAATGAGGACCAAAAGCGCTTGATGCTACGCAATGAGCTAGCAGACCACAATAAACAATTGGCTGCCGCTGCCAAAGATGCGGGTGTTGAGACTGGCTTAGACTATGCCATCTTCCAGAACCATGGTTACAAAGGCCTCTATGGTGGCTTAGACAATAAAGCCATTCACCAACACAAAGACTTAAAAAAGAGCCAAAAAATACTCGACCATATGGGCAGCACTGAATTAGCAGCCAACCTGTTCCGCGCCACCCAAACGGAAGAGAAGCTCAAGCGCGATGAGGTCGGCAATAAGACCCAGGCCAACCAAACCCATTTTGAGGTGGGCGCCAAGGTACGCGAAACCATTCAGGAGTTAGGCGGCACCATGCCGGAAGATTTGCCTAAGCCTGAAAAAGGTATACCACAATTGGCACGTGCGCAGAAGAAACTGGAGGGTGACAAATGAATAATTCAAACAAAATCCCCTCAGGCTGGAAAAGTACAACGCTTGGGGCATTTATGGAATTCAAAAATGGCATCAATGCAGATAAAAGCGCATACGGGCAAGGAACTGAGTTCGTAAATGTCATGGATATTTTCAAAAGTCATTTTTTGAAAAGAGAAGATATTCAAGGCAAAGTTCAAATTACAGAAAAGCAAAAAGCCGAATCTTCTGTGATGTATGGCGACCTCCTCTTCAACCGAACCTCAGAGGTACCAAACGAAATTGCATATTCTTCAGTTTATCTTGATCATGAAGAGATAACCTTTGGTGGTTTTGTAATTCGAGGTCGACAACAGGAAGATGTACTGGACCCATATTTCGCTGGCTATTGTTTTAATAGCAGTAACATTCGTAGAGAAATGATCCGACGATCTCAAGGAGTTGTTCGTGCAAATATCGGGCAAAAAGATTTAAACAAAGTCCCAATTTTAATTCCGCCAAAACCGGAGCAAAAACAAATAGCAAGTACGCTAGCGTTATGGGACAAAGCAATCGAAAAAACCGAAGCGTTAATTGCGGCCAAGGAAAAGCAATTTGAGTGGTTGTGTCAAACGTATTTCAAACCCGGAAATTCAAAAAATTCAGGTTGGGAAAAGCATAAAATAGCGTCGTTTGTCACTGTACGTAATGAAAGAGAAGTTCCTTCAGAGCAAGTTCCTCTCTACTCATTGACCATAGAAAATGGAGTAACTGCCAAAACTGATCGTTATAACAGAGAGTTTCTTGTTATCGACAAGGGTGGCAAAAAATACAAAGTCGTACATCCAAAAGATATTGTGTTTAATCCCGCTAACCTAAGATGGGGAGCAATTGCCAGATCGGAAGTTGAGCATAAAGTGGTTCTATCACCAATTTATGAAGTGCTTAGGGTTGATGAAAATAAAATTGACTCTGACTTTTTGACTTACGCACTTACGTGCTCAAGACAGATAGCTATTTTTGCAACGATGGTTGAAGGGACGTTGGTTGAGCGTATGGCCGTCAAGATCGACACATTCCTCAGTTGTCATATTTGCGTGCCAAGCTCCAAAGAAAAGCAAAAGGAAATTGCCCATGTTCTAAATCTGAGTAATCAAGAAATCAGCTTACTCAAAAAGACCTTAGAACAGTACCGCAGCCAGAAACGCGGCTTGATGCAAAAGCTGCTTACAGGTGAGTGGCAAGTGAGCAGTACCCAGTCTGGCGCTGAAGGTGAACCTCAGGAGTTTTCTAAGGAGAGCGTCGCATGAGCACACCGCCAGTCAATTACGCAGCAAACTCGGAGCCTTCAGGCTTTAAGTTTAACGAAAAGTACTTGTCACAGATTCCAGCATTACAACAACTGATAAACTTAGGCTATCAGTATTTAACGCCCGAGCAAGCGCTGGCTGAGCGCGGTGGCCGAACATCTAACGTCATCATGGAAGGTATTCTTCGCAAGCAACTCAAAAAGATAAACCGCATCAACTATAAAGGTGGGGAGTATCTTTTTAGCGAGGAAAACATTCAAACGGCCATCCAAAAACTTAAAAACTTTAAGTTTGATGGCCTGCAAAAAACCAATGAAGCCATCTACGACCTGATCACTTTGGGTTCAGCCATGGAGCAAACTATTGAGGGGGATTCGAAAAGTTTTACCTTAAACTATATCGACTGGAAAACGCCTTCGAATAATAGTTTTCATGCAGTCGCTGAATTTTCCGTAGAGCGAGCACGCAGCACCGAAACCGTCCGGCCGGATATTGTTTTGTTTGTGAATGGCATCCCGTTTAGCGTGATTGAGTGCAAGTCATCAAAGGTAGATGTTGAACAAGCTGTGTCGCAAAACATCAGAAACCAAGGCGACGACTATATCCCTCGTCTTTTCACCTTTGTGCAGCAAGTTATGGCGGTGAATAAGAACGCTGCACAGTATGCTACAGCAGGTACACCTAAAAAGTTTTGGGGTGTATGGAAGGAGCAAGAAGATAAAGAAGTTGATGTTGATAATGCGGTGAATAAGGCGCTTAGCGATGATGTAAAAGCGCAATTATTCAGTGGCGAGTTTTCAAATGCTAGAACCTTTTTTGATGAGTTAGAAGCTGAAGGTAAGCGCTTAGTTACAGAACAGGATAAGTCTATCTATAGCCTTTGCAGGCCAGACCGAGTTCTTGACCTGGTTTACCGTTTTACGCTTTTTGATGGGGGCATTAAAAAGGTTGCTCGCTATCAACAATATTTTGTCATTAAGGCCACGATAGCCCGAATCAAAAAACTGGGAGCAAAAGAAGCCCGGCAAGGCGGCGTTATTTGGCATACCCAAGGCTCAGGGAAATCCCTCACCATGGTCATGCTTACCAGAGCTATGGCGCTTGATCCTCAGTTAATTAATCCGAGAATCATTCTGGTCACCGATAGGGATGACTTAGATAAACAGCTTGGCAACACCTTTGCTGCCTGCGGTTTAAGTCGTGAACGTGCCACTTCTGGGCGTAATCTAGTAAAGCATCTCAAAGACAAAGTAGGCCTTATCACCACACTGATTCATAAGTTTGAAAAGGGTTGGGTTGCAGAAAAGTTTGTCGATGAGTCACAGGATATATTTGTACTTGTCGATGAAAGCCATCGAACCAACTTTGGATCGCTGGCAGCCAGAATGCGGCAAATGCTGCCTAACGCTTGTTTTCTTGGGTTTACTGGAACGCCTTTACTTAAAAAGGAAAAAAATAATTTTGCCAAGTTCGGCGGACTGATAGAGCCTCATTACACGATAAAGCAAGCTGTAGCTGATGAAGCCGTATTGCCGCTGCTCTATGAAGGCAGACACATTGAAATGGAACAGAATCAGTCTGCGATCGATCTGTGGTTTGAACGCCATACGGCTGATTTGAGTAAAGAGCAAAAAGCCGACCTAAAAAAGAAATACGCGCGTGCTGAAATGCTTAATAAAGCAGACCAGGTCATCTATATGCGAGCGTTCGATATCAGTGAGCATTTTCGAGCTAACTGGCAGGGCACAGGCTTTAAAGCGCAACTCGTCGCGCCAGGAAAGCCTGCTGCGCTTAAATATCAAAAATTTCTTCAAGAGATTGGTACGGTAACAACCGAAGTAGTCATTTCAGGACCCGATACGCGGGAGGGTCATGAAGAGGTTGATGAAGGCCCTACAGACGAAGTCGGCAAGTTCTGGGAAAAAATGATGAAACGCTTTGGCTCAGAAGAGGAGTACACCAAGCAGGTAATCAACCAGTTCAAGCATGGTGATGATCCAGAAATACTGATCGTTGTAGATAAACTTTTAACTGGGTTTGACGCACCACGAAACACTGTCTTGTATCTATGCAGAACGCTTAGAGAGCATACCCTTTTACAGGCGATTGCTCGGGTCAACCGGCTTTACGAAGGCAAAGAGTTCGGATATATCGTCGACTATGCAAGCGTACTGGGTGAATTGGATGAAGCCCTTACCATGTATGAAGCATTCGAGGGGTTTGATGAGGATGATTTAGCGGGAACACTGACTTCAATAAATGAAGAAGTTTTCAAATTGCCTCAACGTTATTCCGACTTATGGGATCTATTCAAGGAAGTTAAGAACTCCAAGGATGAAGAGGCCTATGAGGTCCTACTAGCAGATGACGAAGTGCGTGAAGAGTTTTATGAATGCTTATCGGCATTCAGTAAGTCACTTGGCATCGCATTATCATCTGAACAATTCATTATGAACTCAGATGAAAATAAACTGAAAAAATATAAGGATGACCTTAAGCGATTCCAGAACTTAAAAGCCGCAGTTAAGTTGAGATATGCCGAAGCTATTGATTACCGTGACTACGAGCCAAAAATCAAGAAACTACTGGATACCCATATTCAGGCGAATGAAGTAACTCAACTGAACGAGCCTGTTAATATTTTTGATGAGAAAATGTTTAATATGGTGAAAGAGGATCAGGGGGTTTATCAGACAAAAACAACCGCCTCTAAAGCAGATACCATTGCACATGCTACCAAGCGTAGCATCTCAGAAAATATGGACGAAGATCCTGCCTTTTATGAAAAGTTTTCAAAGTTAATTCAGGAAGCCATTGATGACTTTAAGGCCAGAAGAATATCTGACCTTGAATACTTAAACCGTGTAATTGATATTCGTAATAAAGTCGCCACTAAGCAACATGACGATGTACCTGAGAATATTCGCGAGAACGATGAAGCTTGTGCTTATTTCGGCTTGGTAAAGCCCTTTTTCATGCTTTACGACATGGACGAGGATCAGATCGACACTATTGCTTCGGAAACTTCGCTTGCTATTCAGCGGATAATAGACGTTCATTGGAAGGTCGATTTTTGGGACGATTCTGACGTTCAAAAAACGGCAATGAATGATATCGATGATTATTTATATGATGAGGTGAAAGAGCAGCATGGCGTAGCTCTTAGCTTGGAACAGATGGATGAGATTATCGAAAAAACAATGCAAGTTGCTAAGCACAGGAGACATCATTGATGTCAGCAATGACATATTCTATTACATACGGAGGGGGAGAAATCCCCTTTCAAATATCCTTTTCTAAAAGAAAGTCACTAGAAATATCCGTTCATCCTGACAAATCCGTTTTTGTTAAAGCACCAGAAGGAACAGAAAGACTAGCGATTGAAGAGAAAGTTAAAAAACGCGCCCGCTGGATTAAACGCCAAATACGATACTTTGATCAGTTTGATCCCAGAACCCCCTCAAGAAAATACGTTAGTGGCGAAAGTCATTTATATTTAGGGAAAAAATACCGTCTGAAAATCGCGCAAGGTTCTGAAAACAACATTCTCCTGAAAAATGGTTTCTTCATGACCACGACAGATCGCAGCAAACCAGAGAATATTGAGGCGATTTTGAACGAATGGTACCGATCAAAAGCCAATCTTTATTTAACTAAATCTTTTGAGGAGTGCTGGGCAAAGTTCAAACTCAATGATGCTAGCAAGCCCACCGTGAAAATCATGAAGCTCAAAAAACGTTGGGGCAGTCTCTCAAAAAACAAAACATTAACTCTAAACCTTGACCTTATAAAAGCTCCGAAAGAATGCATCGAGTACGTGATCATTCATGAGTTATGTCACTTAGTGCATCATAACCATAGTCCTGAGTTCTATAGACTGCTTGAACGCTCTTTGCCCGACTGGGTAAAACGTAAACACAAGCTTGAAATGGCGCTCATTTAAGCAACATATCTCATAGCTTCAGTGCTTCTGCGACTTACCAATCCATTCAACTTCCGCCCACCAGCCCACACCCAGCGCATCAGTTGCGCTGGCACCTCGGTATGAGCTTGGCGATTGACCTTTCTTCGAAGAGTCGATCGCTGGAAGGCCCCTGATCCAAGGTTGAAGGTAAATGAAACCAACGCATCAAACTGGCCATCAGTTAGTGGGACGTTCACCAAACGTAAGACCGCTCGCTCAGCAGTCTCAACGTCTTTGCGCAAAAGCTCTTCGGCTTCAGTCTCACTGATCTCATTAAAAGATTCGCTCGAACGGACCAAATGCCCATAGCCGATGGTTGGGTATCCGGCTGGGCAGATATAAACAGTCGAGCTAAAGCCTTCGAACCGTTTGATTAAGTCGATGCCATCTTGGGTAATGTTGCGCATATTACTGCCCCCTGGCTTTTGCCAAGGCACGTTGACCAAACCAAAAGCTCATTACCGCTGCAAACAGCGCTTGTGTTTCTGGGTCCCAAATTTGTGGCAAAGCGATGACGAAATCTAAGCCTTGATCGAAAACCAATACATATAACGCGCTGACTTTGATGGCGGTGAACAATAGGAAAAAAGCGTAAGTGATCACCGGTCGTACCGATGACCTAAGACCGTCAACCCACTTAATGCCTGAAGGCTGGCTATCGTGTTTTAACAATGCCAGGCTTTCGTTGATGTCCGCATTGACGGTAATTTCTTCTAGCCGTTGGTTATGACCAAGGCGCATTTGCTCCATTTGTCGATCAAGAATCTGTAGCTCGTGTTTTCTGTCTTGTTTGTCTTGCCAGATATTCAGCAAGTCGGGAAAAGCACTGGAAATAAAGCCAAGCAGGCTACCTAATAGTGTAAGCATTTTATTGCCCTCCGTTTATTTATTTTTGATGCGCTCAAGGCTGCTTTAATTTAATGGCCACACCTAAAATGAGCGCGGCGAGAATGCCTGTGGTGGCGACTTTGATAACGGTTTGCCATGCGGTGCGTCTGGCATCACGCCAAGCATCCAACAAGTCTCGAAGCTCTCGAATATCTCTTGCGGCATGGCCGTTTTCTAAACCTAGATGTGCTAGTACACGTTCGGCACCACGCTCTGCGGCGCTATTCAACAAGCTTTCAAATTCATCTTTCGGCACAACCACCATGCCGTTTTCTTTTTCTTTGGTTGGTGCCATTTACTATCTCCTAAAACGGCGAAACCGCCTCATGGGCGGTTTCAAATACAACATTGCTTTATTAGTTATTGGGAACTTCAGCATCGCACCGGGTTTGCAACCCACTGGAATCTAGCTGGTGCTCAACACGGTTGATGACCCATTCGCCATTTACTGGATCGCGGATACCTGCAATACGAAGCTTTCCTTCGGCTTGTAGCTCGGGCCTGCCGAGTAATGTTAGCGATAGCGTGGCTGTGCCTCGCAGTAAGCTTTGTAGTTTGGCTGAGGCCGCCCTTGTCGCTTCTTGTGCATCGTTGTAGGTATGGCGAATGGCAAAGATAGGCTCGCCATCACCGACTAATACACTCTGTTTTTCCGCAGTGTCATTGTCATGCCAGTAGGCTTTCACGGATTGATACTTGCCACGTTCTGCTTGCGTCATACGGTGCCGAGAAATTTGATGCTTTGGTATATCAACTAATGGCAACTGCTGCCCGGTGGCTGACTTGGCTTCGCCTTTGGAGACAAATACCAGAAAGCCTGCAACAGGTTTACTTACGGCGCCATGTTGCTGAGCTAAGCGTGTCAATAAGTGCAAGTCAGATTCATTGCTTTGGTCGATGTGCTCTATGGCGATCAGAGCCAATTGTTCAGATATCTTTGCAGACAAACCATGCTCACCTGCAATCGTCTGTACCAAAGCGCCCAGCGTAAGACTATCCCAACTGCGGGTCTTAGGCGCCTTGATTGAAGCGCGCATATCCGCTGCTTTGCCGCGAATAGTGATAGTGTTTGGAGGCCCTGAATGCTCGATGTCATCAATGATGTATAAACCCATTCGGGTCAATTTGTTTTCACCGGCTCCTAAAGAAATTTCCAACTCCGCGCCATGGCTCGGCCATTGAATTTTTTCACCACGATCATCTAATTGCAGCTCAACCGTATCCGATTGATTGCCTGCCTCGTCAGTAATGCGAAGCGATAACAGACGATCTCGAATTGTGTCAGTGATATTTTTCTGATCCGCCAGAATTCTAAAGCTTGATTTCATGTATTAGCTCCATAGACGAATAGTCTCTTGGCTTCGGTTTTGCTCCGATAGGTTCGGCAGCTCGATTAATAAGCCAGAGGGATAGACTGGACCCATATCAGCAAGACCGGGATTCGCAGTTAAAACAGACTCAAGATAACCATCCGCTTGGCCGTAGTACGACAAGCAAATTGCATCCAACATATCGCCATCGCGCGTTCGATAAATCGCCATTAGTTATCTGCTCCATAATTCACAAGTTTAAGTTGGAAGCTTTGTTTAAGCGGTTGACCGTTTCCCTGAAAGAATGACTGCCCTTCATCAATTTGAGTAATAACCCATTGTCCCCAGACAAAACCCAAGCCATCCACTAGCAATAAAGGTTGCCCCTTGCTAGCTTCTATTCTCATAGCATCCAGTTGTTTCAACCCGCCTTTACAATGTGGGTAGATCACCCCACTAAGCTCGATCGATTCCTCACCGGCTCCCACAAATTGCATGGCTGGTCGGCGTTGTAATCGCTCTTGAGCTTGCCAACGATAGGCTTGGCTGTGCTTTAGTTCTTGATAAGCCGCACTCTCGATGGAGAATCGGTAACTGCCTAACGCCATCATGGTTTCGCTCATGGCACCACCTTAACTTTCATCAATCGTTTTCGCCTTCCATGGCTCTCAGGATATTCGTATGTCCTATACATCATATAGGGCACCTCGTTGTTGGCTTGCCGCTCGCGCCTCTCGTTTCTCCAGTGCTTTTTGAACTTCACCAGCAATAGCTCGCTCATCCATACCGGGTGCAGCATGAATGGTAATAGGCGCATCAATGCTGACCGACTGTTGGTTATGAGTAGAAGCGCTGACTGCTTGAATGTGTGGTAGTGCGTTGACCGTTGAATCCGGCAATGCCATTGCAGGTTGCGCCGCTAGCGATGCCCCAACGGCGGCTGTAGCAAGCTTACGTTTATTACCTGAAGATGGCGCATCGGCAGATTCATCATCGCCTAGCCAACCAGAAACAGCGTTCCAGGCAGAACCTAATAACTCGAAAGGCTTTGCTAGTAAGCCCATCTTTCCGAGCAGCCAATCTACTGCACCACTGGTAATATTTTTTACACCATCCCAAAGGCCTGAAAAGAATTCACCGATGGGCTCCCAGTATTTAATCAGCATAAAAGCTGCACCCGCTAATGCGGCAATACCCACAACAATGAGTCCGATCGGATTGGCGGTCATGGCAACATTCAACGCCCATTGCGCTGCGGTCACCACTCCCATTCGAACAGCAGATAGCGCCGATAGGATATTCATTCTCGCCATGCCTAATTGCGCCATGGCGATACCAGCACTCAAGGTTCGGTATGCAGTCACCAAGCTAAGTACACCACCTTTTAAAAAAGTGAACGCATAAGCGCCAGCGATAGCAGTCACCTTCAATGCAACTAAACCTACCGTTGCACCGACGATGACTTTGGTAAGCCATGGGTATTCTTGCGCAGCACCAGACACCCAGCTGGCCATTCCGGCAAACAGCTCAGCGCCTGCAGCAACGCTTGGTAACAGTAAACTGCCAATACTGATCGCAACACTTTCAAGTGCACTGCCCAATCGTTTCAGGCTACCGGCCGTGGTTGCGCTCATTTTTTTAGCCATGGTATCGGCGGTGCCTTTCGCTTGCTGTAGCTGCTGGATATAAGAATCCAATGCGCCGGAGCCAGCTTGTTTGAGCAACTCTGTTAAACCTGCAGAAGCTTCTGAGCCAAAGATTTGCTTAATGGCTTCGGCTCTTTCAGCCGACCCTAAGCCTTCAGTGGCTTGCGCTAACTCTTGTAGCAATTCAGGCACCGAGCGCAAGTTGCCATCCAAGTCTTTAACTTCAACACCCAAGTTGGCTAAGGCATCCGCAGCAATTTTGGGCGGAGCTGACAAACGTAAAAACGCCGCACGTAATGCGGTACCCGCCATGCTGCCCTGGATACCGACATTACCCAACAAACCAGCCATCGCAGCAACTTGTTCAATACTCGCCCCAGCACTACTGGCCACAGGGGCTGCATATTTGAGCGTATCGCCAAGCATTTGCAGCGTGGTATTGGACGTTGTGAACGTGGCAGAAAGTACATCACCCACACGCCCCATCTCATCGGCTTTTAGAGAAAAACCACTTAAGATATTGGATGCAATATCTGCGGTACCCGCTAAATCACTACCAGCCGCCTGGGCCAAATTAAGCATGCCCGGAGTGGCCGAAATGATCTCATTAGTTTTAAAACCGGCCATGCCTAAAAAGGTCATGGCCGATGTCGCTTCGGAGGCTGAAAACTGGGTTGTTTCACCCAAACGTCGAGCCGTTTGTTCGAGCCCTAAGAGCGCATCATCACCCGAGCGAGTAATAGCGCCTAAACGCGCAATAGATTGCTCAAAATTCACCGCAATGCTCACCGGTGCTATAACTGTCGCCCCTAATGCCACCGCATCAAATAACTGACCTCGCAGGTCTGCGCGCTGGGCTTTATTGGCCTCCTGAGCACGCATGGCCTGATTCAGTTTTCGATATTTTTGGCTGAGGCGCTCAACCGATGCACCTAATCGGGCGTTATCACCCATCAGGTTTCTGCTGGACACTCCCGCTTGCTGTAACTCACGTCTGCTTTGTTGCAAACGATCTCGCTGCTTACCTAAGGCTTGAGAAAGACGCTCTGTTTTACGCTTTGCTGCTTCAAAGGATTGCGTCAGTTGCTTGCTAGGTTGATCGGTACTGGCAACCTCACGTCTTAGACGGGATAACTCTCTACTGGCGGCTTCATAGGCAACTCGAGCCCTACCCACACTGGCTTCACCTAACTCGACCTTTTTAATCGACGCTTGCTGGTTCTTCAGTTTGTTGATGGATGAACCCAGTTGGTTAAGCTGAGACTGTGACCCTTTAACGGATGTACGAAAGCTTTGACCAATACTTGCGCCGATTTGGAGCGCTAATTTAAATGACGACTGAGCCATTGGCGCCTCCAATAGTTTTTAGTTGATTAAGATTTTGGCACGCGAGGTAATACATCCAGCCACTGCATAAGTTCATGGCCATTCAATTCGAGTAATTCAGAAAGTGCCCAACCGGTATGGCTGGCTAGAGTCACTAACGCGTAACGCGCATCACGCGGGCTTAGGACAAAAAATCTTGATAGGCCTTTTGAAGCTTTGAGTAATCAGCCATGTCCAAGTCGAGCAAGTTTTCCGGTGTGAGCTCACATAAGTTGGCAAATAACTGGATCTCTTTTTCGGCATCGTTATCAACGATCTTTTCTACACTGAGCATGTCGCGCACTTTAGGCCGACGTAGTTGCAACACGCTTACTTTAATACCGTCGATATCAATGGGATGAGTCAGTTCAATTTTTAGTTTTTCCATTACTTGGCCTCACTTTTTACTTCATTGTCTGCTTCAGTTTGCGCTTCGCTTTCTTGGTCACTCTTTGCTTGTAGTGTTTGGTTTGCTTGCAGTGTTTGGTTTTCTTTCACCAATTCTGCGATGCGTTGTGCCGCTGCTTTATCGGGTGAAACAAAGCCACCATTGCGCAGTGGTCGGGCTTGAGATTCTGTTAAAGCTAACTCATCGCCGTAACTGACTTTTTTTCGGCTATGAGTGGTTGGCTTAATGACGTAATATTTTTCGGTTTGCATTCTCAACTCCTCAAATGCCTAGCGCGGAACGAACCGCAGATAACTGATCGACACCGCCAATGGTGCGAACCATGTTGGGGATATCAATTTCATGAACAACGTCACCACCGTGGGTGAGTTTGTAGTAACGCAGAGCCATCATAATTTTTAGCGTCGCTTTTTCACCAGGCTTCCAATTCCCAGGATCCATTTCACGCACAATGCCCTGAAGATTTACCACCACGGCTGTTTGCGTTCCGTCATCTGAAATTACAGCACCGCGTATCGTTAACGGCGTAAGCTGGCCCGGCGCCAAGCCAAACAGCTTCAAGACGTTTTTATCAAAACGTGTGAGTGTGAATTCGCTTTCGAGTTTCTCCATGCCCATCTCAACTTCAATAGGTGCATCCATTCCACCGTTACGAAACTCCTCAGTTTTTAAAGTAAGTTTTGGCAGTGTGAGTTCTTCCACGTTTCCTGCGAAGCCTCGTCCATCAACGAACAAGGCCATGTTTTTCAAAATATCATCAAGCATGTTCGTCTCCGTTAAGTTGCATCTGGCAAAATTTCGACCAGATAGTCATTCACTAAGTGGCTTCTGAAGGTGATGTGTTCGGCGGGGTAAGGTGGCGTAAAATCAAAGTCGATATAGACCTTACCTTGAGCTATTTGATCGGGCGTATTTAATTCTGGATCGGCCCAAGCTTGACCATTAATGATCGCACCCACTGTTCGTAAGTGCCGCAAATAGGCATTGACGCCTTCGAGCACATCTTCGATATAGGTTTTGGTAATGTTGCGATCGACGGCCCACATATGAGCACGAAGCAACGATTCATTGATCATGTCGGCTGTGCGTCGCACACTCAAAAAGGCCCATTTTGGATCGGCAGAACAACTGCGGTTACCCCATAAGCGAAAGCCATTCTTTTGAATAATGGTGGCCACTTCATTTTCATTGAGGAAGTTGGCGCGGGCGTTGGTATCACCCAATGCAAAATCAACGCTGCGTGCAGTGCCCATCAAACCGCGAATTTCACGATTGGATGGCGACCACCAAAATCCGCGTTCTGCATCCGATTTAGCAATGAGCCCTGCAACTCGAGCACTGGCTGGACGAACCACCTCGACATTGTCTTCCGCATCCCATACTCGCACCCATGGATCAACCAGATATAAGCGAGAGCTACCGAACATTTGTCGATAGTCGATGGCCTCTTCATCGTTATAGTTAGGGCCATCGGCAATCACGACTGCTCGCAAACGCTCTGCGACTGATAACAACTCATTAGCAACTGCAGGGTGATGGCTGAACTCAGGGGCGATTAAAATACGAGGAGTAACATGTACTTCATTTTCTGCCGCTAAGAAGGCTTGAATCCCCAGGTACTGTCCGGTCTCGTCATCAATGCCGCCGATAATCTGGCCGACATTCGGCAACCACGGGCCTTCAAACTCTTCTTCAAAGCTTGGCCATTCTTCTTCGCCAAACCAATCCGGTACGCGAATAAGCACAATCATGGCACCAGTCTGATCGAAGATATCGTCAATAGCTGCAGGCAAGGTACCATCTCTTCCAAGGCCCGCCGCTTCGCTGCGTTTGCCCGCTATCAATATGGGAGTGTGGTAGGGGAACAGGTCTTCGTCTGCATCAGGTGCTGTGCCAATAAGCCCTATAACAGATGAGCGAACAGTACGAATTGGGCGTGGCCCCGAGTCGATTTCAACGACTTCGACACCATGTAAAAATTGTTCAGGCATTTGGGATAACCTCAATGTGATGTAAAAATAAAAAGCATAAATACCAATCTTCTTGATTGGTGGTTGGTACTTCATGCTCTGAGTCGAGTGGAAATAAGTAAGCGTCGCCTGCAGTATTCGTAAGCGTTTGAGGCTTCCCACCTTGCCAAAGAGTAAATTTTCCACTGCTATTGAGCGGAATCGACAAGCAGTTAAACAATCCTTTACTCGCCTTAAAGCAATCTAACTGCCCACCTTCAGGAAAGTGCAACAACCAAATTTCGTTTGAATTCTCCATTAAATGATTTGGCAATAGATCATCGATTAAGGCTCTTAGTGATGCAGGCATTCGCCAATACTTTAATAATCGATAGTTGGATAAAACTTGATTACCCCTAGCGCCCATGCGGCGCCAAACACCTTCACTCTTTCGAAACACATCGGTGTTTTCCTGAGACGCAGACAATAGCTGCCCGCACTGCTCAGGTGAGAGCAGCGAACTGATGGTCTTACTCATGTTGAATTACCTATAAAGAAAAACGATGACGTAGCGTTCAGATAGAGCACTTGGAACCGAGTGAACTAGGTCCATTTGATTAAAGCGAATAAGCTGACCTGATTTATCCAAAATGGATCGGGGCGTATCAAGATCATTGTTTTCGTACCAACGAAACTCACCGCTATTACTTTGCATACACAGGAGTGAAACTGCCAGATACCCTTCGTTATCAATATGCGGAGGCATACCCCCACCGATGGGGGTTCTGTTAACCACCCAATCTTCACATTCATACCCAGGAATGATTGGTTCGATTGCATCGACAACCAAACGAATTACTTCAGGAAATGACGCTCTACCACATGAGAAGTAATGACCAACTTCAGCATTTAGACCTAAGTTAGGTTTGTGCCTACTTCGGTCACGCCAGTATGCTTCATCTAACGATGCAATCATTTGCCTAATAGTGTGAGCTTGCTGCTCACCTAAGTGTGGTTCAACACTGATCATTGCGGCGTACCAGGGTGAGGCGAACGACCTATAACCTCGTGAAGCCCACCTTCAAGCTGTGCATTTAACACGGAGCGTTCGGTTGCTTTATCACGGTACTCATAACCATCTTGAGTCAGATACGCCTGCTTGTAGCGTTCATTGTTAGCCACTGTATCGTCGATGTATTTACGCATTCGACGGTACTCAGTCAAAAGCGCCTCGTCTAATGCCGACTTTTCAATCAGCATATCTAAAAGCTGATAAACAATATTGAGCTGATGATAATAGCGATATTCTCGAAAAACCTTATCCTGGCAATCAGCATCCAGCTCGGTCTCCGTAATAACAGTGGTCTGATTTGCAATCGGAATCACTGAACCATCGCCATAGTTCCCTTCCCAAATCTCTTTATCGAGATCCATTTCGACGGTCTTATATTTAAAATGCGTCTCATCACAAGACGACTCATCCACGTTCATTTGATCAGTCGCATAGGTTAAGCCAATGTACTGATCAGTGAACTTATTAAAGATGACAATGACCTTCATAATTATCCCCAGAAGCCGTTGGTACTGGTTGCGATCGAACGCCAAGATCCAGCTTTGATAAATGTCGTGGTGTATTCATCGGTCCACCAGGCGCTGCCATTACCGGTGCCACGTACATAGCGGTTTCTATACTTCACGACCAAATGATCGTTATTGTTAAAACCACTATTTGGATGAATCGCTAGCGCCCAGGTTAAAGCGGTACTTCCTGTGGCCGTATTTCCAGTTGTTCGCACATCCACATATACGGCTCTAGGCACTTCGGTAAGGCGTATATATCGATCGTCATGACTATGACTGGATGGCGGGAAGGTTTTTGGTTTACTGTCGATCTGGCTCCACGTGTGCCTATGCCCTGAAGGGGGATAGGTTGATGGCTTGCTATCAATTTCATTCCACGGATGACGGTGCGATACGCGTGCATACCGGGCATCACCATGAACCCTCACGCCTTTTGGCGTAACAACTTCATTATTAACTGCCCCTGCTTTGGCGTCTGTATCCGTCGCAAAGCGAACAACGCCCAACTTTTCTGTGGTTGCAGGCGAAAGATTAACAGTACCATTACCAATGACATTGATGCTGTCACTGGGCAGTGCGCTCAAGGCAACATCAAAAGCCAGCAACAAGTCCACTCCTGGAGCCTTATAAGCGAGTGGCTGCGAAGGATGACTCCATACCGCCAGCAAAGTACCATCCTCCAGGTAGAAACCAATCTCCCGAACCCAATACGCGTCTTGCTGGCCATCTTCTATGGCTGTTATATGTATTTGGTTCGGCGACAGCTTATTACCGTTACCAACGGGTATTCGTCGTTTTTCTCTTTTCAACTTCGTAGCTGCTGATGTTGGCGACCAACTTTGATCCCCTAACGCCACGGCAACAATATTGGCTTCTAAGCCAGAATTTGTAGCGTTAAACACTGCGGTAATACCCGCTTGGGTGATAACAGGTTTAAATGCTGAGCTCATTACAACTCCATATTAATACGTGTGACACTGTGTGTTTGATTCGCACCGGCCACACTGATTGCGCCATCAAGCTGAACTTCAGGAAAAATCATTTCACCTTCAGCGCGAATGTAAGATTTGATTTGATGTGCCGTGGCAATTGAAAAACCGCCACCAAACAACACGCCGACTTTAAATTGGTAATGACTTCGTACAGGCTTGGAGTAATCAATGGCATGCTTTAATGAGCGGTAATAATCTTCAGTTAGAACAGGGTGAGCGTCTTCGCTAAAGTTGTCACCAGCCCAAGCCATTACCGAAAACGTATGGGGTGGTCCGTTAAATTCAAACCACTCTTTAAGCTCCACCGCCACACCAAATACCGCCATGGCCTGCTTAACTGCTAATACCGTACCTTTGCGTCGATGAATCTCTATACTGTTTGCTATTTGTTCTCGTTTAACAGCTGTTGGCCAATCACTATTCCAGTTATCAACCGATAAAGCCCATGCTAGCCAAGGCAGTAATTCTTCTGGGCAGGTAGTTGGGTTCCATACCGTTTTTATCGGAACTGGAAGCACCTCTGCCTTGCTCGTTACTTGCTCAACATGCCTCTCGAAATCAGTTGCATTGAATGGAAGCAATGATCTATTCATCTGTTCCACCCACGACTAGGCTTACCGATTTGCACCAGGCTGCAGATTCATTTTCAACAACAATGGTGTTAATAGGTTCTGTTAACTCAACCCGCTGAACACCTGGCTGATGCAAGGCAGAATAAATACCTGAGAGCGTAATATCATTCCCAAGAAGGTGGTGGCGGTATACGTAATCATCGATAGCATCTTGCGACTGAAGCCTTACGACCTCAGCATCGGGCCCTTCATAGAGGAAAAGTTTCGCCTTAACGTTATATTCAATGACGGCTCCAGCTTTAACGACCACTTCATCAGTTAAGGGCCTGACATGCTCTGCCGTTAATTGCTCCGCTACTAGCTCCAACACTTCACTAGTGGGTATGCCTCTTCCGTCAGTCGATAAGATAGTAATGCTCACCTTACCTGGCGCAGGGCTTGAGACATCCACATCCTTTACCAATGGACTAGCCGCTAGCGCGTGAAAGACATAACTACCAATTGGACCCGCTGTACTATGCCCCTCTAAGCTCAATTGAACCCGTTTACGTAAGCGATCATCTGTTTCGTAAATGGCATCAAGAGGCGGTATCGCATCTTTATCCTCAGGACTTATAAGCTGACGCTCAACACCAAAAAATGCGGCTAGGTTTTCAAGGTCGGTGCCAGTCGCATAAGCCAACATAACACCACGAGCACCATCATTAACTCGCGCCCGTAAAAGCAGTTCGCGATAGGCTGCCACTTCCAATATTTTGTACGCAGGATCACTTTCCAATAAAGCAGAGAAGCTTTCATCACGTTGCAGCAAGCCTTCTAACATACCCTGAAATATCGTTTCGTAATCCAACGATTCAATGATATTTGGCGAAGGTAATTTAGCTAAGTCTATGGCACTGAAACCACTCATAGCACCACCCCTTCTATTGCTATTTTCTTGTTATCTGGCAGATAAATACCTTCAAGGCTGACCATCAAACCGCCAGGATGAACTTTTTCAACTTGCACTCGAGTTAACTCAAGTCTCGGTTCCCATTTCACCAATGCCTCGGCAACAGCCGAATATATTTCAACCATCAACGATCGGTTCACTGGCGCATCAACTATCTGATACAAACGGGAACCATAGTCTCTTCGCATAACGCGAGATCCAATAGGAGTCGTTAAGATATCGATAATTGACTGACGCAAATGATCAATGCCGGAAGCGACTGCCCCGGTCATTCGATTCATACCATTCATAATAATTTACTGCGATTGATTAGGGGGAGCCGTATTACCCAGTCCAGACTTAATGCCCGCATGAGTATGACTATTGAATATGTCCCGATCGCTTTTCATCGAACGAGTATGATCTGTAATATCACCTGACGCTTTGATGTCACCAGTAACCGTCACATCACCAACAAAATTAATACCGCCATCTGATACCAACATTGCTTTAGCACCTGACGGTAATATTGCAGACAGTCGATGCGCTTTACGGTCATACTCAATCACTGCACCATCGGAATAAACCTGTTTATGGCTGTCAGCACTGCTACTTGTTGATGGAAAATCAGTTTGGTTAATTGAACCAATCACAACACCCTGCGTTAACTCCCCGCTAGGAGAAAGCACGACAACCTGTTCGCCAACCTCAAGTGGCCACCAACTAATGTCAGGGCCTGCGCGTTGCATGAGCATAGGTAACCAAGCCGTTTGAAGTTCACCAATCCTAACTTGCAGTTTTGGTATTGGCTGACTGTAATCAGCCTCTATAACTTTCCCAAGCAAAATCATATTGGCGAGCCGACGATTCAATTCTGTTATTTCAAAATCAATCATTGGCTACGCCTCTAATTCTTGATTTTCTGTATCCAAACCCGAAATAGATATCACACTGGGAATAACAGCGGTGCCATTCCATACATTTTCGCCAACTCGAACAGTTTGGGTCCACTCAATTAGCCAAACTCTATGCCCTTGATAGTCAGGCGAAAAATGATCCGGGCTCGCTTGTTTTAGCCGTGCACGCCCCATATTGGTTTCTGACCATGAATGATTAAACAACCAAAGCATGGCCTCTTGCACTAGCGCCCAAAGGTCCGATTCTGGCAACTGATCAGACACCAGAATTCTGGCCTCAAAATGAGCAATAAGAGCCAGCTCTCCGGTTCCTGGGTCACTACCAGGCTCTAGCTCAACCAGATCAATTAAGATCGCAGGTAATCGAATATCATCACGTCTTCGTGGAAATGAGCCGCAATGCTGTATACCAACTACTTCTGAAAAGCCTTGCTGAATTTCCTTGAATAAAACACTCAATACATCCATTTACGCTGCCCTCAACAGGTAGCGAAGCTCACGATCAAATATCGTTTCAAACTGTTTTAACGCTGGCCCGTTAGACAGATCTTCCATAACTTCCTGCATCTTCCCCGTTATCACAATTTGTACTTCCTGAATGGGTAACCGAGCCTTCCCTCGTCGCCGAAAAACGCCTTGATGACCATTAGGCATTGTCGCCAAAAAAGCATGATCGAACTGTCGTCGACCAACTCGAACGCCCATTGAATTTTGAGATGCACTACCTAATTGCTTCGCTTTAATAACGCCAGACTGCTGAGACAACCCAACAACACTTAGAGGGTTCGATTGTTTTGCTCTAACCAATATGAGCCCCTCTCGAACAGCACCCACTTTAATGGATAACTCTTTTGCCGTTTTACTCGCGACCTGTGTTCTTGCCCATCGAGCAGTCTTGTTTAACGCTCGAGTCGCCGCTACCTTCAATTGTTTTTCGGTTGCGGTGAGTGAGCGACTCCATTCACTTAAGTTAGGCGATGAATTAATTTGTAAGGTCAACATGAACGAACCTTTATTCTATTAGGGGCAAACTTTCTGTGACCCATACCAATTGATGAAGGTCCAACCGTGGCTCAGACTCAATTCGATAGATTCGACCATCGATATGTATTTCATCGCCTCGGCTAGGTGTTGCAACTTCCGACACTCGAAACTCCAATTGCGGGTCCTCCGCATGTAAGTGGCCATCACCCAATTCAAATAGCTGCTCTGGGCGACGGGCAATTACGCGAATTTCTTGAGTATCTGAAAGAGGTTTAAGATAAGTTGCCATTCGCCCAAGATGAGAAAATTGACTATCAATAGCCTTTTTAAAGCGATCGTTAACGTTCATCACGAGTGAGACACTGATACGCATCCCATGCCTTATCTCTATCACCCCCTGAAATGCCTTGTCCTAAAATTTCTTCAATGGCTTTTACCGAAGGCTTGCCATCTTTACCAAATGCATCAGGTTTTAGGTCATCAATGGCATCCATAATCGCATCGATCAAATCAGTGGATTTCGAACTCTTCGAGGGCTCCTGAATGGAAAACCCTCGCGAAACCAAATACTCCGCCTCCTCATTGGGTAAGTTTACGGGCGTACCAGGAGCGATATATTCATAAGCACCTGGCTTGCCAATTCGCAGCGTTATCGTTGTGGTTATTTTCATGTTGCCTCCTAACGAACCGTCGCACAAAATGTTGCGTTAGGGCGGTAAGGCACAATCAACGGGGCCGACTGCATCAGCAACCAACGTACTGCCGGATCTTCCTCCAACCATGATTTGGTGAAGTAGCGGCTTGCCCGATAGTTGGCTTTTTCATCCTGAATCACGCCATAGCACCGGGTACCTTCCAGTAAACCTTGGCTGGCAATCAATACCGTATATTCCGGCAGCATATTTCTGGAAACACCATCATCATCGACGTAGGCGTCGTTATAGACCCAGAAATCAAAATCACCCACTGAACCTACATAGCGTGCTTTATCGTTACCTTGCCCTCGGAGGATTGGGTCGACTATTAATGTACTGGAGGTTCCACGACGGAGTTCAAGCAAGCGCTCAACTTTGGGGTCAGCCTTAAAGACTCGCCATGCCAAAGGGTCCATAACAACAGTACGAGCGGCGGCACCCGATTTGATTTGTACTAAGCCCGCCCAGTCTTCAATGTCATCTAACACTTTAACGTCAGGTTCACCCCACCGAGTCGCGCCTGTCAGTGCCTGAGTCAGTGCTGGATCACGCTGAAAATCAATAATCTGTGTTGGGTAGTCTTCACCGGTTACGGTAATTTTTCCGGTTCGTAACGCTTCGGCCGCCATCACTTCTTCGCGGCGAGTCAGGTTTTCCACTTGATTCGTTAACGCACGATTTAATGCAGCCTCTCGGCGGTCCATGGGCTTTAAATTTCCCCCAATGGTTTCGCCAATCAAACGCTTCAGTGGAGCACTAGGGTCAAAACGACGCTTATCTTTCACGTAGGCAGGCTTAAAGCTACGTGTTTCAAACCCTTCCGCAGCAATGACCTTACCCTGAACGAGCGGTGATACAAATGGCACTAATCGCGGTTTAGATTTATCAATATCGAAGTGAATTTCTTCACTATCTTCTGTTTGAATTGAACCGAAAAATGTATCCAGCAAAAAGGATGCTGGACGATCCAAGTGCTCGACGACTCGGTTAAGCACATGAGTTGAAAATATATCCATGAGAATATCCTATTGCTGGTTAAGCTTGATTGTTTCGTAGAAAAATAGATCGCTCTCGAAAAGCGATCGAAATAGACGCTATTGAATGGCCCGGACCAAACGTAAGAGCTGCCGCATTAAATTCACCCGCTAAATACACATGGGCCTGTGTATCACCAGTGGAGGCATCCACCGCCTCTACCAGCAAGGCATCCGGTTCTTCTGATCCATCATTTGCTCCTGCGTCACTCAATAAATAGGCTCCACTAGCTGCAACCCTGCCTAACACAGCGCCAGCAGGTAATGAGGCACCGCCAGTAATCGTGACAACTCGAGTAATTCGCGGAAATTCACCTGCAATTAGATTGTCGGGCGCATAGCTCCCTTGATCGTTAAACCCTTCTGCAATCCCAGGCATGCTCATACCGCCCCCCCTTGTGAAAACTTAGCGATCCGCTTCGCCACTGCATCGGCATCATCGCCTTCCTGTTCTGGAGCATCTGGCTCAATGGCAGGGTTGCCAACTGAGGCCATGACTTGTTCAAAACCTGTATTGGAAACAGGAGCCGATGCTTCGGCTTTTACCGGTGAAGCGTTTAACGTTGCTAGCGCCATATCAGCATTCATATCCGTAGAAAATGCCAGGTGCTGAGCTAACTGTTCACGCCCCTTGGCAGCCTCAGAAGATATGATGGCTCCAATACGTTCACGTTCTTTTTTAACGCTTTGCTGGGATGCTTCATCATTCGTAGAGGCTATAGTTTCGGTTTGAATGGCTTCAACCAAGTTCGGGTAGTCGGTCTTTAATGATTCCAAACTAAGGACTTGCCCTTCAGAAGCCTCAGTCTTGTGGTTTTTGTCAGTCATCGTGCTGTCCTCAAGTGCTAGAAAAGAAGAACCCCGCAACTTGGCGGGGTTCTGATTGTTTGAATGTTCATTGATAATTTGTTCCAGGCTTCCGATATCATCGGCCAGTCCTGAGTTGATGGCGTTCTTGCCAATAAAGACATCACCGCCACCGAAGTCTTTGATAACCGTTAGCGGGTCGACACCACGATGCTTTGCAATGGATTCAATAAATACCGTCGCTAAATCATCGATACGTGATTGCAGTCGTGATTTACCATCCTTACTACTTGGATCTAATCGTTTATAGGGGCTTTGGGATGACACGATCTCTAAGACGTTTTCATCTTTACTTCCTCTATAAACCGCCACCACACCAATGGACCCGAGCATGGACGTTTCTGAAGCAATAATTTGATCGCAAGCTGACGCAATCCAATACGCACCTGAAGCCGCATCACCTGAGGCATAGGCAATGATTGGTTTTTTGCGACGAGCTTCGAAAATCATACTGGCAAATTCAGCGCAACCATTGACTTCGCCGCCCGGTGAATCGATATCTAAAATAATGCTATGGACGTCTGGATTTTCTAAAGCACTGGTAAAGTCTTTCGCTAAAACCTCGTAACTGGATGCACCACTAATTGCAGTAAATATATTTGCGTAGCGAAACAAAGGACCCACGACAGGAATAACCGCCGCACCTTCACGAATCTCAGTGACGTAACTGCTATTTAATTCTCTACCAAGCTTTGCAGACACCACTTCGATGCTTTCGTTTTGGCGTGATGCAATCGTTAAAATATTATTAAGAGCAGCCTCGGTAATTGCCCATGGCTCACCAGCTGCATGATTCCAGAACTTCATTGTTTTTCCTCTGTAGTCTGGGGAGCGTATTGAGCCGTTTCAGTATTCAAACCTAGCTCTCTCATTTTTGTTTGTTCTCGAGCCCTTTGTTCGAGCACTTCTTCCCAGTCTAAGCCTTGGGTGGCGCATTCATCTTCGAGTGTTGAAAGGCCAATTTCTAACCGTATCTTTGAAGCCTTTGCTTCTTTAACAGGGTCAATCCAACCGCGCCCAGGACCAATCCATTTGCATCGACACCACAGCGCTTTATTCTGATAAAAACCCGGCGCCTCAACCATGCCTTTGTTAATAGCTTCCTCTAACCAGAGTTCATAAACAGGCTTCGCCCAATAAGTAGCTAACCAATGACGTCGGCCAATAAAATATCGCCACGCTTCCATCAATGCTGCGCGTGCTGAGGAGTAATTGGTTTTCGAAAAATCCTTCATCAATAATTCGAAAGGTAAGTTCAACCCGGTGCCGATATGACGAAGAATGTTTTCTACAAAACTGCTGTAAGCAGAATTAGGCCGACTGGGTGTAAATGGCGCGACTTTATCTCCTGGAAATATAGGAATAACGGCACCACCTTGAAGCTTTACTTGCCACTCATTTCGAGCAGCCATGTAATCCTCGCCAGACCCACCAAACATTTCACTAATTGATTCACCATCTAATGGCGTTTCGATAAAGGCAGCGATCATTGCGTTGACAACAGCCGCTTGCATTTCGGAACGCTCGTAGTGATCAAGCATTTTAAATAACGGCATGATGCTACTAAAGATTGGCTTTCCCCTGCTCTGTCCGGTTCGCTCTTTGTCATGAACATGAATAACACGCTGGCGACCAAAACGAGTACGAGCTGAAATGCGCTCATACTCTTGAGCATTATTGCTGACACCCAGTAGTTGATCGCCCGGATGCGTTTTGGCAATCCAGTAAGCTATTGGCGCACCATAAGAATCAACCTCGATACCAGCGCGAATATTGGCATCGTTGATTCTATCGTTCGGGTTTCCTAAACGGTCGGGCTCAATAAGCTGAATGGTTGTTGCAAACGCCTGGCTTCTGTTGGGAAGCCATAGTGGTAACGCAAGTGCTTCACCATTGATTAGGCCAGAGCGGAACATTTGGGTTGTTAAACCATTAAATGTCAGACTTTTTGAAGCATCACATTCAGTGGTGTCAGCCCAGCTGCGCCAAAGTGCTTCTGTTTTTCTCGACCAGCTATCAGCCCAGTCTTTGTCTTTTCCTAGTGCCTTGTAGTCAGGCAGTGCTGATAAGCGCAAGCCCGTCCCAACGACATTATCCACCAGCGTTTGAATTGCCCCTGAGGCTACTCCATGGTTTCTTGCTAAATCTCTGGAGCGTGAAACCAGTGTAGGCAGCTCATCGAGTAAATCTGAATCTGGTGAGCCAGCCATCGGGCGCCAGCTCGACATTTCTCTCGCAGACAATGAAGCAGCTCGGTGAGCCGTATCAGATACTAGTGGTAAGCCATCAGGGCCTAAGATCATTTGATTGGTCATAGCGCCTCAACTAGCATTTTTATTTGGTAATTTTAAATTTGATAGGCTTAAAACTTAATGAACCTAGAATTTCATAAACAAAGGACCACGTCGCGGGCGTCCCTCTTTCGCTGCAATATCCGACTTAAGCTTCGCAATGTAAGCCGTGAGCTTGTTGATATCGGTTTGCGCATAAGTGGTTGCACCATAGCCACCCACTGACACGGTCACTTCTAGTTCACCAATCATTAAGCGGTGCAGTGCACCTTCAGCGTCAACTAATCGCTGCCGAAGTATTGTTAAATCATTCATAAACACCTTAGAGGTAAGGGTCATCTGCAACGACAGACGATCGTTGTCGAAACGCTTTAGTTGTTTTCTTTGCAGTTGGCTGAGAGCTTTCTCTTTGAACTGCTGTGCTTTGCTTTACTTCACCCAGCGCATTTTCTAATCGCTTCCACTGCAATTCCTTAAATCGATCGAGACCATAAATACTCGCAGCCGCTCGTGCATACACACGGCAATCCAAAGCCTCATTATTTCGAGTCGGGTCTTTTTCCCATGTAGCTTTTGGGAAGCCTTTGTGTAAACGGATAATGCGTCGCTCAGCGGTGAGCTGTTTGAAGTATTCCTCTCCATACTGGGGAAAGTGGCAAGTCCCTGGTGAAAATAATTCACCCAAAGCCATCTCCTCATCCGTCGGTCTCGGCAGCTTGAGCCAACGGTAAAGTTCAACTTTTGCAACCGGCCCACTGACATTCCAAACCCTCAATCCTCGGCGTTTTCCACCGGTATCAGCTTTTGAGACATTCTGGATTAATGCAGTTTCTGTATCTCGTCCCTTTATGGCAACGACACTTCTTGGTTGTGATGCTCTTGCGCCTGCACCACCCCAGACTGCCTGAGGATAATTGCGCACCCACCCATAAACATCCTGAGTGGCGTAACCAGAATCAATACACATCACACGAATTGGCAGCGAACTACCTAAAGCGTGGGGCCAATCTTTGCTAAGCACTCGATCGAGCTTTTTCCATACATCAGGTAGAGCGGTATCACCATCTAAGACTAAGTAGTCGATTGACCATGATTCTTTGCTTCTCCCCCAAGCGACGATTTCACATTCCAAACGATCGCGCTGAACATCAACACCTGCCGTTAAAAACAAACCGCCTTCAGGAACAACACCAATGGCGTAAGACTCTCGTCGCTCATATAAACGCTCCCATTCTGGCGCCTCGAATTCTTCTTCATAAGATTCACCGAGAACGGTATTCACAAAGCCTTTCATTAAATCCGGATTTTGTTGCGCTCCTTCAAATATTCTTGCAGCGTCTTCCCATGAAAACCAACCGACAGGGCTATAGAGTGACGACAAGTGATAGCCTTGAGTTTGACCATCACCTTCAGCGGTTGCCTGCCAGTAACCTTGATTGAGCATCTCGGTTTTTTGATGTTCACTAATTAAGAAATCACAATCCTCACAACAATACTGTGCATTCTCGGGCTTTCCTTCCTCCCATCGTAACTGAGAAAACCGCAATGGCTGTGAATGACCGCATGAGGGACAAGGCACATAAAAATAACGCTGATCTGAGTTTTCAAATTCTCTCTGAATACGCGATGTACTTTTGAGCGTTGGCGTACTCACGAGCAGCACCTTTCTCCTGCGTGCAAAGGTTGCACTTCGTCGTTCGGCCAGCAATATCGGATCGCCTTCACCTTCAACATCGCCCGGATATCCATCCACCTCATCCATAAACAGATAACGAGCAGGCATGGATCGGAGGCCGACAGCACTGTTTGCGCCAGTCATGACCAGTACGCCGCCTGGAAACTCTTTTGAGAGCACCGTATTACCTGAGTCTCTACTGCGCGCAGGAGCAACACGCGCCCTTAGCTCTGGCACATCTTCAAGTTGAGGGTCGATACGCTGACGGGAATTACGCTTTGCCATTTCGACGGTTGGCGATACTGCCATCATCGGCCCGGGAGCCATATGGATGACGTATCCGATCCAGTTATTGCCAGCCTCTGTGCCACCAACCTGCGCGCCTTTCATAAACACAACGCGCTGTACCGGCGAAGATACTGACAAACAATCCATAATTTCTTGTAGATAAGGCGTTCTTTGAGTACGCCAGCGGCCTGGCTCAGCAGCCGATTTGGGGGATAGCACACGAAACTGATCAGCCCATTCAGACACCAATAACATGGGATCTGGTTTTAAACCTTCATTCCAGGCTTTTTCGAGCTCTATTACCCCGTCGTAGAATTCAGTATCACCGTTCTTCGTCATCCCTGACGCCACGGCATTAGAACGTCCGCGTTCGTCAATCGACCTTTGGTTGGATGTCGCTGAGCTCGGATAAGTGCTGTCTGACATAAGACTCCAACATGACATGCATCTTGTGCGGGTCAACCTCCAGTTCTGCGGCCATTTGAGCAGATATTCTTGCAGGCCAACTTAGCCAAGCGTCGCGCTCGGCTCTTGCAATACGAAACACATGAGCGATCGCTTTAGCACGATCCACCAGCTCATTTTTCAGTTGCTGTAATTTGATTCTATTGGTCTGGGCTTTAAGGACTTCGTTGGCTGTTCGGGCTTGCATATAGGTTGTACCACCAGCCGTATTGCCGCTTTCACTCAATGTGTCCGCCACCGCATCAAGCGCCGCTTTGGGTACTGCTTTAGTTGCACCTGGTGATTTACGCTGTTGGGCGCGATCTGTGTTTCGATCCCATTGATTGTCGACTTTAGCTATATCGATGGTGCCATCAGTCTCAGCTTGAATACGGCCAGACTTGATCGCTTTGCGCACAGCGGTATCTGAGACCCCTCGATGTTTGGCATAAGCCCGCAGTGATACGCCCATCTTTTAACCTGTTGTTTTTAGTCGAATTAATAAGCATAAATGAGTTGATAAGACCGCTGAATGAAGCGTTCATGTGCTTATCAAAACAGCACTTGGAGACAACAAAATGGCTCACAAACAAAACGCATTAGACGCTTTTTTAGCTCGAAAATCTGAAATAGACACAGCCCTTGAGCGCTTACAAGCACTCAGCAATGACCACTTCAACGCTCACCCCGATGAAATCAACTGGGGGCACGTTGGCGACCTGGGCCACTACGCAGAACTCCTCAAACAAATCACCGACTCAGCCTTTAACGAAGGCGAACATGCCGAATAAGGAGCACATCATGACCAGCCTCACCGATACCCAAATCACCATCCTTGAAGCCGCAAGTAAGCGGCTCGACAACAACATCGAGCCGTTACCCAGTAACATCAACGCAGGTATTAAACCTCGGGTTATCCAAGGTTTATTGAAGCGAGAACTCATTACTGAATTTGAAAATGGCTACATCATCAATGCTAAAGGGTTTGATGCCATAGGCCGACCAGCGCCCACAAAAACGGCACCTAGCCAACCCGTCACTCTACGCCAAGGAACTAAGCAAGCCCGAATGATCGCGCTAATGCAGCGCCCAGAAGGCGCCAGCATCGAAGAAATTTGTACAGAGACTAGCTGGCAAAAACACACCGTTCGAGGCGTGTTTTCAAATACCCTTAAAAAACGACTGGGCCTTACTGTTACCTCGTACAAAGATGACGACCAACAACGCCGGTATCAAATTCAAGGAGATGCCCTATGAGCACTCGCTGCTTTATCGCCATGACAAAAGACGAGGTGACTTATCAATCCATTTATTGCCATCACGATGGATACGACACCGACAATGGCGTTGGTCCAACGTTAAGACAGCATCACAATAGTGAATATCACGCCGAGAGCTTGATAGCTCTTGGAGATATTTCCTTTGTGCAAGAAGAAACAGTTTGTGCTTACCACCGAGATCGCGGTGATTCCTGGGATCAAACCCAATCCAGAATCACTCGTAGCCAACCAGAGTTATTTGCATTGGCAAAGGCATGCGATGCGCAATATCTCTACCTATTCAAACAGGGTGAATGGCACAGTTTTAAACTTTAAGAATTGACTTGATTATCCCAGACATTGAAGCGTTCATGTCATCACAAACAAAAAATGAGGCAAAGATTATGGGTACATGGAGCCAACCAAATACCGCTAAAAAAGCACATCAGTTAAAAAAATTGATGAGCGAGCCACTCTTGAAGAATCAAGCTTGTGAAAAACTGTATCACCTTGTCGGTGATGATGACTTATTCGATTTTATCCAAGAGCTAGAGCCTACTGATGATGTTCGTTATTTGGTGCAATCACACATCGAAACAACGCTGAATAATCTAAACCTCTCTTTCCTCAAGTGGGAGGAAGATGCCATCACAACGTTTGAGTCATTACTACCAGCTAGTGCAATTAGTTTGCAGAAGCGGACTGAATCGAAATAGCAAGATCATCGAACAACAGATCATCACTTTCACGAACAGCCTGTTCACCAGAATAATCTTGCCAGCGCCTGACTATGACATCCACGTATTTTGGATCCAGCTCAATTAAGCGTGCAGCCCGTCCTGTTTTTTCACTGGCGATTAGGGTGCTACCAGAGCCGCCAAATATATCTAAAACAATGTCACGGCTTTTACTGGAGTTACGAACTGCTCGTTCAACCAACTCGACAGGTTTCATTGTCGGGTGAAGATCATTTTTTACCGGTTTATTAAAAAACCAAACGTCACCTTGGTCACGCGCACCACACCAAAAGTGATCATTGCCTTCACGCCATCCATATAAAATCGGTTCGTACTGACGCTGATAATCTGAGCGTCCAAGCGTGAAAGTATTTTTTGCCCACACAATAAACGTCGACCATTTACCGCCCGCATCACGAAATGCTTTTTGCAACGTATCAAGTTCACTGGACGACATGGCTACATAGCACGCCCCTTTAGTCACACTTAGTAGGTTAGTTAATGAGTCTTTTAAAAACTGATAAAAATCATCACCCAAGTTGTCATTCATAATGCGTCGGTCTTTACCGCGCATTTTATCTTTGGCATTGTTGCCATAGTCCACGTTATAAGGTGGATCTGTGAACGCCATGTCGGCAAGCTCACCATTCATTAGCTTTTCTAAATCTTGCTTGCTGGTCGAGTCGCCACACAACACGCGATGATTTCCCATGATCCAAATATCACCAGGGCGACTTATCGGCTCTTCTTCCACTTCTGGAATATCGTCCTCGTCAGTTTCGCCTGCCTGATCATCGGCACCTAATAGTTCGTCCAATTCTTCATCTGAAAAACCAATCACATCGAGATCAAAACCAAGGTCGCCAAGTTCTTCTAGTTCGAGCTTTAATAGCTCATCATTCCATCCTGCATTTTCAGCAATTTTGTTATCGGCAATAACCAACGCACGACGTTGAGACTCTGTCAGGTGATGTAAAACGATGACAGGTACGCTATCTAATCCAAGTTGCTGGGCAGCCATCAAACGACCATGCCCCGCGATAATGACATTGTCATCACCCACTAAAATTGGATTAACAAATCCAAACTCAGCAATAGAACCCGCGATTTGTGATACCTGAGTATCATCATGTGTTCTCGCATTTTTGGCATAGGGAATGAGTCGTTGAAGCGACCAGTGCTCCACCGATTCGACAGTGTTAAGTTGCATTAGATTACCTTGGAAATTGCGGTGCGAACCGCGAACCTGCGAACCCGGTTTAACGGGCTGTCGCTAGCGAAATGCGGCGGCCTTGCGACCCGCATCGATTCGATGGCCAGGAAGGACCCATTTTTTTCTGGGACCAGAAATAACTAAGCCACGATGTGGTGGCCGTGGCTTGTGTGCAGTTCACTCGTGAGATTAGCAAGTATTGTCGCCTAAAAACCGGGTTTTGTCCCACTGGGGGTTTTGGCATTAGCACGCAGGTCTTTGCTCTTGAGCGAGCCGCTCCGCAATTTTTATTAACGCCCCTTGCCAATAACGCTGCGCCGATGTTCTGGGGAAACCAGTGTCACGTGAGATCACTCGCCATGGCGTTCGATAGGCACGCGACCAGATTAGGTTTCGCTCACCATGATTTACAAACGTGATCCATGACAGAGTTTCTTCCATGCGAGTAATTTGATCTGGCGTTGGGCGCAAACGTTTAGGCTGAGTCTCCTGCCTTGCCAGTTCCCGCTGATCGTATTTGATTTCGGGCCAATAGCTCACATAGCCAAGGCTTCGCTCTCCAGGCAGTTTACGCAGTGTTGATACACACTCCTCGAACCGGTGAGCAATTTGTTCTGGCGTGAAGTTATTCATGACTGCACCCCTATTCGTTGGTCAATAGCCCAATAAACCAAAGCCAATGCATCGGCCTCGTTATCATCCGCAGGCAGATGGCCGCGAGCTTTCGCAGACTCAATCATCATGGTTTTATTTGCATTACCTTTACCTGTTGCGTGGCGTTTGATGGTTCCAACCGGGACACCCTCGTAAGCAATATCCTGTTGCTCGCACCAAGCAGTCAGATGCGCCATAAAACCACCGTAAGCGTGTGCAGCATCCACACCCATGTGGCGACGAACCTCCTCAAAAAACACCATGCCAATAGGCCCAGCATTTTCGTTTAGCTCACCCAAGAAACGGTTGAACTTCAAAAAGCGCATGCCACCACCTTGCCAACGATCGTTTTTAAAACTGATGGTGCCGCTGGTGATAACGCCTTGTTTGGAATGAATTGCCCATCCAGTTGTTGTGCCCAAATCCAAGCAGAGCACCACTGGTAACGTTCGATTGATGATCTCTTTCTCACCGAGATGGAGAGTCTCCCCTTTAGGGGACTCTCCTCTCTCGTAGAGAGAGGGGGTTTGCGTGCAATCTGGATTTATCTCTACACCCCTTGAGTTATCTAGGTTTGTGTTCAGATTGCAGGGGGTATCCGCAATCTGGGCTCCGCAATCTGCAATCTGGCTGAATGCCTTGTTATTACTGACTTTCAGTTTGCGGGTAGTTTGCAGATTGCAGCAAACTGGTTCAGATTGCAGACTGCAAACAGTCGTATCTGAGGCGTTATTGTGATCATGATTCATGGCTAATTTCCTCCTGGTATACCCAAACATCCGGGTTCTCGACTGGGAGCACCGCACCGGTTTGAGCACATTTATAATGGGTAGGTTTGATTGCAAAGTGAGCCTGTTTGACCTCACCTGTATCGGTATCAATGTTTTCTGAAGCGGGAACAGTCATACCTTCAACACAGAGGTAGCCGTATTTACTGCGGGTTAACACAGGCAAGCTGTAATCCTCTGGATTGCGGAAGAACTTGATGTCACCTTTGGTGGAGTGAACCGCAATGCGCTCATTGATTGTCCTGTTAGCACCGAGTCCAGCTTGCCCTTCGAACGATTCTGCAAATTGATTCGAGGTATAGACCCTACCTTGAGCTGCCTCATCAAAGATCATTTGCACAATGACATCGCGTTTACGCTGACGTTCTGCATCGAGCTTGGCGCCATAGTCTTGATTGACCAGTCGATCGCTATGAGCGTCTAGCTCAATCCATTTGCCTTGGCTTTTGTCGACACATTTTGCTGGCAAGCCAGGACCATTTCGCAGCTCGAAAACCAGCGTGCGATCGGTGCGCGTTTCATCTGGCCGGTACAACAACATTCCAGTGGTGTAGTAACCACGGAGGCTGCCTGCACCTGATAGCGCAAGAAAGGGATCTTCCTCGACTTGTTTTTTACTGATCTTCTTAGTGTGGTGGGCCAGAATAATGCCCGCTAACGGATTGACCGCATCACGCAGTTGTTCAACTCGCTCGCGCAGAAAGAACAACATGGCATTGTTGTCGTTCTCACTATTCCCCTCTGGACCTCCATCAAAGACATTGCGTATTGGGTCGATCACTAGAATATCGACACCACCCTGTGCAGCGGCTCGTTGCAGTGCTTCGATCACTTGCTCAACACCTTGATCATTAAGCACTAAACGAAGTTGAGGCGTTACCAGCAAGTTGTTTGCCGCACGACGACTAACACGGTCGGGCAAACCCATAGACTGTATCCGTTCACGCAAGTAGTGATATTGGACCTCTGCCTGCAGATAAAACACGCGCAATGGTCTGGAGGGAGTCAGCTCGAGAAAGGGTTCGCCTGCTGCCATGTGCGTTAACCATGACAACAGAAAATCACTTTTACCGACCTTTGGAGCGCCACCAAATACGATCATTCCACCGGGCGTTAACACCCTCGGTGCAATTAAATCGTCAGGCATAGGTGATGTATCGGCCAACAACTCACCCAATGAGTGCATCGGGATTGGCGTTTCATCTTTTACGACAGTACGCTCGGCATTTTTTACAAAAGACCAAACATCCAAGCCATCTTCTATGGCGTCATAAGCATCCCATTTATCTGGTTTTCCATCTGGAATATGCAATACAGCAACGGAAGAAGCGCCTGCATTAGCAATCGCTTCTGATGCCTTGCGCGCATATTCAAGGCCAGCATCATCGTTGTCCGGCCACACCAAAACGTGTTTATCTTTGAGTGGACCCCAGTCCGTTTTGGCGACTGGTGCATTGGCACCGTTCATTGCCGTACTCGCAATCATCCCTAAACGAATCAACGCATCGGCCGCTTTTTCACCTTCAACCAGAACCACCTGGTTAGCCGTGAGTATCTGAGGTTGGTTATACAGCGGTCGGGGATCGGGCGCTTTCATTGACCGAGAACCGACATCCCACGGCCGAAACTCTTTACCCACTGCAGTATCATATCGATATACACAAGCTATCAGCTTTCCTTGGCTATCACGGTAATCCCACTTTCCAGTAGCTGGACCTAACTCATCAGTCGGCACCTGTTTTGGTATTGAGGTTGAGCACACAGAATTACTTTTGGCTGCGTGAGATTTTTGTACTTGGGAATCCGAGATTCCTAACCATTGCGCAACGGACTCAACCAATTCTGGAAATCGATTCGTAGCATCAATACCTATCACGCGCGCCCAAGCATCAAAAATATCGCCACCTTCACCGGTCGCAAAATCCATCCACATGCCAGCGCGTGAGCCTTCCCGTTCAACCACTAAACTTTTGCCGGGGTTGCCTTCAAGGTCACCCACAATAAATTGTTTACCGCGTTGCTTTCCTGCAGGAAATAAATAGATCAATACACTTTCAAGAGAATCCAATAGACGCTGTTTTAATTCACGCGCATCATGCTTGGATTTGAGCACTACGCCTTGGTCGGGGGCGTCATTAAAATCAAGCCACACAACTTTATCGCTACCTTTTTCCATCACGCACCTCCTTGCCAGCAGCGGTCTTGCCATGAGCAAAACTTACATTCGTAATGGGCAGGATCTTTACTGATTCTGGGTAGCAGCTCTCCTGCATCAGTTGCCTGAATGACGCGCACACCTCGATCGGATGCACGCTGAGCCAGTTCACCATTAAATGGCACCCGCTCGAAGTACAACTCGGCGGTGTCTTTGTTGATCGCAGTGAACATAGCCGGATTTGAAGATATGCCTGGGATCTGCTCTTCCATGTAGGCTTGGTACAGTGCAATTTGTGCCGCATAAACAGGCTTGGAAAGTGTGACGCCACGTTTTACTGTATCCTTCCATGATTTTGCGTTCAGTGATTTACACTCCCAAAGCGCAGGATAACTGTTACCGATTGATTCAGGTCCTCCAGCGAGCACGCCATCAACGTGACCACACAAGCGGCCATCAACGGTAGCAAAGCCAAACTGACCACCTGACGCTGTCTCGGTATAAAGATCAAACCCTGCTTGGCGTAACCAATTTATGGCTAAGTCTTCGAAAACATGTCCGGCTGCAAATATGCGAAGAGTGCGACCCGTAAATGTTCTGCCTTCGTCTACGGCTGTATTAGTGAATTCATATTGAAGCGCTCGTTCACAAGCAACGCCTAGTCGAGAAGCGCCTAAATAATTGCGCGGCGTTTGTGCCTGGTTCTCAGTTTGCAAAGCACTGTCGATTAAAGCGGTGAGTTTTTCAGACAAGGTCGGTTGATGATTAAAGTCCAGCATCAGAAAGGCACCTCGTCTTTGTACAACTCCTGCATAGTGCAGTGATAAGATTCAAGGACCGTATCCACCAAACCAATAATTTCATCTTTGCTGTAACTGCCAAGGCCTTTTTCCATGCCTACGGCCATCACATAATCTGCAAGTGAGGCTAAAACAGACTCAGCTGCTTTTTGTTCTAAATCTGTTCTGTTCACATCCACCCCCTTGCGATGCAATTGGTAATGAATGTCCTGACAGGTCTTGGAACAAAAGCGCTTAAAACTTGCGCGCCGATTTTCAGAAGATTGGAAACAATTTGGATCCAGCCAACAGAAACCGCGCGGCGGTTTGTGGCATATATAACATCGGTAATACACATCAAGCGGCCTCCCTTCCTTCAACTTTGTTGAAAATTCGAGATTGGATATCACGCTTATTAAACTGGAACGCCAATAGGCATGATGCTTGGTAGCGAGTTAATCCAAAGTCCTGTCGATAGGCCGGTGGTAAATATCGAAGTTGCTGAGCAGTTGCAGCCTGGTTTAACCATTTACGGGATTTGCTCGCAGCATCTTCCGTTTCATGATCATTCAACCAGTCGTCAGCTGCTGCCAGGCAAACAGTTCGCTCACCCATGGCCAACAAGCGTGCGGGTAGCTTTTTCCCACCGCCCATGCCAAACCAATGACCGGCTAAGAAGAACACTCCGGCCCACGCTTCAAAGCCCGTTGCCATCAATGCCGCATCATCACCGAACAAATCACACCAACGAAAAGATGAGCGTTTAAGCAGATCAATCTCAGACATAACAAAGTCAGTTAAATCCACTTTGTCATCAGTATCCGTTCGCTCCCAAACGTAACCACATAAGCAGCATTCTTTTGCCGCCGCAGGCACCATCGCTCCGCAGTCGGGACACTCTTTCTGAGGTGCCTCACCATGACCTTCATGGCCATCCAAATTTACATCTTGCTCTAATGAACCGTGAAGCATGGTGCTGGTACCGAAGTCGAGTACCACACAATCACTCTTCACCACACCAGGGTGTTCATTGGGATCAATGGTTCTAAGGCCACGCCCAATCATTTGTATCAAAGTCGACTTATAGGAACTTGGCCGTAGTAAAATTACACAGCTGGTCGGCGGGTAATCCCAGCCTTCAGTCAACACTGCTACGTTAACAACAACTTGGGACTCCCCGGATTCGAAACGAGACAGCGCCGCTTTGCGCGCCTCGCTTGATAGCTCACCATGAATAACCTCGGCATTCACACCAGAAGTTGAGAAAGCCTCAGCCACATTTTTGGCGTGATGGATGGTAGAGCAAAAGACCACGGTAGAACGATCATGAGCTTTTTCTTTCCAGTGACGAATCACTGCTTCGGTGATCGGCGCTTTGTTCATGATGGCATCGACAGCCGTCATATCGAAATCATCGGCGGTTCGTTTCACCTGTGACAGCTCACTCTGTGTGCCGACATCAACGACGTAAGTTCGCGGTGGAACCAAATGCCCTGATTGAATTAATTCGGCAAGCGTAATTTGATCACTAACATTACTAAAAACAGGACGCAATGCTTTGTTGTCACCACGATTGGGCGTTGCCGTTACGCCAAAAATAGCCACATCAGGATTACTATCTCGAACGCTATCAATTATGCGTCGGTAAGTGGGTGCGGCTGCATGATGTGCTTCGTCGATGACTAACAAATCTAACTTTGGCATAAGCTTCAAGTTTGATTCACGTCCTAATGTTTGCACCATGGCAAAGGTTGCTTGTCCCGCCCATGACTTTTCCTGAGCATCATATATTGAAGTGGCGATGCTGGGATTCACTCGGCTGAACTTGGCAGCATTTTGAGAAGTCAGTTCATCTCGATGAGCTAGCACACAGGCTTTTGCATCTCCGTTTTCGAGCCATTGACCGGTGACTCCGGATAACATGATGGTTTTACCGGCGCCCGTAGGCGCCACCCCCAATGTATTCTGGTGCTTATTAAGCGCAGCGAGGCTGCGCTCAACAAACAGTTTTTGACGAGGTCGTAATAGCATAACTCGACCTCCTTATTGCGCCCAACTGGGACGACCAGTTGGAGCAGTTGAGGTAGATTGGGCAGGAGAAGATTGCTGTACCGAAGCTGATGCTTGTGTCGGTTCACCCGCGATGCCTGCATAAGCTTTATTGTCTGGTGTGATTGCGGTTTTAACGACATTTTTATCATCACCATTTTGGTCCTTATCCATCTCAACTTTGGCAACAAACTCAATACCATCAAGATCGGCAAAACCTTGAATGCGACGAGCCTGCTGCGCTTGCGGAGAGTTATCTTGCGGGTGTAATCCCCGAGATGAATTCAAGATCCCTTTTACAAACGCTCTTCCCATATTTGCCCACTCGGGACCTTTAGGGCTGTGCAGACCAATGAGGCTCCACATTTTCCGTTTGGCGTATGGACCGTCGAGCACCACGAACTCGCAGTTCAAGTAAACAGAGCCAGTGGTCATGCTTTGGGTTGCGTAACCACCAGTCCAACCTTGCGAAGCATCGTCATAGCCACCGGGACGAATCGTCATGCGCACTTTTACCAGCGTGCCCTTAGGGATTACATCAAAATTGTTTTGGTCTTCAGCCGAGTTAAAATCATTCCAAGTCGTCATTATTGGACTCCTTCTTCAGTATTGGTTTGGGTTTCGATAGGTGCTGGGCGAGCAAAGGTCAGGCGATCTGACGGAGGTGTTACTGGCCCATGAATTTTTTCCATAAGTCGACCTAGGTGTGGCTCCTCGATTACATCAAGTCGCCCACTGCGATCTTTAGCTGGATAGCCATAGGGATTTAGGGTGTGGTTGATAAAGGCGCGATATTTCTGGCCATCATCACTTTGAATTTCCGCAAGTGTGATGACCTGATCAACGATGCCTGGCAGCTCTAGAGCCGTTTTTGAACCATCTATCTGTGGTGAATAAACCTTACGATTGAAGTCATCGACTTTTTCGTCGAGGATGCCAACAAACCAGATATTCTTATTGCGGGTGTGCTGCAGATGAGTCAGCCAAGCAATCATCTCTTGCCCATGAAGGCCATAAGCACCACGCGTATCAGGTTTGCCACTTCGTTCACTGAACGCCTGAGGTTGTCCCTTACACCATTGCAAGCAAAGGCGACCTGCAACAGTTATTGAATCGATAAACACCGTGTCGTATTTATCAATACTGCTAACGTCACCGAATTTAGCGCAGACTGCTTCATAGTGTGCTTGGCTGTATGGTTGTTCATCCCGTAGCGCAGGATTTGGGCCGCCAATAAACACCGCAAAGTCACGACATTCCTGCCATGTGCGTGGTCGAATCGCATCGCCAGACCACCCCTCAACAGCGAGGTCACCGGCTTCTAAATCGAAGAACAGGGTTTTGTCTGCATCGACCGTCCACAACAAGCTGGTTTTTCCGATGCCTGATGGGCCAAGGATGCAGCCTTTGATCCCGCGCTTTTCTGCCAATCGCTGATCGGCCGTAATGATTGGGAAAGTCATTACTTCACCTCCCCATGTTCGCGCAGAAACTCAAGCGCGTAGTCGGCGCCTTTGGCTCCGTAGCCTCGAGCCATGTCATGCACTCGGCGTAGTGATTCCATTTCCTGAACGATTCGACCGAGCTCTTTATTCAGACCCTGCTGTGCAAAGGCCAAGTCATCAATGGTCGCTAGAAGCAACGCCTTAGATTCAGGCTCTCCTTTGTCAGATACATCAGGAATAGAAATCGCATCTGGCAGGCTTTCCAGTGAAAAACTGCTCTTGCGCAAAGCCTCTAAAAAATTGGTTTCTTTGGTAAAAATCGACATGATTATTGCTCCTTTGCAAGGCTGAGACGGAAGGTGGGTTTGCCAGTTTTTAATGTCCGAGCGGGTTCAAAAACGGTTCGAAGGTTTTCAGGCCAAGCGGTGTATTTGCGCTCAGCCACCTTGTAAGTGATGTCCAAGAATTCAGCTGGGTTGTCGCCACTGGCAGAAATTCGCTGTGCGATTTCAGATAATTGCGATTGGTCCCAGACAGGCTTTTTCGGAAGGTCAGATGACACTCGCACACCCTCGTCATCAAAGTTGACAGTTCCGGTGTCTTTGCCGAGTTGAGTTCTTAACACACTAACTTTTGGGTCGTATTTCATAGCAATTGCGCCATCGACCCAGTCTTTAAGTTCTTTGGCATTGCGAAGGTAGCTGGCCGCTTCAGCCTGAACACGCATCAATTCAGCAGCAGTCAAACCTGCCAACTCACCGATGCTCATAGCTTGGGCTTGTTCTAGGGAAAGACTCATGCGTCACCTCCTGCTACACGCTCAGAGGTACTCTTGCGAAGACAGTCGTTTTCATAGGCCTCGACGTCTTCGAGGCGGTACATCACGCGACCTTGTAGTTTGAGAAAGACAGGGCCGATGCCTTCAGAGCGCCAGCGCTCCAATGTGGCTTCGCTGACACCCCAGCGGTTGGCTAATTGCCGTTGGTTCATATGATTTACACTCACGTTGCACTCCTAATGGTTGTTGCGGAAACGTGAGGTAATGATGTGCTTCGGTGGGTTAGGAGCCGTTTAGGGGGAAGTTAGGAGATGAGTTAAAAGCGTTAGAGGTGGACAATTTTTTTATTAACTTTAAAATTTGGCGCTTAAGTAACTATAAAAAAAGGGGTTTTCAGTTTGGGAATTGATATTTCAGGGAATAGAGAAATTTCCATTAACGAAAGCCATGACCATCGACTAGTCACTTGCCCTTCAAAAAACCCGAAAATCAGCAAAGTAAATGGGTTGAAGATCAGTAGTATTTACCGACGAACGAAGACGGGCGACTTTGCACGCGATGGAAACCCATTTATATATGCACTTAAGCAAAAGTCTGGCTATAGCATTTCTAAGCATGAACTAGCCAAATTCTCCCCTAGCTTTTACTCGACCCTTGAAAAGGTGCTTGAGAATCAATCTGCTGACTTTGTTGTTCCAATGCCTTCTTCCCATAATATTGCGACCATTCTGGCAAGGCGAGTTGCTAGAAATTGTGGAGGGGAGCTGATCACAGACTTCATGCTGAAACAAACTGTTGGCTCAGCTCTAGAGCAATTTGATTTATCAATGGTACACCCTAAACATAAAAAAGAAGTGAAAGCCCAATTAGCAACATATCGAAAGCTGGCTCCGCACGCCCAAATATCACTCAAAAAGGTTCCCAACAAGATAAGGCAATACTTCTCACCCGTTATAATTAACAGTAATTACAATGACTTAGGTCGTGAGGGTACAGTTATATTGGTGGATGACCTACTGTCGACAGGGACAACCCTAAGCGCAGCTAGGAAACTTGTGGTAGAATACGGGGGTCATTGCGACATAGCTGTATGTTTATTGAGCGATCTATAGGCTGTTTGGTATTGACGCCACGCCCTTGAAAGCCTAATATTAGGATATAGACCAAGCATACGCCCCTTGGTCTCTAAAAATGAGGCAAGTCGAAAGACTTGTGGGTCCGCGCAAGCACCCGCCGTGGTCAGCTCATAGGGAGCAGATAGCGGCTTGAGAACGGCAGCGGCTTCTCCAACCGTTAAAAGGTTGTAAAAAAGATTATGGGGAGCCTTTATGGCTCCCCGCTCTATTTCTGGCCTACTAAACCTGTAGCCAAGTGTTCCCTTTCTCATAAGCGATCACATTCTTCCACTCCACCTTACAACCGCTAAAAGCTTGAGAAAGCGCGCCTGCTTTAGATTCCGCGTTTTCCAATACAGCTGCTGTACGCAATTTTTCCTGGCCAGACTCCCAGGCTTCAAATAGCTGACGAATAATTCGTTTATGCGTTAGGCCAGTGAATATATATTGCTCGCCATTTACGACCAGCTCTCCTCCATCTTCAGAGCACCATGTTGGGGGACGCTTAGATTGATGAGAACGACCATATCCCAGTAGCTCCATCAGCAGGTCTTTATCGATAGCTGATACACATTGCTGGTCAGGCAGCAGCAGATCATGGATTGTTATGCATAATGGCTCACCAGGTATTGGCGGCCCATTTTCAGATATGGCGCTATCAGTCAATATCACAGCTGAGCGACGACGAGTAAATGAACTGAATGCTAGCTTCACTGTAGAGATGGTTTGCGCCAAACAGGCCCTTCTACAAAACAATACCGCAACGCGACTTTTGCCAAACCACGCATCCCCGAGATCCCACAAAATGTCACTAGCTAATTCAGCTACCGGTTGGTGAGACGATATATCGAGCCACTGCTGAACACACCGTAAAAAATGGTTATTACTAACTTGGTACTTACCAATTGAGGTTGTAGCCACATTCACCCAACCAGCACCCGGAGAGAAATAACGATACCCAGAGCCACTTGGGCAGGGTAACAATTCACAGTCCTGATCATCAATATTGATAGATGTCGCAGAGTTTTGCAGCGGGTGAATCATCCTCGTATTTAACAGTTCTTTAAAATCTGTGGTAATTGATAAGCCTTCAGCGTCCACTTGCTGTTTTGGTGTACTAATAATCTTAAGCAGAAGCGCAAGCGCGCCTCTGCTCAACGTGACTGCGGCGCTCATTCTTGAACCTCTTCGAGTAAACCCCAACGCTTGAGGTACTTCTCTCCAATTAATCGCTCTTTATCAGTTCGGCTTCTTAAGTCACAACCGTTTGGCATCGAGATTTTTACAGGCAGGACCTTACCGCGCCCATGCCCGTTTTCAGGGTGGAAGCGGATATTGATCTTGGCCTGTACCGGCGCAAACCCGCCAGACAACAAGGGGTTTTGTTCGCCAAAATGTTCTCGGGCATATTCATGCAAAGCCATATTGCTTTTAGCGGGAACCTCAATTTGCACCCGACCTTCTCCGGCCAGGTCTTTGACCTTCATCAGAACCAATTGGACAGATTCAATGCCATCTTCAAGGTCCCAATCTAATGGCATATTTTCCATAAGAGGCATCAAATCAAATCGGCGCAATGGAACCTTGTCTGCGGTCACCGGTAGCTTAAGCAGATCCTCAGTGAATGCTTTTGCAATGGTATCGCGACGCTCTTGCTTGGAGGCGACCACCTCAATAGTGCCAGTATCGGATGAGTAAGTAATGGCGTGCTCAGAAACTGGACGACGAATGCGAGAAACGATATCTTCGTCACCTTTAAACTCAAGGTAAGAATCAGGCAACCCCTCCTGATAGATCATGACCTGCACAACGTTGATGTCGTTACCCTCCTCATCAGGTTGAACACGCTCAAATAGCTCAATCTTCACCTTCTCGCCCAGGCCAAACAACTCCTTAACCTTGTCCTTGAAAATATCCATCGAAACTTGATCACTATGCAGCGGCAATGATGTTTCTACTTGGTATCCCGACCATTTCTGGCCATGCCGATATTGATCGGCATAGCGGATATCTTCAGCTTGCCTGAACTTATCGCGATGAGTCTGAAACACCCACAAACTCCTCTCTGCAGCGGTTTCATACTTGAGGAGCTCAGTGGAATCAGGAAATGTGCTTAACAGCGCTGCTTGACCCACCTCGTCAGTCATATGCTTGATTCTTTCCAGATCAAGCGTGATTTGAATTTGCACATCGGCAGGTTGATGGTCATACAGCTCGATAACCTTGCTGACCACCTCAGGCTGATCTTTTGACCAGTCCACCAGATCAAAACCGTCATTGGCAGAAAAGTATGACTTCAATCCCTGAGATGAAGCATGGTTAACGAAGTTACGAACGATTGGCATAAGCACAATTCCTCAATATAAGTGATAAACGGCAAACTCTCGGCATTCAATTACAGAAAGTTCAAGATAGCGAACTTATATAATATGGGCGCTTATATTTCTTTTCAAGTAAAAAAAGTAAGTCTATAATGAACTTTTTACACGATTCACTGAGGAGGCAATGCCGTGGCCAACGTATTAGGGGCCAAAATTAAAGAGCTCCGCAAAGAAAAAGCCCTTACATTAGAACAGCTTGCGGAGAAAATAGGGTCAGGAAAAAGCTATATCTGGGAGATTGAAAATAAAGGTGTAAAACGCCCATCTGCCGAAAAATTAGCCGCTATAGCCAAAGCACTGGATGTTACAACTGACTATCTGATTGACGACACACAAACAGAAGTCTCTGACGATCTAGAAAAAGAAGTATTTTACCGGAAGCTGGGACAACTCGAAAAAGGGGACCAAGATCGAATAATGGATATGATAGACGCATGGAGCAAGAAGTAGTGTCAGAGAAAAAATCCCCTCACAAGGAAGCCAACCGAATTACTCGGCTTTTAGATACGGCGCTTCCCGAGCCTGTTCGATTTCCTGTCAATGTTGAAATGGTGGCAAAAGACCTCACACCATCATTTAACCAAGACCCAATTACTGCAGTTAATGGCGGTAGCATGGGCTCTTCGATCGATGGAATGCTAGTCAAACATGACGCCAAAGACGAATGGGCTATTTTCTACAACACCGACGTCGTCCATCCAGGGAGAACAAATTTCACTCTCGCACATGAATTGGGCCACTACATGGTTCACCGGCAAGCATTGAACAAAACCAAGTTCGAATGTGGCGAAGAAGACATGCTGGACGAAAACCAACAAGGTATTGATATCGAAGCAGAAGCTAATGCCTTCGCCGCCAACTTACTGATGCCTAACCACGACTTCCGCGCACAAGCCGACGGTCAAAAATTTAGTATCGACCTAATACAGCACTGTGCTAATCGCTACGGCGTATCGTTAACTGCGGCAGTGCTAAAGTGGCTCGATTTCACAAAGAAACGCGCTATAGGCCTGCTGTCTGAAGAAGGCTTTATGCATTGGTCAAAATCGAGCAACAGTGCTTTTCGCTCTGGCCGTTACTTCGCCACAAAGAAAAACTGTGTTGAAATCCCAGAATTATCGTTAGCGGCGGAAGAGCAGTATTCAGCAGAAGCTAGAAATGGCGTCAGGCATGGGCCAGATATCTGGTTTCCCGGCGAAGAAGTTATCGAGCACAGCATTTACTCTGAGGAGTACGGTAAGACCCTAACCATCCTTGTTCTAGATGATGCAGGCGGATACAGCGACCCAGGTGATTTCAGCGAAGAAGATGAGCTGCTTACTGATTCGTACACTAACTTTATTAACAACGGACAGAATCCCTACTAACCATTATGCGAGACTCCTACGAACGCTTTTTCTCACAAGGCTATATTTCGAAAGACCAGTTTTTCGAATTCGGCCTAAGTGAAACCATTTACGCCCCTTTAGATAAAGCCGAAGTGGCTTGGCAAGAGTTGAAGCATAGAATTCAAAACAACCAGCAAGTATTTATTCGCGGCTTTGGACGAAATTCAAACGGTACACATTTATTTCAAGCATTCTATGCTGATGTCCTTTCGAATAACCAAGTTACCGTTGATTCAACCAATAATGCTCAACCAACAAAATTGATTCGGGACTTAACCGGATACTCAAAGACAAAAAGCAGTAAACATGAGCCAATCCAGAATTATCAAATCTCGCATATTTTTGGCAGAACCAAAAACGTATTCGCTTTTACCGCCCCTTGGAATATCGTATACATGCCTAAAATGCTAGATCCTTTTACCGGTCATGAAGCAAAAGGACCAATGATTGATGAATATAAAGATCGCTTTCAAAGGCAGAGTTTCAATCATTTTGAATCACTTATAACCGATTACAATGAGTTGATTACATCAGCTAAGTTGGTTGATGCAATTCATGTATACCTCGAAAAAATTGAACAGGAAAAAACCCTCAACGATAAAGATCTCATTAAGTTAAGATCTTCCGTTCTGGAAGAATTAACACCCATTATTCTTTGAGCTTTTAGTGACACCCCAATCACTTACGCATAAGCCCGCATATACCTGATGGCCATTTCGCCACTCTAAACACAGAATGTTCAACAGTATTTTGAACATTAAGAGTGGTAAGCAAATGCAACAAACAAACCCATTATCTCCGCACAGAATGACCCCCGAGCAACGCGTTCATGAGGTTGCTAACATCATCGCTCAAGGCATAATCAGGCTTAGAGCCCCCCATTCAAATAAGGCACAATTATTGGACTCAGATAGCAATGTTTCACTTGCTATGTCTGCCTACCGAAGCGTTCATGGTGAAACAGAGAACGCCAACACTTCGGAGGAAAAATGAGCTCAAACATCATATTCGAACCATCATCATCAGCAGTTGCGCAAATAGCCCAGCTATCAGATATGACAATGGACGAAATTAAATCATTGTGGCGACAACTTTACCGCAAAGAACCACCAACCCATATTCGATCCTTCCTAGAGAAGCGCTTGGCTTTTCGATTGCAAGAAGTCGAATTTAGGCGCGCACATCAAAACTTTGCCGACAAAAACGATCGGCGTATTAATGCCATCGTAAATACAGGCAAAAAGCCTCTTCGGGATCGATACCCAAAACCCATACCTGGAACTGTTCTAAGCCGCATCTATCAAGAAAAGGAACACAAGGTAACCGTCACCCACGACGAACAGTTTGAATTTGAAGGCCGGATTTATAAAAGCCTTTCGGTTGTCGCCAGAGAAATTACTGGCACCCGCTGGTCTGGACCATTGTTCTTTGGCTTGAGAAAAGAAAACCACGAGAAGAAAACAAAGCGGGGTAAAAAATAATGTCAGAACAAATCAAAAAAAGACTTCGCTGTGCAGTCTATACACGCAAGTCCACCGAAGAAGGACTGGATCAAGATTACAACTCAATCGATGCACAACGCGATGCTGGCCATGCTTACATAGCCAGTCAACGAGCTGAGGGTTGGATTCCCGTTGAGGATGATTATGACGATCTTGCATTTTCAGGCGGCAACATGGATCGCCCTGCGATGAAGCGATTACTTAAAGATATTCAGGATGACAAAGTCGATGTCGTGGTGGTTTACAAAATTGATCGGTTGACACGAAGCCTGACTGACTTCTCCAAAATGATTGAAGTGTTCGAACAACATAACACTTCGTTTGTGTCCGTCACTCAGCAATTTAATACCACTAATTCAATGGGGCGGCTGATGCTGAACATTCTCCTCTCATTCGCACAATTTGAAAGAGAGGTAACCGGTGAACGTATTCGAGATAAGATTACCGCCAGTAAGAAGAAAGGCATGTGGATGGGCGGCATCCCACCGCTAGGGTATGACGTAAAAGATCGACATCTGGTCATTAATCCAAAAGAATCGAAATTAATTCAACAGGTGTTTAAACGGTTTACAGAGATCGGCTCAACAACACTGTTGTACAAAGAGCTAAGACTAGAAGGCGCAACCAGCAAATCATGGACAACTCAAGACGGGCGCTTCCGTCCTGGCAAACCAATTGACAGAGGTCTTATCTATAAACTACTGCACAATCGCACTTACCTCGGTGAACTCAGGCACAAAGACCAATGGTACCAAGGTAAGCACGACGCCATTATTGCTCAAAAACTTTGGGACGATGTTCACTCCATACTCGCAGTGAATGGCCATAAGCGCGGCAATTATACTCGCGCTAAAATACCATTCCTTCTGAAAGGCATGGTATTCGCCGAAGATGGCCGAGCGCTGACAACTTGGAGTTCAACTAAGAAAAAGAGTGGCCGACGGTATCGCTACTACATCAGCACTCGCGATACTAAGGAATATTCTGGCGCATCAGGCTTGCCTAGAATCCCTGCAGCCGAACTAGAATCGGCTGTTGTTGAACAAATCAGAGGTATTCTCAAAGCACCGCCCGTTACGCAACAGGTTGCATCTATCGTTAATGAGAAAGACCACGATATTGATGAAGCCCAAGTTACCGTCGCGCTTAACAAAATCGATAACGTTTGGGAGCAGCTATTCCCCAACGAGCAATCTCGCATCATTAAATTGATGGTCGAAAAAATCATCGTCAAGCCAAACAACATTGATATTCGACTTTGGGAAAATGGTATAGAACGACTTGCTTTGGAAATCACTGACTCAGCCAAACAGGAGGTCGCATGACAAATTCTTCTGGAAATAATTTGGACCGCTCTGCGGGCCGCGAAGCGGTGAACCCCAAGGATGGGGTGAACAACAAAGGTAGCGGGTTTAAAATTGAAATGAGTCCGTCAGGTGACCCAAGCGTTGTTGAAGCCAGTAATGGCCAACTCAGTATTTCGGTGCCTATCAATTTAAAACGCCGAAGCGGCCGACAACTTATCACTCTACCTGATGGTTCCTCCCATGAGCCCAGGCCATGGGATACTGATCCAACACCACTGCAGCTAGCCCTGGCACGCGGCCATTGCTGGCTCGCCATGCTGGAAACCGGCCAAGCTAAATCCCTAAGGGAAATTGCAGAGAAAGAAGGCGTCGACAACAGCTACGTCAGCCGAATGGTTAACCTGACTACACTAGCGCCAGATATCGTCGAGGCCATTCTTGACGACCAATTGCCACCGACCGTGACCTTATTTGATCTGGCCGTAGATCCGCCTAGGCTTTGGGCCGATCAACGAGCAAGACTCTCTGCTTAAAATCACGACGATAGTTAAACTCCAGTTTTAACTATCGTGACAATTTCAAACCTAGAGATGAGTTTTTAAGTACCTGTGCTTTTGAGATACTAACTTATTCACCGTTTTTACAAACCTAGCAAGGTTTGCATTCAATATTCCCTCATGTATTTCTGTAGTGTTTTTTGATCCACCTTTAAAGCCTCTGCAGCTTTAATCCATGTCCCGAATTGTTTCTTAGCAGATTTCGCTAGCTCCCGATTAAACTCTTTCGTTAGTCCATCCTTTGTTGCCTGAGCCAGGTCACCAAAGCGAAACCTTGGCGCCGTTTTTTCATCTTGAATAACTTGTTCGCCCAAGGAAGCCAATGAACTTGAAATTGCCATTTCTGCATTTTGACCACTTAAAAACGCACACGTCATGTATGCCAGTTTTTTTAGGTCACGTAGGTTACCTGGTAAATATGCCGCGTTAAAAAACAGGATTAATTCATCTGATACTGGAGCTGCCACAGGCAAATTGGGATTAACATTGACTTCCTGCCAGATTCTTTTCCAATCGGATAAAATATCTTCTCTGCATGTCCGAAGTGGAGGGATTGTTATAGTGAGCATGGATACACGATCAAAGAAATCAGCGTCGAGTATCATTGCCAACTGCTCAAGTGATTTATTACTCGCACAAACTAGCTCGAAATCAGATGTTTGTTCAGTGTCACTTCCAACGGGGCGAAAACTGTGATGATTATCTTGAAGCACTCTAACCAGCTTTCGTTGAACCGAAGTTGGTAAGTCTTGTATCTCATCCAAGAACAATACTTTTCCATTTGCTTCTTTCAGAAGCCCACTGCGATCCTTTTCCGCCCCAGTGAATGCTCCTTTCACGTGGCCAAACAACATACTATCTACCACTTGAGAATCTAACCCACCACATGCAAGCGTAACTACCTGCTTGTGCTTCACCTTACCGACAACGGTTTCAATCAACCTCGTTTTTCCAGTACCACGCTCACCCAATACAAGTAACGGAGCTTTAGGAACGCAAGAGAACTGCTTTAACGATTGCAATGCATCCTGCCTTGCTTTTGATTTAGGGTCTAAATCGTAAAGGGCGTAACCGCCTGCTGAACTTGAAATAGCGGCGATTTCTGCCAGGTACGTGTTTACGCTGAAATCAACTTTCGCAATGCTAGTTCTTTTAGTATCGGGATTATATTGTGATGACCAGAGGATTGTTCCGTGTGGGAAACGCCCCCGAGCATGAAGAATCAACCAAACAGCATGCATCGCCGGAGTTCCCGGCGAAACGTTGATATGAAGATGTTGCTCAAGCTTTAGTTCTGGAATAATCTCAGATTCTATTGCTTGATATATTTCGTTGTGATCAGCTACGTTCTCGAGACCTACAGTTCGAAAGCTAATCTGAATATCTCCAAATTCATGCTCTTTGTACAGACAGTTTTCATCTGCTGACTGAGTTAGCACGATTACTTTGCCAATAGAAACTTTACGATTCTTCAGGCGCTTTAACGCTTCATCTAATACCTCAACTCCAGCTCTTTTTGAGTGCCAACAAAGCAGCGTGTTTTTGATATCCACGGTTACGCCTCCAATACTATTCGGGCGCTTGGCAATTCACTTTGCTTCAGCCTTTTTGCCATGGCAAGTTCAGATTCTTTACGAACTGTAATCGCTAGCTGTTTTTTTGTCAGTCGAACAACCTTTGGCTCATAACTTTCTCTAGGCGAGCCTGTATCCTGCTTTTTAGAAGTTTCATCCTTAGCTGCTGAAGGTCTGAAATACTCTGAGCTTGCGTTAGTGATAACAGGCGGCTCTATGCGCCATTTATACTCAATCTTGTGCGAGGTATTTCCCCGCCAGTTTACATTGGGTATGTTTGGTTGTTTATCCATATCAGACAAACAATCTGCTTTTATAGACGATAACTCAACAACGTCTACTTCGTTGACTGAATACCTCTTGAATACATTATTTTCCCAAGCTTCAAAACCACCAGAAATCATCCCTAGACTCATATCTATGTTTAATTCATTGTGGCTATTAGTTAAAAACACATCTAAGCATTTCATCAGCTCTGTTACCTGAGTACCGGTGAGTTTTACGCCTAATTCAAAGCCTTGATCCATGCCATGCGTTTGAAAGTTGGCCGACATCACCATGCCATGCATTCCATCCACTACAATCGCTTTGGCATGCAGCCATTTAAAACACATCACAGATGCACCAGCCTGCTTCATAGCCAATAGCGCTGGCATGGTTGCGGGTCTTTGGCGGGATAGAACGGTGACTTTTACCCCCGACTTCGCACGTTCACATATTGCTTTTACAAGTTGATGGTCCTCTTGCCACCCAAAACTCGATATGATGAGTTCTTTATCCGCTTTATTGATCAACGCTAATGCGTGCTCCCTAATTTGAGCGTTTTCACTCGATGTGACCAGTATTTCAGTTAATTCTCTTGGATATCCGACATTACCCGGCGACTTGTACGCTGAGAATTCACCACGACTTGTCATATGGTGCTGAGCACTCTCGAAGATTGCCCATCGAAACACGTTCACGATCTCATCTATTTGATGACGTGAAAGCGAGACACCCAACTCTTCATTACGTTTAAGTGCTTCTTCTGTAAGGTTTGCCGTTAAAAGCACCCCTTTCGCATTACCGGTTTCATGTAATGCGTCTATGACAACAGCTTTTGCGTGGAAATGTGGTGCAGAAGCAAAGTGAACATGTCCAGACAATTTGTTTAACATTTGCTTATGTTGTACAAGACACTTTTTACCAAAATCATCATCAGGCACATCGCCATCAAGACGAGTCTCACATGCCAATAGTATGTACACACGAACTTTGCGCTTTGCAGCTTTTAAGACCGCCGACTCGACATTCTCATCAGCAAGCAAAAACGTACTAAGAATAACTGAATGTTTAGCACTATCGATTAATTCAACAACTCTTGATTGCAGCTTATTGCAAAACACCGAGCTATTAATAGGTTGCGGCTCTGATACCTGTTTTGGTAAAACAGGTAAAAGCACAGGAGGCAACTTGGTATTTGATTGATCAACAATCTTGGTTTCTGTTTTAGTAAACTTTTCAATTAGATTCATCACTAATATTCCTTATAGGTTCCAATCATGGGCAGCAATGACATGCCAGGTATGCTGATTTTGCTGGTCTTCTTCAATCCAAAACTGATTTGCCAGCTCAGCCCTATCAGGTAGTGTGAAATTCCAACCTTTAAAAGGTTCAAGTGCTTTTTCTCTCCAAACTTGGTACTTGCTATTAGTGGCGTACATATTGATATTTTTCTCTAATCTCCATTCAGCCCACTTTTTAGCATCCAATTCAGTCAATGCTGATATTGATATATTGTGTAACTTCATCGCATCAAACGAGCCCAACTTGTGAACAGATGGTCTGTTTACACTTACCGAGCGCTTCATATTGATTCGCTCAGATTCAGTTGTATTTTCAAAAACTACTGACAAGATTTCCGTTTGCTCATCCCATTGTTCAAGCAAGCCTTCACTATTCAGAAGCACTTTCAAAACTTGCTGACGACTGATTGGCTCAACCCGACGTGAAAAAATAAGATCCTTTCCGCGCTTCACATCGACATTGCCATCAGTCACATTCCACTCGATGTAATACGGTTTTCCTTGAGGTGAGATGCGCTCACCTTTAAGTTCAATTTTGTCCACACGTACTTCCGAGCCACCACCTATTGGTTCAACCTTCAGACCACGAATATCTTTGACTAGTTGAGGAACCTCAACTAATCGCTTAGCTCTTTCATTTAGCTCGTTTCTGTTCTTTCCAAGTCCGATTGACGCTGCACTTGGCTCTATGTGCGCTTCAATAGTTAGAAGTGGATGGGACAATAAGGGCTCATGACAAACGCAAAGACTCCAACATCCATCTTCTGGTACTAGGATTTGATCTTTCTCAAGAGCAATCAGTCCTGATTCAGTGAGCCTGTATTGATCGCGACTAGACTCAGCAAGCCCATATAACCGACATATATTTAGTAACCTATCAGCAACGACACGACGTCCGATTTTGTCTCCAAATAAATGCTCGGAGCACTCAGCTGAACTCGCATTCGGATTATCGTGAAGGAATTGCAGCACGCAGTTAATTTCTGGACGGTTATCTGCCAGCGCGATTTCACCCTGTATTAGCCAAGTTTCAGTCTTAATTTCTCGTTTTAGTTTGATGTCCTGGCTCATAGTGCCTCCTGTGATTCAGTCTCGATTGTTGTAGACCAGTAAGAATTGCTAGCAAAAGTACCTAACACACCGGATGCCTTTTGCATTGCAGATCGGTTTCCGTACACAATAAGCTGATGCTTGGCCCTAGTAACTGCCACATTCAAGCGATTTGGGCTTTCGAGAAAACTCGTGGGATGATTATTTGCGAAACTAAGCATGACAAAGTCAGCCTCATGTCCCTGAAAACGGTCTACGGTACATATCTGAATATCAATATAAGGTGAGGATTTCTCACCTCGATAGAAATGCCTTACTCCGTGATGATTTCCCGTCCACTTTCTTAAAGCACGACGTATAGCTCGCTCTTGCGCCCGATAGAAAGCCAAAACAGCAACTTCCCAAGGCTTTTGTTGGTTTTTCTCAACATTTGGGTTCGATTTTGCCCAAGAATCAAAGCAACTTAATTCTTTTAATATTTCTTCTACTTCAGCGGTGACTTCACCTTCTTTGCCTTTTCGACCTTTAACATCGTGCCATATACAACGATGTGAGCCTTTTCGGTAACCCCAGTCCCGCTTTTCAGCCTGGCCATCAGGGCTTTGCAGTGCTTTTTCATGGTATATATGTACTCGGGAAAATTCGGCTATGTCTGGATGCATCCTGTGCTGGTAACTAAGCCGCATTTGTCGTTGATTCAAAACATTGGCGGGAAGTCCATCAGACAGAGCTGTGCCTTGTTTCTGAAACTCTGTACGTTCAAATCCAACTTGCAGTGATTCAAGAATAGAAGGCAGTGCGATCCTACGTACCCTGTCTATTGCAGTGAACGTATCTTTTTCTGAGTCAAATGGTAGTAGCGCTTTAATATCTTCCTCTAACTTGTTAGCAGTTTTAGAACTTCCGTTAGATTCTGTATTTAGGCGCTGCTCGTACATACGAGCCAGTCGCCACGCTAACTGAGACTCCCAGCTATCGGACTCGGTCTTGATTTTTGTACGAGTTAATCTCGAATGCGCTGCAAGTCGCATTTCTAACTTTTTCGGTAACGTCGGCAGACCCCTTATGGTCGTCAAATCTAGGGGAAAGTGATTAGCATTCTGAGCGATGAACGCTGACGAACCGAGGACTACTGATGCGTAAGGGACATCTGTTTTCGGTCCTTTAGATGAAGCAACCAATACATTTTTGGCATTTGCTTGCTGATGATAAAATTCAATTGTTTTTTCATCGTCAGTGCAAACCAAGGATACGTTTCGCTTCTGAATATTGATTTGTCGAGCAGAGAAAACATCTGCGCATGCTTCTCGCTGATACCTATCCGGTAAACATGGCTGCAAATTTACTTCAGTAGCTTCATCATCAACATAAGGTGAAAGCTGTTTTGGGTCTCCCACCATGATCCAACGCTTGGCAAGTACCGCGGGCACCAAAAACTCTTGAAACGTTGTTTTTGATGCTTCATCAATAATCATCACATCGAAGATTGGCGATGTTGATTGTTTATTTTTGATATCAGGATGCTGAAGCAAACCAATAGTCGTCCCGCAAACTAGATTCGCCGCTTCAAGAACAAGACGTTCAACAATATGTTTACCTTCACCGACCTTACTTTTAAGTAACTTCTGACTAACTGAAATGTGCGGTTGCTGCTGAAGATGTTTTAGCAATCTTGTGCGTTCAGTTTTAACAAACTCTTCCAATTGCCATGGCTTCGCCTTTTGAGAAACGCTCGATTTATCTCCAATCCGCACAGGTAACACCATGTCGCGATAAATATTTTCCTCAGACATCATTCGCTCAAGAACATTGTCAACAGCAACGTGAGTTGATGCACAAAGTAAGATCCGCTTACCTCGCTTTATGAATTGAAGGATCAGTTCGCAAATTGCTGTGGTTTTGCCCGATCCTGGGGGGCCTTCAAGGAAGGCAAAGTCTGGTGTATTGAGTGCAACATTTACAAACTCACGCTGCTGAGATGTTCCCTCTCTTGCACCATCAGTAAGAACGTAGTAGTCATCGTTAAATAAGTGATCACCATAAGGAACACTCGGCCACTTAGCATGATCCTTACCTTCAAACAGCCTCAATAACGGAAGATGGTGAATAGAAGGGGTGTCTTGTAAGCTTTGTAATGCATTAATCTGACACTTTAACTGGTATGTATTTGGACGAATAACCAAATAGTCGTGGTCAGGTAAACGATCCAATAACAAGCTGTCATTTTCTACATTTCTGTCTAGGACTGAAATTGCGTTGGATTTATTGAATCCAACATTGCTTTGTGATTTTCCAGTCAAATGCCAACCATAACCGTCTGGACACTCATACGACGACAGCCCATTCCCTAATTCACTCGCAATTTCGTCCGCGTGCTCCTCAGTCGCATAAGCCATTTTAGGTTTACCGTAACTTCTACAATTTGGGCATTCCCTAGCCGCACTACCTACGGCTTTCCATCTCGCGGGGCTTGCTTCGTATACTGTGTCGGTACTTTCATCTAAAAAGAGCTTTAAGTTTTTTTCGAAATCACCGCAGTTATCAGCTGGCTCAACTAATTGTATCCATACTCCACTTTGAGCATCATCAAGTTTTTCCCAAGCTATCGCTTTAACAGCCTTCGTACTTTCTAGGTATTTTCGAGTTGTATCTAAATACTTATAAAAGTCACCTAGACCACTCACAGCTTTACTAAGCAGAATGTCTGGCCGATGAGTTCCTAAGTTAGCGTATCTCAATAACGCCATTTCTTTTCCTCTATTTTTATTAGTAACACTTCCTGTTTTTCAATCTTTATGCCAACAAGCTTTATTTTTAAAACCGTCCTATTTATGGGTCTCACGGAAGACAAGGATAGTGATACTAGGGTGTGTTATTGCACCTATGGGTAATAATATTAACCCATTAGGGCCAGTTAATTAACTAAATTGGTGGCTAAAAGAACTGAAAAAGGATTAGCAATAAGTGATGAAGCGCTCGATTAAGGCATGGCACTCAGGTTACCTCACCTAGTATCTTGAGCTCTAATCGGATCATTATTAGCGACTTTCTATGTAATAATAACCATTAAAAAGAACAATCAAATCGGGCAATTATGTATAAACAACACGGACAGTTTCATTTCTCCCCCTCAGATCTGACTCGCTACATGGAGAGCCCTTTTGCTTCATGGATGGACCGTTTTTCGGTTGAACGCCCAGACCAGGCGCCTGAAAAAGACCCAGCTGATGCACTTATGAGTTCCCTCGCGCAGAAAGGCTATGCGCACGAGGATGCGCTAGAAACGACCTTTGCTGAACAAGGCCTCGCCGTAGTCAAAATTGAAGGCAAATCAGCAGATGAAAAGCAGGCCAGCACGCTTGAAGCAATGCACCAAGGCGTTGATGTCATCGTACAGGCTCGATTGGAACTAGTGCCATTTGGTGGGTATGCAGATTTTCTCGTCAAAGTTCAGCATGCAGAAGGCGCGGAACCTAGCTTACTGGGTAATTGGCATTACGAAGTTTGGGATACGAAGCTGGCCAACAAACTGAAACCAACCTTTGTTATTCAGCTATGTTGTTACGCACAAATGCTCGAATCCATACAGGGCCGTTTGCCCGAATTTATTACCGTTGCCTTAGGGAATGGTGAGCATGAACGTCTGCGAACCAAAGATTATTTCTATTATTATCAAACACTAAAATCTTCATTTGTTACTGATCAAAAAAACTTTGACTCGAGTAAAAGGCCTGATCCTGCCGATTCAAAAAACTGGGGTGACTGGAGTAATTTTGCCGAAGCGTTATTAGTAGAAAGAGATCATCTCTTTCAAGTCGCCACCATTACCAAGAGCCAGATAAAAAAGCTTGCACAGGCTGGTATTAATACAATGCAAGAGCTTGCAGATTCAACAGTTGAGCATGTACCTGGCTTCAACCCTGCCGTTCTTGAAAAACTCAAAGCGCAAGCTGCCATTCAAAAACTCAGTGCAGGCGATGACATCCCTAAATTTGAAATTATAACGCCAGCGCCTGATGAGAAAATAGGATTAGCGTTACTTCCACCACAATCGCCACTGGATGTGTTTTTTGATATTGAGGGCTATCCGCTCGATGAAGGTGGCTTGGAATATCTTTGGGGAAACACCTACTTTGATGACAATGGTAATCGACGGTTCATCGATTTCTGGGCGCATAATCCTGAGCAAGAAAAGCAATGCTTCCAAGATTTTATTCATTGGGTTTACCAGCGTTGGCAGCAAGACCCAACAATGCATATTTACCATTACGCCAATTATGAGATCGCAGCCTGTAGAAAATTGATGGGGCGGTATGGTGTATGTGAATATGAAGTTGATCAACTACTTCGCAACGAGGTTTTCGTCGACCTCTACAAAATTGTTAAAGGTGGTGTTCTGTTAGGCGAGCCTCGCTACTCAATTAAGAATGTAGAACACCTTTATCGCGGAAAGCGTGAAACTGAAGTTGGCAATGGCGGTGACTCGGTTGTGGTCTATGAGCAATGGCGAGAACTTCACTCACGAGGCGAACAGGGTGATACCTGGGAAACATCTAAAATCCTAAACGATATCAGGGATTACAACATTGATGATTGCGACTCAACCCAGGAGCTGGTCGATTGGTTGCGACAACAGCAAGCGAATCATGGCATAAACTATTCGGGTAAAACCGAAGTCACCGAGCCTGATGTCAAAGAAGAGGTAACAGAACGAACGCAGCTGCGGGATCGTCTACTTGAGCGTGTTTTATCTGAGCTTGAGTCCGATCCAAGAAAAGCGGCATTAACTGAAAACCTTGCATGGGTGCTTGAGTTCCATCGACGGGAAGCAAAACCGATATTCTGGCGTTTATTCGAAAGGCTTGGCTTAAGTCATATTGAATTAATGGACGATCTAGATTGCTTGGCCTGCTGCGAAAGAACTGAGCGTGAGCCGTTTAAGCCGACGCCACGCGCACGAAACATGGCTTATGAATATCGCTTTGATCCCTCCCAGGAATTCAAGGGTGCACAAAAGCAGTTCTATTTATTGGGCGTTGAAACGGAAGATGGGAACACTGTGAAGGTTACTTTCGTCAGAGATGAGAGTGATCTGGAAAATGGATTGGTTGTGTTGCAATCAAAAGAAGAACCACCAACGATCATTTCGTTAGTGCCTGACGAGTACGTTAATCCAAATCCAATTCCACAAGCCATCGACCAGAGCGTTAGTGAATACGAGAGTGGGCAGCTGATGCCCGGCCAATCGGCCATCATTGATTTTCTGATACGCTCCAAACCCCGGATAAATGGACACAACAAAGATCCTATTGCCCCTAGTCAGGATCCTGGAGAGCGACTCCAACAAATCATTCATGCGATCAAAAATCTCAATTGCAGTTACCTAACTATTCAAGGACCTCCTGGTGCTGGCAAGTCCTATACCGGCAAGCATGTCATCGCGGAGCTTATGAAGTCCGGTGCAAAGGTGGGAATCGCTAGCAACAGCCACAAGGCGATTAACAACCTGTTATTGAGTACAGCAAAATACTGCAAAGAAGAAGGCATCGCTGCGACCTTCTGTTGCACAAAAGATAATGAGCCAGAACTAGTCGATTACGAAGTAGCTATTTTGAAAAACAATGAGCTAGTCAATCATATTCAACCGTCCAGTGTGGTTGGCACCACAGCCTGGGGTTTTGCTCGAGAAGATATAGCAGATCAGCTGGACTATCTTTTTGTTGATGAAGCGGGGCAAGTGGCGGTTGCCAATTTAATCGCTATGAGTCGCAGCGCGACCAACCTTATTTTGATGGGTGACCAAATGCAGCTAGGCCAGCCCTCACAAGGCACACACCCGGCCGACAGCGGCCTTTCTGTGCTGGACTACCTTTTACACGAAACACCCACCATACCCGACGACATGGGCGTGTTTTTGGGCACAACCTACAGAATGCACTCAAAGGTCAACCGTTTCATCAGCGAGCATATTTACGAAGATAAACTGGAGTCATACCCTGATAACGATAAGCGAATTATTGAGGTGCCTGCCGGTTATGATGGACCACTTAACTTCGATGCTGGCGTTACATTTGTGCCAGTCGAGCATGAAGGCAACACTCAAGCTTCCGATGAGGAAGTAGCTGAAATAAAGTCCCTCGCCAACGCTTTGATAGGCAGGACTTTTCATACAGGAAAATCAGATCTCGAAACTCGGGCTATAGACTGGAACGACATTTTGTTTGTCGCTCCATACAACCACCAAGTCAGTAAGCTACGTGCTGCTTTAGGTGAGCAAGCCAAGGTTGGTAGCGTAGATAAGTTCCAAGGACAAGAAGCTCCGATTGTGTTTTTGAGCATGTGCGCGAGCGATGCCAGTGAATCCCCTCGCGGGCTAGACTTTCTATTCGACAAGCACCGCATTAACGTAGCCATATCCAGAGCTCAATCGTTAGCCGTTGTGGTAGGAAATCCGAATATCGGTAAAACGCCAGTGAATCGGGTCGACCAGCTTAAACTGGTCAATTTGTTTAATGCCATCACTAGGAGTTAACCCCCTCCTTAACGGGCTGCGATGTCGACTGCCTCAAGCAGTTTGATTCGTATGCCTCGATGTCTTGCTCTCGATACATTACCCGGCCCCCAAGCTTTAAATATTGGGGGCCTATGCCTTCCGAGCGCCACCTCTCTAAAGTGGCTTCACTAACACACCAGCGATTGGCCAGCTGCCTCTGATTCATATGGATTACCGTCATAAAAACTCCTGTGTTGAACGATTTGGTAACCACCATGAACGCTCGAAAATACGGATAAAATCAAGCTAATTAGGACTGGTTAAGGGTATAAATATCGATAGGTAATCGTAGGTATTTAATGGACTTGTTCAGTTGCGAAAGGGGGAACTGAACCCGCGTCCCGTCCCACCACCAAATAAGGGTTTTAAGAGAACCCAAAACAACCACTAAAGCCTGCAAATTCAATGAGTTGCGGGCTTTTTTGTGCCTACAAGGTATTAAGCTTCTGCTTTAATGCGCTGTAATGCAGCTAGCCTGGAGACGCATATATCCCTGGCATGCGGGATACTATCGACAGCAAACCTCCACAAAGCTAAATCCCTCTATGAGTTAGAGCCAAGACTGAAAATGAAAGTATCATCCAATTAGTTTAATTTAACTAACTGCATTTTCTGAAAAGTTGCCAGAATCTAAGCAATATTTTTGATGGCCAACATCTCTTGCATCTCGTTAGCCACACAGGCCTTGCTTAACAAAAAGCCCTGAACAACATCGCAATTATGTTTTTTGACGAATTCGTATTGGTATTCAGTCTCTATTCCTTCAGCGACTACTCTAAGATTAAGATTGTGCGCCATCGTAATAATTGTTCGAACGATAACCTCGTCATCAGAATCAAATTCTAAATCGCGTATAAATGATTGATCAATTTTCAAAGTATTCAGCGGTAATTGCTTCAAACGACTCAGTGAAGAGTAGGCTTGACCGAAATCATCGATAGAGAATTTCACCCCCAGCTTTTGCATTTCAATTAAAACGTTGTTGATATCCGCTGCGCCAGGACCAAAAAGCTCCTCTGTAATTTCAAGCTCTAAGTTGCCCCCCGGAAACCCTGTCTCACTCAAAATACCTTCAAATATTTTACAAAGATCTTTTTTTATAAAATTTGCAGGAGACAAATTGACAGAAAGTATAATTTTTGGAATTTTATCTTCATACCAGCTTAAAACTTCTTGGCAGGCAGTTTTTAAAACCCACTCATCAATAATAGCGATCAAGCCACACTCATCAGCCAAGGGAATAAATTCCGTGGGATCAATAAATCCTTCATCGGGATCATGCCAGCGGAGTAATGCCTCTACACCAACAATGGATCGGGTTTTTGTATCCCACATTGGCTGATAATAAATTTCAAATTTATTTTCTGTTATCGCGTCTCTCAGCTTATTTTCAAGTGATAGACGCCTTGCTGCTCGCGCATTCATTTCAGAGGTGAAAAAAGAAAATTGATTTCGCCCTCGATCTTTTGAGCGATACATTGCTGAATCTGCATTTTTTATAATGGTTTCAGCATTACCGCCGTCATCAGGAAAGATACTAATGCCGATACTGGTAGTGACATGTAAAGTATAACTTTCAATAGTTATGGGCTCATTTAAAGCTTTGATTAGCTTTCGCGCAACATTACCAGCATCGTAGGGTTTAGTTGGAATGAGTAAAACCGCAAACTCATCACCACCTAAACGAGCTAGAGTATCATTACTGCGCAATCCTAATTTCAATCGGTTCGAAGCTTCGATTAATAATTTATCGCCTACTGCATGCCCAAGTGTATCATTGATAATTTTAAATCGATCCAAATCCAAAAACAAAACTGCAATCTGATTGCCACTACGTTGTGCTTGATCAATGGCCAATTTCAAATGATCATCAAAAGTTAGTCGATTTGCCAAACCTGTTAATGAGTCATGATAGGCTTGATGCTCTAACTCATGGGTTAGTTCGGTTAGCTCCCAAGTTCTTTCTTGTACTTTTTCTTCCAATATTTCTTGAGCATTGATCAGCTCTTTATCCCTTTGCTGGATTTGCTGCAACATCCCATTGAAATCATCAACTAAATATCCAATTTCATCTCGCGTTAATTTTTCAGCTCGCAATTCATAATTTTTACTCTCAGTAATGCGGCGCGCTGTTTCTGCAAGCTTTAAAATAGGATCGGTTACGATTCGCTGCAAGCGACTAGACAGCAATACAGCGAGTAAAAGAGATAATAGAAATAGGCCAAACAAAGTAGCCAAATGAGTGAGTGGGCGATGTCGCCAGTAATTCAGCTCTGAAACAATTAAAATACTACCAATAGTGCTTTCTTCTAGCTTTATGGGTAATAAAACAAACAAATCGCCATTAATAGTGCCAGATTTCGATTCGGGTAACGTCATCGAAATTTCTCGGCCATTACGGTGATAGCTTGTAAATGGAACGCCATCATTCGTAAATAGTACGGCTCCTACAATATCATTTTCGTTTTTCAAGCTCGAAAGTGTTACATGTGCAGAATCTATATCTCCGAACGTAATTGCTGCCACCACGTTGTGACCAATAATACTGGCTTGAGAACTCAAGCGGTCAATAACTCCCGAACGCAATGTCAGCCAATCATTCACACCAAAACCAAGCGTCGTCAAAACAAGCGTGCTACTACTGGTTAGTAACAAGACAAGAACTAAAGTCTTACGAATTGAGTACCCCCTAAGTATCGCCATAGTTAATTTTCACCTTTAACTATTTTGGCAAGCTTAAGTAAATCCGAACTCATTCTTAACCCAGCATCATTGGCTTGCTGAAGATTAATTTCAAACCCAATACTGGTTTTCTTTCGCGTTAGAGAGACGATTATGCCTCGATGAGCAACACCAGTAGGGTCTTGTGTTGTTAAATCCGCTATTGTCAGTACAGGTAAGTTAAATCCCATCTCAGCTTCAGATTCAAATTTTATTAGCTCCTTGTCTGGCACCACTAGAATATTGCAGCCTCCAATCTCAGCCAAATTATTAACCTGAGCAGTATTTATTTCTCGACCAGATATTTTTTTGTTTTGGAAAGATTTTAATGCGTCGCCAAGTGGATTACTTCGATACACACATAATAGTATTGGCCGAATTTCTTCGTTGCCAATGTTTGGCCAAGATACAAATCTCGCAATATTTAAAACAAATGCAGCTTTCACTTTGAAGACTAAATCATTGTTTTTTTCTTGGGCGATACTTTTGATAGAGTAGCTAGACACCAAAATGGTCAATGATACAAACACATAAATTTTCACAGCTCTATTTAATGCAATAAATTTCAACATCAGAAATATTTTCGCTGCGCGCTTAAAGTAAAGACACTCATAAATTTGGGCTCCACGTCAAACGGAACCAAATTTCTCTCTCGGATTTTTCAGTATTGTATTGATTACCAAAATCAGCGGCAGGGTCATACACTTGGGAGTTTAAAACATTATCAATTCCTGCACTGTATGTGACTGATGGTGTGATTTTGCCAGATGCAAAAACATTCATAAGGACGAACGAATCAGCATCATCTTCACTGTAACTATTTGAATCTGGGCGGCGGTTATTATGAACTAACGAAAGACCGAATTTATGATCGTTTGAGTATGTGTAATATAAATTAAAGCTACCCGTCCAACTTGCTAAAAATGGCTGGTCGTCAAACTCACCTCCTTTTAGCTTAAGATACGCAAGCCCAAACCTTAAATCTAAGTCCTCGAATGCTTTTATATTCATTAGCATTTCTAAGCCTTGCATGTGCACGGAATCGCTACTGTTTGTAAAATATTCATCCGCTAAATCAGGAGTTGGCGCTTCTCGAATAAAATCTTCAACTGTATTTCGATATGCACTAAGACTTAAATTAACCTGATCCCATTGATACTTATAGCCTACCTCTAACGAATTGATCCTTTCTGCATCAGGAGTAGACGGCTGAAAACTTGTCCCCTCCAACACTTTTAAATATTCTCGGAAACTAGGTGTCCGTATCGCTGTGCCATATAGAAGTTTCCACGTTTCACGATCATCAGGCGTATAAACTATTGCACCTCTATAATTAAAATAACCATCAAACTGCTCGAACTTATCGTATCGCCCACCTAGCGTTAACTCTACACTAGGATTGACACTCCATACATCTTGTATAAAAACTGCATAATCGTCATTTGTAACTTTCGGATCGGACAACAAGGATCCCTCTTCGGGAATAGCTAACCAACCTTGATTAAATCGAAAAGTACGGAGAAACTCTGTATTTTTTGCTTCCTCTCGTGACCAAGAAAGGCCCGTTGCTAAAATATGATTCCCATTCAATCTTTTCAAACCTCGGACAGATAGCCCAGACATAATTGCATTCTGCTGTTCTTCGTACCCTATAGATTGCGAAAGCTGTTCTCTTTCAAACTCTCGTGCTTCATCATTTTGATAATAAATATTACCTTCTAATTTCCCTGTTTCTAGATTGCCAATTTGATAATCCGCAGATAAGGACAAAGCTCGCTCCTCAACAAACGCATTTTGTTCATTCGGAATAAACAAAAAAGGCGTATCGTTTTCAAAATAATTTAAGGCCAAGGTTAAGCCTTCGAGGGGTCTTGCTTTAATCATTAATGACTTATAGTCTTCATCGAGCGGCTGGAGAGAATCACCACCAACAAAACTTTTTCTATTTTCGTTAAAGGGAGCGTCTTGAGATAAATAATTTCCAAATACGCTTACACTACGATTATTAAAAAACACATTACCTTTTGCGCGCTCATGATTCCCGATCTCAGCGGACACCTCAACATGAGGCTGATCTGAAAAATCTCTGGTTGTTATCGAAATAATCCCACCAAAAGCATTCGCACCATAAAGACTTGAAGCCGGACCTAATATAATTTCTACTTTTTCAATTATCTCCAACGGAAAATTGTCACCTAATGAAAAATGGCCATAATAGAGATGACGCATAGGGATGCCATCAACAAGTAGGATTAATTTGTCGTTATAACGATCAAGCAATCCTCTGGCCCAAATTGACTGATGTCGCTTACGGTACTGATTGAGCTGTAAACCTGGAACAAATTGCAATAAGTCATCGATTCGGCGAACACCAAAACGAGAAAAATCCTGTCGACTGAAGCTGTAAACCGTACCAGGGGCTTTTGAGGCTTGAGTGGGAAGAAGCGATGCAGACGTAAAAACTTCTAATTCCATGAGTTCTTTAAGAGACATTTCATTAAAAGCCTCATCAAAATCTACCGATGAATCAGCATATACAAAAGGAAAAAATGCGAGCAATAAAATACCCAACAGAATAGGTGTATGAAAAAATTGCTTTTTGAATTTATTCAATGTCGTTCTCTATCATTATCAAATTATAGAACCATTAAAAATACACTTAGATTCAGAAGGTGAAGAAAAACAATTCCTCATCATATTTCAGCATAATCGATTTACCTACTTACAACGCTAAAACATTGTAACCAATTGTAAAACATTAACTAATAATTAATTAGGATACTAGTATTAAATTGTGCATGCTTAGCTCTTAACAAGCTTAACCTTGCACTAGCCCACAAAACTTATTGGTTCTAATAATAACCAACCCTATTGTAATTAATCATACCCTCACTAAGCTTGACCATAAAAATGATAACACCAATCACATCTACCTCCTTAAATCCGAACCCTCTTTTATAAATACGACAACCACTTTAAATAACCATATTATTTTGCTATAACATGATCCAAATCTAAGACCCAGAAAGACTTTACCCCTAAAATTCAATGACCACTTAAGCAAATAAATTTCTCTCATTGTAGGCTTCACTTTAAAACAAGCTCGGTATAATTACTCACAAAAAGAGGCACTATGGCCACACTTAAATTTTTAGGCGCCGCACAAGAAGTCACGGGGTCTTGCTATTTATTAGAATCCCCGACGATTGGGAAAATATTACTTGAATGCGGAATGCATCAAGGCGGAGATGCTGTTGACCGATTACTAAATGAAAAATTTGCTTTTAATCCTTCTGATATTGATGCCGTTATTCTGTCTCATGCGCATCTTGATCACTCAGGCTTGCTACCCAAGCTTTTACACCAGGGTTTTGATGGCCGCATATATTGCACAGAAACGACAGCCGAGTTATTAGAAATATTATTGCTTGATAGCGTGGGATTATACGAAAGAGATTTACAACATAAAAACTTACGCCTTGAAAGAAAAGGCTTAAAACCTATCAAACCCGATTACTCTAAAAATGATGTGTTGAAAGTTTTAAAAAAATGTAAACCACAAGCCTATGAGACCAGCATAAAAATTTCAGATAATCTCAGCGTTAAATTCTACGATGCTGGACATATACTTGGATCATCGATAGTCGAAATAAAAATTCATGAAATGAACAAAACAAAAACATTAGTTTTTTCTGGTGATCTCGGCAATGAAAACGCTGTACTAATGAATGACCCGACAATAGTAAAAGAAGCGGATGTTGTGCTAATGGAAAGCACCTACGGCAATAGAAACCATCGACCTATGGACGCAACCATAGAACAATTTAGAGATATACTGCATGAAACTTGGGAAGAAGGCGGTAATGTGATGATCCCTTCTTTTGCGGTCGGTCGCACGCAAGAACTTTTATTTTATTTAGGAAAGCTTTCTCAATCCGGCGACTTAGATAACTGGCATATTATTTTAGACAGCCCAATGGCGATAGCCGTCACTAAAGTCTACGATCGATGGCTCCACACTTTAGACTGCCAAGGCATCAAAAAATTATGCTCTGGAGATCAAACACTACTGAAAGATTTTTTACCTCGACTGCATCTTTCTATAACACCGCAAGACTCTATGGCAATCAATAATATAAAAAATGGAGCAATAATAATTGCCGGTAGCGGAATGTGTACAGGCGGACGAATTCGTCATCATATCAAGCATAGAATTTGGAAAAAACGAAATACGATGATTTTTGTTGGCTTTCAAGCACGGGGAACACTCGGGCGCGTCATCGTTGATGGCGTTAAAAATCTGAAATTATTTAACGAAGAGTATGCCGTGAAAGCACGCATAGAAACACTAGGTGGTTTTTCGGCACACGCAGGTCAAATTGAACTGATTGAATGGCTTTCGAGCTTCACCACAAACCCCAGAATTTTCTTAGTCCATGGAGAGCCCGAAGCTCAAGACGCTTTAGCTCAAAAGTTATGGGATGAAAAAAATATAAAAACAGAAATACCAATTTATGGGCAAACGATTGCATTTTAGGTGCTAATAAAATAGCCTTTTCGAATACCCCTAGCTTCAAAAAATTAAAATTCGACAACGATTTTTATCAAGTCCATATTAGGATTACAGAAAGTCTACGGACTTAATTCTAATGCGTTTTTTTTGATACAAGCCTATACGCAGATGAACTCATATTCCGCTAACCCAGTTCCGCAAGCATTTTCAGCGCGAGTTGTTCGGCCACTTTTACACCGTCGATACCGGCTGACAAAATTCCGCCCGCATACCCCGCACCTTCACCAGCGGGATATAAACCTTTTGTATTCAGACTTTGTAATGTGGTTGGATCACGTGTGATGCGGACAGGGGAAGAGGTTCGCGTTTCAATGCCGGTAAGAATCGCATCATCGCGATCAAAGCCATGAATCTTTTTTCCGAATGCAGGTAGCGCTTCCCGAATTGCTTCAATCATATAACTAGGTAAGGCGGCGGAAAGATCTCCCAAGCGAACACCAGGTTTGTACGAGGGTTCTACTTCCCCCCATTTTTCTGAAGGCACATCGCGAATAAAATCCCCCACCAATTGACCCGGGGCAGAATAATCTCGACCACCTAATTCATAGGCAATACTTTCTAGCTTTTCTTGTAATTCTATACCCGCTAAGGGTCCACCGGGGAAATCTTTTTCTGGTTCGATCCCGACAACAATACCAGCGTTTGCATTACGCTCGTTGCGTGAATATTGGCTCATGCCATTTGTCACAACGCGTTCTGGTTCAGACGTCGCGGCAACAACCGTTCCGCCAGGGCACATACAAAAGCTATAAACAGCTCGGCCATTTTTCGCGTGGTGAATCAATTTGTAATCTGATGCGCCTAGTTTTGGATGGCCTGCAAATTTTCCTAATCGTGCAGTATCAATTTGCGATTGTGGATGTTCGATACGAAACCCAATCGCAAATGGTTTTGCTTCTAAAAAGACATCGCGCTTTTCTAACATGCGAAATGTGTCTCGCGAACTGTGACCAAGCGCCAACACAACATGACGAGCCGAAATAGTTTCCTCATTATCAAGTGCAATTCCTTTAACGCATCCATTATCAACGATTAAATCCGTCACTCGACTTTCGAATCGTACTTCGCCACCTAAGGCAATAATTTCTTCACGCATGGCGGACACAACGCCGGTTAAGCGGAATGTACCGATATGAGGTTTACTGACGTAGAGTATTTCCTCAGGCGCGCCAGCACGAACAAACTCGATCATTACTTTACGGCCATAAAATTTTGGATCTTTAACCTGGCTATAAAGCTTGCCATCCGAAAACAAACCCGCCCCGCCTTCACCAAACTGTACATTCGATTCTGGGTTGAGAGTTTTATCGCGCCACAACGCCCACGTATCTTTTGTACGCTGACGAACTTCAGGCCCCCGCTCGATAACAATCGGTTTAAAACCCATTTGCGCTAAAGTGAGTGCCGCAAATAAACCACAAGGACCAAAGCCAATGACAACTGGACGCTCGGTTAAATGTTCGGGTGCTTTTGCAACGGGGTAATACTGCGTGTCAGGCGCAAGGAGAATGTTGGAATCTTTTTCAAACGTTTTGAGAATTTTTTGAGAATTCGTTACATCTACATCAATAGCGTAAACAAAATTGATAACAGAATTCTTTTTACGCGCATCGTAACTGCGTTTAAACACTGTGAAACTGATTAAATCTTCAAGCCTGATATCAAGACGCGCAACAATGGCGTCACTCAACATTTCTGGCGTGTGATCAAGGGCTAACTGCAATCCGTTAATACGAATCATAATATTTTCCTGGCCGGTCTATCCGGCAGAGGTTGGGGAGATGGATTCTACTGGGGTTTTTAGGTGTTGTCTGTAATCCTTATATTTATTATTGATAGAAAAAATAATATCCCAACATGCTTTCTGTCGCCTCTAAAAATACACTCCCGAGAACAGCCATCTAAGAAGAGCTGCCTGCTTTTTTGACAGCAGCTAACTTCCACAAATAATAAACAGCAGGTAAAACGATTAAAGATAAAAATAGTGCACTGACCATCCCCCCTACCATTGGAGCTGCGAGCCTTTGCATGATTTCTGATCCTGTTCCAACACCATACAAAATGGGGAGCAAGCCTAAGATGGTGGCACTCGTGGTCATGAGAACGGGCCTTACTCGTAGCGTTGCTCCATTAATAACAGCTTGCCTGACATCTGATGCAGTTAACGATTTCAATGCATGGCCATTTTTTTCTAACAACTCATTAAAGGATTGATTGAGATAAACTAACATGATGACTCCTATCTCAACGGCAACGCCTGCTAAAGCAATAAACCCTACTCCCACCGCGATAGAAAAATTATACCCTTGCCAATACATAAGCCAAATACTACCTATGAGTGCTAACGGTAATGTTCCCATTAAGATGACAACTTCTATGACATTGCGAAAATTTATATACAGTAGCAGTGTAATAATTGCCAAGGTGAGAGGGATCACATATTTTAGTTTTGCTTTAGCCCGCTCCATGTATTCGTATTGCCCTGACCAATTAACAGAATATCCCGTGGGAAGTGACAATTCTTCTGACACAATTTTTTGTGCCTTCGCAACATAAGTGCCGATATCAATTCCGTCAATATCAACAAAAACCCAACCATTGAGCCGAGCATTTTCACTTTTAATTCCCGGAGGTCCATCTTCGATTTTTATATCAGCAACATCGGCTAATGCAATATGTTCTCCGCTAGCAGTAACAATAGGTAGAAGCGCCAATTGTTCAGGAGAATTACGATAAGATTGTGGATAGCGAACATTCACAGGGTAACGCTCCAAACCTTCCACTGTTTGAGTCACATTCATACCGCCTATCGCTGAAGCGATTATTTGTTGAACGTCAGAAATATTTAAACCAAATCGCGCTGCCTTCGCACGATCTATATCGACATTCAAATAACGCCCCCCAGCTACACGCTCAGAATAAACTGACGCTGTTCCTTCAATTTTTTCCAAAATATTTTCTAACTGCTTGCCGATATTTTCGATAACTTTCAAATCAGGTCCAGCAACTTTAATTCCCACGGGAGTTTTAATGCCCGTCGCCAACATGTCGATACGATTTTTAATCGGCATCACCCAAGCGTTGGTAACGCCAGGCAATTTAACAAGCGCGTCCAGTTCTTTTTTAAGACTTTCTGTCGTTACTCCTTCTCGCCATTCACTACTCGGTTTTAGTTGAACAAATGTTTCAATCATTGTAAGTGGTGCTGAATCTGTTGCGGTATCCGCCCTTCCCACTTTCCCAAAAACCGTTTTTACTTCTGGCACGGTAGCGATCAGCTTATCAGTTTGCTGTAACAACTCTCGAGCTTTGCCAATCGAAATACTGGGATAAGTTGTGGGCATATACATCAGATCCCCCTCATCCAGCGGCGGAATAAATTCACTTCCAATCTTTCCTAAGGGAACAACAATTGTCAGCAACAAAACAAATGCAACAACTAATACTGTTTTAGGAAATGACAGTGTCTTTTTAAGCACAGGTAAATACGCAGAAATAAGTATGCGGTTAATAGGGTTTTTATTTTCAGGCAATATTTTCCCGCGAATAAAATATCCCATAAGAACCGGAACAAGTGTAACTGCTAATACAGCCGACGCCGCCATGGCATAGGTTTTTGTGTACGCTAGCGGGCTGAACATACGCCCCTCTTGTGCTTCAAGTGTAAAAACAGGAATAAAGCTAACCGTAATAATTAAAAGGCTAAAGAAAAGAGCGGGGCCAACCTCAACAGCTGACTCAACTACCATTTTCCAGCGTTTTTCTTGAGAGAAGTTTTCGCCCTTTAAAGCATTTTTCTCTAGATGCTTGTGCATATTTTCAATCATCACAATAGCGCCATCAATCATCGTACCAATGGCAATAGCGATTCCTCCAAGGGACATAATATTGGCATTAATACCTTGAAAACGCATGACGATAAATGCGGCCAGTATTCCCATTGGCAAAGTGATAATCGCGACTAATGACGAACGAAAATGAAACAAAAACACCATACACACAAGCGCAACAACAACGAATTCTTCTAAAAGTTTTTCCCATAAATTTCCAACTGCTCTCTCGATTAATCCTGACCGATCATAAACAGGAATAATTTCTACACCTTCAGGTAATCCTTTTTTTAATTCTTCCAATTTCATTTTTACAGCGTTAATAGTTGTTTGGGCATTTTCACCGAAGCGCATGACTACAATGCCTCCCACTACCTCACCGTCGCCATTTAATTCTGCAATACCTCGTCGCATTTGCGGGCCCAAACCAATATCCGCTACGTCTCCTAGCGATATAGGAGTACCACTTTCGTTTACACCTAACGAAACATTTTCTAAATCATTTACACTTTTTAGGTAGCCTGTCACGCGAACCATATATTCAGCTTCAGCCATTTCTACAACCGACGCTCCAACTTCTTGGTTTGCACGTTTAATTGCTGTTTGAATATGTGACAGAGGAATATTAAAAGCGCGAAGTTTTTCTGGATTCACTGTAACTTGATATTGTTTCACCATGCCGCCGACAGTAGCGACTTCTGACACGCCGGGTACTGTTTGCAATTCGTATTTCAAGAACCAATCTTGCAAACTTCGTAATTGACTGATGTCATGTTTCCCAGTTTTATCAATTAACGAATAAATATATACCCAGCCAACTCCTGTGGCATCTGGTCCTAATTGTGGTTTTGCCGCATCGGGTAACGATGATGCGACCTGGCTGAGATACTCTAATACTCGACTCCTCGCCCAATACAAATCGGTATCGTCATCAAAAATTATGTAAACATACGAATCGCCAAAAAAAGAAAAACCTCTCACGGTAACAGCACCTGGAACGGATAACATGGCCGTGGTTAATGGATAAGTCACTTGATCTTGAACGACTTGTGGCGCCTGCCCCGGATAGGAAGTTTTTATAATAACTTGTACATCAGACAGATCGGGAATCGCGTCGACGGGTGTATTTTTTAATGAGAAAAAACCAAGCCCTGCTATCAACAAAGCAGCCAATAAAACAAAAAAACGATTACCAACAGACCATCGAATAACAGATTCAATCATGGCTTAGTTCTCCTCCGCGTGCTGTTCATGAGAGGAGTGATCCATCGTAGCGTTATCTATCTTAGCTTTATCTATCTGAGTGTGATCCATTTGAGAGTGGTCCATCTCAGAGTCATTCATCTCAGAGTCATCCATTTCAGAATCCTCCGCATGGTTCATACGCTTAAAATCTGACGTTTTACTGGATTCAGAATCGAGAAGAAATTGTGCAGAGGTAACCACTTTTTCTCCTTCGCTAACGCCATCAATAATTTCTATGACATCTTGATCTGAACGACCCACTTTTACCGCTATCGATTTGAACCTCCCCTCACCTAAAGCAAGCACAACGCGGTCTTGGCTGCCGGTCCTAATTAATGCTTCACGAGGGATAACTAAAATCTCATCTGCACTATTCGTGTGTACCGAGATTTGCGCAAACATATTTGGTTTAAGTTCATGCTTTGGATTTTCAAAATTTATTCGAATACGCACTGTACGTGTTTTTCTATCAAGAACAGGGTAGATGTAATCCACCTTCCCTTCCCAGCTTCGCCCCGGAAGATAATCTAACGTCATGATGACGGGATCATTCAATTTTACTAACGACGCTTGACGCTCGAATATTTCCGCCTCAACCCAAACATGCTCAAGAGACCCAATGCTTAGCATCGTAGTCCCTGGCTGAACATAAAAACCTTCGCGGATATTAAGATTATCAACAACGCCATTTTGAGGTGCGAAAAAGTTGACAGTTTGTTTTACTCGCAGAGTTCTTTTTAAATCACTGATAAATTTTTCAGGTATTTTTAGCGCTTTTAATCGAGTTTCTGACGATCGAATCAAGCGTGAATTATTACTATTGATAGCAAGTACCAATTCTTCTTGAGCATTAACCAACTCAGGCGAATAGAGCGCGTACAATGGCATTTCTTTTTCGACAGGATCCCCTGTTGCTTTCACATACAATTTTTCAATCCAACCGGAAACTCTGGGATGAATATGAATTAAATCATTTTCATCATATTGAACGTATCCAACTGTAACAATTTCAGTATGCAGTGATTCACGAACAACTGTGCCAGTTCTTACACCAAGATTTTGTACAATATCGGGAGAGATAGTCACTGCTCCAGGACTGGCCTTATTGCTTTCTTGTCCATAGAACGGGATCAATTCCATTCCCATCGGGGAAAGACCTGGCTTATCTCTTCGATAATTTGCATCCATTGGTGCCACCCAATACAACGGCACTTTTTCCTGGGAATGACTTTCTTTGTTTTCGCTATCGTTTCCGTTATGGTTTTTTTCAGACCGGCTATCAACAAGCCATAACGTCAACAAAACACCAGCAATTAATCCACCTAAAATAGTAACCAAAGTGTTTAATTGCTTTTGATTTGGATTGGTAACTTTCACTGAAATACCCTCGACATACTCTCTCTGCTTTTTTAATCAGAGAAGATAAACTTTGAGGGATTTATGCCCTCGGTTCACAAAGTGCCGTTTTAGAGACGGACTGACCCTGTATTAACCGAGAATGGGGGGACGATATTGAGTATCAATACTGAAAAGAAGAGAAGTCTTGGTATAACTTTTAATGTGATTATTATCGAGTTTAAAAGCAGGGATGATTATCTCACTAAGAATGGCACTGTTAGTGTGACAAAGTTTCATATCGCAATCTTTATCACAGCAATCCATCACACCGTGCATATCTTGGACATTCTGATTTTCAACAGATATTTCTAAAGGCATGTTAGAAACGGAAACATCAAGACTGCTTTCTATACTCATGCCAATATCTTCGCTATGACAATCCGAACTTGTAAGCCCCTGAGGTACTTGCTGCATCATCAACTGGCTTCCAACAGACGCTAAAGACTGGACCGAATGGGCCAGTAATGCGATAAACACCCAAACTCGGTGTTTTCTGATAAAAGTTAACGATGTCATGAAAAATTCCAATAAATTTTTAGATTTTGCATGTTAGCTAAGATAGCACCTTTAAATAATAGTTCAAACAGCCGAAAAGAGATGCGGGATTCAATCTATATGACCATATACTTAATCAGCTACACTCATCTCATCAATTAAATTAGTCGCACCATCCAAATACTCCATCACCCATAACATGTAACGACTATCAACAGAGATTGCTCGGTTTTTTTCGTCATCAAAATCCCAATCGCCGATAATGCTTTCGTACACGCCATCAAATAATAAACCGACTAACTGTCCTTTTGCATTCAGTGTTGCAGACCCAGAATTTCCGCCGGTGATATCTAATGTGGATAAGAAATTCACAGGGACTGAACTAGCCTCTTTAGTGAAGTATTTACCGTATTTTTTATCACGAATTAACTGCAATTGTTTTTTGGGCGAATCAAATGGAGCAATGCCGGTATCTTTCTCTGCAATACCTTCCAATGTGGTGAAAGGTTTATTGTGGAGCCCGTCTTTGGGTTGATTGCCTTTTACTGAACCGTAAGTAATTCGCAAACTGCTATTGGCATCGGAATAAATTGGTTTTCCTATGCTTCGATTATAAGCGACAAATGCTTCCATGTATTTGGAACGATTCGCTTTAAATTGCCCAGACAGTTCTTTGTCTTCTTTTTCTAACGCCATTAATTCTTCTGTTAGGTTTACAGCAAGCTGGATAATGGGGTCTTTGCTTTTTTTGAATTCCTCTACCGATTTATCCATCCAAGCAAGGCGTATTTTTTCGTCATCTAATGTTGTTTTCTTATACAGCTTGTCAATTTTTTTACTAATTGATTTTTGATTTTTAGCGTCGATACCTTCTCCAGAGCTTGACTGGACACTCTCTAGCCCAAATATTGTATCGACTCCAGAAATACGTTCGGAAGACTCTATTTCAGTATGGCGCGCTATTAAATATGCCAAAATTGATTTATCGACTTCGCTATCATAACTGCGAGATATTCGCTTTAACCACTGACTAAAACGGATCATGTCGCGCTCTTGAAAACCTGGCTCTCGTTCTGCGTCTGGTTTTTGTTTTTCTATTGCTAGGCGATATAAGTCGATGGCTACATCAGGCATGACAGCATACCGAAAATAACTTCGCCACAAATCTCTCTCGGCCATTGTGGTATTTTTTTGAATTAACGCATTCAACTCTTTAACTGCCGAACCAAATTGATTATTTCTTTTCTCGTCAGTCATCAACCATTGTTTAAATTCCAACTCCGTTTTTTGTCGGCGAACCAAGTAATCACTGCGATTATAACTTTCTATCATTGATTGAAAATTTTTCGCATAGTTTGCCAAGCTTGCAATCGTCCCTTCATAACTTAATCGCGCTTGACTATCTACAGGGGCCGCTTCTTCTATTTTCGCAATAAGATCTTCCCGATATTGTCGAGCCTTGGGATAATACCAGGTGAATTGATGTTTTATTTCTGAAGAGGTTCGATAGCGATTCGTGCTACCGGGATATCCTGCCGCCATCACAAAATCATTTTCTGCCACGCCTTTTTTCGATATTTCTAAAAAATGTTTTGATTGATAAGGTACATTATCGTGACTAAAATCGGCTGGCTCACCGGTTGGGCTAACGTAAGCACGATAAAAACCAAAATCTCCGGTATGTCTTGGCCATTGCCAATTATCAATATCGCCGCCATATTTCCCAACACTGGTTGCTGGTGCATACACTAACCGCACATCGCGAATTTCTAATTGTTTAATTAAAAAATATTCCACGCCATTATAAAATGCGGATACTCCACAGCGATGAATTTTGGTTTTTTCGCACTCTTTAATTAATTTTTTTTGATTTTTTTCAATGAGCATGTAACGTTCTAGGCCGCTCATTGAATCGACCATCCCTGATAATATTTCGCTTGTCACATCCGTCATCGCTTCAGTGACATATACGCGTGTACCCGGCGCTGCTGGCATTTCTTCAGAGACTTGCTTTGCGAGAAATCCATTTTGCAATAAATTATTGTTCGTAGTGCTGTTAAACACCACTGAGCCGTATACACAATGATGATTAGTCACGACCAATCCTTTGGGAGAAACAAAAGAAGCACTGCAGCCCCCCAAGCTTACAATCGCATTCAATGGGAATTCATCAAAACTCGACATTTTTTTGGGATCAAGCTGCAAGCCTTTTTCTTTAAGCTCGCTTTGAAGTTCAGGGAATTGATAAGGCTGCCACATTCCTTCGTCTGCCCATATTGATTGGCTTATTACACATAATAAGAGAAATATTCGTTTCATTTTATTCTCAATGCCTTTTATTGTTTTCTGTATACCGTGTTGCGACAGCCTAACTAAGATTCATAACGAATTAAAGGCATGATCGCTCAAATGTTTTCTAATGTCTTTTGCTTAAATCTCAGATACGACTTGAGGTTCAACTGCACACATATTTTTTCACATTATGTAGATGATAAAAAAGCCTCAGAAGAGGCTTTGAAGCTAGCATTCTTTTCATTATTAATCTGTCGGTGATAATTCACCATATACTTTTCCAGTGGGAATCGATGGTTTAAATAATTTATGACAACTTTCACAGATATCTACTATGTCGTCACCTGCTAAATTAATTGCCTCTTGATCTCTTGTTTTTATTGCAACTAATGCTCTAGAACCAGCTGCTGCTAAACGATCTGATAGCTCTCCCCAACGCTCATCGGAAGTCCACGCTATGTCTAGAGGCCCTGTTCCTGGAATTTTTAATAATGCGCCTGCGACTTCAAGCTGATAGGACAAATATTCTAAATTGCGCCACTCTTTATCGGTTTGAGGATTCTTCCATGCCGCTACCCAAATTGGATCAGCGGCTTGATTAACCAGAGCAACCATTAACTCGTTGAGAGAAATAGGTAATTGAGCTTGCGAGGCTCCCGCCACGGCAACAATGTTTGCATCAAGCCTCGACACTAATTCTTTTTCTTGTATATTTTCATTCCCTTGATCACTACATGCAACCATTGTGATCACAGAGAATAAAAGACATGATCGAGCACAGTTTTGAAATGCGATAATTTTCACTAAACAATTTTTAATAAACATAAGCTATCTCCGAGGTTAAGCTTTAACTCACTACCTCTTAAGTCTGCTCTTCGCCACAAAAACCACATTGATCTCAATCAACAAACAATTCTGTTACTTGAGATCAATATTGGTTTTTATTGGTTGCTTTACCCCTGAGGTAAAGTCTTGCAAATCACTTGCCTTCACCCCCATTAAGCAGACTAGTGGAGATATAATCTCCCCTTCGGCCGATTCGCTTAATCAGCTCATGCTTTATTTAAGAAGCGTTAAGAAATTTGCATCTAACGGGGTTAAAACAACAATAAATCATACTGACGTTACTCAGCTGTTCAAAAATCCATACATTTGTCGAGTTCTCCTTCTGCTGATCGGTGACAACTCCCTAAACGCTTAGATAATGGATATGATCCAGCACTGAATAATTTCAGCTATTCTCTAATTGATAAGACATTTTCTTCAATGAATCTTTAGCTTTAACGTACACCTGCGATTCACATTAATTAAACGCTTAGTAACTTGGTAACTTCTAAAATTGAAAAAATCATACTGGCTGGTGATTTTTTAACACCAGAGACGGAGAGTATTTCATGCAGTTTTGGTTCACACGACAATTCATAGATGGATCGTCGCGGGCAATAGTATTTTTATCGATCATCGTTTTTTCTCACTACGCTTTTTCTCAAGAAGAGGATGATCTTGATTTTCCTGAATCTCAGGCTAATAGCTCCACTGCTCATGATGATGCCATCCACCCCATCGATAGAATTTCTGCGCCTCTTGCACGCATTCCACTTTCCAATCATCTCAGTGAAGATATTAAAATTCGTGTTGATGGCAAGCTTGATGAAGGTATTTGGGCCTCCTTACCAACGATTGGTAATTTTGAAACAGTAGAACCAGACACGCTCGCCCCAGGTAAATATCCAACTGAGATGAAAATATTTTATACCGCAAAAGGTATTTATGTCGGCGTCGATTTGCATCAACCTTTAGATACGTTAGTTGGGCGATTATCTTCACGCGATCAACGCCAACTAAACCGCGATGCGGTTTTTATTACTTTCGATACATCAAGTGAAGCACGTTACGGTTATTGGTTTGGTATTGCACTTGGCGGCAGCTTAATGGACGGAACCGTTTTGCCCGAACGCCGCTATGCTGCAAGCTGGGACGGCCCTTGGCGAGGAGCAACATCGGTAACCGATCACGGTTGGAGTACTGAAATGTTTATTCCTTGGTCTTCAATGAGCATGCCCAATCGGGATGGCGCTCGTAACATTGGCGTTTATATGTCTCGTAAAGTTGCTCATTTAAATGAACGCTGGGCATGGCCTGCGCTTCCACCCACAAAACCACAATTTATGTCTGTCTTCGATCAACTCGAAGTTAACGATGTAGCACTTCGGCAACAATATAGTATTTTTCCTTATGCTTCTGTGACTGTCGATGAAGTGAATGATGAAACTAATTATAAGGCTGGTGCGGATTTATTTTGGCGGCCGTCAACTGACTTTCAATTATCTGCCACATTAAATCCAGATTTTGGCAGTGTTGAGTCCGATAACGTCATTGTTAATCTTAATGCAACTGAAACTTTTTTCCCTGAAAAAAGATTATTTTTTCTCGAAGGACAAGAAGTGTTTATCGCTTCGCCAAGAGCCACTTTTGGACGACCAACTACTTTGTTGCATACACGACGCATTGGCGGTCGAGCAGCACCACCAGTTGTGCCAGCAGGTGTGACTCTTGCATCGTCTGAATATGGCAAACCTGCTGAATTAAATGGCGCATTAAAAGCAACAGGAGAGAAAGGTAATTTTCGTTACGGTCTTTTAACTGCTATGGAAGACGGAACACGATTCAGAGGAACAGATGCTTTTAATAATCGCGTAGATCTAGATCAAGATGGAAGAAACTTTGGTGTAGGCCGTGTTGTGTACGAAAGCTCTTCAAACAACGGCGCAATTCACAGTGTTGGTTTCATGAGTACGTTTGTGGATCATCCGACCAATGACGCTTCAGTAAATGCTATCGATGGCCACTACCTCACTTCTGACGGAGCTTGGCAGTGGGATGGGCAAATGATGTACTCACACATCGATAATGAAGACAGTGGGGTTGGCGGCTTTTTAGATGGACGATACTCCCCCAAGCAAGGAATCACCCATCGAGTGGAATTGAATTACCGCGATGAAGATATTGATATTTCAGATTTAGGCTATTTCCCGCGTAATGATGTCATTGGTGCAGGGTATCACTTTGAAAAAAGTACATCTGATATTAGCTTTGGTCGTGACGCCTTTCTTCACCTTTTCTTATTACAAGAATGGAACAATGATCAATTATCCACTAAAGCGGGAATCTTTCTTGATGGAAAAGTAACGCTCGATAATTTAAGTCAATTAAGTTTTGTGTCGAATTTTTTCCCAGCTCGTTATGATGACTTAAACAGTTTTGGTAATGGTGCGTATCGCATTGACGATCGCTTACATATTGGTATGGGTTACGGTACCGACTCATCTAAACGCTTATCAGCGAATGTGAATGTTCGATTTGAAGGTGAAAACTTGGGCGGGCATCGTCTTCGAGCAAGAACAGCGTTAACTTATCGCCCCATAGATCGCCTAACCACAGAACTCAGTGCCGACTACCGAATTAGAGATGGTTGGCTATTACATCAAACCGCAAAAGAAATGACTACTTTTAATGCGGAAGATTGGACCATCAAATGGAATTTCGATTTCTTTTTTACCGCGCGCCAACAATTACGAGCGTCGTTTCAATGGATTGGTATTCGCGCATTTGAAAAAGATTTTTACCAAATACCCAATGAGCCCGGTGAACTGATACAAGTCAATAAATTGCCCGGCGCAGAAAGCGATGACTTTGAAATTTCTAATTTAAATTTTCAAATTCGCTATCGCTGGGAAATCGCACCCATGTCTGATCTTTTTGTTGTGTATACCAAAAATGGTTACATTACGGATGAATACACCGAAGACTTTCAAGAAATGGCAGAAAACGCTTACCACAAACCTGTCTCTGAGCAGCTAGTCATTAAATTGCGGTATCGACTAGGAAGTTAATTTAAGAAGCATAAGATTTTAAAATGAATCCAGACATTATTCTTAAAGTCAGACAAAGCTTTCTAGAAAAAGAAGAGACTATTGTACTCGAATACTTAAATAGCATTACTCTCAAGCATGTCATGGCAGAGTCACAAATAAACTTGGATAACACTTGGCATGCGATACTACAACTAAGCAATGGGGATCTCGAAGAACTCATAAGACTCACTCAATGTGCCAAGCAAGACTTTCGCGATGTTATTTACTGGGCCACTCTAAAGTAGCTCAGTGAGCATCGAAATAGTTTGCTGTACAAACTATCGAATTTTATGCTTATCTGTGATTGAATGCCCTGCGCTTTTTATTCACTCCTACCCAGAAATTAATAATCAGCGCAGAAATAAAAATATAAAAACTCAACACCACAGGGGTTATCCTAATGAAAATAAAAACAGGCCTATGGCTTGCGACTATGATCACCGCTTCATTGATGGTCATTGGTTGTACATCATCCTCCACACCGATGGCGGCTTCAAATAATTCACTAAACACTTCATCAGAGAAACTTTCTCAATTCATCGAAGGCTTATCTTGCCAAACACCACCCGCGCAGCATTGTCCGGATGAAAACTGCCCGAGCGAATTAATCATTGCTACTGGTGAAATCGTTGACCCACGAACAGGACGCAAATTTTTCCTCGACTATCCTTGTGATTTAAAGCCTGGTGAAAAAGTCACGTTTATACTCAATTTACACGGTGGCGGTTCTTACGGTGGATGGCAGCGGCATTATTTTCCTATCATGGATTTTAAAGATGAATATCGCCTAGTCGTTGCAACTCCAAATTCTCCGCGGCGATTTTGGGGCAACACTGACGACGAACATTTGCAAAATATTGTTCAAATGGTGAATAACCATTTTGGAAAAAACAATATACAAGCCTTTTGGTTAGCTGGGCATTCACAAGGCGGGATGACTTCTCGTCGACTTATTTGCACAGATTTTTTTACAGACAAGGTGGACGGCTTTTTAAGTTTGTCAGGTGGTCGTATTGGACCAACGCCTCCTATTGCACAAGGCTTTTTTCCTCAGCCTGATGGAACTGGCGCTGCGCGCCCCAGACCTCGTCCACGCATGATGAATAATCCCGAACTGCCCTCTTGTGATTTTTCACATATTTACGCAACCGGTGAGTATGAAATTAGTGGTCCAGTACCTGACATCTCACCTTGGGCAGAAAAATATCACTGCGATGCTAAAGTAACGCGCCCTGAAATTATTGATACAAAAGCTGGTTATGTTTTTGATACATCACGGCAAGATCCCGCTACAAAAGCGTGGGGGCGATTACCTAAAGGCGGCAAAGCGATAATTTCAGTTTTCCCAAATTGCGACAACGGTCGCGTAGTGGCTGATGTCGTTCGAATAGACAAAGGTCATACGGAAGGATTAGAACCCAACATCACAGAAGAAATCATTAAATTAATGCTATCTGCACAATAAAATAAATTGGGTTTTAAAATTAGAAGATAGCTGGGTTATCCAGCTATCTTTTATTTTATTTAATTTTTTTTACTTCTCTCTATTTCTAGTCAAAAAAGGGTTTTATATGTCTAACAACAACGCTAATAATATAAACGGCATCACTAAAATTCTTAAATTTATTATGTGTAGCGCTTTTCTTATTGGCGCAGGTATGGGTATTACCGCACTGTCTGCACCTTTAGGTGTTTGGGTGAACGCTTGGGACTTTCGAAAAGGCTTTAGCCTTTTGCGATTTACAAATAACTGGGGAGACTGGATCGCTCTCGGAATATTAGTAACCACTATTACAACATTAGTTATCGCTGCTATAACAAAAAACCGTGGGAAATTTAAATTCGCTACACTTGGTTTATTAGGTACATTATTTTCGGTACTCGCATTTTACATTCCCGAGTCCTTTCGACCACCCGAAAATACTAATATTCCACCGATTCATGACATCACAACCGATACTAGTAATCCCGTTGAATTTGTAAAAATTTTAAGCCTTCGAGGAGAAAACACAAATACAGTGGTTTACGGTGGATCGCCAAATATGACACCGGAAAAACTCGCTGCACTTCAAGCTGAAGCTTATCCTAACATTCAGACTCAAATATATGATGATTCAAAAGATATTATTTTTGAGCGTGCGGTAAAAATTGCTCAGGAATTAAAATGGAAAATAATAAATACAGATAAAACGAATGGTATTATCGAAGCAACCGATACAACTTTTTGGTTTCGCTTTAAAGACGATATTGTTATCAAAATATCCACCGAAGGCAAAAAAACGCTATTAAATGCAAGATCACTCTCCCGCGTTGGTGTGAGCGATGTAGGAAAAAACGCCGCAAGGCTTCAAGATTTTTTTGAAAAGATGAAGCGTTAAGGTATTTCAAAAAATTACGACCTATTTATCGTCTTCCAATCTATACAACATATATTTTATTGCCTGCCGTAACTGATCGTCGGTTAAACTTTCATTACCGCCTTTAGCCGGCATCAGTCCAAAACCTTCCGATGCATGGCTGACAAGCGTCTCTAAATCTTGAGTCGCACGTGGTGCCCACATTTTCTTGTTTCCTAATATGGGCGCCCCATTAATCCCACTCGCATGACAGACTTTGCAGGTACCTTTAACTATCTCTTCTCCTGCCACTATATCTGGATCTGTTGATTCACAACCGACGAATATGACTACAATAGACGTGAACAAAAATTTTAATAGCCAAGAATCCAATTCTAAAAACTTCATCATTGTTATATCACCTAAAATATCAGTTATATGTTTGTCATTGATGAAAAAATAACGGGTTGTAGAACATCCCTGTTCTAAACAGCCTTAATTAAAAAATACTTACAAAGGCACCCGAATCACAACACCACCCATAACCTCACCGATTTTGAAATCAGTTTTTGGGCTATCTTTATGATCGTTATGACATTTTGTACACGCCTCAGAAACTGCAACATCTGGATACACAGCCGTAAAATAATCGATATCGCCTAAAGATTCTGTTCCGTAAAAATTCTCTCCTGGATTTGCGGCTATAAATTCAAGTCCCTCTTTTTCCATTTCAGTTCTTGGCGCATTCTGACTGTTAATAGGCCAAATTGATTGTAGCGAATAACTAAATTCATCGGTGACTTCGGCCACAGCTTCTGCACCCGCACGAAACATTTGAGCTGGCAATAGTGTTCCGTTGTCAATTTCCTTCCAATGCTCGTCAGGCTTTATAGCACCAACACCATTCGGCCCGAGACGTTGAACGACAAGTTTTGTGTAGTTGGCTCTATCGGCATTCATCACAGCGAACAATGAATCTGTATAGAGTTTTGGCTCAATACCGCCTGAAGATTTTTCTTCCCCACATCCCGTTAGAAATGCCATTGCAGATATCGCAACACTTAAAAATATTTGCTTTTTCATAACAACTTCCCCTATTAAGATTGTTTAAAAAATGTATTTCTCTTGATTAATGCTCAGTTTTCTTCAAACGATCAAATGCCATGTCAATTGATCGAATATGTTTTGCAGGAAGCCCGCTAAAATTGTTTTCAATAAGTAAAGCATCGGCCAAAGCATCAATTGAAAATTCTAAACCATGACAATTCATGCATACGCTTCGAATCATTTTCTCATTAGGTTTTAAATTGAAATTTTGGTTATGCTGTACACGAACAACTTCTTTGCCTCCTTCCAGATGAATTTCTCTCGGCAAATGACAAGTCGCACAACTCACCCCACTTCCCTCGGGTGAGCCTTTCACCATTTCATTCTCCCATAGTGCAAAATGTGTAGAATTTTTATACGCTAATGAATGGTCATCGTTATGACAAGAAAGGCAGGCATCCACTGCAGCAACTTGAGTATCAAAATGATGACTAGTATGACAACTAGAGCATCCATGTTTTTTATCTAACGAATCCGTACTAAACGATAACTCTTTAGATTCACGAGGGGTCATTGAATTATCGTTATTGTAAATAGTGTTTTCTAATTTGCTTGATAAACGCATTCCGTGTTTTCCACTTAAAAAACCCTCTGCTTCATTTTCATGACAACTTCGGCATTCTGACAAAGCCGGTTTTTCAATCCAAACATCATTTGGTTGATGGCAACTACTACAATTGACTCCCATTTTTGCATGATCACTTTTATGCCAATCGGCGAGAGCTACTGGATTCATTTTATCAAGAGGTGCATCTGCTTCATTTGGTTTTAACGAAATAATATTATTTTTTTCTATCTCAACATCAATTTTTTTACTCATTGACGTCAACGATGGAATGATCGGGTCTTTTAACAGTGCTGGTTTCTCACCATGTTTTAATAAAAAATCTTCATACAACGCTCGATTATCATGGTAATTATGGCAGCCAGAAGTGGCGCAGGTTTCAAACTCCATACCTTTGTGACTTGGTCTATTGTCTTCAATATCTTGATGGCAATAAAAACAGTAATCTTGTTGTATGGTTAATCCCATAGCTAACGTATTCTCTTTATTATGCTCAGCGTGACAAGTGACACATTGCGTTGCATCAAGTATGGCAGCTCGATCTGCATTTCTTGGATCAGTGAATTTACTTTTTGGATGTGTGTCATTTGCAATTTCCAATTCTTTTCCATGACAATTCACACATGCTTCTTGGATAAGGTCATTCCCGCCAAATGCTTCTGTATGACAAGTACTACAGGCCATCTCTATTTGATGGTGCCCATGCGTTGTTTCACCAATTAACAACGGTGTTTTATCTTCTGCCCATTGAAATTGGTATGCGTAATACCCAGCTAAACACATGGAAACAATTCCCCAAGCAACCCAAATTAATGTTTTCAAAAATGAACCTTTTTCAACTGTTAATCTTTTTCACTCATTAAAAATAATATGATGAAGCTATATGAGCGACTATTAATACAGGTAATGGCCAGACCACTAATAAGTGCAACCAAAAACTGTATTTTTTAATATTAATTTCTAAAGAAGAGTGACGCGTAAAAGAGATCGCTATTCCAGCAAAAGATCCGACTGCAGCCGCTAACAAATAGTTAACCATTAACCATCTATTTAAATTTTGACCTAAATGAGCGCCTGTATGCGCAAACAAAATACCAAGCGCGATGACACCCAGAAATACATGAACCAATCTCCATCGAGAGAAATCGCCTAAAAACTTCCAGCGTAATCGCTTTCTTAAAGACAATAAAAGACCGATAACAGTTATTGATAACAAACTAAAACCTGACACTTGCTTGTAGAATTTTTCGTTCCATAACCAAGATAGAGATTTGGTTTGAACAGAATCAGGCGTTTCAACCCCAGGGAATATAAGCAGTGCCAATGCTACCGCTAACGCTACAAGGCTTCCCATGAATAAAATGGGTGATAAGGAACTTTTATCGTTAGATTGATTGATACCGAAAGAGCCGGTCTCATACTTTAAATTAGCATCTATCAAGTTTTGTAATAATGGTTGGCAACTACCGCAGACACCACCTGCTCCGCAGCTTTCGCTGAGCATATTGATATTATTATTTCCAGATTTGATTTCAGTATCAATTGTCAATCGACTCACTAAATTGCATTGACAAACGATAGCAGTGTCAGGCCAACTTAAAACATTCTCCTTTGCTTCAAAAAACCATAATCTTCCAGTCACCCGAAACAACCAGACCTGCCATGGAAATACATATCTATGCTGAACGAACGTCTCTCTTACTCGTTGAATGTCCGGCCACTCACCAACCGAACAAGCGCCTAATAGTCTTCCTTTTTCAATGACGATTGTCTTAATATTTTTCGTTAGTCCTTTTCTTTGCAGCTCACCTTTCGTATTTTTGTTCTTACAAGTTCGTTGATAAGTAATCACTTTCAACCGTGGCCTACGAGGTAAGTCAGCTACCTCGCCAATGCTACTCACAGCCGCATTCATCACTTTGAGTTTCGTATATGGCTGTGTCCCAAGAAAAATCGCGTTGCCACCTGAAAAATTATCAGCTAATACAGATGCCTGTTCCAAACCAGGAGCGACCAAACCGTATATACTTCCATTGAATTCCGTGCACTCTCCTATCGCATAGATATTCTCAACTGATGTTTTTAAATTTTTATCGATGACTATGCCGCGGTTAAAGCGAATACCCGCAGACAAGGCTAGCTCTGTATTCGGTTTAATACCGGTACATAAGACAACTGTATCGCACTCAATATGCCGGCCATGCCTCGTAACAACTGAGGCAACACGACCATCGCCATTTACCGCACCTAATCCGTCATTAGTAATTACTGAAATACCTTGCGATAACACTGTTTTTAATAATTCTTCCGCTGGTCTATCATTAAGCTGACGATTCATCAGACGACTAGATTGGTGGATTAATGTCACCTGCGTATTATTTTGTAGTAGCCCTTTTGCAGCTTCTAAGCCCAGCAAGCCACCACCTACAACAATAATGTGTCTTGACCGGTTAATTCTTGATAGTAATTTTTCTGTATCTCGAATATTCCTAAAGGTATAGACACCGTCTAACTCAACGCCTTTAATTTGTGGAATATGAGGTTTAGAACCCGTCGCAATAATTAGTTTATCAAACGTAAACTTCTCACCGGTTGAGTCAGTGATCGATTGATGCTCGATATCAATATTGACTATATAAGAATTTTGAAATGCAATATTTGTATCGCCATGGCCCAATTTATTTTTTTCATCATGTAGATTAATAAAAATATCTGGATAATTTATAGTGCCGGCGAGAAGCTGGCTTAGCTTAATTCTGTCATAGGGCTCATAAGGCTCCGCACCATAAATACTGATGGTGCAGGGACTAGACATTCTCTGACTCAATTCTTTCGCGAAGCGAATCCCAACGGGGCCAGCGCCAATAATAGCAATCTTATGCTTGCCAATTTTTTTAAGGGGAGATAATGATTCGCTAGAAATATCATCCACACAAATGCCATCTGTATCAAAATCTACTTTTACATTACTCAAAGATCCATCACCAAATGATTCATTTAGCGCTATGTCTTCAGATTCATATTTTTGTGGTGTTAAGGTTTTCATTTTAAAATATATGCATATACCTAATCGTTAACTAATAACATGACTAGATATATTTCCTTTTTAGAATGATCAACGTGTTTTATTCTCTACAGCAAATCGCTTGCCAATTTTATTATCCGAATAAAATATTATGCGAAGCATTATGAAAATGATTCAAACTTGTGCAACTTGCATTAAAGGAAGTGAACAATTAAGACAGGATTGTTAATTTCGCTTCATCACGACTCACAATAGAGGCTTATCACCAAAATAGGACATTGGTTTATTTTGTAATGAAAGGATCTGTGTGTATGTTTGAAATCGATGCGCCATTCATGAAGCAATGTCTTTGAAGTTTTCGCACCAACATTGGAGAGCCACAAATAAATACGCACCATTCTTGTAGGCTTGGATATCTATTTTTAATTATTTCAACGATATCCCCACTAAGAAATAGGCTACTATTTTTATCTTGTTTTTCAGGTATTATTTTTTGATCTCTAACAATAGGATAATATTGAAAATTTTTATGATCTTGATCAAGCTGAAATAACTCACCAGTTAAATAAAGACCTTGTTGCGTTTTTTCGCCAATATAGAGGTGTATTTCTTCCTTATGATTCATTCTAAGTGCTTCTCTCGCTACTCCGTACAATGGCGCAAGACCAGTTCCCACCCCCAATAGTAATAACGGCTTCTGCTTCATTTCCTCCCCATAACTACAAGCTCCAAGAGGGTTGCTCATTATAATTCTTTGCCCGATTGTCACATAATCATGCAACCATTGGCTCACGTCTCCTTGATCATGGCGTTTGATATGAAACTCTAAAAAACCTTCTTGAGTTAAACTTGCAATAGAGTATGGGCGCCCCGCCTTATCATTTTTCCATAGATTGGCGTACTGACCGGGTAACCAATTAACTGTTCCCTCTAGCCTCAACCTTAAAACATCAGCTGATATTAATTCATGGCCAACAACAATCGCTTCTAATTTATTGGTATGGCTGGCAGGTTGTGCCGAAAGATCAGCAATAGGTTTTAATTGGCAAGCGAGAGCTAAATTTTGTTTTTTTTGATTTTCTTTTAACCCAAGTTGAGAAACTTCCGGGATATCCCCTTCTGTTATTTTAACTAGACATGTTTGGCAAATGCCATTGCAACAACTGTGCGGCAACTCAATATCCCTTCTTAATACTGCATCAAGAAGAGATTCACCCACACTCACAACGATAGATTCGCCGGCATATTTAACCGTAAAATTGCTCATGATTATTTTAGCGGTTTAGCACATCATCCCTGACGCTATTTGCAATTGCAGCAACCTCAGAAATCAAATCATCACTCACACCTAATTCTGCAAGTGTTCCTCCTAGATTTTCTATCACTGCATCGACATGTATATCCGTCAAACCTTTCATTCCTGCATGCGCTGTTCGCAAATCTTTTCCTTCATATTTATTAGGACCACCGAAAACCATTGTCAGGAAGGATTTCTGTTTATTTGCTTGCGCCGCCATATCAATGCCATCAAAATAATCAGCAATTCGATCATCACTTAATACCTTCCTATAAAAAATATCTACTGCCGCATCTACCGCAGGTGCACCACCTAACTTTTCAAACAAAGTACTCATGCTTTTCTCCTCAATGTTTTGACTCACTTAATTTTCTATTTTCCTTTTTTCTTGATTCGAATCGCAAGGTCTATGCCATTATTGAAAACTGTGTTTTTTATTGATAAATATCTTAAATTTTCTCAATCTTGCACAAAGATAGAACAGTTTTTTTACATTTTTCATAAAGTTTATGTAGCTATCGCACCAAATTGAAAATAGGCTGCACTACAAATGCTAAAAAATAATGTGAAGAAGGAGCAACAGGAGTGGCTTTATGCACCAAGAACGGCACAAGCGTATTAAAAAAATGTCTGCCACTAGAACGAGCTATATGGCATTGGAGAAAAAAGAATGTGAAAACTGCTAGAGGGGAAAATATCTATCCGCAATGAAGCGAATAGATATTTTGATGATGCGACTTTTTATTCTTCTTCCTGCTGAAGCCGTTCTGACTCGGCTTGAATCATCGCTTGTAGCTCTGGCATATTCGCCTGGACTTTTTGAGCGCCAATTTGTCCGCCAGCCGCCATTAAACTAGGCATTTTTTTTATTGTCTTTTTGCCTACATCAGTTTTGTAAAATGCAGTAATCTCATTTAATTCTGTTGCCGAAAATGCTTCCGCATACAGCTTCACCATGTCTGATTTTAGGCTGTCATAACTCATGTGCTTTTTTAAGAACTGAGACATCACACCCTTGTAAGGAGCCATAGCCGGATTTTGCTGAAGTTGCATGTTCAGCATCTGCTCAATAGACTGGGCGAGCGTGTACTCCATGTTCATTGAATCCAGTAGCTTTTCAGCTGCTCCCTCTGACGCCTTATCTGCAGCGGTAATCGCAGCAAACGAAAAACCAATAACAGATACGCATGTCATTATCATTGTTTTTAACGGTTTCAAAATATCTCCTTAATACTTAGATGATCGCTGTATTCAGCGTTTTGGCTTTTGCCCAAACAATTTACAAAAAAGAGCCTATCAATAAGCTCACCATGAGAACAACGATTTATTGGTATTTTGGGACCTATTCGTTAGTTAATCTAGATACCCCTACCCAATCCTCGCCTCTTGATTGTCCACCTCAACTTATTAATATCCATCTATTCTCTAGCTTCTATTCCATAGGAGCTATAATGAATAACAAAACACCTCAGGACGGCCATAAAAGCAGCTAACTGATAGTAATTACACACTACCAAGCAGAAAATATAAATATTTCAGCTTTATTTTTTCAATATCTATTTTTGATCGGTATACTTCACAATCCTCTGTATTTTGAGTTTTTCTATGATGTTTGAATTACCTCCAAGCCTTGAAAAAAAGCTAAACCGTATTTCAATGAAAAAGCCTTGGATTAACCGCTTGCTCAGCTTTTTCTTTATGCCACTAGTCCACAAAAGTGGCCTAAAGATCAATTTTGACCCTAATAATTATTTTGCCCTTCTCCCGAAAAAACGCTTTAACATCAACTGGTATGGCACAGTCGCTGGTAGCGCTATCTTGGGGAATAGTGAACTTGCTGCTGGCTCATATTTATTTATGTTAACTAAGGGCAATTACCGGATGATATGTAAGCAACTTGAATATAAATTTCTGCTTCCTAGTACTGACGACATCATATTCAAAACCACCATAGATGAAGATGACTTAACACAAAAAGTAGCCAGTGGCGAAAAATTTAGCATCAGTATGACGATCAAGGCCTTTAGAGCAAAAAATAAAAAACCCGGAAAACGCATCGGCTCTGGGATTATTTCATTTCATGTCTGGCCATTAGGAATTTAAGTGGCCCTTCTCTTTCCTCGCTGGTTTCAATATAGCTTTTATCTTGCCTGTTCTTGGTTGTGGTGCATCGGCGCCTTTTTTCCTCTCATTATTTTACGAGATTACGGAATTGGCGCGCTGATTGGTTTTACTACATTCAACGTAGTTGGAGCCGCAGCTTTTGCTTTTTACTTTACAGAAAAAAAGAGACGGCTTTTCATTCAACAACATCAGTTTATGTTGAATATTTTTTCTGGTGTCACGGCTATTTTTCAAATATTTTTTGTCGCTTGGCTTAGCCAGCTGCTAGGAATGTATTGGCTGTTACCTTTAATGCTATCCCTTGCGTTATTATTTTATATGGGTAATCGCCTCGTTACCGTATGTTCGATAGCACTCTACTTTATTTCTCTTATATTTTTTGCTATTTTTTCTAACTCAGCAACAATCGATTGGTCTCATCAATTACAACTAGGATGGACGCATGTTCTTTTGCCTTTAGCTATGGGCTTTATGTTTTCACCCTATCTCGACCTGACATTTCATCGTGCTTTTCAACAAAGTGAAAAACCTAAATTTACTTTTGTTCTTGGATTTGGCGTTTTCTTCTTGAGCTTAGTCTGTTTTGTTTTTGCTTATTCATCTGAATTAACAAAACTTTTTTTCGACGGTGACACACTTCAAAAAGCACTCTATCCCATTGTTGCTTTTATCATATTACAAACAGCATTCACACTAGCTGTACACGTTAGAGAATATAAGCGCTTCAATAACTCTCAAGATCGTCCCATAAAGCTGTGGATCTGTTTAAGTGTGGCCAGCCTTATCATCTCTCTATTTATGATGAACATTAACGACTTTAAAATTCCTTTAATATCTAGCGCTAATGTAGGTGAAATTATTTATAAATGTTTTCTATTTTTTTACGGCTTGGTGTGCCCAATCTATTTATTACTACATACCAATCGACGATACATGGTCTTTACATTAGTCTGCATTTCACCTTTTTATGCCATTGGATTTTTAATTGGCGGCCAACATATTTACACCCTATCCATTGCGATGCTCATTCTATTTTGTACAGCAGCCATTGTTCGCTTTAAAAAATCAACACCCCAGACATAACCTCCTCCACATATCCCTTTACATTAGCACCACACGCAAAAAGTGTCCCACAAGTCATTAGCACTCTGGTCAGACATATCTCACAAGAAATAAGGTCAACAAGCCATATAAGACCAATAACCACTTCTCACAAGCTTCTTCGCTTCTAGCCATTCAGGCTTTCTCAACAAAAGCGTAACATTCTCTTTTTATGCGTACTTATGTCATCCGCCATTCTCTAAACTTTTTTGATGATTCAGATCATAAACCCAAGGGAAAAATGCATAAAATATGACAAAAATAGTAATCTAGAGAAATAAAAAGTGTAATTTATTTTATTAATCCCCATCTAAGACTAAAAGATAAATTACACATACCCTATTACATAGAAATATCATGCGCTGTATGGAGGTCTAGTCATGCTACAGGACTACTGGTACATGCTGCTATTACTGACTGTCGTCAGTATGCTTTTCAGTCGCGGGCAAGGTTTTGGTTATTTAAAATGCTTGATGATTTTGAGCGTTTCTATCATCGTTTTTATGATAGAAAATCGCTTAGTGGATATTGGGTTAATCGATCTACAATCTGCTATGTTGGTCTATGGAACAATCGTTTTATTCTTACCCTTTGTATTTAACACGGTTGAGTGGCGTTCTAAGAATCGACACTGATTTTAATAAAACGCTTCTACATGAATTTTTGGGGACATGAAAGTTACTCATCTGGCTCACGAAATTGATCATGGCAACCCTTGCAGGTTTTTCCTGTTGCTCTAAATTCAGACGCAATCAATTCTGCATTTTCACTTTGGGTGGCCTCTAATAATTGAATGACAGCTTTAGAAAAGCTATCAATAGCTGACTGAAACTCTTCAGGCTTTTCCCATATATCAGATTTTGCATCTGTCTCAATCTCATGACCACTTAACGATTTCACAAAACTTGGACCGCTACCTTCGGGAAACCAGTTCGCCTGATTACGCGTATAAGACTGCAATGTTTTCGCCGCGTAGAACAACGTTGTCGTATCAGGTTTATCACGGCCTATTTCATCTTTCATGGTTTTAAGTGCTGTCCCCATGTCCTGAAAGTTCGCCTGACGAGCTTCAATCGCTTCCACTAAAATTTGCTGCTCCGGCGTTAATGGAATGGCTTCTTTTTTACCACAGCCTAATAATGAAAAAGATAAAACGAACAACAGCACACTAAATTTATTCAACGAAAAACACTCCAACTTACGCAAAAAAGATAATTAAAGACACCTGTAAACAATGACATCTTGGTTTCAAGTAATAATTAAATAAATATTTGATGTAGCGGTTTTGATGTTTCCATCGAACCCGTACCCCACTTATTCACAGACCGGCCCATCACTTGTTGAAGTGTTAATCCAAGACGCGTTACAGGGTCACCATTTGTTGAAATATGCATTCCTGTTTTTATTCGCCCTCCAGCGGAGCCCGCCGTCATCATTGGGATGCCTTGAACAGAATGAATTTTCGCGAATGATGTGTCTGAATGGCTAAGCACCAAACAATTATCCAGTAATGTTTTATCGCCTTCAGGGATAGACGATAAAACTTGTAAGAAATCGGACCAACCTTCCATATTGGCTTCAACGTAAGTGCTAGCCTCGACTTGATAACCTAACTCTCTGTCGATAATTTCTTCATGAGTGTATAAATGCTGGCTACTACTACCACCCGCTTTGTGCAAACCTGAAAAAGAATTTGAGAACACCATATTGAATACATTTGTTTGATTGCAGGCTAATGCCATACCGAGAAGCTCTGCCATCAACCGATGATTTTTTTTCACTGCATTCACTTCATAACCGGATAGTAAACCTTCTGGTGGTGCGCTCGGGTTTTTTAACGAGAAGGTTAATGAATTATTAAGCACTCCATGATGTGCAATAAGCTGTGGCCGCTGCAGGCAATCCATCGACATCACACTTCCCGCAATTAGACGCGGCTGTATTTTCTTCGGCAGAATAAAGACTGCAATTACTACAATCCTTACCGGTTATTTTTGACTGCTCCACATATTCTCGCGATTCTCTCGCAAATATTTGCCCTTTACCCATACCAGCGGGATCGAAACATAGTGCCAATTTTTCACCACAGCCTGTCAGCGCAAGGACGCCCGTTGAAAGCACGGGTAACTGTACGGCGTGAAGCAATAACTTGGGCGAGATAAGTACGGTTTAGCGGGCATAGTGTTTACCTTGAATCTAGGGTTATAATTTTGAAGACACCGGATGTTAATTTGCTCAAGTATTGATAAGCACTGCACAATCAAGGAAACCAATTTTTTGAAACTGGTTTCCTTGATTGTGCAGATTGTATAATCTCCCAGCTAGAAGTCAACTCACTCATATTTATACAAAGGTAAAACTGTGTTAATTACCCCTCTGACATCACATATCGCTAAAGATGAGGCAAATACCACATCTACCCGAATAATTGAGGCTTTTGCAGCCAAAGCTCGAGAAGTAGGTATTCGCGCAATTGTCATGGGGGAGCTTGCCAGTGAAATACACGTCAGCAAAAAAACGCTGTATAAGTATTTTCGAAACAAAGAGGAGCTGGTTCGCGAGCTTATTGTTCGATGGGAAAACCATCTTTATGAAGCCGCGCCGATAAACGACGGAGATGTAATAGGGCTATTGAAGCGGTGGGTAACGATTTGGGTCAACAATGATGCGCGCTACTCGACAGAATTTTGGCGAGAATTGCGTGATGAATACCCAGAACTATACCAGCATTATGTTAAATCATTGCTCAGTCGCATGACCTTGATGCGCAAAAAGTTAACCCCTTACTTAAACGAAGGAATGGATAACCAATTTACGTGGGAAATCTATCGAACATTAATCTCTAATGCAGCCAAGCCAAGGATGTTTGAAAAATTGGAATTATCTCGCGAAGAATGCGTCAGTAAAACGTTAGACTTTTGGGTGAAGAGTGCCATCGATGAAGAAAAATTAAAAAATGAGCGTAACAAATAATAAAACAATGAATGCTATTAAGTCATCTTTTACTTTACGGATGTAAACATCATCGAAATATTTATTTATATAATCCAAACTAAAATTAGCATATCAAATATTGGCAATTAGATTTTCGCCCACTTCATACTTTTCTTCATTCAATACTGTTTCATATAACTTCCGGCTGCCAATCGTTTAGACAAGCCATAAAAACGAGACAAAAAAGAGCCGACTAAAAAGTCGGCTAAAATGGATGAAACTGAAAATATAGTTATACACGATAGGACTTGTGAGTGTTATTTTTCAAAATTAAACTCTTATCATCAATCTAATTTTTCTAACTTCTTGAGTTTTACTAATGATAGATTGAGTGTAAAAAAACAAGCATGCGCCAAAAACTGCAAAACAATTAACTCATAAGAGACTCATCCATTTCCGCAGAAAATATTTCTAAGCCAACCTGATTTGAAACCATTTCGGGTAACACTATCGACAACCCAAATGCTGCACTAGCACTATCCACTCCGATCACGTTAGCAAAATTCTCTATCTGCTTTTGATCAGCAATTTTAAGTAACTCTTTAGGTAAAATTCTTTTACTCTTATCATAATTTAGCCAAGAGTTTAGAATCACTGATAACTCTCTATCATCTGCCATCTTTGCCATTAGCGCGACCATATCGATTCCGAGTCCATTCTCACCAAATACTTCTAAAAGACCATCAACAACAATTTTTTCGCTAACTTGTAAGTTCAGATTATTAATTAATAACCTTGCACCAAATATTGCGTTATTCATATATAGACTCCTTTCTGTATTAACAGAATGAAAACCTTACGCATCACTTAAATCAAAAAATTTTTTCTTCTTTTTGGTTTAGTAAGACCTGACTCCAAAAAATCCAAAAAGCGGCGAGAAAATTAAAATAAAATCTACTGATTTAAGTCGTAAGATACAAAATGGAATGTTGTGTAGAACGGCTTAAAAGATTCTGTCATTTTTTTGGAATTCTTTTTAAGCAACCCCAATAAGAATCAGTCCCATGTCTTATTGAATAAAAAAATGACTCAATCAACCAATGCGGCCATTGTACATAGTAAGGCGAGGGATGAATGTCAAAGATAGTAAAATACAAGCATTGCTTATACTCATATTATCCACTAGAAAAATCTTTTTATTATCCGAAAGCAAGAAAACAATGTAAATCATATAACTAAGTGAATTTTACTATCATTTCCTCTTGTCCCATTTCTCACTTTAATGCTTTAAAAGAGTGTTTGAGGAAGCTGCAAGAACTAGGTATTGTGACGGGCAATTCCACTTAATCGTTTTTTCAATTTTTTTCATCATTGGCCTAGATTTTAGAAAAGCACTTATTTACCAAGTAACTTGAAAGGCATGACATGAGCAGTTCGAATCCGGCCATCAAAAAACCCATCTACTACGGCTGGAAAATTGTTTCCGCATTGCTAGTCATTCTCACATTTACATCTGGCCTCAGTTTTTACAATCATGCCGTTATATTAAACGCCTTATCTGAACAGCCAACTTTTACAGTAAGGTCAGCATCTTTCGCTGTGTCTTTATTTTTTCTAACTGCAGGTATTGCTGGTTTAGGTGTTGCAAAATTATTGTCTAAATTTAATCCCAAATATTGCATTATTTTAGGTGCTCTTTTGAGCTGTATTGCATTGGTTTCTTTAGGGTTTGTTAAAACAGTTGTTCAGCTTTATTTAGTTTATATGATTTTTGGTGTTGGCTTTTCTGCTTCAGCACTTCTCCCTGCCACTACACTGGTCGCCCGATGGTTTCAGCGTAAGCGAGCTGTCGCGCTATCGATTGCCTCAACGGGCCTCTCTCTCGGCGGTGTTGTTATTACACCAGTTTGTGCAGCTATGGTTGAACAGTTTGGCTTATCCAAAGCAGCACCTTACATGGGGATGATGTATTTGCTTGGCATTATCCCTACCGCTTGGTTTTTTATTAAATCAAAACCAGAAGATCTCGGATTACAAATTGACGGAATAGAAATAGCAGAAACAACATCGTCAAGTCATGAGAATACACCGATAAAAATTGATGGGATCTCTTTTGATCAAGCCAAAAAAGGAAAGTTTTTTTGGGGGCTAGGGATAAGTTATATTTTCTTAATGATGGCGCAAGTAGGTGGAATTGCACATCAATACGGCTTAGCAAAAGAATCTCTATCTGAAAGCCAAACTGTTCTTGCCTTAACCGTTTTACCTATTGCGAGCATCATTGGTCGCTTAGTAGGCGGCTGGCTCGTCAGCAATATGTCTATCAGAGTTTTCGCATTATTGATGATGGCATTACAAGCCATCTCCATGGTCGTACTCGCATTCTCAAGTGGAATGGTTGCATTGTGTTTTGGACTTGCAGTCTTTGGTATTACCGTCGGTAATTTATTAATGTTACAGCCATTGTTAATAGCAGAGGCTTTTGGCTTACTCGACTATGCGAAAATATTTTCAATAGCCAATTTAATGTCATCTTGGGGAACAGCGTGCGGACCAATAGTCCTAGGTTTTACTTATGCACTTAGTAGCAACACTTATACGCTGGCGTATTTAATCGCAGGCTTAGCAGGACTCGCGGGGCTTATTTTATTTTGGTTTGCAGGGCCTGTTGATCAGCGTGACTAACTGGGTGATTATTCCAATAAAGCATTAACTCGTATTATTTCAGTTTCTGAAAAATATTGACTTTGAAGGTCATGAATAGCAATAAGTAAATCGCTTTCTTGTAGCTGCGTATTGCTAAATAGTTTATTTTTTTCTTGTTTATAGTTTTTAAGTTTTTTATTCCACTGCCTTCTTTTTTCATCGAGTTCAGCTAGTCGCTGTGCCGCTTCACCCCCTAATCTATTTTGTCTGATTTGATATACATCAAATTCTGAAGCCCCCTTTTCTTTAAGATCGATAACCTCTCTTCTCACATCTGTTATTTTTATCGCCTTATCTCTCGCATTAACTATTGATACTGGAAGCTCTTGTTGCAGCATTTGAAGTTTGATATTTTTTTCATCAGGACTTGTTGACATATTCGTCATTAATATTTTTTGCCTTTCTACGATATATTTATTACTCGCCTCCTCTTCGAAAAAGAAACCGTCAGCCATTTCACGTCCAAGATGAAACCGCCTTAATCGATAAAGTTCATCAAATAAACTAGCAATTCCAACATTATCTACACTCATCATATCTAGGTTTACAACAGCTTTCCGGTAATCTAAATAACGAGACATGTCATCCATTACATCAGCAATGATTTTTTTTGAATAATCTCTGTCTATTAAATACTGCATTAATGCCGACTTTAGTATCGGCAATTCATGGCTAGTGGAACTTAGGCCGATAAAAAAATCGAGTAAATCACGCAGCTCTTGGTCATAGATCAATCCACCCTGTAAATCTAGATTAATATTGCCGTCTATATCTATATCCTCGACCTCTTCAGAACGAGTTAACTTAACTTCAGCAAACCTTTTAAGTTTTTCTGGCGAATCAATAACTTTAATTCCAGGATAATCTTTCTCTACATATTCAGAATTGATCTGTGCTGTTTCTTTCGATCCATCGATGAACACATCAGAAATGAGCAAGGGACTATTTTCGCAACAATCCATTAAACCAGACATATCCTTCCACGCATAAAAAACTAGAAATATAGCGCATAAAAAACAAAAAACTAATTTATATTTTGTTTGTTTAATCATAGACGAATAAGTAGTTCCAGCCATTTTTTTGAATCTATTGTCGAGCACAAGGCCCGACAACATCTATTTTTAATTTAATATGAATATTGAATTACAAGCCGGCTTTTTTTAATCGGTTTGCATGCTGGCGGAAAAGCGAGACTGGATCTGTTGAAAATATTGCCGTTAACCCCACAACCTGATTCACTTCGTCCAAATGGTTCATATTGTAATTTGTACTAATCACCTTTCCCAATTGCTGGCTACATCGAGAAGTCAATCCATCATTGGCCTCTCCAAATGCAAGTGACGTTAGAGACAACAAATAATCACTAGGATCGAATATATTTGTTAAAGTTGAACTCCCACCCCAGGAATAATAAGCGACGCCATTCACTTTATGTGCGCCATCATTTGCACAATAAGATGAAGCGATACCTGCAGGAAATTTTTGATTGAAGGCAATACTCCCCTCAGTGCTTAAGGAGGAAAGAGCGGCAACGCCATCTTGCTGAAATCCTCCCGTAGACATTAAATCGATTAACGAGAAAAATGCATTTGAAACACTCTCTAATAATTGGTTATCGCCATCAACCATATCAGCAACAGCTGAACCCCAATTAACACCACCTACTGATGTCACTGATGCGACCAAATCGGGGCGAACGCCTGCCACATATCGAGCCGTCATAGACCCATGACTATGCCCTATTAAATTCACCTTACCCGAGCCTGTGACGGCAACTATTTCTTCCACCTGAGCCAATAACTGTTCGCCCCGAACCTCACTAGAATTAGCAGCTGCAACTTGAACCACATATACGTCTGCACCACTTCGCTCTAACGATCTTGGAATCCCATTAAAATATTGCAAAACATCTCCAATATTATCGAACCCAGCAAGTCCGTGTACTAAAACAATGGGATAACGAGTGTCGGTATAACCTGACGCCTGAAGTGAACTAGTAAAACTTAAAAGAGAGAAGAAAAACATCATCGATAGACTTGAAAACAGTTTTTGTAATTTTTTATTATCGTTTTTCGGCTTGTTTATAGTTTGATGTGATAAATGATTGAATTGCATTAGTTGCTGCTTTAATCGCATGGATATTTCTCCGATTTTATTATTGTTTAAGGTGATATCTAACTGTCATTATTTTTTGAGTTGTTAACATCGGTGTTAGTTCTTATCCTGAAACCTTTTGTATCTTTATCCTGTGACGTTGCTTGATGTTGCTATAGGTATGTTGCTATAGGTATGTTGCTATAGGTATTTTGATTTTTTCAGTTCCTCCAAGCTAACTAAGATTTATCAATTAATTCATAGTATGTAAATTATTTGCCATCCAAATCAAACTTTATCTGTGGATTGTAGGTCATATGAAATTGTGTAAGTATAGTTGTTTACTAAGGTGGCAAGCTGTTACAGGAAGTGACAAAACATATCATCAGTAGGTTAATAGAACTCATCGTTCACCTATGCCGACCATATAAAAGAGCAGATCAAAAGACGTTTCATTACAGAGGTGATCACATGCAATCGTTTAATCGCACATCCATATATATTATTAAATTCTCAGTAGTAATGCTCACAATGGCCCTTGTAGCCTGCAGTAGTCGCCCAGTGTATTCACCAGCAGAAAAATCTGGAAATGTTGGATTTTACGAATCAAAATTGACCAATGATCGGTATCGTGTCACTTTCATTGGCTATCCTTCAACATCTGGAGATGATGTACAGAATTTCGTTTTACTTCGCGCTGCCGAACTTACTCTTCACAATAATTTTGATTGGTTTAAAATTGTTAACCGATCGCTAACAGAAAAATCTAAAAATAACGAACCCTCTTTCAGCATAGGATTATCGTCAGGCTGCTATCCATTCGGCTGTCGGTCAATCGGTTCTCGATTTTATTCTGGCTTACGCGTAGACAGCGAAAATTATTCTGACCGCTATAAGGCAACCATCGAAATACTAATGGGCAGTGGAAAACCAGAGGATCCGAGCAAAGTCTATGACGCTAAAGAGCTTGAGAAAAATCTAAAAGCACCAATAGCAGGTGAAACAAAAATTAAATCAGAAGAAGGTTAAAAAAGATCGCCTTTTACTTAAGATTTACTCGCAATCTGATGCTTATACGGATAGCGGTAATAAGAAAAAACAAGAAGTATCGAAGATAACGCTACATACACTGAGCAACCTCCAAGAATGTACGAAAGGGAAATGTCTAGATCTATTAATACACCAAATAAAATTGGCGACAAGGATGTTGCAAACACCATTATCGCAACGTTAATTGAACGTATAACACCAATATTAGCAGTTCCATACATTTCTGGCCAAAGCGAACCCGTGATAGGTGGACTTAGACCGATAGTCATCCCCATAAAAACCATCATGATAATTGCCACCCACCAACCGGGAACAAAAGCCACAAAAATTAAAGCTATCAATAAAGGTATGGAGAAGAAAGGTAGCAGTTTAACAGCGCTAAACCGATCGACTAAAACGCCAGAAGCCAATGAACTTAGCCAATGTACAACTCCATAAGTGACGAAGCTTGTCGCTAGTAGTGTTGCAGTCCAATCTTTAGTCGTGACGATATAATCTTGATGAATAAAAATACCTGTAGCCACAAAAGGTCCTGCCATCAAACCCGGCAAGGCGAGCCAATAACGAAAGTCTCTTAATAGCGCGCCTCTGACACCTGTCTTTTTTTTCTCGCCACCATCAATATTTTGTGGCGTTTCTATATTTGGATTAAACCTATTTAATCCACTAAATTGAACTAGCCATATCAATATAGGCAACAAAATAAAAACAATAAAAATAGCGATAGATAAATACGTCCATCTCCATCCAAAAGCAGAAATAAAACTAACAGCTAAAATGGGAAGAACAATTTCGCCGGCAGGAAATCCTGATGAAGCAATACTCAATGCCTTTCCTCTATGAGTATCAAACGCACGCGCCATGGTTGTTGCCCCTGCATGGGGCAATAAAGCTTGTCCAAACAATCTCAACAAGTACAAGCCAACCGTCAATACGATAAGGTTCGTCGCTTGAGAAACGATGACTGTCGCCAACGTTAAACCAACAGCTGTAAAGAAAATATATTTTTGTAATGAAATACGATCAATTAACCCCCCCAGCCAAATGACCGTAATGGCACTCACCAAAGTTGCTAATGAGTAAGCGCTACTATAGGCGCTGGCTGAAAGATCTAATGATTGTTGAATCTCCTCACCAAAGAAGCCTACAAAAAAGGATTGGCCAAAATTTCCTCCAAAAACGGCAAGAAAGCCAAAAACTAGAGCGGCTATAGATTGAGGTGTTGGAATTTTAAAGCCAGACATATAGTGAAGAGTTCTACTTTAAAGGTTTAGATAGAATGTATTAAAAGGAAAAGCCTTCTAAAAGTGACGCATTGGAATTCGCTTTGTATTAAATAATTCATTTTTCAATACATACGAAACTGTTCGAGGAAACTGCTTAAAACCTTCTTTGGTTGCAGTAAAATATTTTGGTTCTTGATCTCGAACAGCATATGCTTCATCGAGGAACCGGCCACAAGCTGGGCCATAATTTTCACCAATAGAAAACTCGAAGTAGTAATCGCCTTCTGCAATATTATCAATGATATAATTCTCTCCGCCTCTGACGTAGGCAACTAACGTCGTTTTCCCTTGGCTCGTTTTCATTTTTAAAAGGGTATCTTTTCCTGGCGGATTAGACAGAATTAATTTATGAATGCCTGTAGGGCGGTATAACGGCATTTCGCCACTTTCCGGTCTTGTCACACCGGCTGCGCGGCAAGTTTCTATGAGTTTCTGTTCGCCCTTTCCTAGAGCCAGCTCTTCTTTTAATATGTAAGCTCCATTTTCTCCTACCTCTACAAAGTCCCAATCACCCTGCGACCTTGAAGGAACCACTGTCACATCTTCGTATTTTTCTAATGTAGCCACGACGGTTTCACTGACCGAAGGTTTGACATAAGCAGTCACCGCTCGATTAACCGCGTATTTATTTTCTTTTTCTTGTAATTCCGTTTCCACGCCCGTGTTATTTTCAGAAAACATTAACCACAACAGAACAATAAAAAAAGAAGCTCCACAAACCCAAGCTAATTTTTGCAATAATACGGTCATTTTTACATTTCTATTGCTAAGCGCTCCATCCTTATCTTGAAAATTATTATGTAACGGATTTACATTTTCCGTCGCTCGCCTGCCTCTATTTATTTTATTTGATGCCTCACTATTTTTCTGGTCATCTGATGATAGCTGAAATACAGACTCATCTTTTTTTATCCGGTTTTTTGCAGGAACCTCACTAACTAATGCAACATAGTCAGAGTTGTTTTTTTTCCAGTCTGCCGTATTAAGATCATTTCTAGTTCTTAACCGCCCAATGGCTTTTAAGGTCTTATGCGTAATATCATAAACAACCTTTCTCTCTTTGTTCAGGAGAATAGAAAAAGCGGCTTCACGATCCTCCTCAAAACCACCCTCTATGCCATGAATTTTAGTCGCTTGAGTTTCACCAGACGTTAGATTATTACGGCGATATAAATCCTTCATCTTTTCAGCACCTCATAAGCTTGCTGAACTAACAAAAAAGACTGCTCTGCTTTTTTTCGCTTTTCCTCATCTAAGCCCTCGTGACGATCGGGATGATAGTGCTGAGCTAATCGACGATAAGCCACTTTAATATCTTTTGTGGCCATAGAGTTATTTAAACCTAAAACTTGTCGAGCCTGAGACTCAGAGAGATTTTCTAAATATTGAGACATGTTTTCAGTATTACCATTCACAATACTTTCTTCATATTCCCACCATAATGTAGAACTTGGATCTCCTAGCTCTGGTAGCAGGTCGCCAGTCGCAGTCAAAAATGCCTTATTAAGATCATCAGGATCAAACTCAAACAGATCCAGAAAAAAACGGAGTATATAGTTTTTTGATGCAGACAGTTTTTCCTCAGCACTTGCCACATTAATGAGTAACTGAAAGAAATATTGTTGCTCATCACTGTTAAGATCATTTTTTAAGACATAACACATTTGATCCAATACATCTGAGTTCTCATCATTCAGAGCAGCTTCCGCTTTTCTTCGAAACACAGGATTTTGAAATACTTCGTTTCCAGGTGCGCTATTATAGAACTCCACTAATTTCTGTTGTTCTTTGAGCGTAATACCTCCATCACAAACAGCCATCCACAAAAGTCCTAGAGTCACACTCAGGTCTATTGCCTGTACTGACTCAGAAAGGTCTTCAAAAAAAACTGTGTTTGTATCCATAGATATAGGTCGTTGTTCTCAGAGGCAATATCAAATAATTTTTATATTCCCAGTGTATTTTTCAGCTAATTCTATTCAAAAGCCATTTCCACAAATGGGACGATTGAGATGTACATGATAAAACCTATAGCCGCTAAGCATAAAAATATTTTAAAAGGCTCTCTTATCACTTTCTTTAAAAAAGTTTCATGCTGATTTTTTTCAATGGCTTCTTGCTGTTCTATTTGTGCTTGCGCTAAGCGCTGTTTAGCATACTCATCTAACAACACTTTACTTTGCTCAAAATCTGCCTCTTCCTGCAGCCATATGCCTGCGACACCAATACCAAATGTTCCCATATTAGTTTCATAGTAGGCAATATGATGATCCGACAATATCGACCGGATCTCATTTGCTTCATCTTCAGGAACGTTATTTAGCTTTATGAGTAGTTTGTTCATAGTGGGAGCTTGGACTATTTAAGAGCGTAGACGATAACCTGTTTTAAAAATCCAACCGACGATACCCATGCATATTCCCAAGAATATAAAAATCATCGCTATGCTAATACCCACATCAACATCAGCTATTTCGTAAAAACTCCACCGAAATCCACTAACCAGATAGAGCACAGGGTTAAACAAAGTGATTTTTTGCCACATTTCTGGAAGCATGTCGATCGAATAAAAACTGCCGCCTAAAAATACTAGAGGAGTCACAACCAGCATTGGTATGAGCTGAAGCTTTTCAAAGTTATCTGCCCAAATTCCAATAATAAAACCGAATAAACTAAAAGAAATTGCAGTTAACACCAAAAACATCAGCATTAAAAATGGATGTCGAATTTCTAATGGCACAAAAAACGATGCTGTTATTAATATAATAACACCCAAAATAATTGATTTGCTTGCAGCAGCGCCAACATAACCCAAAACGATTTCCCAAACAGAAATGGGTGCTGACAACACTTCATAAATTGTTCCACTAAATTTTGGAAAATAAATACCGAATGAAGCATTCGATAAACTTTGAGTTAGCAATGAGAGCATCACTAAACCTGGAACTAAAAATGCGCCATAGGAAACACCACCAACTTCATCAATCCGAGAGCCAATCGCAGCTCCAAACACAACAAAGTAAAGCGATGTTGATAAAACAGGCGACACTATGCTTTGAAGAATGGTTCGCCACATTCTTGCCATTTCAAACGAATAAATTGCTTTCACTGCATGAAAATTCATAATTAACTCTGCGACGCCTCACTAACTAATTGAACAAAAATATCTTCAAGTGAACTTTGATTTGATTCGATATCTACTATCGTAATCCCTGCAGCACGAAGCTTATCGATCAAGTCAGCAATACCTGCATCACCATCTTGAGTGCTATAGCTATACACTAGCTGTTTACCACTATCTGTTATTTCCAATTCTAGGCCGCTTAAATCTTTCGGCAGCTCCGATACCGCATTTTCTAGCATCAAGGATAATTGCTTTTTTCCCAACTTTTGCATAAGTTGTTTTTTTTCTTCAACTAAAACAACTTGGCCCTTATTAATAATTCCAATTCTATCTGCTATTTCTTCAGCTTCTTCTATGTAATGTGTTGTTAGTATAATAGTAACACCTGACTCTCTTAATTTTTTAACTACGGCCCACATATCTTTTCGCAACTCAACATCTACACCAGCTGTCGGTTCGTCAAGAAACAAAACCGTAGGCTCATGTGATAATGCTTTTGCAATAAGAACACGTCGCTTCATCCCTCCCGATAACGTCATGATCATGCTGTCTTTTTTGTCCCATAAAGATAATGAACGTAGAACTTCTTCGATGTATTGAGCGTTCGGCGCTTTTCCAAACAGACCGCGACTTAAACTAACGGTACTCCAAACAGTTTCAAAAGCATCTGTCGTTAGCTCCTGAGGAACAAGGCCGATCATTGAGCGTGTTTTTCGAAAGTCTTTTACAATATCAAAACCGCCGACATGAACTGTCCCCGTTGAAGGGCTAACGATTCCACAAACGGTAGAAATAAGAGTTGTCTTACCGGCTCCATTGGGCCCAAGAAGTGCAATGATTTCTCCTTTCAAAATATCGAGATTGATATCATTAAGCGCTTGAAATCCGCCATTATAAACTTTTGACACGTTGGAAATAGAAACAATAGGTTCAATCATCTGTCACTCACTAATTTACATCTTGCTTTTATCTGACTATGTAGGAATCTCTTTAAGATACGGTCTAACATTTACCACCATAGGGTTTGGCTTGACTATCAAAATATATTTTTAAAGGCTGTACGAATTGATACGGAAAATTAAAAACGAATACTATTTGAGAGTGGCTGGTTAACAATATCCATACAAAAAACTGTTTACTAATAACTCTTTATCAGGAACTTACATCATGATTCTCTACTAAAAGAAAAAATCATTCCGACATATCATTTCCATTCAAACCACAAGACTGATCCCGTCCATTATTTTTTGCCATATACAAAGCCCGATCGGCTCTACGAATTAAGGCGCGCCCCTCATCATCGCCATCAGGTATCATTGAAGCAAAACCAACAGACACCGTTAGATAAGAACTAATCTTCGATCCAATATGTAAAAATTTAGCATCTCTTATGTTATTTAATAATTCGTCCGCTACCAATTGAGTTTGCTCATAATCATTACCAGGCAATAATACAATAAATTCTTCCCCACCATATCGTGCCACAAAATCGTCGGGGCGCTTCAATGATGTTTTAATTATATTTGCCACATTTTTTAAACATAAATCACCTGCAGCATGCCCATACTGATCGTTATACTTTTTAAAATAATCAATATCTATATAAAGAATACCAAGGTGTTCTTTTTTTCGTAATAAACTACGCCATTCCTGTAAAAAACGTTCTTCGAAATATCGCCTATTAGGAATTTCAGTCAGCTCGTCAATAGTTGCCAAACGCATTGCTTCGTCTGTACGTCTGTAAACTCGGTTATAAGCCCAGACAAACACAAATAAAATAGCAACCATTGCAGCCAGTAATACTCCACGCTGCCGCAATACGGGATAAAATTCTCTTTGGGCTGCTTCTTTCGTAAAAGTCACGATAGCTACTAATTCTTTAGAGTCCGTCCAAGTAAAACCCGCCCTACGATTTTTTTGATCGTATGGACTATTATCTAAAATAAATTTTCCACGAAGGTCCTCTTTGATAGCGGAAAAAGATTTTTCTTTGGAAAAATCAATATGTTGAAATTTTTCATCAAAAGGAAAACGATAACTCCAATGCCCCCGAAGGTTAGCCAAAATTATGCTGCTTCCCCCTTTTAAACCCAGCTGCTTATAAAAAGTTTCGAATGCGTCGGTTCGAGTTGTAATACCAATAACACCATTGAAATTCCCATTAATATCGTTTAACCGCAAAGTCTGAAAAACCACCCAGCGATTTGTTAACCGCGATTGCATAGATCCACTATACAACACAGACGAGCTCGAGTTTTGTCGATGATATGAAAAATAAAACCGATCGCTTGCTAGAATTTCTGGTGTTGGGTTTGAATAACTTGTCACTTTCACCACTCCATCCACATCGACCCAAAATAAATCATGAGGTGAAGCATTAACTCCTGTCTGATTAAACGTTGAAATCACTTCTCGAAACATTTTATATACAGAATCGGTATTCAGTTCTTTCTTACCTATCAGCTCTTTTTCTTGCTCCTCGATTTTTTCAAGGGCAAAACGCAATGTAATTTCTGCTGAACGGAACTCTGCTTCTGCTTGTTTGATGAGCGTTAGGGAAAGTGTCTCTAAGTTTTCGTCGATTACCTTTAAATGTTGCTGGTAACTTAAATAGAATTGTATACAGGAAGAAAAAACCAATAGGACAATGACGGCCAACGAAACCCCGAGCCAATTACGACGAGCTTTTTGTAATTCTTCACGCTGTCCGTACAAATGATGTCCTACTGTGTTGGGGGTAAATTATTCACTTATAGTTTTCATTGATGAATGCAATATAACGGTATTTGCCTTGGCGGATCATTTTCTCGGATTTCGCTTATATGAACCCTTCCACTCACAAACATTGCTTAGCAATTAACCAAGTAGTATAAATATCTACATACCATAAAGGTAGCCTGATATTGGCTAAATTACTGTAAACATTGAATTTTTAGACAAGAGACATTATTACACATGCTAACAGCAGATTCAGAAAAGTCTTAGCTAAAATAAAAAGCCGCTAACGATTGAACCTAATCAAAGAGCTAGCTTCAAAATAGCTATAACATCATTTAATTCAGTTATTTTACGTGGATTTCGACGAGTCACGGGATGCTGTATCGCTCTCTCAGCCACTTTTTGTAGCAATTCATCATTAATATCGTCGTCAATAACCTCATGTAGAGAATTTGGCAGACCCAGACGTTTTATCAATTCACGAACAATAGCCCCCGCAGAGTCTCCAGGACGACCAAATGCTTTACTAATTAGCCGCTGCTGTTCAGCACAATCTTGCCGATTCCAGTGAAGTACAGCAGGAAGAAGAACGCATGATGCATATCCATGGGGGACATTAAACATTTCAGTTAAAACATACCCAATACCATGGCTTGCGCCATGAGGTACCCGCCCTAAGCCTGAACAAGCAAAATTTTCAGCTTGCTGCGCAAGTACTCTTGCGCTGTTATCTGAATAGTTAATACTTAATGAAGGCAGGCATTCGCTGAATAATGTTAAAGAATGTAGAAATCTTTCATCTAAATATGAGTTTGATTTTTTTGAGCATAGACTTTCTATCGCATGATCTATTGATCTAATCGCCGAACTAAACCACAACCATTTTGGAGTTTCACTCGCAAGACCGGAATGATAAAAAATGACACTCGGGTACAAAGAACAATCTCTATAACCTTCTTTTCGTCCTGACATATTATCCTGAACACTCGCCGATTCACTATAACTAGCACCTGATAAAGTCGTTGGAATTGATATTATCGATAAACCAGGACTCGCTTTCACTGATTCATTAGTATTCAGATCAGGCTCCGTTAATTTTAATGATTTATCTTTTTTCCCAGATAAATCACCAGCAGTTCCATTTGAAAACTTTGCATATCGTTGCATTTCTGACTTAGAAAAAGCTTGCTTGTGAATACAAAAACTTATTATTTTTACAACATCAATAACTGAGCCGCCTCCCACAGCAATTAAACAATCAACTCCATCAGCATCAAGCTCTTTCGCCACATCTAAAATGAATTGACGCTGATTGTTTTTTGTAGAGGACGAGTAAAATTTGAAATTGCTTTGGGCACATAAATTCTCTAACAATATATCTTTAAGAAAATCTATATGGTCAATTAATGAGTGAGAAGCAATAACTGCAATTTTCTTTTTGCCTGTTTTATTTAAATAGCTATTTAAATCTTTAGCTAAGTTATAGCTCACCGCTACAGCTTCAGCTGACGACAAAGAACGTTCAAAAGTCATATGCATAATAATTTGTAACCATAAAAATAAAAAAATCAAAGCATCATAAGATTAAGACTCAGTAAATATGGGGCTTGTGACATAAGACACTAGATGACTTTCACGAATCAGCAGCAATTCACGTATAGTGCAAGTTGAAAACCACCTATTTTAAGGCAAGACGACACACGTCACACGATTGTAAATTTTACAGCATTTTACAAAAAACACATTTAAAAAAAATAACTCAGTGTTATTATGCGCACCGAAGCTGGATATCCAACTAACTATAGGCTCATGAGGGTCACCCAGCTTCAACTTAGGGTACTGAAAACAAAAATTCAAATGATGGAGTGTAACGTGAAAAAAACTTTTTTATTAGGCTGCATATGCGCACTTAGTGCAACTTCTACTCTAGCTGATGGCTGGGCTGGTAAAGGCGAATTAGGTTTCGTTGATGTTAGCGGAAACAGTGAATCGCGCTCTCTCAACGGTGCAATAACATTGGAAAAAACTGCTGACCAATGGAAACATATTGCTAAAATAACTGCTCTTCAATCATCTACTGATGGAGACACAAGCGGAGAAAGCTATTCAGCAGGATGGAGATCCGAATATTCTTTTGATGCTCGCCTTTATGGCTTTGGTGACTTCCGATTCTTCGAAGACAAATTTGATTCTTTCGATGAAATCTACACTTTAGCGTTTGGTGTTGGCTACCGCGTCATTATGGAAGAAGATGTTACTTGGAATGTATCCGCTGGTATCGGGTATCGCGACACAACATTAAATGAAGTGACAGAAGTGCGCGCTCCTATAACAAATATTCTTCTATCAAGAACAACCACTCACGAAGACATCAGTGGCGCTACGCTTTTATTAGAGTCTGACTACAAACACAAGCTAAGCGAAACAACTAACTTCGAAAACTATACTCGTATTGAACCAACTAGCGACAATACTTTTGTTCAAAACGTTACAGGTTTAAGTGTATCTATCAATAATGCATTGGCATTAAAAGTAGGCTATGACGTTCGGTATAATACTGATCCTGCTAAAGGATTTAAAAGCACCGATCGTATTACTTCAGTTAACGTAGTGTATTCTTTCTAATACTGATTTTATTGCTAAGCTAACTCTTAAGTTTAATAAACGATTAGAGTAAAAAAGGCGTACTTTTAACAAAGTGCGCCTTTTTTGTCTCTGACAATTAATAAATATCAAGGTAGGCTTTCTGGGTTTTAATTCATCGAGAAAACAGTTAACACTGTTCAGCCATTTATGGAATAACCATTTGGGAAAGCCAAATGCATTTGACCAATATCAATATCCATAACTTTTTGGAATTCATCATCAGGGATATCTTGAGATGAACTAAAAGAAACATTCTGTTCCGAATTGCAAACAAAGACACTAGCTTTTTCCACAGTATTCAATTGTTTTATCCGTTAGAGACATGAATGAAACTTTATGTTCGAACTGGGCTAACTAATAACATTAGGGGGAGGATTAAAACCTTCACAAATATTTTTAAGTTTTTTTGAAAAATCTATTGCAGACTTATCCTGTAGATAAGGCGCTATAATTTGTACACCAACAGGCAGGCCGGTATCAGACAAACCTATTGGCGCCGATACGGCGGGTAGATAACTCACACCCGCTAAGGCTCCAACCCACGCCAGCAATTCTGCATATTCATGTTTTTTATTATTGATAAAAATGTCTTGGAAAAAGTTCATGTTCGTATCGATATGTTTAAATGCAGGAATTTGTGTGACAGGACTCAATAAAATATCGTAGTCCGCAAAAAAATCTTTCCATTTTTTTTGCAACTGATATCTATCTTCATTCGCGATCAACTGATCTCTTGCAGATAACAATGAATAGCGTACCAAATTAAATCCCCAGCGATCTTTAATGGCATCTGGAAAGTTCTCTATCGTATTTTTTCGAGTCTCATATTCCTCATCAGTCATACCTACTAAACTACTACATGCCAACAGCCGAAGATAAACATCCGCTGCTTCAGCCAACGTAAAATCCGGTCTCGCATTTCGGTTAACTGTTACACCTACTTTCTCAAGCTCTCTGATTGTATCTTCAAGCTTTTGCTTTACTGTATCGTCGACTGGAAATGACTCATCATCAATCCAGGCCGCCACACGGTAATCTGATAGATTTTTAATTGTCGGTTGTGGCAATTCTAATTGCCATGCTGACGCATCATTAGCGGTTGGCGCGGCAAGAACATCCAATAAAAAATCTAAATCCTCTGCACTTCGCGCCATCGGGCCAACACAACTAATATCCCGAGGGGATAACTGATCACGCAAACTAGAAATTAAACCTGATGTCGGCACAATGCCAAACGATGGCTTGATCGTATAAATTCCGCAAAAACTGGCTGGCGTTCTTAACGACCCTCCTACATCACTACCGAGTTCAAACGCTGTCAGCCCGGCTGCTGTTGCAGCCGCAGAACCTCCGCTCGATCCCCCAGATGTTCGCGATACGTCCCATGGATTATTTGTCATACCAAACACTTTATTATTCGTTTGAATATCTGCTGCAAACCGTGGGGTGTTTGACTTACCAAAAACAAATGCGCCAGCATCAATAACCCGCTGAACTGGCACTGCGTTTTCAGTAGGAATGTTTTCAGATAATTCTTCAGCTCCGGCGGTACTTCTCAAGCCTTTAGTTTTAAAGGTATCTTTTACCGTAATAGGCAAACCATGTAACGGGCCAATGAATTGATTATTCGCGGCAAGATCATCTAATTTTTTTGCTCGGCGACGGGCCGATTCAAAGTCAGTAGTGACAATTGCATTTAAGCTAGGATTATAAATCTTGCAATTTTTTTCGTATTCCTCAAGCAACTCTAAAGAAGATATTTTTTTCTTTCTGATACTTTTTGCTAAAGAAATAGCCGACTCAAAGCGGAAATTTAACGGTAATGATGCCATCTATGAACCTACAATTATATTATTTTAGTTTTTAGAGTGGTTGCTTTATTCAGTTGACCTATTCGGTTAATGCATCCTGCCAGGGCTTATATTTTTTCATGACAGCACTAAACATATCGGACTCTAAAATATTTTCTAGCCACTGTTTCAAATATGAATATTCTGTTTGATCGAACCACGCTTTATCAACGAAAGCAAATTGTCGAACAAATGGGAATATAGCGACATCAACAACAGAAAATTTTGAAGACGACAAATAGGCATGCTGCTTTAGCAGGCTATTAAGCGTGTCTAAAAATTCCTCTGCCTTTTCCCGGTAAAAAGTCTGGGAGTTATTAGGGTATCTTTCAAAATATTTATATCTATCCAAATAATACTTAAAGCTCGTGTCATTTGCCTCTATCAGCTCTTGATTTTTCGTGCTCTCTAAATTTTTTCCCCAGCCATCTGGGTCACTTTCAGAAAGAGACCAATCAATTATCTCTCGGCTTTCCTCGATAACAACTCCACCATCCAACACCAACACCGGAACAGTGCCTTTCGGAGAATAAGACAGCATTGATAGAGGTTTATTTTTTAAAACAACCTCCCGATGCTCGAAATCAATATTGGAATAATGCAAAACCATTCTCGCGCGAATGGCATAAGGACAGCGTCGAAAAGAATATAATATTGGGCGCGTATCTGCCATGAATGTTGCCAGTGAAGAATATTACAAACAAATAAAACATCTTTAACAAATAATCCCTTATGGATGGGATTCTGAATATTAAGGGCTTAAGATGACTACTTTATTCTCTGATCTCTTATAAAATATCTTAACTCAATTTTTTAAAAATCAATGAAGTGTTTATCCCACCAAAAGCAAAATTGTTTGTCATGACATAATCAGTGTCTAAATCACGAGCCTGCCCCATGATGTAATCTAAGTCACCACAAGCGGGATCGATCTCTTTTAAATTTGCCGTCGCATGACACCAACCTTCTCGCATCATCTGAATAGAAACCCACGCCTCTAACGCGCCGCAAGCACCCAATGTATGGCCGGTAAAACTTTTAAAAGAACTAATCGGTGTTTTATTTCCGAAGACACGGAAAGTCGCTTGTGATTCAGCAACATCACCACGATCAGTTGCAGTACCATGAGCAGAAATATATCCAATATCTTTGGGCTGAATATTGGCATCCTCCAATGCTTTTTCCATTGCGACTTGCATCGTTTCTGTTTTTGGCTGCGTAACGTGAGCGCCATCTGAATTTGTACCAAAACCGACTAGCTCTGCATAAATCCTTGCGCCACGTGCTTTTGCATATTCAAGCTCTTCTAGAATTAAAGTACCTGCACCTTCAGATATTACAAGTCCATCACGATGCTGATCAAACGGTTTGGGGGTTGTTTCTGGTGCATCGTTCAGTAAGCTAGTGGCAAATAACGTATCAAATACAGCCGCTTCTGTTGGGCATAATTCTTCAGCACCACCCGCTACCATTAGTAATTGTTTCCCACTTTGAATCGCTTCGTATGCATAACCGATTGCTTGACTACCCGATGTGCACGCACTTGAGGTTGTATGTATGCGTCCTTTTAACCCAAAAAAGACGCCAATATTGACAGGCGTAGTGTGTGACATCATCTTTATATAGGTATTTGCCGTTAAACCTTCAGTACTATGGTTTAACAACATATTACCAAAATCTTTTATCGCATCTGGTGTTCCGGTAGATGAACCATAGGCAACACCCATTCTTCCATCTTTTATGGTTTCGTCATTTAACAAACCCGCATCTTCTAGCGCGAGTTCCGCTGAGCGAGTTGCCATTAAAGCGACTCGCCCCATACTACGTGTCATTTTTCGATTGTAGTGCGGCGGTTTTTCAAAATCCGTTACAACACCTGCTAACCGTGTATTTAATCCCGCATAAATATCCCATTCATCCATTCGACGAATACCAGTGCGTAGATTTTTTAAATTATCTGACACTGTATTCCAATCGGATCCGATAGGAGAAATTCCAGCCATACCGGTAACAACAACGCGTTTCATTAGCACATACCGCCATTAACAGAAATAACCTGGCGAGTAATATACGCCGCATCTTCAGACATTAGAAAATTGACTGTTGCCGCTACTTCCTCAGGCGTACCCATTCGGCGGGCAGGAATTAATTTCATAGCTTCCTCTAACTCTACCGCTTCAATCATATCTGTCTCTATTAAACCCGGTGCCACACAGTTTACTGTAATTTTTCGTTTCGCTAATTCGAGCGCCAATGCTTTTGTTGCACCAATCAATCCAGCTTTTGATGCACTGTAGTTTACTTGACCTCGATTACCCATAATTCCAGATACCGAAGACAGAACCACAATACGGCCCGGCTTGCGCCTTCGAACGAGCGGCATAGTCAAAGGATTGAGTACATTAAAAAAACCATCGAGATTGGAATGTACCACTAAATCCCAATCTTCTCCGCTCATGGCTGGAAACGCATTATCTCTCGCCAGCCCTGCGTTACATACCACGCCATAGTAAACTCCAAACTCTTCAACATCATCAATCAAAACTTGCGCTGCCGTCTCTCGGTCTAAAATATCAAACTGTAAGATTCTTGCTGTTTGCCCCAAAGATTCGACGTCACTTTTTACAGCTTCAACTTCGTCAATTCCTTTTCGACAATGAAGAACGATATCGTATCCCTCTTTAGCCAAACGAAGTGCTATTGCCTTACCTATCCCTCGGCTTGACCCTGTCACAAATACTGTCTTACTCATAATCATCTCTAACTGATTTATTATTTTTTCAAATTTAACTTTCAAGTATGTTAACGACTAGATAATTTTTTTAGCTTTTTTTATTAAAAGATAAAAACTCGTCAACATCGTCTGGCTGAAAAACATTGAGCACACAAGTCACTATGACTCCAGAATCATCACTAATGGTGCAATTAAAAACACCGAGACCATTGACTGCTTGAAATTCTCGCTCGACATCAACAATCAAAGTTGTATTTTGCAAAAAGCAAGAAACCGAAGAATCATACTTTCGCGTACCGACAAGAAAACCAAGCTTTGCTTCACCACCTTTTGAGCGTTCTTGAGAACCAGAAAAGGCCGCTATACTTTGCGCCATATATTCGATGCCAACATAGGCCGGTATTTTTCCTTCAGTCAAAAATAACGAATTTTCATTAATCATGACCTTTGCTTTCAATGACTCTTTTCCTTTTTCTAGAATTTCATCTAGTAAGCTCATTGTTTTTTTATGTGGAACGACATCTTTCACTAAAAGCACGGCACTCATACAACTAGACCTTTGTTTTTCTATTTTGTGGTGTTTTTAATTCGCTCATCACCTGACTAATGAATATCTATTTCTGGTTTTGCAACAATTGGATTACTTTCCCTCGCTATTTTTGGAAAGCAGTAAACAAATATTATTTCCACCGAATGCAAAGGAATTACTAATAGCATGCTCAAAATTCTTGATTGATCGAACTGAGGAAATTAAATTAATCACAGGTAAAGTTTCATCCAGCTCACCATCCCATTGATGAAGAGGTAACTGATAGTTAGTTACTGCTTCTTTACCTGCTGGGTGACAATCCTCTGTACTACCCTGCAGCTTATTTTTTATGTCGGCCATAAAATCATTCTGCACGAAGGACAACCAACAAAAACCCGCCTCAATAGCACCTGCCGCACCAAGTGTATGACCAGTAAATCCTTTCGTAGAACTACAAGCTAAGTTCTCACCAAAGACAGCTTTAATCGCAGTACTTTCCATTTTATCATTTTGTTCGGTTGCTGTTCCGTGTAAATTTGCATACTGAACTTCGCCACATTTAACATTCGCATCTTCTAATGCTAAGTTAACGGCAGCAATAGCGCCTCTACCATCAGGTGCCGGTGCTGAAATATGATGAGCATCAGATGTTTCGCCCACGCCACTCAATAAAACAGGCCCAGATTCTCTACTCACCACAAACAATGCTGCGCCTTCACCAATATTAATCCCATGTCTATTTTTACTAAAAGGAACGCAAGGCTCATCGCTGACAGACTCTAATGCCGCAAACCCATTAACCGTTAATTCACACAACGCATCAACACCACCCGCTATAACTATATCGCACCAATTATTTCGTAACATCCGTCTTGCGCTGGCCAATGCTTTTGCGCCAGAACTACATGCCGTAGAAATAGTGATTGCAGGCCCATCAATCTTCAACCATTCAGCTAAACTTTCAGCTGGCGAAGACATCTCTTGTTGTTCATATTGATAATTTTTTGGCCAATCACCTGTTTTGACTTTAACGGCTAACGCTTTCTCGCCTTCGCGTATTCCGCTAGTACTTGCACCCAGTACAACACCAATACGTAAAGGGTTTGTATTTTTTAATTTTTCTTTTAGCGGTTTTTCAATTTGTTTTAATGCCGCTAGTAATAACTGGTTACTTCTTGTCTGCTGAGTCACCGGCAAGTGATCTACTGATGGTAAAACATTATTAACCTGTCCCAATGACAACGGACGGCCGAGACTAAAAGCGTCTGTTGTCGTCAACGATTCGGCATCAGCTTCGCACCCATAAAACAGACGCTCGGCAATTTCTTTTTTAGTATCACCAAGAGAGCACACTATTCCGAGATCATTAAGATAAACGGAAATCTTATTTTTAGAATCTAATTTTTGCAAAAAACTTCGTCCAATATTAATGGCTTTTAACTTACCAACGCTATAGCCAATTATTGCTTATCGGCAGCAATAATATTCAATGTTTCGACATCTAAAACCAATGGCATAACATGGCTAACTATGTGTATTTTTTGGGGGTACTTTGATTGCCAGAAGCTTGGTCGCAGTAAAGTTGGCTCCAACGATTGAACTGCTTCGCCTTTAGCAGTTCCGGATTTTTCAACACTGTTAATGTCTGAAAAATTTATATCCAATACATGATTTTTTTTATAAAAAAGAGATCTTGTGTTAAATGAGAATTTCATATCCCACAACGAACTAAGTAAGGCTTTTCGAATACTATCTTCAGGCCAATGAGCTAATTGCATGTAACTAAAAACTGTTATTCCAGGAATTCTTTCTTCCAACAGTTCACTATATTCCTCAGTAAATAAGTCGCCGTCATAATTCAGCGTTACTAATCGCTGCCCTGTTGGGGACAAACCCACCAAACTGATCTCTTCCTCTGATACCGCCCAAGCCGCCAACAACGTTTGGGATCTGCTGTCTGACTTTATAGACACGCGCTGTGTTATTTGTACACTGCCACCAAATTCTTGCGGTGACAGCAACGGTAGCGCTGGTAGTTCTTTTTGAGAGGAAACACCAACACAACCTATCAGTACTACAATGAAAAAACCTAAAAATAAAACTACGTAAAACTTAACCAATAAATTTATGCAGTTCGACATACTTCGGCCAATGTATCCATTCGTCTTTCGCTGTCTTTGACATAAGGGTTTTTAGCGTCCCACGCGTAACCCGCTAAAATAGAACAAATCATTTCTCGAATTTTTATCGTTGGATTGGGCGCAAAGATAATATCTTGAAAGCGGCCATCGTACCAAGCTTCAACAAATACTCGAAAAGTATCAACACCAGCTCGTAAAGGTTCACCATATTCTTTTTGCCAATCGACTACTTCGCCTTTAAATTGTCGATCTAATAACTTCGACGCCATGCTCGCCGATTTCATCGCAATAGTAACGCCCGAAGAAAAAACAGGATCAAGAAATTCACCCGCATTTCCAAGTAATGCAAAATTTTTCCCCCACAAACTAGTCACATCAGATGAGTATCCCGTTATTTGGCGTACTGGCGTATCAAATTTTGCATTACGCAATACTTTTTTTAGTGACGGTACTTGAGCAATAATGGTCTGTAATCTCTCCTCTGGGTTTTCAGGTAGCGCATCAAAAAACTCGTTTTTTGCAACGACGCCAAATGAGGATCTTCCATCAGAAAAAGGGATCAGCCAAAACCAAACGTCTTTATGATCAGGATGAATAGTAATAAGAATTTTGTCTCGATCAAATTCTCCCGGAACAATATTATCTTCAACGTGTGTAAACAAAGACGCTCGTATTGGGAATGCACTAGGACGGTTTAAATCCAGTAACTTTGGTAAGATTCTTCCGAACCCACTGGCATCAAGCACATAACGACTGTGTAATTCATAATCATTCCCCTCTTCATCTCTGGCACCCAAGACTGGAGTTTCACCTTCAATATCAATGCTGGATATTTCATGTCCCCACGCGATTGTCACACCTTTTTTTTCGGCTTCTTGAGCTAGCATGTGGTCAAAATCCGCTCGCCGAACTTGATAGGTTGTCGGAGGACCCTCTGAAAATTTTTCAGCGAAATTAAAATCTGTGTAGGACTCATCTCGAGCAAACGCTGCTCCATTTTTAAATTGAAAACCGAATTGCTCCGCCGAGGAATGAAGTGCATCAACCATATTCGCTTCTTCAAGAAATTTCATGCACTGCGGCAACAAACTCTCGCCGATAGAGAACCGTGGAAAGTGCTGCTTTTCAACAATGTGAACGCGATAGCCCTTTTGCACTAATAAAGCACCAGCAACACTTCCTGACGGACCTGCACCGATAATAACAACATCAATATCCTTCATGCTTGATGCTTGACCATTCGTACTTATTGCAGTGTTACTCATTTTATAATCTCGATGGTTTTTTAAATAAACATTTTGATTTTTTATCGTACTATTTTTTCTTTATCGCCACTAAATTGATGGTAATTAATCTGGCACCGTTAACTCTTATCGCTATTAACTTTTAGTACCATCAACAACTGTATCTTCGATAAAACACGGGGCTAACAACCAAACACCCACAATACCAAGAAGAACCGTTATACCAAATTGATGCAATACTGGCGTTTGACTTAAAGCTAACAGTCCAAACGCTAATAAAGTTGTCATTGCTGCCAGCGTCACTGCAACCCAGGTATGAATATTCCTCTGGCTTTCTCTAAGGAAAATACTTGCGTCCAAACCAATACCTAAAACTAACAACAAGGCTAACAAGTTAAAGATGTTAACCACAAAATCCCCTGCTGAAAGTACAGCCAAAGCTACAATGCTCGCAATAGCAGGAGCAGCAACTATACGCCAAACTTTAAGCCCGTATCTACCAAAAAGTATTAATATCACGATACCATAAGCAATCATCAACCACTGCAGCAAAGACTGTCGATTACTTTCAAGAACATGAGTGATCGAGGCCACACCATCAACAAACTGAATCCCCTGTTCTAACTGGGTCAATTCATTCAATAGGCGCAACGATTTCTCATCTGAGATTCCCGCAAGCGCAATAATAGAATAGTAACGGCCTTTAACTTCACCTATCCACAAGTACTGCTGCAAGCCGCCAACCGTACTATCTGCCCAGTGCTGTATTTCTATTCGATTATTTTTATCCTGCTCAAACGCCTCCTTCATTTTTTTAGAAGATAAAGGCGATCCTATATTAAGACTAAAAATATCCGCTAGCCCTTCATCGCTATAAATATTTTTTTCGGCGAACTTTACGTTTGAATCTTGGCGAGCTAACGAAGGCACCAATTTTGAGACCGCGTGGTAATCAGAAATTTTGTTTTTTAACAGTAGCTGATCAAGATTTTCTCTAAGGTACTCTTCTCGACTCAAAAGCTGCTCTTCATCGCTACCATTAATCACAAAATATTGAGCTGTATTAATTGACTGGGTTAAACGCTGAACCTCAGCTTCTTCTTCTAGCATCACTTGTGGCGAAGTTTGTAATTTTCGAATATCGTCATCGAAGTTTAAATTTATGAGTAAGTATGTACTGACGACCACAATAATCGCCAAAGCAATTCGTGTTTTATTCTGAGAAACATCTGGCCACTTGTTGAGCATCCATGTTGCTGTACGAATGAACTTGGTTGATTCAGATAATGATTCATCTTTATGTCTCGGCAATGGCAATCTTGGCAACCAACAAACTACTGTCATCCATGCTCCAAATAAACCGAGTGCAGAAAATAATGCCATTTGACGCAACCCAGGAAAGGGAGATATTCCTTGAGCGGCATACGCTATCGCACTCGATACTAAACCTAGCGTGATTCCCGGAAAAATTTTTAATATAGCCCGGCATTTTCTATCAGAGGTAAAGTCAAATGTTTGAGCGTCTTTACTAGCGCACAAAAAATGAAGCGAATAATCGATTGCAACGCCAACTAATCCAGCCCCAAATGCGAGCGTAATCAAATGCAATTCTTTAAATATAAACAAAGAGACTGCTAAAGAAAAAATACAACCTGCCGCGATAGGAATAAAGGCAACGATGACATAACGTATACTGCGAAAGAAATACAGCAACATCAAAGTAATTCCTGCAAACGAGCCTAGCCCAATCGTTGACATTTCTTTTTGAGCTTGCCTTGCTCCATGCGCAGCATGAAATAACACTCCAGAATTTAATAATGTACTGCCTATTGGCAATTCAGCTTCTGCCCGCTGCACCACATCTTCAACTGTTTTTTGATAAGCTAGATTAAAAGCATCATCAGACAGATCAACACTAATTAAGCGGTAATACACACCGCCAACTTTTCTGGTTAACCATTCCCCTTGTAAGTTAAACGGTGTCTTAGGCAATACTGACAACTGCCATGTAAAAAAAGTTTGTAACGGGTCTTCTATTAATTTTTCACCCACTAATGAAGCCATAGGCGAATATAATCTTGCCAACGCCTCTTCCAATAAAGGATTTTCTTGAGTTGCGTCGAATCGCTCATATTTTTTAGCGTCCGAATTGGATAACAAAACATATCGATAAGGCTCAAAAAAATCTTTTAAATATTTTGAGTCGTCCTCGCTAACGGTCCCGCGAATCGTTTTAAATGCACCGCTACGCTTCAATTTATCAACAAAAAGAGAAGCAGCCTCCTCCCCCACTTCTTTATCAGAATTCCCCACCAAAAAAACTAGAGTATCCCTCGCAGTTTTAGACAGGTGATCCTTCGCTATTTTTTCAGCAGCTGTTTGTTTTTGAGTTTCTTCAGGGAGCAACGCTAAGATACTCGTATCAAAGGCTCTACCAGATACGATTGTCTTACTAACCCAGACAATGGAGACAACAATAATGATTAGCCACAAAATTGACATGGCAGGCTGGAAAAATACATATTGCACTTTTTTAAAAATTTCATGTGACGATTCTTTTTTATTATTCATTAGTAATCGAGTCACCTAAAAACGAAAATGTAATTTCTGTCCGATCCCCATTAGCTTCATACATGATTAATTGTTCAATATCGCCACCAACATCAAAACTCTGCTTAACGGTTTTTGCATCAGACGACTTATCATCAGATTCAGATAAAACAATAGTCATTGATAAGATAGCCGACTTTAAACCCGCATCCCGGGAAATCAGTTTAACCACGGTTGAATCAATTACACCTATGCTATCAACTTCTTGTTTTTTCGTTTCTGGATCAATCATTTTTATATCAAAATAATTTTCAAGCGTTTCCCAGTCTGAGACTAAAACAGCAGCAATTACCTTTGTTAATGTAGTTACTACCGGCTGGTCTGCTGCAACACTCCAAGTGACCTCACCTTCAACTGACTGCCTGACACCGAACTCATCAAAATATAGCACGCTACTAATGGGTGCTATTGTTTTCCATATTAAATTGGGAATACTTTTAGTCTTAGAAAATTGAAAAGATCCACGAGAAACTAGCGGACTAGGTAAAACCTTTATTATCTTTTTTTGGGTAAACTCACCCGACTCTTTAATTTCTAAGTTTTCTTGAGCCCATGCTAAGCCATGAAAAAAAAACAAAGAGGAGACCAAAAAAAACTGAAAAAACAAAATTCTAGTCATTTAAAACGTCCAATTTCTCGAGAAGAATTTTTGGCGATTCCATACACATATCATTTTTACTCATGTCGACAGCAACTTGAACCGTATAACCCTTGGTCGTTTTTTTTCCATCTTGATCACGAATTTCATAATCAACCTTTAAGCGATTTTCCCATTCAACGACAGTAGCTGTGACAATCACTGTTTGACCAAAAACAATAGAATTGGGATAACGAATACGTAAGTCAATGACTGGCCAAGCATAACCAGACTCTTTCATCTGCTGGTAGTTGTAATCTAACTTATCAAACAGTGCACAACGAGCAATCTCAAAATACTTAACATAATGACCATGCCAAGCAATTCCCATTAAATCGACATCATGAAAGGGAACTTTTATTTCAATCGACTCACTTAAATGCTCTTTTGATTTCGCCATACCACTCTCTAAATCAATAACCGTTATGTTAATAACGACCAAATTAACGTTTATAGTTTGCTGTAAATGGTCCACTTTTGTTTTTGAATGATATCAATGACTTCTCTCAACTCTGCTTCAAGCGCGCGATCCTCATCTACAAATTCGGAAACAGAACGAACATCTTTTAGAGTATTATTAATATCATTTCCGATTTCTTGTTCTGTAAGCTCATTTTGACGGACACGCAAATCCAAACCTTGGCAGCATGCAATGAGAACAGCAGCAGTTACTTGCTCAGTTAATTGCAGTATTCGTAAACAATCACGAGCAGCAATCGTACCCATACTCACTTTATCTTGATTGTGACATTCTGTTGACCGAGAAAAAACACTCGCCGGCATAGTGAGCTTCAATGCTTCAGCCGTCCAAGCACTCGTTCCAATTTGCACTGCTTTAAAGCCATGATTAATAGCAGCGCGCTCGCCTTCTGCACCAGACAAATTTGCAGGCAAACCATGATTAAATTTGGTATCCATCATTAATGCCATTTGCCGATCTAAAAGATCAGCAATGTTAGCGATAGTATTTTTAAGCGTATCCATTGCCAACGCTATGTGCCCGCCATAAAAATGCCCGCCATGTAAAACATGCTCACCTTCACCGTCAATAATGGGGTTGTCGTTGGCGCTATTCAATTCGTTTTCAATCAGCTGTCGAACCCAGGGTAATGTATCTGCCATCACACCAATCACATGCGGTGCACAACGCAGTGAATAACGATCTTGCAATCGTTGTGAGTTTCGCGGCGCTTCGCCTGTTTCTAAATCGTTTCGTAACCACTGCGCGATTTTTTGCTGGCCCGGATGCGGTTTTACACCAAAAAGGATATCGTTAAAATGCGACGGATTTCCTTTCGTCACAAGCATCGCCATCGCTGTAATTCGTGTTGCTAATTGCGATAAATATTCAGCGCGATGGAAAGCCATGCAAGCAATACCCGTCATCACCGCCGTACCATTCATAATCGCTAAGCCTTCCTTAGGGCGCAAAGTTAATGGCTGAATATTTAGCTCAGTAAATACCTCTGACGTTTTACGAATGCCGTCAAGATAATAAACTTCTCGCTCACCACACAAAACCGCTGCAACATAGGATAAAGGCGTAAGATCTCCACTCGCGCCCACTGAACCCTCAGAAGGAATCACTGGAACAATATCGTTTTCGATAAGACGGGCTAACTGCTCTAACAATGGAATACTCACACCAGAAAAGCCCTGACATAACGAAATTAACCGCGCAACCAAAACCGCTCGAGCGATATCTTTGGGTAAAACCTCACCTAAACCACAACCATGAAAGGTGTACAAATGTTTTGGTAGCTCTTCAACTAATTCAGCAGGAATAGAAACTGTGCACGAATCACCATAGCCTGTTGTTACGCCATAAATAACACCATCTTCAATCAATAATTGGTCTAAAAATTCACTACCTTGACGAATTTTTTTAAGGAACGCTGAATCATCACTTAAACGTGACGGAGTTTCCTGCAAAGCAACGGCAATAACATCTTCGATTTGCAGTCGCTTATTATCAAATGTAACCATTAGTTAAATATCCCGAATAAATTTTTTTATTTTTTCCAAAAATCATAAAAATTAAACCACTGCATTGGGTATTGTAATGCTAGCTCCTCTAAAATATCGGCGTACTTTTGTGCCCACACCGCTATCTCTTGATCTCTCGTTTTTCTGTTGAGCGTAATTTTATCTGCCATCTTTCTAATAACAATTTTGTAGTTATTACCGTCCGGAATACAAAACAAAACATATAATGGAGCTTTAAGAATTGAGGCTAATATATAAGGGCCTTGAGGAAAATTTGCTTTCTCCCCCAAAAAATTCACTTCACTTTGACGACCTCCACCATTCACTGGCGTACGATCGCCTGTCGTCACTACCGATTCGCCCGAATTAATTTTTTCACTTAATAAAATAGCTGTAGCGGGAGATGTTTCAGTCACTTGCATTAGAGTTAATGCGCTATTCCCCCCGAGCTCTTGTAGTATTTTATTAAATTTTTCTGCGTTCTTTGTGTGCACTAAAATATTCAGTTTAAATCGTTTATGAGTATCGGCAACCACTTGAGATGCTTCCACGTTACCCAAATGTGATGCAATAACGACCGCACCTTGACCGCTGTTAACTAACGACATGAATGAATCCTTTCCTTCGTAGGTCACTCCTTTTATATCAATACCTCCCGCCCACACTGACAATTTATCAAGGATACAACCACCAAACGACATGAAATGTCTGAAACTTAAAAAGAGTAAGCGCTTTCTAGCATCAATTGCCCCCATTTTTTGGCAGCGGCGCATAAAATCTAAAGAAGCCTTTCTAGCTACCGGCCTAGTAATCATGTAATAACAAATAGCAGGAAACAAAAAAACAAAAAAAACTTTTCGCCCCAAAACTCTATAAATAAAAAATAAAAATCTCATCCCCAAAACACTACCGGAGTCTTTAATTTCTGACCAGCTTTGATTACTCACGGGCGTCCTCATTAAGAATAGTATTTTTCTTGCTGAAAAAATGGCGCGACATTAAACGGCCAAATAATTTTGGAGATCGAATTAACATTCCAAAAAATAATCGCGTATGCATTTTTGTGATTAAATAATTATCTTTCCATAATGAAAAATGAGAAACACCATCAAGAGGATAATTTACTTTTGTCGGAACATTTAATACATCGCCTCCACGCCAGAACCACTTGACCAACACTTCTGAATCAAAATCCATTCGGTTTCCAGTAAACTCTGTTTCGATAAGCCCGAAAACTTCTTCAACAGGATAAACTCTAAAACCACACATGGAATCTTTTATGCTCAGCGACAGAGTATTAATATGTATCCACACGTGTGTCAGATATCGCGCATAAAATCTTACTGCTGGAACAGTTTCATCGTAAACTGGGATTCCAGTAATTAATGTCGACTTTCTTTCCTTTGCTAACGCAAAAAATTTAGGCACATCACCAACTGCATGTTGCCCATCTGCATCTATTTGCAACACATGTGTAAATTTTCTTTTCTTTGCTTCGCGAAGACCCGCTTTGACGGCACCGCCTTTACCTATGTTTTCCGATAAAGAGATTAAAATTACATCTCCATGCCGCCTCTCTATTTCCTGCAGAACTTTTTTACAGCTACAATCACTACCGTCATCAACTAAAATTATAGGAATGTTATACGTTAAAAGCTGATCAATGATAATGCCGACGGCTTCTTCGTGATTGTAAACGGGAACAGTAATACACGGAATCCAGCTTGCGTCACTACTTTGATATTCTGGAGGCTGAGACATAATAGTTTCTAACTACATTCTTTGGAATCGAAAACGATACGGCCACTCGAGTGCGCGCCAGATTCTGAATAATATTTAAAATGAAGCTTTTGTTTTTCAGCATTATATTTTAGCTCAAGCATAAATTTTTGATTCGCACGAATAACATTCTGGAACTTAATTGCTTCCATATTGAGAAAGCTTCCTTCTACAGGCAAATCTTTTTTTCCGTAGTGTACAGCCCAATCTAACTGAACAACGCCAGGTAAAATAGAAACCGCATCAAAATGACCATCAAAATACAATAAATTTTCTGGCGCCCTCATCGCGTAAGTCACTGTCGCCAATGAAGACTCATCTTTTGTTATTTTTTTATCAAGCACTTCAGGGTATTTTTCGAAACCCTTTTTAAGATCATTTTCGTTTTTTAAAAATAAATCTAACAAGCTTTTTTGGGTTATTTTTCCTTGTGTATTGTAAGGAAGCGCATCTATCATTCTCCATCGTCTCGGCAAAACAGGCCTTTCAAAATAATTTAACAAATAAGCCTGCAGTGCTTTACTGAACTGTAAACGAGATGATTTTTTAAGCGCGCCTTTCCCTACTGACGACAATACAGCGACCACACCTATTTCTGTTCTGTTACCTGAACCACTACTAAATTCACCGCCAGAAAGAACTACCGCTCGAGCGTCAAAGATCCAGTCATGATCTCTTATCCTACGTTCCATCTCGCTAATCGACACACGCTTACCTTCTATCTTTACAATATTGTCCACTCTACCTAACAACTGAAAAGAATCCGAGGTCGCATCAAACTGAACTTTATCGCTTGTCATATACCATTCTTCTTTTTGCTGCGGCGGCAAATACGGAGAACGAATTTTTAAACATTGAGAATCTGCGTCTACCGCAAGCTTAATGCCTGAAAAAGGTTTCCAATTTTCTTCTCTATGTTCTTGCTGTTGCCGCCAAGCTATACCTCCGGTCTCTGAACTTCCGAACACTTCGATAGGCCGAAAACCAAAATATTTATCCGCATCTAAACTGGCTTGTTTGGGTAAGGGAGCGCCAGAACTAAAAATAACATTACATGATTTTTTTAATTCATCCCAATCACCATCGCCTGCAATACGAGACAGATGCGTAGGACTCGACACCAGAACTATTTTTTCTGAAACGCGAAGTCGCCTGCTCACATCTTCAAAAAACTCGCATAGATTTGCATCAAAACAATTTCCTTCCGCTAACGGCCACAGCGCACGAAAAAGCAATCCATAAATATGATGATGAGTAACTGTTGAGAAAACGGTCGCATCCCGACTGAAAGCTTCCCATAACAAGTGAATATTATGAATTTCGGCGTTCAATTGCGATAATGTTTTGGTGATTAGCTCCGGCTCACCAGATGAACCGGACGTAAATACATGCAAGGTCTCCTCATTTAAATTCAGAGACGTATTCAAATGGCTTTCATTGTTTGGTGAGATAATTAGCGGTACTACTGAAGTTGTTTTTTTTATTTCAGATAGGCCAGAAACCGTTTTGTACTCTAGGAGCTCAAGAGTATCGCCATTAACCCCTGTACTTTGACCTCTTATGATCTGCGAAGAAAAACCTCCTACAAAACCATCGACATAATTCGTCAAGCTTTCCTCAACCGCTGGCTGATTGGAACCTGGCACACAAGCAATCTTATTCGCAGCCCAGATCGCAAACAAAAGGACCAAAAACTCATAAGTATCATCGCAATAGAGAGCCCATTTTTGTTCATTACGGCCAGAGAAAAATTGATGAGCGCACTTAACATCTAAAAGCCAGTCGCCCCAAGTTTTTTTTTGGTCACCATTAAAAGCAACAACAAGATCAACGTCTCGAGGAGTACCTAATAATTTATCTAAAGCAATATAGCTAGCCATGTATTTTTTTCATCACCCGCTGCCTCACTAACCATTCAACCGAAAACAAGATACCTGTTAGCAAATAAGAGATAATCCCGTTATACAAAGCCCACAATTTATCACTTCCCCAAAGAGACAGGATCAATGCAATTGAACCATTAACAACAAAAAAGCAACACCAGACGACTGTCACTTTTCTCATGTATTCTTTGACTTGCGGAATAATTTCATCGCTGTCAGGATGGATTTTTATTTCCTCCAGCATAGCGGGTCTCATTCTAGCAAAACGCTCTATCATGGTAGGAGGTTGCTTTAAACTCCAGAAAAACAAGGCAAAGAAAATACTACTGACAAGTACGGGATAAAATTTCAAACCTAGGTCGCTATTTGAAATCCAAACCCAAAGACACAACACCCCCATCAATGGAATCCACAACCAGTGGTTTACAGGAGAATTTTTTAACGTAAAAAAACGAAGGCTCGCAATAACTATTAAAACAAGAATTAGCGTGCGAGGATCAAAATTCTGCAAGCCCCAATACACCAAAAGCGGATACAGCAACGTAATACAAGCTGTAACAACATTTAATAACAGAGCCGTTTTCGTTTTTGCGCTGGAATTAGCTTTCACTAATCGTCTAATAACTTTGAAACAGCGTCTACAACATCGCCCACTGTTCTTACTGACTTAAAGTCATCGGGTTTTATTTTTTTACCTGTTATTTTTTTCAACTCAACCACCATATCAACAGCATCGATACTATCAACATCTAAATCGCTGTATAAATTTGACTCCAATGACACTTTCGCGGGATCAATTTCAAACAAATCATGCAGCATCTTTTTTACTTGTAAAAAAACTTCTTCGTTCATGCCCATTTTTAACTTCTCATGCTTTTATTTTTGATTGGCCACTACAAATTCTGCTAGCGTTTTCACACTTGCGAAATATTTTTTTGTATCTTCGCCATCCGCTTCTAGCTTCACGCCATATTTGTTTTTTAAGGCAAGGCCAAGTTCTAGCGCATCAATTGAATCCAAACCAAGCCCTTCAATAAACAATGGCTCGTTCGTTTCAATATCATCAACCGTGACATCTTCTAAATCTAACGCTTCGATTATTAACTCTTTCAATTCATGTTCTAGATCGCTCATTCAGCGCTAACTCCTGTGTAAAATAATTTTGTAGAAAACGCGTTAGATGTCTAGCCGCGATTGATGGATTTTCGTTTTGCTGGTACTCAGTTGTATCTATCTTTTCTCTCACCGTCATCGATATATGAAAACGACGCGATGGAACTCGATACCACGGCATTTTTTTTGTTAAGGTCGTCGGCTCACAAGTGATAACGACTGGCGTTATTGGAACCCCAGTTCTCAAAGCTATATTGGCCGCGCCTCTTTGCATTTTTAATTCTTCACCAGGTGATGTCCTTGTTCCCTCTGGAAAAATAATTAAACTATTACCTCTAGATAGACTGGCAGCCGCTTCATCTATGACTACCTCAGGGTCATCATTAGCAATATACCTTGCTAGGCCCGTTGGTATTTTGGTGAACGGATTTTTTCTCAGCGAACTTTTTATCACGCAATCAGCCTGACGTATAAAGCCAATCAAAAATACAACATCAATCAATGAGGGATGATTCGCTAATATAAGCTGCCCCGGCTGGTTATATGTTTCTCTGTCTTTAACCGAATACGTTAAGATTCCCAAACAACGCATTAATTCAACAAAGCCGCGCATTATATAATGAACGAACAGTTTTGCACGACGCTCTCGAACGAATGTATCAAATGAAGACAAATAAATAACAGGTGTAGCTAACAATGGCAGCACAATTCCACCAATTCCAAAAACACTAAATGCAATCCCAGTTGCAATAATTCTCCAATACTGATTTATTATCTCTTTCTCCTAAAATACTATTCTGCCTACAATTACTTCGATCCAATTTTCATCCAATGACTTATAGCTTGTCCCATTGCCAACTATGTCTTTTTCCACTGAGCAATAAAGTCTTATCATCATCTTTCAGCAAAAAGCGTATAAACTCCAAAGCATCTGGAACGGCCAATGGCTCATTAGCACTTATAGATTGTTTTACTAAGCTGACCGTAAAATCATTTTCTCCTTTATTGCTATTCTGACCAAGCACAAAGGCTGCCGCATAGGGCTTACTCGGCTCCACTTTAATTAAAGATGCATCACTATAAATCTCAGGTATGGGCGCATCATATATCACACACAAAACCTCTTGGTGCTGCCCTTCCTCAAGAATTAGAGCTGCCTCAACGAGTGCCTGACTAAATCCTTCATCGCCAATTGCTAAGGCCGTAATCGCGCTAGGATCTTTTCTAGCGATAGAATATACACCCCCTATTGCATTATGAACTGATAAGCTGAAATGGGTTGGAGATAACGACTCTCCTTCAGCTAAGCTTTTAAGCATACCTACTGTTCTTTCTAGCTCGCCATGGCGGCTACAAAAAACGCTGGGCAAAGATTGCGAATCGCCAACCAATGGCCAAGCAACGGATAGCGCCATTTTCCCTAAAGGGCTTAAACGTCGCCTCAACATTGCAGGTATGGCCTTAACATCCGGAGCCGTTTCTTCGCCTACTTGATATTCAAACCCACCTAAAGCCCAATCCTCCCACTCTTCAACAGAATGAACACCAGGAGCCCAAGCAGCCCAGCGCTTCACTGAAATCGACGCCGTAGCTCCTTTATTTGTTCCATCTGATACTGATACTTCCACTATGCTAAATTCCAAATGTTAGCCGTCTAAGCTCTACTTCAAACTATCAGCAAACTCACTACCGACAATGCCCCAGAGCTTCAGTTGGGCACATTAGTCTCCATACAGCCAACAATCTCCATGTATGGCAACCAAACAAGTTCGCACGGGTAACTTGTAGGGACTTTTTGTGCGACTCATTCTAACCATTGCTTCTAATGAATCAAACAAGGCATAGCGATACATCAGCAAAATCACTCAATTTAGTGGGAATAATCATTAATATAATGATTAAGCCATATTCGAAATAATATGCTCAGACAAATTCTGTAATTGCCTATCCATACCAGATCATTCTTTACTGATTATTTCTTGATGTTATATGCCTGACTGTAAGATCATCTCCCCTCAAAACAATCATAACCATAAGAAACTAAAAGGGATTATTCGTACTCAATTTTTGAACACAGACTTAATTATCACCACATTTGCCCAGTGCGACATCACAACCAAACGAGAGCTGAGCACATATTGAAGGATGTATATCATGCGTAAAATTTTTATCACCTTATCAGCAATCCTTTTAATTGGATGTGAAAACAAAGAGCCCTCTGCGGTCACAAACTACGACCCCGCCCTCAGCATGATGGAAACGATGAATTTAGTATTAGATCCTGCAGCCGATGGTATCTGGGGGCACTCCGGCTGGGATATTACAGCTGAAGGGGAGAAAGAATTATGGCCAGAAACTGAAGAAGGCTGGAATCAGCTAGTCCATTCAGCTGCTGTTATTGTAGAAGCTGGCAACTTATTAAAGATCCCTGGGCGCTCCGAAGGCGCTGATGGCCGAGGGGAGGATTGGATCGCCTATTCACAAGCTATTACTGATACTGGGAAACAACTATTAAAAGCGGGACAAGAAAGAGACAAACAAGCAATTTTTGATCTTGGTGGGCAATTATATCGAGTCTGCGTCGCCTGCCATACTCGTTACGCCTATCCTGACAGCGAGTAATTATGCAATTTCGACTTAAGCAACATACCGACGCTCCAAAAAAATATTTCCTCGCGCTTTTTTGTTTGTTTTTTTCTGGATTTATATTTGCTCACAACATTTCAGAAAGTAACGCTCAGTTTGTGGAAGGCGTTACGGGTCCAGCCATTGCGCCTTTTTTATATTTAGGGGCAAAGCATATGGTGACTGGCTATGACCATTTACTTTTTCTCATCGGCGTCATCTTTTTTTTATATAAACTCAAAGACGTAGTGCTATATGTAACACTATTCACCATTGGACATAGCATCACACTACTGGGTGGAGTTCTGGGTGAAATACAAGTCAACGCTTATATTATTGATGCCATCATCGGCTTTTCTATCGTTTATAAAGCATTTGAAAACATGGGGGGCTTCAAAAAAACATTTGGCTTTAATCCAAACACAAAAGCAGCCGTTTTAATTTTTGGTTTATTTCATGGTTTAGGGCTAGCAACCAAACTACAAGAATTTTCAGTATCAAAAGATGGGCTAATCACGAATATTATTAGTTTCAATATTGGTGTTGAAATCGGGCAATTTTTAGCGCTAGCAGCCATTTTAATTTTATTAATACGTTGGAGACAAAGTCCAAATTTCCAAAAGTATGCGTTTGGTGCTAATGCGATACTCATGACTGGCGGATTTTTACTGGCTGGTTATCACTTATCAGGTTATTTCTTACCAGCTAGTTAACTAATAAATTTACAAAAAATATTATTTGAGAATTAATTTATGAACACAACGAATAGCGACGACAGTATAAGCACAAGAAAAATTATCATTGCTTCTCTTATTTCTCTAGTTGTTGCTAGCTTTTTATTAATGACTACAATTCTGCCTGCTGAATTCAACATCGATCCTTTAGGCACAGGAAAACTATTAGGTATTTCTGGCATGTCCGAAGAAGGACCCAGTGTTGGCGCCCTCAACAAACAAAACATTAATTATTCCGATGATACTTTTCAAATTGTATTAGCATCATTTGAGTCTTTAGAATATAAATATCGCCTTGAAGAAGGCGCTACTATGCTATTCGACTGGAAGGCGACTGGAAATTTATTGTTTGATCTTCATGCAGAAAAAGATGGCGAAGATCCTGAAGAATATTCACCTTCTTTTGATCAGCGTCAAAGTAATGCTGAGAAAGGCTCATACACAGCTCCATTTTCTGGTATACATGGCTGGTACTGGGAAAATCGAAGTGCCAACGAAGTAAAACTTGAATTAAACACTAGCGGATTTTATACAAAATCTACGGAATTTAGAGCAAACTATAAAAACGATAAAGAATTCAAATAGTCGAAAACCAGAAAAATATTTTCAACTTTTCAAGTTTTATTATTATAAAGTTAAATAATCTTTTCACATAATTTCATTGTAAAAAACCTAATTTACACCAGTCAGTGTATGATAAGCATCACTATAATATTGAGACACAGGAGAGTAGCGCGTGAATGAATTGCTTTTAAATTTTGCTCAGTGGTTGGGATCACAACCGAGCAGCGAAGGGCTACTCGGCTCCTTCTACTTATGGAACTGGATTGAAGCGACCCACGTTTTAACACTTATGATTTTTCTCGGCATGTTATTTGTTATTGATTTACGAATGCTCGGCCTTTCAATGACTAACTTACCAGCCTCAACAGTATCTGAGCGTTTAGACAAGCCGATGATGTTTGGCTTTACCATTATGGTAATCACTGGACTCATATTATTTTATGCTAACGCGATTCATGAAACTCAAAGCATTTGGTTTCGAATTAAGCTTATCTTTTTAGTATTAGCTGGAATCAATGCCTTACTGTTTCGCAATGTTATGAAAGGTGCTATTTCTTCTTGGGACAACGACCCCATTCCTCCAAAACGCATTCGAATAGGTGCCGGGTTATCACTAGCACTCTGGACACTTGTTATTATCATGGGGAGACTTATGGCTTACGATTGGTTTGATTGCACAACGACCCAAGGAGCATTTATCAACTGGGCTGTTGGATGCGATATCCCACAGTAAGAATTGAAAAAATAAACATCAAAAAATTATTTATCTTTTATTTTAGTATTTAGGAGTTCCCATGGAGCTATTATCATTTTTTCAATGGCTAGAAGGCTCAATGCTAGGGCAAGCAGCAAAATCTTATGGCGGCTTGTACGCCATGTTTCAAAGTGCTCATTTATTCGCAATGGCTTTGCTAGGCGGCTGTGTACTCGCAACAGACTTACGATTATTAAATATAACAATGCGAGACATTCCTTCAAACATCATCACTGAAAGCACCCACAAGTGGTTCAAAGTAGCGCTAGTTATTATTATCCTAACAGGAATATTTATGCTCGCTGGTGTCGCAACTAAGTGTTATTACAATGCCGCTTATTGGGCGAAAATGTCTGCATTGCTTATTGGAATTATTTTTGTTTTTGCTATCAAACAACCTTTACTTCGACTTGATCACAGCAAGATGAATCCCTGGGCTCTAAAACTGATTGCCATTAGCTCAATTTTAATTTGGTTCACCGTTGCAGCAGCCGGGCGATGGATTGGATTTTCATAATCGCAGAAATTCCATAACCCTTTAATTTTTATTAGTCAGGAATGCGAAATGAAAAGACTGGCTTTAAAAAAGAATATAGACGCGAGAATATAAAATGACGAATGAAATTACTGATCAAAAAATTAAAACAAAACAAACAATAGCTGTGGTTGCCTCCGTTGCTATTTTAACGGCGGGAGGTGTTTACTGGGCTTTTCAAATAGGGAACGTTATGGAAATGCTAGCTATGGCTTATGGATAACGAGCCTATATTCCTCTTTAGCCTTCAGCACTTACTATTTAGCCCAACTAAAAACAGTAGTTTTTTATACTAGAAAGTTAAACTTTCTGAATGATCATACAAACCATTAGATCACCTCAAACATCCTTATCATTTACTTTAAAAGTACACGGACAAAAAAAACCCTCTCTGACTAATCAGAGAGGGTTTTTTATTTTATAAGGTGATTATTTTTCTGATGGATCAGCACCATCTTCAGGAGCACCTGTACCAGATGACCCCATAAACACTTTCTCGCCATTCGCAAGCGTAATATCACGACCATTTGCTTTACACTTTGGCTCACAAACACGATCTTTACTTTGGTATCCACGAACAATCACATCAGTACCAATAGGCAATGAACGCTTAGTGATGCCTGCACGTAATAAAGTATTTGGAGTGCCGCCCTCTACCATCCAATCAGTTCCATCGTCATCAGTTTTAAGATGGATCCAAGAATGCGGGTTGATAAACTGAATGCGCGTCACTTTTCCTTTTAATAGAACAGGAGCATCCGCATCAAATTCAGCAGCAAAAGCATGGTGAGCGTTAACTTGGCTCATACTAATAAATACAGATGTTGCAATGGCCGCTAAGGCTGCGATTTTAAGTTTCATGGGTATTTCCTCTACTTTAAAGTCCAAAACTAACAAACTTATCAATGAATAAATATGTCTGAGCGAAATAATTGAGCCTAGCTCAACACTTCAAATTGTTAGCTCCATACCACGGTACACTATGGCCCTGAACCTAACCTGAACGAACACGCGTTCTTTATAATTTTCAAAAACTTAAACTATACTTTATACATCAGCTAGTTAAGCCTTGAGTTCTTAGAGTACAAAATCAACTTAATAATTCCATACTCTATGATCAAACAAAGCCTAGAAAGGTTTAATTTGATCAAAATCAATCAAGCGGTACTTTTCTTAAGTGGCCATACATAAGCTCTTCAACAAATTCTACACACTTGAACTGTTGTAACTGAGCATCTTTTCCAGCCATTTTATAAAGCGTCGTTGAAATTTTCCAAGGCTTAGTAAACACGTCTGGATTCTCAATCGTGGCTTCATAATTAGCAGTATTCGGACCTGTCAGAGTAAACCGCTCAACAACCGTAGCACCATAACCAATAAAGTTACCTGCACGATCCAACCAAGTTTCACCATTCTGGTCTGTCGTAGTAATCACTAAAGTGTCTTTTTCCCACTTCGCCCAAGATTGCCCCATCCATGAATCAATAGGTGCTGGACCTGGATCTTCTAACAGGACATTTCTGACTGCTCCAGCATATTCATAAGCAAAGAATAACGCGTCTTTGTTTTGAAAAACTTGGAACTGATAAGGCATATAAGTAGCACGAGGAATACCAGGGAGATAGCATTTCACTTCAGGATCCGCTTTTAGCCAATTTGCCTTGTTTGCATCTCTTTGCTTAAGCGCTTCGGGCTTATAAGGGATCTTGTCACCTTCAACAATACCTAAGCTAGCAGGTACAGAACCCACAGCGCCTAAAGCAACAACCGCTTTAGCTGGAACAGGAACAAAAGGCCCCTCTCTCATCGCCATTGCCGCACTAGCTGAATGAGGCTCAATATTGTAGTTGGCACGGCCTGTAGTTTGCCATACGCCATTAAAATCGGGTTTGCCGTCAGCGGTTCGTGCCGGCTTGTGATTATCAGCGAATGTAGACGTTGCTGCCACTAAAGACACTGAAATAACGCCGGCGATTAAAAGTCCCTTACGGATACAGTGGTTAACCATATGCTTTCTCTCTTCTGGTAATAAACTGCTTAGATGTTGTTATCTTTATTGAATCACAACGCTTATTACTACTGGGTCGTGATAGATGACATTCAAGGGTAGTGAAGATATTGAAATATCAAACCATCGTACAAAATAGCCACTACTCGTTACTCGTAGCTACCCATATATTTATAGCACTCAAGATATCTCTCTAGTAATCCAGAAACATCTATAAGTTACACAAATAGTGAAGAAGTAATGATTTTTTATAGTTATCTGGTTTGAATCATAGCATCTAAGCTACACTTCGTTTTACGTAAATAAAGCATTGCGTAAAATCCATACAAACCAATACATCACTACCCTCGCCAGTCAGTGGAGCGATGGTATCTAATCAGACATCGTTAAGCAAAGTACAATTCACCCTATCAACATAACTTAACCAATACATGATAATGAACAACATTGCCTTACTTTCATACCAGCAAAAACTAGTACGCACCTCTGATTCATCGTACCTTATAATCTACCCTAAAAAAGCAGGTATACAGCGAAAAAGAGCGAAGAACCTCCCAAAATATTCTAGTTATTATCCCCGCTTTTATTATCAATTTTAAGATAAACACTGAGATAATAATCAGCACAAACAATCGAGGTTATGCTTCCGAATGAAGACAACTTTAGAACAATGGCGAATGTTTAAAGCAGTAGTGGAATATGGCAGTTTTGCAAAGGCCGCTGAGGCAATTCACAAAAGTCAATCCACTATCAATACCGCTGTTCACAAACTTCAAGAAAGCTTAGGAATACAATTACTAGAAGTAGACGGAAGAAAAACAGTTCTCACCGAAACGGGGAAATTACTATTAAGAAGAGGAAAGCTAGTCCTCGACGAGGTTTTCCAAATTGAATCTTTAGCCGATGAACTAGCAAAGGGAACAGAAACACACTTTACTGTGGCTGTTGACAGTATCTACCCCAGCGAGAATATCTATTCTTCTTTTTCTGTTTTATCTGAAAAGTTTCCATCAGTTAGAGTAGAGCTCGTTGAAACGATTCTTTCAGGAAGTAACGAATTATTACTCGATGGAAAAGTGTCAATAGCAATTTCAGCAAGAGTTCCAGATAATTTTATTGCTGAGCATATTTGTGATGTAGAATTCATCGCGGTAGCTTCGCCCAATCATAATTTATTTTCAACCAAAGCATCTATTACACATAATGATTTGAAATTACATCGCCAAATTGTTGTCCGAGATTCTGCAATAAAAAACAAAGTCGACTCCGGCTGGTTACAAGCCGAACAACGCTGGACTGTCACCAACATGGCTACGTCTATCGATTTAATTCAACGTGGTTATGGTTACGCCTGGCTTCCCACCAATAAAATAGAATCTTTACTCCAAGAAAATAAATTAAAACCGCTCTTACTGGACAAAGGTGCAAGCCGTCTAGTACAACTTTTTCTAATTACTGCCGATGAAGACAAGCTTGGCCCAGCTGCGAAATGCTTCATTAAAAACATTCGCAGCATAAACTAAAAAATTTACCTAACCGCTGCGATTAATTGATCCACAACACTGTGTAATGCTGACAGAAAATTATCATCAACTAAATGACCGCTCTCATCAAATGACTTTCCGTAAAAAGGAACTGCTAACTGATTAGGTAAAACAGTCACTTGGATATTACCTAAAAGCATTCTCAATGGAACCAAACCCCTCAACCCCCCTAAAGATCCAGGGGATGTCGATGCTAAAGCAGCAACTTTTCCGGTATAAGCTTTCAATCCTTCTTCATTTTCTTGATGAGGGCGAGAAATCCAATCTAAAGTGTTTTTTAATAGCGAAGAAAACGAACCATTGTATTCCGGTGACGCGATAAACAACCCTTTATGCTCTGCAAATATTTCTTTTAACTTAATGGCGCTTTCGGGTAACCCAGATTCACTTTCTAGATCACCATCATAAATTGGCATTTTGTAATCAGCCAAGTCTAACCAAGTCACTTCAGCACCCTTTTCTTTTGCCAATTCAAAAGCCTGCTTAGCCAACTTTTTATTCATTGAATCTTTTCTTGCACTACCAGCTAAGAATAAAATTTTATTACTCATAATAACTCCTCTATTATTTTATTTACTTAAATCAAAAATTAAAAAATCCGATTTTTCAGACCCTTCAAAGACGTAATTATTAGCACCCTCTATACCGACACCGTCACCTTCTAAATATTTAACCCCGTCAATTAAAATAGAACCTGTGGCAACTTGCACCCAAAGTATCCGGCCCACTTTCAAACAATAATTCAGTTTACGAGAAGGCTCTAAAATACTTGAAGATATTTCCACATCCTGATTAATAGACAACGCACCTTCGTGACCACTACCTGAAATAATTTTTCTCCATTTATTTTTTCGGTCGTCATATGAAAAATGTTTTTGCTCATAGCTAGGAGCATGGCCACTTTTGTCTGGTAAAATCCATATTTGCAAAAAACGAGTCCTGTTTTTATTAGAAGGATTAAACTCTGAATGTTCTACGCCAGTTCCCGCCGACATTCTTTGTACGTCTCCAGAACCCATCACATATTCATGCCCCATGCTATCTTTGTGAGCCAGCTGACCTTCTATAGCATAAGAAATAATCTCCATATTCTGATGCCCATGCGTATCAAAACCACCACCAGCGGCGATTTTATCGTCATTAATAACTCGCAGATTACCAAAACCCATGTGTTTAGAATCATAATATGAACCAAAAGAAAAAGAGTGACGGCTTTTAAGCCAGCCTAAATCCACTGTTCCCCTATCCTTTGATTTACGCTCATATCTCATGTTTTTTTACCTCATGTACTGATTATTAACTGAAGAAAATAGTACGTTGTTACGCCAACAAAAAAAATCGCAAAAAAACGGACATATAATTCGATAAAACAGAACACTAAAATATTTATCATTTAATAAATCAGTGATTTAAATCAATACCAAAAATAAGGGTTTACTTAACAATGGCAGCCAAGATATAAAAAAACATTTTTATAATTTATTGTGAAAACCAAATAAAAAAGCGGTTTTTCTGAAACAAGGTTTTAATTATGCTGGGAAAAGGACAAGACAAAAAACCATCTCTTGTTTTCTCTTGCTCTGGAAGAATGCATTTAGCTCAAGTAGGAAATGATATTGCAGTGACTTTACAGAATGACCGCGCCGCAACCATGGGCTGCATTGCCGGAATTGCAAGCCGCATAGACAGCCACTTAGAAGAAGCCCAACAAGGTCATTTAGTGATCGCCATAGATGCTTGTAAATGTCATTGCGTAAAAAAATGCCTAAATGAAAAGAATATTGAAATTGATAAACATTTTGACTTATCAAAAATTAATGATGAGTTACAAAAAAGTGAAACAGGCAACAAGATAATAAATAAAGAAGTCACCCTAGCAAATGCGATGCAAATCATGCGCATTGTTTACGATCGACTAGGGCTTCAGAAACGCTAAATAAAACTTACCCGAATACAGCTAGGCACTGCCGACTTAACATAGCAAGCCGGCCATCTTCAGACCAAAAGTTTGTATTTTGCCAATTGTAACCATTAACGCCAGCCAACATCTCTGCATCGACACGCAGCCACTCATTTTTTGCTAGCTCTTCTGATGTCTGAATAAATTCTAACTGCCAATTCATTGAGCTTGCAGGAGCGAATTTATTTAGCGCTGCCATTGCAACCGGTGGAGAAATATCTGCAATAGCAACAAGGCTTTCTTCCGTCACATCGCGACCTACACGATGCTTAGCATAAGTAATACCCCGTGGCTGTTTCTCTCCAGAAAACATATTGAGATCTTCTGCAGGTCGAACAACAAAGTTTTGAATAAAAGCAGGCATCAATCCAGAAACAAATGGCACTTCTTTCGTCTCATTTAACAGACGCTTACATGAGGGTGCAATTGGAACATCTGATATCTCTGAAGCTCGACTATCACCAAAAATACCAATTGCTACCAAACGTAAACTACCGTCTTCAAATATTGAAGCTTGAACTTGAGTTGCAGATTTTCCCTTTCTTAATATTGTTGCTGTTGCTTCCACTTGACCAGCACTGATCGGGCCAACGAAAGTCACTTGTAGACTCCTTAGTGGCGCATCACATGATACATTCTTCAGCGCAACTCGCATTGCCTTTACTGCTATTGCACTTTGCATCCCACCATAAACCGTCCGACCCTGCATCCATGTTTCGTCGACGTGAGCTAGAACCGACAATTCATTTACTTCAATATTAGCTATTACATCTTTAAAGCTAGCCATTTACTCTATCTCTCCACGATTTTTCGTTGCAGCACACATCAATTATCCCTGCAAAAATTCAATTCAAATCCATTCAAAATGGGCGCGAACAGTAGCATAAAAAATGACTCTACTCGACTGTATCGACCTCTTTCATGTTTTGTGACTAAACATGAAAGCAAGTAATACAACAGATCAATCAATTTGCCTCACCTAAAAATGGCTAAAAACCACTACGCCCCCTTTGTTTATATTTATAATTTTTCATAATAAGTAAAAGAATCACCAACACTTGTTTTTTCTTCCTTGTCGCCAAAACAAACCACTTCGTCGCGATTTACAGCATTACCGGTCGCTTAAAATCGTTTTAATATTAATTTTTAGAATTAAACGCCATTTTAAAATCGCAACCAAATTGATCCCAATGACTTTTTATTGGCGGTTTTCTGAATACGCTCCTATTCTTTTTTATATGACTTTTTTTTGGCATGTTGATGGATTTGTTTTTATTAATTCATCTCATTTTTTTTAACTTTATATTTTTATGCTTTAAAAAAATCAGGTGGAAGATGTCTCAAATAAAATCTCATGATATCAGTTCTGAATACAGCAAAACTAAAAAAACACAGGTTGGTGTTGAATCAAACTTTTACCAAACAACTAAAAAAACAACAGATAACACAAGAAAAACATTTAGTAATTTATATATTCATAAATTACAAAAAAAGCATTTTCTGCTCATGAATCTAATACCGCTTTTTTCTACGCTGCTGGCTTTAGCATTAATACCATTCAGACCACCGACCACAATAGACCTCATCTGTTTATTTTTTTTCTGGGCATTAACTGAGTTTTGTATTGTGGCCGGATACCATCGTTTTTTCACTCATAGATCATATAGATGCAACTCATCATTTAAAATGTTTTTGCATGTAGGTGGACTAATGGCCGGTCAAGGAGGTTTAATTTCTTGGGTTTCACTTCACCGAAGACATCATGAGTGTAGCGATCAGGAGGGTGATCCACATTCACCACAATACAATATTAAAAAAAAATCAAAGTTAAACACACTGCGGGGGATCTTGCATGCTCAGTTTTTTTGGATGAAGAAACACGACTACCCAAATGTTATGTTTTATGCCAGTGAATTATGTCGAGACAAAAGCATTACTAAAATCGATCAATACTACATCCATCTTGTTGTAGTAAGCATTTTATTACCAGGTGCCATTACCTTTTCTTTCAATCAGACGGCCGATTCTTTTTTCTTTGGTGTTTTATGGGGCGGCCTTGTTAGATTGTTTTTTTTAAACACTTCAATAGGCGCTGTTAACTCACTACTCCATACCTTCGGATCCAGACCTTTCAACACTCCAGACAACAGTAGAAATTCTTCAGCTTTTGCATTACTTACATTTGGAGACTCTTACCATAACAACCATCACGCTTTTCCTAGATCTGCATCTGCAGGCTTACATAAATTCAGCATAGATCCTGCCTTCTGGATTATTAAAGCTCTAGAAAAAATACATGTAACTTGGGATATCTATGTCCCCAACAAAAAAAGAATCATTCAATACCTAGAAGATCAATCCAATAAAAGAATCACAAACACATAAATTTTTCATACCCATACCAATGACAACAACAGGAGTCTGTCATGCAACACAATCAACACACAATCAGCCAACTAATGAAAAATGAAATTGCGTCAATACTGAATGTCTCGCCGTCACAAATAGATGAGCATAATAGTATTGATCAATTTTCCTTAAACTCATCATCTATTGTTTCTCTTGTCGGTGTTCTAGAAGAAGAACTTGGTGCTCAACTTAGCCCTTCATTATTTTTTGAATTCCCAACAATTTCAGAAGCATCAAAACATTTAGCGCGCGAGCTAACACTGAAAGATCAAACAGAAGTCGCTTAAAAAATTTAAACATATTTTGAATACTGGAGCTTATATGAACACTGCACTAAAAGAAGATGTATGGGGCGGAAGCGCCGACGCTATTCAGCATCATTACGATGCAGGAAACAATTTTTATCAAAAATGGTTAGATCCGACCATGTCCTATTCTTCAGCTCTATGGGATGATAAAACCGACCGAGATAATTTACATCAAGCACAAATCAACAAACATATCTGGCATATAAATAGTGCCGGCCTAAAAAAAGGAGGCCGATTACTCGATATTGGTTGTGGATGGGGCTCTCAAATAAATTCTTTTTACAATGTTGCCGGAAGCCATCCAACATCCGCTGTCGGATTAACCCTAGCGAAAGAACAAAAGAAATACGCAGAAGGCCGAGGATTATCTGGGGCCGAATTTAGACTTGAGAGCTGGGCTGATCATCAACCAGAGCAAATGTACGATGGAATAATTTCTGTCGGAGCTATTGAACACTTTGCCAAATTTCAAAGCACCCACGAAGAAAAAATGGATGTTTACCGTACTCTTTTTGAAAGATGTCGCAGCTGGCTCGACAAAGGAAGTTGTTTTTCTCTTCAGTCCGTTACCTATGGAACATTAAAACCAGAAGACCAAAATTTATTTATAGCTCATGAAATTTTTCCAGAATCCGAACTCCCTCACACTTATGAACTATTTGAAGCAGCTGAAGGATTATTTGAAGTAACAGCCTATCGAAATGATCGACTTGATTATGCTCACACTTGTGACTTGTGGCTTAGAAACCTTCAAAGTAATCGAGACTATATCTTAGAACATGAAGGAGAAATTATGTATAAGCGTTATGAAAATTATTTAAAGCTTTCTGTCGCTGGGTTTCTTCAAGGAAAAATGTTGCTCGTTCGCTTACAGATGAAAGCCATATAATTAAAAGAATCTATAAGGTATCTGTATCTACTTGGCTTACAGATACCTTTAGATTTCGTCTTTTTTCTACAAGCGTTAGTACTTATTTAATTTTCTCCAAAGATCTTTCTACCTTATGAAAAAATCAAAAAAAAGCATGTCAACCAATGATCTTCTGACGACTAAAACACCTTCAACAGTGATTGAAGCGCTACACTATTGGGCAAAGATGACTCCTAACAAAAAGGCATTTTGCTTTATTGACAACAAAGGCGATTGCTTTACAAGCATTTCTTTTCTAGAGCTTAAAAAAAGCGCTCAAGTATTCGCCGATACAGTTTTATTCCATGCAAAAAAAAATGACCGGATTGCTTTGATTCTACCTACTGGTCCAGAATTTATTATTGCGTTTCTTGGGTCGCTATTAGCAGGTACGATTCCAGTGCCTTTAAGCCAACCAACTCGTCAGCATGGCACCGAAAATATTCGGCATATTATAAATAACGCAAAACCAACTTACTGCATTACAAATAAATTATTATTCGAAGATTTAACGGCTGAATTTACTAGCGAAGACAAAGACAATCTTATTCATATTATAGCTTTTAGCTATCCTGATTTTTTAGTGGGCAACAATAAAAAATCCGTTAAACAAAAGCCTCATAGAAAAATCGAATTTCCACTGACAGATGATACTGCTTTCTTACAATACACATCAGGATCGACATCCGCCCCAAAGGGCGTCATCGTCAGCCATAAAAATATTTTTACCAATCATAAAATGATTCGTGAAGTTTTTGGACACAACAACGAAACTCGCCAACTGAATTGGATGCCTCTCTACCATGATATGGGTTTAATTGGACACGTCCTCCATCCAATCTGTAACGGCCATACCAGTTTCTTAATGGACCCTTTTGTCTTTGTACAACGTCCTCGTATCTGGTTAGAAAGTATTTCACAATTTAGAATCACCAGTACCGGCGGGCCTAACTTTTGCTATCAGCATTGCGTGAAAAGAATTAAACCTCACTCCATACAATCTCTCGACCTGTCTTGCCTTAAGGTTGCCTACAACGGCGCCGAGCCGATTAACCCATCTGTCATAGATGACTTTTACAATCTCTGTAAGCCTATCGGCTTTAACAGAGATAATTTTTTACCTTGTTTTGGGCTTGCTGAAGCCACTCTTTTAGTTTCTGGGATACGCCATGATGAAGCATTAAAATATTTCAATGCAAGCAAAGAATCTATCGCAAAAGGCTTCCCAAATTCTGAACAAAATATTTTTCAGGATACTAAGAGCTTATCATCAGAAATTATTTCTTTCCCTTCCCTCGGTAAAGCTGCAACCGGTATAACGATTAACATTATCAACCCCGAGACAAAAAACACATGCAAACCCCTAGTGATCGGTGAAGTTTGCATACAAGGAGAGAATATTACACGAGGCTATTGGGAAAATGATGAAGCGACCCGCAATGCCTTTATTACTATCAACAATAAATCTTACCTTCGTACAGGTGATCTGGGCTTTCTCAATGAAGAATCTGAAATTTTTATTACTGGAAGACTCAAAGATCTTATTATTATTGATGGAAAAAATCATTATCCTCAAGATATTGAGTTCACGACTCAAGCAGTTGATGATCTTCTAAAAGAAAATTCTTGTGCTGTTTTTACTATCGACGACTCTATCAATATCAAAAATGTTAATAATCTAATTGTTGTTCAAGAACTCGACAGAAGCTATCGAAACAAAGCAAACAAAGCAAACAAAAATACCTTACAAACGATCAAAGAAAAAATTAAGTTATCTATATCAAAAAATCACTCATTGGCTGTTAATGATGTTGTCTTAATTGATTGTAATACTATGCCAAAAACAACCAGCGGGAAGATAAAGCGACACCACGCAAGATATCTTTATGAACATCACCTTTTAAAAGAAGTAAACTAAAAACCCGACAGCCATATCGGCTCAATCAACTCAATAGAGATTATTCATGCAAACTCTTTCACATATTAAAGAACCGATTCCTGTTTCTGCATTACCGCAAATGATTCAACAATCACCTGTAGCAGTTCTTTTTGACACCAGTATAGGAGAATGCTCACCAGGTTATGCTGAAGTAAGAATTCCTGTGACAGATAAAATAATGCAGCATAGAGGTATTGTAAATGGTGCTGTTCTGGGTTTTTTAGCCGATACGGCATGCTGTATGGCTGCTGCAACAAAATCTGGAGATGTTAGAACTCAAGAATATAAAATTAATTTTATTGCGCCTGCAATGGGACAAGAACTTATTGGCAGAGGATCGGTAGTAGGTGGATCGTTTTCACAAGTTATTGCAAGGGCCGATTTATATGCACGAAACGGTAAGAATGAATATTTAGTCGCCACTGCTTTAGCAACACTATTTACTTTATAACGCTCGACCAATCAAGCCTCTGCAAATTCTCCTGAAAAATTTATAGCGCAATCAACGACTACGGTATTTTTTCCATTACTTTTTGCTTTATACATCGCTTGATCACTACGCTTCAACCAGCTATCCCTCGAATCATTAGACTGCATTGCACTTACACCGCAACTAATTGTCACCGTTGAATTTTTCAACAAAGGTAACTCACTAATTGAAATTCGCAATTCCTCACCTAATAATTTTGCTTCATTTTCTGAAGTGTCCGGCAGTAAAATAACGAATTCCTCACCGCCAGAACGACACACTCGATCCAAAGAGCGCACTCTCGCTTTTGTATTTTTTGCAACCTCTACAAGCACTTCATCGCCGACGCTATGTCCGTACTTATCATTAATCATTTTAAAGTTATCAATATCGAATGTGATAATTGAAGAGGGGCTTTTGTTTCTATTATACCTTTCTATTAGCTCATCAATTTCCTGATCCATATATCGTCGGTTAAACGCACCCGTCAAATAATCTGTAACTGTTAATGTTTCTAATTTTTTATATTGTGTTTCTGCAATTTTTGCTGCGGCATTAAAAAATACAGCTGTCATGATTAATGTTGCAGAAAGACGAGCCGCAGCAGTTAAAGGAAAATAATAAAATGCGGGGATAAAAACTAAAAGCAGCATCGCGCTAACCAAATAACGTGCCATTTTTCTATCATGAACCCAAAAAATGGCAAGCATCACCGGAAACAACCAATAAGCACCAGAAGGTCCTAAACCCCTAACAACCAGCGCGCAATCTAAAATATATATGACGGAAATAGCAATTGGTGAGAATATAAACTGTTTGTTTTTTTTATACCAAATAACATTGGCAACGCTCATCAAGGCACTAATAAATGGAGGTAGGGCTAGCCAAAATTGTCCTTGCGACATTGTCACAACAGAAAACGGCAAGACGAGAAGACCTGCAACGATGTATATCTGATACGCCATCTCTTGACGATAACTTGCCTGAAAATCCATTACGTTAGTTCTAACTCCTTGTATCGGCGTTGTTCTTACTTCACTTACATCAAAAAATATCAGGATATAAAGTGCAAAGAAGAGGAGACTGTAATTAAAAAAAATGGGGGGTTCTGACCAGCTTTTTTCTCAAAGATCTAGCCTTAAAAGTTTCTTCAATGTTACTCGATTTGCCACTTTTAATTTATATTGTTTTCTTCTAGTTCAGAGCAACTCCTAACAAACTGTTATAAGCACTTTTATCTCCGTCAACATTAGATTTTTTATTTATGCTTAACCTCTTAAAATCATTAAACATTTTCTAGATTTAAGTCTTTTCCCGCTCAAAGCCTGCCACTGTACATTTGCCCACTCTATTTCTTCTCCAGCTTACCTTGTGACTAACGGTGGAAAATTCGTTATCAGTATCTCAATCTGGTTTTTAGCTCGCATTGCTTTTATCACTAAAGTGGAATTTTGCTTCAAAAAGCATTGCATTTCTGATATCGTGAATGATAACAATTCGCATCTTTTTCCTGTTTACCCTTTACTCTTGGAACCTCTTTATGCATTTGGGTCAAGCCTCTCTCGGGTCGCAATGTCGAGTCCTTGAAATCGACAATGCCAACGCCGAAATCCAAAATCGACTCTATGCGCTTGGCGTATTTCCAGGTGTCACAATCGAAGTACTTCGTTTCGCTCCTCTTGGGGACCCAATTCAACTAAAAGTAGGTCGAACCCTTATAAGCATCAGAAAAAGTGAAGCTGAAGTTATCCTGATTGAAATGCTCTCTGAAGAGGCCGCGTAATGACAATCAGCATTGCTCTCATTGGCAATCCCAACAGCGGCAAAACGACTTTATTTAACGCTCTCACTGGAGCCCACCAAAAGGTCGGGAACTGGCCTGGAGTCACCGTTGAAAGAAAAACAGGGACCCTTAATATTGGCGAGCAAACTATTGAGCTTATTGATTTACCAGGAATCTATAACCTCGAACAAACTCACATGGGGATGGACGAGCGCATTGCGAGCGAAGCGCTTTCATCAAGAAAGTTTGATCTTGTCATTAATATTCTTGATGCCAGCAATCTCGAGCGGAATTTAATTCTGACTCAGCAATTGATTGAGCAACAGATACCAATGATGGTTGCTCTAAACATGCTAGATGTTGCAGAGCAGCAAGGCATTAAAGTTAACGCCGAAGGCTTAGCGGATAGGTTAGGCGTCAGCATCATCCCCATCATCGCTAGTAAACGGCATGGCATTGACGCATTAAAAAAACAACTTACAGAATCTTTAGACGCTGAATTAAAAGAGATGAAGGTGTCTACTGAAAACATTGAGATAGGATCCACAAAGGATCTCCCCTCTCGCTATCATAGATCACAAGAATTACTCAATGGTGTCGTTGAGTTTGCTCCAATCAAATCCACTTTTTCAGAAAAAATCGATGCCTGGGTTTTAAATAAATGGCTCGGCATCCCATTTTTTCTTTTAATGATTTATTTGATGTTTGCTTTTGCTGTGAATTTAGGCGCAGTCTTTATCGATTTTTTTGACATCATATTTGCCACTATTTTTGTTGATGGATTTCGCTGGGGTCTCTCTTTATTGCATTCTCCCGAATGGTTAACCACTTTATTAGCCGACGGCTTGGGTGGCGGCATTACTTTAGTGGCGACATTTATTCCCGTTATCGGGTTCTTATATCTTTGCCTGTCTGTGCTCGAGGATTCTGGTTACATGTCTCGCGCTGCTTTTGTTGTTGATCGATTAATGGCGAAAATTGGTTTACCTGGAAATGCATTTGTTCCTTTAATTGTTGGTTTTGGCTGCAATGTTCCCGCTGTCATGGCGACACGTAGTTTGTCGCGCGACAGCGATCGCTTAATGACAATTGCCATGGCCCCCTTTATGTCATGCGGTGCTCGACTTACAGTTTACGCACTATTCGCTGCTGCATTTTTCCCAAGTAATGGTCAAAACATTGTTTTCTTTTTGTATTTATTAGGTATTGCATTAGCTGTTGGAACCGGTTGGATTTTTCGTCGCCAATTGTTTCCTGGGGAAATGACGCGTTCCGTTCAAGAAATGCCGTCTTACCATATTCCCGTTACACGCAATATTTTAATTACCACATGGTTTCGTTTAAAAAGTTTTGCATTCCGTGCTGGCAAAAATATCGTGGCTGTCGTCATGGTATTAAGCATGTTGAATTCTTTAAGCTTCGACGGAACATTTGGAAACGAAGATTCTAAATCCTCTGTACTCAGTACAATTGGCCGCACGATTACTCCAGCATTTTCACCCATCGGTATAGCCGAAGATAACTGGCCTGCCACGGTAGGTTTATTCACAGGAATGTTTGCAAAAGAAGCCATCGTTGGAACGCTGGACGCACTCTATAGTGAAGACAATTCCGCAGCAGAAGGGGAAGCCATTCCCGCACCCGATTTATTAAACGCAGCGAAAGAAGCATTTGCTTCTGTTGGAGAAGCGCTGTCTGGTCTTGCGGGCACACTAACAGATCCTCTTGGAATCTCTATTGGTGATGTCAATGACTCAGCTGCTGTCGCCGAAGAGCAAGGCGTTCAAACTGCCACACTCACCAACATGGCAAGCTTATTTGTGACACCTTTCGCCGCCTTTACTTATTTAGTCTTTATTTTACTATATGCGCCATGTGTAGCCGTTCTCGGTGCTGCAGCAAAAGAATCTGGCTGGCCATACACTATGATTGTGTTTGGCTGGAGCACAGGCCTTGCTTATTACATGGCAGCTTTGATTTATCAAATTGGCACATTTAATCAACACGCTCTTTTTTCTTCTCTTTGGATTGTTGTTTCTACTATTGCTATGTGGACTGCCATTGCCAGCTTAAAACGTTTTGGCAAGAAGGCTATTCCAACCCAGTTAATCAATGTTGTTGAAGTTAGTTAAAAATCATTAACTAACTTTTTACAACTTCTTATGAAAAACTCTTCCGCACACTCTCTAAAATAATTCACGCTAACGTTCTATTTGGCCTTATATAACTGCCACTCTATCGCGTCCTAGAAAAATCACTGGTAAGTTTTTTAATTCACAAATACCGAGTAAAAGATACAAATCGCCAGAAACAATTTTCCTTAATCAAAATTTGATTAAGCATCGCCGAATGAAAACTAATAGAGCAGTAAAATGCCTAAACGCAGGAATACTTTAATTATTTGCACTAACACCCCAAAACGTCGCTTAACACTAGCCCCATCCTTTGTCGTGAACGTGATAACGAGCACTGTGATTTTGACATTCCATTAGGAAGTGAAACTTTCCATTACTTTACAAATTATGAACCCTTGAATCATTATTGTAAAAAACGTTTTAAATCATGAGAGCAACGCTTCAATGATAAAAACTAATATCTCTAAATAGCTTTTGTTTTCATCGACCGATATACTTGATCTACATTTATTCGCAAAGTATAAAAAACATAAAAACAAATAACACAAACCAACTTAAGGTTTATGTATGGCTTATTTATTATCAATAGACCAAGGCACCACTAGCTCTCGTGCTATTTTATTCGATACCGACAATCAAAGCTTTACTACCGCACAACACGAATTTCCCCAACACTTTCCTAACGATGGCTGGGTAGAACATAGCCCCGAAGACATTTGGGAAACAGTTATTACATCGTGCCGCGAAATCTTTGAAAAAAAGATATGTGCTCTTTCAGATATTTCAGGTATTGGCATAACCAACCAACGTGAAACAACGATTATTTGGGATCGCTCTACAAGTAAACCTATTTACAACGCCATTGTTTGGCAAGACAGAAGAACAGCTGATTTTTGCCAACAATTAAAAAACAACAATCAAGAAGAAGCGCTTCACAGAAAAACGGGGTTACTACTTGATCCTTATTTTTCTGCTAGCAAGATAGCTTGGATCCTCGATAATGTTGAGGGCGCCAGAAAAAAAGCAGACGCGGGCGATTTAGCATTTGGCACCATTGATACTTTTTTATTGTGGCGACTCACTAATGGAGCCTCACATAAAACAGATGCTACAAATGCAAGCCGAACTGCTCTTTTCAATATTCATACTCAGCAGTGGGATGACGACCTCCTTTCTTTATTTAATATTCCAAAATCAATTCTTCCTGAAGTTTGCGACTGTGCGCATAACTTTGGATTAACCGATAAAAGTTTATTCGGAGAGGAAATACCTATTCTCTCAATGATAGGCGATCAACAATCTGCATTAGTCGGCCAGGCCTGTTTTGAAGAAGGCATGGCAAAAAGTACTTACGGTACAGGTTGTTTTTTAATTCTTAATACCGGCGACAACATTTTAGATTCTAAAAATAAATTATTATCTACTATAGGCTATCGCCTAAACGGAAAAGTCACCTATGCATTAGAAGGCAGTATTTTTATCGCAGGAGCAGCAATCCAATGGCTACGCGATGGAATTCACCTCATCAAACATGCTAGTGAAGCTGAAGAACTTGCCGAACAAACACGTGAAGATCACGGTGTTTTCTTAGTGCCAGCATTTACCGGCCTTGGCGCTCCCTATTGGGACCCTGATGCACGCGGAGCAATTTTTGGTTTAACTCGCGACACTAGTATCAAAGAAATTGTTACCGCCGGACTACAATCTGTTTGTTACCAAACAAAAGATTTACAAAAAGCAATGGAGGCCGATGGCGTTCGCCCGAATACATTACGCGTCGACGGAGGCATGGTTGCAAATGATTGGGTTCTACAATTTTTAGCCAATGTCTTAAATGCCAACGTAGATCGCCCCACTATTATCGAAACAACCGCATTAGGCGCTGCTTATTTGGCCGGACTACAAGCCAATGTATTCTCCTCCCTAGAAGAAATTTCTAAACGTTGGCGCTGTGATCGCCAATTCACACCTCAATGGGATAAAGAAAAACGCGATAAATTTTATACCCAATGGATTGATGCTGTCGATCGCGTTAAAACAAAAAAATAATAACTAACTATTAACGACTAAAATAAATTATTTCAAGTGAGAAAGTTATGAGTAAAGTACTAGAAGGCGTTCGAGTTTTGGATTTTGGACGTTATATTGCAGGGCCTTATTGTGCAGCATTACTCGCTGACATGGGTGCAGAAGTTATTCGCATCGAACGAATTGAAGGAGGAGAAGATCGCTTCACTTCTCCTGTTGCAGAAGATGGCACTGGCGCAACGCTCATGCAAATGGGCCGCAATAAAAAAGGCATGACGCTTAACCCCATAAAACCTGAAGGAAAAGAAGTGGTTAAGCGGTTAGTAAAAACTGCAGACGTCGTCATTGCAAATTTACCGCCACAAACGTTAAAGGCTATGGGTGTTGATTACGAAAGCCTAATCGCCATTAAACCCGATATTATTCTGACATGGGCATCCACTTTCGGAAAAGGCGGGCCGTATTCAAATCGTTTAGGTTTTGATGGACTTGGTCAAGCAATGTCTGGCGCAATGCATTTAACTGGCCCAGAAGACCGTCCCATGAAAGCAGCAGCAAACTATGTCGACTTTGGGACTGCTTCCCTAAGTGCCTTTGGCACGATGGCCGCTCTATTAGAAAAAGAAAAAACAGGCAAAGGCCAAATTGTAGAAGCCTCCCTATATAAAACTGCATTGAACTTTATCGGAGGAAATTTAACGGAACAAAGCGTTTTAGGCCTTAACCGTCACGGCACAATGAATCGCTTACAAATGTGTGGGCCAGGTGATACGTTTCAAACAAAAGATGGCTGGGTCCTTGTGCAAACAGTTGGTTTTGCCATGTTCGAACGCTGGGCAAAATTAATGGGAGAAGATCACTGGTTAACGGACCCGCGTTTCAAAGATGATATTTCTCGCGGAGATAACGGAGAAGTTATCAGCGAACGACTCGCCAAATGGTGTATTGAAAAATCAACCGATGACGTTCTTTCCGCTTTTGAAGAAGCAAAATTACCTGCGGGATCTGTTTACGATTTACAAGAAGCACTCGACGATGAACACGGAAAAGCAATCGGAGCTTTTAAACTGCTCGACTATCCCGGTTCACCAAAAACGCCAATGATCGTCGATACACCCATTACACTTTCCAAAAATCCACCAAGCATTGAAAAACGCGCGCCTACTTTATCAGAACACACCAATGAAATTATGCTTGAGCTAGGGTATTCAGCTTCTGAAATTTCTGAACTACGAGAAAAACGAATAATATAATAAGTGGTTTGTTTTTCTTATTGAGGATTAATCCATTCAAGACGTCAAATATTCAATATTTTTTATTCTTAAAAATGTAATTGGGCCATATTTATGACACACGAAGATACTTTACCTCTCCCGCATCGCGGTGATCATTTCTTTGGACACCCTAAAGGGCTCTACGTATGTTTTTTTACCGAAATGTGGGAACGCTTTTCTTTTTACGGAATGAAATATTTATTACTGCTTTATTTGACTAAATATCATTTATTTACTGATGGAGAAGGCCTCGACGTTCTCGGCGGCTATGCCGGTTTAGTCTATGCCATGCCAGTTGTTGGGGGGTTGCTTGCTGACCGCTACTTAGGGATGTCGAAGTCAGTTGTTTTTGGTGGTTTATTATTATGCCTAGGACATTTGGGCATGGCATGGGAAGGACATGCTGCTTACATGGAAAATGGTCAGCGCATTCAAGATTCTCAAGCGTTACAAGTTTTCTATTTTTCATTAGCGTTAATCATCGTTGGTGTTGGTTTTCTAAAACCAAATATTTCTACAATTGTCGGCAAGCTTTATGAAGCCGATGACCCAAGACGTGATTCAGGCTTTACCATTTTTTATATGGGGATCAATCTCGGTTCATTTATCGCAACACTTTTATGCGGTTATTTAGGTGAAACCTACGGCTGGAAATATGGCTTTGGTACCGCCGGTATTGGCATGCTAATCGGCTTAGCAACCTTTCTTTATGGAAAAAAATATTTACATGGGCTTGCAGAACCATCCAATCCAGAATTATTAAAAACACCTTTGTTTTCATTCTTTAATCGGGAACATTTAATCTACCTGAGTTCAATCGGATTTTTGTTTGTTATATGGACAATGCTGAAACACATTCATTGGGTAGAATACTCACTTAATGGTTTGGCTGCGTTTACTTTAGCCGCTCTAATCGTTTTTATTATTTCAAAGTGTTCGCCCGAAGAACGCGGGAAAATGATTGTTCTAATGGTGTTGATTTTATTCTCTGTTGTCTTTTGGGCTCTATTCGAACAATCGTCAGCCTCGATGACTTTATTTGCAGACCGCGTCGTTGATAGAGAATTGTTTGGCATTACATTTACGGCATCGCAATTTGGTTCTTTGAATGCATTTTTTATTTTCACTACGGCTCCCTTTTTCTCCATCCTTTGGGTATGGCTCGCCAAAAGAAATATGGAACCCAGCACACCGGTTAAATTTGCACTAGGTATTATTCAAGTGGGTTTAGGTTTTGGCGCACTCGTCTACGGCGCTTCTCTTACTGACGCAGAAGGCATTAGTAAAGTTGCTGCTGTTTGGTTGATTCTGGCTTATTTTCTCCATACAACAGGCGAATTATGTTTGTCGCCTATTGGCTTATCAGCTGTTACGAAACTATCTGTACCTAGAATCGTTGGCGTTATGATGGGAACTTGGTTTTTAGCAACCGCTTACGCTGAATTTGTAGCGGCCCAATTATCAAAGCTTGCATCTGTCGATACGCATGAGGGCAAGATTCTCGATGTTGCGGAAGCAGTCACCACCTACAGCGACTTCTTTACATCTATGCTTTACATCGGAGTGGGGGTCGGTCTTGTTTTATTATTCATTAGCCCCTTACTAAAACGCGGACTCAAATAAGTTAAGCGCCCTAGAAGAAAATGTAAATCAAACGCTTTTTGTTTTATGTTTAGGGCGTATTAAAATCCTACCTGTTCCATGAAGATTTTATTGACTGGGAACCGCTTTCACAGGTGAAAGCGGGAATGGATATTCCATTTCCTGCTTATCAATATGTTGGGCGAAGTAATCCAAAAATCTCGATATCTTTGGCGCTAATTGATAACGACTAGAATAGAGTCCATACGCTTTTGTAGGCTCTATCGCCACTTCGGGCAGCAGCCTTAACAAACTTCCATTTTGTAGATCCGCTCGACAATGAGCTTCAGACAACAACGCGATCCCCAAACCTTCTTTAGCCATTTGCTTGATCGCCGCTGAGCTATTTGCCCAAGCTCTCGGTTTGAAATTCACTAATCGCCTTTCTGATCCAACGCCTATTGGCCAAATAGGTGTCGATTTTGAACTTCCTAACATCAGTCCAGAATGATTCGCTAAGTCGTTCACGTTTCTCGGATGACCATGTATTTTGACATAATTAGGGCTGGCAACGAGGACCAATGAACGCTCAAACAGCAGTCGAGCCACTAAATCTGAGCTTGCTAATGGACCAAACATCACTGCGATATCACAATTTTGGCCAATTAAATCGATTCCACCATCGGCAAATTTAACTTCCAGATCGACTTTAGGATGAAGCTTCAAAAAACCTGCACACAATGAAGCCATAAGCTCTTGATTAAACGAAATCGGTAACATCACTTTCAAATTTCCAGAGACATCCTCTCTTGCGTTTTCAATCGTGGCATGGACAGACTGAACCTCACGGAGCATATTCTGGCAGTTCTGGTACACCTCTTTACCCACTTGAGTAAGTCTAAGTTGGCGAGTATTACGCTGTAAAAGACGCACCCCAAGAGCCTCTTCCATCAGGGAAATCTTACGACTTATCGTGGATTTTGGAACACCGATATCTCTCGCTGCTTGAGAATAACTCTCAACTTCGACAACTTTTGCGAATAACGCCATAGCATTTAGATCGATCATGGGACTGATTTGCCTCATGTTTAACGGAAAAAGTGAATTCTTTATGGACTCTCGTCCAGATAAACAATATTAGGCAATAATATCACCTATTGTTCCATTTTTGGAACAATGCGTTCAAGTTTAAGCGGTACCACAGCGGGTCAATATAAGGATAATACTCACCCACAAGTCATATTGGGTATACTGGCTATAGATTCTTATATTTGGTCACCCAGAAATAAAAACTATAAGCGGTACAACAATATATAAAACCTAAATTGATCAAAGTATCCGATCAAAACAATAGACCAAAAACAATCTTGAGATAAGTATTTATGAGCGGAAATTCTTCTTCTGATTCGCACGCGAACGTCGACACTCTATTCATTCAGGCTGAGCATCTAGCATCTGATTTCTCATTGTTCCCCGAACATTCTCCAATCTCGTCTAGCAAACGAAAGAAAGAACAACACCTACCGGGGCTTATTGAAGACAGGCGCGTAAAGACCCGCTTGAAACAACTCAACAAACTAGACGTCGATAGCTACATTGCAGAAGTTGTCACACCCGCTCAACACAGCAAACGCCCTAGCGCGAAAGAAATTATCTCTCGCTTAAATGGCAAAATTATTAACAGCCAAGAGAAGGGCGCATTTTACAGTGCGGAAATTGAAATCCCTTTTTCTAATGGCGTTCGCAGAATTGGCATCATCGCACAGGAACGCTCATCATCAAACGGCGCTTGGATGCCAGAACATCATTTACTAGGCAGTGAAACAATACGGCGCTTTTCTGAAATGTCGTTACCTATTGTTTACTTTATTGATACACCTGGAGCCGATGCTGGCGAGATCGCTAACAGCAATAACCAAGCTCATAGCATCTCTCGTATGATTACAGAAAGTACTGCAGCTGACGTTCCGACTGTTGGCATTGTAATTGGCGTTGGTTATTCCGGCGGTGCGATTCCATTAGCGGCAGCCAATTTATTATTGTCGGTTAGAGACGGTATTTTTAATACTATCCAACCACAAGGCCTACAAAGTATTGCTCGGAAATTTAATTTATCTTGGCAGGAGTGCGCGAAAGGTGTTGGCGTTTCGCCCGAAGAATTATTATCCCAGGGTTGTATCGACGGCATTATCGATTACTCTCCAATTGATATCGATGAAAGGCAGCACAATTTACAAAGAGCTATTGTATCCAGTATTGAAGCTGTAGAAACAGCAGCCCAAGAATTTGTTCCACAAACGCCGGACTTATTTGAGCACTATCAAAGAAACCTTGATCGCTATTTACACCCTACTGAATACCAGCAAGCCCTAGAAAAAAATTCTCGTATTAATTTAGTGCGTTCGCCAACAACACAACCAAATATTTTCGGGTTGTGTTACCGCTATATGCGTTATTTATTATTACGCGGCCGGATCCACTCTATTTCCGCTGCTGAGTATGGCCGACTTTCTAAGTTAACATTGCCGGAAGGTGACCTTCAAAGCCGTCTACTACACGAGCAATCGAAATTATTTACATCATGGTTAGAAAATCCCGACAAGCTTGTATACGACGATGTTCTCGCGAAAGCATGGAAAACCTTTATTTCGAAACGCGATGACATGGGTTCAGAAAGAAACACTGTCACACGATTCCTACTTGGTGAACCCAAAGATAATTACGAAAAGGCGAAACAAAATTTATTATTCAACTTGAGTTTTTCTTTATACAACCGCTGGAAAGTTAGCGCACCACATAACTTTAATGAGCTCATAAAATTACTCAGTGACGAAAAGGGCACACCTTCAACCGACTCATGGCCGGCACTCAGCGACATGACTGTCATTGACGCCATTTTACATTCAGAATTACGAGAAGACTTTAAAGACCAATGTGAAAACGTTTTAATCTTTGATGTTCTCTACAACAATGTTGTCACCAATTTACCTCACATTGCTAAAGAAGCAATGGACACTAAAGCCCTATCGAAAAAATCGGTGGGGAAACTGTTAGACAGTTCATTAGAGACAGCACTTGCCACCAGTTCATCTTCAACTGATTCAAAAGAAAGCAAACAACAATTTGAACAATGGCTACGCTTTTTAGTCGCACAGAGAAATCGTGGTGAGCTATTAGTCAAAGTAGAGGAATGGAAAGGGATCGGATTTCCTCAAATGAATGACAGCCTGTTTGTTATTCTCACCTATTTCTTTGAAAGTTTATTACCTGAATATTACGCCAGTGAAAACGGAGGCATATTCAAAGGCGCTATCAACCCTGCGCGTATTGGCCGACGAAAAGATTTTTGGAACCGCTTAATCATGGGTTATCGAGATCTTTTAATTCAGCGTTTATTACTAGACATAAAGAAAACCACAAAGCTATCACCAGACCATATTATCAATCACTTTTTTACTAGCTTTGTAGAACTCGATGCCGATAAAGCTAGCTCTAATCCTGTGAACTTCCCTGGATTTCGACAAGCAATTGAAAGTGCCATTGAAAAAAATATGCGGCCCAGTGGCTTAGTCACCGGCTTAGCAGAATTTAAAAAAGGTAAGACTCGTAAACCTGTTGGAATCGCAGTGTCGAATGTCGCTTTTCAGGCTGGTGCATTTGATATGGCCAGCGCCGAAAAATTCTGTCACTTATTAGTTGAATGCGCGAAAAAACAATTACCTGTTATTTGTTTTATCAGTTCAGGCGGGATGCAAACAAAAGAAGGGGCTGCTTCTTTATTTTCAATGGCAGCAGTAAACGACCGCTTAACGCGCTTTGTTGTCGATAACGATTTGCCTGTAGTGATTTTTGGTTACGGTGACTGTACCGGAGGAGCGCAAGCAAGTTTTGTGACCCACCCGCTAGTGCAAACGTATTATTTTTCAGGCTGCAACATGCCATTCGCAGGCCAAATGGTTGTACCTTCCTATCTGCCATCAACGTCAACGCTATCAAATTATTTATCAACTAATCCTGATTCAATGGATGGTCTAGTCACGCATCCTTTTGCTCCTGAACTAGATGAAAAATTAAGAGAGATCGATCAAAATATTCCTCTGCCCACCTTAACCGTAGAAGAAATTGTTGATAATACATTTAGTAAAGCTCTCCCAACCCAACTAGAAGCAGACACTGATTTATTATCGGATCCTCGCGGTCTAATGACTAACGTACAAAAGGTGTTAATTCATGCGCGTGGATGTACAGCTGTTAAACTAATCCGAAAAGCGCATGAAAGTAACTTACAAGTTGTACTTGTTGCTTCTGATCCTGACATGGCAGCTGTACCTGCATTAATGCTAAAAGATAACGATCGTCTTGTTTGTTTAGGCGGTAACTCTTCTGACGAAAGTTATTTAAATGCGCACTCAATATTAAAAGTTGCTGAATACGAAAGAGTGAATGCCTTGCATCCCGGAATTGGTTTTTTATCTGAAAGCCCTCAGTTCGCAAACCTATGTGTGAATCACGGTATTAACTTTGTTGGCCCTAGTGCTTACAGTATGATGACAATGGGCAACAAATCTAATGCAATTCAAACTGTTCAAGCAAGCAATGTCCCTGTTGTACCAGGAAGTCACGGTATTTTGATCAGTGCAGAACAAGCTGCTGATATTGCCGATAGCATTGGCTATCCCGTTTTATTAAAAGCAGTTCACGGTGGTGGCGGAAAAGGCATTCAAGTCGTTCGTAATCCTGCTGACATGTTTAAATTTTATGACATGATCAGCACAGAAGCACGATCTGCATTTGGTAACGGTGATTTATATTTAGAAAAATTTGTCACCTCTATGCGCCACATCGAAGTGCAATTACTTCGCGACAAACATGGTAATAGCCGTGTGCTTGGTTTACGTGATTGCTCTGTACAACGTAACAACCAAAAAGTCGTGGAAGAATCGGGATCAACCATGCTTCCCGACGAATTAAAATCAAAAGTTTTTCAATACACGCTCGCCATCGCTGACAAAGTAGATTACATGGGTGCGGGTACCGTAGAATTTATTTACGATCTAGATTCGGATGCCGTTTATTTCATGGAGATGAATACTCGCTTGCAAGTTGAGCATCCAGTGACTGAAGCCACGTCTGGTATTGATATTGTTAAAGCACAGTACGATATTGCCAGCGGTGGAAGTATTGAATCATTTCAACCTGAAGAAAAAGGTTACGCTATCGAAGTTCGTGTAACTGCAGAAAAAATTATTGTTGATAGCGAAGGGGTTATGCAACTTACCCCTAATCCAGGAAAGATTATTAATTGCGTAATGCCTGAGCGAGACGACATTGAATTAATTTCTATCGCTGCAACCGGTATAGAAATTTCTCCGTTTTACGATAGTTTAATCGCACAAATTATTTGCCGCGGAGATGATCGCAATGATGTCATTGACAAGTTATATGGGTATCTAGATTCAGTTATTATCGAAGGTATCCCCACAAATATTGCATTACTAAAACGTATCCTTAAAGATAAAACTTTCCAAGATGGAAAATACGACACTAATTACTTACCAGCCTTTATGGCAACGTTGGATGCGGATGAGATCATTAAAGAAATTGAAACCGCCGCAAGTGCCGATGGTGCCGCAGCGCTCAATACTGATTCGATTCGCGTTGATGATAGCCATGAGCTAAAAGTGTTTGCTCAGTCTTCAGGTATATTCTATACCGCCTCGTCTCCAGCTGATCCAGAGTTTGTTGAAGCGGGAGATATTGTTAGCACAGAAGATACTCTTGGCCTGATGGAAGCGATGAAAATGTTTAGCCAAGTTAATCTTGCTCAATACAACAGAGCGGATGCAGAGCTCTACCCTTCTGACAAGCGTTACAAAATCGAGCACATAAATTCGGCTAACGGACAACAGGTCACAAGTGGCGATTTACTCTTTATTGTGAGCGCAGTTGAAGACTAAGCAATTATAAAATTCGATAAAGGTATTAAAATAATCAAATGTAATTGCTGTCGCTTCGTGATTGCATTTGATTATTCAATCAAATCTATTTTTTTCAAACCTGAAACCTTTTAATCATTCCTCAAGCTTTCAATTTTTACTTCGCTGTTATCTACCTCTTCTTTCAAATTTTCAATTAGAGACGGCATAATAAAAACGGCCCAGCCATTCATGTAATGCAACTCGACTTGTTTGCAGCGCTGCCGATTTCGGTATCAAGCCAACTATAAAATTAGGCGCGTCATCAATAGAAAGAAAACCCATAGGTGCTGGGATAATACTGATATCTTTTCCTAAAAACTCAATTTCTTTTTCAAAAGAACTAACCGCTCTGGGCATATGATTCGCATGAGTCACAAGAATAATAGAATCGATATTAGTGTCACGGAGTATATACACGCTATTTCTGGCATTATCTGCCGTTGTTTTAGATGCATTCTCTTTCCACTTAACAGTAACACCAAAATTGTTTTCTAATACTTCCTGCATTAGCTGCGATTCAGAAACAGATTCTTCAGTGAATCTTGCAAACACACTGCCTCCTGCTGTTAATACAGGCAACCCTAACTCCTTCGACAGCATTGCCGTATAACGTAATCGATTTAAAGACATTACTGAAACGGTATCTTTTCCGCCATATTCAGGGGCAGACCTATAACGCCCCCCACCCAAAACAACAATAGCCGTCCGTTTTTGAGCTTCTATTTTATTAGCGTTTTTATCCTGGTAAGATTTCTTTAACTCTTCCATGTTTAACGGTTTATATTTATTTTCTAACGTCGCCATCAGCGCTTGGCTAAAGAGTGGCGCAGACAATGCCCACAGCAAAACAATTGAAAATACAACCAACCCTTTACCCAGTTTTTTATGGTATCGCCAGACAACAAGACCCAATATGATTAGCAATATATTTAGCATTGGCGGTAAAACAAGTGCTTTGAGTACAGCTCGCAAGATCATAAGAAAAATCTTAAATAAAATTTATGGGCTGGTAATTTTTTTGGCAGAAAGTCTTAAAATCTCATTCCAATACTTAGTAGAGACAGGCATGACAGACAATCTTGATTGCTTTACCAATAGAAATTCATCAAATAAACATTCTGACTTTATTTCTTTTAATGTTACAGGCGCTGGCAAGCATTGTTTAGATAACTTCTTTTCTGCACTAACGGTAACAGCAACGAACCTGCTTGCCTCATCGGTAGGATCGATAAAGCTTTCACGAATTATTTTTACAATTCCAATAACACAAGGATTTTTACCGGAATGATAGAAAAAAGCTAAATCACCTTTCTTCATTTCTTTTAAAAAATTAGCAGCTTGGTGATTCCTAACCCCATCCCAAACTTCTCCTCTCTTACCTTGATTTAATTGATCACACCAAGACCAAGTATCGGGTTCAGACTTTAACAACCAATGTTTCATTGCAATCCTTTCTCAGAAATAATTATCCTCTTAACTTACAACTAGCTAACCCAACTTTCTATTTTTAATTTTAGTTCTTCAAGCAATTGATTTTTCTCAGGTTCGTTTAGTACTTCGTGATAACTATTTGGATACATTGTTAATTTTTTATCTTGAGAGCCCAACCAAGAATATAAATCTTTTGCCCCTTCAGGATTAATCAATTTATCTTTTCCAGCTTGAACAACAAGAATGGGCAATGTGATATTTTCAGCAAGAGATTTAAGATTGCCCATCGCCTTAGCCATATTAACTGCTAAGCCATAAGTCATCTTCCCCGAATACACTAGCGGATCATTTTCATAAGCTTCGACAACTATCGGGTCTCGGCTCACACCCGCCGAACTTAATTGCACAAAGCCTGATTTAGGGAAAAAAATACTTTTAAATAAAATAATGATTTTCTGAAATCCGGATGGACGACCGACGCCATATACCGCAGGAGAAGATAAAATTGCAGCTGACACATTCGTTTGATATTTTGATAAGTACACAGTTGCTATCAATCCACCCATACTATGCCCCAACAAAATAATGGGTGAGCTAGGGTTATTTTTTTTAACATCAAGAATCAATAGGTTTAGCGGTTCGATAAAATCATCCATCGATTTAATAAAACAGCGCTCTCCCTCACTCTTTCCATGACCAACATGATCAATTGCGACCACACCATAATTTAGTGGCAAAAAATAATTCACCAAGTTCATATACCGACCAGAGTGTTCTGCAAGACCATGCGCTACAACGATAATGCCTTTTAGATTCTCTTTCTCATCAGGCATCCAAGATTGCGCATAAAGAATATGCGAGCGAGGACCAAGTATACGAGTTTCCAAATGAATCATGATGACATCTCTGTATGATTTTTTTATTTGCGATTTGCTTTATTTAACTTTTTAGCATCACAGTATCAAAAACTAACGGCTCAATATTGCCATCGTAATACGAGATATACATGTTAGTTTTTCTCGATCATCATATAACTTAATTTCCCAGACGTGCGACGTTCTACCGATATATACCGCCTTGGCTATACCCGTCACATTCCCTTCTCTGACACCGCGCAAATGGTTTGCGTTAATTTCCTGCCCAACAACAAATTGTTTTTCACGATCCACAACTAAGCCCGCACAAAAACTCCCTAAAGTTTCAGCAAAAGCAACATTCGCTCCTCCATGCACCAAGCCCATTGGCTGCAACACCTTCGGCGAAACAGGCATTATTCCTTTTATGAAGTCATCACCAATTTCTATAATCTCTATCCCTAGAAAACCTGACAATGTATTTTCCGACCAGCTATTTAATTCTTCTAGCGTAAACGCCGTGTGCCAAATGGATTTTTTCTCTACATCTTTGTTGTTCATAAACTTCCTACTTTATTTAGTCATGTTCTTTTAGTCTTATGTTTTGCGCAGTATTAACGGTATCTATAATCAGCAACAAAAGGATTAGATGCCCTTTCCTGGCCGAATGTAGACATAGGGCCATGACCAGGGATGAACTTCACATCATCCCCTAAAGGAAATAATCTATCTCGTATCGCACTGATTAAGGCATCATGATCACCTCTAGGAAAATCTGTACGACCAATAGAACCTTGAAATAATACGTCGCCAACAATGGCAAGCTTTGAATCCTTATCATAAAAAACAATATGGCCCGGTGTATGACCAGGACAATGGATCACCTGCAATGTAATATCACCAAAGCCAACTGTATCGCCGTGATGCAACCACGTATCGGGAACGAAAGCATCACAAGGAGGAAACCCTGCCATAGCGCAGTGCTCAGGGAGTCCATCCAACCAGAATTTATCTTCCTCTTGTGGACCGATCACAGGTAGATCATATTTTTTTGCTAACCCTAATGTTCCACCCACATGATCTAGATGGCCATGGGTAAGCAGTATTTTTACAGGCTTGAGCTGATTTTGATCAATCACAGATTGGATCATGGAAAGATCACCACCGGGATCAACAATAGCCGCTTCATTTGTTTCATCACACCAGAGTACACTACAATTTTGCTGGTAAGGCGTCACAGGAACAATTCGGTAATTAAGCATGATTTGAGTCTTCTTCTATGTTGTAAACGAGCAAAAGCGTTTAAATTAAGGTAACGTTATTTTAACCTTTTAAGGTGAGAGCTTTTGGATAATTTCAAAATTATCACGCTGTGCTATTCTACAATAGAACAACTAAAGCAATGACAGATTAATCTGCTTATCATATTCTTAAGCGCCAATGAATTCAAAAATAACTATGACGTGACAGCCATGCTACTCGCGATTTGCATCAACACACTTATTGTTATCATCAGCGTACTGATACATTACGAAGTATTAAATTTTCTTTCTCAAAAATTAATGCAGTTTCGAAAGCGTCATCGATTCTTAGTTCTTGTTGGGGTGCTAGGCTCCATGCTTGCTCATATACTAGAAGTCTTTATATTTGGCATGGGGATTTATGGGATGCTTCAGATAGACGGCATGGGAACACTTGAAGGTAGCTTTGACGGCTCATTTATAGATTGCGTTTATTTTTCTTTTACGAATTACACAACCTTAGGTTATGGTGATATTTCTCCATTTGGTTATGTTCGTTTTTTAGCAGCTCTAGAATCACTAACCGGTTTAGTACTTATAACTTGGAGCGCCTCATTTATGTTTATTGAAATGCAGCGCTTCTGGAAAAAATAAAAAACATACCCTTAATCATTCACAACAAAAGAATCCTATGCCTGATAAATATTTAAAACCACAACCACTTTTATGCTTTGCCCATCGCGGGGGGAGAGGACACGGAACTGAAAACACACTATCGACTATTGAGATAGGTTTATCACAAAATGCTTACGGCATTGAAATTGATGTATGGAATGTCGATGGCACGCTTCTGGTAACACATGACAGAAGGCTCGGCCGCGTCATAAAAGGCGAAGGAAACTTGCTCTCTCTAACCTCTTCCGATATCGTCGCTTTAGAAAACTATGACGGCTCAAAAGTTCCAACACTACTTGATGTATTACATCTAGTCGGCAACAAAGCTGTTCTCAATATTGAAATTAAAGGCCCTAATTGCATCGAACTTGTTATAAAACAGCTAAAAGAATTTTGTGCCGCGACGGGAATTGATTATAAAAATTATGTCATTTCTAGCTTTGACCACCAACAGCTATATTGGGCAAAAGAAAATTCGCCAGAATTTCAAAGAGGTGTTTTAGTTTGCAACATCCCACTTGATTACGCAAAGTGCTGTGATGCTCTTGGCGCCTACTCTTTTCATCCTTCAATTGACTTTTTCAATCAAAAGCTTATTGACGACGCAAATAAACGTCATGCAAAAGTATTTCTTTATACAGTGAATGATCTAGAAGATTTCAAAATGCTTAGCTTAATGAACGTTGATGGGATTTTTTCTGATTATCCAGATCGCGTAGCATTGTTTAATCAATCGCTTCAGGAATAACTTTCCCCTCTATGACTTCTGCTAATTGTGACAACAAATCATCAAGCTTACTTTTCGGCTCCAAGCAATGTCCGCCAGCACACACTAGCCCTTGATTATTGTCGATCAAAAACAATTCGGGCGGATGAATCTCTGAATTTTCTGGCACCCAATAACAATGGACTCGATCTCCATACTGTTTATATATTTCATCATGCCAAAACGCCATTCCCTGGTTACCCTTCAATAACACCTGTGGTGGACAATGTAAATATTCTGACAAACTTAAGAGTAATGTGTTGTGATTTTTAGGATGTCGTAGCATTGAGCTCCAGCCACTTAACAACGTTCTTTTAGCACTTTCTAAATATCGAGGTTCAGCGCATAAATGTCCTAGCCGCCCTAATACTTTTGCTGCCATGCCATTACCACTAGGCAAGACGCTATCGTAGAAAGGTTTACTACGATAAATTAATTTTTCATGATCATGGTGCGTAAAATAAAATCCACCATGATCTTTATCTTCATAATTATCTATCAGGGACTCACCCAACAAGCATAAGAAGCGATAATCTTCATCACGCCACTGACAACGAAGTAGCTTAATTAATGCATCCATCAAAAAAACATAATCATTAAGGTATGCACCCACTTTAGCTTCATTATTTTGCCAAGTTGTGTATAACCGTTTATTTATCCAAAGTTTTTCACGAATAAAATCAACGGCTTTTTGAGCTGCAGTCAAATACTCACGATACCCAAACTCTCTCGCCGCAACTGCGAGACTTCCGATCATTAAAGCATTCCAACTGGTGATTATTTTAGAATCTCGAATTGGCTTTTTCCTATCAAGCCGCTGCGTACGTAATTTACCTAAAACTTTATTGTAATGCGTTAACAAAGATTCCAAATCAATTTCAAGCTCTTCAGCAATGACTTGCCACTCTCGCTCGCGATGTAAATGCCACTGCCCTTCAAAATTGGCATATTTATCTAGATCAAAAACGGCATGCACAACACCTTGCTCAACAGGTGTTAGATCTTTAGTTATTTGTTTTATATCCCAAAGATAAAATGCGCCCTCTTCTCCATCCGCTTCAGCATCGAGCGAACTGTAAAACACACCCTGTCGCGAACGCATATCATCTAATGCCCAGCGGGCAATATTTTTTGCTGACTCAGAAAATTCCGTTATTTCAGGAAATACTTTGCTTGCACGCGTATACACTCCCAATAACAATGCATTGTCATATAACATTTTTTCGAAATGTGGAATCATCCATTTCGCATCGGTAGAATACCGAAAAAAACCACCACCAATCTGATCATGTATACCCGAACGCGCCATAATCGATAATGATTTTTTTAAATGCTCGGCAGAAACATCTTGCCATTCATTAGGAAAATATTGAGTGACTAGCAACCGCTCTAATCGAGTTGGCATTGGAAACTTTGGTGCGGGACCAAAACCACCGTTCACTAAATCAGCTTCTTTAAACAGGTCGACAATCGATTTTTCTATTGGGATATTATTCAATTCAGCATCTGGATCAGAAGTTTTTTCACTTCGAGTTAAAGCTTTATAACTCGACTTAACCTTATCAATAGTTTCTAAAAAATCAGGTCCACGCGTTCGGTAATAGTCATTTACTTTCTCAAGTAACTCAAAAAAACCCAATCGTCCATTGTGACTTTCTTTTGAAAAATATGTCCCAGCCAAAAACGGAACATTAGTTCGAGGACACAGAAAAATAGTTAATGGCCAAGCACCCGCCTGCCCTGTTAGCAACTGGTGTGCTGTTTGGTAGATATCATCTAGATCTGGACGTTCTTCTCTATCTACTTTTATATTAACGAACATGTCATTCATTAATCCTGCTACGACAGGATCATCAAATGATTCTCGAGACATCGTGTGACACCAATGACAAGCTGAATAGCCAATGGACAGTAAAATAGGTTTGTCTTGCTTCTTTGCAAGCGCAAGAACGGGTTCGCTCCATTGCTGCCAAGCGACTGGATTATCTTTATGCTGCAACAAATACAAACTTGTTGCTTCGTGGAGTGTATTGCTTATTTCCGGCATCCGCTAAAGGTGCTCCAACGTCTAAATGGTTTTCCTGAAAGCGGAAGCCTTCTTACTGGAATCGTTTCTTACACTTGTAAACATCATCAAATATAAACTAAAGATGATGCACTGAAACCATAAATTTAAAAAATAGAAAAAGTGAGTTAAAAACTGCCAACAATGTAACAAAAAATAAGGGCTGAAAGGTTTAAAAAGTCATTATTTCAACTATCAGCACATTCAATTATTGATGCGACAGCAATTGCCTAGAGTACATAAACTGCTGCACCGTCTGAGAATAAAAGAGAATACAATCTATTGCGTGCAACCAAACAAAATTGTTTGGGAACCCTAACAGCAAGTATTAGTTTCACATTTAATGAGAGCAATCCTACCAAGCATTTTTAAGCTGCTTCATCGTTTTAAAAACAGCACTCAACACTACCTAATGTCGCCTAAAACTTCCAGCATGGCCACTGAGTCCATCTGACATTTTTCTTGTTTCCCGACAAATTGCCTTGAGAACCTATTTAACGGTAATTAAAATTTTTAAATCATAATTTGAATAACGCCCAAGAGAAAAGACTGATCAGACAAAGTGATAATGAGAGAAGTAATAAAAGAGGTAGACCAGTTAAATTGACGGGAATAAAGAGGATATAAAGATAATTTAAAAGATGAAGTTCATCCCCTTATGCTAACTAATACTAATGTTGTCTAAACAACCAAGTCTCCGGAAGCTTGTTTATCTGCATGATAAGATGAACGAACAAGTGGCCCGCAAGCCGCATGAGTGAAGCCGATTTTTTTTGCGTAAGCTTCGTATTCTGCGAACTCATCAGGATGAACATAGCGAGTAACAGGCAGATGATCACGAGAGGGCTGTAGGTACTGACCAATAGTAAGCATATCGATATCGTGTTTACGCATGTCATCCATAACTGCAAATATTTCTTCTTTCTCTTCACCTAAGCCGACCATCAACCCTGATTTTGTTAGCACATCAGAACGGAGCGCTTTAAATTCTTTGAGTAGCCTTAAAGACCACTCGTAGTTTGCTCCCGGCCTCGCTTGCCGATACAAACGAGGCACCGTTTCTAAATTATGATTGAATACATCTGGTGCGTCAGCCGCAATTAATTTCAAGGCTATATCCATTCGCCCGCGAAAATCTGGAGTCAAAATTTCAACAGTTAACGAGGGTGACAATCTCCTTGCTTCGCTAATACACGTTGCAAAATGCTCTGCTCCACCATCTCTCAGATCATCACGATCAACAGAAGTAATCACCACATACTTTAATTGCATTTCGGCAATAGCTTCGGCGAGGTGAAGAGGCTCTTTTGTATCGAGTGGATTAGGCTTACCATGTCCTACATCACAAAACGGACAGCGTCGCGTACAAATATCTCCCATCACCATAAACGTTGCCGTTCCGCCAGAAAAACACTCGCCTAAATTTGGACAGCTGGCTTCTTCACAAACGCTCGACAAATTATTTTTTCTAAGAATTTTTTTGATTGCAGCAACGTTAGGAGATGTAGGTACCTTGACCCGAATCCAATCAGGTTTTCTCAGCATCGAATCACTAGCAATAACTTTTACAGGAATGCGTTCGACCTTATCGGCATCACGTAATTTTTCGCCTTGTACTCGACGCTTTGTTCTTTGTACAGGAATTGAATCTGATGGGTTGGTCACGCGCTCTCTCTACTTTGAATAAAATTAGTTTGGGAAAGTATTTATCTATCAGCCTCATAATTTAAAACGTGACAAAAGTTTTTAATGAGGTAATCATTTATAAAGTCTACATTCACTTTTTGGTCAGTCAAATCACTTATTTGTGTCACCGCTAACCCCGCATAACCACAGGGGTTAATTCTTATGAATGGCTCCAAATCCATATCAACATTCAAGCTCATCCCATGAAAACTGCGGCCTTTTCTAACTCGTAAACCAAGTGCTGCCACTTTTGCATCTTCGACATAAACACCAGGCGCACCATCTTTTCGCTTAGCACTAATATCAAAATCTTTCAACGTAAGAATTAAACATTCTTCAATGAGTTCGACTAATTCTCTAACACCAATTTTTTTTCGATGCAAATCTATTAATGGATAAGCAATTAGCTGGCCGGGACCATGATATGTCACCTGCCCGCCGCGATCTGAATTAACAATCGGGATATCACCGGAATTTAAAATGTGCTCTGGCTTGCCTGCTTTTCCAAGCGTAAAAACAGGAGGGTGCTCTACCAACCATAATTCATCAGGGGTCGTGTCATTTCTGGTATTGGTAAATACCGACATCTTATCCCATATAGCCTGATATGGTTGAACCCCTAATCTTTCAATGTGCAATTTTGTTTTTGGCAATTCTCTTTCAACTTTATCATTTAAAGATAGTGAGCCATGAGCTTGCATGGTCGACACTACAAAACCATTTTAACTAGGTCGATAGTTTTTAAATCTTCAAAAATTGCTTTTAATTGTGGCTCGCCTGTTGCGGTAATAAAAACCGTAACGGCTTTGTAACGATTATTTTTACTGTCTCTAACCGTTATTTGGGTTTGATCAAAACCTGGCGAATGTTTTTCAATTACTGTAATCACTATTTCATGAAAATCTTCATGAGCGTCACCCATGATTTTTATAGGATAACCTTCACAAGGAAATTCAATTTTAGGAGGAGGGAGATCATTCATAATAATTTCAAATTCTAATATTTACACTTTACCCAGCAGGCCGAGTACGAATAATTTAATGCTATCTATTAATCTTGCGAAAAATCCCGCTTGCTCAACTGCTTGTTTTGCCACTAGAGGAACATCCAGAATTTTTTCTCCATTAAGATCAACGGTTACCCTTCCTAGTTCCTGACCGGCTTTGACAGGGGCTTCAAGAATCGTCCCTAAATGCATCTGGGCATTTAAGTTTTCTTCCACACCTCTGGGTATAGTAACAAGAATATCTTCCGCTACACCGAGAGCAAGCTGATCTGTCTTACCTTTCCATATTTTCACATCACTTAACGTGTCTGCTACTGAGTATAGCTTATGAGTTTGATAATAGCGGAAACCGTAGGTCAATAATTTTTGTGATTCTGCTGCGCGAGCATCTTCTGATCGAGCACCCATGACGACAGATATTAATCTCATATCATCTTTTTTGGCCGAGCTAACTAAACAATAACCCGCTTCTTCGGTGTGACCTGTTTTTAGACCATCTACATTCGGATCACGAAACAATAATTTATTACGATTGGCTTGATTAATACCATTATATTCAAAGTATTTTTCCGAATAAATTGCGTAATGTTCGGGATAATCATTAATTAATGCTTTAGCTAGTATTGATAAATCTCTTGCCGTTGTTCTATGCCCTTCTGCTGGCCATCCTGTGGCATTTTCAAAATTTGTACTTGCCATGCCTAGCAGCATAGCTTGCTGATTCATAATATCGACAAAGCCCTCTTCACTTCCGGCAATATGTTCGGCTAACGCAACACTGGCATCATTACCTGATTGAATAATTACGCCTCGTAATAAATCCTTTAAAGGCACTCTTGTGCCCTCTCGCACAAACATTTTTGACCCGCCCATTTTCCACGCTTTCACGCTGATATTTACAGGTGTATCTTCTTGGACATTGCCTCGAGCTATTTCGCCGGAGACAATGTAACTTGTCATCATTTTTGTGAGACTTGCGGGCGGCAAAGGTTGATCTGCATTTTTTTCAACTAAAACCTTTCCCGTACTAGCATCTATCAGAAGATAACCAGAAGCTGCCAGCTGGGGCGGCGAAGGGATAATCACAGGGGCTGCATTCACAGAAAAGGAATATAACAATGTACCCGTAAAAACAATAAGCGCACAGAGTTTCGAAATTAACACATAATTACCAGTCCGAACAAAAAGCAAAACAATCTCCCGAGAATTTTGACGACTTATCATCATCTTTAAATTTTATTATTTAATGTTTAAAACAATCTATTTCAAACAATCTATGACAAAACAATTTTTAAAATTAGTCTCTGACAATATGAGGCGAGCCTAATTTATTTTCTTTGATCAAGCCCTGCAAATTCACCATATCCCAATTATCTTTAAATGGGCCTATGCGAACTCGAAACAATTGCTGAGCCGACTTAACGGTATTAACAATAAATACAGGATATTCGGTTAAGGATGCAATTTTTTGCATTAAATTGTTAGCAGCGTTTTCACTACCAAAAGCACCCGCTTGTAAATATGTATCATCAGGCAAACTATACCCGCCGACTTGCACAGGTGCCGGCGCTGCTTTTTCTGAAACCTCGGATACCGATTGTGTTGATGACTGACTCGGAACAATCGATCTTGGCTCTCCAAGCCCGATGGCAACGCTCGAATTATTTTGAGCAGCACTCGCTTTAAAAGTAGCAGGATCTAAAGCCTCAACTTCTACTGGCGCAGTTCCTTTACTTTGAAACCCTAGTTTTTTAGCCGCTGCATATGTTAAATCAATAATACGGCCACCGTGAAAAGGGCCTCGATCATTCACTCTAACAATAACTTCTTTATCATTGTCTAAATTTTTCACACGGACAAACGTAGGTATCGGAAGAGTTTTATGTGCTGCTGTCATTCCGTACATATCATAGACTTCGCCGTTCGACGTTTTACGTCCGTGAAACTTTGTGCCGTACCACGATGCCCTGCCTTTTTGAACAAAACCATCTGAGTTCGGCATAACTCGATATGTTTTACCTAACACTGTATAAGGCGATTTATTTCCCGCAGCAGTCCTTGGCTCGGCCCGAGGTACTGCATCGGGAATATGATCCACGCTGTAGGACTCAGAAGGAGCTCCATCTTTAATAACCGGGCCAATAATTTTTGGCTTTTTCTGGCTAGTCGTGCAAGCGCTGAAACAAACTAATATCAACGAAAGAAATATTATTTTTGCTCTACTTGAAATATACATTTTAGATATCTTTTTTAGTTGGCACGGTTAAATCCAGCTCTTCTTTCGGAAAACTCGCTTTAATTTTTTCGCTTAACTGATGGACGGCCATCGCATAGAGAAGACTATGATTATATCTCGTAATGACATAGAAGTTTTTTAATCCCATCCAATATTCATCGCCAGAATCACCTTCCAATTTAAATGCCATAGCTCCTAAACCACCCTCTAACCTTGCCACAGGTAAGAAACCCGCACTTTCAACTTTTTCGACGGTACTGTTTAATTTTGTTTTTGATGTCAGAATACTTTTATCGAAACCTTTTGTAGCCTTGGCCGAAATAACAACAGGCTTCCCCTGTTCCCAGCCATGTCGTTTGAAATAATTTGCAACACTCCCGATTGCATCAACAGGATTATTCCAAATATCATTAAAATCATCGCCATCAAAATCTACAGAGTATGCACGATAACTCGATGGCATAAACTGCCCATAACCCATCGCGCCAGCATAAGACCCCGTCAGTGTTAATGGATCTTGTTTTTGCTCACGACTCAACAATAAAAAATTTTCTAATTCTTTCTTAAAAAATGTTGCTCGCGGTGGATAATCAAAACCTAAGGTTGATAAGGCATCGATGACCCGGTAACTACCTGTATTGCTCCCATATCGTGTTTCAACACCAATAATAGCGACAACCACTTCAGGTGGAACACCAAACTCTTTTTCAGCACGCTCTAAAGTGTTTTTGTTTTCCTTCCAAAATACTACACCTTTTTCTATCCTATCCGGCTTAATGAAGATATTTCTGTATTCAGCCCATGTCAAAGTTTTTTCTGCGGGTCTAGAAATCGCGTCAATAATTTTTTGCTTTTTGTCTACCTGACCAAACAACTGAAGCAGATCATCTTTCACAAATCCATGCTTCTTTTCCATCTGATTGATAAAATCAGCTAATTGAGGGTGCTCTCGATAATCCGCGTTAACAACACCAACAAAAAAACTATTAGCCACAACCAAAATAAAAAACATCCTTATTATATTTCTCAACATATTTTCACCATATTGTTCTAGGTTTTCGACAGTATTCGAAAGCAACTGCCATTATTCAAGCAAGTAATGGAACACGCTTATAGATTCATTTAACGCACGTGAGTTCCATATCGGCAGCACTCAATTACCAAAGCTTCTATTTATTAATAGTTTCTTTTTATACACGATTTTAATTAGTGGCGCTTTTCAGTACTAATTGCCATCAACAAACCAAAACCCATCATCAACGTCAGCATTGATGTACCGCCATAACTAACAAGAGGCAATGGAACTCCTACCACAGGCAGTAAGCCGGCTACCATTCCCATATTCACAAAAATATAAACAAAAAAAGTTAAGGTAATACCACCGGCAAGAAGACGGCCAAATGTATTAGGTGCATTAACGGCTATCACAAAACCACGCACAAGGATTAATAGATAAACCGCAATCAACAACAAAACTCCGTATAAACCAAACTCTTCTGCTAAAACAGCAATAATAAAATCTGTATGGCTTTCAGGTAAAAAATCTAAATGAGATTGCGTACCTTGCATCCAGCCTTTTCCATCTAAGCCACCAGAACCAATCGCTGTTTTAGACTGGATGATATTCCAACCGGCGCCGAGCTTATCATCTTCGGGATTTAATAATGTGAGGATTCTTCGCTTTTGATAATCGCGTAAAACAAACTGCCACATTGGCCACGCACTCGCCAATACAACAACTGCTGCACCGATAATATATCGCCAACGAATTCCCGCTAAGAATAATACTACCAAACCCGAAACAGCAATTAATAACGACGTCCCCAAATCAGGTTGTTGCAAAATTAAAACCGTGGGAAGGAAAATAAAAATCAAACTTAAAAAAATTGGTTTTACCTGAAGTGGCAAATGCCTTTGTGATAAAAACGCTGCAACAAATATAGGCAGGACTACTTTCATAATTTCTGAAGGCTGAAAGCGAAACCCCATAAAACTCAACCAACGCTGAGCGCCCTTCGCTCCGACTCCAAAAAACATAACCAGAATTAAAAGAATAACACCAATAACCCACAACCAAGGCGCCCATCTCACAAGCGCATGCAAGCGCACTTGGGCTACAGCAAACATAACGCCGTATGCCATACACAAAAACAATATTTGTCGGCGAAGATAACGTTCACTTTCTCCGCTTGCGCTATATAAAATAACTAATCCGTAAGACGTTAAAATCAGCAAAAAGACTAGCAGAGGTAGATCGATCCGAAAACGCGTCCATAATCGGGTTCGTTTACGTAAGTCACGGCTCGCTTCCGGCATTCGCCTAATAAAATCCTGATCATTCATACGCGGATTCTTCTTGCGAGCTTACGATATCTTTCACTAGATCTTTATTTTCTTCTAGAACTTTATTTTGTTTTTTTTCTTTTAAAACTTGATCCTCTGCCAATGCATTGCGTCTAGCTTCGCTTTCAAAATATGCATCTAAAACCAGACGAGCAACCGGTGCCGATTGCTCACCCCCGTGACCACTGTTTTCAACTAAAACAGCAATGGCAATCTGCGGGTTATCTACTGGAGCAAATCCAACAAATAGGGCTTGATCGCGCTGACGCTCTTTAAGTGTGTCAGCATCATATTTTTCATCTTGCCCAATACTAATGACTTGAGCCGTTCCGGTTTTACCTGCCATACGGTAACCAATATCCTTACTGATTCGCCTCGCTGTTCCCTTTTGACCATGAATCACCTGTTCCATCGCTTCATGCACATAATCCCAATGCTCTTTCTTTACTTCAAGCTTACTGATCGGAAAATTTGAATCGATCATATTGTTTGATTTTTTTTGCTTGGAAGTAATTTTTTTTGCGTCAGAAGAAGCATTTTCAACTTCTAATAATCGAGGCGGAATAACATCACTCACAATCCGCGGTGTTCTTAACTCGCCCCGAGTTGCCATCGTCGAAGCCATAACTGCAAGCTGCAAGGGAGTTGTCAAAACAAATCCCTGCCCGATACCAACATTTAAACTGTCTCCGGGATACCACGCTAAACCACGCACATCACGCTTCCATTCTCGTGAAGGCCAATTACCTTTTCTCTCACTGGGCAAGTCAATACCTGTTTTCCTTCCCAATCCAAATTGACTGCCAAACGAATAAATATTATCAATACCCATTCTATAAGAAAGGTCGTAATAAAAAGTATTGCAAGATTCAACAATCGCCTGACGCAAATCTACTTTTTTACCATGACCCCAAGCAATATGATCGCGGTAACGACGCGCTTGCCCCGGTAATTTAAAAAAACCATAGTCAACGATAGTACGCGAGGGATCTAAAAAACCTGTATGCAAACCACCTAACCCAAGCATGGGTTTTAGTGTAGAACCTGGGGGATACTGCCCCTGAAGCGGTCGATCAAATAATGGGATATCCGATGAGTTTCGTAAGCGGTTGTAATTTTTTACGCTGATACCCGTCACAAATAAATTGGGATCAAAACTTGGCATAGAAGCAATCGCAATCACGCCGCCATTGCGGACATCAATCGCTACGACCGCGCCGCGATTTTTACCTAACGCTTTTTGAGCGGCTCTCTGCACCTCTGCATCGAGATATAAGTGTAAATCTTCTCCCGGTGTTGGATCCGACCGCTCTAATTCTTTGAGTACTCTACCGCGCGCATTTGTTTCTACATTTTGGTAACCGACGGAGCCTAACAATACATTTTCATATCGTTTTTCAATGCCAATTTTACCAATGCTATAAGTACCTTCATACGCAGTCACTTGCTCTTCTGTGAACTTACTTAATTCCGTATCGTTTATTCGGCCCACGTAACCTATGCTGTGCGCAAACAGCTCTCCGTATGGGTAGTGGCGGACCAATTGCGCTTCAACTTCTACACCTTCGAGCCGATATTTATTTACTGCTAGTTTTGCTATTTCATCTTCATTTAGTTGGAAACGTAGCGGTATGGCCTCAAAGGGGCGCCGACGCTTCGATAAGCTTTTTTGAAAACGCTCTAAATCACTGTCTGAAATGGAAACAATCGATGAGAGAAAATCAAGTGTGCGATCTAAATCATCTACCCGCTCTTTAATAACAGTCAGGGTATAGCTCGGCTGATTTTCCGCTAAGAGCTTTCCGCTTCTATCATAAATTAAACCGCGTGTTGGAGGGATTGGCTGAACATGAATACGATTTCTATCAGATTGCGTTGCATAATTTTGATGATGAACTATTTGTAAATTGTAATATCGAGCAACTAAAACGCCGACCAAAACTAATACAAACAAAATCACACACCATATGCGATGAACAAACGTTCTCGCTTCGTTGTAATGATCTTTTAACTGTAAGGGCTCTGCCATTTTATATTTGAAATTTTAATAAAAAATTTAATAATTTTATACTGAACGCTTTTCACCCACTAATTTCAAAAAAATTATTTATGATATGGATGATTGTTTAACAAACTCCAAGCTCGATACAACTGCTCAATCAATAACACCCTCACTAAAGGGTGAGGCAATGTTAATGCTGACAAAGACCACACAGTATCAGCACGCCGGATACACTCTTTCGTTAAACCATCTGGCCCACCAATTAACAAGGTGATTGCCTTACCCTCCATTTGCCACGCCGCAATATTGTCAGAAAGTTTTTCTGTACTCCAAGATTGACCTTGGCTATCTAAGGCAACAACAAAGTGCCCAGGCTGTATAGCAGCTAAAATGGTTTTCGCTTCTTTTTCTTTGGCGATTTTAACAGGTGTGTTTTTGCCTCTATTGGCCAAAGGTAACTCTTTAAACTCAACAAAAAAATCTTTGGGTAATCGCTTATGATATTCTTGGCAAGCGTCTTGTACCCAGACTGGCATTTTTGTACCAATGGCTAAAATTTGTATTTTCATTCTGACAAGTATTGATCATCACTCATATCTTGACCCATGTCTTGGCCACTCGCTTTTCTGCCGGACGGCTCAAGTGACCATAATTTCTCGAGATCATAAAACTCTCTTGCCGAAGGAATCATAGCGTGAACAACAGTATCACCAAGATCAACAAGTACCCATTCTCCCCCTTCTTTGCCCTCGACTCCAAGGGGGCGGTAACCAGCAGCTTTTGCATCTTCGACAACATTATCAACTAATGATTTCACATGGCGATTTGATGTGCCGCTCACAATCACTAGCGTATCCATAACATCGGTTAATTCACTCACATCGAGAGTCACTATATCTTTACCCTTTAAATCAGTCAGCGCGCCCATAATCACGTCGTTTAATGGTTTCGACATTTAATACTACCTTTAATTAATTTGATAAATTTAAAAACAAAAAATGAAACTCAGCAAACGAGTTATTTAGTTTTATATAACTGATGCTCTTGTAAGTATTTGAACACAGTATCTGGCAACAAAAACTGCGGAGATAGATTTTCTGCTAAACGCGCTCTAATATCTGTTGAAGAGACTGGCAACAAACTCAACTGCTTGATAACAATCGAACCATGCGTTTTTTCGATCAGCGCGCTATCACTTTTTTTGTGCTCTAAAATATACTCTCCAATTTCTCCGGAGCTAGGAGAATCAAAACCAGGTCTAGCGGCAACAACAATATGCGCCAATTTTAAAATATCTTTCCAGCGATGCCAGCTCGGCAAACTTATTAGCGAATCCATACCCACCGCCAAACACAACGAAACATTCTCACCCAACATACCTCGCAAATACTTTAAGGTCTTGAATGAATAAGAAGGATCATGATTTTCTAATTCGCAAGTTTCGATAGTCAATTCTGAACAATTTTGAATCGCGGCCATGACCATAGCAGCTCGATGCTTAGCACTCGCAACAGGTTGTTCTCGATGAGGCGGCTTATGGCATGGCACTAAACGCATTTCATCTAAATTTAACTGCTGCTTAAGTTCGAGCGCAATACGCAAATGGCCTATATGAACAGGATCAAAAGTACCGCCAAATAAACCTATTGTTTTATAATTTGCCATTCACCCTAACTTAGAGCTAATAATGTGAAAAATAAAAAATCTTAAAAATAATGCAGAGAACTTAGCGTGAAAACTTATGGACGAATATGCCCATCACCATACACAACCCATTTCTGAGTTGTTAAACCTTCTAGGCCAACTGGACCACGAGCATGTAATTTATTGGTTGAGATTCCAATCTCAGCACCCAAACCATATTCAAAACCATCAGCAAATTGCGTCGACGTATTTACCATGACAGAACTGGAATCTACCTGTGCCATAAACTGGCGAGTCTTTGTTAAATTTTCTGTGATGATCGAATCAGTATGGCCCGATCCAAATTCAGAAATATGATCGATAGCTTCAGGCATATCATCAACAACTTTTATTGATAAAATTGCATCCAAGTATTCAGTCGCCCAATCTTCGTTTGTTGCTGGCTTTATTTTTTCACCCAAAAGAGTTTGCGTTTTTAAGCATCCTCTTAGCTCAACACCTTTTTCGATATACGCAGCGGCAAGACGGGGAAGAATTTTTTCAGCAATGCTTTCTGCAACCAATAAGGTCTCCATTGCGCCACAGATACCGTAGCGACGAGTTTTCGCGTTGAACGCAACATTGAATGCTTTTTCTAAATCGGCATCATCATCAATATACACATGACATATTCCATCCAAATGCTTAATGACTGGTACTGTTGCATTTTTTGCTACGCGCTCAATTAACCCCTTGCCACCACGAGGAACAATGACATCAACAAATTCTGGCATGGTAATTAATTGGCCTACCGCTTCTCGATCCGTTGTATTCACCACTTGCACTGCCGTCTCAGGCAATCCAGCTTTAGCTAACCCCGTTCGAATACAATCAGCAATAGCTTGGTTCGAATGAAGCGCCTCACTGCCGCCACGCAAAATCGTTGCGTTTCCTGATTTCAAACACAATGCTGCCGCATCTATCGTGACGTTCGGACGCGACTCATAAATAATGCCAATCACACCCAGAGGCACACGCATTTTCCCGACTTGTATCCCACTCGGCCGATAGCTCAAATCTGTTATCGCGCCACAAGGATCATTCAAAGTGACTATTTGCGATAAACCTTCAATCATTCCATCAATGCGTGAAGATGTTAACTCCAAACGATCTAGCATCGCTGCATCCAAACCATTGGCTCGACTGGATTCCATATCTTTTTGATTGGCAGAAATAATATTGGCGCGAGCATTCTCTAATGCCTCAGCTGTCGCTTTGAGTGCCGTATCTTTTGCGCCAGTATCAGCAGCAGCCACAATTCGTGATGCTTCACGAGCTTGCCGCCCCAATGTATTCATATATGATTTTGTATCGGTCACTTTACTATCACTCATTAAACGATTTATCTTAAAACTTCACTATATTCTGGACCGGCATTATATCGGTTTTCAATCAATAAATCGTAAGCATTTAAGCCCTGAATCACGTTTTACGACATAACAGCGTCTGCCAGTCACATAAATTTATCGTCACTTTCCTATATTTCCACATCTTCTCCACTCCCTTCAGCTAACATTCAGCTTTCCAGCGTTATTCTGGTCATGAAATTATTAACAACAGGCGAAAGCCTTGATTTGCCGTCAGGAGAATAACGATGCAAAAGACACACTCAACACGTAAATCATCAACCATAATGGCTTCTTTTATAGCAGTTCTTCTAGCCGGCGCCTCTTTGTCTGCATCAAATAATGCAAGTGCAGACCACAGAGAATATAGAGACAAACGAAATACTCACTATGCTCGCGTTACCCATGTCGAGCCAATTTACAGAACGGTAAAACATCGTGTGCCTATTGAGCAATGCTGGATAGAAACCGTCGAGCGCGAAAGACGCTTAGCCAATCATCGCTCAAGACGCTCAACTATTATTGGCGGACTTATCGGTGCAGCGGTTGGCAGTAAAATTAGCACTCGACACCATACAGGTCACAGAAACGACCATATTGGGATTCTTGCAGGCAGCATTATAGGCGCTTCAATTGGTCACGAAGCTGGAAAAAAGCATAGACGAGACGATATCAGAGTAATAGAAAGCCGGGATATTGAACGATGCGAAACCACCTACCAAGTCCACAGGCAAGAACAATTAATAGGGTACGATGTGAGCTATCGTCATCACGGCCGAATGTATCGCACTCACACAAAGGATCACCCTGGACGTAAAATTAGAGTCAGAGAAAATTATCGCCGCAGCTATTAATAGAGATTATTTGGTATCATTGAACAGCTAAGATCAAACAACTATGCTAACTATTTAAAAGCGGCATCTAACGCAAAAAAATGGAGTAATACAATTACTAGAGGAAGGGCAAACTAACAAGGCGCCACCCTTCCCGAAACGTAAACAACCCTATTCAGCACAACCAATATCGACAACTAATTGACCTTAACTAACTTTGGCAGCGACCATGACACAGACATCGAAAAAAATTCTTTTATTTCTAAGCATTGCTTTAACCGTTAGCTGTATTGCTCACGCTGATGCTGCGTCTGCTCGCCATCAAGTACTGCCAAACCTAAACCCAGAACACAATATAAAGACTGAAACGGGCAGAAGTGGAAATAATTTTTTTACGCTTTTCTCTGATTTTGAACAACCAATTAAACGATCCTTCGCAAAGCTTTCATTTCGCAAGCAAGGTAAGGCATCTAGTGCTGCAGAAGCCGCTCAAATAGCAAAACAACGCCATGGCGGAAAAGTACTAAGCGTAAGCAAGAAAAAATCCGGCGATGGCATTATCTATCGAGTAAAACTTCTACTAGAAAATGGGCGAGTTAAAACTGTCACTATTAGCGGATGAACTATTCTTAACAAATAACTTTCAAATAAAAAAATAGAAGTCCGATATTTCTTCAGGAAAACCTATGCGCTTACTCATCGTTGAAGACGAAATACAATTACAACAACAACTTTGTGATTATGTCCGCAGCCTCGGCTATACAGTAGATGCAGCCAGTGATGGCCAGGAAGGTTTATATTTTGCCACTGAATATCAATACGACCTCGCTATTATCGACATTGGCTTACCCAAATTAAACGGCATTGAAGTCATAAAAACATTAAGAAAAAATAAAATTTCTTTTCCTGTTTTAATTTTGACTGCGCGAGGAAATTGGCAGGACAAAGTAGAAGGGCTTGAATCTGGCGCTGACGACTACCTGGTAAAGCCATTTCATAACGAAGAATTAAAAGCGCGTATTAATGCATTACTCCGGAGATCATCTGGGCATGCTTCCCCCGTTTTTGAATTCGGCGATTTGAAAATTGATACCACTGCAAAAATAGTCTCATTAAAAAATTCCACACTTGAGCTAACGAGCTATGAATACAATACATTAGAATATTTGACTCATAACGCTGGTAAAGTAATATCAAAAGCTGAATTGACTGAACATTTATACGATCAAGATTTTGATCGCGACAGCAACGTTATCGAAGTTTTCATAGGAAGACTTAGAAAAAAAATTGACCCTAACGGCGATATAAAACCAATCGCCACAATCAGGGGACAAGGCTATCGCTTCACCCTCAAAGAATCGATCATTTAATGTTTCGCTCATTAACATCACGATTCATTTTTGCGTCTATCCTAATACTCCCTGTATTCTTAGTCTTAAGTGTTTTTGGGCTCAATTCAGCCTTTCAAACAAGCTTATTATCGGGCGAGGAAGAAAGATTAAAAACACATACCTATTTATTACTTGGGGCAGCAGAAGTTTCAATTGACTCATTCTGGATGCCAGAAGAACTTCAAGAGCCAAGATTCAATCAACTCGAATCCGGCCTCTACGGTGTTATTTACAACGACAATAACGAAGAGATTTGGCGATCGCCATCAGCAAAATTATTATCTCTAAACCAGACAATCAAAGCTGCGAACAGCTTGGCCATTTCGCCCGGAACCACCAACTTCTCAACCCTAAACACTAACAATGAAAACATATTTGTATTTTCACAAGACATTTTATGGGAACTAGAATCTGGAAACGAAAAAAAGTTTCGTTTTTCCATTTACCATTCTCAAGATGAATTCATGGCCGAGTCAAAAACCTATCAAAATCAACTATGGAAATGGCTAGGAGTTTTCGGTTTATGTATTTTATTCGCCCAAGTTGTTATTTTACGCTGGGGGCTTAAACCGCTAAAAAGCCTTGCTACTGATTTAAAAAAGATAGAGTCTGGCGAGAACGAAAAATTAGAAGGAAGGTATCCATCTGAAATACAGCCAGTCACGGATAATTTAAATCATGTCATTAACGTCGAGAAAAAACAAAGAGAAAGATATCGAACAACCTTAGATGACTTAGCACACAGCTTAAAAACTCCGTTATCTGTCATTCAAAGCATGATTGAAAACAACAATATACCCAAAGAAAGCGGAACAGGTCTAAAAGACAATTCATTAATTATTGGCGACCAAATTGAAAGAATGAATCAAATTATTCAGCATCAATTACAACGAGCAGTCCTAGGCCAAGCAAAACCCATTGGTAATTCAGTTAGCATATTACCGATTACAAAACGGATTGTTGAATCACTTAATAAAGTTTACCGCAACAAAGGTATTGACACTTCTATTTCGATAAAACCGCATCTTATTTTTTTTGGAGATGAACGAGATTTATTTGAGCTTTTAGGAAACATCATTGAAAACGCCTACAAATATTCTCACTCGAAAATTAAAATATCTTCATTCGAGGATAATAAAGTTATCACACTTGTCATAGAAGACGATGGCGAAGGAATTGCTAAGGAGAAACGGGATGTCATTCTAAAACGCGGTGCGCGAATTGATACAGTAAAACCCGGGCAAGGAATCGGCCTCAGTGTGGCGCTTGACATTATCAGTAGCTACAACGGAAGCTTGGAAGTCGAACAATCAGTTTTAGGCGGCGCTTCTTTTAGAATCACCTTCCCTGTATCGTAAAACCTTACTTATCATTCTGTGTTGGCCCGTAAAAACCAATCTGCTGATCAGCGCCATATATACGGTAAGGATTTTCACTTTGTGTTTGCTTATCAACACGCCTAACAATATTTATTATTTTTTTTCTTAGCCACTGATGCACAGCCGAACCGGCAATTCGACGATGGGTTGCCAATACATAATGAATATAATTTTTTTCTTCTACAGGCAAGCGAATGCTTGCAACACCCGCACCCAACGCTGGATGCCTAGTGATAAAGGGCGGGCCGAACATCACGCAATTTGTTCTCTTTACCACCTCAATGGCTGAAAACATATGCGACGTTTCAAAAACAATATCTCCAAACCCCAAAGTGTCACGACTCACTTCTTCAAGCGGCCCCATATCTAGCTCATCCAGATCAGGAACATAGAGCCAAACTTGGGGGTAAGTCTCAATAATATGCTTCAAATCACTCCAAACCAGTAATTCTTTTTTTTCGGTTCGGAGAGGATGAGCTTGTCGAACAAGAAGTACGGGGGGCAAGCTAGCAATCGGATCAAGAGTAAAATCAGATCCATATCGGGAATGTCTACCGTGAATGGCCAAATCTAAATCACCGCTAGCAAGTTGCTCCAACTGATGCTCAATACGACTTATCGCTACGATGCGAATATTAGGAGCTTCTTGCTGAAGCTCCTCCAGTAAAATAGGGAGTATTGCCATTCCAACATATTCTGGAATCGCAATTTTGAATTCACCCTTGTAAACCCACGGATCAAATTCATGAGGAGCAACAAGACCCTGAACACCGTGCAAGAGAGTAGCTAGCTGCTCTTGTAAATCTAAGGCTCTCGGAGTCGCCACCATTCCATGTGAACTTCTCGTAAAAAGCGGATCATCAAATAGTTCACGAAGACGCCCAAGGGTTTTACTCATCGCCGACTGAGTAATAAATAAGCGCTCAGCAGCTTTAGAAACATTACATTCTTCAATTAAAACTTGTAGCGCAACTAACAAATTTAAATCTATTCGCGCTAGCTCACGTGTATCCATAAAAACCTCAAAAGTAATCTTAAGATAGAAAGAAAGTATGATCCAACATGAACCAAGATCATAACATCACTGTAAAAAATGCCACGTAAGGAATAATCATATGTATACAGATCCCTTAGTCATAAGCTTTATAAGCTTCGTAAAGGCCAACACACATCATCTTAAAGAATTTACAGCCTTTGAATAAATGGATGAAGTTGAGCAAGGAAAAACACACAACCCAAAATGAATTAAATTCATACCTATAATGATATTAGTACATTTGATGAATATCTATCGATTGAGTATCTTTGCTGCCATTGAAGATTCACAAAGGACCGAAAGGTTAAGGCAAATGCCAGACTGATGTTATATTCATAGCATTATTAAATTAGCCTTCTAGTGTGATTCAACAGCCTTATCTTAAGCATTACCACTTCTAGCTATTCATACCCGTCTATTTGACGGGTTTTTTTTGAATCAAAGTTTTTGATTCCTAAGTCAAAAGTAAACTTTGAACGCTAAGCCTCAAAGCAAAATGATATGAATTAAAATCATCTATATGATGATCTTATACCATTTGAAACATAACAGGCTCATCACTATAGTTACCCACATGAGTTAGCTAGTCAGCTAACAGAAAGCGCAAGGAGCTTACCATGTTCACATTAACTGTTTTCTTTATTAGTTTTGCTTTGATAGGTTTAGTTGCCTATGAAGACTTAAACTTCGGAAGCCACTCTTCAGATTTCAAGGCTTAAGCCTAAGATTGAAGAGTGTCATCCAAGCCCTCCGCGCTTGACCTATTCAAACGCGTAACTTCACTTCTAGTTCTTCTAGCTTAAAATTTTAACCCATCTCATGATGGGTTTTTTTTGCTTTGAATATAGGAAGAATCAATAGCATCAAGAGATGAGAGATGAGAGAAAGGAATGAGGCAGCTGATGGTGCAATCAGTTTTACTAAAAAATCGCCGCTCTGATAAGGTTATTTAATTTTGTAACCACCTCAACTAAATGGTTGCTTTAGCACTATCGTCTCAACACGATCAGGGCCAGTAGAAACTATATCAACAGGAACACCAGCAAGGACTTCAAGTCGCTTAATATAATTAATCGCTTCGACAGGAAGATCTTCCATTTTCTGTAACCCAAAAGTTGTTGCCTGCCATCCAGGCATTTCTTCGTAAACGGGAACCACTTCTTCCCAACCTTCAGCGTCAAAAGGAATCGTAAGAGCTTCACCTTGAGCGTTTTTATATCCAATACAAATTTTTATTCGCTCTAAGCCGTCGAGAACATCCAACTTAGTTAAACACATTCCAGAAATAGAATTTATTTGAACAGCATACTTTACTGCGACAGCATCAAACCAGCCTGTTCTTCTTTCTCTTCCCGTTGTCGCTCCAAATTCATGGCCTTTAACACCCAAGTGTTTTCCAACCTCACAACTTAACTCTGTAGGAAAAGGACCAGATCCAACACGGGTTGTATAAGCCTTTGTAATTCCCAACACATAATCTAAATACAGAGGACCAACGCCAGAACCTGTTGCGGTTCCACCCGCGGTTGTATTTGATGAAGTAACAAATGGGTAAGTACCGTGATCAATATCTAAAAGAGAACCCTGCGCTCCCTCAAACATAATATTATCGCCGCGCTCTCTCGCTTCGTGCAAAATACTCACAACATCAGCAACCATTGGGCGCAATTCTCTCCCCCAGGCTAACGAGTCGGCAAGCACCTGATCATAATCAACGCCATCAACTTTGTAATATTCCGTCAACATGAAATTATGTAACGTCATAATACTTTTTAATTTTTTAGCGAAACGTTCTTCATTTAATAAATCACCAAGACGAAGCCCTCGACGCGCGGCCTTATCTTCATACGCAGGACCGATTCCACGGCCTGTCGTTCCAATTTTTCCGCTACCTAATGCGACTTCCCGTGCTTGGTCTAGCGCAATATGGTAAGGAAGAATTAATGGACAAGCTGGAGATAATTTTAATTTTTCTCGAACGGGAATACCTTTCTCTTCCAATTCTGCCATTTCATGTAACAATGCTTGAGGAGACAGAACAACACCATTACCAATTAAACATGTAACGTTTTCACGTAAAATTCCAGATGGAATTAAATGCAAAACTGTTTTTTTACCTTCGATAACTAAGGTATGACCAGCATTGTGTCCACCTTGAAACCGAACAACCAAAGAAGCTTGATCCGTTAATAAGTCGACAATCTTTCCTTTACCCTCATCGCCCCATTGTGTACCCAAAACAACAACATTCTTACCCATGCTCGACCAACTCTTTCGTTAAATATAAAATAAACACAAATTTAAATAGAAAAAAATTACTTCCACGCTTCGACAACATACTTGCCATTAGCGAATGACAGCTGTCTATCACATAAAACTTCTTCTCTAACAACTTCGCTTTCAGAAAAACCACAGATAACAGTTTCTCCTTTCGCCCGCAACGCTTGAATTGCTTCCCACTGACTTGCATCTTCATTGACCAGAACGAAGACACCCATTTTTTTATTGACAGGAATATTGAGAAGCTGATTGACGGCAGTGACGTCTAAAGAAAAGCCTGTAGCAGGCCTAGCTCGCCCAAAAACTTCACCAACATGATCATAACGACCGCCGCTTGCAAGAGATCGACCAAAACCGGGAGCAAAAACAGAAAAAACAATCCCCGTATGATAATCAAAACTGTGGGGCTCACTTAAATCAAAATATAACTGTGATGAAGGATAACGTCGTTGAATAATATCGGCCAAATCTTCTAACTCTTCTATGGCTACAACAACTTCAGGCGAGATATTTTTTAATTTGTCTTTTGCATCAGACAAACAAGTTCGATCACCCGCCATACGCGGTAAATCGCAAATCATTTTTGCCAAGACATCATTTTTAATATTTTCTTTTACCCAGACGAGTGTTTCTGCTTGGGCTTTTCGCTGCAACAGATCAAATAATTCAGCCTGCTGGGATAAATTGAGATTTACCACGTTCATCAAGGCACGAAAAATTCCGACATGTCCAATTTCGACAGAAGTTTCCTTTAAGCCTAAAGTTGCTAATGCCTCAAACAAAAGAGACAGAACTTCAGCATCGGCATCTAGACCTGCCTCACCATACAATTCAACACCCGACATAATTGGAGCGCGTGTAGTTAAAGGTGTTTTCGGCTTAGTAAAAAGAACATGGCCCGCATAACAAAGTCGATTAGCACCTTGACGATACAAGCTGTGCGCATCCATTCGGGCAGTCTGTGGCGTGATGTCAGCACGAATACCCAGAGTGCGACCAGATAGCTGGTCGGTCACTTTAAAAGTCATCAAGTCTAGATCCTGGCCAAGACCTAAAAGAGAATCAGTGAACTCCATGAGAGGAGGAATGACGAACTCGTAACCCCAGAGGCGATAAAGATCTAAAAGCTCTCGCCGAATTCGTTCAATTTGGAGTGCTTGCCCTGGAAGAATTTCTTCAACGCCATCCGGCAGCAACCAACGATCTACATTTGTCATAACACACTCTATTTTGAATATTGCCCTTCGAATCAGCGAATTACATAGAGGACACAAACCCCTATCGCCATCGAAATTAATCCTATAAGACGTAAGTTTTTTTCACTCATTAGAGACAGCTTTAAAACCAGTTCACGCCAGCGATTTGGATACAAGAATGGGATCATCCCTTCAAAAATAAGCACCAGGCAAAGCGCGCGAACTATGTCATCCCACATATTGTGTCTCGAGGTTACTCAGCCCAAATAACTTCATTTGTAAACGTTTATAGCAATTAATTTAACTCGGACATCAACCCAGCTAATTACCCGCAATTTCTCTCGCATAGCTACCATCACAAAACAGTAACTACCTGATAACATTAAAGATTAAGATCAAACCTAAATAGCTGACACAAAAAAACCGGGTCAGAAGTCTGTTGGATTTAGCACTCCACCGCGGCACTAATTAATAGCATAAAACGGAAAATTCTTAACGCTAAATCCGACAAGCTCCACGAGCCCGGTTAGGGAATTCTACCACTTTTTGGCGGGAAGATAACAGAGGCAGGTGCAGAAGAAAGGAAAGTAAAGCGGTAAAGAAATAGCTCTCCTTACCGCTCAGACAGCAATTATTTTTTGCCGCTTGAATTGTTTAGATAACGAAAGAAATCGCTTTCAGGGTCAACTAACAGAACATCATTACGAGACTTAAATGTTTCCTTGTAAGCACTTAGGCTACGAACAAACGAATAGAACTCAGGATCTTTATTGAACGCTGAAGCGTAAATTTCTGACGATCTCGCGTCACCGTCACCGCGTAACTGTTCAGCTTCTTTATAAGCATCAGCTTCGATAACAACCGCTTGTCGATCAGCATCGGCACGAATAGCTTCAGCTTTCTCTTTTCCTTCAGAGCGATGCTCTCTTGCTTCTTGTTCTCGTTCTGCCTTCATCCGATTAAACACTGACTCGCTGACATCTTCAGGCAAATCAATTCGTTTTACACGAACATCGATAATCTCAACACCTAATCGCTCTTTCGATTCTTCACTCACTTTTTTGATTAAGTCCGCCATTAGCTCATCTCGCTCACCACTAACAACTTCTTGCAATGTTCTTTCACCAATCTCATTACGCAGGCCTTCATTGACGGGTCGAGCAATTGCCTGGTCGGCACTGATTTCATCGCCATTTGTAGCTGTGTAATATTTTTCTACATCAAAAATACGCCACTTAACAAAATAATCAACGATCATGCCTTTTTTCTCAACGGTGAGAAACCGTTGTGTTTGAGTTCGCGATGTTAATATTCTTGCATCAAATATTTTAACATCGTTAATAACAGGCCACTTCCAGTGTAATCCTGGTTGGATATCGGTTGAAACAACTCGACCAAATTTCAACATTACTGCCGTTTGTCGTTGATCAACAATAAAAAGACTGTTTGAAGCAACAAGCAAAGCGACAACAACAATTCCGGATAAGAAAACTGATTTACCATTCATAATATTCTCCTAGCGTCGTCGCGAGCTTGTAGTTAGTTCATTGCGTAAGCGCTCTAAAACACGCTGCTCAACGTCGAGAATATCACTCTCCGACATGCCTTCTTCTCGAGAAGAAGACGAGGTTTGACTTACCATTTTATCTAACGGCAAGTACATCATGTTATTGCCGCCTTCAACATCAATCATGATTTTTGTACTGTTCGCCATGACGCTTTCAACCGCATCCAAGTACAAACGTTCACGCGTAACATCTGGCGCTTTTTTATATTCAGCTAATAACTTTTGAAAACGATCAGCTTCACCTTCAGCCCTAGCAATAACTTGCTCACGGTAACCATTTGCTTCTTCAATCATTCGTTTTGCTTTACCACGAGACTCAGGAATAATGCCGTTTGAATAAGCTTGCGCTTCATTTTTAACTCTTTCTTCATCTTCTCGTGCACGGTTAACATCATCGAATGCACTTTGCACTTCTTGTGGCGGCGTTGTCTCTTCGACGTTCACAGCACGAATAGTAATCCCTGTGCCATAATTATCGAGATATTCTTGTAATCGGTCACCAACTTGAATGGCTAACTGGCCTCGACCTTCTGTTAACACTTCGTGCATTACTGTCGCCCCTACTTCATGACGCAGCGCGCTATCAGTTGCTTCACGTAAACTGTCTTCAGGGTTGCGGACATTTAAAACAAAATCTTGAGCATTGCCAATAACGTACTGTACAGATAAGTCCACTTCTACAATATTCAAATCTTGAGTTAACATTGAAATACGTTTGACGTTATGAAATCTCAAACCTGTCACGTTAACTTTATGCATTCTATCAATGAGTGGCGGTATCCAATTGAAACCAGGAGCAAGTGTTCGGTCGTAGACACCTAACCGTAAAACAACACCTCGCTCTTGCTCATTAATGATCCTCACGCCTGAAACAAAATAAACTGCCAGAAGTACTAATCCTAAAACGCCAAATGCTGCAGCTGAAAATCCTTTACCTGAATTCCCGCCACCGGCCCCACCAAAAATCGCATTCATTTTTTGTTGGAATTTTTTTAACATTTCATCTAAATCTGGCGGACCTTGATCTCCACCGCTTCCGCCGCGTTTACCGCCGCCCCACGGATCTTTTTGATCCCCACCTGGTTCATTCCAAGCCATATAACTCTCCGGAGTATTTAATCTGTATTAGTTTTATTTCGAATATTATATTTATTAATCTTTAACTTGCTAGACGATTTGATTTATTGCTCAACTTACTAGCATCTTGTTCTAATTTTAGCGATGTATGCCCTAATGATTCATCTTCATCTTTGATGGAATCTTGACTAACCAATTCACCTTGCCAGGACACATCATCCCACTGAATTCTTTCAACACTCAAAAGACGTAAAAAATCTGTCTTTGCGATATTAATCTCAATATCACAAGAACCATCGTCTAGATGTGCTTCGCTAACAACAGCTTTTTGTTCATGTAACTTGGCACGAATACGAGATTGGCTTGGCGACAATCTAATAATATTCTGCACACGCTCACAAGCCAGCAATTCTTTTATTGCTACCAATAAATTTTCTAAGCCTGCTCCCGTGACAGCCGATAACCAAACAGCTTTTGGAACACCATCCGCATTTCTATCTATTCGGGGAAGAGTACCTGGCAGCAAATCGATTTTATTAAAAACCTTTAACTGAGGTAACTCCATCGCACCTATTTCGGTTAGTACGTCTTCAACATGCTGAATGTTCACTTCTGGGTCTTCTGCAGATGCATCAATAATATGCAACAACAATTCAGACGATGAGACCTCTTCTAGTGTTGCTCGAAAAGCTTCAACCAATTTATGTGGTAAATGACTAATAAAACCAACGGTATCAGCCAGAACTACAGGGCCAAGCTCTTCGACCTCTATACGCCTCATGGTCGGATCCAGTGTCGCAAACAGCTGATCTTCAGCATAAACATCTGACGAAGCCAACCGATTAAATAATGTGGATTTTCCCGCATTGGTGTATCCAACTAAAGAAGCCGTCAACACTTCTGCTCGCCGTCTCGAACGACGCCCCTGATCTCGCTGCTTTCGTACCTTCTCTAATCGCCCTTCAATAGAACGTATTCTAACGCGAATTAAGCGCCGATCGGTTTCTAATTGTGTTTCACCTGGCCCACGAAGACCAATACCACCTTTCTGGCGCTCCAAATGTGTCCAGCCTCGAACAAGCCGAGTAGAAACATGGCGTAACTGAGCCAGCTCAACCTGTAATTTACCTTCGTGAGTTCGTGCCCGCTGGGCAAAAATATCGAGGATAAGACCTACACGATCAAGGACGCGACAACATACAGCATGTTCAATATTTCGCTCTTGGCTGGGAGACAAAACATGATTAAAGATAACCACAGCAGCTTCATGCTTCTTAACGAGATCACAAAGCTCCTGCAGTTTTCCGGTACCGATAAAATATTTCGCGTGCGGGGTAGCCCGCTTCCCCATCAAAAAGGCAACGGGATCGCCATTCGCAGATAATACGAGCTCTTCAAATTCCCGTGGATCTTCGGGATCATCATAGCGATTGAAGTCGAAGTGAACCAAAATAGCGGATTCACCTGACTCAGGACGATCAAAAAACAATCAGCAATCCTTTTTATTCTTTAGCCTGTTCAACTCAGCCTTCGTCTTCATCTTCCGGAGACGTCGTCATCGGAACACGGACAGCACGTGAAGGTACAACAGTTGAAATAGCATGTTTGTAAACCATTTGGCTTACAGTATTTTTTAGTAACACAACGAATTGATCAAACGACTCAACTTGGCCTTGTAACTTAATACCATTTACCAAATAAATTGATACGGGTATACGCTCTTTGCGTAAAACGTTGAGGTAAGGGTCTTGTAAGCTATGCCCTTTTGACATGGGGATTCTCCTTAAGATATGAAGTAAAAGTAGCCATACAGTCAACACCAAACAGCCATAAATCAAATATGGGGCTTTGAAGACAAAAAAAGCTACGACAAATAAAAATAAATAAGCAAAAAAACAGAATTACACGAAAAAGCCCCAGAACAGTGCGGATTCGTGCGACCGCAAAAAGGGATATAAAAGAGTATGGTGCATCTCTAAAAAAGCGCCACCACACCCCCAAAATGCACTGCGATCTAAATTTCTAAGAACTCAACTTGAGACAACATCAGAAACTCAATGATAGATAGCAAGCGCAGCTAATTATGACATTAAACTCCACAAACCGTTTCAATTATATTGTTGTTTGCTTCAAATAATTCAAGGTTAGGTTACAAATATCGGGCAAGTTTATTTCTCTCCCGCTCTCATCTTCAGTATAAAGCCATTGTAACGATTCCCATTTTCTCAGCCACGTTAGCTGTCGCTTAGCCAATTGGCGTGTCGCTGCAATGCCCTTCTCTATCATTTCTTCATAAGAAGTCTCTCCATCAAGGTACTCCCACATTTGCCGATAGCCCACGGCACGAACAGCAGGGAGGTCAGCATGCAAATCGCCACGACTGCGCAAACCAATCACTTCTTGTTCAAAACCGCTCTCAATCATTGTGTGAAATCGTTTTTTTATCCGATCATGAAGTACAGCTCTATTACGAGGGCCAACAGCAAATTGACCAACAGAAAAGCGATTTAAAAACGAATCATGCTTTGATTTCGGTGATTCATGCTGCTCATTCCTCAACTGGCTCATTGTTTTTCCCGTCAACTTGAACACTTCAAGTGCACGAGAAATTCTTTGCGAGTGATTAGGATGCAGTGATGCAGCCGTTTCTGGATCAACTTTTCTCAATTGTTCATGCAACGCAGGCCAGCCCTCTTCTTTAGCTATCGCCTCAATCTCCATACGGATTTCTACATCAGCACTTGGCATCTCGGCCATTCCTTTAAGGAGCACATTGAAATACATCATTGTGCCGCCAACCAATAAAGGAATTCGATTTTTTTCATGGCTTGCCTGGATTGCAGCCATCGCATCATCACAAAATTCCGATGCGGAATAAGGGTCTGAAGGATCACGAATATCAACTAATTGGTGAGGCGCTTTAGCTAACTCTTCGCGAGTTGGTTTGGCGGAGCCTATATCCAACTCACGGTATACCATCGTCGAATCGACACTAATGACATCCACTGGAATTTTTTCTGTAAGCGAAATGGCCAAATCTGTTTTACCAGCAGCAGTGGGGCCCATCAAAAAAATAACCGGTGGTTTTTTCATAAGACTATAACTATTACTAAAACAGAGATGAATAAATGAAACAGAACCAAGGTCGTAACAATAATAAAAGTGCTGTACATAGATACAAAAGAAACGAATAGGCTTATTGTCCCCGCATAAACCACTTATCAATTTCTTGCAAACTGAAGGCCGTCCATGTTGGTCGACCATGATTACACTGACCACTTCGCTCAGTAGCTTCCATGTCTCGAAGTAACGCATTCATTTCTGGAATGGTTAATTTTCGATTTGCACGAACAGAACCATGACATGCCATGGTTCCCAGAATTTCATTCATATGTTCTTTAATTCTTTCACTAGTGCCATGCTCAACAATATCAGCAAGTACATCGCGAACTAATTGCTCAACATTGCTACGGTCAAGCATGACGGGAATTTGTCTTATTAACAAACTTTCTGGCCCCGCACGATGCATGTGAAAACCTAACGAAGAAAATATTTCGGCCTTCTCTTCCGCGCAATCTGCTTCTTTTTGACTGACAGCAATAGATTGCGGGACCAACAATGGTTGCGCTTTTATGCCATCAATATCTACTGCCGTTTTCATTCGCTCGTAGGTAATACGCTCATGCGCCGCATGCATATCGACGACAATTAAACCTTGTGCATTTTCAGCTAAAATAAAAATTCCTTTTAGCTGAGCTATCGCGTATCCCAACGGAGGGATTTCTTGTTCGCTTTGATGTATCGCCCCCGCATCACCAACCCCTTCTGACCCAGAAGAATGTAACGCCTCATAAATCCTCATATCCTCGCGCACTTGATTGATGGCTTGAGAATTTTGCAGATATGTAGAAGATGATGATGGACGATTTAAAAAATTAAGTGCTGACTGATGTTGCGGCGCATCTAATACAGCGCCTCCTACAGAACTCAAGGAATCATTATTTACTTTATTCGGGAATTCAATCTCACCTGTTTCTATATTTGCGACGCCGCCAGTTGCAACACTATTCGCTTGGGAATCATGTTGTTGGTCGCCGGGTCGAACGCTTGCTAACGCTCTGTGTAAACTTCGATATAAAAAATCATGGACAAAACGACTATCTCTAAAACGAACTTCATGTTTTGTCGGATGAACATTGACATCAACAGTCGCAGCATCAATTTCCAAATTCAAAACATAAGCTGGGTGACGACCATGATATAGAACATCAGCATAAGCTTGTCGAACAGCATGAGTGACAACTTTGTCACGAATTGATCGACCATTAACATAAAAATATTGTAGGTCAGCTTGGCTGCGAGAAAATGCTGGAAGTGCGACCCAACCCCACAATGTTAAACCGCCACGCTCCATTTCAACCGCAATCGCATTATCCATAAACGCAGGGCCACACACTTGCGCAACTCGACGTTCTTTTTCAATTTGTGATTCTGCTGACCGAAAGTTATGAATTACTTTCCCGTTATGTTTTAGCGTGAACGTAATATGGAAATTTGCTAACGCTAGTTTTTTGATCACATCTTCTATACGATTGAATTCTGTTTTTTCTGTTTTTAAAAACTTTCTTCTCGCCGGCGTATTAAAAAATAAATCTTGAACTTCAACGGTTGTCCCTTGCAAATGACCGGTTGGAGTAATGTCAGCCTGCATCTCCCGGCCTTCTGCTTTCACTTGCCAGCCACCGCTTTTTTCTTCGGTATTACTGCTCAAGACTAAACGAGAAACCGAGCTAATACTCGCCAACGCTTCACCGCGAAAGCCTAGTGTTTGAACGGCCTCAAGATCGTCAAGAATATGAATTTTACTGGTAGCATGTCGACTTAATGCTAATGCGAGATCCTCTTTAGGAATACCACCGCCATTATCTCGAACGCGTAACAATTTAATACCGCCCTGCTCAACATCAACTTCAATAGAAGTAGCGCCTGCATCAATACTATTTTCTAGCAATTCTTTAATAACACTTGCTGGACGTTCAACAACTTCACCGGCAGCAATCTGGTTTGATAGCCGGGGAGATAACAATTGGATATGTTTAATTGGATTCACAAGAAATTCTTTTTAATTGGATTTGTGTATTTATTGAAATATAAATTTTTTTACTTTAAATCAGTAGCAACGAAATAATTTTCTAATCATTAGCAGGAATTACGAAGTTGGTATTTTAATGCGTTGACCAATTCGTATGACCGTGTTTGACAAGCCATTAAATCTAAGAATTTCATTCACCGACACATTATATCGCTTTGCGATTTCAGACAGAGTGTCACCTCGAGTAATAACATGCTCACTAGGCTTTTGATTACCATTATTTTTCATCCATGCAATATAGCTTCCTACTGGAGGAGTTTTATTAAAATAATGTCGAACGCCTTTAAATATTTTTTCAGCCATTTGCTGTCTGTAGGCAGGAGTGCTAAGCCTTTTAGCTTCACCAGGGTTTGAAATGAATCCAGTCTCGACCAGAATTGATGGCATATCAGCCGAACGTAACACTGCGAAATTTGCTTGCTCCACATGCGATTTATGCAACTTAGCTAAACTGCCCATTGATGATAAAACATTTTGTCCGACTTCCAAACTCGAACTCAATGTATGCGTCATCGACAAATCAACTAAAACCCCAGCTAGTGTTTCATCTTTATCTTTTAAATTTACATTTCCAACACCACCAATCAAATCAGCTTTGTTTTCTTTTTGCGCTAGATAACGTGCTGTATCACTGGTTGCTTTTGCACCACGTCGATTAAGCGCATAAACCGAAGCTCCTCGAGCACCGCTATTTCTAAATGCATCCGCATGAACAGACACAAACAAATCAGCTCTCATCGCTCGCGCAAGAGCAGGCCTCTTTTTCAATTCTATATAATAGTCGCCCGTTCTCGTCAGCTGTGCCTTGTAACCCGGCTGCTTGTTAATAATATTAACCAATCGCTTACTAATATCGAGGACAACATTTTTTTCGTAAACACGCTTTGAACCAATTGCACCGGGATCTTCTCCGCCATGACCCGCGTCAACAGCGATCACAATATCTCGCCGAGACTGCGTAGTGGGACTAGGGATAACAATCACTGGCTCTGCAATTCTTTCTGCATCAAATAAATCTAATACTAAACGATCATTTTTATCGCCATGCTTTACTAACGTGAATATTTTAGGGTCGACTTTTTCTTTTAAATCCAGCACGACACGTAAATCATTTGCACCACGCTTACCTGTTCTGATTTTGCTCACAGGTGTATTAGCGATACCTAATTCCTTTAAATCTGCTTTAAAACGAGCATTTTCTATATCGATAACTAAACGACGAGGGTTAGACAACATGAACATGTTGTGCTGAACGGGACCACTTAAATCAAAAACTATCCGCGTATTATCTGGAGCTCGCCATAATCTTACGCTATCAACACTGACGGCAAAAACAGAATGCCCGAACATCAATAGACACAAAAAACCGACCGCAAGCGTCGCATTTTTTACGGCAATTTTGATGGCCGCTCTACATTGTCGATATTCGAAACTGTTTTGCATCAATACATCACACGATTAATATTTGGTTCGCTAAAAGTTAAAACCCTTGTAGCACACTATAAATGAACAGAGGCTGACTATAAGTGCTTATTTATAATTCTTTTCTTAACTGACTCATAATATTTTCGCCAATTTTCGTATTTGCCAAGACTTCGATATGTCGGCCAGGTAATTTAACAGTCACTGTAACGATTAAATCCGCATCAGGCAAAACGCCTTCTCCACGGTTAGGCCATTCTATTAGACAAAGATTCCCCGGACCGAAATAATCTCTAATCCCCATATATTCCAACTCTTCGGGATCACCCAAACGGTACAGATCAAAATGGCACACTTGCAGGTCTTCAATATCATACGGCTCAACTAATGTGTATGTTGGGCTCTTAACAGCGCCATAATATCCAAAAGCATTCAGCACACCTCGACACAGTGTTGTTTTACCTGCACCTAAATCGCCAATTAAATAAATCACTACTCCGGTTGTTTTCACATCGCTTAAAACTGAAGTACCGATTTTTTTCCCAAAAGAAACCGTCGCCTCTTCATTATTCAAAAATAGTGATTGCTTACTGTCGTTGTTCATCGCGTAAATTCTTTATTTTTTTGATTCTGCTAACTTTTATTTTTTATGCTTTGCTTGGGTAGTGCTTACGGATTAACCAAACGACGAAGATGAGAAAACAAGTCGGTCGCGAGCAACCCTCTTTCGCCATTTACCTGTACTGCTTTATCAGCTGCTGCACCATGTAATGAAACACCCAACTCTACAGCATCTTTCAAAGACATCTTTTGCGCAATTAAACCGCCGATAACGCCACTCAGCACATCACCCATACCACCAGTAGCCATACCAGGATTACCTGTTTCATTGACGTTAATTGATGGCGCAGTGCCCGACATCGACTCAGTATTAAATTCTACCGATGAAGCAATTAAACTCCCCGCTCCTTTTAAAACAACAACTCCACCATATTTCTCTTGTAGTAGTGTAATGGCTTTAAACCGATCGATTTCAATGTCGGCAACTACTGTACTCAATAATCTAGCCGCTTCGCCCGGATGAGGCGTCAGCACCCACTGATCGCTGTAAACATTTTCTTTTTTGGAAAGCTCTGCAATAAGATTTAAACCATCAGCATCTATCACCATCGGCAACCCAGACATCATAGACATTTTTAAGAGCTGCTTGGACCATTCAGACTGCCCCAATCCAGGACCAATCACAATGACCGAAGCTTTCGATAATAATGGCAACATATCATCCGATGACTCAACAGCACTAACCATGATCTCCGGTCGACGAGTCAGTAATGGGACAACATGGTCCGGCCTTGTCGCGACAGAAACCAAACCCGAGCCGGTGCGAGCTGCGGCTTCTGCGGCCATCAGCACCGCACCGCCCATTCCGTTGTCACCGCCAACAACAAGCGTATGCCCATAATTACCTTTGTGAGCATTTTTTTGTCGTGGCGACAACCTTAAAACTGCTTCATTAAAATCTATCTTTTCAATTAAAACAGTTTGGCTTGCTAACACTTTTTCTATCACTGCTTGATAGATAGGCTCATCGATCAACGCATCAAAAACAATCTCACCTACTTTTGCTGGAGCGTCTCCAGTATAGAGCCCACGCTTTCTACCTATAAATGTTGCCGTCACATCAGCATTCACGCAATCACCAAGAACAGCACCAGTATCTGCAGACAAACCGGAAGGAACATCAACAGCAATAATTGCTATACCGCTATTATTAATCTTCTGGATAGCCGCTAAATAACTTCCTTCGACAATACGAGAAAGCCCGATACCAAATAAAGCATCAACAATCACACCCTGAGAAATGTCTCTCTTTTCATCAAAAGTGAACATGGGAACGTTTGCATCTCGCGCAAAACAAAACGCTCTATGCGCATCACCAGAAAGCTTTTTAGGATCGGATAAAAATACAATACTGACTGATATCTTTTTCTGTGCTGCTAAGCCCGCAACAATATAGCCATCCCCAGCATTATTGCCCGCCCCACAAAACACAGTAATGTGTTGATCAGCTGTACGAGCAACATCAGGCCATCTCTGTAATAACGCATCAAAGACACAAGCCCCTGCCCGCTTCATTAGCGATATCCCAGGAATATTAAATTCCTCTATGGCTATTCGATCGAGCTCTCTGGCTTGATTCACGGTAAAGAGTTGATCATTCATATTTTATATTCCGTAGGAACCGCCAATTAATAAAGAACCTTGAATACTCCAAAAATTATCAATGTTACCTGCCATATAGCGAGTTACTGACATCTACACAGATCATTCCATCTGTTTTTCTGGCAGAATTATACCTGCAATGTGAGTGAAAAATTATGTCTGAAAACAAATCTTACAATAAAACCGATCTTGCGGAGCTAGCTCTTATGATCAAAACGTGGGGCAAAGAGCTGGGATTTCAGCAAGTCGGCATTACTGATACCGAACTTCAGCCTCACGAAGCCCATTTAGAAAAGTGGCTAGAAAAGGGGTATCACGGCACGATGTCGTGGATGGGCGATCACGAAAAAAAACGATCTCGTCCTCAAGAGTTATTGCCCAGCACCGTCCGTGTGATTTCTGTCCGCATGGATTATTTGCCCGGAGATACGTCACAAGCACGGCTCCTCCAACAAAGAAATAAAGCTTATTTGGCTCGTTATGCTTTGGGGCGTGACTATCACAAACTCATTCGCAAGCGATTAAAAGTATTAACGGAAAGAATTGAATCTGAAATTTCAAAAAATGATGAAAATAAAATTCCCAACCCTCTCAATCAGCGACCTTTTGTTGATAGTGCGCCAGTTCTTGAACGAGCACTTGCGGAAAAAGCCAATCTTGGATGGATCGGAAAAAACACAATGCTCATCAACAACAAAGCAGGAAGCTGGTTTTTCCTAGGCGAAGTATTTACCAGTTTGCCGTTACCCTGTGAGCCAGAACCTGCCAGCAATCATTGCGGATCATGTCACGCCTGCTTAGATATTTGCCCGACACAAGCTTTTGTTAATTCTTACGAACTTGACGCACGAAAATGTATTTCATATTTAACCATCGAACATAAAGGTGCTATCCCAGAAAACTTACGCAAACCAATGGGTAACAGAATATTTGGGTGCGATGATTGCCAGATAGTTTGCCCTTGGAATAAATTTGCAAAACCAACGGATGAAAATGATTTCAAACCCAGACATCAATTAGATTCACCCGAACTAGTGGATTTATTCAACTGGACTGAAGAAGAATTTCTCAAAAAAACGGAGGGGGCACCTATCCGACGAATTGGTTATGAAAATTGGCTACGAAATATTAGCGTTGCGCTTGGCAACGCACCAACATCTAAAAAAATAGTCTCAGCGTTAATCGAAAAAAAATCGAGCAAAGCCACCCTAAGCTCTGACGTTCTTTCCGAACATATAGATTGGGCTCTAAAACAACATAAAACTTGAATTCTTCAAGCGTTTTTCATATTTTTTTATTCGACGCTTAAAAAATATTTTTTATAATGTTGCAATTCAGCAACAGAATCTTTTATGTCATCCATTGCCAAATGACTCCCCATTTTTTTCACTCCATCAGAAACTGAGGGGCTCCATTGCTGAGCTAAGATTTTTAACGTACTCACATCCAAATTTCGATAATGAAAATACGCTTCAAGCTTAGGCATGTAGTTCGCCAAAAAACGCCGATCCTGACAAATTGAATTTCCGCATATCGGTGATTTTCCTTCAGGCACCCATTGACTTAAAAAATCGATCGTCATCTTTTCTGCGCCAGCAACATCTACATTACTCGCTTTAACTCTATCCGTTAAACCTGACTTTCCGTGTTGATTTGTGTTCCACTCATCCATTCCAGATAAGATAGAATCCGACTGATGAATTGCAGCAATAGGCCCTTCTGCTAAAATATTCAAATCCTTATCTGTTATTAGTGTCGCTATTTCTATAATGACATCTTTCTCAGGCTCTAACCCTGTCATCTCTAAATCGATCCAGATTAAATTACTATCACTTATCATGTTTCACTCACCTTGTTTGGATACAAATATTTCTATCGCTGAATCGTCATTTCTCAAATATAAAGCTATTGACGTCGATATTAACAACCTTATCAAGGTTCTCCAACAACAGAATCCCTAAAAGCCTAGACCGCTATCAAACGACTATTCACAACACCAATATCTATTGCAGCTTCTGTTATAATTCGACACTCTTTTAATCAAGCTTTAAGAAACTGAGCTGTTTATTAAAAGTAAAATGTAAAATAAGTTTAACTATAAGACTGATAGCTTAATGAACCAATCATCTACCAATAAATTATCCATGCTGATCGAACCTTCAGAACTATCAACTTGTATCGACAACAATATAATGATTATTGACTTGTGTAGCCCGCAACAGTATCAAGCGGGACATATTCCCAATGCTATTCATGTGTCTCCTACCGAGCTTGTTAGCGGTAAGCCACCTGCACCAGGGAAACTGCCAGAAAAAGAAAAGCTAGACGCCCTTTTTTCTCGATTAGGACTTACGCCTGAAAAACATATCGTGGTTTATGACGATGAAGGAGGCGGATGGGCCGGCCGGTTTATTTGGACGCTTGACGTTATCGGCCATAAAAATTACTCCTATCTCAACGGAGGACTAATTGCTTGGCATGGCGATAATTTACCACTAACACAAAAAGCGCCAGAACCAACTCAAACCAATTACCAAACTACTATTATTTCAGATCTCGTCGTAACAAAAGAAGACATTCTAAAAAAACTTGGCACCCCCAACTTGACAGTTTGGGATGCACGAAGTGCTGAAGAGTTTACGGGGACCAGACAGACTGCACGACGTAACGGCCATATACCCAATGCCATTCATTGCGAATGGACAGAATTAATGGACAAAAAAAATAATTTACGTCTTCGAGCCGATATAAAAGACTATCTTTTCAATAAAGGTATTAATTCAGAGAAAAATATTATTACACACTGTCACTCTCATCATCGTTCGGGACTCACTTATCTAGCAGGCAAAATTTTAGGCTTTTCAATTAAAGCATACCCAGGCTCATGGAGTGAATGGGGAAATGATCCGACGACTCCCATTGATACCTCATATTAGGAATCCAAATTAAATATATCTATAACAGGTTCGGCTCTGCATTCAATTTATTACTACTAATCTCACCATTTTTGTTTAGAATTAACACCCTAAGCTTTCATTAAAATGAGTAACTACTGTGAAACAACTTTTTATTTTTCTTCAGCACTTATTACCACATCATTTATTATCTAGAGGTGTCGGTTTTTTTGCTGAAAGCGAAATTGATTTTCTAAAAAACTCACTCATTTCTTTATTCATAAAAGCGTTCAACGTTGACATGAGTCAAGCTATTGAAGAAAACCCCCACGCTTACCGCACGTTTAACGATTTCTTTATTCGCAATATAAAGCCCGAGCTCCGTCCCCTCTGCCCAGATACAAATTCAGTCGCCTGTCCTGCTGATGGAACTATTAGCCAATTAGGTGACATTGAATCCGGAAAATTATTCCAAGCAAAAGGTAAAGATTTTGATTTAACTGCGCTCTTAGGTGGAGATCAGTATCTGAGCCAACATTTTCTTGGCGGAAAGTTCGCAACTATTTATTTGTCACCAAAAGATTATCACCGTGTCCATATGCCTTTTGATGGCCAGCTGCAAACAATGGTACACGTACCGGGAAAATTATTTTCTGTTAACAGCAGTACTGTTGAGTTAGTGCCTGATTTATTCGCACGCAATGAACGCGTTGTCACTATATTTGATACAAACTCAGGCCCTATGGCCGTTATTTTAGTCGGTGCAATGATAGTTGCTAGCATAGAAACTGTATGGGAAGGTCAAATTACACCTCACAAAAAACAAGTTCACACAACAGAATACCCAAACACAACGTCTGATGTCATTCTGAACAAAGGCGAGGAGATGGGATTATTCAAATTAGGGTCAACAGCTATCGTGCTATTTGGCCCTGACTGTGTGGAATGGAAAGAAGATCTTGAGGCTGGAAGTACCGTCAAAATGGGTGAAGAGTTGGGTCGACTGGCAAATGCGTGAATAATATTTTCTAATAAAACAAGCGACTGACATTTATATTGATTTCTAAAATATTAATCCCAGTCGCGTTTAAAGCTAAAGCGCGAAAAAATACTTTTCTTAGGCTTTTCTTCTACAAAATCTGCAAGGCCTGCAAATACATGTTTATCACGTATTTCTGCAATATCAATATCATAACTACCCGGCTCTAGATCTTGAGCAATCTCTATTTTTTCTATTTCGGCGCTAGTCACTTTTCCTTTATCGATTAGCGCCTGCTTACGTCTTTCATCTTCAGCCAAATCTAACATAACCGGCTTACGAATTGGATTCTTAACTGAATCCAACACTAAAACTATTTTTGGTTTCAAACGACGCTTGAAGTTTTGTTCAACGACAACGCCAACTTCACCTGTACTCAATTCAACAAGAGTACCTGTAGGATAAAGCCCAATTGCGCGGATAAACTCTACAACAAGTTCTTCTTGAAATTCAGAGCCCCTAGCTTCATAAAGTTTTGCAACTGCTTTTGATGGTGAAATCGGAAACTTTTCGCTACGAGGGTTAGTTGTTTCATCATAAAAGGTAACAATGCCGGCAATTTTTCCAAGCATTGGAATTTTATCACCACGCAAATGAGATGGAAATCCACTGCCATTCAATCGCTCACAGTGAGTCTTCACTACAGATATAACACGCGGTTCAATGCCACTGGTTTCTCGTAATATCTGCGCACCAATTTCTACAAATTTTTCATACTCTTGATTTTCTAAAGAAGTGCGAGAGACTTTTTGAACAAGATCTTTATCAAGTTTCGACTTACCAATATCTTTTAGCAGTACGCCTAACGCCAAGGTGTCTAAATCTTTTTTACTTAGTCCTGCATGCCGACCAAACAATATCGACCAAACAGACGAACGTACAGAATGACTGTAAGTATGCTCATCCATATCTCGAACTCGAGATAACCAACTAAACGCATCTGGGTTGCGAAGAATACTATCCACCATATCGCTTGCTAAGCGCTTAGTTTCAGCAACAGGAATGTCTCCACTGTCGACATGCTTCATCACTTCACCAACAGCACGATGGACACGCTGATGCAGCTGCTTCGCGCGCCTAACTTCTTTTTCAAGCGGCTCTTTTTCTGTATAGGTATCTCGACGGAGTTTAAGCGGGGCAACATCGACTTTGATAGCCGCATTTTTTGAACTACGGGAAAAAAACTTCGGCTTTTCTCCACCAGCCGACAATGTTTTTAGATTTGTTTTGACAGGACCGCGGCCCTTAACCACATCAATGAAGACATGATTGCAATGGGTTTTAAGCTGCTTAATTTCTTCAATGTCGCGCACATAAAAGCCCTGCAAAGGAAATGGAGTCTGCGACCATGGCCGATCCAATCCCGATACAAACATGCCAACGGTAATCTCGTTAACATCAACTTTAATTTGCTTTACTGACACTCAGACTATCCCCAAAATTTAGCACATGCGACCTTGAATGATTTAAATGCCAAATCTTCTAAAATATAAAAGGCGCATAAGAGCCTTTGGCATGACCAAACAGGTAATTTAATACAGTTTAGGTTATATGCCTACTATTCATAGTCCAAGACGTGATCAAACGACGGATATACAGACAAAAGTTGCCACAACAACCATTTTGACGACCAAGAGGTCTAAAAATGTGGCCTATACGAGATTAAAAACTATGAGGAATGATATTGAGGAGAGAGATCAACCACCGCACTGATAAAAGCACCAGCAGCAGCAGGATCTACTTCTGGAGTAATCCCATGACCAAGATTAAAAATATGTCCTGTGCCATGACCGTAATTTTCTAGAATTGAAGCCACTTCCTGTTTGATTCTATTGGGTTGGCTGTAGAGAATAGTCGGATCCATATTCCCCTGAAGCGCAACTCTATTACCAACTCTTTGACGAGCCTGGCCAATATCGGTGGTCCAATCTAAACCCAAGCAACTTACGCCTGTATCAGCCATCAATTCCAGCCACTGGCCACCGCCTTTTGTGAAAAGTATGACTGGGACGGGTCGACCCTCATGCTCTTTAATTAATCCTTTAACAATACGAGCCATAGGAGCAAGAGAAAACTTTTGATAAGCCTCATGAGAAAGCGAGCCTCCCCAAGTATCAAAAATTTGTACCGCTTGAGCACCTGCAAGTATTTGAGCATTCAAATAATCAATCACCGAGTCAGCTAGCTTATCGAGCAACCCAGTTAAAACTTCAGGCTCGTTATATAACATTTGCTTGGCTCGACGAAAATCTTTACTCGATCCTCCCTCGATCATGTAGGTGGCTAGAGTCCAAGGGCTACCAGAAAAACCAATAAGAGGTACGCGGCCATTTAATTCTTTACGAATAGTACTCACAGCATCAACAACATAAGTCAGCTGTGATTTTGTATCGACAACCTCTAGCGCTTCAATATCTGCAGCGGTTCTAACTGGCTTTTTAAATCGAGGGCCTTCTCCGGTTTCAAAATACAAACCCAAACCCATCGCATCTGGGATTGTTAAAATATCTGAAAACAAAATAGCTGCATCGAGTGGGTATCTCTCTAAAGGCTGCATGGTTACTTCACACGCAAGCTGAGGGTTAGTGCAGAGCGCCATAAAATCTCCGGCTCTTGCACGAGATGCCCTATATTCAGGCAGATAGCGTCCGGCTTGCCGCATCATCCACACTGGTGTACGGTCAACGGGCTCACGCATTAAAGCTTTTAGAAAACGGTCGTTTTTTAATTCAGTCATTATTTTTTATTTTCTCTAAAAGCTTTCAGAATAAGAATTTATATTTCTTTAATTTTATTAAAGTTCTAGGTAACTAAGAATACCTTCTGCGGCGGTACGACCTTCCCAAATTGCAGTGACCACAAGATCAGATCCTCTCACCATATCACCACCGGCAAAAACTTTTGGATTAGTCGTCTGAAAAGGATTCGTTTGATGCTCTTCTGCAACAACTCCTCCCCAATTATTTATTTCAACATTATGCTCGCCAAACCAATCAGCAGGGTTTGGACGAAAACCAAATGCGATCAACACAACATCAGCGTCCAGTATTTTTTCGCTTCCGGGAATTGGCTCTGGGCGTCGTCGTCCATTTTCATCCGGCTCACCTAAAGAAGTCATAACAACTTTTACGCCACTCACATTTTCTTTATTTTTATCCGCCTCAATCGCAATAGGCTGGCTATTAAATAAGAACTCAACGCCTTCTTCTTTTGCGTTGGCAACTTCACGTCGCGAGCCAGGCATATTTTCCTCGTCTCGACGATAAGCACAAACAACACTCTCTGCGCCTTGTCGAACCGACGTTCTAACACAATCCATTGCTGTATCCCCGCCACCGAGAACAACAACTTTTTTACCTTTTACACTAATAAAATCTTCAGGTTTTTTTTCAAAACCTAAAAGGCGATTTGCGTTTGCAACTAAAAAAGGTAATGCATCATAAACACCTGAAAGCTCTTCGCCCGGGAAACCACCTTTCATGTAATTATATGTTCCCATACCCATGAAGACGGCATCATAATCCGACATTAGCTCTTCCATACTGATGTCTTTTCCGATTTCAGTATTTAAGCGAAACTCAATACCCATGTCCGTAAAAATTTCGCGACGTTTTACCATTACTCTTTTTTCAAGTTTAAATTCGGGAATACCAAACGTTAACAACCCACCAATTTCTGGATAACGATCAAATACTACAGGCTTAACACCGTTGCGCACTAAAATATCGGCACAACCTAAACCAGCAGGACCTGCACCGATGATGGCGACTTTTTTATCTGTCCAAACGCGAGAAGAAAGATCTGGCTTCCAACCCATCGCAAACGCAGTGTCTGTAATATATTTCTCTGCATTACCAATAGTCACGGCACCAAAGCCATCATTTAAAGTGCACGCGCCTTCACACAAACGATCTTGCGGACAAACTCGACCACACACTTCAGGCAACGTATTGGTTTGATGGCATAGCTCTACCGCTTCCATAATATGCCCATCCGCAATTAACTGCAGCCAATTAGGAATCATATTATGAACAGGGCATTTCCATTCACAATAAGGGTTACCACAATCTAGACAACGCTCAGACTGATCAGAAACTTCTTCTTTTGTGAAAGGCTCGTAAATTTCAGCAAACTCAGCTTTACGGATTTCCGTTGGTTTTTTTACAGGATCGCTTCGACCAACATCTAAAAACTGAAATACATTTTTTTGTTTGCTCATAATTCTATTCTCAAACTCTTAGCATAAGAGTTTATATGTTAGTCATCTATAAATAACATCTCTAACAATGGTATTTTTAAAAAACTACTTAACTAAAAAATAACGTCTGTTAATTTAATATTTACTTATTCGCAACGAGATTTAATGTTCGCCATCAACACGTCTAAACTTGCCGCTTTGGGTTTTATTAACCAAAACTTATTCACCCAAGCGCTAAAGTCATCAAGAATCACTTGTCCCCACTCACTTTGAGTTTCAGCAACAAACTCTTCAATAGTCTCGCGTAAATGTCTTTTATGTTCAGCTAAGGCTTCTCCGGTAATTCTTTGTGCCTCAATCAATTCATGATTTAACTTATCTGTAATGTTTCCTTTTTCATCAAGGACATAAGCAAAACCACCTGTCATCCCTGCTCCAAAGTTCACACCACATTCACCTAAAACAGTTACGACACCACCGGTCATGTATTCACAACAATGATCGCCCACACCTTCAACAACAACATGAGCACCAGAATTGCGAACGCCGCAACGTTCACCAGCCTGACCAGCTGCCAACAAAATGCCTCCTGTCGCTCCATACAAACAGGTATTACCAATAATACTTGTCTCTCGACTTTTGAAGGTAGATTCAGAAGGGGGACGAATAACAATTTTACCACCGGCCATACCTTTTCCGACGTAATCATTAGCATCGCCCTCTAGGTAAATATCTAGCCCGCCTGCATTCCATACACCAAGACTCTGCCCTGCAACACCCTTCAAATCCAATCGAACAGGTTTGTCGCACATGCCTAAATTACCATGACGTCTCGCGATCTCACCACTTAAGCGCGCACCAATTGAACGATCGCAATTTGTGACTGTGTACTCAAACACCCCGCCAGTTTTTGATTCGATAGTAGGCAAAATATCAGCAACCATTTTTTCTGCCAACAAACCTTTATCCCAAGGCACATTTTTATCGACGTTACAAATTTGAGGCTTAGTCTGTAGAAGTTCATCTGTATAAACGATGGGACTAAGGTCTAATTTATTTTGTTTATCTGTTTTACGTTCTAACGATTCGAGCAAATCAACACGACCAATTAAATCATCAACACGAGAAACACCTAACTCTGCCATTAGCTCTCTTGTTTCTTCCGCAACGAAACGGAAGAAATTAATCGCCATTTGCACAGTGCCTTTGTAGTGATCCTCTCGGAGCCGATCATCTTGAGTCGCAATGCCTGTTGCACAATTATTTAAATGGCAGATGCGCAAGTATTTACAACCAAGCGCAACCATTGGTGCAGTACCGAAACCAAAACTTTCCGCGCCAAGAATCGCAGCCTTAATAACATCTAGACCGGTTTTTAAACCACCATCCGTTTGCAATCTCACTTTATCGCGCAAATCATTAGCGCGAAGTGTTTGATGCGTTTCACTCAGGCCCAATTCCCATGGAGAGCCAGCATATCGAATTGACGTTAGTGGACTTGCTGCTGTACCGCCATCGTAACCCGATATCGTAATCAAATCGGCATAAGCTTTTGCAACACCAGCTGCAATTGTTCCAACGCCGGGGCGCGATACTAATTTCACAGAAACGAGCGCTTCTGGATTCACTTGTTTTAAGTCGTAAATTAATTGTGCGAGATCTTCGATAGAATAAATATCATGATGTGGCGGAGGTGATATTAATGTCACCCCAGGAACTGAATAGCGCAAACGTGCTATTAATGCATTCACTTTACCGCCAGGTAATTGTCCACCCTCTCCAGGCTTTGCACCTTGAGCAACCTTAATCTGCATTACCTCAGCATTGACTAAGTAATGCGGAGTGACACCAAATCTTCCCGATGCCACTTGTTTAATTTTTGATGATTTTATTGTGCCGTAGCGCGCTGGATCTTCACCACCTTCGCCACTATTAGATCGGCCTCCTAACGTGTTCATCGCTTCAGCTAATGCTTCATGCGCTTCTGGAGATAGAGCACCGAGAGACATTGCTGCCGAATCAAAACGCTTCACAATATTTTCAACGGGTTCAACTTGATCAAGCGTAATAGGCTTAACATCTTTTCGCAACGAAAGCATGTCACGAAGCGTAGCAACTGGACGACCATTTATAAGTTGTGCACAGTCTTTCCAATCTGCATATTCACCGCTTGCAACCGCCTTATGCAGAGCATGAACAACATCGGGGTTATAGGCATGATATTCTTGACCATGCACAAATTTTAATAACCCACCGGGATTAATTGGTTTTCTTTCTATCCAGGCTTTTACGGCTAAATCTTTTTGATCTTTTTCTAGATCATCAAATCCAGCTCCTTCAATACGGCTTGCTACACCAGTATAACAAAGATCAATAACGTCATTGTTTAGACCGATAGCTTCAAAAAGCTGTGCGCCACGATAAGAGGCAATAGTAGAAATTCCCATTTTTGAGAGAATCTTCATCAAGCCTTTATTAATACCTTTTCGATAATTTTTAAACGCTACTTCACGCTCTAACGACACTTCACCTTTTTCAATTAGATCATCAATGATGGCGTAACTTAAATAAGGGTGGACAGCTGTCGCACCAAAACCAATCAAAGCAGCTACTTGATGAGAATCGCGCGCAGTCCCTGTCTCTACTAATAGATTGGTATTACAACGCAAACCTTCTTTTATTAGTCGGTGATGAACAGCGCCCACGGCCAACAACGCATGCATTGGTAATCTTTCTACAGACAAATCTTTATCCGTCAGCAAAACTAAAACTGCGCCCTTTTTAACAACACTAACAACGTCATCACACAGTTTTTTTATTGCACTGACCAGATCATTTTCAATGGGATCGTAGTGAAGGGAAAAGTCCTTGCACTCATAACCTGTTCGACTGATATCTTTTAACGCAGAGGTTCTAGCAGGGGACAAAACAGGAGAGTTTAAAATAACTCGATTCGCGTGGGTCTCTAATTGCTCGAAAACAGATTCTTCTCGCCCAAGACATGTCTCCAAGGACATCACAATTGCTTCACGCAATGGATCAATTGGAGGATTAGTAACTTGAGCAAACTGCTGCCGAAAATAATCATAGAGTGGGCGCTGGTGCTCAGACAAAACCGCCATAGGAGTATCATCGCCCATAGAGCCAGTCGCTTCCTGCCCTTTATCAGCCAAAGGAATAAGAACTTGAGTTCTTTCCTCAAGGGAAGCTTGATACATTTTCATATAAGTTTTTAGCTGATTTTTTGGAACATCACTGTCACCAACTTCTTTATCTGATAACTCATCAATTCTCAAAGCTGTAGCATCAAGCCACTGACGATAAGGGCTTCCTGCCTTCAGTAAATCATCAATATCTTCTGTATGAAGCAGCTGTCCCGTCGCTGTATCAACTGACAATATCTCACCCGGACCCAAACGCCCTTTAGCAACAACATCTTCAGGCTTGTATTTATACACACCCACTTCAGAAGCGACTGTAATAGTGTCATCTTTCGTTATCACCCATCGAGAAGGCCTCAAGCCATTTCGATCGAGAGTACATACGGCATATCGACCATCTGTAATCACCAAACCAGCTGGGCCATCCCACGGCTCGATATGCTTTGAATTGAATTCGTAAAAAGCGCGTAGATCTGGATCCATGTGCACCGCATTTTGCCAAGCAGGAGGTACCAACATCCGAATCGCACGATATATTTCCATTCCGCCGACTAATAACACTTCTAACATGTTATCTAAGCTTGAGGAGTCTGAACCTGTACGGTTTACGAGAGGAGCAACCTCTGTGAGGTTAGGCAGCAGATCAGTTTGGAATTTTGGCGTTCGTGCAACAGACCAATTCCGGTTACCCATGATCGTATTAATTTCACCATTATGAGCAAGCAAGCGGAAGGGCTGAGCCAAAGGCCAGCGAGGCATTGTGTTAGTAGAAAAACGCTGATGAAAAACACAAATCGCAGTTTCAAGCTTTGGGTTTGCTAGATCAGGATAAAACACCGGCAAATCTACAGGCATTACCAAACCTTTATAAGAGACTACCTGTGCACTTAGACTAGCAACATAGAAATCAATATCGTCCTCAAGACGAATTTCTGCACGACGGCGTGCCATGAAGAGCTTTGCAGCAAACAAACTATTTCCAATCGGCTCATCGCAATGAATAAAAACCTGCTCAAATTGAGGCAATGAAGCTGCCGCTATGTCTCCCAAGCAACTGGGATCAGTAGGAACAGTTCTCCAAGCAATAGCCGATAGCTCTTCTCGATTTAACTCTTCACCTAAAACGACTCTAGCTTTCTTCGCTTTTTCAGGATCGGCGCTAAGCATCACACTGCCAACACCGTATTTTTCGTTCAATTCTAGGCCGAATTCATCTCGAATAGCGGCCCTGAAAAAACTATCGGGCTTTTGCAGCAAAAGACCACAACCGTCCCCAGTTTTTCCATCTGCAGCGATACCACCTCGATGAGTCATGCAAGTAAGAGCTTCAATAGCGTTACTTAAAATTTTGTGACTGGGCTGACCCTTCAATTGGGCAATGAGGCCAAAGCCACAGTTGTCTTTGAATTCGTCTATATCGTAAAGGCCATTAGTCATCTATTTAATGCTTCCCAGAGTTGTGCTGGCAGTTAAATTTACTAGCATATTTTTGTGCCAGTAAAAAATAACCGTATTTTGGTAATCGCTAGCTTCGCTAAAAGCGACGGCCAAACTGACCTTTACCTACTTCATAATATTAAGAAAGTGGCATTGCGGTAAGTTCAGCGAAAGCAATCCGCTGGTGATGTAATTAAGGATATATACCCTTCCCCAAGACAAAAAAGCCCCTAACTAAGGGGCTTGATTTTGAATGGGCGGCAGATGTTACCTGCAACAGCCTATCTTGGCAAGCAGTAAAAAAGTCTTAGTTTTCCGTTAGTTACGAACACCAGAAAAGATAAGAATGCGCTACCTGACAGAAAAATCGGATTTTTCAACTAACTAGATTACCATAAGCTGAGCCTTTCTGGTGAAATAAGCAGCAACTAACAGTGTATTTTTAAAGTCCGCGGAATTGACGAATGTCAGCCTTAACGCTGGTTAAAGTACGAGGCCAAGGACCTGCTTTCTGCTGATCAGCTGGAAGCGAATTAATTGATTTCTTCGCCAATGCAGTCGTTTTATAACTCCCCTCGACGACTATATATAAAGTTTTCCCACTCCTTATCGCTGAATAAACAAATAAATCCTCTTGATTCGCCTGACGGATGACAAAATCTTCAGCAGCTTTTTGGGAGCCTCCTGCCAGCAGCTGAAGTGTTATTACATCATCCGGCATTGACATCAGCTTAGATTCATCCTCCGTTAATTTTGATCGACTCGCTTGAGCAATCAATTCTTGTTCTGCCGACAATGGCTCTTCTTGCTTAGCTTGTTTTGATATTTGATCTGAGGGTTTTACTGATAATTCAACGTCACCTTTCGTCTTCTTAAAAACATCTGAATTTGTAATCTCTTTTACCGGATCTGATGATGGTTTTTTCAGGCTTTTCCTTTCATCTCTTTGAGCCTGACCCACTGACGAACTGCCAGATGAAGCCAAAGAATTTTCATAAAGCGTCGCATCCTTCTTCTCAACAGCCATCATATCTTCTAATTTATTTTGAGCTTTAATTTCAACGCCTTCTTCAATATCTTTAATCTCATCTTCCCCATTTCTTATCGCATCAGAAGATTTACTTTCTAAAAAGTCGGCGCGCGGTATAATTTTTTTGGGGATATTCTCAGGTGCTACTGCAAGCTCAATAGGCAGTGCGCTTTCTTCAATATCAGGCACTGAACTTGAACGATAAAATAAAGCCGCCAGTAGCCCTGCAACCAAAATAACAATCAGTGCCATGTGAGGAATGGGCAACCCAATTGACTTTACTTCTGGGGGAGGTGAAGATAATTCAATTAAAATATCTCGCGCAGGCTCATGCACATCCTCAGGAACACCTCGCGATACACCCCATAAAAAATCAATATCATCGGACTTATAGGGAAATATTCCCTCAAAACCAACAGCATCTAACCGAAAGCGCAGATAAAGTTTTAACTCCTCTTTTGACAAAGGCTCTAATTCAAATACTTGAACTAATAATTTTTCATTTTCCAGCTCAATGAGTCTTTCACTTAATTCAATTTCCCCCAACATCACCACATGAATGCTTCGCTGGTTTTCGAGCTGATGTATTGACAAGCTAGTGAGTGCCTTTAATGCTTGCTCATCAAGATTGTGGGCATCCTCGATGATCAAAATCTTTAATGCGTCATCTTCGGTACGTTCGCCACCATATTCTATTAGCTGGTGGATCAATTCAAAAATAGCTGTACTACCGTCTTTAGAATTTAGCTCTAAAGAAGATGAGTCTAAACCGAACTTAGCTGATACCTCGCTAATTAAATCAAATGCATCAGTCAATAAAGGGACTTTGATTTCTATAACGATATCTTCAGGAGCGAGCCGCGCAACCAACTCTCGCTGAAATGTTTTTTTACCAGACCCAGCTTGGCCGACAACACCCAATAGCGCATCACTAAACTGTGCCAAGTGAAGCAGCTGAGCAAACTGATCTCCACGCAACCCCTCATCAAAGAATTCTACGCAATTTTCTTCAAAGGGATCTGCCTCTAAACGAAAATATTCCAAGTAATCCGGAATAGGGGTTTTTTCAGACTTCTCATGGGAATGCATAAGCGATCCTTGACCTAAACTAAAAACAGCGATAAAAAATTACCAGCGCACCAAGCTGCATATAAAATGGCTTCAACTAGAAGACTCAATCGTTTTAATCAGCAACTCTTGGGAGAAATTTTCAGTGACAACAGCTTCTCCGATCGATTTAAGTAATACTAAGCGAATCTCTCCATCCAAAACTTTTTTATCGCCAGCCATCAAGGATAAAAAACTTTCCGTCGTCATACCTTTAGGTGCAGTCACTGGTAATTTAGCTCGAACCAGCAATTTCACCAGCCTATCTTTTTCATTGCTCGCGATCCAACCCATTTTAATCGACAAATCCAGCGCCATCACCATGCCTACTGCAACAGCTTCACCATGTAACCAAGAACCATAGCCTTGAGCATTTTCAATCGCATGCCCAAAGGTATGTCCAAAATTCAAATAAGCTCTCACCCCAGATTCACGCTCATCTTGTGCAACAATATCAGCTTTAATCTGACAAGAACGCTCAATTGCATACACAAGACTTTCATTATCCAAAGCTATCAAATCATCAATATGATTTTCTAACCAATGATAAAATTTTGCATCAGCTATTAAGCCATACTTAATAACCTCCGCTAAACCAGCTGACAATTCCCTAGATGGCAAAGTCTTAAGGACATCAATATCGATAATGACTTTTTGGGGCTGATGAAAAGCGCCAATCATATTCTTCCCCAACCGATGATTGACCCCCGTTTTACCACCGACAGACGAGTCTACTTGAGCGAGCAACGTTGTTGGTATTTGAATAAAGTCTACACCTCTCTGATAAGACGCCGCGGCAAAACCTGTCATATCACCAACCACCCCCCCACCTAGCGCAACAAGCACTGTCGTCCTGTGGTGTTTATTTTCCAACAATGTATCGAAAATTTTATTGACCGTTTCAAGCGTTTTAAATTGCTCTCCATCAGGTAAAAGCACAACATTAATTTTACTGCGAACAAACATTTTCTTTACTGACTCAAGATAATATTCAGACACTTTTTGATTAGTGACTATACACACGTCTCTACCGTTAACAATTTCACTCACATCGTTAACACACCTGGATAAAGCTTTTTGCCCAATGGAAATATTGTAACTTTTTCCTGGAATCTGTACTTTTACTGAACGCATTTTGAACCACTCAATTACATTTTATTGTTTCGTAGTCTATCTGAAAAACTGAGTTGGGTAAAAACGGGCAAAAGATTATCGCTTACGCTCAAAACTTAAGATAGGAAGCGCGGAGTAGAAATGAATATAGATTTATTATTTGTTAAGAAACAGCGATAACTAGTTAGTTAATATGAGAGAAGTATATTAAGCCAATGTTGTAGATTTTAAGTTAGAGAAAGCAATCAATTCAATGATGAAAGTATCTCATCTGCCACCGTTTTTGGCGATCGCCGTTCTGTGTCAATAATGATATCGGCAACTTCTCTATAGAGAGGGTCTCGCCGATGAAACAAATCTTTGACTCTCTGGGTTGGATTTTCAACATTAAGTAGTGGGCGTTTTTTGTCTTTTGATGTTCTTGCGATTAATTGGTCAAGGTTTGCATTAAGATAAACAACATTACCAGTAGCCTTGAGCAACTCTCTATTAGCCAGCCTTTCGACAACTCCACCACCTGTAGCAAGAACAGTCTCCCCAAATTCGCCAGATAGTAATTCATGCAGAAGACTTTGTTCTCGATCCCTAAAACCTTCTTCACCTTCAACATCAAAGATCCAAGGTATGTCAGCCCCAGTTCTTTCTTCAATGATTTGATCTGTATCTTTGAAAGACCGAGAAGAGGAAGACGCCAGAATTTTACCAATGGTAGTTTTTCCAGCGCCCATAGGACCAATTAGAATAATTATTCCTAGCATATAAGAAAATAACTCGCAGCAACAACTCAATTACTGCGCTAGAGTCTCAGCTAACACCCTGGGTGTAATAAAGATCAGGAGCTCTCTCTTGCTCTCCCTTTTAACATCCTGTCTAAATAGGCGCCCTAAATAAGGAATATCACCCAAGAAAGGGACCTTCGTAACACCTGTTTGCTGTTCGGTTTGATAGATGCCGCCTAAAACTACCGTCTCACCATTAGCAACTAATACTTGGGTCTGAATCTGCGTGATATCAATCGTTGGAATCCCACTTGCGATATCTATTTCGCCTACAGAATCCTGTGCAATATCCAAGTCCATGATGATATTACCGTCAGGGGTAATTTGCGGGGTCACATTTAATTTCAAAACAGCTTCTTTAAATGATGTTGAGGTAGCACCACTTGCTGACGCTTCTTGATAAGGAATCTCTGTACCACTTACTATTTCAGCTTCTTGCTTATCACCAGTAATCACTTTCGGCTGTGACACGATCTCAGCGTTACCGCTATCCTCTAAAGCAGATAGTTCTAAATCCAAAAGCAAGCTATCCGTTATAAAATTAATTGCAAAGCTTCCCGCAGGATTGAAAATACCAAGGTCAACTATCATATCTTCATTTAAATCTGTTAATTTATCAGGGTCATTTCCTAGAAGAACCTCAGCAGGACTCCCAGGATCACCATCAAGGCCCTCTATAGATCCAGAAAACTCCATTAATCGATCCCCACCACCATTAATATCAGCGCCAATCCCTCCCCATCTAACACCTAGCTCTTCTCTAAAGTCTGTATTAGCAATAACAATCCGTGCCTCAATCATCACCTGGCGAATAGGTATATCTATCTGATCAACCAGTTCTCGAAATTGGTTAATTTTTTCTTGTGTATCTGTCAGAATAATGGAATTAGTCCTTTCATCAACTATAGCTTGGCCCCTCTCAGACAAAATACTTCCTGTAGAGCTACCACCTTTTCCGCCACCGCCACTTGATCCTTCGGAATCAAACAAGTCAAATAATTCCCTCGCATTAGCGTATCGAATGCGAATATATTCCGTTCGCAATGGAGCAAGCTCTTCTAGCTGTTTTAGGGTTTCTAATTCTTGACGCTCCCGCTCTGCAATCTCGGCCGCAGGTGCAACCATCAAGACATTTCCGATTCTTCTCTCATCTAGGCCTTTAGTTTTCAAAACCAATTCCAAAGCTTGGTCCCAAGGCACATTGTCAAGACGTAAAGCAATATTCCCTTCAACGGTATCACTAGCAACAAGGTTTAGATCCGTCATGTCAGCAATAATCTGTAAAACTGAACGAATAGGAATATCTTGAAAATTCAAAGAAATTCTCTCTCCAACATAAGCAAACTCTTTTGCTTTCTCTTCAATTTCTTGAGCCGTCAGAGGCTTTATACTGATGATATAGTCTTTATCTGTTTGATAAGCTAGATAGTCGTACTCACCCGCTGCCTCAATACGAACAACCGCGCCATTTCTACGACTTTCTGCATTTACTAATTTAACCGGTGTTGCGAAGTCATTCACATCATAACGATTCGCTAAATTAGTGGGCAAATTCGCACCTTCAAAGGTTAACTCAATAGCACCTCTAACTTCTTGCATATCAATATTGGTATTGGGATTAGCTAGACTAATAATAACTTTACCTTCGCCTGCATCGCCTCTTCTAAAATCAATATTGGTAATACCATTTTCTGATCGGCCAAAAGAAGGTTTTTGAGAAGGTGCTTGACCTATAGAAGGTGAAACAGCGGGGGTCGAAGAAACACCTCCAACTGCACCTTGGCCAACCTCCAAAAAGAAAGTATTTCCTTCAGAGCGCATTTGATAGCCTGTTAGCTGATCTAGATTGACGATAAGTCGAGTGCGATTATCCCCCTCCAAAACCATAGCGCTTTGTGCATTAGCCATAGATAAAGGAAATCGCTTTTCGGCAAGCCCATTATCAACACCCACAAAATCCAGAACTATTCTTGCTGGCTGCTCAATTGCATAATCTTCTGGTGTTGAAGCGGCCTCGCTAAACCCCAGTTTTATCTCAAAACGATCACCAGGCAATGTTGAGAAACTGATATCCTCAATAGAATTTGCAAACGTTATTTGCGCCCCCAACACTGCAACTGCTGTGCAAATCGGGAAGAAGGTTTTTTTCATCCACTTTATATTGCTTAACATGACCGTTTATTCCTTCTCTTTTAATTTCAGTGATCGCGGACGCTCAACCCAACCGTCCAAACCATCAGTTACTATTTCAATAACATCAATTTGTGTGTTGTTCACGGCAACAACTTTGCCGTGATTTTTCCCAAGGTAATTACCTTGCTTCAAATAATGAACTTGCCCTTCACCATCATCAACAAGCACCCAGAGAGTGCTGCTTTTTTCAAAAGTTCCAACCATACTTAACGAGGCAAAATTGTAATTTTCAAGTAATTCTTTAGTTCTATTCAAATTAGGCTTTACATCACTACGCTTACCAACAATAGTGTTCTTTTGCTCTATGATAGCCTGATCAAAAGGATTACGAAGACGCGAAGCACTATACGTAAAAGCCTCATAAGGACTAAATGCTGGCAATGGATCAACTTGTCCTTGAGGGCGCTTTTTGGTCTCGTCGATAAACTCACGAAGATCTGCATGCTCAGAACTTCCCGCGCAGCCTATTAACAATGAACTAACAATAAAAAATAACGGCACTAAAGATATATTTTTCATCTTATTCTTCCTGCGCTTTATAACGATAGGTTTTAGCCAAAATCGTCATATCCAAACCGCGTCCTGACTTGGATTGTAAAATATCGAAATCATGGAGGGTCACAATTCTTGGCATACCGGCTATCGAGCTAACAAAACTACCAAGGTCGTGGTAACTACCCTGAACCTTGACTTCAATCGGCAGCTCTACATAAAACTCAGCAACTTTTTCAGATTGGAAAGTAGTGCTATTTAAGTTGAGCCCCGAACTTTCGCCCTTCTCCTCAATATCCTCCAAAAGACCAGGCACTTCAGTATCACTGGGTAGCTGCGAGACAAGCCCCTCAAATGCCTCTTCCATAGCGATCATTTGCTTACGATATTCCTCTAGGTTCGCAGCATCATGCGCTTTTTTCTCAAAGGTCTGCCTCAATTGAGTTTCTTTTTGCTGAATTGAAGCTAATTGCATATTCATATCTTTAACAAAGAGAAAATAAGCGCCTATTAAGATAGCTGATATTGCCGCGACCCACAAAAAAGCACGCACAATTAAGGGCCAAACACCGATCCTATCTGCATCAGAAAAGTCAATATTCTGAATTTGTTCGAGGGTATCCTGAAAAGCCATTAGCCATTCCCCTTATTCGCAATGTCATCTTTCTTAGCAGGAACAGCAGCATTGACAGTCATTTTAAACTTTTGCTCTTGAATCCCACTATCCTTATCGGACAACTCATCAATAGTTGACATGCTAGCGCCTTCGAACCATTCAGATTCTTCAAAGTTTCTCATGAGAGAAGAAATCCTATTAAGAGATTCGGCGGCACCCACAATACTTAGCTGATCACCTTTTCGGGAAAGCTCTGTTAAGTAAATACCTTTAGGAACAGCTTTTACGATTTCATCAAAATAATGAACAATGACAGGCCGCGTATACTGAAGATCCTGAATTACTTTCATCCGATCTAACAGTTCAGCTTTTCGCTTTTTAAGCTCTTCAATCTCTTTAACTTGATCCTCTAGCTTCGCGATTTCAGACTGTAATAATTGATTACGGCTGCTTTGGTTGTCTATCGAACCCTGAACAGAACTCACCCAAGTGTATCCGCACACCAAGCCCAGAATACAAAAGCCAATCAAAATGGTGAAAAACTCTTTCTTCTTCTCTTGGCGCTCTTCATCACGCCAAGGTAGTAAATTAATATTCGACATTATTCGAAACTCCTCATCGCCAACCCTGTGGCTATCATCAATGATGGAGCATCGTTAGCCAATGCAACGGCATTCACCCTAGAAGCAACCGACATATTCGCAAAAGGGTTCGCAACTACCGTCTGCGTTCCAAGTTTTTCTTCTATCAGATCAGGAAGGCCATCAAGAGAGGCTACTCCACCGGCCAATACGATATGATCAACATCATTGTACTGACTAGAAGAGAAGAAAAATTGAAGTGATCGAGTGACTTGCTGAACAACGGCTTCTTTGAAAGGCTCAAGAACCTCACTTTCATAATCATCTGGTAGACCGCCTTGCTTCTTGGCCAGCCCCGCTTCTTCGGCTGATAATCCATAACGCCTTTGAATTTCTTCCGTTAACTGTCGTCCACCAAACAGCTGCTCGCGGGTATAAACCGTTTTACCATTAACCAGAACGCTCAGAGTTGTCATGGTTGAGCCAACATCAACAATGGCCACGACCTGATCTTCTTGATCTTCTAACTGCTCTTCGATTAACGAAAAAGCTCTCTCCATTGTATAGGCTTCTACATCCACCACCTTCGGCTGCAACCCAGCAATTTCAAGAACATCCACTCTCAAATCGACGTTTTCTCGTCGGCAAGCAGCAAGTAACACCTCGACTTGGTCTGGATTTCGCTCAGATACACCCTGAATCTCAAAATCGATAGCGACTTCCTCAAGGGGATAAGGAATGTACTGATCCGCCTCAAGTGTAATTTGGGTTTCCATAGCATCTTCACTGAGACCAGCGGGCATCTCAATCAGCTTGGTAATTACAGCAGAACCAGCCACTGCAACAGCAGCGTACTTACTTTTGTTTTTAGCGAGCTGTGCTACGGCTTGAATAGTTTCGGCAACAGGTTCGAGTTCGTTGATGTTTTTCTCAACAACGGCGTTGGGTGGCAGTGCTTTCACAGCATAACTTTCCACACGATAACGATCCCCTTGACGGCTTAGCTCTATTAGCTTCACAGAAGTGGAACTAATGTCTAAACCAACAACCGGTTTATTTTTTTTGTCGAAGAAGTCAAATATTCCCATTTTTCCATCAAATTCCGATACTTATACGTGATTGATGTTATAGCACTTTAACAAGGCCGTGCAATAGGGTTATTGGTAGGTAAATAGCCCAAAAGCTCGTATAATGGTTAAAATTTATCGCGAAAAAGCGCTAACCCACTAATTTATATAGATAAAATATTTGTGAACCGCTCATCCATAACAATCAGCCTTCTAGTACTTTTGACTGGCCTCTGCAGCGCCATCGTTGGCTGGACCGGCCTTTACCTATACCTAAATCCTAATTTACCTACTGTTGAGAAGCTTAGAGAGATAAAATTCCAAACTCCTCTCAGGATTTACTCATCCGACAATCAACTCATTGGTGAGTTTGGTGAAATACGTCGTGTCCCTGTTAGTATTGATGAGGCACCACCACTATTAATTAAAGCCTTTCTTGCCGCAGAAGACGACCGCTTTTACAGCCACAACGGTGTAGATATCCGAGGAATTGTGAGAGCTGTTTCACGTTTAGTAAAAACAGGAGAGAAACAAGGCGGTGGCAGCACGATCACCATGCAGGTCGCCAAAAATTCCTTTCCGATTAATGACGGCTCCTTTACCTATAAAGCTAAACAAATATTTCTCGCCCTAAAAATAGAAAAAGAATTGGCGAAAGACGAAATCATGGAACTATACATTAACCAAAATTTTCTCGGCAATAGAGCAGAGGGAGTTGGTGCTGCAGCTCAAGTCTATTACGGAAAAGCGATTGATGAATTAACTGTAGCACAACTAGCTATGATCGCAGGTTTACCCAAAGCTCCATCGGCCTTTAATCCCCTTGTTAATCCTGAGCGGGCTATTGAGAGACGTGATTGGATTTTAAGGAGGATGTTTAAGCTCGACTTCATCACGGAAGATTCCTATAAAGAAGCCATTGATACTCCGGTCACTGCTAGTTATCACGGTCAACAAATTGAACTCAGCGCCCCTTACATTGCTGAAATGGTTCGTAAAGAAGTGGTTGACCTTTATGGAGACAAAGCATATTCAGAAGGCTATCGAGTATTTACTACCGTCAATAGCACGCTACAAAAGGCTGCCCAGCAATCTGTGATTAAGGGTTTGATCGCTTACACCGACAGACACGGGTATCACGGCCCAGAACAAAACCTAGGCCAAACATCTCTCCAACAAGACAAGCGAAAAGCTAGCGATATAATAGATACGCCAAATCTGGATACCACACAGAAGGCATGGGTAGCTCAGTTGCAAATCATTCCTGAATATTCAGGATTACTACCCGCTGTTGTTACAGAAGCAAAAGATGAAGCCATTAAATTTTTACTACAAGATGGTAACATTTATGAACTACCCTGGGAGAATGGCCCAAGCAATGCGCGCCCCTATATTTCCGAAGACAGCCGAGGACCAAAACCGAAAAACGCTCAAAGCTTCTTAAAAGTAGGAGATGTGATTCGCGTTTATCAAAAAAACGACCAGCTCTGGTATCTGACTCAAGTTCCAAAAGCACAGGCCTCACTTATTGCGCTTGACCCACACAACGGTGCAATTATTTCACTTGTTGGCGGCTTTGACTTTTCCTATAGCAATTACAACCGAGCTACACAAGCTAAACGACAGCCTGGCTCTAATTTCAAACCCTTTGTATATGCAGCAGCTCTCGAAAATGGTTTTACAGCCGCAACAATTGTTAATGATGCCCCTATCATTAAGTTTGATAGCGCGCTCGAGCGTGCATGGCGCCCAGAAAATTCTGGTGGAAAGTACAGCGGCCCTATTCGCTTACGAGAGGGGCTTTATCGCTCGAAAAATTATGTCGCCATTCGCGTTCTCGACTCTATGGGGTTTAGAAAAGCATTGAAAAATATGGATCGATTCGGTTTCGATAAATCAGAATTACCCAAAGACTTGACACTAGCGCTCGGCAGCCATGTTTTAACTCCCATACAGGTCGCTCGCGGCTATACAGTTTTTGCCAATGGTGGATTCAAAGTTGAACCATATTTTATTGACCGAATAGAAAATGAAGAGGGAGAAATATTTTTCGAAGCGACTCCTGCAACTGTATGTAGCCGCTGCGACAAGAATAATGAAGAGTTCCCCGAAAACGAAAAAAACGACCCTTCACTAACTGCGTTAGCAATTGATGATGCTGTTTCTGCAAGCAATACGTTAAACCCCAATGAGGATTTAGAAAAAAATATTCGAGCTGACTTATCGAATGAACTGGCTGGAAAAACTGACTCTACAGAAAGTGATGCATCTACGAAAGAAGCAGATGGCGAAGGAAAAAATATTGCTAACTCTGTAGAAAAAATTAAACCTGAAAAAATCTTACCCAAAGCTGAACGAGTAATGGATGAACGCGTCGCCTACATCATGGATAGTATTTTAAAAGATGTTATCGTTCGAGGCACTGGAACAGCCGCGAGAAAATTAAACCGTAGCGACATCGCTGGAAAAACAGGAACTGTTGGATCGGATGTCAATAATTTTGACGCATGGTTTTCTGGATACAATCAAAATTTAGTCGTAACAGCATGGATTGGCTTCGATCAAAACTTACCTTTAGGCAAAGGGGAATACGGAGCTGTAGCTGCACTACCTATTTGGATGGATTTTATGCAGGAAGCTTTAAAAGATACTCCTGAAGTCCCTAGAGAGCAACCTGCTGGGTTAGTCAGCGTTAGAGTTAATGCAAAAACGGGTTTACGCTCTCCACCTGAAGATCCAAATTTTGTATTCGAATTATTCAGAACAGAAAATATTCCAGAACTCGACACCAATATAGATGTCTTTGTACCTACTGAGAATGGTGAAGAAGTGCATCCTGACGAACTGTTCTAAAGCCCTTAAAAACAATTCCACACCTACAAAAAAGCCAACTGATTGTTAGTTGGCTTTTTTGTAGGTGTAAATATTGAAATAACTTTATTACAACGGATAATGCTCCGGATACGGAAGCCTCGCCACGTCGGTTTCAACTGCTGCTGCTGCAACAGCAGACGCTACGACTGACAACAATCTTGGGTCAGTTGGTTTCGGTAAAATATATTCAGGACCAAAGCTAATATCCGCTTTTCCATAAGCACTTTTTACTTCGTCTGGCACCTCTTGTTTCGCAAGTGCACGTATTGCTTCAACTGCCGCCAGTTTCATTTCTGAATTAATTATTCTCGAACGAACATCTAAAGCACCGCGAAACAAAAAAGGAAAACATAAAACATTATTAACTTGATTCGGATAATCTGAACGACCAGTAGCCATAATGAGATCATCACGAACAGCATGCGCATCTTCAGGGAATATCTCCGGGTCTGGATTAGAACACGCAAACACAACTGGGCGAGGAGCCATTTTTTTTAGCTGTTCAGGCGAAAATAAATTTGCACCAGAAACACCTAAAAACACATCAGCATCAACAATCGCATCGTCTAAATCTCTTTCATCAGTGACTAACGCAAATTGCTTTTTATGTGACGTTAAATCTGTCCGCTCTGAATGGATGACACCTTTACGGTCAAGCATTGTAATATTTTTTAATTGCGCTCCCGCTTCTATCATTAAATTGCAACAAGCCTTTGCCGCTGCACCCGCACCCAAACAAACAATTTTTGCTTGGCGCAATGACTTACCTTGAATTTCTAGCGCATTTAGCATTGCAGCCACTGTCACAATTGCCGTGCCATGTTGATCGTCATGAAAAATGGGGATATCACAGCGACGAATTAATTCGCTCTCTATTTCAAAACATTCAGGCGCTTTAATATCTTCTAAATTAATTCCACCAAATGTTTCTGCGATTCGCTGAACAGTTTCAATAAACGCCTGTGGGTTTTCCGCATTCACTTCTATATCAACAGAGTTAATATTGGCAAATCGTTTAAACAAAAGGCTTTTACCTTCCATGACTGGCTTGCTTGCGAGAGGCCCTAAATTCCCCAAACCAAGAATCGCACTACCATCTGTAATAACGGCAACCAGATTACCCTTACCTGTATATTTGTATGCATCGTCAGGATTTTTAGCAATAGCTCGGACGGGTTCTGCCACACCGGGGCTATAGGCAAGAGATAGGTCATTCGGAGTGTTCGCGGCTGTTGTTAGCTCGATACTTAACTTTCCAGGCAAAGGAAATTCGTGGTAATCCAAGGCCGCCTGTTTAAATTCATCACTCATTTTAGAACCACTTAATTTAGTTATCTTCAGTTTTATTGGGTAGGCTCAATTGATGTTTTAACACAACATCGACTCACTCACCTCTTGCTGCACAATAAGAAGCATAGTCAATGCTGCTAAAACTGCTTTTGAAGACACTAATAGCTATGAGTGCCAGCAAACCAAATTCGAGCGCAGAAAAATAACTTTCAAGATTATGACCCTTTAGGAATATATAGGATCAAGACCCAACTGAAGCGATCAGCTCAGCGAGACTTAAAAGACAAATGTACAAACTGTATCTTCAGCTAGTTTAAGCCTCAGATGTATCAACACACCCAATATGCGATACACACATTAGGCCTGTTCAGATTTGCCATCGATAGCGAAGGTGTATTGACTGAGATTTAGTCACACCGAGCCTGTCAGGTAGACAAGACATGATTGTTGCCAAAAGACACGTATATATGAATATGCTTTAAGCTAACTGATCTGAAATCGTCCTGTTTACAGATCATAGCTGGGAAGACAAATGCTGTTTTCCCAACGAAAAAACGCCTGAGATTAAAACCCCAGACGCTATAAAATCTTTTAGATGCTTTTGGGCTAAATTAAGATTTAGCGCCACGTCCAGCAAAACGCTTCTTGAATCGATCTATTCGACCACCAGAATCAGCAACTTTTTGTTTACCCGTATAAAAAGGATGGCATTCAGAACAAACGTCTAAATGAATCTCTTTTGCTACTGTAGATTGAGTTTTGATTACGTTTCCGCAACTACAAGTGGCCGTCATCTCGCCGTAGTTTGGGTGAATTTCTGCTTGCATCTGAGCTGCCTCATCAATATTGTTCGTGCCTCAACGCTATTCGTCGAGCCATCATCGTTGCTGGTGCTTTGGTTGTCAGTCAGTTTTTTGAAACCCATCATCTTAAAGCACTATATTTATTAGCTTAAGAAAACTCAAAAAGATGGCTTAAAATCACACCAACACCGGTAAAAATTAAGACGGCGGATTCTACCAGATTGCACACACAAGACAAGCAACAACGCGTATTATCTAATCAAACTATTTGCGAGGCCTATGATACAGCCAATTCCTCGAGATAGATGTAATGACTGACCTTAGACGCGATACTTCGCCTCACTGAAACAGAGCACTTAGCCCAACATAATGCCAGATATATTCGATCAAGAAGACGCTGTCATATTGGACATCGCGGTCCCATCGCCGCTAAGGCGATCGTTTGACTATTTACCACCTTTAGAGATGACTATTGAGCAAGCAGCCAATCTTCAATCAGGTACCCGATTAAAAGTTAACTTTGCCAACCAACAACTCGTAGGAATCCTGCTCAAGGTAAAAAGCACCAGCGAATTAAGTTTAAATAAGCTTAAACCGGCCCTTTCTGTTGTTGATGACCAGCCTTGCATTAATAGTGAAATCCTTTCGCTGTGTCTTTGGGGTTCAGATTATTATCAACACCCCATCGGTGAGGTTCTTTCTACTGCAATACCCACCCTTCTCAGACAAGGTGAGCCAGCAAAGCTACCTGCGCAAAAAATGTGGGCGCTTACTACCAACGGGAAAGGCTTACCCAAAGACTCCCTTAAACGAGCGCCCAAACAATCAGCGCTGCTTAATCATTTTTTAGACAAAGAAAAACTTTCTATTGAAGAACTTAAGCGCTCCCCAGAAATAGCGCCCTTTTCAGCCCCAACTCTCAAAGAGCTTCAAAAAAAAGGACTCATTGAAGAAATAGAAGAAGAGCATTCAGCAGATCCAAAAATCCGCCCAGCAAGCACTTCAATAAATGCGACAACTAAGCAAACTCCACTAACGCTTAATGAAGAACAAAGTAGCGCTCTCACTCAATTACGCTATAAAGAATTTAATACGTTCTTACTAGAGGGAGCCACAGGCAGTGGCAAGACCGAAGTGTACTTACAAGCCATCACAAAAGTACTGGAGCAAAATCAAAGTGTGCTTATCTTGGTTCCAGAGATTGGGCTAACACCACAACTTCTCAACCGGTTTGCCGCTCGCTTCTCTACCCCGATAGCCACGCTTCATTCAGGCCTCAACGACAAAGAGCGTTTACACGCCTGGTTAAATGCCTCACTTGGGAACGCTCGGATAGTTATTGGCACTCGGTCCGCTATATTTACCCCTATTCCAAATCTAGGGCTCATTATTATTGATGAGGAACACGACCTGTCCTTCAAACAGCAAGATGGGTTTCGATACTCGGCCCGAGACATTGCTGTTGTTCGAGCCCATAAACTAAAAATTCCTTTAATATTAGGAACGGCAACGCCATCACTAGAAACACTTTATAACGCGATCCAAAATCGATATCAGCATTTACGCCTGACTCAACGAGCAGGGAATGCAAAACCACCACAAATAGAAATGGTGGATCTCCGAGAGCAAAAACCTACCGAAGGTTTTTCTCAAACACTTGTTCACAACATTCAAACCGAACTCGATAAAGGGAACCAAGCGCTCATATTCATCAATAGACGAGGCTTTGCTCCTGTTCTCATGTGTGAAGATTGCGGATGGATTGCTGGGTGTAATCACTGCTCAGCAAAAATGACAGTACACCATCATCCGCCACACATGCATTGCCACCATTGTGGCCAACAACGCGCCATAACTCGAAAATGCCCAGACTGTTTTAGCACAGAGATAGCCCAGCTTGGGCAGGGAACTGAGAGATCCGAAGCCTTTTTACAAGAGCATTTTCCCAGTGTCCCCGTGCATCGCGTTGACCGCGATACGACTCGTCGAAAAAATGCCTTAAGCGACTTGAGCGATGAAGTATTAAAAGGCGAGCCATGTATTCTTGTCGGAACCCAAATGTTAGCCAAGGGGCATCACTTTCCCGACGTCACGCTTGTCGGCATTATCGATATTGATTCTGGATTATTCAGTGCTGACTTTCGCGGCCCAGAGCGTATGGGGCAATTGTTAGTTCAAGTTGCTGGCCGAGCAGGTCGAGAAGAAAAACCAGGTAAAGTCGTCATTCAAAGCTACCACTGCGATCATCCATCCCTTCAAAGTTTGATCCATGAAGGCTATCACCGTTATGCACGGCGGTTGCTTCACGAACGCCAACTGACTGGTTTACCACCCTATCGCTACATGGCATTAGTTCGCTCGGAATCAAAACGACCAGAAAATGCGACGGAATTCTTAACAATAGCTCGAAAAAAAACACAGCAGCAATTCCCTAGCACGCAAAACTTAAGCTATTTAGGCCCTCTCCCAGGATTAATGGAACGAAAAAAAGATCGTTTTTGCTTTCAGCTACAGATAAGTAGCGATAACCGTCAGCTTCTCCATCAGGTTATCCGATATCTTTGCAGAGAGATGGACGCCAATGCCGCTAGTCGCCGCACTCGCTGGTCCATTGATATTGATCCCGTTGATATGACATAAACTTAAAAACTCGTGTAGATAACAAGACAGCTCTGACAGTTTGAAAAAACTCAAGTACAATTTAAAAATTGCTCTCAAAACATCAAATTAATAACCCGCTTACAAGTTAAGCAAGCTATCGACCTAAACGACAGAAATATCTAATGAGCCAAGCACGACGCCGTTCGAATACAAAAAACTCCAACAAACGAAACTCTCGCAAGAAAAACCATGAGTCAAATATTCCAGGCTGGGTTTGGCTTTTCACTGGAGTGGTACTAGGTGCGTTTGTGATGTTTTTGTTTTATCTAAAAGATGTCCCGCCACAACCTAAAATGGCTGGCAAATCAAAAACTGAAACAACACATCAAAAAACATCCCCCAAGAAAACAAGTACAGCTAAGCTAAAAGAAACCGCTAGCGATGGAGCGCCTGCTCCCGATTTTGTTTTCTACGAGCTGTTAAAAGAAAATGAACTCATCGTTGAAACAGATCCAACCGTTAGCCAACAAGCGGCTCTAAAAGCACTAGAAAGAACTGAATATATTATTCAAGCGGGTTCATTCAGAAGCCACGAAGATGCTGAACGTCTTCGCGCCAAACTGATTCTTAATAACCTTCCTGCCAGAATTGACACTAAAACAGTTGGCGAGAGTACTTGGCATCGCATAATGGTTGGTCCGTTTAAAAACCGACCTATGACAGCCAAGGCTCGCGGCACTTTAGCCAGCATGAACATCGATACGATGGTGATTAAACGCAATTTGGACCAGTAGAGTGCCTTTTAATCGCACTTTCTTAATCAAACTTACTTAATCACACCTGCAGTTTATTAACCCCTCGTACTCTGCCCTTATGATTTATCCAATCGAATCTTGAAAAACGCAACACCACCCCCATCTTGTTAGATTGCCAGATAGCTCGTCATGTTATAGAACAATACCCAGCTATCCTCATCCTATTTAGGCTATTTTCACTTTCGATGTAAGGATTCATTGTGGAACAGTATCGCGGAACAACCATTCTCTCTGTTAGACGTGGCAACAAAGTGGTTATTGGGGGTGATGGCCAAGTCTCTCTCGGCAACACCATCATGAAAGGAAATGCCCGTAAAGTTCGTCGACTCTATCATAACCAAGTGATTGCTGGATTTGCTGGCGGAACGGCTGATGCTTTTACCCTCTTTGAGCGATTTGAAGCCAAACTGGAAGCTCACGGCGGACAACTCACACGCGCTGCTGTCGAGCTCGCGAAAGATTGGAGAACCGATCGCGCATTGAGACGACTAGAAGCCTTACTGGCTGTCGCAGACAAAGAAGCATCGTTAATAGTGACAGGAAACGGCGACGTTATTCAGCCTGAAAACGATTTAATTTCTATTGGATCTGGCGGACCTTTTGCTCAATCAGCTGCCACAGCTTTGTTACAAAATACGGATCTTGATGCACGAGATATCGTAGAAAAAGGGTTAACTATTGCTGGTGACATTTGCGTTTATACCAATCACAATCATACGATTGAAGAACTAACCTTTTAGTTTTTTAAAAAAATTACATCGCATTCATTCAAACACCAATTCATATAAAACTTTATTCATACAACACGGATCATCGAGATTATGACCGAGATTACTCCTCGCGAAATTGTTCACGAACTTGATAAACACATTGTCGGCCAACAAAACGCAAAAAGAGCTGTTGCCATTGCTTTACGAAATCGCTGGAGACGCATGCAGCTCGACGAAACACTTCGTCACGAAATAACGCCAAAAAACATTTTAATGATCGGGCCAACAGGTGTTGGTAAAACGGAAATTGCTCGTCGCTTAGCAAAATTATCGAATGCACCCTTCATCAAAGTAGAAGCAACAAAATTTACAGAAGTAGGTTATGTTGGTCGCGATGTTGAATCGATCATCAGAGACTTAGTAGAAACATCGATTAAACAACATCGCGAACAAGCGATGAACAAAGTTAATTTTCGTGCAGAGAACGCTGCCGAAGAACGTATTTTAGACGCACTACTTCCACCAGCTCGCGGCGATGATGCAGAAACAACAGAATCATCAACACGACAAATCTTCAGGAAAAAGTTGCGCGAAGGGGAACTAGACGAAAAAGAAATCGAAATTGATTTAGCTGCAACGCCCGTCGGTGTTGAAATAATGGCCCCTCCTGGCATGGAAGATATGACGAGTCAATTGCAAAGCATGTTTTCCAATATGTCTCCTGGAAAAACAAAAACAACTAAAATTTTAGTTAAACACGCCAAAGCTAAGCTCACTGAAGAGGAAGCAAGAAAGCTCATCAATGAAGAAGAAACAAAAGCACAAGCGATAGAAGCAGCTGAACAAAATGGTATCGTTTTTATCGACGAAATCGACAAAGTGGCCAAGAGCAATAACAATGGCTCGGGCGGGGATGTTTCTCGCGAAGGAGTTCAGCGAGATCTACTGCCACTGATTGAAGGATGTACCGTCAGCACAAAACACGGGATGATCAATACCGATCATATTTTATTTATTACTTCTGGTGCGTTTCATGTCAGCAAGCCTTCAGATTTGATTCCAGAATTACAAGGACGACTGCCAATTCGCGTCGAACTAGAAGCACTCACCCCTGATGATTTTCAGCGCATCCTGACTGAGCCTGATGCGTCACTGACAGAGCAGCATCAAGCGCTATTAAAAACAGAAGGCATTGAACTAACATTTACTAAAGATGGTATACGGCGAATTGCTGAGACAGCCTTTCACGTCAACGAGAGTACAGAAAATATCGGCGCTCGAAGATTGCATACTATTTTAGAAAAATTACTTGAAGACATTTCTTTTAGCTGCGGCGAAGAAAAAGAAGTATTAAAAATCAATGCTGATTACGTTGATGATCAATTAAAAGAATTAGCCAACAATGAAGATTTAAGCCGCTTTATTTTGTAGTATTCATAGCAAACAGTTAAATAGCTTTTATTTTTTAGATTTCTCAAACAGAGCTCTATCGCCTTATGAAAACTCCTAGTAAAGTTCAACTACATAAAAAATCTGCGACGCTCGAAATTTCTTATGCTGAAGAAAATTTCAAACTTTCCGCTGAATACCTGCGCGTTTATTCTCCATCAGCAGAAGTGAAAGGACACGGGCCTGGCCAAGAAGTTTTGCAATTTGGAAAGCAAAACGTTGGACTTAATAAAATTGAGCCTATGGGGAATTACGCGATTCGAATTGAGTTTAATGACGGACACGACACTGGAATTTTTACTTGGGAGTACCTTTACGATCTAGGAAAAAATCATGAAGCTCATTGGCAAGACTATTTGAACAGACTCAATGCAGCAGGAAAATCAAGGGACTCAGAAATCAGCGCCGTTAAAATCATACAGCCTTAACCTCACCTCCGCCCCGCTTGTGCTAGACGGCTCTACTTTAACCGAGTTTTTTTACCCAAACATCACATATACCTTCGCGCTCACCATCAAATAACTCCCCAAAAAAATCGCAAATATATTTTTCCCTCAACACGTCCATTTTTGCCATGTTTCAATGTTGTATTCAAAACCGCATAGTTTTAATGTTATCCGCAAGCTTAACCGCTTTATCTTGTTTTTTGATTCTATCAACCTTTACTTAATTATCTCTCGTTTCAATGAAAGATTTAGGAAACGCTGAGAAAGGGTTAGCCTGACTCACAAGACAGAAGAAAACGTGTATGTAACGAATCAAAATTCGTATCCTTTTAATTATTTTTGGGGGCTACAGAATCATAGGATTATCTTTTTTTTAAAACTTCAAAAGCTTCTTGTATTTTTATAAACGTATCTTTATTCCCACCTTTATCGGGGTGATGCTCAGCTGCCAGTTTCCTATAGCGCTGTTTTATTTTCTGCGTCGACGATCCCACCGGCAACCCCAAAACCAAGAACGCATTATATTTTTTTTCTGGATTAATCAGTCTTCCCCAAAAAGAATTCAACATATCTTTAATATTTTTTTCTGTTGTTAAAGTGTAATTTTTCCAATCAAGATAATATTCTTTTAATTTTACATCTCTAGAAACCAATTCTGAATTAATCGGAGAAACGTCTTTATTATTTTCAGCACCTACCGCTAATTTTATTTTCAAAGGAGACACTTCTAAGCACACGCCTTCAACCGACAAATCATCTTGAAGACTATAAAGGACATGCATCAACATAAAATGTTTATGGAATAGAAGTAAATCTTCAGAATTGTTTTCACTTGTTTTATCTTCAAAAAAATTTTCCGCATCAAGCTGTTTCATCAGATCAAACTCACTCAGTCCTTCTGGGTGACACCTAATAATATTTAATACTTGGGCTTTCATTTTCACTTCCAATAACATCCTGACTTCATGTCACATAACAAGTCAAAATTATTTTTAATAATCTCGAAAACTGCATCTTCACTATAACCCAAAATTAAAAAAAAAAGCCAGACAATCCCTTGCCCGGCTTAAAAACTCTTAGTGTACTTGTTAAATCCTTTTATTTTTTTCACTAACAGCTAGCATATCTTGTTAAAACTTTTTACGGATTAGTATTTGCCGCCGCAGGTGCAGAATTACCAGCAGCCCCTAGCTCAAACACACTTCCTGCTGAGCTCAATAAAGAAGCAGAACCATCAACATAAACGCCATAATTCCAACCTCCTACACCACGATTAGATGATGTTCCATTACCAGCATTTCCGGTGATAATCGTGCTTTCTAAAACATCAGCCGAACTATTACCCAATAAAACTAATCCAGCTGTAGGACCGCCAGAACCGCCACCGCCTTTTCCGCCATAACCGCCTGGACCTCCTTTACCACCATTGCCACCTTTTCTAGCACTAGAATCATAGCCGGTTCCTCCATTCCCCCCAGATCCACCGGTTCCTCCAAAGCCTCCATTACCACCGGCTCCACCAGAACTGCTTATCAATGATGATGAATCTACATTGACAAAATTAACGTTCACAGCGGTAAGGGCAAATGATCCACCCGCACCACGAGCACCTTTACCGCCGTAGCCGCCACCGCCACCTTCGCCGCCACCGCCGCCACCGCCGCCGTTGTTTGTATCAATACCATTACCAGAACCGCCGCCACCGCCTCCGGCACCACCAGCTCCAGTTCCGCCCGTCGAACCGTGTTTAGGAATCAAGACTCCACTCACATCAAACGTACTGGCAAGCGTTGCCACAACACCCGCCGCCCCTGTCGAAGGACGAGACGTCACAGTTCCACCCGATTTAGCCGAAGTGGTACTACATGAAGCTGGGAATTTGTAAGTAGCAACACCGCCTTTTCCTCCAGCACCACCACTGACTGAACCACTTTTACTCCCACCAGAACCTTTGCTACCTGAGGAGCACGCAACAAGCCCAGCAGTTGCTTTAGCACCAGCCCCACCTTTTACACCATTTGTATTACCTGTTCCTCCGGCACCACCATTAATTCCACTTCCGTTTGAACCCTTTTTACCTGTAGGACCTGTTGCTCCAGTAATACCTTTTGCACCAGCTGATCCCTTGCCTGCACGAATCTCACTTGAAATTACATTCAAAGACGAGAGATTTCTTGCCATAACACCATAGCTCGACCCTGCAACAAAATCTGTACTGCCAGTAGTTAGTAATGAAGGTGTGATTGTGAGATCAGAACCTTTGGCAATGACACGATCCAATGTCACCGAGGGTTGGCTCTCCAACAAAATCGCCATCGATGATTCGGCCCCACCAACAGGTGCTACCGCTTCAACGCTTAGCCCACTTAACACAACGGGTGAACTCGATTGTTTTTGTGTTAAAGCAACCGCTTTACTCACAATAATGGGTGTTGGTTTCAATAAAGGTTCATGAATCCAATTGTCATCGAAACCACCAAAGACGCTTACATTGGCTGGAAGATTTATTGTTTCATTAGACGCATAAACTGCTCCGTTATCTGGTGTATTCAAATAAATATCTCCACCTGTTGAAACAACCTCCAATGCTTTTTCAAATGTTTTTAAGGGAGAATCCGGCGTACCAAAATTATTAAAATCATGACCAACGTCAGGATCAACAAACCAAGCATTAGCCGCATCTTTTGCTACCACCATACGAACAGAATCAATCGCTTCACTACCACTTTGCTGAGTGTCTGTCACAGTGACTCTAAATTCCAAAGTCGTTACTTCAGCAGGTGCAGTAAAAGTCACTGAAGAATTATTGGGTAATTGTCCTACAGAAACACCCGACAACTGTGTCCACGAATAAGATAACGATCCAGGATCAGAATAATTAGTGGCGTTAGCTTGCAAAGTAACAATCGAAGAAGACGTCACCACCTGGTTATCACCCAATTCAACTTGCAACTCCCCAAGAGGATTTGTGCAATTAGAAAACTCATCGTTATCTAAAATGGTATCTGCATCACTATCAGCCACTAGAGGATTTGAGCGAACGAAAACAAGAGGATCTCCGACATCACAAGGTGGCGCTGATAGATTTGTTTTCCAACCATAAATTTCGACAGCATCATCTAAACTATCGCCATCGGTATCCGCTTTGGTGAGATCAGTTCCTTTTAATTGCTCCATGCGATCGCTTAAGCCATCCAGATCGGTATCTGTAATGTAGACAAGATGTAATACATCTCCTTTACGGATTTGAATATCATTCGCCGCGTAATCTTCATTCAAAATATTGTAAAGCTCAGTGGATAACGTGCCTATTGGACTGCCTTGCGGCGTAAAGGTATGCGCTAACATCCAATAACTATTCGTTGATGAATTGGCAGAAATGTTTCTGACTTTCGTTAACCCAGAATGATTACTCTTTCCAGGAAAAGTGAAATTACTGAACTCATAAGCAACATCTAAATGTTTTGTCATGAGCTCTAAAAATGATAATTCACTACCATTTCCGGTATCAACAGCAACACGATAACGCTCTGTAGAAAGTCCCGCATGATCACTGTAATCGATAATGATTTCGGCCGTTCTAGCTTTGATGTTTTGCGCTGCTAAATTTAAATCCACATCAGAACGCTGTCCGGTTAAAGAAATATTTGTTGGCTTCAAAATTAATTGATTAGAACCTTCTAGAATACGACTAATCTCTTCTGGATTATTCTCAGCGGTATACTCAAAATTAAACGGTGCTAATTGGCTGTTATCAATCGATTGCTGAGGCCCGAGAGGATCAGGTGTCACGCTCAACTGCCCGTCATGTCGCAAAGTACCCACAGAAATTAAATTACCAGGTTTTTTTGAATCCTCCATGTAAGCGGCAATTTCCATATTGTTGATGGTGTAACTCACATCTCCATCATTCGCCAAACCCATTAAGACTTTTATTTCTCCACCTTTTGTGTCAACCGTTTCTGTTTTTAATGTTTCATAAAACTCACTGCTTTCTTGACGGTTGGTTTCGACGGTTGTCTCATCCCAATAACTCACATCTGTCGTTGTATCATTATGTTGGTATTCATAATTTGCTTCGACTTTTCCACTTGTGATGGGACCTGATTTTTTTACTTCCGCATTCACACCAACTGTGTGTTGCTCCTCAACCTCATGCGTGTTGGTACGGCCTCGAGAAGTGGTCACCTCAACTTCGGCACTGTTTGCATTACTCATTCCTTTTGCAACACTTCCAGACTCGACAGTAGTTGCCAATAGCTGAATCACAGGTGTTCCCATTTGACGCATATAGATACGAGGCACATCGGCCACTAATGGATTAAAACGCAAATGGTTTCCACTGAATCTATCCCAGTTATCTACTTCCTCTTTATCGAGAAATCCATCACCATCCGTATCCTTCACTGCAGGGTTGGTACCGAACGTGGCCTCCTCTGCATCCGTCAACCCATCGCTATCGGCATCATCAGTTACAGACGGTGTTGAACAGGTCACGACTATATCTGTGACATCAGCTGTTGCAGTACCAGATCCATTAGCCACAGCACAGGTCTGAACAGGGTTGGTTGGCTGTGAAGATACGGAAACAGTGTAAGCATCACCCGAAGCTACTGTTGCGCTAAAAGCAAATACGTCGTTTCCTGTAATCGGCAACGTGTCCGCTGTATTATTTTGTAATGCCAAACCATTTCCAGAAAGGCCTGTAACAGATCCCCCAATAGTGAAACTCCCTGGTGTTGGTGTTGGTGTTGGTGTTGGTGTAGGAGTCGGTGTTGGAGTGGGCGCGGGATCACTACCACCGCCGCCTCCGCCTCCGCATGCGGCTAGAGATAACGACACCATCGCCATTATTAGCCATTTATAGTTTGTATTGTTCATTGTCCGATCTCCTACGTAGTAAACTACGACTGTTAACATTTAAAAGTTATGAAAAAGCAGCACATAAGCTGCTGTTATCTTTCAAAGCGCCAACAAGCGGAAAATCCCCTCATGACAATCGACAATTCATCTATAAATTAAGAAAATATCTAAAAATCCACATAAAAACCCTCCAAGAAGAACAGACCATTAGTTCAAAGCGACAACTGAAACACTATCCCCTCACCTACAATTTATATTTCTATGTGGGGTCAAAAAAGGTTGTGATCGCCAATAGGATATGATTATTATCAAGAAGCTCGCCAACCCCCTCGCAAATATAAAAACTCAGAAAAGTTAATCGCTCATGGAAAACTGGGACAAAATCGAAGATATCTTTAACAGCGCGTTAAATATCAGTCCTAACGCGAGGGTCGATTTCGTCAACGAACAATGTGAGGGCGACAAACATTTAAGGCATCAAGTCTTAACATTATTAAATGCAGACGATAACTCTGACAACTATCTATCCAGCTTGTCAGAAACTCTTTACCCGCTCATCAACGATATGGAAAGCGATAAGGTAAAACATTATCACTTGTTAGAAAAAATCGGTGAAGGAGGTATGGGCGTTGTTTATAAAGCTTTCGATGAAAAACTTCACAGAACTGTTGCCATTAAATTTTTACTCTCATACCGCGCAAAAAATTCAAGCGACAAAAAACGATTTATTCACGAAGCAAAAGCGGCGGCCGGTTTAAGTCATCCCAATGTCTGCGAAGTATATGAAGTCGACGAAACAGAAGATGGTCGTTTATATATAGTGACCGCTTTTTGTGAAGGCCGAAATTTATCAGAATTAATTTCAGAAAAAAAATTGACCATTAGCGCTGCATTTAAAATCGCCATTCAATTATGTGAGGCTCTCAAAACGGCTCATAACAACGACATTATACATCGCGACTTAAAACCCGAAAATGTCATCGTTAACGATGATTTTAATATTCAGCTTGTTGATTTTGGTATTGCTAAAACGGCTGGATCAGATATGTCCCAAACAGGCCAAATTGTAGGTACTTTCGCCTACATGTCGCCAGAACAATTTAGCGCAGGAATGATTGACCAACGGACAGACATTTGGGCGTTAGGCATTCTATTATTTGAGTCTCTTACTGGGGAGCGTCCTTTTAATGGAGAGAATGCAGCGGAAATAATGTATCAAATTTTCAACAGCGAAATCCCAAAAGTTTCTACACATGAGTCTCCCCTAATTACTCGCATCAATCATATTATTGAGCGCTGCTTAAGCATCGATAAGCAAAGGCGTTATCACAGCACCGATAGCGTAAAAAACGAACTTCACAACCTATTAGATAACTTAAAAGCGAGCAGTGAAGAAACACTACTTTGCAATGATTACTTCCAAATGAATAACTTGCAAAAAAAATATTCTACCGCCAACAACAATACCGTTAATGAATATCGAAAAATTCTCACACTAGGCATTACATGCTACTGCAAAACTAAGGAAGGGATAGAAGAAAAAAAACAAATTAAAAATATTATTAAAAAATGGACAGGAAACATAAGCAATGAAAAAAAAGAAAAATCATATGATGGAAAATCAGAATTAATCATTGCTCATTTTGGATTCCCGCTTCACTCGGAAAAATCCAGTGCAAATATTTTAAATTGCCTACAGTCTTTATTAACCCTACCAACAGTCAATGAAATAATTATTCACAACCTACCCGTCACCGTTAGTGATAACAATAAAACCGGACAGCGCCAAATACTGGGAGACATATCAGGAACCATAGAATCTTTAATCGACATAAAAAAAACATTAGATACTTCAATCGTTATCACCGAATCCGCGAGCATACGGCTTCGCAAAACCCTCCCCACTTCTCTGAAGATGTACTCTAAGAAAACAAATAATGAAAATTTATTTTTGCTTAAAAAAATAGATGCTGAAAAATTATTAACGCCAAGTCGAGATCAACATGCTACCCAGCTCACAGGGCGTTATCACGAACTAGGACTGCTTGAGTCAGCTTGGAAAGATATCAATGATGGCGACTCGCGCGCAGTGCTTATCACCGGCGAAGCGGGAATGGGGAAAACGCGGCTTCTTCATGAGCTTATAAAATCAGTTGGATTAAAATCCAATGTTGCCAATGAAAAACATTTGATTATCGATTGCACTTTTGATCCTTTACAACAAGACACTGCTTTTTTCCCCATTATCAAAGCGATTAGCGCAAACATTTTTACGTATGCAAAAAACTCTCTCAAACTTTTAAGCGCTAACGAAGAAAAAAATAATTCTACACCTCAAAACGTTCTGATTAACAAGTTATCCGTTGAAAAATGGTTGGCAAGTGTCTTTTCGAATAACAAGGATAATTACAGCTCTCAAAATATAAATAAAGATGAGATTGATACATTGCTTTGGTTATTGGGTAAAGCGAACTGCATGGAAACAGATATCGCCCTCACTTCAGTACAGCATGAATCAGCCGAATCACTTAAGAAAAAAATCTTTAAATTATTCAATAAAATTCTATCTAATCTTACACGAAAACAGACCATTCTTTTAATATTTGAAGATTTACACTGGGCCGATTTTAGCTCTCTAGAATGGATTGACAAACTTCTATCCAAACCTCTACCGCAGTATTTATTAGTCGCTATGACTGGGCGACCAGAATTATTTCATCGCTGGCGGGCCTATAGCGGTATAACGCAACTTTCATTGAATAAATTAGGCCGATCTGAATCACGGGATTTCATACATAGCTTACACACTAAAACTTTACTCCCAGAAGACGTCGAAAATCGTATCATAGAAAAAACAGCAGGCAACCCATTATTCATAGAAGAATACGTCAACATGGTTGCAAGACAAACCGACGACTTAAATACAGATGCAGTCCCAGACAGTCTCGACGATATATTGTTATCAAGGCTTGATCTTTTAGGTCATAGTAAAGTGATTGCCCAAGCTGCTTCTGCTATTGGAAGAATTTTCGATGAAGGTCTACTACAAAAAATTCTAGAAACAGGAAAAGTTGATTACTCCAACAACCTTTCTTCACATCTTTCAGTATTAAACGAAGCAGATATAATTTTTGAAGCATTAGCTGACCAGTTTACCTTTAAACATGCATTGATCCGCGATGCGCTGTATCAAACCATTTCAACAAATCAACGCCAAGAATTTCATCTTTTAATTGCCAACACATTATTAAACGCCTACCAAGAAGGTGATAACGCTTCTGAAGAACGTATTGCACAGCATTTTTCCTCAGGGCTTGATTACCAAAAATCGATTGAATGGTGGCTCAAAGCCGCAAGACATGCTTGGAGCAGCCACGCATTAATGGAAGTAAAAAGACTTTGTGAAAATGGCATAAAAGATTTAGACGCATTCAGGCATTCTCTAGAGACTAAACATTCAGATCTTGATTTAATAAACCAAGAAATAGAATTACAAATGATTCTAGGAAGAGCAGGAATGGCTGCTGAAGGTTATGCAAGCAACACAGCGGCAAAAGCGCATCAACGTGCCCTGCACTTAGCAACTAGCCCTAAAACAAAATTAAAAACCTTTCCAGCACTAATAGGAATGTGGGCTCATTATTGTGTTAGCGCCCAGCATATTGCTGCTGGCAATGTTGCTCAAACGCTAGTTGATATTGCAGATCAATATTACTCCGACGATTTATTAGTTGAAGCGTATATGCTTCGAGGAACAACCTACTTATTTCGAGGGGAGTTTTCAAAAAGTCATTCAGACTTATCGGTAGCTGCCAATAAATTAACACCCGAAATGCAACAACCTCATATTAACGCTTATGGACAAGATCCCGGCGTCGTCATTTATAGTTTTTTTGCGATATTAAAAGAAATATGTGGTGACAGCGATAATGCCTTACTCATGAGTCAGAAAGCGATTGATTCTGCTCGACAATCGCAACATCCTTTTTCGTTATCTTTTGCATTATCCTTTGCTGTTCATATTCAAATTCGCTTACGAAATAATCAAGAAGCTCAACTGCTCATAGATGAAAATAAACGGATATGCGCTGAGCACGGCATTCACGTTTTTCGTTTACTCGGTGCCATTCAAGAAGGCCTTTTGACTATTGGCCAAGGCAAAGCTCATAAAGGAGTAACACTGATTGAAAAAAACATCCCTCAATATCAAGCTATGGGAGCCAATTTATTTATGGGAACTTGGCATGGAGTTTTGTCTTTAACACTGTTAAAAATTGGCGAAAAAGAATTAGCTATTGAACACTTAGAAAAAGGCGTTGCCGCTGTCAACAAAAGCGGCGAGATAATCAGCCAAGGTGTTTTATCCATTGCGGCACAACATCTCAATATTACACCTAATTTTTCAGAACCATTTCAATCCAATAAGAAAAAATAAAAAATTAGAATAAAACAACGGAGGCACCGGAATGACGAATCAAAAAAATCCTTTGGGGATTAACGGAAATGAAAAAGACATGCGTGGAAACCCGAAATGGAATTATTTTCGGAAAAACGTTATCGATTATCAAAGTGAACTACTTTACGACAGCAGAGGTCCTTGGCCCACACCAGCGCCCGGGCGTCCACTTTCCGAATACGCAGAAGTGACCAACCTCCCGATAGAAGAGACTAAAGACTGGTCTAAAAATGTTTCTAGAAAATACCTTTCTATTATTCTTACTAAATTTATTCCCGGCCTATGGGATGCCTACATCACTTCTGACGGGCGCTACGATGCTTTTGACGATAATCAATTTAATTCGCACATTACTAACGGCATGTACAGCAAGTTCATTTCCACGCTAGATCACGGCGATACTGAATTATTTATAGATCAGATTCCTGAAGTAAACGATAACCCCGATGAATTTGTAAAGATGGATTTCAGCATGATGGAGTGGTTATGCAATAAAACGCTACCAGATGTTTATGCCGCTCCCACTATCGTTTTATTTAAAGTATCGAATCCAGAAATTAACCATAAAAGAACAGAAAGCAACCTTCCCACCTATACCGCTATCGCAATACATATATATCAGACAGATGACTACCAGAAAAAAATTATTGAAACCGCTGATACAATATTGCCCCCAAAAGAATCATCACAAAACTCTCTTGAAAAGAAACGGTGGGATCTTGCAAAATACTTTGTTATCCAAGGAGCTGTTCACAGGATCAATATGACAGAGCATGGGAAATTACATTTTCCATTTGACTCTATCAATGCCATTACAAAATCTGTTTTACCCACTAATCACCCGCTATTCTGTTTGTTGCATCCTCACCTACGCTTATCCCTACCAGTCAACAACACTGTTCTTGAGGGAAAATATTCTTTACTCAGTCGAACAAACTGGGTGGTGTATTCTCCCTTTTCAGCCGAAGGAAAATACACAAGAAAGCTCATACCTGATGCCTATGTAGGGAGAAAAGATAAACCTAACTCTTTTCCTGAGTATACTTTTCCATTGAAACCCTCATACCCCAATACAAGCTTTGGGGTTTTCCTAAAGAAAAACTATGCAATATTTAGGGATTTCGCAACAGCCGTTATTAATGAAACACTTGCAAGCGAATATAAAAACAACGATAACACCGGACAAAAAAGAAATTGGGAGTTCATCGCATTGTGGGCGGAATCCATTTCTGAATGGGTACCTGGATTTCCTAAGCGGGAAGATTTTTTATCAGAGGATGAAGATCTCGATTACGTTTCTACTAATCGAGCTATGTTGATCGATGTGGTGTCATTGATGATATGGAATTTGACTGTTGCACACTCCGCAGATCATGCAGGTTTTGCTCGCAGCGGCCAACGACGCAATGTATTTAGAATCCATGTACCGCCACCATTAAAAGGCACACATGTTGAAGATAATTTTCATAAAAAATTAGTGACTCGATGGGATTTGTTTCAATCCTATTTAACTCACCAACTTTTTTATAAGCCCCATAACACCGTTAATCTCGTCGACGTACAATACGATTTTTGCGGACATCCTAATCATTTACGTATTCAAGAGTTACGAGATATATTAATTCGAAAATTAAAAGAATGTGACGTGAGTGAAAGAAAGAGAGATGAGACTTTGCCAAGGCTGGATGAAGTATCTTCGAGTATTCAATATTAGTTTCTTTCTTCTGCGTTATCTTATTTTCAGGTTATCTTTATTTACTCAACGGGTGTCGACATATAGTTGTACACCCATGCTTTTGCAAAACGAAGATCTCTATCCACCGTCGCTTCAGAGATTTTTAGCGCTATTGCAATTTCAGGATAAGTGAGACCTCCAAAAAAATTGAGCTCTAATGCTTCAGCTTTTCGCTTATCAACAACACTTAATTCATTCAGAGCACCGTCAAGATCTAATAATCGCTGCTCATCCACATCACTACCGTTTGAACCACTCGTTAATCCGCTTAAAGAAAACTGCTGATCGAAAGACCCCTTGGATCCCGCTATCGACTCCACATCTGCGGAGGTCATCTTTATATCACCACCACGCTTTTTTCTTAACCGCGCTCTTGCTCTATCAATCAACATTCGTCGCATCAATCGCGATGCCACTGCGAAGAAATGCACCCGGTCTTGCCAATCAATATCGATATTCACTAAATCAAGATAAGCCTCATGCACCAATTCTGTCGCTTGTATTGTCGGGTTATTTTCTTTATTGATGTGTTTTTTACTTAATCGACGCAAGGATTCATACACGATTGGAGTCAATTTCTCTAAGGCCCCATCATCACCCGATCGCCAAGAGGCAAGAAGTTGTGTCACGGGCGCTTTCTTATCCATATCAATCCACTGAATTATGTAAGGGCTTATTGCTTTTCTGATTTTTATTTGTGTTTAATCTGGCATCATATTACTCAACATAATCAAAAGTGACAAACTATCGACATACACGCCTCAATCTAAGCGGCCACTTTTGATTTATTGTCGTGATACGCCACTATTTATTGGCTTTTTCATACTAAATTTAGTGCACTCCTTCCACTTGTTTTTTCCTGTCTATACTAAAAAATACTATTTACTTAAATTATTTCAGTCTGACACCTTGATGAAAAAATACATATTCATTTTATTCGGCGGCGCAATAGCATTGATAAGTTTGCCTCTCTCAATGTTGATTTCACAAAGCTATACAGGAAGCTATGGAATTTCTGTTTCTCACCGCTACATTACAGATTTTGAATGGGCTGACTATCAAGGCAATCTACATAATTTTTCTGACTGGAACAATAAAGCCACGTTTTTATTTGTTGGCTATTTAAATTGCAAGCTGATTTGCCACAAAAGAATACAAGAAATGCTTTCCATTAAAAAACAGTTGAATGCTAACAATATTAATTTTTTGTTTGTCACGATTGACCCCAAAAATGACACGCCAGAGGTTCGCAAGTTACTTATCGATAGTCGAGCAGACAATTTCTACAGCGCCAATCTCAAAAATACAGACTTAAATTTCCTCCAAGGCAGCTTACAGGAAAATGTCATTAGTGATAATGACGAAATTTCTCACAGAGGAAATATTTATTTAATTACAGGTGGGAAAAAAATTGAAAAAATTTACACCCAAAAAAATCTAAATACCGAACTTGTCATTAAAGATATACCTGAAAAATATTTTATGGGTGATGACATGAAGATCACACAAATTTGATATTTGTTAAAAAATTAATGGCAATTAAAAGCTTTATCTGAAGGTTAACTATGTTCAACAAACAAGAAAATGATCAACTCTTAAAAACAGACAAAATGATTTATATCCTTTTGTTACTGCAATCTCCCATATTGATTTTAAGTGGATTTATAGGTGCAGGACTGACTTCATTTGCCATTAGCAGCGCGATGGTTTTCGGCTTACTTTCTTCCGTTTCATATTTGCTTTTGAAAGGATCTCTTGCCTTTAGTATTATTGCGGCAACACTGATGATGTCAGTTTCCGCAGCATTAATTCAGACGCAAATGGGAATGATTGAAATGCATTTTCATATTTTTGCATTCATGGCTGTATTTGTTATCTATCAGCATATTGCTCCCATTATTGCTGCTGTTTCTGTTGTTGCCATCCATCATGTTGTATTTACATTTACTCAACTCAACAACTTAACCATTGGCCAAATCCCAATGATGATTTACAGCAATGGATGTAATTGGAGCATTACTCTTATTCATGCTTTATTTGCTGTTACAGAAGCTGGTATCCTTTCTTATATTGCGCTTGTGATGCGTCGCTTTAGCCACGCCGACAGGCAGCTCTCTACAGCTATCGAATCTATTCACTCTAATTCCGATCTATCGATTAGATTAATAGCCAAAGAACAAGATCAACGAAATGTTGACGTCGCATTTAATAGTTTAATAGAAAAAATGTCCTCTATTTTTGCGACGTTTTCTCAAACTGCCAGTAATTTGGATCAACGTAGTACTCAGTTGGTTGAACTCAGCAACAACACAACCGGCTCTATCAATCACCAAATTTCACTTTCCGATCAAATAGCAACTGCGACACAACAAATGGTAGGCAGTATTTCTGAAGTTGCTCGCGGTAGTTCCGAAACCGCAGCACTTGCCAACCAGTTGCGCGATAACACTCAAGAAGGTAGTCGCGACATGGAATTTGTCGTAAATGACATGTGTAATTTAAAACTTGAAATGTCTGAAATTTCAAATGCATTAACACAATTAACCACAGACGCCTCTGCCGTGACTGACATGTTAAATGTTACTCGTGGTATTTCAGAACAAACAAACTTACTGGCACTCAATGCCGCCATTGAAGCAGCAAGAGCTGGCGAGGCAGGAAGAGGATTTGCCGTTGTAGCTGACGAAGTAAGAACCTTGTCACAACGCACTAACTCCTCGACCGAAGATATTCAAAACGTATTAGAAAGATTAAACCAAAGTGTTTCTCGAACTATTAAATCAATGGATACAGGATTAAACCTCACAGAATCTAGCGCTGAAAAAATTGATTCTGTCGGAGAAAAATTAAAAAACATTTCATCTTCAGTCATTGAGGTCACTGACAGAAGCACACAAATAGCGACAGCAACTGAAGAACAAAATCAGGCTCTTGAAGAAATCAGTCGACATACATCAGATATCGCAGAAGAAATGAAAGCATTAGCCACCAGCGCGACTGAACTCACATCAATGTCAGATCAAATTAGCCAGCTCTCTGAAGATTATCGTATTCAGGCTGGGACATTCAAAACAGCTTAGCTTCATCACTATCATCCGCTCAATCATATTCCGTCACGAAAGGCTGTCTTGCCATCTTGCATTTGCGACTTCTTATTACTTAATCCTCAGTCAAAAAGACTTTTTTATCACCCATTTTTCTTACTAATCTATTTCGGTACGCCGGTCTAATAACTTCGCCCGATAACAAATTTTTTCCTCACCGATATACTACTACCACTGAAATCAGTCTCATCAACCTTAACTGAAATACCAACAATGCGCTCGTTGGTTTTTGCCATACATTATTAGAAGGGGAATCTATAATGAAAAAATACACAGGAATACTACTCTGCGCAGCACTTTCAATAATATTGACTGGCTGCACCAATGTACGCTCAGATTATTTAGTCACAACAAGTTTAAAATTCAACAACGAGAAAGATGCGCCATTGGTAACTGTAACTCCAGACTATCCACGCATAGCAGTTTCGCAAAAGCTAGAAGGTTCGGTTGCTATGAGTTTTGCTGTTGGTGACAGCGGGGAAGTCGTTGATATTTTGGTGCTCGATTCTCCAGGTGAGCCATTCGAATCTGCTGCAGTTAAAGCTTTAGAGCAAGCTCTATACGACAGCTCCCACAGTGGAAATGGTTACGTCGCTATTGCGGAGTTTGTTTTATCTGAGAGGAATATTTATTAATAAATAGATACTAGGTTTTATATCTAACAAAAAACGCCAGATTATGCCTGGCGTTTTTTATTTTATCGAGCTTGTCTTTTCACACCCAGTTCCAGACATTTCTTTTAAAAACTAATTTAACGACGCCCCGTCAACAAATACATTTCACACATATCTACCTGATCTAAAGTGCCTTGCAACAACACGATATCATTGGCCTCAAAAACAGTTTTTTCTATCTCCTCTCCATCAATAGTGAGATCGCCTCGCTTGATTCCTGAAACAGGATCTTTAATACCAGGAAAAGTGAGGTACGCAATTTTTTTACCATTTGCCCATGCCTCTTTTGTTAAACGAACCGCATGTAATACATCAGCATGTTCGTTTATCAATCCCGTTCGCTCTCCATGATAAAATCCATGCAATATGCGGTAACGATCTCGCCGCGATTGATCGATAAGCGTGTGAATTTTTCGGCTCGGCAAACCAAGCAGTAGGAGTGCATGAGACACCAACGTTAAACTTGCCTCTAATGTTTCTGGAACAACTTCCGTTGCACCGGCGGCCACCAATTCATCCAGATGTGTATCGTCTCTAGTTCTTGCAAGAATTTTTAAATTTGGATTAATCTCTTTCGCAACCTTAGCAATATGAGAAGCTTGTGCTGCATCATCAAAACTAATCACCATCAATGATGATTTTTCAATACCAGCTGACTTTAAAATATCTCGACGTGAGGTATCCCCATAAAAAACGGGCTCACCCGCTGGAACCGCTTCCGCGATTCGAACGGTATCCGTCTCTAGCGCAATGTATTCGATATTTGCTTGCTTTAAAAAACGAGCAATCGTTTGCGCTACACGTCCAAAGCCGAGAATAATTACATGACCTTGTTTAGATTCAGCATCTAAAGTCGATTCAATAATTTCATCATCAATTTTTTGAAGGCTAACTTTATTAATTATAAAATCAGTCCAAACTTCAGCATAACGAATTAGTACAGGCGTTAAACCCATACTAACAATCGTCACCGCCACCAAAAAAGAAGCGACATCAGGCTCAACTAAATTATCACGAGCAGCCAGTGATAGTAGCGCAAACAAAAACTCGCCGCCTTGTGCCAAAACTAAACCTGCCGGCAAAGCTGCTCGCCACGACTCACCTAACAATTTAGCGACACTAGCAATTATGGCTGCTTTAAATGCAAGTAATAATAACCCACAGATTAAAATTCGCTTCCAATATTCTTGTAACATCGCAGCATCGACTAACATGCCGACGCTTATAAAAAACAATCCCAGCAGAATATCCCGCAATGGTCGCACGTCTGTTTCTAACTGATGGCGAAATCGGCTATCACCTAACATCATGCCGGCAAGAAAAGCACCAAGTTCCATACTCAAACCAATGCTCGATGTCATCGCACTCGCAACCAGTACAATCACTAACGCCGATAACACCAACAATTCATCTGAGCGTGCCCGCGCAACTTCGGATAACAGGAAAGGCAGCACATAACGCGCAACTAAATAGAAGCATACTAAAAGCCCAGCGCTTTTCCCTAAGGATAATCCAATATCTTTTATTGATGCCATTTCTTCCGTGCCAGCCAGCAACGGAACCGCTATCAACAAGGCAATGGCCACTAAATCTTGGAACAGCAGAACACCAATGGCTATTTGGCCATGGCGATAATGCAACTGACCTCGCTGAATAAGTTCACGAGACACTATGGCCGTAGACGATAATGCCAATCCGCCAGAAACAATCAGCGAGGTTTCCCACGGCAAACCCCACCAATAGAAAGCGGCAAAAAAAACTGCACTACAAACTAAAACTTGAGCCCCACCCAAACGAAAAACGGTATGGCGCAATGCCATCAATTTAGGAATTGAAAACTCTAATCCCAAAACAAAAAGCAAAAACGTTAAGCCCAGTTCTGCCAGTTGATGTAACTCTTCTGGATTAACGATGATTTTAAATCCGGTAGGGCCACACAAAAATCCAACTAGAAGGAACGCCAATATTGAAGGAAGGCGAAGACGATAGAAAATAACGCTTAGTACAGTAGCTCCGCCTAATACGATTAGCATCTGCGTTAAAAAATTGCCTATCTCACCGTGCACGATATCATCCTAATAAATTGAGTTATGGAAAATTATTATAGTCTAATGGTGATGTCCGCCTGGCCCATGAACATGACGATGAGAAATTTCTTCAGCAGAAGCCTCTCTGACACTATCGACTTTTATTTCATAATATAAAGTCGCACCTGCCAATGGATGATTTAGATCGACATCCACATTAAACTTCCCTGCTTTAACAACAATCATACTACGAGCGCCCTGATCAGTCTGAACTGACACAACAGTCCCCGGTAAAAGCTTTTTCTTTTTATTATCTAAGTGTAAATGCTTAATCGGAACTCGCTGGATAGAATTCTCCTTGCGAACACCATAACCATCTTCAGGTGTAACAGTTACAGAAATATCGTCTCCCGTTACCTTTCCCATCATGGACTTTTCTAACCCATTCACAATGTTTCGATGCCCTATAAGGCAATAAACTGGGTCTCCATCAAATGAAGACTCCATCCACTCCCCTTTATTTCCTTCATCATCCACTTTACACAAGCGATAATGAAAACTTACCACTGAATTATTTTCAATTTTCATACAATTCCTTAATGAAGATATTTTAAAATATACGTTTCCTATTATATTTTTATTATTCTGATCTTACGATTTTATAAGCGCATCGCCTTGCGCCCATTAAGACATGGTCTGTTCTTTCTATTACAGCCAGCCCCTTTAATAATTTTTGAAAGGTTTCTAATTCTGATCGACAAAATCCCTGACAAGCTGTTGCCGCCGCACAAATTGGGCAATGATTCTCAATAAGCAGCCATTCATTTTTACTGATTTTTTCTATAGCAGACATGTAACCTTCTCGACTACGAAGGTCACTTAGCTTTTTAAGTTTATTACTTAAAGAAGTTTGCCCATCCAATTCTGTTTTATATTGTAGAAATATTTTCTTGGTCCGCTTATCGATGAGCTGATCTAATCCCTCCTCACCAAATGTATCTTTAACAGCAGTAATTAGTTCAACGGAAATCTGCGAGTGTCCATCTGGAAATCGCTCATGGCCCGACTTGGTAAGCCGCCATGGCTTCACTGGCCGCCCTCTAGTTTGCTTTTGTTCTGGTGCTTCAGCAACCAAATTCTTCTTTGCTAAGACGGTTAAATGCTGCCGCACACCCATAGTTGTCATACCGAGAAGGTCAGACAAATTTTTCACTGTCTGTGGCCCTTTTTGCTTTAGCTTAAGCAATAACGCCTCTTGGCTCTCAGCCAGCTCACTTACTGATGCTGCCATTCAAGTCCCGCCCTTTTAAAATATCCCAAAGTCGATTCTTAGATTATAACAATAAGTAAAGAAATTACTTTACTTATTTTGATCTCCATATATAGTAAAGTAATTGCTTTTCTATATATGGAGATACTTATGACAATCGAACATATTAATATCCGCGTCCCTTCAATTATAAAAACTCAACATTTTCTTAAAGCTGCGTTTCCAGACTTTAAAGTACGCGGTAGTGGGTCCAGTAAAACCTACGGTTACTGGTCTCATATTGGTAATGACGACACCTATATTGCCCTTTCTCAATCTCAAAAACCTGAAGAAGAAAAAAACACAAAAGTGACTGACTATCAATATGACGATAAATTCAGGCTGATGCACATTGGCTATGTAATTAACGATATAAAAAGCCTCATACAACGCCTTAGCGATTCTGGATACTCCCCTGTAGATTTAGATGATTTACAGAGCCACCCACACAGAAAGCGCATCTACTACTTTGATGGTAATGGTGTCGAATGGGAATTTATTGAATATTTATCAAATAACAAGACTGAAAAAAATGATTACAGCCTTTAATAATCGCCTAAGCAATCAGAAAAGCCTTAATGCTCAATATTTCGGAAACAGAATAGCTTCTTTAGCTATTTGAACTGCTTGAGATAGTTTATTGTGTTGTAAAAAAAGCTTCTAATGAAATATAGCACTGAGCTATAGGTTTTCTATTATTCTTGTATTTTTGGAATTAGAAAAGTTAACGAGAACCGTTTCTCAATTAAAACGTGACAGACGGCTCAGTGTACTGAGCTATTTACAAAATATTTTTGATGATTTCCCGTAAAATACTCCCCCTATTAAGATTCATAAACAATACTTACCAGATACAAAGTACGCTACCTATCACCCAAAAATATCGCTGAGTTAACAATAAGCCCTGCCATCTGATTTATTGCTTTAATATTGCTTTAATAAGCAGTCAGATTAATTTGTTCCTTGATGTGAAGACATACAGATACTATTTACTTATTTATGCAAACAACTAAATCTAACAATCTAGCGCTTAATGCGCGAATTCATCGCACTCTTGCGACCTTGCTTTATGAGCAAGGCATTAGCGGAATTATTGTTAATTTTTTAGTGAGTAGCGCCCTTTTGTTTGTTGTCTATAAAGGAAACCCCTTCATTATTTATTGGGGAGTTGCGATGGGCACCACGCTGTTATTCCGATTGTTAGATATCATCAGCTGGAAAGCTTACGTAAACGGAACAGAATTTAACGGCAAACATTATTTATTCCGTTACTCCTTAGGCGTTTGTGTTTCGGGAATTGGTTGGGCAACTCTGCCCTTTATTTCATTTTCTGCACTGTCATCAATTGAACTCGCTGTGGTTACAGCCATTTTCTCAGGTTTAGCGGGGGGATCCACAACAGTTCTAGCAGCAAGCCGAACACTTGTGATCATTTATATTTCAAGTGTTTTATTAGCGCCCTCAATCTGTTTGTTTATTGTTGATCAACCCTTTTCATCTTTATTAGGTGCTCTAGGACTGATGTATGCGCTAGTGATGTACTCCTCTGCATCTAAAGCATCGTCTTATACTTTTTCTGCTGCTCAACTTCATCACCAGAATCAAGATTTATTGGATGAGGTTAGTTTTGAAAAAGATCAAACAGAATTATCAAATAAAAAATTACAGCAGGCTTACTCAGATATTAATAAAGCCAATGAAGATTTAGAACATCAAGTTCTTGAACGTACTGAACGACTGAATGTACTAGCCTCTATAGACGAATTAACTGGACTCAAAAATAGACATACATTTGTAGGAATTTTAAATGATGCTGTTTCCAATGCCGTCCATAACGGGAAAAAATTCTCTGTCTTATTTATCGACTTAGATGGCTTTAAAGAAATTAATGATATTCACGGTCATCTCATAGGAGACAGCGTTTTAAAAACGATTACTCAACGGTTAAGACACTGCTTAAAAAATACAGATTTTTTATGTCGCTGGGGAGGCGATGAATTTGTTCTCATCGTAGATGACACGGATCGCGATGTATTGCTTGGCATTGGTAAGCGTATCGGCAGTCACCTATCACAACGTATTGATCTCGATGACAGCATCATTGAGATGGGCAGCAGCATAGGGATTGCAACCTGTCCTGATCATGGACGCACTACAACCGAACTACTCAATGCAGCAGACGTTGCTATGTACCACCTTAAAAATGAAAATAAAGGTGGATGTATCATATTTGAAAATAAATTTTTAGATACGGCTAGAAAAGAGCAGCGTTTAAGAGAAGGTTTAAAGAGCGCTATCAGTAATAATGAGTTAGAACTTTATTATCAAGCAATCGTACCAACAAACATAGAAGAACCTGTTATCTATGAAGCTTTAATGCGTTGGACATTTGAAGGGCAAAAAATTCCTCCAAATACATTTATTCAAGTTGCAGAAAATTCAGGTTCGATAAACGCTCTCGGTGAATGGGCTATTATGATGGTCTGCGATGACCTTGCTTCAGGTATTTTAGGCGAAGACGCTAATATTGCTGTTAACATTTCTGTGAAGCAAATATTAGAAGAAAATATTGTTGATATAGTATCTAGAGCCTTACAACACTCAAATATTGACCCCCAAAGACTACACTTAGAAATTACTGAAAGCTTCTTTGCAAGCAACTTAAAATTTGTGGCCAATATTTTAACTCAGCTGCGGAATCTTGGCGTTAACATTTCTATTGATGATTTTGGAACCGGTTATTCTTCATTAGCTTATTTACAGGCTCTTCCAGTTGATATCGTTAAAATTGATCGTTCTTTTATTAAGCATCTTGATCAAGGTAACAAAAGTATTATAACAGCGACTATTTCCATTGCTCGCACGTTTGGCTGCAAAGTAATTGCTGAAGGAATTGAAAACCCACAACAACGAGACGCACTATTATCTCTTGGTGTTGATTATCTTCAGGGGTTTTATTTTAGTATTCCATCACCGATAAACACTGTTGAAGAAAATATACAAAATAATGAAAACCTTGGCCCTCGAGTGATAGCTCCTACTGCCCTTCCTAAAATATAAACTCTTTCACATGATATCTGCACGCAATTTATTCATACTTTTTTAATGCTCAATTTTCTATAATCCTTCTTGGTTTTTTTACTTACATTGTCTCTAATCTTCCAGATCTAAAATAATGTCCACTTACAATAATCACAAGTTTAAAATCATACATAATTCCTATATTTGTACTTTCTAGTACTGCTATCATAGCGAATGACTTTTCTTCGGGATTCACTATGAATATACGAGCCATACACAGAACATCTGCTGATATTAGTCTCTTATCTTTAGCTGGAAAATTTTATAATGTCGGTATTCCTCAAACATATCTATCGAGTTATCAGTAAGCTGACGAAGATCCATGATAAGAATTTATAAATACATATTGTTTGGTTATTTTAAATTTATGCTTTATATAAAGGAAAGGATACAAGCATGCCTCAATATAGTTCGCGCCATCTAACCTCGCTATTTTTTATCGCCTTTGTGGCCACCTCGTTAATTTCATGTGGTGGCAGCAGCTCCAACAGTTCTCCCTCTGTGAATACTGTCGTAGGGATTGAGGGACAATTGAGACTCGACCTAGATAATGTTTCTACTGATACCGATTTTACACTGCTTGTTAAAACTGAGAATAATCGACGTTTTTCTCATAGTGTAGGCAACTCATCAGAAACAACTCGCTATCGTTCGGCATCTACCTCAAAGCTTGTTACTGCAACTGTTATTTTATCGCTAGTCAACGATGGTATTTTATCACTGGATGATAATCCGCAAAATTATATTGCTAGCTGGCCAACAACAGGGAATTTGGCAAGCATTCAATTGCGCGAATTATTAAATTTCACTTCGGGCTTAGAAAACGAACCTATTTGTATTAATTTACCAAATAGTAATATGGAAGATTGCGTAGATGCCATCAGAGATGGAAATCCTAGCTCACCACCTCCTGGTAGCGAATTTTATTACAGCGGATCTCACATGCAGGTCGCAGGTTTAATGGCAATAAGAGCAAGTGGCTTATCTACATGGACAGAAGTATTTAATAGCTTTAAAACAAAAACTAATTTATTTTCCACTAGCATTTTCGATTTACCTTCAATTCAAAACCCCCGCCTTGCCGGTGGGATGCATTGGACTGCCAATGAATATTTAGATTTTTTAGAAGCTCTCCATAACAAATTAATTTTATCAGACTCACTGATCGACCAAATGTTTTCTGATCAAATCTCAAATGCCACTGTGGTCTCTTCTCCAGTAATAAATGGGATTACAGAAGACTGGCATTACGGCTTTGGAAATTGGATTGAATGTCATGCAATGCCATTTAACTGCGCTGAAACAACGAAAATTTCGAGTCCGGGCGCATATGGCGCATACCCTTTTATAGATTTTGAAAATCATTATTTTGGAATTATTGCGAGAGAAGGATCACTCGGTTCTTTCAGTGAAGGCTATGCCGTTTTTAACAGCGTTGAAAAGAAACTCATTCAATGGTCAAGAACAGACAGAAATTTATAACAGAAAGTCCATCAACAAAATAATAACGGCCACAAAAAAGGCGTCTAGCTTTAGCTAGACGCCTTTTTTATTTAACATCAATCATTCATTACGATTCAGGGTCTTCTCTCTCAACTATCCCTAATCCTGAAGAAGCATCACCCTCTTGTGGATTCAAATAACGCCATTTGATTGAACCAAACAACATTTCATCCCAAGATTGTAAGCCCCAAGGAACCTCACGATTGTGATCTGGATTTGCAGGGTTCTGAGCTGAATTATCCCATGATGTGTTATGAACAATCACAGTACCCGCCGGCAATACTTTTGGCTCTTCTAAATGATAAGTAGTCTGCCAATTAAAATCATAATTAGGGACTGACAACATTGTCTCTTCACGGCCATCAGGGTATTTCGCAATAAAGTTCATCGCCTTACCTCGGAAATGTGCATGAGGTAATAAGGTATAAACCATAATGTCTCGCTCTAACGGTTTAGAAGAACGAGTTGCCCAATACTCTTTTGTATTTGGTGGAATCTTAATCATTGGATTCAACAACACCATTGAATCTAACGGATACTTTGGTTTTTCTTTATGAAGATAAATTCCCATACGCGAGCTATCAACATCTGCTTTACCATATGTTGTGTAATGCATTTGGAAACTGAACACAGCATCTTTAGGTAAGAAAACGCCTGTACCTTCTGGAAACTCCTCACCTATAGCACCAGGGACGTATCCACCAAGACCACCCAACGTATCTATACCACCGCGTGCTTTTGGATTGGGTTTTCCGAAAGTTGTAATCACATGATGAAGAGATTTACGCGAACCTGGTAGAATTTCTACAGCACGAACCCACACATCTTTATCTAACGGGTTTTCAGCTGTTGGATCCATATAATCAATCACGCCCGTAGCAGGAATATTGAAAGTAGGAATTTCAACAATCACATCTGGCTCACCTAATGTCCACTCAGGCCAATCGTGTTTATAGTTCGCTAAAGGGTCTTCACCTTTCCCACGTGGCGCGCCAGCTTCTACCCAATGAACCAACGTTTGAATTTGCTCTGATGATAAAGCACGATCATTTGAAAATTTACCAATGTGCGGATCGGCATGCCAAGGTGGCATACGTTTTGTTCTAACGACTTCGCGAATCATTGGCGCAAAACCTTTGATCATGTTGTACTCGCTCATTGCGAAAGGACCGATTCCACCGTCGCGATGACAAGTTAAACATTTATCAATAAGAATTGGTGCTACATCATCTGCGTAAGAAATTAATTTATGCTCTGCGCGTCGATCGAGCTCAGGAAGATTAACCAAACAACCTTTTGCTTCTGTAGTTGCTAACTTTGGTTGCTCGCCTGTTATAACAGCATCAAGTGCATCGGCAACATAATTCTCAGTCGCCTCATTACGCTGTGTCTCATAACCAAGCCGATCATTAAGTGAGCCGCGATACGCAACTTTCCAATCATCAGTTTTTATCACAAAAACGTCAGCAGTTCGTTCAACAGCTAATGACTCTGCAATAATTTGAGATTCGTCAACCATAATTGGAATATCAATTCCAAACTCTTTTGCTTCTTTTGCAATACTTGCTCGGTTGTCTTGAAGGTTTGCATTTAACATTAAAAATTCAACGCCCTGGCCTTTGTATTTGTCACGTAAAGCTTTATAACCATGAACTGCATTTCGTGCAATAGGACAGCCATTACCGTGGATCATTATCACCACAGCCTTCGCATCCGACATATAATATAACTCTTGGATATGGCCGGTATGGTCAAGAAGCTTAAAATTATCTACTTTATCGCCAGGTTGTACAGCGAAGCTCGGCAACGCGAATACAAGAAGCGTCAATAAGATTGAAATTTGTTTCATTACAAAACCCTCTCTATCAATTTGCTTTTAAAAGCATTAGCTGTGACTGTCTAGAAATAAATATTAAATCAAAATTTCAACATTAATATAAAAATATATACTATCTTTGCTTGAAATTTTTATTGAATACTTAACGATTATTTCTAATCACACACTTAAATTATTTTACTCGAAATTTTTATTGCTACTGAGCTGCTGGAAACCTTGTCCGTTTGCAGCCCCCTTTGATATTCAGATCTCTGATTTAAACATCTTTAATTGACACATATTAATTTGCATCCATCAAAGATAGCATATTGATATATCATGCTCCCGTAAAAACAAATACGTGTTTATTATTTAAGAATAGAACATAATCCTGAGATGATCTTAACGCCATTTTCAACTAACTTCGCGTTAAGAAACGTTTTCAGCGACGACTAACCATTTCCGGTCAAGAAACTCCATAAGTCATTGAAATTACAGTCTAGCTGGCCTGTAAAAAAAGAATGGACCATCAAGTCAGCGCGCCTTTTATCTCCATCTAGTCTTCTTTTACCATAATCAACAATGGTACAACTCTATAGTAAAATACCTAAATTATTTTAGTGGTATATTTTTTATGCTTTTATTTCCTTTGAGCTGCCCTCTATTTTAATTCGTTATCAACAATAGCATTTTGGGCAAGCTATAAATTATTGTGTCTTGAACAATACTGCTCGTCACCAGATAATATCGCCTCACATTATTTGGAGTTAAAAATGTCAGAATATCTTGGAGCCGTTGGAATCGCTGTCAGTGATTTAGATCGTTCAGTTAAGTTCTATACAGACGTACTGGGATTGAGCGCCCTACAGACAATCAACCTTAAGCATATGAATGAAGTTGTTATGGGATTTAAAGGCACTCGCAGTGCATCAGTTGTATTAATGAACTATATAGATGATTCAAACCCAAACTGTTCAAACAATCCTGTTAAACTCGTTTTTTATAAAAACGATGCAAAAGCCACCATTGCAGCTATTGGCTCAGCTGGTTATGACATTGTCAGTGAACCAAAACCTTACGAGTCAATGGGAAACATCTTGATCGGTTTTGGAAAAGATCCTGATGGCTATCTCATCGAAGTCATTCAAAAACCCGCCAAAAATTAATATTTTCTCTATCGGCTCATAAAACCACTTAGATTTCGTCTAAGTAGTTTCTTTATATCTTTTTTACTATCCTTTAATACATTATTAATTCGGAAACCCATCATCGTGACCACAGCAATAACTCCAGTTTGGTTTACCAATGCCATTGATACACCTTACCGAGAAAATTTTATCGAGTATGATGGATGCAAAATTCATTACCAAACCTGGGGCAACAAAACAAAACCTGGCTTGTTATTTTTACACGGCAATGGTGCACACGGCCATTGGTGGGATTTTATTTGCCCGAGTTTTGCTAATGATTATTATGTCGTTGCCTTTACTTTGTCAGGCATGGGAGACAGTGGCCATCGAAAGGAATATTCTTCAACACAATACCTCCATGAAATAAAAGCAGTGAGCGATGCAGCCAACTTTATCAATAAACCTTTATTGATTGGCCACAGCATGGGTGGAAGATTAGTCTTTAACGCTGAACAACTTTTCCCCGATGCTTTTTATGGCGTCATCATGGCAGACTCGCCTTTTCACCCACCTGAAACACAATTTGATTTTAAGGCGCGCTTGGGCATGGAAGTAAAACCTCATCGCGTTTACAAAAAACTAGATGACGCTATTAAACGTTTTCGACTCTCTCCTATACAAGAGTGCGATAACAAATACATCATGGAATATATTGCCAAGTATTCTTTAAAAGCGGTACAAGGTGGTTGGCAGTGGAAGTTCGACCCAACTACATATATAAAAATGGATTATGAAACATTTTTAAGAACACAATTAGAACCAAGTAATAAGGTCCTAGCGATGATTTATGGGGAAGATAGTGTTTTGTTTACCGAAGAAAAAATAAAATATAATAAAACAGTTTTTAAAGAAAATAACTTGCCAGAGCTAATTTCCATACCTAAGGCACAACACCATTTGTTTTTAGATCAACCATTGGCATTTATTGATGAAGTCAAAAAAGTGCTCGCTCGAGAAAAGTATTGATAATAAAACTTTCTTTCATCTCAACACGCTTTCCATTACATTAGCGACTATGATCATCAATCAATAGAGGCTACTCATGGAAATCACCCATTTCATTTCTAGAAATATTAAATATATTATCGCTATAAGTTTTTTTGTCGCTGGCTTTCAGGCATCGTCAGTTGTTGCAGATAACAATATTGCATCTGGCCTATGGAAACACTCTTTTAAGGTTAAGAGTGAAAGTGGTGAGATCGAAAAAGCACTTGCCCAAGCTCAACAAGCTATTGCAGCTATGCCAGCTGAACAGCGTGCTATGATCGAAAAGATGATGAAAGCACAAGGTGTTGATTTTAATTTGAAAAGCTATACTGCGAAAGTCTGCGTGACGCCAGAACAAGCGAAAGAAACCGTACTACCTAAACCAACGGATAATTGCAGCCAAGTGATTAGCGATAAAACAGACAAGGGCTATAAAATTCGTTATGAGTGCAGCGGCAATCCGCCAACGTCTGGTGAAGGAGAAATCATTTTTGCCGATGATAAGAATTATTCAATTATCGTGACAATGAATATGCAAATTAATAATTCGCCCGAGAAAATGACCGTTTTTCAAACAGGCAAATGGATGGCGAAAAGCTGTGAATAAATACAAAAAGTATAAGTTAAAAAGCTCAAATACAATATAAAGGAACACGGAAGGCTACACTCGGTAGCCTTCTGCAGTAATCGGCATCGTTTTTACTCTTTCACCAGTAGCTGCAAAAATTGCATTACCTATCGCTGGAGCCAGTGGTGGTAGCGCGGGCTCTCCAATCCCTGTCGGTCCATTATCACTTTGAATAAAATGTACATCTATTTCAGGCGAGTGCGCTATTCGCATTGGTCGATAAGTGTGAAAATTATTTTGTTCGATACGCCCATTTTCCATCGTGATTTCTAAGTCAAGCATGGTGCTTAACCCATCAACGACTGAACCTTCTACTTGAGATTTTGCCCCACTCATATTCATCACGGGACCAATGTCAGCAGCTACCGTGACTTTATGTATGGTTAACTTTTTATTTTCATCAACACTCACTTCAGCCACTTCGGCAACATGTGATGCATGGCTAAAATAAAATGACAATCCAAGTCCACGACCTTTAGGCATTTGTCTACCCCAGCCCGCTTTTTCTGCAGCCAATTTAATCACATCACTTGCGCGACCGGTATTAAGTGAACGAATATTACCTGGCTCGAACCAGCGCGGCTCACCCATAATCTCAAGTAAAAATTCTAAATGGTCACGTCCCGCAAGGTCAGACATCTCTGCAAGAAAGCTTTGTACAGCCCACGCAGATACATTTGATCCTGGTGCTCGCCAAGGGCCACAAGGTGTTTTAATTTCTTGATACGTTGTCGTGCCACGATAGTTTGGAATGTTTAATCCAGGAAATTCCGTAGCATATTGTTTTGAACCTGTTACTGGTTCACCATTCGTCGCCATCGCAATCAAATGATTTTCCATCGCGGCTAATTTTCCTTTTTTATCTACGGCGCCTTTTAAGGAATAAAAACCACCTGCTCGATAAAAATCATGTGCCATATCATCTTCACGAGACCACATAAGTTTAACGGGAGCTTTGACTCGCTTTGAAATAGTTGACACTTCGCAAGAAAAATCTGTTCGCCCTCGCCGACCAAATGCGCCGCCCATTCGCATTTGATTAACGGTGACTCGTCGCGCCGGTATGCCTAGCATTTTTTCAACCATGCCATAAATACGTGTTGGCGCTTGAGTCGGCGCCCACACTTCTAATGATTCTTCTTGGCCATCACTTGCTGGTTTATAATGTGCAGCACACCCCATAGGTTCCATACAAGCGTGTGCGACAAAGGGATGAGTGTAAAAAGATTCGAGCGTTTTGTTTTCTGTATTCTCAAATTCTTTTTTAACATCACCGACATGAACAATTTCTTTTTTTCCATCTTTCAGCGCAATATTTTTTGCGTTTATTTGTAATTGTTTCCAGCTGTCTTTTGATGCAGTTGACTCATCCCATTCGATTTTTAATGCATTACGCGCACTAAAAGCCTGCCAAGTGGTTTTAGCCACCACCGCTACCCCAGACAACAACTCATTCACTTCTCCATTGCCGTCCAATATAAAGACATCAATAACGCCCGGTAGTTTTTTTACTTCCTCGATGTTTGCCGACTTTACTTTTCCAAAAAACGCTGGGCATTTTTCATAAACCGCATAGACCATTCCGGGAATTTTTAAATCTGTCGTGAATTGCGGCGCTCCCGTTACGATATCTTTATTATCAACACCACCGATTTCTGTACCCAACAATGTATATTCTGATCGTTTCTTAAAAACTAAAGATTCTTTTTTGGGAATACTTTGCCGCGCTGCATCAGATGCAAGCGACGCAAACGTTAGAGATTTTTTTGAAGGCTTATGAATGACTTTGCTTTTTTCCGTAAAGATTTCTGACGCCGAGACATTCCATTTTTTTGCTGCTGCTTCCACAAACATACGTTTAGCCGCAGCGCCCATTTCTCGCATGGGATTAAATGTTCTTTGCGTGCTTCGAGAACCCCCAGCTCGTTGTTCGCCATATACAGCTTGATTCACTGGCGCCTGTACAATTTCGACATCTTTCCAGTCGGCTCCCAGCTCTTCAGCTAACACCATCGGGATTGAAGTTTTTACGCCTTGCCCCATTTCTGGAGTATGAGAGAAAAGAATGATCTTCCCTTCGGGAGAAATATGAATAAAGGCATTTAAAATAAATTGATTGGCCATTCCTTCTAGGTCAACTTCTTTACCCTTCGCGTCTGGCAAACAAGCTGCCAATGTAAAACTTCCGCTGGCGATTCCAGTCACTTTTAATAATGTTCTACGAGAGATCCCATTTTGCGAAATAGCTTCTGATATGTGAATAGCGTCTTGCCCGCTAGACAAAACAGATTGACTCGTATTTAAAATTCTTTCAAATAGAGAGCTACCAGCCTTTTGTTCTATGGAATGTTTAATAGATGATTCGGGAACATTTTCTTGAATACGGTCGTTATCAATTATCGCTTCGTTTTTCTGAGTTTCCATATCAGTATCCAATCTATTCTTATTACCAGTTTTTGGGATAGTTTAAATGAGCAAATAGTCATTTCTCGTCTGAATTGATACTTTACTTGACTGTAGAGTTTTTGGTAAGCGTGTTTACATTCTTTTGAGTTATTTTTTGACTATTTCTAATAATTTACATCTCTTAACCTACTTTCATTATTTATTTTCAAGATCTGATAAAGATAAGTCATTAGGGTGTTGTCATTGATACATATCAATAGGTAAAACTTATTTTGAATTCGAGAATAGCTATAATAAATCGACTGTCATCTGCTTGGCCCTTTTTTTCCCTTTGTGATGGTTCACAGTTACCCACTACAAATAAACCACGACTGAGTACACATCTATGAGCGCACTAGAAAATACACATGTTCATATGTTTTCCTTCGAAAAGCATAAGACCGCAGCTATAAAGGTCATTACCCTTTCTCTTATACTTACCATCGCCTCCTGCACAAACACCATGGATGACAAAGCTAACACTCAACCTAATCAGCAACCCTTAATTTCTGTAAAAGAAATAATGACAGATATTATTGAACCCGCGAGCAATACCTTATGGGCTGCGGCTCTGGATGAAAATATTCCTCAAACAGATGAGGATTGGAAAAAACTAGAACAAGCAGCGATTCAATTAATGTCAGCAACGTCTGCGATTTCATTAGGGGGCACGGGAGAAAGTGATAAAAACTGGGCTGCTACGCAAGAATGGCAAGCCTATAACCAGCAAATGGCGGAGCTGAGCTCAACCATTTTAAAATTAGTTCGCGAAAGAAAATATGATGATATGCTTGATGCTGGCAATTTCTTAGTTGAACCTTGTGGCGCTTGCCATACAGCGTTCCCTGGCGACTCAAAATTCTAACAATCATTTTTTACATAACGCGAATTACCCTTAATGAAACCCAACGAAAATGCTTTAAGCAAAGATACGCCCTTCACCGTTTTAATTAGAGTAAGATATGCAGAATGTGATGCGCAGCGTGTCGTATTTAATTCCCGCTATGGCGATTATGTTGATATTGCTTTAACTGAATATATGCGCAAATTATTCGGCGGTTACGAAGAACTATTAAAGAAGGGGATTGATAATCAAGTCGTCAAGCTATCTACCGAATGGACGTCATCAGCAAAATCTGACGACGTTCTCGCACTGACCGTACGCACTTCTCACATCGGTAATACGTCATTTAGTTTTCAATTAGAATTGACCAATCATAAAACAAAGAAAGAGATTGCAGTAACAGATATAATTTATGTACTGGTTGACTCGACAAACTACCAGAAAATGTCGATCCCAACTGAGATGCGAAAAACATTAGAGATAGGTGCTTCAAACGTCGTTATAGATTTTTCTGGCGGTTTTTAATTAAACTATTTTTTTATAATAAAAAATTATTGACGATCTCTTTCTGCTTTTAATTTTTCCTCACGTCTAGCGCCATTTAAAATCCCTTCCAAAGCGTAATTACCTTCATGGCACGCGTATTCATAAATTATTTCATCAACACCCGAAAAGGCCAGTTCCCCCGTAAAAGGCGCTTCGAAAGCATCCGGATCATTCACCGTAAATCGATAAACTAATTTATCATCTGCAACACGCGTGAAATATTCTGTGACTTTCATATTAGGAGAAGAACCCCGGAAACTTTGCTCTGAGCGAAAACCCACTGTTTCAACGACAAGTGTATCGCCTTGCCAGTGGCCAATAGAATCACCCATCCATTTTTTACGAGAATCATGTTTTAAATTTTTTCCGATACGAATCATACGAACGTCGTGAACCATCTCGACAAGAATAGCGACGGTATCCTCTGACTGGATAATTTGATAATGACTGTTGTACATCACCGGTAACATCGGTGGCCCACCTGAAGAACCAAACGATAACAAACAACGATCGCCTAACCCTCTTCCTTCTGGTCCATCATTTCTATTCGGTCCATTCCGGCGAGATGACATTATCTCTCGTGCTGATTTTTTAATGCCTGGCATTTGTCCATTCGGTGGATCGATAAGAATTGATGTTCGATACTCGCCATTAATATACGTCGCGTTCATGCCGCGATCCGTCCAAAATAAATTGTAATTCCCGACCGGAGGCAAAGGTTCTGCTTTAGGAGCTGGCGCATTTGGATCTGTTGGTTTTGCATCATCGGCAACTTTTTTCACAGCCGCGGCACTCAGAGCTTCAGCCTCTTCTTTAGTAAATGCTTGGCGATTTCCGAACTCCGAAGGACGTGAAAAAGGTGTTGCCGTCGCATTTTTCCATATACCCTGCAGATCAGGCGAGCCATCAGCCATTCGTGGAGCTTTATAATCTGCTGCATACAATCCAGTCGTGAATAAACTGCCAACTATTAAGACAAACACCAGAGTAACAATGTGTTTCGTGTTATAACTAGCTTTCACTGAAAATCTTTTAATAGTGATCGTTGAACTCACAACTGTGATAAAAGGCATGAGAATACAAGCTCCGGAGATTTATTATTATTAGCCTGCAGCTTGAGCGAATCGAGAGTTGATGTAAACCCGATTTTCATTTCTTGATTTTAGGTTTATTGATAGACAGTATTTTTATAAAATACCTACAAAAAATCATAGTTTTTATATATGAGCATAAAACAACAGAAATATATTAAAGATGACCCGATGCATCTATTAATTCAATTATTACCAAAACGATTCATTAAATTGTGCTCGCTTCTAATTTTTTTCTTAGTAGTTTCTCTTTCCCCTCTACATGCTTCATCTAACACCATCACAGTGGAAGCAAGTCAAAATGCGATAACCATTAATGGCTTATCATCTGCCCAGTTACAAGCATTAGCGCTGCTCACCGATTTCGAACGCAGAAGCATCATCTCGGTCTATATTAGTGACGACTATTACCCTGAATCAACTATTGCCTTAGGGGTTCTAGGTGAGACATTGATCTCCAGAGAAGGATTCCGATTTATTCCGGTAACACCTTTTACAGCCGGACAACAATATCTTTTGGTTTTTTCGCTATTGCCTCTTGGTGAAGTATTAATACACGAAGAATTCTTTACGATTAGAATTGAAAACGATGGTACCGCCATAGCAAAACCTTTAGACGATATCTTTAACACCATTAGATTAAGACAAAGTTCAACAAACTCTAACGAGTCCTTAACAATACGTCCATTTACTAATGCCATTACGATTTCTGGCCTTTCGCCAACGCAAACAAATGAGATAGCTCAATTAGGAAAGTCTAAACTAAATGAAGTGATATCGATTTACGAGCTTGAATCAGCTGCACTTGAAAATAAATTTATCGATCAAATTAAAGACGAAAATAGTAGAAAAAAATTATTACCTGGAATTATCATGATTAAAAACGGGGAAATTAAGTTTATCCCTAACGCATTTTTAACCAATGAAAAACGCTATCTATTAGTGTTCTCACTAGCGCCTATTAACCAGGTGCTATATCACGAAGAAATATTTTCTTTACTTACAGCCGAAGAGCTATTAGATCAAGGCTTACCTAATATGACTAAAGAAAAATAAGTTAGTGGCTTTTGTAGCTTCTTTTAATTTCAACCACTTCCACCTCATAACTTTCGTACCACTTCTCTTGACCCAACTTCTGAGCTGACTGGTGTTCAGAGTTCGCCTTCCAACGTTTGATATCGTCAAGACTATTCCAATACGAAATCGCAATTTCTTGACCGTTCTCAGAAGCAGCAGAAAAATTTACACAACCATATTCTTTAAATGCTAACTCATACATACGTTCTGCAGTTGATGCATACTCTTTATCTAACTGTTTTACTTTTGCTTTAAAAATAACGGCGTACATAATTGCTTCCTTATATTTTAACGATGATCTGACCCCAATCATTTTACTGTAAAGCGCAAACTTCACCCCCCGCTGAATATCCAATCTAAACCGTTGACGAAGTTTATAGTCACGACTTAATAGTTCGGGCAAGCAAACCGATATACTGCGATCCAGTTCACATTTTTCTTTCTTGATTTAGGTGCTAACCCAATGGCTGAAAACACCTCTCCGGTCCCACAGGAATTGAAAACCAAGCCGCGTATCCTCTTAGCGGACGACTCGAAACTCGTTCGTAAAACCGCCTCTAGAATACTGGGCGACAAATTCGATCTTATATTAGCTGAAGATGGTGAGGAAGCATGGAAAATATTAACTGAAGACAAAAGTATCCAAGTTGTCTTTAGCGATTTAGGCATGCCTAATCTAGACGGTTACAGCTTAATCAAACGTATTCGCCAATCTGATCAAGAACATATTAGCAACATCCCACTCATAGTAATTACAGGTGCCGCTGAAGAAGAGTCAATAAAATTAAGAGTGCTAGAACTTGGCGCCACAGACTTTATTGGCAAGCCATTTAAATCGAGTGAAATCATTGCCAGAGCTGACGCACACGCCAGTTACACAAATGACAAAACTAAACTGCAAAAAAATACCAATATCGATCTCCTAACTAGCACATTGAACAGAAAAGCCCTGCTAGACAAACTCGAACGTGACCTTTCATTTATAAAACGTCACAACCAAAATCTAGCGTTAGTTAAATTTGAAATACACGATTTCAAAAAAATCACAGAATCCATTGGAAAAGAAAACGCTGAAAAAATTATTAAAAGTACTTCAAATATGTTGAACAAAGCGCTTAGAAAAGAAGATAGCTTTGGACGCTGTGAATACGCCAGCTTTTTAACTATTTTACCAATGGCAAAAACTGAAGGTGTTGTACAGCTCGCAAAGCGTTTAAGCGAAGTCGTCAAATCATTCAAAGCCAAAATGAATGGTGAAATTATAGAAATGCGATTAACTGTCGGTATAGCTACCGTCCAAAAAGGCGCTTCCGTCACAGTTGACCGTCTGTTAAAAACGGTAGAAAAAGCACTTACAAACGCAAGAAGTATTGAACCGGGTCAAGTCCAGTTACTTAAAATACAACAACCCGTTAGCAAGATAGAAGAGAAAACAATTTCAATCGATAAATTGCTAGAAGACATACTACAAGGAAAAGCCGAAACAGATCCCACGCAACTAGCAATGGCCGTAAAGCAATTACGTCCCCTCGTTAAATTATTATCTCCAACTCATAAACGACAGCTAATTCAATAACACAATAAAAACACGCTGGCATCATAAAACCAGAATGAAAAAACTTTAGCCCAGCGAATTATTAATTAACTGCTTTTAACTTAAAAATATTTATCTGCCATATTTTCGATAATTAAAGTGATATAAAACAAGCCTCTAAAAAATTCACTTAATATTGATTAGGCGAAAATATAATCTTGCTCCTATCTAACTAACTTTCTCGCTAGTGGATAGCTCAAAACAGCCAATATAACCCAAGCTAAACCAAAATATTCTAAAGCATTGGATGGAGCTTTCACTTGTATCGCTGTCAATATAATTAACCCCACAACAAGAATCCCAAAGCTTATTATTATAGAACCTATAACGTATTTCATCTTGACACCTTAAATCGAACCAAATTATTTTTGGCAGTGCGTATTTTTCATTAAGAAATTATCTAAAAACTTTCTACAAACTCAAAGCAAAAAAACTCAGCCCACGCGCTTTTTTTACGCAGGCGATACTGTCTCTGTTTGTTATGACTTATCTTTATGATTGGATCATAAAGATAACTGCATTAATTGTTAACCAAAATAATGCCACATTTGATAATACAAAAATTGAAAATCTAAGTTCAATCTTATTGGTTATAGCTTGGACTAGACTGTGAATTACCCTAAGGCCCACATAAACGCATGCCAAATAAAAGTTAATACCGCTGCCTTCGCCGAAGATTGCTAGGGTGATAGCCAGCGCATAAAATATAGTTGGCTGCTCCATTAAGTGATTATAATTATCCGCTTTCCAGCGAACACTCGCAGGCAAGGTTGCCATTTGTTCTCCACTAGGTGCGCTAGGATCTGGCTTTAATCTTGCGGCCATCATCGCGGGAATACGCGTAGCGTACATCCATATCCACATAATCATCGACCAACAAATTAATACGACAACTGGGCTAAGGATCTGAGTTTCAATATTCATTATATATTTTTACCTATGTATATATGGAGTGACTAAAGTTATAACACCGCAATGAATGATTCCGAGCCTACGTTTTCTTGTGGGCGGTTTGATTGCTTTGCGATGTGTTTGAGATTGAACGGTTCAGCATTTGCCAGATACTGAGGCAATAGACTCCCGTGATTACTAACCCAATAACTAACAAGCGCTGCTCAGGAAATATGAACCAAGCTAATAACACTAGTAACGTTCTTAATACAGCATGAAAGAGGCCGAGAGGATGTTGAATTATCCATGAATAAACTATCCAGTGCAGGCCTAGCCCAATACCAAGACTAAGTGGAACGAAGGTTGGCGCATAAATAAACAGTGGAATATGAACAGCCCAAAGTAAATTGACCATTAATACACTACTAGCCATTAGTTTCGCTAAGGGATTGTAGGACAACAGTAAAAATTCTTTTCTAATAAGCGCAACTAACAAGGCAATTGGAAAAATAGCGCCTGAGCCAAATAGTAAAATTAAAATTCCGTTTCGCTCATTGAATTGTGTAGACAATAAGGCAACTGCTAGCCAAATGATAGCCCCTGCTATTGGCATAGAAATGGATCTGTTCGTGGATAATTCAAATTCCTTTCTATATTCATCTAAATCCATAGCTATTCCTCATAACATGTTTAAACATTCGGTATCATCCACTTTTTTTAACAAGAAATATCTCAGATCGTCTGACAAACTTTAGCGCAATAAAAATACTCACTTCGAATTTATAATTTTCATATGGAATTAAACTACTAACTTATACGAAACGGACAGGGATAAGCCCCATGCAATGCTATTTAAAAGCAGAGGAATGTGCCCCCAAAAGCTATTGGATTTAAAAATCTAATTGTTCAAAAAAATTGGCATTAACGTCAGCAAGTGTTAAAGCCATTCCTGAGCTAAAGCTGATAAGAAAGGAGACCCAATAGAAGCGCGGTTCTTACTTAAACTTCTTTTATATATTGCCTATTAAAACGAAGACCCTGGTGTTTTTAAAAATTCAATTTCCTCCTCGCTTGATTCTCTCCCTAGAATATTGTTTCTATGTGGATAACGACCAAACCGCTCAATAATTTCTCTATGCTTTACTTCAAATTGATAATTAGCTTCGATGCCATTCCCTTCATATAATTTGAGCGCCATAGTATGTATTGTTATCGATTCACTGTGCATGTAAGGCATGTATAAAAAGCTGTTCTCAATAGCTGACAACTCTAAATTTGCCTTTGCAGAGACCGCTTCCTGAGATAAAGCCAACGCTAATGCGTCACTTGAAAATGACAATGGTAAGTCCCTGTATATATTTCTAGAGAATTGATCCAAAATAATTATTTCAGCTAGCCTGCCCTTTGCAGTTTCCCTCCATTCGTAAAGCTCACAATTCATAGCTTTTTTATGCAAACAAGAGAATCTCTCTTTTATCAGCTCGTCAAGATGGCAGTCTTTTTCCCACCATTGAGATGGCTCTATTTCTTGAAACCAAAAATTTAATACCGTCTGATACATGGAAACCCCTTTTACATATAACGCCTGTAAAATGTGCCGAGTAGTCTCGCCTCTCTCTTTACGGAAAAAGGGCCTACTCAAAATCGGGAGAGTTCAGGATCGGACCTACGTTATTTACGAGTAATTTAAATGTGTAGTAAGAATTTTTATACTGCTTTTTTGTATATGACCAGCCATAGATATTTATTAGCGTAACAGTGATTTAGCCAGCTTCAGATTTCACCAAGAAAACAAAGGGTATTGCTAAAGGACCAAAAAGGCAAAATGCTATATCCCACAAAGGAGTTAGCTTAAGCTCTCTTTTTTTGGCAACGACATAACAAATACCAGCACCTACAATCCAAATCATTACAGGTATATAAATTGTGGCCATTTAGTATCTCCTTTCCTTATTTGTTTAACGAACCGCATAACGCCACAATACGTATTAGTAGTAGTTACATGTGAAATTGTCTTACTTTGTTAATGCGATACAATAGAATTAAGATCACAACTGCGTTCAAGCATCCGCGCTCTAATTTTATTTTCTTTTTCACTCATGAAAAATACTCATAATAAACCTGTAAAAATCCCCGCATATTATTTTAAAGTAATTTCATACTATTCACTAAAACTATTACATTTTAGAGGTTTTATTTGCTAAGTAAGATAGAGCTTCTGCATCGTTGTTTATTTGCCTTTCAATAATATTTATTAGCTCTTTTCTAGAAACAAAGGCCCATTTACCTGCACCAAAAGCAAACAAATATAAGCTAATAGCCCACGTTAAAATGGTTTTAGTATTACTATATTCGATTCCCATAAAATCCAATACAATAATACAAGAAAACAGCACTAAAGATATTCCCGTTAAGATACTTGGGATCATTGTTTTTCTTTTTGCTTTAATAAATAAATCGATATCCTTGGGTTCCATCTATATTCTCCTAGTTTTGATTAACACATAACGAGCTTAGAAAAAATCTACATTCTATTTTAAGTTCGTATTCTGCTGTCTAATTGAATATTAGGTCTATTTACGTTTGTTAATTTAATTTGAAAGCATTCTCCGCCTGATTTTTTTGACGAAAAAATTGCCGACAGTTTTTTGATAAATAAAGGTGCACAAAATTCTAAAGTCAATTTTTCTACACCCTGAACGCCTCAAGCAGCGAATTTCGGACGTTTTAATGGCCTGTTTTTGAGGTCATTGCCCACAGTTTCGGCAGGCTTGGTTTATTATGTGTTTGTTTCATTTTCAAGTTCACTGAGTGATTGATCCAGCCACAAGTTATACCAGCTTAAAAAAGTAGTTCTATTTTTTTGCCCAAAATACGGGTCAGGATAGATACCACCGCCGTGTCCTCTATCATCAACCCAAATATTCCCTTTTTCATGACCATTCACGACCAAGTTTAATGTAATTCCGCAACCGTAGTTGCATATACGTAGAATTCCAGTTTCCCATTTTTCAGAAAAGTACTCTTTCTCATATTTCTCATATGCTGCTTCATCTTGTTCTTCTCCACTAAATTCCATATTCCATGGTTCTGTAAAGGGAAATGGTTCCGAGGGCTTTACAAGTTCTCCTGGACGTTTGTAATCAAGATCAGAAAACAGGCTATTTTCTAAAGTTTGGAGCCCATAATAAGGACCCACGCCTCCATTACCAATTTCTGCGATATAAGACCTATATTCTTCAGGAAGAGTAATCGAATTTTTTTCTTCAAAAGCACTAATTACACTATCGCTTAGCGGATCATTTAATCGATAGTTATGAGATGAAGATCCAAATAAATTACACTTTTTATCAAGCGCCTCTAGTTTAGATAGATTCTCTTTAATCAATTGAAGTTTTTCAGCAGTAGTCATAGGTCTGAGCTCACATGATGCCCAAAGCAGCGGCGTGAAGTCTCACCACTTTTGCGCTGTGCAATTGTGATGCAACTTGTTATGCGAATTTTGATAGCTACGTAAAAACATTATTTTTTAGCTGAAGCTGGATGCGCCATTTTCATATAAACGCCACCTTGCTTAAGTTCCGTTAGCATTTGGTTTAATCTTTTCTGTTTTGTTGTTTCTTGTTTTGCCTGCTCAATCCAGCCAAGATAATCATTTTGTTGGTACGCTGGCCTCTCCCGATAATCATTCATCAACGAATTATCTTCTAGCGCATTCTTCACAAATGATGGCATTGGATGCCTATCTCTTTGCAATTTAGAAAAATCTTTAGTCATAGCTTCTATCTTGACTAAGTCGCATAACGAGTTTGCAGAAAAAACTACATATTATTTTTTAAGTTAAAATGAACTCTAACTTTCGCGTCCCTACGTAAATATTAGGTCTGGTTTATGTCTACTAATTTAATTTGAGGACACTTTCCGCACGATTTTTTTGACGAAAAAGTTATCTTCAAGTTTTCCTAAAGTCTCAACGCCGCAAACACCGGTGTGAAGCAACGCGTAGCGAGTCCCTGCTGCCTAGCCTTGTTATGCATTAATTTGTCCCCACTTTTTTTTACGATGTATGTAACCTTCTAAACTGCCAGAGTCCGAAATTCGCAACAAACTATAAAGTGAACCAGAACCAGCCGCTACTTCATAGGATTTGTACAACTCATTTATCATCCACTTTATCGCACCAAACAATTCACTTGATTTAGGTAACTCTTTTAAAAGCTCATTTAAAGTTTCAACGCTATCATCTACGCTCTCGCCCATTTCTTCTGGATAATTGAACGCTTCGATTGCTTGTTGGAGAATTGAACTATCAGATTTACTTTCCATTTTTCACCAAATCTTAACGCCCCAAGCAGCAGAAAAGTGGGCGTTTTAATGGCCTGCTTTTCAAGGCCATTGCCCACGTTTTCTGCTGGCTTGGTTTGTTATGCATTTGGATAGTTTTCCGATTTTATTTGTTCAAGATCTTCTTTCAACATATTATAAAATTCCTTGACGTCCAGTTCTTCTCCGTCTTCAACTCGTTTAGATATCATTGTTTGTGGGAATATTATAAGGATTGTTTCTTTGTACCTTAGGCATGCATCCTTTCCATATTCATCCTCTACAATCCACCAATCATAGTCAGGGGTATTCTCAATAAACATTTTTCCAAATACTATACCTAGTGATTGTAATTCTTGAGTATTGGAAGCCGGTACATCATTCGAATCAATTATTTTTTGAAGCCTAGATAAGTCCGCTAGGGTTCCATCCATTTCTTCTCCGAGCACATCTTTTGAGATTTGATTTCCAAGTAACCACATTTTCGCAATATATGTAGTCCACTCATCATCGGGTGCTGAAATTATTTGCTCCATGCTCATTACTCTTTATGCATAACGCCCAGGGCAGAGGCAGCTGAAACGAAGTGTAAGCTGTCCTGCCGTGTTTTTTACGGCAAACTGCCCCTGTTTGTTAGGTGCAATTTGCAAGTTTATGTTCTAGCTGTTTTATATGGACAGCTCTCGCCAGCCCTTCACCGCCTGAAGTTGCGCAGGTAGCACACCAACGAGCGCGCTCTATTGCTTTAGCAAGCATCAACTTCGATATTTCAGCGCTTGCATTTGCCGAATATTTTTCTAGAACCAACGCACCAAAGTCTCTATCTTGTGGCCAAGGTAATTTTTCTGCCTCTGCTTCAAATTTTTGGTAGAGGCTTTCTACTACGACGGGGCTATTTCTTGATGCAATGTCGCTTGCAAGCGCTTCTATTTCAAGAAGATCAAATCCCTTCCCGCGCAACTTTTCTTTGGTATCCGCGTAAATATCCAAGATGACACCTAACGCCGCGGTAAGCTGCGGCTATGTAGTTGATTGTGTTGTGGCAGCGTAGCGACCGCCACATAAACAAGCGACGGAATAGCCGTCAGCTTGACCGCTTGGTTATACGCCATATGCCTTTTTAGCACTACTGATTTGACTTGCCTCGGTAGTACCCTTGACCATGTAATAAGCTGGCGCGATGATTGGTGTTACAGACGTTACACTAACTACTATGAAGCCATTTACCTTGAAGGTAGTGCCAACAACTGGCTTTACCAATGACATAAAAACTGCGAAGTCTGACGAACTGGATGGTACGTAACGAGCCTGCCCTTTTAGCTTGAACCCCTTTTGCTTAAATACGTGAACGAAACTGACACAAACGTTTGGATTTGCCGTAACATTTTCCACGCTTTCTGGGGATGCGATATTTGCTATAACTAACTCAGCTTGCTCACTGACAGTGAAGACTTCCTTTGGAGAGCAATTGGGCTCACCTTTTTTATTGGAAGTAGCTAACCAACATAGAACACTTTCAGAGATCGAATCTTTTACATCTTCTGTTAGCACTTAACTCAATTCCTTGATTGCGTATAACGCCGCCATAATTTGCCGACTGAAGCGAAGCGTAAGGCGGTCAAATTGATGGCTTTGTTAGCTGTAGTATTGCTTGAATTCATCTGATGGCTCACGATCAGAATAAATATAGACTGAGTTACCAATAGGGTCTATTACCGAAAACCCCCTGTCACCCCAAGGATGATCTTCAAGTGGCATTGCCGCACTAAGCCCCGATTTAGATAGCCTTTGATATTCTGAATCTACGTCATCAACTTTGAAATTAAGCATGACTCCTTCACCACCAAAAACAGTCATGCCTTCTTGTGGCTGAATAAAGCTAATCTCAGGGCCATCTTGATTGATTTTCAAGGTCACGTACCAGCCGCAATCAAAAATAGCTTTTGACGCAAAGTACTTTAAATAAAACTCTCTGCATTCATCTACTTTAGTTGTGCAAAAGCAGGTTGATAATTCATTTGTTTTCATTCGATCCTCCATTTTTGGTAGAACAGCTAACGCTTATTATAACGGCGCAGCGGTATAACCCCACTTACACCGCCGTGGCGGGTTAATGTTCGTATTTCGTAGTTTTGCAGCCTTAGCGGTGTAACACGCAATTCTTACAGCTCCAAAATCTCTCTTATCTTTTTGTTTTTCTAGAAGTTATTTCTTTTGTAAATACTGATCCGTAATTATGAAGCCGTAGTAGGTTTATTACGGATTTTGAGCATTAAACCGTCTTAGCGGGATAATGTCGAGAGAATGGCGCGACACAGGCTTTTAACTGTTTGAATTTATTTGAGTTTTTAAAGTTACGCAATTAACTTGCAGGTTATACCGCTGCGGCTTGTTTTTGTTCACTCTACTTCAACTGTACTCTCATACAGTTTTGATTTTTTTAATGGGTACTCGACATATGATGAGTGAAAAATTTAATTTTTAGGATAATTCAAAACCCTCATCCGAATTTTTCATCTCGTGAGCTAGCAACCATTTTTTTCTTGGTAAACCGCCACCATAACCAGTCAAACTTCCATTCGCTCCGATCACGCGATGGCACGGGACTATAATTGAGATTGGATTTTTTCCGTTTGCTAAACCAACCGCTCTCATCGCTTTTGGTGATTTTATTTTTTCAGCGATTGTTTTGTAGCTGACTGTTTCACCATAAGGAATGGCGTTAAGCGCTCTCCACACATTTTTTTGAAAATCTGTGCCTTGCATGCTCACATCAACATTGAACTCTTTCAGCTCGGAAGAAAAATAGGCGCGCAATTGCTCAATGACTGATTTGAATGGCGCTTTACTTTCTTTCCAATGATCTTCAATTTTTTTACTGTATTTTTCTTCATCCAAATACAATCCCGTTAAACAATTACCATCACTGACTAATAATATGGGGTCAACTGGACTTTTTATTATTGTGTAATACATCATTTATCCCCCGGCACTTAATGCCGTCCATAAATATATTGCGCCATACGCTCGCCACGGAGCCCATTTTTTTGCATGAGCTAACACTTCGACTGGCTTTTCGACATTGAGCGCTTTCATTAATCCTAAATCTGATTCAGGAAATGCATTGGGCTCTCTTAATGCGCGCATAGCAACATATTGTGCTGTCCATGGGCCGATACCGGATACATCCAATAAGCGCTTTAAGATAAATTCATGATCGCTTGAGCCCCAAGGTATTGTCGAATCCACTGTTGCTACCGCTAATGCTTTTACCGTTGCAGCCCGTCGCTGTGTTAATCCTAAACCAATAATATCTTCGATGGATGCTTTTGCAATTGCGGCGGGATTGGGAGATGTTTTATCTAATCCGGCAACAGGTGTTTCAACATCATCACCAAATTTATCTACAAATCGCCCGAAGACTGTTGTTGCTGCTTTCACGGATATTTGTTGGCCTAGTACTGCCCTCAATGCAAGCTCAAAACCATCGAGTGTCCCCGCAATGCGGATACCAGAATTTTCGTTAATTATTTTTTTTAGTTTTTTGTCTCGGCCTAAATGTTTTTCTATCACTGTCGGATTAGCGTCGAGATCAAATAATTCTCGTAACTTTATTTGCAAAGAAACTAGATGAGGCAATAAGTTGTGGGAAAGTTCGACAATAATTTGATGGCGTTTCTCATCTTGTATTGCGGATATCCAGCCTGTGGTTGTTGACAATAGTTGATTGCTATTACTTTCCTTGTCTATAGAAGCAGGTATAGGATCAGCTAGAGGAACAGTGATAGACACTGTTTTGTAATACACGTCATTTCCCTTTTTGTCTTTTTGAATACAATCAACACGAGAATTTCCGCGACTGCATAAAAAATGTATTAATGTACTCCACGCAATCGGAGGACGATAACCTAATCGTAAGATAATGCCTTGTTCGCTTGTTAATGATGAATTATTTTTTCTTTTATTTGTTACTGTATTGGATTTTCTTAATGCAGATGGGTTTAAACGATATTTGGTTTTAAACGCATCATTAAATCGCCGAACGCTTGAAAACCCACTGGCAAAAGCAACATCAGTTATTTTAAGTTGGGTATCCGTTAATAATTGTTTTGCTAATAATAAACGATAGGTTTGTGCCAAATTAACTGGGCTTACACCATATTCAGTTTCAATCGATCGTCGTAATTGTCGATCGCTAATGCCGAATTCTTTTGCTAGCGCTTCTACATTATTATCTGAAAGTGCGCCCGCTTTTATACGCGATGCCGCCATTTGCGCTACACGTTTTACCGCATCCATTTGCGCATTGCCCGGCGCCAGTTCTGGGCGACATCGCAAACAAGGACGATAACCCGCTTGCTCTGCGCTAGCGGCATTATGATAAAAAGTACAGCGGTCTAATTTTGGAAGCCGAACTCGACAGATAGGACGACAATAAATTTTTGTTGTCGACACCGCCACAAAAAACACGCCATCGAAACGAAAGTCATGGGCTTGCATAGCCGCATAGCATTCTTCGGAATCCAGTGCAGCCAATGGCGCTATTAACGTTTGATTCTCAGCCGAGAGATTATTATGTTCTGGTGGAAGTTTTTTCATGGCGGACATTCTAACTCTAATTTCAGTGAAAGAATGGCCATTTTCGGACATCATCTGTACGATTATTTAGATGTGTTAATAATAATTATATTGTTGGCGTAATGGTTATTTGCTGCTCTTTCTTTCGAATGTACTGCTCTAAGTTGTATTTCTTTGAGCTGTATTTCTTTGGGCTGTATTTCGCTGGACAATACCCATCAATTTATAAAGTAACTGGCTTGCTGCAAACTCATAGGCGTGAAAGCCAGGGATTGGCGCAAACTCTAAAAGATCAAAACCAATAATCTCTCGTTGTTTTGCTACTGATTCAAATAGTCCTAATGTTTGATACCAACCCAAGCCACCCGGAACAGGTGTGCCGGTTGAAGGAAAAATTGAAGGATCCATCCCGTCGATATCTAACGTAAAAAATACTTTACTGGGGAAATCGTTTGGTAGCTCTATCGCTGAAATATTATTGGGTACAATGTCATCGGCATCAAAATACGTCACGTTAAATTCTTTTCTTGCTTCCATCTCTTCTTCGCAATACGCGCGAATACCTAACTGTAATAATGGGATGCCTTTTTCAACAATTCGTTTCATGACCGACGCATGGCTGTAAATATCGCCTTCATAGGCATGACGTAAATCGGCGTGGGCATCTATTTGCACAACACCAAAATCCGTTTCGCCTGCATCTAAGTAACCTTTAATAATCCCCCACGTTACTGTGTGTTCGCCACCAATACCTACCGGCATCCCGCCCGCTTTTAAAATGTTTTTAGTTGCTGTTGCAATATTATCTATGACCGCTTCAGGTTCAACAGTGCAGTCAATCGGTGGATGAGTATAAATGCCTAAGCTGCTGGGATTACTTTTTCCGTCCCACACTTCTAATTGTTGAGACGCTTCTAGAATAGCCTGTGGCCCATCGCCCGTTCCGCCGCCGTAAGAAACGCTGCACTCGTATGGAATCGGTAGCACATGAAATTTTGCCGACGATAATTCTGGCTGTTGAATTTCAGAACCTAAAAAAATAGGATTACCTTCAGTCATTTCATTTTGCATGTGTATTCTCTTTACTGCTCACTTTATTAATCTTAAAAGAGGTAGTCGATTGATTAAGACAATCGATTCCTAAAATCGTCATAACCAAAGACGTGGACTTGCGTTAACAAATCCGTTTGCGAATTCCAAATCATAATCGCGGGAAGTTTTGTGCCGTTAAAGGTTGTCGTTTTTACCATGGTGTAATGTGCCATATCTTCAAACACTAATCGCTCACCAATCACGAGCGGTTTTTGAAATGAATAATCACCCATTACATCACCTGCTAAACAAGTCATTCCACCGAGTCGGTAAGTATATTCATATTCATTGGCTTGACCCGCGCCCATAATATCGGCGCGGTAAGGCATTTCTAATGTGTCTGGCATGTGACATGTAGCAGAGCTGTTTAATATTGCTTGCGGCAATTGATTCCAACCAATATCTAATACTTCTGTCACTAACACGCCGGTACCGATTGCAATGGCTTCGCCTGGTTCTAGATACACTTGCACATTATATTTTTTTGAAAAACTTTTTATGGTTTCAATCAATTCTTCGCGCTGGTAATCATCTTGTGTAATGTGATGACCGCCACCAAAATTGACCCATTCCATTTGTGATAACAAATGTCCAAACTTTTCTTCTACCACATCGAGTGTTCTTTTTAATGGTTCAAAACCTTGTTCACATAAGGTGTGGAAATGTAATCCGCTAATGCCCTCTAAATCTTGATTTTCAAACTTCGATAACGGAATGCCTAACCGAGAACCCGGAGCACAAGGGTCGTAAATAGGAACAGCCCCTTCAGAATGTTCGGGATTAATGCGCAATCCAAATTTTAATTCGGGTCTTGCTGATTTTGCCGATTGAATCAGCTTTTGAAAACGTTGCCACTGGCTAAATGAATTGAAAACGACGGTGTTGGCTAATGATAAAATATCATTTAAATCTTTTTCAGCATAAGCAGCTGAAAAAACATGTGCTTCTCCGCCGTAAAAATCTTTTGCTAATCTTAATTCATGCAATCCACTTGAGCAGGTACCACTTAAATACTGTGATGTTAAATCACCGAGCGACCACATTGAAAATGCCTTTAATGCGGCTAGTACCTTTGCTCCACTTCGCTCTTGCACGTCCTGTAATATTTCTAAGTTTTTCTGCACGGCGATTTCATCGACCACATAACACAAACTTGGCAGCCGCTTTAAGTCCAATTTTTTAAAATCAGTTTTCTGCATGATGCTATATCCCTATATTTTTTATCGTGATAATTTTTTTAATTTTTCTACCTGCCGTGTCTTTTATCTCTGTTTTTATTTTTATTCATTCAGCTTTTATCTCATCCTTTGTATAGATAGAAACTAATTCAAACAGAAAATTCTGGATCTTCGATGACAGTCCAAGGAAGGCCGTATTGATTCATGTCATCCATAAACGGATCAGGATCGAGCTGCTCCATATTAAAGACACCGGCACCCTTCCACTTTCCTTCTAGCATCATTTTCGCGCCGATCATTGCTGGCACACCGGTTGTGTACGAAATTGCTTGCGACTTCACTTCTTTATAACACGCTTGATGATCACAAATATTATACACATAAGCTGATTTTGGCTTGCCATCTTTCGTCCCCGTTACAAGACAACCGATACAAGTTTTGCCTTTTGTCCGCGGTCCCAAACTGGCAGGGTCTGGTAACAATGCTTTTAAAAATTGCAGTGGAACAATTTCTTTTCCTTCAAACATAACTGGCTCAATGCCGGTCATTCCTACATTGCCCAGTACTTCTAAATGTTTTAAATAGTTTTCAGAGAAACTCATCCAGAATTGTGCTTTTTTAAGTGTGGGGAAATGCTTCGTCAATGATTCTAGTTCTTCGTGATACATACGGTAAATATCATAGGTGCCCACATTTTCTGGGCAGGTAAACGCCTGATGCTCTGACATCGCAGGTGTTTCTTTAAACTCGCCTGATTCCCAATGACGGCATTCTGCAGTCACTTCTCGAATATTAATTTCTGGATTGAAATTTGTCGCAAACGGGTAGCCATGATCACCCCCATTCACATCTATAATATTTAACGTTTCGATTTCATCGAAATAATGTTTTGCCAAATAGGTGGTGAAAACGTTAGTGGCTCCCGGATCAAAACCAGAGCCTAACAATGCCATTAAGCCTGCTTTTTTAAATTTTTCTTGGTATGCCCACTGCCATTTGTATTCAAATTTTGCGGTATCTTCTGGCTCATAGTTAGCTGTGTCCATGTAATTCACGCCAGCTTCTAGACACGCATCCATGATCGTTAAATCTTGATACGGCAAAGCAACATTGATCACCAGCTCTGGTTTTTCTTTTCTTAATAACGCCACTAGCTCTGGTACATTGTCAGCATCAACCGTAGCCGTTGTAATTTCTCTACCATTTTGCATCTCGGCGACTTGTTGTGCGATGGCATCACATTTTGATTTTGTTCGACTTGCTAAAACAATTTCTGAAAATACTTCTGGAACACTCGCGCACTTATGGGCAACAACCCCCCCCACACCGCCTGCTCCAATGATGACTACTTTTGCCATGTTTTTTCCTTTAATGTTTTATTCAATATAAAAATTAATTTTAAAATTATCGCTCGAAATACGTATAACCACGTAAACTTTCTGAAAATGCCGTCAACATACTCTTTCGTGTCGCCGCTGAAATTCGTCCGTCTCTTACAGCTTTTTCTGCTCGTCTTCGGAATTTCTCCAGCATCCCCTGAGGATTGTATTCAACATAGCTCAACACGTCGGCGATACAATCACCCTCGAACTCTCGAATAAAATCAAAGCTACCATCTTGGTTGACTCTAACACTAGCAACATTCGTATCACCAAACAGGTTATGCAAGTCACCTAACGTTTCCTGATATGCGCCGACTAAAAACACGGCCAAGTGATATTCTTCACCTTCATTGAGCGGATGCAATGGCAATGTAGTTTCTTCACCATTTGGATTCGCAAAGCGATCAATTTTTCCATCGCAGTCGCAGGTTAGATCAGCAATAATTGCTTGGCGTGTTGGCTTTTCATTTAATCGCTCGATAGGCATGATTGGCAACAATTGATTAATTGCCCAAATGTCTGGCAATGATTGGAACACACTAAAGTTTCCGTAATACACATCACTTAGCAATTCTGGTAAAGATTCCAGTTCTGGAGAAACCCGGCGAGCTTGTGGCAACAGCTGTGCAATTTTATATAAAACCGCTCGGCAATAATTGTCCGCTAAAGCTCGCTCTCGTAGCTGCATTTGTCCATGCCGAAATAAATCATACACTTCGTCACGATAATAAAGCGCATCGTTAAAACTTTCTTGTAAATTATCGGCTGTTACTTTTTCAAACACTTCGACAAGGTTGTGTATTAATTCATGTGCTTCAGCAGATAATTTTTCTGGCAGATTTGTTGGCTCTGGCTTTCTCACATCCAATACATTAAATAAAAGTAATGATGAATAAGCGACTGTTGCTCGACCACTTTCTGTCACGATAACGGGGTGTGGAATATCACAGGGATCTAATATTTCGCAAACGGCTTCAATAATATCAACACAATATTCATTTAATTGATAATTCATACTATGCGTGCTGTTCGAAGCAGTACCATCGTAATCAACGGCAAGGCCGCCACCTAAATCGAGGTAACCCATATTCGCGCCCTCTTCGACTAAGCTGACGTAATAGCGGCAAGCCTCTAAAACACCTGAGCGAATATTTCTGATATTTGGAATTTGCGAACCCAAATGGGAATGTAAAAGTTGTAGACAATCGAGCATATCAGCTGCTTTAAGCTGATCCACCACATCGATTAGTTGCGACGACGTCAACCCAAAAATACTTTGCTCACCGCTATCGTTTGCCCAGTAGCCATCTACTTTTGTAGAAAGGCGCATACGAACACCAATGTAGGGCTTTATCCCTAGCGCCTGGCTGCGCTCAATGATGATCGGTATTTCTGCTAAGGTTTCGACAACAAAAAAACATTTTATGCCCATCCTTACTGCGTACAGGCCAAGCTCGACAAATTCGGCATCTTTGTAACCATTACAAATAATTAAACTTTCTGGATCCTTTAAGTAAGAAAGCGCAATAATTAATTCCGCCTTACTACCGGCTTCTAACCCGTGATGATAGCGAGAACCAAAAGACGCAATCTCTTCAATAACATGGCATTGTTGATTCACCTTTATGGGAAAAACACCACGGTAGTGATTTTTGTAGTTGGCTTTTTTAATGGCATTAGCAAACGCATCATTTAACAAACTGATACGATGATCGAGTAAGTTTTCAATGCGCAAAACCACTGGCATTTCCATACCACGATCTTGCATGCCTTTTACGATATCAATTAAAGGCACTTTGACTTTTTTCTCGCCAAAGCTCACAACGACTTCCGCATCACCGCCATCATTAATATCAAAATATCCTGCACCCCATTCACGCACGCCATACATCTCGGCACTCGACTGAGCAGACCATTCTTCTTCGCTGGTTTCATTAAATGCGGCGAAGGTATCAGCCTCTAGGGCTTCTTCAATATCAGAGGGAGACGCGCTCATTTATATACCTTTTTCTTAGATCAATCCGAGATGGCTCAATGTGTTAATCAGGATGCGGATTGTCCATATTTTTTGTGGCAAAGATAGTGTTTCTTTCAGCTCTTTTACCCCTAGAAGGAAAAGCTTATTCTATGTCGCTATCTCCCTTCTCTTCTCCAATTTTTGTCAGTGTTAGATCTTCAGCCAATTTCTTGTCCTGATCTGAAAGGCCTTTGTATCCACGAGGAAGCCAACCATCAAAATAGGGCCATCCATAACCCCAGCGGAATGGGCTTATCCAATACGGAGAGCCACCCACTCTGACACCGGCCAGCATAACCAGCGCTATTTCGGGCTCACCCACTTGAGCGACGCATTGCTGAAGAGCTTTATCAGCAAACTGTCTCTGACGATAAGAACCGCCGAGCCAGTAGGCTCTGTCATGATCAGTACAACAAGACAGCCATAACCGCTTTTGATCAAGCGTGCCATCTGGAAAAGCACTGCAGCCATCACTGGTAAATGGTTGTAGAACTGCCGATTTTTTTTGGTTATCCGCATAACTAGGCTGAATAATATAACTACCACACACTAGCATTATGAATATTAGATTTCTTTTAGCCATTTACTCACTCTTTTATTCTGATCTATTAGTCGCTGACGTCCCTCGGACAGCCATGTACAATATGGCAACCTTTTATTAAACGAAAGATATACGCTCAATGCCTGATTCCTCAAGCCTTAACGCTAGAAATAGCGACCAGAACAACCAACGGTCATCCAATAATGACGATGGCACGACCCACTTCGGTTTTGAGCAAGTTAAAACCGAGGAGAAAGCGGAACGAGTTGCAGGCGTGTTTCATTCCGTCGCAGCGCAATATGATGTCATGAATGATTTTATGACAGCGGGTATTCATCGTATTTGGAAACGCTACACGATTGAAGCGGCTGCCGCGAGACCCGGCCAACGCATTTTAGATATCGCGGGTGGAACGGGCGATTTAACGATTCCTTTCTCTCGCATTGTCGGCGAGCAAGGCCAAGTCGTATTAGCAGACATAAACGATTCCATGTTGAAAGTGGGTCGTGACCGCCTAACGGATAAAGGCATTGTCGGCAATGTTGTCTACCTGCAAACCGATGCACAATATTTACCTTTCCCAGACAATAGTTTTGATTGCATCACCATTGCGTTCGGATTACGTAATGTTACCGATAAAGATTTAGCGCTCGAATCAATGTTGAGAATTTTAAAGCCAGGTGGCCGGCTATTAATTCTAGAATTCTCGAAACCTAAAAATGAAACATTTGGAAAACTTTACGACAAATATTCATTTAATATTTTACCGACTATGGGAAAATTAATTGCTAATGACCCCGACAGCTACCGTTACCTTGCTGAATCAATTCGCATGCATCCAGACCAAGAAACGCTAAAAGAAATGATGAACAATGCGGGCTTTATCAAGACGCAATATACCAACATGACAGGTGGCATTGTCGCTCTTCATAAAGGATTCAAGGCCTAATGCTCGACCCAGCATTACAAACATCATTTGCATTAGCGATAGAAGCTACTATTCAAAAAGCGTTACGACACGACCCCGCTTCTCTTCATGCACTCAAAAAATTGCAGGGCCAAGCACTCGCCGTCGAAACAACAGCACCGAACACTACTTTTTATTTTCTTCCATCAGAAGATGGCTTGGATGTTTACACGCAATTTGAAGGCGATGTCACCACTCGGCTGAAAGGATCACTACTCTCTCTCGCGCAGCTTGCCAAAAATGATCGTGTGAATTTATCCGGTTCAGGCGTTGAGGTTTTTGGCAGTACTGGCTTATTAATTGAATTGCAAACCGTTTTTAAACATTTAGAGATAGATTGGGAAGAAGCACTTAATGACGTATTAGGTGATCTAGTAGGGCATCAAACTGCAAACGCCATCCGGAAAATATTTGGCTGGGCGACAGGAAGAAAAAAAACCTTCACTCGCTTACTGGGTGAATATTTAACTGAAGAAATAAAAACTACGCCAAACAAAATCGAGCTAGAAAAATACTATAGCGATGTAAGCGCCCTTCAATTGGCGACCGACCGAATTTCTGCAAGAGTTGACGCATTAAAAACGGCGTTAAAAAAACAATAAGGATCACAGCAAGTGCTGGCTTTTTTCCGACTACTACAAATCATCAAAGTATTTATAAAATATCGCTTAGATACCTTCTTAATAGGCATTTCTTTGCCTTTACGACTGCGACTGCTTGTTGCACCTTTTTCAATTTTGCCCCTCCCAAAAACTAATCGCGGCAAAAGACTGAGAGAAGCGCTAGAAGAGCTCGGGCCAATCTTTATAAAATTGGGTCAATTATTATCAACGCGGCCTGATTTAATTCCCAGCGATATGATCGATGAATTAAAACAACTTCAAGATCAAGTACCGCCTTTTGATTCAAAAGAATTTTCCGATATTGTTGAATCTGCTTTTGGAGAGTCAACAGATTCACTTTTCAAAACTTTCGACCAACAGCCATTGGCATCCGCTTCTGTTGCGCAAGTTCACTGTGCTACGCTTCATAACGGCAGTGAAGTCGTTGTCAAAGTCATTCGACCCGGCATCGAGCGGATCATAGAAAAAGATATTGCACTAATGCAGTTAATTGCCAAACTCGTCGAAAGCCGGTTGAGTAATGGCAAACGCTTCCGCCCCGTCGAAGTGATTGAAGAATATCGTTACACCATTTACAACGAATTAGATTTACAACGTGAAGCTGCCAATGCAACGCAGTTACGCCGTAACTTTGCGCAATCTGAAATGTTATATGTGCCCACTGTGTATTGGGATCTTGTTCGCAGCAATGTCATGGTGATGGAGCGCATTAAAGGCGTTCCGGTTACAGACATTGACACATTAAATGCCAACAATACGAACATGAAATTGTTAGCGGAACGTGGCGTGGATATATTTTTCACCCAAGTATTTGAACATAACTTTTTTCACGCTGACATGCATCCTGGAAATATTTTTGTTGATATCTCTGATCCAGAAAAACCCAGTTACATTGCCGTCGACATGGCGATTGTGAGTTCGCTCAACCAAGAAGATCAATTTTATTTAGCGCGAAACTTGCTAGCGATGTTTCGACGCGACTATCGAATGGTTGCCGAGCTACATGTTATTAGCGGTTGGGTTAAGCCCGACACAAACATCAGCGAATTTGAAGCCGCCATTCGCACAGTGTGTGAACCCATTTTTGAAAAGCCGTTAAAAGAAATTTCATTTGGGCAAGTACTCATCACGCTATTTCAAACCGCCGCTCAATTTGAAATGACAGTACAGCCGCAGTTAGTGCTACTCCAAAAAACACTCTTGAATATTGAGGGCTTAGGTAGACAGCTTTATCCCGATTTAGATTTATGGACAACCGCTCACCCTTACTTAGAAAAATGGTTAAAAAATCGCTTTCACCCTAATACGCTTTTTCAACAATTGAAGCGCTACGGGCCCGAATGGATGGAAAAATTCCCACAGGTTCCCAACCTAATCTTTAATGGCTTACAGCAAATCAATAAACTCGATTCCGCTGTACAAACGATACAAGACGATGCCGAGCAACTTCGACATTCATCAACTTCGGCCAAGTTGAGACGACTTGCTGGTATTTTGGCGATAGGTGCTGGCGTTATCATCGGCTGGCCCGCATTGTCTGGGCCCATTGCACAACTTCCCTCTGCGAGTATCCTACTATTTGCTGTAGGCGCATTAGCGTGGCTAATGCGGTAGAATCAGCAACTAGGATTTGCTTGCAAATAAAACAATAAACGTTATCAAAATAGAGCTTACACCTGTGACACAAAACTTAACAAAATCAAATGGCGAAAGTTTTTTAGACGCGATTCAATGGACCCAAGAAGGTCTCGTGCCCGCTATTGCTCAAGACGCTGAAACGGGTCGTATTTTGATGATGGCATGGATGAACCGAGAAGCTTTGTCGTTAACTGCCCAAGAAAATCGCGCCGTATATTGGTCACGTTCTCGGAACAAACTTTGGCGCAAAGGCGAATCTTCAGGCCATGAGCAAGAAGTGAAAGAAATACAATTAGATTGTGATGCTGATGCCATCATCTTAAAAATTGAACAGAAAGGTGGCATCGCTTGTCATACAGGCCGTGAATCCTGTTTTTATCGAGTTTTAAATAACAATGTTTGGGAAACGGTAGAACCCGTCATTAAAAACCCTGAAGATATTTACCGATAACACAATCAACACATTGCACCTAAGTTTTACTTTTCTAAACAATCGCAACACACAGAAAATTTTATTATGAGCGACACATTAGAGGCACTATCAAAAATTCTACAGACCCGAAAAAAAGAAGCTGATCACAAAACAGAGGGCGAAGAAACGTCATATGTTGTTAGCCTTCACAAGAAAGGGTTAAATAAAATCCTAGAAAAGCTCGGCGAAGAGTGCACAGAAGCCATTATTGCCGCTAAAGACGCCGAAAAGAACGGTGACAATAGCGATGTGATTTATGAAACTGCTGACCTCTGGTTTCACTCGCTAGTCATGCTATCTCACTTAGGTGAAGATGCAAACGCAGTAATCGAAGAATTAGGTCGTCGCTTTGGACAATCTGGCATTGAAGAAAAAGCGTCACGAACAAAAAAATAATTTTTATTTTTTTAACTGCTTGTCAGTTAAGTTACACAACAAACATTAAAAAATATCGGAGTTAATTATGGGTATCGGCGGAATCAGTGTTTGGCAATTATTAATCGTCCTCGCTATTGTTGTGATGATTTTTGGTACTAAAAAATTACGCAATCTAGGTACAGACTTAGGCGGCGCCATCAAAGGATTTAAGAAAGGTCTGAACGAAGAAGATAACGGGTCCAGCACGATCGAGAAAGGCGATCATGCTGAAAAAGTTATTGAAAACGAAAGTACAGCTGAGAAAGAAAAACAGGAAAAATAATTCGTGTTTGATATTGGCTTTACTGAAATTATACTGATAGCGGGCATAGCATTATTTGTTGTCGGTCCTGAGCGATTGCCTGAAGCAGTAAAAAGCATCAGTTTATGGATAGGTCGCTTTAAGCGTAGTCTTCGGGAAACTCGCCGTGAAATTGAACAACAAATTGGCGCTGATGAAATTCGCCGCGAGCTGCACAATGAAGAAATCATGCAAAACCTAGAAAAAATGCGCAGCAATGTGAATGACGTTCTAAATGAAGATTTAATGAGTGAAGACAGTAGCGAAAACAAAACGCCTCGAATCACAGAAACTGAATCCGATAAAGATTTTTATCCGGAGGGACATAACGATCATGATCCTAACGATGATTCAATAGAAAAGCGTTTAGATGCGGAAAAATCTCTATCTGGCTCAAATGAATTTTCTGAAAATTCTATTCACCCCGACACATCCCAACACTCAACAAAAAAATAAGCGCCTCAATGACTGGTTCTTTTTCACAACAAACCGATAAAAACGACAACATCATTGATGATGTTGAACTGCCTTTAGTTACACATTTAAAAGAACTTCGTGACCGCCTCATCAAGTGCTTGCTGGCTGTGATTATTATTTTTTTAGGGCTAATTTATTTCGCCAATGATATTTATAGCTTAGCCGCAGCGCCTATGAATGCTGTGCTGCCAGAAGGCGGGCAGATGATAGCCTATGAGGTTGCCTCTCCTTTTTTAGCGCCCTTTAAACTCACACTCTACGTTTCTTTTTTCTTGGCGATGCCCGTTGTCCTTTATCAACTTTGGGGATTTATTGCACCAGCTCTTTATAAAAAAGAAAAACGCGTCGCCATCCCACTTTTTATTTCAAGCGTATTCTTATTTTATGCCGGCGTCTCTTTCGCGTATTTTATAGTTTTCAAAATGGTGTTTGGTTTTTTTGCCACCGTTGTACCCGATGGTATTCAGCTTGCGCCAGACATTAATGCTTACTTAAGTTTTGTATTAAAATTAACATTTGCATTCGGTTTAGCATTTGAAATTCCAGTCGCTACTGTATTACTGATCTGGGCTGGCGCAATGAGCCCCGATAGCTTAGCAAAAAAACGTCCCTATGTTTTTATTGGCTGTTTTGTTATCGGCATGCTGTTAACACCCCCAGACATCATCTCCCAGACACTGTTAGCTGTCCCAATGTGGTTATTATTTGAATTAGGTATTTTCTTCGGACGTTGGGTAAAACCGATGGATAAAGAAGAAAGAGATGAACTTGACGAGCAATAAATGCTTGTATATAAAACGAAAAAATCACCGACAATGATTCATTATCGGTGATTATGTATTTAGAGCTTTTCAAACTAAATCGTAAATTTCTCTTCGTAAACTCTCTTCACTAGACTAAAAAAGAACTTACCTTTACTAAACTAACTACAGCGCAAGAAAAACAAGAATCCAGCCTAAGATGGCAAATTTAATCGCGTCATTTGCTTTTGCCCAATTAAAGAATCCGTAGAAATAAGCCAATGGTGGCAGAAAAACTGAACATAAGCCCCAGGTAAAATCGTCATTAAAAGAAGCTACTAATAACATTCCCCAGCTAGCGACCAAAATAGCAATACCAAAGGTCAATAATGTGGCTGATACTGGATCCATCGATCTCTCCTCAAACTTCTTTAATTTTGTAAGCGTAAGCTCTCTTGCAGCTAAACTCTTCTCTTAGTAGTAAGCCTAGATAATCAATCTTACTGATTGTTATACAGTATCTAGAGCTTAGCCTTAAATTCGCGAGGGCGCATAATAACAGCGTTAACGGCAAAATTTAAGCAATAGTTTATGGATCACAGGCTTCAAACCTCAAGAAGGAAAGTCACCGGCCCATCATTCACTAGAGAAACCTGCATATCAGCGCCGAAAGAGCCTGTTTGCACCGCCACTTCATCTTTGTAGCCCGCCTTGCCAACAAACTCCTCATACAAAGATTCCGCAATTTGAGGAGACGCGGCAGAAGAGAAGCCAGGACGAAGACCTTTGCGAGTCTCCGCAGCAAGTGTAAATTGAGATACGACCAACAATCCCCCACCAATATCCAAAAGACTCCGATTCATCTTACCCTCGTCATCCGAAAATATTCGATAGTTGAGTATCTTATGCAAAAGTTTATCTACTTTTTCTGAGTCATCCTCTTTCTCAACCCCCAACAACAACAGTAACCCTTGATCAATTGCCCCGATTACATGACTTGAACCACCAGAATCCTTTACTGATACCTGAGCACTAGAAACACGCTGAATTAACCCTTTCACTGTCTACTGCCACCTTACTCAAAACACTTGTCAATTAACGCGCCGATATGGCCCCAATTTAATCTCAAGCAGGGAAGTCTTCTGCAAATCGAATAGCCATATCTCGGGTTGCTCGCACTAATGCATCTGCAATTCCCGGCTCACGCGAAGCATGCCCTGCATCACGAATAATATGCAGCTGCGAAGAAGGCCAAGCGCGATGTAGAGCAAATGCATTGTCCAGTGGGCAAACTGCGTCATAGCGCCCATGGACAATAATCGCAGGAATATCTTCTAATTTTTTAACATCACGAATGATTTGATTTTCTTCGACAAAACAATTATTCACAAAATAATGTGCTTCTATCCTAGCCAGTGATACAGCCATATGAGGATCATTGAAGTGATCGACCACTTCGGGATTAGGCCTTAATGTCGCGCAACGGCCTTCCCAAACCGACCATGCCTTAGCTGCACCCATCATCGCCAACTCGTTTGCTCCAGTGAGTTTCTGATAATACGCTTTAATCATGTCACCACGTTCCGCTTCTGGAATCGGATGAATAAAATCTTCCCAGTAATCAGGGAATAAGTGGCTTGCTCCGCCTTGATAGAACCAATTCAAATCCTGCTTACGGCATAAAAATATACCCCTCAAAATTAAACCAAGCACTTTTTCGGGATGAGCCTGAGCGTATAACAAGCTCAACGTAGAACCCCAAGAACCACCAAATAACACCCACTGGTTAATGCCAAACAACTCTCTAATTTTTTCAATGTCTTCAATAAGGTGTGGTGTCGTATTATCTACCAGACTGGCATGGGGGGTTGATCGTCCCGAACCACGCTGATCAAATAAAATGATTCTGTATTTTTCTGGGTCGAAGAAACATCGGTCTTGCCGAGACGTACCTCCACCAGGACCACCATGCACGAACAACACCGGAACTCCATCTGGGTTACCAGATTGCTCGATATAAATTTGGTGAACATCATCAACCGCTAAATGCTGCTTGTCGTAAGGTTTGATATCGGGATACAGGTTAAACATGGCGATGCCTTTTATAAAAACACAATAAACTAAAAGATTTAATATACTATATTCTCATTCTATGTCTGCTGAGTGTAGCCCATTGCCTCTTAAGACGTTACCCATTCAACCTGAATTATTATTAGGAAGGATGATTCCAATCAATTTCTTGAAGATTTAAAGGCAAAGTAATGACAGCCAAAACAAAAAACAAACGCTGCTCATGGTGTCATGGCGACGAACTCTACGAAAACTATCACGACACAGAGTGGGGAATCCCTCTTTATGATGACAAAAAGTTATTTGAATTTTTATTATTAGAAGGAGCGCAAGCAGGTCTTTCATGGATTACTGTCCTTAAAAAACGAGAGGGCTATCGCAAAGCTTACGATGATTTCAACCCTGAAAAAATAGCACGTTATTCGGAAAAGAAGATTGAAAAGTTACTACAAAACCCAAACATTATTCGCAATCGCCTGAAAGTTCATAGCGCAGTAAAGAACGCTCAAGCTTATTTAAAGATTCGGGAATCGGGCATGACTTTTAGTGATTTTCTCTGGGGCTTTGTTGACGGAAAGCCCATTCAAAACAAATGGAAGACAATGAAACAAGTCCCGGCCTCAACACCTCTTTCAGATACACTGAGTAAAGAATTAAAAAAACGTGGATTTAACTTTGTCGGCAGTACAATTTGCTACGCTCACATGCAAGCAACGGGCATGGTGAATGATCACATGATCACTTGCCCAGAATACGAACCTTGTAAAAAATTAGGTGCTTAGCGCTATTAATATTTCTCTCTAAAAACAGAAAAGCAAAAAAAATCCCAGCGTTTAAACTGGGATTTTTCAACTAAAGCATCAACAAAAAATTACTTCGCTCGCTTACGTTCTGTCTCTGTTAATAATTTTTTACGAATACGAATACTTTCCGGCGTTACTTCCACAAGCTCATCATCTTCAATAAACTCTAATGCTTGCTCAAGTGTATGCTTAATCGGCGGACTCAATGTTAAAGCCTCATCCGTTCCGGATGCCCGAACGTTTGTTAGCTGCTTACCTTTTACAGGGTTTACTGCCAAATCATTTGAACGAGAATGAATACCTATCACCTGCCCTTCGTAAACATCTATCGCATGACCCAAAAATAATCGACCACGACTCTGCAAGTTAAACAATGAATAAGCAGCTGTTTTACCTTTTAACATGCTGACCAATACGCCATTTTGACGCTTAGCCACTTCACCTTCTTTAACTGGACCGTAATGATCGAAAATACTCGTCATAATTCCAGAACCAGAAGTTAATGTTAAAAACAAACCTCTGAAACCAATTAAACCACGAGAAGGAACGATGAACTCTAAACGTACACGACCTTTCCCGTCTGGCTCCATGTTATTCAGTTCACCTTTTCGCAAACCAATTTCTTCCATAACCGAACCTTGATGCTGCTCTTCGACATCAATAACTACTTGCTCGTAAGGCTCTTGAATTTCGCCATCAACTTCTCGCTGAACAACTTCAGGGCGAGAAACGCCCATTTCAAAACCTTCACGTCGCATAGTTTCAATTAAAACAGAAAGGTGTAATTCACCACGACCCGACACAATAAATTTATCTGGCGTATCGCCTTGTTTTACTCTCAATGCCACGTTATGAATGAGTTCTTGATCTAAACGATCTTTAATATTTCGAGTAGTAACAAACTTGCCTTCTTTACCAGCAAAAGGGGAATCGTTAACGATAAAGGTCATACTTACCGTTGGCTCATCAACCGTCAACTCAGGTAAAGCTTCAACACATTCTGGATCGCAAAGTGTGTCGGAAATACTTAAACCGTCAATACCATTAATACAAACAATATCGCCCGCGCTCGCTAATTGTGTTTCAACTTGCTCCAAACCCAAATAGCCTTTGATATTTAAAACCTTACCTTTCCTTTCTTTTCCATCAGCGCTTTTTACAATGACTTGCTGATTAGGTTTTAGCTGTCCGCGGGTAATTCGCCCAACCCCAATAACGCCCACATAACTGTCATAGGCAAGTGCTGAGACCTGCATTTGAAACTTGCCTTCAGGATCAACATCCGGCGGCGGAACTCTATCCACGATCATTTCGTATAACGGCGTCATATCTTCCGCCATATCTTCAGGATCGTTTCCAGCAATACCGTTAATTGCTGACGCATAAATAACGGGAAAATCTAATTGCTCATCTGTCGCGCCAAGATTATCGAAAAGATCAAACACTTGATCCATTACCCAATCAGGACGAGCACCTGGACGATCGATTTTGTTAATAACAACGATCGGCTTTAATCCACGCTCAAAAGCCTTAGAGGTTACGAATCGCGTTTGCGGCATTGGCCCATCGACGGCATCTACAAGAAGAAGAACCGAATCCACCATCGATAGAACTCGTTCCACTTCACCACCAAAGTCAGCATGTCCTGGTGTATCAACAATATTGATACGGTAGTCATTCCACTGAATAGCGGTATTTTTTGCCAAAATGGTAATTCCACGCTCTTTTTCTTGATCGTTAGAATCCATGATGCGCTCTGCACCTTCATCTTTCCGATCAAGAGTACCTGATTGGCTTAGGAGTTTATCAACCAATGTCGTTTTTCCATGGTCAACGTGAGCAATAATCGCAATATTGCGTAGCTTTTCAATCACAGGAGTGCCTCTAGGGGTGCAATGTTTACATTAAACAAAGTCGTTAAATAACAATGTCTCAATTAGAAAAAGGTTACTGCGGGCGGGAGATCGTGCACGGCAGGGTCAAAATGGTGGGGGATTGTACACGCGATAGCCACAAACCTAAATAGAAAAGCTACAAATTTCGTAAAGTTACCGCTTTATCAAGTTTTTGCGGAGATAAAAGAATGGTCAACAACTCCAGTAAGACTCATAGGTAAAACTACGCCAGATAGCTAGGCTCTTGTAGAAAATCGAGTGCATCTTCAGAGGGAAGCGGCTCAGAGAACAAATAACCCTGCCCTTGATCACAGCCATGCTCCATTAAAAACTGTAACTGGGCGGTCGTCTCGATACCCTCAGCAATCGTTTTAACATCGAGCTCGCGACATAAACCTAACAACGAAACAACAATAGCTCGGGCTTCACCATGCTGAGTGACATTTGCGGTAAAACTTCGATCAATTTTTACAGTATCAATAGGGAGCTTGCGTAAAAAGCTTAGTGATGAATATCCCGTACCAAAATCATCAAGGCTAATTTCAACGCCAATTTCTCGCAATGCATGTAAATGCTGAATCGCCATAGCCTCGTCTTGCAAGACACTAGTTTCTGTTAACTCAATTTCAATACGCTGTGGAGAAATATCAAAATGCTCCATCATTGTTTTTAATTGATCTACCAAATCAACCTGCGACAACTGCTTAGCTGAAATATTAATCGCAATCCTAAAGCCCTCAGGAAGAACTTTTTCCCATAATTGAATTTGCTGCATGGACTCACCAAGAACCCAATTTCCTAAATCGCGAATTAAATTACTTTCTTCTGCAACTGGAATAAATTTACCTGGAAGAATAATGCCTTTCTCTGGGTGCACCCAACGTATTAACGCTTCAAAACCAACAGGACTCATATCCGTTAAGCTAACTTTGGGCTGATAATAAAGTTTAAACTGACTTTGCACCATAGCGACTTGAAGTGAGTTCTCTAACGCCAGACGCTGATGTACTTGCTCGTTAATCGCCGAAGTGAAAATATGATAATTATTTTTGCCTCGCGCTTTTGCTTCGTACATTGCCAAATCTGCGTTGCGTAATAATGTATCAGCATCACGACCATCATTTGGGAAGATAGCAATACCGACACTAGCACCTACGTGAATTTCACTTTTAGCGATAAAAAATGGTTCATTTAAATCTTGGATTATTCGCTCAGCAACAATAGCTGCATCGTGCGGCGCTTTGATCGAACTTAATATCGCATTAAATTCGTCACCACCACGCCGACTAATTAATTGATCAACAGATGTAACGCCCGCTTGCTCGAAAAGCACATCAGCTAAACGCAACCGATTCTTCAAGCGATCAGAAATTTGCACTAATAATTCATCGCCAGCTTCATGACCTAAACGATCATTCACTTTTTTGAAATCATCCAAGTCAATGAAAAGAACTGCGGATTTAATTTTGCTTTTCTCAGCGCGCTGTAACAATCTATTTAATGTTTCTCGCAAAGTGGTTCTATTAGGCAGCTGTGTCAGCGGATCAAAATAAGCGAGCTGGCGAATTCGACGACTACTGTGCATTAACTGCTTACCCATCTGCCGGAATGCAACGGCAAGTTCACCCAACTCATCTTTTGAGCGAATTCCCAGCTCGGGCTTAAAATCACCTTTCGCAATTTGTCGTGTCGCTGAAATAAGATGCTGAATGGGTTTAATGACAATATTGTTCACAAATACATTATAAATAACACCTGAAAACAATAGCGTTAAACTTAGCGCCATCAAGAAAATAATAATGTAAGGTAATTTTTTTTCAAACAAATAATCACTATCTGTTAATGAAGCCAACCAAAAATTTTCATCTAAAGAGTCTAGTCTTAATATATATTCGCTCCCACCTAAGGGATAATCTTCTAAAAATCCATTGACTGTTTGTTGATACAACTGATCTGGATTCAGCAGCCGCTCAAAAGATAAATCATTGCGGCCAGTAATAATTTCCCCATTACTTTTGACTAACATCAATAACGTTTCTCGACCCGGTAAAGGAGCAACAATATCAGTCAACGGCTGAACTGATGCTGCAGAAATCAAATACCCAGCGACTTTCCCATTATTAAAAATAGGAACCATTGTTAATATTTTTCCTTTAGCGCCAGCGTTTTTATTTTTACCTGAGTTACTCGCTGCACGACGAACAATATCTGCATCATTGACATGTAAAATAGAAATCTCATTAGGAGAGACACTCTCCAATAGATCCACAGGCAAGGGAGCAACTTGCCCAGCTTGCAAATCCACAACACTCAACAAAGGTGTAGTAAAGTTTCTAGCGCGAATTAAATAATATTCACGAATCGCATCATCACTACTAATCAAAGATGACAAAACTTTTTCACCCGCAGCTTGCTGGATTGCAGTGGGCGCTTCGCTATTTAAAATTATTTGGAGTTCAGGATGAAGGGTTGTATTTACGGTGAGGTAGCGCAATCTACTTAAGTAACTATTTGCTGTGTCTGCAATTGAACGAGCAACATCAGCCTGATAATTAATAATGTCTTTTTTTAATTGGCTATCGATATAAGCGTAACCAATCCCGCCCAAAATCGCCAAGGGCGCTAGCAACAAAACAAACCAGACTAATAATAATTTTGAACGTAATCCCATGAAGTCAAATCACTCTGCCAATACCTTGGCGATACCCTATTTATTTTTTATCGAAATCAAACGGCTTTTAAATTTTTTCTCACTATCTTTGTCGATAACTGATAATTTTCAATTTAACGAACAACGCTAAGCTTACAAATATCAAAATAGAAAACAGGCCTAATAATTAAGAACCAAATAAACCGCCTTGATCTTCTCCCAATGGGCCCGGACTTGACTCCTTGTTTTCGATCGCCTCAAAATGCGTCACGCTACCTCGTGATCCATGAACATAGCAGTTAATAAAAAACTCATCTGCCTTATCGCCTTCGCTCTTCATTCGTGGGTATAAATCCATATTGAAATAGATTCTGAAACGATTATCTTTTTCTTCAAAACGACTGGAATGACCATCGACTGAAATATACTTAAGGCGTTTACCGTACTTAGACTTTGCCAACTCATGACAAGATATTTGTGCATCGGTTAGCGTAATGTTTTGGTAACCGCCCGAACCACCAGCTCCAAGCCCAGATACTGATAATGTAAATTCGTCACGGAGAAAGAGTGTAACCATAATTGCAGCGCCAATCACGCCAAGAGCCGACACAACTATCCCAACGGTTTGCCTATTGGTTGAACGGTGGGGGCTGTTTTTTTTTGTCATAACTAACTCTCTGGGCGATAGACTCCCACATTGGCAAAACCAGCATCTTTCAAGTGGGCGGCATGAAGCTTGCTCATAACACCTCGGTCGCAATACAGTAAGTACTGAGTGCCTTTTTCAAGCGATGGAAACCGAGTATTGAGTTGATAAAAAGGTATCTTCTTCAGTGTAGACGACCCCAAGGATAGTGGCTGATTTTCTTCTTCTGTTGGATGCCGAATATCTATAACGATAGCGTTTCCAACTAAGCTTGTCTCTTGAACCTCAGCTAGATCCTCTTCTAGGTCATTTGCCACTGCGCTAATTGAAACAGCCTTGCTTGACTGGTAAGCACTCTCCAAAACATCCCAATTGAAATTTGCCTCTTCACTTTCTATCCGCTCACGAGTTGCTCGCGTTGTTGGCTTCACAGAAATAACCCCGCAATACTCGGGCATATTTGCCGCAAACTCTTCCGTTCCTATTTGACGAGAGACATTAATAATATCTCCCTTGTCCATCGTAATTAATGGGCGTAAAACCAACGTCTCCGTCACTGAATCTATGACTGATAAATTGGTTAAAGTCTGGCTAGACACTTGCGCAATCGCTTCCCCAGTCACCAGCGCTTGAATTCCAAAATCAGCTGCTACTTTTGTTGCTACCCGCAACATCATTCGCTTTAAAACAACACCCATTTGAGAGTTGCTAACATTTTCTAATATCTCGGCCACAACACCCTCAAACGGAACAGAAATAAATTTAACGTTATGAGAAGACGCGTATTTTTGCCAAAGATAGTAACTCACTTCCTTCACCCCCAATTCATGAGAGCGGCCACCTAGGTTAAAAAAACAAAAATGTGTAATTAGCCCTCTTTTATTGGTTAAATAACTCGCGACCGTTGAATCAAACCCCCCAGACACAAGTGACAACACATCATCTTGTGTACCCAATGGATAGCCCCCTAAACCCTGTTTCTGATTAATCAAAACAAAGCATTCGCTATCAACGATTTCTAACTTCACAACAATATCAGGGTTCGACAGATTTACCGACGCACTCTCGCACCCTCGATTCAAAACAGAGCCCACTAAACGCTCAACATCCATTGATCCAAAGCTCTGCTTTCCTTGTCGCCTCGCCCTAACCGAAAAAGATTTCCCCTCAATCATTGGCAGCCATATGTCTTTCACCTTGGCTGCCAAATCCTCTAGCGAATCGAACTCAAACGTCGTTGATTCCGAAAAATGAGCGATGCCAGGTGTCGATGCTAATACGTCGGCAATCCTATCTATTTCGGCCCGATCATGATTTTTACTAAATATCTCTAGCTTGTCCCAGCCTTTAACGACTTCTATGCCAGGGCTAACAGGCTTAAGCAATCTGCGAAGATTTGTTTGTAACTGCCTTACAAACCGCTTTCTAACAGGTGGGCTTTTAATGGTGATTTCAGGAAAATATTTAACGACAAAATGCATGAAGGTCTCAGATGTATTGAAAGGCTATGAATATTGGGCAACACGAAGAGTAAAATAGCTACGGCTGATTAATCGGCGTAATTATAGGGCAGGCGCCGATTGAACTCACGGCCTAGTTAAACTCAAGGCCAAGTTTACACTTGAAAAATATAGAGCACGCAGCCAAGATAGCCGCACCAGAACGATCGCTTGATGATTATTTTGGTGCAAGCTGCGGTTTTCTGCACCAATGTGGTTCGACTCGATTTTAATCTAACTATCGAGGGCGTCTCAAGTCTTTGTTTTCCAAGCATTTTCATTCTGGGATACAATGGCAAGCATTTTGCTATTTCAGAGCAACCCTCTCTTGTTCCCCAGTCACTGCTGGCACAGATTAAAACCGAGCAGGGCTCGAGGAATGAAAATTCCATAAACATATAATTTTAACCATCAATTCAACAATAAAAGAGTGGCTACGCCATTTAGAGGAGACGAGATGTCAGGCAATACCCTGAAACTTATAAAAGAAAACGAAGCCCGCTGGGTGGACCTACGATTTACTGATACAAAAGGAAAAGAGCAACACGTTACTATTCCTGCGACTGAGGTCGATTCTGATTTTTTCGACGAAGGCAAGATGTTTGACGGCTCCTCAATTGCCGGTTGGAAAGGCATCAACGAATCAGACATGATCTTAATGCCTGACGATGAAACAGCGCTAACTGATCCATTTACTGATGAAGCTACCATTATTCTTCGCTGCAACATTGTTGAACCCTCAACAGGCCAGGGTTACGAACGCGATCCTCGCTCAATTGCCAAACGCGCGGAAGAATATCTAGCCTCTACAGGCATCGGGGACTCAGCTCTTTTCGGTCCTGAAAACGAATTTTTCGTATTTGATGATATTAAATGGGGTGCCGATATGTCTGGCGCTTTCTACAAAATATCATCTGAAGAAGCTTCTTGGGCTTCAGAGCATCATTTTGAAGATGGCAACATGGGCCATCGCCCTGGTGTCAAAGGCGGTTATTTCCCTGTTCCTCCAGTTGACTCACTTCACGACCTTCGTGGTGCAATGTGTAATGCGATGGAACAAATGGGCCTAGTCATTGAAGTTCACCATCACGAAGTTGGTACTGCCGGTCAATGTGAAATTGGTGTTGGTGCTAACACATTGGTTAAGAAAGCTGATGAAGTTCAAGTACTAAAATACTGTGTACATAACGTTGCACATGCTTATGGCAAAACGGCGACTTTCATGCCTAAGCCTTTAGTGGGCGACAATGGTAGCGGTATGCATGTTCACCAATCGATTTCTAAAGGTGGCGTTAACCAAATGGCTGGTGACGGCTATGCTGGCTTGTCTGAATTGTGCATGTACTACGTGGGCGGCATCATCAAACATGCCCGCGCACTGAATGCTTTCTGTAATGCTTCAACTAACTCATACAAGCGTTTAGTTCCTGGGTTCGAAGCGCCTGTTATGTTGGCCTACTCTGCACGTAACCGTTCTGCGTCTATTCGTATTCCTTACGTTGCAAGCCCTAAAGGTAAGCGTATCGAAGCACGATTTGGCGATAACACAGCTAACCCTTACCTAGCCTTCTCAGCATTCTTAATGGCTGGTCTTGATGGAATTAAAAACAAGATTCATCCTGGCGATCCTGCTGATAAAGATTTGTATGACCTTCCTCCTGAAGAAGCCGCTGAAATCCCAACCGTTGCTTCTAGCTTAGAGCAAGCACTGCAAGCATTAAGTGATGACCGCGCTTTCTTAACTGAAGGTGGCGTATTTACTGATGATGCTATCGATGCTTACATCGGACTAAAAATGGAAGAAGTACAAACTCTTAACATGACAACTCACCCAGTTGAGTTTGAAATGTACTACAGCATGTAATTGATAGTTTTCCGTTACGTCAATTAAAACCCCCAAATGGCAACATTTGGGGTTTTTTTTCGTCTAAGCAATGGCACCAACAAGATAGACAACCACAATCATTCGTCGATAGACTACTCATACTAGTATTTGCGCAAGGTAGCAAAAATGAAAATTTCAACCAACAATAGAAAACCATTCCTCACTGCGTTCATTTCAGTGATGACACTTAGCCTTGTCTTATTGTCCCCTGCCTACTCTGCAGACATCTATAAAACCGTCGATGAAAACGGCAAAGTGACCTATAGCGATAAAATCACCAACGATAAATCAGAAAAAATCGAAACCAAAGAACTTAATACTCTGCCCTCAGTTACGACTAGAACACCTCAAAAAGCAAAAACCAAATCACTAATACCCACTGAATACCAAATTACCATTTCAGAACCAGCCAACGAATTCCACGTTAACCCAGGACAACGAGACCTTACTATCCAAGTATCAACAGTACCGAATGTTAATATCAAACATACACTTCAAATTTTAGATAATGGCGCCCCCATCGAAGGAAGTACCATTACAAATATTGGTCGCGGGACTCACGTACTTATTGCCATCGTCATTGATGAACAAGGCAGAACTATCTCTCGCTCCAAGCCCACAACAGTTTATGTGCATCGCCCTACAGCAAAGCGTTAGCCCTAATATATCTCACACCATACCTCAAAGCCTTCTTGATGAATCTTAATGGTGCCCGCCCGCCCCAACCAAGAGCGATAAAAATCAAAAATGTATTATTTTGGTGCTCATCTAAGTTTTCTTTTGTTACCATCCCTCCACAAGCCCCTGTAGTCATCGCCTTTTAGATAGAAAGAAGTGGTTTGGATTTTGCAAGCCTCCACCTATTCGCAAAGGGTCCATCCATGTCAGTTACTCCAAATTTCAGGCTGTTACTAGAAAGCTTAACAACCGCTGTATTTATTGCAGATGAGAAGTTGTGTTTCCAGTATTTAAATCCTGCCGCTGAAATAATGCTAGCCGCTAGCGGGGAGCAGCTAGTTGGCCTTCCCCTCATCAATACATTTTATGAATCCGAAGAAGCACTCGGCACATTACAAGACGCTCTTGAAAGCCAACACACATTTACCAAACGACAAATACCATGGCAGTTATGCAATGGAAATTCCTTAACCGTTGATTATTCCGTTACTCCTCTTCCAAATTCAGAAGGATTATTATTCGAAGTACAACAACTGGATCGACTATTAAGAATCAGTCGAGAAGAAGCAACAACAGCAGCACAAGGAACAACACGTAATTTGGTTCGAGGCTTAGCCCACGAAATTAAAAATCCACTAGGTGGAATTCGAGGTGCAGCGCAATTATTGGCTCGAGAACTACCCGACGCATCACTTGACGAATATACGAATATCATCATTCAAGAAGCAGATCGCCTTAGAAATCTCGTCGATAAAATGTTGGGACCGCACCAACCCACAAGTATGGAGCCGATTAATATTCATGAAGTGATGGAGCGTGTATCTGCCATCATTCACGCAGAATCAGGCGGTACATTAATGCTGGACCGTGATTATGATCCAAGCATTCCTTCATTACCTGGTGATAAAGAACAATTAATCCAGGCCATTCTCAATGTTGTTCGTAATGCATGGGAATCTCTAGAAGATTCAGGCATGAAAGACACCGGCGAAATTACTTTACGCACACGCATTCAAAGACATTTCACAATAGGTCGCTTTCATCACAACTTAGTCTGCCGTATCGACATTGTCGACAACGGCCCTGGTATCCCTAAAGAATTAATTGAAGATATTTTTTACCCTATGATTTCAGGCCGCGCGAAAGGAACCGGTTTAGGTTTGGCAATATCCCAACAACTAATTAGCCAGCACCTCGGCCTTATCGACTGTGAAAGTCGTCCCGGCCGTACAAAATTTTCTATCTACATACCTATGGAACAAGATAATGCAGCAATCGAATAAAGTTTGGATCATCGATGACGATCGCTCAATAAGATGGGTGCTAGAAAAAGCACTCAATCAAGCCGGCATAGAAACTGAAAGTTTTGAAACCGGTGACAGAGCAATGATTCAACTTCAAACAAAAAAACCTGAAGCAGTTATTTGCGATGTTCGAATGCCAGGAATTAACGGTTTAGAAATGCTGAAAAATTTACACAGCGAAAACCCACACATTCCCGTCATCATCATGACAGCGCATTCTGACTTAGACAGTGCTGTAGCCGCTTACCAAGGTGGTGCGTTTGAATATTTACCCAAACCTTTTGATGTGGATGAAGCTCTCGCTGTCATGCAACGTGCGCTCGCTCACGCCAAAGAACAACGCGGCACTTCGATTCCTGAGCCAGCAGATATAGCTGGAGAAATTATTGGCGAAGCGCCTGCTATGCAAGAAGTGTTTCGTGCAATCGGTCGGTTGTCTCAATCAAATATTACCGTTTTAATTAATGGTGAATCGGGAACAGGAAAAGAATTAGTTGCTCGCGCACTACATACTCACAGCCCAAGAAAGCAACATCCTTTCATTGCTTTAAACATGGCTGCAATACCTAAAGATCTCATTGAATCAGAATTATTCGGCCATGAAAAAGGAGCGTTCACTGGCGCAGGCGCACAACGTTCAGGTCGTTTCGAACAAGCCAACGGTGGCACATTATTTTTAGATGAAATTGGTGATATGCCAGCAGAAACGCAAACGCGATTACTGCGCGTACTTGCAGACGGAGAATTTTATCGTGTGGGCGGACATACTCCCGTTAAAGTTGACGTCAGAATTATTGCAGCCACGCATCAAAACTTAGAAGTACTTGTTGAGGCAAACCGCTTCCGCGAAGATTTATTTCATCGCTTAAATGTCATTCGAATTCACATTCCAAAACTAGCAGATCGACGAGAAGACATTGCTAAATTATCAAAACATTTTTTAAATACAGCCGCGAAAGAATTAGACGTCGAAACAAAAATTTTGTTACAACCTACTGAAAACTATTTATGCAGCTTGGCCTGGCCCGGAAATGTTCGGCAATTAGAAAACACCTGCCGATGGATTACAGTCATGGCCTCTGGTCGAGAAGTTCACCTTGAAGATTTACCACCAGAATTATTAGACCGAAAAGAAGCCAGTGCTCCCGCTGGCGATTGGGAAAATGCTTTACGACACTGGGCTGATCAAGCACTTGCTCGTGGACAACAAGATATATTGTCCGAAGCCGTTCCCACGTTTGAAAGATCGCTGATAGAAACCGCCCTTAAACATACCGCTGGTAGAAAACGGGATGCAGCCAATCTTCTCGGTTGGGGCAGAAACACGCTAACGCGCAAGCTAAAAGAACTCGGAATGGCTGACAATCCCGAGGATTAATTTCCACATATAGCACTCCCTCAGTAATATCGAATAAAGCAATCTCAGTTACATGTTGTTGCTTTATTCATCCCCTCTTTACCACTTTAAAAGTTTCCGAGTTTATTGATCCTACATTATACGAGAGACGTATATAGCTCTATACTTGAAGAGACCTCAGAGAACTATATTTCGGGCGGAAAAGATGTCTTCTAATATCATCAATGAAATTAACGACGAAAACACTCAGCAAATATCACCTGACAAACAACGCCCTATCATTGGCGTTGGCAGCTGTTTGGTGGCGCACCCTGTTCGATTCAATGGTGGCTATAAAAGAAAACACATGTACATCGATCGCTTAAAAAAGCACGCTGATCTCGTCCCTATCTGTCCAGAAATGGGGATTGGGCTGGGTGTTCCTCGAGAGACGATTCGACTTGTCGATATTGATGGAGAGCTACGCGCCAGAGACAGCGATACACAAACCAAAGATTATACCGATAAACTTAAAAATTATGCCGATGAACAATTACAACGCTTTCCTAACTTAGGCGGTTATATTTTGGTAAAAGGTTCGCCTAGCTGTGGATATGAACGCGTCACAAAATATAACGAACAAGGAAACGGAATAGGAAGTGATGCTGCAGGTATTTATGCTCAACGACTGATGGACCAGAATCCATTATTACCAGTTGAAGAAGATGGCCGGCTTTACGATCACGCATTACGTGAAAGCTTTGTTAGTCGCATCTACCTCTATCACGATTGGCAACAATTAATTGCTTCGGGACTGACGTTTAAAAAATTATCTGATTTTTATTCCCGAAACAAATATTTAGTGATGGCACACTCAGTACCAGCCTACAAAGAAATAGGGCCACTACTTGCAAATGGAAAAAAACATCCTTTGAATGAGCTAGCAGATAAAATTATTTTATTAATGACCAATGCGCTAAAAAAAGTAGCGACACGTCGCTCTCACACCAACGTTCTTCATCATTTACAAGGCTATTTAAAAAATAATTTATCCCAAGAAGAAAAAAAATCTCTACGCAGCTTGATTGATCAATATCGAGAAGGAATCGTGCCGCTGATCGTCCCCATGACATTACTCAGACATCACTTTAATCACTCTCCGGACGAATATATTAGAAACCAAGTATTTATGCAGCCATATCCCGAAGACTTAGCGCTAAGAAGCCACCTTACATAATTTCTATCTCTGAAAAACATCAGCTGACTAACTAAAAATTTCTCTATACCAATATCTATCTGACGAATAAACCATGACAACAGCCCCCCGCGACAATAAAAAATCTACACACAGTTTAGTGTGGTTCAGAAATGACCTGCGAGTTACCGATAATCCAGCGCTATATTCTGCCTGTAAAAACAGTGAATCCGTCACAGCCATTTTTTTTATCGCAGAACAACAGTGGAAAAAACACGATTGGTCAGACAGAAGAATCTACTTAACACTTCTGGCACTACAAGATCTTATCGAATCGTTAAAAAAAATTGGCGTACAGCTTCAATTAGAAACAGTCAACACTTTCGAGAAAACACCACTTAAAATAAAAAAAATAATTTTATCTAAACCATTTAGCGCCCTTTATTTTAACTCTGAATATGCTTTAGACGAAAAAAAGAGAGATCAAAAAATTCTAGACGTATGTAAAAAAGAACAAGTTCGAACCCATATCACCCACGGCAGTTTAATTATTCCTCCAGGGTCTATAAGAACAAAAACGAGAACACCTTATAAAATTTTTACTCCCTACAAACGAGAATGGATAAATACGCTAGTTCACTTTGACCGGATGCCACTTGCAAAACCGAGAGCACTTGGTAGCGCAACAGCTAAAAAATTAAAAAATAAAATCACCACTTCAGATAGCTCCGATCTGCTTTCCAAACTGATTAAAAAATATGAATTGAAAATTACAAACCAAGATTTATATTACAAACAATCTTATGGCACCGAAGCTTACGCGCAAAAGCAGCTCAAACAATTTATTGAATCAAAAATTACTGACTACAACGATCAACGAGACATTCCGTCTATTGATGGGACCAGTAGTCTTTCGTCTGCTCTGACAGTCGGCCTGATATCTCCCCGATCATGTTTACATGCCGCAAGGTCTGTTAACGAAGGCCATCTAACCGATTACCAAAAAGGCATCGATACTTGGATCAATGAAATTATTTGGAGGGAATTTTATTCTCACTTGCTGGCAGACTTCCCGCAAATATCACTCAACAAGCCTCTCAAAATAGAAACTGACCGCGTACCTTGGCGACATGATGAAAATGAATTTGAGAAATGGTGTGAGGGTAAAACGGGCTTTCCGATTGTTGATGCCGCCATGCGGCAACTCAACCAAACTGGTTGGATGCATAATCGTTTACGAATGGTAACTGCAACATTTTTAACAAAATATTTATTGATTGATTGGCGTCTAGGCGAAAAATATTTTATGCAAACACTCTATGACGGACACTTTGCATCAAATAACGGAGGTTGGCAGTGGAGTGCATCAACCGGCACCGATGCCGCACCCTACTTTCGAATTCTCAGTCCAATACGACAAGCTGAACGCTTTGACAAAGATGCCGAGTTTATCAAACGCTTTGTCCCTGAATTAAAGAACTGTTCACCAAAAATCATCCATCAGCCGGGTCACCCAGACTTGCTTGCAACTGGCTATCCCGCGCCCATGATCGATTTAAAAGAAGGCAAAGAGCGATGCCTACAGGGGTTTAAATTCGCGCTGAACTGAACCATGCTCAGCTAAATATGAGGTGAATCACTCTTTATTTTTAGTTTGATCAACAAAGATCAGCTCAGATGTATCAAATCCCAGCTGTTTCGATTGCGTGATAAAATTTTCGATAAGCTCCTCACTAACTGTCGGCGTTCTTGAAAGTAGCCAAAGGTATTTCGTGGTATTACCCGCTACGAAGGCATATTCATAGCTAGCCCCCAATTCAAAAATCGCGTACGAGCCATAAAAAGGTCCAAAAAACGATACCTTTAAATACCCCATGTCATCGTCTTCAACAAAGAACGCCTTCCCTGTTGCTTCCGTCCACTTCTGCTCCTCAATTGAAAATCCTCGATTAGTCACCTTTACGCCACCATCCTCTCGCAGTTCATAACCTGCTGACACATTAGACAGACCTTGCTCGAATGAATGATCTAATCGGGCAATCTCATACCACTGGCCTAAATATCGATTTATCTCAAAGGACTTCACCGGTTCCACGCCATCAGGGAAACCTAAGCATCCCGTTAAGATCATCGACATGAAAATGCTTAGTGATAATGTCTTCGTCATAAATGAAATCTCAGTAATTGCACAGGTGGAGTTCATATCTTATCTCTATACGTAATACGCACAATATAGATAAACAGTTTATCTTTTTGTCTACATATAGTGGTTTCGGGTAAGTACGTTAACCAGTAAGAGAAAAACAGGCATAAAAAAAGCGAAGCCTTTCGGATTCGCTTTTTCGTTTTCTTTCAGTTTGGCTTGATAAAGCCTTTCGGCTTTATCAATTCCTAAAACTGAGTACACAGAACCTTATAAAGGAACGATGTTCTCAGCTTGAGGACCTTTTTGGCCTTGAGTTACAGTGAACTCAACTTTTTGGCCTTCGGCTAAAGTTTTGAAGCCAGAACCAGTGATCGCGCTGAAGTGTGCAAACACGTCAGGACCAGATTCTTGCTCGATAAAACCAAAACCTTTAGATTCGTTAAACCATTTAACGGTGCCAGTAACAGTAGACATAGTCTTTTCCTATTTCATTTAAGTAATTGCCCAGATCTCGAAAACCGAGTTAGGCGGGTTATGCTAGAAGTGTTTATTACTTATGACGAGCAGGCCGAAGACTAAAGACTAACATCGAAATGGTGTGCATAAATATAAGACGTACTTTCAAGCTGGTGATGATTATATACCCGTGAAGCAATGAGTCAACAACTGCACGGTTTATTTTCTTGAAATGTCAATAGGTTACATAAAAAATACAAATAATCTTTTATATATGATTTCCTGGGATTTTTTGGTGCAATATCATAACAACGAATAAATTGAACAGGGCCTTGGCCTAAAGCACCTCTCCTTTATGTTTCACAAAATTGATTCACGACAAACCTAATGTGCAAAATCTTGCTTTTACCATGAAAACTTCATATTTAAATGGCCAATAAGTTATTTTCTCCATGTATTATTCTGAGATACTTTTCAATCTTATTATGAAGCGTTTGTTTTCTTGAACACCTAGTATTATCTAAAGCATGATTAACTACGATTAATTATGAAAAATCCAAAATCAGAAAGTAATTTATCTTATGAAAAATACAGTGGGTGGTGGGGCAAAAAAAGTACTCTATACGTTGAATACCGTCAGGCGAATTGGCCTTAAGAATTCTGCAAAAGCATTAACGGCCAATAACACCTGCAAAGCATGCGGTCTTGGCATGGGCGGACAACATGGCGGAATGACAAACGAACTAGATGAATTCCCTTCAGTCTGCAACAAAAGCATTCAAGCACAATCCACCGATATCCAACCGCCTATTCCCTCAGAAATATTTCGACATTCTATTTCTGAATTACGCGAACTATCCCCTAAAGAGTTAGAGCATCTTGGCCGGTTATCTCAACCTTTATTTAAAGATAAAAATACCCAGCAGTTTCGAGAAGTCTCTTGGGATTGGGCAATCGATTATGCCGCGAATAAATTCCGAGAAACCTCACCACAGCAGTCTTTTTTTTATAGCTCTGGGCGCTCGTCCAATGAAGCTGGATTTTTATTGCAGCTGTTTGCACGACTTTACGGCACCAATAACGTCACCAACTGTTCTTATTATTGTCATCAAGCAACATCCGTTGCACTTGGAAGCACCATAGGAACGGGAACAGCAACTGTCGAGCTAAAAGATTTATCGGGCAGTGATTGTATTTTTGTTATTGGTGCAAACCCTTCCTCTAATCATCCCCGCTTTATATATCAGTTAACGGCCTGCCGAGAAAGAGGCGGTATAGTTGTTGTTATTAATCCCGCAAAAGAAGCCGGACTCGTTAAATTTTCATTACCGAAAAGTCCAAAGTCTTTAATTACTGGTGGCACAGAAGTCGCGTCAATGTATGTGCAACCGCACATTGGAACAGATCTCGCATTATTCAAAGGCATTGCAAAAGCGATCATAGAAAAAAACCAACATGATGCTAACTTCATCGCCAAATTCACTGAAGGTTTTGAAACATTTAAAGATGACATCAGCACAACATCTTGGGAAACAATTGTCGATCGTTGTGGTATTGATAAAGAGGAAATTAAAAAAATAGCGGAAATTTATTCTCGATCAAAAAATGCTGTCTTTGCATGGGGCATGGGTATGACCCACCACCAATTCGGCTCAGACAATATTGAATACATTGCCAATCTTGCTTTATTGCGTGGAATGATCGGAAAAAAAAATGCAGGGCTATTACCATTGCGCGGACACAGCAATGTTCAAGGCATAGGAACCATCGGAGTTAAACCAGTTTTGGCACCCGATGTGTTTTCGAAAATAGAATCAGAATTAAATGTCACATTGCCCACAGAAAAAGGGCTCGATACATTAGCCGCTCTTGAATCTGCACACGAAGGAAAGATAAAGGCCGCCTGTATCGTCGGAGGGAATTTATATTCCGCCACACCCGATTCAAAATGGGCCAAAGAAGCACTCGATAACATTTCATTTAAATTATATTTAACAACAACACTTAATCAAGGGCATTTATACGGCCTTGAAGATAGCGAAGCGATTATCTTACCGGTTTCGCCTCGTGACGAAGAAAAACAATCAACAACGCAAGAATCTATGTTTAATTTTGTCCGCTTAAGTGATGGTGGAATCGATAGAATTGATAGCGTCCGCTCTGAGGTTAGCATCATTTCATCATTGGCTAAAAAAGTATTGCCAGATTGCGCTGTCGATTTTGAAAAATATGGAGATCACGAATTAATTCGAGATACTATTTCGAAAACAATACCAGGCATGGAGAAACTAAAAGATATTGGCATCGCAAAAAAAGAATTCCACGTTGCCAATCGCATTATGCACTCGCCCACATTTAACACGGCAAGCCAAAAAGCACATTTTCAAGTCAGAGACATACCCGAGAAAAGCAATAAAGATCAAAATGAATTTTCTTTCACGCTAGCTACTATTCGAAGTGAAGGACAATTTAATTCAATCATTTATGAAGAGACAGACAGCTATCGTTACAACGCCCCAAGAAATGCTATCTTAATGAATCCTTCAGATATGCAAGAAAAAATGATGTCCAACGGCGATATTGTAACCTTGATTTCAAGCTCTGGATCGCTTGCGGGAATGCAAGTACAAGCGTTTGATTTACCAAAAGGCAATGTAATGGCCTATTACCCGGAAGCTAATGTATTGACTGAAAGAAACGTGGACGAACGAAGTAAAACCCCTAATTTTAAATCGATCCGCATTGCCATAAAAAAACAACTCCAATAGCCGCAAATAATTTAGAAGCGTTTGCCCTTATTTTGCAATAATTCTTCATTGATAAGTTTTACCATTATGCTTTAACCACCCACCAATATGGCGACCTGCAGGATCGTGATGAGTCCAGTGTATCACGCCACCTTTATTGTTTGACTCATACTCACCATAAAATTCGATTTGATCTCCCTCGCTTAAACTCTTAACTCTAGGCGCTAAATCAATATTGTGTGCAACAAGCAAAGTTTGATTATTACCAATATCAATTAGAAAACGCTGATGGCGAGAACCTTCTATATCGTCCTTTAAAACTTTAATAACTCTACCTACGCCTTTAACCTGAACATCATTTTTTTTCTGCTCTATAGCATTGGCCAAGATTGTTCTATCTCGATTGCTAATGCTAGACGATTCTATTGAAGGACTATCTGCCTGATCTTTTCCTAAATTTAAAATACCCTGCTCTTGTAAAACGCTCGCTGCAATCGCTATAACGCCAACGACCATATAAATAATTTTGTTTTTCATAACAATATTTTTAATACCTTCTTAAAAACTTATATTAATTCTTTTTCCGGTTTAGAGGATATCATCTACTGACGTTATTTTCACTTCGCGGTGACGAAACATAAATATCAAACTCACCAATAAAATGATACACCCCATAAAATAAAAGAATCCTGACAATGTATTTGTTTTGTGTAGCACGCCCCACTGACTAAACAAAAAGTGCCAATCATGAATTCCACCGCCCACTAACGGAAGAACCTGTTCAACTGCATCGCCCATGTATTCCGCCATATACAGAAAACTTTCCCCCAACCAAATGCCACCGATTCCAGCTTCAAAAAATTTACCTTCTTTCCAAAAATAAATGGCAATTGCTACAGGAAAAGCCAATTGACCAAATGTCCCTCCCAAAAAATGCAATGTACGCCCCAGCGGAGTGAAAAAAATATGACCCGCCTCATGAAAAACCAAATTTACATTATCAATAAAATGATAACGATAAAAAAACATTAGCCAGAAAACATAGGCAATAAACACTATGAGAATGGCTAACCGATACAAAGGGGTTTTGTTTTTTTTAGCTCGATCAATATTCACTTAAATACAGCTCAATAAATTGCATCAACATTATCATTTTGATAAGCGTTTAAATAACTAAGATATGCGGAATTGTAAACAGCATTTCCTTAAATATCCATTCAACATTACTCTTCTCATATTTTTATATAAAGATATCCACGCTGCTGCAATGTTAACAATCGCTTCACCCCACCCTCTGTAATTAACTCCACTCCATCAATCATAGTACTCGGATCTACTCGACGTCGTAAAATCGAATTACTACAAGCACCAATTTCAACACCTCTTTCAATTAAATTAGCGAATTCTTTGCTCATGTCATCATTTTTTGCCAAACGAATGATCGCAATGCCATGTATAACAACTTTTATATCGATTTCACCGGAAGCATTTAAAAGCTCAGTAACGCTTTCAACTAACATTCTAGATTTTTCCCTTTCATTTAAGTGATAGACAATTTTCACTAATTGTTCAGATTTCGAAACAATCGCAGCGTCTTGATCATGATCATTAGCAATTGCTAGAGTTCCATGGAATATGATTAATACATAAGCAAGAATTCTAATTATTATTTTCATCACTCATCCTTATCACTGTATGTTGAAATGAACTTTCAGGGAAAACTTTTCAATTTGGAAAAACATACTAGGCGTACTTTTAGGTCATAACCAATAACTGATTACGCTAAAAACTAAAGATTTTGAGCTTAGTTCATATAAGCATAAAAATGCTATCAACAGACTTAATACAGCATCAAATCTGAATGACGCGGTATGCAGAGAAACAAAAAAAGAATGGGTGAGGATGAAATCAAGACATAAAACAAAGATGTTAACGATTACCCCAGATTTTAGATACGGCTCGTTCGCTCCCTAAAAAGCCAACAATAAGGCAAACAAGGCCTACCGCTAAAAATACTGACACAGGAATCAAAAATCCAAATCCTGTCGCCGCTGCTCCAACAAAGACAAGACCGAGGGCAAGTGCACAAAATAAACCGCCTATAGCAATCAAGATTTTACGATTCAGCGCTTTATACTCATAAGGCCCATCACCACCTTCAAAGTATTTTAAAATAGGCCAGCATATTTTTTTTAAGATTTCTTTCATGAATATCGTCTCTTTCCTGTAGGCATTGAGTTTTTGTAAGTGGTAAAAAAATAACGCTGGACTATTCTAACATTTATTTTTTTAGTTTTTTCTTAAAAACACCTTCACATAACGCGTCGATACCTGGCATAAGAAAACGCATGATATATATTTCTGTTTCCAAGCGATAAAACTTAACAACACTCTCTAAGATCCAATACAGTTACAATGAATTCAGCTGTCATGTGCACGGGTTATACAATACTGCGACAAATCGTCAAAAGAAGAAGAAATATTATTGATAAAATCGAACGATTTTTCTGTTGGTCGAATAGAATCACCAATAACAACATCACAATTGAACGGCACAAATAGCGCCTCTCCTTTTGGAAGTGCTCGACCCAACCCATGCATAATGACTGGGGTTATTTCCGTATCAGTTCTATCTCTGGCAATAAAAAACACGCCTTTCTTTAACGTGCTCATTTGCTCTGGATTACCGCGACTGCCTTCTGGAAATAAAATTAACACATCTCCATTATCTAACGCTTTGTGACAACCCTCGAATAATTCTTCACGATTTGTAGTGCCTGTTCTGTCAAGAGGGATAATGCCAATGCACTTTAACGATAGCCACGCCATGAACCCTCCGCTTTCTAAAAAATAATCGGCTGCAGCGACAGGACGAATTTTATGAATTTTACTTAAGGGATATAAGCTCATTAACACCATCGTATCTAAGTGGCTATTGTGATTAGCTACAATAATAGCTGGACCTGTTAAAGGTAATTTTTCTCTAAATCGAACGTTTAACCCCATAACAATTAAAACGATGGGTTTTATGAACAAGCCAAAAAATAAAATTTTAATTATTCTATCCACAGTCGAGATTGAAGGAGTCGAATAGGGATTTGTAGACGATTCTGAGATGGTCATGATTAGTAACACATAAAATATAAATAATGGAAAAACAAAGGCGAGGTATACGTAAGACTATCTAATCGATCAAGAATACCTCCATGACCGGGTATTAAATGCCCACTGTCTTTTATTTGTAGATCCCTTTTTACTGATGAAATAACAACGTCACCAATAAAGCCTGCCACACCGATTAATGCGCCGGCAAATAAACCTTGTATGCTAGTTAACGGCGTTAATATTGGGGCAACTAGTGCAGCACATAAAGAAACGGTTAATAAGCCGCCAAGAAAACCTTCCCACGTTTTATTAGGGCTAACCTTCGGTATTATTTTATGCTTCCCTAACAGCTTCCCCCAAACGTATTGGCATACATCATTAAACTGTGTCATGAATAAAATAAAAAGTACCGGGCCTAAATATCCAGCCATTGCGTTTTTAACTGGAAGCACAATTAAAAAAGCGATATGGCTAATACTAAATACCGCCAGCATCGTTGCCCAATTTAAGATTCCGGCCGATCGAATAAAACCTTTCGTTTCACCTATTAGCACCATTCTCATGGGTAAGAACAAAAAAACATAAATAGGTATAAAAATAATGAACATCCCATACCAGCCAATAGCAACCCAATAATATTGAAGTGGTATAGACAAATACGCCCAAAAGATCACACGCCTATCGGCTTGTCGTGTCGGCACTATCGACAAAAATTCTTTCAACGCAAGAAAGCTTAAAAAAGCGAAAAATGTAATCGCTAAATTTTTATTGACGATGAGAACAACAAAAATAATCCCGATCATTACCCACCAAGACTGAATGCGCTGGCGAAGTTCCGTGTAATCCTTTGTCGGTGATTTGCTTTCTAAATATAAACGGGCAAACGTTGCCGTTAACAACAAAGCCGTGACTAAAGTCATGACATAAAATGAATTCTGAGGGATACCAAACACGCGCTACTTCTCTATAGTTGTTTATCTAGTTGTTGATGGATTTTGTTGTCGATGATGGCTTTTCTAAAAAAGTATAAGCTTCTCGTATGCGGCGAAAAATAGTAACAAAACACCCGCCAATAATGAGGGTAAGAGTCATCAAATAGATTATCCCCGGCGTCCAAAAATAACCCTCGAATGCTGTTAACACACACGCGATTGTCATTAAAGCCATACGATGCTGTTTAGCCATAGGTCCTTGAAAATCAACCGGTGTGCCAACACTAGCGCCGAGAGTGCGAATATAAGCAGTCATAACGGCGAGGAGAGCAGCACACCAGCCAAGAGCATCCCCCCAACTTATCATTGTTAGGGTGTACCCCGCCGCAACTAAAATAAGTGAGTCAGCAATTCTGTCTGGGATATCATTATATAAATCTCCAGCAGGTGTGCTTTTACCGCCTTCAATAGCGACCATTCCATCAAAAAGATTACACAAGAGTCTGCACTGAATAAACAAAGCCGCAAGCAATGGAAAAATGAAACTTAAAACATCGGGCTTATACTCAATCACCTGATATTTTAAGGATGCATATTCACCGAAATTGCTCAGTAACGACAGCCCAATTAAACACAGTGCAGAGAGTAATGAAAACACTACGCTCATTATTGATATTTGATTTGGAGTAATATTTTTATTAGTCAGCCAAACTGCAATTGCTTTCGCTAAATGTGATTCGCGGACTTTTAAAGGGCGTCGCCCTTCAAGAGATTCCTGTTCGTTCTCCGACCCTGCTTTATTCGTCATCATTTTCTCATTATTTTTTATGGCTTTAATATCTTAATTAATTTTCACGCACTACAACCACCGACGAACCTGTTCCTTATACAGTGAAAATTCTATAGTAAATATTTTTTCAAGTGCATTCTCTTCAGGTTTTATTTGAAACTTATTCATATACAAAATAAAACCTATAACACCAACAACTGAAAATGGTGATGACAAATAAGCAACAAGAGATAAAAGAAAAAAGGCAAAGCCAACATACATTGGGTTTCTTGAAATACGATACACCCCAGAGATAACTAACGAAGATGCTCCCTCAGGCTTTAACGGATTAACTGTAGTTTTTGCACGCCGAAAAGAAACAACCCCTGCAACACAAAAAAACAACCCTAATGTAAAGATTATCGCCGCTATAATTATTCTCAAAGTAAAGTTAACATCAATAACTGGAAACATTAAAGAAAGCCACCAAATGAGAAAAGCAAAGACTAATGTAACTATTGGCGGTGGTATTTTATTTTCAAGTACGTTCATATATTTCCATGGCCTATAACCCCGAGCCTACAGGACCAGCTCATTGATGAAGCTCTATGGCAACAGCTTAGCCCTTAAAGAATAATATCAGACAGCAAAAAGATACTTATGATTCTGTCTTTTTATCCACGGATTTATTTTTCTTATTAGCCATTAATGCATTTATACCGTATCCAATCAGCATCCCTAAAATTAATCCAATTAAAACATTTTGCATTACTAAAGTGAGTATCACACAAGATAGCATTCCATGAAATGGAATTGGCTATAAGTTCCTTCCCGATGTCAAAAAAACTCATGATTGAAATTGAACAAAGTGCTATTGGCTAACTTAACGGCTTGAAGTTTGAACTCTAGGGTATAACGGTCGTACTGATGTTTGATTGCTCGTCCCAACTCGGGGCTCCTTTAATAAACAGGATTGACTGGCCATTAAAGTGGTGAGACTTCAATCTTGTAAGCTGTTACTTTGTTAAGCTCTCAAGTTCTGGAAACCAAAAGTTTACTGCAGACCTATTTACTCCATCCTTGCCCATCCACCAATCAACTGGGTAGCACCAATCAGAACTATGTCTCTTGCGCGGTGCTAAACCTAGGGGTGTATATTTGTATAGGCTCCCTCTATGCTCTTCCGTCTGTAAAATACCGCAATAACCGAAGGTTTCTAGAAGTGTTATCCGTTGCTCCTCATTGGAATGAAAATCTTTAATGGTTCTAAGCGACTTTTGAAGAAATCGCGGAGTTGTATCTGAAGGCACATTTTCAATTGTTTGTATAATTTTGAGTAAAATATGGTAATCAGATTCGCTTGGCACCAGCTCTGGGAGCTCTTCTTGGAGGGCAAGTAACGCCCAATACATATAGATATTCCCATAGGATACTAAGCCACCGGTGCTCTCTGATCCTTCTTCAATAAATTCTTTAGTTTGGTATGAGGGATTGTTTCTGCTACTAATGCAGGTGCTGCATTGATTGTCTGGTCCAAAGCCTTTGATATGAGCAAATTTATGATCTGGAAATTTTTGCATTACTGCTAATGCAGGAAGCCCGCTCCGATATATTAATTTTCTGGAAGAAAGACTCGCAACAAAATTTCTGGACACCTGTTTAATTGAAAGTCTATTTTTTAAATCAATAGCAAGTTGGACGGCTTCGTCATGAGACTGTGGGATATGCATCGCTGGAGCTACCTATAACTCAGTGGAGTTAGATGGGACTTAATCGTAGGCCCTTGCAAACCTTGAGAGAATTTATTTTTATTTTCTAAATTGTAAATCGATGTGAATTTAAAGTTATAAGTTTTTGAAAGTTAAAGCCTCATCTGACCCCACTTGCTTTGTTCTTTTTGTATATTAAAGTTTAACAATGTAATATTTGTAACCTATTTCACACAAACTTTCCGCTTTTTCTAGTTCGCCAAGTGCTTCATCAAACTCAGATAACCTATCCGCCTCCTCGCTACTAATATACTTTGGTAAACCCCATAAACTTTCTACTACATCAGAATATTTTTCAATAATATTGTACTGTTTCGTAAGATTAACTTTGTGTTCTGAAGCATTGATTTCCTCTAATGCCCTACATAAGCATAAATAGCATTGGTAACCCCAGTTACAGAAAAACTGAAGAAAGCCTCCGTTATTCACATCGAGGATGTATTTATGTAAAGCAAAAATCCTGTGCTCGATATTTGATACATCCAACTCTCCCTTTAGCGCAGTTGCTTCCAACTCCGTAGCTAAAGGACTCACAAGATCAAACCAGCAATCTTCCCAATTTTGTTCCATCGGAGAAACTCACTCAGAAGCTTGAGAGAACATAACGCCCGCCTCAACGAGCAAATTTTGCTGGCGGCAGTTTTGCTGCGCAGCGCAAAAGTGGTGACAGTAAAATTTGTCCGTTGGAGGCGTTTGTTACGTTCACCATACCTTCCAACAAGGCTTGGCTTTTATTCTCTTAAACCCCAGCAATGGTATTTCTTCAGGTTCCAATAGATTCTCATCAATATAACCCTCTAATTGGTAGCCGAAGAACTCTTTTAAGGCCGCTTCACCTAACTCTAACGGATGAAAGACAAATGGATAATCAAACTTGTCTTCTTCCTCGGGGTCTACTGCAGGGTGTTTACCCTCCCAGTAATCAAACTCAAAGGCTAGTCTATTACCAATTTCTTCCAATATTCCGCTATCTGGAGATAAGCTAAGCGCCCTTACGAGCTTTCCATTTTCCCATTTTGCAAATGCGAGCCAATCTACTGCGCTATGCATAGCATGCAAGTATATATTTTCACCCAATGAAAAATCGATAAAACGAGGGTTTACTTTTGATGGATAGTCGCCAGCGAACTCTTTTGCAGCTATTACTGATACGTTATTAAAGCAACCTGCATATATGATGTCATCGGGTGGATTTGTATATGACAAATCACCATCATCAATCGGCTCCAATTGTTCATCTGGGTAAAGTTTATTAAGCAAAGAAATTGTTGCTTCTTTATCTAAGGATTTTTCTGCCTTGAAGTTCTCTGATGCATCTCCATTGGAGTATACGATCATCCATGTTTTAGCACCCAATGTTCAATTCTCCTTTAAAACGTAACGCATTGCTAAGGGGCACACGAAACAACGTGTAGTGTGTCCCAATGGAGCCAGCGCTTTTTGCTGGCGGAATGTCTTGAGCGACTTGTTATAAGCCAACTCGTTCACCAAGATTAATGTTATATTTTTCATCCAGAATTCCGCGAACTTGAGTAATATAGTTTTTTACAAATTGCTCAATATATTCACGGGGTACCGCTTGATCACACTTGTTTTTTTGCCACGACGATTCCAATTTATACATACCTTTTGATATTTCTGTTATATCAAAAATATCTAGATCTTCCTCGTCCATACTCTCGTACTTAAAACTGGTCCCAACAGGCTTTTTAATCCAGTCGTTTAATGCAACAGCAAATTCTACTATTGGTAGAGACTCATCAAAATATGCGCATGAATTAACTAGCACCACCACTTTACCTTCGATATTTAGATATATCTCATGCAACTTTTTAAGCGTCACTTGCTCAGGGTCTTTATGTACACTTTCAATGCGAACTGTAATCATGGGTTTGACTTATAACGCAGAGTGCAGCTGCATTTTGGTTGGTGTGGAGTTTTGTGTAAAATGGCGAAGCCATGCACAAAACGGAGCGCCGACCAAAATGTCAGCTGGCACGTATTGTTAGGCATTTGATTCACGGTATTCATCCAGCAAACGATAGAACTCTCGGATAGATTCACGATGTTGCTCAGTAGTGGCGTCTTTTTGGTAATTTTCCCACCTAATATTTTCGGGATCAAAACCTAAAACAACAGCGAAGATCATGTTGCACCAGCCGGCTGTTGACTCGTAATAATTAAAACGATTTCTTATCCATTCATGGAATTCGTAAAAGCTCGGTTCAGCGGTATCTTCCAAATTTAAATCCATCATTGCCATCTGGTAACCAGCCAAATATGAGCGCATGTTTTCCAGTTTTTCATCGCCAATATACATCCCAGGCCTTTTTCGTACCTTATCTAAAATGTCATATATATTGTAAGTGCTTCGACTCATTGGGTTGCCTAACGCCCACAGCAGGCGCATTTAAGTAGGTGGTTGTTTTTATGCCAGCGTAGCGATCGGCATAAAAAGAAGCGCCGGAATAAATGTCGCACTGACTGTGTTTGTTAGGCAATTTTACGCCCCCATTACACGGTTCGAATTAGCGGTGTTATTGGAAACCACTCTTCCTGAACCTCAGTTTCTGAACAGCTGTAATATTCTATATGATCCTTGTGTAATGTTGACTCTGATGAAAGAATATCTCTAATACTTTGCCATACTTCAGGTTTTGGAGATGCCAGTCCGTGATATTCTTCAAAGCTCCCCAATATAAGCGCCATCAACGTAAACCGTTCATCATCTGTAGTTGCAGAATTTCTATAGCAATCTAAAAACTCCTCTACTCGCGAGGGATCTGCACATTCAATTTCCCAATCTTGCATGAGCGGATCTTCATGTAGATTCAAAAGCTTATTGAATCTATTAATAGCTTCTCTAGTGGGATGTCTCATAAGTGCCTAACGCCTTTGTCATTTGTGTTTTGGTTGTAGTGGAGTTTTGGGGTAAAGTGGCGAAGCCACCCCAAAACGGAGCGTAGACCAAAACGTCAAATGGACAAACTTGTTATGTGATTGGCATGTTTTCATTCGTATATCTTCCCGCAATATAAGAATACAGCCATTTTTTTCCACATATTGGCTTCGGCAAGATCTTGGAATGCACCAAAATCTGAGTCAATCGCCCAAGCATGCGCTGCCCCCAAGAACGATTCTATTGTTCCATTTTCCCAGCCATTAGCTTCGCTACTATATGGATTACTAGGGCTAATTTTTTCTTTGCGAACTGAGTCTTCACGGTCCTTTTTGAGAATTTCTACGAAAGCCAAAAAAGAATTTTGGTCATCTACTATTTCAACTAACTCGTGTAATTCCATAGTTTAATTTCTTACTTACTTATCCGGGGCCTTGTGAGCACATAACGCCTTGCACACGGGCCGCAATGGAGCGCCAGCGGAATGGAGGTCCGAGCCGCGAAGCGGCGCTTTGCGTGCTGCAACTTGTTAGGCATTACCGCACTCTCGTTACTTTACCATTATTTGAATACATTAAATGCCTCGCCCTTTTAGTGCTTATTCCCCAATCATCCGATTCCCAGCGAGCAAACCCAGCCTCTGTTAAATACAGCATCAGCTCTGTAGTATTTAACTGTTCCCATTTTTGCACGGCAGCTAGTGATTGTTTCTCTGTTAGGTCTGAAAAAGTGTCATTGACTGGTTTTGAGATTAACATTGTTCCGTCTTGGATTAGCTCCCTTAACTTATCTAGGACAAGAACTTTATCACAGCTCCATTTTTCAAATTCATAATACAGCTCTTGTAATCTTGATTCTTCACTCGCATTAAGTGCAACCAAGAACTGTATATCGTTTGATGAGATTGATTCCATTTGGATGCCTAACGCCGCAAGAAGGGGCGATTGTGAAGCGCAGCGTAACAATTGTCCCGCTTGCTTGCTTTGTTATGCGTATATTTAAAAGACTTCATGGTGTTCAAATACGAAAACCCTAAAATCTGATGTTTTCCTAACGTTTTCGAGAACGCCCGAAGCTAATATTCTTTCATAGGCTTCTCTGCCAGCGGACTCAAATACACTAGAAAATTTTTCTTGAGCTTGATCCCACTCAGGATCACTTAAGGTTTCCATGTAATTTTTATATGAATTGATTCTATCAAGCGTAGGCTGCCACAGTTTCTCCCATATATCGCAATCGTAATTTAAATCAAAATACGCCCATTCTTGATTGTTCCATTTGATTTCCTCTCCCATGATGCTTTCCATTGGTTCACCAGACTTAGAGTAAGAATCAATTGTTGACTGAAATGATTCGATTGAGCTTGCTCCAATGTGAAAATAACCTTCTTCAGCTAAAATCTCTATTGCGAAGCCAAAAAATGTTTCATCTTGGTGTTCTTCAAAGAATCTCTCTATGCAAGGAATAGAGGAATCGTATAGCGCGGTTACTAACTCAGCTTGCTTGAATAATTCCATATTTTTCTCGATGCCTTTTTACGCATAACGCCGCGCTCACCTGCACATACTGCGGAGAGCGTTTTTGTGTAAAGAAGGAGCGAAGCGACATGCACAAAAACGAGTGTAGCAGTATGTGTCAGCGTGCAGCGCTTTGTTAGGCGCTCGTCAAACTGGCATTTTCTTATTGTCCTGATGGAGGCTCCCATAGCTCCACTTTATTCCCGAGTCTAACCATCACTACCCTCCCAGGTACCGCCACCTCTAATGCATGCTTTTTTCATAAGCGACATATCGTTCTCGTATAAATAAGAAATGTACGGCAGTGGTTTTCCATTCTGCGTTCTCAACCCTTTGCAAACAGCTTTATACATTGGCGGACACTTTGTTACATAAGTTGTTTCAAACCTCATATATTCATCACTCTCTAGCTCACAAACTTCTTTAAAGTGCTCAGGTGATAAACTGATATTCTCCACGCAGGTGCGTGTGTTGCCAAATTCGGAAAAACCCAATACTACACACTGCTCATCTCGTGCGTAGAGGTTGCTGGAAGGCAAGATTAACGATATGAATGCGAATAACAAATAAAAAGGTTTCATACAATTCTCCAAATTCTCATTATAAAAGATGTTTAGTAGGATAAAGCGAAATAGCCATACCAGCCTAACGCCCCAAGCAGCAGAAAAGTGGGCGTTTTAATGGCCTGCTTTTCAAGGCCATTGCCCACGTTTTCTGCTGGCTTGGTTTGTTATGCATTTGGATAGTTTTCCGATTTTATTTGTTCAAGATCTTCTTTCAACATATTATAAAATTCCTTGACGTCCAGTTCTTCTCCGTCTTCAACTCGTTTAGATATCATTGTTTGTGGGAATATTATAAGGATTGTTTCTTTGTACCTTAGGCATGCATCCTTTCCATATTCATCCTCTACAATCCACCAATCATAGTCAGGGGTATTCTCAATAAACATTTTTCCAAATACTATACCTAGTGATTGTAATTCTTGAGTATTGGAAGCCGGTACATCATTCGAATCAATTATTTTTTGAAGCCTAGATAAGTCCGCTAGGGTTCCATCCATTTCTTCTCCGAGCACATCTTTTGAGATTTGATTTCCAAGTAACCACATTTTCGCAATATATGTAGTCCACTCATCATCGGGTGCTGAAATTATTTGCTCCATGCTCATTACTCTTTATGCATAACGCTTATTATAACGGCGCAGCGGTATAACCCCACTTACACCGCCGTGGCGGGTTAATGTTCGTATTTCGTAGTTTTGCAGCCTTAGCGGTATAACACGCAATTCTTACAGCTCCAAAATCTCTCTTATCTTTTTGTTTTTCTTGAAGTTATTTCTTTTGTAAATACTGATCCGTAATTATGAAGCCGTAGCGGGTTTATTACGGATTTTGAGCATTAAACCGCCTTAGCGGGATAATGTCGAGAGAATGGCGCGACACAGGCTTTTAACTGTTTGAATTTATTTGAGTTTTTTAAGTTGCGCAATTAACTTGCAGATTATACCGCTACGGCTTGTTTTTGCTCAATTTTCATTATACTGTACGTTAATACAGTATCTGTATATTTTAGAATGAAACTACAAGGAGAAATACAATGGAACCCAGTCCATTTATGGAGAAAGTAAAAAGTAAAAGGTGTTATCCGCGTTCGTCAATTGGCTTACGCGACTGAAAAAACGTATTGTTATTGGATTCGTTTTTTTATACGTTACAGCCGCTATACATCATCCACCCAAATTACTGCCGAAGACGTGACTCCCTTTTTAACTTATCTTGCCGTTGTTCGAAAAGTTTCCCCCAATACTCAAAACATTGCTTTTAATTCCATTCTTTTTTTATTTAAAAAAGTTCTCGATCTTCCGCTAGAAAATATAAATGCAGTTCGTTCCAAAGAACCTCAACGCATTCCGGTTGTATTGTCTTCAAATGAAGCCTCTAAAATTCTTCAAAATTTATCGCAGCCCTGTAAAACGATGATAGAACTTGCTTGGGGTGCAGGTTTGCGCAAAATGGAGATCCACCGTTTACGCGTTAAGGATGTTGATTTCGAAAGACGGTGTATTACTGTTCGTGAGGGGAAAGGTCGAAAGGATAGAGTTACCGTTTTACCTGATCGATGTATTGATGAGTTAAAACATTGCATACAGCGTACAACAAATTTTCACTCATTCGATTGCGATGAAGGTTTTCCGAATGTTGACATGCCTTATGCGTTGGCAAAAAAATATCCTAATCACGCGAGAAGTTTAAATTGGAAATTTATTTTCCCTAGTGCAAAACGATCAATTGATCCAAGAAGTGGCGAAGAAAGACGGCATCACGTACATCCAAGCGTGTTAGAAAAACATTTGCGTACCGCAGTTGTAAAAGCGGAAACCCGAAAAAAAGTTACCTGCCATACTTTTCGTCATACCTTTGCAACCCAACTTTTAGAGTCCGGTTACGACATTCGAACGGTTCAAGAATTACTCGGCCACTCTGATATCAGAACTACTCAAATTTATACTCATGTTATAAAACGCGGTGGCAATGGCGTTATTAGCCCTGCTGATAGAGTCGAGTCGCCAAAATCAACTTATCATTTAATACCCGCAGCTTAATTTTTTATCCTGCATATTCATCTAGCCTAAAATGCGTACGTTATTTTAGGCTAGATGAGCTTCAATTCTTTTTATTCATACTTTAGCTAGAATTTCTCCACGTTTTATTTATGATGGTCTTTCTTGAGTTACACTCAATAATCGACAACAATCCAAGATCATCAGGGTAACAATGACTAAAAAACCGTCTTCTAAGAAACCTTCACCAAAAAAAGACTCATCAAAGAAAAAAACTGAAAAATTCAATTTTCTATCGCTGAGCCTTACTCAGCAGATTTTATTATCTACTGACGGCACTGTCACAGACATGCTGGGGTTACTCATTGGGGAACCAATTCGCATTACTAAGTTATCTCAAAACACTTCGAATGCTGATATACCCAAAGAGCTTGAGCTAGAAACCCCTACCGACGTTATGAGCCGTGAAATTTTATTAACCGGCCATGAAGATAATTATATTTATGCGAAATCTTTATTTGTGATTTCACGAATGAGTAAAGACATGCAACATAAGCTACTTGAGACGGATACACCTATTGGACTTTTGTGGAAACAAGAAAAGCTAGAAACTTATCGAGAGATGATTTCGCAAGGCATAGAATCATGCCCCGAGCTTCGCGAGCACTTCCCTTTCACAGATTCAGATGATTTTCTTTGTCGGACTTATACCGTGCGACACAATCAAAAGCCCATCGGGATTATTACAGAGAAATTCCCTTTGGCATATTTCGAATAACCTTGTGTTCAAGCAGAACCTCTATTCGCACACTAAAAAATACGATGGTCGACTCTAAATTGTCAATTCTTGTGTCCTGTTATCTTTTAATACCGTTGATTGTGGTATAAGTCTGTTTAATACGTTTAATTAACCGGACTCATCTACTTTTTTTAAAATTTCAAACAACATTGAATTATACGAGGATGTTATGAAAGCACTCAAAATTATCGGCATATTGATTATCATATTGGCTGCGGCAATAGCGGGTATTGCCTATTACGGCTATCAAAATAGCGGTGCTCTTATTAAAGACGCTGTTGAAAAATACGGTTCTGAAGCAATAGGCACTCAGGTATCACTCAATACCGCCAAGTTAAATTTTGACAAAGACATGAACAGTAGCCTTAAGCTCTCTGGACTTACCGTTGCTAACCCTAGTGGGTTTTCTTCGGATCATGCTTTACAGCTCAATGAAATTTCTGTTCAGTTACAACCTAAATCACAGACAAAAGAATTAGTTATTATCGACAAAATTCTAATGTCGGGCGCTCATATTATTGCTGAAGAAAAAAATCTTAATACAACCAACCTCACGACTCTTGCTGATAACTTATCCCAAGAGAGTAGCTCGACGAGTCAAACATCGACTAACTCTTCAAGTTCTGCGACTCCAAATCTTATTGTTAAGTCATTTGAATTTAATAATGCAACGGTAGATTTGATCAGCGAACAGCTAGGTAATCAAACCGTTAAAATGCCTAATTTTTCTGTGAAAAATCTCGGCGGTTCTAAAGGACTTCCTCCTGAAGCATTAGCAACGGCATTAATGGACGAGATTCTCGACCAAGCCACATCTGCCGTGAAGAAAGAAACACGCAATGCGGCTAAAGAAAAAGTACGCAGTGAACTTAAAGATAAACTTAATGAAAAGTTATCGGATGAAGATAAAGAAAAACTGGAAGGTTTAAAATCATTATTCAAACGTTAGTATTTTATTACTAGTGTAATATTGTTAATGTTTACCCGCTTTCCACTGATTAGCATACTTAGATAGGAGTTTACTCATGCGATCCCTAACACCTTTTTTTACCCTGAAATACTTTTTTGTCATTCTCTTAACAACTATCTTCACAGGCTGCGATTCAAAATCGGCTAACGATACGTCAAAAACTAACGTGGATGAACAAACCGTAAAATCAACAGCAATAAAGCAAGATATTCGCGGCGAAGAAATCTCGTATGAGGTTGATGGTGTCAAGCTAACGGGTTACATCGCTTACGATGCGAATCAAACGGAACAACGACCTGGCGTTTTAGTCGTCCATGAATGGTGGGGGCATAATGATTATGTTCGCACGCGAGCACACATGCTTGCCAAAATGGGTTACACCGCGTTCGCTTTAGATATGTATGGTGATGGAAAACAAGCAGGACACCCTGATGACGCACAAAAATTTATGATGGAAGTCATGAGTAATATGTCAGTGGGCGAGCAACGTTTTTCAGCCGCGAAAAAAATTCTTAATGAGCACGAGACAACCTTCCCTAATAAAACAGCAGCCATTGGTTATTGTTTTGGCGGCGCTGTTGTTTTGCACATGGCGAGACAAGGCGACAACTTACAAGGCGTTGCGAGTTTTCATGGCAATTTATCAACACAAACTCCAGCAAAACCTCATGCCGTCAAAGCAAAAATTTTGGTAATGCATGGCGCAAATGATCCTTTTGTTCCGGAGGAGCAAGTGGCTGCTTTTAAAACCGAAATGGCTGCCGCTGTTGCCGATATGAAATTTATTGCCTATCCTGGCGCTCTTCATGCTTTTACCAATCCCGGTGCAACAATCATGGGAGATAAGTTTGGCATACCTCTGGCTTACAATAGCGAAGCCGATGAGAAGAGCTGGGCCGAATTAGATTCGTTTTTGAAAACAATTTTTTAAACGACTCTAAAAATAAAAAACCCGCCAATGTGCGGGTTTTTTATTTTCTTTAATTTTTACTTCCCATTTTTTGTAAATACTAATAACACATTCCCTTCTTCGCCCTCTCTGACATTGAATCCAGAATTTACCACTAACATTCCATTGCTAATAACAGCTCCACCACCATCAAAATAACTGCCTTTCACTTCAACACTATTCACTGTTTGATACACTTGGTCTGACGCATTGTAATCCCAAATCATGCTTCCATCATCTGTCGCATAAGCACGAAAATGCCCATCCATACCGCCAACAAAAGCCACTCCCGGAATAGTTGTCACAGCTTGAGAATAGGCATCGTTACAAAAAAATCCTTTTTTCTCTTCGCAAGTATCTACAGGTGCTGGCACATACCATTCAACTTTTCGTTTTGCGACGTTGATTGCATGCAAGCCCGGCTTTGCGCCTTTTTCTTTGTCTCGCCTTAAATCTGAAACAGCCACATAAGCATTATGCTTATCCGTAGAAAAACCCCACTGAATTCCGCCCAATGCTCCGCCGTGTCCTAATTTTTTCTGCCAAACTATTTTTCCAGTATCAGGATCCATCATATAAAAATCAGAAGATTTTTGCCCTGCGAGTAATACTGTTTTTTTATTGGGTAATTCAAATAAAATAGGAGAGCTACCAAAATCATAATCGGGACCAAGTTCTTCAGGGCAATTACCGTGTGAGCGACCTCGCCCGCAACCTAGAACAAAGTTATCTCTTGAGGTCACTTGGTTTTTCCAGCGAATATTGCCTGTTTTTAATTCCATCGCAACAATAGCATCCGATCCATCTTCAACAACATCGGTATACGAATCACCTGTAGCGACATATAAAAGACCGCGCTGAACATCAATTGTAGGTGAAGACCAAATCGCGCCGCCAGCAGGGCCAAACATTTGGTTTCCGTCTTTATTGATTTTTGTTTTTGTTGGTTCTTTATCGATAACAAATGTTTTCCAAGCGCTTTCACCCGTTGCTACATCAATAGCAGATACGCTTCCTCTAAAAGTACAACACTGGTAATCAGCGCCGGTTGCCGCGACTTCTTCGTTAGATGACATTGGCACATAGAAAAGCCCATCATGATAAATACCTGAGCCAGTAATTCTGCCCACAAGGTTTTCATCAATTTTATTTTTCCAAAGTACTTCGCCAGTTTCAGCGTCTACGCCAAAAACATAACTATCACTCGTACCAAATAACGCAATATATTTTGTTTTTGGATATTTTTTTCCTATCACTTTTTCAATGCGCCTATCGACTTTGATAACAGTGATTGAATTTCTAACACCAGAGTCAACGTCAATACTCCAAACCGTACATCCGGTTTCTGCATCGAGAGCGAAAACTTTTCCTGGAAATAACCCTGTGAAAATATAATTCCCTACAATACTGGGCTGAGAGTTCCTTCTCCCTCCTGGGTATGAGAACGCCCATTTTACTTTCAAATCATGTAAATCGGTTTTGGAGAAGCCGGGTTGAGTTTGATGGCGAGTATTTTTTACATTCAGCCCCCAACCATTCCATGTTGTATTTTTAGACATGTGAAGAGCAATTTTTTTATCGCATGTATTTTCATTCCAATGACTTGTCCTCTCTTCTCCAATTTTCCTCCCTGTTAGATATTCAGCGACATCATTCTTTTGCTGAGAACTCAACAAGACACCTTGGGCTCGCATCACACCACCGGTTAACGTATCAAATATCTGTTGTGGCGGCTGAGTGCCTAGTGTCGACTTTGGCGGGGTATGATTCTGGGGGTTATCATGACAAACACTACAGCTTTTCTCGTAAACCTGCTTTCCTGCCGAAAAAACATCTCCCTTTAATTCAGATTCATCCGCAGCTATGGCGCCCATACTGCAGACAGCAAGGGTCGCCCTAAAAATAGTTGGCAGCGCCGTTACGCGCTTTATTTTTTTCAAAGCTGTATTTATTGAAGATAATTTCATTTCATTCTCTCTTATTATTATTTTCGTATTGCTTTGATTTATTTTTTAACATTAATCTGGAGTATATTTATTGATGTCAGCTTAACCGGTTTAAATATTTCGCTTCAATGAAAAGTAAGTTAAAAAGAATCAATAAACAAAAATGAATTTTTCATTGCGTTAAAAACATTACCTTCATATTCTTTTTAGTCTTTAAAACATTGATCTCATAGCGCAGGATACTATTAGAAGCTTACTTTTTAGGGTATTTAAAGTCTGCAAAATACCCTTTAAATAATTAATCTTTAGCTTTTTTAAGCTGTTTTGAGAACATCACTTGGGAACAACTTATCTTTACAAGTATACTGACCATCAAGCTAGTTTTGATAATCGTTCCAGAATAACAACTAAACAGCTAATTACACATTTAAACCATACCCTAAAAATAACTATAAATAGGCATCGCTAAAAAGGTAATTTATGCGCTCATTAATCATTATTTTAATTGTCCTTGCTGCAGCATCTGGGGTTTATTATTTTACTCAAGGCCCCGGCGTTACCAGTACAGGTGATCGTAGTACTGGCGACAAAATAAGTTCTGATAGTCCAGACTCGAATACTTCACGTTTAGAAAATCAAAGTTCAGGAACCAACACTCAAGAAATCTCTGCCAATATTAATAAGCAACGTATTATTGATGCCGATAAAGAGCCGCAAAACTGGATGGCTCACGGGCGTACTTATGATGAATCACGCTTTAGCCCACTTACCACAATCAATGATGGCAATATCAATGAGCTTGGCCTCGCTTGGTACTTTGATACCAAGACAAGTCGCGGCTTAGAAGCGACACCCATTGTTGTCGACGGAACCATGTTTTCAACTGCATCGTGGAGTGTTGTGTTTGCACACAATGCAGTGACAGGTGAATTGTTATGGACCTACGATCCTAAAGTTGACAAAGCATGGGGCGCTTACGCTTGTTGTGATGTCGTAAACCGTGGTGTTGCCGTTTGGGAAGACAAAGTTTTTGTTGGCACTATCGACGGCCATCTTGTTTCGCTTGATGCGAAAACAGGAAAAGAGCTGTGGAAAATAAATACCATCGACCGAGATAAGCCTTACACCATTACAGGTGCGCCTCGAATTATTAATGGCAACGTTATCATTGGTAATGGCGGTGCCGAATTTGGTGTACGCGGTTACATCACTGCTTACGATGCCAACAGCGGCGAACAAAAATGGCGCTTTTATACAGTACCAGGGAATCCTGACGACGGTTTTGAATCAGACGCTATTGCTGAAGCTGCAAAAACCTGGAACGGCGAGTGGTGGAAATATGGCGGTGGTGGAACGGTTTGGGATTCGATGGCTTACGATCCCGAATTAAACTTAATGTACATTGGTACGGGTAATGGATCTGTTTGGAATCGCGAAGTCAGAAGTCCTGGCGGCGGCGACAATTTATATCTTTCTTCTATAGTCGCTATTAATCCCGATACCGGAAAATATGTTTGGCATTATCAAACAACGCCAGGAGACAGCTGGGATTACACCGCAACACAACATTTGATTCTTGCCGATTTAACTATCGATGGCACTGATCGCAAAGTCATTATGCAAGCGCCAAAAAACGGTTTCTTTTATGTGATCGATAGAACAAACGGTAAATTTATTTCAGCAGAAAATTATGTGCCGGTAACTTGGGCCAGCAAAATTGATCCTGCAACAGGACGCCCTGTTGAAACCAGTAATGCTCGTTATCAAGCCGCAAATCCGCTTGCGACTTTAACACCGGAACAACAAGCCGCTGCATTAAAAAGTTTATCTCCCGAAGAGTTAGCCGGTGCTTTTCATTTGCCGGGGCCACTGGGCGGACATAACTGGCATCCAATGAGTTTCAGCCATCAAACTGGCTTGGTCTATATTCCTGCAATTGAAATCCCTTACGCATACGGTAATGAGCCAAAGTTTGAGTTTAAAAAAGGTCGCTGGAATTTAGCAAATGACCCCATCGCGAATATGCCCACAGTGGACGATGAAGTGAATGATCGTATAGATGGTTTGCTACGTGGCCATTTAAGTGCATGGGATCCCGTTGCACAAAAAGAAGTATGGCGAAAACAACACGCTGGCTCTTGGAATGGCGGCATCTTATCAACAGCGGGTAATTTAGTTATTCAAGGTACATCGGCTGGGGATCTTGTCGCTTACAAAGCTGACACCGGTGAAACATTGTGGACTTTCCCAGCGCAAACCGGTGTTGTTGCCCCGCCCGTTACGTTTAGTGTTGATGGTGAACAATATGTAACTGTGGTTGCTGGTTGGGGTGGTGCGTTTCCGTTAGTCGCTGGTGGTGCTGCCGAAAAAATGCATCAAAAACATCGTGGCCGCATTTTGACCTTTAAATTAGGCGGCACAAAAACGTTACCGGCCATTGTTCCCGACGGCCCTCTTCCAGAAGTTCCAGAACAAACTGCGTCTGCGGAAGAGATTCAAAAAGGAAAAGAAGTTTTTCATACGTATTGTGGCGTTTGTCATGGGCCTGGTGTTAAAGGCGGTGGTGTTATTGCCGACTTACGTTTTATGGGAAGTGACAAACACGCCATATTTAATGACATTGTGCTAGGCGGAATCTTTAAGTCGGTAGGCATGGTCAGCTTCTCTGACGTATTATCTGAGCAAGATGCGCACGATGTACAAGCCTATGTTTTAAGTGAAGCCCATAAATTACGAAAACAGAAAAAATAGCACTCATTTCTTTCGTTAATAATATTTATAATATGAGTCATGATACTGAAAACAAAAAGGCCATCATTTGATGGCCTTTTTTATTGCCTTCTATGAATATGACTTATACGGTTTTTCCTTTCGGAATTACCCTCACGGTTGTATTTTTCAGTCTTTTCTTTAATAGTTTGTAAGGCTACAAATCTTGATGGTTTTTTGATTATTTTTTAACTCCCTCAATGTTAGTATCGAGCATTAGATCTGAACCTCTTAAATTTCTGATTGTTAGCTGCTGCCTCCTTACAATAATATTTTAACGATTTATAATTAAACCCATAACAGAAAAGGACATAGCATGTCTTTAACTCTCTCGCTAAAAACTAAACCCTTATTAGCTGTAGCGGTTTTTTTCGCTAGTATTTTCATCTCTTCTGTTGTTTTTTCTAAAGAGTTAACGACTGCTACACCAGAAACGGTTGGAATGTCCTCTGCGACTCTAGAAAATATTGATTCAAAAATAAGAAGCTATATAGATAGTGGACAGTTACAAGGTGTTGTCACAATGATTTCTCGACACGGAAAGGTCGTTTATAAAAACACCGCTGGAAAGTTAAATATTGAAACTGACGCGGCGATGCAAGAAGACAGTTTGTTTCGTATCTATTCTATGACAAAACCCATAGTCACCGCTGCTGCCATGCAACTGTACGAACAAGGTAAGTTTCAACTCACCGATCCTGTTTCAAAATATTTACCCGAATTTAAAAATACAAAAGTTTTTGAAGACGGACAACTCGTCGATCAAAAGCAAGCGATGACAATCCAACATTTGATGACTCACACCAGTGGTATTGTTTATGACTTTATCGGCAATTCTCCTGTCGTCAAACAATACCAAGCCGCCAATCTTCGCGCTGCTACCACCATTAATGATTTTTCAAAAAAACTTGCTGTTCTGCCTTTACAAGAACAGCCCGGTACTCGCTGGGTATATAGTTTCTCAATTGATATATTAGGTCGTTTAATCGAAGTAGTTTCTGGAGAACCGCTTGATCAATATTTAAAAAATCATATTTTTTCACCGCTTGGAATGACAGATACTTTTTTCGAAGTACCAGCTGATAAAGTCAATCGTTTCGGCACAAATCATCAATTTGGTCCCGATGGAAAACTCAATATTATAGATCGTCCTTCTGATAGTCCTTATACCAAAAAAGTTACCTTCTTTTCTGGCGGTGGTGGCTTAGTATCAACAGCGGATGATTACATGCGTTTTTGCCAAGCCCTCTTAAATGGCGGTGAATTGCACGGTAAACGCATCTTAGGTAGAAAAACTATCGAATACATGGTGCGGGATCACTTGCCTGGTATTTTATCCAACGCCGGTGTTGTTACCAATGGAACTGGTGCAGTTCCTAACCGCGTAGGTTTTGGATTTGGTTTAGGCTTTGCCATTACCACAGATCCTGAAGCCGCAGGTACTATTAGTTCTGCAGGAGAATATTATTGGAGCGGTGTTGCCGGAACCATTTTCTGGATTGATCCTGCTGAAGACTTAATAGTTATCTCTATGATTCAACAACGTGGATCACGCGTTCCACTGCGTAATACATTAAAAGCAATTACTTACGGTTCCATTCTTCGAGATTAACGGCTTTAATTTTTAAAACAATTTAATTTCCGAAATTTAACAACGAATCTTATTAGGAATATTTTTATGAGAACTTTTTATCAACTATCGGTTAGCTATTTAATAGTAGCTTTTTTTATTGTTTTAACTGGCTGTGCCAGCACGGGAAAATCAACAAACCTTTCATCCAGCTCTGCTAAATCTGGCTCACAAAAAATTCAATTTTCTTCGCCTGAAAAAGTGGGAATGTCATCTGAGCGCTTAAACAACGTGACGAAAATTCTAAATGACTATGTTGAAAACGGTGAGTTTGTTGGCGCTGTTAGCATGATCGCTCGACACGGCAATGTTGTTCATTTTGAAAAATTTGGCGACTTAAATAAAGATGCAAAACAAGCAGTGGAACTCGATAGTATTTTTCGCATTTATTCAATGTCAAAACCAATTACAACTATTGCGGCCATGATGTTGTATGAAGAAGGTAAATTTCAACTCACCGATCCTGTTGCAAAGTATCTACCTGAATTCAAAAATATTTTAGTGCTTAACGAGTCAGGTCAACTTGAAAAACAGAATCAACCTTTCACCATCCAGATGCTAATGTCTCACACGGCCGGATTAACCTATGGTGTTTTTGGTAACACACAGGTCGATCAGCAATATCGTAAAGCTGGAATCCTTGGCAATAAAGACCTAGCAGAAATGGTCACTGAGCTGGGTAAAATTCCATTACAATATCAACCAGGTTCAAAATGGCATTACAGTGTCTCTGTTGATGTTTTAGGTCGTTTAGTAGAAGTGCTTTCAGGCCAACCACTTGATGTATTTTTAGAAGAAAGAATTTTTGATCCACTTGAAATGAATGATACTTTTTTTCAAGTTCCTGGAGATAAAATTAATCGCTTCGGTACTAATCATCGCTACAACCCTAAAACTCAAAAATTAGAAGTGATTGATAGCCCAGAAACAAGCCAGTACACGAAAGAGGTCACATTTTTCTCAGGTGGTGGTGGTTTACTATCAACTGCTGAAGACTACATGAAGTTTTGTCAGATGATGTTAAACGGTGGATCGTTTAATGGACATCAAATTCTTGGCAGTAAAACAATCGATTACATGACACAAAATCACCTTAAAGGTATTTTTGCAAACCGTAGCGGTGAAAATGGACAAAACAGACCTGGCTCAGGCTTTGGTCTAGGTTTCGGCGTTTTATTGGATGCCGCTGAAGCGGGTGTCATCGGCTCTGAAGGTGAATACTACTGGGGCGGCGCTGCAGGAACTGTTTTTTGGATCGATCCAGTTGAAGATTTGATTGCGATTGTGATGGTTCAACATATGAACGTTCAAGTACCACTGCGCAAGACAATGAAAGCTGCCATTTATGGTTCATTAATAGATTAATTAGAATATTTTATTCAGCGCTTTTAGCGATTCATTAAAGGCGATTTTTATATTTTTAAAACTATTCGAATAATCACATTCAAGAAAATATATTATTTAAACATTGAGGACAACACAGAATGACTCTTAGAATTGATGAACTTTTTTCCGTTAAAGGCAAAGTCGCGATTGTTACTGGTGGCTCACGTGGTATTGGTAGAATGATTGCTACAGGATATGTTGAAAACGGAGCAAAAGTTTATATCACTGCACGTAAAGCATCAGCCTGTATTGAAACAGCTGAGGAACTTTCTAAACTAGGAACCTGTATTGCTATACCGGCGGACCTATCAACAAAAGAAGGGCGTGATGCTTTTATCGCTGAAATTAAGGCAAGAGAAGATAAAATTGATATTCTAGTCAATAATGCTGGCGCCGCTTGGGGAGCACCTTTTGAAGAATTTCCAGACGAAGGCTATGACAAGATTATGGATATTAATCTTAAAGCCATTTTCATGTTAACTCGCGACCTAATGCCATTACTTGAAAAAAATGCTTCGCAAACAAATCCAACGAAAGTAATTAATATTGGCTCTATTGATGGTCTTCGCGTTTCTACGCAAGATAATTTTTCATACGGAGCGAGTAAAGCAGCCGTTCACTTTTTGACAAAAAATCTCGCTGTGCGCATGGCAGGAAAAGGCGTTACCTTTAATGCAATTGCTCCCGGCCCATTTGAAAGTAAAATGATGGCCCATGCACTAGATAACTTTAAAGATAAAATCGAAGCGGGAAATCCTATGGGAAGAATTGGCTGCCCAGAAGATATGGCAGGTTTATCTTTATTCTTAGGCTCAAAAGCCAGCAACTACATTACCGGTCAAGTCATCGCACTCGACGGCGCATCACACTTAGCGCCAATAAAGGCGAATGATTAATTAAATCTTGTTGGCTTTTAATATCGCCCACAAAAAAGGAGACAGCTGTCTCCTTTTTTATTTCTTCCGATTTTAACGCCTAAATAAATTTAAAAAAGTTATTCCGAGTTCTTTACTGCTTTTTCTGCGTCTTTTAAACCACCAACATTAGTTACATTGGTATAACCCATTTTCTCTAATTCTTTTTTCGCCATACCTGCTCTACCACCACTACGACAATATAATTTGATCGGCGCATTTTTGTCTTCTGTGAGTGAAACAATTTTTTCTGTAATTTCTGTGTGAGGAATATGCACGGCGCCATCTAAATGCCCGCTATCCCACTCTTTGTCACTTCTTACATCAACCCAAATATCTTCAGCGGCATAGAGCGGGCTCGCCAAACATGCCATTAATAATGTAAATGTAACAAATAACGTTTTAATCATTGGATGATATTTCTTCATTGCTAATTTCCTTGATCGTTATTTAAAAGTGTTGGTTTGATAATAACAATTTTTGGTGGTTACTTGAATTCTAGTTAGTTAAAATTTCTTTACAACATTTACCAGTATCCAGCGATACCCAATCGTGACACGCTCGCTAAGACATCCTATCCTATTTTATGTTTCATTTTCATATTAAAAAATAACCTAACTACCAGCACTCCTATTAACACCCCCACTGCATTTGCAACAATATCCAAGCCACTAAATTGCCTGCCTGTATATTGCTGAACAACTTCGATGATAATTGAATACAAGAATAAAAAAACAACTGAAATACTATATCGTTGCAAATGATAAAAAAGCGTTTTTTGATTGAAAACTACAGATACAAGCCAAGGCACTCCTAACGAGATAGCCATGCAAGACCAGCCGATAACGTGCAGCACCTTGTCAGATGCATGCTCAAAGGCAGAACCTGGATTAGGGGTAAGAGAAAGAAAGGTAATAACAGAAAGGAATAAAACAAACTGAAACCAACCACCAACAAAATAAATTCTCAATAAACGATTATTTTGTTGATGGTTGGCGTTGAACATTCACTTAATCAACTTAAGTCATTAGTTAACGGTTGGCGCATCATCTTTGCTCTTTTCTTGTTGCTGAGCAACCGCTTGTGCATAGAGTGCATCGAAATTAATAGGTGGCAACATAAGTGCAGGAAAACTTCCTTTAATGATGACGCTATCAATTGTTTCACGCGCATAAGGAAATAAAATCTGCAAGCACATTGTATTTAAGATATGCGCTATTTGATTATTTTCGATACCTTTAATGGCAAAAATTCCTGCCTGTTGAAGCTCAATTAAAAATGCCACTTTATCATCAAGTTTAACCGTGATCGTTAATGACAAAACAACTTCGTAAGCATCTTCACCCACTTTTGCATTTTTTGTATTAATCTCTTGGTTAACTTGTGGCTTCCAATTTTGATTAAAAGCAGCAACACCTAGTGGTGATTCATACGAAAGATCTTTGATATAGATACGCTGTAATGAAAATTGCTGCTCATTACCTTCCTGCGCAGCTTGCTCGTTAACTTGATTCTCTTCTGCCATGGGGCAACTCGCTCCAAATTCTATTGATTAAATATATTGAATGTTTTTTTCAATACCGACACAAATAATTATTTAGCGACCGGTAAATTTTGGTTTTGCCATTCGGCCATACCACCGCCGAGACGCCCGATAGTAAATTCTTTAGTCCGTAAAATACTGCCGACTCCACCCGTGTGCTGACCCATTTTGTCGACTAGTATGATAGTTTTTTCTTTGTGAGGCGCCAACTCTTCCCAGCGTTCATTAATTCGGTTAAACGGGATATTAATTGCACTGGTTATATGGCCGGCTTTATAGTCTGCCGCTTCTCGTATATCAACCACGACGGCTGCGTCGCTATTCATAAGACGCGTCATTTCGTGAGTACTTAATGTTTTTCCGCCTTTGCGCTTCTCGTTCCACACAAAGACATAAATAAGAATTAGCAGCGCACCTACAAGTACATATTGTTCGCTGATGAAAATAAAAAAATCCACAGTGAGTTAGTCCTAATATTGAATAGCTTATTGTGATGAACGCATGATGAATATATCGAATTTCCATCATCTTCTACGGGGGCAGGAGTATACACCATCAATTCTTCAATTTCGCTGTCTAGCTTTTACTCATTGAAGCTTTAACCAAGGTGCTGACCACCGACAACCTCCACCTTGCCTTTTGGATGGATTCTTTTTAGATGGATAGTCTTAGCCTACAGAAGCCAGTAGAATGTTTTAAAATCAACTACTTGTAACATTCACTATACTCAATAGATGATATTGAGGTTTGCCCTACCGCATGAGAGGAAAGATCAGTTCATGAGCAGTACAACAGATACTCCGAAAACCCCCACTATTTTGATCGTCCTTGACGGTTTTGGTTATTCTGACAACGCCAAACACAATGCCATCACTGCCGCAAAAACGCCTGTTTGGGACAAATTATGGGCATCATCACCAAAGACATTAATCCATACATCAGGAATGGCTGTTGGACTTCCCGAAGGACAAATGGGTAATTCAGAAGTTGGGCACATGACATTGGGCGCAGGGCGTGTCGTTTACCAAAATTTCACACGAATCAATAAAGCAATTGAAGACGGTAGCTTCGAAACAAATGCCGTTTATATAGACGCGATCGACAAAGCTGTCGCCACTCATAGCGCTGTTCACATTATGGGCTTGTTGTCTGATGGTGGAGTTCACAGCCACGAAGAACATATTTTTGCCATGTTACGCCTGGCCGCAGAACGCGGGGCACAAATGATTTACCTTCATGCCTTTTTAGATGGAAGAGACACACCACCACGAAGTGCAACTGAATCACTTCAAAAAGCAGATGCGGTTTTTGAAGAAACAGGTGTTGGTCGAGTTGCCTCTGTCATCGGCCGATTTTACGCTCTCGATCGTGACAATCGCTGGGATCGAGTACAGGCTGCATATAATTTGATGGTCGATGGGAAAAGTGAATTCACAGCAACCAATTCAAAAAATGCCTTAAAGGCCGCTTATGATCGCGATGAGAATGACGAATTCGTAAAGGCGACGGCGATTCTAGACGACGATGGGAACCCCGCTACGGTTGAAGATGGTGACGCTGTCATTTTCATGAACTTTCGACCCGATCGTGCTCGTGAAATTTCTTATGCTTTTGTTAATGATGACTTTTCTGGATTTCCTCGTCGACAAGCAAAGCTCTCTACATTTGTTCAAACCACAGAATACAGTGCAGATTTAAAAGCTCCATGCGCTTACCCGCCGCAAACATTAGAAAACTCCATGGGCGACTTTCTGTCTAAAAACAACAAAACACAATTGCGAATTGCAGAAACAGAAAAGTATGCACACGTCACTTTCTTTTTTAGTGGCGGCCAAGAAGATTTGTACGAAGGCGAAGATCGCATTTTAATTCCCTCACCTGATGTAGCAACCTACGATTTAAAACCAGAAATGAGCGCACCAGAAGTTACTGATAAGTTGGTAGAAGCTATTAAGTCTCAAAAATACGACGCCATTATTTGCAACTACGCTAACTGTGATCAAGTGGGCCATACCGGTGTTTTTGATGCTGCCGTAAAAGCGGTTGAAACTGTAGATAGTTGTCTTGAAGCTGTTTTAACAGCTGCAAAAAGCGTTGGCGGCAACGTATTGATTACGGCTGATCACGGCAACGTAGAAGAAATGTTTGATGAATCTAGCAATCAACCTATGACACAGCACACAACTTTACCAGTACCACTTGTCTATGTAGGCGATCGCAAGCTATCTTTAGAAGATGGCGGTAGTTTGGCAGACATAGCACCGACTATGCTTGCGTTACTCAAAATGCCACAGCCGAAAGAAATGACGGGTAAAAACCTAGCTAAATTTTAATTTTTCCCCGTCACTTTAAACTCGTAGATATTTATTTTACTTATCTACTTTTATTTTTTAACCATGCGTTTAAACGGACAGAGGAACACATTATGAAAAAAATGATTTCACTCGTCGCCTTACTGAGTTGCTTTAGTTTTACGCAACTTAGCCTAGGCCAAGAGTCATCACTTTCTGAATCAGAATATAAAGAAAAACTCGAGACTTTACAGAGCACCATTCAAGAGTTAAAAGATGAACTCAAATCGGTTAAAGATAATCGCAGCGGTCTTTTAAACAACTTGGAAGAAAATGAAACTAAAGTTGGCGAATTGATGAAAAAAATCGAAGACATCAAAGCGCAGCTAGGGACACAAGAGCAAGCGCTCAATGATTTAAACTTACAGAAAAAATCACTAATAGGAGAACAAATTTCCGAAAAGAAGCACATAGCCCAGCAGGTAAGAGCAGCATACCGGTTGGGCGGTCAAAGCAATATTAAACTATTGTTAAACCAAGATGATCCAGAAAAAGTGTCGCGCATGTTGAGGTATTACGATTACTTCCTCGACGCGCGAACCACTCGCTTATCGGATTACGAAGATAACATTCACACACTTAATACGATTGAACCAAGCATTGTTCAAAAAACCGAAGCACTCAAAAAAAACCAAAAAACATTGCAAGCGCGCTACCAAGAATTACAGAATACGCAAAAACAGCGCAAAGAAACTCTCGCCAAGTTAAACGCGACTGTCGACAGTAAAGACAAAGAACTACAAAAGCTTGCTCAAGACAAATTAGTTGTCGAAAAAGTATTAACAAAAATTGCAAACACCCTTTACAACTCTCAAAAAAAATCATCCTCCAACGTTTCTGGGCAAACTGTATCAAGCTCGCTTACGTCTACTTCAAATAATTCTGAATTTAAAAAATTACGGGGCAAACTGCCTTGGCCTACAAACGGTACACTCGCCCATAAATATGGAAGCGATAGGATTGCCGGAAAGCTAAAGTGGGATGGCGTTGTTATTCACGCCAATACAGGAACACCTGTCAAAGCGATTCACCATGGACGCGTAGTCTTTGCAGATTATTTACGTGGCCAAGGTTTATTGATCATCGTCGATCACGGCAATGGGTATATGAGCCTATATGGGCACAATCAAACATTAGCAAAGAAAGCCGGTAATTTTGTAGAAGCCGGGGAAATCATTGGCCAAGTTGGGACAAGCGGCGGACAAGCTCGTTCTGGTTTATATTTCGAAATTAGAGAAAACGGCAAGCCTTCTAACCCCAGCCGGTGGTGTGGATAATTTAGTCTTTATCTAAACAACTCTTTTATACGCTCCCATCATTTCTTTACTGTTCCCATTCTGACTCTTTCACTCTTTACTCCTCGCTGATACTGAAAGCTTTCACCAACTGAAATGCCGCCTAACGCGACGAACTGCTCGTTTATACCTTACTAAATTGCATTATGAATATTTTCGCGTAAATTGGAGCTACACATAGAATTAATAAAGCCCATAACGGTCTACAATAAAATAACAAACTGCTATCGGTAACATTAGATATTGATTGGCAAGAATATGGATGCTGACAATCATTAATACCAGCCTCCTTATTGATAGAAGCTCCAGGAGTTAAATGTAATGACTGCTTTCACCCAACAATTTATCTCAAAACGCCAAGTTAAGACTGCAGCAAACATATTCATTACAAGAAAAATTGTAACGGTATATGCTCTCTTAGGTTTGAGTCTTGCCTTGCCGGTTATTGCACAACCCTCCGCTGAAGAAATTGATTCGCCCTCACTACCCGCACTGACGGAAACAACAAAATCTGAAGGCGTGTTACCCCTAGACGATTTACGCATGTTTGCAAAAGTGTACAACCACATTCGCCAAGGATACGTTGAAGATATTTCAGATGAAAAATTATTAGAGTACGCCATTAAAGGTATGCTCTCTGAATTAGATCCACATTCTTCTTATCTTGATTCACGCTCATTCGAAGATTTACAAGAGAACACTACAGGAGAATTTGGCGGGCTCGGTATCGAGATCGGAATGGAAAATGGTTTTGTAAAAATTATCTCTCCCATTGATGACACACCGGCCTCAAGAGCTGGCGTTGAAGCCGGCGATTTAATTATCAAACTTGACGACAAACCTGTTAAAGGAATGAGCATCAGTGATGCTGTTAGCAATATGCGCGGACCCATCGGTAGCGACATACGATTGATGATAGTTCGTGAAGGCGTTGATCTCCCTTTTGAATTAATATTGACGCGCGATACTATTAAAGTTACCAGTGTCCGCACTCGCGACCTTGAACCCGGTTACGGTTATTTACGCATTTCACAATTTCAATTAGATACTGGAAAAGAAGTTGTTACTGCTATCGAAAAAATTAAAAAAAATAATCCTGATTTAAAAGGTCTTATATTAGATTTGCGAAATAATCCCGGCGGTGTTTTACAGGCGTCCGTTGAAGCTGCCGATGCATTTTTAAATGATGGCTTAATTGTTTACACAGAAGGGCGTATTGCCAATGCTGACATCCAATACAAAGCGAGACCTGGCGATGTGTTAAATGGCCTTCCTATTGTGGTTTTAATCAATGACGGCTCTGCATCTGCATCTGAAATTGTTGCTGGTGCATTGCAAGATCAACATCGAGCAATTATCGTTGGCACTGAGAGTTTTGGTAAAGGCTCAGTCCAAACAGTCATACCGATTAGCGATGAGCGCGCAATAAAAATGACTACAGCCTTGTATTTTACGCCTTCTGGTCGCTCGATCCAAGCGCAGGGGATTAAACCCGATATTTTTGTTGAGCGCGCAACGGTGAAAACCATCAAACAACAACTTCGTACCACAGAAGCCGATCTTGCCAATCACTTAGGCAATGGTAATGGCGGCAACGAAAATGGCTCTTCTAAGCGCGACAAAAAACAAAATGAAAAAATCAGTCTATCTGAGCAAGACAATCAACTTTATGAAGCGTTAAACTTACTTAAAGGCGTTCATCTGTTTGGACAACACAATTTACCGATACATCAAAAAAAGTCTACTATCGCAAAAAATGAAGAAAATATTCAAACAACTGAATAATTTTTTTCATTGATTATTTTTTGTTTTTTCTTAATAAATCTGCTGAATAAGTAAATAGCTTTTTCATGTCAGGATGACAAACTCGATACAGCAATTTAAACCTATGTTTTTACCTTGGCATTTTATACCGCTTTTCATTCAAAATTTTTCGTCCATTATTGTCTCGTCAATAATATTGAAAAAAAGTTTTAACCTCTTAAAAGAAAAAATCGCTCTCCCAAGAAAAATCCTTTTATTAACAACTGTTCTATTTTTCCAAATTAGTACTTTTAGCTCTTTATCATTATTTGCTGTTGCCGATGAGACAAACAAAAATAAAAACATAACCCGTATTGCCATTATTATTGATGATATTGGTTACAGTTTTGAGCGTGGCAAGCAAGCAGCCAAACTCCCGGGCGCGGTCACGCTTGCGATTATTCCCCACACTACAAACAGTGTTTCTCTCGCCAATTTGGGACATGAGCTGAACAAAGAAATCATGCTGCATATCCCTATGAGTAACCTCCTAAACAAACCTTTAGATGAAGGTGCCCTCACCTACGGCATGGGGTATTTTTTATTTCTAGACACGCTTAGACAAGACCTAAAAGCTGTTCCACACGTTAGGGGCGTCAACAACCATATGGGCAGCCTTCTGACCCAACAAGAAGCCCCAATGCGATGGCTAATGGAAGAGTTATCGGTAAAAGAATTGTTTTTTATCGACAGCAGGACTAGCTCTGAGAGTATTGCATGGCAAATGGCACAAAAAGCCCACATTCCCAGCGCTAAAAGAGATTATTTTTTAGATAACGACAGAGACTACATCAGTATCGCTCGGCAATTTGGCAAATTCATCTCAACAGCTCAAAAACGAGGTACTGGAGTTGCCATTGCCCACCCCTATCCAGAAACTTTACATTTTCTGGAACAAACCATACCCAAGCTAAAGGCTCTGAATATCCATTTAGTCCCCGTTTCTAGCCTTTTATCCTCTTTCGATAATATTCTTCAAAAAAGAACTTCTCGCCTAAAGCCCAGTAATGACGAGGGTTTCGACTACTTTAGCCCTTATTTTTTGCGCAAATAAGAATATTAAGATGAGTCAAGCAGACTAATTTCGTATATCCGGAGTACAAAAATAGAGCTATGATATGGCCACTTGATCAAAAACTCGGCTGAATTGATGTTTAATTACACAATTCTCAGCTAAGTGATAGTAATTTGGGTTGTGTAAAGAGCTGTAAGTGAGCTCAGCACAGCTTTAAATTAGATGTTTGAATTATTAGGAGTACAGCTATGAAATTAAATCGCAGCGGGGAACAAGGAAGTGTTCCAGATAGACATGACCGTTTTTTCAAGAGTGACGAATATTGGTACTACACAACTCGAGAACGTGTAGATATTGGCCCATTCGATACACTAGAAACTGCCTGTAATGGTGCTAATGAGTTTATCGAATTTATCTGTAATGCAGAGCCATCTTTTAGCGATACGCTTATACAGTATCGCCCTAGAGCTGTTGCTTAGTCTTTTTAAGTTATCTAGAAGTCTAGTAGGTCTTTTAAAAGCATCTCAACATTGTTGAGATGCTTTTTTGTTACTGTAATAAATTTAGGAGGAGTGATTTCGACTATCGAAAAAACATAATGAGCGGCTCAACGCTTAAACCACATCAGTAAAATCCAAACTATAATCTAATTTCAATACCTTGCGACTTCATAAATTCTTTTGCTTCAGAAACAGTTGATTCCTGAAAATGAAAAATACTCGCTGCTAGAACTGCACTTGCTTCACCTTTAATCACCCCGTCAGCTAAATGTTGTAAATTTCCCACACCACCCGAAGCAATAACAGGAATATTTACGGCTCGGCTCACAGCCTGAGTTAATGCCAAATCAAAACCGTCTTTCGTTCCATCACGATCCATACTGGTCAATAAAAGTTCGCCCGCACCATAAGCTGCCATTTTTTTTGCCCATGCAATGACATCTATACCTGTTGGTTTTCGTCCACCATGAGTGAAAATTTCCCAACTTGGTTCTTCATTCTCTGCACTGACTTTTTTTGCATCAATGGCAACAACTGTGCATTGAGCTCCAAATTTTTCAGATGCACGTTTAACAAATTCAGGATCAGAAACCGCTGCTGAATTAATACTGACTTTATCAGCGCCAGCATTTAGCATTTTTCGAATATCTTCTAATGTACGAATGCCGCCACCAACGGTTAACGGGATGAATACTTCTTCCGCCATGCGCTCAACAATGTGAACCATAGTGTCTCTGTCTTCATGACTCGCAGTTATATCTAAGAAAACAATTTCGTCAGCGCCTTCTTCGTTGTAACGTTTAGCAACTTCAACAGGATCGCCTGCATCGCGAATATCCAAAAACTTAACGCCTTTAACGACTCGACCTTGATCGACATCGAGACAGGGAATAATTCGTTTTGCTAAAGCCACTGCATTAACCTTTTACTGTTTGAAAATTATTTTCGATGTTTAAAATCGTCAGACTTTTTAGAAGTTTTACTTCAAGCTTATTTTTTCTGGTCACACCATGTTTGCGCTTCGGCGATATCAATGGTGCCTTCGTAGATAGCACGACCAGTAATTGCACCTAAAATTCCATGGTGAGATTCTTTTTGAATTGCTTTTATATCGTCCATTGTCGCAACGCCACCAGAAGCTATTACTGGTATTTTTGATGCTTGCGCCATTTCAATTGTGGCCTCTAAATTTACGCCGCCCATCATTCCATCACGAGCAATATCGGTATATACGATTGAGCTAACGCCATCATTTGCAAACTGCTTTGCTAGATCAGTCGCTTTCACATTAGAAACTTCAGCCCAACCATCGGTAGCCACTAAACCATTTTTTGCATCTAGCCCAACAATAATATGCCCAGGGAATTGCTTGCACATATCGGTTACAAAGCTAGGATCAGTCACTGCTTTTGTACCGATAATCACATAGGTAACACCTGCATTTAAATAATGCTCGATAGTGTCTGCACTACGAATACCGCCACCAATTTGTATAGGAACTTCTGGAAACGCTTTAGCGATAGCAGTTACAACCTCGCCATTTACTGGTTCACCAGCAAATGCACCATTCAAGTCTACAAGATGTAATCGACGCGTTCCTTGATCAACCCATTGTTTTGCCATGGCAACAGGATCGTCAGAAAAAACGGTGGAGTCTTCCATAAGCCCTTGTCGTAATCGAACACATTGGCCATCTTTTAAATCTATTGCGGGAATAACTAACATACTTTTTTCCAATCAGTGAACGGACTTATCTTTATACCAGCCCATTCCAATTCACAAAATTTTTCAATAACTGCAATCCATCGGTATGACTTTTTTCTGGATGAAACTGTACCGCGAATAAATTATTTTTAGCCACGGCGGCTGCAAACGGCACGCCGTAATCACATCGGCCTGCAACTATCGATGATTCGTTTTTTAATCCGCTACCCTGCGATGACAATCCCTTTTCTGAAACATAATAACTATGCACAAAGTAAAATCGCGCATCCTGTTGTATTTTATTCCATAAAGGATGATCTATCGTTTGCTGAACATTATTCCAACCCATGTGTGGAATTTTTATTATTGAGCCGTCAACATCTTTTGCATTTTCGGGAAAACGGCACACATGACCTTGTAATATGTCTAAGCATGACACCCCGCCATTTTCTTCGCTGTCAGTCATTAATGCTTGCAAGCCAACACAAACACCTAATAGTGGTTTCCCCATATCTAATGCTTGACTCACCATTTTACCGGCAGCAATTTCATTGATCCCTGCCATGCAATCGCGAATCGCACCAACACCGGGAAATATAATATGATCAGCCTGCTCAATAATTTTTTCATCTGCGGTGATATCCACGCGAACGTCTGGTGCCACAGATTTAATCGCGCTCGCAACAGAATGTAAATTTCCCATTCCGTAATCGATAATAGCGAGGTGTTTTGCAGTCATAATTTTCTCTGTCAGAAATTAGCGGCACTATTTCAACAATAGCTTTGAATACATTTTAATCCTGCTTAAAGATTGAAAATTAATTCGAATAACGCATAAAAAAATCGTTAAAGATAATTCGCAACTAACTAGGATTTCATTTGAATTTGGCTGGATGTATTTCATAAATCAATCATCAACAAATTGATTTATGAAATATCGTGGTTACAGTGACTTCAGTTATCGCCCAATTAAAAATTCACAACTAAATCTGTTACAAAACACCTTTAGTCGATGGAGTAACATCACCTAGACGCTCATCCCTTGTTAAAGCCATTCTTAAAGCTCGACCAAACGCTTTGAAAACAGTTTCAATCTGATGATGCGCATTGGCGCCTCTTAGACAATCAATATGCAGTGTCACAAGCGCGTGATTGACAAAGCCTTGGAAAAATTCACGGAAAAGCTCGGTATCAAAAGCACCGATCCGCTTTTGTGTAAAATCGACATTCATAAATAAGCCAGGACGGCCTGAAAAATCGACAACTACGCGAGATAACGCTTCGTCTAATGGAACATAAGAGTGCCCGTAGCGAATAATGCCTTTCTTTTCACCCAATGCTTTTGAAACTGCTTGCCCTAGCGTAATACCAATATCTTCAACCGTGTGATGATCATCAATTTGGTTATCACCATTGCAAACAACATCGATATCAATCAAACCATGTCGAGCGATTTGATCAATCATGTGCTCAAGGAAGGGAACTCCGGTCGCCATTTTAGCTTTACCAGATCCGTCAAGATTCACAGAGACTGTGATTTGAGTTTCTAATGTGTCGCGATTAACACTGGCCGATCTCTCGGTCATTAGGCTTTCCTCTTTGAGGCCATCAAGAAAACTCGTCTGAGGTCAAAATGAGATGTTCACAACTCAATTAGAGACGAATGACAGCGAAAACAAGGCGGGCATTATACTGGTTTGAGGCTATGGCGGGCTAGTGAATTCCGGAGCTATAGATAAAGAATGAAAATTTATGAAGGGCATAAACGACAAAGGTTCAAGAATTTAAAGATGTCGAGGCTAACCGAACTAAAGCTTCATGAAATCAAGCTCTTAATTAACATCCTGCGGCAATTCAATGGATGTCGTGCAGGGGCCCTATCAGCAAAGGCACAACACACGCAAAGATGCCTAGTCAATAGTATTAGTCAATCAAATAGCCTCGTCTGCAATCTGGCTTCGGAGTATTTTGCTCTGTTTTCAGTGAGTTACATTAAAGAGCTGATCAAAATTAGAGCAACTCAAAACCTGTCTTACCGCTGGGCAGCATTCAGAGATGACTAAGTTCGCCTGCTCGACAGCCGCGAAATCTCTTAGTAAAAGCAACATACCTAAACCTGAACTATCGATGCCACGACATCGCTGAAAGTTAACAGCGTAACGTTCGAACTTTGGCCTAGATTGATAAGCAGTACAAAACTGCTCCAGAAGATTTGCGTTGAAGTACCCCGAGACAGCAATAATTAACGCTTTTTGATTTGGAGTCGCTTTCACGACAATTTGTGCAGATTCAGCCAAAACATCACCTCATATACTTCATGTTCACAGCATGGCTTTACAGGCATCTGTATTTATTTTTTTAATCCGTATCGCAACCAAGGCTTCAACATAATTCAGGTAGGCTTTTTGATGAAAGTGTTTAGCCTCCAAATTACTCCTTCCCTGAAAATGTTAAGAAAAGTATATAGGACAAAGGGGTTAGACTAACTCGTCGACAGACAAATGGTGGTAAATAGAAAATCAGCGTCAAAATAAGCTGCTTTTATGAATTACCATCCAGAAATGGCTCCTAAAGACAGCAAAATAGCTCTTATAAACCCATCGCTTTTTTTGCGATGAGGTTTTTCAACAAAGGGATGGAATTTAAACGCCCCATACCCTCATTGCGTAAAATATGCAGTGCCGGTTTTGTACTCCCAAAAAGACGCTTAAAGCCCTCCATTGCTGCCATCATTGTGAGATTGTCTGGCTTCCTTTGTCGCTGATAGCGCTTTAACACTGAAAAATCATTAAGTGGAATTCCGCGTTTTTCTGCTCTCGCAATTTCACCCGCTAACACTTGAACATCGAGCAAACCTAAATTAACTCCCTGCCCCGCTAAAGGATGAATTGTATGTGCGGCGTCGCCAATTAATGCGACTCCTGGCTGAATATAATTAACAGCATGGCGTTGCCGCAAAGGAAAAGAAAAACGTTTTGCCACCGATTCAATTCGTCCTAATTTATTTTCAAACGCAACGGATAGCGCTTCTGAAAATTCCTCATCTGTTTTTGACATCATTTCTGGTGTAATTTCTTTTGAAAGCGACCATACAATCGAACAGTAATGGTCATCTCCGTCAACAGTTGTTAGCGGAAGAAAAGCTAAAGGCCCTGTACTTATAAACCTCTGCCATGCTGTATTAGAATGAGACTTTTCTGTTCGCACTGTGGTGACAATCGCGTCATGCCCGTAATCCCACTCGCGAGTTTCCATCGACAATTTTTTTCTAACGCCTGACTGCGCTCCATCTGCTGCTACCAATAATGCAGCCGTTATTTTTTTTTGTTTGTTTTTTTCATCTTTTAAAAGTATTTCGATATTTGATTTTTCTTTTGTTGAAAGACTTTTTTCCGAAACTTTATCGCTTGAAACTCCATCGACCTGATTACTACGAAAAATTGTTACGTTAGGAAAATCTTGCAGACGTCTTAACAGTTCGGCTAACACTAATGAATTCTCAGCAATGTAGCCTAAATTCTCTTGTTTAAATTCATGGCTATTGAATTCGATGTTTGCTGTCCCTTCACCATCCCAAACAAACATTTTCTCGTAAGGAGTGACTCTATTTTTTTCAATAGAATCCCACACTGACAACCTCTGTAAAAAACGCTGGGAATTACGCGTTAGTGCAATCACTCTGGGGTCAAATTCATTTCCTGAAAAAACTTTCGGAGACTGACCAGGATCAACAATGGCTATCGTCAAATGACGCGTATTAAAATCTTCGGCAATTGCACAGGCCATGCTTGCCCCGACAAGACCCGCTCCGGCAATTACAATATCGTAGTGATTTAACTCAATCATTTTTAATTTTTCTTTGCCTTTAACGATTTTTTGTTAATTAGGTTAGTCCCATCGTTCTTTTAGCAAGCATGGGAGTGGCACCTGGAAGAGCATCCAATGCCAGCAAACCAATATTCCTTAAAACTGATTTTGTAGCTGAAGAAGACGAAAACCATTCTACAAAATTATCACTCAACGACACTGTAGCAAGCTGATCAACATGTTGAGCTTGAATGTATTGCTGAAGAACATTTAAATCCCCAATTGAACCATTTTGTTTAGAAGCTGATTCTAGAATTGCACTGAGTGAGTAACAATCTCGTAAGGCCAAGTTAAAACCTTGGCCTGCGACAGGATGTAAAAAATGTGCGGCATTCCCCATTAAGACCAATGAACGGCGCACTTGTTCTTTAGCTAATTGCAATTTCAATGGGTATTGAAATCTTTGGCTGACACGAACAAAATGTCCTTGCCTAAAGCCAAAACGATTTTGTAACTGCTCGAGAAATTTGCCTTCATCACAATCTATCAGCAACTGGTTGTTTTCTGGTAACGTCCAGACAAGCGCCATCGTTTTATTGTTGTTTTTCGAATCACATAAAGGCAACAGCGCTATCGGGCCTTGATCTGTAAACCTCTCGTAAGCAACACCATTATGAGGCTTGTCGCATTCAACATTGGCAATCAATGCATGCTGATGATAATTTTTTTCTTCTACTTGAATACCTATCTGCTGACTGAGAGCTGAATTTGCACCATCGGCAATAACGGTTAGTTCAGCATTGATACTTATTTTTTTATCAAGAGTATTTTTCTCGAAGGAAGAATCGTCATTCTGCGATTGAATATCAATTCGATAACCATTTTTTTGTGGCGTTAATTTTTTTACTGATGCTGGAGCAATAATATTAATATTCTTGTATTTGGATAACTCAGCCATCAATACTTTACCGAACCATGCATTCTCTACAACATAACCCACTGCATGCATGTCATAATCTTTAGCTTCGATAAGACTGCCGCCAAAGTGATTCTTGTCTGACACATGAACTTTCGATATCTCAGAGACATGGTTTTTAAGGGTTTTCCAAATACCAGACTGCTCAAGAATATCTTTAGAACCAGCGGCTATTGCTGTAGAGCGTGAATCGAAACTCGGCTGGTAAGTGTCAGAAATTGATTCAGCAGATTTATTCGAGAGCGCCAGAGGAAATGATTCGATCAGTGTGATCGACCAATTTATTTTTTTTTGGGCTAACAAGATAGCTAAACAAATACCCACCATACCACCACCAATGATGGCGATATCTGTATTGCCCTCTTCTGTATTTTTTTCAGTGCGGGCTTGTGTATTGTTATCTAGGTTATTAATAGTGGTATCTTTTAATTATGAAGCCATTAATGCTTCTATTTCATCTACGGTTCTTGGAGCGCCAGCACTGAGAATTTCACAACCCGTTTTTGTGACAAGCACATCATCTTCGATTCGAATTCCAATACCCCGCCATTTTTCTTCAACAGTTTCATCCGTCGGTGACACATAAATACCTGGCTCGACCGTCATGACCATTCCTGGCTCTAATACTCGCCATTCACCACCGACCTTATAATCACCGACATCATGAACATCCATCCCGAGCCAATGTCCTACACGATGCATATAAAAACGTTTGTACCCTTCTGTTTTTATTAACTCGTCCACATCACCTTTTAACAAACCCAATTCAACTAAACCTGAAGTAATTACTCTAACGGATTCTTCGTGAGGATCATTCCAATGATGCTTTGTTGTAATCACTTTCATTGCAGCTGTTTGCGCCGCCAATGTTAATTCATAAAGCGCTTTTTGTTCCGGTGAGAATTTTCCACTAACGGGAAAAGTACGCGTGATATCTGATGCGTAATTATCTAATTCGCAACCTGCGTCGATCAATAACAAATCACCGCTTTTTAATTTTTGATTATTTTCAACGTAATGAAGAATGCAGGCATTATCACCACTCCCAACAATTGGATTGTAGGCAACATTTGGAGCACCACTCATTCCAAATTCATGTTTCATTTCTGCTTCGACTTGATATTCATACATGCCTGGCTTACAAACTCGCATTGCTCTCGCATGTGCATTCGCAGAAATTTCTCCCGCTCTTTTCATGATACGAATTTCAGCAGCGCTTTTAAATAAACGCATGTCATGCAAAAAATGATCGAGATCAGAAAACTCACCAGGCGGGGTGGCACCTGCTCGCACTTTCGCGCGAATGCTGTTCACCCAATTCATTACGTCTTGATCGAATGCGGCGTTTTTCCCCATCGCGTAATAAACTCTTTCGGTACCTTCAATTAATCCTGGTAAGATTTCGTCAATATCATCGATAGGAAATGCATCGTCTGCACCAAAATCTTTACACGCTCCTTCTGGCCCAGAAATGTATCCATCCCAAATTTCCTTTTCGATATCTTTTTCGCGAACAAACATGACAGTTTCGCCATGCTCTCTACCGGGTACTAAAACCAAAACGGCTTCTGGTTCATTGAATCCGGTTAAGTAAAAAAAATCGCTGTCTTGTCGAAACAAAAAATCAGCGTCACGATTGCGCACCTTCATTGCAGCAGAAGGGATAATAGCGATGCTATCTGGCTCCATCAGCTCCATTAATGTTTTTCGTCGTCGTGCAAATTCTTGCTTAGAGATACTCATCACTTTTCCGTTACATTCAAAATATAATTTTAATCTTAATCAGTGCATGATTGGTGAGCCAACACCATGGTTATCACCATCGGCCGTAATCCCTATTTCCATAAAAACGGCTTTGACAGCCACTTGGACGTAATCAACAATTTCCATGTAATCATTTTCACTTTCTTCGTCTTCAGCATCATCAGGATTAATTTGCACAAAGGATGCAAAGTCTCTCAAAATTCCTGAGACTTCTTCGCTAAGCTTTGTATCGCCATTAATACCAGAAGTACCAAAACCTGACAAAAAGCCATGACACCAATGACTAAGAGAACTAATACGCTGATCTAAATCTGTATCGTCATCTGGCAATAACAGATCTAATTCAAACTGCTCACCTTTAAATTGCTCAAGAGTATTTACATACAGCTCATCAAAGAACTGGCTTGCATGGCCATCAAGCTCTGCTGCCTCGATAAAATTAATATCAAGAAATTCTAAAGCATTTTTCTGCCATTGATTTTCATCAAAGCGATTGCCGCCACTCAATTGGCCACACAACATGCCATGTAACTCTGCAGGACTGTTAAGAGCTCCTAGTGAGACGAATAAATCTGCCACACCATCAAAATCAGGTAGAGCGTTAGGGTTTTCAGTATCAAGGGTTGGGGAATTCATAATCTATAGTTCACAATCTAAAAGTAAGCATATTAGGTCATCATTAAGGGCGTAAATGTTATCACGAATAATATGCTCAATCCTTGGATTATCTGCCCAAGAATTGTCCAAACGGCTGTCAGCAAATGATACGGACCGGCGACATGAAAGGCTTAATCAGTTAGCAACCTCGCTTAGCCTTCTCGTCGAAAAGAATACTCAAAAGAATAAATGCATGTGATAGACGTCATATATCGACAATTGACCCCCTTAAGTCGACAAAATATAGTACTGGCGATCCATTTATGGTGCGATACTCTCATTCTTTAGAAAATCACTATCGTATTTATCGCTATATTCATTGGCACTTTTTGCTGTGTGCTTTGTTATACTTTTGTTTTTATCCCTATGTTTTTTTATCATTAGATTTTAAGAGTGCATAGGCTAAGTAAGAACGACGACCAAGACCGCTATAATGACTGAATCAGCTATCACTACTCTCGAAGATAAACTTGATCAATTGATTCGACTCTGCGATCGACTCAAGCAAGAAAATGAGGCGTATCAAGAAAAAGAATCGAAATGGTTACGTGAACGTACTCGACTCGTTGAAAAAAACGAATTAGCTCGTACTCGCGTCGAAGCTATGATTTCAAAACTAAAAAATCTAGAAGCAGAATCATAACTAAAGACTCTTTTAAACACTTAAAGCCATGGACAATGCTATGAGTAACAATCCCACAATATCAGTTAGCCTCTTAGATAAGGATTATCAAGTTGCCTGCCCAGTGGATGAGCAAGAAGCATTATTCCGTGCTGCACGTCATCTTGATCAAAGACTTCGTGCCATTCGCGATCAAGGCAGCATCATTGGCCTTGAGCGAATCGCCATTATGGCCGCTCTGAATCTTAGCTTTGAACTTCAAACGACTCAGAGTAAATCGTCTTCTGGCGCGCTGAGCGAAGAATTAATTAGCTCTCTCACTGAAACGGTTGACAAAGCTTTACATCGCCTTCGGACTTAATCACTTTGCACGCGGTTTGTAGCTGCTCTGCTCTCCTCAAAAGAAATTTCCATTTGTTCATGATAATACGAAAAGCTATAGCTTGTTTTATTCTGGTATAAAAATCGGCCAAGTTGATTAAACAGATTTTCTTTTTATGGCGACGAACTAGAAAAAGCCCTCGTAACTAATAGTTATCAATAATTCTTTTTCCACTCCTAAAAAATACAAAAAAACGGTTTCTTCAAAATTTGAAAGCGTTATACTAAAGACATCCCTGAGGTGTTCGCCAGTCGAAAAGTCCTTGAGCCGATAATACTTACCCGGGAGTCTTTTGTAGTATTGTGTGTATGTCCGCCTGACGGAAAACCTAATATGCTACCGAGACAACCACCTTGAACCTTTACGGTTCGAGGCCACGTTGACAGCGGCACCGTTGGGGCATTATTTTTTTCTTTTTTATTTATCTTTTCTTCGATTTATCTATCTCGATAATAACATCAGAAATCCCTTGTTTTATAGTCTATAATTCTCGCCTATCAAACCCTAGCGCATAAAAACCTCATCCATTAATGAATCATCATTAACTTGGCAGCATTTAGTCGTGACAAATAATAAAGATGTAAACTTTCGAGAAGAACGAAATAATATCCGTAAAGAATCCAGAGAAAGACGCCGCTCACTGTCTTTTAATGAACAAGCTGTTGCCTCTGAATCCTTACAAACAATAATCCAGCGACAACCTTTTTTTCTTCGCAGTAAGACGCTGGGTTATTACATCGCTAACGACGGAGAAATTGATCCGTCGTCAATTGCTAACCTTCGCAGTCAACTTTGTAAAAAGTTTTACTTACCTGTTTTACAACCGCTGAATACCGGAAAGCTTTGGTTTTTATTACACGATGAAAATACTAGCAATAATTCTTCAATGAAATTAAATCGCTTTGGAATACCAGAGCCCCGCATAGCAGGGAATCCAATTCCTTTATTTACACTTGATGTAGTCTTCATGCCGTTAGTTGCATTTGATAAAACGGGTGCACGCTTAGGAATGGGAGGAGGTTTTTATGATCGGAGTTTTTCTTTTAAGAAAAATAATTTTTCGAGTAACAAACCCTTATTAATAGGTCTCGCTCATCATTGCCAAGAATGGAATTTATTGCCAACAGAATCTTGGGATATTCCACTTGACGCAATCATTACAGACAACGGAATTTTTTCTTGCGAGAAAACAAAAAAAGAAAAGACACAAAGAAATTTTTTACAAGGCGATTTAAGGTTTTAGTGATGTGCATATAAAGCAATAAAGCACACGAAGAACAGCAAGCTCAAAAAATTAAATCACAACTTTCATCCAAACTGGCTCGCTTAACAAACCAAATTTTAAAAAATTAAATTTATCTTTGAGCAACGATGCCTTGATGTAATGCCGATGGCGCTTCTTGTTTCTCTGCTTCAAAAGGATTACTAAAACCAACGCTGCTAATCAACACACCGATAAAAAAAACTATGACTGCAATCGTTAGTATGTCGTTTTTTAATGGAACCGCTTTCACTGTTATCTCCTCAACTTTTCAATTTCATTTTGTCAGCCACCCAGACTAGTTTTCATCAAAAATCTTTCTAAAACGGGAGGTTATGATGAAATAGCTATCTAGTTTCTAGCTAGCTTTCTTATTAATGACTAAGCAATAAAGAGGCCAATACTGGTTGTTTATTGTTCTGTGAACAGTGTCTCACTGGGGAACTTTTGTTAAATACTTAGAGGGTAGTGATTAATAAAAGCTAGAGTTGAATCGAATAAGACCATGCAGGGAAAGTTCGAAAGTGACACTTTTTGTCTAACACAAAGTGTCACTTTCGAAATTAGCTTATTGAATGAGTGATCTATATTGGAACAATCAACTCAAAAAGAGTTGATATGCGGGGTTATTAGTTTCTTCCCAATAGTTATACCCGAGGTCATCTAGGTACTTGCGGATCAAGGCTCTCTCGTTAGTAGGGACTTGCAAACCGACCAATACCCGCCCATACGCCGACCCATGATTACGATAATGGAACATCGATATATTCCAACTATGAGCCAGACTCGACAAGAATTTAAGAAGAGCTCCTGGGCGCTCAGGAAATTCAAAACGATAAACCACTTCATCTTCTATCGACGAACCCGTTCGACCTCCTACCATATGACGAATATGTAATTTCGCCATCTCGTTATCGGTAAGATCCTCTACGGCATACTTTTTGTCTCGTAAACTTTGCACCAAATGAGTTCGATCATCTGTATCGCCTGACACTTGTATGCCCACAAAAACCTGTGCAGCTCGGGAATCTGCATAGCGATAGTTAAATTCGGTGATATTACGCTTGCCTAGATCCTTACAGAACTTTTTATAGGCACCGGGACGCTCTGGTAGAGTCACCGCTAAAACGGCTTCACGTTTCTCTCCTGTTTCAGTTCGCTCAGAGATATAGCGCAAACGATCAAAATTAGTATTTGCACCACTATCGATAGCGATCAGTGTTTTACCTTCACAACCTTCTCGTTCCACGTATTTTTTCAAGCCTGCCAACGCCAAAGCGCCAGCCGGTTCTGCGATAGAGCGAGTATCTTCAAAGATATCTTTAATAGCTGCACACATTTGATCGGTATCTGCCGTGATCACTTCATCAATCGTATTTTTAAGTACACGGAATGTCTCTTTACCAATTTGCTTTACAGCAACACCGTCAGCAAAAATACCGACCTCAGATAAAATGGCTCGTCGTTTTTTCTCCATCGCTAATTTTAGACAAGCGGAATCCTCAGCCTCTACAGCGATCACCTTGATGTCTGGACGAATATATTTTATGTACGCGGCCATTCCCGCACATAAACCACCACCACCCACAGGAATAAAGATCGCATCAATATGTGCCGGATATTGCCGAAGTATTTCTGCAGCAACAGTGCCCTGTCCCGCAATCACATCAGGATCGTCAAAAGGATGAATGTAGACTAAACCTTTTTCTTCAACGAGTTTTTGCGAATAAGCATAAGCCTCATCATAAGTATCACCATGCAAAACCACTTTACCCTTATTACGACGTACTCCGTCCACTTTTATTTGTGGCGTTGTTTTTGGCATGACAATAGTGGCTACCACATTGAGATGATTTGCCGCCAAGGCTAATCCTTGCGCATGATTACCTGCTGATGCCGCAATCACGCCGACACGACGCTGCTCTGCAGATAATTGAAGCATCTTGTTATAAGCACCTCGAATCTTAAATGAGAATACGGGCTGAAGATCTTCTCGCTTCAGCAAAACGGTATTATTAAGGCGCTGCGACATTTGCCGAGCTTTGTCGAGAGGCGTCTCGACTGCAAGATCGTAAATACGGGCGTCAAGGATGCGTTTTAAATAGGACTGTGGCATGAGTATTTATATGATTAGCAATTGTTTTGTTGAGTAAATTATTTGGAGAAATTAATTTACTATTTTAACCGCTCCAAATGTATCGGCTCATGTTAAAGCATGCTTTGTGCTAAGTCATTCACCAAAGCACTACAAACAAATACCTTGATAGAAAATAATCACATGTTTGGATGATTCCCGTATAATCCTTTCGATCGTTCCTTTAACACCTTACATTTGGCAGCAAACAATTATGAACCAAAATGAATTAAAACTAGCGGTAGCCAAAGCAGCCATAGATTATGTAAAACCAAAGCTAGAGGCCGACTCCATCATTGGTATCGGAACTGGTTCGACTGCTAATTGTTTTATTGATGAACTTGCGGCAATTAAAGGACTTTTTGACGGTGCCGTCGCCAGCTCAGAAGCGAGTGCGGATAGGCTAAAAAGCCATGGCATCCCTGTTTACGACTTGAACTCAGTCAATAATATTTGTGTGTATGTCGACGGTGCAGACGAAACAAACCCAAACTTAGAATTGATCAAAGGTGGAGGTGCTGCACTCACCCGAGAGAAAATCGTTACGGCTGTCGCCGATGAATTTGTTTGTATTGCGGATGGCAGCAAATGGGTTGAATACTTAGGGGCTTTTCCATTACCAGTAGAAGTGATCCCAATGGCAAGATCCCATGTCGGTCGCGAACTCGTTAAATTAGGGGCTGACCCCGTCTACCGAGAAGGCGTTATCACCGATAATGGCAACTGCATTATCGATTGCCACAACTTACGGATAGAAAACCCCAAAGAACTGGAAACAGCCATCAATCAAATCGTTGGCGTTGTCACTAATGGCTTGTTCGCACAAAAATCAGCAGATGTTTTGTTATTGGGCACAGCGGACGGAATAAAGACCTATACAAAATAAAACGCTTCTCTGACGTTAACGAAAGTGCTTCGCTAAAATATATATTTTTATCAATGCGGCTTACAACTCACCGCATTGATAAACTAAAAACTTCTGCCGGCCATCTTCTATCTCGCCTTCAACCACTATCGTATCGCCACCCATCTTAACGGCTTCGTTTTTAGCAAGTGTTGTTAGCTCTTCATTTTGTTTTGTTTTACTCCGCTTCAAAAAAGCGACTTTATCTAAAACCTTTGAGGTTGTGGTCCCTAATTTCTGGCAAGACACGACATCGTTTTTTGAAACTAAAGCTACCATATTTGCCTCTTCTGATAACTTCACCCAGGTGCAGCCACCGACCAAAAATATCATCGCCAGAAAAGAAATTATTGTACGCTTTAAAAAAATCTCTTTTGAAAACTGTAAAACTTGATCAATCATAATAATTTTTCCTTTATCGACACACGTATTCAATCACGAAAGTTTAATTTACTGGAGAGGAGTAATTCATTTTTTAATTGTTGATGTTTTTCTATACCAACCTTCTACAAAACAACGATCAGTTTTGTCTAGGAGTAGCTCAACCGAAAAATTCTCACTAAATCAACAACTATAATACCAAGCCTAGGAATTTTTTTTGTGCCCACCGTATCATTTTTTCTTTTACAAAAAATTAACTATCCGGTCTAAATTCAATGTTATTAACTAAGTTTGATTTCAACAAAACTATTTTCGGTCTCTAAAAGACAACTAATCGTCGCCAGGTCTTTCAAGGTAGGATTTTATTGCCGCAAACACTTGAGCCCTATACGGTGCACTCTCGCACACCAAATGGTGGCGAGCACTAGGTATCATTTTAATTTCTGCATTTGGGAAGACTGTTTTGATTTGCTCTAAGTTATACAAATAATCCACTGTTCCATCCTCATCACCCTGAATGACCAATAAAGGATAATCCTGCGGATCAAAATGTTTAAAGCGACTGATCCACTCTTTCATTGCACCAATCCAACGGATGGGCAAACGACGATATTGCATCGGGTCTTCTTTACGTAAAAAACTTAAAAATTCATTATCGTGAGAATTAGTTGTAAATGTTCTTGGGATACTTTTTAGAAACCAGTGAACCAAAAAATAAGTCCATCGATCTCTCGTCCAACCCTTAGAGCGAATTAACGGCGCAAGCAATACCACTTTTTTAAATGGTGATGTATAAGCTTCGACTAAATGTCCTGCGACTGCTGTAGCGCCCGTGCTTTGTGCCACACAATACCAAGGCTTAGGCATAACGCCATTGAACAAAGAAATCGCTTTATCTAATACTCGACGGTAATCATCGAAAGTTTCTATCGAAGCACGATCACCACTGCTTAATCCCATGCCGGGAAAATCAAAAGCAACAACAGCATAATCATTTTGCAAAGAGAATCGGATAATATTATTAAACAGCCCAACGTGATCATAATAGCCATGAAGAACAAAAATTGTTCCGCGAGGAACTTCAGGAATCCAATAATGCGCTGCTATCGTAAAATCACACGCGTCAAACTTACCAAATCCATGTTTCACGTTTGACAATGATTTCGAAAAATTAATTTTGAAGTGATCTAGATATTGCTGAACCAAACAATCATCAATATTTTTTTTATCTTTTTCGATAACGAAAGTCAGGGGTTTTAACTGCGAAGAAATTTTTTTTACATCTGCTGGATTGAGCATTCGATTTTTTGCCTTTTAAAATAACTTCTACGACTACACAGTTAAACCAAACGCCTGCTTACCTTCGCGCTACCTTTGCAAGATCAACGCACTAGCCTTTCGATTTCAGTTTCGGTTGTGCTTCCCAGCTATCCAATGTTCGTTCATAACGTGCTTGAATAACAAGGACATTAGATTGAGTAAATGAACTATTTTTACTAACCTTAATCGCTTTTTTTACATCGCTAATTGCTCTTTGCTTGTCGCCTTGCTCCCAATAAGCCAGGCCACGCAAATAATAAAACCGATGTTCAGACCGGCGCTTAGACACAGACACATCCAACAACTCTATCACCTCGTTGTAATCGCCTTTACGATAAGAATACTGCGCCAATGCATAGCGGTAATAGGGATCACGAAGCTTATATTTATCTGATAGCTGACGCAATTCATCCGCACGTTCTTTCTCATTATATTTGTCAAAAACAAACGCCAAGTTATTTAACGCTGACCAATCATAGGGGTTTAACTGAAGCGCCTGCCGGTAACTGGCTTCTGCCAAACTTAAATTCCCTAACCGTCTCTGAACAATGCCCATGTTATTCCAAATAAATGCAGTCGAGGAATCTGCTTCCAATGCTCGCTTACTCGCGACATAAGCTCGAGCAAAATCGCCTTCAACAACATGCTGCATACTTATATTGCTGTAATAAAGAGCTAAGCCCATATCATCAGATAAGATTTGACGTGGATACGTTTCGCTATAGCGATCAATTCTAAAATCAATCACTCCATCTCTTCCATACTTTAACTGTATTTTTGCATTAACATGCCGATACTGAATTAACACTTCGTCACTCAAGGCATCCCACGATGGTGGAACATCCACTTGCTGAAAGTTTGCAACGAGACCCGCCTCTCTCGCCAATGCGATAAACATTGCTGAAAATGCTAAACAATTTCCTCGTTGAGTTTTAAATACATCCGCTCCCGTTAGCGTTGCTCGTGCATCATATTGAATTTTATAATCCGGGTTATAGCTAATAGCATCGAATAATTTTTCTAGTTTTTCTTCTCTCGTCCCTTTTTTAGGCACATAAGTGTCGACAAATTTTTTCATCGCTGGAGAGAGACCTAAAAGATCGACTTCTGGTTCGGACAATAGTTCTTCAGAAACACCTTCGGGGGGAATAAGGATCTGCTCAAGATCTACTTTAGCAGGAGGTGCAATATGGGTTGTTTCTATGGCTGAGCACGCGGAAAAAAAAACTACAAATACTATGCTCGTCAATATTTTACTGCAGATGATTTTGAAAAAGTTCGGCAAAGCGAATGTCATGGCAGTATCCGGTATCACAGCTGATGAGGCTAGTTGCTGCGCTTATAATTATTATAACTAAAAAATTATTTTATTCGGCTAACGCTGTCAAATTTATTGATCCAGCTAGCTCAACTTAGTAAATTAACAGATAATCAATGGCGCTTTTTAAATTAAACCCTCTATGCTCAGTGTAGTCGGATATTTAATAAAAAGTAAAACTAAGCCTGCTACCTTTTACGTAGACAGCTTTAAAATGGTTTCGTTTCTTTCATATTTACATTTCTTATGAATATATCGGATCCAGTCCAACATATTTATACCCTTAACAACCACCCTATTGGAAGACATAAAAAAACGACGAAGCTTTCATTAGAAAATCTTCGCCGTTTTTAAATGTGCAATCTAAAGTCTTAATAATCGCATTTAAAAAAACTATTTAACAACTGCGTCAAGCTCGCCTTTTTCATACTGAAGATACATATCTTCTAGAGACACCTCAGTGATCTTCGATGCATTACCGGCTGCGCCAAACTCTTGGTAACGAGTAATACAAATATCTTTCATCGCTTTCACCGATTCCGCTAAATATTTACGCGGATCAAATTCAGATGGATTCTGGGCCATGAAACGACGAATCGCACCCGTTGACGCCAAACGTAAATCGGTATCAATATTAATTTTACGAACGCCATATTTAATGCCCTCGCAGATTTGCTCAACAGGAACACCGTAAGTTTCTGGGATTTCACCACCAAACTCATTAATGATCGCCAGCCACTCTTGCGGAACACTTGAAGAACCATGCATGACTAAATGAGTATTCGGCACTCTTTTATTGATCTCTTTAATACGATCAATCGCTAATATATCGCCAGTTGGTGGGCGAGTGAATTTATAAGCACCATGAGAAGTACCACAAGCAATCGCTAGTGCGTCAACATTAGTTTTTTTGACGAAATCTGCCGCTTCTTCGGGATCAGTTAACATCTGGTCGTGACTTAAAACGCCTTCTGCACCAATGCCATCTTCCTCTCCTGCCATTCCTGTCTCTAAGGAGCCAAGGCAACCTAATTCACCCTCTACAGAAACACCACAAGCATGAGCCATTTCAACAGTACGTCTTGTCACATCAACATTGTACTCATAAGACGTTGGCGTTTTACCGTCTTCACCCAATGAGCCGTCCATCATTACCGAGCTAAAGCCCAATTGGATCGAACGCTGACAAACAGCTGGTGAGGTTCCGTGATCCTGATGCATACACACAGGAATGTGCGGAAACTCTTCAATAGCAGCAGAAATCAAATGCCGTAAAAAAGGTGCTCCAGCATATTTACGTGCTCCAGCTGAAGCCTGAACAATCACTGGGCTATCTGTTTGGCTAGCGGCTTCCATGATCGCTCGAATTTGCTCGAGGTTGTTGACGTTAAAGGCTGGAACGCCGTATTTATGTTCAGCGGCGTGATCTAGCAGCTGGCGTAGGCTAATAAGCATATTGGTAAATCCTTGCTATAGAATAAGTCTTAAAAACATGAAGACTGGATGAAAAGAGTCTTGAAAAATACTTGGTGGAGAATGGTAAGATGCCAGCCGTTGCAGCGCAAGTGCAGAGGCGTGATATCCGCATTTCAGCAGGTAAAGACTTTAATAATTCAACTGACGGACACTTTTGAGGACACTATCCAGCATGACCAAGATGAAAGGTTCACTACACATTCCACAAGGTTTTTCTTGGTTTGGAAAAAATATCGGCATCAAAGACGACACTAAAGATTTTGGCGGCATTCTATCTGACAATATCTGTTCTGCTGCTGCCGTATTTACGAAAAATACCATGCCTGGCGCTCCCGTTGTTATCGGCAAACAGCATATCAAAGACGGTGAACTACAAGCGATTATAGTGAATTCTAAAAACGCTAATGTTGCCACCGACTCTGCCGGCGAAAAAGATTCGCTAACGATTTGCGAACTATCCGCACAAGCCTGCGGCATTAAAGCTGATCTAATACTCCCCTCTTCTACTGGCGTCATTGGTAAGCGCCTACCAATGGATGTTATTAAAAAAGGGTGTGAATCAATTGCAGAGGAGTTTGGGAAAACAGAGCAGCATATCCATGATTTTGCTATGAGCATCATGACAACTGACACACGCGAAAAAATTATCAGCGCTAAAATAGGCGATACCACCATTTTAGGTATCGCTAAAGGCGCTGGAATGATCGAGCCAAACATGGCAACCATGCTTAGCTATTTCATGACTGATGCAGAGATTTCATCAAACCAACTACAAGCAATGCTTACACGCGTTACCAATAAATCGTTTAATCGAATCTCTGTTGATACCGACACATCCACTAGCGATACCGTAGTTGTTTTAGCCAATGGTAAAGCCGGAAAAGTTAACGAAGAACATTTTGAAAAAATATTTACTGAACTTGCTATCTATTTAGCAAAAGAAATTGCACGTGATGGTGAAGGCGCATCAAAGCTCATTGAATTAAAAGTATCCGGCGCATCAACTGCAGAGCAAGCGTTACTGACAGCAAAAGCAGTCGTCAATTCTCCCCTAGTCAAAACGGCTATCTATGGTGCAGATCCCAACTGGGGACGCTTTGTGATGGCTATTGGGAAAGTCTTTAACTACACCGTTGAGATTAGTGATCTCACTATTTTATTCAGTGACCAATCAAACGAGGCTAAAGCTGGTCGCTTAAAAATCACAGCGAAAATGCTCGATTCCGATTCAGTTCCTCTCGATGATATTTCCGAACTGTTAACAAATGATAAAGTTTTTATTGAGCTTGCCTTAGGTAATGGAAAGTTTGAAGAAACCGTTTGGGGTTGCGACTTAACGGAAGGGTATGTTGATGTTAATGCACACTACACAACTTAACGAAATGCTGGCGTTTTATTCCCATTGCCCCAAAAAAACATTTTAAAAAACAAATAGGTCACAAAATTTAAAAGCCATATCTGTTAGCATGTCAAACTGTAAGACCAGCCTCCAAAATAATATCTAAGATAGGTAGTTTTTCAAATGCGTATTCTATTCGTACTTTTTTGCTCTCTCACACTTGTCGCTTGCGGCGGCAACAAATCCTCATCAGGATCATCTAATAACTTAATAGAACAACCTGTACAAACTGACGAAGCTGTAGAGCCTGAAACAATTACTGACACATCTGATAGTACCGACGATGACCTAGCACAAGATGACGAGGCCGATACAACCCCTACCGAGCCTGAAACTGACTCACCGGCTGAGCCAGATCCTTCACTACAGTCTACCGGTTTAGTTCCTGCTAATCCAAACGCCAAATATGCCGAGAATTTAGTTCCATGCACGCGCGAAGAAGCAATTGTAAATGAAGATGGAGAGACAACTTACGTTAACTGCCCCCTAGTAGACTTGCCCTTTTTAATTAGCGATGTCAGAGAGCGCGGCGATGCAATTCCAACAATCGACGATATTATAAGCCGGACCGTAGTCAGCCACCCGTGGATGAGCGATAGACTTGCCGAAGTATTAGTACAAATGCCAGACGATCTACTGAAGCTATTTGGAGGCGTTACCGCTATCGTCATAGGCGCGGATATTAGGCCATCCCATTATTCATATAGAACCGGCGCAATTTATTTGGACCCTGCCAGCTTCTGGCTAACCAATGGAGAAAAACAAACAATTGATACAGCGCCAGACTTTCGTTCTGCCTTCGGCAAAGAATTAAATTTTTTATCCCTCAGTCGTTATGTGATCGGCAATGAATATGCTTGGAAAATATTTCCTTTAGATAGCAACGAAGAGCGCACCGTGAACGACATTACTCTACCCGTGGCTTATCTTTTATTTCATGAATTAGCACATGCTAATGATTTTAATTTATTAGCCATGGTAGATGGCCACAACAACAATCGTTCTGTTTATCAAGCATTTGCTTTTAACTATACCAATGCCCTAATCACATCAATGCAACTAAAAGCCAATCAACCATTAACGTCCCAGATAATGTTCGGTCTCGCTGACGTGATGTTTAAGGGCGAAGACACTACAGAGGAGCAACGATTATTAAGCCCAACTGATGTTGGTTTGGCGTTTGAGATAGATGGCGCAGCTGATGATTATTCTTACAACAATGAATTCGAGGACACCGCCATGCTTTTTGGTGAAGTAATGATGAAATACCACTTTGGTGTCGATAGAGAAGTTGCCTACACTGCCGTGCCGAGCGATCGTGATGATATAGAATGTAGTGATCTTATTGTTGGTTGGGGATATAGAAACCGCATTGCAGATCCACTCGTTAAAAGCCGGGCAGAATTTGTCGTTCAAGAAATTCTTTCTATTGATGATGCATCTGCTTACTTTGCCAATATTCCGTCCAGCCCTACCACTTTGATCAACGGAATAGACTGGTGTACAAATTTAGCATTATTCGAAGTAGGCAATACAACATCAACAAAAACATTGGAGAAAATTTCTAACAAAACAAAGACTATTCCAAAGTTTAGAAAAAGTGATTTATTAAGTCCTCATCAACACTAAGCAATACTGATATTACATACCTATAAAAATACGTGACAAAAAATATATATTTATGTCACGTATTTTTACACACCCCAAAAAACTAATCCTGTTACTTATGTGCAATCGGTTTGTCAGTAAATAAATAATCTTTTAACTCTTTATCCATCGTAGGGTCTTGGCGACGAATCCATTCCAATACCATTGCAGCATGTTCTTTTTCTTCATCGCGATTATGCTCTAGTATTTTTTTAAGGTCTGGATCTTTACACGCATCGACACGCTGATTATACCAATCCACTGCTTCTAACTCTTCCATCAATGAAACAATAGCGCGATGCATATCGCGGGTTTTATCTGATAATTCACTAATAGGCTCGTGATAACCTTCGTTTGACATTTTTTTCTCCTAATTTATTTCTTGGTTTCAGATAATAATTTTAATTAAACTAACGTATTAACGCATTGGTTTTTTACCAACGTACAATATCAAAGGCCAGTATATTTTTTTGTGTCGCGTTTCGTCTCCCCACGCTACTTTTAACTCTTCAAAATATTTCTCTACTGGATTTTCTTTGTTCACTTTTTCGTATTCTTTTACCGCAGACCAAGTATTGAGATAACCCAATAAATGCCCGAATTGCCACTCTTGACGCATAAAAAATTCTGGCGGAGACAAACGATCATAAGGGAATGTAATTTTTGTATAACCTTCGTCTAACAGCTCTCGTCCTTTTGGCCAATAGGCCCCAACCACCTGACTGTGAAAATGAGAAACGACGCTATCTAATTCTGTGTCCGTATACAACAATTGGTAACCCCACGCCGCTAAGATACCACCGGGCTTTAGAACACGATTAACCTCTGCAAAAAAAGCATCATGATCAAACCAATGAATAGCTTGTGCAACAGTAATTAAATCCAGAGAATTGTCTTCTGCTTTTATGATTTCTGCGGAGCTCACAGCGTAAGCAATATTATTTTTTTGTATCGCTTGAGAAATTTGTTTCTCACTCGCATCTGTTGCAGTGACGGATTCAAAATGTTCTGCCAATGCAACGCTAGCTTGACCATTACCGCAACCACAATCCCATGCTCTTTTGTTTAATGGCGATATTTCTGCAAGATATTGAAAAAAATCGGCAGGATAGTCTGGCCTAAAAGCTCTGTAATTATCAGACGCTGTAGAAAAGTAATCAGCAAACGAGCTCATTATTTTTAATTCCCTAATTTTTCTTTTGTTATCACATCAGAAATATTAATCTTTAGCCTTCCGTGACAGCCGGCAAATCGAAAGGTTCGTAATCATAATGCGGAATGTTTGGATTCAATATGACCCACGGTAATTTATGAGCAACATAAGCTTCGGCTTGAGGTTCATAAGGCAATGGCTGATCCAAACTACCGACAGTAATATCAACCCATTGAGGTCGATCACTTCTACGCCAATATAAATGCGTTCCGCAATCACGGCAAAAGCCTCGATAGACCCCTTCAGTGCAACTCACTTCTTTTGGCCTACCCTGACCCATCGAAATTGCTTTACTTCTAAATAACGCCCAGTTAATAAACGATGACCCACTAAATTTTTGGCAATCCATGCAATGACACGTACTCACAAAGTGAGGTTTTTCGCTGCAAGAGAATTCTATTTCTCCGCAACGGCAGCCGCCGGTGATCATAATGACCTCTCATAACTAATGGATAAATATCTGCATTAACCGGCTTCATCTTGAAGCTCAAATTGATGCAGAACGGGTTTAATAGTATCCGTCCAAATTTTATATCCATCGGCATTCATATGAATGCCGTCTTCTACAAAAATATTTTTCTTTAATCCCCCCTCCGAGGATTCTTCACCCACTAAAAACATCGGTGTCGCCACATCAATATAACGACACGCCTTAATTTCAGAACAACGTTTTTTTAACAGCTCATTCGTAGCTTTCATTTTATCCCAATACTGCATCCGAGCAATGCTTGGCTTTATCGACAACACATATAATCGGGTGTCAGGTAATGATCTGCGAAGCCTTTCCACAAACAATTCAAAATTTTGCATAACCACAGCAGGTGTGACTGCAAATACAGAAAGATCATTATCCCCTTCATATAAAACCACAGCCCTTGGTTTGTAAGGGATAACGAGCTTATCGATATGATGCAACGCATCCCTCATATTACTGCCGCCAAAACCACGATGGATAATAGTCAATGGCGCTAAATCACTTTTGATTGTGCTCCACAATCGAATACTTGAACTACCAATAAACAGCACCCCATTTTCTGGCTGAGAAGTCTCTGTTTGCTCAACATCAAATAAAGCTAACTCTTCATCAAATCTCATTGGATCAAAATAAACACGCTGTGAAATAGCGCTAGTACTGAATACAAGTAAACCAACAAAGATTATATTGATGATTTGAATCATTTTGATGCTTCGAGTTTTTTTCATAAAAATTCTCATTTAAACATTTCGACTGCTTCTGATTAACAGACAAGATAATCGACTTTATTTTAAATACAGGGTTAAGGGCCTAGTTAAAACATTGTATTATCCTGAGCATTTACAAAACCTAAAACCATTGCGCTAACGAGACTACGATGCCTACAAACCTCATCCAAGCAGATTATCATAACCAACAGCATGCTGACGACATTGGTTACTTAATGAATTGTTATGCTCGTGACCCTATGGGCGGCAATGCTGCGCTACCAAAAGAAATTATTGATAATATTGCCAAAGAATTAGGCAAGCGCGACTACGCATATACTGTGCTCTGTTATGTAGACGATAAACCCGCAGGGCTAATCAATTGTTTTGAAGCCTTTTCGACATTTGCCTGCAAGCCATTAGTAAATATTCACGACGTTATTGTCGTCAAAGAATTTCGCGGCCAACAGATTAGTATAAAAATGCTATCAAAAGCAGAAGAGATCGCAAAAGAACGTGGTTGCTGTAAAATGACGATGGAAGTTTTACAAGGAAATGAAGTCGCCAAGAGCGCTTATCAAAAATTTGGCTTTGGTGCCTTTGAACTTGACCCTACCGTTGGCAAAGCAATGTTCTGGCAAAAATCAATTACTGGCTAAGCAATACTTTATTAAACATATTTCATTAAATAAGTACTGGACTTTATAAATCATGACTCAATTCGATAACGTATCAATCATCAAAAAAGCGAATATTTATTTTAATGGCGACGTCACTAGCCGTACTGTAATTTTTGCCAATGGCGATGAAAAAACATTAGGTATTATGAAGCCAGGAAAATATGAATTCGGCACATCAAAAAGCGAAGTCATGGAAATACTCGCTGGTGAAGTCTCCATCCTATTACCAGGAGAAGAGGAATGGAAAACCATTAAAGGTGGAGAAGAATTCTCCGTCATTGCTAACAGTAAATTTAAAATTGAAGTGATTAAGATCGTAGATTATTGCTGTTCATATTATTAAACCTTACCTCGGAGAGTTTGATCTCTCCGATTATTTTATTTACTTGACTCAACTTTATTGATCGTTTTTCTAATAATAATATAACCCACAATTCCCGATGCCAAAGACCCTAAAATAATACCCAGCCTTTCATCGAAGAATAAATCGACACCCGTTTCTTCGAAGGCTAATGAGCCTACAAATAAACTCATTGTAAAACCGATTCCGCACAATGCCGATACGCCATATAGACTTGACCACGTCATACCTTCAGGAAGTTTTGCGATATTTAACTTAACAAACAAATAACACAAACCAAATATTCCAACTTGCTTCCCAACAAACAGCCCTAACGCTATTCCCATGGGAACGCCATGAAGTAACTGCTCTACTCCTACGCCAATAAAACTAATTCCTGCATTAGCAAAAGCGAATACCGGCAAAATTAGAAAAGAAACGATTCCGTGTAATCCATGTTCCATATTCTTTACAGGTGAAAACTCTGGGTTTTGTTTGGAGCGCATGGGAATGAACATAGCCAACAAAACACCAGCCAAGGTCGCATGAACTCCTGACTTTAATGTCGCGACCCACATAATGATACCAACAATAATATAAGGACTTTTTAAAATAATATTTAAGCGATTGAATAAAGTTAACAGAGGAATAGAACAGGCAACAACGACTAATGCACCTATGGATATTTTCGACGTATAAAAAATTGCGATAATAATAATCGCGCCTACATCATCAAAAATCGCCAAAGAAGTCAGAAAAATTTTGAGAGAGATGGGAACGCGTGGACCAAGAAGAGTGAGGACTCCCAACGCAAAAGCAATGTCAGTAGCGGCAGGTATCGCCCAGCCTTTTAAGGCTATAGGATCTTCTGCGTTAAAAAACAAATAGATTAATGCGGGAAAAGCCATTCCGCCAACAGCACCGACTGCCGGTAAAATAATATTTCGCTTATCGGACAGTTCACCTTCAAGCAACTCTCTTTTAAGTTCAAGACCGATCAAGAAAAAGAAGACGGCCATAAGGCCATCGTTTATCCAAAGTAATAATGGTTTTGCAATTTCTATAGATCCAAGTCGAACTTCTAAAGGTGTTGACAGCAAAAGTTCGTAAATTTTATCCAACGGAGTGTTAGCGAAAACAAGAGCCAGCACTGTTGCAACCATTAGCAAAATGCCACCGGCTGCGTTGTGCTTTAAAAAATCATCGAGCATTGATGTTTTGATTGGCATCTGACTATATTTCCCATTTCAGCGTTCAAATAAAATTAAGGCTAGGAAAACATCAGGCAACAAAATAATATTACAATTCTTGATTTACTATTTATCAAGAATCGCAACCGCCGGCAATATTTTTCCTTCAACGTATTCTAAAAATGCACCGCCACCTGTTGATATATACGATACTTTATCGGCAATGCCGAACTTATCGACAGCCGCTAACGTATCGCCGCCGCCAGCAATTGAAAACCCTTCGCTATCGGCAATCGCTTGAGCGATTACTTTTGTGCCTTCTGCAAAAGCGTCAAATTCAAAAACTCCAACAGGGCCATTCCAAATAATGGTTTTTGCATTTTTAATTAACTCTGCAAGTTCTGCGGCAGAATCTGGGCCGATATCAAAAATCATATCGTCATCACTGACATCATCAGGTGACTTTAGCGTCGCCGGCGTTGTTTCTGAAAACTCTTTTCCAACAACAACATCTGTTGGCATAGGAATGGAACATTTTTCTAAAAGCGCTTTTGCCGTTGGAATTAAATCATGTTCACATAAAGACTTCCCCACAGGCTTACCTGTTGCCGCCAAAAATGTATTGGCAATACCGCCACCCACAATTAACTGATCGACTTTATCGGACAAAGTTTCTAACACTTCAAGTTTTGTCGATACTTTTGAACCACCGACAATAGCAATCATTGGACGCTCTGGATTTGCTAACGCTTTTTCTAACGCACATAATTCGCCGGCCAATAACGGCCCAGCACAAGAAAGAGGAGCAAATTTCGCCACGCCATGAGTCGATGCTTGTGCACGATGGGCAGTTCCAAATGCATCCATAACAAAAACATCACACAAGCTTGCGTAAGCTTTTGCTAGATCATCGGCATCTTTTTTTTCACCTACATTGAAACGAACATTCTCAAGCAATGCCATTTGTCCACTTTTTACTTCTACACCTTGCCTGAAATCTTTAATCACTGGCACTTCACAATTTAATAACTCTGATAAACAATCTGCAACGGGACGCATTGAAAACTCTTCGTTATATTCACCTTCAGTTGGACGACCAAGATGAGACATCACAATTAATTTTGCGCCGGCATTAAGGGCAAGTTTCAATGTAGGCAGCGCTGCACGAATGCGTGCATCAGAAGTAACTTTGCCATTTTTTACTGGCACATTCAGATCTTCTCTTATTAAAATTCTCTTTCCTTTAAGGTTTAGATCTTTCATTAACTGAATTGCCATTTGTCGCTCTCCTGAATTCGCTATGCGAACTATTATAATACGTGATGAATTTCTAATTGGTTTTTAATATTGCTAACTTTTTCTCTATTATTCAATTAATGAGGCCATCTCTGAAGCAACATCTAACATTCGATTTGAAAATCCCCATTCGTTATCAAACCACACTAAGATTTTTACTAAACGCTTTCCCGCAACACGTGTTTGCAAACTGTCAACAATCCCAGATCTTTCATCGTGATTAAAATCGCAGGACGCTAACATTTCTTGGCTGTAACCTAAAATTCCTTTGTAAGCATTTTCGGATGCAGTTTCTAAAGCAAAATTCACTAACGATACAGACACGTCTTCTTTTACAACCACGCTTAAATCAATCGCGGAAACATTTATAGTTGGAACTCGCATTGCTTGCGCTTCAAATCTTCCTTGCAATGAAGGCATCAAACGATCAATACCTTGTGCCAAACCTGTATCTACGGGAATAATTGAGTGCATGGCAGAGCGGGTTTTACGAAGATCAGTATGATGATAGGCATCTATAACAGGTTGGTCATTCATGGCCGAATGAATAGTCGTGATAACACCACTTTCGATACCGAAAGATTCTTCTAGCGTATGAATAACGGGAACAATGCAATTCGTTGAACACGAAGCATTCGAAATAATTTTATCGCTATTGATTAATTTTTGATGATTATAGCCATAGACAATAGTCGCATCGACATCGCTTTGACTTTTTCCCGGCTGAGAGAGTAGTACTTTTTTAGCGCCGGCCTTGATATGTTTTTCTGCTGCTTCGCGATCAGAGTATTCACCCGTACACTCCATAACAATATCAACATTTAATTCTTTCCAAGGCAAATCGTCAAGGTTATCGTGGTGCAATATCTGTATTTCTTGATCGGCTATCGACATACAATCGTCGACAACTTTTATCTCTTTTAAAAAACGTCCGTGTGTTGAATCATACTTGCACAGATAAGCAATGGTCTTACAATCTGCGAGTTCATTAATGGCTACAACTTGTAAATTATGCTCATTTTTAGATTCATACAAACTACGAAAAACACAACGCCCTATTCGTCCAAAACCATTTATTGCAATTCGTGTCGGTTTTTTCATAACGTGTCGTGTTGTCCTATTCAGTTTGCCCTATTAAGTTCGCCTAATGTTCAATCAACTTATTAAAAATTAGTGTTGTAAAAAACGTCTTAAAAAGAATTGGATGTTGCTACAACGTTTTCTATAGTAAAGCCATAATGTTTCATCAGTTCGCCGCCAGGGCCTGAAGCTCCAAATGAATTCATGCCAATGATTTTTCCATCGAGACCTACATATTTATACCAATAATCTTCGTGTGCGGCTTCGATGGCGACACGATGCCTCACGCCAGCAGGTAAAACAGATTCTTTGTACTCAGCACTTTGCTGTTCATACAACTCTGCACACGGCATTGAAACAACGCGTACTTTTTTACCTTTGATGCTATCAACTGAATTTACAGCTAATTCAACTTCAGAGCCCGTTGCAATTAAAATAACATCCGGTGTACCAGAACAATCTTTTAATACATAACCACCTTTTTCAACATCTTTAAGTTGTTGAGCAGAACGAGGCTGAGCCGTTAACCCTTGGCGAGAAAAGATTAATGCACTCGGTGCGTTTTGATTTTCAATCGCTAACTTCCAAGAGACAGCTGATTCAATCGTATCGCATGGACGCCATGTTAATAAATTTGGTGTTGAACGTAGCGATGCTATTTGCTCAATAGGCTGATGTGTTGGGCCATCTTCGCCCAAGCCAATTGAGTCATGCGTGTATACAAAAATATGCGGCTGGTTCATTAGCGCTGCCATTCGAACAGCATTACGCGCATATTCCATAAAGACTAAAAAGGTTGCACTGTAATGGACAAAACCACCGTGCAAACAAATACCATTTCCAATAGCAGTCATTGCAAATTCACGCACGCCGTAATATAAATAATTTCCACTTGCGTCTTTTTTAGTAACGCCTTTTGATCCAGACCATTTTGTTAAATTTGAGCCTGCTAAATCAGCTGAGCCACCTAATAATTCTGGTAATAATGCGCCATAAGCCTCTAAACAGTTCTGCGATGCTTTTCGCGTTGCAACTTTTTCCATTTCATCTTGGCATTGCTGAATGTATTGATCAGCACTGGCTGAAAATGCTTTTGGCAATTCGTTGCGAATAACACGACGTTCAAATTCTGTCGCTAATTCTGGATACGCTTTTTTGTACGCATTAAATTGTATTTGCCACTCACTTTCGTTATTGCTTCCAGCTTCTTTTGCATCCCAATCAGAATAAATATCAGCAGGAACGTCAAAAGCACCATGCTCCCAGCCAAGTGCTTGTTTAGCCAATGCAATTTCTTCTGCACCCAAAGGAGCGCCGTGGCAACTTTCTTTTCCTTGCTTATTTGGCGAACCAAAACCAATCACTGTTTTGCAGCAAATGATGGTCGGCTTATCTATTACGCTTCGCGCTTCTTCGATGGCTGTTTTTATTGCAACACTATCGTGCCCATCAACAGCTCTTACAACATGCCATCCATAACTTTCAAATCGTGCTGGCGTGTCGTCAGTAAACCAACCTTCAACTTCACCGTCGATAGAAATGCCGTTGTCATCGTAGAAAGCAACTAACTTACCTAAACCATGCGTTCCTGCGAGTGAGGCGGCTTCATGAGAAATACCTTCCATCAAACAGCCATCACCCAAAAAGACATAGGTGCTGTGATCAACAATATTGTGTTTGTCTCGGTTAAATTGCGCAGCAAGAATTTTTTCTGCCATCGCCATACCAACGGCATTCGCAAAACCTTGGCCAAGTGGGCCGGTGGTTGTTTCTGCTCCTGGAACATCATGATATTCCGGATGGCCTGGTGTTTTCGAACCGAGCTGACGAAATTGTTTTATATCTTCGATCGATAAGTCGTAACCCGACAAATGCAATAACGAATACAACAACATTGAGCCATGACCATTTGAGAGAATGAAGCGATCTCGATTCGGCCAATGCGGGTTTGTAGGGTTATGAGTTAGATAATCATTCCAGAGAACTTCGGCGATATCAGCCATACCCATGGGTGCACCTGGGTGTCCGCTATTGGCTTGTTGGACTGCATCCATACTGAGTGCGCGAATAGCATTAGCGAGTTCGTTGCGTGATGGCATTGGGTCAAAGCTCCTCTGGAGTCGAGTTATTTAGGTGGTTGGCTGTATTCATAAAGACCAAAAAAGGCGACTTTGTGAAAAGGCGCGTATTGTCCCTTACCACTCAAACAGGGTAAAGGGCTGGTATGACATTTAGTCAATTTTCGACAGATTCAATGACTTATAGGGGCACTTTAGAAACCCGCCTCAAGGAGTAAATAGAGATCAGTGGCACAGAATTCAAAATAGAGCCGACAACTAACAACCTATATCAAAATATTTTGATATAGGTTGTTAGTATTGATAGAATCCTACCTCATTTGCTCTTTTTCAAAAGAGCCACCTTGAGAAGACAACAGAAAATTATGGCTCAATCAGCAAATAACATCACCGCCATCGACTCTGGCTCTATTGGAAATGATCTTTCCAATAGTACTGAGGTGACAACTGCTGATCTTTATTTGGATTTGAGCGTCTTATTGAAAGCCGTTGCGGATCCGCTTCGACTCGAGATTTTACGAGTGTTAGCTAAGAACTCATACGGAGTTCTCGAATTAGCTTTTTTGTTTGATCTCAAACAGTCGGCCATGAGTCATCATTTAAAAGTCTTAGCGAATGCTCAACTTGTTACGACCCGCCGAGAAGGTAACTCAATATTTTACCGCCGCAATCAGCCACTAATTGATGCGTTTTCACTGCACAATGACAATGCGGGATCTCAAGAAAGTTTTTTAGTTGCTCTCTTTAAAACACTTGATGGGCTTCCATTAAAAACAGAAATCAAACAAAGATTAGACTCAATTCAGTTAGAGCGCGCTACGGCCTCCCAAGAATTTTTTGCTTCTAATGCGAACAAATTTAAAGAACAACAAGATTTGATTGCGAGCTATTCTGTTTATGGCGATCACGTTCAAGACCTGCTCGATCACGTTAATTTTATCGACGAAAATATTGCATTAGAAATTGGCCCCGGTGAAGGTGAGTTTTTATCCGTACTCATCAAACAATTTAAACACGTTATTGCTTTAGACAATTCCATTGAAATGCTTAACAAGGCGAAACAATTAAGCAGCGAGCAAAAAAACAATGGCATTGAATTTATATTGGGTGATACAAAAACAGCAATTGAAAAAAAAATTATTGCCGATTGCATCATCATCAACATGGTATTACATCACGTTCCTTCGCCAGAAGAATTATTTCAAGATGCTGCGGCACTATTGAACCAAAACGGCTCATTACTCGTAACTGATCTATGCCGGCACGATCAACAATGGGCAACCGATTCCTGTGGGGATTTATGGCTCGGTTTTGAACCAACAGAATTTTCTACTTGGGCACACGATGCTGGATTAACAGAAGGGCAAAGCCAATTTTTTGCATTACGCAATGGTTTTCAGATCCAGCTTCGGCATTTTTATAAAGGTAAAATCAATACCTAAAAAATCAGAAGCATATTTAACTTATCAATTAAAAATAGAATTTATTACGCGGAGAAATTAGCACATGTCAAACTATTCTGTATTTACTTCCGAATCTGTATCGGAAGGTCATCCCGATAAAATGGCCGATCAGATCTCGGATGCAATTGTTGACGCCATTTTAAAAGACGATAAAGATGCTCGCGTCGCTGTTGAAACCATGGTGAAAACGGGAATGGCAATCGTTGCTGGTGAAGTTCGGACTTCAACTTATGTCGATTTAGAAGATTTAATTCGCGATGTGATTTTAGATATCGGCTATAACTCTAGTGATGTTGGTTTTGATGGTGCGAGTTGTGCCGTATTAAATGCGATCGGCAAACAATCTTCAGATATAGCCATGGGTGTCGATGAAGCCGAAGACAAAGATCAAGGTGCTGGCGACCAAGGCTTGATGTTTGGCTATGCCACCAACGAAACTGATGTACTCATGCCAGCTCCTATTTATTACTCGCATCGTTTAGTTGAACGCCAAGCAAAAATGAGAAAAAGCGGAAAACTAAATTGGCTAAGACCTGACGCTAAAAGCCAAGTGACACTTCGCTACGAAAATGGAAAACCATGTGCTATTGATGCGGTCGTTTTATCAACGCAACACAATCCAGATATTGCTCAAGAAAATATTCGTGAAGCCGTCATGGAAGAAATCATCAAACCTGTTCTTCCTGCAGAATGGTTACACAAAGATACGCTTTACCACATCAATCCAACCGGTCAATTTATTATTGGTGGCCCTGTTGGTGACTGTGGTTTAACGGGTCGAAAAATTATCGTTGATACTTATGGCGGTATGGCTCGTCATGGTGGCGGCGCATTTTCAGGAAAAGATCCCTCTAAAGTGGATCGCTCTGCGGCTTACGCCACACGTTATGTTGCAAAAAATATTGTTGCCGCAGGCCTAGCCGATCGCTGTGAAATTCAAGTGTCTTACGCCATTGGTGTTGCGGAACCCACATCTATCTCTGTTGAAACATTTGGAACAGAAAAAATCAGTAACGAAAAAATTTGCGATCTTGTCCGCGAACATTTTGACTTACGCCCTCGTGGTTTAATTGCCATGCTTGATTTAAAACGCCCTATTTATCAACCCACGGCAGCATACGGTCACTTTGGAAGAGAAGATGAAAACTTCCCGTGGGAAGAAACTGACAAGGCTGACTTATTAAAAGAAGCTCTATAATTTTTATATAAGAAACAAATTTAAAATTTATTTATTGAGGAAAATTCCAATGGCTAACACAGCTACCGCTCAAAAAAATTTTACTGATTACAAAGTTGCTGATATTTCATTAGCAGAATGGGGAAGAAGAGAAATAGAAATTGCCGAAGGTGAAATGCCTGCATTAATGGCATTGCGCGAACGCTATAAAGCGACACAGCCGTTAGCCGGTGCAAAAGTACTTGGCTGCATTCACATGACGATTCAAACAGCCGTGCTAATTGAAACGCTGATTGAACTAGGTGCAGAAGTTCGCTGGTCGTCTTGTAATATTTTCTCAACACAAGATCATGCAGCCGCAGCGATTGCAGCAGCTGGCATTCCTGTTTACGCCTGGAAAGGTGAAACTGATGAAGAGTTTTGGTGGTGCATCGAGCAAACTATTTTAGAAAATGGTAAACCTTGGGATGCCAACATGATTTTAGATGATGGTGGTGATTTAACTATTTTAGCTCATGATAAATATCCACAAATTCTCGATAACATTCATGGTATATCAGAAGAAACAACAACCGGTGTTCATCGTCTTTTAGAAATGTTAGAGAAAGGTACGTTAAAAGTTCCTGCAATCAATGTGAATGACGCTGTTACAAAATCTAAAAATGATAACAAATACGGTTGTCGCCACAGCTTAAACGATGCCATTAAACGAGGTGTCGACCATCTCTTAGCTGGCAAAAAAGCACTGGTTATTGGCTACGGTGACGTAGGCAAAGGCTCTGCGGCTTCTCTTCGTCAAGAAGGTATGATTGTTTGTATTTCTGAAATCGATCCTATCTGTGCGATGCAAGCTTGCATGGATGGCTTTGAAGTTGTTTCTCCTTATAAAAACGGAATCAATACTGGAAAAGTGGAAGACCTCGATACCTACATTTTAGGTAAGACAGATCTTGTTGTAACAACAACTGGAAATGTTAATGTCTGTGATGCACCCATGCTACAAGCGTTAAAAAATGGCTGTGTTGTTTCAAACATTGGCCACTTCGATAGCGAAATTGATACTGCTTACATGCGTAAACATTGGGAATGGCAAGAAGTTAAGCCGCAAGTGCATAAAATTTATCGCAACAAAGCAACTAACGATCATTTAATTCTTTTATCTGAAGGTCGTTTAGTCAACTTAGGTAATGCAACCGGTCACCCTTCTCGCATTATGGATGGTTCTTTTGCCAACCAAGTACTTGCACAAATTCATCTATACGAGAAAAAGTTTGCTGACCTTTCTGCTGCCGATAAAGCAAACAATTTATACGTAGAAGTATTGCCGAAAGAATTGGATGAAGAAGTCGCACGTTATATGGTTGAAGGCTTTGGTGGAGTTGTGACTCAAATGACTAAAGACCAAAGCGACTATATTAATATTCCTGTTAAAGGGCCATTTAAGCCAGATAGCTATAAATACTAATTAATTTATAAATATTTTGTGCCATTAAACGTCTAAACATGATCTTTGTTTAGGCGTTTTTTATTGCCTTTTTATTTTCCCTTCTTCACAATGATTCAACTTTCCTAAGCATTAAATAAAAACTTATGCGTATTCCTCGTTTATATTCAGATCAAGCATTGGCTGTCGGTAGTATTGGCGAACTGAAAGATAATTCAGCCCATTATGTTCACAATGTTTTGCGAATGGATTCTGGACGACCCATATTATTGTTTAATGGCGCTGGTGGTGAATACACAGCAAATTTAACCAGAGTCAGTAAAAAAATCGTCACGTTTGAAGTCACTGGTTTTATTGAAGGAAATCGAGACTCTAAATTACATTCCCATTTAGCGATTGGAATTTCTCGTGGCGATAAGATGGATTATGTTTTACAGAAAGCAACAGAGCTTGGCGTTAGCAAAATCACACCGTTATTTACAGAAAGAACGGAGGTTAAACTTTCAGGAGAGCGCTTACAGAAAAAAATGCAACATTGGCAACAAGTGATTGTTAGTGCTTGCGAGCAAAGCCAGCGAAATATTTTGCCTACTCTGCTTCCACCAATATCATTAACTGACTTTTTTTCTGAAACAAAAAACACTGAAAATGAGTTATGCCGATTAATACTTCATCCAGGCGAATCAAATTTTTCAATTCAGACCTCACCGATTCAAACAAACGCTGTTTTATTAGTTGGACCAGAAGGTGGGTTTAGTGAGTACGAAATCAAAGAAGCTGAAAAAAATAAATTTAAGACTTGGGTGCTCGGCCCACGTATTTTAAGAACGGAAACAGCGCCATTAGCAGCACTTTCTGTGCTACAACAACTGTGGGGAGACTGGGAATAGTTTAATCACAAAGTTAAAAACATAGGGAGTATGTTGCTGCAGGAGTATAATAATCCCTGAAAACATCCATTAAAGGCAACCAATTAACTTATTTTACAGAGTTTTTATAATCTATAAATGCTTGTTCTAATGCAGGAACGTTTGGAATAATCACCTCTTCGCCTGCATGGGTAACAGCCATTAAATCAAACGTTTTAATTTGAGCGTCTTCTTGATGATGAATTTCATCATCTTTCACACGAGATAATCGTGGAATACCCTGAGAAGCAATACCAATAAACGGTAACGAATCATCAATACCCGTATTATTTAAAACAGCAATCCGACTCATAGTTGAAAATGATGGCATTGCTTCGCCATTCATGACTTCGTAGCACACTATCGGTACAGGTTGCTCACGCCAAAAAATATTGCCCAGATACCAATCTGGTGATTCACCATCATGATCAGGCCACTGGAAAGGAACCATTTCTGCTACTGTCACGGTAGGGACAAGCAATTGAAAATTAGCCATAGGGATCAGTAAGCTCGCCACTTCGTGTACGTTTTGATCTTCCAGTTGCTTTGGCTCGTTCATAACCTTACCTTGTTAAAAATTTTGTCGCTTTCAATGCAACGAAAAATTATTCAGAAGTATTTCCAATTGCTCTTAATTTATATTGTTCAACATAATGCTTATGCCGGACATAGTACGCTTTTTCTTTTGACAATTTTATAAACGCTTCTGCTAATTCCTCAGGCGTTCCAGTAAAATCCACACCGCCCGTTTCTATCACGGCTTCTGGCATCGATGTTATTGTGCAACTCTTTAATGACTGTACCCACAACTTTCCACCGTGGCGCTGCATTATTTTTCCACCGATTGCGCCATCATTACCCATACCACTGAAAACAATAACTCCACTATTTTCACCGAAATGATAGGCAACATCAGCAACAATACTATCAACCGATGGACTATAAGCTGTAGACCACGGGTGATTCTTAACAATAAAAGTTCCGTTAGCAATAATTTCTGTCGCCTTATCGGGCGGTATTATCGATAACTCATTATTTTTAATTACATCGCCATGGGAAATTAATTTCGCCGGATAACGAGAACTACCACTCATTGCTTTTGCAAGCGTATCATCAAATCCTTTATCAATATGCTGAACGTAAATAAATCCAACATTTAAATTTTCTGGTAGTGCCGACATGAATTTTTTAACGGCGCCAGGACCACCCGTCGATGCTGCAAGCACCCAAATTTCTTTAGCACTACCTTCTTTCGTCTTCGATAAATTTATCGAGCCAGATAGCAACAACAATTTTTTCGTTAAACGCCTAGACCAAGCGCTATATTCTTCATGATGTTTTTCTGGAACATCAATATCACAAAAAATGACAGGCACATTAACGCTTTCTAACCAATCATCAACTAGGTCGGCTTGAACTTTGTCACTATCAACACAAACTACCCAAGCATCAACTTTTCGCTTTTTTTCTGAAAGTTCTTCGTTAACAAGTTCTTCATGAAAAGCAGAAATAATTCGACTTGAACTAACTTGATAACCACTGTTTTCAATAACGGCTTGTAAAGCAGCTAATTGCGTTGCGGTGTCAGTGATCAAGCCGATGCTCAATACATAGTCTGACACTTACTTCTCCGTTGGCTTTCCAATAAAGCGCTCTATATTAGATAACAGTTTTTCTTCTTGATAGGGCTTACCCATGTACTCATTAACACCTAAAGAAAATGCTCTCTCGCGATGTTTTTCACCAGTACGTGATGTAATCATGATAATAGGAATATGTTTTAACCTGCTTGATGTACGAATATTTTTTGCAACCTCAAAACCATCCATGCGTGGCATTTCAATATCCAATAACATCACGTCAGGGATGCGATCTTGCAATACTAATAATGCATCTGCACCATCTTTTGCCAGAATAACTTCATAACCTTCACGCTCTAAAACTCGCGACGTTACTTTTCTCACTGTTACAGAGTCATCAACAACCATAACGGTTTTAACTTTTTCTTCTTCAATAACAGGGGCTGCTGCAACCAACTGTTGTACACCCGATGTCAGTAACGCCATTTCTTTACGGATCATTGCGTTAGGATCAAGAATAACAACAACACTACCATCACCCATAACAGTCGCTCCGGATAAACCTTCTACCGTACTGAACTGAGGGCCTAATGTTTTTACAACAATTTCACGACTACCCATCAACTTATCAACTTGAATCGCTACTGCATGTTCAGCGGTTCTTACAAGCACAACAGGTATTGGAAGAGACTGCCCTTCTAGGCGTGGTAATATATCTTCACTTAACATACTACCTAAATAACGAACGCGATAGTTTTCACCGGCGTATTCAAAACGAGCATGTTCGTCTTGATAATAATGTTCTAACTCAAAAGGGCTAACACGAACAATACCTTCAATTGTATTCAAAGGAATTGCGTAATTATCATCGCCAATTTGAATCATTAGCGCTCTGTTTACGGACACAGTGAACGGTAAGCGAATAACGAACTCTGTTCCCTGGCCTGCGCGCGAATCAATAAACATCGCTCCGCCAAGTTGTTTGATTTCGGAATGTACAACGTCCATTCCAACACCACGACCAGAAATTTGTGTCACAGATTCTGCTGTACTAAATCCGGCATGCAAAATAAATTGCATAATATCTTGGTCACTGAGCTTCGCATCAGCGGCCATCAAACCACGCTCAATCGCTTTTTCTCGAATTCTTTCTAGGTTCAATCCTCGGCCATCATCAGCAAGGCGCATTAATACATCACCACCCTCACGACCTAGACTTAAAACGATACGTCCTGTCTCTGGCTTACCGGCTGTCAATCGATCATCAATTGATTCAATTCCATGATCGACGGCATTACGTAGCATATGCTCTAGAGGCGCTACCATTCTTTCTAAAACAGAACGATCTAATTCACCTTCGATATTGTCGAGTTCAAAACTAACATGCTTACCGAGTTCGGTAGAGATTTGTCGAACAATACGACGTAAACGAGGAACTAGTCGAGAGAAAGGAACCATCCGCGATCGCATTAAACCTTCTTGAAGGTCCGTATTAATTCGCGACTGCTGTAATAATAACGTTTCTGTACCGCGTGTTTTATCATTTAATGTCGACGTTAAGTCCATCAAATCCGATGCGGATTCCATTAACGAACGCGATAATTGTTGAAGCTGCGAATATCGATCCATTTCTAATGGATCGAAACCTTCATGCTCTTCCATTTGTTCTTGACGGAAAACCATTTGCGCTTCTGTCTCGATATCAAGACGACGTAATTGTTCTTGCAGACGATTAACTGTTGATTCCATTTCATCGATTGCAAACACAAGCTCTGAATTTTGTTCTTCTAACCGACCACGGCTAATCGAGGTTTCGCCCGCTAAGTTCACTAGCTCTTCAAGTAATTCTGCCGAGACTTTTACCATCTCTTGAGGAGAAGCGCGACGTGCTGTTAATGAGCTTCCACCAGTTTGTCCTGGGCCAGTAGAGAATTCTCGGCTGGCTGGAAGATGTGGCGCTTGCAGAGGACGCATTGGTGAAACATTTTTTTCTGCATCCGCTGTTGGCTTTGGTGTAACGGGAGCAAACGGTAAAATATCCGCACCCGGTGCATTATCATCTGTATTGTCTGATTTAGTGTTACTTTCTGATTCAATATCACTTTCTGCTTCAGCTAAAGTAGCACTATTATCAGAAACATTTATTGATTCTGCCGGCATATCTTCTTTCGCAGCAGCGGACATAACTTCTTCTAGGCCATCAGGAAGATGACCATCAACACGCGCTTTAACTTTTTGAGTATCGTTAATTAATTTATCTTGATAGTCATGAACAATTTTAAAAAATTCATCATCAACTTCAGCGTTTTCGCCGTTTGCGATTAAGAATGTTTCAAAGTCATGCGCTAACTCACCCAGTCCCATTAGCCCAGCAAGTCGAGCACCACCTTTTAAGGTGTGCAGTGAACGCTTAAGGGATTCAACTGGCTCTTTTGAGGTCCACTCTCCTTCCCACTCATTCACTGCTTCATCAATTTCTTCAAGAAGCTCATCCGCTTCTTCAACAAAGATTTCAAAAATTTCTACGTCAACATCGTCATCGTCTGTTAGCGCTGTCGGAGTTTCAACAGGGATTCCAGCTTCTTCATCTACAACTTCTTCAGAAGTGATTTCGGGCAACTCTATTTCTTCTACTTCACCAACTGGTGGAATCTCTTCATTAACAGTATCAATTTCTTCTTCATTTGCACCTGAATTGTCAAAGTGTATTTCTTGACTTTTATCTTCGTTATCGCCTTCATCCTCAAGCTCTAACTCTTGTGAAGAGGCAACTTCATCAACAATTTCGGTATTTAATAATGTATCGATTTCGCTAGGGGTACTTACGTCGCTTGAAGACACATTTGATATACGGGAAGCACCAAAAGTAGGGATGGTATCTACTACATCATCTTGGGACTCAGCAAGGACGTCAAATAATTCAAGAGTAGATTCTTTGACTGGCTTGACGTTTTGCCCAATGGCAACAACATCGACCATATCAAGTAATTCATTATGGCCAGTGCTTAAAGCAGTGAATAAGCTATCATCTACAGATAACTTTTTATTTTTTGCCGACTCATACACATCACAAAGTTTACGTGTTAATAATGACATCGGCTGCAGATTTGCAAGCTCTGCACCTTTTTCCAACGTCTGTAATTCTGCAATCATCGGATCGATATTTTCTGGTAAATCATTTCCAGATTCTTTCCATCCAGAAATAAGCTGATCAGAGTCAAGTAGTAATTTTATCTCTTCAGCCATAAAAATAGATAAGAGTGCAGGGTCTACGGCTGTTGTTTTATTTTGCTCTGACTCGTTTTGACGAATGAGCGGTGCTACTGATCGTTCTTTTAGTTCAGCAACTCTTGCCAAATATTGTGGAAGCTTAGGAATGCCAATGTCTTCGTTATTTGCAATCTGAACGAGTACGCTTTTAATATACTCAACGCCATCTTTTAATAACTGTAAAATATCACTATCAACATTGACTTGATAATTTTTTAGTTCTTTAAAAAAACGTTCTAACGGCGTAGCTAGCTCAGCAATACAATTAATGTCTGCCATATGCGCACTACCTTTTAAGGTGTGCAATGCACGCTGCATTTGATCGGTTGGCGGCGCATAAATAGGAGCCTGGTTGTCCATCTCTTTTATGTACTGCAATACAACGTCTAAATGCGTCGTTGCTTCGGAACTAAATATTTCTAACAATATTGCATCTTGTGCATCATCGTCATCTTCGACTAATGGCTTTTCTGCAACTTCAATTCCTGTAGCCGTTTCTACATCTTCTTCGAATAATGCTTCTGGCCTACTTCCTTTTGACAATTCCTCTGCCCAAAGCTGTAAATTTTCAGCTTGTTTTCGACTTGGGTGAGGTTGCCGGTTTTTAAACGCATCAACTAACGGTTGTAACAAAGGAATTACTTTTTGAATAAGAACAACATGCCCATCATTAGGTTCAACCGTATTATCCATAACACGATTAAGCATATTTTCAACCGACCACGCCAACTCACCAACATCTGTAGCATTCACCATTCGACCACTACCTTTTAAGGTATGGAATGCTCTTCTGAATTCAGATAATGAGTCAGTATCATCAAAGTTTTCAGCCCATTTAGGGAAAAATTCTTGGATGGTTTCAATAACTTCTTCTGCTTCTTCAATAAAGATTTCTAAGATTTCTTCATCAATTAGATCATCTTCACCTTGCGGTTCAACTACGCTCTCCGCAACAACTGATTCTTTCACTGCAGGCTCAGAAACTGAGTCATTTTCAAAAACTTCGGCTTCTAATTCATCTACACGCTCGTCAACATCAACGCGAGTAGAATCAAACGAATAACTCTCTTGTTCAGAGCCATCTAAAGAAACATCTGACAGCCCATCATCGTCATCATATCCATCTAATGCATTCGATAAAAACTCATCAACGTTTTCTTCTTCAATGACAACTGGCTGTTCTAATGTATCTGTAAATCTTTCAACAGGCTCTTCAGATTCCGAAGGCAATGAAGCTATTTCTACTTCTTCTAAATTCGCGATTTTTTCTAATACGCTTGCCGCACTTGCATCATGAAAAGACGTGCTTACAAAAGTCGATCTCAGCGCTTCAGGAATTGGATAACCTAAGGAAAGTACACTTTCTTCAGCAACACCTAATAGTTGCTCGTCTTCTTCATCTCGGTCGCCAGTTAATCGTTCAAGGTAATATTCAACGCTAGCGATCGCATCTGCTAGCGTGTCTAGCGTTTGCCATTCCGGCTCGCCGTCTTTTTCAAGCAACTGTTCAGCAATATATTGTGAACATGACGTTAAAATTGCCGCAGGTTTATGCAGCGGTATCATATCCAACCCACCAGCTATTTCTAATAAACTGTTAGGAACATTAACAAGCGGTGCACGATCCCATTGGGTCGCAATGTATTCAATAATGGCGTCTTTTGCTTGCTCTAGACCATTGCGAGATTCACGTAACACAGACTCTTGTGCTTGATCCAACGCATTTATACTTGGGCTGTCTGCTCCTGCAGTAGCGGCTTGAGATGAGCCGCTTGCCATTAATTCTAATGAGCTTTCAATTTCAATAATTTTTCCGGCCACTTGCATGAGAACATCAGCTGGAACTTCCGCACCATCTTCATATTTTTCTAACAACTGACCTTGTGCAAGAATTTGTTTTCGTAAATCACCAATCCCGAGTACTGCCATCGTGTCAGCGACACGTTTTATAATCGGTATAGCTTCACCTGGATCCGCTCGGTCTTTATCCGTTAAGCTGACATCCAGAGCATGCTTAATTGCATCAAGCTCATCTTTTAAAGCTGTAACGACAGAACGAATTGCATCCAAGTCTGGCGCAATAATTTCATCTTCATCGCTACTTTCTTTAGCCGACTCTGGTAATGCATCTTCTAAGTGATAGGTCTGTTTGATTTGATCAGTATATTTACCCGTCTGCTTGGTGCGGGCAATATAAAACAATAGATTTTTAATTAGGTCGTCATTGGTAAATTCGTTGAGCTCTTCTAGATTACCTTTTTCTAGGCTACCTATTTCTACATCAATTTGACGTAATAAGTTTTTAACAGAAGCTCCACGATCAATGGATTCACTTTCAATGCCTTCTATAAAAGCAAGAGAGATTTCCCATAGAGGCTGACGTGCAGTTCCGTGTGTTAATTTCTGAAGACGAGAAAAAACTTTATTGAGATAAACAACATTTTGCTCAACGTTGACGCCTTTAATAACAGCAGCCACTGCATACTGATACATCTGACGTAGTTTTTTAACGATAACAACAAATTGTGGTGCATCAATTGCGCCCGCTGCACTTTTATCTGCAATGTAATGAGCTGGCGCTAAATTTGGCGTGAATAATTTTGTTTCTGTTAACAACGCTTCGTTTCGTACAGCACGAAGATCGTTTAACAAAGGAAGAACTGAAGAAGGAGAGTCTTTTTTGGTTCGCTTAACTTGATCAAGATAAACAGGCATCTGCAAGATGGCTCTCATGAGTACTTCTTGCGCTTCTTGCTCGTTACGCACTGATTTATTCATCAATGCTTGGGCAAGACTTTCCATCTCTTCAGCTAATAAGGCAGCGCCATAAAATTCCACCATCTGCAAACTACCATGCACCTGATGAATATGGGTGAGGCAAAAGCGAATGCGGGTGGTATCTTCGGTGTTTTCAACAAACGCTTCGAGCGCCTGCCGAGCTTGCTTTAGGGTCTCCCCTATTTCACCGATTACCCAATCTAATGCTGCGTAGCTGCGGTTATCACCCATAGCATCGCATCTCTTCGTTGAATTGCATGGCCTCACTGCGCCTACAAGTTAAATTGAATTGTCTCAATAAAAATATAATATTTACTGTGACCGCTTATTTATTCTGTCTTTCAATGAAAAATCGCAATGCTTTGAAATTTCTCTTTAAACCTTCAGCTAACTTTTACATATGCTTGAACTTTGTCATCTGGCAAACGAGTTAGATGTGCATGATTCCAATCTCTCATTTCACCTAAACCTAGAATAAGAACACCCCCAGGTTTTAAATGATCTATTAAATTCTGCGCTATTTCTCGACGTCGCCATTGCCTAAAATATATCAAAAGGTTTTGGCAAAAAATCAGATCCATTTTTTCGACTGGCATAGTGTTTGTATCTAACACGCTGCCTTGGCTAAAACACAATCTTTCTTGTATTTTATTAATTATCTTAAAACGTCCGTTACCTACATCTTTAAAATAACGAATTCGATCTTCTTTCGACAACGTCTCTAATCGTCTTTCATAAAAAATGCCCGCTCTCGCTTTACTCAGTGCCGGCATACTAATATCGGTTGCAAATATTCCGTATAACGGTTTTAAATTTGCACGTTCAAAACTATCGTTGAGCAAAATGGCTAAAGAGTATGGCTCTTCACCTGTTGAGCAACCAACACTCCATACATCAAAACTTTTAATATCGCTGTTTTCTTTAGGTGTTTCGTTATTAATCTGATTAATGTCTTGATTGTGAAGCCGTTTAAATAACCGCTCATTTATCAATCTTTGCACACATTCATAAGAATGCGGATGACGAAAAAAACTCGTCTCTTTAATCATTAATCGATCAACAAGCACTGACCATTCGGCTTTACCCCAAATTCCATCAGTGACTTTTTTATAGTACTCAACATATTCTGTAAAACCCAATTCACGCATTCTTATGCCAATTTGAGTTTGCAAAAATGCTTGTTGCTGTGCACTAAAGAGTATGCCTGTTCTTTCTTCGAGCAATTTATTCCATTGCTCGAATTCTGATTCAGTCAATGCTGTTGTTTTCTTCAGCGACCAAACCATAATTTACTTTTGAAACTCTTTTAAAATCGATTAGTTAAGCGATAGCTTCTGAACGATTTTCGTCAGAGTCATCACTTTTATTTAGAGCAACATCTAAATCTTCATCTAAATCAACAGAATCAAAATCATTCAAATCTTCAGCATCTGATAATTCAACAGCATCATCCAATGTCGCAATATCATCATCGCTAATTGCTGGCATTTCACCAGTACCCGATAAGTTGAGTGACATTGACTCAGGTAGTTTGAAACCAGCAACTGAATCACGTAGATCTGACGCCATGTCTGCCAAGTTACCAATCGAGTCAGCTGTTGCACTTGTACCTGCAGATGTCTGTGAAGTAATTTCTTGAATGACGTTCATCGTATTTGAAATGTGGCCAGCTGATGAGGCTTGCTGGCGTGCAGCGTTCGAAATATTCTGAATCAATTCTGCAAGAGATGATGATACATTTTCGATTTCTTCCAGTGCCACACCCGCATCCTGTGCTAGGCGAGCTCCACGTACCACTTCCGATGTCGTTTGCTCCATCGAAATAACTGCTTCGTTGGTATCGTTCTGAATAGTTTTAACCAGTGCTTCAATCTGTTTTGTTGCAGCTGCTGAACGCTCCGCAAGTCGCTGTACCTCATCCGCAACAACCGCGAAACCTCGACCAGCGTCACCCGCCATCGATGCCTGAATTGCCGCGTTAAGTGCGAGGATGTTTGTTTGGTCAGCAATGTCGTTAATTAACGATACGATGTCTCCAATTTCTTGCGAAGATTCACCGAGACGTTTAATACGTTTTGAAGTGTCTTGAATCTGCTCACGAATAGTGTCCATGCCGTGAATAGTATTTTGTACCACTTTTGCACCGTTGTTCGCGATCGATACCGATCGCTCCGCAACCGCAGCTGATTCAGCGGCGTTCGCAGATACTTGGTCAATGGTGACAGCCATTTCATTTACAGCAGCCGATGCACCCGCAATTTCTTGCGCCTGATGTTCCGATGCTTCTGCAAGATGTAAAGCTGTTTGCTGCGTGTCTTGTGATGCTTGCGATACGTTTACTGCTGTTTCGTTTATTCGCGAAACAAGAATTCTCAACTGGTCAATCGTGTAGTTAATAGAGTCAGCGATCGCACCCGTGAAATCTTCCGATACCGTTGCTGTCGTTGTTAAATCACCATCTGCCAAGTCAGCAAGCTCATCGAGTAAACGTAAAATCGCGTTTTGGTTTCTTTCGTTGGTATTTTTTGTGTCGTCCAGTGTTTTACTGGTACCAGAATAAATCCTTAAACCAATGAACAATAGGATTAATAAAGCAGCCGCAGCAGCAATTAGCGTGGTTAAGTTATTTGGCTGACGCTGACTTGCTTGCGCTCCAATTTGAGTTGACAGCGCTGCAAGTGCATCACCTAACTGAGGCATGTCATCAAGTAGAGCTTCTGTTGCTTGTCGAGCACCGAATAGTGCTGGAGACGCTTCAAAAATTTCTCTTACCGAACTGTTCACGAATTCAAACAATTCAGATACTTCCGTCAAACTTTCTACCGCATCACGATCTGTAATCCGTGAAATACCTAATGCCGCATCACCTTCTTGCATACCACCCAGAAATTTCCCAAATAAGTTTGCATCAAGGTTAAATTGATCAGCAGCCTGCATTGAATCTGCACCACCCGCTAACATTTTTTCTACGTTACGACCAATACGCTCAGCACGCCACGTTTGCTCTTGTGCTGCTGCAACCTGAGAAGCGGGTGCATTATTTTCTAGAAGAATATCTTTAATATCTTCATGTTCAATCTGTAGTTCTGGAAGAGACTGGTTTAGCGTTGTTGCCACATCATTTAGGAAGATGATCGTGTCTTTGTTAGACAAAATAGTATTCGAGTTTGTTTTCACACGCTCCCAAACGGATTCAAAGCGAGAAAATTCAGCAGCAACTGCTGTTCTCGTTCGCTTATCACTTGCGCGCAACTGATTCCAAGTTGAGTTCATCTCGCTCATCACTTTTTGCAGCTCACCAAATGCTGGCTCACTACCGTTAGTTGCTTCACGAGCAAGACCGGTTACTTGGTTAGATAGAACACGTAGCTCACCCGCCAACTGAATGTACCCTTGATCACGAGCAGCATCACGCTGAACAAAAAAGATACTGGCTGCCATTCCTGCAATGCTTAAAAGCAACAGGATAAGAAGCAATGCCATTAGAGGGTTTTCTCTAATGTTGGCAAATATGTTGTCTCTTGATTCGTTTTTCATGCTACGCGCTCCTGAGCGTCTTTTTCTTTGGGACCATGCGTACTTAAATGCGTACAAAAGGTTTTTGTAAATTTGACTTCTAATTCAAGCTCTTAACTAACTGTAAAACTAACTATAAAACCTACTTCTAGCCATCCGTGACCGATCGACCGGCACGCAATGACGACGAGCACCCGATCCACCTACTAAATTGATAAAACAATTCAACCACTTGCAGTGCTTTCTTTGTTTTGTTTCCCAACTAATTTATCTCTTGTTCTTTATAGTGATACTTCAAATTAGCCATAAAATAACTATCGAGCCGCACTGATAAATCTCGGATCTTCAATAAGCTGTATTGGATTAAAGACATACCATTTTTGATCTTGCTCAGCTGCAGCGCCTCTACTTTGAGAATAGCTACCATTCACAAACGGTTTTAACTGCTCTTCTAAATCATCAGCATGTGATTCATAAGTATCGATAGGGAAATGCTGCATACCCAATGCACCATCAACCACCAATCCCGTATAAATATCATCGGACTCAAGTACCAATACTCTATGGCGCTTACGCTGGGTATCTAATCGTCCACCAAAAAATGCGGCGAGATCAAAAATAGGCAACAAGCGTCCACGTACATTTGCAACGCCCAAAACCCATGGCTGCACACCCGGTAATTTTGTATAAACAGGCATTTCAAGAAGTTCTGTGATATCACCCATAGGCGCAACAAAAAAATGATTCAACAAATTGAATCCAACTCCACTCCAATGCGGCTGAACATCAGCTTGCGAAGGCAAACCTTTCGCTGCACGACGACTTCGTGTTGCGAGATCAAGTAATGCGCTAAAAGCGGCTTGAGGTTCAGACATTCTTTTGTTCTTCTCTATAATTTATATTTGAGGTTTGGCCTTATATTGCTTCTAACTTAAGCCATGACCTGCTTAATGGTTTCCATCAATAATTTTTCATCGATTGGCTTGGTCAGGTATGCCTTCGCGCCCTGACGCATCCCCCAAACACGATCTGTCTCTTGATCTTTTGTAGTAACAATAATGACAGGAATTTCAGTCGTCTCATTGTTTTTGTTGAGTTGGCGAGTCGCTTGGAAGCCATTAAGACCAGGCATAACAATATCCATTAGCACAACATCTGGTTTTTCTTTCTTAGCAACAGAAACACCTTCTTCACCAGTTTCAGCAGTAATCACTGCGTGGCCATTTTTTTCTAGAATGCCTGTTAACTTATATGTCTCTGTAGGAGAGTCATCGACAATTAATACTCGTGCCATAGGTAGCTCCAAAATCGTTCTCAAAAGTGATTTGCAAATAGCAATTAAAATTTTGTCATTGCCATCAAGATATCAGGCGGATTCATCAAAATTTTTAATTTATATATTTCGCTTAACTATCTTCTATTTTCTATTTCAGTCTGTCGCGACTGATTAACATTATTCGCATTTTTTCTTCTTCAACTTACAGCTTAACGCTGCCTGCTTATTAAAGAAGTTTAAAATCAAGATGCTTGCGCTTGTGGTTTCACATGAGTCTCAATAGCACCAAGTAATTCGCTTTTACTAAACGGCTTAGTAAGATATTGATCAGAACCAACGATGCGACCTTTCGCTTTATCAAACAGCCCGTCTTTACTAGAAAGCATAATAACTGGCGTTGATTTAAACTCACTGTTGTTCTTAATAAGGGCGCAAGTCTGATAGCCATCAAGTCGCGGCATCATAATGTCGACAAAAATGATGTCAGGACGAGTATCAGCAATCTTTGCCAACGCATCAAAGCCATCAGTCGCCGTCACTACATTGCAGCCTGCTTTCTTTAGTAATGTTTCTGCGGTGCGACGAATAGTTTTACTATCATCAATCACCATGATTTTGAGACTTTCGAAGTTCATCTCCATGCCTTTATGACCTTTTCAGTGCATTTTTCCACTTTTGATAACCGCATTCGACAATGAGAATTACAGCATGTCGGGAGCGAGCCGAGTTTCACAAACTTTTAACATAGTTTTCAGGTATTATCTATAACCGCATGAATCAACGGCAAAAATTGGATAGCGAGTAGCTAAAACTGAAGGCTTAGAATGAAAAATTCTAGGACTTGCGTAGCACTCGTTAACCACGTACCTTTTCCTTTTTAACCAAACTAATTTTCATTATCATCATGTTTGCTGATAATCATTTTTGTCGTGGTAAACCCTATATCACAATGACAAAACTTGGCCCCATGAGCCTCAACAAACACTTTTTGAAGAATAAAACTTATGACTTTGAAGCTTGGCGTAGTAATGGATCCAATCTCCACTATCAACTTTAGCAAAGACACGACACTTGTCCTGCTTTTAGCTGCAATTGAGCGAAATTGGCACATCGAATATATGGAGCAGCCCGATTTATTTCTCGATCAAGGTACACCAAAGGCTATCGCAAGGTCATGCAAGGTCTATAGCGATCCAGATCGATGGTACGAACTAGAGGATCATCGAACAATTGAGTTAGGAGATCTTGATGTCATCCTCATGCGCAAAGACCCCCCTTTTGATAGCGAGTACGTCTACTCCACCTATATATTGGAAGCGGCTGAAAGGCTGGGCACTCTTATTATCAACAAACCACAAAGCCTAAGAGACTGTAACGAAAAGGTCTTTGCAACACAGTTTCCTCAGTGCTGCCCACCTGTTTTAGTTAGCAGGCACTTACAAACACTTCGAGATTTTCACAAAACCCATAAGGATGTGATCTATAAACCTTTAGATGGAATGGGCGGAGTTGGGATTTTCCATGTCGATCCGTCAGGGCGCAACCTAGGTGCGATTATCGAGACTCTAACAGACAATGGCCGCCAAAGTATCATGGCTCAAAAATACCTCCCTGAGATCAAAGATGGCGACAAGCGAATATTGATCATCGATGGTGAAGCTGTACCTTATAGTCTAGCGAGAGTCCCTATGGCTGGTGAAACGAGAGGAAATTTAGCCGCCGGTGGAACGGGTAGACCCCAACCTTTAACTGAACGAGATGAGTGGATTGTGGCTCAGGTCGCACCAACCCTTAGGGAAAAAGGTTTAATCTTCGTTGGTCTTGATGTGATTGGCGATTATCTGACTGAAATTAATGTGACTAGCCCGACGTGTGCACGAGAAATTGATAAAGCCTATGATACAAATATCGGCGCTCGATTAATGGATGCCATCTCAAGACGACTTAATGCGAATTAAAAAACATATTAATTAACAGCGGCCTGCAGATATACAAACCAATGGACATACCTGATACAAAACTGATTAATAACTCTGTCGATAGCAGCGATCGGCTAAGTTTTACCGTATTTGTTGCACTCGCATTCCATGGTCTGCTGATTTTAGGTATCACCTTTAGCATCGACACTCAGCCCAGCGTTCCTCCCACATTTGAAGTCACTCTTGCCACACATAAAAGTGAAAAAGCACCTGACAAAGCGGACTACCAAGCCCAATTCAATCAAGAGGCAAGCGGCACGGAAGAAAAGGCAAAAGAGCTGACCACAGAAAAATTTGCTCCGTTTGCCGACACAAAAATTCGCGATGTAAATCCACCACCTGAGGCTCTTGCCAGTAAAGTCAGTCAAGCTCAAGAACTCAAACAAATCAAAACAACATCTGATTCAAATTTAAGCATCGCAAAAATAACTGAACCCGACGCCACAGAAAAAAAATTAGACCAAGAAGGAAAAGATTTACAGGTACCATTACTCAGCGCCGAAATTGCCAGCCTAAAAGCAAAACTTGATCGACAAAAACAAGCATATGCAAAAAAACCACGTATTCGCCGCCTCACTTCTGTCGCAACAACAGCCTCAACTGATGCAGAGTACCTAAATAGCTGGCGACAAACTGTTGAGCTAGTAGGCAATGAAAACTTCCCAAAACAAGCATTGAGCCAACGTATTTTTGGGCAACTTCGCCTTGCTGCCATCATTAAAGCTAATGGCACTATCGAAAGAGTCGAACTACTTCAATCGTCCGGCCACAGCATTCTTGACGATGCCGCATTACAAATTGTGCACATGGCAGCACCTTTCCCACCTTTTCCACCAGAAATAGCCAAAGAGGTCGACCAACTAGAAATCATTCGCACTTGGCGCTTTGAAATAACAGGATTAACAACTAATTGATTATTCGAAAGAATTTTCCCAATAGCGCTTAAAAATTATTTTTCTTTCTCGATGATACCTGAGCAATATTTTTTCAATCTCACTTGTATTCAAATACCAATGACCCAATACTGACTATCATGGAAAAGAAAAACAGTGACATTACAAACAACGAGCAACTATTTTGTAACGAGGTCTCTAGTGATCTTGCTGAAGGTAGCTTACGAAATCAATTTTTAATTGCCATGCCCAGCTTGACAGACTCCTCTTTTGCTCATGCAATTACTTATATTTGTGAACATAATGCTGATGGCGCATTAGGCTTTGTCATTAATCATCCGCTCGATATAACGCTTGATGAAATCTTTCAGCAAATGGAATTAAATCATATTCCAACCACACTAAACCAAGAAGTACTTTGCGGTGGCCCACTGCAACCAGAAAACGGTTTTATACTACATTCTAATGACAAAACGTTTGAATCATCATTAAAAATTTCTGATGATATTTGCTTAACGGCTTCAAAAGATGTGCTAGTTGAAATGGCAAAAAATACGGGACCAGAGAAAGCTATAGTCGCACTCGGTTATGCTGGCTGGTCTTCTGGTCAACTCGAAAAAGAAATTGCTGAAAATGCTTGGCTCACCGTTCCTGCAGATCCCAATATTATTTTTAATATCCCTTGCGAACAACGCTGGGCTAGCGTGTCAAACTATTTGGGCATTGACCTGAACTTAATCCATTCAACTGCTGGCCACGCCTAAATTAGCTTTCTAATTTAGAACCTATCAATATTTTCTAAAAAATTAAATTATCATGGCCAAAACTCTCATCGCTTTTGATTTTGGAACGCAGTCTATCGGTGTAGCCGTTGGCCAAACCATCACTCAAACAGCGAGCGAACTACCTCCAATAAAAGCACGTGACGGCATTCCTAACTGGGATATTGTCAGCAAGCTCTTGCAAGAATGGAAGCCCGAATTACTCATCGTTGGACTTCCTTTAAACATGGATGGGTCAGAAAGCGAATTAGCAAAACGAAGTCAGAAATTCGCAAACCGATTAAGAGCAAAATTTAAAATTGAAGTCACACAGATGGATGAGCGCCTCTCTACTTATTCAGCAAAAGAAGAAGCCATGGATCGACGACAAACATTAGACTTTTCAAAAAATCCTGTCGACTCTATAGCAGCCAGATTAATTCTAGAAAGCTGGTTTACAGAAAACATTTAAACAATTTTTTATTTACGCTCATTAAAAAGCCGAACAAAATGTTCGGCTTTTTAATGAGCGTATAAATCGACTTAATTACCTAAAGGTTCGACCTGCGTCTTGCTCTTCTTCTTGGATACTTAATTCATCAGCTGCATTAGATAAATATTCAGAATCTGTCTCTGAACGTAATTTAATAATCAAACGTAAATCATTCGGTGAATCTGCATAAGACAACGCATCCTCGTAGGTGATCTCACCACTGTTATATAACTCATAAAGCGCGTGATCGAACGTTTGCATTCCTAACTCTGTGGACTTTTTCATGAGCTCTTTTAACTCATGCACTTCACCCTTCCGAATCAAATCTTGAGCGAGCGGCGTATTTAACAATACTTCCAAGCAAGCACGTCGGCCATTACCATCTGGGGTCGGAATTAGCTGTTGGGCGACAATGCCTTTCAAGTTTAATGACAAATCCATTAATAATTGCTGATGCCTATCGGCGGGGAAGAAATGAATAATTCGGTCTAAGGCTTGGTTAGCATTGTTAGCATGGAGTGTGCATAAGCAAAGATGGCCTGTCTCCGCAAAAGCAATGGCGTGATCCATTGTTTCTGGAGTACGCACCTCACCAATGAGAATAACATCTGGGGCTTGTCGCAAAGTATTTTTAAGCGCTGTACCAAATGAATCTGTATCGATACCAACTTCACGCTGAGTGACGATACAACCTTGATGTTGATGAATAAATTCGATGGGATCCTCAATGGAAATAATATGGCCTTTGCTATTTCTATTTCGATGCCCGATCATAGCTGCTAAAGATGTTGATTTACCAGTACCGGTTGCGCCCACAAAAATAACCAAACCACGTTTCGTCATTGCCAATTCTTTTATGACTTCAGGCAAACCTAACTCATCAATTTGCGGAATTGTTGTTTCAATTCGACGCAAAACCATACCCGCCAAATTTCGTTGATAAAAAGCACTACAACGAAAACGACCAACACCTCTTGCACTGATCGCGAAATTCAATTCTTTTGATTCAATAAATTCAGCACGCTGCCTTTCATTCATGACACTCAGAACAGATTCTCGTGCTTGCTCCGGAGAAAGTGGTGACGTCGTCACTGGCAAAATTTTACCGTGGATTTTCATTGATGGTGGAACACCCGCCGTAATAAATAAATCCGACGCTCCTTTTTCTACCATCAAACTTAACAGCCGATCAAAATCCATCGATAATTCCTCTGTGTGTTACATCAATCATTCTTTTTAAATTAGAAAAAAATAAAAATTTATTTTAATCAAAAATTTTCTGGCATCTTCGCTTTTTCTTTCGCCACATCACGATTAACAATTCTGCGTTCAACCATATCAGCCAAACATTGATCCATCGTTTGCATGCCTAAAGAACTACCGGTTTGAATCGCCGAATACATTTGTGCGACTTTATCTTCACGAATCAAATTACGAATGGCCGAAGTACCACGCATGATTTCATGAGCGGCGACTCGTCCACCGCCATTTTTCTTGAGCAGTGTTTGCGAGATAACGGCCTGCAATGATTCTGACAGCATTGATCGAACCATTGATTTTTCATTTGCAGGGAACACATCCACTACCCGGTCAATCGTTTTTGCCGCAGAGGTTGTATGCAATGTGCCAAAAACTAAATGGCCCGTTTCTGCTGCGGTTAATGCGAGACGAATTGTTTCCAAATCCCGCATCTCACCGACAAGAATAATATCCGGATCTTCCCGCAATGCTGAACGCAGTGCTTCGGTAAATCCATGAGTGTCTCGATGTACTTCCCGTTGGTTCACAAGACATTTTTTACTCTCGTGAACAAATTCAATAGGATCCTCAATCGTGAGGATATGTTCATATTTATTATCGTTAATGTAATCAACCATCGCTGCTAGCGTAGTGGACTTACCAGAACCTGTAGGCCCTGTTACCAGCACCAGCCCTCGTGGAACGGCGCAGATATCTCTAAAAACCCCACCCATACCTAATTCTTCCATCGTTAATACTTTCGATGGAATGGTACGAAATACAGCTGCTGCACCCCGATTTTGGTTAAATGCGTTGACACGGAAACGAGCAACACCAGGTACTTCGAACGAAAAATCCGTCTCTAAATATTCTTCAAAGTCCTTTCTTTGCTTGTCATTCATGATTTCATAGATCAAACCATGAACTTGCTTATGCTCCATTGGCGGCAAGTTAATTCGACGAACATCGCCGTCAACCCGAATCATCGGCGGTAGACCAGAGGAAAGATGGAGGTCGGATGCCCCCTGCTTGGCACTAAACGCCAATAATTCTGTAATATCCATACAATTACCTTAGCATTAAACCAGCTTAGTATTACACTGCTGCCAGTTCTTATGTTAATTCTTATGAGTCAGTAGGTTACGCGGTATTGTTAACCATTTTTAGAAACAATAATGAGACACGGTTTTAACTCATAAAGGATAGCCTCTTCAAGCATATGTACAACTTGAACGATAAACTCCACAAAGTCTACGACCGAGTGCACGCCGCTGTTGCTCAGTCTGGCCGAGCTCCCAATTCGGTGCAGCTATTGGCGGTGAGTAAAACTCAGCCAGCTTCCTCAATAAAAACCCTTTATGACGCTGGGCATCGTGCTTTTGGTGAAAATTACCTCCAAGAAGCGCTCAAAAAACAATCACTTTTAAGCACTCTAGACATTGAATGGCACTTTATCGGCCCCATACAAAGTAACAAGACGCAGGACATTGCCTCAAATTTTGATTGGGTACATAGCGTTGATCGCCTGAAAATCGCTAAACGATTGAACGACCAACGCCCTGAGCACTTGCCTCCTCTCAATATTTGCTTGCAGATCAATATTGATAAAGAAGCCTCCAAGAGCGGTATATCGATCGATAATATGGATGGAATATTAGACTTGGCTAAAGCCGTTGTCGACTTGCCTCACCTGCGATTACGAGGCTTAATGGCCATCCCAAAAGCAAACTCAGATACCAGCAAACAGCGTGATGCTTTTGCAAAAGTCACTCAATTGTTTGAATCGCTGAAAACGGCTCTCGATAGATTGGGATTAGTTAGCTCTACCCTCGATACGTTATCGATGGGCATGTCTGGCGATATGGAATCCGCAATCTCCGAAGGCGCCACGATTGTTCGCGTAGGCACCGATATTTTTGGGCCAAGAAACAATTTGTTATAGAAATTATTACACTTAAAAATTCATCAAAATAGGTTTCAAAATTCCATGAGCGAACCACAACTCACTTTCATCGGCGGCGGCAACATGGCCACCAGTATCATCGGCGGTTTAATCGCCCAACGTTTTCCAGCCAATGCAATTACCGCTTGTGACCCTCTCGAAGAAAACTTACAAAAACTTAAATCTAATTTTAATATTTCAACCTCAACAAACAATGCTGAAGGTGTTACCAACGCTGATGCGATTCTACTTGCCGTTAAACCACAAGTCATGAAAACTGTTTGCGAACAACTAAAACCTTTTTTGAAAAAAGATGTGGTGATTATTTCCATTGCTGCCGGAATACCCGTTAAGAGTATCGCCCAATGGATCGGCAATGACTTTGCCATTATCCGCTGCATGCCGAACACGCCCGCACTGGTTCAGCAAGGTGCCAGCGGTTTATACGCCAACGACAACACGACAAACAAACAAAAAGATATTGCCAACAAAATTCTTTCTGCCGTTGGGGTTGTTGAATGGTTAGACGAAGAAAACCTTTTAGATGCTGTCACTGCAATTTCTGGCAGCGGTCCGGCTTATTTTTTCTTGTTTATGGAATCAATGATAGAAGCAGGAATCAAACAAGGATTGGCCGCAGACACCGCTAAAAACCTTGCAGTACAAACTTGTTTAGGTGCAGGATTGTTAGCGCAAAAAAGTGATGTTGATGTTGCTGAATTACGCCAAAAGGTTTGCTCCCCTGGTGGCACAACAATCGAAGCCGTGAAATCATTCGAGGCAGATGATATTAAAGCCATGGTAGAACGTGCCATGCAAGCATGTGCAGATCGTGCGGTAGAAATGGCTGAAGAGCTGCGATAGCAATTTCATTTTTCATAGCATTAACATTCGCTATTTCAATCAAACATTATCAAATTCATTTTAAAAATTCGGAGAAATAATAATGGACCCTATGGTACAAGTTGGTCTTCTCATTGTTGGGACATTAGGTTCGCTGTATCTTACCGTGATCGTTTTACGATTCTTATTTCAGCTAGCAAAAGCAGATTTTTACAATCCCATTTCTCAATTCATTGTAAAAGCTACAAATCCCGTACTCATTCCATTGCGAAAAGTTATACCTGGTTTTTTTGGTATTGATTTTGCCTCCGTTGTTTTTGCTATTGTATTTCACTGGTTGGTGATCCAAATATTAGCGTTTATTCTCGGAGCTAGCATTCTCAACCCTATTACAGCCATTACTTGGTCAGTCGTTGGATTGATTTCATTAGTTGTGAATATTTATTTTTACGGCATGATCATTATGATTGTTGCAAGCTGGATTGCTCCAGGAAGTTATAATCCAATCCTAATGTTGATCCGACAAATTGTTGACCCTATTACAGCCCCCTTTAGAAAAATCATACCACCTATGGGCGGCTTAGATATCACACCTATTTTTGTTTTTTTAGCATTACAAGTTTGCAGGATAATGATTGGAGCAATTGCACTAAAAGTGGGGCTAACCGCTTCCGTAGCTCCTATTGTTCTCGGCATTTAAAGCTATTTTATAATTTTACTAATAGAAAATATTTTGCTACAAAAATATCAAAGGTGTCTCAGTGACTAATCATAACTATTACCACTGGGATGCTGACACGTTATTTTTGCATTGCTACCTTCAACCCAACGCATCCGCTGAAAGCGGCATTCGAAAAACCTTATAAAATTACTATCTAGTCACGATATCAATACCTTTCTTTTTATTAACCTCTTCATGAAATAATGTTATTTTTTATTTAAACAATTCTATTTGATTCAAGTCATCTTCCTTATTTTTTATGCGGCTAAAATGAATTCATAAAATCACATACAGAAAGTAGGAGAGATAAATGATTAAAGAGAGTTTTAAAATTTGTGTTGCCGTCGCAAGCTTAGGAATATTAATCAACTCAGCGGATGTTTCGGCTTACGAAAAAGGGGATTTAGTTGTACGAGTTGGCGCAGCTACTGTTGATCCCGATTCGAGCAGTAACAATCTTAAAGTTAACCAAGTCGGCATACCAGGTACAAATGCCACCGTTGACGCAAACACTCAAGTCGGCTTGACGCTAACTTACATGCTATCTAATCATATCGGTCTTGAATTACTGGCTTCTACTCCGTTTAAACATACGGCCACTTTGCGGGGTGGTTCAGCGCTTCTACTTCCTAATTCTTTAGATGTTGCCGATGTTAAACATTTACCGCCTACGTTAAGTTTGCAATATTTTCCGCTTAGCTCTGGTAGTAAATTTCAGCCCTATGCCGGCATTGGTATTAACTACACAATATTTTTTAGTGAAGAATTGAATTCGGAAACTAAAGCGTTGCTCGGTTCAGGCGATGTCAGTCTTGATAACTCTCTCGGTCTTGCGTTTGAAGTCGGTGCTGATTACCAATTGACTGATACTTTGAGTTTAAACGCATCCATCTGGAAAGCAGATATTGATACAACGGCAGATATTGATTTAGATATCGGATTAAATCTAGAGACTGATATCGAGATCGACCCCATTGTGTACATGGTTGGTCTGGGCTTTAAATTCTAATTGTTTAATGATTGGAAACTGATCTACAAAAAAGCTTCTAGGGTTAGAGGCTTTTTTTGCTTTTGTCCCTAGCTTGTAGCGCTCCCAAGGATTCGTTCTGGATATCCGCCCAATTGCCAACTTCTCACTCTGCTTGCCCTCCAACACCCAGAAATTGACTCTCTCTATATCGCTATTTCGCGCACTATTGATTTTAAGCAAACAGTCCACTCAGCAGCCCGCCCGTCTTTCGTATCATTTACTCCCTCATAAAATCCGTTATCGTTACCCGATGCCCACGAAAAATAGGGCTTACAGGCCATCTCATTCGCTATTTTTATATCTCGGAAATAATCTTGATATTTCTCAGAAAATGGTCAGAAAACAAAGAGATAGATAACCTTAGAAATTACAAAAGGATTGCTTCCATCGACGCTCTAATTCGGTTTTAATTAGAACTTTATTTGCGCCATATAGCTGTTACCAATATAAAAGGCCATCAACACCTTTATATTTGTTATTTTTAGGCTTTTAGAAGCGCTGTATATCCATCTAAACCGTCTGTAATGAGTTAAATGTAAAGAAGAGAGACAAATAGCAATGGATGTAAGATCGCTGTATCGCCAAATGGCGAGTTACGATCGCTGGAAAACAGAACTCCAATCTCATTTGGGCTCTTTCCATGCGTGGTTTCGTAATCATCGGATTAAAAGCGTTGAAGCGCAGCACTCTGTTAACCATGCTCGCTCTTTATTAGCCCACAACCACTTTACGCTCGCCTGCGTCGGTGAATTCTCTCGTGGTAAGACCGAATTAATTAACGCATTACTTTTTTCAGAATATGGGCAACGTTTATTGCCTTCTCGTCCAGGTCGCACAACCATGTGCCCTACCGAGATTTATTACGAGCCAAAATCAGAAAGGTGTTGCGTTCGCCTACTACCAATTGAAACTCGACGCACAACAACTAGCATCGAAAGCTTTCGACGTATTCCACAAAAGTGGGTCAGTGTGTACTTTGACCCTCGCAACCCCAAACAAGTTGATAAGGCCGTTTCGCAGATTTCAGCGACCAAAGCTGTCACTGAACGAGAAGCTCGCCAAATGGGGTTTGATAATCGTATGCTGACTCGCCACCCCGACGACAAAAACCTTGTTGAAATTCCTGCATGGCGTCACGCACTCATTAATCTCGATCACCCACTGTTGCGCCAAGGCCTTCGCATTATTGATACGCCTGGGCTAAATGCTCTCGGTAATGAACCAGAGCTCACACTGAATACGTTACCTAAAGCACAAGCAGTTATTTTTATTCTTGCTGCCGATGCTGGCGTGAGCGCTAGCGACATGGCGATATGGAATGAGCACATCGAAGTCCTCCGAGAAAACAAAGGCATTTCGGTTTTGGTCTTGCTCAATAAAATTGATACCTTATGGAATGATTTACAGTCACAAGAAGAAGTGGCTCGTTCGATTCGTGATGTTCGCGAAATTACTGCACGGCAATTAAAAGTACCTATAGAACACGTTGTTCCTATTTCTGCTAAAGAAGGTTTACTCGCCAAAGCGAGTCACGACAAAGCAAGATTACTGCGTAGCAGTTTGTTAAAAATGGAAATGTTATTGGCAGAACGTATTGTCGAAAATCAAAAACATATTGTTAAACATCGCGCCATTGCTGACGTTGTCTCTATCGCTCACTCGACCTATCGTGTTTTGCAACACAGAAACGAAGAATGTAAATATGAATTACGCTCTTTGCAGGCCAGCACAACAACCAATGCACAAGTGCAAACGTTGGATAAATTAAGAAAGAATATTAAAGTGGCCCACACTGGCTACCACAAACAAGCGCTTTCATTAAAATCTAGCCAACGATTATTGGATCGTCAGCGTACTGCGTTAATGGCTCCCGTGAGCACTGTTTTACTTGAACAGCTCATTGGCACAACGACTGACAAGTTAAACCGCAGTTGGACGACAGCAGGCTTATCAAAATGCATCGCTGAATTTTTTCAAATTCTAGAAAGAAATATCGACAACATGATTCGAGAAGCTCATGTTGCAAATAGTATTTTGACTGATATTTATGCGCGACCTGAACATAGTGATACAGGTAAAGATGCCCTAGAACGCCATCTATTTTCAATCAAACCCTATCAAAAACATCTAACGCAATTAAAATATCAAGCCAATCAATTTAGACTATCGCTAGACACTCTGTTTGCGAGCAAGAGTAAAGTCATCGAACGTTTTGTACAAATACTGGTGAGTGAAGTTCGCTCGTTATATTCAACACTAGAAGAAGACGTTAATCACTGGGTGAAAGAAGCGCTAACACCGCTCACTCATCACAATTTATACCAAAAGCAGTTACTAGAACGGCACATGATGCGTCTCGCAAATTTAAGTAATGAAAACCGTGGTATCGACGATCAACTACAAGAATTAAAAAATAACATTACTGTGCAAGAACAAGCGCTAACGTCATTGGGCGGCATTATCGAAAAGCTAAGCGTCAGTACGCCTTACGGAAAAACCAAGGCCGATAATGTTGTGAATTTAGCTGATGCAAGACAGGCGGCCTTAAATAGCCCGCAACACCTTCAAAATAATTAATCATAAAAAATATTATTTTTGGTGTTGCGAAATCCGACCAACTCATATTGATTTGAACAGTTAAAACTTAGCTGTTCCTTTCTCTCACATTTCATTTAGACTAAATTAATATGCTCAAGTTTTTTTCACTTTTGCTCGCCATGTTATTTTCCTCTATGAGCTTCAGTCAAGAGGACAGCTTTACACGCTTTGATGATATGACTGTTCATCATAGTGTTTTTAGCAGTACATCCGTTTTACCTAAAATTGCTAGCCAACTCGGCATTATTCGCGGTAAAAATTATGTCTTAATTAACATCGCATTAACTGAGAATGATTCAACGGATGGCGGAAAGCCAGCTATAGTGTCAGGAACAGCTGCAAATTTGCTGCAGCAGGTCAAAAAATTAGATTTCAAAGAAATTAGTGAAGCGACGGCGACTTATTACATCGCCTCTTTACGAGTGACAGAAGAAGAAGTTTTTCATTTTAAAATTAACGTAGCGCCCAAAGATAAAATCGACGATTCTAGTCAAGACAATAACTACGAAATAAAATTTACCAAGACACTTTATGTTAACGAATAATAAAAAAGAAATTGTTATTGCCAGTAACAATCAAGGCAAACTGAAAGAGTTTGTTCAATTGTTTTCTGATTTGCCTTATCGCGTTATAGCTCAATCTGATTTCGGTGTCACATCCGTAGAAGAAACAGGTTTGTCGTTTGTAGAAAATGCGATTATAAAAGCACGTCACGCTTGCCATCAAACTCAGATCCCAAGCATTGCAGATGATTCGGGCATTAGTGTCGATGCACTTCGAGGTGCTCCGGGTATTTATTCGGCGCGCTATGCAAGTGAGGAATGTAATGATCAAGCAAACAATGAATTATTACTAGAAAACCTAAAACAAATTCCCGAAGCTCAACGGACAGCTCGTTTTCATTGTGCCTTAGCCTTTTTACGTTACCCAGAAGATCCTTGCCCAATTGTTTGTCAGGCTTCATGGGAGGGACAAATTTTGTTATCCCCTCAAGGTGAAAACGGCTTTGGCTATGATCCGCTTTTTTATTTACCACACAGTGGATGTAGCTCAGCTGAATTAGCGCCGGAGCAAAAAAATAGAATTAGTCATCGAGGCCAAGCGATGCAAAAGTTTTTAACTGAATTTTCTAAAGCGGATTTATTTTAAATCGGCTAAACCCCCTGCCAAATAAATTCTATTCGTATCCCTCCCGGCTCATAACACATCATGTGTTTTCGCGGGCCAGCTCCCACTAGTTCGGGCGAAAATTCAATTTCCACACCAGGGAAGTTTTTTAATGTATCAAAAGTGGCGTTTAACTTTTCTTCTGATTCAACCTCTAACGCCAAATGGTGTAAACCAATATTTTGTCTGCGATTAAATTTTTCAATTGGCGAACTACTATCAACTTGCCACAGTGTTAATCGAACAACACCGTCTGATACAGCTGTACGAGGGTAAGACACATCAAAGCCAGACTCAGCCCAACCTAACCCATCAATAAAAAAGGATTTAGATTCATCTAAGTTTTTTACCGCTAGTCCTAAGTGATTAATGCCCAGCGTATCCGCCATAGCTTTCTCCATAAAAGTTACAGATTTAAAAGGAAATAATTATTGAATTGGCGCATCTTGTGGGTTTTCTGGTGCCTCCAATGACACTTCTGTTACAAATTCTTCGTGAAACTCATCAACTTGGTCAAATATTTTTTCAGTTTTTATTGCATACTGAGCAATATGAAACACAGCCTCACCTTCGTGAACTAGTGGCAAATAAGTTCTACCAATAACGATACCGTCACTATCGGCGATCACCTCATATTCATGAGAGCCTAAAGGATCTCCAATTAGGCCAAGAACATTCCCCTTTTCTACTTTCGCTCCTAGTGGCACCAGCGCACGTAAAATGCCACTGTGAGGAGCTCGTATCCAGTTGGTTTTTTTAGAAACAATCGTTTCTCGTTTCTTTTTCTCTCTCTTTAATTGAGCAGCCGATACTTCACCTGATAGAGATTTTTTTTCTGCACTGGTCTTTTTAGGCAGCATATCTATTTCTCGCATGACATTCACTACCCCGCGAACACCTGCACTGATAGACAGCTCATCAAAACGTAAGGCTTCTCCTGCCTCATACAATAAAATTGGGATCCCTTTTTCATCACCCATCTCACGCAAAGATCCATCTCGGATTTTAGAATCGATAACAACTGGAACACCGAAGGCTTTAGCAAGTTGTTCTACTTGCGGATTGCTTAGGTCGGCTCGAATTTGAGGCAAGTTACCTCGATGCCTTGCACCGGTATGAATATCAATTCCATGAGTGCACTTGAATAATATTTCATTTAAAAACGTATGCGCGATACGCGAAGCCAGAGAACCTTTCGGGCTACCAGGAAAACTGCGATTCAAGTCGCGACCATCAGGAAGATAACGAGAGTTGTTGAGAAAGCCGTAAACATTAACAATTGGAATTGCGACCAAAGTACCGCGTAAACGATTCAATTGTTTTAACTTTAGCACTCGACGAATAACCTCTACGCCGTTAATTTCATCGCCATGAATTGCGGCATTCACAAACAATATCGGACCTTCGTAACGCCCATTAATGACATGCAAAGTCATTTGCACATCATTGTGCGTATACATGGGCGCCAACGGAACATTAATCGTCTCGTGTGTGCCAGGTTGGACTGTCACATTTCCAATGGTAATTGGCTTTTGCTTTTTTTTGTTCTTTACCGATTTATCGGCCATATTTGTAGACGTACCTTGTTCCATCGAAACCTTCTTTTGAAGTGGTGTATCAGCTATATTCGCCAAATAATATCACGAATAAGAAATTACACATCTATTTAAAAATCGATAAAACGATCCTTAATCTCATCCGCAGGCATCATACATTGATCGGTTTTTCCGAAAAGGAAATAACGATTCCTAGCAAAAATTTTGTAGAAAAAATCTCTGAGGAAGTAAGGAAGTATCTTTATGGCTAGAAACAAATACCAATAACCCGAAAGATCTTTACAAATTTCTAGAGCTGCATTGGTTCTTACAAATGCTTTATTATTTTTAATCAATAAGAAAGTGTCAGTACCAACCTTGTCAGCGCCGTATTTTTCTATCAGTTGTTTTGCAGTGTCGCTTTGCATTGGAGCGAAAACAAACAAATTTTTTGTATCACGGTTTATAATGAAATTAACGGCGCCATTGCAAAAGTTGCAGACGCCATCAAAAATAATAATATGTCGGTTACTCTGCGGTACGGATGTCATAACCCAACCGAGGAAAATGAACCACAAGGTCGCCGGCTCTTTCGTCTTGTCGCGAGATAGCAAATTCGTTTTCATCACTGAAAACTAACTTCCCTTTAACAGGATCAAAACCATAATCACCTGGCAAAATTTCAACGTCATCGCCCAATGTAAAGTCAGATAATACGTTTTTAGCAAGCTGTTGTTGTGAAGAACTTTGTTTTGCAATCGCAATAGCATCACTACTTGAGATGACAGTGACATTACCTTCACCGAGTGCATCTATTGTATCCATCCAACGTAACAAATGATTATGACCAATAAACTTTTCAGTAATAATCGGTTTGCTTTTTACAAACCAAAGCGCATGATAAACAGAAAAATCTGCAATGCTCGGCTTGTCGCCCAAAAGATATTCTCTGCCATCCGACAATTGTGCATCTAAATCTTGTAAAAAACGATCAAACATAAGATGCGCTTCTTCTGGCAAGATACGTCGGCGAGGAGAGTTCTTACTCATGTCAGCACGATCACTCGCAAATGCTTTCATCATTTCAACGTTGCCACCAAACGTTTGAATCATCACTTCTTTTTGAAAAGCAACTGGCACCGTGTGCTGAAATAAAACATTGTCTGCCCAGTACGCCATTGATTTTGCGGCGGCCAAATACTCGTTAGGATAAAGCGTATTTTCGGGAAAAATTTGGTCAAGCTTTTGAGAAATTAATGCAGTATCACAATAAATATCTGCGCCTATTTGCATGATAGGTGTTCGACGATAACCGCCAGTTAAAGCAACCACATCAGGCTTAGGCATAATTCGAGGAATTTCTACAGAAGACCAGCTCGCTTTTTTTAAACCTAAAATTGCACGAATTTTTTTCGCAAAAGGCGATGCTTCGTAGTTGTGAAGAATAATGTCAGTCATATAACTTGTCCTAAAAAATTTAATAAAACTTAATCACGCTCAAAACTCCAGAGCAAATCTAGGGCACTACTTTCACCGCTAATGACTTCCAAGTACAGATTTTTACTCAGTCGGTAATTCAATGTTAAAGAGTTAAATGCATCGAATACACCAACCCCGTAGCGTACCATGAGTTTGGGTGTTACGTATCCACTAAGACCTATCTGTGTTCCGCCTTCAGAACTAGAAGCCGGCGAAGACCCTGCGGTCAATTGCAAGTCTTCAATACCTAATGCTTCTCCCGCTTTTTTTGTAAAACCCAAACCAACATCTGAAGCCAACGCATAACTTAATGCGGCTTCTGTTGCAGCAAGTGCAGGATCAGTAGAAACTTCAACGCCCGGCGCATTACCCGTTAATAAATAACTGAGCTGAGCCTGTTGAGGCATCGATGGCTGAGAAAAAAGGCTGATACGCGGGCTCATAATCGCGCCTGTTGCGAGCAGGCCAACGGTTACATCATCGGTAATTCCAGCGCGTATTGCAGACACTCTTAATTGAGGATTTTCAATATTTCCTACGAAAACTAAATCACCTTCTTGAATTAATAAATTTTGCCCGTAGGCTTTATATCGGCCTTTCTTTAGTTCAAGCACGCCATCTGCTTTTAACAGCTCATTATTTTTTTGCTGTATTGATAAGTCACCACTAATGTTAGTTTCTAATCCAAAGCCTTTAAACTGCACATCCTCACCGAGTACTAATTGCAATGATGTTTTTATTTGCTGTTGTGGCGCTTTTATTTTTTCACCGACAATCACTGTGTCATTGGATTCAGAGATAGCTTGCTCAGGTAATTCTTCTACCTCAACTCTGGCTTTAGGAATAGTGACAACACCCGACAAAACCAATTCTTCCGGAGACATTGACAGTCGAAGATCGGGAGAAAGAATAAACGACATTTTTGGTTCTGGCTGAAACGCAATGGCATCTGCAATAAGTTGTAATTCTCCTGACCATGTTTCGACTTGCCAATCTATTTTTCCATTAACAACGCCGGCGCCTTCATTGACATCAAATGTCCCATTCAATAATGCAACGTTATTGTTGACGTCCAAATCCATCGTGATATTTTTAACAGGCACCGGTGTCATCGCACTTTCAACATAGCCGCTGGATAATGCGAGCTGCCCATTAAACACCGGACGATCAAGCATTCCAGTTAACGTTAATTGCCCATTAACCTCCCCTGTGACAACGTCTTCAGGATTTGGCACAACAATATTCGATAGGCTTTCTAGCTGAATTTTTTGTGCTATCAATTCGCCCTCTAATAATTGGCCAACGATATTGAGATGACCTAATATGTCTCCATTTTTTTCGGTATTAAGCTCCCAAGTAATACGATGCCCTTTTTTTGTATTCCCAGCTGTAATTGTGGATTTAGTTTCGTCGATGTTATTCCAGTGCCACCGGGCAAATAATTTTTTAATATCGACTTCTGCTTGAATATGTTTTTCTTCTAACGTTTTCGTATCCAATCCTTTTTTATTTAAGTCTGTGCCATCTTCACTTAAAAAAATCACTGCTGCGTTAGTAGCCATTATTTCAGCCGTCAAATGATTATCTACAATCACATTATTACCTTGCAGTACGAATTCCCAATCACCCTCTACGATCATATTGTTGGGTAAAAATGGCTTTGCCCAGCTAACAGGTAATTTTTCTCCAACAATAGATAGGCTGGCAATATCTCCATCGCTGTAATTTATAAATTCTTCATTACAAACTTTTGAACTATTATTTTTTAGACAAAAAGTTGAAATGCTGAGCTCAAGAGGGTTTGCGGAGTAATCTACCTCAACGGCATCCGTCAACGTCCAACGCAATTGTTTCCCCTGCCAATCGGACCAAATGTTTAAATCATCACACACGCCTACCCAGCGTTCATAAGTAGCTTCAGAATTTTTTGAAGGGAATTTACCAGAACAACGTAATTCTGCACCTTTCTTTTGTGCGCCTTCTTTTTGATTATTAGTCTCAACCCAATCAACTAAAAGATTATGATTTTTGATCGTTCCGTTGAGCACTATTGATGCATTAGAGGGAGCCGACTCTCCTGTACGAATGCCTTCAACTTTCACATTTACCGTATTGTTTTTTCCTAACCCGCTGTTCCAATCGACAAAAGCAGTTGAATGGGAAATCTGTAGTTGGTTATAAATAATATTTTTAGCTGTCGCATCAACATGAATATCTGGAGAATCTAACGTTCCCATTACGCTAGCTTTTCCCGCTAGCTTTCCTGATGCGTTCGCTGAAAAAGATTCAACAAAGGGACTTAAATCATCTAACGCATAATCAGCGTGTAGATTTACTGTATTTTGATTAATAGTTCCTTTCGCCGTTATTTTATTTTTATCTGCATAATTTAGAACAAAGTTTTCGACGGTTAAATCATTATCTTTTATCGTTAACCCGCCATTTGCCAACAATGGCTTTTCATTCAATATCCCAGATATATTTGGAAATTTAATTGCAGCATTTAAAATATCATTTTTATATTGAATATTTGTTTTAGCAGTTCCAGATAACTTTCCTATTAGCCATTCTGTCGATGGAATAATTGACCATTGTTCAAGTGAAACATCTTTCCAAGACATTTCTCCTAACCAATCAACACTATCAACCAAGCTCAATGTTCCTTTTGTCATTATTTCTCCCTCTGGGAGATCAATTTTAAAAGCATCAACACTTAAAACATTTTCTTTAAATGACACACTAGCAGTCACATGGCTATTTTCGGGGTTAATATCGCTCGACAGATTGGCATCGAGACTTAGCACCGGACTCATTACAAATCCATCAACATGAATTGTTGTATCGATCAAATCAATATAATGAGGGTTCAGTAAAATTCGTAACGGTTCATTTAAATCAAGATCAGCTTTGATCGGTAAGTTTTCTTCAAGTGGTTTCAGTTGAATAGATACCGTGGTAACAACAGGGGAGTCTGTGAGTTCTGATGGAGAAACTATTTCATTAACGTGGATCGTAGAAGTCACAACGGCTTTTAAGTCTGCAACACTGCCCGAAATTGTTGCGCTTGCGGATCCAAATGCAGAAACATTTTTGCAGCTTATCGTTGAAGTTAATGGATAATTTTTATTAAGTACAACACGAGCTTTCCCGGCCCAATCACAATAATTATCATGAGTACTTAGCTTATCTATAAAGACTGTTGATTGTTTAATGCTGGCTCTAGCGGTTAAATTATCGGCTTGATAAAGCGTGGTTTTATCATTCAGGTTTAAATCACTTTTATCGGCTATTGATTTTTTATCTATTAACTTATCAACGGGCAGTGTCTTAACAATTAATTTCTGAACATCTAATTGTTTGACGACGATACTGACTGGGATTGAAATCGAAGGTAGTTGAATGGGCTGGTATTTTTTTTCTTTATTGCGGTCTACCAGTGTCACTGTGATTTTTTTTGCTTTAACAAAATCAATACAAATCGATAATTTCCATAAGCAACGGGAGTTAATGCTTGTGTTCAAGCTATTTATTTTAACCGTTATGTCATCAGTGCTGTATTTTCCATTAAGCTTCAAGCCACTAAAAAAATTACCTTCGAGATCACTAATAGTTAATTCGGGAACAAAGGTTTGAGCTTTAGACACCACCCAATGGCTAAATGTATTTGACGTTATAAGTGAGACTAGTGCCAGATAAAGCACCAATATAAGCACGGCAATAACTGCTGCTGTTCTTTTGAGTCGGGAATACTTACCTGAAAAAAAACGCCTTATCATAACGGCGTCCCTAAATAAAAGTGAAAGCGAACATCATTGTTTTCTTGATTAATCGGCGTAGCGATATCAAAAGCAACAAGACCTATTGGCGTTTTCCAACGAATACCTATTCCCGCACCTGACTTAAATTGTTTGGCGTCTTCAAGCATCACCAACCAATTATTTGCTTTCACTGCATCGGCTGGTAATTCCGTCGGGTCATCTCGATAGATTTGTGCTGTGTCATAAAAGATTGCAGCTTTCCAATTTTTCAAAAACTGGTATCTGTATTCAATGCTAGCTATCGCAGAGTATTGACCGCCTGTTAAATTACCATCGGAATCCACTGGCGATATAGATTCATATTTATACCCGCGAACCGTCTGATCACCCCCAGCAAAAAATCGTTGCGAGGGCGGGACTTTTAATAAATCATCAGTTTCGATATATCCAAGTTCTACTCGACCTAAAAGACTGTGCTTTTTAAACGCCGTTATTATGCCGTTAGTACCAATATCAAACCGATGGAAATCAGTATCTGATCCAAGACTTTCTCGGCTCGTGCTGAGATTAGCCCAAAATTTATAACCTTTTAATGGATCCGCTGCATCACCACTAAATCTTCGACGAGAAAATTGCACGCCCGGAATCACATAAGTAAATGATTCTTCTGGAAGGTCATCTGTTTGAGAAGTTTCATTCTCTACATCAAGATGAAAACTATATTGCCAACCGTTTTTAACAACACGATGATAAGAGGCGCCAGCTGTTGCCAATTGTGTTGTTATATCTTCTGTGATTTTTTGCTGCCACCCAACATCATAGCTTAAGTATTCATTAAGAGGATGATCCCATGGCATTCTGTATTGCGCAGAAACGTTTTGCTCTACTTGAGAGATTTTTAATTGTGCGCTTAGACTATCGCCTCTTGTATTAATGCGAGGTCGCTGCCATTTTAATCTTACTCTTGGGCCGTTATCGTCAGTACCAAAACCTACACCAGTCGATACTCTATGTTTAGGAGCATCCGTTAACCCTATGGTTAAATGCGCAATATTAGGCGTTTCTTTTTTTACATTCACTGTCACACCAGAAAAATAACCGGTGTTTAACATTCGATTGTAAATAAGCCCCACGGTATTTGCACTGTACCATTCATCTTTTTTCACTTCCGCTAAGGTGCCAAGTAATTCTTTTCTTATATCTGTATCCGTATAAATGACATCGCCAATTTTATAGCGTTGCCCCATCTCTAAAATCAATTTAACAGACGCTTCGTAATTTTCTGGATTTATCTGTAGTTCACTTTTATTAAATTTTGCATCTAGGTACCCAAATTCTGAGGCTGAATTTAACAGGCTTTTTTTGTAACCCTCATAAACTTTATGATTAATTCTTTCTCCAACAATAAAGGGATTCGCATCAATCACTGTTTGTAAACGAACATCCATTACATGTTTATCATGGAGCAATTGAATATCAACATTTTTCCATTTAATCGGCTCACCTGAATTGATATTGAGCATTAGCTCATCACCACCTAACTGATATTCAATAATTGCGCTGTAATATCCCATTGCTCGCAACGCTTGTTGGATATTTTTTTCAAATTTCTCTTTAATTCCTTCAATATTATTCGACGGCAATTTTTCCCATTTGGATAAATGCAGCTTAATATTTTCTTCGGTAGGTCCATCAACACCCTTAATGTCTAAATCTATTTTGGCGTAAGCGTCTGTACAGATAGTCAAGCTTGCTAGAACAGAAATAAATCCAATAAAAGAAACAGAACGGTGAAAGATACGAAAAAAAATCTTCGCAAGCCCAATGCTCACTAAACGATTTTTTTTGGCTCTCATGATTTGACGAAAAATTGTAAACATAAACTGCTTATACGTTTAAGGCTTGCCTTTAGGATTGGTCTTCGGAATGTGGCCGTTTGTTTGATCTTACATCAGGTAAAAATGATTATTTCATCTCATTCTCAGCTATTATACGCATCTCGCTAGAAAATTAACTCACGCTCTTAACCGTAGCGCTTTAACGACACAAGAACTTGAAAACCACTGAATGACTAAACTCCCCGAAACGCTTTCTCTTCCGCCTTTATCACTCTATGTACATATTCCATGGTGCGTGAAGAAATGCCCCTACTGTGATTTTAATTCCCATTCTATCCATTCGCGTCCCCTTTTGGACACAGCTCTTTTGTCCTCTCGTTCTGATTCTGCTTCTTCAGCAACCGATACAATTCCTGAAGAGCAGTATATCGATCAACTACTTGCCGATTTAAAAGCAGACGCACTTTACGCACAAGGTCGAAAGTTACAAAGCATTTTTTTCGGCGGAGGAACGCCAAGCCTATTCTCTGCAAAAGGTATTGCACGCATTATCGACGGAGCCGATAAGCTTATCGGCATTAAGAGAAGCGCAGAAATCACATTAGAGGCGAATCCTGGCACCACTGAACACTCTCGATTCACAGGCTATCACGATGCCGGGGTTAATCGTTTGTCGATTGGCGCTCAAAGCATGCAGGATCGGCACCTAGAAACCCTCGGTAGAATTCACAGCTCAAAAGAAGTTGTCGCTGCTGTTAACGCAGCAAGAGGTGCTGGGTTTGATAATTTTAATATCGACCTAATGCACGGCCTCCCCGATCAATCTATTGAGGATGCTCTTAATGATTTACAGCAAGTCATCGATCTTTCTCCAGCACATTTGTCTTGGTATCAATTAACCATTGAACAAAACACTGCGTTTTATCGACAGCCTCCAAAGCTCCCTGTCGATGATGTTCTCGCAATAATTGAGGAACAAGGTCATGCATGGTTGCAGTCTCAAGGGTTTTCTCAATATGAAGTGTCTGCATTTTGTTTAACCAGCAATGCTAAAGATCCTTCTCAAAACCTTCGCTCTCAGCACAACCTTAATTATTGGATGTTTGGTGATTACTTAGGTATTGGCGCTGGTGCTCATGGGAAAATTACGGATATAGAATCTAATCAAATTCTTCGTCGCCAAAAGACTCGCTTACCTGCACATTATTTATCAGCGGACTTTTCTGAATCATTAACGTCTAACGCGATTATTGCTCGCTCGACTCATCCAACACAATGGAACGCTGTCGACCACAATGCGCTCCCTCTTGAATTTATGATGAACGCATTACGCTTAAATCAAGGCGTACCTTCTCATTTGTTTCACGAACGAACAGGCCTCTCAAAAGAAGTAATCACTTCAGAGCTCAAATATCTCATCAAAAGAGGACTTTTAGAAAATGATCCATTCCTATACAAAACAACTGATCTAGGTAGGCGCTTCCTCAATGAAGCTGTTTCCATTTTTATGGAAGAATAGAAGTAGAAAGATGTTTCAATGAAATGATTGAATTAAAGATATTTGGTGGCCGATAGTTTAATTCTATACTTGAGATTTAGATATTTTGCCCCATATCAACTTGTAACCACTTCTCTGGGTGCTTATCATCCACCATTCCGCTGTTCAACCGCCGTTAATTCTGCACCGTACTGCGAAAAATTACTGACACATTTCTGGAGAGAAACATTATGAGTGACGCTATTGTTCAGGTAACTGATGCGAGCTTTGATACTGATGTACTACAAGCGGGCGAACCCGTATTAGTCGATTTTTGGGCAGCATGGTGTGGTCCTTGTAAAATGATTGCGCCTATTTTGGAGCAAATGGCGACTGAATACAGTGGTCGCGTGAAGATTTGTAAAATGGATGTCGATGCAAATACTGAAACACCGGGCAAATTCAATATCCGTGGTATTCCAACACTCATGCTATTTAAAGATGGCAATATGGAAGCCATGAAAGTTGGGGCACTATCAAAAGCCCAGTTGACCGAATTCGTTGAAAGCAGTATTTAAGCGATATTGAATATCACCGGTCGACCCGTCTAATAAACCGGTGGTATTAAATTTTGCACAACACCTTTATTATCGCTATACTTTGTGAAAGTTCACCCAAATCTCTTCCTGTAGATTTGAAGTGACAAAAAATTTGAGTTGCATTTAGGTTTAAAATGCACAAGATAAATGCCTTAACAAGCAACCCTGCGAAACTCTTTCCAATTTCCCCTTTGAAGAATTAAAACATTCCAATGTATTAGGAAATTGTAGATCTGGCTTAATACTTATTTGACTCAATACAACTACATTTCTAGATGTATTCCTCAAACCTTTATTACCAGAACAATCAGATAGAGCACTCAAAGATAGAATCACCTTATAAGAAATGACGAGAGTCATCTCAGCAAGCTACTCATACTATGGCATAAACATGCCCCGTATTGATGCACGCTAGATGCGCTTTGTGATTCACCCAATGCTCAGCTGTAATGATAAATTTAGAGAGTGCAACAAGAAATCAACATAGAACTCTCAAGTAAAAAAAGAAAACTAGAAAAATAAACGCCATAGACATAACAACAAAAATCGCATTAACACATGTTATTTAATGCCTGCGTTTATTGACAGCCAATTGAGAAGATACAAAAAATTAAACAAACATTTACCCAATTCCCTAACATTTATTCATTTAACCTCCATCCGGAATATTTTAATCCAACCCTAACCTCTGATACCAAACACTTATACCTATGAATTTAACAGACTTAAAAACTAAACCCATTGAAGAACTTATTAAAATCGCGAAAGAAATGGGGCTTGAAAATCTCGCCCGCTCTCGCAAACAAGATGTTATTTTTAATATCTTAAAACGCCACGCTAAAAGCGGTGAAGACATCTACGGAGATGGCGTTTTAGAAATTCTTCAAGATGGATTTGGGTTTTTACGATCGGCAGATAGCTCCTACTTAGCAGGCCCGGATGATATTTATGTGTCTCCTAGCCAAATTCGCCGTTTTAATTTACGCACTGGCGATTTTATCGCAGGAAAAATCAGACCTCCCAAAGAAGGCGAACGCTATTTTGCTCTTTTAAAAGTGGCAGAAATCAACTTTGATAAGCCAGAAAATTCTCGAAACAAAATTCTTTTCGAAAACTTAACACCCCTCTTCCCCGACCAACGCTTATTGTTAGAAGCTGGTAACGGAGCCACTGAAGACTTAACTGGCCGTATCATTGATCTTGTGTCTCCTATCGGAAAAGGCCAGCGCGGTTTGATTGTCGCACCGCCTAAAGCCGGTAAAACAATTATGATGCAGCATATTGCACAATCTATTATTCGCAACAATCCTGAATGCCATTTGATCGTATTACTTATCGATGAGCGTCCAGAAGAAGTAACAGAAATGCAACGCTCTGTTCGCGGCGAAGTTGTTGCTTCAACATTTGACGAACCACCTACTCGACACGTTCAAGTAGCCGAAATGGTGATCGAAAAAGCGAAGCGTCTCGTAGAACATAAAAAAGATGTTGTGATCTTACTCGACTCAATCACACGTTTGGCTCGTGCTTACAACACTATCATTCCTTCATCCGGTAAAGTATTAACCGGTGGTGTCGATGCGCACGCTCTAGAGCGTCCAAAACGCTTTTTTGGTGCTGCTCGTAATATTGAAGAAGGCGGCAGTTTATCCATTATTGCGACGGCATTGATTGATACCGGATCGAAAATGGATGAGGTAATTTACGAAGAATTTAAAGGAACAGGTAATTTAGAATTACACCTCGACAGGAAAATTGCCGAGAAGCGTATTTACCCAGCCATTAATATTCGTCGCTCTGGTACACGCCGGGAAGACTTGTTAATGCAAGAAGACGAAATGCAACGTGTTTGGATTCTACGTAAACTTCTTCACGATATGGAAGATGTCGCTGCAACTGAATTCTTAACGGAGAAGCTGAAAGAATTTAAAACGAATGATGAGTTTTTCCAATCAATGAAGCGTAAGTAAATCTTACGATTTTATGAGAAAAATGTAAGAAATTCCTAAGTTAGTCCGCCGTGCCTTTTGATCGAACATTTTATTACAACAATTAAATCAATAGGCACTGGCTCATTAGACAAAGCCATAAGGCAATTCAGGAATGAAATATAAAGACCTTCGCGATTTCATAGCTCAATTAGAAAAAATGGGCGAATTAAAACGCATTACAACGCCGGTTGATCCGAATTTAGAAATCACTGAAATTTGCGACCGCACGTTAAAAATGGGCGGCCCCGCGTTACTGTTTGAAAATCCCATCGGTTATACCACTCCTGTACTCGGCAATTTATTTGGTACGCCTAAACGCGTTGCTTTAGGCATGGGACAAGATTCCACCGAAGCCTTACATGAAGTTGGTAAGCTTCTCGCTTTTTTAAAAGAACCCGAACCACCAAAAGGTTTGAAAGATGCATGGGATAAACTTCCCATTTTTAAACAAGTTTTAAACATGGGGCCAAAGGTTGTTTCAAAAGCAGTCTGCCAACAAATCGTTATCAAAGGTGATGACGTCGACTTAAATACATTACCGATTCAAACCTGTTGGCCCGGTGATGCAGGGCCATTAGTCACTTGGCCTCTTGTCATTACTAAAGGCCCAGAAAAAGACCGACAAAATTTAGGCATTTATCGCATGCAATTGATCGGAAAAAACCGATTAATTATGCGCTGGTTAAGTCACCGTGGTGGTGCTTTAGATTTTCGAGAATGGCAACAAAAATATGGCGACAAACCCTTTCCCGTTTCTGTTGCACTCGGTGCTGATCCGGCAACTATTCTTGGCGCAGTAACACCTGTACCTGATACTTTATCTGAATACGCTTTTGCGGGTTTACTTCGCGGTGATAAAACCGAAGTGGTAAAAAGTCTTAGCAATGATTTACAAGTTCCGGCAAGTGCCGAATTTGTTTTAGAAGGTTACATTGCTCCCAACGACATGGCTGATGAAGGTCCTTTCGGCGATCACACCGGCTACTATAACGAAGTCGATAGCTTCCCCGTATTTACCGTCGAAAAAATCACACATCGTAAAGACCCTATTTATCACAGCACCTACACAGGCAGACCACCGGACGAACCCGCCGTTTTAGGCGTTGCACTGAACGAAGTATTTGTTCCGATCTTACAAAAGCAATTTCCGGAAATTACTGATTTTTATTTGCCGCCGGAAGGCTGCTCTTATCGCATGGCAATTGTCACGATTAAAAAACAATACCCCGGCCACGCTAAACGCGTGATGATGGGCGTGTGGTCTTTCTTGCGACAGTTTATGTACACCAAGTTTGTGATTGTCACAGACGACGATGTTAACGCCCGCGACTGGAAAGACGTTATCTGGGCAATGACAACGCGCATGGATCCAGCACGCGATACAGTGATGATAGAAAATACTCCCATCGATTATTTAGATTTTGCCTCACCTGTTTCTGGCCTCGGTTCAAAAATTGGGTTCGATGCAACGAATAAATGGGAAGGTGAAACCACTCGTGAATGGGGAAAAACTATTGAGATGGACGAAGCTGTTAAACAACGTGTCGATGATATTTGGGAAGAGTTGGCCATTCTAAAACAGGACGATTAATTTTCAAAAAAATCACACATAACCAACATAAAAAGGCGATCTCAATATTAAGATCGCCTTTTTCATTTTCTGTACTTTTAAAAAGTTAGATAGATTCAGAAACTGGCTTTGATGGCATGGCTTTACCCACTGGGCCATCCGAATAATCTAACCAAGGTGTTGCTGGTTGTACACCGACACCGGGTTTTGTCCAATCGCAAACACCTTTCGGGAAAATGGCTTCCATTCGTTGCCATTGAGAATCAGTAAATTCCTCACTGTAACTTTTTCTATCCAATGATTTTAATTCACATTTTAAAATATTTTCTGCCAACGGCCCGCCAGCAATTTGTCGAGGTGATTGATAGTAAGCGAGAACAGGATCAGCATCACATATTGAAAAATCTGTTACTTTTGTTTGATAATCGTCACCGATATAACAAAAATCGACAGCATTTTTCGGTTTATTTTTAATAACTTTTTCTTCCACAGAATCATCGGATGTATCAGCTTTGATCGCAGACACCCAGGCGTCGATAGTTTCTAAGGATTCACCCGCTAAATGTTTTGGCGGCAATAAACCCGGGCCGTATCGCCAAATAATTTGATTATCATGATGGCCTAATACGCGATCTAAACGATCACGAACAGCAAACGCTCGCCAGTTCATATGAATGCCAGAGTTATCATTACCCCGTAAATCAATGATTGGCGTTTTTGCCCACTGACGTGGATCAGTCACTAAACCTATTTGATAGGCTATCGCAACACTGTCTTTATTTGCATTCATTCGTTCTTTTGTTAAACCGCGATCAATATCGCTACCACCAATATTTTCATTTAGCGTGACAAATTCTTCTGTATTAATTTCACCATCATTAAATGCTTTTAATCCGTACTCTACACCAGTGTTATCCGCATAACGCCGAGCAAACGTTTCCTCTGGCTCATTTCCCCACAATGCTTTTTCATGATCTGGCTGAGAACAGCGAACACCCTCTGGGTTGCTTTCTTTGTCGTACACCCAGTTTTTGGGTAATTTGCAGTTATTTACTTCTTGGCCATTACGTTCAAAGTTTCCTGGATTATTTGAATGACCAAAAGATCGTGACCAGGCCATGCACGCTTTTTCGTTAAGATGTCCAGCAATAGACGCTCGCTTTTTATTAATATCGGCCTCATTTAAATCGCTGGTTAATACTTTAAATTCTGTAGAATCAAAATAATTTTCTAACAACACGCAATCAGTTACTTCCATACTCGTGGTGTGTGAATCTGGGTAAGTACAGGCCGGTTGAATCCCATCTAAAATACCTGGATAAGTTCCTGCAATCACTAACTGCATAATCGATCCACCGGAGCAGCCAGAACCGATTGTATTTTTAATTAAACCGTATTGCTCATTCACATGCTCTTTAATCATCATCACTGTTTCTGCAGCAACAACTTTATTGGCATTCAGGGCTTGGTCTGTCAAAGAACTCACTGAGACCATAAACCCTCGAGACAAAACATCATCATTTTGCCAAGAACTATTGGGTGGCATTTGTCGTCTCGGTGTTCCGGTACTACCACCGAAGATATGAACTAATTTTTTATTCCATACCGAAAAACCTTCTGACATATCTGTAACGACAGCGATGTCATAAATGCCACGGTTAATTGCTCCGCGTTCCACCCGGACTACATAAGGAATAGTTGTGCTTTCGCCTGTAACACTCTCTGTTGTTGTAAAGCTCGCTATGTCATTCGGTTTTTCGGTAGCTTTTGTATCATAAGGCTTAAAGCAAGGAATAACCTGTCGTGGGTTTTCTGGTGAGCGACCGCACTTCTCTGTCGTTCGATAGTAAAAGCTGATTTCAGATTTCGTATTACATTTTTCATCTATCGCTGCTGAGCTTAACCCGCTTTTTACAATAGCAGGATTATTGTCATCGCCTTCTGTCGCTTCTGGTGATGCACAAATCCAGGGTTGTATTTGCCGACCGGAAAAAATCGGTCCACCTTTACTATGATTTTTTATGGTAAGGCGCGAAGATTTTTCGCCAAAAGTAGCGACAACACTATTCTCTCCCTCAGTTAAGCTCTCAACTAACCCAACTAATACATTCCCACCCTGCTGGCTAAATCGTTCAGTGACATCGGCTTCATTGACACTGATTTTTAATTTTTCTTCTTTTAATCCAACCGATATTTTAACTTCTATCAATGCATCACCGCCGCTGATCAAATCAGCTCTATTCGATAACGATGTAATGGTGATATTAGTAGCAGCTAGTGCCGACACATCCTCTGTTTTTTTACCGCAACCAACACCTAGGGTGATCATTGCGAGTAACGGTAAACTAAAAAAGAATGAGCGATCCGAGAGATGACATTGAGTGAAGGAATGCATAGAGTGGTCCTCTAATGAAATATAATTATTATTTTAAGAAAATCGTTTTGGCAGAGCTTAGATTGGATGGATTGATACTCTGCAATTATTATTTTTGTATTTATTAACTTTAAAACTAGAGCTAAAACAATAAGGATTAAAGTGTATTGCAATACTGAGGAGAATACTTATAAGGAAATGTAAAAAACGATCAAGGCATCGTTTTGGATTACTATTAACGCAGAAAAAAGAGGTAGGAGACAAACGGCTAAACAATAAATCGAGCTAGAATTGCACCCCACGTAAAAATAACAATACATAAGCTGACTAGTACCGCGGCTGAACCCATATCTTTTGCCATTCCACTAAGTGGATGCTCTTCTGTGCCAACTCTATCGACGACGGCTTCAACAGCACTATTTAAAAGCTCGACAATTAGTACCAGTAATACGCTCGTAATTAACGCGACTCGCTCAATCGCAATGACGGGCAAAAATATCGCGACTGGAATTAATAAGGCAGCAAGTACAGCCTCAAAGCGAAATGCCGCTTCACCGTGCCACGCTTGCATAAATCCTTGTTTTGAAAATTTTGTTGCGTTTTTTAATCGTAAAATTTCACTACGTATATAGTCGAGCATTCAATTTCCTTGTTGCCTCTATTTTCCAACGGCTGTTAAAGGCAGCCCACTTTGCTGAGCCAAATCTGGTAAAGGTAAATCGGGAAGACCAGTGCCTGTATGCGCAATACTGTCTTGATAGTATTGATTGCTTTTTTCGTATTCCCCTAAATGTGATAACAACCTCGCTAACTCGGCATAGGCTTCTGCACTTTTCTCAAGCTTAATACTGTCTTCAAAATAGTCTCTCGCTTTATCCCATGATTCGTTTCGCAAACTTAAGCGACCTAACGTAAGCAAGATAGTCGGGTTTGCGGGCCTTTCTCGCAACCATGTTTCTGCAATCAATAATTGTTTTTTAATGTCGTCACCGGCAATTCGACCATAAAAATTAACGAGCCGATCATCCCAGTTTCGCTTTAAACCTTTTCGAATAACCGATTCTGCCCCTTTATGATTTCCTTCTTTTTCGAGCTGCTCAACATAAATAGTGATCACATCAATATCTTTTTTGACATTGCTCGGCATTGCATCCCACTCGGACTTTATATCTGCTGCAGGAGAAATTAAGCACGCTTTATAAAGCGTTAACTGCAACGCTTGAAACTCACTCGGCGTTAAAATCTCAGATTTTTTAAGGCTAGGTAATAGCGCTTTTAACGATTTCCAGTCCTCTAAAAAAACATAGGTTTGCTGTAACAAATCAAGCACGACGGGATGATTAGGTGCTAATTTTTTTGCTCGCTCTAATGTTGCTAAACACTGCTCGTATTTTTTGTCGATTAACTGCATACGGGCTTGTGTCAATGCAACAGCCAACCCACTATCTGGCGATGTCTTTTCGGCTTGATGTAAAAGATCCAATGCCTCTTTTTGATTCCCCATTTCATAACTTGCGCGGGAAGCCGCTAAATAATTAATAATAGGGTAATCCGTTTTCTTTACAGATTTAAGTAAATTTTTTCGCGCTTGTGCCCAGTTACCTTCCATAAAATTGACGAGGCCTGTCGCTGTTCGTTTTTGAACGGCTTGACTGTTTCCCGCCAACACTTTGCTAGCACCACCAACAACAGTATTGATAACTGACCGCACTATCCACAGCAGGAAGTAAAACACACCGACACACAATAGAAATACGGCGACAGCAGCCCAAAAGCTCATTTCTATACTGGTGTTACCTAGAGAAATAAGAACGTATCCACTCCCCTGTGTGATTTTATGAAAAAGAAATGAACCCGCTACTAAAGCGATTAAAATCAAAAACAATAATCGCTTCATTCTACAACCTCCGCACTCTTAGCCTTTGGTAAAGAATCTGATGATTCAGGGTTAGATAATGAAGCGCTGGGCTTAACAGCTGCTTGAGGCTCAGAAATATTTTTTAATCGATGCAATCTCTCAATATAAGCACCTAATGCTTTTTGCGATTGAGTGATGTCAGGTAAAACCTGGATGATATTTTGTTGTTTGAGCGCGTTAAGATCGCCAACTAAACTCTCGGCTTCTTTCGAGAAAGGATAATATTCATTCAGTAATCGGCTTGCTTTATCTAAACTTTCTTCAAAAACTAATTGCTGCTCTTTTAATAAAGCAAGCTGCGCTGTCTCTAAGGTCAAACGCAAACTATTTTGAAGATAAGCTTGTCCGTCAGCAGGTAACAAAGGCTCTAAGGCTTCATCGTGTTTTGTAATCCGGATATAACTTTGAAAAGCAGATAACGCTTTTGAAAAGCTTTGCTTGACCACATCAAAACCTTTAACCGTTTCTTGTGATTTTTCTTCAGAAATAATTGGTGCGTTCTGATAATTCTGCGGCACCGGGCTAGGCAACACCACTAGCGCTTTGCTCATGGCTGCGAGCGACAAAAAGATACCTTCTCTGTCGACACTTTTTACTAACTTCAGAGTGGTGATATCTTCCGCTAATTTTTCTCTTACGCGAAATAATTCTGGATCGCTCAGTTTTTGTAAAATCTCATCGGCAGCTTGAAGAAGAGCAAGTGCACCCTGGCTGTTACGCTCCATAATTAATCGCTGGCCAGCTAGGCGTGTTAAATAATGCGCCTCCGCAAGCTTCCAATCTTCATTGGTTGTCGTTGTTAATGCCGCCCACTGTTCCCTCTGCCCAGAGATTTGTTGTTTTAATAATTCATTTTCTTTTACTAGGTTAGCAACACTTTGTTTTTGCTGATCCAATTGCGTGTTTATTTCATTACTAATCGAACTGACAGTATTTTGAAGAGTATTTACCTTTGACTCATAGCGTTGCGTTTGAGAATCACCATCGCTAGTGATTGAATTAATTTTTTGGTCTTGCATCCACAAAAAATATCCAACTGCACCTAAAGCACCAAGCATAATTAGTAGCAATAAAATAATGGGCCAACGAGACGCCGTTTTTTGTTTTTGTTTTTCTTCTGGCGCTGATGGAACAGCTGAAGCTTCTACTTTCTCTTTTGGCTGCTCTGCTTTTTCTCCTGTTTTTTGTTCTAGTTCTTTTTCTTTCTCTGCTTTTAATTCTTCTGAGGGCTTTTTATTTTTAGTAGTAGCATTTTCTTTACTATCAGAAGCACTCTCGCTTGAGGTGGCTTCTTTCGAAGTCAATTCAGCAGACGATGTATTCTTCGTGCTTTCATCAACAGAAACATCTGATGCATTTTCTTTTGAGTCTTTCATCGCATTCTTCACTATGTTGTCTACTGAATTTTTGTCAGTTGTCATTTTACTTACTATCTCTTCAATTAGTTTGAGCCGTTAGCTTTTGCTCTCAATTAACTCACGTGGTTTTTTCCCAATCACATAAAGCTTGAGTCATTTCGTTATCGGTCGCGTTTTTAGCAATGATTAGTTTTTTAAACCCTAAGTCATCAGCTATCTTCGCAACACGATCTCCTGGAATTAATAGTGGTAGCTTTTTAATACTCGCGCTTTTATCTCTATCTACCGCCATATCTGACTCAGACAGGGTCTCTAGCACCGCGTTCAGGTTAACAACACTCTCTCCACTGTGAGCAGATAATACCGTTTTACGGCTATTATTTCCTAATTTCAACTCATGTATTTGTGTAAACGCTTTCAACGGCAATTCACGCGTATAAAGCTCACCATAGGTTACCGATGCGCCTCGTTTAGTCAATTCCTCACTGAGGTAAGTGCGGCCGCCCACCCCCCGAAAGATTAAGACTTTATGATCTTTTACATTTCCCATGGCTTCAAGCGCTAATAGATCTTCGCTGTTCATTGCTTCTTCTGGTGCAATGATTTCAAAGTCTCGCTGAGCGGCCAATTTTGCAGTGGCGGACCCGACTGCAAAATACTCAATACCCACAGGGCGCTGAGGCCAAAAATCATCAATCCATCCAGCAGCTTCCAAAACCGCATTTTGGCTCACAAAAATAATCTTTTGGAATTCATCAAGCTGAAGAATTATTGACTTAATCTTATTAAGTCGCCTAGATTGCTCTTGAGGATTATCGTTGAATAAATCAGCACTTTTTAAAGAATGGATTTCAAGGACAGGCATTAAGTATGAACAGGCACCCAACGCTGTTAATTGTTGCTGCCATTTCTCACCTTGCACTTTGGGGCGAGTAATAACAATATCTAGATCATTTAGAATATTACTCTGTGAGCTCATAGTATTTCGATTGATTTAATATTTTTCAGATGGCTATAACACCACACTTCAACTCTACTCTCATTTAAATTTATTCATGCAACGCTGCTAATAATTTATCGGCGCCATTAGCAATCAATTCTTCCGCTAATTGCGTCCCCATCTCATCAGCATTGATAGCTGGACCCGACATTTCTTTTTGGATAATTTCTTCACCATCTACACTTGCTACCAATGCTTGTAAAAATAACTCGTCATTACCCGATTTATTTTTTTGATGAATAGCGTAAGCCGCAATTGGCACCTGGCAACCGCCCTCTAATCGCTTTACTACAGCACGCTCAGCAATCACCGCTTCCGCCGTTTTTTGATGGTGAAGTGGAGCCAATAACTCTAAAATTGTTTTGTCTGCTATACGACACTCAATACCAACAGCGCCTTGGCCACCAGAAGGTAAACATAATTCAATCGATAATTTTTCTTTGATACGATCGTCAAAGCCTAAACGCATTAACCCAGCTGCCGCTAAAATAATTGCCTCATACTCCCCATCATCTAATTTTTTTAAGCGTGTATTAACATTTCCACGCAAAAATTCGATTTTTAAATCAGGACGATAAGCTAACAATTGGCTTTGCCGACGCAGGCTTGATGTACCCACTCGACTGCCTTGCGGAAGTTCAAGCAACGTTTGATATTCATTGGATACAAACGCGTCGCGAGGGTCTTCTCGTTCGCAAATAGTCACTAGCCCTAGCCCTTCTGGGAATTCCATCGGAACATCTTTCATGGAATGCACGGCAATATCAGCTCGATTTTCTAACAGCGCATGCTCTAGCTCTTTGACAAATAATCCTTTGCCGCCAATTTTCGCCAAGGGAACATTAAGCACTTGATCACCACGACTAGTCATTGGTACTAATTCAACCAAGAGATCGGGATGAATTTTTTCAAGCTCAGCTTTGACGAACTCCGCTTGCCATAATGCTAAGGCACTTTTTCGAGTTGCAATGCGGAGTAACTGAGCCATAAAAATTCCTAATAATTATTAATTTAAAAATAAGAAAAGCAAAAAAATATTGATAATTTAATGCAAAAAAACCAAACAACTTTTTCCTTGACGGTGAAGCGGCTTGGTCTTTTCTTTTTATTTTTCTTTTGATCTATTTCTAACGTAACAGTACTGGTATTTATCTAGACTAATATCCATCTAAAAACCAGATTATTGATACATTACATCGATGTTAACAGTTCACGTAAGCGAGAAACATGTCTTCTACTAACGACTGGCTTCTCTTCAATATCTTTTAACTTAACGCGGTATTGACCTTGCGCATTACGCTCCATTCCTTCGATAGCTCCAACAGCCACTAATGCATTACGGTGAATACGGACAAATAAGTTAGTGAATTCGTTTTCCAGCTCTTTTAGCGTGTCATCAATCAATGTTTCGCCTTCAGTGTGATATACCGTCACGTACTTATGATCAGCAATAAAGAAGCGAACATTATTTAATGGAATTAACTCAACACCACGGCGAGTTTTTGCACTGATATGATTACGCTGGTTTGCTGGGGCTTTTCGTTCTGACAAAGCAGCAAGCTGAACCTTGTTCAATTTTTGTGCTTTTAATAAAGCAGCTTCTAAATCTTCTTGTTTAACCGGCTTTAACAAATAACCTACAGCATCTGTTGAAAAAGCGTCGAGCGCATATTCATCGTAAGCCGTACAAAAAATTACTGCCGGTGGATCATCCATCGTTGTGATTTTTTTTGCAGCACTCAATCCATCTTCTTCTGGCATACGAACATCGAGCAATATCACATCGGGATCATGTTCCGCTACGGCTGCTAGTGCTTGCTCAACATTTTCTGCTTGGGCAACAACTTGACAATCTTCCAACTTGCCAACCATTCGAACCAAGCGATCTCTTGCTAACGGTTCATCATCGACGACTATGATATCCATAGATCTATCCTTTTACTTTTAACATTTTTACTGATTAATGGGATAACTGATTTCTGTAATATATACGTCGCCATGTGGCGCAGCATTAAAGACCCAATTGTCGCCGTAATAAGCGCCCAATCGATGTCGAATATTTTCCATTGCTACTCTGTTACCAGACTTTCTCGCATTCTCTGTACGCTTGGGTAATGGATTGCGAACTATAATCGTTAGTCGATTGTCGCTTGCTTGGACAGATATCTCAACTGTTCCACCATCGGCACGAGGCTGAATACCATGATATATCGCATTTTCTACAATCGGTTGCAGTAACAAGCTTGGTATCGTGCAGGAATCTGGTAAATCTTGAACATTCCAATCAAGTTCTAATCTTGGCCCGAGCCGCAATTGCTCAATACTAAAATACCGACGGCATAATGCTAGTTCGTGTCTGACAGGCACCATGCCCGGTTCAGCTAAACTTGCACGAAATAAATCTGATAAATCTTCAACTACGCGTTCTGCTTTTTCTGGATCGGAGCCGATTAAGCTCACGATGCTATTCATGCAGTTGAATAAAAAATGTGGGCGGATACGCGATTGCAATGCTTGAATTCGAGATTTTAATTCGGCTTCTTCTTGATGCAGTAATTGTTGCTGAATATAAAAATACCGTAAAACAATTCCTGCAAAAATTGCGGTGAGCAATAAATTTGAAAGGACCTGCCAATAATCAAAACCATTGCTGGTTAGCATCCATTGGCCACTCACAGAAACTACGAGTGCCACAATGAGTACAACGGTGTAGCTAATAAATCCCGCAAGAAGCAATGAATGATTACCTAAAAAGGTCCGTAATGGGCATAAAATTGCGGCACTGAGTAAAACAATCCACTGGACAAGAAACGAAACAGTGCCCAGCTTCTCCCAGTTGAAAGGAACGAGGCCATTACCCGCTAACACCAAGGCTAAAGCCAGTAGTTCACCGCCGATAATCAGAGTAAATACCGATTGAACCTTACACAGGTCAGGTAAAAAATCCCCTCTCTCTTCCACGGTTCGCATGGATTTAAATGTGGATTTACCGCTAATTGGTTTCGCCCCCAGCGTTGTTTTTTATTTTCAAACGCTTTATTTGTTTTTTGTGAAATATAAAATTATTAAATTCTTCTGATTAATGCTCTGAATATTCATAACGGTCTGAGCTATAATGCGCCGCTTTCTTGCTACTTTTACTAGCTGAGCAGGAACATCGCACTTCTTTGCAGGTTTACATTACGTGTCATTGAATGCGATAAAGCCGCTTTTATTCAGTTTTTATTAATTGATCTTTTCACTAACCTGCCATCCTATGGTGGAGTAACCGAGCTAGTCAATTGATTTTACGCAATTTTTTGGAATTTTGACATGAGTGATGACAATTCAACAGTGAAACCTTGGGGTGGACGATTTACAGAACCAACAGATGCCTTTGTTGAGCGCTTTACCGCTTCGGTTAATTTCGACAATCGCCTTTATGCCCACGACATTCAAGGCTCTATCGCTCATGCCACTATGCTTGCCAAATGCGATGTCATTTCCGATGCTGAAAAGCAGCAAATCATCGATGGGCTAGCTCAAATTCGCGAAGATATTGCCAAGGGTAATTTCACTTGGTCAGTCAGTCTTGAAGATGTTCACATGAATATCGAAGCCGAACTAACTAAACGTATCGGTATTACGGGCAAAAAATTGCACACAGGGCGATCTCGTAACGATCAAGTTGCCACTGATATTCGACTCTACTTGCGCGAAGAAATTGATTTAATTGCAGCAGAAATATCTCGCCTGCAAAAAGGCTTACTGACTCTTGCCGAACAAGAAGCCGACACCATCATGCCGGGATTTACGCATTTACAATCGGCTCAACCGGTGACTTTTGGCCATCACTTACTGGCATGGTTTGAAATGTTGTCCCGTGATTTTGATCGACTTCAAGATTGTAGAAAGCGCGTTAATCAATCTCCACTTGGTGCAGCTGCCCTTGCGGGAACCAGCTATCCTATCGACCGTAATTACACGGCAGAGTTATTAGGCTTTGAAGCGCCAACAGGTAATAGCTTAGATTCAGTGAGCGATAGAGATTTTGCTATCGAGTTTTGTAGCTTTGCCGCTGTACTCATGACGCACTTATCTCGAGCGAGTGAAGAAATCGTGATGTGGTCATCAGCTCAATTTCAATTCATTGATTTACCCGATCGCTTTTGTACTGGCTCATCGATCATGCCGCAAAAGAAAAATCCTGACGTTCCTGAATTAGTTCGAGGAAAAACCGGTCGCGTCAACGGACATTTAATTTGCCTTCTCACCCTAATGAAATCACAGCCACTCGCGTACAACAAAGATAATCAAGAAGATAAAGAACCTTTGTTCGATACCATCGATACCGTGAAAGATTGTCTGCGCGCTTTCGCAGATATGGCGCCAGCAATAAAAGCCAAACGCGACAATATGAGAAAAGCGGCTATTTCAGGGTTCTCTACCGCGACTGACCTTGCCGATTACCTAGTAAGAAAAGGCATCCCTTTCCGCGATGCCCATGAAATAGTTGGGAAAGCTGTCGGCTATGGTGTTGAAAATAAAAAAGACTTATCGGAAATGTCGATTACAGAATTACAAGCCTTCTCAAACGATATTACTGATGACGTCTTTGAAGTGCTGACTCTAGAGGGATCCGTTTCTGCTCGTGATCATATCGGTGGAACCGCCCCAAATCAGGTACGTAAAGCAATAGTACGTAATCAAAAATTACTCGATAGTCGATTTTAAATTCGTACAAAGACGCATCCGCTTTAAAAACAACGCTCTCTTATTTTTAAATTCTTCAAAACAAAGAAGGCTATTTACAATTTAATTACTTTCTTTGTTTTCTACATACCAACTTCAGCTTTGATTAAACCTCGTTTATTTCAAAGCGCTATCAAAAACCTCAAAACTTATGTAAAAATTTTCAGCAGTAAACAGTATGTTTTTAATAACAAAAGGATTACAGTTAGCTGAAATTATTATAAAAAGACAACAAGTAATATCTCAAATTAAAATAAAAAAAATAATTCTTATTTGAATTCGCAATACAATCTATACGGGCTATCCTATTAATATGTCTTTTATGTTTTTGTAACACCTATTTTCTCAATGTCTCAAAACGCAAACATTACAAAACATAAGCAAGTTTACTCATTGTATTTAAGGCAAACTTGCTTCAATTTTTTGTTTTCTTCTTATCGATAAAAACAGAGCTGACGATTAGATTATGGCCTTAGACGAACAGCAAGCTCAATTAGACTCTCAACTTTCCTCCGTTAGGATACTGCTCGCGGAAGACAACCTTGTAAATCAGAAAGTTGCTGCGACAATCCTTGAAAGAAAAAAAATCTCTGTCGTTATTGCTAACAATGGCAAAGAAGCCGTGGAAATATTGATTAAACATCCGCAAGACTTTGATTTGGTGTTAATGGACATGGACATGCCAATAATGGATGGGTATGAGGCAACTAAAACTATCCGTGAACTCAAAAAATTTCAAAAACTTCCCATAGTTGCTCTAACGGCGCACTCAAGTCCTCAAGACAAAGATAAATGCCTCTCTGCCGGAATGAATGATCATGTTTCAAAACCCGTTAAACCAGACACTCTCTACAATTCCATTTTAAGAAACGTTCATCCTGACAATAATGAACACTCTATTAATAATGCGCATACTCAATAGTTAATTATTTAAGATCGATAATCAGCAAGCTATCTTTTTAATTTTTATCCATTTACGCCTTCATCTTCATACTCTCTTTTACGATATTTTTCCTAGAATTATATTTCGGTATAAGTACCGAGATTTTATCTTAAAAAAATGTAAACCGTGATCCACTACTCAACTAAACTGTACATAGTTATCATTTTTTATTTATCAAAAATTTATCGTTATGTTTACAAAACCTATTGTTACTGACTCGATAGAATCAGGCTTAGATCGTAAATCCTTAAAAGACCTAAAACGTCGACTTTTTGATATCAACAGTGAGCGCCTCAAAAATACTCGCGATGCATTATCTCTACGCCATAAATCTTTTTTAGACGTATTGCCTTTATTGCTTCACACGAATCATCCACTACTACCTGGCTACATCAGCCACAATGCACCTGCAGGAATAATTCATTACGAACCTTCTGAACTCGCCTTAAAAACGGCCAAGATGTTTGGCCGCAGCTTTACCTATAACCCTCAGAAAAGCGATCCATCAATTAATGCCGTCTTTATAATGGGAAGTGTTGGCACTATAGCCTACAGCAAAGGCAGCGATTTAGATATTTGGGTTTGTCATAATGAAAACTTAAACAACGAACAATTAAGACAGCTAGACTACAAATGCTCTCTCATTGAAAAATGGGCGGAAAAAATTAATTTAGAAACACATTTTTTCACAATGAATTCCTTGGAATTTTTAAAGGGAAAAAACAAAAAACTTAGTCAAGAAAGCAGTGGGAGTTCTCAACACTTTTTATTGCTCGATGAATTTTATCGTTCCGCCATATCACTCGCAGGTCAAGCACCTTCTTGGTGGTATGTTCCACCTAGCCGCCATAAAAGCTATGAAAATTATCTCAATATACTTCTCACCAAACGCTATATGCCAGCGGATCAAATATTAGATTTTGGTGTGATTATAGATATTCCAAAGCAAGAATTTATTAGTGCTGGGATTTGGCAACTTTATAAAGCCATTGAATCTCCTTATAAGTCACTCATAAAATTATTATTATTGGAATCTTATGCAAATCCATCGTCATCTCAACGTACTATTTCAGAAAATGTAAAAAGCATTATTTACAACGGTGATTTTAAAACCTCAGATCTTGATCCTTATATTATGTCTTATCGATATATCGAGGAATATTTAAACGAAAGGCGAGAATATGACCGGCTTCATTTAATTCGCCGATGTCTTTATTTTAAAATTAACAAGCCACTAACCAAACCAATAACTCATGCAAGTAAATCTTGGCAGCGAGAGATTTTAGAGTCACTTGTTGAAGAATGGAAGTGGTCAGAAAACTATTTAAAATATTTAGATAATCGCCGCCAATGGAAGGCACCAAATGTTATAATCGAAAAAAAATCAATCGTTCTGGAACTACAAAAAAGTTACCAATTTTTAAATGAACTATCAGACATAAACAAAAATAATGATCTGGTTATCACTGAAGAAAAAGAAGAACTCAATACATTACGAAGGAAGCTTGAAGCTTATTACAAAACGGCTAAAGGTAAAATTGAAAAGATAAATCCGAATATTTCTTTAGACTTGTCAGAGCCTTTTCTTACTTTTATGGAACGCTACGACAAGGCTAATGACGAATATTATTGGTCAGTTTATGCTGATAGAATTATTGATCAACGTGATCGAAGAAAAGAAAGCCTACTAAAAAAATCGCCTAGTATTGTTGAACTTATTTTGTGGTGTTATTTTAATAATATCTTAACCAGCAATACTTATATCGATTGTCACAAACTGACTACCGATATTTCAAAAGAGCTTATCAGTCAAATTATAACTGACTTAAAATATTGGCAACCCATGCCATTACCTTCGATAGCACATGAATCTTATCAAAAAGCCTCCCATATCACTCATGTGATGATCATTATTAATGCGGACCAACAGCCCAATTCAAGGACGATACAAAAAGGCATCCATCATATAACAGGACAAAGCGATATTTTGAATCATAGCTCTTTTAATGAAAACTTGATTAAGACTATCGACATGGTGACAATGGACAACTGGAAGGTCATTAAAAACATACGACTAACTGACAACTGCTTAACCGCATGTTTATACCATTACTTATCCATTTCAACAAAACAGGCTCAGGATAAAACAGCAGCCAACATTGTTGCTCCACCAATTGTTTCTGTGCTTTGCCACACACCTACTTTTGGAAATGCATTACAGCAGAGACTTAAACAATTACTCACTGAAATATCAAATAGCTTAGACGCCTCTAAAAATAAACTTGTAAACAGTCTTTCACAATCTAGTTTTAATAAATTATCGTCCCGATATGTTTTTTCTGCCGAGAATAAATTTTATGTTTGCGAGCTGAAAAATGAAAAACCAGTTATTACATCAATTAAAAGCGAACGCCAACTAATTCGTTATTTTTCCAAAAAGAGAAAATCTCATAGCCCTTTTCTTACAGATTCATTATTAAAAACACAATATCCTTTGCATTTAATCTCGCCGTTAACAAATGACCAATCTATTCATTTGATCTACTCTTTACATGGCCAAAATGCCAATATTTACGTATTAGACGAACACTGCTCATTGTTTATTAGCCAGCTATCTGCCTATAACGAACAAACTTTATTGCGCCCGCTACATTACTTTATACGATCAGCACTTGATCGCTTAAAACTTAAAAGCTTTGCGTCCAAGTCTAATTTTGATATCTATCCCGTTAAATTTTATCGCCATGAATTAACTGACGACGGCAAAGAATTCCTGCATCCTAACTTAGCCATCAGCGATGTTACTGACCTTCCTTTTTATAATGTAACTGCTGTTTTGCTTGAGGAAGATGTGAACATCAACAATTCGAAGCATAAACAAATTTCTATTGAAATATCATGCAACGATATAAAATTCACAAGCTTAGAATATGGTGACAGTGTTTACTCTGCCGCAGCTCAGTATATTGTTGATCAGCGAAAATCACGTGAAAAATATCCTTGTTATATTACTGATATTGATCTTTCTCGCTGCCCGAGTATTTCTCGTTGTTCCTCAGCTTACTCATTAGATTCCTTTTATTCTAAACCATTTACATCGCCTTCTAAGACTTCACAACCTAAGTTGCAGCTCATACATTTTTTTGCTGCTAAATCTTTTATTGAAAGGAAGCTTAATTCAGCCCTTTTTTCTCTACCGGCGTCCAACGCTCTAAAACTCACCGCATCTCCCGATATAGCCCCTTCAACTTTCTTTTAAGTTAAAAACAAGCTTCTTTGTTGAGGCGAATAGGCTAAAAACTGTATACTCCATCGTTCGTCTACCATCTATTCAAATGTTTGCTATAGAACAGATTTTACGAAAACTGTAACCTTCACTAAGAGATCAAATACTGTGGTAAAACATCGTTGGTTGGACACACTCAATATACAAAATATCTCCTTTAGGCCAATCACACTGATTATGCTTTTTGTAGGATTGCTCTTTACTAATGCAATGCTTACTGGATGTGGCCACAAAGGTGAATTAATTTTACCGCAAGAAAAAACAACTATTGATCATGCGACTAACGAGCAATGATATTGCTCAATTTAACTTGAGTGATTTACTACAAAGATTTAATCGACAGAGAACATAATGAACGAGTTTGAATATAAAAATAGCAAATTATATGCAGAGAATATTCCTCTGCAATCCATTGCCGAAGATATTGGCACTCCTTGTTACGTCTACAGTAAAAAGGCTTTTCTTGATGTTTATCAAGAATACGCCGACGCGGTTGGCGAAACAGGCATGGTTTGCTATGCAGTCAAAGCAAATTCGAATCTCGCCGTCTTAAATGTATTAGCAAAAGCAGGCGCAGGATTCGATATCGTTTCTTCTGGCGAGCTTGAACGCGTATTAAAAGCGGGCGGAAAGCCCGACCGCATAATTTTTTCTGGTGTAGGAAAAACGGAAGCAGAAATGCGCCGTGCTCTTGAAGTCGGTATTGCCTGCTTCAACATTGAGTCATTTCCCGAAATTGATCGTCTTGCGCATGTTGCCGAATCAATGGGTAAAATCGCTCCTATTTCTATTCGCGTCAATCCTGATGTGGACGCGAAAACTCACCCCTACATCTCTACCGGATTAAAAGATAACAAATTTGGTATTGATATTAATGAAGCTGAAAAGGCTTATATTCACGCTCATCAATTACCAAGCCTAAGCATCAAAGGTATTGATTGCCACATCGGCTCACAATTAACGGATGTAACGCCATTGATCGAGGCTTGCGATCGATTAATTGCCTTAAGCGATAAACTAGCCGAGCGAGGTATTCAGATTTCTCATTTGGATTTAGGTGGCGGAATAGGCGTTATCTACCGCGATGAAGAGTTACCTTCTATCGCAGATTACTTTGCCACAGTTAAAAACAAAATTGGTTCTCGTGATTTATCCATTCTTTGCGAACCAGGCCGTTCGATCGCAGCCAATGCGGGTGTACTATTAACTCGCGTTGAATACTTAAAAGAAACGGCACACAAAAATTTTGCCGTCATCGATGCCGCGATGAATGACTATATTCGTCCAGCACTGTATCAAGCTTGGCAACATATTTTACCGCTCAATCAAAAAGAGCCAAATAATGAAACAAAGTTATGGAACCTTGTTGGCCCTGTTTGCGAGTCAGCAGATTTTATTGGCCATGATCGTGATTTGAATTTACAGCCCGGCGACTTGCTTTCTATTATGTCTACAGGCGCTTATGGTTTTGTTATGAGTAGTAATTATAATTCTCGCGGACGAGCTGCCGAAGTCATGGTGGATGGCAGCGATTATCACGTAGTGCGAAAGCGTGAAAATTTTCAAGATTTAATTTCAGGCGAATCTATTTTGCCTTAGTGCTCGGACTTATATTCTAAGCTGCTATTTATACTTATTTTATCTATTTTAAAATAAATTTTAAAAAAATAGACAACACACTGGTTTACAAATGCGATTAAGATTTACCAAAATGCACGGCTGCGGTAACGATTTTGTTATGATCGATTCAGTGACTCAATCTATCAGTCTTTCTTCGGAAAAAATTCGCTTTTTATCCGATAGGCGCTTTGGTGTGGGCTGCGATCAAGTCCTGATTGTAGAACCCCCTCAGTCCCCTGATGTGGATTTTCGATATCGTATTTTTAATCAAGACGGATCAGAGGTTGAAAACTGCGGAAACGGTGCACGTTGTTTCGCAAAGTTTGTTCGAGATCGTCGCTTAACGTCGAAAAAAAATATCACAGTTGAAACTAAAAACGGGCTAATGACGCTGAATGTTTTGGATGACAATACCATTTCTGTCAACATGGGCATTCCAGTTTTAAATTTACCCGACATCCCGTTTATAGCTCAACAACCTGATTTAGATCCATCCGTTGCGCCTTACCAATATCCATTGACGGTGAATAATAACGTCTACAATATATCGACTGCGTCCATGGGGAATCCTCATGCAATTGTCGTTGTTGACGACACAGCCTCAATGGAGATTGCAGATACAGCATTAGAAATTCAACATTCTCCAGAATTTCCAGAAGGTGTTAACGTTGGCTTTATGCAGATATTATCACCTAAAGAAATAAATCTTCGAGTTTATGAACGTGGAGTTGGCGAAACATTGGCATGCGGCACAGGCGCTTGTGCAGCTGTTGTTTGCGGGCAACTTCGAGGATTATTAAATCAGCATGTAACCGTTAATCTTACTGGCGGAACTTTAGAAATTGACTGGCAAGGACTCAACACTTCTGTTTTTAAAACAGGTCCAGCGACAACAGTCTTTCATGGACAAATAAAAATATAACTATTTTTAAGATGAAATTATGACAGATACTCAAAAGAAAAATTTAATCAATTCAAAAGATGTAAAACATTTTTTACAGAATCATCCTGATTTTTTCGAAGAACATCCCGATTTGATTGCTGATATTAGCTTACCACACGACAGTGGAAGCGCAGTTTCTTTAGTCGAAAAACAAGTCGCTATTTTACGTGAACGCAACATCGATATGCGCCACAGGCTCAGCAAATTATTAGAGAATGCTAAAGATAATGACAAATTATTTGATAAAACTCGTCGTCTTATTTTGATGCTACTTGAGGGAAAGACTTTACCTGACCTGGTAAACTCTATTTATTTTAGTTTCGAACGCGACTTTAAAATACCCTATACTTCATTTATTTTTTTAGGTGATACCAATAAATTAACGGGTACTTTAGGAGACTCTAAAGGAAAAGCTGCGAGCTTAACAAGCGCACGTGAAAACATCGGCAGAATTATTGGATCAGGTAAGGCAGTATGTGGTGATCTGCCTAAAAATGAAATTGCTTTTCTTTTTCCTGACCATGCTTCTGAAATTGGATCAGCGGCTGTCGTGCCTTTAGTTCATGGTAACTGTTTTGGTTTGCTTGCTGTTGGAAATAGCGATCCACAATATTATCGTTCAAGCATGGGGACACTATTTTTGAGTTATATTGGCGAAGCATTAAATAGATTGACCCCTCAATATTTACCAAATTAAATATTCTAGCCAAAAGCAAATATATTATATTGGTCGGCTGCCATAATTACTTGTTGGCTTTCTTGGCGGGTCAGCAGTATGACCACTAGCCACATTAGCAATCTCTCCGCCTGTCGCCAAAAACGCTTCCATTTGATCTGTTAATTCTCGGCGGATTTGCGCACGAGATGTAATGGTTCGATCTTCAGGACGATCATCTTTACTACCAAAAAAATCTTTCTCTACTGTCTCTACAGTATCAACTTCAACTTTAATTTTTGGTCTGCCCATAATTTTCTTCCATTTCTTTTTACTAACTTTTTTGTTTACCGTCTTAACGATTTAATTTTCTGTTTGAGTAAGTATATATAGTTCAATGGCGTCATCTCGCCAGTTTTAAGCAGATATTTTTTAGCCTTATTTTTCCTTAAAGGTTTCAACTACTTTGCATTCCAGTTATTACATCTTTAAATGTTGTTTTATCATTTTTTTAAAAACCGGTATTATTTTACTTTTATAGGCCTAAATACATGCCTTTCACCCTCTTTTAAGGCTGTCTGTAGTTACTATGGGACATGTTTCTTTCGCCATTCAGTCAATAAAGCTAAAACCGTTAGTCGGTATCAGCGGTTGCTTAACTGGACAAAAGGTACGCTATGATGGTGAAGCTAAGTTATTGCCTTTTTACGATTCACTTTCCGATTACCTAACTTGGCTAAGCTTTTGTCCTGAAGTTGATGCAGGCTTAGGGATTCCTCGACCACCGGTTCAACTTGTTGAGGTAAAGAGTGCAACGCAAGCACTTGGTGTTAACGACAAATCCTTGAATGTCACTCGAGCATTAGTGTCATCAAGTCAACAATTCTGGCAGCAAAATTCTCTCTCCAATCAAACGAATAAACTTCATCAAGCTAAGAAGACTAAAGATTTAATGTGCGGATACATTTTTAAAAGTCGTTCACCAAGTTGCGGTCTTGGTTCAACACCTTTATTTGACATGGAAGGAAATCAAAAAGGATCTACCTCAGGTTTTTTCGCTAAGGAAGCAAAGAATCATTGTATTCTGGCTGAGGAATCCTGGCTTACCAGTCCCGATAATCAGGCTATTTTTATTACGGCTTGCCACATTAACCACTCTCTTCTTTCAGAGTCCTCATTAAACATTGAACTCTATGATTTGCTATTTGATCTATTAATTAAAGATCCGGAAGGACTTAACACTAAAGCCGACGCTGACATATTTACTCTAGAAATAATGCTTAGCAAATTGACAAATACCTATAACGAAAAAACCGCCCTGAATAGGCGGCTTTTTTATCCCAAGCTAACGTCGTTTTGGAATCTTTGAACGTTAACTTTAGCGTTTACTCAAAATGTGAACGCCAAATTTATACAGCATCTGCTCCAGTTTCACCGGTTCGAATTCGAATGATTTCATCGAGGGGACTTATGAAGATTTTTCCATCTCCAATCTTTCCTGTTTGAGCTGCTTTTGTTATAGCCTCTACCACCTGCTCAACCATAGCATCGTCTAACGCTAATTCTAGTTTTACTTTTGGTAGAAAATCTACAACATACTCAGCACCTCTATAAAGTTCTGTGTGGCCTTTTTGTCTTCCGAATCCTTTAACCTCTGTGACTGTCATCCCTTGAACACCTACGTCAGAAAGAGCGGTGCGAACATCGTCTAATTTGAATGGCTTTATTACGGCAGTTATTAATTTCATCGAAATTTTCCTTCCTAAGGTGTACTAATTTTATTGTCGTTATTGTTTTGGTGCTTTTGACGCTTGCAACCTCTTAAAATCGAGGGCTAAAGCCTATTAATTGAACGGATTATTTCAATTGTAGGCACTTTTATCTTCATCAAGACAGGCTCATTAAGTATCAACAACACAGCCTGATATTGCCTAATTGAGGGGTACGATACACAAAAAAGAGCGGGTGAACCAGTGATTGGAAGTCAAAATTTCATTCTTTTTTATCCACAAACGATCCAGAGCTTTTTTTGTTTTACACGGACCAAATAGAAAAAAACCCAGTATGTTTGCCATACTGGGGCTCAAAATGTATGAGTAGTAGAGGGTACTTCAAAATAAACAAACCCCTCCTTGATCGGAGGGGTAGAAAGGCATTATGTCTTAGTGAACTCTGGGTAAGCTTCCATACCGCATTCAGATAGATCCACACCTTCATATTCTTCTTCTTCAGATACTCTTACGCCAATAATCGCTTTAATGATGAACCAAACGATCAAACTAGTAACGAAGACCCAAACAAAGATAGTTAGAGCACCAACAAGCTGCCCAACAAATGTCGCATCAGCATCAGTGATCAAGACAGCAAATACACCCCAAAGACCAACAACACCATGAACTGATATTGCTCCAACGGGATCATCAATTTTGAGCTTATCAAGAGCAAGAATACTAAAGACAACTAGTACACCACCAGCACCACCAATTAAGGTCGCAACCAAGGCTGTTGGATCAGCAGGCTCAGCAGTAATAGCTACAAGACCAGCAAGTGCGCCATTTAATGCCATTGTTAAATCTGCTTTACCAAATAGGATGCGTGCAACAATTAAAGCGCCGATTAAACCGCCAGCCGCCGCCGCATTCGTATTCATAAATACATTAGCCACTTCGTTAGCCACACCGATTCCACCTAACTTCAAAGTAGAACCACCGTTGAAACCAAACCAACCCAACCAAAGGATGAAAGTACCTAAAGTAGCTAATGGTAAATTTGCACCAGGGATAGCATTAATTTCGCCATTAGGTCCGTATTTGCCTTTACGAGCACCAAGTACTAATACACCTGCTAGAGCAGCAGCAGCACCCGCCATATGTACGATGCCTGAACCCGCATAATCGCTATAGCTCAACTCGAACATGCCAAACACACTTTTGCCGCCCCAAGTCCAACCACCTTCGATTGGATAAATAACGCCTGTCATAACAACAGCGAAAAGCAAGAAAGACCAAAGCTTCATACGCTCAGCAACAGCACCCGAAACAATCGACATCGCTGTAGCAACAAACACGACTTGGAAGAAAAAGTCAGAAGCACCAGAATAAACTGAGTCGCCATCAAAACCGTTTTCAGCCGATGCAGCCAACACGGCTTCAACATCTAAATTAGCAACAGTATCAACGCCAGATAAAAATAATCCACCGTCGTACATAAAGTTGTAACCGCATATTAAATACATCGTGCTCGCAACCGCGAACAAGGCAACGTTTTTAGTTAAAATTTCAGTGGTGTTTTTTGCACGAACCAAACCAGCTTCTAACATTGCGAAACCAGCGGCCATCCACATAACCAGTGCGCCACACATTAAGAAATAAAATGTATCCATGGCGTACTGCAATTCAAAAATTTGATTTTGTAACAATTCCATAACAGTTCTCCGAAAATTCGATCAGTTGTTATAGCGCTTCGTCACCGGTTTCGCCGGTACGAATTCGTATAACTTGCTCAAGAGGCGAAACAAAAATTTTACCGTCCCCGATTTTTCCGCTATGAGCTGTTTTTGTTATAGATTCAACAATACTGTCCACTTGTGAATCACTTATCGCAACTTCAATTTTTGTTTTCGGCAAAAAATCCACTACGTATTCTGCGCCACGATAAAGTTCTGTGTGGCCTTTTTGACGGCCAAACCCTTTCACTTCAGTGACAGTAATACCCTGTACACCATTTTCTGAAAGCGCTTCACGAACAGCATCGAGCTTAAAAGGCTTAATAATTGCTGTTACTAATTTCATCTGACTACTCCTACTTATGAGATCGATGACTAATACAATAAATGCCGGCCTTTACAGGGCCGGCATTTCATCAATATTAGAAAGTGAATAAAGCTTCAAGTGCTACGCTAGTCGTATCTACAGATACAGATGAAAAGAGAGCTGGTGCCACTTCATCATCATCTAAACGAACCTCGAGAATTAATGCCAAATTATCACTAACGATATAGCTAGGAGCGAGAGTTATTGCACTGTTTTCAACAGAATTACCAAAACTATCTTCAATTTCATAACTACTGTATCTAGCAGTAATTCCAAAATCACCAGAAGCATAATTAGCCATCAAAAGGAATCCATCTGCTTCTTCATCACTGGCATCGTAATCCGCCGTGTTATATTCAAAAGCAAGGGTAAGACCAGAAACTTCATAAGACGTCCAGAAATTAATTATGTCTGTTTCATTTCCGTCATCAGTGATATAAAAAAGTTTTGCAGTTAAACCGTCAACAGGCTGAACAGCAACACCCACCTCAATTTCCATTGATTCATTATCTGAATTAGTCGGATTAAAAGCATCGTTAACAACAGAAAGCATAAAATCAAAAACTTCACCGTCATACATTCCCGAAATACCTTGCTGGTAACCACCGTAGAAAAGGCCACCATAACCAGTTCCGCTGTATTGATATAATCCAGTAGGCTCTTCGGTTTCCCAACCGGTATAACTTAAAAAACGACCCGCTTTAACACTAAAGTTGTTGTCGAATTTTTTAGTGATAAACGCTTGCTCTACAAAAGTCTCATCTTGCCCGTCATCATTACCGCTTTCGCCATACTCAATATCAACCTGAGCTGAGATACCGTTTGCACCGTTATAGATAAAATTTGTCTCTACTTGATCAATACCAAACACTTGATCGCTCTCAGGCGCGCCATCAACGTCTTCGTAATAAAATGACATGTCTACAAAGCCGGTTACGGTTAAACCTTCCGCTAACTCGATGTCTGCATTAGCCATTTGCGCGGCGCCTGCACTCATTGTTACCGCTGCTATAGCTGCTGGTAGGCGCATTTTATTTAGTAATTTCATGTCTCTATCTCCAAGGTAAGTACTTTTTTAATAATTCTTTTTATGGGTAGTGAATTTTCTAACACCATATTTTGCGAATTTGCGTTTTGTCTTAAAGCACACAGTGTGCCACTACAATTAACTACTTATTTATCAATAGGTTATGAGATTGTCATATGATTTTTTGATTCCCGCTCGCAATAGCAGGCACCTTAAAGAGGCGAAATAAAAAACTCGCACCAGTTATTTGCACCATTTTGGTGCGGATAGGTCTTTGTGATGTGATTTACAGTTATTCTGATGCTTTTTTGATCGCAATTTATCTGAGGAAGGCAGTAGATGAACAAAAAAGAACAGAGACCTCTCGGTCTTCTGGTAAGTTTAGGATTAATTTGGGGCAATACTCTGTTGCCTGAAGGAAAAAATTAGTGATGCTGCTTGTACAACTCTTAAACCGTCATATGACTTCGAACTTTTTCTTCTTCCATTTCAGAAGCAATTCCAGACAATACAATTTCACCACGATCCATCACGGAGTATTCATCGGCTAAAGCGCGGGCGAATTCGAAATACTGTTCGACTAATAAAATCGCCATCTCGCCACGATCTTTTAAAATGGTAATCACATTGTGTATATCTTTAATGATGGAGGGCTGAATACCTTCCGTAGGCTCATCCAAAATGAGTAATCGGGGTTTCATCACCAACGCGCGCGCTATAGAGAGCTGTTGTTGTTGTCCGCCAGATAAATCGCCGCCACGACGATGCAGCATTTTTTGCAATACAGGAAACAAGCTATAAATCTCATCATCGATTTTTCGCTGGCGTCTTGGTAAAGCAGCAAAGCCCGTCTTTAAATTTTCCAATACTGTGAGCTGAGAAAAAATTTGTCTGCCCTGGGGAACATAAGAGATACCTTGTCTCGCTCTATCAGCAGCACTTAATTTACTGATATCTTTTCCTTCCCAAGTAACACGACCAGAAGCAATTGACTGCCGACCAGTAATGGCTTGCATCAAACTGCTTTTACCAACGCCATTGCGGCCCAGCACGCAGGTAATCTCGCCCTTAGCCGCACTTAAGCTAACATCTTCTAGGGCCTGACTAGCGCCATAATACAAATCTATATTTTCTGCTTTTAACATTTGTTTTTCCTACCGCCCTAAATACACTTCGACAACCCGCGGATTAGCTGAAACGGTTTCTAAATCACCTTCAGCAAGCACACTGCCTTCATGTAACACGGTGACTTTGCAATCCAAAGCTCGGACAAAATCCATATCATGTTCCACCACGATCACTGAATGATGCTTACTAATTTCTTTTAACAACTTGGCCGTTTCCATGGTTTCTGTGTCCGTCATTCCGCCAGCGGGTTCGTCCACCAGTAATACTTCCGGCTCTTGAATAAACAACATACCAATTTCTAACCATTGCTTTTGACCATGCGAAAGATTAGCAGCTAAATCATTGGCCTTTTCTTTTAAACCAATCAGAGCAACTAATTCTTCAATTCGCTGTTTTTGTTTTTCGCTCACTTTATAAAACATGGTTTGAAAAATGCCGCGATTACCCGCTAAAGCCAAATCTAGGTTTTCCCAAACCGTCAAACTTTCAACCACTGTCGGTTTTTGAAATTTTCGGCCGATACCCATATTAGCAATATCAGCTTCATCGTATGTCGTTAAATCAATCGTATCTTTAAAACGAACTTGACCTTCATCTGGACGAGTCTTGCCCGTAATAATATCCATCATGGTACTTTTACCGGCTCCATTCGGCCCAATTACTGCTCGCAATTCTCCTGGAGCAATATCAAGAGATAAATTATTTATCGCTTTAAAACCATCAAATGATTTTGTTACGCCGTTCAAATAAAGAAGACTTTGAACCTTATCTAAATGTTTTGGCTTTATCATTGAGTGGACTCCATGTTTGCGTTATTGGATGAGTCCTGTTCGATCCTGTTGTTTTTCTTAAAATCTTCTTTAGCTAAATCTTTTTTTTCTAAGTACTTTTCTGCGATACCTGCTAGCCCTTTCGGCATGTACATTGTGGTTAATACAAATAATGCCCCCAATGCAAATAACCACAACTCGGGAAACTCGGTAGTAAAAATTGCTTTTGCATAGGTAATGACGACAGCACCGACAATCGCGCCATAAAGCGTTCCCCGCCCACCAAGCGCAACTAAAATAACAATACCGATTGAATTAATAGGACTAAATTCTGCTGGGCTAATTGCTCCCATCATCGGAACATAAATAGCGCCGGCTATTCCAGCCAGGGCTGCAGAGAATGTAAAAATCATGACTTTGTAATGTTCTACTTTATAGCCAAGAAAACGAGTTCGACTTTCTGCGTCGCGGATCGAAACTAACACTCGCCCAAATTTACTACTCACAATATATTTACAGACTAGATATGAAAGGCATAAAACAATCGCCGCGAAAAACACTAAAAATGAACGCGTGCTATCTGCCTGCACATTGAAACCGAGAATATCTTTAAAGTCAGTCAGTCCGTTATTTCCACCAAAACCAAAATCGTTCATAAAGAACGCCTGCATTAACGCGTAAGTTAAGGCTTGAGAAATAATTGAAAAATACACACCCGTAACACGTGATCGAAATGCTAACCAACCGAAAAGAAACGCTAAAACACCAGGAACCAAAATCACCATCAGCATGGCAAAACCAAAGCTATCAAAGCCAAACCAATACCAAGGCAACGTATCCCAATCAAGAAATACCATGAAGTCCGGTAGATCAGGATTACCGTATACACCTCTATCACCTATTTGACGCATTAAATACATACCCATTGCGTAAGCACCTAAAGCGAAAAAAGCGCCATGCCCTAGACTCAAAATTCCGCAGTATCCCCACACGAGATCTAACGCTAACGCCAAAATAGCAAAGCACAATATTTGACCCAATAGCGTTATCGTATAAGTAGAAATACTAAACATAGAATTTTGCGGAGCGAGCACGTTCATCAATGGAACAATAACGCCCAAGCAAAAAATAAAACTGATAACATATTTCCCAATTCTATCTTGCTGAATAGCTTGGAATATTTTTGATTGTTTTAACATGAATTTATTTCCAACTAATCTTCAACGAATCGGCCTTTCAGCGCGAATAAACCACGAGGCCGCCACTGAATAAACAAAATAATAAAAACCAACATTAATATCTTTGCGATCACCGCTCCGGTAAACGGTTCCATGAATTTATTAGCGATACCGAGAATTAGCGCACCGAGGAATGTCCCCATAATATTCCCAACACCGCCAAAGACCACCACCATAAATGAATCTACAATGAGAGTTTGACCAAGGTTAGGACCAACGCTGGTAATTTGACTTAAAGCAACGCCAGCTATTCCCGCGATGCCTGAACCCAAACCAAATGTCATCGCATCAACCCAACTGGATTTTATTCCCATTGAATTTGCCATGCCACGATTCTGCGTCACCGCACGCATCTGTAAACCGACTAATGTTTTTTTCAGTAATACCGCCAACAACGCCAATACAATTAAACTAAAAATCAAAATATAAATACGATTATATGTAAGCGACAAGGCGCCATTAAACTGCCAAAAACCACTCGCCCAATCTGGTGTCGCAACTGATACGTTATTTGCGCTGTACCCAGTACGCACTAATTGCTGCAAGATTAGACTTACACCAAAAGTCGCCAGCAAAGTATCCAATGGTCGGCCGTATAGATGACGAATGATTATTCGTTCGATAAGCACACCCATGCATCCCGACACCAAAAATGCTGCCGGTATTGCTATGAATAAAGAGTAATTTAAAAAATTGGGAAAGAGTTGCTGAATCGCAAACGTCGTGTAGGCGCCAAGCATGATCATTTCACCGTGGGCCATGTTGATGACACCCATCACACCGAAAGTAATGGCCAGACCAATAGCCGCCAACAAAAGAATGGAGCCTAAGCTGATGCCAAATAATAGATTTTCTGTGAACCCAAAAAAGCCTAGCTTAGCGTTAACTGAATCCAAAGCTTTTTCTGCAAATTGTGCTAATTCAGTATTGGGCTCGAGATATTCACCTTCTTCATTTTTTTCGGCTAATGTATTTAAAATCGCAACGGCTTCAGGCTGTACCGTTTCACTCAATGCTTCAGCCGCGGACAGTCTTAACGATTGATCTTCACTATAAATATCAATTAAGCCAAGACCTAAATTCAAATATTCTAATACCGCTGTTGACTCTTCTTTTTTAATCGCACTGGCTATCACATCGCGTAATCCAGAGTCTGGATTAGCCGCCATACTTTTTGCTGCCGATAGACGTAAAGCTTGATTTTTACTCGTCACTTCAAGAACAGCTATATTGCTTTTGAGTGTTCTTCGAATTTTATTGGTGATTCTGATTTTTTTTAATTCATCAGAATAAATAGCGTCTGTTAATTGCCCAGAAATTAAATCCGTAACAGTCGTGTTGTTTTCGTTTTCATCAACAACAAATATTTTCTTAGTTTCTTTTTGATAAAATAACTTGGCATCTAATAACGCTTTTAACGTTGGCAGAACGCGAGGATCATTAATTTTTGCAGTGGCATTAATAACGCCAACAAGTTCACTTCTAGAACTTTCTACCAATAATGCAGCCTGGTTTTCAAATTCTTGTGCACAGCTTATGGATGATAGAAACAACCCAAAGACTATAAACAAAATTTTGTTTAAATTTTTCATTGTGACACCGAATTACCAAACAGAAGAGACGTGATTGTTATCTAGACTTGGGAAACTTGAATTTTATTCTAATAATACCCCGTAATAATACGGCGCTGTTTCTCAAGACTTAAAATAAAAAAGGCTTTTTAGCGTCTGAATACTTTATTGCTAAAAAGCCTTCGTTCTAAATACTACAAGCCATTAGAAATTTTGACCCGAGCATTTCTTAGTTTCGGTATTGTAGTTACCGCAGTTAATCTTTGAATCCTGCCAGTTAGATTCAATTTTTGCGCTTTCTGGTAAAAAATCAGTCCAAGCATCACCAGCGACTTCTTCCGTCTGAGAAACAATTTCAAATTGGCCGTCAGCTTGAATCTCGCCCATTAATACTGGTTTAGTGAAATGATGATTTGGTAGAACTTCAGCAATACCACCCGTCAAGTTAGGCACTTTAATGCCATACATTGCTGGAATTACTTTATCGACTTCAGCAGATTTTGCTTTTTCAACTGCTTTTACCCAAGCACTAAAACCTATAAAAGTGGCCTCCATTGGATCGTTAGTCACGTAAGGGCCTTTTATGCCATTAGATTTAGCAAACGTTTCCCACTGCTTAATAAACGTATCATTTACATCAGCTTCTGCGCTTTGAAAATAATTCCATGCAGCAAGATGGCCAACTAATGGGCCTGTATCAAAACCTTTTAGCTCTTCTTCACCAACAGAAAATGCAACCACTGGAATTTTCTCTGCTGTAATACCTTGGTTTCCTAACTCTTTATAAAAAGGTACGTTTGCGTCACCATTAATCGTAGACACTACAGCTGTTTTCTTACCTGCTGAACCGAATTTTTTAATTTCCGATACTCGTGTAGACCAATCAGAAAAGCTAAAGGGCGTGTAATTAACAGAGATATCTGCTTCAGCAACACCTTTACTCATCAAATAAGCTTTTAAGATTTTGTTGGTTGTTTGTGGATAAACATAATCAGTACCTTCAAGTACCCAACGCTTAACACCCTCTTCTTCCATCAAGTAATCAACAGCTGGAATTGCTTGTTGATTTGGAGCAGCGCCCGTATAAAAAATATTTCGTGAAGATTCTTCACCTTCATATTGAACGGGATAAAACAGTAAACCGTTTAGCTCTTCTACTACAGGCAACGTAAATTTGCGTGATACTGATGTCCAGCATCCAAAAATCACGTCAACTTTATTCACCTCTAAAAGCTCACGCGCCTTCACGCCAAATTTTGACCAATCGGCTTTTTCATCGCCAGGATCGACAACCACTGCTTCAAGCTTCTTGCCCATAACGCCACCTTTGGCATTTTGCGCATCGATAAGCATAAGTACTGTATCTTTTAACGTTGTCTCGCTGATTGCCAAAGGGCCGCTCATTGAATGTAGAATGCCGACTTTGATTGTATCCGCCGCTTGCGAAACTGCAGCCATCATTGTCATGACTACTGCTGTCACAATAAGACCACTGAGCTTTCGCCATTGGCTAAATGATTTATTCATTGTTGTTATCCCCCGAGTTAAATTAGGTGCGAATAAGATCGCGCCCCAAGAGATAGCATGTTTGGTGCCAACCATACTTTCTCAAAAGTAAAACGTAGCTAACGAGTTGTATTTGCAGGATTTTATTGATTTATTTTATGAAACAAGAATTGAAGAACAAATCAGAATTTTTTTGAGTTTTCTAATTAATGCGTTTTTATGGTGCTCGCCGCACAGAATAAGTGCTTTTAAATAGTAAGGCCGCACCATCAACGCTCAAAATTTTAAATCTTTTTTATTGGCTCTCTAAATTACAAGGCGTGAAATAATTGCTCGCAAAGTTGTTTTAGCTTTTTTGCGTTTTTTAAATATTCATCGCTTGAACCACCGCCATTTAAAGTATCACGCATGACACAACTGATTTTTATGGGTATTTGTTCAGCTTCTTTTTTAAGCTTTCTACCTTTTACAGAAAGAACGATTCTTTTCTGTCGCTCATCACCCTCAAAGATTTCTCTTGTTAACAGTCCCTGCTTCTCAAGCCTTTTTAAGATTGGTGTTAACGTCCCAGAATCTAACCGTGTATGAGAACTCAAGGTTTTTACGCTGACCCCATCGTTCCCCCAAAGGCTGAGCATCACTATATATTGAGGGTATGTCAGCCCCAATGGCTCGAGTAATGGCCGATACGCACGAATAAGAGCATTTGTTGCTGAATAGAGTGAGTGGCAAACTTGAATATCTAAATCGAGCATTGGCATTTGTATGGCAAACCTAAAAATCAGTTAATTTGAAAAGATACAGTGATATCGCTTAGCGCAACGATTCTACATTTTGCACGCAAACTATTTGACTATGCAATTTCCATATTATATTGTGCGCAAAGTATTTGCTATCAAATTAATGTCGTTTTGATCTTAACAGGTGTTTTATGAAACTATTTTCTCGATTTCTCGCTTTTTCCGCCTTCACTATCATTGCTGCCAATCCTGCCTTTGCTGGGGAAACCAGCTCCGTTGAAATAACAGACGAAAGCTTTGGCTGTGTTCTAGATATGACCCCAGTTCGAGGCTTTTTTGTCGATAACCTACTCGGTAACCTGAAAGCGACAGTTGAAATCGCCAATTCTCCTACCGGTGGAAAATACCCTCCTGGCTCGGTCGTACAACTCGTGCCCGGAGAGGTTATGGTTAAACATGATGAAAATTTCAATGAAGCCACGAATGATTGGGAATTTTTTGAGTTAAATGTGTCCGCAGAAAACAGTAAGATAGGAAAACGCGGTTTTGATGACGTGGTCAATAAATTTGGCGGCAACTGTTTTGATTGTCATGCTAAAGCAGAAAAACAATGGGACTTAGTGTGCGAAACAGGCCATGGCTGCGACCCACTGCCTTTAACAAAACAAATGGTATCTGTTATTCAAAAAACAGACCCGCGCTGTAAAGGTGTTGTGTTAACCGATGAAGAAAAAGCGATCGCTAAACAGTTGCAAGCATTATTCAAATAATCATTAAAACGCTTAAACATAAATCTAATTGTTTAAGCGTTTTTTATGATGTTACTAAATACAGATTGAGACAAGTCTCGTGACGATATTACGGCTTTATAATTAGCACATCTGTCCTTAAATTATGAAGCACCCGCTCCGCCGTATTCCCCAGCAACATTCCTTTCATACCCGTTCGACCAACACTACCCATAACGACGATATCCGCTTTTAACTTTTTCGCCACCCTAGGCACCGTTACCGCCACATCTCCAGCGACCACATGAGTGGTTGCATTTTCAATTTTATTTTTTATTAAATACTTGTCCAATAAATCATTGGCCTCTTTCCCTTTTTTACTTAAAATCTCAGAAGGTTCAACGATATCAAGTTCCGTCAACGCCTTTGTAATAGCAATATTATAAATCACGTGTAACTGAGATTGTGTTATATCGCTAACTAGTTTGGCTGCTGACAACACTTTGGCATTAATTGTCTTTTGTTTCGTACTGGTATTTTCAATATCAATCGTTGCCAATATTTTTGGGTTCTTTTTCCACTGCTTAGCTGACGCTATTAAGATTGGACAATCTATTTGACGTATTAATTGCCAATCAACAGGAGTATGGAACAATGATTCGGATCGATTGCCCGTTTTGATAACTAAATCCACTTTTGTCTGCTGACAAAACCCATAGATCCACTTCGCAATATCCTGATCAACAGCAATAATATGTTTTACTTTGACAGAAGGATCAAAGCTTTCTGAAATTTCTTTTTTAATATTTTCAGCCAAAGTTGTGCTATTTTTTAAGCTGTATTTTTTCTGATTAAGCGATGTAACAAATACCGCCAAAATAACACTAGCGCCTAGGTCTTGAGCGACTGTATTTGTTTTTTTAAGTAGTTTTGACGAGGTATTACTATGGTCCCATACTGCAATTATTTTTTTCATAAACACCTCTTTTGATTGATGAACTGGGGAAACTTAAATACTTATTTTTTATTCAATAGATAAGCCTATCGAGTGATTATAGCAGTAAATTACTGCTTCGCTTTCCGCGCGATTATATCAATTATGTTATTTGCGGCTATTATATTATTCTAAATACCTAATTTCTGATCTGGATCAAATGATCTTTAGCTGCCAATCTGGCTCTATATGTAGCTGATACGGATACGTTATCTGCGCTAAGTGACAGAAGGAGTTAACATTCCATGTTCCGTAATGAAATGAATAATCTCACTAAGTCCTTCGCCTGTTTTTAAGTTTGAGAACACAAACGGTTTATCCCCTCGCATCTTTTTCGCATCACGATCCATCACACTTAAATTAGCGCCTACATGCGGCGCCAAATCTGTCTTATTGATAATCAATAAATCTGATTTTGTAATTCCAGGTCCACCCTTTCTTGGTATTTTATCGCCAGCAGATACATCAATAACATAGAGGGTTAAATCAGATAATTCTGGGCTAAATGTCGCTGCTAAATTATCGCCGCCACTTTCAATGAGAATAACATCGAGATTTGGAAAACGAGTTTGTAATTCAGCTACTGCCGATAAATTCATTGAGGCGTCTTCACGAATTGCCGTATGTGGGCAACCACCTGTTTCAACACCAATGATGCGATCTTCTTCTAGCGCTTCGTTTCGCAGTAAAAATTCTGCATCTTCTCGCGTATAAATATCATTGGTAATCACAGCAATATCAAAAAGATCTTTTATTTCTGCACATAGCGCTTTTACTAAAGCCGTTTTTCCTGAGCCAACGGGGCCGCCGATACCTAAGCGTAGTGTTGGTTTTTTCATAACATAGTCTCTCGTTTAAAATTCAATAATTTTATTAGGCCATTAAGAACGGAATAGGCGTGAATATTGTGTTTCATGCTGCATTGACCCAATAGCCAATCTGGGTAAGTTACTGCCAATATTTTCCGTTTCAATAGCGAAAGATTTTTTAACCGTTTTGTTTACATCCGGCATTAATGCAATTAATAATTTTTGTGCGTCTGTTTGCCCTAAAGGTACCAGCTTTATTGCAGCCGCTACTTGGTTTTCTAACCAACTCCATACAAAGCCTTTTAATAAACTCGCCTCATCAACTTGCCAATGTGTTGCTGCAAGTGAAAACATCGTAACAAAGCTTGGCTTTTGCTTTAGATCTTTTTCTTTTAGCTGGATTTCTTTTTCTTTCCACTTTATTGCGTTGCTCACGTCTAAATCCACTAATAGCCGGAGAAGCGCTTCTCCCATCTGAGTATCTTCTAGTAAAAGTTCTTTTGATTCTCGGGAAACTAATAAAAAATTATTCCATTTACAAATTTCTTTCATATCTCCAGTTTGCCATGCATTTGTGACACGTAGAAGAACCGGCAAATCTAAACACCCCAAACCTTCCGACATCACATTCGCGATCCAATCTTTTGCTGTCTCAAAATTATTGACCCACTGATTTTCTACAGCGGTCTCTAATCCTTGAGAATAAGCATAAGCGCCTACAGGTAATGCAGGGCTGACAAGATGTAATAAATGTAAGAGAGGATCGATTTCGGTTTTCGTACCAATAGTTTTATCTTCTTCTTTTTTCATATTGGAAGAATTTATATTTGGACTAGGCATGGCTGTGTGAATGCCCATGATTGTGATGTCCGTGTTCATCGGAGCTTTCTCCAGAACCGCTATGAGAATGATAGGCCCCTGATTCAGGGTGGAAAGGTTTTTCAACACAGCTAACGTTTAACCCTAAGCCGCGGATCATATCGTCAAGCACATGATCATGTTGAAAATGTAAATAGCTGTCAATAATTTGTAACGGCACATGGCGATTACCTAAATGGTATGCCGCCTTGGTTAAGGCCAATACATCATGGGAATGAACTTCAGATAACGTTTCTTCTGCTGCACTAATTTGAATGTTCTCACCCGTTTTTGCAACTAACACATTGCCGTCAGCCAACACATGGCCACGCTCTATAAACCACCCGATATTCTCACCCGTTTTCGTTTCAGCTTGACCGCGACTTTTTTGTCGCTGCTCAAATGTTAACGATAAATGATGAGTTACTTTATCTGTTGCGCCAGTAATAAATTCAAAACACTCTATCATTACTCTACAAATCTCTTTCCAATTTAAGTCGTGGCCGTCAATAAAAAAACCGTATACATACCTTGAGGTTTCTCTATCGTACTTACTGTTCTTATTTCAACATTTTTAAAGCCCGCATTTACAGCTGCGCTGGTAATTACTTCTCGATCAAAACCAAAATGAAAGACACCGGTATCCTCTGAGTGAAAATCGCCGCTTTCTGTATCTAAATCCGCAATAGCGATAAAACCGCTATCATTTAGCATGCCATATAATTTCACAAACATAGTTTGCGTATCTTCAATATGGTGCATGGTCATTGAAGAAATTATGCCATCAAACCGTTGATCGATCGATGTATTTGTTAAGTCGACTTCCTGAATATCTAATTCACAGGGTAGTTGATCTTGCTTTTCCCGGAGCTGGCTATTCATTGAGGAAGATATGTCGATTGCTGTTATCTTCTCAACAAATGGCGCTATTTTCTCCAGCAGCAATCCGGTACCCGATCCAAAATCCATAATGTGCATGGATTTTTTCAACGTTACAGCTTTTAATATCGCACTAGCAATATTATTCACATTTTTCACGCGGTTTTTGTCTTTTTCGTAGACATCCGCTTTGTGTTTAAAATAATCCATTTTTATTCGCTCCAATCTTTTCAGAACGCTTAAAAATAATCTAACAGTATCGTGAGTGTTATATTATTTCTTACTCGTTCGTTGTTTATTCCTTGAAAGCGCTGCGCTTCTAACTGAAAACGCTTTCCGCGCTCAGGCAACCATGCCATTCCCAGCTTCAACGTGACTGTATGTGGATCATCGAAGACCTCATCCATATTATTTTGTATTTCATAATCATACATAAATTCTGTGAACGGGCTCCACTGTTTATTAGTCCCGTAACGCCACGACAAATGCCCGCCGGTACGGAGAAAGCCTAAACGTTCGATATTACCAAATGGTTCTGATGTTTTTTGTCCTAAATTATTTTTGTTATTTTCATAGCTATTATGTAAATAATAAAAACCTGTGCGCCAACGAAATTGTGCACCGGGAATAATAAAATTTGGTAATGAATAATGTGCAACTAGATCGCCATTCACATAACTCCGCGAATAGTCTACATCTTGTAATATTTTTATTGGACCAAGTGCGGAAGGCCGATAAATATATCCAGCGCCCTCCCACCAGATCCGCTCAGCAATAAATGAATAGGCCCAGACATCATTCAAGACTTCTCCTAACTGAAGTCTCCCACCAATGCTATCACCCTTGCGTCGACCATCGACAAATTTAACATCGGCATCCGATTGCTCAACAATTCCATGCAGAGAAAGATACCCAGCTTTATCGCTTAGCCAATTCGCGCTCCACACTAAACCAAAATCGAGATGATCACTGGTTGCATCTATATCATCGCCTAACCGTCTAGCTTGCCGAATGGTTCCTTCAAGTGCCGTGTGACGACCAAACATTTTTGGCAGCTTTGTCATCGTCCCAAGCTGTGCAACAACTCCATCAATTTCTGACTCAAATTCAAAAGCTGTTGGATTTAAAGGTGTCGCTGCTTGTTGCGCATTGTGCATTCCTAAACGCTGCTTACTTAAACGATAGGTCGCTGCACGGTTTGCTAGTTCGCCTAAGTCACTGGTGTTCGCAATGGATCTCCGCAAACCTGAAACACCTAAACCGCCATACCATTGACCGTAACTTAATTGCTTTTTCACAAACAGTTCTTTTTTGAGTGAGACATCTGATAGAGTTTCACTGTGAGAAACCGAGCAGAATATAGAAAGAAATATGCAAAGAAAAAATGATCGATTTAACTTCATAAAACTCTTTGTAATTTTGTTGTTATTATTGTTTTAATTTCGGCTATTCTTAATTTGAAATAGTAATCTGAAACAATATTTGAGACAGATTAAAATTATTTTTCTTTAACGCGGTAATCTATTTCTACAATTCCTGCGTCGCTTATCCATTCCTCATGAGCTTTCTCTCGAAAATTTTCATTCAGTGAAGCTTCATACCATTCTTTCATGGCTGGATGAGCAAGCATTGTTTCTACATAGGTTTGTGATGTGTCACTGATTTTTAATCCATAGGTCTGCACACGAAAAACGACAGGGGCATACATGGCATCAACTGCTGAAAATTCTTTTCCGGCTAAATAAGGTCCGCCGAATTTATTGACCCCTTCTTTCCACAATGTATCTAAGCGTGCAATATCTTTTAACAGTTCTGGCGCTTCTTCATGAAGTTTTACACGAACGCCACAACTCATAGAGCAAGTATTCCTTACCCCTGTAAAACCGGAATGCATTTCGGCACAGGCACTACGTGACCAGGCTCTCGCTGCTTTGTTTTCGGGATAAATTTTTTTATATTCTTCTGAAAGATGATCTATGATCGCTAAGGAATCCCAGAGAATTAATTTTTCATTATTTGTTTCATCATACAAACAAGGAACCGTTGCTGTGGGAGAAAACGTCTTAAAATTTTCTTCGCCAAATTTATGTAACACTTCTTCAAATGGGATATTGAGTGCTTTCATCAAGACCCAAGGGCGCAATGACCATGACGAATAGTTTTTATTTGCTATATGAAGTGTGTACATCATCTCTCCTTGTTGTTTAAATTTCTTTAGATTTTTACTTAAAAAAGAAAGTACCGCTGCGCTAAAGGCAATACGGACATAGGTTCACATACCAGTAATTGTCCATCCGCTCTTACTTCATAGGTTTCTGGATGAACTTCCATATTTGGCTGATAGCTATTATGAATCATGTTAGCTTTTTTAACGGTTCGGCAATTTTTTACCGGGACCATTCGACGCTGCAAGCCTAGCGTTTCTCGTACATTGTTTTCTATTGCTGCCTGACTCACAAAATTAACGGATGTTGCTGTACAAGCTTTACCGAAACTGCCGAACATTGGACGATAGTGAACAGGTTGTGGTGTTGGTATGGATGCGTTTGGATCACCCATTGGAGCAGCAGCAATCGTACCGCCTTTTATAATGAGCGATGGTTTTGCACCAAAAAACGCAGGCTTCCATAAAATCAAATCTGCTAATTTTCCGACTTCTATTGAGCCGACTTCATGATCAATACCGTGACTGATTGCGGGATTAATTGTGTATTTTGCGATGTATCTTTTCACACGAAAGTTATCTGATTTTGCATCGTCCGACTCTAATGGCCCACGCTGCACTTTCATTTTATGCGCGGTTTGCCATGTACGACTGACAACTTCACCAACACGACCCATCGCTTGTGAATCAGACGCAATCATTGAGAAAGCCCCAAGGTCATGCAAAATATCTTCAGCTGCAATGGTTTCTTTTCGAATTCGTGAATCTGCAAACGCCACATCTTCTGGAATATTCGGATCGAGATGGTGACACACCATCAACATATCTAAATGTTCGTCGACGGTATTAATCGTGTAAGGACGTGTTGGATTTGTTGATGACGGCAAAACATTTGATTCGCCACACGCTTTAATAATATCGGGCGCATGGCCGCCACCGGCACCTTCAGTGTGATAGGTATGTATCGTTCGTCCTTTAAAAGCGGCCAATGTGTCTTCAACAAAACCGGATTCATTTAGCGTGTCAGTATGTATCGCCACTTGAATGTCGTATTTTTCGGCAACACTTAAACAATTATCAATCGATGCAGGTGTTGTTCCCCAATCTTCATGAAGTTTTAATCCCATTACTCCCGCTTCAATTTGTTCGTTAAGGCCTTCGGGCAAGCTTGCGTTTCCTTTTCCTAAAAATCCTAAATTCATTGAAAAGGATTCTGCGGCATTCAGCATTTGGTGAATATGCCAAGGCCCTGGTGTGCAAGTTGTTGCATTCGTTCCAGTTGCCGGACCAGTACCACCCCCAAGCATGGTGGTCACACCGCTCATTAATGCTTCTTCTATTTGTTGCGGACAAATAAAATGAATATGGGCATCGATTCCACCCGCCGTTAAAATTTGTCCTTCGCCGGCAATAATCTCAGTTCCCGGCCCGATAACAATACTGACATTCGACTGTATGTCTGGGTTTCCCGCTTTTCCAATGCCAGAAATACGCCCGTTTTTAATCGCGACGTCGGCTTTAACAATTCCCCAGTGATCAACTATTAAAGCGTTTGTGATGACGGTATCTGCTGTTTCTGCACTAGGACGCTGACTTTGTCCCATGCCATCGCGAATTACTTTACCGCCACCAAACTTAACTTCTTCGCCGTAGGTCGTGAAATCATCTTCCACTTTTATCCATAACTCAGTATCACCAAGGCGAACGCGATCGCCCGTGGTTGGGCCAAACATATCGGCATAGGCGCGACGATCAATTTTGCTCATGTTGCTTGTCCTATTTTAATTCAATTAAAAAGCGGGCTGCACAGTAAAAGGTATTGGAGAAAGCGAAAGTACATACAAAATGAAGATTTCAGCAACTCTCTACATTTACCGGTTTCTATCTCGCGGCCTCGAATAAAATTTCGTTTTAAATCTATCGTGAATAGTATTTTAAATGACTTGAAATTTCAAAATCACAGAAAAGCGTGAAATATCATTCCATAGCTTTTAGATGATTGATGTTTTATTTTGGGGCACTTTATTTTTTGACACACGAGATGTGAGCTTGAGGGTAAATATGTTACAAACGAGCTCATTTAACAAGCAAAAAGAGGATTGTGGACTGCAAAGATACCTAAATGGACATTTAGGTTAGATCAAATTTAAATTTTATTTTATTGCAAATACGTTCGAGGATAGTTGCTTTTTTACCTCGGAGATCATTTTGGTAATAGACCCAATCGCCTCTGGCACGCTGATCAGTTTTTATCTTTTCTTTATCTTTGTAATACTTCGCTATATCCGTTTTACCGACTTTGCCAATTCTCAACCATTCAGGAATATATTTTTGAGAGAGCAAAGAGACATCTTTGGTTAGCTTATCTAAACCTCGTCCCGTTGCAGGGCTTACGCTTTGGTATTCATCCGCTATGACAATTAAACCTGGCTGTATATGATTTTTTACTCGATAAAAATGTGTCGGAAATACTTGTACTTTAGTGATTAATTCAATATCGCCGACATAGTCATAAAGTTTTTCAAAATATTTTTTCATCTCTTCAATCGGATCTTTTCTCATTGCGACTGCTTTTGCATCTCTGACATCCCACTGAGTAAATATATTCACTCGCATAATGTCACCAATGAAAAAGAATGTAACGTAATCTACTCCGCTTGTAGGATCTTCCGAATGATAATTAAACCCACGAAAGTCAAACGGTTTTTTGTCCGATCGGACAACATCAAAACCAAAATTTAGAGAATTTAATTTCGGGTCTAGCTTTCGTTTTATATCAACTAACTTTGTAACCGATTCATTGCCACCTGTCGATATAATGATAATTTTTGCTAGAAAAATTTTTCCTGAGTTAGTTGTTATTTTTTGAACCGTTGCAGAATTTTCAATTGCGGTAACAGTCGCCAATTCAAACTGAACTTGCTCAGGCAGGTTTCTTCTTAAATTATTGACGGTCGCAGGATAACAAAATCCATACTGGTCGACGGTATCTACATCTTCTACAATCCCAGACTTGAAGCTTTTTATATGCCCAATAGGCTCAGATTTAGGAACAATAAATTGATCTAATTTTGCATCTCGAAGTGCAGCTATTTGATTGTGCTCTAACTTATCTGCCCTAAAAGAATTTGGATAGATCTCTTTTTTATCAAGCACAACACACTGTATATTTTGATTGGCTAACTGATGAGCCAGACAAAGCCCTGAAAGGCCTGCACCAATAATTATTGTGTCGTGGATTGTCGTTTTATTCATAGCGTAAAGATTATTCGTTTAGAGAAGCCGCTTTAGCCAGAACACTTTATTCAGAACAAAGGATATGCAGGTTTGCGGTATGGCGCTTGCCAGTTTATACGGCTGTAATCAGGAAGTGGATCATATCATTGATAGCGCAAAAATTTGCGCCAATTTGCGCTATAGCTTGTTTATTTTTATCTCATTTGATTTTTCAGCCCCCGCCCCAAAAAACACAAGCAATGTAGTATGGCTCGACTACAACTTTCCCATTACATCACCGCGAAAACCATAAATCGTTTTATCTCCACCCACTTCTACCAATTCAACTTCACGGTCCTGGCCTGGCTCAAAACGTACCGCTGTCCCCGCCGCTATATTTAGGCGATAACCCTTTGTTATTTCTCGATCAAAGTTTAAGGCTAAATTGGTTTCATAAAAATGATAATGGGAACCGACTTGTATGGGCCGGTCACCGGTGTTTTCTACTGTGATTTTTTGTGTGGCTTGCCCAACATTAAGTTCTATGTCGCCAGATTGAATATCGTATTCACCAGGAATCATATCGCTTGCCTTTTCTAGTGTTTAACTACTTTGAATTTAAACGTTTTGGGTTTAAATGCTTTGAGTTTGAATGTTTAGCTTACACAATTGGATTGTGTACAGTCACCAATTTTGTTCCGTCAGGAAATGTCGCTTCGACTTGCACTTCATCGACCATTTCTGGAATGCCTTCCATCACGTCATCGACGGTTAAAATAGTTCGCCCATAGTCCATTAATTCCGCAACCGTTTTTCCTTCGCGCGCGCCTTCCATAATTTCAGTAGAGATTAGCGCGATTGTTTCGGGATAATTTAATTTCAGCCCTTTTGCTTTTCGTCGCTCTGCCACTAAGCCTGCTGTAAATAATAATAATTTATCTTTTTCGCGGGGAGTGAGTTCCATTTTTCTTTCCTGTTTTCATTTTATTTTTTAATGCTAAAAATCATTTTCTATTTATTTAGAATGTTATGGGAAAGTTTTATGTATTCCAAATTCTCGGCCGACACACTTCTCGCCCATTGATTAACGGCCGAAGTTGGCTCCATAAATATTCAAAACCGCGTCGGCCTTGTTCTGCTGAAGATCCTAAAAAGCGCGCGGTAAACACTCCTGGCTTTTGACTTAAACCCCATTCGCCAACTAAATCTAATGCAGCCAAACCTTCTCGCCAATCATCCATTTGTTGTCGAGTTGTTTCTAGAGTCGCAAACAATGTACCGGAGACAACATGTCCAGCCATCCCCCAAGGTGATATTAATGCTGTGCTTCCACCTTGCCATTGCGTTCGCTCTCGCATCAACAAGATGTCATTGCGATATATTTCTATGCTTTGTACACAATCACCCTCTATAAATTTCTCGCCACTCGCACGACGCCCCAAACACACCATATCCCACCCGATAAGCTGGGCATTTTCTTCAAGGTCAAACCGATTGGTTAACTTAACTTGTGCGCCAGAGAATATTATCGTTTCTTGCGGCAACCATTCCAAGCAACTACCGACACTTATTTTTGCTGAAATCCCTTGACGCTGAGGATGTCTATGGGAATCACTTGTGTAAACTTTTCCCGCCGATGGCGTTGTTATAAGTACATGACTTTTTTCTGCCAACTTAGCGCTAATTGTTAAGTCATCACCTGCCGCTATACCACCTGGAGGGTGCAATAAATAACAATGGCAGCAATCGCCTTCAGGGTAAAAAGGCCGTTGTATCCTTAATGGCCCAAGATGCTTCGCTCGAATTAATTTTGTTTTTGCCGCTACATCTGTAATAGATAACGTCTTTCCCAGAAACTCTAATTCGATCGTCGCTAACCATTCGCGACGCTCGATTTTTTCATTTTTTGTTTTCTCAGCACTCCCAGCACTACCTTTATTAGCACTTGGAATTTCATTGCTATTATTGGTGGCTCTCAACGATGGTGATTGCGATGTCATAAACGTGTTCTTTTTTGGGGCAATATTGTGAGCGAATAGAATTAGACTGAATAGCAGGCTACACTAGCGCACCATATCAGCGGCTGAAACTCGACGTCAATCTTGCTGACTCATTATTATTAAACGTCACTTGTTTAAAAGTGATAGCGTCAAAGTGGCTATAGGAGAAAAACGGTGAACCCGTTACCCCCAATTAATAAATTACTAGCGCAGGCACACGATTTTTTTAATGAAACTTCAGGTAATGAAAGCGCCGCTTCTGATTTAAATCCAGAGATTCAACGTAAAATTAAAGTCTTATTGCAATCTGCTTTACAAAAGATGGATGTCGTTAGCCGTGAAGAGTTTGATGCCCAAACGGCAGTACTTCAAAGAACGCGCCTGCGACTGGAATCTCTTGAAGCTGAAGTCATAGAACTTACCGCAGCACTCGATAACAACCAATAACAATATAGGTCGTTAACGTTTAAAAAACAGCCATGCAATATAGAGCTTAATTTACCAACGAAAATACTAACACCAATGGACGTGCTGTTTAGCCATTACTAATATCAAACAAAACTAACCATACAGCAAGGATCGCTTATGTCTCTCGCCATTGTTTTCACCCGTGCCCAATCAGGCGTCTCGGCCCCTCTTGTTACCGTAGAAGTTCATCTCTCGAATGGATTACCTGGACTTTCCATTGTCGGATTACCAGAAACAGCCGTCAAAGAAAGTAAAGACCGTGTACGCAGTGCGCTCATCAATAGTCACTTTGAATTCCCCGCTCGGCGCATCACGGTCAATCTCGCTCCTGCTGATTTACCAAAGGAAGGTGGGCGTTATGACTTAGCCATTGCCTTGGGAATCTTGGCTGCTTCTGAACAAATTCCTCATGAAGATTTAAGTGAGTATGAGTTCCTTGGCGAACTAGCGCTTTCTGGTCAGCTTCGACCTATTCTTGGTGCGCTACCTGCTTCCATGGAATCGTCTCTCGCTAAGCGCTCGCTAATTGTTCCCATCGATAATGGGCCTGAAGCAGCTTTATGCAGGGATACAACTGCCTACTCAGCAGCCTCTTTATTAGAAGTTTGTGCTCACTTACACAAAAGACAAAAACTATCTGTTGCAGAACCTCTCGAGCACTCTCATCAAGATCAATACCCCGATCTAGCCGATGTGAAAGGACAGCGCCAAGCTAAACGAGCTTTAGAGGTTGCTGCAGCCGGCGGTCATAATATTCTTTTCTTTGGGCCTCCTGGCACAGGTAAAACTATGCTTGCTAGTCGGCTTCCTGGGATCATGCCGCCATTACAAGATGCCGAAGCTTTAGAGGCTGCTGCTGTTAGCTCTATCGCCACTGGCAAAGTTGCTGATAATTGGCGGCAAAGACCATTTAGATCGCCCCACCATACGGCCTCAGCCGTTGCTTTAGTGGGCGGTGGTAGTAATCCTCGTCCTGGAGAAATATCTCTCGCGCACAGAGGCGTCCTATTTTTAGATGAACTGCCTGAGTTTCAGAGAAAGGTTTTAGAAGTATTACGCGAGCCCATGGAATCGGGAGAAATCTGCATCTCCCGAGCCAATGCTCAGGTGCAATTCCCCGCACAATTTCAATTAGTTGCTGCAATGAATCCCTGCCCCTGTGGCTACCAAGGCTCAGGTGACGGCCGCTGTAAATGTTCTTTCGAAAAAATAGAACGCTATCGTCAAAAAATTTCTGGTCCTCTTCTTGATCGTTTTGACTTACACGTCCCTGTCACCGCAGTTAACACCAGACAGTTTCAGTCAAAAAGCATTGAAGAAAAGTCAGACATAGTTCGTGAACGAGTGAATACTGCACGCCATCGACAGCTATTACGACAACAAAAATTGAATCGACAATTAAGTGGTGAAGAATTAATTCAATACTGCGAACTATCCTTAAAACAAATTTCTTTTATGGAAAACGCGATGAACAGTTTAGGGTTATCAGCGAGGGCTTATCATCGATGTTTACGTGTTGCGCGAACACTAGCGGACATGACAAATGAAGCGAATATCAGTGATGCACATTTATCTGAAGCATTAGGTTATAGAGTATTAGACCGAAGGAAAGCAATGTAACGTAACTGTTGAATTAATAATTAACGACTTAATTAAAATAAAAGTTAGCCAAAAAATTGGTTTAATATTTTCTGTACAAAGCTTATTTTTTTACCGTTAGCCACATCAACCAGCATTGAGCTTTCAACGCATGCAATAAACTTCCCTTTATTTTTAAGGCCTTTTTAAAGCATATTTTTGCATTTTTTGATTGGCCTTTTTCATAATACACTCGACCTAATGCATTATACTTACGTTGCATTATAGTCTGAAAACCCTTGCCTAATTGATGTTCTAAGCAAGGATCGCTCTCAAGCATCTCTTCAAGAATTTTTAATTTTGATTTGCGATTAAATAATTTATCTTTTGTCGCATTGTTGTCATGAATTCGATAGATGTGTAACGGCTTGTCTATGTAATAATATTCGTAATGGCGCACTATTCTCATCCATAATTCATAGTCCTCCCCAATCACATAGCTTGGATTAAACATACCCACCTTGTCGATACATTCCCGCTTTGTCATCGTATTGATTGAAACGGGTATTTGGCCAGACACATAATCATACAGGCTGACTCGACCCTGTTTTACACCTTTACGTCGAGAGGATAGTTTTTTCTCTTCCAAACATTGTCCCAGTTTTCCAATCAATCGTGCAGCAGTAACAACCAATCCCGCTTGAGGATGAGCCTTAAAAATTTTTATTTGAGAGGAAATTTTTTCTTTGCACCATAAATCATCAGCATCAAGAAAAGTGATATAGTTTCCCGTTGCCTCTTCCATACCTCGATTTCTAGCTTCGGCAACGCCCACATTTTCCGATAAGAATACTGATTTTATTCTGCTGTCTCTCAGTGAAAGCTCAGTAATAAGCTGTTTAGAGTCATCTGTAGATCCGTCATCAACGATAATATACTCTATAGCTTGATAATCCTGCGCCAACACGCTTTCAATAGCTTCTCGCAAGAAACGCTCGCCGTTATAGTTAGCAGTAATGACTGTGACCAGGTCCAATGTAAAATCCGTTGTTTAATCTTATGTCCGCAGAGTATATTTCGTGTGAGCTACACTGCTCTAGTCAAAAATGAATAAAAATCTACTACTTCTCATTCTTGTAATCTATTATTGCTAGGTGTTTTTTGCATCTATCATTTGTTCATGATCTCAACTAACAAAAAAGTAGGTCTGTATAAATATTGATTTAATAAGATGAATATTGTGCAATGGCTGTACAAAACATTTATTATAGTGCTAATTTCACTCGTTTACATTCAACTTCAAGGATTAAACTAATAAAATTAAGTCCTTGGAGTACAGTATTATTAGTAAGAATTAGCAGTTTCGATTTCTCTTATGAACAAAACACCGACTTTAAAATGGTACCTTCAGTGAAGTATCCCCGAGTTATCAGTCGCCTTTCTATCATCGAGCCTTATATCAAAGGTAAAGATGTACTGGACATTGGCTGTGTGGATTCTAGGCCAGGCGATGTCCGTAAGTTTGAAAGCACAGGGCTACATAAGTTCATTAAATTGCATGCAGGTTCGCTACAAGGTGTAGATATCGACGGCGTAGGCGCAAGAGAAATGACTCAGAAAGGCTACAATGTAGTCGAAGGTAATGCTGAAAATATGAACCTTGGCAAGGTCTACGATACGATCGTTGCTGGAGAAATTATTGAACATCTTAATAATGCAGGATTGTTTTTAGAAACAATGAGAAAACATTTAAAAGATGGCGGTACATTGATTATCACAGCACCTAATGCATTTAGCATTAGTAATTTTTCTCGCATAATCCGGAAAAACTCCATCAAGGTACACCCTGATCATACCTGCTGGTATGATCCTCTTACCATTCACCAATTAGTAAGTCGATACGATGACTTAGATATTGAATCAATTTACTTCACCAACAAAGCAAAATGGTATAACAACAAATATTTCTACAAAGTATTTCGCTATCAACTACCTAAGCTTATCTCTTGGTGCCGGCCTTATTTTTCGGGCACTATTATCGCCATAATCAAAAAAAACAGCAAAAATTAAAACAAACCACCATAGAAATCAATTAAACCTGAGCAATTTCTGACACCAGCTCCATAAGCTCTTCTATGCAGCAAGCCTTTCCAACAATATCACCATACCCTCGTGTGCATCCAAGTTTAATCATTTCAGTACATTGCAACTCTGTAGAAAGGTCAGCAACTGATACTTGTGAACCTAATCTTGATGCCAGCATAATTAACAATGAAATAACTCGATGACTTCCTTCTTTCTGATATGTGTTCGTCAATGTTGGTGATAATTCGATTCTATCAATATGTAATTGGCTTAATAAACTAACGGACATTAGCCCCTCACCAACATTAGTTAACGCCGTACGAAATCCTAATTTTTTTATCCCATCAAAAAAATCTTTTACTTGTTTTTTATTTTTAGAGAGAATATTTTCATCGAAAGACAATTCGATTGATTGTTTGTTTTTTTCAAAAAGGACAGAATGTTTTTTAATTTGTTGCAATAATTTCCCATCCAAAAGGTGTCTATGACTTAACGATATAGTGACAGGGAGAAAAGGTAAACTCTTCTGATTAAACGCTAAAAAATCATCGCAAACTTTTTCAAAAGTCCAATAAGCCAGCTGCATAACCAAACCAATATTTTCAGCTGTATCTGTAAACTGTTGTGCATTCAGCCAACCTTGAGAAGGATGGTACCAGCGAACAACGCTATTGAGGGCAACAATATCATTATTAATTAAATTGACTCGAGGCTGATAAAAAATTTCAAACTCATTATGTTCAACCGCACTTTGTAAATCTGTTTCTAATAATAATTGCCTTCTAGCTTTCACATTCATCGCTTCTGTAAAAAAACGATACTCGCTTCGATCTGCTTGCTTAGCCTGATACATTGCCATATCTGCATTATGTTGCAACATATCTGAATCTCGCCCAGCTTCTGGATATACCGCTATACCAATACTGCAGCCTACAAAAACTTCTCTGTTTTCTATGACATGCGGCTCTTCAATGACGCTAACAATTTTCTCAGCAAAGCGTGCTATCCCAATTGTATCCTCTGTTTTTTCAAGAAGAAGTGTAAATTCATCTCCGCCAATTCTTGCAACGGAGTCGCTGCGCCGCATACATTCGCTTAATCTTTTTGCACAAGACTGTAATAATTTGTCGCCAATATCATGTCCGAATTTATCATTAATTTGTTTAAACCCATTGAGATCCATGTACATTAAGGTGAATGATAACTCACCTCGCTTGGCAAGTTGTAAAGCATGTTCAAGCCGATCTCGAAATAAAATTCGATTAGGAATGTTAGTGAGAGGATCATAATGGGCTAATTTGGCTAGGCGTCTTTCTGCATTCTTTCGCTCTATGGCATAACGAATTGTCCGCTCAACTAATTGACTATCAATCCGACCTTTAATTAAATAATCAGATGCTCCAAGCGCAATAGCTTCGCGATCAACATCTGCTTCCATTTCATCAGTCATCACAATGATAGGAATCTTACACCCTTGTGCCAGCGCCCCCGTTAATAAATCTTTAGCGACGTCACCGCCACCCCAATGATAATCAAGTAAGATGACATTATATTGATACGACAGTATTTCAAACAACACGTCATCTGATGGCTTACAGCTAGTTAGCTTATAATCACAATGGTGAACTTGACCCAGCAGTGAACCGAGTAAATCATATTCCTCAGTATCACCAATATGGAGAATCTGTGTTATTTCCATAAAATTTTTCTTCTCCTTCTGAGAAGATATAGACTGTATAGGAATAGGAGGCTTATTATTATTTTTAATCTTGATTCTTAAATTCGTTCTTACACTAACCCCTGCTTTAGCTTTTTTATTTACTATCTCAACTAAGGGCTTATGAACTTAAGTCACAATAAAATAACCTAGCAGTAAAGTAACATTTTTTCCAGTAATCCAAGGCAATATAAAAATAAAATATATTTTTATTCCTGCGTTTCTTAGTGACGTCGAAACAATGCTCTTGATACAATGCCTCATCATTTTCTTCTTTGCTTTACCTTCTTCGGCTATTTTTTGTGACTATTTTTTGTAATTTCTTTTCTAATCACCTGATGGGCTATTTGTGAGTCAGCTAAACGCCCCTCAATCTCGTGCAGTTCATTACGTTGACGGCCCTTGTTTAGTCCTAGCGGGTGCTGGCAGCGGTAAAACCAGCGTAATCACTCATAAAATCGTTTACCTAATCAATGGCTGTGATATCCCTGCACGGCATATTGCCGCCGTTACATTTACCAATAAAGCTGCAAAAGAAATGAAAGCGCGTGTTGCTAAATTAGCGCAAGGAAAGAATGCGAAAGGTTTAATTATTTCAACGTTTCATACGCTAGGTTTGCGTATCATTCGAAGTGAATATAAACATTTAAACTACAAGCCCGGATTCTCGATTTTAGATGGCGAAGATGCAAAAGCAATCCTGAAAGAAATTTTATTACGCTATAACGATTTAGACAGTGATCATCTTGATCGGATTCAGCAGCAAATTTCTCAGTGGAAAAACAACACCACTACACCAGAGCAAGCACTATCTACAGCAACAAGCAGTGGTGAAGAATCTTTTGCTTTAATATACAAAAGCTACCACCAAGCCTTAACCGCTTACAATGCTCTTGATTTTGATGACTTAATTGCATTACCTGTTCAACTATTTACAAAAAATCCTGATATTTTAGCGAGCTGGCAAAGAAAAATTCGCTATCTGTTAGTCGACGAATATCAAGACACCAATAACAGTCAATATGAATTAGTAAGGCAATTGGTCGGTGATCGTGGATGTTTGACGGTTGTTGGTGACGATGATCAATCTATTTATGCCTGGCGTGGCGCAAATCCGAATAACTTGTCACAACTTCAAGATGATTTTCCTACATTAAACGTTATTAAACTCGAACAAAATTATCGTTCCACTAGCAGAATTTTAAAAGCTGCCAACCATCTTATCCAATATAATCCTCACGCCTTTGACAAAACATTGTGGAGTGAAATGGGAATGGGTGATCCCATTCGAATTTTGCAATGCCCGAATGAAGATGCCGAAGCTGAACGTGTAGCAACTGAAATCTTGCATCAAAAATTACGTAGAGGATTAAAGTTTAAAGATTTTTCCGTTTTATATCGCGGCAATCATCAATCCAAACTATTGGAATTAAAATTACAACAGCATCAAATTCCCTATAACATCAGTGGCGGAACCTCTTTCTTCGCTCGCTCTGAAGTCAAAGATATAATGGCGTATTTACGCTTGCTGGCTAACACTGATGACGACAATGCTTTTCTCAGAATAATCAATACACCACGTCGTCAAATAGGTACTTCAACGCTTGAAGTATTGGGGCGATATGCCACTGAGCGCGAAGTTAGTCTTTACGATGCTAGTCAAGAAATCGGCTTACAATCGCAATTGAAACAGCAATCCGTTGATCGGCTTAATAAATTTGTTGAGATGATGGACTACACTCGTCAAGCTTGTGAAGAATATGAACCCATCAAAATCTTACGTGAATTGGTTGATGATATAGATTACGAGGGATGGCTTCACCAAAACGCAAGCTCACCGAAAGTCGCTGAAAAACGTTATGAAAATATTTTATTTCTCTTAACGTCTATACAAAACATGATGGAAAAATCGACGGAAGAAAGCAACGATGGCGAAAGCATGGATTTACCTGCTGCTGTTGCAAGATTAGTGCTGCAAGATCTTCTCGACCGGCAGGAAGAAGAAGATTTAACCGATCGCGTGCAACTCATGACATTGCACGCCTCAAAAGGATTAGAGTTCCCTATCGTTTTTGTACTGGGTCTTGAAGAAAGGATTTTGCCGCATTCAAACAGTATTGAAGAAGGCAACATCGAAGAAGAACGTCGTCTCGCCTACGTTGGCATTACTCGCGCACAAAAATCGTTAACGCTAACACTAGCTGCAAAACGAAAACAATTTGGTGAAATCAACGAAACCACACCCAGTCGGTTTTTAGAGGAACTCCCAGAAGAAGATTTAGTAAAAGAAGGGTTTGGCGGAGAAGCATCTGTTGAAAACAACCAAATGACCGCGAATGAAACACTGAACAGCCTGAAAGAATTGTTGGGCTAAAGATCTATATAAACAAATTTAACTTGAAACCAAGTAAAAAAGCCGTTTCCTAGAAATAGGAAACGGCTTTTTTGTTTTACACTTTTAAGCAATCAATTATTTGTTTTGCTCAAGTATATAGTCAATAGTGCTCTGGAACTCTTCTTCCGAACAATCCATGCAAATACCGCGTGGAGGCATGGCGTTGATACCATTCCATCCATTTTCGAATAACTTCTCCATTCCTTGCTCAAGGCGAGAAGCCCAAGCTGCTGTATCACCTAATTTCGGTGCACCACCCACTCCACTTGCATGGCAAGAGAAACATTTCGTTGTATAAATTTCTTCGCCTGAGCGAGCTTCGCCTGCTGCCACAACAGACGCACCACCAGCACAGTCATCACCAGCCATACAAACTTTACCCACTGGCTTTAGACGCTCAGCAATGGCTTCTGAATCATTACCAGCAAAAACAAATGCAGCCATGCTTACTAGAGCTGCTGACGCAATACCAACTACTACTTTTTTCAACTGTTTCACAATCAACTTCCTCATTAGAACGAAACTCATATGCCTATATTCATACACCTAGCGGCAAAATCGGCGAGTATTATAAGCACAAACAGCGCTTGGTGGAACTTTGATAAACAAATGTAGGCTATTTTTCACACGCATTTGCGGATGATTCTCACTAAACCAATAAGTCCTTATATTTACTAATGACTTTAGCTAGCTTGCTTATATTTCACTAACGCCACTGGTATTACTAATTACGTCTCATATCCATAAAAAGCTCAATAGAAGTATAGACAACGGAACTAACAATAATGCTCTTTTTATTCGTTCCTTTTTTACAACTTTACAGAAACAACAATACTAATCGAATAATTCTCCCCTATAATTTGTTTGAAGATATTTTTTCAGTGAAAGTCTTTTTGAGGCAGAGCTACCCTAATGAAACACTCAATTCTTGTTATAGAAGATAATCTAGACAACCAACAACTCGTCACTTGGATTTTGGAAGACGACGGTTACGATGTTGTATGCTCCGGAACGGCCGAAGAAGGTTTAAAGGAATTAAATAGCCATCCGTACAGTGCTGTATTAATGGATATATCCCTACCAGGCATGGATGGGAAAGAAGCCACTCGATGCCTTAGAGAAGAAGAACAATTTAAACACTTGCCTGTCATTGCACTAACTGCACATGCTATCAAAGGCGAAACAGAATCAATTTATGATTCTGGAGTAACAGAGCTAATTACTAAGCCCGTTGATGAAGAGCTCTTACTAAAAAGGCTCTCATCGCTGATAAATAAACACTAATCAATTTTTACATCCACATTATTTACTTGTCGAGCACACACTGATTTCTACCATTATTTTTTGCACTGTAAAGTGACTTATCCGCTCGCGCAAAAACACTATCAACTGTATCACCGTTACCGAACTCACTAATACCAATTGAAACTGTAATTTTCACGGGCTTGTTATTAAAGTGAAACGGAATATCAGCAAGACCTGTTCGTACCTTTTCAAGCGCTACCAATGCACTTTGTTGCGTTGTTTCAGGTAAAAGAACAACAAATTCTTCCCCGCCATAGCGAGCGACAAAATCCACATCACGCAAATGTTTTAATGTTTCTCTCGCTAACAGTTTTAATACTTTGTCGCCAACTTGATGCCCATAGCTATCATTGATCTGTTTGAAATGGTCTATATCTATAACGGCCATAGACAATGGATTACTATAACGTCGCCATCGACTATATTCTTCGTGAGACTTTTCATTATAAGCTTCTCTATTAGGAAGCCCTGTTAATGTGTCTTTACGTGCTTTTTCATGTTCTTCTGCTAATGTATTTTTAGTTTTTTCCGCCTCGCTTTCTAATTTTTTCACGTGGCTCATTAACGCCTGCACTTGGTTCGCTAATGTTTTCGCGGAATCGTTTTTATCTGAGGGTTTAGCTATCACACTGCGAATTTCTTTAATTCGGCTATTTACGGTACTTTTTAAATCATCTAAATCGTCGGCCTTACCCACTTCCTTTGTTAGACTTTGTAATTGAGTGCCAACTTCTGACTCAACATGTTCTTGCCAAGCGTCTTGTTGTTGAGCCGAAAATGTTGCTGATTTAGCAAGCTGACTTAATGTTTTAAGCTCTTGATCAATCTGTATTAAAAAATTCGAAAAACCTTTATCCGCCTCAACATTTGACTGCATAATCAAATCGCGAATATCTTCCAGCGTTGGCACAAAATCATTCCAGCTCAAGCCGTTTATGATTCTTTCTCTGGCGTTAATTATTTTTTCTTCGACACAATTTTCTGGTTTTACTTCATCAAGTAGTGATTGCAGTATTTCCGTCGCTCGCTTCGCAATCGCTTTAAAATCTATTGGTAGTTCACTGTTTGCTATTGAGTCATCTCTTTCCTTCTGCCCAATATGTGACGGCGTGGCTTTATTATCATGTCGTAGTTCCTCTGCACCCTCCTCTTTTAAACCAACTGTATTACTTTTTCCACTTGTTTCCTGATCGGAACTATCCAGAGAACCGGGATTATCCAAAGAATAGTTACTTTCATCATCTTCTAAAAAAGATTCGCTATCATTGTTTTTTCCACCGAGAAATTTTTGCAGTAAACTAACCTGTTTTGTCTCTGAATTTTGAAGTGCCAACTGCTGTAACTCTGACAGCTCACTCAGTACATCGTTGATTGCATACTGCTTTTGCAGTGTCGCTGGTAACGCTTTTGTAAATTTTTTTATCCTCTTCTTTATTTCTCTATTTGGCGCAACGCCAGTCAAGCCATCACATAAACTATTGATAATGCCGATGATTTTTTCTTGCCGTGCGCTTTTTCGATGATCAAACGCCAGCACAGCATTTTCTACGGCACTTAGCTCACGGAGAAAAGAAGTGGTTTTATTGGCTCTTACTTCATCACGAAAGCTATCTAATGCCCCATCCAATTCAGCATCAACACCATCGCCGATGAGGCTGACCCTAATGAGCGTTCTACGTAACGATGCGATTTGCTCTCCACTTGTTTTCTCAAGTTCAGCTTGCTCATCGACTAGCTCAATGTATTTATCTCTTAAGGTTTTATTCATGACATCTTCTATTGCAAAGTGATTGGCCATATAAGTTTTCAATAATAGTTTCAGTATAGACACTGTGGTGATTAGCAACAGAAAATAGACACGTTTAATAATTAAGCCATCGGTATTCGTAGGCCTTGCAGAATCATATTAATATGAATTTTGATCAAAAAAAAGAGCGCTATTAGCGCTCTTTTGGGTTCGTTTGAACTATTAAGAAAGATAATTTTATTCTTTCGTTTTTCTAACTTTTTCAATCAGGAAGTCCGCTATCTCTAGCATTTGCTTATGATTTATCTCACGATTGGCGCTGATAACATACTCACCATTTACAATGAGTTGAGGAGTACTATCTAACTTATAGCCTCGTATTTTTGATGCCGCTTGTTTTGTTTGGCTGTTAATACCGAATGAATTAAACGCTTTTTTGAATTTTTCAGCGTCTACTCCGACTGACTCAAAAACTGCTTGAATATCTTTTTCAGTTCGAATCGCTTTTCTTTCTAAATGAAACCCTTTGAAAAGTGCTTCGTGAATTTCATCCTCTACCTTTAGCGCTTTAGCTGCATATAATGCACGCGCTAGATTCTCATTCATGGCATTCCATGTCACATGTGTTCTGACAAAGCTTACATCATCAGATAACGTTTTTTTATGTGCCTTAACTAATGGTTCAAAACTATAGCAATGAGCACACGTATAAGAAAACGCTTCAACAAGCTCTATCTTATTTGGATTAGATGTTCTAACTGGCGTATCAAGTCGCTTATAATGCTTACCTTCTTCGTAAAGCTCTTGGCCTATTGCGATTGTTGATAGAAAAAAACTAGCGGCTAATACGGCTACCATTTTAATTATTTGCTTCATAACTATTACCTACTTAATGTCCTGTTTTAAACTCATTCAAAATCGGTTTTTATTAATATTTATTTATACTACCTTAATTTTTTTGCCACCCGGCTTTTCTTAATCAAGAAATCAACGACTTCGAGCATATTGTCTTGTTTAACATTTTCGTTTGTTTCTATTCTATATTTACCTTCAACTACAACATTAGGTACACCCCCAATTTTGTAACTACGCGCTCTAAGATCAGCTTTTTTAACTTCGCTAGTAATATCAAAAGAATTTAAGTCATTAATCACTTCTTTTCTATTTGCACCAAACTTTTCTAACAAAAGCGCGATATCTTCTGTCTTGTCCAAGCGCTTACCGTTGATATGTATTTCATTAAAAATAGCTTGATGAGAATCTTCTAATACACCTAGCTTTTTAGCGGTATAAAACAAACGAGCATGTGCTTCCATTATTGGGTTCCACATCGCTGGAACGCGAACAAAATTTACATCTGCTGCTAAAGTAGGCTTCCATTTATTCAACACTGGCTCAAAAGCAAAGCAATGACTGCAGCCATACCAAAACATTTCCGCCACTTCTATCTTATTAGGGTCATCGACAGGTACCGGAGGATTGATTGCGAAATAATGAACGCCTTCTTGAAATTTTTCTAGAAGATTAACGACGGGCTTCTTAGTCACTTCTTTATCTTTTATCACTTCCTGTGTCACAGGTTGGCTTTCAAGCTTTGCAGTCTCTTCATTTTGTTTATCTACAGGATCATCTGCACACGCTGTTAATGCCAACAAAACCCCACTAAACAAAATTGTAAAACGCATAACAAACCCCATATTCTTTTTCATTTTAGTGTGCCCTTTTACTTTCCTAGTCTCTTATTCGTAGTCTCTAATTAGCCGCCTACTTACTTCTCAGCTGAGTATCGATGACCGTGTTATTTTTTAGCTGTCGAAACATAACCTAAATACATCATAACGATAAGTGTTAAATGTCGCTTTAAGGTCTATCACTTATCGATAATTGTTCGTTGATCATAATTGGCTAACCCATGGCTAAGCAACCTAGGCTTTAGGTAACTAATACTGAAAGCAGGCAATTTTTGAATGTAGGTAAAGAAGACCCCAGCAGAACGCTGGGGTTCCTGAAAAGAGTGGAAAAACTAAAGCATTTAGAATAATGCTTTTAAACAATCGCTATTAATGAAGGCCTGCGATGTAAGCAGATACTGACGCAATATCTGAATCACTCATGTTTTTTGCTATAGCTCGCATTGCCATTTCACTATCATTTACTCGTTCGCCGTTACGAAATGCTTTTAATTGCTTGGCGATATAATCAGCATGCTGTCCACCGAGACGAGGATAACCAGCTGGAGCGTTTCCTTGACCTGTTGGTGAATGGCAACCTGTGCAAGATGGAACCCCAGCTTCAGCATTACCAAAACGATAAAGAGCTTCGCCTAATTTTAGGCCATCAGTCTCTTCGCCGCTATTAAGCTTCACTGTCAACTCTTTGGCCCCAGTCAAAGCCAAGCTTTGACTGGCATAGAAAGCAGCCATATTTTGTAAATCTTGTTCTGACATGGCAGTTAATTGGCCTGTCATTTCGGGAATCGCACGCTTTTCAGATTTAATATCTTTAAGCTGCTTAAGTATGTACTTCTCTCCTAGGCCAGCAATACTAGGGTAAATAGCAGCTGGGCTATTACCATCGGCGCCATGACAAGCCGAACAAGCTACCGTTTTTGCCTTTCCTGCGGTCGCATCACCTTGCGCATTTGCGCTATTAGATAAAGCTAATACACCAAAAAAAGCGCCTATCATTATTGATGCTGGTTTTAAAAGATTCTTCATTGTTAAATCCATCATGAAATGTCTTGGTTTTTGCTAGTTCATTTATCTGCTAGCTGCTTTCTGATCGCTCACATGCAGTTGAGTAATACTCAATAGGCTTTGTGAGGCCTAATAAAGGCCGCACATTATATACTAAACCATTGATAAAACACCTTTCAGCCGCAATTTTTGTATCACTTGCAACCTAGAAGCTTCTGAATGCTACAAGAAATGAGAGAAACCTTCATCCATACCTAAGCCGTTACTGTCTAGAGTAGCTTGGAGAACAAGTTTGTGCCAATGCCTATCTCTTGAAGCGAATACTCTTTTTTGAAGTACAATGCATGCTTTACTGCCTTTAAACGGCTTTCAGAAATAGATAACTTTTCCAGGTGACGCTTTGACTCTCTCTTTAAACTTTAGAAATGCTCTGTTTACACAAAGCGCTCCTTCTCTCGCTGAATGCCCCCCTGACCAAGGAGCAGAAGTTGCTTTTGCTGGCCGCTCCAACGCAGGTAAATCGAGTGCCATTAATACACTGACCCAAAACCATAAGCTCGCCCGAACCAGTAAAACGCCCGGCAGAACCCAGCTCATCAACTTCTTCGCAATTGATGAAGATCGGCGCTTAGTTGATTTACCCGGTTATGGCTACGCAAAAGTTCCTTTAGAAAAAAAGAAGCAATGGCAAAAACATTTATTTAATTATTTACAAGAACGAGAATGTTTAAAGGGCCTAATTTTACTGATGGACATTCGGCATCCGATGCAAGAATACGACACAACCATGCTTAACTGGGCAGTTGACGTGAATATGCCTGTACATATCCTTCTCACCAAGTCAGATAAGCTCAAAGCAGGCCCAGCAAAAAGTACGCAATTAAAATTAGAAGAACACTTAAAAGCTGCTAACGTTGATGATCTCGTATCCGTCCAACTTTTTTCTTCCCTTAAGAAAAAAGGTCTCGAAAGATTAAATGCTCAACTGAATGAATGGATGACTTTCGAAGAAGAATAGTTTTGAGCCTATCTTTATTTTGTCATTTAACTGTCATATAAAACCTAAAAAAAAACCCGACAGCTTGGGGAAACTATCGGGCTTAAATATCAGCGCTCTTTGGGGTTGAACGCTGTAGCTATGCTGGAGCACATCGGGCAAATGTCTCCAGCATCCACAACTCAGACCCTTTCAATTCTATAAAAGTTCACAATAAATTCGTTCATTTATCAATTTAGTGTTAACTAGTTCATAGTTTATATTTAAACAATCCATCGGTTTTAAACTATACGCTTCTTCTCAATACAGATAGATATAATGATTAAGCAAAAAAAAAGCCCCAACAAATTGTTAGGGCCGCTTTGCTATCGGAATATCGTGCTTAGCGTGGCAATTAGCCATTTCAAGTAGGAGAGTAAGACAACAAAAACATGTTGTTAATCATAAGACTAGTCCACTCACAAAAAGTTCGCGACCTTTGAATATTTTTTTTGCGGCCGGCTTCACGCTTTAATTTTTATTTCTTTTAATCTTTATTGATTTGCCGATTATATCGATTCATTAATGAGAACCAGTTCAACTTAGCTTGAGCCATCCCCAAAATGTCCAATATATATCTGCATTTCTATTATTCTATCAATGCGCTTCATCCCAATTGTCCCCGACACCCGCCTCTACCACTAGCGGAACATCTAGTTGAGCAGCACCGCTCATTAAATCACACAGTTTTTTAGAAACCGCTTCAACTTGTGCTTCTTCTACTTCTAATACCAGTTCATCATGAACCTGCATAATCATCCGCGCCGGCACATTTTCTTTTTCTATCCAATCATCCACGGTAAGCATGGCCTGCTTAATAATATCTGCAGCCGTGCCTTGCATCGGCGCATTAATCGCCGTTCTCTCGGCAGCTTGCCTTCGCATACCGTTGCTGGCATTTATTTCTGGTAAATATAATCGTCGCCCGCGAATCGTTTCAACATAGCCATTTTCAGCTGCCGTTAATCGTGTTTCATCCATATATTTTTGAACACCAGGGTAACGTTCAAAATATAAATCAATATATTGCTGAGCATCGTGCCTGCCAACATGAAGCTGTTTTGCTAAACCAAACGCCGACATGCCATAAATTAACCCAAAGTTAATTGCTTTAGCACTTCGACGTTGATCGACAGTTACATCACTTAATTCAACACCAAAAACTTCAGCAGCTGTGGCTTTATGAACATCCAAACCTTTTGCAAACGCATTCAATAAACCTTTATCTTGTGACAAGTGCGCCATGATCCGCAATTCAATTTGCGAATAATCTGCCGCAACAATTTTATAACCTTTTGGCGCAATAAACGCTTGGCGAATGCGTCGACCTTCTTCTGTTTTAATCGGAATATTTTGTAGGTTTGGATCTGATGAAGAAAGTCTTCCCGTTGCTGTTACCGCTTGATGATAAGACGTATGTATCCGCCCCGTTTTTGGATTAACCATCAAAGGAAGTTTATCGGTATAGGTTGATTTTAATTTTGATAAACCACGATGCGTAATCAGCACTTGTGGTAATTCATAATCAAGCGCTAATTCTTGCAGCACTTCTTCGGCCGTTGATGGAGCACCTTTCGGTGTTTTTTTAATGACAGGTATGTCTAATTTTTCAAATAAAATCGCACCGAGTTGTTTCGGCGAACTTAAATTAAAAGTCTCACCCGCTAATTCGTAAGCTTGTTGTTCTAACTTTAAAAGTGTTTCACCAATTTCATGACTTTGTTGATTTAATGCATCCACATTAATCAGCGCGCCTTGATGTTCGATTTTACAAATCACGGGTACGAGAGGAATTTCTAACTCAGAAAATATCTTTTTTAATGACGCTATTTTTTCTAGTTCAGGCCATAGCTTTTGATGAAGTCGCAAAGTGATATCAGCATCCTCTGCGGCATAAGGACCGGCTTGTTCAAGATCTATTTGATTGAACGTTAATTGCTTTGCGCCTTTGCCTGCGATGTCTTCGAAGTGAATCGTTTCGTGACCCAAATGTTTCAACGCCAACGTATCCATATCATGTCGTGATCCTGTGGAATTCGACACGTAAGATTCCAACATCGTGTCATAAACAATGCCCTGCAAATTAATGCCGTGGTTTGCCAATACATGTTTATCGTATTTCAGATTTTGTCCGACTTTGGTTTGCTTAGGATCTTCCAAGAGTGGTTTTAATCGTGAGAGCACATCATCCAAATCAAGTTGATCCGGCGCTCCTGGATAATCATGGGCTAACGGCACATAAGCGGCTTTATGAGATTCAACGGCAAACGACACCCCCACAATTCGAGCTTCCATGTAATTTAAGCTGGTCGTTTCTGTATCAAACGCAAAAACATCTGACGCCTTTAGCACTTGAATCCATTCTTTTAACGCTTTGTCATCGAAGATAACTTGATAATCTGTTGGCTCAGTACTTTTAACAGGGGCTACTTCTTGCTCAGAGCTTGAATTACCGCCAGTGTTCGCCACATCATCCATCCATGACTTAAATTCATAGGTCGTAAACAGCTCTTTTAGCTTCTCAACATCAGGCGATGTCATCTTCAAGTCGGCAGGCCCATGTTCTAACTCTACATCGGTTTTAATCGTCGCAAGTCGATACGATAAATAAGCCTGATCTTTATGGGCTGCTAGTTTTTCTGGAAGCTTTTTCGCACCCCGCATTTCCAAACCTGCGACGGCTTCAAGATTGGCGTATATATCATCTAAGCTGCCCGCTCCCTGTAAGAGCCCAAGCGCTGTCTTCTCACCTATTCCTGGAACTCCTGGAATGTTGTCGACTTTGTCTCCCATTAACGCGAGAAAGTCGATAATCAATTCAGGCGGTATCCCAAATTTTTCGATGACGCCGTCTCGGTCCATCTTGGTTTCAGTCATGGTATTGACCAGCGTGACGTGATCACTTACTAACTGCGCCATATCCTTATCCCCTGTGGATACGACAACATGATGCCCATCTTGAGTCGCTTGGGCTGCTAGCGTTCCAATCACATCATCAGCCTCAACTAGATCTATAATAAGCAATGGCAAACCCATCGCTCTGATAATATCTAGAGTCGGTTCAACTTGGCTTCTTAAGTCGTCTGGCATTGGCGGGCGATTGGCTTTGTACTCTGCAAAAATGTCATCGCGAAAGGTTTTTCCCTTGGCGTCAAAAACAACGGCTATCTCGCTGTCGGGGTAATCTTTTTGTAACCGCCTCATCATACTTGTCACGCCTCGAATAGCGCCGGTTGGTTGTCCAGAAGCGGTTCTAAGATCTGCTTTGAACATGGCATGAAACGCACGATAGAGATAGGAAGACCCATCGACTAAAACTAAAGGAGCTGTCTTTGAATTCATGAGAAATAACTTATTTTTTATGTGTGGTTTATCAATTGAGGACGCCAAATATACGAAGGTGCAGAATACACTAAATGATCTTTCCGAGGTTGGCCTGACACTGTTTACTGCTGAGATGATAATGAATCAACTCAAAAATTTCTGGTTTTCTTACTTGGTAGTGTCCACTAATCTTTATTTTCTGAGTTGTTTTTGACCCTTTTGAATGCTTTTCGTGCATTCCACCCTAAAAATCATATTCACGTCACATTTTTGCTGTTTTTTTCTTTTGCTCCACTTTGCTTTTTTTGTTTTCAGCTACACTCAAAAATAACGCTCACTTTTCTAGTGCGGCGCTCTCATGACTGTGTTTTTTAAGGGGACAATTTTGGATAAGATGATTTTTTCACAATCTGGTGTTTTTCGGTTGCAGCAACTCGCTAGCCAAGTTCACAACATCACAGGAATTCGCCACAAACTATCAGATGAGTCAGACATGCTTGATATGCTCCGCGGATGCGCTGGCTCCGATCATCGAACTATCCAAACTTACTTTGCAGCGTTTGCAGGAGAGTTAGATTCTGATCAAGTCGGGGAATTAATGGCTCGAGGCATTCGTCCTCGGTCTTATATGCAAACGCATTAGAAAACGCGTTTCGTATACTCAACAACCACTGGCCATTTAAAAGCTCTGCCCTAGAATTAGGAGCAGAGCTTTTCCTATTGGGACTCTTTTCAGGAACTCCAATTCTTTAACTTTTCACACCGAATTCATTAATGTTCAGCACAAATGATTTATCGTCCGTTGCTACCAAACCAAAATCTCGTAAATATTTGTAATTAACCTCACTAAGAATTACATCAGAATTCACTACATTCACGATATAGCCACTCTCACCTAAATCGACAATCGTCATACGGCTGTCTGGTTTTTTAACATACATGGTGGATTTTTTATCGTAAACAAAGGCATATCCCTCCAAACGACAAAGCGCACCTTCAACAGCGATAATCTCACCTAAAAAATGACGTCGAGTTGAGTTCTCATAAAGTGCTCTGTAAACGATATGAACTTTTTCGCCTGTTGCGATAATCATAGTTACTCTCCAAATGTATCTTGTCAGCTCAGTCTATATTAGCTTCTAATAAAACAGATCAAGATTTATTTTTTGAATATTGCCAACCAGCTAACTTTTATTGTTTATTCACTAACGAGTATTTCTGATTTAAACATTTTGTTATCGCCTTCTCCGATAAGCTTTGCCAGTTTAGGCAGCAAAACAGACATTTTTTCAAACAAGCCCCAAGGCGGATTAATAACTATCATACCTGAAGCTGTCATACCCCTCTCATCAGTATCCGGCGATATGCCAAGTTCAAATCGTTGAATATTTTTAATCCCGCTTTTTTTAAATTTTTTCTCTAAAGCATTTATTTTTTCTCGATCGACAACCGGATACCAAAGCGCGTAAACACCTGTTGTAAATTTTTTATAAGCGGCCTCGATAGTATTAAATACCTGATCATATTCTGCTTTTATTTCGTAAGAGGGATCGATGAGGATAAATCCACGTCGAGATTTAGGGGGTAGTAGTCCCACTAGGTTTTTGTATCCATCTTCATTTTTAATTTTGACTTGGCGCTTATCTGCTGATTGTTTTTTGTTTCTATAAAAACTAACCACATTCTTTTCAAGAAACCCAAAATCTTGGGGGTGTAATTCAAATAACCATGCTGTGTCTTGTTTTCGTAAAAAATGAGCGCTGATGATTGGCGATCCAGGATAATAATTCAATGTAGAGGATTCATTAACGGCATCAATAGCATCAAAATATTCTGAAAGCTCAGGCCAATCTTCTGGTCTTAATTGACCTATTCCCTCTGTATGCTCGTTGAGTTTTTTTGCATCTTCGGAACAAAGATTAAAAAGACCTGCACCAGAATGTGTATCGATATAATCAAAACCTTTTTCTTTTTTTCTTAAAGCCGTCAGAATTTCAACTAATACAATGTGTTTGAGTAGGTCGGCAAAATTGCCGGCATGAAAAGAGTGTCGGTAGCTTAGCAAACGTAAATCCCACTTTAGAAAATTATCATTTTAATTCGGTCTTAAATAGATAAAACCCTAAACTGCTACACCAAATAGTTTTCCGACACCTGCTGTTAAAAGCATTGCTAATGCGCCCCAAAAAGTTACTCTAAAAGCACCAATAGAAATAGCAGCTCCACCGGCCCTTGCGGCAAGTCCACCTAACACGGCTAAAAATATCAATGAAAGAACGGCAACTACGGGAATAATTTGATCTCTCGCAACAAACCATGTGGCTAACAATGGAAGAGAAGCACCAACCGTAAATGTTACCGCCGAAGAGGCTGCAGCTTGAATAGGTTTTGCCACGAGGATTTCTGATATTCCTATTTCATCCCTTGCATGTGCACCCAATGCGTCATGCTCCATTAGCTGTCCTGCTACTTGGTACGCTAAGTTAGCATCCAGTCCTCGGCCTTCATAAATAACGGCAAGCTCCTTTTTTTCGTATTCGTAATCAGTTTCTATCGATTTCTTTTCCATCGCTAAATCCGCTGCTTCTGTATCCGCTTGCGAACTTACCGAAACATATTCACCTGCTGCCATCGACATGGCGCCAGCAACTAAGCCTGCAACTCCAGCTAAAAGAATACCTTCATGAGAGGTACTTGCCGCAGCAACACCGATAATCAAACTTGCGGTAGAAACGATGCCATCATTTGCCCCCAAAACCGCTGCTCGTAACCAACCTACACGATGTGCTTTATGATCTTCATGATGACTCATTTGATTCCTTACTTTACTTATTAATCTTTTAAATAGCCTATCTTAGAAGTCTGGGCCATAGACTCAAGTTGGGCAATTACCTTTCTATATCAACGCTTATTTTTTTCTTATTATAAATACGATACAAACAAAAATTTAGCTTTGAAGACAGCTCGACATGTCTTTTGCAACCTGCCTCATTAGCTCAATGTAAGTGCTCACATCATTGTTAGATCCTAGTATATCTAATGCTCTTATTTTTAGATCGAGCCTTCTTGCAATTTCCTCTGCTGAGCCTGATTGATGCGAACTCTCTACAAATAAACATTTAACAGGACCACGCTTTAATTCGTTAGCGATCTTTATTTCTAATTCAGCCATGTGCTTTAGACCCACAGGAATTTCTGGGTGAACAGAAACATAGCCAATTTGTCTTAAATTAAACTGCTCAACGAGATGATCATAGGCATTGTGATACACAATAAACCCTATCTTTCGAACAGAGCTGAACGTTACTTCCAGCTCTTTAGAGAGATTATCGTAGTTGGTAAGTGTTTGCTTTAGCTGGCTTTGTAACTCTTCAACTGTTGAATGATTGCCCATTGCCTGCTGATCAGTAATCAGTGCTTCCCCTATTTTCTCAGCTATTTGCTTTGCTAAAATGGGATTTAGCCAAAGATGGAGATCTTTATGTTCCTGATGTTCAGGATCATTATGGTCGTCATGATTACCAGGCAGACCCTTAATAGTGATCACTCGCTTACTTTCTAGCCCTTTTATTTTCTTAACTAGGAACTGCTCTAGGTCACCACCAAACCAAATCACCTTATCCGCTTTTGATAGTTTTCGGGCATCAGACATCTTCATGGCGTAATCATGGGGAGAGCTTGTCGGTGGAACCAGAACATCAACCACTCCTAAATCACCGACGATATCTTGAGCAATTAATGCCAACGGTTTGATACTCGCAACAACAGCAATGGGTTTTGATGTCGATTGAGCGACTGACTCTGGTGAGGTGCTACTGCTATGACTCATAGCAGAGAAAAACAGAACTGTAGCGATCACTAACACGCTTAATCTAAAACACGGCGACCCTCTCTTTTTTCTATTTAGAGGATCGCTGATAAAAAAACTGCTGATATTCATTTTCAAAAACAAACTTCCCAATGACTCAATGAGTAAACTTCTAAAATGTTATGTTATATAATAACATTTATTCTGACGATACGGGATAGTCGAGGCTATCAATATGGATTTGCCGTTACATAATCACAATCATCAACATTGTATCGATGATGCGTTAACACTGGCCAGAACACTCTGCCGACAGCGAGGCGTGAAACTCACTAAACAACGTGAGCAAGTCTTAAAATTGGTCTGGCAAAGCCACAAGCCATTGGGTGCTTATGCATTAATGGAGATGTTAGCGGACGCTATCACCAAACCTGTTGCTCCGCCGACGGTTTATCGGGCTTTAGAGTTTCTGTCTGAACAGGGCTTGATCCATAAAATTCATTCGTTAAACGCCTTTGTTGGATGTGCGACGCCGGATCAAGTTCACCACAGCCATTTTTTGATTTGCCGACAATGCAATATCGCCGTCGAATGTGGAAGCGATAACCTGATCAACTCAATCGATAAGATTGCCAATCAATCAGGTTTTAGCGTCGATCAACAATCATTAGAAGTCATGGGGCTCTGCTCTGATTGCCAAGCGCCCAGGTCTGCAATATGAGCCGAGCAATAATAGACCTATTAATTTTAGCGGCAACTTTAATCACACAACGTTAGAACAACACCTTATGAATTCTCAAGTTCAGCCTATATCGTCTTCCGAACCTTCTTCTCCTTTAATTAGCGCAGAGCATGTTTCGGTCATTCATGGCGATCAAACGATCCTGCAAGACACGAGCTTGGCTATTCGGCCACAAGAACTCGTTACGCTCATTGGCCCCAATGGCGCGGGGAAATCCACCTTCATTCGTGTGCTACTCGGCCTACTCAAACCATCGAGTGGCACTGTCCAACAACAAGAAGGTTTGGTTATTGGATACATGCCGCAGCGTTTGGTTGTCGACCCGAGCTTGCCATTGAATGTTGAGCGTTTTCTATTACTTGCAGGCAAACACTCATTGAAAAAAAGCAGCAATAGTCTCGATCGCTGTCTCGACTTAACGGGCGTCAAACATTTACGCCGACATTCCGTACAGTCACTTTCCGGTGGAGAGTTACAACGCGTACTACTCGCCCGCGCGCTTTTTCGTGATCCGCAATTATTGGTATTAGATGAGCCAGTTCAAGGTGTAGATGTATCGGGGCAATCGGCGTTGTATAAATTGATTGGCGATATTCGCGACGAAACGCAGTGCGGCATTTTAATGGTCTCTCATGATTTACATTTAGTCATGGCCGAAACCGATCGCGTGATTTGTTTGAATCAACACATCTGCTGCGAAGGTCATCCTGATACGGTTTCGGTACACCCTGAATTTTTACAATTGTTTGGCGAAACCAAAAACTCCCATGTTGCCGTGTATACCCATCATCATGACCACGATCATGACATTACTCACGACCACACTCATCAACACGAACACGATCAACCTGATAACAACAATGAGGGGCAGTAAATGATAGATTTATTATCCTCTCAAACGTTGTTACCCAGTTTTGTTTTGAACGCATTATTAGTCGGCATTGGCGTAGCGTTACTCGCTGGCCCTCTGGGATGTTTTGTTGTGTGGCGTCGCATGTCTTACCTTGGCGACACCTTAGCGCATTCTGGATTGCTTGGTGTTGCATTGGGTTTGTTGTTATCAATCAATATTAATTTTGCCATCGTATTTATTTGTTCTGCTCTCGCGTTAGTGTTTGTTTTATTGCAACACAACCGCTCATTAGCAACCGACACATTGCTAGGCATTTTAGCGCACTCCAGTTTGGCACTCGGTTTAATTGCGGTCAGTTTATTAGAGAATGCCCGCGTTGATTTATACGGTTATTTATTCGGTGATCTATTAGCCACATCTGCAAAAGATGTGTTTGTTATTTACGGCGTGTGCGCTTTTGTTCTCAGTATTATTTTTATTTTTTGGCGTCAACTGTTAGCCATTACCGTGCATTCAGATTTAGCAAAAGTCGAAGGCGTCAATGTCACACTCGCACTAACGGTTTTAATGTTGGTGTTAGCGATTGTGATCGCAATCGCAATGAAAGTGGTGGGGGTGTTATTAATTACCGCGCTATTAATTATTCCTGCGGCGGCAAGCAGACGACTTTCTAGTTCGCCAGAACAAATGGCGATTGTCGCAGCAATGTTAGGAATCATATCTGTGATAGGAGGTTTAACGTCTTCATACTTTTGGGATACACCGACTGGCCCATCAATTGTGATGACAGCCAGCTGTTTGTTTTTGTTTTCGTTATGTAAGCCGCAGAGTGTTTAAGGCTTGTGACTAAGTACAATTGATTGATAAGCCACTTTTAACTTTCCTACTGTGAAGGGCGTTTTAATAAAACCATAATATTCGCCTTCAGGGTTGATTAAAATAATTTGCTCGCCATGGCTGACTTCGTAATTTTCTTCGTTTTTATCTGATTTTTGAAAGCCAATATGAAATTGATTTGATACGCGCTTGGTTGTTAAAAAGTCGCCCGTAACACCGGTAAAATCAGAATTAAACTTCGCCATGTATTCAGCAAGTGCTTCTGGTGTATCTCGAGCAGGATCCACACTGATCATAACGACTTCGGTTTGATCTCTTACCTCACTGTCTATCTCGTTCATGAAGACATTTAAAATAGCCAAAGTCGCTGGGCAAAAGCCGCCGCAGTTTGAAAAACCAAAAAACAACATCGTCCAGTGACCTTTTAAAGACTCTTTTGTAAATGCTTGTTTGTTGTGGTCTATTAACTCAAACGGCGAAATTTCTTTGGGCTTTTGATAAGTGATCACACCCATACTCACTAGCTCTTTCACATGCAGTATGCGTGGCTGAGTCATTTTAAAAACAAATGCTCCCACGATAAACACAATAAAAAGTCCTACGAGAGAAACGGTTTTAATAACGCTTTTTTGAGTTTTTTTCATAACAATAAATTCGAATTTGTTTTTAGAAAATGTTTTGTAATGTCAGCTTATAAACTAACTACTTGCTGTACAGGCAACAAATAATGATCGGCTAACATAATGATAAACATTGCAAGCAAATAGATGTTTGAATAATGAAATGTATCACGGCCTGTTGTGGGCTTATCGATGACGATCATTCGGATTGCACAGAATAAAAACCCTAAGCCTAAAACAATTGCGCCGATTAAATATAACCAGCTCAACATGCCTGTTGCGTAAGGTAATAGCGTCACGGCGAATAAAATTAATGTGTATAGCAAGATATGTATTTTTGTATATTTTGCGCCATGCGTAACGGGAAGCATGGGGATGTTTACCTTGGCGTATTCGACTTTTCGATAAACCGCTAGTGCCCAAAAGTGTGGTGGTGTCCACGCGAAAATAATTAATACAAGTAACAAGGCATGATGATGGATTTCACCTGTGACAGCTGTCCAACCGAGCAGTGGTGGAGCTGCACCTGCTAAGCCACCGATCACAATATTTTGTGGCGTGGCGTGTTTTAAAAATAATGTATATACAAACGCATAACCTAATAACGATGCTAATGTTAACCACGCGGTTATTGCGTTGACGCCAAATAATAAAATGGCCATGCCGATTAAACCCAACACGGATGAAAAGATAATCGCCTGCATGGGTTCTACACGACCTTTTGCTATTGGTCTATTGTGTGTACGTGCCATGTGTTGATCGAATCGACGATCTAACAAATGATTAACCGCAGCGGCTGAACCGGCACATAAAGCAATGCCGACGTTTCCTAAAATTAATGCATCTAACGGAACCATGCCGGGCACAGCCAGAAACATGCCGATGATGGATGTCACGATCATCATCATCACGACATTGGGTTTACACATTTCGTAGTAATCACGCCATGATGCTTTTTCTGCCGATGGATTCTCGTCTAAAGAATTTTTTAGGGGTTCTGCATTGTTCATATTTTTTTCCTCGGCCTTTCTTTTAGCTACTTAATTTGATGTGCTGGTTTTAAGTATCGATTAAAAGGTATAGACCGATTTAGTTTGATGTTTTAATTAAAAATTTTAAGTCACTAAGTAGTTCGTTACCGCTGTGGCTTTCATTAAATGCCATCACTAATGCGCCATAACGATGTAATAAATAATATTCATGGCCATTTAGCTCGTCAGCCATTTGATTGTCGTTGGCAAGAATTGCTTGCCAGTCTTCTCGACTTCCGGTTAATACTGTTAAGCGAGGATGTTCTGCTTTTAAAAACTCAGTAAATTCTTCAGTTAATGGCCCACCTAAATTAATGTAGATGCGATCGAATTGATCTGATTCTTTTCCTAAGCGTTTGTCGACTTGGCGCGTTAGATATAACATTTCTCGGCAGTCTACATCGCATTCGCCATCGACTAGAAAAGTCATTCGGAATTTAGGTTGTTGATCTTTTAGCAGCCATGGCTTTCCATCGTTGTCTTTTAATTCAAATTCAGTGACAGAAACTGGGTTTTCAATAAGAATTCCTTTGTTTTTTGTGCTGTCTGGAATACCAATGCCAGTGTAGAACATTATGTATGGTATCAAAGTTGATAGGGCTGCCATCGCGATGAGAATAATTAACTGTTTCTTACCACTATTCGATTTAGCGTTAGTTGTCATCTCTGTATTTTCTGCTGTCATTGTTTTCTCTATCGATCTTTAATTTTAGAATACTGCTTTCTTACTCGTTATCTTTTCTTGTGATCCACTGCCATAAATTTGTATTAGCAAAAACAAACCACATCACCAACCCCGCTGACATGGCAAACCACTGAAATGCATAGGCCACGTGTTTCTCAGGCTGTACACTGATTGGCTGCCAGTTCGCTTGTAATAGATTTGGATCAGTTTCTTGTAACCGCAGTTCGTAGCTAAATAAATCTTTTTTTAGTAGCTTGCTTAGCTTTTTAATTTCTACGTTCTGTATTACTAATGGCCAAACCACGTGCTCATAATTTTGTTCATCCAGCATATAAGCTTCACCTGGGGGAACATACACTTCAGCCTGTAGCGTTGTTATGCCCACAGTAGCTTTTGGTATTTGCGGTTTTTCATCTCGCGTTCTAGGTGCTGCTATCCAGCCTCTATTCACCAATACCCAGCTTTCTTTTTTCTTTCTTTTCTTTTCTACTTCAATAGTTTCTTCAATGCTTTTATCTTTTAACTCATCGCTCAACATTAGCTCTTGAATTAAAAATGGCTGAAGCACTTGATAACCCACTTTTCCTTGATGAATTTTGTTATCAAGCAACAGTGTGTGCTCTGTATGAAATTCTCCGTTTAAAACAACCGGTAAAAACGCGAGCTGGTCTTTTTGTTTGCTGGGCTCTATTTTTTCAGTTTCTAATAACTGAATAGTTTTAATTGTCTGCCAAGTTACCGGTTCTTGACGTTTTTGTTTGTTAAATGCTGCCTGAATCGTTCTTTTTTCTTCTGCTCTACTTAATTGCCAAAAACCTAACGACATTAAAACGGGTAATACAAGCAACGTGAGCACTAGCGTTTTTTTATCTATCTGCAGCTTTAAAGACATGCTTTGCGCCTGAATAAATTGAAGATATAAAATCTCTGGGTATAAATATCGCCAATTCGATAGTATATTGCGGTTTCTATTGCGCTGTGTATTGTCGTTTTATTACATCTTTTAAAAGCTACTTACTGACACAGCATAAATACAGCTTTATTTCTAATTTACAAAAAGAGAGTTAACTCATGTGGTTGAAAGTCATCATCGTGGTTTTGTTTATTGCAATACTAATCAGCTTATCTAGTGCTCTTGTCTTTTTGTTAAAAGACATGGGTGTAGGTGGTTCACGACGTACACTATATGCCTTAGGTATACGAATTGTATTAGCAGCTGCTCTCGTCTTTGCTATTTGGTATGGTGTCGAATCAGGTATTCTTCACAATACTGCACCTTGGGGCGGAAAATACTAACTACAAAATTCTTTTTTGAAGCGGCAACTTATTTAAGAAAATTTAAAACTCGTTTTTAAAGATAAAAAAGCAGGCCTAGGCCTGCTTTTTTATTATTTTTGTTTAACAAATGATTCGCAAACTAAATCAAGAATTTATAGTCTATGAACCAAGGATATAAACAAATAAGAATAAGCCTACCCAGACCACATCAACAAAATGCCAATACCAACTGGCAGATTCAAAGCCAAAGCAATCATGGTGATTAAAGTGTCCCTTTAAAACTGAACGCAAAAACATAACTAGCAACATAAATGTGCCGAGTGTTACATGCATTCCATGGAAACCGGTCAACATGAAGAATGTCGTTCCATAAACGCCCGCTTCTAATGTTAAACCTAATTCTTTATAAGCATGGATATATTCTTCAACTTGGCAAAATACAAAAGCGATACCTAAAGCAACGGTTAAACCTAACCAAATGTTAAATTGCTTACGATTATCTTTCTTTAACGCCATGTGGGCAAAATGTACAGTGAAGCTCGAAGTCAAAAGTAAAATCGTATTGATTAATGGAAGGCCTTTCCAACCCATAGATTGATGAGCGCCAGGGTATTTGATGTCTTGCCCTTCTGCAGCTGTCGCCATATCTGGTGTTGTTATTACAGGCCACTCACTCGTGAAGCCAGGCCATAACAGCTCACCTGTCATTGCATTAGAACCTTCACCTGCCAACCAAGGCACAGCCAAATTTCTGAGATACCAAAGTGCCCCAAAAAATGCTGCGAAGAACATAACTTCCGAGAAAATAAACCAGCCCATTCCCCAAACATATGAACGTTTTAACTGGTCGCTATTTAGTCCAGCCATATTTTCTTTAATAACTGTTGCAAACCAGTTCCACAATACGATTGCCATCACTAAGCTGCCGCTGAAGAACAACGTCATGCCCATGTCATTCCCATTGATCCAGTTTGCAGCACCAAATACTGTTAAAAACAGGCCTATGCTGGCAAATATCGGAAACTTGCTTTGTTCCGGTACGTAATAGCCACCTTCACTCGCCATCTTCTCTCTCCACTTTTCTATAAAATCTAGCTGTTACTAAAGTATTAAACATTAATTAACTAAAGGTTTAACAGCTAAAATTAAAATCACGATTTATTACAATGATTCAAAGTAAAATATAAAATTTTAACGCTGACTCATCTCGTTTTCTTCTACAACATCTGTGATATCAAAAATTGTATACGACGCCGTTATATTTTTTATGCTTTTTGGCAGCTCTGGATCGACGTAAAATTGCAAATTCATATTTGCACTTTCGCCTGCTTCCAAAGGCTGGTTGTCAAAACAAAAACATTCTATCTTGTGAAAATACGGTGCTGAGGTACTAGGGACAAAACTAGGAATCGCTCTCGACACCATCATTTTCTCTGTTGTGTTTTTTGCAAAAAAACTGGTATTAACTTTCTCGCCAGGTTTTACAATCATCACAGCATCATTTGGTTTAAATTCCCATGGCATTTGTTCATTGTTTGTTGCAATAAACGTTACCCGGATTTCTCTAGACTCATCAACTTCAACCACTTGAACTTCGGCTGCTGTCGTTTGGCCTTTGCCATTTAAACCTGTGATCTCACAAAATACATCATAGATAGGCGGTAAAATGTAAATGGCAAAAACAAACATTGAAATGGCTAGTACCGATAATTTTGTAACGGTTTTGCCAATGTTTGAAATTGCCATGTTTATTACCTATTTAATGCTTTTATTTAGAGCTCAGCGTTACTTAACTTCTGGTGGCGTACTAAATGTATGGTAAGGCGCCGGAGAAGGTACAGTCCATTCCAAACCTTCTGCCCCATCCCACACTTTTTCTTCAGGTGCTTTTTCACCAGCAATAATAGTGTGGATAACGTTGTACAAGAATAATACTTGCGACAATCCAAACATGAATGCGCCAATACTCGACATCATATTGAAATCAGCAAATTGTGTTGCATAGTCAGGGATACGACGAGGCATACCTGCAAGACCAACAAAATGTTGAGGGAAAAACGTCAAGTTAAAGCCGACAAAAGCAACCCAAAATTGAACCTGTCCCATTGTTTCGTTGTAACGACGACCAGTCCATTTTGGCAGCCAGTAATAAACACCTGCCGCCAAACTAAAGATCGCACCCGCTACCATGGTGTAATGAAAGTGAGCAACGATGAAATAGGTATCGTGATACTGAACATCCGACGGTGCAATTGACATCATCAGACCAGTGAAACCACCAACAGTAAACAGAATTACAAATGCGATAGAGAACAACATCGGCGTTTCAAATGTCATTGAGCCTTTCCACATCGTCGTGATCCAGTTGAAAACTTTCACACCTGTTGGAACAGCAATCAACATAGTCGCGTACATAAAGTACAGCTCACCCGCTAATGGCATTCCCACTGTAAACATGTGGTGAGCCCAAACGATGAAGCTCAAGAACGCAATACTCGCAGTCGCGTAGACCATTGAAGAATAACCAAACAATGGCTTGCGTGAGAATGCTGGTATCACTTGAGAGACAACACCGAAGCCTGGAAGGATGATGATGTACACCTCTGGATGCCCGAAGAACCAGAATACATGCTGGAATAAAACGGGATCACCACCACCGGCGGCATCAAAGAACGATGTACCGAAGTGAATATCCATCAACATCATGGTGACTGCCCCCGCTAATACCGGCATAACGGCAACAAGCAAGAATGCAGTGATCAACCAAGTCCAAACAAACAAAGGCATTTTCATTAACGACATACCAGGAGCACGTAAATTCAGCACTGTGGCAATGATGTTAATTGAGCCCATGATTGATGAAGCCCCCATAATGTGAACCGCAAAAATAAAGAAGGTCACCGATGGAGGAGCATAGGTTGTTGAAAGTGGTGCGTAGAATGTCCAGCCAAAGTTTGGAGCGCCGCCCTCCATAAAAAATGTTGAAGTCAACATTAAGAATGCAAAAGGAAGAATCCAAAAACTCCAGTTATTCATTCTTGGCAAAGCCATATCTGGAGCACCGATCATTAACGGAACCATCCAGTTAGCAAGCCCAACAAACGCCGGCATAATGGCGCCAAACACCATTACGAGACCATGCATTGTTGTCATCTGATTAAAAAATTCTGGCTCAACAATTTGCAATCCTGGTTGAAATAATTCCGCGCGAATAACCATCGCGAAAAAACCACCCATTAAAAACATTGCGAAACTGAACCAAAGGTAAAGTGTACCGATATCTTTGTGGTTAGTAGTAAACAACCACCGGCTGATACCTTTTGCAGGACCATGTGCCATTGCTTACTCCTCCTATTTAACTTGTAAGACGTCGATGGGCTGAACAGTGTCGCCCATGTTGTTACCCCAGGAATTACGCTGGAACGTAACAACTGCCGCTAGATCAACCGGTGAAAGCTGCTCACCAAATGCTTGCATCGCTGTACCACTCACACCTTTAACAATAAGTTTTAGGTGATCGGCAACAGGCCCTGTTGCAACAGGACTGCCTTTAATGGCAGGGAATGCACCAGGAACTCCTTCACCGGTGGGGCCATGACAAGCTGCACAAGCGCGATTATAAACATCCTCGCCTTGGGCATAGAGCTGATCGAAAGTGAATGTTTGTCCCGCAAGCTCAGCCATTTTCTCGGCTTCTTCTTTTTTCTTACCAATCCATTCATCAAACTCTGCTTGCTCAACCGCTTTTACAACGATTGGCATAAAGCCGTGATCTTTACCGCATAGTTCGGCACATTGGCCACGATAGACACCAGGTTCCTCGATATATGCCCAAGATTCATTAACGAAACCAGGAATCGCATCTTTCTTAACAGCAAATGCAGGAACAAACCATGCGTGAAGAACATCGTTAGCTGTAATTAAGAACCGGATTTTTTGTTTAATCGGGAGTATAAGGGGCTCATCAACTTCAAGAAGATAATTTGGTACAGAGAATGGGTCGATACCCGAATCTAATTGGCGGGCTTCGTTATGCTCTGGATGTAAACTAGAAAAAAAGCTGACATCTTTACCGAGATACTCGTATTTCCACTTCCACTGATAACCTGTCACAACAACATCAAGATCTACATCTGAATCAGTGTCATAGATTTTGACAAGTGCTGTTGTGGCTGGAAAAGCCATAGCAACAAGGATAACAAACGGTACGATCGTCCAAGCAGCTTCTAAACCTAAATGCTCATGGAACTGAGACGCTTCGTGACCTCTGGATTTACGATGCATAAACATGGTGTAAATCATTGCGCCGAAGACGACCACTCCAATGACAACACAGATCCAAAAGATCAACATGTGCAGATCATAAATTTCATGACTGACAGGAGTCACACCCTGGGTCAAATTGACCCCCCAACGCTTAGCCTCTTCTGCAAACGTCTGATGACTAAATATGCTCATCAACGCGGCAGAACCAAGCAGCTGGTGGAAAAGCGGTTTTGCTCTTCTCAACATCGCCCGTATTCTCCGTATTTCTATTAAAATAATTTTCACTCACATCAGAACAATTTTGATGTGGATCGACAACGCCAAACTTGATGACGTGCATTTCAATTTACTGGTGCCAACTCTCAGTAATCCTTAATTAAATCATTCGATAATATCGAAGGCTACTTAAGGCGTCTAAGATAAGTACGTCGTATCACTTAAAAACGACCACCACCAAAACTGTCATGCATGACTAATAACTTAGCCAAATTTCAACAAACTTAATCTACTGACATCTAACTATAGAGGAGTCTGCGCCCCCTTGTTTAACAATGACTCATCAATACGACCTTTTTGTGCAACATTAAATCTGCACTTTTTAAAGGTGAAAGCCACTGGGGCGCGTATTTTACAGATTTAGAAATAAATTTCAGTACTTTCAGTGAGTAATGTACTCTTTATATAGTAATTATTTATCTTTTAAGGATCAAAATTGCCTGTCCCCTTATGTTTATCGGTCAACCCATATCAATAAATCTAAACGAGAAGTATTCTCTTACAACAGTTTTCTAGGCGTTCCTATTTTTTTAAAGCTGGAGAATGCACCTTGTAAGCCTTGCTTATAATATTTGCATCATTCAGAAGGCTATAGATATTCGATTCAATAGAATAATCCGTTCTTAACTCAACCTTGTGTTTACCCTTATTTAAGTTACTTTTAGGGTGTCGTTGTAGAAAACTCTTAGACGGCATCAAATGTATTTGCGGGGACACGCTGTCGCAATTATTCTAGATCAACCAGCTAGATCGTTATTTCCCCCTTACCCTAAACCCCAATTAGTACTTTCATGAGTGAAACACAGACTTTACAGATTCGTGACTCTATTCGGATGACTAAAAATCTACCGAATTATTCGTCTGAGTTTCACAACAACATAGAAAAACAAATATCACACCTTCATAACTCTATTCACCTTCCTGAAAAGAACCCAGAGCGCGCCCTAGAGGATTTTGCGCTTCGCTACATAGATCATGTCCCTAATTTTATTGACGCGCTACGAGGCTTGACGAAGGAAGCAGGAATTTATGAATACACTTCCATTTTCCTTACTATTGCTGAGGATTTTTTTACAAAGCCACCAGAAATAGTAACCAAGAAAAATGGGTTACTAGGCCTATTGAGCCAAGCTTTTTTAGCGCATCGATTGATTGAAGAGATCAATGATCGCGTCATTGCTCATTGCGGAATTCCTCTCGCGCCAATGGATATGACACGAGCAAATTTAATCGTGCATCAATTATTGGGTGAGCAGTATTCAAATGATTTGGATTTTATTGTTCTCTACGCCATTGAATCTCATATGGACAAAGAGAACACCATTGAGAATCCTGCTTTTCATAACTTTGTCGAAAAGCACAAACGCAATGGCTGGTCGGTAGAATTAGATAGGTGGCCCTGCTTAGCAGAAAACCTGTCGATCAATATTAATTTTGAACCTGAAGACCAAGAGGTTGCTAAACCTCCAGAGACTTGGCATTAGTTTTTTTTAGGTGAAACATTTCCGATGATTTTTACGATCTGCAAATCATTCTTCTTATCCAGCAGCGTACTCTCTTTCTTTGAATTGGCTTCCAACAATTCTTTATTCACGCGCGTTGGCAATTCTTTTTCAATGGCAGACGTAGAAACCGATTCTTTTGAAGATACATTTTGACTGTCAAAATGTGCTTTTTCTTCGAAGTCGCATTCGACACATTGCCTAATGTCAACTCCCTCGTCCTGAAACATCATAATGGTGTCCATTGAAGAACAACGAGGGCAGACAGCGCCCGCAATAAAACGACGTTTTTTAGTATGATTCATCGTTAAACTCTATCCGCTGTTTGTTTTGAAATACCATTATGGCGTAACAAGGATTCAATGTTTGGCTCTCGTCCACGGAAAGCGACAAATAAATCCATCGCATCTTCCGACCCGCCTTTTTCTAAAATATTTTTTTGAAAACGAAGAGATGCATCGTCATCAAAAATCCCTTGCTCTTCAAAAAGCGAAAACGCATCGCTCGATAGCACTTCAGCCCATTTATAACTGTAATAACCTGCTGCATAGCCACCCGCAAAAATGTGCGAAAAACTATTTTGAAATTTATTGTAATCCGGCGGAATAGACACTGCGACTTTACTTCGAACATCATTTAATAATGCTTGAGGATCTATCGTATTTTCAGGGTCATATTCCAGATGCAATCGAAAATCAAAAAGTGCAAACTCTACTTGTCTAACCGTTTGCATGGCCGACTGATAGTTTTTTGCCTTTAACATTTTATCAAGCAGCTCTTTGGGCAAAGGCGCGCCCGTTTTATAGTGCGACGAAATCATTGGAATAACTTCTTCTTGCCAGCACCAATTTTCTAAAAACTGACTTGGTAATTCAACCGCATCCCAAGCAACACCATTGATCCCACTGACAGCAGGGCAATCAATTTCCGTCAACATATGATGCAGCCCATGACCAAACTCATGGAACAATGTAGTGACCTCCATATGCTTTAGTAAAGAGGGTGTCGCTTCTGTAGGCGCTGTAAAATTACACGTTAAATAGGCAACGGGAATTTGTAATCCATCTAGATTGGAAGCATGTTTATCCGTTATACGACGTACTCGGCAATCATCCATCCATGCTCCGCCGCGTTTATTTTCACGCGCATAAATATCAAAATAAAAACCTGCAATGGTTTTACCATCACGCTTAATCGAGTAAAAATTGGCATCGGGATGCCAAGTTTCAACCTCTGGTTTTTTTTCAAATGTGACATTAAACAATTTACTGGCAACTTCAAACAAACCATTGATCACTTTGTTTGCAGGGAAATAAGGCCGTAGCTCTTCTTCTGATAATGCAAATACAGCTTCACGTCGTTTTTCCGAATAGTAAGCAATATCCCAAGCTGATAATTCTTCTATGCCAAATTCTTTTTTAGCAAACAGCTTTAACTCATTCATTTCTGTTTTAGCTGCTGGCAATGCTGTTTCCGCAAGTTCGTTTAAAAAACTTAAAACTTCTTCTGGTGTTGATGCCATTTTCGTAGCTAATGAGCGCTCGGCGTAATTATCAAAATCTAATAGATTCGCTAACTCATGTTTTAAAGATAGGATTTCAGAAATGAGTGGCGAATTATTCCACTGCTCTAAATCTATATTTTTATCAATCGATTCACCTAAAGAAGATGCACGTGTTGCATACGCTCGGTATAGTTCTTCACGCAGTGCTCTATTTTCTGCATACGTCATCACAGCCAAATAAGATGGTATATCGAGTGTAATGGCATAACCTGTTAACCCCTTGCTGTCAGCCGCTTGTTTTGCGCTTTCTATTGCAGTGGCAGACAACCCCGCTAATTCACTTTTATTTTCAATGAGCTTGTACCAACCTTGCGTTGCATCCAGTACGTTATTCGAAAACTGCGTAGACAATTCCGACAAACGCTGTTTGATTTCTGCATAGCGATGTTTGCTTTTTTCTTCTAAACCAACACCCGCTAATTTAAAATCTCTTACGCTATTTGAGATCGTTTTTTTCTGGGCTACTGACAATAATGCGAACTCATCACCATTCAATAGCGACTCATAAGCACGATACAATTCCTCATTTTGAGACACTTCCGTGGAATATTCCGTTAGCAGTTGAATTGCTTGAGTATAAGCATCTCGAAGCTCATCTGAGTTCATTACCGAGTTTAAATGACCAATAGGTGACCACGCTTTTGATAGACGATCTTCCCGCGCTTCAAACGGAACAACCAATGAATCCCATGTAGGTTGTTTAAGCTGTGATAATTGCTCCGCCAATGCTTTTCGATTCTCATCAATAATCGCCTGTATTGCTGGCACAACATGCTCTGGTTTTATTTTTGAAAACAGCGGCAAATCTGCATCTTGTAGTAATGGATTAGCACTTAACGAATTATCTAACGAATGATTACTCAATGTATTTCTACCTTTTTAATTTTTTAATTTATATTTGTTTACACTCAACAACGGATTAACGCTATGTTAAGTTACTCAATCTTTATTTGTCTTTAAGCAGTGCTTTTAAATTCAACGCTTTCTTATATCGTTTTTAGCACACAGGAATACTTTATCTATGGCTGCCATTCGAACTTATCAAGGCATAGCACCTAAAATCGGCAAAAATGTTTATGTCGATGAAGCATCCACTGTCATTGGTGATGTTTCTATCGGTGAAGATTCATCTATCTGGCCCGGCGCTGTTCTACGGGGAGATGTAAATCATATTCGCGTTGGCAAAAGGACAAGCGTACAAGACGGCGCCGTTCTTCATGTCACTCATAAGAATGAAACACTTCCTGACGGCTGGCCATTAATTATTGGCGACGATGTCACTATCGGGCATAACGTATCACTACACGGCTGCCGTATTGGCCATCGCATTTTAGTCGGTATTGGAGCGATTGTCTTAGATAACGTTACGGTGGAAGACGAAGTGATTATAGGCGCTGGCACATTAGTGCCACCCGGTAAAACGCTGGAAAGTGGGTTTTTATATGTCGGCAGCCCCTGTAAACAAGTAAGAGCACTAACAAAAAATGAACGTGAACGCTTATCCTATTCCGCAGCTCATTATGTAAAAGTCAAAAATCATTTTTTGGCTGAAACAAAACCAACCAATGAATAAACACTCTCAGCTTATATCCAGCAATGTTTTTTCTGTCTCTCCACATAAAGTAGAAGCTATCAAATCGGTTGCTACACAGGCCATTTTAACCTCGGTAGTTGCTAGCTCTACTGAAAAAGAGGACATTATTACAAACACACATTCTCATATCGATAAATCATTCAGCGATAAAAAAACTATCCAAAGATTATTGTTCCACTGATTTATCACTTTCCCGTAGCCAATTCACATCCGCATTAGAAAAACTAACCTGCCACTTAGTTTTTATCGTTTGTCTCTCAGGAGAGAGGATCCTATCCTTTTCCGAACTCAATACGTTTAAATCTATCTTTTAATTTGTTCGGAGCTCACATGAAAAACTGGTTTGTTCTACCTCTAGCCTCTTCATCTAAACTTGTTGGCATTGTTACCCTGTTCCTGCTTAGTGGATTTTCTTCTCAACAAACACTTGCCAAAGATTCCGTTTACAGCGAACTTCTAAACAATTGCGCAAAGGAAATTTATAACCATGGTTTCGATTCTGACAATGTAGTTTTAAAATTAAAAAAGAAAGTTGAAAAAGCTGGCAATTATCGCTTTTGGATTAACATAGAAAATACAGTCTCTAATACATCGTCAAAAGCTTATTGCACTGGTAAAAAGAAAGGCGGCGTTATCACTAAATTTGAAATCTTAACTTAATATTTTTAAGTTATCTTTCGTGTCAGGGGCGCTATTTTTTGTTTTCTCGCTTGATCAAAAACATAATGCCCCTGAAAAGATTTTGTTTCACTAATCAACCACTTTTTAAATAGATCAACAGCTGTATTTGATTTGTTATTTTTTGAAACAAGATAAAAAGATAGCTTGCCTGGTGATTCATCTTTAAATATTTCATCTAATGTTCCATTATATATTGAGTTTTCGTATAACTCTCTGTCCACCAACCCAATACCATCTCCTGACTGTATCGTTTTCAACAGTCCATCAATATCATTACAAACAATACCTTCATGTGGTTTTGCATCTTCCGGCCCCATGTATCTCAGCATAATAGACCACATATTATAATCTTTATAATGGATTAGATTAAAATCCGTTATCTGGTTTATTTTCTCAGGAACACTTTTTATCCCAGATTTATTGGTCAGCAACGCAGAATTACAAGCGATCAGGATCTCTGAGGAAAACAGTTTTTTAAAATTGAGGCTTTCTTTTTCATGGCTTTCTTCTATTTCAATTTGACTTTTTTCCAAGTAAGTTCTTACTGCACAATCATATTCACTCTCTTCTAAATTCATGACATCTAGAGATGAATGCAACTGTAATTCTATTTCTGGGTGCTTTTCTTGAAAAAAGGAAAGGTTTGGAACTAACCAGTTCGCTGAAAAAGTCGGTGACGCCGTTACTCTTATTACCGACTTGCTATTCACCTTAATGGCCTTAACTGCGTCTGCAATATCTACAAACGCTTTTTCTAATGAAGGAAGTAAATCCCTCCCTTCTTTTGAAACACTAAGGCCACTAGATGAACGATAGAAAAGAACCACACCTAAATTCTCTTCTAAATTTTTTATCTGTTGGCTAATCGCACTCGGTGTCACATTTAACTCTTCACTCGCTTTTTTAAAGCTTAAATGCCTAGCCGAAGTTTCAAAAGCTCTTAATGCGTTTAAGGGGGGAAGTGACTTAGACATCGCTATATCTCGCTAAACAATATTTATTATTAAGCATTATAGCCGTTATCTAAGTAAATAAGCATAAACCTATTACGCAGGATGTAGAGGGGGGATTAAAATTCTTTGGCGCAAGCTTTTATAGCTTTAACAATGCAAGGAGCGCTATCTTTTGAATAGCCACCACCGCTTAACATAACCGTTGGAATATTTTTTTCTTTTAAAAAACGAATGGTAATTTTTTCTCTCTCTACAACATCATCTTCTGTTAATTTAAATCCTCCAAGTTTATCTGCTGCCAATACATCTGTACCCGCAACAACAAAGGCTAATTTATAATCGGACGACACAGTTTTTAACATTGCGCTATATTTTTCGAGGTATTCTTTTCCTGAAGTGCCGGGATTGAGTGGTACTGGAAAATCAACCCTAGTCCGTGATGAATACGTCTGCGGATAAATGGACTCATTAAACACATCAAGAATTTCTATATTCTTATTTTCTTTAAATGTTCTCGCGTTTCCATTGCCATGATGAGCATCGGTATCAATAATTAATATTTTATCATCGGATGAAAAAGTGCCATCTTTAATAAGCTCCTGATAACAAATACCAATATCGTTATAAATACAAAAGCCTTCAATACTGTGCTGACTAGCATGATGATAACCACCAGAAAGATTCCAGCAGAAGCCTGACAATAAAGCTTCTCTTGCCGACAATATTGTTCCTGCAACACCCCATTTCATCGGCTGCAATACTTTTTTATCTAGATACCGAAAACTTATAAAAGGGAGGTTAGGTACTTCAAGAGCCCTCAGCAGCAAGACCTTATCTGTGAGCCACATTTTTATTAACGCGTTGACAAATTCGTATATTTTTTCATCTTCTACCGGATCCGCAGGCTCAACGAATTCAATACTGTCGACAGCTTTAATAGCGTTATACACTTTTTTAAATTTCAAACCATCAAAAGGGTGTAGTAAATTTAACAACCCCAAATCAATATTATTCTGTTCGCTGTAAGATACTTTCATGCCGTTAATTCTCTTGCATAACGAAGTATTTGCCTTGGCGTCCAAATCCCATATCCCAATATTCGGCCAGTATTCCCATACTCCTGCGCTGTTGGGGTAAAACTTGGTTTTTTGCTACAAGCCACAAATAAACATTCCGCAACAACATGCGAACAATTATTTCTTGCTATCTGATAACGTGGAGCTTCCCTTTGAATTTTTTTGATATAGAGCAACAAAGCATGTTTATCAATATTGTTAATTTTTATAGAAATTGGAATTCTATTGCCTTCATTCCTTATATCGTCTTGCAGATCAGTCATAAAAGCGCCAGGGTGACTGCGTTTAATTTTTAAATCTTTTTTCTCAGCGTCGCCATCTGGCCAAAAACTAACATATACATTGTCGACAGTGAGAGCGGTGTGACCTACATGATTTTCGTCGGGAAGCCAGACGTGAACGATTACCATAAATCCTCCTTGATGGTTTTAAGTTGATTCCTTTAATTTTTATAAAGCCTATCGGCATTCTCTTTTTATATCAACCGTGAAAACGATATGGCTTTTAAGCTTCTTACAAATTATCTCTCAACATTGAAATAACTGATTCAGTATTTGGCATGACGCCTCGCCATAGTTGAAATGATTCTGCTGCTTGTTCTACAAGCATCCCTAAACCATCGGATGTATTCGTTAGACCTTGTTCTTTCGCCCAAACGATAAATGGTGTCGGACTTGAGCCGTAGGCCATGTCGTAGGCGCAAGTTTGCTTTAACAGTTGAGCACGAGTGATGGGGGGAACTCCACCGCTTAAACTCATGGAGGTGCCGTTAATAATAAGATCAAATTTTTCTTGTGGCATCTGGTCAAAACCACAACCATACACATTGCCTAATTTTTTAAAGGCGTTTGCTAATACAGTAGCTTTACTGGCTGTTCTATTCGCAATACAAATTATTTCTGGTTCTTCTTGAAGTAAAGGCCCCAGTACACCGCGAACAGCGCCACCAGCGCCCAGCAATAAAATGCGTTTGTTTTTGATAGGCCATTTTAAGTTTTGTGTAATGTCTCGGACTAATCCTGCACCGTCTGTGTTATCACCAAGAACACTTCCTTCACCTGTAGATTCTAGTTTTAATGTATTGACTGCACCGGCTAAACGCGCTCTTTCTGTCAATTTGGTTGCATAGTTATACGCCAATTCTTTCAGGGGTAAGGTAATGTTGAGGCCTTGGCCTCCAAGTTCAAAAAACTCACTGCAAACTTCTTTAAAATCTTCCGGTAAAACTTCTTGTTTTGTATAAATTAAATCTTGCTTTGTGAGTGATGCAAAAGCGCGATGAACCTCGGGTGATTTTGAATGAAGTATTGGGTATCCAAAAACGGCGTACAGGTGTGGCTCAAACATATTAAATCCAATCTTGGTGAGGCAAAAACTTTTCAGTTAATTCAGCTTCTTTGCTGTTCGGTTCAGCATGCCAGTTATAGCCCCATTTTACGAGCGGAGGTAACGACATTAAGATGGATTCTGTTCTTCCACCACTTTGTAATCCAAATAATGTCCCGCGATCAAACACAAGATTGAATTCGACATAACGACCTCGGCGATACAATTGAAATTCTTTTTCTTTTTCTGTGAATATCGAGTCTTTTCTTTTTTCTATAATTGGAATGTACGCATCGGTATAGCTATCACCAATTGACCTCATAAAAGCAAAACTTTTTTCAAAACCTAACTCGCTAAAGTCATCAAAAAATAAACCGCCTACTCCACGCGCTTCATCACGATGTTTCAAATAAAAGTATTCGTCACACCATTTTTTAAAACGAGGGTAAAGGTCTTCGCCGTGTGGGTCACAGGCTGTTTTTGCAGTTTGATGCCATGACTGACAATCTTCTTTAAAACCATAGTACGGCGTTAAGTCATAACCACCGCCAAACCACCAAATAGGTTCTTCACCTTCTTTTTCGGCAATAAAAAATCTTACGTTGGCGTGGCTTGTGGGCACGAAGGGATTATGAGGGTGGATAACTAGTGACACACCCATAGCTTCAAAACTTCTACCTGCGAGCTCTGGACGACTTGCAGTTGCCGAGGGAGGGAGGTTATCACCAAATACATGAGAAAAATTCACACCGCCCTTTTCAATGACGTTTCCATTTTCTAACACTCGTGAACGGCCACCACCGCCTTCTTCTCTTACCCATTCATCTTCTGCAAATGATTGCCCGCCATCTGCTATTTTGAGCTTTGTACAAATATCATCTTGTAGGCTTAGTAAATATTTTTTAACAGCTGCTTTATCGACTTGGCTTTGGCTCATAAACAATCTCACAATGTGTTTCGCATTTCTTCGAGAAGAAAAATGTAAATTTTAATATCGACGTCTTTTTTATACTTTTTATTTTTACAGACTCCCCATATCGGTTAGGGCAAAGATTGTAAACTGATTTATCCAGCCCTATGCACCGCTCCGGTCAATAAATCGCGAATTTCTGTGGGTTTAGGTAGATTTAATGTGTTACCTGGCGCAATACAATCGATATCTGAATGGAAATAACGATTCACCCCCATAGCGTTTTTAGCAGGAAGTAGCCCCGCTGGGTTTGCAGACGTTGATACAATCGGCCCCCCAAACACGGTGCAGAGTCCTTGGATAACGGGGTGGCTGCTAACGCGTAATGCAACGGATTGAAAATCACCTTTGATGTATCGAGGAACATGATGGTGCTTATCTGGGATCAGCCATGTGACTGCCCCTGGCCAAGTTTCCTGGAGTTGCGATAATTGTGAACTGGATAGATCGTGCAGGTAGGGAGAAAATTGCTCGATGTTCGCAGCAACTAGAATTAGACCTTTTTCAACGGGACGCTTTTTGATATCGAGTATACGTTGAACCGCATGAGCATTATTCGGATCACAGCCTAAGCCCCAAACAGATTCCGTCGGGTAGGCAATGATACCACCAGCTATCATTGTGCTGGCGGCTTGCTGTACTTTTAAATGTTTAGACCAATCCATCCGATTTCAATTTTTCTGTCGATCTGCATCTTCTTTGATTGCGACTTCAGCTAGAGAGACCAAGAATTCAAGTAATCATAAAGCCGCATTTGATGAGCAGAAGTAATTTTTGTCTTAAATGGAGAATGAAATAGAAGCTTCTTTAATATCTTAGATAGCCTCCATCAGGTTCCATGAGTACTGTTACAGTAGCTCACTGGGAATATTCTACCGTTGAATCTCTGTCTCTACTTGAGTTTATGAAATATATCTTAATATGTGTGCAAGAAAATCAAGCAACCTACCTGAAGTTTTAAATTCTCTCAAGTATTCGCAAGAATGTGAATGCTAAGGTATGGACTGAATGCTTGTCGACCTCATGTATCCCGTTGCTGTTTGCAGTATTATCCCTTTTAACTCCATTGTCATCAGAGTGGACAAAAGCTTACCTGTTTCATACTCTAGCCGATCTGCTAGCGTATCGAAAGATGCTTCATCAAATCCTATTGCATCAAGTATTTTTCTTTCTTCAAGATTATAAGTTTCTTCACTAAAAACTTCTTTTTGTCTTTTCAAACAATCATTATCTGTAGATAAATTTTCATTTACATTTTTTTCAAACAAATTATCGCTACTTGTCGTATCAATTATTTGAAACTCATCACTTTGATGTAACTCGCTCCATTTGTATTCCAACAACCCTTGTAACGATTCTTTAAGATCAGAAACTTGCTCTACTAATGTCGCTCCATCTTTAATTAATGAATGGCTTCCTCTACTTAGCGGATTATGAATTGAACCTGGGATGGCAAAGACTTCTCTGTCTTGTTGCATTGCAAGCCGTGCCGTAATAAGAGAACCACTCTTAGTCGCCGCTTCAACAACTAACACGCCTAAACTTAACCCACTAATAATTCGGTTACGCCGCGGAAAATTGCTCGCATGCGGACCAACGCCAATTGAAAACTCGCTAACAATTGTCCCGCCTTTTTCAAGAATATCGTCGGCTAATTGACGATGCCTTTGCGGATATATTTTATCGATACCTGTCCCTAAAACGGCAATGGTTTTTCCTCCACTCAAAGCGCCAAGATGAGCAGAAGCATCAATCCCCAAAGCTAATCCGCTAGTTATCGCAAAGCCTGTATTTGTTAGTTCTTTTGAAAAATGAAAAGCGTTTTCTTTTCCAGTGGGTGTTGGGTTTCTGCTACCAACAACTGCAAGTTGTGGGAGCGATAAGTTATTCACATCTCCTTTAACATACAACACTGGTGGTGGAGAGTGTATTTTCAATAAGAGTGCGGGGTATTTTTTGTTGCTGGCTTCAATAATTTGAATATCATTTTGACAGCACCAAGCGATATCTTTTTTTGTCTGAGTGACTAATGTGTGATTTTCAAAATTATTTTGTAACTGTTGAATAACAGCAACTGTCGAACTTGAAATCGCCTTTGGAAATGAACTTAGGTCTGTATACAACGTTTGCTTTGCAGAGCCGAACATCTCACAAAGCTGCCAGTATCGACTTGGCCCGATACCAGGTAATCGTAATAAAACTAACTGACAAATAAGATCAGAGGCTGTTTCACTATCCATGTGAATATCCTTAACTTTAAAAAATCATACACATAAATAAGATATGTGTAGTTAATTTGATTGAAAGATAAGGAATTTTCTTGGAGGGAAATTGTTTTAAGTTCGTTAATAGCAATAACTTGGAAACAATTTAATCAAAAGACAATTCCTTTTGTCTTTATAAATACTAATTTTTCTTTTCAAAAGCAGACTTAAAGCCGTACTTTAATTATAAACTACGGCTTTCTAACAACATCTAATGTTGAAAGAGGTTTTTCGGCTTCTAATACTAAACCAAAGCTCACTTTTTCAAATGTTCTAAACACCATTAGCAATCCAGCTTCTTCTTCGGGCAATCGAACCACCTCACCCGTTACTCGATCTTTTGTTTCTTGGCCGCGCTTATACACTGCAAGCACATTACCGACCACAACACCTTCACGCTCACCACGATTAATAACAACAACGTCCAGCTTACCTACTTGGCTAACACCACCTTCGACCGCCAAGATTTTTCCTTCGATATCACTTTCTGGGGCTGATGGGAAAAAACTAGAATCAATAGCACGTTCTTCTTGCACTAATAATCGATCAGCAATTCGAATTTCTTCTGTTGTGCGCGTTACAGATGTCGTCGCAATATCTCTTTCTAAAGCCTCCATCTCGATGGTACCGATATCACGCGCTTGAATGCCTAAGACCTCATCGGTATCTGGATCGATAAACACATCGCCTTTTCTATATACACCGTAAACCGCCACATTATCAGCAAAGCTTCCGCGAGCATAAAGCTTATCGCCCTTACCCACGATTAAACGATTACTACCACCAGATAATACATAAGGAGCTGCTTCTAACTCGCCTGGCTCTACAATTCGGCTTTTCGAAAGAAAAGTATCAATAGCATCTAATGGAATCGCTGGAATCGCTTCTGCAAGAGGAGTTACATGCATTGTGGGACTTAGCTTAACCGTGCGACCTGTATTGCCTCGATCAACAGTAATGCGAGGTTTACCATCTAAATAAATCAGAGAAATAACATCACCCGGGTAAATCAGGTGAGGGTTTTGAATTTGAGGATTAACATGCCAGATTTCTGGCCACATCCAAGGATTTTGTAAAAAGCGATCTGAAATATCCCAGAGGGTATCGCCTTTAACGACGGTATAGCGATCAGGGTGATTATCGCGAAGAATGGCTTCTTGTGCCCAACTTGGAAGATTCATCGATAAAAGAACGATGAAGCCAATAAATAATTTTTTCATAGAAACCAGTCCTGTTCGATTCGGCCTTACGCCCTGTTTGGCGTTATACTTGTCTTTAATCTTAAATTTTTAACAGCTAGCATTATGTTTTTAGATAGTCTTTATACTACGCCAAAGACTTATTTAGGATTCCATCTCTGTGAAATGAAAACCAACGTAGTTAAAATGCGACACGGTTCAAACTCTTGAAAGGGTGTTTTCTGACCCCATAATCATATTTAACAATCTAGTTATATGATGTGTACAAAAGTTTAGTCTATCTACAGTAGTTTAGAACAGCAGTAAGAAATAGTGGTTCAAAACAATGTAAATCACTTTGACTAAAATAGCATAAATTCATTGCGATCATCATGTTAGCAACGATTGTTATGTTTTTACTAGAGGTTATTCACAAAGGGCTTTTATTTACATACCAGCGGCAACCGACAAATGGCAATATTAGACATCTTAGAATTTCCCGATCCACGACTGCGAACACAGGCAAAACCTGTCGCTGAAGTCGATGATCGAATTCGTACCCTCGTCAAAGACATGTTTGAAACTATGTATGATGCGCCCGGTATTGGCCTTGCTGCGACACAAGTTAATGTTCACGAGCAGGTGATTGTCATTGATATTAGCGAAGACAAATCAGAACCGTTAGTAATCATTAACCCCGAAATCACCGTATTAGCAGATGATAAAGCTGACTACTCCGAAGGGTGCTTGTCAGTGCCTGGGTATTCTGAAGACGTTTCTCGCCCAACAAACATTCGAGTCAAAGCGCTCAACGAAAAAGGCGAGGCCTTCGAATTAATACCTCACGACCTCCTTGCCGTTTGCATTCAGCATGAAATCGATCATCTTAAAGGTAAACTTTTTGTCGATTACCTATCTCCATTAAAACGGCAAAGAATCCGTAACAAACTCGAAAAAGAACATCGAGCAAAAGCCTAAGTATTCATTTCTCTTTCTTTAAACAACAACTTTTCAGCTTTAACTATAGAAGGCTTCACCTAACATGCAGCAAAATTCTCGCTTGCGACTCATTTTTGCGGGCACGCCCACATTTGCAGCAGATCATTTGCAAGCATTGATCGACAGCCCCCATGAGATTGTTGCCGTCTATACCCAACCAGATCGTCCGGCAGGGAGAGGTAAAAAGCTCACTCCTAGCCCTGTTAAAGTGTTGGCAGAGGCTCATGGCTTACCGGTATTACAGCCTGAAAAGTTAAAAAGCGAAGAAGATCAGCAAGTATTAGCCGATTTAAATGCTGACCTGATGATAGTGGTCGCTTACGGGCTAATCCTTCCACAAAAGGTACTTGATACTCCCCGATTAGGCTGCATCAATGTCCATGGCTCTCTTTTGCCACGCTGGCGTGGTGCCGCCCCGGTACAAAGGGCAATAGAAGTGGGTGACACCGAAACCGGAATCACCATCATGCAAATGAATGCAGGTCTTGATACCGGCCCTATGCTGGCAAAATCGGTTTGTAGTATTTCAGATGAAGATACGACCATTTCTATTTTCGAGAAGCTCACAACGCTTGGGACAGATCTTTTGATTAAGATCGTTGATGACCTTGCTGATGATTCATCGAATGTTACCTCAGAGGCTCAAGATGATTCGCAAGCTACCTACGCTGAAAAAATCACAAAACAAGAAGCTATGATCAATTGGAATGAATCTGCGAATATCATCCACCGAAAGATTCGTGCTTTTAACCCGTTCCCTATTGCCTACAGCGAACTGGGAAACGAGCGTGTAAAAATTTATGCCGCATCAATTATTGAGACTTCTGATATCCCACCACAATCGATCGCACCTAGAGCTGGAAAGGTTCTTTATATCGACGATGAAGGCATCACTATTTGTTGTGGGCCTGAGAACACCAATAATATGGATAACGGTAGCAACTGGACGGCATTACGCATCGAAGAAATCCAACTGCCCGGGAAAAAAGCCATGTCGACAAAAGCAATCTTGTTAGGCAATAAAGAACGCTTTCAAATAGGTGATCAGTTTTCTGTTAAAGTGGAAAAAATGTCTAACTCAGAAGAGACAGTGTCTTAATGGATACTCGCGCTGCTGCTGCTACGGTTATAGGCCAGTTACTTCAACAAAAAGGTTCTCTCGCAAATTTAATTCCACATTACATCAGTAAAGTTTCTCCGCAAGAACAAAGCTTATTTCAAGAAATGTGTTTTGGGACGGCTCGCTGGCAACCGCAATTACATTGTTATTTAGAACGATTATTGGAAAAACCCCTTCGCAATAAAGATCAGGATATTCATGCGCTTTTATTAATTGGTCTTTATCAATTAATTTATATGCGAACACCCGATCACGCAGTGCTTCATTCAACTGTCGCTGCTACCAAACCGCTAAAAAAAGTATGGGCGAAGAAATTTGTTAACGGTGTACTTCGTCGTTTTTTAAGAGAAAAGGATACGTTAGATGAATCTCTATCTGCCTCTAAAAAAACGGGAGACATTTTTACTTTTTCTCATCCGAAGTGGTTCATTGATCAAATCAAAGCAGCTTGGCCAGATCACTTTAACGCTATCTTAACTGCGAATAACGAACGATCTCCTCTAACACTGCGCATCAATAAAAAAATTATCTCTCGCGGAAATTATTTAAAACTGCTCAATGAAAATAACGTTGTCGCAAAAAAAACACGGTTTAGCGCAGACGGTATTACCTTAGAAAAGCCAACAGATGTCGCGACACTTCCATTATTTTTAGAAGGCGGTTTTAGTGTTCAAGATGAATCTCCACAATTTGCGGCAGAATTATTAGAGCTGGAAGCTGACTTTACGATTTTAGATGCGTGTTGTGCACCCGGCGGAAAAACGGCCCATATTCTTGAGCAAGATTTAGTTTATAAAAAAATAGTCGGCTTAGATGTCAGTGAACAACGATTACAAAGAACAGCAGAAAACTTATCGCGCCTTACTCTTTCTGAATCCAACATTATCGAACTAAAAGCGGGCGATGCTAGCGAACCAGATTCTTGGTGGGATGGAGAACAGTTTGATCGTATTCTTTTAGATGCACCCTGCTCTGCCACTGGCATTATCCGTCGCCAGCCCGATATAAAAATTCTGCGAACTGCTGATAACGTTGCTAAGCTTGTGAATATCCAAACCAATATTTTAGCGGCTCTCTGGCCGCTATTAAAACCCAATGGCATTTTGCTTTATGCAACCTGTTCAATCTTGCCAGAAGAAAACAGCCAAATTATCGAAGCGTTTCTCAACAATACGCCTGCAGCTCAGCATATTCCTATCGAAGCAGAATGGGGAATGGAGCAAGCTAATGGATATGGACGACAACTCTTTCCCTCCTCGAGTCATAATCCACCTGAGACAGGAAACGAAGAAACTAACGACGAGACGAAAAGCAATCACGACGGCTTTTATTACGCCAAACTGCGTAAAAACTCCGAGTAAAACAAGTAATCCGTTGCAACAATCGGTAGAATCCCCTTTTTTAAATTGGTGAGCTTTTAAGGAGCTTCATCTGCGATGAAAATTATTATTCTCGGCGCTGGACAAGTCGGTGGCACCTTGGCCCAAAACCTTGCCAGCGAAGCCAACGATATTACCGTTGTTGATTCTAGCGAGAAAAAACTACGCGAACTACGCGACAAGCTCGATATTGGCGTCGTGTCTGGCGTGGCCTCTTATCCTGATATTTTAATTCAGGCCGGTATTCGCGATGCCGACATGTTAATTGCCGTCACCAATGACGATGAAACTAACATGATCGCTTGCCAAATTGCTTACAGTTTATTTCGCACTCCCACAAAAATTGCCCGCATTCGTTCTCAAGCTTATCTCTCACAAAAAGATTTATTTCGGAACGACGCCATACCCATCGATGTTCTTATCAGCCCAGAACAATTAGTCTCAGATTATATTTATCGCTTGATCGAACATCCTGGTGCACTGCAGGTTGTTGATTTCGCTGGGGGTGAGGTTCAGCTCGTCGCCGTCAGAGCCTATTACGGCGGCCCACTGGTTGGACAGGAATTGCGTTTTTTACGTCAACACATGCCTTCAGTTGATACACGAGTTGCCGCCATCTTTAGACGCGACCGCGCCATCATGCCGATGGGTACAACGGTAATCGAAGCTGATGACGAAGTCTTTTTTATCGCAGCAAAATCCGATATCCGTGCTGTGATGAGCGAACTACGTCGACTCGAATCAAATTACAAGCGCATCACTATCGCTGGCGGCGGCAATATCGGTTTACGATTAGCCCGCAAACTGGAATCAAAATACTCAGTCAGAGTTATCGAACGCAATGCGGCTCGATGTGAACAATTATCGGAACAACTGACTCGCGCCATTGTTTTACAAGGTAGTGCGTCCGATCAAAATTTATTACTCGAAGAAAATATTGAAGACACCGACGTATTTCTTGCTCTCACAAACGACGACGAAGCCAACATTATGTCATCCATGCTCGCCAAACAATTAGGCGCACGCAAAGTGATGACACTGATCAATAACACGGCCTATGTCGATTTAGTACAGGGCGGCGAGATTGATATCGCCATTTCTCCACAGCTCACAACGATTGGTAGTTTGCTAACGCATGTTCGTCGTGGTGACATGGTAAACGTTCACTCATTAAGACGTGGCGCAGCAGAAGCGATTGAGGTCATTGCACACGGTGATGAAAAATCATCACGCGTTGTTGGCAGAGCGATTGAAGATATAGATTTACCCGAAGGCGCAAATATTGGCGCTATTGTTCGAGAAAAAAATGACAAGAGCGAAGTCATTATTGCTCACGATGATGTTGTCGTTGAAACTGGCGACCATGTGATTTTATTTTTAGTCGATAAAAAATTCACTCGCGATATCGAAAAGTTATTCCAAGTGGGCTTCAGTTTTTTCTAAACCCAAATATTTTCTTTATCGGCAATCGTATTGTAAATATTTTCATACAACAAAATAATTTAGACGAGACCTATGCATCCAGCCATCATTTCAAGAGTTCTTGGAATCCTGTTAGTCATATACAGTATCGCGCTGGTGCCCCCTGTTATTGTTTCTTTAGTTTTTAAAGACAACGTGCACTTTGCCTTTCTTATTACCATAGGCATTACTTTCTCAACGGGTTTATTTTTATGGTCACTCGCTCGACATAAACGACAAGACTTAAGAACGCGCGACGGATTCGTAGTAACCGCTTTATTCTGGACAGTGCTTGGGCTGTTTGGATCTCTGCCTTTTATGTTAGCCGAAGCGCCCGGGTTAAGTTTCTCCGATGCCGTTTTTGAATCGCTTTCTGGTTTAACCACTACCGGAGCAACAGTAATTACCGGTTTAGATTATTTGCCTGAATCCATTTTGCTTTACCGACAATTATTACAATGGCTAGGTGGTATCGGTATTATTGTTATTGCAATGGCCATCTTACCGATGTTGGGAATTGGTGGAATGCAATTGTATCGTGCCGAAACACCTGGCCCAGTCAAAGACACCAAACTTACTCCGCGCATTAAAGAAACCGCCAATGCACTCATTTTTATCTATGTTGGATTAACCATTTTATGTTGTGCCGCTTATTGGTATGCCGGCATGTCTTTTTTTGATGCGATCTGTCACGCCTTTTCAACTGTCGCGATCGGCGGTTTTTCAACACATGATGCCAGCATTGGTTATTTCGATAGCCCTAGCATCATGATTGTCGCCATGATTTTTATGTTTTTTTCTGGTATTAACTTCGCACTACACTTTTTTGCTTGGAACAGTCGCAGCTTAAAACAATATTTTTTAGATCCTGAATGTAAGTTCTATGCATACTGTATCGCAATAGGCCTAATCACCACGGCTGGGTATTTATTTTATAGTGGCACCTATGGTGTTAAAGATAGTTTGTTATTAGGCAGCTTCGAATTAGTCTCTATCGTAACCACCACTGGCTTTGGTGCGACAGACTTTAACGCCTGGCCTAGCTTCTTACCTTTTATGTTATTTTTCGGCGCTTTCATGGGCGGTTGTGCCGGTTCAACTGGCGGCGGCATGAAAGTCATTCGTGTGTTGTTAGTTTGCAAACAAGCCGTTCGCGAAATGCATCGGTTGATTCATCCCAATGCGGTTATACCCATTAAAATAGGAAACAAGCCTGTATCAGATCGTGTGGTTGATGCCGTCTGGGGATTTTTTGCCGCTTATGTTTTCGTATTCGTTGCCATGTTTTTATTATTGATGGCTGCGGGTTTAGATTTTACCACCGCTTTTTCAGCGGTTGCTGCTTGCATTAATAACCTCGGTCCAGGAATGGGCGATGTGGCTTTCCATTACGGCAACATCCCCGTTTTCGCAAAATGGGTTCTATGTTTTGCCATGTTGCTTGGTCGACTCGAAGTGTTCACTTTATTGGTTTTATTTTCTCCCATGTTTTGGCGTCGATGATTTTTAACAGCCAACATTTAATTTTAATAACTTAAGGCACAGTAATGATTAGATTATTTTTAGTGCTAACCATTTTATTACTACTATTGTATTTTGCTTTCAAGCTTAAGCAGTATTTACTAGGCGAAAAAACTGAAACCAAAAATATAGAAAACAAATCAGACAACGAAGATCACAGCGAATAACCATCAAGCTTTATCGTTGGTTCTCACGTTTCAATACTTAAAAAGGCTCTATGTCATGGCTAGAAAAATTCCTGCAAAAATGTTTTTATCCGGGTTCTTATTTATAGGTTTACTCGTCATATTATTTATGGCGTTTGGGATTAACAACGCTGGACATCGTACTGTTGTCCAATATCCCACAGGGACTTTGTACGTAAAATTCTCCCCAGGTATTTTCCCGCAGTGGTTTGGAACAGCAACCATCTATAATGACGTCATAACTTTTGATTATGACAAAACAGAATCTGATGTTGGTTCGTCATTAAGTCAAATGGGTATCTCTGTTCGCTATCAAGATGGTGGTACTGGAACGGTGTATGGTAAAGCACGTTTCTCTTTACCTGGTGACGAAGATACCATGCTGCACTTACACAAAGCGTTTCGCTCTAACCAAGGTGTTTCTCAAAAGCTGATTAAATCTGTGACTGAAGAAGGTATGAATTTAACGGCCGGTTTAATGAGTTCTGAAGAGGCCTATGCTGAAAAAAGAAGTATCTTCACACAATGGGCAAGCCAACAAATTTCTGATGGTAAATTTCAAACTCAATTAGAAAGAATTAGCACTACCGACGAAAGTACCGGTAAAGCAGTAACAAAAAATGTTCCCGTCATAAGTTATGGTAGTAATGGCTTACCCATTCATATCGATAGCGATCTAGCTGACTACGGTATTACCGTGAACGGCTTTCAAATTACTGATTGGGATTTTGAACCAAAAACTTTGCAACAAATTGCGACAAAGCGTGAAGCCACCATGGCAATCATCACTGCTATCGCAAACGCAGAACGAGCAAAACAAGATGCCATTACTTCTGAAGAACAAGGTAAAGCCAATGTCATGACGGCAAAATACCAAAAAGAAGTTGAAAAAGAAAAGGACGTTGTCGATGCACAGCGACAAAAAGAAGTCGCTGTTATTGCGGCAGAGAGAAGTGTAGAAGTTGCCAGACAACAAAAGCTCGAAGCCGAACAAAAGAAGCTAGCTGCTGTTGAATACAAACAAGAACAAATTTTGCGTGGTGAAGGTGACGGCGCTTATAAACGTTTAGTTATCGAGGCCGATGGCGCACTCGCACAAAAACTCGCCACTTACGAACGCGTTATGGAACGCTATGCACAAGCCATCGAAAAACAAAAATGGGTTCCTGAGGTACAAATGGGCGGTAGCGATAGCAGTAACGGCGGATCAAACGCAATGACATTAATCGAAATGATGAGTGTTAAAGCCGCAAAAGATTTAGCGTTAGATATGAGTGTTAAAAAATAATTGAAAATTAAGTGATAATTAGAGTGTTTAATTATCACTTAATTCTTTATTCTAAATATAAAGATCGCCTCGAAGATAGGTTTCCATAGCAATTACTTATAGGTAATTAAGCTACTTATTGTGACTCTATATACTATAAATATTCTATTTCATGTGACAAATAAATTTCTTGTTTAGTTTTTTTCAACATGATGAACTGCAATAACAACATTTCCTAGTTTTTGCCCTTTTTCAACATACCTATACGCCTCAACAATTTGTTCTAGCGTATACACTCTATCGATTACTGCTTTAAATTTTCCTTGTTCTATAAGCTTATTAACTAACAGTAAGCTTCTTCTAATATTTATAGGCATAGGAAATATAGTTTTTTTGTTTCCAATCAGTCGTTTAATCATTGGGGTGATAAGTGGCAAAAAAATATTTTGGCCCATGAAACCTAATTCTGAAGAAACATAAATGCCTCCCGGAAGGAGTAAATGTTTACACTTAAAAAATGAGCTCTTACCTACGGCATCGAAAACAAAATCATATTTTTCTTTATCGTTTATAAAATTTTCTTTTGTATAATCAATCACTCTTTTTGCACCTAAAGATTTGACTAACTCGATATTTTTTGTGGCACACACTGCTATAACTTCAATCTCAAAATATTTTAGTAATTGAACTGCCGCCGAACCGATTGCTCCTGTAGCACCGTTGACAAGAGCACGCTGTCCCTTTTTAAGTTGTACCTTATTAATAAAGTTATAGGCATAATGCGTACCTTCAGAACTTGCTGCTGCCTGTTCATAAGATAAATCATCAGATATCGCTAAAACGTTATTTTCATTTATTGTCAGGAATTCTGCATGAGAGCATGAACCCTCATCATCAAAACCAAAAACTCTTTCTCCTTTTTTTAAAGAAGATACACCCTTACCAACCTCAATAATTTTTCCAGAAAAATCTGTTCCTGGGATTTCTTTTTTTGGTTTAAACAAACCGGTAATTAGCCTCATGAAAAATGGTTTAGCTCTAATTGTTGCGCAGTCAGTTCTATTAACTGTAGTCGCATATACTTTTATTAGTACGTCATTGTCTTTAGGTCTAGGAGTCGTTACCTCTTTGATTTGAAGAACATCTGGCGGGCCATATTTTGTATATACGAGCGCCTTCATTAGACTTTACCGAATATTGTATTAATCTTCATTTTATTCCTCATCGCTTATTAAACTCATAGTAAATGTAAAGCGAAACTTTACTGCTCTAAGGCCTAGATAATCCTGTAGTAAGTCATTTTTGTCCAAAAGAGTTTGCTATATTCTTTTATGGCCCAAAACTAATCACAACAAATATCATTAAGATGTAAGATGGTCCGATATATTGATAATAATTTTCCCTTTAACTAATCCTTTTTCATAATGTCTAAATGCATCTGTAACATCATTTAATGAATAGACACTATCTATAACAGGCACGATTTTTTTGGCATCAAAAAGAGCTTTTAGAACCTCCAAGCCTTCGTTTGGCCTGTGAAACAACAACCCAACTTTTTTATTACTTCTTTTAGATATCCAAGGTCCTAGAAATAATATTTTATTGGCTAGAGACAAAACACCACCAACCATGACAAAAATACCGTTACTACTTAATGATCCCTTGTAAGCAGTGATTGAACGGGCTGCCGCAACATCAATAATTTTTTCATACGTTTGACCATTTTTAGTAAAATCTTCCTTTGTGTAATCAATAACATGATCTGCTCCTAAAAAATTCATCACCTCCAACTTTTCAGTTTTATCTACCGCTGTTACTTCCGCTCCAAACGATTTTGCGATCTGTATTCCAAGCGTGCCCACTCCACCTCCAGCACCATTAAACAGAATTTTTTGGCCTGCCTGAATATCTTTTTTATACTGTAGCGCTTGTAATGCTAAGAGACCTGCTTGAGGAATTGCTGCTGCTTGTTCAAAAGTCATGTTTTCTGATTTTTGAATTAACGCCTTCTCTCGAACACAAACATATTCGGCAAAACCACCCCAACCACTTCCCGATAAATCACCAAATACTTGATCCCCAGGGCGAAACCGTTTTATGTTTTTACCAACCACTTCAACTTTGCCAGCAATATCACACCCGAGTATTTTTATTTTTGTTGGCTTTAACATTCCTGCCATTAAACGATTTACAAATGGCTTAGCGATTAAAATCTCCCAATCCCATGAGTTTATCGACGCAGCATAAACTTTCACTAAAACCTCATTGTCTTTAGGTTTTGGCTTTTTTATTTCTTTTAATTTAAAAAAATCAGGTGACCCGTATTTGGATAATACAATCGCTTTCATGAGCTCCTCATTAACCACTACACGCAGTCATGTGTATCATTAATCGATTTTTTAGGTGTTACGCTAACACTTCCTTTTCTTTCTGATAAAACAACTTGTTTTTTGAATTGCAGTCACATGTCAAAATATTTACTTAACTCCAACTATAATTTTTAATCATCGATTCCCTTAAACCGTTTATATTCCCATTGATATTGTTCTGGCGCCAACATGACCAGCGCTTCTATTTCTTTATTCATTGTTTCTAAACTTTTTTTCGTATCTTCTCCGCTAATAGCGGGATCTACTTCTTTATAGATAAAATGAAAACCACCAGAAACGCGTTTTGCAAAACCAATAATAACTTTGCATTGTGTTCGCACAGCTAATTTATGCACGAGTGTCATGGTAAGTGCCGGTGTTCCAAAGAAAGGAGCAACCTCACCCCCGTTATCATCGGGAACTTGATCTGGAAGGATGGTGACAAGCCCACCGCTTTTTAATTGATCGAGAAGCATTTTCACGCCTTTTCGATTTGTAGGCGCAAGTGATGCGCCATTTTGAGTTCGCCCTTTGATAATTAATTCATCGAGTGCTGCTATTCCACTGGGCTGATACATATAAACAGAGCTTACTCGATCTGCAATGTATGGCCCCATGATTTCCCAGTTACCTAAATGAGGCGCAAGCAGTAAAACACCTTTGTTGTTTTCATCTGATACAAGCGAGGGCTTTAAAAACTCTCCTCCCTCGACCATTAAAACCAAATCTCGATAACGATTAAAAGACTGCCTCCAAATACTCGGTGCCTCTAAGGCTGTTTTTGCGGTTTCAATAACGCTATCTTTTGCTAGTTGTTGTATTTCTTGAGAGTTTTTTCCTGGGAAACAAAGTGCAATATTTTTCATAGCTACCTGAACAGCTTCCCCTTTTCCTAACCAAATACAATGGCCAAAAAATCCGCCTATAGAACGATTCAACAATAAGGGCAGAGCGCCAAATGTTTTTAAAAAAACCGCTCCTATTTTACCTCTACGTTGCTTTCGTTTTTGGCGTATTTGGGCTTTGGTATTCATGGTCATGGATTGGCGACTTCTCTTCTAAAATAAATACATTCACTGCTCGGATGACCTTCAGGCTTACCGAGATCGCGAAAGCTTACCGGAATTACCCCAAGATGGAAGGCATCGCGCGCTTTGAGTATCAACTGGTCGTATAAATGACTGCAAAGGGCCGGTATAATTACCGGCTTTTTACAGTCAAAGGCTCGTACTGTGTCCAATTCAGATTCTTCAGCTCAACATAGCAATTATGATCTTTCGACCTTCCAAGGATTGATCGCCGCTCTTCAACAATTTTGGTCAAATCAAGGCTGTGTCATTATGCAGCCACTCGATTTAGAAGTCGGTGCGGGGACTTTCCATCCAGCCACATTCTTACGAGCTATTGGCCCTGAAACTTGGAACAGCGCTTATGTTCAACCTTGTCGTCGTCCTACGGATGGTCGCTATGGTGAGAACCCAAACCGGTTGCAACATTATTATCAATTTCAAGTGGTCCTGAAACCATCTCCTAGCAACATCCAAGAACTGTATTTAGATTCCTTAAAAATGTTGGGCTTTGATCCTCTTACTCACGATATTCGTTTTGTCGAAGACAACTGGGAATCTCCCACACTTGGCGCTTGGGGCTTGGGCTGGGAAGTTTGGCTGAACGGAATGGAAGTCACACAGTTCACTTATTTTCAACAAGTCGGCGGTTTGGAATGCTTCCCTGTCACAGGGGAAATTACTTACGGCTTAGAGCGTCTTGCCATGTACATGCAGGGTGTCGACTCGATTTACGATTTAATTTGGACTCGCGGCCCAGACGGAACACCTGTCACTTATGGCGATGTGTTTCATCAAAACGAAGTTGAAATGTCCAACTACAATTTTAACGAAGCTAACGTGGATTTTTTATTTCATACATTTGATACTTGTGAAGCAGAAAGCCAAAAGCTGATTGAAAACAACTTACCACTACCGGCTTATGAAATGGTAATGAAAGCATCACACGCATTTAACTTACTCGATGCACGACACGCCATTTCTGTTACAGAACGCCAACGTTTTATTTTACGTGTTCGCGGTCTTGCTCGTGCTGTAGCACAAGCTTATTTTGATGAACGAAAAAAACGAGGTTTTCCACTTGCGCCCAAAGCATTGCGTGAAGAATTTCTTAAGAATGATGAAACGCAAAACTCGAAAAAAGCAAAAAAAGGAGGAGATCAATAATGTCTAACGATCTACTCATCGAAATCGGCACCGAAGAATTACCTCCTATGTCTTTAAAACGTTTAGCCATTGCGTTTAATGACAATGTTACTGCTGCACTTAAAGAAAAAGAAATTCCTTTTTCCACATCACGTTGGTTTGCAACACCACGACGACTGGCTGTCGTTGTTGAAAAATTAGAGAACCAAGGTCCTGATAAAGAAATAGAGTCACAAGGGCCACCCGTTGCTGCCGCAAAAGATAAAGACGGAAACTGGACTAAAGCCGCAACTGGCTTTGCGAAAAAAAATGGCGTCGAACCTGAACAGTTAGAAGAAGTAGATACACCAAAGGGCAAGCGTCTTGCGTTCAAAGCTATGTCAAAAGGTGTTACTACCGCTGATTGCTTGAATGATGTCATTAACGAATCACTCGACAAATTACCGATTCCAAAACGCATGCGTTGGGGAAGCAGTCGCTCTGAATTTATTCGTCCCGTTCATTGGATCACAATTCTTCACGGCAGCAATATTATAAAAGCCAATGTATTTGGGATCGATTCAAATAATTTAACACGCGGCCATCGCTTCCATTGTGATACAACAATTGAAATTGCTAACCCTTCTGTTTACGAAAAAACTCTAGAAACAAGCGGCCATATCATTGCTGATTACGACCGCCGTAAAACAATGATTCGGGAACAAGTCATTGCCGAAGGTAAAAAAGTGGGCGGGCATACCGTTATCGATGAAGATTTATTAGATGAAGTAACTTCATTGGTGGAGTGGCCTGTTGCGCTCACCGGTAGTTTTGATGAACGCTTTTTGGCCGTTCCTGCGGAAGCGTTAATTTCCTCCATGAAAGAACATCAAAAGTATTTTCATATCGTTAATGACAAAGATGAATTGCTGCCACATTTTATTACCATTTCAAATATAGTTAGCAATGACCCTTCTCAAGTGATTGCCGGAAACGAGCGGGTTATTCGCCCTCGCCTTTCGGACGCTGCCTTTTTCTTTGAAACCGATAAAAAACAACGCTTAGAAAACCGTGTTGAAAAATTAAAAACTGTTGTCTTCCAACAAAAACTCGGAACAATTTATCAAAAAGCAGAACGTGTGCAGTCTCTCGCAGCTTATATTTCACAAGTAATTGGTGGCGATCCAAAACTAGCTGAACGTGCTGCTCTATTAGCAAAAGCCGATTTAGTCTCTGATATGGTATTAGAGTTCGACAAGATGCAAGGCATTGCTGGCTGTTACTATGCATTAAACGATGGCGAGCCAAAAGAAGTCGCAACAGCGATTAAAGACCAGTACCTACCTAAATTTGCTGGCGATAAATTACCAGAAAGTAAAACGGCTTGCGCTCTCGCTCTTGCTGATAGACTCGACACCTTAGTCGGTATTTTTGGTATCGGCCAACCGCCCACAGGATCGAAAGATCCTTTTGCTTTACGTCGAGCTAGCTTAGGCGTATTGCGTATTATTGTCGAAAAAAATCTGCCGCTCGACCTTGCGCCTTTAATTGAAAAAGCAAAATCATTACATACCGATCTAGCTAAAGAGAAAACTGTTGTTGAAGACGTATTGTCTTACATGATTGAGCGCTTCCGTGCTTGGTATGAAGAAGACAATATACCGGTTCAAGTTTTCCAAGCTGTGAGCGCTAAAAACATTACTGAGCCCGTTGATTTTGATAATCGCGTGAAAGCGGTATTTGCATTTAATCAGCTAGAAGAATCAGCAGCACTAGCGGCTGCGAATAAGCGAGTCTCAAATATTTTAGCGAAACAAGATGGCACAATCGCAGCTAACATTGATAACTCAGCGTTAGTTGAAGATGCAGAAAAAGCATTAGCTGCTGCACTGATTGAAAAACAAAAGCTTGTTGAGCCATTGTTTGCAGATGGCAATTACACTAAAGGTCTTTCTGAGCTCGCAAGCCTGCGTGAACCGATTGATACTTTTTTTGATGATGTGATGGTGATGGCCGATGATGATGCGATCCGACAAAATCGTTTAGCCATTTTAAGTCAGCTGCGCACATTGTTTTTACATGTCGCTGATATTTCATTGCTCGCTTAATCATTAATTATAAGAGAAGCTCTCGTGCCTCTAGTTATTCTCGACCGTGACGGTGTTATTAATGTCGATTCAGATGCATATATTAAAAATGCGGAAGAATGGATTGCGATTCCTGGCAGTTTAGAAGCGATTGCAAAATTATCGACTCACGGCTTCACCGTTGTCGTCGCGACAAACCAATCGGGTATTGCCCGTGGATTGTTTGACCTCGATGACCTTGAAGCTATGCACACTAAACTTCAAGATGGCGTCGCAGAGCTTGGTGGCAATGTTGCAGGTATTTTTTATTGCCCCCACGGGCCGGATGAAAATTGTGAGTGTAGAAAACCGGGTACCGCTTTATTAACAGCTATCGAAAATGAAATAGGCTTACCTGTTGCTGGCGCTCCATTTATTGGCGACAGCTTAAAAGACTTACAGGCTGGTATCGAAAAAGGATGTTTACCTTATTTGGTAAAAACAGGGAAAGGTAAAAAAACGCTTAATCAACTCGATCAGTTATCGGACGACAGTCGCTCTAAAGTGCAAGTTTTTTCAGATCTATCAGATGCAGTGAATGCAATAATTTAAAACGCCTCCCTTTAAACAATAATCGATTTTAATCTATGCCATTTGTTCGTTCTTTAGTTTTCAATTTAACACTATGGAGCACCGGGATTGTTTTCGGCGTTCTTTGTTTAACGTTTTGGCTTTTCCCTGTCCGAACACGTTTTTGGCTAGTGACTCGCTGGAATCGTTTTGCTTTGTGGTGGTTAAAAGTTTCCTGCGGCATTAACGTTATTATTGATGATCACAATGTTGCACCGAATACATCAGCGTTAATTTCGCCTCTCACAACACCACATGTGATTTTATCGAAGCATCAAACCATGTGGGAAACAGTTTTTTTACAATATTATTTTTCACCGATCAGCACTATTTTTAAAAAGTCATTATTAAAGTTGCCTTTTTTTGGCTGGGGTTTATCTTTATTAAAACCCATCGCCATCGACCGAACGACGCCATTACAATCATTAAAGTTAGTCAAAAAATTAGGCGCGCAGCGAGTAAAAGAAGGCTTTAATGTTTTAGTCTTCCCAGAAGGAACTCGAATCCCTGTTGGTAAAGTAGGCACCTACGCACGTAGCGGTGTTGAAATAGCAAAAGCAGGTAATGTAAGCGTTGTTCCCGTTGCACACAATGCCGGTGAATGTTGGCCCGCAAAACAATTCACAAAATACTCTGGCGAAATTCATGTCGTCATCGGCAAGCCCATCGACACCAGTACAAAAACCAGCAAAGAAATTATTGAAGATGTGAAAGAATGGATCGAGGGCGAGATAGAAAAAATGCCAAAAGGACGGCGCTCTTAATTTTTAATTTCTAGAATTTTTAACTTATCTAAGGAAAGACAGGGTGTTAAATTCGGAAGAAGGTTAATAAGTTGAGTTCGGTGTTATATCTGGGTTTATTTCACCGTACACTTCTTCGGGATCAATATCATTGATAAAGAGAACTTCTCTTACTGCTTCGATATGATCAAGTATAGTTTGATAGCGGTCGCCGTATTCATACTTTGTTACTTCGATCGCTTTCGGCATATACGTAAACGCTATTTTTAAAGCCTCTAAATCTGTTTTGTTCATTTTACCTGTCATACTGTTTATCTCTCTGTTGCCTATTTTGTTATATTTAAAAGATAAGGAATAATAAAACAATAACAACAAGACTAATTCCAATCCATTTATAAAGCGTATTTTTCGTAGGCAATGGCTTTTGTCCTCGCTTTTCTTCTAGGATTAATTTAGCCATTATGTTATCAACATCACCGCCACCTAAACGCCTTGCTTCTTCTCCGAGCATTTGCCCTTTACTAGCCGTTTTCGCTGAAGCTGGCGTTTGTACTGTCGACTGTTGAGAAGCTCTTGCTTTATTAATACGTTGTTCAACTGCCGCTAACGCCAATGCATCTTGGTGCTTTACTACATTCAGTAAAGCAATAAGTTCCTGCCGATCAAGAGGCTGCATTTTTTGTATTGCCTCTGTATCACTCACGCGAAGGCTGTAAGTATTTCCATTAACAATAAAAGTGATCGCTGTTTTTTCCATCGTTATTTTACCGTAGAAATATATGCTTTTATTTCTAAAAGACGTTCTCTTAATTTTGTTGTTCGAAAAAATGACGATTATATAACATTGCTAATTTCTGAAGCAGCCATTGCAATAACAGAAACCGCCAACAACATTCCCATACACATATTAAAATATTGGAATTGCTTTTGGCTTCTCAATAATTTTTGCAAGCTAGTACCGAGTAAAAGCCAAACAAGCATGCTTAGCGCACCAACAGTTAAATAGCCAACAATAATAACTGCCACTTGAGACATCATATTCCCAATAGTCGTGAATGTCGCAATTGCACCAATACCGATGACCCAAGCTTTAGGGTTTACCCATTGAAAGGCCATCGCTTGAATACATGTAAATGGTTTTTTAATTTTCTCACTTGCTTCGGGATTACTCGAATTTGCAATTTTCCAAGCAATAAACAACAAATAGCCAATACCAAAAACTTTAATTACTTGGTGAATAATAGGATAGCTAGAAAATACAACACCAAAGCCCAAACCAATACAGGCCAGCATAATCTGAAAACCAAAAATTATACCAAATAAGTGCGGAAGCGATTTATTTATGCCGTGATTAAGCCCAGAAGCCATCAGCATAATAGTATTTGGGCCGGGAGTTATCGACGTAACCAAACAAAACATTAATACTGGTAAGTAGATTTCCAAAACTTTATACGCCCGTAGATTTTCTGATTATTATATTTATTTTGATAAGGGTAAACTATTCAAAGTAGCTCTGGTAATCAAGAAGCACATGTTTTACTTTTTGAAACGCTTCTTCTGTACCCTCTTCTGATAATTTTCTGACTGCTGGAAAATATGACGCTAAGAATAGATGCAGTTGATCGTGAGCTTCGCCTGTCATAGTGCACCCTTTTATTAATTTTTGTAGGTCTTCTTTAAGTTTTTCGCCCACTTTTTTTAAATCCCCACCTACGTGAACTCGCTCACTCATGGCAACAAACATTTTTCTCGTATGGGAATCCATTTTCCATTTAGCGCCATAATCTAAAGAGGGCTTTTTATTCTCATGGGCCTCACTGTGTTTTTGCTCATGATTAGCATGATGTAAATCATTCTCACCGTATGCCATTTGCAGACAGAGCAAAGCCAAAAACATCACTATTATTTTCATCAGCTTCATTCCAAATATTGGTTAGCGTTTATTGTTTCTTTTCAGATGTATTTTAAATTTATATCTTCGTTTGATGTCTGTGTGTATTTCTTAAGAGCTTGTCCACTCACTAGAGCACAACCAATTATGAGGAATTTCAGATATAGCCTGTTCAGAAGCTTCAAGATCCCATATGTGTTCCCAGCCACCCGTTGAGTAATCTGCTATACGAACATTGTCCTTCCATTTTTCTAACCATGTCTTCATAAAAACGAAATCCGTATCATCGTCCACATGATCTATATATATTGTTATTTTTTTCATGGGTCCTTACATACTTTTTAATTCGAACATATGCTCAAAGAAAGCTAATGGTTGCGGGTAATTTCTTATACGCTTTTTCTGCTTTCTTACTGAGCTTCACTTCGTACGGCATTCTCAACTAGCTTTTTCCCTATACTTAATTTATCTATCTCTCTCATTTATCGCTCCATCGTTAAAATCTAAAACTCTTTCTCTCTCGGCTATTAGCATCTCACTTCAATATCATACACATCATCTTTGATACCATAGAGCCACATATAGCATTCGCTTCCTTTTATTTCCGCTTTATCACCAAGAAATATAGTAGCTCTGCGGCCATCGACTAAAAGAGATACCCGATCTTTATAGCCTTTCTTTACTGCAAATGGATATTTTTCATTATTAAATAAATAGGCAGTGTCATTTTCTTTTAACGATACATATGAATTTCTCTGTATTATTTTTATTTTTGGATTGCTTAATGTGTAAGCCCTTGGAGCAACCACTTCTGCGACCTTTAGTTTTACGGTATTAAAACCAGATTCATCTTCATATTCTGTATCATTTGTATAAGCCAGATATCCAATAAAGGCTGAGAAGACTGTCGCTAGTACACCAATTATTTGAAATACATGATTCGTAAATACCATTTATAATTTCCTTATAGACTTCAATTATCTTTATCTAAAACTCGAGTCAGACTTTTCAAAAAACTGGCCCTTTGATTTAAAATTAATCCCAAAAAAACGCTTTAAGGCCTAGGTACTCTGCAACAAAATAAAAAAACAGCAGTAATGCAAGTGAAACAATTGAACCAACAATCCAGTTTACTTGCTTCTCCAGTTTTAAGCTTTCCTTTAAAAGTTTCATCTCTTTTTGTGAATATATATGCTTACAATGGCCGCACGTCACGGTATCCTCAGGGTTTAAAAGATCACAGTTAGGACAATATAATTTGTATTCCGGCAACTGAGGCATTTTTATTCACTTCATCTTTGCAAGCTAATATGCCCAAATCTTCTTGAGCTTTACATTTAAATAAAAAAGCCAACACATTGGTTGGCTTTTTTATTGTTCACTTAAAACTTTTTACCTTTCGTTTTTAAACATCCAAGTTCGCAACGGCGAGTGCATTCGTTTCGATAAAGTCTCTTCTGGGTTCGACTTGATCGCCCATGAGAGTTGTGAAGATTTGATCGGCGGCGATGGCGTCTTCGATAGTGACTTTTAACATTCGGCGTGCTTCTGGGTCCATGGTGGTATCCCATAATTGATCTGGGTTCATTTCACCAAGACCTTTGTAGCGCTGAATGCTGTAGCCTTTTTTCGATAACTCCATTAACCAATCGAGTGCTTCTACGAATGAATCCACTGGGGTTTCTCGATCGCCTCGTCTGACAAATCCACCTTCTTCTATTAATCCAGAAATGGCTTCGCCAAGGTTAGAGATGGCTGTGTATTCTGCTGAATTGAAAAAGTCTCGCGATAAGCTGTAGGTCACTTCGACGCCATGGGCAACGATGTCGATTTGAGGGAGGTAAACATCTCGCTCTTCATCCTTCTTGGCATTGATTTCGAAACGATGGCTTCCACTTTGGTTGTTGGCTTCTAACCGGGCATGGAGTGTTTGGCTCCATGTATCCATCGCTTCTTTGTCGCCTATATCATCTATTGATAAACGCGGCATATAGATGATTTGCTCTAGTACGTCGTAGGGATAAAGACGGGACAGGCGGTTAACTGTATTTATGACTGCTCGGTACTGCCTTACTAGTGTCTCTAGGGCTTCTCCCGCAATACCTGGCGCTGTCGGATTAACATGAAGGCTAGAACCTTCAAGAGCGGCCTGTGTAAGGTATTCAGTTAGTGCATCCTCATCTTTCAGGTACTGTTCGTGCTTGCCTTTAGCAATTTTATAGAGTGGTGGCTGAGCGATGAAAATATGACCACGCTCAACTAATTCACGCATTTGCCGAAAAAAGAAAGTTAACAAAAGCGTTCGAATATGCGATCCGTCGACGTCCGCATCCGTCATGATGATGATGCTGTGATAACGAAGTTTATCAGGATCAAATTCTTCGGTTCCAATCCCGCAACCTAGTGCAGTGATTAATGTGCCAACTTCAGCACTGGATAGCATTTTGTCGAATCGAGCTTTTTCTACATTTAGAATTTTACCTTTCAATGGCAAGATGGCTTGTGTTCGACGGTCACGACCTTGTTTCGCCGATCCACCCGCCGAGTCCCCTTCCACTAAATATATTTCGGATAACGCTGGGTCTTTTTCTTGGCAATCAGCCAGTTTTCCTGGAAGCCCTGCAATATCGAGCGCGCCTTTACGACGTGTCATTTCTCGTGCTTTTCTCGCTGCTTCTCTTGCTCGCGCCGCATCAATCATTTTCTGAACAATCGCTTTTGCTTCTTGGGGATTCTCAAGTAGGTAATCGCCAAACTCTCGACTCATCTCTTGTTCTACCGCGCTTTTTACTTCCGACGATACCAATTTGTCTTTGGTCTGCGAAGAGAATTTTGGATCAGGTACTTTAACGGAAACAACAGCAGTGAGACCTTCACGCGCATCATCACCTGAAGTTGAGACTTTATTGTCTTTCTTGGCGGAGAATTCTTTTTCAATGTAGCTATTGAGTGATCGTGTTAATGCTGCACGAAAACCCGCTAAATGCGTACCACCATCTCGTTGTGGAATGTTGTTTGTGTAGCAAAAAATATTTTCTTGGTAACTATCATTCCACTGCAATGCGATTTCAACCCCGATACCATCTTCCCGCTGTGTTTTTACGTAGATGATTTTGTTTATCGGCGCTTTGTTGTTATTAAGATATTCAACAAAAGCTTTTAGACCACCGTCGTATTGGTAGATTTCTTCTTTTCCACTGCGCTCGTCTTTTAATACGATTCTTACACCAGAATTTAAGAAGGAAAGTTCTCTTAAACGCTTAGCCAACTGATCAAAATGAAATTCGATATTGGTGAAGGTTTCTGTTGAAGGAACAAAGCGAACGGATGTTCCACTCGCTTGAGTTTCACCCACAATAGCTAATGGCTCTTGAGGAACACCGTGCTTATATTCTTGCTCGTAGATTTTACCTTCTCGTCGAATCGTTAGCTTTAGATATGCAGATAAAGCATTTACGACCGAAACCCCCACACCATGCAATCCACCAGAGACTTTATAAGTATTGTCATCGAATTTACCGCCCGCATGAAGTACAGTCATGATGACTTCGGCTGCAGACACACCTTCTTCATGTACTTCAGTTGGAATCCCACGGCCGTTATCGCCGACAGAAACAGATTCATCAGGGTGAATCACAACAAAAATTTCTGAACAGTGGCCTGCAAGGGCTTCATCGATAGAGTTATCAACTAATTCAAAGACCATGTGATGAAGGCCAGTGCCGTCATCGGTGTCGCCAATATACATTCCCGGACGCTTTCGGACTGCATCGAGTCCCTTTAACACCTTAATGCTCGACGAATCGTAAGTGATCTCTGTCTCTTGTTCCGACATACTTTTGCTCCAACTATTGTTTATTCTGTGTTTTGGTGCGGTTATTAATGATCTTATAGGCTGGTAGTTCCTGAACTATCCCTAGAACACACACCTAACCTATCTATATTTGCTTATTTCTTTCTTTTGAAAAGCTAGGCTCTTCTTTTTCTATCTTGCCGTGTTTCACGTGAAACACAGCTTTATCTAGCTCTTGGGTTTTCTGCCCTTCTGCTAAGCTATTTGGCCACATATCTAACAACGGCTCTTTTTCCACCCCTGTTATCAATATCTGCACATTAAGCTCGCTTAGCCAATGCCCAACGCTTTTTCGGTGTACCTCATCTAGCTCAGAAGCCAAATCATCGACCAGATACACACTGGTTTTACCGGTTAGATCCCGAAATACCATGCCTTGAGCCAATATCAGGGCGCAGACCAATACTTTCTGCTGCCCTCTCGATAACACATCTCCTGCACTATGGCCGCTGGTTGTGATTCGAATATCTGAGCGATGCGGGCCGTAATGGGTATAGCCTCTGTTCAAGTCTCGCTCTAAGGACTGCTCGAGAACCTCTTCATAAGAATGGTCTCTATTCCAGCCTGGCTTATATTCCAGCGCAACTTCACTGTCTGGCAATAAATCTTTTAAGCTTTGGACGCTTGCCAAGAATGGTTCAAACGTCTCCTGCCGTATTGCGTCGATCTTTGCCGTTAGCTCGATTAACTGAGCATCCCAGGGGCGAAGCTCCAAACGGTCTATTCTACCACGTCGGAGCAGGCTATTGCGCTGTTTCAAGCAATGTTGCAAGGCTTTCCACGTATTTAAAAACGATGGTTCCACGTGAAACGCTAGCCAATCTAAAAGCTGTCGCCTCGGCTTTGCAGGGCCTTCTATTAAGTCAAAACTATTCGCATTTATCGTCAATACCGGTAAATGCTCAGCCAGTCTTGCTGCTGTAAGCACATTATCGCCATCGACCTTAATCAAGGTTTCACCCTTTCGAGTCTTTTGGAGCCCAATCTTGTGGATTTCTTTATCAATCTGGGGTTTGTCGGTCTTTGTAATGCCACCTGAAACGACTTCACCAAAGAGCGTGATCTGGCTGGCATTGTGATTGATGACAGGCTTTGCTCTAGCGCTGCGGAACGAGCGCCCCATTCCCAGCATATAAACCGCTTCTAACAGACTGGTCTTACCAGAGCCATTTTCACCGTAAATAATATTGAGTGATGAATTTAAAGAGAGTGATATGTCCAAGAGGTTTCGAAGATTAGCAACAGTTAAGCGGGTTACGGCCATGTGTTTGCTAATCTTCGATTAAAAGAGATGTTAGTTATTAAAGCTACAGACGCATCGGCATGATGACATAAGCTGAATCACCGCCATCCGCTTCTTCAATCAATGTACTGGTATTCGCATCAACGAAAGACGCTTTTAGTTTATTGCCCGACAGTACATTTGTAATATCGAGCAGATAGCCCACGTTAAACCCTATCTCTAGCGCATCACCACTGTATTCAACGTCGATTTGCTCTTCAGCTTCATCTTGCTCTGGATTATTTGCCACCAACGTCATCAAGTCCTGAGAAAGAGCCACTCTGACCCCACGATACTTCTCATTAGATAATATCGATACGCGCGAAAAGGCTTGTCTAAGCGCCAATCTATCGCCAAACATAATGTTATTGCCGCCACGAGGTAATACACGCTCGTAGTCTGGGAACTTACCGTCGACAAGTTTCGATGTGAAGGTAAAGGCTCCTGTTGAGATTTGCACGTGCTTATCGCCAATAGAAACATCAATTGAAGACTCTTCATCATCTGACAATAAACGAGATAACTCGATAACACCTTTACGAGGAACAACCGCTTGGAAGGTTTCTTCTGTCTCGATCGCTAATGCTTTCGTGCTCATCGCTAAACGATGGCCGTCCGTTGAAACACAACGGAGTTGTTTGTTTTGTACTTCCCACAACATACCGTTTAAATAATAACGAACATCTTGCTGAGCCATAGCAAAGGCAGTGCTATCAATCGCGCTCTTTAGTGTATTTTGAAGACAAGAAAACTGGAGACGTCCAGAGCCTTGTTCAACATTCGGGAAGTTACTGGCTGGAAGAGTCGATAAAACAAAACGGCTAGAACCGCTTTTGAGTGTTACCTTATCGTCTACTTCTGTAATTTGAATTTGTGCTCCATCAGGTAATGAGCGGCAAATGTCTGAAAACTTTTTCGCGGGAATAGTAATCTCACCGCTTTCACCCATCTGAGATAAATTAACGCGGGCAACAATCTCAACTTCGAGATCTGTACCGGTCATTGAAAGCTTATCTCCCTCAAGGACTAACAATACATTTGCCAATACCGGCAACGTTTGTCGACGCTCAACAACTCCAACTACTAACTGTAATGGCTTTAATAGTTCTTCGCGGGAAACACTAAACTTCATGAAAATATCTCTAGTTGAATCAAAAGGATACTGGGCGATTATGATTGTTATATTGCAAACCAGCCGATCAATTATCGTGTTTGAACAGCATCAACACAACCGCTTTATTGTGAGAATTGTTGCAAAATTTACCGATTATTAAAGGATTAGGTCGTTAATGAACGCAACAGGTTTTTTGTGTCTTCGCGTATGTCAGAATCTTCTTCTTTTAGTGTTTTTATTTTCCGACAGGCATGCAATACCGTGGTGTGGTCGCGACCACCAAAGGCATCACCAATTTCAGGCAAGCTATGGTTTGTTAATTCTTTTGCTAACGACATCGCTACTTGTCTTGGCCTAGCGACTGAACGACTGCGGCGCTTCGACAATAAATCACTGACTTTAATTTTGTAATACTCTGCAACAACCCGCTGAATATTATCGACGCTAACTTGTTTGTCTTGCAGCGCTAATAAATCTTTTAATGCTTCACGAACGAGATCAACATCAATAGAACGATTCATAAAATGTGCATTCGCAATAACGCGTTTTAATGCACCTTCTAATTCTCGAATGTTCGAGCGAATTTTTTGTGCAATAAAGAAAGCAGCTTCGTGCGGCAAATCAATTTTACTTTCTTCTGCTTTTTTCATCAGAATCGCAACACGTGTTTCTAACTCGGGTGGTTCGACAGCAACTGTTAACCCCCAACCAAAACGGGATTTTAAACGTTCTTCTAAACCATTAATTTCTTTTGGATAACGGTCGCACGTTAAAATAATTTGCTGGCCACCTTCAAGCAGCGCATTGAAGGTATGAAAGAATTCTTCTTGTGATCGATCTTTGCCCGCAAAGAATTGAATATCATCAATCAACAAAGCATCAACAGAACGGTAGTAACGTTTGAAATCATTCATCGCATTTAGCTGTAGCGCTTTAATCATGTCAGCAACAAAACGCTCTGAATGGAGGTAAGTTATTTTTGCATTGGGGTCACGCTCTAACATTGCGTTACCCACAGAATGCATTAAATGCGTTTTACCTAAACCAACACCACCGTAAATAAAAAGCGGGTTGTAAGATCCACCAGGATTTTCTGCCACCTGATGAGAAGCCGCCACACCCAATTGGTTCGACTTTCCTTCAACAAAGCTTTTAAAGGTAAAGTTAGGGTTGAGATTACTACGATGATAAAGGCCGCCTTCAACTTCAGACTTGGTGACTTCTGTTTTGGTAGTACCTAGTGATGATGACTGTCGAACAACATCTACTGAAGACTCGAACGAAACGACCTTTGTACTAGAACTATTGTCCATGGTTTTTACAAGGGCATTATTATTACCTTCTCGCTCAAAATGAACCGTGTTTAATTTTGCAGAACCATTATTCGTAAGACCCTGATTGACAGGCAGACGAGTATTAGCTTGAGAGGAAATTTGAGAAACAGCGGGTTTCTGAAAACTCGGAGCTGCTGCGGTCACGGTTCCAAGTGAAACACCCAGTGGAGAATCAATAGAGTATTCGCCCACCAATTCTTTTATCCGATTTAAAAACTTTTCTGAAACCCAATCGAGGATAAATCGATTAGGTGCCAATAAGGTTAAAAGAGAATCATCAGAGGATACTTCAGCTTCAACTCTTAATGGTCTAATCCACGTATTAAACTGTTGAGAAGGAAGCTCATCTTGAAGATTAGCCACACATTTAGTCCAAACCGATTCAGGAAAATGTTCCCCCATTATCTATTTAATCCTTCTCTCTTTAAGACGTCTCTTGTTAACTCTGATGAAGACGCAAATCAATTAATTCGATCAAAACCCATGTTAGCAATTACTAACGCAAAATATTCGAGGGTCAAAAGCCATTGCTGGCTGTCCAGCAACGTTGAAAACTTTTACGCGGTATTGTTTATTGGCAATAACTTCGCAGCAGTTAAATACCCGAGTGCTATCAGAATGATAACGTCATTTCGAAGAGAACAGAGCGCCAAAACGTTGGTATTTTGAACGTTTTGTATGTCTTTTATTCTAAGATAACGATCTGAATGATTTTCGAAATGAGGAAGCTAGTCTACTCTTAGATTTTCAACTTATCCACATCTAACACCGATAATTACACTCTTTTTACAATATTTTTTTTGCTTATTAATCAACCGGTTAGCGATAAATACAAAAAATAGTTACCCACAAAATGTTTTGTTTTTATTGATCAAAAAAAGACCTACTTGTGTGGATAACTTGTTATTAACCAGTGTGTATACAGGTTAATAACGTGTGTTTTTTCAGAAATAGATGGTTTTTTGAGCTGAAACGCTATCACTTGAGAGTCTTTGTGAGATTGGTTTTTAGTTAACTGATGTTCTTTTTTTAGCCTTATACTATTTTATCATTGCTTTAGTAGGTGCAATTCTTTAAAATCCCGCGTCCTTTTGTAGCCCAACAAAAGCCTGTTTCAGACAAAAGTTGAGCCTGTAGTAACGCTACCGCCTTCACTGTCTATATAAAGAAGCAAGACTTGGGCAGATAGAATTAACGTAGTAAGCCTGTATCACCGCTTACTACAAAAATGAGCTAATTAAAGAACGGCAGATATCACCATGAAAAGAACCTTCCAACCCAGTGTTCTCAAAAGAAAGCGTAATCACGGATTTCGAGCTCGTATGGCGACTAAAAGTGGCCGTCAAATCTTAGCTCGTCGTCGTGCTAAAGGTCGTAAAGTTTTATCTGCGTAATGTGTCTTCTTTTAGCTGTCGTAAGATAGCTAAATCTATAAAGGCCTTTCTCTCTCTTCATAATTTCAGGGGTGACTCGCGTGGCTGATCTAGCTTTTCGCAAATCATCCCGATTATTAAACAGCCATGACTTTCAGTGTGTATTCAAAGGCGCTGTCTATAAAGTCTCTCACCGACACTGTTTAATCCTAGCAATACCCAATGAGCTTGATCATCCAAGACTTGGCTTAGTTATCGCCAAAAAAAATGTCCGTTTGGCGGTACAACGCAATCGAGTAAAACGATCGATTCGAGAAACTTTCCGGCTAAAACAACACAAACTGCCAAACATCGATGCTATAGTGCTCGCCCGAAGCCAGCTAGATTCCTTAAGCAATAAAGAGCTTAACGACTTATTTGAGAAGAGCTGGAACCGACTGATAGATAAAGTCAAAAAAGCGGGTTCTCCTCATGCATAAATTAGCTATCGCCTTTATCAAACTCTATCGATTCATACTCAGCCCATTCATGGGACAACAATGTAGGTTCTACCCTACTTGCTCTCACTATGGTGAAGAGGCTTTTGAGAAGCATGGCATCTTAAAAGGTGGCTGGCTAACGGCCAAAAGAATTTTAAAATGTAACCCCTGGCATGATGGCGGTTTTGATTACGTTCCAGACAACAAAACCGAAGCTACCAATAAGCAGCAAACAACGTAAAGCGAGCTCATTAAGAAGTAAGCTTCCTAAATTATTAACTTAAAAAGAACGGCTATAAAATGATGGATTGGCAACGAATTGTTTTAATTATGGGCATGGCTATTGTCGGCGTAATGCTATTAATACAATGGAATGATTTCCAAGAAGCAAGACAACCTATTCTAGAAAATAACACAACAACATCGACTGTTATTTCTCCCGTACAAACTGATACTCCGCGAATCCCTGATGCTGTTCCTGCGAACACAACATCAGCAGCTGTGTCTGATGAAATTCCAACACCCACAGGAACAGCACCTGCTGTTATCGCTGAACCTAAAAAACAAGGCTCTCGATTAATCAGTGTTAAAACAGATTCATTACATGTTTTGATTGATACCTACGGCGGCGATATTGTTAAAGCTTCGCTTCCAAAATATCCCGTAGAAATTGACAGACCCGATGAGCCATTAGTTTTACTCAACAGAAATGATTCAACAACTTATATAGCGCAAAGTGGTTTAGTCGGCACCAACGGTACCGATTTAACCAATGGTGAAAGACCGACTTTTTCAGCGGCTAAAACAGATTATGTGTTAACTGACCGAGAAGATAGTTTACAAGTCGACTTAGTATTGCAAAAAGATAACGTCACTATCACCAAACGTTTTACCTTTAAGCATGATGACAATTTAATTGGTGTCGAATACTTAATTGATAACAACAGCTCATCAACATGGAACGCACATTTTTATGCGCAAATAAAACGGGATGATCATGATCCTGTGAAAAGTACGCCAGGCATTGGCATGAGTAACTTTTTAGGCGTAGCTTCAACAACCGATGAAGAAAACTATTCAAAATACAAATTTAAAGATCTTGAAGAAAAGAAAGTTGAGTTTAGAAAAACAGGTGGTTGGGTCTCGTTTGTTCAACACTACTTTATTAGTGCATGGATCCCTGAAGCAGAATCAGAATACAGCTACTCTTTTCGAAAACTCAGTAATCGCAATCAATATCTCTTTGGCTTAACCGGTCCAGCAACGATTGTTGAACCTGGCCAGCAGGGTATTATTAAATCGAGCTTTTATGCGGGGCCAAAAGATATACACCGCTTAGAAGAAATTTCACCGCATTTAGAACTCACCATTGATTACGGCCCACTGTTCTTTATCTGTAAACCGCTCTTTTATTTCTTAAACTGGCTACACGGTTTTGTCGGTAACTGGGGTGTTGCCATCATCCTATTAACCATTTGTATTAAAGCCGCATTTTTTCATCTTTCAGCGAAGAGCTATCGCTCAATGGCGAAGATGAGAAAGTTCTCGCCTAAGCTTGCTGAACTAAAAGAACGTTACGGTGATAACAGAGAACAGTTCCAAAAAGAAATGATGTCTTTGTATAAAAAAGAGGGCGTCAACCCCATGGGCGGTTGCTTACCCATGCTGGTACAAATACCGGTATTTATCGCATTGTATTGGGTACTGATGGAAAGTGTTGAACTTCGGCATGCACCCTTCTTTTTATGGATAGAAGACTTATCCGTAAAAGATCCGTTATTTATTCTGCCGTTAATTTACGGCGCATCCATGTTTTTACAACAAAAACTTCAACCCGCTATTGGTGATCCGACACAACAAAAAATTATGCAAATGATGCCTATCGTATTCACCTTCTTATTCTTATTTTTTGCTTCCGGCCTCGTTTTGTACTGGATTGTGAACAACTCACTCGGCATGTTGCAGCAGTTCTTTATTTATCGTCAAATAGAAAAAGCAGATGCAAAAAACTAACCTTAGTTAATTCCTGTTCGGTTAAACCCTATGGATAATTCCACCATCGTTGCCATCGCTACCGCCTCCGGTCGCGGTGGCATTGGTATTATTCGGCTCTCCGGTAAAAACGCAAAAGACATTGGAGAATTAATCACACAGCAAACACTACAGCCCCGTCACGCGCATCACACGTCATTTTTTTCAAATAAAGAGTATTCCAATAAAAAGCATTTAAACAAAAGCGATTCAAACGACAAAAACACGTCTCAACATTCAATCATTGACGAAGGCATCGCCATCTACTTTGCTGGCCCACATTCCTTCACAGGTGAAGATTGTGTCGAGCTACAAGGACATGGCGGCCCTGTCGTCATGGATCTATTAGTTCAAACCTGTTTATCGCACGGCGCAAGACTTGCGCAACCCGGTGAATTTTCACAGCGTGCTTTTCTCAACGACAAAATGGATTTAGCGCAAGCAGAAGCCATTGCCGATTTAATCAATGCCACATCAGCGCAAAGTGCTCGCAATGCCGTCAACAGCCTACAAGGTGTGTTTTCAGAACGCGTACATGCGTTAGTAGAATCATTAATTCGCTTACGGATTTATGTAGAAGCCGCCATTGATTTCCCAGAAGAAGAAATCGATTTTTTAAGTGACGGAAAAGTAGAAACTGATTTTAATCTCATCAGACAACAACTCGACGCGCTATTAAAAGAATCACAACAAGGCGTCATTGTAAGAGATGGCATTCGAGTCGTAATTGCAGGCAAACCCAACGCCGGTAAATCGAGCTTATTAAATGCATTAGCAGAGCGTGATACCGCCATCGTTACCGATATAGAAGGGACAACCCGCGACGTATTGCGTGAACATATTAATATCGACGGCATGCCATTACATTTAGTCGACACCGCTGGTTTACGCAGTAACCCCGATGAAGTTGAACGCATCGGTATAGAACGAGCTCAACAAGAATTTGAAATTGCCGATCGCATATTATTAGTCGTGGACAGCAGTCAAAAAGATGCTTTATCGATAGAAGATATTCTGAAAGAAAGTTTTAATGATTCCATCAGCAATGATCTCTCACGGTTTTTACTCGACAAACAAAAACTCACCATCATTGCCAACAAAACCGATCTGAAAAAAAATAATCATTCAGAACTCGTAAAAGACAACATCAACAACATCCCCGTCATCCCCCTCTCTGCCAAACAAGGCGACGGCCTCAACGAGCTAAAAGCACATCTAAAATCAATTGCAGGTTATACCGGCGTTGGCGAAAGTAGTTTTACCGCAAGACGCCGACATCTCGATGCATTGCATAGAACGCAAGAATATTTAGACAACGGCAAAGCCACACTACAAGCCGGTGCCGGAGAATTATTAGCCGAAGATTTAAGAAATGCCCAACAAGCCCTAGGCGAAATCACCGGAGAATTTAAATCCGATGATCTACTCGGCAGAATTTTTTCAAGTTTTTGTATTGGTAAGTAATTTTTAAAAACTCAACTGTTTACAACGTTAAGCAATGGGAGCATCGTGCCGTCGAAAAAACTCGTAATAAATCAGCACACTTTCCCTGCGAAGTCGATCCAACGATTCACAGACTCCAAAGGCTGTGTTGAGCTATACAGAATACCGAGCAGAAATGTATTCCCTGCCGCACCAAACAACAAAATATTTTGCAGGCGTCGAGTATGGGATCAACGTTCTGAACAAGGATATGGAAAACATATAGAAGACAGGTTTCAAGCACTTGTTGATTATGTAGTAACTCAAAATCTCATTCATTTGCCGCCTGAGGCCCATAGAATCATCGGTGAATTCTACACACTATGGAAACTTCGCTGCACCATTGAAGAATACGATCATTTAGTCGGTAAATTAAACAGAGCTTCTAGACAGAAATTAACAGAAGAAGAGAAACAAACTCTCGAGCTAAAACACGCTTTATATACGGAAGAAGATGGTAGCCTACCTAAACGATTCTCCCGTGGGCTAGGAATGCAAATAGGTATCGAGCAGTTTATGGCACGTAATGGTGATTTACGGTGGTATATAAGCAGAAGTGACACCCTAGAGTTCCTCATAGCAGACAATCCAGGGGAAGAATTTATTGTACCCGTTACACCCAATCTATGTTTTATTTTAGAATTTAATATTCCAAAACTAACACCAAGCCAAGTAATACAGCTTAATTTAGGTGCTATTTCTCGCTCGAAACAATACTATTTTTCAAAAGCACTAGCGAAGTGTATTTTTGCATAACAAAGGTATAATTTTAGTTAAAATTATGTGGCATTATACAATATTATATTTATCGATTAGATTAACAGGGATTAGATGATAATTATTGATTTTAAGTTATCAGGTGTTTTTAAATGAAATAAGTAGCTCTTAAAGTTAGTTACGGGAGATGTGGAGAGAGAATAATGTCTCACTTTATGCAATATCCAATTCTTTATATTTTTGCAGCGTTTGTATTATATTTTTTATTGTCCTCTTTATATGAATATTATAAATATAAACGACTTTCTTATATTGAAGATTATCATTTTAACCCAGCAATCGGTAAAAAAGTCCAAGAAAAATACACGCATTTAACCGATCAAGATGTTCAACTTGTGCTTGAAGGGCTTCGGAGCTATTTTTATATTTGCAACAAAGCCAACCGAAAAATGGTTTCAATGCCTTCACAAGTTGTAGATGTTGCATGGCATGAGTTTATTCTTTTCACTAGGTCCTATCAGTTATTTTGTAAGAAAGGGATTGGACGATTTCTTCATCACACGCCGACAGAAGCAATGAGCTCACCGACTGTAGCTCAAAAGGGGATTAAACGTGCATGGCGGCTTGCCTGCGCCAAAGAAAGAATAAACCCATCAAAGCCTACTAAGTTACCGCTGCTTTTCTTGCTTGATTCAAAACTAAATATTAAAGATGGGTTTAAGTATTCATTAAACTGCAAAGACAAGTCATCGCCATTATATGGTGACAGCTTTTGTGCTAGTCATATTGGTTGCTCATCTAGTTGTAGTGGAAGCTCTAGATCAGCCGCAGATAATCCCAGTGGATGCGGCTCTTCATGTGGTGGCGATTAAAACTGAGTATTTAAAAATTAACTATGGTCAGATGATGATTAAAGGAGTAATAATATCTTTAAAGCGTTCCTTTTTGACCTAGATGATACGCTAGTCAATACATCTCACATCGTATATTTATCGATGAAAAAATGGTGTGCAGAGAATAACGTAAATCTAGAGTTGGCAATTGAAAAAGGTAAGGGAACTCGCATAGAAGATACTCTTGCTCTTGTTGCACCTCATTTAGATGCACTTGAAGAAGCGAAAAAAATAGAAAAATACGAAGAACATTTAATTGGGTCTCTTAAACCCGTCTCTGGTGCAAAAGAGTTTTTATTAAAATTACCAGTGGAAAGCTGGGCGATAGTAACGTCGAGTTCTCATCAGTTAGCTGAAAGAAAATTAAAAGTAAATGACCTACCTAACCCAAAACTTTTAATTACAGCGGACTGTGTCAAAGCAGGAAAACCAAACCCCGAACCTTATCTCAAAGCAATTCAAAAGCTAGGTCTATCGCCAGAAGAATGTTTAATATTTGAAGATGCCGACAGTGGAATAATTTCAGCAACAGCAGCAGGTTGCAATGTGGTCGTGGTTGGTAGTAATTCGACAATAGAAAATAAAAGTATAGTAGCTAAGATACAAACATTTAATGAATTGAATTTATCGATTAGTGATGGGTTATCCATTGAACCTTTTTGTTAATTCGTACGACTTAGATATAACAACTCAATAAAAGTGTTTTATCCTTTTCTTTATTAAACCGTTTATTTAAAGGTGTAAGTTAATGAATAGTAATAAAAAATCACCCATCATATTACTTTGCTTTCTATTCATATTTTATGGGGTCAATAGTTTTGCACAGGATCTTGCGCAGGATAAAGAAAAGACTGCACTCAAAGAATCAGCTATCTTAGACTTCGCGCTTACCGGGGATGATAGTTTCGTTAAAGATAAACCAGGCCTTACCGCTAAACAGCCAACATCAAACTCCTCTTCTGGAGTAAAACCTCATGCTGTTAATCCTAACAAAAAAGCAAAAAAAGACATTAATAGTAAGAAAAAGCAGAATAAAGATAAATAAAAGTATTTAGAACGTTAGAATTATTGTCTTAAGTTTTAAATAATTAGGCCCAGATAAAATGTCTACATTCTCAAAAAGCATTGCTCCCTTTGTTAATCAAGAAATCGTCTCGTCAAAGCACTATCGCGATGCAGGTGATACCTATTTGGAATTCGAGCATTTAGAAAATGCCCATGTATTGGGGCAAGAATCTACCTACCATCATGTCAGAGTCCATTTCTTGATGTTGTTATGGGGAATACGACAAAAAGCGGTAAAAGAGATTTTTGGGCAGATTCTGAGAATGGTGGGCGCTGCAACTAAAACAGCTATCGGAATGGTTCCAACGGGAAATACAGGCGGTAGCAATGTGAGTCCTTTTACCGTTTTACCGATCAAGCCAGAGCTATCTGCAATAATTAGCAGAGTAAAAGACAAAACATAAACTATAGATTGGCTGAAAATGTACGAGGGTAATCTAGAGTTCTGTCTTTTTAGCTATCTCCACCAAAGAATTATTCCCTTTCAAGAACAGTAACTCATAGTAATTCTCATAAAATCATTCTTGATGGATTTGGTTGAAAATCACTCGAAAAACAACTTATAAACAGCTTTTTTCCTCTTTTCACCAGCAGTTACGTAAGTTATCCACATTTGCTCACAGGTTTATCCACTAAATCTATGATTTTTAAGGTTTTATAGAATAGATTGTAGACAAACTCGGTATAGTTATAGGGAAATGCTATGAATGGATATGTGAATAACTCACCAAAGTGCTCCACCTGTTGATAACCGCCCTTTTCACACACAGGTTATCTTCAACAAACACAGAGCATACTCAACGATTCATACTGTCCTTATCATTGAGTTAACCTATTGATTTTAATTGACTTTTAGAACTTATACAGAAAAACGCTTTCCCTTATTACTATCACTACTAAATACCTAAATATATATCCTATATATAAATACTCTTATTAATTAAGTAATAGATCTTTTAAAAAATTAAAACAAAAACATTACGATTATTTTTTGATCACAAAGGTTCCTCAACATATAATGGCCGACCTTTTGAATAGCCGTTATGCTCTCGCTCAGAATGTCGAGAAACACTTAATCTCCAAATTCACGGTTTATCATCAACGAATTTTTATCAATCAAGGTTAAAACAACTCATGCGTTATTCAGAAGATTTTGACGTTATTGTCATTGGCGGTGGTCATGCTGGCACAGAAGCGTGCTTGGCCTCAGCGCGCATGGGGTGTAAGACGTTATTGCTCACTCACAGTATCGAAACGTTGGGGCAAATGTCCTGCAACCCTGCCATTGGTGGTATTGGCAAAAGTCATTTGGTGAAAGAGATTGATGCTTTGGGTGGCGCCATGGCGAAGGCGACCGATAAAGCGGGTATACAGTTCCGTTTGTTGAACGCACGCAAAGGCCCTGCTGTACGTGCAACTCGTGCTCAGGCGGACCGAGAACTCTACAAAGCGGCCATTCGTTACCAACTTGAGAATCAAGAGAATCTACAGATCTTTCAGCAAGCGGTTGATGATGTGATTGTTGAGGGCGACACCATCACGGGTGTGGTTACTCAGATGGGTTTGAAGTTCTTCGCTAAGTCAGTCGTGCTAACAACGGGCACATTCTTGGGTGGAGTGATTCACATTGGAATGGAGAACCATTCGGGAGGCCGTGCCGGCGCTCCTCCTTCGATCTCGCTGGCGAATCGCTTACGCGAATTACCTTTCAGAGTGGGTCGATTAAAAACAGGAACGCCAGCCCGTATTGATGATCGCTCAATTGATTTTTCTGGATTGGAAGAACAGTGGGGAGATAAGCCGACGCCAGTCATGTCGTTGATGGGGAAAATTTCAGATCATCCTGAACAAGTCTGTTGTTGGATTACTCATACCAATGAAAAAACGCACGACATTATCAAAAGTGGGTTAGATCGCTCGCCAATGTATACCGGTGTGATTGAAGGTGTTGGCCCACGTTACTGCCCTTCAATCGAAGATAAAGTGCATCGTTTTGCGGATAAAGATTCACATCAAATTTTTATCGAGCCAGAAGGATTGAGTACACACGAAATTTATCCGAATGGAATTTCAACGAGTTTACCGTTTGATATTCAGCAGCAATTTATCCGCTCTATCAAAGGGTTTGAAAACGCACACATAACGCGTCCTGGTTATGCTATCGAATACGATTATTTTAATCCGCAAGATTTACAATACAGTTTAGAAACAAAGTTTATTAACGGTTTGTTTTTTGCCGGACAAATTAATGGCACGACTGGTTATGAAGAAGCGGGTGCACAAGGATTATTAGCAGGCATTAATGCTGCGTTAAAAGTGCAAGAAAAAGAAGCATGGTGCCCGACTCGTGATCAAGCTTACATTGGTGTGTTGGTTGACGATTTAATTTCGATGGGAACGATAGAGCCGTATCGCATGTTTACTTCACGTGCTGAATATCGTTTGTTGTTACGGGAAGATAATGCTGATTTACGTTTAACCGAAAAAGGTTATGAACTTGGTTTAATTTCTGATGATCATTGGCAAGCATTTCAAACAAAACGCGAAGCGATTGAAAAAGAACAACAGCGTTTTAAAACAACATGGATTCAAGCAAGTTCTCCTGAAGCTGAAAAAATAGAAAAAAAACTATCCACACGTTTAACGCGTGAATATAGCTTTCATGACTTATTAAAACGCCCAGAGTTAACGTATCCCGATATTGCCACTTTAAAAGGTGAAGCGGTTGACGATCCTCGCGTGGCAGAACAGATAGAAATAGCAGCAAAATATTCTGGTTACATTGAGCGTCAAAAAAGCGAAATAGAAAAATTACGTCACCATGAAAACACAGTTATTCCAGAAGAGTTTAATTATGATGTCGTTGAAGGCTTATCAAATGAAGTTAAACAAAAATTAAAAACCGCTCGTCCGGATACGTTAGCAAGGGCATCAAGAATATCGGGTGTGACACCAGCAGCGGTTTCTTTGTTATTAATTTATTTGAAAAAGCAGGGTTTGTTAAAAAAGAATATTTTGCGTGATAAAGCGACAGGTTAATATTTTATTTAAATATTATTAAAAAATAAAAATATAAAAAAATCTATTATTGGATTAAAAACATTAAAACTTAAAAAACTAATAGCTTAAAAAGATAGTTTAAAACATGACACCATTGCAACATCCGAAATATAACCATTATTTAGAAGTATTAAAAAGTGGTGCGAAAAAATTAAAAGTGGCTGTTACACCTGAGCAGTTAGATCAATTAATTCAGTATGTGTTGTTATTGGACAAATGGAATAAAGCCTATAACTTATCAGCGATTCGCAATGTTGATGAGATGTTGTCATTGCATGTGTTAGATAGTTTAAGTATTTCGAACCATTGCCATGGAGATAATTGGATAGATGTAGGAACAGGTGGTGGACTACCTGGTGTTCCTCTCGCTATTTTGTATCCAGAAAAAAAATTCACATTACTCGATAGTAATGGAAAAAAAACACGCTTCTTGTTTCAGGTAAAGACCTCGTTAAAGTTAGACAATCTTGAAGTTGTTCAGTCAAGAGTTGAAGACTATAAACCTGAAGTTTTGTTAGATGTGGTTGTCAGTCGAGCATTTGCCAGCATTAAAGATATGGTTGAAGGCTGTAAACACCTTCTTAATGAGTCGGGTCAGTTTTACGCGATGAAAGGCGTATACCCTGAAGATGAGTTGAGTGAATTACCAAAACCCTATAAGGTCAGCCATAATTATCCATTGAAAGTTCCCACTGTTGAGGGGGAGCGCCACCTAATAGTCATTACAAGTGAGGTCTAGGAAAAGGCATAATCCGAAGACGTAAAACTGTTCGAACAATAAATGTAAAAATAATAAACGTAAAAACACAGTAGAAAAAACTAACCGATTGAAATATTTAGGAAAGAATGCGCCACCATGGAACTCAGTTATAGTAAAAGTCACGTCTATTCCATTACTAATCAGAAAGGTGGTGTGGGTAAAACAACGACTAGTGTTAACCTAGCCGCATCTCTAGTGGCGACAAAAAAGAAAGTGTTATTAGTGGATATGGATCCACAAGGTAATGCCACTATGGGTAGTGGCATCGACAAAAATGAATTAGAAAAATCAATTTATGATGTATTAGCAACAGGTGCCCCGATTGGTGCAGCGCTGCAGCATTCTGAATCAGGTGGTTATGACTTATTACCAGCAAATTCTGATCTCACTGCAGCTGAAGTTGAAATGCTTTCTTTGCCCAATAAAGAACGTTTGTTGCAGGGTGCATTGCTGACAGTTCGTAATAAATATGATTATGTGTTGATTGACTGCCCTCCCTCCCTCAATATGCTCACAGTGAATGCCTTAACGGCAAGTGATGGCGTTATTATTCCAATGCAGTGTGAATATTATGCGTTGGAAGGTTTATCAGCCTTGGTAAGTACCATTGAACAGATTAAACAGGCTTTGAATCCTAGATTAAATATCGAAGGTATTTTGCGTACAATGTATGACCCGCGAAATAGTTTAACGAATGATGTATCGCAACAATTATCAGAGCATTTTGGCGATAAAGTTTATCGCACATGTATACCACGTAATGTTCGTTTGGCTGAGGCGCCCAGTTATGGTGTACCTGTTTTAGCGTATGATAAAGGGTCAAAGGGTGCAGTCGCTTACTTAACGCTCGCAGGTGAAATGATTCGTCGCGATGAAATAGCAAAAAAACAAGTCGTTGAAAAAACATCTTAAGAGTAGAGTTGATATAGCAGCAACTGCAATAACAATTTGATTGAAAATAAAAATTAAAATAAAACAGTAATCGTAAAAATAGTTAGCAAAAAATACGACGGAAAACGGTAAAGAATATGAAGCGAAAAGGCTTGGGGAAAGGATTGGATGCTTTGTTGGGAGGTATCAATAAAGAGCAATCATCAGTCAGTATCGATACCGACGTAGAAACATTGACACAAACATCAGCATCTCGCGAACCCATCCTTAATGACTTGTCACATATTCCTGTTGAGTTAATACAGCGCGGTAAGTATCAGCCACGACGTGATATTCAAACAGAAGCGCTTGAAGAGCTGGCAGAATCTATTAAAGCGCAAGGCGTTATGCAGCCCATCGTTATTCGTCCCATCGATAACGATCGATATGAAATTATAGCGGGTGAGCGTCGCTGGCGAGCAGCTCAGTTAGCGGGCCTCGATAAAATTCCAGCGGTGATTAAGGATGTTCCTGATGAAGCGGCTATCGCAATGGCCCTTATTGAGAATATCCAGCGTGAAGATCTTAATCCAATGGAAGAAGCGTTTGCGTTAAAGCGTCTCCAAGATGAATTCGAATTAACTCATCAAGAAGTTGCCGCTGCTGTTGGTAAATCTCGAACAACAGTGACCAACCTGTTGCGACTGATCTCCCTATCCGATGAAGTTAGAAAATTATTAGAGCATGGTGATATTGAAATGGGCCACGCTCGCGCCCTATTGACGCTCGACGATCAAGAGCAGAAAGAGTTAGCCCGTGAAGTCGTTAATAAAGGATTGTCAGTTCGCCAGACAGAAGCGCTTGTCCGAAGAACCCAGCAACAACAAACCAAAGCGGTTCCTGCGAATAAGGTCGACCCTGATATTAAAAAATTAGAAGAAAGTTTGTCAGAACAGGTAGGAGTGCCGATTAATATTCAGCATTCTGCAAAAGGCAAAGGAAAACTCATTTTGAAATACGATAGTCTTGATGAGCTTGATGGAATTTTAAAGCATCTTAATTACGAAGCCTAAATATAGTGGTTATCCTTAGCTTGAAACACAAGCTGTAGAATATAAGTAAACACTATAGCGAATATTTTAATAATTCGCGCAGATGATAGTGGTATTGGTTGAATACGTAGCCTGTAAACCCTATAATGCTGCCGCCTTTTTGGGCTGTTCCCATTGCGTGAAACTAGGTGGAAAAAACCTATTATTTACAAAAAATCGGAGTAGCTTTTGATTAAAAGTTAGTTCGACATGTAAAAGGCCTAAGATACTGATTAATTGGTATCGGGCAGAAACCATGGGAAATATCAAACGACCACCCGTTTTACGAATACCATTAGTGCAGTTAGTTATTTTACTGCCGGTAAGTTTTGCAGTTTGGTGGTTCAGTCCCGCGGTAGCCTACTCTGTTTTGTTAGGCGGGATTATTCAAATCCTACCAAATACATATTTTGCTCTTTATGCTTTCCGTTATCAGGGAGCACAAAGTGCGCCACTCGCGCTCAGGGCAATGAGCCGAGGTGAGACAGGAAAGTTTGTTTTGACCCTAACGGGTTTTGCTTTGGTGTTTAGCTTGTTCAAAGCAGTTGATATAAGTGCGTTATTTGTTTCGTATTTTGTAATGATCATTGTTTCAGTTGTGGTTGCTAGCCAAGTGATAGCGCCAGCAAAAATAAAACAGTGATGATTAAGAGTTTTAAGTTTAGTTATTTTGAACCCAGTACTATCTATTAAACTAAAAGGTTTTTGAGAGCATGGCAGGCGAAGGTCAAACCACTACCGGATATATCCAGCATCACTTGCAAAACCTCACCTATGGAAAACTCCCTGCCGGTTATGAGCGTCATGACGCAGACGGCACTGTTCATGTTTTAGATAGCGCAACATGGACAATTGCGCATTCTTCACAAGAAGCTGTTGATATGGGGTTCATGGCAATCCATTTAGATACAATGGCTTGGTCAATTGCACTAGGTTTACTTTTTACATTTCTTTTTGTTCGCGCCGCTAAAAAAGCAACTTTAGGTGTACCAAAAGGTTTTCAGAGTTTTGTCGAGCTGGTTGTTAGTTTTATTAACAACACAGTAACTGATATTTTCCACCACAAAAATACAATGATCGGTCCAATGGCATTAACAGTCTTCATGTGGATATTGTTAATGAATATTATGGATATTGTTCCTGTAGACTGGCTTCCAATGCTGGCAGGTAAGATCGCAGGTGATTCTCACTTCTTCTTCAAGGTTGTACCAACGACTGATCCAAATGCGACACTTGGTATGGCATTAAGTGTATTTTTGTTGATGATTTTTTTCAGTATTCAACAAAAAGGCATTATGGGGTTTGTTAAAGAATTAACATTACATCCATTCCATTCTGGTAAGTGGTTTGTTGATATTTTCTTGATTCCTATCAATCTTATTCTTGAAACAGTTTCTTTGATCGCAAAACCTATATCGTTAGGTTTGCGATTATTCGGTAACTTATACGCTGCCGAAATGATCTTCATCTTAATTGCAATTATGTTTGGTGCCGGTTTATTTCTGGGCTCGTTAGCAGGTCTGTTGCAGTTAGGTTGGGCGATATTCCATCTATTGGTAATACCACTGCAAGCATTTGTATTTACCGTTTTGACTGTTGTTTATATGGCAATGGCTCATGATGTGGAAGAAGAACACTAATTTTTAATTTTTACTTCATAAGATAGTAGGAGAAAACAATGGAAGCATTGGGTTTGGTTTACGTAGCAAGCGCGCTGTTAATCGGTTTGGGTGCATTAGGTACTGGTATCGGTTTCGGTTTATTGGGTGGACGTCTTTTAGAAGGTTCAGCTCGTCAACCAGAGCAAGCACCAGCACTACAAGGTAAAATGTTCTTAATGGCAGGTCTATTAGATGCGGTACCTATGATTGGTGTTGGTATTGGTATGTACTTGATCTTCGTAATCGCTCCTGGGCTTGCTGGTTAATAAGCTTTGCTAGTTAACTTTTTTAATAAGCAAGAGGTATTGCTGTGAATATCAATCTCACACTTATCGGCCAGTCTATAACCTTCTTCCTATTTGTTGCGTTTTGTTGGAAGTTTGCATGGCCAGCTTTGCTTGGTGTTATGGCTGAGCGAGAGAAAAAAATCGCTGACGGTCTAGAAGCCGCTGAACGTGCTGCTAAAGATTTAGAGTTAGCGCAAAATAAAGCAGGCGATCAACTTCGTGAAGCGAAGGAACAAGCGTCAGCAATTGTTGAGCAAGCGAATAAGCGCGCACAACAAATTGTTGAAGATGCAAAAGAAAAAGCGATCGAAGAAGCGAACCGTCAAAAAGTTGCTGCGGAAGCAGAAATCGAACAGCAACTGAACCGTGCTAAAGAAGAATTGCGCGGTAAGTTGGCTGGTTTAGCAATCACTGGGGCCGAAAAAATTATCAAATCATCTGTGGATCAAAAGACGCACAGTAATATGATTGATGATTTGGCTGCTCAGCTTTAATTGTTTTAATCGGAAAAGAATATGGCGGAACTAACAACACTAGCACGGCCTTATGCAAAAGCAGGTTTTGAGTTTGCTAAGGATGCAAAAGCGCTAGACCGCTGGTCAAATATGTTAGCTACAGTAACAACGGTTGCTCTTGAGCCCGCAGTTGCAAAAAAATTGGCATCACCCAGTTTAACAACAGATGCAAAAGGCGATTTTATTGTGAGTCTTTGCGGGGATGATATTGATAATAAAGTGGCTAATTTTCTTCACTATTTAGCGAAGAATGATCGGTTATCTTTGTTGCCACAAATTCGTGAGCTATTTGAATTACTCAAATCGAATTTAGAAAAAACAGTCGACGTAGAAATTACGACAGCGTTTGAAATGACTGATGAGCAACAAGCGAAAGTGGCCAATGCGTTGAAAACAAAACTTGAAAGAGAAGTTAGTTTGCAAACGACAGTTGATCAAAGTTTATTGGGTGGTTTAGTTGTACGAGCAGGTGATCTTATTATTGATGGCTCAGCTCGTGGGCGTTTAGCCAAACTAGCCGAATCAATGAAAATCTAAAACGAATTTAAAATTACAGAAGGTTGGGAACAGAGCATGCAGCAGCTGAATCCTTCAGAAATCAGTGAAATTATTAAACAGCGCATCGAGAATCTAGATGTGTCTACCGAAGCACAAAACGAAGGCACTATCGTGTCCGTTTCCGATGGCATTATCCGCATCCATGGTTTGGGTGATGTAATGTACGGGGAAATGATCGAGTTTGAAGGTGGTGCATTTGGTATGGCACTTAACCTTGAGCGCGATTCAGTAGGTGCAGTTGTACTTGGAAGCGCGAGCGGCTTGGCAGAAGGCCAAACAGCTAAGTGCACAGGTAGAATTTTAGAAGTACCCGTTGGCCCTGAATTGTTAGGCCGTGTTGTTGATGCATTGGGTACGCCGATTGACGGTAAAGGCCCAATTAATGCGCAAGTAACTGATGCTGTTGAAAAAGTTGCTCCGGGTGTAATTGCTCGTAAGTCTGTTGATCAGCCAGTTCAAATTGGTCTGAAAGCAGTTGATGCAATGGTTCCAATCGGTCGTGGTCAGCGTGAGTTAATTATTGGTGACCGCCAAATTGGTAAATCAGCAATCGCGGTTGATGCAATCATTAACCAAAAAGATTCTGGTATTAAATGTGTTTATGTTGCCATCGGACAGAAAGCCTCTTCGATTGCAGCAGTTGTAAGAAAACTTGAAGAGCATGGCGCAATGGGTCACACCACAGTTGTTGCGGCAACTGCGTCTGATGCAGCTTCTATGCAATTTCTTGCACCTTTCGCAGGCTGCACCATGGGTGAATACTTCCGTGATCGTGGTGAAGATGCATTAATTATTTATGATGATTTAACTAAGCAAGCTTGGGCTTATCGTCAAATCTCACTACTTCTTCGTCGTCCTCCAGGTCGTGAAGCATACCCAGGTGATGTTTTCTATTTGCATTCGCGTCTTCTAGAAAGAGCAGCACGAGTGAACGAAGAGTACGTTGAAAAATTCACTAACGGTGAAGTTAAAGGCAAAACAGGTTCACTAACAGCATTGCCTGTTATCGAAACTCAAGCTGGTGACGTTTCTGCATTCGTACCGACTAACGTAATTTCGATTACAGATGGTCAGATCTTCCTAGAGTCTTCGATGTTTAACTCTGGTGTTCGACCAGCAATGAACGCAGGTATTTCGGTATCTCGTGTAGGTGGTGCAGCACAGACCCCTATCATCAAAAAACTTTCTGGTGGAATTCGTACAGCATTAGCACAGTATCGAGAGCTAGCAGCATTCTCTCAGTTTGCTTCTGATTTGGATGAAGCAACAAAAGCGCAGCTAGATCATGGTGAGCGTGTCACTGAATTGATGAAGCAAAAGCAATACAGCCCACTATCTGTTGGTGAGATGGCGATTGTAATTTTTGCGGCAGATAAAGGTTACCTAAAAGAAATTCCAGTGAACAAAATTGGTGATTTCGAAGACTCATTATTATCGTACATGAATAACGAACACGCTGACTTGATGAGTAAAATCAACAAGACAGGTGAATACAGCGATGAAGTAGTTGATAGCTTTAAAGCTGCATTAGAAAAATTCATTTCGACACAAACCTGGTAAGCGGATTAATTAATCATGGCAGGCACGAAAGAAGTTCGTACAAAAATCGCCAGCGTTAAATCCACGCAAAAAATTACCAGCGCCATGGAAATGGTAGCTGCCAGTAAAATGCGCAAATCACAAGAGCGCATGAAGCTGGGTAAGCCGTACGCAAATCGAATTCGATCTGTGGTAGGACATATTGCTAATGCGCATTCTGAGTATCAGCATACTTACCTAAACGAACGCGAAACAGTGTCTCGTGTTGGCTTTATTGTAATTTCTAGTGACCGTGGTTTATGTGGTGGTTTAAATATTAATTTATTTAAATCAACAATGAACGCAATGAAAGAATGGCATGATAAAGGTGTTGAAGCTGATATTTGTGCAATAGGAAATAAAGCAGTCGATTTTTTCAAAAGTTATGGTGGTAATGTTGTTGCAGCGCTAAAAGATGTTGGCGATGAACCTTCAGCATCCGACCTAATTGGCAGCGTTAAAGTAATGCTAGATTCCTTTTCAAAAGGGAAAATTGACAAAGTGTATTTGGTGAGCAACGAATTCGTAAACACGATGACGCAACAGCCAAACGTTGACCAGTTGTTGCCGTTACTAGCAGACGAAGACGAAAAAATGCAGCACTCCTGGGATTATATCTATGAGCCCGATGCTGAAGAATTGTTAGAAGGATTATTAACGCGTTATATCGAATCACAAGTTTACCAAGGCGTTGTTGAAAACAAAGCCTGTGAGCAAGCAGCAAAAATGGTCGCAATGAAAAGCGCAACTGATAATGCTGGCGATATTATTAACGAGTTAGAATTGATTTATAACAAAGCTCGTCAAGCAGCTATTACCCAAGAAATTTCAGAGATTGTAGGCGGTGCTGCAGCTATTTCTTAATAAGTTTTATTAAGAAATAAAAACTATGCAGAGCGCAAACAAAAAATTAATTGATAGATTGAAGTATTTTAATAGAGGAAGCCGAAATGAGTAGCGGACGTATCGTACAAATTATTGGTGCGGTTATCGATGTCGAATTTCCACGCGACGCCGTACCCGAAATTTACGACGCACTAAAAGTTCCTGAAAAAGGTTTAACTTTAGAAGTGCAACAACAGCTTGGCGACGGTGTTGTTCGTACCATTGCAATGGGTTCTTCTGAAGGTGTAAGCCGTGGCTTATCCGTAGAAAACACAAAAGCACCGGTTAGCGTACCGGTAGGTATCGAGACATTAGGCCGCATCATGGATGTATTGGGCAATCCAATTGATGAGTGTGGTCCGATCGGTGAAAAAGAACGCGCTTCGATTCATCGTAAAGCACCAGCTTATGATGAGCTTGCTGCTTCTACAGATCTACTTGAAACGGGTATTAAAGTTATCGACTTGGTTTGCCCTTTTGCTAAGGGTGGTAAAGTTGGTTTGTTCGGTGGTGCCGGTGTTGGTAAAACTGTAAACATGATGGAACTCATTAATAATATCGCAACAGCACACAGTGGTTTGTCTGTGTTTGCTGGTGTTGGTGAGCGTACTCGAGAAGGTAATGACTTCTATCACGAAATGCAGGAAGCGGGTGTTGTTGATGTTGATACTTTCAGCAATTCAAAAGTAGCAATGGTTTACGGTCAAATGAATGAGCCACCTGGAAACAGATTACGTGTTGCTTTGACTGGTTTGACCATGGCTGAAAAATTCCGTGACGAAGGTCGAGACGTACTACTATTCGTTGACAACATTTATCGTTACACACTTGCGGGAACGGAAGTATCTGCACTGCTAGGTCGTATGCCATCAGCAGTAGGTTACCAACCGACACTTGCTGAAGAAATGGGTGCACTTCAAGAGCGAATTACTTCAACGAAAACAGGTTCAATTACATCAGTACAAGCGGTATACGTACCAGCGGATGACTTGACGGATCCATCACCAGCAACAACGTTTGCGCATTTGGATTCAACTGTTGTACTAAGTCGTGACATTGCGGCGAAAGGTATTTATCCAGCAGTAGATCCTCTTGATTCAACTTCGCGTCAGCTTGATCCATTAATTATTGGTACAGAGCATTACAACACGGCTCGTGGTGTACAAACTGTTTTACAACGTTACAAAGAGTTGAAAGACATTATTGCGATCTTGGGTATGGACGAATTATCTGAAGAAGATAAACAAACAGTTTATCGTGCTCGTAAAATCGAACGTTTCCTTTCTCAGCCGTTTACAGTGGCAGAAGTTTTCACTGGCTCAAAAGGAAAATACGTTTCTCTAAAAGATACCATTGATGGCTTTAACGCGATCTTAAACGGTGATCATGATGAGCTTCCAGAGCAAGCGTTCTACATGGTTGGCTCTATCGACGAAGCAATCGAAAAAGCTAAGACTTTAAAATAAGTCTTAGCGGTTTTGCCGAAACCTATGTTTAAAAGTATTGTTGAAAAACATTACTCATAAAAACAGAAAGCGAACGAGATAATTTAAGATGGCATTAACAATTCACTGCGACATCGTAAGTGCAGAAGAAGAACTTTTTTCCGGCCTAGTTGAAATGCTAGTTGTTAACGGAACAGAAGGTGAAGTGGGTGTTTCTTATGGTCATGCCCCTCTTCTCACTGGTTTGAAACCGGGTCCAGTACGTATTATTAAATCAGGCGGTGAAGAAGAAATTTATTATCTTTCTGGTGGTCATCTAGAAGTGCAGCCGCACTTAGTGTCTATACTTGCTGACACCGCTTTACGTGCTGATGATATTGATGAAGCTGCAGCGCTTGAAGCAAAAAATCAAGCAGAGCAAGATTTGAATAATCAATCTAGCGAATTTGATTTCTCAAAAGCTGCAGCACAACTTGCAGAATCAGTAGCACAACTACGCACTTTACAAGCTATTCGTAGAAAAGCAGGCAAATAGCTTTCTATACCTTATTTAAATTGATGTAAGTATTTAAAAATACTTACATCAAACACTCCCTCCCCTTCTTGTAAGATCGTTTCTTTTTATCCCAAATATTAGAATATACAAAAGATTCATACACTCTATTTACAGTAGTGAGAGTGAAGCTAACCGACGAGTTAATTGGCTGCTGCTTTAATCTTATAGGTACAGAAAAAAACGTAAAAAAAAGGTAGCATTGATCTTTACTGATACAAGCATACTTTTATCGGTGTTTTTTAGGAATAACCTTTACAGTCAGAGGTTGAAGTTTTTAAGCGAAGAGGCAAACTCTGAATATCAACAGAATGGAAAATAACTATGTTAAATATTGTGATTCTAGCAGCAGGCAAAGGTACTCGAATGAAGTCGAGTTTACCAAAAGTACTTCATCCAATTGCTGGGCGTTCATTATTAAAGCATGTGCTTGATACAGCCAGTGAACTAGAAAGCAAAGAACCACTTAACGTAGTTATAGGGCATGGAGCAGAGCAAATAGAATTAGCACTTTCCGCAGAGAACGTTCGGTTTATTCAACAAACAGAGCAGCTCGGAACGGGCCACGCGGTACAGCAAGCACTTCCCCATATTCAATCAGATGCCGTTGTTTTAATCCTCTACGGCGATGTCCCACTTATAAAAAAGGACACACTAGAAAAGCTAATAAACTTAGTAAGTAAGGACTCGCTAGCGCTGTTAACGCTATCCTTAGACGAGCCTTCTGGATATGGCAGGATAGAAAGAAACAGTAATGGTGATGTTATTGCTATCGTTGAGCAAAAAGATGCGAATGAAGCACAGCTTAAGATCAACGAAATAAACACCGGCGTGATGGCAGTTTATGGTGAACACCTTCAGCGCTGGCTACCGATGCTGTCGAACTCAAATGCTCAGGGAGAATACTATCTCACCGACATTATCGCCCTTGCTAAAGAAGATAATGTGTCCATTAACACCGAGCAACCAGCTAACGAGTGGGAAGTGTTGGGTGTGAATAACCGAATCCAACAAGCCGAGTTAGAAAGGTTCTACCAACAGGAGTTAGCTGAAAAACTCATGGCTGATGGTCTTACCCTTTTCGACCCTACTCGCTTTGATTGCAGAGGTAATTTGGAAGTAGGACAAGATGTTGTCATCGACATCAACTGCGTTTTTGAAGGTGATGTGAAAATTGGCAATAACGTATCCATTGCTCAAAATTGTTCGATAAAAAATGCAGTGATTGGTGATGGCTGCGTCATAAAAGCAAACACTGTTATTGAAGATGCAGAATTAGGAATAAATTGCGAAGCAGGACCTTTTGCTCGATTAAGACCAGGAACAAAATTAGCTAACAAAGCAAAAATTGGTAACTTTGTCGAAATTAAAAAAGCGACGTTAGGTGAAGGCAGTAAAGTAAACCACCTAAGTTATATTGGCGATGCACAACTTGGAGAACACGTGAATGTCGGCGCAGGAACAATTACTTGCAACTATGACGGCGTAAATAAATGGATAACAGAAATAGGCGATAATGCATTTATTGGTTCTAACTCAGCACTTGTAGCCCCTGTAAAAATAGGAAAAAGTGCAACCGTCGGTGCAGGCTCAACAATAAATCAAGAAGTCCCTGATGATCATTTGTCTGTCGCAAGAGGAAAGCAAAAAAACCTAAGCGGATGGAGTCGGCCGACTAAGAAAAAATAAAATTAAAAAAATTACAGCGCTTGATAATGAAAATTAACAAACGCTGTAATTATTTAAATGACTTTAGGCAACAACCGTACGGAAATAAAATTATAAATTAAGTATTATCTTATTAACCTATTCTAAGTTTCCAATTAAATATTGATTAAGAAGAGCATAAGCTTCTTCTGAGTGATCCACACCAATTCCCTTTCTTTCCATTCCGTCAGTTGCTATAGAACCACACCAAGATTCTATCGTTCCTGGTGATGATGGGTGAAGTTCTAAATAGTCTGTAACGTCATAAACCTTTTTTAAAATTATCAGCCAGCAATCTGAAGAGCTATTGTGTTTTGAAACTTCTTCTATAGTAAATGTTTTTTGAGCTTCAACTGTGGAAGACAGGAGGAATAGAATAAGTAGAGGAATGAATGAAATTAGGCGTAATTTTAAAAAATGGTCTTGATGGTCACTAATCATAACGAATTACCCTCTAAAGAAACTTATCGAAACGTTATTGAAATCGTACTTGAGTCATCCTAAATCATGTCTAGCGCATTAGTTTGCTCCAGATCATAAGAACTCAATAATAATAAATAAAACTTGCTATTTAGTTTCGAATTCATAAAATATCTTTCGATTTGAAACTTAAAGATAGAAAAAATGACGAAACGAAACACTCAACAGCGCCGTAGAGCTATTACAAAGCGCTTAAATGAAGAGGGCGAAGTGAGTGTTGAGGCCTTAGCGGAGCAGTTTGCGACCTCTGAGGTGACAATTCGCAAGGATTTGGCCGCATTAGAGGCAAATGGCTTGTTATTACGTCGTTACGGTGGCGCGGTTCCTGTGCCCCATGAGCTGATATCTGAGACGGTTAATGAGAAGGTTTCCCCAGCCAAAGAAGCTATAGCAAAAGCAGCGGCTGATTTAATCAGAGACCATAATCGCGTCATTATTGATAGTGGTAGTACAACTACCGCGGCCCTACTTCCTGAGTTGTCGAGCAAACAAGGGTTGGTGGTCATGACAAACTCGCTGCGCATCGCCAATGCTTTGCGAGAGCTTGAAAACGAACCTACCATTTTGATGAGTGGCGGAACGTGGGATCCGAAATCAGAAGGTTTCCAGGGGCAGCTCGCCGAACAAGTATTGCACTCTTACAACTTTGATCAATTTTTTATTGGTGCTGATGGTCTTGACCTAGATCGTGGCACGACTACGTTTAATGAACTTTATAGTTTAAGCAGTGTAATGGCTGAAGTGTCTCGCGAAGTGATCGTGATGGCGGAATCGAAAAAAGTCGATCGTAAAATTCACAACTTAGAATTACCGTGGTCTGTCGTTAACGTTTTAGTGACAGATGACAAAATAAATTCTGCCAGTGTACAGAAATTAGAACAACAAGGCGTGCGTGTTATTTGTGCGCCTTTTTAATACCAAATTATTTTATGTCTAACTTTTATTGAAAAATAAAAGCATTCAACTTTTTAGGAGCGAGTTATGTGTGGGATTGTAGGTGCAGTAGCACAGCGAAATATTACGGGTATTTTAGTCGAAGGATTAAAGCGTTTGGAATACCGTGGTTATGATTCGGCAGGTGTTGCAGTTTTAGATAAACAAAAAAATCTACAAATCCGGAAAGCAGTCGGTAAAGTTGCCAGCTTAGAAGACACCATCAATAACTCACCTATTAAAGGCGGAGTTGGTATTGCGCACACACGTTGGGCTACACATGGTAAGCCCAGTGAGACAAATGCACATCCACATCACTCAATGACAGAAGATGTTGCGGTCGTACACAACGGTATTATTGAAAATTTTGATGAGCTTCGAAAAGAATTAGAAAAAACGGGCGTTAAATTCAAATCTGAAACAGATACAGAAGTGATTGCTCATCTTGTAAAATCATTTTTAGATCAAGGATTAACATTATTAGAAGCAGTACAAGCTTCGACGAAAAAATGCGAAGGTGCATACGGTGTCGCTGTTATTCAAGCAGACGATCCAAGCACAATAGTTGTCGCACGCAGTGGTAGCCCACTTGTGATTGGTGTTGGTATTGAAGAAAATTTTATCGCATCCGATCAACTGGCCTTACGACAAGTGACGGATCGTTTTATTTATCTAGAAGAAGGTGATACCGCTGTCATCACAAAAGAAAATTACACAATTTATGATGCGGACAAAAAAGAAATCGAACGAGATATCGTTCAACTGACCGATGGAATTGAATCATCAGAACGCGGTAAGTTTCGTCATTATATGTTGAAAGAAATTTATGAACAGCCTGAAGTAATTAAAAATACGCTAACAGGTCGTTTAGGAAAAGATAAAGTTCTAGAAGAAGCTTTTGGTACTAATGCTAAAGATATTTTTGAAAAAGTTGAAGCGGTACAAATTGTTGCTTGTGGAACCAGTTATCACGCTGGTTTAGTAGCTAAATATTGGTTAGAAGATTGGGGCGGCCTACCCTGCTCTGTTGAAGTGGCGAGTGAATTTCGTTACAGAAAAACGGTTGTACAAAAAAATTCATTGTTCGTTACGATTTCACAATCGGGTGAAACAGCCGATACATTGGCCGCTCTTCGTAACGCAAAAAAATCTGGATACCTTGCAGGCTTAGCCATATGTAATGTGGCAAATAGTTCATTAGTTCGCGAATCAGATTTGGTGTTAATGACTTTAGCGGGCCCAGAAATTGGTGTTGCTTCAACAAAAGCATTTACGACGCAACTAACAGCGCTTCAGTTGCTAGCCATTGTTCTGGGTCGTCGTCATGGAGTTACACCTGAAAAAGAAGCCGAGATGGTTGCAGCATTGCATCAATTGCCCAAATTATGCGAAGAAACGTTAGCATTAGACAGCGTTATTGAAAAAACAAGTGAAGCCTTTGCTGAAAAACATCATGCGTTATTTTTAGGTCGTGGCGTTCAATATCCAATCGCTCTAGAGGGTGCTTTAAAGCTAAAAGAGATTTCGTATATTCATGCCGAAGCCTATCCAGCGGGCGAATTAAAACATGGTCCATTGGCGCTAGTAGATGCTGATATGCCTGTTGTCGCGGTTGCACCAAGTAATGACTTGTTGGAAAAATTAAAGTCGAACTTGGAAGTAGTACAAGCCCGTGGCGGAAAATTATTTGTTTTTGCTGATGAAGCCGCGGGATTTAAAAACGACGCCGAATCAACCGTTGTTAACGTACCGCACATTCCAGAAAATATAGCGCCAATTGTTTACACGCTTCCATTACAGTTGCTGTCATATCATGTTGCAGTACTGAAAGGAACGGACGTCGACCAACCACGTAACTTGGCAAAATCAGTTACTGTTGAATAATATTTAGAAGAGAAGCTCACTCATAAATAAATATATTTTATGGGTGAGCTAATGAGAGAATAAGTTCTATCCTATCAAACATTCAAGAAAGCACTAAGCCTACCGAAAGTTAAAAATTAGTTATTATCATCTTCTACAAAGATTTTTTTTCAGCGAATTCTATACATAGAAAATGTAGAAAAGGCTGCAGCCGTTATTACTCCCCAAATTGCAGTATAAGCGTAATCGGCATCGGAGGTGCCAAATCGATAACCTTCTTTTTATGATTGTAGGACTATTATTCTTAAGAGTTGTTTCTTAAAGATCTTATTATTTTAGTTGAGATGTATGTCCAGAATAAGAGAAGGATAGAAACAATGATCAAAAGAAATGTATACATGCCGCTAGCATCATATTGCATAAGAAGAAAAATGCCATAGGCTAAAAGAAGAGCATATATTGATACGATAATGAAAACTATAAGACTGGCTCGTGTAATCTTTTTAGCGCTAGGGCTCAAGCTATTTTTCATTGATAATATATAGGAGTGATAATAGAAATAGAGAGTTGCTGCGATAAAAGATATGTAACCAGCTAGGTTGATAGTAAAGTTAAGCTCATAATTTGAGAGGAAAGATAGTTAGAATCTTTCTTTATCTTCCCAGTCGCCGCGCATTGTCATTAGGTAAATTGTTATAGCAATAAGACCGAGTATAACGCCAAAAAAGGGAGATTTAATAGCAACCCAAGTTGCGAGTACGATTGCCAAGCCTGTAGCTATGATAATGCTAGCTGTTCTGACTGAGCCAAATTTACGCTCTTCACTAACCCTCATGGCTAACACCTCCAAAAGACATCTGTGATACATTCTGCTCGGGATTAATTAAAAAGTCAGCAATTATTTTAGACATATTTCAAACTAATATCAGAAGCAATATTGATGCGCCGAAGAGATATTAAGAAAATAAAAAATATATAAAAAGAGGAGTTTATAGACAAAAATAAAAAATATTTTATCGGAGTATATGTATTGTGTTGTTTTGGTAATTAAAAATAGTACAGATAATACTTGTTAGTAAAGGCTAATTACAAACACCAGAAATGTAGGATAGAACTTTTTCATCAGAGCATGCATCGCACTTATTAGAATACGTTTTTAATTCTGATGATGGACACGGTGTTGTAACACAGCGTACGTTAGTATCCCGTGTTGCACAAACAGGCATATATTCTCGGGTACAAATTTCTGGGCGAGGATTAAGGCACTCGATAAAGTTCTTTTTTTCTTGTGCATTGTCTGGATTATTATTTGAAAAATCAGCATTTTGATTTGAACATGATGTAATCAAGAATGCTAAAACAAAAAGAAAAAATATTTTTATGTAAGTGATGTCTCTTCCCCTTCTGATCGTGCAACAACGACAGCACAACAGCTATCACTAAACACATTCACAGCCGTTCGCATCATGTCGAGTAAGCGATCGGTTACCATCAATAAACCCACCAGCTCTAGAGGCAGTTCTAAAACAGTCATAATGACCATGATAGCAACAAGGCTGGCAGCTGGAATACCTGCAACACCAATCGACGTTAATAGTGCGATAATAACAACCGTAAACTGTGTCGCAAAAGATAAGTCGCCACCGTAGGCTTGAGCAATAAAAATAACGGCGACACATTCGTATAATGCCGTGCCGTCCATGTTTATAGTGGCGCCTAGGGGTAAACAGAAAGCGGTAGTTTTGTTTGAAACACCAGAACCTTTTTCAACGCACTCCATGGTTAAAGGTAAAGTGCCTGATGAGCTTGCTGTAGAAAAAGCGGTTAACATCGCAGGAGCCATTGAGCGATAGTGTTTTAGCGGTTTAACGCCAGCAAAAAATTTCAAAATTAAAGGCAGTGCGATAAACGCGTGAATAGCGAGTGCGGCAACAACGGTAATAAAAAACCACCCCATTATTTTTACCGCTTCAAACCCTGTCATTGAGATGGTTTTGGCGACCAAGCCAAAAACTCCAATGGGTGCGAATTTCATGATGAACATAGTGATTGCCATCATGGTTTCAAAAGTGGCCTGCCAAAAATTATGGAGTGTTGTTTTTAATTCGGCCTTTAAGCGAGTCATGTAAAAGCCGAAAAGCAAACCAAAGAAAATTAATCCGAGCATTTGTCCGTCAGCGGCGGCTTGAACGATATTGGGTGGAACCATTCTCAAAAAAACTTGAACGATATCTCCAGTGCCCCGCCCATTGGCCCTAGCAATTTCGGCTTGAACATCGTCAGCGGGGACGAGCGTTAATTGGTTACCTGCTGGCTTTCCATCAATGACTCCGGGAGCAATGACGTTGACAACTGCGAGTCCAATTAAAATCGCTATTAAGCTTGATGCCATATAAAACAATAGTGTTTTGCCACCAAGCCTGCCGATATTGCCATCTCCGCCCATGCCAGCAACACCACAAATGATGGATGACAACACCAGCGGCACAATAATCATTTTTAATCCGTTTAAAAATAATGTACCTAAAAAGTCAAAAACACTAAAAGTTGATATCCCAAAAATCATGGTATTTTGGTCTGTCACTCCGCCGATTAAAAAGGCCAGTGCAATAGCGCCAAGAATTTGCCAATGTAGTGGAATGCTTTTCATGATTTTTTACCTATTATCAATGAGGTAGGTTCGAAGCGGGCGAGGGAGCCATTTGTTTTTATTGTCAGTATCAAAAGCCACAATAACTGACCTTAGGCTAAAAGAAGGTACCAATACAAGTGATAAACGTTGTGGAGTGGTTATTTTTGGCAATTTCGGTTCGGTGGTATAGTGCGACAATGTATCGAAAAGCATGCAATAAAAGCGCTTGTAGAGAGCCTGTCACTAGAGAATAGAACGAAGACGTATGACTAATAATACAAAGCCCTCAGTCCCTTTAGATTCGAAGCCATCGCGTTTCATGAGCTTTTGGCAGTTAATGCGTTTAGACAAGCCTATTGGCACATTGCTTTTATTATGGCCGACGTTATGGGCATTGTGGATTGCAGGCGAAGGTAAGCCAGATGTGAAGATCGTAATGATTTTTGTCGTCGGTACGATTGTGATGCGAGCAGCAGGATGTGTCATCAATGATTATGCTGATCGAAATATTGATGGTCACGTAGCGCGGACTCGCAATAGGCCGTTAGCGACGGGTGCGGTATCGGCAACAGAGGCTTTGATTTTATTTGTGGTGCTATGTGCGATTGCTTTTGGTCTGGTGTTATTTACGAATCCATTGACGATCAAGCTGTCGTTGGGCGGCGTTGCCCTTGCGATTTGTTATCCTTTCATGAAGCGGTTTACGTTCTTGCCGCAAGTGGTTTTGGGTGCGGCTTTTTCATGGGGAATCCCTATGGCGTTTACAGCGCAAACCAATGAATTATCGACATCGTTGTGGCTTATTTATATTGCTAATTTAATATGGACAGTTGTTTACGATACGTTTTATGCCATGGTTGATCGAAAAGATGATCTTAAGATAGGGGTAAAGTCGACCGCTATTTTATTTGGTAGTAACGATCGTATGATTACGGGCGTTTTGCAAGCAATGACAATATTGTCTTTAGTCATGGTGGCGACACGGTTTAATTTAGGAGTCTACTTTTATGGTGGGCTTGTTGCGGCGAGTTTATTGTTTTGGTACCAACAATGGCTGATAAAATACCGTGACCCACAGGATTGCTTTAGGGCGTTTCTCAATAACCAATGGGTGGGTTGTGTGATCTTTTTGGGAATTCTTCTTCATTATTATTAGGATGAGAAAACTCGCGTATAGCGATGGTCCTTTACTGTGTTAATTAAAATTGTCATAAATCTGTAACAGATTCTCTATTAAATGGGTTTAACTGTGACCGACAAAAAAAGTATTGATAGCCCTATGCCTGATAAGACGATACTGATAGTAGATGACGAAACAGCGATTCGTGATATGTTAAGAGTCGCTTTAGAGATGGCTGATTATCACGTCATAGAGGCAGAAAATGCTCAAGAGGCTCATAGCCTTATTATTGATAGCACACCTGATCTGATTTTATTGGATTGGATGCTACCGCAAACAAGCGGCATTGAGTTGGCTCGTCGCCTTAAGAGAGACGAACTTACATCTTCGATTCCTATTATTATGCTCACCGCAAAAGGTGAAGAAGATAATAAAATCCAAGGGTTAGAAACAGGTGCGGATGACTACATCACGAAGCCATTCTCGCCAAGAGAATTAGTTGCCCGCTTAAAAGCGGTGCTGCGTCGCAATGGGGCTACTAGTGAGAGCTCCCCTATCGTTGTTGATGGGCTGTTGTTAGATCCATCAAGCCATAGAGTGAGTATTAATGAGCAGTCAGTTGATATAGGGCCGACTGAATATCGCCTTCTTGAATTCTTCCTCACTCATCAAGAACGTGTTTATACGCGAACACAACTCCTTGATCATGTTTGGGGAGGAAATGTTTATGTAGAAGAGCGCACTGTTGATGTACATATTCGGCGCCTACGTAAAGTACTTAGCATTGGTGGACATGAGCGCTATGTTCAAACAGTTCGCGGTACAGGCTATCGTTTTTCAACAAAATTATCCTCTATCGCATCAGCATAAAATACGCTTATATTCTTTACTAGAATAGCTTGCCAGCTCCACCTCATTAAAAATTAATTTCCTCGCTAAAAAATCCATGATCAGTTATTCGAAGCCATGTATCATGGCTTTGTCAGTCAATAAGGCAGAATATACGTAACCGCTTTATTATTTATCAATTATTAACCATTGGAATTTTATTTTGCATCGAGGTTTTACAGTCGAAATTCGACGCGTGATAATTTTTACAATTATTGCGATTTTATTTGGTGTGTTAAATGGATATTTAACGTGGACGTTAATTATCTGTGGCGCCCTATATATGAGTTGGATGCTCTGGCAAATTCGTCGGCTTGATAAATGGTTAGTATCACGCAAAGTGGAATTGCCGCCAGAAGCTAGCGGAATCTGGGGTGATATTTTTGACCGTATTTATCATCTTCAGAAACGACATGAACGAGAAAAAGAGCGACTACAATCAGTACTTCATCGAGTACAAGATACGACAGCCGCATTGCCAGATGCTGTTGTGTTGCTTGATTCCCGCGGTAATATTACATGGTGGAATGAAACAGCGACTAATCTCATTGGTTTCCACTCAACGGATAAAAGCCAGCCTCTCATTAATTTTGTTCGCAGTCCTCGGTTTATTCGCTATTTCGAGCAAGCTGATTATCGTGAGCCAATAACGATAACCTCTCCCTATAACAATGCGAAAAAAATTCAATTTCAAATAACAGTGTATGGCCAAGGCGAGCGACTAGTTTTAATTCGCGACGTTACCCGTATCCAGCGGTTAGAACAGATGAGAAAAGATTTTGTCGGTAATGTCTCTCATGAGTTACGAACGCCGCTTACCGTTATTAAAGGATATTTAGAAACACTAGAAGATCACATTGAAGTTGCGCCAACATGGAAAAAACCTATTGCGCAAATGCAAGAGCAAAGTAAGCGAATGAACTTGCTGATAAATGATCTCATTGCCTTGTCACAATTAGAAACTGAGGATCAGGATTACAGTCAAACAAAAGTATCGATAGAACAATTGCTGCATAGTGTAAGAGCGGAAGCTGAAATTATAGCTGAAGGTGAGTACACAATAATGACTCAGTGTAATACTGATAAAGCGATTCGAGGAAGCCAAAAAGAATTACACAGCGCTATCTCTAATTTAGTCGTTAATGCGATTAAATATTCACCGAAAGGCTCGGAAGTTATTATAAAAGCAACTTGCAATGAAAAAGGTTGTCAGATTTCGGTGAGTGATAATGGTATTGGCATTGACGCTATCCATATTCCGAGATTGACGGAACGTTTTTATCGCGTGGATGCAAGTCGATCTATCAATACTGGTGGAACAGGTTTGGGGTTAGCCATTGTTAAACATGTATTATTACGCCATGATGCGACGCTATTTATAGAAAGCCAGCCAGGTAAAGGAAGTACGTTTTTCTGTACTTTTCCAGCGAATCGAATTGCAGAAGTAGATAATGCAAAGAGATAAAAATAATACGCCCATTCATGAAAAAATATAACGCGCAGTTTATTGATTCCATAGAACAGGTGGGAAAAACTCACTGGAATCGACTTTGCGGAATAGACTCTCCCTTCTTAAGATACGAATTTCTTTTTGCGTTAGAGAAATCTAATTGCACTACAAAAACAAGTGGCTGGCAACCACATCATTTGGTCATCCATGGTCGAGATAACACTACTGAGCAAGGTATTATTGCCGTAATGCCGCTATATATTAAAACCAATTCTTATGGAGAATATGTGTTTGATTGGGCTTGGGCGGATGCTTATCAGCGATACGGATTCCAATACTATCCAAAGTTAATGACAGCGATTCCCTTCACTCCAGCAACGGGGAAGCGAATAGGAACTTTAAAACAATCATCACAAATAGAATCAGAGTTAATTTCGTTCATCGTGCAAGCGGTTAAACTAGAGGCTGAAAACCTTCAAGCTTCATCATGGCATTGTTTATTTCCAGAAAGCTCAGTGTGTGATTTATTACAGGAGAACGGAGTTAGTCGAAGAAAAGGGTGTCAGTTTCATTGGTTAAATAAAAATTATTCCTCTTTCGATCATTTCTTAGAAACCTTTAATTCAAGAAAGCGAAAAAATTTAAAAAAAGAACGTAAAAAAGTGATAGAGCAAGGCGTAATTATTAAAAAGAAATTAGGAAAAGACGTCACAGAAGAAGAATGGTTTATGTTTTATCAGTTTTATCATTTAACGTATTTTAAGCGCAGTGGCAGACAAGGGTATTTAAACGAAGAATTTTTTAAACAAATAGCGCAGACAATGCCAGAACAGATAATGATGGTCATAGCTTATAAAGAAGAACTAAATAAAGAAAGCAAAATGATAGCAGCTTCATTATTTTTTATTGGCAAAGACGTTTTATATGGTCGATATTGGGGGTGCTTAGAAGAGTATGATTTTTTACACTTCGAAGCTTGTTATTATCAAGGCATCGAATTTGCGATTGAAAACCAATTAGAAAAATTTGACCCTGGCGCACAAGGAGAACATAAAATTCAAAGAGGATTTACACCTGTTGCCACATGGTCAAACCATTGGATTGCTCGTCAAGATTTTAGTGCAGCAATTGACGATTTTTTAAAAAAAGAAATGACAGGTGTTGATCACTATATTCAGGATTGTAAACAATATTTACCTTTTAAGAATTATTAGCACCGAAAACCTATTGGTTATACTGCCAAATAAGCATCCGATTATTAGCAGGCATTTCGTAATCTTTTAGTAAAGAAAGATTGGCCAATTTAGCAAGGTCATTGATAGCTTCAAAGTCTCGTATTGCGCGGTAAGGTGCTTGTGTTTTTAACCAGTCATTGAAGCGTGCATTACTCTCGCTTGTAAACTCACCGCCGTAATTAAATGGTCCATAAATCGCAACTATCGCTTGATCAAGCAATATATTCGGCAACCCTTCGAAAAAAAATTTAACTTGTTGCCAGGACATGATGTGCAAAGTATTTGCCGAAAATAGAGCATCTACATGTTTAATATCCCAGGGCTGTTTTTCTGCGTTTAACTCAATGGGCCTTTTTACATTAGGGAGCTTAGCCTCGTTAATCCACTGACAAATTCCTACATGGTTTTCAGATAAGTCACTCGTTTGCCAATGTAAGTGAGATAAATGTTTTGCAAAATAAACGGCATGCTGCCCTGTTCCACTCCCCACCTCTAAAACAGATTTGGAATTAGAAAATTCTTCTCTCAAAACATTTAAAATTGGCTTTTTATTATTTTCACAAGATTGCGCGAACGGTTTCATAATTTTTAGTCAGAGTAAGTCTTTCAATAAGTTAAAAATAATTAATATGAATATCGATAATAACGCAATTAATTAAAATTTATAGTAATTTTTGTTTGGTGTTATAAAGCTAAACAATGCTTTTTTAACAACTAAAAGGTACGAATAACTACCTATATTTAAAATTTAAAGCATTTGAAGATTTTTCATTAAAACTAAACCTGATACAATCCGCACCCCATTGCAAAACTCTATAATTATCGAGCTTTGCAAAAGTCAGCTCATTATTTCGATCATGGTTTGTATCAAGGAATCAGGATGATACAGATCCACTAGGAGATTTATCGTGAAAATCAGTCCGTTGTTATTCCCTCTAAGTATTCAAAAACCTCTTAATATTGTAAAAGCCCTGTGGGCTTTAGTTGCCATATTCATAGCTTCTTTTTTATGTGTAAATGTTAATGCGGCAACGGTGCGATATATGGCGCCAGAAATAACTCGTATTCTTGAGGGTGAAAATAGTAATGAATTTAGTAGCCCAGCTCTCGAAGTTGTTTTTGATAGTGACGTGCCTGCACAAGATTGTTTCGTTTCTGGTGAGATAGCCGTTAATCAAGCTAACAGTACAGCAACGGAAGGTTTAGATTTCTCAATTCCGAATAAGCAATTTACTATTGATGTATCACCTAACGATGGAGGTGGAGTTAGTTCTGATCGGTTTAGAGGAATGATCAGTGCCATTGATGATGGCGTTATCGATGGTGTAGATCAGGGCGGCCGATTAATTGAAAATATTAATTTAGATGTGACAAACCTACAGAGTGATTGTGGTTTTAATGCATTGGATTCAGAAGCTCGTGATTTTTTAATTGAGGACAATGGCAATGATCAAGGTGTAATGCCAATCGAAGCAGAGTTAGAAATTTTTATCGATGATTATCCTGATAATGAAGGATACTTCGAAGCCCAAGGAGATGTTGTCACACTTGAAATTGATTTGATTTTTAACGAAAGCAGACGTCCAATTCAAAACTGTTCGATTAGCGGTGAAATTGCTTATGCTTCTGATTCAGATGCAACAGAGGGCGCTGATTTTACGATCAGTACTAGAAGCTTCACAATTCCTTATTCTCCAGATGATGAGAGTGAAGGCAGTTCTGGCGAAAAAACAAGAAATAACAGCCGACAAAGTACAACGCCGCAATTTATTACCGTTAACATTCTTGATGATGATTTTGTTGATGGTCAAGAGGATGAATCTGGTCTGATTGTTGAAACTCTCGGGTTACAGCTAGTAAATATAACGAGTGATTGCGACATTGATATTGTCGAAACTTATGGAGAATCTTTTTATATTTTTGATGATGATAGTGAAGGTGAAGGTGAAAACCCTGAACCAGTATTCATGCCATTAAGTGAAAGAGCAGGGCTAAACAAATTACAACGGTCGGTTGCAGAAGCATTAGATAATTCTTGTTCAGCATTATCTAGCTTGGTGGGTGGAGAAGGTGAAGTTTTGAATATTAACTCAAACGAACAAAGTCTTTTATCTATCTGTAATCAATTACAATCTAGCAATTCACTTACGAGTGATTTGAACGAGCTTTCTCCTAAAAAGTTTTCTGCGATGCGTGAATTAGCTATTCGGGGTGGGATGCAACAAAATCAGAACTTGTCGAAACAACTAGCACGAACCCGACAAGGTGAAAGAGGTATTAACCTTTCTGATCTATCTCTCAATGTTTATGGACAACGTTTAGCAGGTCGGTATGTTGGTGAAGCTCTAGGTGCTGGCGCTGGTGATGATATCCAAAGTGATTGGAGTGCGTTTGTTGGCGGCTCTGTTCAAATTGGTGAATATGATCAACAAGACTTTGATCTGCAGGGTAATAACATTTATGCGGGTTTAAACTATCAGTTAAACAGTACTGTTATTGTTGGTGCTGCACTGGGTTACAATCAGTCTGATGCAAATTTTAATTCAAAAGGAAATGAAATTGAATTTGAAAGCTACAACATTGCATTGCTAGGCAGTTACTATGTTAACGATGACTTTTATTTGGATAGTGTATTTACCTATGGAGTGAATGATTATGGTACTGATCGCCGCGTAGTGATTGGTTTGAATCGCCAGCAAAATGAAGGCAAAACTGATGGCTCAGAGATGACGTTTGCTGTTAATACTGGTTATACACTCAATACTTCAAATGCCTTCTTTACCTTTTTTGCGGCATTAAATTATGTCGATGCAGATATTGATGAGTTTGACGAGGAAGTCAAAGGGTCTTCACCATTATTAGGTTCGCTGTTAATTATTGAAGATCAAGATTTTAAGTCTTTTACAACAAATCTAGGTTTAGAGTTTGGATTAACATTGAGTACACCGACAGGTGTCATTGTTCCAAAACTGTCATTAGACTGGGAACAACAGCATGAAGATGAAGCAGGAATCATTTCGACACAATTTTTAGCTGATCCGACGAATACGTCATGGGATGTAACAACACAAGTAGCTGACGATAATTATTACAATGCTTCTCTTTCATTAAATGCAGTGTTTAAAAATGGCTTCTCAACTTATATTGTCTATGACACTGAGCTTGGTCGAGAAGATATTTCGATGTACGAAGTTAGTTTAGGTGCTCGTTGGGAATTTTAAATTAACTAAAGCTAAACTGAGACAAAATAAAAAAGGCCACCTATTATTAGATGGCCTTTTTTAATATTTAGTATTTTTAAGTGGATAGGTAATTTATTTAATCAAAAGCTGACAAACATTGAGAAGAGTTGTTCGCCAAAATTTCATTGATTAGAATTTTATTTGTATCTAAAAAAATAGATTTATTTTCACTGTTTTCTTCAGAAGTAAAAAAAGCATTAAGTCTTGAGCAGTTTGAAGCGATTAAAAAAGACGTATCTTTTAAGGCGTTTAAAAAGTCATTAGGATTGGATTGATAAATTGGCATTAAGTCAGAAGCCAAATACTCGTTCAATGCAGCCGAATTTCTTTCTTCCGCATAAAAAGCCAATAACATAATAATTTTAAGTTGTTTGATACTGTACCGGCTATTTTCAATATCGGGTTTTATAGCTGTGATATAAATAGCTTCTAGTTCTTTAAATGATTTTAATTCATCTGTTCTTTTAATCCCTTCACTGTCTGTGTATTGATATCGGTCATTATTTATATTGAGCAGATGTGACAGGATAGCGTAATAAGAGTACTTTTCATTTTGGCTTTCAAAAGAATAGGAAGCGCTATCTTTAGAGTAAATCGGCTTTTCGACAGATGAGCAAGCAGTTAAAAAAACACAAAACGAAAGGGTTAAAAATTTCATAGGTTAGCCGCTAATCTTAACGGTGATGTTATGACCGTCTTTGGGTGAAATAGCATTGTAAATTTCAATTATCTTAGCTTCATTTATGACGATGCACCCATCAGACCAGTTTTCAAAGGGTGATTTGCCCATATGAATAAAAATTCCGGAAAAGCCTTGTACATTAGGTATGAAGATGGACTCTCTGGCTTTGCCTAAAGAATTTTTCTTGTTAGACATTGTAGTTGCCGAACAGTTCTTATATGTGCCTGCGGGAATTTTTTTTGTAATATCCCAGAAACACTTTGCGGTGATTGTTTTATTGTTTAAGGTATTTGTAAATGTAAGGTCGCCATCTTTTGCGGTTCGAACAATATCGATCGTATAGGTACTCAAGTAATACTCCTTCCATAGTTTAGTTCATATAGTCCATTAATCTTCGCTTGTTTCTTGTAACTGATAGTATGCTATTTAGTAGCTCCAAGCGATTTTTTTCGTGTGTGTATGTTCACAAAAGAAAATAAAAAACGGGCCTATAGGCCCGTTTAACATAGTGAATTAGCAAACTAAAAACTAGCGAATAACAAACATAGAAGCAGTTGAGTCAATTACACGATTAACTTGTTTGTTTTTAGGCACAAAATAAAAATCGCCACCGCTGTGCCCTGCTGCACGAATAGGCCGCATCTCAGGTGTTTGATTAAGATTTTGAGCTTGAACACGATGTCTTACATTGACCGCAAGTCGTGCAAATAACATATTATCGCGAAGCACTTCGTTATTATTTTGCAAAATTTCAATTAACGAACCGGCAAATAAAGAATGTTCGCCATTGGTTCCATCTAATACGGGTTTAACACCGCCAGAAGAAATGACTAAGCGAGAGCGGCGACCTAAACCAATTTTAATGGAATCTTCAGATAAGGCCGTATTCACACTGCCTAATAAAAATGGACTTTTTTCAGAAGCCATATTACCGGCATAACAAGAGTCAGAAATGACGAGAACAGACCGTGCGCGTAAACGATCTAAATGATCACTGATGACTGTGTTGCTGATCCAATTAGAAAAACGGTCAACTTGTGCATCGATAGGTAACCAGTATCCACGTTGACGATTGCTGGTCGAGCTTTTTGTGACGTTACCATGACCAGCATAGTAAATCAGTAAATTATCTTCTGGTCCTAATTGCTCATATAAATCGTTGAGTGCATTTAAAATATTTTTTTCATTCGCATCGCTCAACATGATAGTGCTGAAACCATATTGATCTTGGAGAATGTTTTGTAAGCTACTGGCATCACGTAACGGTGAGCGCAAATCTTCCATGTAAAGATAATCTTGGTTACCGATGATTAAAGCAAAGTATCGACCAAAATTAACGTTATCAAATTTTCTTGGGTCGGCGTCTCCTAGTTTAAGTGGTTCTAAGACGGGAGGTGGAGTTGCATTTCGGAAAGCAAGTTTTGGTAAAGTATCTAACTCATCACGTAAATCATTTCGCTCTTCATCTGCACGAGCATATAGCTGAGATAATACGTCAATCTCGCGTTTTGCTAATTCAAGTTCACTTTCAGCTGCTTCGAGTTCTAGTCGTTGTTTTTCGTTTGAGCTATTTTGCAATTCAACTTTTAATTTCTCTTGTTTGGCTAACAGTTGAGTGCGTTGTTGCTTTAAAGTGTTTAATTGGCTTTCTAATACAGATGCTTGTTGTTGAGTAGATTCAATTTTTGCCGTGAGCTCAGTTCGTAATTCATCAAGAGCTTGATCAGCATCAGACGAATAGACCAATTGATCGTCATTAAGGCCTGATGCTTTTCGATACCAGTTCAAAGCAGTCGCGACATTTTTATCAACACCTAAACCTTTTTCGTACAAATAACCTAGGTTAATCTGAGCGCGGGTAAATCCTTGGTCCGCTGCTTTTGTGTACCAGCTTGCTGCGGCAACATAATCAGAAACTTGGCCAAGGCCGCGTTCAAAAATTTCGCCTACATAGGTTTGTGCTTCAGCATCGCCTGCCTCTGCTTGAGGAAGCCAAACTTTTAATGCAGAACGATAATCGGCTCTGTCGTAATCCACATATTCACCGCCACGTATACGGCAATCGACAGCGGTAGTTCGCGTAGGGCGTCTTGGTGAGAGATAAGTCATTGAGCCAAGCTTACGTACTTGCCCTGGCAACAAACAATCGACAATATAGAGGTCTTCGGTTTTTGCGTTTTCGTCAGCTGCTGCTAAAGCTGACTCTTCATTTGGTGCACTACTACATGCACTTAATAAGACAAACATGGCCGGAGCGAGAAAAGTGGATACCCGAATGGATTTGAAAAAAGGGACTTCCTTTGATAACACGAACATATGTTCATTCCTTTGGCTAAAAAACTGTGCAAATTATAACTCAAATTGAAAATAAATCGCATTTCCTTATGACAAAATTGCGTGCGTATTTTTTCAATTCATTTCTCAGGGTAACGTCAGTGATTAGGTCCTCTACCCTCTTAATGATCATGGTCTTATCTAGCGCCTGTAGTGCACCTCAACAAAAATTACAAAACCAAGCAGTGCTGTCGGGTCTAAAAGAAAACACGGTTATAGCAGACAAATACCTTATCAAAAGTTACTACTCAAAAAACCTTGAGTTTGAAACCGAAGAAACTCCTAATAAGTTAGTGTTTGTGTACTTGGAGGGTGACGGTCGACCTTGGAGTAAAAGTCTAGGTCCTAATAATAATCCCAATACACATCGCTCTGTTGTTCTACCTTTATTAATACAAGCAATGGAAGACACTAATGAGAAGGGAATCTATTTATCTCGCCCTTGTTATAGTCTTTATCCAATGCCAGAAAATTGCGATGTAACGCTATGGACTTCACATCGTTATTCAAAACAAGTTGTTGATGAAATGAATGAAGCTTTGGCGCAATTAAAAAAAATATTTAATATTCAAAAAATGGTATTAGTAGGTCATAGTGGCGGCGGTACATTAGCAATGCTGTTGGCAAAAATGAGAAGCGACGAAAAAGATATAGTCGCAGTCGTGACTCTTGCAGGAAATTTAGATCACCAAGCTTGGACAAATTATTATGGTTATCTTCCATTAACAGGATCGCTTAATCCAGTGGATAATCCACCACTACCATCAACAGTTGTAAGGTGGCATTTTGCAGGAACAAAAGACAAAAGTGTTCCTGCTGAACTCATTAAAGCTGCTGCTGAAAAAGATAATGGCGCAACAATACAAGTGTTAGACAATGTTGATCATAACTGCTGTTGGGGAGCACAATGGAATAAAACAGTGGAGGACATTAAAAAAGCGATAGAATTGAAGATTAAGGTGTAAAGGATAAAGAATAAAGAATACAGAATAAAGAATAAAGAATAAACTTAATCTAAATCATTTAAACGGCTGTAAATTTCTATCAATCCCTTCTTAATGTCTTCATCACGTGTGCCTAAATCACCTTTCTGTAAAAACTCTAAAGCCAATTGTAATTGCATTAATCTAAATTTATCGGTTGACTTACTATCAATATCATCTAATAAAATATCAGTAATGCGATCGATGCGGCGATCGGTAATCACTTTCATTTTATATTGGTCGCGTGTATCTACATTATTTATATCTAAAAATGATTCCCAAGCTTGAGAATATAATTTATGAGCTTGGTCAACATCACCTGCTTCTAAACTGTCATCACCTAATTCTATTGTCGATTTTATTTGCGACATGCTGGAAGGTAAATCATCGAGATTAATGACGGCAGTGGTTTGTGAGACAGCAAACCACCAAGAAAGCACGGCTGTAATAGAAAGAACAGCCAAAGTAATAATCATCCAGCGGCGCAATTTAGTCGGCGGTTTTATAGCGTCAATTAGCTCACCAGCATTTTCAAAACGATCAGCTCGATGAAACTGCAATGTTTTACGCATTGCTTGCATATGTCTGCGCGATAATTCTGGAATGGATTTCACCTCGCGTTGTTGCTTGAAAGCCATTTGAGCAGTTAATTTTTCTCTATCTTTATCAAGATAGGGATGTTTGCCGGTTAATAACGCATAAGCGACACAGCCAAGAGAATAGATATCATCAGCGGGAACTGGCGATTGGCCGTCAAGCATTTCTAAGCTAGCAAAGGTAGGCGTAATGGCGCCGAGAGAAGATAAATCGAATTGAGTGTAATCATTGTTTGATTGGTAGTTAGAACCATTTTTTGCAGTTGTTGTTTTACGTACTGCTTGAGCAATACCAAAGTCCAAAATTTTGATATGGCCATCATCAGTTAAAAAGATATTACTGGGTTTCAGATCGGCATGAACAAAGCCTTCTTGATGAGCGTAAGCAAGACCGCGAGATATTTTTTCGATGATGCTCATAATTTTTTGATGATCGGCCTTATCGTAAAAGCCATCTGAAATAATATGTTCGATGGTCTTACCTTCAAGAAATTCCATGCTAATAAAAGCAAGATCACCATCACGATCAAAATCATGAACAGTAACGATATTGGGGTGGGCTAAGGTTTGTGATTTTTTTGCTTCGCGTTGTAGAGCAAACAAGGCATCTTCACTATCTCGTAATTCATCATTTAAAAATTTGATGGCGACATAAGGATTGCTGTCGAGCATTTCGACTTTTCGTAAATCACGGGCTTTGTAAACAGTACCCATCCCACCACGGCCGACTTTCTCTTCAAGAATAAATCGATCTTTAATAATAGCACCAATTTTTAAAGCGGCCGCAGATCTTTGATTTTTATAAGAGGTATTTGTATGACCATTTATAGTGTGACGACTAATACTATGTGTACCGATAGAAGATTCATAAGTATTAACTTCTAATTTATTAGAAACAATTTCTGTCGGAGCAAAGCTGCTATCAATAATTTGGGTATTATTTGGATTTTTTCGTGGCTTAATGACGGTGATATCGTCATCGATGATTTGAGTTTTGTGTGTGTTGTAAACGATTGTGTCGTCGTCTGTATTGTCGTTGATCTGATCTTTACTTAGTGTGCGGTCTACAATTGATTGAGGTTTACGGATAACATGCCGCGTAATTTTTGTTTCATCGCGGCTGGTTGTTTTTTTAGAAGTAGAATCTTTGATATTTTCTTTTTTACTAGTGATCTTATCTATGCTTAAAGCGTTAGTGGATTTTTCATTTTTTTTAGAAAATTTTACCAGCGTTAAATCTTGATCACTATTAAGAATTTCATCTAGCTCTTGATAAATGATATTCGAAATCCATTCACTAGAGCGTGCTTCTTTTAACTCTTTTTGTAATTGTTCTTTTGGTTCCCCATCTGCAATCGCGCCGACAAGCCATGCAGTTATATACTCTTCATCGTGAAGTCGATTATTGTAAGCGCATAAAATATCTAAAAAGCGATTCATAAGGCTTCAGCCAAAAAGGGATGAGAAGAACGGAAAGAAAGCAAAGCGAGTAAATAAGGGCAGTCTAATAAGTCCATTTTAGTAATACTCCTGATTAAACTTCCATTTGAAAAATTATTGTTTTAAAACTATTGCTTCCTTGTAAATACGGGCGAGTCTTTGGTAGAAAACGATTCGTTATACGAATAACCATCAACATCAAACGATAACAGTTCGCTAGGCTTGGTCAGACGATTTTTAATAATGTATGCACTCATTAATCCGCGTGCTTTTTTGGCAAAAAAGCTGATGATTTTGTATTGACCATTTTTCCAATCTTTAAATACGGGGGTAATGATCTCCCCTTCTATTAGTTTAGGTTTGACGGCTTTAAAATATTCATTAGAAGCCAAGTTAACCAACACGTTACTTTTGGCTGCTTTTAAATCGGCATTTAATTGCTCGGTAAGCGTCTCGCCCCAAAATTCATAGAGGTCTTTACCCTTTGTGTTAGCGAATTTCGTTCCCATTTCTAAGCGGTAGGGTTTCATTAAATCCATGGGGCGAAGCAAGCCATATAACCCAGACAAAATTCTTAAGTGCTTTTGAGAAAATTTAAAATCGTTGGCTTTAAATGTTTCGGCATCTAATCCGGTGTAAACATCGCCTTTAAAAGCTAATAACGCTTGTTTGGAATTTTTAGGTGTAAACGTCGGTTTCCACTCTTGAAAGCGGTCATAATTGAGCGTACCTAACTTATCACTAATGCTCATTAACTTTGAAATATCATGTGGTGCTAATTTTTTTAAATCTTTGATGAGCTTTTTAGATTCAGGAATGAACTGCGGTGTAGTGTGAATATCCGATATAGCAGGTGATTCAAAATCTAAGGTTTTAGCGGGTGATATAACTATAAGCATAAGTTTGCGTTTCTCTTTTTGGCTATCAATAGCGCCGATAGTTTTTATATAAATTGATATTTAGCAGTGCTGGATGATTGAGGATTTACCTATTGAGGTTTTAAAATATCAATCCACCAATTCAGCGGCGTTTCTCCATCGGCAGGGTCATAAACATTGCCGTACTGCCACATGCTTCCTGTCTTTTCGCCAACGTGTTGATTAAGTATTTCTTCGATAGTTTTAAAACCACAACTAACATGGATCGAGTAAACCAACATACGTTCGGTTTCTAAGTCCTGCTCTCCACCCAGTTTTTCTAATTGGGGCGTTAAGTTCTCACCCAAGGATTTAATATCCCCACGGCAAAAAATACGTATACTCAAATTCCCGCTTCGCTTTTCAATCTCAAATTCTTTAGTTTCGTTATCAAAGCTTATAAGATCGCCACTAGCAATTCCTTTGACGAATGCAGGCGAGCGAACCAGCCGATATGAAAGTTTGCCGTCCATAGGAGTATTGTCGGTAGAATTACTCTTTTGGTTCACATCGACTTGTAACCGCTCAACAATAGGATTGTTATTAGGGTCGTACCCAGCCATTAGTTCTATAACTTCAAGTGCTTGCATGAATTAATTTTTTAACCAATTGTCAAATCGTGAATGTAGGTAATGAAATTTTAAGATTTAAAAGCGATGATAACAATTATCTCTTACCATTGCTTTTGCAAAGTGGCTTTTTAAGCCTTACTTTATTCAAACATCAGCAAATACAATAACCGATGAATAGCAGGTGAATATAGTGTCTACAAGCTTATTAACATTCTTTAAACGATTCAGCCTTTATCTGGCAGCTACAGCGTTGGTTATAGTAAATAGTGGCTGTGTGACAAACCCTGTAACGGGAAAATCAGAATTATCACTCATGTCTGAGCAGCAAGAGATTGCAATGGGAAAGCAAAACTACTTACCGAGTCAGCAGTCACAGGGCGGCTTATATGCAGTTGATCCTGGCGTACAAGCTTATGTGAATTCAGTTGGACAAAAAATTGCCAGTGTGAGTCATAGGCCTGAACTGCCCTACGAGTTTGTGGTATTGAATAATGGAGTGCCAAATGCGTGGGCTATGCCGGGTGGAAAGATCGCGATTAATAGAGGTTTATTGGTACAGCTAGAAGACGAGGCTCAATTAGCGTCGGTACTTGGCCATGAAGTCGTCCATGTCACCGCTCGGCACGCTGCAAATCAAATGACTCAGAGCACCTTACTAGGTGTTGGCACACAAGTGCTTGGCGTGGCAACACGTGATTCAGAACTCAATCAGTTAGTGATGATGGGCGCAGGATATGGTGCAGCCGCTTGGCAAGCAAAGTATGGCCGAGACGACGAATTACAGTCCGATAAGATCGGCATGAATTATATGGTAACGCTCGGTTATGACCCGCAAGCGGCCGTTGAGTTGCAAGAATTGTTTGTAAAAATGAGCGAAGGAAAACAATCAGATTTTATTTCAGGATTATTTGCAAGTCACCCACCTTCACAACAGCGAGTAATTGCAAATCGCGAGCGTGCAAAAAAACTATCTGGAAACAAAAGAAATAAAGCAGCTTTTGATAGAGCGATGGCGCAAATGAGAAAAGATGGGCCAGCCTACACAACTCATGAGCGTGCAATTACAGCAGCAAAAAATAAAGATATGGCAATGGCATTGAAATTAGTCGACCAAGCCATTAGTCAGCAACCAAAAGAGAATATATTCTGGGAAACAAAAGCTCGATTGCACACCATGCAAAAACAAGAGACAGAAGCATTAAAAGCTTATGATAATGCTATTCGTGCGAATCCTAATTACTTTAGCTCCTATCTTGGCCGTGGCGCACTAAAGCAATCAATGAAAGATTACGCCGGGGCAGAAAAAGATTTGATAAACAGCCAACGTTATTTAAACACACCAGTGTCTAATTATTTATTAGGTGGAGTGGCGTTACAACAAGGTAATCGACAAAGAGCAGTTCAGTACTTTCAAGTCGCCGCTTCAGCCGGTGGAGAAATTGGACAAGCTGCACAGCAGGAGTTGGCAAAATTAAATCCAACGCCAGCAGCACAATAAAAATAGTCCGTTAAACTTTGCAATTGTCTAGATCGACAGAGCGGGTGCAGTTGCGACCAGCGCTTTTTGCTTTATAAAGCGCTGTATCAGCAGCATGAATAAGAGATTGAAAGTTGTCTTTTTCACAGGGAATACAAGTTGCGATGCCTGCACTAATGGAAAGTGGAACAGGTATTCCTTCGTGATTAAACTGAATCATTTCAACGGCTTCACGGCAATGTTCAGCAACTTTTTCTGCTTCTTTTAGATTACTTCCTGGCAAAATAAAAATAAATTCTTCACCACCAAAACGTGCTAATAAATCAGAGGGTCGTCGCAAGCTCTGTTTTAAAATCTTTGCTGTAAGCTGGATACATTTATCACCAATGGTATGTCCAAAAGTATCATTGATAGGTTTAAAGTGATCGATATCAGCAATTACTATGGAGATCGATGTTTTATCTCTAAAAGCCTGCCGCCACTCTTGCTCCATAGCTTCATCAAAGTAACGACGATTATAAATACCAGTTAAACTATCAGTCACTGACAGCGTTTGTAATTCTGAATTGGCTGCCTCTAGTCGTATCATTGCATCTTCAAGCTGTTCTGTTCGGGTTTTCACTTGAGATTCTAAATTTGAATTCAATTCTTGTTGAAGATCTAAGGATTCTTTTTGGGCAAGAAGACGATTCCGTCTTTCGTCGCTGACTCGCTGCGTAAGCTCTAATGCTTCACGTTGAGCAGATAATCTTTGGACTTTATTTTGATTGATTCGAAAAGCTAGTGCAAAAGACAGTAATATTATTTCTAAAAGGACGCCGAACATTTGGATATTTGCCGTAAAATTATTATTCGGCACTACGCCGAAATTTAATAAAATTAAAACAACAGTACCAATTAACACAAAAGACCAAGCGAATAGAAATATAATCGCCATGATGTTTTTGGCAAAAGCATGCCTCAGTGCCGTAGCAGTGGCGGCAATACAACTAAAAATGGCGGCGAGGCTTAATATTCCAACAAAATCATAGGGTTTAAAAATTATTGAAGGGATGAGAAGAATGGTCCATATCCATATCACTGATTGGTTAAGGTAGTGTGTCCATCCGCCGAATTTTTTTAGAGCTAGAAACCGACCAAAAAACAAAGCTGCAGCAATAAAAGATAAACAAATAGCTATCGAGTAGCCGTTTGATTTTAAATACGGTAAGCCATCCCACAGCGAATAAAAAGCCAGTCCTTTTAACGGCAACAAATACATAATTACCGTTGCCATATAGCATGAGTAGTAAAAATAGGTTTTATTTAATAATAGTATTGAAAGACTGAGATTATAAAGCAGCATTATTATGAGGCTACCAAAAACAACACCAATAATAATGTGATCTTTTCTATCTTGGATAATAAAACGGTCTTCTTTCATGACGGAAATGGGCGGCATTAACGAACGTGTATAGGGTATTTCAAAATAAACTGTAACAGGGCGATTATTAATAATTGGCAGCGGGAATGAAAAATTTTGCGCCTTAGCGTATTCGTAAGAAAAGTCATACAAAGAGCCAACAGGGTCACTGCTAACAATGTTTTGGGTAACGTGATCAACAACATGAACCTGAATATGAGAAATAATCGTCCAGCCAACAATCAGATTCCATTTTGAAACCGCTGATGAAGAATTTGGGCCTAATATGTCAAATTTAAACCAAGCTGAGGTTTCGCTTGGTGAAGGCAACGGTCGTTGCGTTCCAGAAAAGGTTTCCCATGATTTGTTGTCTATAACATCCTGAATAGAAGTGTCAGTATTAACGGATAAAAACTGGAAAGTACTGACCGCATAATTGTCTTTACTCTCAGAGAGGCTAATAACTGAATTTTGAGAATTTGCAAAAGAAGTTAATGATAAGGAATAACAAAATAAAATCGTTAGCAGCCGGCTAAAAGAGCAGTTAAAAAAATTCGTGTTTTTATACTGGTTACTAAAGAATAATTTCACATCATATCTTCTAATTCGTCTTAACTATTGATATAAAATTAATAATTAAGGGGAAATAAATTTAGTATTATCAAAATGATACAGAAAAAAAAGAAAATAAAAAGAGAGGCTGGACTGGGAGGCGTGCTTTTAGCCTGAGTGGGAAGCACTATAAGAAAAACAAAAATAAATGTTAAATTTTTCGATTAAATAAAAGAAAAAATCAAAGTGATAATGTATTTTTTAGCAGGCATAGTTTTTCAGTTCTTTTCTTCGCCGCTCACATTCTTTCCGAACGTTTTCACACGCTGTTGCCTTGCCTGGTGCAGTGGGTTTTCCGGATAGGCAAGCACTATTTTTTTGAGCAAGATCAAAATCACTCAGGCCCTTCATTTTTGAGTTTCCACCACAGGCTGTGAGTAAAAAAAGGCTTAATGCAGCCAATATAAAACGTATCATAATTTTCTCTTCAAGTTGTCATAATAAAGTCACATTATTAAGCATAGCAGTACATAATAGCTTTTCAACGAAAGGTGGTGTTATCAAAGGCTCTTAGGAATATAAAAATAAAGATGAGAAAGTAAGCTTGGAGGTTGTAAAAAAACTATCAAAGGGGACAGGCAAGGCGAGAAGGGTTTTAAATAATTTCTGTCGATAACTCGGCAACTTGAACACAGTTTCGGCCCGAATTTTTTGCATGGTACAGAGCAGAGTCTGCAGCTTTTAATAATTCTTTGTAGCTGTTTTCGCTTGAAGGTATCCAAGAAGCAACACCTGCACTAACGGTCAAGCCAATTTTTTTACCGTCGTATTTAAAGTCTATTGCTTCAACGGCAACACGACAATTTTCAGCAATTTGCGTTGCTTCTTCCAAGTCGCCACCGGGTAAAACAAAAACAAATTCTTCTCCACCGTAACGGGCTAATAAATCAGAAGGCCGTCGCACCACAGATTTTAATGCATTCGCTGTTTGTCGAATACATTCGTCCCCAATGACGTGTCCAAAATTATCATTAATTGGCTTAAAATGATCGATATCAGCAATGATAACGGCTAGGGGTTGTTGAATACGATATGCACGTTTGCACTCTTCAATTAATTTATCATCGAAGAATCGGCGGTTATGAATACCTGATAAAGGATCTGTTACGGAAAGTTCAGTGAGAGCTGCATTCATACTTTCTAATTTTGTTTTTGTCATTTCAAGTTGTTGAGTTCGAAGTTCAACCTCTCGCTCAAGATTGTCATTCATACGCTTGTGTACGTCGAGCGTTTCTATTTGCGCTTTAAGTCGTTCTCGTCTTTCATCACTCACACGCTGCGTCAAAATTAATGCTTCTTGTTGAGCTTCTTCACGAGTTTTTTTGACATCGTTAATTCGATAAGCCAGTGCAAAAGATAAAAACACAAGTTCGAGGGTAATGGCTAACATCTGTGAGTAACGAGTAAGATAATTTAATGAGATAAGACCATACAATGCTGATATAAAAATAAGAGAACCAATAATAAAAACCGACCATGCAAACATAAATATTTTAGCATCGGTATTATTTTTAAAAGAAAGAAATATTGCTAATACAGCACCAAACGTGGTTGAAAATAGCGCTAATAGGCTAAGCGCTGTGATAATCCACGCTTCTTCAGTGATGACAGAGCAGGTAAGCATAATCACCCACATAAGAAGAAATAAATCGCTACCTCGCATGAAATAATGATGATATTCACGTAGATGCAGAAAATCTCTGATGAATAGAATCATCGCAATAAAACTAAAAGAAGCAAAAATCGGAAAGGCTCTAAACTTTAACCAAGAAAATTCATTCCAAACAAAGTTATACCCGAGCCCAGATACAGACAAGAAATACAACATAACAGACATAATATAAACAGAATAATAAAAATATGAACGCTCTTTTAAAGCCCAAAATAAACTAATGTTATAAAGAAGCATCACAATAAGGCTGCCAATAGCGGCACCAACAGCTAAAGTATCGATAACATCTGATTGAACAAATGTTTTTTCGGTCATAATTGAACCGGGAAACGTGAGCAAATTACCAGAGCGTATTTCTAATAAAACAGTCACCGGATCGGCTTGTACTTTTGGCAAAGGAAAAACAAATTGCCGTGAATTGAAGTAGCGTTCTGATGCAGGGTAAAGAATCCCGATGGGTTTGCTGGTCCATAATTCTCCAGTATTATTGTTAAGCGTATGAATTTGCACATGCTCTAATAGAGTCCAAACCAGTACAAAAACCCACTTTTCATAAACAGTCACAAGGGTTTTATCGGAAGGATGCAATTGAAAGCTAAACCATAACGAATTGTCTCTACTGGTGGGGACCCACAGGGCATTATCAAATTCTTGCCAAGTGATTTCATTAGCACGATCAAAAACTTGTTCAGCAGAGAGTTGTTCTTTTGTCGCAAAGAAGAGAGGTTTATTTATTTTTACAGTCGATGCTTCTTTAGTCGGAGACTTTGATTCTAAAGAGAAAATGGGTGAATCTTTAAATAGAAATGTATCTGTATCTAAGTCGGCCGCATTAGCAAAGCACGAAAGAAATAGCATCATAAATGCCAACAACACAGGCAAGCACATTGCCATAAAGGCATTATGTAGTTGCTTCAATGTTGGTGGGTATAACGACATGTAATTATCCAATTAAATTGCATAAGCAAAGATGAGTGGCTCGATGTAAAATCTACAGCGCTACCACAAATACTTTTCAGATCTAATATGTTAACCGCATCACAAAACAAAACATTCTGATACGGATTAGCAGCACTTAGTCTCGGTTGAACGGCTACTAGTCTAGTTTAAGCATTCTTTTTTGATATAAGCCTTTTAAAAAACTATTAAAATCACTTGAGTATCTTTAAAAATTTATAATTTTTACTCGGGTCCTTATGAAAATAAAAAATAAAGCGAGAACAAAATATAGGTGATCAGGCAATAAAATTTTTTGAAATAAAAAGGTATACGTCCAAAATTTAAAATAAGCGCGACTGATAAGCCAATAAAATTAAGTGAAAGATGAATTTAAAAATAACAAAAGCAAAGGCGGCTAAATTTTGGTGATGAAAATGCATGCGCTATTTAGCTTGATTAAAACAATAAAAGGCTTTGATTTTAAATTAGATTGGGCGTCCTCAAAAAAGCGAGGATTCGTCTGCAAGGTAATTAAAAATAATCCGATGTTTTGTTAAATTGTCTGGATAAAAAAATTAGGAAAATTAAAAAAATAATTATTTTTTGTTGCCTAATCAAAACCCTCTTCCATTGAATGCGTTAATTATTAGCTGCTTAAAAAGATAAACAAACAGACTATTCATTTTTTAGCCAGCTAGTGATCGAAGGGCTCATTTATAGCAGCGCTTGACGAGTGCTTCAGGTGTATCAGTCATTTCAGGGGGCTGAGCCTAACCCGTGGAATAGTCTGAAAAATAAGAGAATACACAAGCCTTAACGGCTCGTATTTTGGTACAATCTCAGGGATGGACGTATCTCTCTTATTAGACTCTCTCAATGATGCACAACGCGAAGCCGTTGCAGCATCCCCTGGTCATCAATTAATCCTTGCGGGTGCTGGTAGTGGCAAAACTCGTGTATTGGTTCATCGCATTGCGTGGCTAATACAGGTCGAACATGTATCACCTTACGGCATCATGGCCGTGACCTTTACTAACAAAGCCGCTCGTGAAATGCGTAGTCGTTTAGAAGAGCTTATTGGCATGCCAGCACAGGGCATGTGGGTCGGGACTTTTCATGGCTTAGCGCATCGTTTACTAAAAGCGCACTGGCGAGAAGCCAAGCTCCCGCAAAACTTCCAAATCCTCGACTCAGACGATCAATTGCGCTTAGTGAAGCGAATACATCAAAGCTTAGGGCTAGATGAGACAACGTGGCCAGCAAAGCAATCACAATGGTTTATCAACGGACAAAAAGACGAAGGTCTACGCCCCCAGCATATTCAAGAAACCGGCGACATATTTTTAAAAACCATGATCAGTGTTTATCATGCCTATGAAGAAGCCTGTCAGCGTGGCGGCATGGTAGATTTCGCAGAGCTTTTATTGCGTGCTCATGAGCTGTGGTTAAACAATCCAAGTTTATTAGCGCACTACCAGCGACGCTTCCCATTTATATTGGTTGACGAATTTCAAGATACCAACACCGTTCAATACGCATGGCTTCGTGTTTTAGCCGGCGACAAAAGCTTTGTTACTGCAGTTGGCGATGATGACCAGTCGATCTACGGTTGGCGTGGTGCAAAAATTGAAAACATCCAACAATTCAGCAAAGATTTTTCGTCAACAAACACTATTCGTCTAGAGCAAAATTACCGTTCGACAAATTGCATTCTAAAAGCAGCCAACGCTGTTATCGAAAACAATAACGGTCGTCTTGGAAAAGAATTATGGTCGGACCAATCTGATGGCGATCCGATTTCACTCTATGCTGCATTTAACGAATACGACGAAGCACGATTTATTGTTGAGCGCACAAAAGAATTTGTACAACAAGGTAACAGTTTTAGTGATTGCGCTGTTTTATATCGCTCCAATGCCCAATCTCGAATTTTAGAAGAAGCATTTTTGACAGAAGGCGTGGCCTATCGAATATATGGCGGCCAACGATTCTACGAACGATTAGAAATTAGAAATGCCCTCGCCTACTTACGTTTAATCGCAAACCGAAATGACGACGCCGCATTTGAACGAATTATCAATACACCCACACGTGGCATTGGAAATAAAACTGTAGAAACTATTCGATTAAAAGCACGTGAAGAAGGCGGTTCAATGTGGGAGGCCAGCAAACAACTCATGGCATCCGCTGGATTAACCGCGAGAGCAACCGGCGCACTCAATAGTTTTACAGATTTGATTGAGTTACTCGACAAAGAAACGCAACCGCAAGAAAACGGCGAAGAAACAGAACTGCACGACATGGCAGAACACGCCATTAAAAAATCAGGTCTCTATGATTTTCACGGAAATGAAAAAGGCGAAAAAGGCCAAGCACGAAAAGAAAATTTAGATGAACTAGTGAATGCGTGTCGAGCGTTTTCACCAGAAGGCGTCCTACTTGAACCCGACGACACCAATCAGTTTGAGGGTGACGGCGCACAACAAGAAATTGAAGTCACAGTACTACAAGAATTTTTAGCCACAGTGGCATTAGACTCCGGTGATACACAAGCCGAAGAATATGACGAAGCAGTACAAATGATGACGCTGCATTCTGCCAAAGGCTTAGAATTTCCATTAGTTATACTAGCAGGCATGGAAGAAAATTTATTTCCCCATAAAATGTCATCAGAAGATCCAGACCGTTTAGAAGAAGAAAGGCGCTTGTGTTACGTCGGCATCACACGCGCAATGGAAAAACTCATCATCACTCATGCCGAAGCCCGTCGGTTACACGGCAACGAAAATTTTAATAAGGTATCTAGATTCGTGAAAGAAATTCCCAAAGAACTCGTCAATGAAGTACGCATTCGCAATACAGTCACTCGCCCTGTTGGTCATCGACACCAGCGAGCGCCATCGGGTCTAACAGAAAGATCCAGTGGTGATTATCAATTGGGACAACGGGTAAACCACCCCATGTTCGGCGAAGGCGTCATCCTACATTTCGAAGGCCAAGGCAGTGCAGCACGCGTGCAAGTCAACTTCGACAGTGAGGGCAGCAAATGGCTTGTTATGCAATACGCGAAATTAGAAGTTCTGTAACAAGAAAAAATAGGGATATACGTGGGCGGAAAAGTAAAAAACAAAATTGATTATATTAGCTTACTATTATTTGCAGTTACGTTAGCAGCTCCTGCTATGTATTTAATGGGGTTGAGTTATAACCACGGAACTCTACAGGGATGGGGGATAGAAGCTTCACATTTTCCGATAAGCATACAAGAAGCTTATGTTTCAGCATATTATGCAACCACTCATTTTTTATCTGATGTAGTAGATATTCTATTAGAATTTATTAAAACTGTCTTTGGGGAAAAAGGCATATTCCTTTCAATAGCAGCAATAGTTGGCGCATCAACTTTCTTTTTTCTTATTATAAAAACAATAAAAAACCGGGAAACAATTGCTAGAAAAAAAATGTTTATTTTTTTAGCTAAAAAGATTTCATATTTTCATCCTGATAATAATGATTTTTCAAAATCATTAAGCTTTGCAGGATTGATTTCATATTTTATCTTTATAGCAATTTATATGTTTTTTTTATTTTTTTTATTCTGGTGTTTGTTTTATGTGCCATTTTATTTAAAGGGATTAAATGTTGCGACTGAAGAGATAGAAAAACTAAATGAGCATGGTTGCAATTTTGATAAGAAAACTAAGTGGGAAAAATGTGTAATCTTAAATGATTCTCAAGGAAATATTATAATCGATGGATTCTTAATCGTTAGGAATGAAAAAGAACTAGCAATTTATAAAGATAATATGACAACAATACTAAAATTCCCAGAACAATATTCATTTATAAAAAAGCGTGTTATTGCTAATACCAATAAAAATGATCTAGAGTAATAGAAGACCAATGAACAATGAGCCTATAATTACACATTCACCGAAATTGATTGCAGCAGTATTTATACTGCTGGCACTGCTCGTGTTAGTGTTTGGTTTGTTTGTTGTTGAGCGCTCAAAAAACTTTGATGAAAAAAATCGACAAAACAACGTTGCTAATCAATCATCAGACAATAAAAACGATTCAGATTTTGGTGCACAACAACAATACGAGTGGACCATGGTCACTTCGTGGCCAAAAAACTTACCGGGTTTAGGTTCTGCAGCTGCAAACGTTGCACGCTTTATTACAGAAGCCTCTGGTGGACGCATAAAAGTAAAAGTCTATGGTGCCGATGAAATAGTGCCTGCACTGGGCGTATTCGATGCCGTGTCATCTGGCAGCGTACAAATGGGCCATACCAGCGCCTATTATTGGAAAGGTAAAATCCCTGCCGCACAGTTTTTCACATCAGTACCGTTTGGTTTAAACGCACAAGAAATGAATGGCTGGCTTTTTTACGGTGGCGGTTTAGAACTATGGCGAGATATTTATGCGCCCTACAACCTAGTACCATTTGCAGGTGGTAACACCGGCGTACAAATGGCCGGTTGGTTTAACAAAGAAATAAATTCAGTTGAGGATTTAAAGGGATTAAAAATGCGAATCCCCGGCATGGGTGGTGAAGTATTTAATCGCGCTGGTGGAACCGCTGTCACTATCGCTGGGGGTGAACTCTACACCGCCATGCAAACCGGAACCATCGACGCAACAGAATGGGTCGGCCCCTACAACGATGTCGCATTCGGTTTACATCAAGTCGCAAAATATTATTACTATCCCGGTTGGCACGAACCCGGCCCAACGCTGGAATTAATTGTAAATAAAGAAGCTTACGACGCATTACCAAATGATTTGCAACACATCATCGAACTCGCCACGCGTTCAGTAAACCAAGACATGCTTGATGAATACACAACAAGAAACAACAACGCGCTACAACAAATAAAAAACGATAAAAATATCGAAATCAGAAAACTCCCCGACGACGTGTTAGAAAAACTAGAACAAGTCGCCAACGAAATCTATGAAGAAAATGCCACAACAGATCCCCTCTTCAAAAAAGTCTACACCGCCTATCGTGCTTACCAAAAACAAGTGAATGAATATCACGAGATTTCAGAACAGGCTTATTATGAGCTGCGGAAGTAGCGATAACGAAATAAGCCAAAAAATTATATAAATTAGGAGAGCTTATGAGCTTTAAAGAACTTTTCGACAAAGGGCAAGAAAAGTTTTTTGATAACCAATGGAGTGAGGCCGTTTCATTATACAATGATGCATTAAAAGAAAGGCCAAATGATAGCGATACTCTTATGAATTTAGGGTCAGCCTATTTCATGTTAAAGGAATATGAAAAATGTATAGCTGTTTATGAAGAATATGAAATTACTGCAGGTGAAAACGAAGATATATTATTTACAAAAGGGATGGCCCATTACTATTTCAAGCAACTTGAAGACTCGATAAATGCATTTAATCGAGTTATGGCGGTAAATCCACTTAATAATAAAGCAATGTTTCAAATTGGTATGAGCCATCTAGAAATGAAAGATTATGAAAAAGCGTGCGACTGTTTTCGAGCTTCAATGCATATTAATTTTATGAATTCAGGAGTGAGCAATGAGTATGACCGAAGAACCGATGTTCTCTGTTTGTATAATCTAATAAAAGCTGCCACAAAACTAGAAAATTGGGGCGAGGTCCAACATAAAGTAGAATTGGCTTGCGATGATTTTGAAGAGCCTGAGTTGGTTCTTGAAGTAATAAAAAATATTAATAATCAGGAGCAACAAAAGAAATTATTAGAAATTTTAGTCAAACAAGAGCCTAACTATGATGAAGCAAATGCTCTTTTAAAAAGTTTTTAATATATAAATTTTAAAGTGTTAGCAAAATAAAATCAAAGGGCCTGTGTTGCTGATTTAAAAAATAAATATTAAATACAAAAAAGGATAGAAAAATGACAAAGGAAAAAATTTTATTGGCTATGTACCTCTAGATCTATACAGGCTGGATCGTAAAGATGATTCGACTATGTCTAGAATAAGGGAACGAGATATAAAAATAAGTCAGTTTTGGCGCACGCCCGGCTTTCCAGATTCGAATGTAGAAACTGGACGAAACAATAGACACATTGGATTAAGGTGGCAAAGAGGGCGTTATTTCTTTATTTGATGATATAAGTTCAGCGCCAATTTCAGGTAAGTATTGGTGGGCGATAAAAAAGATTCAATCATTCCTTCAGTAATTGCTATATAGGGAATGGAATTTAAAGACGAAAATAAGTTAAATAATTCTAGAGCAAATCATTATACAGTTTATCCTCTTCACGATATGCCAATGGATACATTAAAACCCTAAAAATGGGAAGGTGTAAGCAGGAAATCTTTAACTTATCCCGCAGAAACTCTCATCTGTTTTATTGAGAGTTAATGGATGGAATGGCATTGAGGTTAGGGTTTGTGTATTAATCGTTGCATAACCAGTGTTTTGACAAGATAAATGCTCATAAAGCGAAAACACATACTAAATGCTGTTGTCAGAGCTGCAGGAGTAGGACAAACTACGTGTCATTTCGCGCTGACCAAAGAAAGTGATCATTTACAGTTTCAAAAACTTAGCCCGTAATGGTGATAGCGAGTTAAGTTAATTAGAATTCACCACATAAAGTAGAAAACATTATGAGTAAAGGTACAGTTAAGTGGTTTAACGCAGACAAAGGCTTTGGCTTCATCACTCCAGAAGACGGAAGTAAAGATTTGTTTGTTCATCATTCAGAAATTCAAGCTGGTGGTGGATATGCGACTTTAAATGACGGCCAAGAGGTTGAGTTTGAAGTTGGTCAAGGGCAAAAAGGTCCATGTGCTAACAAAGTTACCCCTCTGTAAGCAGAATTAAATAACAAAGTGCTTAGCTGATATTTTGTCCGTGGTTACTTTTGTACTTAATAGTATAAGAGTTTCTGCACCAAAGCTCAGTTGAGCATGGCGTTATATTTTAAAAACTAATAATGATTAGAAGTAAAATCAAAAGCCTATGGCAATTGATCCCCAACAACAGTAAATAATCCCGTTTTATCAATTACAGCGCTTATAAAAATAATAATTGTAATATAAACGTCATGTATCAAAACTCCTCTTTCAAAATTCATGATATTAGTAAAGCGAACGTCCGCTCTTGTTTTTACGTAGCGCGTATAAAGCTAGAAGTTTTTTCGGAATTGCTAAGCAAGATTAATATTAGCTTATGTAAATAAATTAAAATTATTTTTAATCAAGGTCGTAAGAATGATGCTGTTTAAAGAGCATTTTTAGAAGATAAAAATATTGGAGGAGAACAAATGAACATTATTGATACTAACAATAAGCTCACTAGTATTGCCATGTTGGTAGTAGGAATTGGTTTTGCTGTTGTATATCCAGTCAATATGTTGGTGCTAGAAAAGCAAGGTTGGATTTGGAATTATCCTGAGCGGCACATGGCCTTTGAACATATGCTGGTAGCAATATACGTCACCCTAGGATGTTTTTTTATTCTAGGTGCTCGACGACCACAAGAGTATGTTCCCCTTCTTAATTTCACAATTGTAATGAGCTTAGCTCATGGATCAGTTATGTGGTACGACGCATTACACTTGAGTGGCATGAAAGAGCATCTTGGTATTGGTGGAGACGTTATCGGTACTTTTTTCCCTGTTGTGCTGTTGTTGTTTCATCCAAATAGAAAACAGTGGAAATTTTATCCGTTTAAGTATTAAAAATTTAAGAAGCAGTGACTAATTATTAATATAAAAAAATGGAGTTGGTATGACAGTAATACTATTCATTCATTTGATGGCTATAGGAATTTGGGCTGGTTGTCTTGCAATAGAAACAGTCTGCGAATTAGATCAAGAAAATGTGCACTTCAAAGATAGTTACATAGCGGCACTCCATTGGAAGATTGATAAATTTGTTGAAATCCCGGCATTATTAATTACGCTAGTAACGGGGTCAATCATGCTAGCAAATGCACCTAGTAACCCAATACTCATGATTAAAATTATTGCTGGTTTATTAGCTGTTTTCTTCAACGCTATAGCAGTCTTCTTAATATATAAACGTTATCACTGTTACTTGCAGAACGATGAAGTGGGCTATAAAAAATATGAAATGTGGCATCATCGATTTGGTTTGGGTTGCATCGTTTCTGTAATAACTGCAATCGTGGCGGGAGGATATTACATAACTGGTTTTGCGAGTTAGCCTTCGACAATAATATCATTGATTATGAGCGCGAAAGAAAAAATAAAATACTATACCGAAACTCTAAGCCGTGAGATTAGACCTGATTTAATTTATGCCGTTGGTTTAATAAATAACAAAAAAACAGCGATCGATTGTGGATGTGGTGCAGGTGCAGATATAGAGTATTTAAGAAAAAATGAATTTACGGTTTTTGCATTCGATATAGAAAGCGAAGCGATAAAGATTTGCTCGGATCGATTCAAGGATGATGACCAAGTCGTTTTGTCGCAAGATAGTTTCCTTTCTTATGAGTATCCCGACTCTTCATTAGTGGTCGCAGATGCGAGTTTGTTTTTTTGCCCAGAAAAAGATTTTAAGTCAGCGTGGGAAAAAATATACAACTCGCTAAAAGAGGGTGGGATATTTTGTGGTTCATTTTTAGGGCCCAATGACACCATGGCGAGTACAGATTACGATCGAGAAGCGTACTGGCCAGACGTGTTAGTCTTTCAAGAAAGTGAACTTAGATTGATATTTGAGAAATTTGAAATCCTAAAGCTAACTGAACACAACATATCAGGTCATGCATCGGATGGACAGCCTCATCAATGGCATATCTTCTCGGTGGTGGCAAAAAAAATTCAAAAATACAGAATATAAAAACATAATCATGGTGGGCTTTTTCTCGCGCTAAATGAGAAATTAGGAAGCAATCTACCTAAAGGAGAAAACGGTGTTTAATTTAAACTATATCAAAGCAGAACCTACGACATTTTTAATTCAATACAAACGCGGGAAACTTAAACGCAAAGGCCCTGGATTATCTTTTTGGTATTTTGCACCGACTACGTCTTTAGTGGCGATCCCGCTTGGTAGTGCTGATTTACCTTTTATATTTAAAGAGACGACAAAAGACTTCCAAGAAATAACCATTCAAGGTCAGATTGTTTATCGTGTGACTGAGCCTGAAAAATTAGCGGGAATGATGAATTTCACGTTGCAAAAAAATGGCGTCGGATATACGACAAATGATATGGAAAAGTTAAAAAACCGTATTGTTAATTTAGCGCAAGTAAAAATGCGAGTTGCCATTGAGAATTTAGAATTACGAGAGGCGTTGGTTGCTTCTCCTTTATTAGTGAATTCAGTACAAAAGGAATTGTCTCTATCAGAAGCATTACAAGCATTGGGTATTGAGGTAATGGATTTTTCAATATTAGCCATTAAGCCTGTACCAGAAACTTCTCGGGCACTGGAAGCATCTGTGCGAGAGCAGTTATTAGAAGAAGCGGATCAAGCCATTTATCGACGTCGTAATGCGTCAATTGATCAAGAACGATCCGTTAAAGAAAACGAACTAAAAACAGAAATGGCCATTGAACAAAAACAGCAACAAATTCGCGAAGAAAAATTGAAAGCAGAAAGCATTTTACAAGAACAACGCAGGCAAATGCGGCAAGATGAATTAACAGGCGATATTCAACAGGAAGATCAGCGAAAACAACTTGTCGATCTTGCTGTAGAAAATGAACGAAAACAAGCAGATGCCAACGCTTATGAAGTTGGCGCTAATATGCAGGCACTGTCAAAAGTAGATGCCAAAGTATTAGAAGCGTTAACGTTAGGAAGATTAGAACCACAACAGCTATTAGCATTAGCCTTTAAAGAATTAGCCGGAAGTGCAGAACGAATTGGCGAGCTAAATATCTCTCCTGATTTGTTTGAATCTTTAATCGGAAAAAATGCCGCTAAAAATACGCGTTCGTCTCGGAAAGATTGATGACAAGCCAGAAAGATAATAGTGTAAAGACCACAAAAGTCGTACTCATCACTCGACGCACGAGGATGGAAGAGTTAATCGCGCAATACAATACAGAAGCGCAGGCAGAATTTGTCGTTAATAGTCGTGGCGATGACTTTGCAGAATATCGCCTTGAACATGTTCACTACTATGAATCTATAAATGCCGTAAAAGAGAGCCTGCAAAGATTGGCTCGTGTGCAAGAAGTAGAGCGCGGGTTTTTACCCAACTTTATGTTTGGTCCACAAGATATTGTTGTGGTTGTTGGCCAAGACGGTTTAGTGGCTAACACATTAAAATATTTAAGCGGACAACCCGTCATTGCTATTAACCCAGAACCTACACGTTACGATGGCATTCTGTTACCGTTTCAAGTAAAAGATACGACCCAAATTCTTAACGACGTTATCAAAAAAGCATTTAATCGCCAACATATCACTATGGCAAAGGCGACATTAAATGATGGCCAAGAATTATTAGCCGTTAATGATTTTTTTATCGGCCCACGTTTTCAAACCTCAGCGCGATATGAATTAAATGTTGGTGGTCGTAGCGAAGTACAATCATCGAGCGGTATTATTATTTCTACAGGTTTGGGTAGCACCGGCTGGATGAAAAGTATTATTGCAGGTGCTAGAGGCGTAGTTGGTTCAAAAGATATAAACGCTTTTTCAATGGCATGGGATGACGATTTTTTGCAATACGCTGTTCGCGAACCTTTCCCAAGTCAGACCACTGGAGTGGAATTAGTCTTTGGTAAAATTGATCAAGAGAATCCAATGAGTATCGCATCAAGAATGCCAAATAATGGCGTAATTTTTAGTGATGGCATGGTAGAAGATGTCGTGGAGTTTATTAGCGGAACGGTTGTAAGTTTAACAACAGCAAAAGACGTTGGAATTTTGGTTGTTTAAAAATAATTATAAAAAGGTAATAGTTATGTTGCAAAAAATATTAATTCATGGCGGCCGTAGTTTATTAGCTCTGTATTTTCTATTACCAGGGATACTTAAATTTGTTGCGTGGGATATGCATGTCGCGCTGATGAATAAGCATGGAATGATGTTTATTCCTATTTTGTTAGCAGCCGCTGGGTGTGTGCAGATAATTGCCAGTATTAGTCTGCTCATCAATCGTTACGTTGCTTGGAGTGCATTAACGTTGGCTGCACTCACACTAGTAATCAATTATAACCTTCACGACTTTTGGAATTTCAGTGGTATCGAAGCAGGACACGAACAGCAAAACTTTGTTAAAAATTTAGGAATATTTGCAGGTCTCTTGTTACTTGCAGGGATGACACTTCGAACAGAAGAAAAATAAAAAAGCGAACAACATCACCTAAGGCATGTGATGACAAAACTAGCGCTTATTATTGTTTCGATAATTCAGAAGTGGATTCAATAGCGGTTGAGATAAAAGATATGATTGATTTTCCTTTTCCATTTCTTGGTCATAGTCTAGGCACAACGACGGACGATTACACGGTCCAGGTTTTATTTTCTGATGACATTAGTCATTGCTTGGAAATACAAAAAATCATTTCAGCAGAGCAAACAAGTAAACGTGTACTTCGAATTGATCTGGCAAGCAACCAGATTAAATATGCTATTGGTCATGATAGAGAATTTACTGATGACCCTAAATTATTGGATAACCCAGTAATATACAAAACGTTTAATGTTGAATTTGAAAAGCTCAGTGACGTCAATCGACGATTTCTTCATTATGTATACAATACACAAATCGAACTTGAAAAAGCACATCAACACATTCCGATACTTGCTTGTTGTCGAGAGATGAGTGCTCGCGCTAAACCAACAGAATGGCATCAGTGGAGTATGGACCGGTTGCCAGAGATTTTCGATCATTTAGTTGATGTCTTAAGTGATAAAGATATTCTAAATCAGCGTTTCAGTGAAAATTATACCAATTGGAATTGTTATTCCTCTCCGGCAGGTTTTATTTATGGTTTTTTAAAAACATTGTTTCGCACTCATTCTCAATTTAAAAAACTATCGCCAAAAATAAAGGAAAAAATCGCCGCTTGTTTAGTAAACGCTATGGGATATGATAATAACACAGATAATTATCTTATTGCAGCAGGTATGCTTCTTCGAGAAACAGATGAAGAAAAGATAATGGCGGATTATACGCAGGGGTTTCCTTCTAGCATTTTAGAACATCTTCGTCGATTGAATACTGAAAATTTAGATACATCTACACGAATATTTGATTAAGGATTGTGAATGGGCATTCCATACAATTTGATATGGACAAAGAGATAATTTATGAGTGAAGATAAATTTGATATAACTACAAACTTTGCTGTTATCAGTCCTGATAAAAAAGTAACAACTGAAGCGTGCGATGCGACTTTGTATGAGCGCATTGAAAGAAATTACGAAGGCTTCAAGAGCCATGAATTAGTGTCTTGTCATGAATTTGAAGAAGATTGGGCTTCGTGGGAAATGCATCCACATGGCGATGAAATTGTGATGCTACTATCCGGTCAGGCGACAATGATTTTAGAAACAGACGCCGGAGAAAAAACTATTTTTGTTGATAAAGAAGATGCTTATATCGTTGTGCCAAAAGGTATTTGGCATACAATGAGAACGACCACTAAAACGAAAATGTTATTTATTACTCCCGGCGAAGCAACCGAGCATCGCGAAGCATAAATCTAATTAAAGACAATAAAATGAATTTAGATAAATCAAAAAAGCGCATCGCAAAAAAGATTAAAATGGGGTTTCAAGGTTATCCTGAAATCTCATTAGAATATTTTGGAAAAACAACGAGTTGTGCTGAGGGCGTATCTGTCACATTTGTTTTAGATGAAGGTGTAGAACCTCAAGAAGAAAGGTTCACCAGTAAAAACGACGCTAGAGAAGATGAAATAATTCAGTCAGCAATCGTCAAAATGATCGAGCGTTTAGAAGCTAAAACCATAAAACAAAAAGAAAGCATTAAAATCCAAGATTAATGATTTTTTTGAGGCTTTGAGCAATATTATTAAACGAGTATTTAAATTAATTCTCTGTCTAGCTATTATATTTTTAATAGCTAGTTTTGTTTTGGTGATTTTTTTCAAATGGATAAACCCCTCTTCGTCAGCTGTCATTATTGCGTGGGAATGGAAATCTGACCAACACGCTGAACATATCTGGCAGCCAATAGAGAATATCTCTCCCGCTTTACAGTTAGCCGTTATTGCGTCTGAAGATCAAAAATTTCCTAATCACTTTGGTTTTGATCTAGATTCTTTAAAAAAAGCACTCAATGAAAAAAACGGAAAACCTCGTGGCGCGAGCACGATTAGTCAGCAGGTCGCTAAAAATTTGTTTTTGTGGAATGGCCGCAGCTATATTCGTAAAGGATTAGAAGCTTGGTTTGCATTACTTATGGAATGTTTTTGGTCAAAGCAAAGAATATTGGAGATTTACCTGAACATTGCTGAATTTGGTGAGGGAACCTATGGTGCAGAAGCAGCAGCACAAAATTTTTACAAAATTAAAGCAAAAAATATTAATAATTGGCAGGCGGGTTTGTTAGCGGCAGTATTGCCAAGCCCGAAAAAAATGTCTGCAAAAAATCCCTCTCTTTATGTTCAGTCGCGATCGACAGAGATTAACCGTTCAATGTGGAAGTTAGGTGGTATTACTTATCTTGAAAAACTATCTAATTAAGACTTTATATATAAGCAGAATTGTCAAAGCGATAATTACAGTAATTTCTCTAGATGGGTCATGAGAGAATAAATCTCCTAGTTAAGGAATTATATCGACTAGGAGATTGGCATTAATCTAAATTTATCTTCAAAGGCTGTGTACGGCCGTTGTCATCAATAGAGACATACACAAATTCGCCTTCTGTAACTTTTTCGATTTCACCAGTACGATTTGATTTAATCCATACTTCAACCAACGTTCTAATTGAAGAGCGACCTGTCTCGATAGCTTGAGCGTAGCAACTGACTGTTGCACCAACGGGTACGGGCCGTAAAAAAGTCATGCCGCCAACCGCAACGGTTGTTACTCGTCCTTGCGCATAGTCATGAGCCAAAATAGCACCCGCTAAATCCATTTGTGACATTAACCAGCCTCCAAAAATATCACCATTTGCATTCGTATCTGCAGGCATGGTCAGTGTTTGGAGAGTGAGCGTGCCAGTTGGTTTTGGATCTTCATCGATATCAGTCATTATCATTAAACCTAAAAGTCTTATTAAAATTGTGCCTTAATTATTTGTTATTAAAGGCGCTCTGGTAACCAAGTGACGATGTTGGGCCAGATGGCGAGAATTACGAGTAGGAGTAATTGGATCATAATAAACGGAATGACGCCACGATAAATTGCCGATGTTGGGACGCTATCGGGCGCTACTCCTCTTAAATAAAATAAGGCAAACCCAAAGGGTGGCGTTAAAAAAGAGGTTTGTAGATTTAATGCGATCATAATACCAAGCCAAATTGGATTTATATCCATAGCAAGAAGAATAGGACCAATGATTGGGACAACAACAAAAGTGATCTCGATAAAATCTAATATAAACCCTAATAAGAAAATAACTACCATGACCATAATCATAGCGGTGAAGACACCACCAGGTAATTGATGGAAAAAATCTTCTATGACTGTGTCACCACCAAATCCACGAAATACCAAACTGAATAAAGATGCACCAAGAAGAATCATAAAGACTTTGGCTGTAATCTTTAAAGTGGAATCAACCACATCTTTCAATTGTGTTAGCGACAACTGATTTTTTATAAAAGCAAGAAGCCCTGCACCAACCGCACCAACGCCTGCGGCTTCGGTTGGTGTTGCAATGCCAAAAATAATTGAGCCGAGTACACACAGGATTAATACAATAGGTGGCAATAAACTACCTAGCCAGTGTGCTGCGGATACTTTTTCAGTGCTTTCATTCTTAATCGGTGGTGCTAAAGAGGGATTAATTGTGGTGCGAGCTAAAATATAAATAATATAAAAACCAACAAGCATTAAACTAGGAATGAGTGCGCCGACAAATAAATCTCCTACAGAAACAGGTTCGGGATTCATGACGCCTAAGTTAATTTGAGCTTGCTGATAAGCACTCGACAACACATCGCCTAGTAATACCAAAGCAATAGAGGGCGGAATAATTTGTCCAAGAGTTCCTGTGGCGCAAATAGTTCCTGTTGCCAGACTTTTATCGTAACCACGATTGAGCATGGCAGGTAATGACATTAACCCCATGGTGACAACGGTAGCGCCGACTATACCGGTACTTGCTGCTAATAAAACACCAACAAAAATGACAGATAAACCCAAGCCACCAGAAAGTCTCCCACATAGGTGGGACATATCTTCGAGCAAGCGTTCAGCGATGCGTGATTTTTCGAGTAGTACACCCATTAACACAAATAAAGGTACGGCAATTAATGTGTAATTTGTCATGGTGCCGTAAACACGGCTTGGAAATGCCAATAAAATTTTTGGATCAAATACACCGCCAATAATGCCGAAACTTGCAAACAATAATGCCGTTCCTGCAAGAGTAAAAGCAACGTGATAACCAAACATTAGCAGTGCGCAAACAGTGATAAACAAAAATAGTGGAATGAGTTCAATCATAATGCGGGCTCATCAATTTTATGATTGATCGAATTAGCAGAAGTAAATTGATGCGGGTAAATTAAAAAAAGAATATTTCGTAGCGTTAATGAGATACCCTGTAATCCAGCAGTGATTGCTGTGAGGGGAATTAAAGTTTTTAATAAAAATACTGCAGGGATACCGCCAGCTTCGCTTGAGCCTTCAAGATTTTGCCAGGAACCGGCGACAAAGCCAAAACTGATAAAAAATAAAAATGCACAAATAGGTAATAAAAAAATAATACTGCCAATACAATCAATCCATGCTTTCTTTTGCTCTGAAAAATTTCGATAAAAAATATCGACGCGAACATGTTCGTTAGCTTTAAGGGTGAAGCCAATGCCCAACAAAAATACTAGGCAATGCATATAAACGACAGATTCTTGTAAGGCTATCGAGTTGAGTTTTAAAACGTATCGAACAAAGACTAAAATAAAAGTCATAAGCGCCATTAGAATGGTCAGCCAAGCAACTGCTCGACCCAGTTGCTCAGTGACATTGTCAACAGGGCGAATTAAATAACGTTCAATTAACAAAGCAAACCGTGAGTGATTAGTAGTCGCGCGCGGAAGTGAATCTGTCATGGATTGAGAAATCCTTATTATTAGCGCAGGCCATATAAAGCGCAAAATGACCCATATTCGAGCAAAAAATCGAGATTATACCGTAATATTAGCGGTAGAGATCAGGGTGAATGATTAATAAAAGGCTTAAAAGGCAGAGTTCAAATATTCTATTCTTTTGCTACAATTGCGGCATTTTGTAACATAAGTGTCATATATTCTTTGGATAATTGCTCCCGATGATAAAGCAGAGTTGCTGAAAAGGTAATTCGCTTTAGCAATACACTATCAAGGGGGAGAAAAACCCATGAAAAAGCTTGTTCAAACTGCACTATTAACAGCAACAGTTGTTGCCCCACTGTCAGGCGCTTTTGCGGAAGGCCGTGATTATATCAGTATCGTTGGTTCTTCAACGGTATACCCGTTTTCAACAGTTGTGGCTGAGCGTTTTGGCCGCAGCACTAACTTTAAGACCCCAAAGGTAGAATCTACTGGTTCTGGCGGCGGCCTTAAATTATTTTGCCAAGGCGTTGGTGTAAGCCATCCTGATATTACTAATTCTTCTCGTCGGATTAAAGAATCTGAAGTTAAGCAGTGTGCTGGCAATGGTGTTGCTGAGATTATTGAAGTGCTAATTGGCTACGACGGTATTGTTGTTGCGAATGCAAAGAAAGCTGAGCAGATGACGTTGACTCGAAAAGACATTTTTATGGCTTTAGCGAAAGAAGTTCCGAATCCGGATGGGTCAGAAACGTTAGTAGCAAATCCATACAAAACGTGGAAAGACGTTAACCCAGCACTCCCTGCTAAGAAAATTGAAGTGCTTGGCCCCCCTCCAACATCAGGGACTCGTGATGCATTTGCTGAGTTAGCGCTTGAGGGTGGATGTAAATCAGTAGCTTGGATCAAAGCATTAAAAGGGACTGACAAAAACAAATACAAAGAAGTGTGTCATTCGGTTCGTGAAGACGGCGCCTATGTTGAAGCGGGTGAAAATGATAACTTAATTGTACAAAAATTGAATGCTAATCCTGATGCGCTGGGTGTATTTGGTTTCAGCTTTCTAGATCAAAATTCTGACAAAGTACAAGGTTCAATCGTTGACGGCAATGAGCCAACGTTTGAATCTATTGCAGAGGGTAGTTACCCAGTATCGCGTCCTTTATACTTTTATGTTAAAAAAGCCCACGTTGGTGTGATTCCAGGTATTGCAGAATACTTAGCTGAATTTACAAATGATCGTGCTTGGGGTGAAGAAGGTTATTTAACAGAAAAAGGCATGATTCCTTTAGGAAAAAGTGAGCGTGCTGAAGTTGGTAATGCAGTAAAAACATTAAAGAACTTAAGCCTTTAATTTATTACGCACTAAAAAATTGGTTATGCAATCGTTATTGACAGGGAGTATGTTGATGGAGCTGAATCAGGCTAAGAAAGCTAAGTGGCTCTGATTGAGATGTTAAAAGCAGGCCAAATTTTGTAGCAACATAAAATTAACCCGATAAGAGTTCTTATCGGGTTTGTTTTTTTTAAAAGATATCTCTATTGGAAAAATAAATGTCACCATCCTCGTTGTTTGTATCATTATTAATTGCAGTTGCAGCCGCTTTCATGTTTGGGCGCTCGCGATCGCTTCAATTAGCAAATAATGTCGGTGGAGTGAGACATTTAAATTCGTTGCCATTTTATTATGGCGCGCTTACAGCATTATGGTGTGCGATACCTTGCATCCTTATCTTTGTAGCTTGGATAGCATTTGATGATGTAATTATTCAACAACTGGTGGTTGCTCAATTACCTGAAGTTTATCGCCAAGCAGATGCTGGCCAAATGGATTTGATGTTAAATACATTAAATAATGTTGTTAGCGGTAATGTGGCTACTGATAACCTTGATCCGGCACTACAAAAAGCTGCAGATCATTTAGCTTCGCTGAAAAAAACAAGTCGTTTAAGTTTAGCCGTTGTGATTGCGTGTGTTGGTTTGCTTGGCGCAATCATTGGTTGGTTAAAGATAAATCCAGAATTTAGAGCGCGATCAAAAGTAGAAAAAGTCTTCAAGTGGTTTTTGTTGTTATGTTCTTGTATCGCAATTCTTACAACAGTAGGAATTGTTATTTCCGTTATTTTTGAGTCCATCCAATTCTTCAAAGCCATTCCATTTACTGAATTTGTTTTTGGTTTAAATTGGAGTCCGCAAACGGCCATTCGTCCTGATCAAGTTGGTGGTTCCGGATCTTTTGGTGCAATCCCATTATTTACCGGTACATTAATGATATCTGCTATTGCAATGATTGTTGCGGTACCAACAGGATTGATGTCGGCCATTTATTTATCGGAATACGCCTCAAATAGAGTTCGCTCAATCGTTAAGCCGTTACTCGAAATTCTTGCGGGAATTCCTACGGTTGTTTACGGTTTTTTTGCTGCGCTGACAGTAGCTCCTTTTATTCGCAATCTCGGTGAAAGTTTTGGGATGTCAGTCTCGTCTGAGAGCGCGTTAGCAGCCGGCGCAGTTATGGGGGTGATGATAATTCCTTTTATCTCATCGCTATCAGACGATGTGATTAATGCTGTACCGCAATCATTACGTGATGGATCTTTAGGATTAGGTGCAACAAGATCCGAAACAATTAAACAAGTCGTTATTCCCGCCGCATTACCGGGTATTGTAGGTGGCGTACTGTTAGCGATGTCTCGTGCCATTGGAGAGACAATGATTGTTGTAATGGCAGCAGGGCTTGCCGCAAATTTAACTGCAAATCCACTTGAAGCCGTGACAACAGTAACAGTACAAATTGTGACGTTGTTAGTGGGCGACCAAGAATTTGATAGCCCGAAAACTTTATCGGCATTTGCATTAGGCCTAATGTTATTTACCGTAACACTATTTTTAAATTACATCGCATTAAACGTTGTTAAAAAATATCGAGAGCAGTATGAATAAAGAATCAATGACAACAACGGAAAAAGTTGAAAAGAATTTAGCTAAACGCTATCGCGCAGAAAAGCGTTTCCAGCTATATGGTGTTTTATCTATCGCATTCGGCATACTTTGTTTAGTCGCATTATTTACCGATATTATTGGCAAAGGGCATTCTGCATTCTTACAAACCCGTATTGCAATAACGGTTCAGTATGATGCTGATAAGTTAGGCATTACTGATGTATTGGATGATGAGCAAATAAGACTTGCGAACTTTGATGCAATTGTACGAGATGCAATAAGAAGCCGTTTCCCAGATGTTTCTGGCCGTACACCACGACGACAACTCAGTGCGTTGTTAAGCAATAGCGCAAGCTACCAATTAATGGATGAGTTGCGAGCGAATCCTAAATTATTAGGCACAGAGCAAACAATTTGGGTGTTGGCTGATGATGATGTCGATAGCTATTACAAAGTACTCAAGAAAGAAGGTTTAAATGGTCGGCTTAATGATGAACAAGTCGCATGGGTAAATTCTTTGGCAGAAAGTGGTGAGTTGCGTAAACAATTTAACACGACTTTCTTTACGGCAAGTGCATCCCGAGAGCCAGAACAAGCCGGTATTCTGGGTGCAATATTAGGGACAGTGTTTACATTATTTGTTACTTTAGCCCTATCCTTTCCTATTGGTGTTGCTTCCGCTATTTATCTTGAAGAATATGCGCCTAAAAATAAATTAACAGAATTTATCGAAATTAATATTAATAATTTAGCGGCAGTGCCGTCTATTATTTTTGGTTTGTTAGGCTTGGCAATATTTATTAATTTGTTTGGAATGACGAGATCAATTCCTTTAGTTGGTGGTATCGTGTTAACGCTAATGACGTTACCCACTATTATTATTTCAAGTCGAGCAGCGATTAAAGCAGTCCCTCCTTCAATTCGCGAGGCGGCAATGGGAATTGGTGCGTCAAAAATGCAAGTTGTCTTGCATCATGTATTGCCACTAGCAATGCCAGGTATGTTGACCGGTACAATTATTGGAATGGCACAAGCGTTGGGTGAAACAGCGCCGCTATTAATGATTGGAATGGTGGCGTTTATTGTTGATCTGCCATCTGGCATTACTGATCCAGCAGCCGTATTACCGGTTCAAATATTTTTATGGGCTGATAGTCCGGAACGCGCATTCGTTGAGCGTACGTCGGCAGCGATTATGGTTCTATTGGCATTCTTAATTTTAATGAATACATCGGCCGTGCTATTACGAAAACGGCTTGAACGTCGCTGGTAGAGGAGCTTATGATGGAAGTCTTAGAAGATCGCCCCGCAGCAGTTTTAGGCAACAATCAAAAGCACAGTGATAAAACGAAAAGCACGAACGAAAATATGAAGGGCAACGATGCGATGAGTGAAGCAATGAATGCAGAAACAAACGTGAAGTTAGAATCGATAGGAAAAGAACAAGTGAAAGAATCATCGGTTCCTGATTATCAACAACAAGATACAGTTGGCTTTCCATTAGTCGATTCGGCGCGAATGTCTACACGTGGAGTTAATGTTTTTTACGGTGAAAAACAAGTGTTGTTTGATGTTGATTTAGATATCGGTGAAAACGAAGTGATTGCGATGATTGGCCCATCGGGTTGTGGTAAATCGACATTTCTTCGATGCCTAAATCGTATGAATGACACCATCGATATTTGCCGCATCGAAGGTGACATTACACTTGATAATCAAAACATATACGATCCAAAATTAGATGTTGTTCCACTTCGTGCTCGAGTTGGTATGGTGTTTCAAAAACCAAATCCATTTCCTAAATCAATCTATGACAACGTTGCTTATGGCCCTCGTATTCATGGTTTAGTCAATCATCGAGCAGAGCTTGATGAGATTGTAGAGACAAGTTTAAAACGTGCTGGGTTATGGGAAGAAGTGAAAGATCGTTTATTACAGCCAGGTACAGGCTTGTCGGGTGGGCAACAACAGCGTCTTTGTATTGCGCGAACAATAGCTGTTAGCCCAGAAGTTATTTTAATGGATGAACCTTGTTCGGCGCTTGATCCAATTGCAACAGCAAAAATTGAAGAGCTTATTGCTGAACTGAGTGAAAACTTTACGATTGCCATCGTTACCCATTCGATGCAACAAGCTGCTCGAGTTTCATCTCGAACTGCTTATTTCCATCTCGGAAAATTAATAGAAGCAAATAAAACAGAAATAGTTTTCACAAATCCTCAACATAAACTGACAGAAGCATATATTACAGGCCGATTTGGCTAACCAAGTTTTAGATTCTATTATTGAAATTACAACAGTAAGAATAATTCGTTAATATATTGACAGCATCGCTAGAAGTTTTTGGAGCAAGTCATGGACAAATTAAATTTAGATCAACATATCTCGCAACAATTTAATAGCGAACTAGAAGCTATTAAGACAGAGTTGTTAGAGATGGGCGGATTAGTTGAAAAACAAATTAAAGACGCTGTTAAATCAATTGAAAATGCAGATAGTGAATTAGCACAACAAGTTCTGGACAATGAACACAAAGTCGATGAATTTGAAATGGCAATTGATGAGCAATGTACATTAGTTATTGCGATGCGCCAGCCAACAGCTAGCGATTTACGCATGGTGTTAACGGTTATCAAAGCTGTACGTGATTTAGAGCGCATGGGTGATGAAGCGCAAAAAGTAGCGAAGATGGCAATGGCATTAGCTGAAACAGGTTCTTCTTCACAGGGCTATATTGAGTTAAGGCATATTGGTAGTGGCGTCATTACCATGTTGCAGCATGCATTAGATGCGTTTGCTCGCTACGATACTGAATTAGCAATTACGGTTGTAAAAGAAGATCGCATCGTCGATCAAGAATATAAGTCTGCACTACGTGAGCTTGTGACTTACATGATGGAAGATCCGCGTTCTATTTCACGTGCGATGAATGTGTTGTGGGCATTGCGATCATTAGAAAGAATTGGTGATCATGCAAGAAATTTAGCTGAACAATTAATTTACATGGTTAAAGGAACCGATGTTCGTCATGTCAGTTTGGCAGAGCTTGAAGAAAAAGTGAATCAGTAAAATTCTATTGGTTTTAGAAAAATAAAAAAGGTGCTTCAACTGAAGCACCTTTTTTGTGCGTGTTATAAATATACAATGAAGCCCTTAAAAATTAATTCTTGATCGAAGCCACTAAAGAAGTACAGGTTGCCGTTGCGATTAAGTGTTTTCTATCATCGAACAACTTCCCTTCCGCGTAGCAAATACTTCTTCCTTGATTGATAACCGTTGCTTCACATATAAATCTCCCGGGCTTACCTGGGCTGATAAATAAAACGTTTAGATCTAATGTTGGTGCGAATTCGCCATTACCTAGAAGCATTCCAATAGCTGGACCCATAGTGGCATCGAGCATGGCGGTGAGTATTCCACCTTGTACCATGCCGGCAGGGTTTAAAAACCGCTCCCCTGCTTCAAAGCTAGATGATAAACGTTTTTCTTCAGCGTTTATTTCTATAAATTCTGATTTTAATGTTCTTGCAATAGGTGGCCTTGGTGCCTCTCCGTTTTGTATTTTCCAAAAATGGCTGTCTTTATTCATAGCAGTTTTTTTTAAATGAGGGTATAGGCAAAAATGATTTTATGAAATATAAAATGAATAATATCAATTAGGCATGCGAATAATTTTAGCGGTTGCCGTTGCAGTTGCGACCAATTCACCATCAGCATCAACAAGCTCAGATGATAAATAGCAAATACTTTTTCCTTTTTTAATGACTTTTCCTTTTCCAGTAAACTTCCCTGGATTTGCGCCTTTAATGAAGGAGACTTTTAGACTGAGTGTTGGTGCAAACTGATTCTCACCGAGAAGTGATGCCAGGCAAGGCCCCATGGTGTCATCCAGCATGGCAGACACAATACCACCCTGCACAAAACCGGCGGGGTTTAAGAATTCTTCACCAATATCAAAAGAAGTTAAAAGAGTTTGCTTGTCTGTATTGACTTCAAGAAAGGTAGCGTTAAGTGTTTTTGCAATATTAGGCGGTGGTAACTCACCGCGTTGTATTTTTGAGAAAAAGTTATTGTCACTCATAATTCAAAAGTTTAAACAGTGTTGAAAAAATTAATTTAACTGCCAATGATGGCGTAGCCAAATAAAAATGGATGCAGAAACATGATGGCAACATAGGTGGTGAAACCTGCTGCGAAGACGATTAAATCTTTCTTTATGGGCAGTTTTTCAGTTTGTTTTTGAGCGCCGCGAGCGTTGGCGGTTATCATTCCGAGTAAGGAATATAAGCCTAAAGAGCCAAACATAATGATAGAGGCCAAATCACCATTTGCTAATAGGTGCGCAGCAGACCAACATACAACACCCCACAACATAGGATGACGAGTGAAGCGTTTAATATTCCCTTTCATATGAGCAGCGGGCAAAAGAATAAAAGCGATAAGCATCAGCGTCATTGCAATATGTTTAGCGCCATTGAGGGGTGCATAAACATGAACAAAATCGGCATTCATTTTTCCAATAACAATAAGTACAAAACCAACGAGTGCTACGATTGAAAAAATTCCTTTGTAGCCTTTAGCAGATAAGCGGCTAACCAATGAATGTTTTAAAGAGGGAATGGCCGGTACAAAATGAATACCGATAAAAATAACTAAACCTAGTATTAGTAAAATCATTGATGAGATATCCATTGAGTTATTCATGCTATTTTCCATGAGAGTTTCCCAAAGTTTTTATTTAAATAATAATGAGTATCCTAGTGTAAACAGAGAAGAAGATATAAACAATCTTATTAGCGTCAACAAAAAGCAAATTCAATGAAAGCTTAAAAAGTTATGAAATATATAAAAAAATACCGACAGCATGAATATGCGTCGGTATTATTAGGGTGAAACTTAGACTTAGGGTCTACTCATCGAATTAGGGTTAGAAAAAAGATTGAATCCCTGTTTGAGCACGGCCAAGTATAAGCGCATGAACATCTTGAGTTCCCTCATAAGTGTTGACTACTTCTAAGTTCACCATGTGACGCATGACAGGGTATTCATCAGAAATGCCGTTACCGCCGTGCATGTCACGAGCTTCACGAGCCACTTCTAATGCTTTCACACAATTGTTTCTTTTTAGTAAAGAAATTAATTCTGGTGCAAGTTTGTTTTCATCTTTTAAGCGTGTCGCTCGCAAGCTGCCTAATAAACCAAGGCTAATGTCCGTTTGCATGACCGCTAATTTTTTTTGAATGATTTGGTTAGCGGCTAAAGGACGGCCGAATTGTTTGCGATCAAGCGTGTAGCTACGTGCTGCATGCCAGCATGCTTCTGCCGCACCTAATGCTCCCCAAGAGATACCAAGACGTGCACTGTTTAAGCAACCGAAAGGACCTTTTAATCCTTGCACATTAGGCATTAAGTTTTCGTCTGGAACAAATACATCTTCCATAACGATTTCACCCGTGATGGATGCACGCAATGCAAGTTTGCCTTCAATTTTTGGAGCGGATAAACCTTTCATCCCTTTATCTAAAATAAAACCACGAATAACGTCATCTTCAGTTTTTGCCCAAACAACAAATACGTCAGCGATAGGAGAATTACTGATCCACATTTTTGCGCCGTTAAGAATATAACCATCAGCAACTTTCTTCGCACGGGTGACCATGCCACCAGGGTCAGAACCATGATCAGGTTCTGTTAAACCAAAGCAGCCAATGAATTCGCCGCTGGCAAGTTTTGGTAAATATTTTTCTTTTTGCGCTTCGCTACCATAATTATAAATAGGGTACATAACGAGACTAGATTGAACACTCATCATTGAACGGTAACCAGAATCAACACGCTCAACTTCACGTGCGATTAAGCCATAGCTCACATAGTTTACGCCGGGGCAGCCATAGCCTTCGATAGAAGAGCCTAACAAACCAAGCGCTCCCATTTCGCGGAAGATTTCTGGATCAGTCGATTCGTTGCGGTAAGCTTCAGTAACACGTGGTTGAAGTTTATCTTGGCAATACTGATGGGCGGTATCGCGAATCATGCGTTCTTCTTCGCTCAGCATGTCATCAATGACGAAAGGATCTTCCCAGTTAAATTTAGCCCAAGTGGTTGTACCGGACATATATATTCCTCCGAAATTCTTTGTGAGTGCTTAATATAGACTATAAATGAAATTTATAATTTGTTCTTAAAATAGTCGCGCACTATAGCAGGATTAGCCAGACCCGTCTGCGTTAACGGCGGTAAAGACACTCTAAGGAGCGCCTGTAATGACGAGTATATCTTTGAATAATATAGAGGTCGTTGGTCATAAAAGCGGTTAACAATTCATGCGATTGATAAAATCGAAATACCGCCTTTATGTTATAGACAATTAAGAGCGTGCGGATATGATTGTTTTCAATGCATTAAGCAAAGTTTTCGTTTCTAGATCGGTACCAATACTGATACGTAAAAAATTATCGATGCGAGCTTGGGTAAAGTGACGGACAATAATGTTGTGAGTCCGTAGCTCGGCGGCTAGTACATCGGCGGTAATCGAATCGTGAGAACAAAAAACAAAGTTAGCCATTGAAGGTAAAACAGAAAAATTTAAAGTGTTTAATTGTTCCGTTAAATATTGACGAGTAGCGATCACTTTTTTGCAGGTATCATCAAAATATTGTTTATCTTCAATAGAGGCTGTTGCACCGGCAATAGCTAGTTTATCTAAAGGGTAAGAATTAAAACTGTCTTTCACTCTGATCAATGCTTCAATGAGTGATTCGTTTCCAATAGCAAAGCCAACACGCAAGCCAGCAAGTGAACGTGATTTAGAAAGGGTTTGAATGACCAATAGATTTGGATATTGGTTAATGAGTGAAACTGCGGTGTTAGCACCAAAATCCACATAAGCTTCGTCGATAGCAACAACAGCATCGGGGTTACGTTGTAACAGTGTTTCAATATCACCTAATGAGAGCGCGCAACCTGTTGGGGCATTAGGGTTAGGGATGATAATGCCGCCATTAGGAATGCTGTAGTCATCTATATTGATTGAGAAATCGCTATCAAGTGGAATTTTTTTAGAGTCAATTTGATAAAGATTGCAGTACACAGGATAAAAACTATAACTAATATCGGGAAATAGTAATGGCTGGTCATGCTTGAATAGCGCCTGAAAAGTGTGCGCCAAAATTTCATCTGAACCATTGCCGATAAAAACATTGTTCGATGACAGAGTCGAACTTGTTTGGCCTGAAAAATGTTTAGCGATGGCTGCCTTTAATTGGCTGGCGTCAGGATCTGGATAGAGCCGTAAATCATCGTTAGTGGCTTCTTTAATCCTATCTAAAACCACTGGCGAAGGCGGATAAGGGCATTCGTTGGTGTTGAGCTTAACTAAGTTTGTCACGCGTGGCTGTTCACCTGGGACATAAGGTGTAAGGTCGTGAACGATTTTGCTCCAAAACTTACTCATAAAACATTCTCATTAAAATGGTTTAAACAATATGGATGTAACTTAGTTGCTAAGAAAAGAGTATAGGGACAGATTAAAAAAATAAACAGTATGGAACCCTGTACACTGCCAATCAAGTTTTTAGTCGTTCATAGAATAAAAATATTCAAAAACGAGATCAAAAGGAAACATTCATAGAAAAAAACGTTAAATTTCAATATTATCGCATTAATTGCTTGAGCTATTACCTCCGATGAGGACAATAGGTACTCGAGTGAATATTAAAGCGAAAAACTGTTTAGCAAACGCTTAAGGAATATTTGAAGGTCAATATCAATAATGACTGTATAAAAATTTTATGCGCTCTTTTTTAAAAACAAAAACATTTGTGGCGAGAAGAAAATGATAAAGGATGTAGAGTTAACTGATACAGCGGGCATAGCTGAATTACTAAGGGGCCTAGGCTATAACACGACTCAAAAATTGATCGAGTCAAAGCTAGTAACGTTTGAAGGCTCTGGTGATTATAAAGCAATGATTGATACGGAAGACGGCGTTATTCATGGCATTATTGGCGCGCAATTATTAAACCCTTTTCATACTAAAGGTAAAACAGGGCGTGTGACGACTCTAGTTTTTCATGAAAGCTACCGAGGTAACCGAGCTGGAAAGGCTTTAGTGGAAGCTATCAATGATTACTTTAAGGCGTCAGGTTGTTTAATCAGCGAAGTGTCTGGCAATGTCATGCAATCGCAAGCGAAAAAGTTTTTCACAGGACTTGGCTACAAAGACGGTGAAAAGATCTTCAGCAAGCGCCACGGATAGCCAGATGCTTTTATAGCACCGTCAATAGCTTTCAAAAATGGCTGACTAAAACCAAGCCCCTTCTTTCCAAGCCTCTTCTTACCAAGACAGCCTTAATACCCCAGATTCCTCGTTAAAGGATTCCATGATGTGCATCAGGCCTCCCCTATTTTCGGTTCAAGGTAGAATAGATGCATGGCGATTTTTGGCCTATTTTATGGTGTATACCATTTTGTATGCCATCGCTTTATTATTGTCAGCTTGGATCTTGATTCCATTATTTTCTACACGTCCCGACTTAACGATAACGTCTTTGCCTCTGTTGGTTGTGTTGTTGTTATACGTTTGCAGTTTTTTACCTCAGCATATACCGGCTCGACGGCGGCTTTATGATTTAGGCAAAAATGGAAAGTGGTCGCTATTATTATTGTTGCCCATTATTAATATTGGCTTCGTAGTGTATTTGTTGTTTGCAAAAGGTGAAGAGTTGGAAAATAAATTCGGAAAACGCCCTTGCCCTTCTCCAGTCTCAATCAAGCTATTTTGTATACTGGTGCCAGTGTTGATAATCGTTATTATTAAAATAGCGATAAACATGTGGAAGGCTTCAATATGAGAAAATTGGGCAATCTAAAGAAATAGGCTATAAGCATAATCAATGGGTTGATGTTGGTTATTGGCAAAAAATATTTCCTGATAGTGAACTAGAAAAATGAAAATCGTTCTTAAATATCGTTTATTTTTAATTTTACTAATATGCAGTTCATATAATATTTATGCAGACGAATCCACATTATCAAATTCAGAAAATGCAAATTTTAAGGAGATTGATAGTCTGGTAACTCTCCGAGATATTAATCGGATCGCATCTAAAACAATCAATCATATAATCAATCAGTATTCCTTGCCGCTGTATAATAGTTATTTCGACATAGTGAGCCAAGATGTTGAGGTTTATCCGCTGCATGAAAATTATCGTAGGATATTTAAGCGCCTAGGACTACTCGTTGAAGATGTTCGAATTGGATACTCAGCTTATTTAGGCAATGCGTTTAATAAAGTCGCGATGACGGATTGCAATACTGTCTATTTTCCCCATCCATCTTTTGTTAAAAAATTAAAAGATGGAAAGAAAATCACAAAAAAACAAATGCACTTATTACTGCATGAGTTAGGGCACAGTCTGCAGTGTAGAAAAGCAACGAAAAAGATGTACGCGCAACGATGGTTTAGTGAATTAAGTCCTGCGACAATCAAGGCTTTGAAATCGGGAAGGGTTGAAACTAAAAACATCCATGACGCTATGCCCCTAGAAAAAGAGGCAGATGAATTTTCCAAAAAAATGTATCTGGAAGTTATTAAATATTAGAAGTTAGCTCATTTGTTTAACAATAATATCAAGCTCATTAGAAGATTCCATCATAGTGTTTATTCGAATGTTGGCTTGCTCTTTGTCCATATGTAAACTTTCGTAGACATCGTCAGGGACATCAATGTCAGGGCCATCTTCAATAAATCGAGCATGCAAGTGAGAGTGAGCTAAAAATAATAATTTTGAAAGCTCGTGATGCTCACCATAATATTCTGGTACTCGCTGATAGCGCAACGCCACTTGTACTTCTTCTGGCATTTGCCATATACCCATCAAGCAGCTGGCTAGTTGTTCTCGAGTAATACCGATGAGATGCCTTTCAATCATTGAAACAGGAACGTTTGGGTTGACGGCAATATAATGATTAATTATTTCAAAATGCGGCGGAAAGATTTCTGCCAACACAAGAAAACCGAAATTATTCAATAAACCTGATAAGTAAGACATACCAAAACTGGGACGATAGTCTCTCGGTATGGATGTTACTAAAGCTTCAACAGCGGCAGCGGTGTAAACCGCTTTTTGCCAATAACCGGCAACACTACCTGGCGACTCGGTAGGAAGTTTCATCGTTTTTCCCAACGATAATCCCAACGATAAATTTAACACCATATCAAATCCTAACACCCTCACAATGGCATCTTGTATGGATTTAATTTTTCCGGGAGCAGAATAGTAAGGCGAACCAGCCCAGCTAACGACTTGAGCCGCTAAGCTAGGATCTGTCTCTACAATTTTTGCTAGGTCATTAATATCTGCATTTGGATCAGCGCGTAAATTAATAATTTTTTGCGCTGTAACGGGAAGAGGAGGTAATTCAAGCGTTTCTTCTAAGCGTTGTTTGATGCGTAAAGTGGTAAAGTTTTCTACAGCATGTTTGATTTGTTCTTCATTTTCTTTTTGATTGTAATCTTTGACGATGGGTTCCGATAATGCGTTTAATGGAACAGCAAAATCGAGGCGCGTAGCTTCTCTGGTGATTAACTGAAAATCTAGTTGATCAATTTGTAAGGCATGTCCTGCAGATCCTGAGTTTAATAAAATGGTATCGTAAGACAACAATCTCTCATCAATAACGGTAGGAAAACCGCCATGATTGGGTAATCCAGGAACAGAATCAATTTTATATTCTGCATAGTATTTTTTTAAGTCTTCGGGAGACGTCGCACGAAGCTGGCGAGATAGTGTTTTGTTGAGAACGTTAAGGTCGAGTAAGCAGTGACTAGGATACAGAACGTGAACTTTGCCAATGCCATCTTTTAATAAAACAGAGTGAACGGTAACTTGAGCTTGAGATGGAAACGTATGAGTCGTTCCCCATTCAAAATTATTGAGCGCTAGGTGCGCAATGTTATATTTAACATTTTGTAAATCAAGTAAGTTAGTAACGCTTGTAGGCACCGACACGGCGAGATCCTCTTCCATGGTATTTTTTAAATCTCAAATTATTTATCATGAGAATCAAAAAAATGAATATTTAAATAATAAAATACAATTACAAAAATAAGTGTAGTAGAAAATGCAGGCTTGGCAGCTTAGTGATTTATGCTGATAGGGAATAAGACAAGAAAAAAAGTAAGAGAAATGAAAGAGACTACGCGTTGGCGTATTTTTCATTAGAGCCACACCAGCGTAGCGTCAATGCGCTGGCAATATCATCTTCAAGAGAAATTTGTTTTGCAATACGACGGATTTTTGGTAGTAAGTCAGCATCGCGTTGTAAGTCTGCAATTTTGAATTGCATCTCGCCTGTTTGACGCGTGCCGAGGACCTCACCAGGGCCACGGATTTCTAAATCTTTTTCTGCGATGACAAACCCATCCGAACTTTCACGCATCACTTGTAAGCGCATTTTAGCCGTTTCACCTAGTGGCGATCCGTAAAGCAAAACACAATGGCTTGCAACAGAGCCGCGACCTACACGCCCTCTCAATTGATGCAGTTGTGCTAAGCCTAATCGCTCGGGATTTTCAATAATCATTAAGCTTGCATTGGGGACATCGACACCGACTTCGATAACGGTTGTGGCGACTAATAAATCAATATCGCCAGACTTAAATTGTTGCATGATAGATTCTTTTTCTTGGCTTTTTAAGCGGCCGTGAATTAATCCGATCTGTAAATGTGGTAAGGCTGTAGATAGTTCTTCAGCAGTTGCCTCTGCGGCTTGTGCTTCTAAAGTTTCTGATTCTTCAATCAGTGTGCATACCCAATAGGCTTGACGACCGTCACCACAGGCTTGACTGATACGAGCAACAATATCAGCGCGACGTTTGTCGCTAATGACAACGGTTTCGACGGGTGTTCTTCCTGGCGGTAATTCATCAATAACAGAACAGTCCAAATCAGCGTAGGCGCTCATTGCTAATGTTCTGGGAATAGGTGTTGCTGTCATAATTAATTGATGGGGGTGTGCGATATTGTCTTTTGCTGCATTTTCAGCATTCTCGGGATCCAATCCTTTGTGGCGCAATGTTAATCGTTGATGAACACCAAAGCGGTGTTGTTCGTCGATGATCGCTAATCCCAAAGATTGAAATTCAACATCACTTTGTATAAGTGCATGCGTGCCAATAATAATTTTAGCTTTTCCGCTGGCAATATTGGCTAACTGTTCTCTTTTTTCTGCAACACGTTGTTTTCCTGTTAATGACGCTACTGAAATCCCAAGCGGTTCAAACCAGCCAGAAAAATTAATCAGATGTTGCCCAGCTAAGATTTCTGTTGGCGCCATGATGGCGGTTTGTTTTCCGTTTGATGCGGCTTGCAGTGCAGCGAGTGCGGCAACAATTGTTTTCCCTGAGCCAACATCGCCTTGGACTAAACGTAGCATTGGATGTTCTTCTGCTAAATCAACAGAGATATCTTGGTAGACGCGTTCTTGTGCCGACGTTAGAGAAAATGACAAGGTAGATAAAAACTGTTTTGTTTGCTTTTCATTTTTAGGTAACGAAAAACTTTTATTGGCTTGTGCCTTGGCTCTAACTTTTAAGAGAGCGATATGATGAGCTAATAATTCTTCAACCGCTAAGCGTTGTTGAAAGGGGTGATTGCCTTCAAGTAATAAATCTAAAGGAGCATCTTGTGGCGGAGCATGTAGATATAACAACGCATCGATTAATTGAACTTGATCTAATTCTTTTAATAATGAAGGCGTTAACAATTCCGGTAGGTAGTATTCAGAACCTGCTTGTGTCCCCGTCATTAATGAAAGCGTTTGTTGAACAATAGATCGCAATCTATTTTGGCTAACGCCTTCTGTAGCGGGATAAATAGGCGTCAGATTTTTTTCAAGTAAATCGCTGACATTTGAATCAGAAATAATACTGTATTCAGGATGATAAAGTTCAAGCCCTGCAGAGCCTCGTCTCACTTCGCCATAACAACGAATACGCACACCTTCAACAAGTTTTTGTTTTTGCGCATTTGAAAAATGAAAAAAACGAAGCGAGACGCGTCCAGTTGAATCTTCAACAACACACAATAAACTACGGCGCTTACCATAAACAATATCGGATCCACGGACAGATGCTTCAATAACGACTTCTTTTAAAGGTTGAAGAGCACCAATGGGAGTTAAGCGAGTACGATCTTGATAACGTAGGGGTAAGTGAAATAAAACATCCTGTAAATTAACAATGCCAAGTTTTAGAAGTTTAGCGGCAAGATGAGCGCCAACACCTTTGAGGTGTGTCACAGGTTTTTCTAACAAAGAAATATTCTGTTTGTGATCAGAAAGCTGACTACCAGAAGTGTTGTCGATAACATTGCCTGTCATTTAAGCATGCCGATAAATTTAAGATGAATGTTTAACCGCGAATATTATCGAGTGTTGGTTTTTTACATTTTTGGATAGCTTCACACACTTTATCGATTGCTTTTGCGCGAGGATAACTGGCTCGCCATGCTAGCGCTACAGTACGCATTGGAATAGGATCGCAAAAAGGTCGAATGGTTAATACATTTTCAGCGTATTGACTGGTAACAGCGGCGCTGATAGGCAGAATAGTAATACCTAAACCAGAAACGACCATGTGCTTTAATGTTTCTAATGAGCTGCCTTCTGAAGCGGTACGAACATGATTAGATGATTCTAAAGTGGGTTCTAGTTTTGGACAGGCTTTTAATACTTGATCGCGAAAACAATGACCGTCACCCAGTAACAACACATTATGCGCTTGCAAGTCTTCAGGGTTGATTTCTTTTTGTTCGGCAAGAGGATGCTTATGCGGCATGAGAACGACGAAAGGTTCATCGTATAACGGTTTGGTAACAACGTCGGCTTCGGTAAAAGGCAGGGATACAATAATTGCGTCTAATTCACCATTACGTAAACGAGTTCTAAGCGTTGCCGTATAACTCTCTTCGACATAGAGTGGCATGTCATGAGCAAGTTCTTGAAGTACAGGAATAAATTTTGGGAATAGATAAGGGCCAATAGTAAAAATTGCCCCCACTTGTAATGGGCTATTTAATTGGTCTTTACCGGCACTGGCAATATCTTTAATGGCAGCCGTTTGTTCTAAAACTAACTGAGCTTGAGCAATAATTTTTTGACCAAGAGGTGTGGGATGAACACGAGATTTTGTCCGTTCGAAAATGGGGACGCCAAGCTCTTCTTCAAGTTTCTTTACTGCGATACTCAAAGTGGGCTGCGAAACAAAGCATCGCTCAGCAGCGTGACCAAAATGTTGCTCTCGCGCAAGGGTGACAATGTATCGCAATTCTGTCAGAGTCATGTCGACTACCTTATAGTTTTTGTATGCTTTAAAAATAAATAGGCGTGTAAAAATTAATTAATAAAAAACGTAATTCATAATATACGCACTTTATAGTGGCGTAACTAAAAGTAAGTGTAACCAATGATAACAAAGCTTTTAATGGTTGGCTGCGGTGATATAGCAATCCGACTTGCAAATCAGTTAATTCGAGATCAGTCGATTTCAGCCACTACTTCGTCAAAAGATTCCGCTAATGAAAATTTGTTGGAATTATACGGCTTACGACGAAATATTGATCTATTGCCTAAAGCAATTCAGGGAATTACCTGTGATTTAAACACAATAGCCGATCTAAAAGAATGTTTGAGTGGCGTAGATAATCATTTCGATATTGCCGTCATAACATTAGTGCCAAATGAGCGCAGTGATGAAGGCTATCGGCAGGCCTATGTTGAAAATCTTGATAAAATTATTCATGGTTTGGAGTCGTTACCCTCTCCTCCTAAACGTATTTTTTTAGTTTCCAGTACCAGTGTGTATGGTCAACAAAATGAACAGTGGGTTGATGAAGACTCTGATACTGAACCAACACATTACAGTGGTTGGCGAGTGTTACAAGGGGAGCAGCGAATAGCGCAGAGTGAAATCCCTTCAACAGTCGTTCGATTTTCAGGAATATATGGACCGGGGCGATTGCGCATTATTCAGCAGGTAAAAAATGGTGATTGGGAGCCGGTTTCGACAAAAGAAAAAATAAACTCCGGATACAGTAATCGCATTCACGCCGATGATTGCGCCGGTGTATTGGCACATTTAATTAAAAAACAGTTAAGTAATGAGCCCTTAGAAAATCGTTACTTAGCAACAGATTGTGAGCCAGTACGATTAAATGAAGTTAAGCAATGGATAGCCAAACAATTAGGAATCACAGAAAAATTAAACAAAGATGAAACGCCTTCGATCGCAAAAAATAAACTCGAAACCATTATGAGAAGAAACAGCAAACGATGTTCAAATAAGAAAATTCTCGAAAGCGGATATCAATTTCAATACCCAACCTTTCGAGAAGGCTATGGGCAAGTGATAAAGGAAATGAAAAGCAATTAAATCACCATAATCCCGTCGGCCTCTACAATAGACCCTTTGGGTAATTCTTTAACACCGACAGCAGCTCTTGCTGGGTAAGGTTTTTGAAAATATTCTGCCATTACTTCATTGACGATGGGGAAGTTACTTAAATCGGTTAGAAAAATATTGAGTTTAACAATTTCCTCTAATGAACCGCCGGCCGCTTCGCAAACTGCTTTCAAGTTTTTAAAAACTTGATGAGCTTGCGTGGCGAAATCCCCTTCCACTAACGTCATTGTTTGCGGGTCTAATGGAATTTGCCCAGATAGATACACCGTGTTGTTTACTTTGACTGCTTGAGAATAGGTACCGATAGCTTCTGGTGCTTGATCAGTGTGAATGATGGCTTTGTTGGTCATGACTATTCCTAAAGATATAAATTAAATGTTAACTTTTTGAGCGAGAGATACGAATGACTGAACGCATGATTCGTATTCGCCGCATAATATTGGCAAGATGGATTCTATTTTTAACGCCGACACAAAGATTAATGACGCTGTTGTGCGCATCTCTTTCATCAACGGTGATTTGTTCAATGTGAGCGCCCTGCTCTGCGATACGTGTTGCTATAGATGCGATAATACCGCGGGCAGACTCTACCTCTACGCGAATATCGACTAAGAATTCTCCGCTAACAGAAGGTGCCCAGTTAACGGGGCTAACTTTTTCAGGGTTCTTTCTGAACTCAGCAATATTTTTACAGCTCTCTTGGTGAATCACTAATCCTTTACCTGCACTGATATGGCTTAAGATTGGATCACCCGGAATAGGCCGGCAACAACGCGCAAAGCTAACTACCATACCTTCACTGGTATCGATGGTGAGGGGAGAATAAATATTGGTTGTTTTTTCAGGCTCGTTGATATCTTTTTTCGTTAACATTTTTGCGATGGCAAATGCGATACGATTTCCCAAACCAATATCTTCTAGAATTTCATCCATTGACCCAGCACTGGTTTCTTTTAATAGTTTTGCTAGTTGTTTCTCGGTAATATTTTCAATACTTGTACCGGTGCTGGCGAGCGCGCGGTTTAAAATTCGATGGCCTAGCTCAATGGATTGATTGTGTAATTGGTTTTTCAAAAAATGCCTGATACCACTTCGCGCTTTTCCAGAAACAACAAAGTTAAGCCAGTTGTGATTAGGCTGCGCACTAGGCGACGTCATAATTTTTATGCGCTGGCCACTTTCTAATGGTTGCGATAAAGGAGCAAGGCGATCATTAACTCGACATGCAACACAATGATTACCGACATCGGTATGGACAGCATAAGCAAAGTCAACGGGAGTCGCGCCAGCAGGTAGTTCGACAATTTTTCCTTTTGGTGTAAATACATAAACTTCATCAGGAAATAAATCGGTTTTTACGTTTTCAATAAATTCTAATGAATCACCGGCGCGCTGTTGCATTTCGAGAAGGCCTTGCACCCATTGCATGGCTCTCGCTTGGTTGCCAGCGGCAGCATCAGTGCTGGATTGATCGCTGTTGGATTTATACAGCCAATGCGCGGCGATTCCGGTGTTTGCCATTTCGTCCATTTCTTTTGTGCGAATTTGCACTTCAATGGGAACACCATGCATACCAACTAAAACAGTGTGTAATGATTGATAGCCATTGGCTTTTGGAATCGCAATGTAATCTTTAAATTCAGAGATAACGGGCTTGTACAAATTATGAATTGCTCCGAGTACTCGATAGCACGTATCAACGGAGTCGACGACAATCCTAAACGCATACACGTCCATGATTTCTTTAAAGGATTTTTTCTTATTCCGCATTTTTGAATAAATGCTGTATAAATGTTTTTCGCGGCCAACAATCATCGACACGATACCATCTCGTTCGAGTCGCAGTTCTAAAGCCGTTTGAATTTTTTCAACAAGCTCTTTACGATTACCGCGAACAGATTGAAGTGCTGCTTGTAGCCGTTGTACGCGCAAAGGATAAAGCGCGGCAAAGCCCCGATCTTCATATTCGATTCGCATATCGTTCATGCCGAGGCGATGAGCAATAGGCGCATAAATTTCTATGGTTTCTTTGGCGATACGCCTTCTTTTTTCTGGCTTTAATGCGTTCAGTGTTCGCATGTTATGAAGACGGTCTGCGAGCTTGACCAAAATCACGCGAATATCTTTTGCCATGGCCATGGCCATTTTCTGAAAATTTTCAGCTTGTTTTTCGGCTTGGGATTCTGATTCGAACTGCGTGAGTTTACTAACACCATCGACAAGATTGGCAACTGTAGGACCGAATTGTTCAGACAATGCACTTTTGCTGATGCCGGTATCTTCAATGACATCGTGAAGCAATGCGGCCATCAAACTTTGATGGTCCATGTGAATTGAAGAAAGGATATTGGCTACAGCGAGAGGATGGGTAACATAGGGTTCGCCACTTCGACGGATTTGCCCGTCATGAGCTTGCTCAGCATAAAAATAGGCGCGACGGACTTGATCGATCTTTGAAGGCTCAAGATACGAGGAGAGACGATGACCTAGCGCGTCTATAGTTTGCATATAGTTGGCAGTTTTACCCCTGTTTTACACAATTATTCTGAATAATCTCAGCCATTCCTCCAATTAAAACCACAATTTGATTAATGGGAAATGAATGGCTGATAAAATTTATTCTGCTTCGAAATCACCCATAATTCGTACTTCTTCTTCAATCTCTTCTGGCTGATTAAGAAACTCATCAGTGATAAGACCTTGGCTAATTTCACGTAAAGCAACAACGGTTGGCTTGTCATTTTCGATGGGTACCAGAGCGTCTTTGCCGCCAGTTGCGAGTTGACGTGCACGCTTGCTTCCTTTAATGACAAGTTCAAAGCGGTTATCAACGTGTTCTAAACAATCTTCTACAGTAATACGAGCCATTTTGGTGTCCCATGTGCTTGCTTAGGCCAATCAATATGTGTGCATGATTGAGCCAGATGAAAGAATTTTTACCCGTTATCTGGTGTCGCTGTTGAACCGAATTATGCTAACGCTTCGCTTAAAATTGTCCGATCACTTTACATTAACAATGTTAATAGAAAGTATCTGGAGGCTAAGCGGGATAATGCAACAAGCATTGGTGAATTATGCACCAGATTTTAGCGGCCGGCCAGTTTACGCAAATGGCTTATAGAGCTCAATAGCTAGCTGCTGAGAGGCGGGCCTATAATTCAATAAAAACCCAAAATAGTGGTTAGTTAGCTATATTTTTGCAAAAGCTAACTCAATTTTAGCTAAGCAGGCTTGATAACAGTACTTGGTGACGAACATGCTGCTGTTTCAGTGTGAGGCGCTGGCTTTCAATGATGGCCTTTAGCTCATTGAGTGCGGTATCAAAGTCATCATTAATAACAAGAAAGTCGCTTTCTACGTAATGGCTGATTTCTTTTTTAGCCGCTTCCATTCGAGCGTCGATTACTGAAGAATCGTCTTGGCCGCGATCAGTTAACCTAGCGCGAAGCGTTTCTCTGGATGGAGGCAGGATAAATATAGCGATTGTGTCTTTGAGGAGTTTCCGAACTTGCTGAGCGCCCTGCCAGTCGATTTCTAAAATGACATCTTGGCCATTGGTTAGCGCTTCATCCAGTGCATGTTTAGATGTTCCATAATAATTGTTGTAAACATTGGCGTGTTCAAGAAAAGCATTGTCATTGAGCATTGACATGAATTCATCTTGGCTGACGAAATGATAATTCACGCCCTCCACTTCTCCGGGTCGTTTAGTCCGTGTTGTATGAGAAACGGAGACATCTATGCTTGATGTCGACTCAATCAATGCACTGACCAGACTGGTTTTCCCTGCACCGGATGGTGCGCTCACCGTGTAGAGCGTGCCGCGTTGTATTTTTTGTTGGGGGTCATTCAAAGAAGACATGTAATTGTTAGCCCAGTTTCTCGTTGTCAGTATGTTGTCGATATTAAAACAGATTATTCTATATTTTGAATTTGTTCACGCATTTGTTCGATTAAAATTTTTAATTCAATAGCAGCTTGTGTTGTTTCGCCGGCAATTGACTTTGAAGATAGTGTATTTGCTTCTCTGTTTAGTTCTTGCATTAAAAAATCGAGGCGTCGCCCTATAGGCCCCTTTTGATTTAACGTGTGTTGTACTTCTAAAACGTGGGCTTCTAAGCGATCGAGCTCTTCTGCAACATCGGCTTTTTGTGCATGAATAACAAGCTCTTGTTCTAGACGGTCTTGATTAATATTGTCTATATTGAGCGCTTCTAATTTTTCTGTAAATTTTTCTCGTTGTGCAGAAAATAATTCCGGTAAATGTTGTCTCACTTTTTTTACTTCAGTTAGAACAGCCGTTAAGCGTTGTTCTATCATCAATGATAATTCTTTGCCTTCACGTGCGCGATGTTCAACTAATTGCTTTAATGCATCTTGAAATAATTCTAAAGCGTGAGAGTGTAATTCTTCTGCATCGATAGTTTCACTGTTAATGATGCCTGGCCATTTTAAAATATCAATTGCGTTGGTAGGCGCAGCTTGATCGACGTTTGCATTTATTTTTCGTATCGCACGAGAAATTTTTTCTAATAACGCTTCATTGATTGCAAGTTCTGATGAAACTTCTGTCTCGCGATTGAGATGTAAAGACATCTCGATTTTTCCGCGCTGTAATGTTTTTCGTAATTGATTACGAAGTGCGGGTTCAATGGCGCGAAAGATATCTGGTAATCGAAAAGTAGGTTCAAGATAGCGGTGGTTAACACTACGTATTTCCCAGCTGAGGGTTCCCCAAGTTTGTGTGGATTCTAGGCGAGAAAACCCAGTCATGCTTAAAACCATAAAGCTATTACCTTCCTTAAATCAGTGACTAGTGCACATGATTTTGCTGTTATATAAGCGTTTTATAGACCTAATAGAGTAATATTTCACAAACCAGAAGTTTACTCTGTAAAAAAGCCGATTATAGTACCACAGTGATCCGGTCAGTTCGGGTATAATCAGCCGATTCAAATCGATCAGATACGCCATCAAATGTATCTTATAAATGACGAATGCAGCCTGCTCGATTAAATAATAAACGTGAATGAAAATATTTGAGTAGCATACATAAAAAACAATCATTAATTAACAATAGGAAAGTGAAAATAATGCAAAGACCTAGCGGGCGAAATCTAGATCAATTACGCGATATTAAAATTACTCGAGGATTTACTCGTCATGCAGAAGGTTCTGTATTAGTGGAATTCGGTGATACAAAAGTCGTTTGTACGGCAAGTGTTGAGCGCTCAGTGCCACGATTTTTGCGAGGCGAAGGTCGTGGTTGGATCACTGCAGAATACGGCATGCTGCCTCGTTCGACGGGAACGAGAATGGGCCGAGAAGCGGCTAGAGGAAAACAAGGTGGACGAACTGTTGAGATTCAACGTCTAATCGGACGCTCATTACGTGCAGCTGTTGATTTAACGGCACTTGGCGAAAATACGATTACGTTAGATTGTGATGTTATTCAGGCTGACGGTGGAACGCGTACAGCATCTATCACAGGCGCTTGTGTTGCTTTAGTCGATGCGATTTCAGTTTTACAAAAAGATGGCTCGATTAAAGGAAATCCACTGAAGAGAATGATCGCTTCGGTTTCTGTTGGCTTATACCAAGGTAATGCGGTTTTGGATTTGGATTATCCTGAAGATTCTTCGGCTGATACGGATATGAATATTGTGATGGCTGATGATGGTGGCATGATTGAAATTCAAGGAACTGCAGAAGGAGAACCTTTCACCCAAGATCAGTTTGATGAGATGTTAAGTTTAGCGAAAAAAGGAATCAACGAACTCAACCAATTGCAAAAAGATGCGCTATCTTCTTAATTTTTAACTTAAGTAATAGTTTAAGTCATTGGTCAGGTTTTGATTTTATAGCTCATAAATTAAAGCCTGACATTAGGTTAAGAAAATATTTTGAATCTACAAGTTAAAAAGTTTCGGGCGGTTCAATGTCGTAGTCAATAATGACAGGAAGATGACTTGAAAACGCCTGAGTTTTATAAATCGCAGAATATTCTACGCGGTTCCGAAGTTCATCGGAAGCCACTTGAAAATCTGTTCTCCAGCCATCGCCTTCACCTATCTCCCCGCTCGGCCAAAACGTAAATTCGTCTTTGTCTTTGTTGACTTGCCTAAAGGCATCAACATAACCAAGCTCGCTATACAGCTGGCTCATCCAAAGTCGTTCGTGGTCTAAAAACCCAAAATCTTCTTTATGTTGTTGGGGATTTTGCACATCGTTTTCGGTATGTGCCATGGCCCAGTTACCGCAAAAAATGAAATCGCGACGTTTACGAGAAATTTTATGGAGATGCGCTTGAAGGTCATCAAAGAACTTAATTTTAATGTCATCAGAGCCTGGCTCATCGGAAATTTGTGGGGCGAGTAATGAGCCAACACTAAGACGATCAAAATCAGCTTGGATGTATCTTCCTTGCATATCGATACCGGTAGAGAAACCTAGTCCATAAATAAGGGCTTTAGGTTGCTCGCGAGTGAATATGCCAACGCCATAGGCATCTTTAATTCCTGAATCGAAAAAATAAGAATGATATCCGTTAAGTAGGTAAGGAGGCTCTTCGAGTTTGTAAGCAGGCATACGTAGATCTTGCAGACAAATGATGTCGGCATCTTGTTGTTCAAGCCATTTGTATAAACCGCGATCAACAGCTTGCTTTATGCCGTCAACACTTAGATTTATTATTCTCATGATCGCCCCTTGATTACGGACTGTGTATGATACTCGTTTTATACTTATTTGTGATTAGCCGTAACACTTAGATTACGTTATGACGCACTTTCGGTTTAATTGAGCGATGAATTGCTGATTTTTTATGGAAGCATGGTCTATCAGAAAGATTAAGAAAGACTTTGGCAAGCTAAATAATCAAATCATTGATTTAAAATCCCTCTACCATAATAAAACCTCTATCGTTTAAAATTTAGAACATTGTCAGGAAATTGCCATGCAAGAATACCAACGTGAATTCATCCGATTAGCGATTAAATATAATGCGCTAAAATTTGGATCCTTCACATTGAAGTCGGGTCGGGTTAGCCCGTATTTTTTTAATGCCGGATTATTCAATTCAGGAGCAGCTTTGGCAGCACTTGGTAAGCAGTATGCTTCTGCGATTATCGATTCAGGAGTCAGCTTTGATATGGCTTTTGGTCCTGCATACAAAGGTATACCTCTGGTTTCTGCAACGTCTATAGCACTTGCTGATGAGCACGGCATTGATCGCCCTTATGCTTTCAACCGTAAGGAAGCGAAGGCTCATGGCGAAGGAGGCACTATCGTTGGAGCCCCTATGGTTGGGCGAGTTTTGATCATAGATGACGTGATTACGGCGGGAACAGCAATCAGAGAAGTAATTGACATTATTTCACAATATGGAGCTGAACCTGCAGGGGTAGTTATTGGTCTAAATCGGCAGGAACGCGGAAAAGGTGAATTATCTGCGATCCAAGAGGTTGAGAAAGAGTTTTCAATTCCTGTGATCAGTATTACAGCAGTGGATGATGTGATCGAATATCTTGAAGATGAACAAGGAACGGATCGGGCGATTGCTGAACAAATCAGGCAATATCGAATAGAGTATGGTGTTTGAAAAGCTTGAGTAATAAGCTTAAGAGCTAAGAGAATAGTTAGTGGAAACAGCTAAGACCTGCATTTTGAGAGTAAAGCGGTGTGGGCTAGTGAAATTGGATGAATATATTATGAGCACCCATCAGGTATTAAAAAATAAAATGTTCACGCTCGTGACGCTTGGCGCGTTGCTGTGTGCTTCAGTCCTACAGGCGGCAGAAAATACTTATTATCGCTATAAAAATAAAGACGGCGTTACAGTGATGAATAGCGCTATTCCTCCTGAATACGTCCAGCTAGGTTACGAAATTGTGACTGTTGCAGGTGATGTCTTAGAGGTTGTTAAGCCGGCTCCAACTAAAGAAGAGTTAGAGAGAACTGCAAAACAACGTGAAAGAGAAGCACAGCTTGCAGAATGGGATGAGTCGTTATTAAAGCGATATAGTTCTTCGAAAGAAATTGAAAAAGCAAAAGACAGAAAAGTTGCCGACTTTCAAGGCAGCATGTCCATATTAAAAGGCAATGCCAATAATATTAAAAACCAAATCGAAACAGTTCAAGCACGTGCAGCTAATATCGAACGAGCAGGTAGAGCGGTACCAAAAAGTATTTTGAATAACTTAAACGGTCTCGATAATGAGCTTAAAGAAACAGAACGTCTTATAGGTTTGAGATTGGTTGAGCAGCAAAAAATAGAAGAAAAATTTAATCAAGATATTGAAAGGTTTAAGGAAATCAGTCCTGAGCCAGAAGTGATGACTGAAGACCAGTCGAAGAATTTAGAAAAAGCAATGGCAGATGGTTCCACAAAAGAGACTGCCAATATTACAGACTAAAATGGAAGTGGTTTTAATTAATTTTTTGGAAAGAAAGCCAGAAAATCAAAATAGAAAAGGATAAGAAATTTATACTTATCCTTGCGAAAATCCATGAGTCAAAACGGGCCATTGCGCAGCCCAATTATCAATAGGTGAGCGTTTAAATTCACTTCTTACGAATTGTGATATTCTTCCTTCTGCGGCTGCCATTAATAAATTTGCTGCAGCTGTTACTGAAAGGTTTAAACGTAAATCTTCTCTTACTTCTGCTTCACGTAAAATTTGTTTAATCTGGGTCTCAAGCCTTTCAAAAAATTGAACAATGCGCACGCGTAACCGGCCTGTTTCGCCTGCTAATGCATCTCCAGTAAGTATACGAGAAATGCCTGGGTTGCGTTCAGAAAACGTAAGAAGTAATAATAAAATTCTTTCACAGCGTTTTAAGGCTGTTGATTCTTCAGATAAAATCAAATTAATCCGAGAAAAAATTGTTTCTTCGATAAATTCAATTAAGCCTTCAAACATTTTAGATTTACTTGGGAAGTGACGATATAAAGCAGCTTCAGAAACGCCTACCTCTTTAGCTAGCGCAGCTGTAGTGATGCGCGAACCAGGACAGCTAGATAGCATGTATGCGAGGCTTTCCAAAATTTGTTGTCGGCGATTAGATTTTTGAGTGGTTTTGCTCATAATTTTTATGTGTTAGTCCGTTTGTCTTTTGTTTTCAGCTACTTAACGTTTTCTTTTGTGTTAAAAAAGAGCCCTATAACAACGCTATGTATTAATGATCGCCAATTGATATGTTCAAATGTGAAGATAAAAATCAAATATAAATGTGAATGTTCACTACGCTATCCTATCGGCATATTATCTTGGCATCAATAAAGAAATTGTAATTTCTTATTTTTCATTTCACCGGGTGTTTAATATTTGAATATTTTGTAGGCTGAATTGAATTTAAGGCTTGTTACTAATGAGTGTGCCAACACCAGAATCTGTAAATACTTCCAGCAAAACTGCATGGGTTACTCGGCCGTCTATGATGTGAGCGCTTGTGACACCCATTTTTACTGCATCGAGCGCACAATTGATTTTAGGTAGCATACCGCCGTGAATGGTGCCGTCTTCAATGAGAGCGTCCACCTGTTTAGGGGTTAAGCCTGTTAAAACATTCCCTGATTTATCCTGCAGTCCTGCAACGTTGGTCAGCAGCATTAGTTTTTCGGCCTGCAAGACTTCCGCTAATTTTCCTGCCACTAAATCGGCATTGATGTTGTAGGATTCGCCATTTTCACCAACACCAATGGGAGCAATAACCGGGATAAAATTACTGTTAACTAATACATCAATGACTTCGCGATTTATCGATTCAACTTCGCCGACATGACCAATGTCAATAATTTCTGGCGCTCTCATTTCAGGCGTTTTTCGCGTCACTGTCATTTTTTTTGCGCGAATTAAATTTGCGTCTTTTCCGGTAATGCCAAGCGCTTGTCCGCCATTTCGATTAATTAAATTCACTATCTGTTTGTTGACGGTCGCACCTAAAACCATTTCAACTACATCCATAGTCTGGCTATCGGTAACGCGCATTCCGTCTACAAATTCTGATTTAATATTGAGTCTTTCTAATAGCTGCCCAATTTGCGGTCCGCCCCCATGCACGACGATTGGATTCATGCCGACGAGCTTCATGAGTACAATATCGCGAGCAAAACTATTTTGAAGTTCTTCGTCCACCATAGCGTTACCGCCAAATTTAACAACAACCGTGCGATTGGTAAATCGCTGGATGTAGGGCAGTGCTTCAGTGAGTACTTTAGCGGCTTTTAAAGCGTTATCTCGTGATAGTGGCATGAACAAACCTAATAAAAATGTTAATTTAAAATTCTAAGAATGCTGATTAATAATTATTGGTACTTAAAAAGACATTAGAAGTTAATGCCGAGCTTGGGGTCAATTTTCAATAATTCTTGCTTGAATTTTTCTTGAATATTAGCAAGAGCTTCTTCGCTCTCAGCTTCAAACCGTAAAGTTAATGCAGGCGATGTATTGGATACGCGTACAAGCCCCCATCCTTCCGGATAATCGACACGTAAGCCGTCAATTGTTGTCACTCTACCCTTTTCAAAATTTCCCTCCGAAATTAAACGCTGAATGAAAATAAACTTTTTACTGTCAGGGATGGAGATTTTAATTTCAGGTGTGGCGGGTAACTCCGGAAAGTTTGAAAATATATCATCAAGGCTTTCTTCACGAATGCTCATGATTTCAAGAAGACGTGCAGCGGCATACATGCCGTCATCAAAACCATACCATCTTTCTTTAATAAATATGTGTCCAGATAGTTCGCCACCAAGCAGCGAGCCGGTTTCCTGCATTTTTGCTTTCATGTGGGAGTGTCCGGTTTTCCACATGATGGGTCTACCGCCATAACTACTAATGACATTGTTTAGTTCGCGGCTAGATTTCACGTCATATAATACGTCGGTTCCAGGGTTTCTCGATACAATATCTTTTGCAAGAAGCATGAGAAGCCTGTCGGGCCAAATAATTTTGCCGGTTGATGTCACAACACCAAGTCGATCACCATCGCCATCAAGTGCTATACCAATATCGGCTTCAACTTCTTTCACCATATTAATTAGTTGTTGTAAATTTGCCGGCACTGATGGGTCGGGTTCGTGATTGGGAAAGCTGCCATCAATATCACAAAACAGTGGCGTGACAGTACAGCCAAGCTCTCGGAATAATTGTGTTGCGATTTCTCCGGCAACACCGTTGCCAGCATCAATAACAACTGACAGTTCACCGGCCAGAGCGACATCAGAAAATATTCGCTCAATATATTCAGTCGTTAACTCTGCAAAATCTTCACGACCTGAACCTTGTGCAAACTTTTGTTGAGAAATACGAATACGTAAGTCTTGAATTTTTTCACCGGCGAGCGCTTCATTATTGAGAACGATTTTAAAACCGTTGTAGTCAGCAGGATTGTGGCTGGCTGTAATAACCACTCCACTATTCGTCGAATCTAGTTCAGCAATGGCGTAGTAGACGATAGGAGACGGTACCATGCCAATATTAATAACGTGACAGCCCGTTGTTAAAATCCCCTCTATTAATTGTTCGGCAATTTCGGGGCTGTGAGTGCGACCATCTCTACCGACAACAATTGACGTATCGCCAGCATCTAAAGTCGCTGAACCAATTGCTTGACCGATTAATACAACATTGGTTGGGGTCAGTTGAGTCTCCACAATTCCGCGTATATCGTAGGCTCTAAAGATTTCTCCAGGAATTTCGCCATATACATCTTCGACTGTAAATAAATCTTCTGGTGAAATATCTTCGATGTCTAAAGGATCATCTTCTTTGCTGCTCGACCCTAGTAAGTCAGAATCCCCATCAGTTAATTCAACAGCTGCTAATCGTTTACTGCGATGCAGTGGATCAACAATCGTTGTTTCTGATCGTGCTTCTATAGCGGCTCTTTTTGCTGCTAGCATTTGTTCTGTGCGCGCAATTGAACGGCGAGTTAATACATTAGTGAGGAGTAAGCATAATAATAAGCTGGCCGCTAACAATAATAAGATTGTCGAAAATACTCCAACACCAATAACATTCGCTTGTCGTTTTAAAATATCAGAAGGTGTAAATTTAACTGACCAATATGAATCTTCAATTGCTACGGTGTGTTCTCTACCGGAATCACCCTGGCCTAGATCTGCGATTGTTTGTGGAGCGCCTTGCCCGAATTGTTGAGTTAAAAGAAATTTCCCCTCAGCTAATTCACTGCTAGTAAAGAGCGATAGCATGTCGTCGGCAGAGATACTAACAAACAAAGTAGCGATGACCGGTTCAATAGCTAAAGTGTCGGTTTCATTTTGAGGGTCAGCTTTGCTTTCTTCCGCTGAAGGCAGTGAAGAAAAAGGGATTGGCTCAACAATATTGATACGCCAAACATCGCCATTTTTAATGGCTTCTGGGAATACAGTCTCTCGTTTTTCAGCACGGTTAATCATGTCGACATCAGTAAATTTTATCGATGCTTTATCATCAGTATTTACTTTGGCAGTACCAGCAGAAAAATAGGCTACCGTTTGTGCGTTAGGCAAATTATTTTTAAGGCGATTGACGTAATTGTTAGTTAGAGATGTATTATCTTCAGTAATACCATTGATAAACGCTTCTTGCCCTGTGTAGCGTTGTAAGTTTTCACGAAACTGGTGAAGATAATCGCTAATGCTTTTTGCTCTAAGTTGAGCGGCTTGGATAGAAAGCTGATCAAGCTTTTCTTTTTCTTTTGAAAGAACGAAATGATTGTATGCCCACCAGCCACCAACGCCATTAATACACAAGGCTATTGCTATCGTTATGCCTAAAAATTTAAAGCGCGGTGACTTAGGCTCTTGATGAACAATATTTTTTGATGATTCGTCATCTGTATTGAGTTCGTCAAGCGGTGCTAAAAAAGAATCTTGTTCGTTCGACACTTGTAGTTTCCTGTCGTTTTTGATTAGACCTAGATTTAAATTTAAATCTAAATATTTTTTAAAGCAATGCGATTGATTAATTGTCTTGCTAATTCTGTCTTGCTGCATTTATCAATATTTTCTTCACTCTCGGGCCAGATCAGAGTGACAGCATTATCATCGCTGTTAAAACCAATGGTGGGATTAGACACGTCATTGGCAATGATTAAATCCAATTTTTTACGTTGTAACTTATCACGAGCATTTTTTGAAACATTTTGAGTTTCTGCAGAAAACCCAACCGTAAATGGTTTTGGAGTCGTAGCTGCAATGTTAGTAACAATGTCGGGATTTTTAATGAGCTCGATAGCCATCGTATCTAGCTCGCCTTTTTTAATTTTCTGTTCTGCAATCGTAGTTGGGCGATAGTCAGCAACAGCGGCAGAGGCGATAAAAATGTCGCAGCCTTTAACAGCATTCATGCTTTGCTCAAACATATCTTGAGCGCTAGTGACTGAAATGAATTCGACCCGGGGTGGTGGCGCTAGGTTTGTTGGGCCACTGATTAAAAAAGTTTTCGCACCGGCTTCAGCAGCGGCTTGAGCTATTGCGTAACCCATTTTTCCGGAGCTGTGATTACTGATGTAACGAACAGGGTCAATAGCTTCCCGCGTCGGCCCCGCAGTGACGACCACTTTTTTTCCTGTAAGCGATCCAGTTTCAAAAATATTGGCGGTAGATTCTGCGATGGTGTCGGGTTCGAGCATTCGACCAAAACCAACATCACCGCAGGCTTGAGAACCCTCAGCAGGACCAAATTGTAAAACGTTCTTGCGGGATAGTTGCTGAAGATTTTCTTGTGTTGCTTGGTTATGCCACATGGCTTGGTTCATTGCAGGAGCAATGGCAATTTTAGACGTGCTAGCGAGGCAGACTGTTGTTAACAAATCGTTTCCATTCCCAGCATGTAATCGAGCAATAAAATCTGCTGTAGCAGGAGCAATTAAAATTAGATCTGCCCAGCGAGCTAATTCGATATGGCCCATTCCAGCTTCTGCTTCTGTATCGAGTAAATCGAGATGAACGGGATTTCCGGATAATGCTTGAAGAGTCAGTGGCGTAATGAATTCGCAAGCGGCTGGTGTCATGACAACGCGAACATCAGCCCCTCTATCTTGGAGGCGGCGAATGATCTCGGCACTTTTATAGGCCGCTATTCCACCAGTGACACCCAGCAGAATGTGTTTGTTAATAAGTGAGCTCATACTAGCTTTAGAGTCCTACTGAAGCCGGATTAAAGAGTGCAACAAGATAACAGTTCTAGGGATAATTTCTACTGGATGAAAGTGTTGTAGCTTTATAGTTCTCGACAGCTCTCGTTGTTGTAATCGACGTAGTAACAGTCAGCCAACATTAAGAAAATATCAAGACATGAAGAAGTGTTGTTAGCAATAAGAGTTAGATAGTCGAAATTGTGGAGCCAGCGGCAAACTATTGTTAAAAATTACTCCGGCACAACAGTTGTAATTGAAAATGAATCACACCAAAATCACGCTTCTCTGATCTAAAGTCAGCCAATTACAAGGAGTGTAAAATGGCAATTACCGATTGGCCTATGGCCGAACGCCCTCGTGAGAAATTACTTACTCGTGGTCCCGCTTCTCTCTCTGATGCCGAGCTTCTCGCCATATTTCTTCGAACGGGTTGTGCAGGAAAGTCCGCCGTTGATTTGGCTAGAGATTTGATTACCGATTTTGGCAGTCTTCGGCAGCTCTTAGAGGCTAGTCAAAAGCAGTTTTGCCAAGGTTTGGGGCTTGGTGCAGCAAAGTACAGTCAGCTCCAGGCGGTTATGGAAATGGCTCGAAGGCACTTATCCGAGTCTTTAGAAAAAGGCGATGCGTTCAGTTCGGCCAAAATCGCTCAGCAATATCTCCAATCTCAGCTTCGCCATCGTCAGCATGAAGTATTTGCGGTGCTTTTTTTGGATAGTCAAAATCGACTATTGGCCTTTAAGGAAATGTTTCAGGGCACTATTGATGGCGCAAGTGTTTACCCAAGAGAAGTTGTTAAGCAAGCACTCACACACAATGCAGCTGCCGTAATATTTGCACATAATCATCCCTCAGGCGTTGCTGAGCCCAGCCAGGCCGACATCCGGATAACGACACGGCTACAGGCAGCTCTAGATTTAATTGATGTTCGAGTTCTCGACCATTTTATTGTAGGAGACCCTGAAGTGGTCTCATTTGCGCAACGGGGATTGCTGGATTAGCGCATCAATAGAGAGTATTAAAAAGGCTAATTTCTGGCTTTTGGTTGCTATTGAGACTTCATTTTGGTATAAAGCGCGGCTCTTTGTAGCAGTCCTCCCTATGTTTGGCACGCAGAAAACATTTTGGCAGGGCTTATATTAAGATAAAGGAAATATAGAAGAACAAAATTCACACTGGGTTGCCGGTCAAAAAATACTATCTTGCTTTAGTCAATAGTGTGAGCAAATAGGATATTGGCTGCCCAAGTAAATTCGCTCAAGGTTTTCTTAAAATTTTCGATTTCTTAAAAGAAGATGACTGAGAAAGCAAATCTCAAGAATATGAGGCAGGACAATGTCTAGAGTATGTCAGGTCACTGGTAAGGCGCCAATGACTGGAAATAACGTTTCTCACGCAAAAAACCACACACGTCGTCGTTTTTTGCCCAATATCCACTCTCATCGTTTTTGGGTTGAGTCTGAGAAGCGCTACGTGAAGCTTCAAGTGTCTGCAAAAGGCATGAGAATCATCGACAAACAAGGTATCGATCAAGTTCTTGCAGCAATGCGAGCACGTGGCGAAAAATTTTAAGAATTAGCATTAACGTTTGGACTTAATACGACAAATCCAAGCGACTTTCGAGGAGAATTGATATGCGCGATAAAATCCGTCTAAATTCCAGCGCTGGCACAGGTCATTTTTATACAACGACTAAAAACAAACGTACCATGCCAGAAAAAATGGAGATCAAAAAATTTGATCCCGTTGTTCGTAAGCACGTGATCTACAAAGAAGGCAAAATTAAATAGTTTTCATCTTATTTGATTTTGGTTTTCCTACTAAAAACATGAAGCGCTGTTTTTAGAGACGAAAAGCTCGCCTAGGCGGGCTTTTTTATTGTCTGAATGTTTGAACACAGGTACTTTTCTATTTGGGAGTGTGAGTGTAAAGCTGATGTGGATTGAATAAACTGATTGGCGTGTTTGATGTAGATATCAAATGAATGGTTTTGAAGCTATCGATTAAAAAGAATTGAGCTATGCCTGAATTACCAGAAGTAGAAACAACCATGCGGGGAATAAGCCCCCACGTTCTTCAACAAACGGTCAAGAAGGTTGTCGTGCGGCAATCGAAACTTCGCTGGCTTATTCCAAACAGCATTAAAACAAAATTGCCTCGAAAACGGATAATTAGTATCAATAGGCGAGGTAAGTATTTACTTCTTGAGTTTAAGTCGGGCTTTCTGATAATCCACCTTGGAATGTCTGGTAGTCTCAGGGTCGTCGATTCAAACTTAGAGCCGGGCAAGCATGATCACTTTGATCTCCAGCTTGCGTCGGGTAAATCGCTGCGGTTGACGGATCCTCGCCGCTTCGGTGCTGTCCTTTGGACAGATGAGCCACTGGCAGATCACAAGTTACTGAATCATCTCGGCCCAGAACCCCTCACTGATGAATTTAATGCCGAGATGTTATTCAAGCGGTCACGAAAAAGAATTGTCCCCATTAAAACGTTGATTATGGATAGCAAAACTGTGGTTGGAGTAGGAAATATATACGCCAATGAGTCCTTATTTTTGGCAGGAATACGCCCTACTCGACCAGCAGGAAAAATCACACAAAAACAATCCGAAGAACTAGTGGCGCAAATTAAAAAGGTTCTGGCTAAAGCCATTAAAGCGGGCGGTACAACCTTAAAAGATTTTACTGGGGGTGATGGAAAACCAGGATATTTTCAGCAGCAGCTATATGTTTATGGCAGAGAAGGTGAGCCTTGTTCAAAATGCGATACAGCTTTAAAACAGATTAGAATTGGGCAGCGTTCGACAGTCTATTGCACTCAGTGCCAAAAATGAAAAAATCAGTTAATGTAATACGCACGATTAATCGTCTACACTGTTGATACTCAAAAACTTTCCGTTGGTACAATAATTTACACGTGATAGTACTAATCGATGGTAAATCACGACCGTCTGTGACATAAAGCGGACTATATGGGCAAAAAATACCTATTTACCATCTAACCAAATTTCAACATTAGATAGGCAATATCAGATAAGACAAACTAGAGGAGTGCCACCCTGTGACCCAGAAGAACCGATTTAGCGTTAAAGCAATGATATTGGTGTTAACACTGTCATTGTGCAATTGGGCGTTTGCTGCCCCAGCCAGTACAAACCAAGTTAAGGAAGACCCTTCAGCTCTTGCGATGACTGGTGATCTGTTGGTGATTCGTCCTGTCATGTTTGGTGTGACGGTGGTTGGTTCGGTGCTTTGGCTAGTAAGCTTACCGTTTAGCGCTGCTGGCGGAAACATCAAGCAAGCAACTGATACGCTAGTGGTAAAACCAGCTATGAACACATTTGTTCGTTGTCTTGGTTGTACGCAAGCTGGCTACGTAAAAGACGTAGAGTAACTTTATTTAAAGCATTAAATAAAAAACCCTTCCTACAGAGGCTTTCACCTCTTAAGTATGAAGGGTTTTTTTGTGTTTGGGTGTAAGTGTTTACTACACCTAAAAGGTTTATGAGGTGGCTGATTCGAAAGCTAATTTGTCTTTTCAGCAAATTTTTTGGTGAGTGCGTCTTGTACCAGCGCCGGTACAAACTTACTGACATCCCCGCCAAGTGCAGCGATTTCTCGAACAAGAGAAGAAGAGATATAAGAGAGATGCTCTGAAGGTGTCAGGAATAAACTTTCCATATCGGGTAGAAGTGCACGATTCATATTGGCTAGCTGAAATTCATATTCAAAGTCAGATACCGCACGTAATCCTCGTAACACGCCATGGGCTTTTTGTTGTTTCACAAAATCGGCCAAGAGAATATCAAAGCCGCACACTTCAACATTCTCGATATGTTTGAGCACTTCTCTAGACATTGCGACGCGCTCTTCTAAATCAAATAATGGGTTTTTCTTTCTGCTGGCAGCGATGGCGACTACGACGTTATCAAATAAGCGTGCAGCTCTTTCGACGAGATCAACATGACCATTAGTAACAGGGTCAAATGTACCGGGATAAACAACTTTACGCATGGTTTTGCCTCTATAGAGGAGTGTGAGAAAACAAATGACAATAATAAGTTTTCGTGAATTTTGCTCTTGGTATGAGGAATGTAGATTTTAAGATCTGTTTCAGCGCTCTTTGAAGTTCTTTAATCTCTATGTCTTGAAAGATAAAGTTTGATAGCTAAAGCTTTTTACCAAAAGAAACGGGCGGTGATGGTAAACAATTTAGCCGACGACTACAAAAAAAATGGTGTCTAAAACTTATGATTGAGTACGCCTTTTGATAGGGGGCAGAATCTAAGAAAACTTTTTAGTTTGTTTGAGCCAATTGGCGGCACTCGTAAAGATAAAAGCTCACTTGGCCTGCGTGTTTTTGTTTGAGTTGATGCCAGTGGCTCGGTGTGGAGAATTCGTACTCTCGGGGTGTCTCAACATAAATAAGGGCCTCGCTTGATAATGCTGAGGACAGCGAGAGTTGTGCAATAACATCATCAAAAAGGCGCTTTTCAAAAGGTGGGTCCAGAAAAATAATATCAAAGGGCCCGTGGCCGTTTCTGTTTTGTAGCCAAATAATCGCATCGTCACACGTAATGTCGATGTTATCTGCATCAATTTTGGCGCAATTTTCCTTCAGTTGGTTAACGGCTTGCTCGTTGGCGTCAATGAGGTGGGCGCTAGCAGCTCCGCGAGAAACGGCTTCAAAGCCCAGTGCGCCAGAGCCAGAGAATAAATCGAGACATCGAGCTTCAACAACATACGGCGCTAGCCAATTGAAAAGAGTTTCTCGAATGCGGTCTCCGGTTGGACGAAGGCCATCAATCGAGGGAAAATCGAGCTTTCTCCCACGCCATTTACCACCGATAATGCGCAACTGGTTTCGAGATGATGGCTTTGTATCTGATTTCACTGTTGGCTCGCGTAAGGTTGTCATTATTGAGATAGAATGAGCGCCATACTCAAAGAGCGCATATCATAAAGCAAGTCAGGCGAGTTTAATCGCGTCCTCTTAATTTTTTATACAAGTGGTTAATGAACAATGGTTTTTTGGCGTAAGAAAAAAGCTGCGAAAGCGGATATTGAGCAAGAAGGAAAAATCCAACAGTCTTCGGTGGAAAGTCCTGATAAAAAGAATGTTGTTGACACTGTAGAAGAGCCTATAGAGACAGACATCGAGTCCGTAAAGGCAGATACAGAAAAGAGCCTAGATACTGAAGCGACAGTGCATGTCGATACAGAACAAGCGCCAGAAGAAAAAAAGAAAAGTATCTTCTCAAGAATCAAACAAGGCCTGTCTCGAACTAGTTCTCAATTTAGTGATGGTATTGGTTCACTATTGTTTGGCAAAAAAGAGATAGATGATGAGCTTTTAGAAGAAATTGAAACACAATTGTTAATGGCTGATGTAGGCATTGAGACGACCACAAAAATCATTGACGAGTTGACAAAGAAGGTTGAGCGAAAACAGCTTGCCGATGGGGATGCATTGTTCGTTGCATTACAAGAATCTTTAAAGGAGTTATTAAAAAAAGTAGAAGCTCCACTTGTTATTGATGCAGTAAAAAAACCATTTGTATTGTTAGTCGTCGGTGTTAACGGCGTTGGAAAAACAACAACTATCGGAAAGCTTGCCAAGCGTTTTCAAAATGAAGGGCATAGCGTCATGCTAGCAGCTGGCGATACATTCCGTGCAGCAGCTGTCGAACAATTAAAGGTATGGGGCGATCGAAACGATGTCACTGTTGTTGCACAAGCAACCGGTTCCGATAGTGCTTCTGTTATTTATGACGCAGTCGAATCAGCTAAGGCGAAAAATATTGATATCATCATTGCAGATACAGCAGGACGATTGCAAAACAAAAGTCATTTGATGGATGAACTGTCAAAAGTAAAACGCGTTGTCAGTAAGCTTGATGCGTCTGCACCTCACGAAATCTTATTAGTGTTAGATGCGGGCACAGGACAAAATGCATTAAGCCAAGCAGAGCATTTTAGTAAAGCAGTTGATGTCAGCGGAATTGCATTAACGAAATTAGATGGCACAGCAAAAGGCGGAATTATTTTCGCACTCAGTGATAAATTCGGATTGCCTGTTCGCTATATCGGTGTGGGTGAAGGTATCGATGATTTGCAGCCATTTAAAGCCGATACCTTTGTGGAAGCGCTTTTTGGCCAAGACAATCAATAAAAAACAATAATCACTTTAAAGACTTTCTATTTCATAACATGATTGAATTAAACAATATCAGCAAACGTTACGACGGCGGGCATGAGGCATTAAATGGCCTTAACCTGATGGTTGATAGCGGCGAAATGGTTTTTCTTACGGGCCGCTCAGGCGCTGGTAAAAGTACGTTGTTGAAATTAATTATGTTGATGGAGCGACCAACGTCCGGACAAATTTTTGTTAGAAAACAAAATTTAGCGCGTGTAAAAGGATCACAAATTGCTTTTCATCGTCGTCGCATAGGCGTGGTTTTCCAAAATCATCAATTGTTATTTGATCGAACTGTGTTTGATAACGTGGCCTTACCGTTACAAATCTCCGGTTACGAAACGAGAGAGCTTGCGCGAAGAGTCAGGGCCGCTTTAGATAAAGTTGGCTTGCTCGATAAAGAAAAACAAAACCCCATTGAATTATCTGGCGGAGAGCAACAACGTATTGGCATTGCCCGCGCTGTTGTGAATAAACCATTGTTACTGTTAGCAGATGAGCCGACAGGAAATTTAGACCCTGCTTTGTCTGCCGACATCATGAAGCTGTTTAAGCAATTTAACGACGTGGGCGTGACTGTGATGATAGCGAGTCATGACATCGCGTTAATAGAACGAATGCAGCGGCGTGTATTAACACTTGATGGCGGACAATTAATTCACGATGGAGTAATGCCATCGTGAGTTTAAATGAAAGAAAATCCTCTAATGAAAGAGCCGCAGTCAATCGTTCAGCAGAAGCGCGAACGGGTGCGAGTCAAAGCAAAACAAAAATCAGCGACAAATTAAAATCCTACGCTAATCATCATCGCCATGTTGCAAAAGAAAGTTTACAGCGGTTATTAAAAACTCCACTGCAAAGTTTATTAACCTGGTTGGTTGTCGCTATTGCGATCGCACTACCGGGCGTGTTGTACATTGCACTCAATCAATTTCAAGCTCTAGGCGAAAACTTCCAAGCAAAACCGCAGTTGTCGGTGTTTGTTCATTATCGCGCGCGCGAAGAAGCCGTTTTAAAATTACGTGATAACTTATTGACCAAATCCGAGATTGAGTCGGTCGACTACATCAGCCCAGAAAAAGCACTTGTTGAATTTGAGCAATTCTCTGGTTTAGGCAACGTGCTGCAAACGTTGGATGAAAACCCCCTCCCTGCCGTTCTCGTGGTGAAACCCACTGAGGCGTCGAGCAGTCCAGAACAAATGGAAGTACTACGGGACTCTCTCACTCAAGAGCAGCTTATAGACGATGTAAGAATCGACATGGAATGGGTTCGACGGTTGAACCAATTGATGACAATCGGTCAGCGCATCGTTATAGCCCTCGCCGGATTACTGTCATTGGGGGTGTTATTGGTGATTGGTAATACGATTCGACTTGCCATAGAAAGTCGGCGCGAAGAAATCGTCGTCGTAAAACTAGTCGGCGGAACTAATGCATTTGTTCGCAGGCCGTTTCTCTACACGGGTTTTTGGTATGGGCTAGGCGGTGGAATTATCGCTTGGGTCTTATTAGCGGCCGGTGTTTATTGGCTGTCTGGCCCAATCGAAGACCTAGCCAGTCTTTATCAAACCGAAGGCAAGTTAAAAGGCTTGAGTTTTCTAGAAACGCTAGCTGTGCTGGTGGGCGCTGGAGTCTTAGGTTTGCTAGGCGCACTTTTGGCGGTAAGTAAGCATTTACATACTATAGAGCCTAAGTGAATTGGCCTTTTTAAAAGATACTGCTTAGGAAATGCCAGATAGTGGGTCAATCTTTTCAAAAGGCTTGAAATTCAGGCAGTGAGCACCAATGTCTTGGAGATATCCGTAAATTTACCCCTAAGAAATCATACGAAAAGCGATTAAATAGACGTTGATAACAGAAACTGTAAATGAAATGTCATAATATCGATGCGAAATACAGAGAACAAAACCGCCAAATGGCGATCTAACGTAAGAGCTGCTAATATTGCGCTATTCGTTTGGAGGATTTAAAGATATGGGCACTAGCCTACAGCCAACAGAAATTCTATCTCCAGGAGCTAATCTCAACGCCTACATGCAGGTGGTGAACGGCTTTTCTATTCTGACTGCAGAAGAAGAAAAAGAACTTGGGGAAGACTTGTACTACAACGAAAACGTCGACGCTGCTCGTCGTTTGATTTTGGCTCATTTACGATTTGTCGTGCATGTTGCCAAATCCTATTCCGGTTATGGTTTGTCACAAGCTGATTTAATCCAAGAAGGTAATGTGGGATTGATGAAAGCGGTAAAACGCTTCAACCCAGAAAAAGGTGTTCGCCTTGTCTCTTTTGCGGTTCATTGGATCAAAGCTGAAATGCATGAATTCATTTTGCGTAATTGGCGCATCGTGAAAGTCGCAACAACCAAAGCACAGCGTAAATTATTCTTTAACCTTCGTGGTGCAAAGAAGCGTTTAGCTTGGTTAACCAATGACGAAGCAGAAGTCATTGCAGAAGATCTAAATGTCGATCTCAAAAATGTTCGCGAAATGGAAAGTCGTTTGTCGTCTAACGATACCGCTTTCGATATGTCGAACGACGATGATGACGAGAGCGCGTATCAAGCGCCCGCGAATTATCTTGAAGACAAACGTTATGACCCAGCCGTACAACTTGAAAACGATGACTGGCGAGATAACAGCGTCAATAATTTAGAAGTGGCAATGGGTAACTTGGACGAGCGTAGTAAAGACATCATCCAACGCCGATGGCTCAATGAAAACAAAGAAACACTTCATGAGCTTGCCGCTGAATACGGTGTATCTGCAGAACGCATTCGCCAACTAGAAAAAAACGCTATGCAAAAAGTCCGTGGGCTTTTAGAGGTTTAGCAGAGGTTTAGTAGGCGTATAGTAAAAATTTCAAAATACAGAAAAAAGCATAGAAAATAAAAACCGCGTAATACACTTTCTGTTACGCGGTTTTTTTATGTTTGAAGCCATTAACACTAAAATGCCAGTCAATAGTAATTATAAAAGTGGAAACGAAATGAGCGCGAAAATTATTATACTCCTAGCACCACTCAATGGTTTTTTAGCCGTTGGCATTGGCGCATTCGGGGCGCATGCGTTAAAAGCAAAGCTGTCAGAAAAAATGTTATCTACTTATCAAACCGGTGTTGAGTATCACTTCTATCATGCGCTCGCGTTGTTAGCTGTCGGCATTTTAATGTCACAACCTCAATGGCAAGATAGCTCATTACTTAATGCAAGTGGAATCAGTTTTCTAGTTGGCATCCTATTATTTTGCGGTAGTTTGTATTGGCTAGCATTAGGTGGCCCTCGATGGTTGGGGCCAATCACTCCACTTGGCGGATTACTGTTTTTAAGCGGATGGTTATTACTAGCGATCTCAGCGATAAAGAACTAAAAGAAATACACAAAAAGTAATGAAAAAAAATAAATTAGCATACAACGTATAACTGGAAAACAATGTCAGATAACAACTCAAAAACAGACGCAGCATCAGGAAAAAACATCGATACAGAATCGATGATAGAAAAAAAAGAAATCAAACTAGAAGCAAAGCGAAAAGATGTTCGCAGCTATGTGATTCGTGGCGGACGAATGACCGAAGGGCAGAAAGGAGCCTTTGATCGTTACTGGGATCAATACGGATTAAGTTTATACGACGGTGAAATATCATCAGATAAAGCGTTCAACAACAACGCTCCACTTATTGTTGAAGTCGGCTTTGGTATGGGTGATTCACTACTAGAAATGACAAAGTTAGAAACCGACAAAAACTTCGTCGGTATAGAAGTTCATCCGCCCGGAGTCGGACGTTTAATAAATTCGGCCGGTAAAGACGAAGTAAAAAACTTACGCGTTTACATGGCCGATGCCATTGATGTATTAAATGATTGCTTCGCCGATAATAGCATTGATCGATTCCAGCTGTATTTTCCCGATCCATGGCACAAAAAAAAGCATCATAAACGCCGCATAGTACAAACAGAGTTTTCAAATTTAATACTCAAAAAATTAAAAACAGGCGGCGTATTCCATCTAGCAACCGATTGGGAAAACTACGCAGAATACATGGTAGAAGTACTAGAGCCCATAACAGGCTTTGAAAACCAAGCAGGCAAAGAGCTATTTTCACCAAGGCCAGACTACAGGCCAATCACAAAATTCGAAAAGCGTGGCGAACGATTAGGGCATGGTGTTTGGGATTTGCTATATAAAAAGGTTTAAAGTCACGACTTAGAGAGAAAACAAAAAACTAATAGAAGAGTAGTTGTAATGGAATACCATCTCGCTCAAATCAACATTGCTCAAGCTAAGGCATCGCTCGAATCAGAAGTGATGAAAGGCTTTGTGAGCAGAATCGAAGAAATAAATTCATTAGCAGATATGGCCGATGGATTTATTTGGCGCCTCATCACAGAAGATGGCGCTAATTCCCGAATATTTAACGACCCATCACTCGTCATAAACATCAGCGTTTGGAAAGATATCGAATCGCTCAAACGCTTTGTTTATCAATCCGTTCATCTCGAATTAATCAAAGGCAAAGCCGGTTGGTTTCATAAACTAAAAGCTAGTCATCAAGCACTCTGGTGGATTCCAGCAGGGCATATTCCGACAGAGAAAGAAGGCAAAGAAAAATTAGATTATTTAGAAAAGCATGGGCCGAGTGAAAAAGTGTTTACGTTTTCAAAAAACTTTAAAAAGAACAAACACAATGAAAGTTAAAATCAAACAAAAGCATCGAGTAGCAAAAAAAAGAATGCTACTAGAATTCGCAGATAATTATCTTAATTATTTCAATGAGTTGTTAGATAAGTTTGAAAATATAAGCCCTAACATCAGGTTGAGCTTGCCAAACATATTTTCTTCAAGAGATTTGGCGTGTGAAATAATCTACTCTTTAGATAAAGACCAAATATTCATAACGGTTAAAAATGGTTCCAAGAGTTCTGTTGATTTTACATATGGGAGTCCAATTGATGTATTAGATAAATCAGGGGTATGGAAAAAATCTAAAATCACAGCAGTAGCTATAGGAGCAGAAAGAGCATTTGTTGGAAATGCAGAGCTATCGGGTAATATAAAACCATTTGAATTTATAGGTAATGATTTTGAAGTAAAGTTTTCAGATATATTAATTAATTTTCCTAATGGATCTATTATGAGGCTTAATTATGGATTTGCAGCATCGTATACTTCATTCCAAAAGTATTATTTAAACAATTACCAAGAAGAAATAGAAAATTATATATACAAAAGTTGGGATTTTTACTTAAAGAATGATTCAAAGATGGATTCCAGTGAAAAAAATACAAGGCAGAAAAAAGAATATCAAGAGATTATAAAAAAAATGGAGGTATTGTTTTTTGAAGAAAATATTAAAGAAAATGAAATTGACGATTTCATAACTTCAAATCCCATAATATTGGCTAAATGTTTTAGTATCGATCCAAGCTCTTTATTGCCACAGAAATTATTAGTCAATAAAGTTCCAAAGTTATTTACACAAGACTTGAAGCCTGATTTGATTTGTCAAAATATACATGGAGATTGGATTATTCTCGATTATAAAAGATCAAAATATATTATAAAGAGAGAGGGAACTGCACGAGTTGCTGTTACATCGGAAGTTGAAGAATTAGTTACTCAATTAAAGCATTATCGCAGTTACTTTGAAGAAGGAAAGCATAGAGAATATTTTAAGGAATCAACCGGTTTTCAGCCATCAAATAAACCATTAACAATTGGATTAATCGGAAGAATTAATAAAGATCAACGTGCAAGTTTTCATTCTTCTATCGAAGACAAGCCAGGATATATAAAAATATCAACATATAATGATTTGTACGAGCAATTTAAACATCTAGTTTCTTGAAAGCCTAAAAAATAATTGGGTTAAGATGACAATTGATTTTTATAAAATCAAATTTTAGTTTGATGTTGGTCGTCAATCGAGCATTAAAGTCCAAACACCTTGGGTGAAACGCCGGAATTCAAAGTTCCCTAGCGACGTCCATCTACATACATAGTGGTATAGATTGAATAATAATTGGGGTCAGATGATAATTAAAGCTGCCAAATGTCGACTTAAACTAATAATAAAAAAATCGGACCCATCTCAAAATGAGTATTGCGTAGAAGTTGAAAAATAAAATATTAAATAATTAGAGCCAGATAACCATTAGGTTGTATTTGCTAAAACAAGAGACAGTTAATGATCAATTTATCATTTTGTAAAGTCGAAATTCACCCGAGAAATATTGTTGAAATCATACCGCATCCTGATGTTGAGATTGAGAAAGAGATGGTGGATGAATTTTTTTCATACCTTGCTGAGAATGGAGTAGAAGGTAATATTTCTATTTTGTTGGATAAGTTAACAAAATTTTCTTATTCGTTTGAGTCCCTTATGATTTTAGGCGCAGAGGAGAGAATTAAAAATGTTGCCGTTGTTTCGTACGATAAGTTATCGATCGAAACGAGTGAATATATGATTCAGCGTTTTAATCAAAGCAAAAAGAATTCTGTGGTTTTTACTTCAAGAGAAGCAGCTGTGGATTGGCTAAAAACAATAACCTTATAAGTGTTAAACAATAGGAGTTATTACCTGAAACCAAGAACAATAATTTTCAGAGAGTAACTAACAATAACCATTTATTTAATTAGAGGTGTGAGATATGAGAAAAGATGGTGCTGCTTTACGTAATTTGTTGATTCTTGGCGGGACGATTATTGTGTTGGCAATCGTCTCTGTTTTAATTGCTAAATACGTCGTTTAACTTTGTGAGGGTTTAACAATGAAAAGATTATGTTTCCTATCTCCTGACTTGAGTCATGCTAGTCAAGTAGTTGAAGACCTAAAAAATAATGGCATACCGGAAAAGCATATTTATGTTTTAGCCAAATATGGCGTAGCTACTGATGGCCTCCCTGATGCTGGACCAGATTCTGATGATTTTTTACCTGCGTATAAACGTGGACTGGAGTTGGGCGGTACAGCTGGGCTTTTGGCTGGTTTATTTGCATTGGCTTTCCCTCCTTCTGGCATTATTGTGGGCGGAGGTTTGGTTCTATTGGTTGGGTTTTGGGGTGCAGGTGTTGGTGGAATTCTTACAGGGATCGCAGGCGGGTCCTTCTCAAACTCCAAGCTAAAATCATTTGAATCAGCAATAGATGAAAACAAACTGTTAGTAATGGCAGATGTACCTAAAAAAGACGTGGAAAGGTTTAAGGAAATTATCAAAAGACTAGATCCTGAAGTTGAGATAGAAGGAATCGAACCACCGGCGAAGCTCATCCCTTAAAAATAATTTTTGTAATAGTTAAGCCCAAACAATTATTGATTGAAATCGAATGTATGAATAAAAAATTAATTAGTCCATTAAAAAATTTGGCAGATCAATTTGATAAATTAATTGTGGGGCGGCTTTGGCTTAAGATTTTGATTGCTCTTTTACTTGGGGTGATTTTCGGGATCTTAATTGGACCTGATCTAGGATTTCTTTCAGCAGAGTTAGTAAAAAATATTACTGCTTGGTTGGCGTTTCCTGGACAAGTGTTTTTGGCGATCATTCAAATGATTGTTGTCCCGCTTGTTATTGCTTCAATAGTGAGGGGGTTAGCGGCTAATAATAATCCGGCTGCGGTCAAAAAAAATGGCGCAATTGCATTGTTGTTTATTGTTATATCGACTGCGCTTGCTGCAGCAATTGGTATTCTGTTGGCTTTGAATATTCAGCCGGGTCAATTTGTCGATGCGGCTACCCTCGTTGAGACTGGCACATCTTCAGCAGCCAATACAGTGGCGCAAGGTTTTCCTGCGATATCAGAACTGCCTAGCAAAGTATCAGAACTTATTCCTAAAAATCCATTGGCGTCCATGGCTTCAGGAGAAATGTTGCAAGTTATTTTATTCGCGGCTGTACTCGGAGCAGCGATGCTTTCTATCCCTGCACAACAATCAAAGCCGTTATTCGATCTATTTGGCGCGTTACAAGAAGTGAGTTTGCGAATCGTATCTTGGGCGATGCTATTAGCGCCTTTAGCGGTATTTGGATTAATCACTCGTTTAGTTGCGAATCTTGGAATTGATGTACTTGCGGGTATGGCAGTGTATGTTTTCACGGTAGTTTTGGGATTGTTAACTGTTGCTGTACTCTATTTTATTGTCGCAAAATTTACAGTCACCCAATCATTAAGAGAGTTCTTTTTTAATGTGAAGGAGTTATTGCTTCTCGCTTTTTCAACAAGTAGCTCGGCTGCGGTTATGCCAATGTCACTGCAAGTGGTTGAAGATAAGCTACATGTAAAACCAGAAATTGCCCGATTTCTAATACCGCTCGGAGCCACTATTAATATGACCGGTACAGCAATGTATCAAGGTGTTGCGACGGTTTTTTTAGCTCAGGTTTTTAGTGTAGACCTCAGCTTATCCAGTTATCTTTTTATCGTCACTATGGCGATTGCAGCATCGATTGGGTCACCGGCAACCCCGGGTGCTGGAATCATAATTTTAAGCATGGTGCTTGAAGGTGTAGGCATACCAGCAGCAGGCATTGCTTTAATTCTGGGTGTAGATCGAATTTTGGATATGTGTCGGACGGCTGTCAACGTACTCGGAGATGTTGTTACTTGTACGACAGTTCAGTACTTTACGCGTGACTCTAGTGAAGCGAAAAATGAAGGTGAAGAGTTAGTAGTAAAGACCGTCGAATAATTAAATATTAATAAAATTATGGAAAAGCTTAAAAATATTGGATTAAGCCATTGGTTTCAACGTCAGCTTGATGATGACAAGTTAGCGGCTCATGAAGTTGCTCGTGTTGTTTCTGTGCATAAAGATAGATACATGATAACAAATGGCGAAAAAGAAGTGTTTGCAGAGTTATCTGGAAATATCATGTATACCGCAAATTCCGCGACTGATTTGCCAACAGTCGGAGATTGGGTGTACGCAAATTTTTATGACGATGATACTCACGCGATTATCCATGATGTCATTCCCAGAAAAACAATATTAAAAAGAAAATCAGCAGGAAAGTTAGTTGATTTCCAGTTAATCGCGGCAAATATTGATGTTGCTTTTATAATCCAATCAGCGAATGACAATTTTAATCTTAGAAGATTAGAACGTTATTTGGTCATGGTTAATGAAAGTGGGATTACGCCTGTCATCCTATTGAGTAAGTGCGACCTCATTACTCAAGATGAAATTGACGAATTAAAAAAAAGCATTTCAACAATCGCCCCTGAAGTGACTGTCTTAGCATTTAGTAATGTAAATGGCGAAAATGTTGATACGTTAAAAGACTCTTTGTTACACGGCTATACATATTGCTTACTAGGCTCATCGGGTGTTGGTAAAACTACGTTATTAAATAGTATTTTAAGTAGGGAGGAATTTAAAACGCAATCTGTGAGTAAAAAGCAAAGCAAGGGAAGGCACACCACGACAAGTCGTGAATTAATACGATTAGATAACGGGGCAATGTTAATAGATACCCCAGGAATGAGAGAGCTTGGTAACATATCAGTAGATACCGGTATTGACGAAACATTTTCGGAAATATCAGAACTTATCCATGGATGTAAATTTGGTAATTGCTCCCATACCAATGAAAAAGGTTGTGCGATATTGGCAGCGATAGAAAAAGGCGAATTGTCCGAACAGCGCTACAAAAGCTATCTGAAAATGAAAAAAGAATCGGCGTTTAATGAATTAACGTATTCCGAAAAAAGAAAGAAAGACAAAGATTTTGGTAAAATGATTAAATCAACGCTAAAAAATAAAAACAAATAATACCACCTAACATCCTCATGCAAGCGGGTAGTAAAAGTGCTACTCGTTTACCACTCTGTTTTTTAATCGTAGTTAACCAAAAGTAGCCATAATGGAATTATTAGTTGAATACCCGTATTTGTTAGTGCCGTTAATTTTTTTTGCGAGAGTCGCGGATGTTTCGCTGGGAACATTTCGAACAATTGTTGTGTTCCGTGGTTACAAACTAATGGCGTCATTAATTGGTTTTTTTGAAATCACAATTTGGTTGGTTGCGGCAAGCCAGGTTTTAACAAACCTTGATCAGTGGTATTTAGCATTGGCCTATGCCAGTGGTTTTGCTGTGGGTAATTATGTTGGCATTACAATTGAAAGCCGTTTCGCCATTGGTAAAGAACTTGTTCGCTGCATATCATTTAATCGAGATGTTCTCGCAGACAATTTACGCGAGAAAGGTTTTAAAGTAGTTTCATTCGATGGTGATATGGGGGCATCTTATCCCGTTGAACTGCTGCTGATTATTGAAAAAAGACGAAACATTGCTTCGCTTATTCAGTTAATTAAAGAGCTAGATCATACCGCTGTTTATTCTGTATCTGATGTAAAAAGTGTTTATGACGGACCAGATATATTACCGCGCCGAAACTCTTTGCGAGGTGCATTTGCAGAGTTGGGGAAAAGTTAATTATTGAAGTTTCAGAAACAAATTTATTGGAGTTATATGATAATAAAAAATGATCACCTAACTCCAATTATTACCTTCGTTTTAAGTCAATTCCGTTTTAAGGAACTGTAACCTTCACTTCATCAAATGCATAAACCCATGCATCCACTCCTCCCAGAACGCCAATATTCGGAAGCAGTTCTGATGAACTTAATCCTGCTAAAGGTGCGGCCTGTGCGGTGGCATAGCCGTCTGGCGATTTGTGAAGTGTGGCGGTTTGTCCTGTTGCGCCTACCATGGCGATCTTATTTCCATCAGTGACGATCGAGACACCGTCGGCATCTTGGTTGTTGCCTAAATATCTGAGATGAAGTACTTCGCTTAAATCACTACTGAGTACTGCGACAAAACCATCAAGATTACCGTGGAAGCTATCGACTGCTCCAGCAGCGGGAGCCGGTAAATCTTGAGAGAGGGTTCCGCCGGAGATAACAACATTACCGTTGTCGGTGACGGCGATACCCTCTAAGCCTTCGCCATAGCGGCCACCAAAAAATGTCGACGCAAGTACGGTTTCCCCGTCGCTGGATAACTTAACGATGTAGGCATCACCCGGATAATTCCCAGTAATCCAATTACCATTTAATATACCGCCGCCTGCATAACTTGTTTGTAACCCGGTAGGCGCCGGATCCATTCCACTCAGTACGCGGGGTGGATCATTGTTCGTCGATTTGCCGTTGTAGCAAGCTCCGCCATCGCCACATAAGCTATCCCCCGTGTAGATAAGATTATTTTTGTCGACCCATAGATTATGGGTATCACCATTGAGATGACCATTGCCGCCCAGATAGCGAGTAAATATGTGGTAACCGTCTTTGGTGAGCTTGACGAGATTCCCATGATTGGCTGTCGATGGACTTGCATTGACGGGATAGGCTCCCTTAATTTCATTCGCGCCTGCATTGGCGTTGAAATTATTAGAGTTACCATGAGTAAGAAAGACGATGTCATCATTAGTATCGATGCGAATACTCGGTTGCGATCCATCTCTATTTGTTCCTCCCATGCGTGAGGCCCAAAGTAAACTAGTTCCATCTGAAGAAAGTTTAGCGACAAGAGAATCTTCAGCCCCTCCGACATAAGTCGACTGAAATGCGCCGGTTAAAAAAGCGTTAGCCGACCACGCCGTACCGTTGTTTCCTGGCCATTGATTAAAAACCGCATTGCCAGTTCCGAAAGTACCGATGACTACGTTATCTTGTGAGTCGAGGTCCATATCTCGAATGAAAGCATTATCGTTGCCGCCTAAAAATGTTGACCAGCGTAGTGTGCCGTCAGATTTTAAGCGTGTTACGAATCCGTCTTGCTTTCCGTAAGCGTTTTCTGCTGAATCGCCGCTGAACGTTTCTTGAAAGGCTCCCGTTGTTGTATAAGTGCAAGGCCCTGCTCGTCCAGCGATAACAAAATCACCATTTGACGCAGTCTCTATAGCGTAACTTCTTTCGTAATAAGGGCCGCCAATAAAAGTAATCCATTGTAGATTTCCGGCACTATCAAATCGCATGACAAAGGCGTCCATGTCATCGCCTCCACTTGAAGTTGCGCAATTGTTATTTTTATACACGTTAGTTGTTGCGCCTTGAGGGGCTATATCGTGCGTACCATTGGCGGGGACAACAAAACTACCACCGGTTATTACCAATCCACCATCATTGGTAAACGCAACGTCGCGAACGCCATCAAGGTATGTTCCGCCAACGTGAAATATATATTTAGAGTTATAGGAAAAACTAGTAGTACTAGGCTTTGAGTCGGCTGTAAAAGTTACAGCTACTGAGCAATTGGCAGAGATGGTTCCGGTGGTATAAGTACTGCCAGTTAAACTGCCGCTACAACCAGAAACATTGCCGATAGAGTACCCAGTTTGTGCAGTGACGGTGAAGTTTGTGGCATCCCCATCAGTGACAGTTGCATTCGTTGGATTGATCGAGCCACCTGAATTTATTTGTGTGCTGACTGTGTACGATTGAGCGACTGGTGCAGGGCCATCTGAAATTATAAGTGCAACTGCGGAATCACAAGCAACTGAAGTGCCGGCAGTTGGTGCCTGGCTTATGACATTATTGAGAGAAACCGCTGAACTATATTGCCGTGTTTCATTACAGGTTAAGTCCGGCGTTGTTATATCCGCGCAGCTAGCAGCAGCAGGTACTGTTGCGCTGCATGCAGTATTTGTTGGAGTATTTGTTTCAGCAGGTTCGTCGCTGCTACTTCCTCCACCGCCACAGCCTGAAAGAAAAATTATGATAAACGCAAGAGTGGAAAAATTAATTCTGTGTTGGACAGCGCTATGTATTTTATTGTTTCCGTTTTCCACTAGTCACTACCTCATAAAAAAATATGTAATGAAATATAAATAGTTTAAACAATAATTAATACTAACCATCGCACACTAAAGCATGGGTTTTATTTATTAAATTAATAATATAATTACCTTTTGTTAGTTTTTTTAGATTAGAATTTTCAAAGAGAAAAAATCTCTACAAAATAACGATGCTTAGACAGCAGTTTTTTTTAGAAAAAATAACTTATAAGAAAGAGATGAACGAGAAAAATAGATTCAGTTTATTCAGTCATTACAAGTGAAGTCGATTATTTTTTTGGAGAGATAATACCGAATGTTATTTCTTGAAATTTGAAACACTAGAACACGAAGAATGTGAGACAGGTTTAATGAGTCATATTATTCCAAAAAATATGAGCAACCTGCTCCAGTTTTCAAACCGCTGTATTTTTAACCAGATAGGGCGTATACTGCCGCAGTTAGTCTTCCTCTGTATCGAGCCTACTGGTTTACCACACCTCTATCCTCTTTATATGCCATTTTGTTTGCTAGCAAGCGAATAAAGTGAATCTATTCACCTAGTGTCTGCACTTCTCTCTATTAATGAGATAAGTCCTACGTTTTACATAACTCTGTTCTATCGAGCAGTGCGAACAGCTGCGTTCGAGTTTTTCAGCGTACATTAGGTGCATCTTTTTTTAGTTTTTTTATATTAGCTATTATGTTTTTAGGATAACGATGCCCTTAGATAATAAAGAACTACAAACACCGCAACCCCTCATTATTTCTTATGTAAAAGATTTGCCCAATATATGTTCTCTTGCCGGATTGGCGTGCACAACGTTAGCCATCTATTTCAGTATTGTTGGTGTTTTTTACGCAGCAATGATTGGCATGATTTGGGCTGTCGCTTTTGATTGGGCTGATGGTTTAGTTGCACGAAGAATGAAAGGTCGCACAGGCAGCGACCGAATGTTTGGTGGTCAGCTCGATTTGGTGATCGACATCGTGAGTTATGGAGTTGCTCCTGCGGTTCTTCTAATGAGCTTTGGAAAATTCGATCCCATGTTTTTGCCGATCGCTTTTATAGTGCTCGCGGCTAGCGCTATACGTTTAAGTTATTTCAGCACTTTCGGTTTGTCGGATGAATCGAAATACACAGGTTTAGCGTTGGATAACAATAGTATTGTTATCGTTTTTATATTTCTTTTTGAGAGTATTTTGCCTAGCGGAATATTTTCAATCGTATTTTTTGGCAGCGTTTTAAGTCTGGCTGTTCTTAATGTTTCAGAAATCAAAACGCCAAAACTTTCTGGTAATTCACGTAATGTTTTTCTACTTGCGTTTTATGCTGTTGGAATAACAGGATTCAATATTTGGAAGCTTATATAAAGCTATTATAAATAAATTTTGTAGCAGCCTCTGTTGTTCCATAGCACAAGGCCAATAGGCCAACGTCAATAATTTTTAAGGAACTAGTTACATATGATTGTATATACCGTAGGTACTTTTGATCTATTACATGTAGGGCATCTAGCCTTATTAAAATACTGTAAATCGTTAGGCGATGTTCTGGCAGTCGGTGTAGCGTCTGATCATGTTGTGAATTCTTATAAGCCTAATGTACCTGTCATTCCTCTTGATGAGAGAATGGAAATGCTGCGCGCATTGCGTTGTGTAGATATTGTGCGACCGTACAACGAGCTTGAGTATGTATCTGGCTGCAAAGCACTGAATGCAGATATTTTTGTTATTGGCGAAGATTGGGGTAACAAGCCGCACAATCTAGCGGTAGAGGATTATCTGAAATTAGCAGGTAAACAAATTAGCCAGGTCAGTTATAATTCTCGCACTTCGTCAACAACGATAAAACAAAATGTGATGGCTCAATCTTTTAATGGGAAAATTTTGAAACAAGTTGTGTGAAAGCTTAATTAATGAAAATTAAGTAGTTATACGAATATAAGATCCCGCCCAATAAAATTTATGACTCTCGTTATCCTTGGTTTTCTACGCGCTGATGTATTTAGTCAGCAGGAATCAAGGTAGCTATCCCCCCAGCATCTCGATCTCTGATCATCTATAGCGGCACCGATGGTACGCAGTGCAGATTTGTCAGGCAGTCGCTCAAGCTTTCCGCACAGATGTAATATAACTTCAAGCAAGAAAGCCCATCTATAGACCTACCGACAAGCGTATTCAATTGAAGCATAGACAGAATTTATGTGATCCTCGGTTTTGTAGATTATTCGTCATCGGTTTGAAATATTTTTCTCGAATATCGATTTTCAGCGGTAGAAATCATATACTCGTTTAACTCGTGCCGTTGTTTACGGCGCTATTTGTAGGAAAAATAAAATGCCCATAAAAATATTTGCTACTGGCGGAACAATTGATAAAACTTATTTCGATCAAAAAGATGAATATCATGTTGGAGAGCCGCAAATTTCTGGTGTCTTGGAGCGAGCTAATGTCGTTGTTGATTACGACGTAGTATCTTTGATGAAAAAAGACAGTCTTGATCTTGATGAAATGGATCGAGAAATAATTCGAAAAGCCGTCCTATCGGAGCAGAGCCAGAAAATAATCATTACGCACGGCACGGACACAATGATAGCAACGGCTGATTTTCTTCAAAATATTCCCAATAAAACTATTGTGATAACAGGCGCTATGTACCCTGCTCAGTACAGAGACAGCGACGCCGTATTCAATGTGGGTGCTGCATTAATTGCAGTGCAAACGTTAAAGCCAGGTGTGTATATTGCAATGAATGGTCGCATATTTGATCCTAGTGCTTCTGTAAAAAATGTGGCACATAATCGATTTGAAGAGAAAAAATAGTTACAAATTAAAAAAAGACAGAGAAAGTTTATTCATGTCCTTATTATTCGAAGAAATTGATACACAGGTATCTCCTTTAGGGGAAATCTCTCTGCGTCGGCGGCGTATCCCTACACTGGGTGATAGAGATATTTATGAAGTTAAGTTAGGCGACGAATTTTTAATGTCGAGTATGTTTGTTGATGCCGAAGAAGCATTGTCGACGCTGGGTTTAGCAGCAGTACAAGCTGATAAACTCAATGTTGTCGTAGGAGGTTTGGGTTTAGGTTATACCGCTGTGGCAGCATTGAAAGATAAGCGAATTTCAGAATTGCTTGTTGTTGATGCTTTAGAGACAGTGATAGATTGGCATAAAAATGAACTGGTTCCTCTAGGAAAAATTCTTAACGCAGACGGGCGAAATCATTATGTGCTTGGTAGCTTTTTTGATTTAGCGACAGATCAAAACAAAAGTTTTGATCCAAGTAATGACAGAAAACAATTTGATGTCATTCTGTTAGATATCGATCACTCCCCTACCGAATTTTTGAATGCAGCAAACGCCAGTTTTTACACCACCGAAAATCTAACGCTTATGGCAGAAAAATTAAAGCCTAAAGGTGTGTTTGCCATGTGGTCGCAAAATCTACCAGAAGAAAATTTTGAAGCGCTGTTAAAAACAGTTTTTCAAACTGTTACTTCACATGTAATTTCTTTTTATAATCCATTTCAAAACAATGAATCTACAAATTCAGTTTATGTTTGTGTAAAGTAAAAGAACTAATTTCAAAGAGATAAACGTCAAAATCCAACTTCAACCCTAAATAAAGTGTGAGGAATACAATGAAAATAACCAGATCATTTCTAATCGCAGGTGTTATTTTGTCTGTGTCTGCCGTGACGTATGCCAGTGATGTTGGCGACCAAGTAAAAAAAGCCATGAAAATGGATTATCGCACTGAGAAGGATACCGCTCGTGATGCAAATCGATCGCCAGTAGAAGCTTTAGCATTTATGGGCTTCAAAGATGACATGAAAGTGATTGAGTTTTTACCGGCAGGAGCTTGGTATACAAAAATTATCGCGCCTGTATTACAGGATAAAGGGCAGTTGTATCTGATTGATAACGAAAAAACCTTTGCTCGCTGGGAAGGATTGAATGATCATCCTGCCATTAAAAAAGCAGAAAAAATCTTTGTTGAAACCGCCTGGAACCGTGAAGCAATGCGCTACGACATTGGTGAGATTAATCTATCGGTTAAAGATGCGGATATGTTTTTGAATATTCGTGAATACCATAATTTCAGTCGTGAAGATAAAGCACGTTTAAATAAAACGGCATATGATGCACTAAAATCCGGCGGAAAATACGTTATCATCGATCATACTCGTCGTCATATGGGCCCTGAAGACGGTCCTATGTTTCGAAGAGAAGATCCAGTAGAAGTCATTGTGGAAGTGCAGCAAGCAGGTTTCGTACTGGAAAAATCATCGAATATGTTTTATCGAGAAAATGATAATCTTTTGTTGGAAGTGGGTGATAAGTCAGTAGCCGGTCAAACAGACCGTTTCTTTTTGGTGTTTAAAAAGCCTTAAAATCTATTGCGAATAAATATTGTGTCACAACAGCTAACGAAGATGGTTAAGTTCTTATCAAAGTTTTTGGCTATCTTCGATTAGCTATATTCAGTTAAAGGATTAAAAGAAAAGCAAAATACTAGAGTAAGACAAAAATATCAGCTCCCGCCCATAACCTCTTCCAGTTCTTCCTGTTTTTCTAACCACTCTTCTTCTGTGCTTTCTAATTCTTGATTCACAGCGGCTTGTTCTTTTATAAGAGTTTGTAGTTTATCTTTATTGATATCTTCATAAAGCGTTGTGTCTGCGAGTTTTTCTTCTAGTTCACTTTGCTTTTTATGTAGCTTTTCTAATTGAGTTTCTAATTTCTTGATTCTATTGGTGAGCGGCTTTAATTGATTGCGATTTTGCGCGGCTTGTTGGCGCTGTTCTTTTTTGGAAACGCTGCTGTTTTCTGATTCTTCGGCAGTGCTATTCACTGAAGAAAGGTTAGAGGGTTGTGCGGATTGGTTGAGTAGCCAGTTTTCATATTCGTCTAAATCGTCGTTGTAAGGCGAGATTGTTTGGTTTGCGACGAGTAGTAGTTCGTCCACAGAATTTCGTAGTAAATGTCTGTCATGGCTGACGACGATGATGGCTCCCTCGAAAGCTTGCAATGCGATGGTGAGTGCATGACGCATTTCCATGTCGAGATGGTTAGTAGGCTCGTCAAGAATTAGAACGTTGGGTTTTTGCCAAGCAATTAAGGCAATCGTGAGGCGTGCTTTTTCACCACCCGAAAATTTTTTAACATCTTCAAAAATCCTATCGCCTTGAAAATCAAAGCCACCCAAAAAATTTCGAATTGCTTGTTCAGATGCTTTGGGTGAAAGTCGTTGTACATGGACAAATGCGGTTGCATTTAAATCTAAGCTATTCACCTGATGCTGAGCAAAATATCCGATGGCTGTATTGTCGTTAAGGAGTCGCTCGCCAGCGAGTAAGGGTAAATCCCCCGCTAAACTTTTTAATAATGTAGATTTCCCTGCGCCGTTCATACCAAGTAAGCCAATACGGGAGCTGTCGTAAAGTGTGAAATTAATATTAGGCAAGCAGGTGTCTTCGTTATAGCCAATTGTGGCGTCAGCGAGTGACATTAAATTTTGTGGAATTTTCTCGGCATTGGGAATCGAAAAATTAAATGGCGACTCGCTGTGTGCAGGTTCTAACAATTCCATGCGTTGTAATTCTTTTAATCGGCTTTGTGCTTGTTTCGCCTTGGAGGCTTTTGCACGAAAGCGTCTGACAAAGTCTTGAATCTCCCCTACTCGCTCCTGTTGTTTTTCAAAATGTTGTTGTTGTTGCGCCATGCGTTCAGCACGTTGTTTTTCAAAGCTCGAATAGTTACCTTGGTAGCGAACTAACTTTTCTCGTTCGATATGCACAATGGTAGTGACGACGTGATCTAAAAAATCGCGGTCATGAGAAACAATAATCAGTGTGCCGCTGTAACGGCGCAACCATTGTTCGAGCCAAATGGTTGCGCCAAGGTCTAAATGGTTCGTCGGTTCATCGAGGAGTAATAAATCTGAAGGCGACATGAGCGCTTGCGCGAGTGCGAGACGAACACGCCAGCCGCCTGAAAAACTACCGACAGAGTTTTGTATGTCGTCGTTCGAAAACCCTAAACCAGACAGTAAGGTCGCCGCTCGTGCTTCGGCGGTATAGCCGTCTAACTCTTCGAGTCGTGTATAGAGTTGTGCAAGCTGTTCGTCGCTGCCAGAATTCTCTTCAATTGTTTTTTGTATAAGACGCAGTTGCTCGTCGCCATCAATCACAAAATCCAAAGCGGATTGGTCGTTATCGACAACCTCTTGCCGCATATAGCCAATTCGCCAACCTTTAGGAATTTGGCATTCGCCGCCATCGGCACTGATATTGGAAAGCAGTAATTGGAATAGCGTCGATTTACCACAACCATTAGCGCCTACTAGACCTACTTTTTCACGAGGATTAATGGTGAGGTCGGTCTCTGCTAGGAGTTGTTTGGTGCCGCGATGTACACTGACGTTTTGTAATTGAATCATAGATTACGCTGGAGTTAAGCGATGAAGTTAAAACAACCTGATCTAGAAAACCCGCTATGGGAATTTGCGCTGGCACTTTACAGCAAGCCGTTAGTGGAAGAAACCGCTATAGCATTGCAAAACGAGTACGGTATGAATGTGAATATCTTGATCTGGATGTGCTGGTTAGAAAAACAAGGGTATCAAATCGATGAAGAAGGAATTGAGGGTGTAGAAAGAATTATTCAATCGCTACACAAAGATTTTGTGCTACCGCTACGTGCTTTAAGGAAAAACCCTCAGCTTCGCGATCAGAGTGAGCTTACGAGCAATTTAAAAAATGCTATCCAGCAAGCTGAGCTGGCGGCTGAGCAACTCGTGATGTCGGCAATCTACGCGTATTCTCGGCGAGAAAACTTCCAAGAGCTCAAGAAAATCGATGGCTCTAACGTAAGTAAGTATTTGCTTCATGTTGAGCCAGAGTTGGATGCTGAAACTTGTGCGGGTATGTTTGTGACGGCGATAAAGTCGTTTTGAGCAAGATGTTTAGTAGGATGTACTATGGAAAAAATCCTCTTTCTTGGCGTAATTGCCATAGAAGAGGATTTTGTGTCTATCTTAATTAGTTATTTTCATTGGATGTGTGACTAGAACCAAATAATGACCGTGACATAAAGTCAGCGGCTTTTGTATCAGATTTTTCGTCCTTTAGGGTCTCGGGAGCGTCCGGTGTTACTGCTGGAGCTTCTGCCACTTTAGGTATTTCTTCTGCTGGTGCGACAGCGCTTGTAGCTTCATCAGCTTCAGCTATAGGCGCAGACTCTACAGCTGGCGTTATGGTTTTAGGTTTAATGGTTTTTGTCATAACAGGTTTAGTAGTAACTCTAGGCGCATTTTTCATTATTTTGGCGCTTTTATTTGCAGTTTTGCTGCGAGCCTTCACTTTCACAGTGGGTGCAGCAGGTTTCTTCTTGGTGGGTTTCGAAAGTGATTTCGCAGCTTTTGCAGTCGCTTTCTCTAAAGCTATAGCGGCTTTCTGAGAGCTAGTCGCTTCAGCGAGAAATTGTTTGGCTAACGCGATATCATTCGCTGATTTATCGACAACAGCTTGTTGTTTTGTAACGGCTTTTTTTGCAGTGGCAATGCGTTTAGTGGCCGTCTTTTTTGCCGCAGGTGTCTTTGCTTTTTTACTTGCGCTTGTGGCGTTTTGAACCTTTTTCTTCAGCCCGGCTAATGTCTTTTTCGATTTTTTCGAGGCGGTAGTTGCAGAGGCAACAGCTTTTTTAGCCTTAGCCACTTGTTGAGTTCTAGCTTTTGATAATTGTTTTTCAAGTACAGCCAATTTTTTTTCTAAGCTAAGTACTGTTTTTTCAGCGGGTGATATTTTTTTTGCAGCCATGATTCATTACACCTTGTTGTAAGTTAATGACTATATTTAAAGTAGTGAGTTAGAAAATTTATTGATGATGGTTATTAATATCCAATGGCGTTAAGTTTTTCTGTTAGACATAAACAATAAAGTTTAAATAGTACAACTTAACGCATAAGTAACAGTTTCCATTAGTTGCCAAATGTAAAACACAATTGTGTTGATGACAATATAGGAAAAACAATAGATTTGTTAAGTGTGCAGTGGTACAGATTAATCTGTAGTTTTTACTATGGCTAAAACGTTTAAAAACAGAAAAAATACTTTGTAAAAACTTTAAGATAGCTAGTTCCTAAAGTATCAAAAGATTGTTACAACAGAATAAAAACCTGAATTGGTTATCATTTTTTCGAAGAAAAACACAAACATTGACGACAGTGAGTACGCTAAATGAAACTATTTGTTAAATTTATGATCTTTGTCCTCGTTCTAGGATTGGCTGGACCATTTATTATGAAGGGGCCAGATGGTAGGCCTTTGATGGAACTGGATGATCTCATTCCAGATTTTTCCTCAATGAAACGCAAAGCTTCAGGCGTGCTGAGCGATGTAAATGATACTGTTGGAGCCTTATCCGGTGACAATGGGGGCGAGCCCAGTGAATTCGGAAAAACCCGTGTGTATCGCTGGAAAGATGAAAAAGGGCGCTGGCAATATTCAGATACACCACCTGCTTCTCAAGAGTCTGAGAAGTTACTTATCAACCCTGATGTCAATATCGTCCAAGCAACTGAGCTGCCTGAAGCACCTGAACCAGAAGAAGAGAAAGAAACGGATGCGAAAGACTCAGGTATTGGGTTACCATTACCAATGACTGTTTCGCCGGGGGAAGCGCGCCAACTGATCGATGATGCAAAAGGGATTGGTGAGCTAATGCAACAGCGAACAGAGGCGTTAAATGCTATCAATGGCGATTAATTCAAGACCAAGTAGAAAGCGTTAGACGGCTTTCACATGCGATTTAAATAATCTAAATAAAACTTTCAAAAAAATAAGAGTGGTAAACAAAATGTTTAAAAAGTATTCGACTATGGCAATGACTGCCTCTTTGGTTGTAGCCCTAGTAGGTTGTGGCGAAGATAAAAAAGCAACGGCTGAGGAAGTTGCAAAGCCAGCTGAATTAGCAACGACAGAGCAAAAAATTAGTTACATCTTTGGGCTTAATATTGCGCGATCGTTTTCGCAGCAAGATATTATTTTAGATGTCGATTCTTTAACACTTGCGTTAGAAGATGTTTATGCAGAAAAAGATCCTCGTTTAACGGAAGAAGATATCCAAGGTATTATGCAAGCCTTCCAGCAAGAGCAACAATCTAAAATGGCTGCACAGCAGGCAGAACGCCAGAAAGAAATGGAAGCCGCTGGAGAAGCAAACAAAAAAGCAGGCGAGGAATTCTTAACAGCAAATGCTTCAAAAGAAGGTGTTGTTTCTTTAGAGAGCGGTTTGCAATATAAAGAGATTACTGCGGGTACAGGTCCAAAGCCAACAGCTGAAGATACGGTGACTGTTCATTATCGTGGTACTTTGATCGATGGCACTGAATTCGATAGTTCTTATTCTCGTAACGAACCAGCGACCTTCCCTCTTCAAAATGTGATTCCTGGTTGGACGGAAGGTTTACAGTATATGTCTGAAGGATCAAAGTTTGAATTTTATATTCCTTCTGATCTAGCTTACGGTCCTGGCGGAAGTGGTCCTGTTATTGGCCCTAATTCAACGCTAATATTTGAAGTTGAATTAATTAAAGCGAAAGCAGAATAAATTCTTCAAAAATGTAGAAGATAAAAAGGCGCCCCCTATGATAGGTGGCGCCTTTTTTGTTTGAGCATGTTTTTGAGAAGTAGAAATTAAAAATTATTGTTTTGTTTTTTGACTTTGATTTAGTTGATGGATAAAACCGTTAGATGCAATGGCATAATATATTCCAGCTCGATCACTAAACCCAACAGCAAGAACAGCGGCGCTACCGGGTTTCCATTGGTCTCTTTTCGGTAGAGTCCATTGGCTTGCTTCTTTTAAGTTTTTTGCATTCCATAATTGGATAACGCGGTTAGGTAATCCGGTTAATAAAAAATAACCATCGTGACTAAATTTAACGGCAGTAAAGCGTAAACCTCTTTTTAATTTTTCTGTTGAAAGAGATAGCTCTCCAGAAATTGATCCAGTAGCAGTATCCCAAACAACGGCTTTGTCATATCGAGCAGCTGAAAAAGCGCGTTTTCCATCAGGACTAATTGCTACCTTTAATACGTAGTCATTGTGTTGAATAGTTTGAACAGGCTGGCTGGTTTCGATATTCCAAAGTATTGCCGTGTTATCTTCTGAGCCAGTCAAGGCTAGTTTATTGTTATCGCTTAGGTCTACGCTAGTGACAGGTGCTTGGTGGTGAAATGTTCTTTGGATGCCACCTCGTTTCACATCGAAAATAACAGCTGTATTGTTACTCAAACCTAATAAGGCGTAACTTCCATTTTGACTGAGGGCAATTGATAAAACAGAGCCTGGTGTAGTCCAAAAGCGATGGGCACTGCCATCAGAAGTTTTCCAAAGTACCATCGTATGTTCATCTGCCGTAATGGCCCACTCACCTTCTGGAGAAAAATCGGCGGCAATAATATTGGTGTAATCGCCTTGATGATGGTTCCAATTAAAAAGGCGTTCTTTATCCCGAACACGCCATAGACTTCCACCATGATTGATCGATCCGACAATGGCTAATTTTCCATCATCAGAAAAAGCACCGCCATAAGCTCCCACAGCAGCCACTTCGATGGAGTTAGAAGGGCCAACACCGGCGTTGCATCCTAATAGGATGCTAGAAATAATGATGAGAAAAATAGAAGTTTGTCTCAAGGTGTTGAAATTGATGATAAATTTTCCTTTTGCTCGTGAAGCATCTCAGCAAACAATAGGGTTCGCTTGATGGCCCAAAGTATTTAGGCTTTAAAACTTAAAAATTTAGTGAAAACGATACTAATAAGAATAGTAGAAATTTGGAGAGGGGGTAGTGAAAGGAAAACAAAAAACCATTCGTTCATTAAAAAATGATTGAATGGTTTTGGACGAGCAAAATTTAGTTAGAGGAAAATAAAATATGTAAACTAAGCTACGAGATCTTTGTGGGCCACATGAAGAACTTCAATCATGCGATCTTCCGCTTCAAATCGTATCGCAAGAGTCTCACCGACTATTGATAAATCTTCTTGTAGGCTAGAAAGATCGTCAGTTTCTTGATATTTATCATTAAAATCTAAAACTTTGTCTGTGGTGTTTTCAAGTTTTGAGATGAGCTTTGAGCCTTCTTCGAGGGCTGCTTTATCATTAAATTCTTTCGCTTCCTGAATTAGTTGGTCATAAACTTCAAAATGTCCCGCCGAAGTGTAATCCATTAAAATTTGGCAAAGACGTCGAGTTTGGCTACAGATATCAGGATCGTTTTCATCAAATTCGGATACAGTTGATAGCGAACAATATTGAACGAGCATGTCTTGCCGTTCTTGAAGCCAGCGATCAATGATATCGCTTACTCCACCCCAGCGTTCTTTTGCTGTATTACAATTTTCTAACATACATCAAGCCCTTACTTCAATCTGGTTTATTTTTTGATAAGGTTTCAATAACTTGAAACTCGTTCTGTTTTTTGAACGCTAAATCATCCCGATTAAAAAATGTTACAGCATTCATTGTTTATGAAAGATCTGTAAATAAAAATTTGTCATTGATTATTCTGCAGTCGAGACAAAAAATTATTAGTGGCTGATCGAAAATCTACCTCAGCCGAATTTAAATTCAAAAGGGACATTAGCCAAGATAGGTTATGAAATATAATTCAGCAAGAAAAAAGTTATTTTTTACACAGAAGCAAATCAATTAGTTCATTGTGAATGGTAGCTAGCATTCAGAAATTGGTATAGCTGAGAATCATTAGCATTAACCCCGTCTTATTAGTTGCCATAAATTAACGATTAATAACCCTATGAATGCAATGATGACCCACGTTGGCATACTTAAACCTAAAAAACGCCAAACAACATCAGCGCAATTTCCGTCGCCTCTCATTAAAACGACAAAGGCTTCTGTCAGAGGGAAGGTGTCTAAGATGTAATCCAGACTTGGACCACAAGCTGGCACTTGGTCTTTAGGTAGATTTTGAAGCCAAACATGCCTACCAGCGACACCAGCTCCTAGAGCGGCGGCGATGATGCCGAGAGCAGCATAAACCCTACCACCAAATTTAGCAGGATTATGAATAAAGGCGATAAGTGCAAAGATCCCGACAAGGATCACAAACAATCGTTGAGTCATACATAGCGGACAGGGATGTAACCCCAAAACTATTTCTGAAAATAATGCGTAAGCCATGAGACCTGTACAGGCAATGACGATAAGAAGATTAGTGGTTCTATTGTTAGGAAGGGCCACAAATAAGATCCTTTGTAAAAAGACTGATTAACAGAAATGCTAAAGTTAGGCCCTAACGATAGGAGAAATGTTTAAGTAAAACAATAGGCTATCTTATGAAGATGTATTTTTAATAACTGTATTGGTTCTAGCTAAAGCTTAATTATGATTGCCTCGCACCCAAAAAAGTTTCAGCTATGCTTAAAGTATTAGTGAAGCTAGTAGAAATAAAGGTGATAAATGAAAGTTGTAGATCATTGGATTGTGGCGGTGCGGACATTAAGCGTAAACGTAGCAGCGAAGTATTTAATGATATTAAGTGCTGCATTTCTTATTTCCTCCATGAGTATTGCTCAAGAAGAAGAGCTGGTTGAAGACACGGCGATTTATATTCCTCTTAAACCTCCTTTTGTTGTTAATTATGGCGGTGTTGGGCGTTTACGTTATTTAAAAGCAGAAGTAACAGTGAGAGTCCAAGATAGCCTCGCTGCGGACTCTATTCGCCATCATTTACCATTAATTCGAAATAACCTTGTGCTGTTGTTTAGTAAGCAAGCGGAAGAAGAGATTGAAACACAAGTAGGAAAAGAAAAATTACGAGTAGACGCTCTTGAAAAAGTAAGGGACATTTTACTTGCAGAAGACGAGCAAGAAGGTGTCGTTGATTTGTATTTTGAAAATTTCGTGATTCAACGATAACTTTATAAGTTTTAGATAATGCTGTTCGTTTAACTTGTAGAATGTAGTTAAGCTAAACGAGTTTTTTTTGTTCGCTGCAATAATTATATTGCGCATAAAAATTTTTAAGATAAGTCTCAAAATTGATCGTGTCTTTCGATTCTATTTCTTTTTGTGCAATCAAAGATTCTTCTGCAAATTTTTTGTATGTCGCCATTTGTTGATCACTGAGCGGGCGAGAGCGAAAATATTCTGCGTGTTCTTGAGATTTTTTAAGGCCAAACCCAAAGAAACTTTCTTGGTTGTCTTTGAGTGAGTTTAAGATTTTTGCAGATGGCGTTTTTTCTGCATTAGAAATCTTTTCTCGCTGCTGAGATACGATTACTTGATAATGATTAGTGCCACCATTTGCGTTATCTAGAAGCTTGGCTGTTTTTTCTATTCCGTCGATTAATTCAATACTCCATTCACCAAAGCTTCGTGAAGATCCCTTGTCCAATAGTTGTAATTTTGGATCTCGGCCGTTGTATACAATTTGTTGTTGATTGTATTGTATTTGTTGGCAATCTTTAAGGCTAGCTTGTTTGCTTTCTGATAATAAACAAAATAATAAAAAGGCATCGATAAAATGAATTTGCTCGGAGCTAATGCCGGCAGGTTCAAAAGGATCGAGGTCTATACAGCGAACTTCAATGTATTCAACTCCGCGATCGTACAGTGCTCGTAAAGCAGTTTCTCCAGAAGCCGCCGTTCGTTTCGGGCGAATTGGGCTGTAAAATTCATTTTCGATTTGAAGGATACCATCATTTAATTGCTGATAATTTCCATGGGGATCTTTAATGCCTAGTGCAGTATAGGGTGGGTGCGGTTGTGTGATTGCACTGCATAAGGCTGATAAGTAATCTGGTAAGTTATTGTAGCGAGCCGAGATAGATTTTTGGGCGTTACTTTGGTAGCCAAGATCTCCCATGCGAAGTGAAGTTGCATAAGGAGAATGAAGCGTGTTGTTATTATGCTGTAGAGGTTTTAGTGCATGTGCCTTATCTTTAACAAAAGAGCTGCATACGGCGGGAGCTGCGCCAAATAAATACAGTAATAACCAAAAAAAACGACGGAAATTTCTAATCAGGTCGAAATAGCGTTGTGTTTTAAAATCTTTTAGAGAATCATTATTTTTTTCAATTTTTTGTAATTCAATCCAAAACTCATCAGGAAATGAAAAATTATAATGAACTCCTGCAATAGTTTGCATCGACCTCCCGTAACGGTTGCCAAGTCCTAAACGATATGTCGTTTTCATTTTTGCAACATTGGATGAGCCATATTGAGCGACGGGAATGTTGGCATCTTTGCCAATGGAGCAAGGCATACTGTTAACCCACAATAGTTCGTCACCAATCGACTGATAAGTGAATCGATGGATCCGATCTAAGTGTTCTAAAAGATCTGGAATATTTTTATGTGGGGGTGTAATAAATTCGAGCAAAGATTCGCTAAAATCAGTTGTTATTTCTGGGTGGGTCAGCGCAGAACCTAGCGTAGAGTTATGTGGTTTTTGGGATAAGTCGCCATTAAGCGATGTCCGCAAACTTTCTTTTTCTAGGCCGCGTAAAATCCGAGATAAGTTTCCAAGCTCTGGCGCTGCTGCTATAGCGGCTAAATGACTCTGAAGTTGTGACAACTGTAGATCCTCTTTGCATCGCTGCAGCATTCAATTGCTGTTTTGTGTGAGTAGTAATCCAATCAATAGGCTAGAAGTTTTCTGCGTTAGTATTTTTTTCTTCGATGATATTTTCGTCACTCGTATTCACTGAGATGCCACTAAGGTCTTCTGAATGATTGATAGTTATATCAGCATCTTCAATATTTTTTTCGATATGATCATCAGAAGATTTTGTTGTGTCATCGGCAGCGGCAAGATCGAGTTGAGGATTATCGCTATCGATTAATTCTTTGGGCGCTTTGGGTATTGGTGGTGGAAGAATATCAGGGTCGATATCAGGTAATTTTTTTTCATTGGATGGGCAGGAGATAATATGAATGCGTTGTCCATAGTCTTTAGTGTTTGTTTCAAACAGCTGGTTAAGGGCTTCGTCTCGGTGTGTTGTTTTGTAGATGATGTTGAGGTCGCGACCATCGACCCATTCGTTTTGTTTACTGAGAAAAAGCTTGTCTTGATTTTGTAATAAAAATAATTCTTGCATAGCGCTTCAAGGTTTTTGGTGGTTACGAAATATTAAAATATTGTACAAAGATTGTTGCTGAATATTAATACTAATATCTTTTTATCCTGCTTAGAGCAGCTGCCTAAAAGTAAGTTCATCGCTCAATTAAAATTTGTGGGATCGATGAGTTGGTGCTTGGTATTTGTTCTGTTGGTAGAGAGGGGCGGAGTTTACCGCTTATTGAAAATGATCGGTAGTGTCTTGTGACTAATTAAAGTAGTTAATGTGTGGCGAAAAATCGTACAATTGAGCCGAAGTAAAATTTTTCCTGCTGGGCTAGTTTAGAAAACCAGAGTGGAGAAAAAGTAAGGAAAAGTGCCTAGGTCCACTAAGTTAAAATCTCTGAGTTTTCTTTTGGTTCGAAAGCGCATCTAGTGGTCCCATTTTTGGGAGTTCTCATATTGCAATGACATTGCAATATGACTGTGTAAGACTAAGCTGTTCGTAATTGCGGTCTGGTTCTGTAAGTTTAGTTTTCTCATTGGTAAACCAACAGCAGTAAAATATAAAATCGAGCTAACAGCACGGATTTTTACGAGATAGGATATCGCTAAGATAGAGCATAACATTCAAAGATTAATGAATATTGGCCGTTTCTGTTATAGCCTCTATGAAGTGTGTTGGCATAGAATCGCTCTTTCGTGTCTGGAATTGGCAGCTGAATTTATTAAAAATGTGCGGTAGGTCGCTAAGGCTGGGGATTCATCATAACTGGTGATGCCGAAATCCAAGACCTATTTGGTTACAATAGTGTCATAGTAAGCGCCCCCTCGCATTATTAAGGTGGGGCTTAAGAAGAAATAATCCGCAGTATTCTAATAAATAGATGCTTCATCCAAAAGGCAGTAATCAATTGGCAGTATATGAGGACGCAGGCAAGCCCATGGCAAGTGGCCTAGATTTCGTCGAAGGGATCATTGATAAGATCCGACAGGTGCCGTCATTCTGGTGGAGACGTGCGTGTGTAGTTATTCTGAGCTTGTGGCTTGTTTTTAGCTTGTCTCAATTATTTTGGGTCATCATGCCTCAGCCTGATATTCCCTCCCCATCATTAGAGGTTGCTGCTAATAGTGCGTTTGCAGATAAGCCTTCTAATTCCATTTCGGTTGATATTGAGTCACTTAAAGAGCTGGCACTGTTTGGAGATGGCTCGGCTACTGCTGCAGCTCCAATTGAGATGCAGGCCACAGGAATAGAAAGTGAAGCGGTTGATACTCGATTAAAGCTTAAATTAGTGGGAACTGTTGCCAGCAGCGATGAGTCTTTGGGGAAAGCCTTTATTGCAGATGGACCAAAGCAAGATACCTTTAGTCCAGGCGATGAGTTAACACTGGGCCCTAATGGTGTAAAGATAGCAAAAATATTAATAGATCGGGTTATCCTCGATAACAACGGTCGCTATGAAACACTTTGGCTTTATCAGGGCAAAGAAGATTTTGTGCGGTCAGGACGCACTGCGCGATCGCGACAAGCTGTGTCTCGCACACCGCCTCGGGCTAATCGTAGAGATCGTCGTTTACAAAACGAAGAAAACGTTCCCGCCATCGAGAATGCAAGAGATTTGGTGGGAGCAGTGTTGCCAGTTAATGGACAAAATGTTCCGAGCGCAAATCAGATAAAAACCATCAATGAATTGGTGAATGTGAACATGCATCGGGAGGGTGGTTCGTTTGTGGGGTTTAAGATTAATCCAAAACGTAACCCTGAAATGTTTGAGCAATTAGGTTTGAAGCCTAACGATATCGTAACAGCCGTCAATAATATTGGTTTAGATAGTACAAATCGTGCGATGCAAGTTTATCGGTCATTAAGCACGACATCGCAAGCAAGTTTAGAAATTTTGCGAGATGGGAACACCGTGACTGTTGATGTAAATCTAGAGCAATAGTTGTACATCAGCAGCGATAAAAAAATTAAACAGATAGAGTAGCTATTTTGAGCAAGAGATATTTAAAAAAAATAAATGTGAACACGAAAGGGCATAACACAAGTTGGTGTAGGGCGTTATTCGTGACGGCTATTATAAGTTTTTCGAGTGTTAATGTTATTGCACAAGAGCAAACTTATACTGCCAACTATAAAGATGCCAACGTCCTTGAGGTGATTAAGGCTGTTCAAGAGGCAACGGGCAAATTGATGGTTGTTGATCCTCGTGTTAAAGGACAGATTACTGTTTTAAGTTCGGAGCCGTTAACACTTGATGAATATTATAATTTGTTTTTGTCAACGCTAAATACATTAGGATTTACCGCGATAGAAAACGGCAATATTGTAAGCATTATTCCAAACAAAGAAGCACGCTCGTCACCTTTACCGTTTCTTGCTAAAGAAGCTGAAGGTAGTAGTAAATATGTTCAAGAAATTTTCAAGTTAGATAATGTATCTGCGGCTCAAGTTCTTCCCTCCATACGACCTCTTATTTCGCAAGGCGGCCAGTCTCATATGGCGGCGTTTCCAGCCAGTAATGTCATCATCATGGTTGATACGGTAGCGAATGTTGAGCGAATCCGAAGTTTGTTAAGTCAGATCGACCAGGCAGCAATTCCAGAAACAGAAATGATTCCGTTAGAGCATGCAGAAGCAGAAGAAATGGTTCGCATGCTTGAGCAAATCGAGCGCAATACTGACCCAGGAAATAAAACGATTGGAACAAAACTTCAGGTCATTGCGGATAAAAGAACAAATAGTATTTTAATTACTGGTGAGCCAAGGCAGCGAGCAAGAATAAAAAATTTAATTCGTCGTGTTGATCAGCCACAAAAGCAAAGTGGTAATGCGCGGGTTATTTATCTTGAATATGCTGACGCAGAGCAAGTGGCTCAAGTATTAACTAGTGTTGTTCAAAACATGGCAAAACTTAATCCGGATGAAAAAGCTGCGAAACAAATGGCAGCAATTGAGGCGGAAAAAGATACCAATTCATTAATTATTACGGCAGATTTAGAAACCATTAGTTCGTTGTTGTCAGTGATTGATCGCTTAGATATTCAGAGAGCGCAAGTATTGGTCGAGGCAATCATTGTAGAGGTTAATGATAACTTTGGAAAAAGCCTGGGTGTTCAATGGCTATATAGAAACGATGACGGTGGCTTCGTTAGTAACTTTAAAGAAGGTAATAACGCGGCTACTGTCGGTGCAATTGCTCAAGGTGCGTTAGAGGAAGATAGCGAAGAAGCATTGGCGACATTGGCGGGAGCTTTAGCTGGCGCTGCTGGTCAAACAATTGGTTTGGGAAAACTAACAGACACCTATGATATTTTGGGGATGATTGATTTATTGCAAGGTACAACGGGAACGAATATTCTCTCGACGCCTAATATTTTGACGACAGATAATCACACAGCAAAAATTACTGTTGGTGAAGCTGTTCCGTTTGTTACGGGAAGCTTTACCAGTACCGGTGATAGTAGCAATCCACAAAATCCATTCCAAACTATTGACCGAGAAAATGTAGGTACGATTTTAGAGGTCACGCCACATGTGAACGAAGGTGATAAAGTCGCATTAGATATTGTCCAAGAGGTGTCCAGTATTTCTCAAAAAGTTGGTGCCGCCGGAATAATAACGAATGAGAGAAAAATTGAAACGCGAGTAACAGTAAAAGACGGCGAGACAATTGTTCTTGGCGGTTTAATAAAAGATAACGTTTTGCAGCGTGAAACAAGAGTTCCTGTATTGGGTAGTATCCCTGTTCTTGGGCATCTATTTCGTTCGCGTTCTAATACAACAGAAAAAACTAATCTTCTAATTTTTATTCGTCCAACAATTATCCGTGATGATGCCACGATGCGTGGTGCAACTGGTGAAAAGTATAAATACATTCGCGAGCAGCAGTTAAAGCAGCGAGGAATCAGTTCACTATTGTTGAATTCGAATGACTTACCATTATTACCGGATTGGGATAAAGCGGTTGAGGTCTTAGATGAGAAACTAAAGAATAAAAAGCCATCGGTAGCAAGTGAACCAGAAAAAGGTGAAGAACAGTGAGCGAAGTAAAACGCTTACCCTATGATTTTGCATCCGATCACGGCGTGCTGTTTGAAGAAGGTAAGCTTTTATATAAGCCAGGTATAAAGCTGCCAACAATTTTAGAATTGAGACGTTTCTTTGGAAAGCCATTTGAATTTTCAGAAGTAAGCGACGAAGAATTCCAATCAAAATTAACATCGCTCTATCAAAGTGGAGATGGTGCTGCTCAGCGAGCAGTCGATGAGATTGGTGCAGAGTTTGACCTCACCAGTCTTGCCGATGAAATCCCACAGAATAGCGATTTATTATCTGGCGAAGATGATGCGCCGGTTATTCGTTTAATCAATGCCATTCTTTCTCAAGCTGTTCGAGATAAAGCATCTGATATTCATTTAGAGCCATTTGAAGATCGCATTGCGGTTCGTTTTCGTGTCGATGGCGTTTTGACCGAAGTACTTTCACCGAAAGCAGAATTAGCACCGGTGCTCGTATCGCGTTTAAAAGTTATGGCGCGTTTAGACATAGCAGAAAAGCGCTTACCTCAAGATGGTCGTATTACCGTTAAGCTTGCCGGTCACGGTGTCGATATTCGTGTATCAACTATTCCTTCCGCTCATGGCGAGCGAGTTGTTTTACGTTTACTCGATCAGTCTGCTGGTCAGTTAGGTCTAGAGCAATTGGCGATGGCGTCGGTTGTTAAAGAGCGCTATCAGTCGGCGTTAAAAAAACCACATGGCATTATTTTAGTCACTGGTCCAACAGGTTCTGGTAAAACAACAAGTTTGTATGCGGGATTAAGTTCTATTAATGATAGAAGTCGAAATATTTTAACGATTGAAGACCCCATCGAGTATTTGTTGCCTGGTATTGGCCAAACACAAGTCAATGCAAAAGTGGATATGACGTTTGCGAGAGGTCTTCGCGCGATTTTACGACAAGATCCAGATGTCGTGATGGTCGGTGAGATTCGTGATGCAGAAACGGCTTCTATTGCTGTGCAAGCAAGTTTGACGGGTCATTTAGTGTTGTCGACGTTGCACACCAATACGGCCATTGGTGCGATCACGCGTTTACAGGATATGGGTGTAGAACCTTTCTTGCTGTCATCCAGTATCGAAGTTGTTATGGCGCAACGTTTAGTGCGCTTATTGTGTGAATGCAAAGAACCTTATTCTCCAACGCCAGCGGAACAAGAGCGTTTTTCTATCCCAGCAGAAGCAGAATTATTTCATCCAAAAGGGTGTAGTAAATGTAACAACAGTGGTTATCGTGGGCGAAGCGGTATTTATGAATTAATTGAAATTGACGACACATTGCGCCAAATGATTCACGAATCTGCTGGTGAACAAGCGATGCTTTCTTATGCTCGAGAACATAGTGAGTCGATCAATCAAGATGGACGTAATCGAGTTTTAGCCGGCGAGACCAGTCTTGAAGAAGTTCTCCGCGTTACGGCAACGGCCTAAAGGGGAATTGGAAAACCATGCCCGCTTTTAGTTACCGTGCAATCAACCCCGTCGGAAAAACCGTTAAAGGTGTTTTAGAGGGCGACACTGAACGCCAAGTGCGTTCTCAGCTTCGCGCACAAAAATTAAAGCCGTTAGAAGTGCAGAGTGTTGCGAATAAAGAAGCCGCCAGTAATGACAGCGGTTCATCGTTATTCACTCGCCGAAATAAAAAATTATCGAGTAAAGATCTATCGTTAGTAACTCGACAAATAGCATCACTCGTGCAATCTGGCTTGCCATTAGATGAAACGTTACAAATAGCAGCAAAGCAAAGTCGTAAGCAAAGTACAACTGGGATGTTGTTACAGGTTCGCTCAAAAGTGCTTGAAGGTCGAAGTTTAGCGCAAGCGTTGGGCGAAAATCCAAAAGCGTTTGATCACATGTATCGAGCAATGGTTCGTGCAGGCGAGAGTGCAGGTTTTTTAGGAAAGGTTTTAGAGCAGCTTGCTGAATACACAGAATCTAGTCAGCACACGAAACAAAAAATGCAAATGGCAATGATTTACCCATTGGTCTTATTGGGGGTGAGTTTTGCAGTAGTTGGTTTACTGATGACATTTGTTGTGCCCAAATTGGTGGGAATGTTTCAGCATTCTAGTCGTGAGTTACCAGCGTTAACAAAAATATTAATTACTACCAGTGATTTTGTCGGATCTTATTGGGGGTTAGCAACATTAGCTGCGATCGTTGGCGCCTTCATTGGCTTTAAGATTTGGTTGAAAGATAAAAAACATCAGATGTTGTGGCACCGTTTTTTGTTGAAAGTGCCATTGATTAAAGATGTTATTTTGCAGTCAGATAGCGCGCGTTTTTCTTCGACATTGTCCATCTTGTTAAATAGCGGCGTTCCATTACTTGAGGCGATAAGAATTGCTGGGCAGGTATTGAATAACCAAGTGCTTCGTACGAGCAGTGAAAATATTGCCGTTGCAGTTCAAGAAGGTAGTAGTCTTCATCGGGCGATGCAAAAGGCGGATGTGTTTCCACCCCTATTAGTACAAATGGTCGCGAGTGGCGAAGCAAATGGCACACTAGCAGAACAGCTAAGTCATGCTGCACGAAATCAAGAAAGAGAATTAGAAATGATGCTTGGAACGACCATGGGTTTGCTAGAGCCTTTAACAGTTGTGTTTATGGGCGGATTAGTGATGACAATTATGTTGGCTATACTGCTACCCATTTTCAACATCAACAAGTTGGTTTAAAGCAGTAATTAAATGAAGAATAAAAAGAATTTAAAGGTTTATTTTAGGAGTAATCAATGCAAACCGCAGAGAAAAAAATATTATCGTTAAATGCTAAAGCTGTAACCTACAGTCAGCAACGTGGTTTTAACCTTATTGAAATTTTAGTTGTCCTGGTCATCATGGGATTACTTATTAGTATTGTTGCTCCCAATTTGATTGGAGAGGCCGATAAGGCGCGAACTCAAAAAGTATTCGCTGATTTTCGCGCAATAGAAACAGCGTTAAAAATCTATCGCTTAGATAATTATAACTACCCAACAACCGAGCAAGGATTAGAGGCTTTGGTAGAAAAACCAAACTTAGATCCTGTGCCTAAAAAGTGGAAGCCGGATGGCTACCTAGAAGATTTGCCAGTGGATCCATGGGGAAATGCCTATAAATATCAAAGCCCGGGAGACAACGGTAAAGTAGATATTTATACATTAGGTGCTGATAATTCACCTGAAGGCGAAGAACAAAATATGGATCTTGGAAACTGGATGAACCCAGAAGAATTAATGGAAGAGTAGTCAGATTGGCTAACGAAAAAACGAACAAAAAAAGTTAAAGGGTTGTCGATTGAAAAAAAACTGTTGCCAGAAACAGTTGTCTCGACCACAAGGTTTTTCGTTAATCGAAATACTGGTCGTCATGTTCATTATTGGCATTATGTCTAGTGCCGTTATGTTATCAATCGATATTGGGAATCCTTCAAGTTCTGTAGAGGTGTTAGACGAGCGAATTGAAAAGCTATTGATGCTGTCATCATTGGCAGAAGATGAGTCGGTATTAACTGGAGATCCTATTGGTTTAGTATTGCAGCCTCCTCACGAAGAACCTGTTTGGCAAATGTCTTGGCAGCGATATCGCGGCGGAGAATGGATTGATGCTGGTGAACCATTCGGTAATGACTCTTTTCCTGAGAATATTGAAGTTACTATTGAGGTCGAAGGCGAGCTAGTTGACTTTCCTCGGTTGCTTGAAAACGATGTACCTTTGTTACCAAGTATAATTTTTTATCCTGGTGGAGAAGTAACGCCTTTTTTAATGACCATATTCAATGCATCAGAAGTGGATAGTCAGATTGTTTTAACCAGTGAACGCACAGGAACGATTGAGCAATTAACTAGCGAGCAAGCTCAAGAGCTTTTGTGATTAGCTGTTGTAGTTAATTCTTTTAGTCAGCTTTTATAGTTGGAAAGTAACTAGATTTTTTCGCAATGGTTTAAAAACTCAAGTGGGTAGAAAATTAATTGGTTAGGCGCATGAGTTAATTGTTTTTATGAAAAGATTGAAGCGCACAAAATCAATAAGTTTTAAAAATATAAAAGGCTTTACTTTAGTAGAGGTCATGGTGGCATTAGCCGTGATTGCCATCGCATTGCCTGCACTTATGTCGCAAATTCTTCAAATGATGGATGGCAGCGAACATATCAGAGATAAAACGATTGCAGGTTGGGTTGCACAGAATCAATTAGAAATGCTAGATATAGAATTTCGAATAAGTAAAACGCTATTGAAAGGCAAGGCTACAGGCGAAGCCGATATGGCGAATAGAAAATGGTATTGGGAAATAGTTTCGGAGCAACAGCCGAGTGAACTTATTCCGGGTATTTGGAAGCAGACTGTTTCTGTTGGGCCTAATGCTGAAGAATATATTATTTCGGTTATTGGGTTTATTAGAGAAGAGCAAACCCAAACACCCAAAGGTGCACAGAGTAATAATCAGAATCAAAATTAACGGTTTCTGTACTAAGCAACAAGCATAAATATGAAAAAGCTTAAGCTCATCAAGCAATTAAAAAAGAAAGCAGGTTTTACCTTGCTGGAAGTATTAATTGCGATTGCAGTGACAGTCACCGTTGCGGGAATGGCTTATACATTTTTTGATAGTGCAATAGAAGCATCAGAAAGCAGTGAAGCAGTTTTAAAAAATGTGAATGAGCTGGAAACTGTTTGGCAGCTATTGGCAACAGATGTTCATCATATTATTGATAGAAAATTACCGAGTTCGTCGGTGTCTGTTGGTAGTAGTGGTGGAAATGCGCCGGCTTTTATGGGCGGCGATCCAGCGCTGTCGGGAACCAATTTTTTACAAGGTGAATATATACTACGATTTGTACGTGATGGATGGACTAATCCTTTGCAGCAAATCCGATCAGATCTACAGCGCGTTGGTTATCGTTGGCAAGATGAACAGTTATGGCGAGAGTATTGGGCCGAAAGAAATCAGGCTTATGATACAGAGCCAACAGGCAGGCGGTTAATTGCTGAAGATATTATTGCGATAAAGATTCGTTTTTTACCTAGTACGTCAAAAAGTGTTGCAAGCGGCCCTTGGGTTGATGAATGGCCCCCAGCGCCTTCATCATCCAATTTAGGGAAAGTGGGCACTATGCCGATTGCTTTTGAAATAACATTAACATTAGAAGACATGGGTGATGTACAGCGAACGTTTGCATTACCAGGTGTATGAGTTTGACAGTAAATAGCCGGTTTTCATGTAAGCGACATCCGCCAAAAAAAAATAGTGGCGCTGCGTTAATTATGGCGCTATTGATTGTTGTTATGGTGTCAGTGCTTGCAGTGAAATTTAGCGAATCGTTTAATTTAAATGTTGCTCGCTCTGAAAACCGTTGGTACGGGGCGCAGGCAAAAAATTATTTACTGGCCACTGAATCGATGGCAGGGTATTTTTTAGAAAAAGATGCCAATGAAAATGAAATTGATGAGCTGAGTGAGGCTTGGAATGCCGATTTAGTTATGCCAACAGATGAAGGTTTGCTAGAAGCAAAATTGGAAGATGCGCAAGGCCGCTATAATTTAAACGGCTTGTCGATAAAAGCAAAAATTCCGGATAAGAATGTTAATCCGCAATTACACGAAAAATTTTCGGCGCAACAAAAACGGTTTATTCGTTTATTACAAATATTTGATGAATATCCGTTGACGCAAGATGAGGCGATTTCTATTACAGAAGCTGCGATTGATTGGGTTGATGATGACGGAGATAACGTAACAGGATTTGGTGGTGCAGAGTCGCTCCACTACAGCAATAAAAAACCAAGTTACCAACCGGCTAATCAGTTTTTTGATAGTGTTAGTGAGTTGCAAATGGTTAAAGGCGTGACGCCGGAATTGTATCGTTTACTAGAGCCGCTAATTTGTGTTTTACCTGATGCAGCGACAACATTGAACCTAAATACTGCATCGCCGCAATTGCTGAGAACGATTAATCGGCCTGATGATTTATCTCCGTTGCAGGCAGCAGATGTCGCGACGATTATCGAAGAGCGAAGTTTACAGCCGGCGGAAACGGTGAATGATTTTTTTTCAAACCCTGCGATTCAATCCATTATTCCAGTGGGTGCAGCTGCGGGTGGTTATGGTGTTAGTTCAGATTATTTTTTAATGTTTGCAAAGACAACAGTAGGCGAACAAATTCGATTCGTGATTAGTTATCTGCACCGAGATCCGAATAAAGATGGAAAAGTAGTTACGCTAAATAGACGTTATACAAGTTATTAGAATATAAATTATTAAAGCAAGAGCTGCTGGAGCGTTAATTTTTTAAGGTATCTGCTTCGAAAAATTAAATAAATCGCTTTTCATAAAAAATATTGAGGCTAAGAGTGTCTAGTACACAATCAAAAAAAATGTCCATTCAAGCTGTCGTTCAACTTGTTCGAGGCCCAGTGACGAATGAAGAAAATTCAATTGTTGATCAGGATATAAATCTTGAAAATATTAATAACATTGGTGATTTAGGCACTTTAGATCAGCCTGCTGTAGAAAGTGGGTCGTCTGAGTCAGTGTATCAATGGCGGTTGTGCGATGAGGATGGTCATTGGAGCAGTGAGAAACAAATCGGTTCTGTTCAAGAATTTAGAGGTTCGTTCACAGCTAACGCGACTGATATTCAAGTTTGTTTGCTGTTATCAGGAACAGAAGTTATTACACAGCCGGTTCCTATTAATATTAAAGAACGTCGCCATTTACAAAAATTGGTTCCGTTTGAATTGGAAGATAATCTAACAGACGAAATTGATGACTTACATTTTGCGTTAGCGAGCCCAACAGAAAATGAAGTGGTCACTGCCTATGTGAATAATGAATGGTTCTCTTTTCAGATAGAAGAGTTAGAAAATTCTGGGTTCGAAATTGCTCACTGTTTTTCTGAACCGCTCATGCTACCAAGAGAAAATAATGCTTGGACATTACGCTTGGATGATCAGCTGCATATTCATTATGGCAATGGATTAGGTTTTACAGTTGAGCAATCACTGGCGCAGGTTGTTCTCGCTAGTTTAGTACAGTCAGCTAAGCCTCCCGAAAAATTACTATTACTTGCCGAAGATCAATATCACATAGATGTTCTCTTTCAGTATCTACCAGAAGTATTGAAAGAGAGTCTTCAGTCACAGGCCGAAGATGAAAACTCTGAGAGTGAACTAGCTAATATTGAAGCTAGGATTGCTAAAGAATGGGATAGTTTAGATGTTGCTCATGTCGCTGATCTTGATTTGCGACAAGGCAGTTATGCTCGTCAATTACCCTTTAAAAAATGGTGGGCAGAATGGCGAAGCGTATCGTTCTTAGCTTTAGCTGCTTTAATGGTTTATGTTGGCGTGAACATGACCCAAATCCAAATTTTAAAATCTAAAAGAGCGGATGTAGTTGCAGAGAGATCCGCAGTGTTTAGTCAGGTGGTAAAAGGCCGTGAACAAAATGCAGAAAAACAATTGGCAAATAAAATCTCTGAATATGAAACTACATCGGGCGGCGGTAGCGTTATTGAAATGTATGCGTTAGTGGCACCACTTATTACTAATAACAAAGACGTTAATCTGAGAACACTCCGATATGCTAGTCAAACAGGTGACATGCAGTTGACGCTAGAAGCTAAAAGTTACGGTAGTGTTTTGGCATTGAGTGAAGCGATTAATCAAAAAGGATTGCAAGCACGATTACAAAACACCAGCCAGCAAGGTGAGCAACAACAAGCACGTATGGTAATTTCGAGGACAGCACTGTGAACTGGTTTTATCAGCAAAATCGTCGTGATCAAATAGCACTAATTGTCTGTGCTATTTGTGTGTCGGTTTATCTTGTTTGGATGCTAGGTTTAAAGCCTTTAGCGAAGGCGGCAGAGCAGTCAAAAACAAATTATGAAGCGACATCAACTTCGCTAGCCAAGGTGAAGTCTTTAGCGGCAACGCTAAAATATCATGAAGCAAATGCGAAAAAAACAACAGGTTCGGGTCGCATTAATATTGCAAACTTAATAGATTCATCAACAAAATCTAACGGTTTAAACTTTGCTACATTAAATCCTAGCCGTAATGGTGAAGAAGCAACAGTTCGATTTGATAATGCAAATTTGTCGAGTATCGTTCAATGGATATATGAATTAGAAACCGCTCATAGTGTACAGGTGCAGGATTTAAATTTGGTGGCGGCTAGTCAACCGGGCAAAGCCATGGTGACAGTACGGTTGCGTAAAAATTAATATGAAAAAGATCAGTTGGATAATTTTACTTGGTGCTTTATGGTTGGTATTGATTTTTCGAAGCATGCCTGCACAATGGGGTGTTTGGCTGGCAAATACGCCAGCACAAATGGAGGGCGTTAGCGGGACAATCTGGTCTGGCCGAGCTGAAAATGTTGTTTTGCCTTATGATGGCGGAGTTTATGCACTGGGTGAATTAACGTGGAAATTAAAACCGCTGTCGTTGCTGACATTAAGTCCCTGCGCAACGGTGACAACAAAATTATCCAGTCAAACAGTTGAAGGTATTGCTTGTTCAGGTATTACGGGTAATCTCACATTAAAAGATTTAGAAATTAATCTACCAGCCGCCGCCGCAGAAATGTGGGCACCGGTCAGTGTACAAGGTGATATTTTCTTACAAATAGAATCGCTAAAAATGTCGGGCGATAAAATTAAAACACTTAACGGAAAAGGCAGCTGGACTGGCGCGCGCTATCACAATAGCCAAACATGGATGAGTTTAGGTGCTATTGCTTTTGAATTGTCTGGAGGAAAAAACGGCAGCATTGCGGCAAAAGTGTTTGATTTAGAAGGTCCGCTTGAATTAGATCTGCAATCGCAATTTAATCTAACGGGCGACTTTGATATTCGAGGCGATATTATATTGCGTCAAAATGCCCCTCAAGAAATTGCACAATTGTTAATGATTATCGCGAAGGAAATTAAAGAAGGGCATTTCAAATTCGAATGGATCAGTGGCTAATGTTTCTTATTCGCGCCATTAAAAAATTATTTTCCCAATCGCTATTTTTGATTAAATTTTTTCTTCGTTGTTTTTTATACACAACAATTTTTTTACTGACTACAGTTGCACATGCTGAATGGCTGTCTGATGAACAGTCCATCATGGGCACATCTGTATCAGTTACTTTGTGGCACGATGATCCAGTTATTGGTGAACAAGCTATAGCGGCCGTCATGGCTGAGATGCGCCGCATCGATGAAACATTCAGCCCTTATAAGCCCGCCAGTGAATTATCAGTAGTTAACCGAGAAGCGTTTAAAAAACCACTGACAATGTCTAGTGAACTGACAGCAATCATTGATAAAGCGTTGTTTTATAGTCGAGTCAGTCAAGGTGCTTTTGATATTACGTTTGCCTCTGTTGGTAAACATTATGATTATCGAAACAAACAACAACCAACAGATCAGCAGCGTGAAGAGTTAATCGAAGCGATAAACTATCAGTTTATTCAAGTTGATAAAAAAACAAACGCGATAAAGTTTTTGCACCCCAATGTACAAATTGATTTAGGGGGAATTGCTAAAGGCTATGCTGTGGATCGTGGAGCACAGATATTAACGGATTATCAGGTAACGAATGCGACGATTAGCGCAGGTGGCGATAGCCGTATTGTCGGCGATAAGCGCGGCGAGCCTTGGGTGATCGGGATTAAGAAGCCCAGAGGGTTGCAGGCCAGTGATGCGGTTAAGCGAGATCAAGTCGCCATCATGCTGCCTTTAGAGAATACCGCCATCTCAACGTCTGGTGACTATGAGCGGTTTTTCATCAATGAAAAAACCGGTGAGCGAGTCCATCATATCCTCAACCCAAAGACTGGCAAATCAGCATCCGGTATCGTCAGTGTCAGTGTTATAGGCCCTGTCGGTTTTGATACAGATCCATTGTCGACAACGGTATTCGTCTTAGGTGTTGAAAAGGGGTTAAAGCTGATTAATAAATTCAAAGGTTTTGACTGCGTCATCATCGATTCGGCTGGCAACGTGCATTACAGCGAAGGGCTAGAGCCGCCGGTCAATCCAGCTTAATTTTCTTTAGTAAAACTCGTTACAATTCCCTGTCTTACAGTATCTTTTTAAAGCATTACTCACAAAAGGCCCGATTTCTTGTGTGCTGTTCCGCACCATTGCTTTTTGCTGGGTAATAGACTGAGATTAGTGGTCTAATCTGAATTAGAATGTGTCATTATATTTAGCAGATATTGAGAAAAACCCTCAGTAAAAGCGGATTGAGAAAATCATCACAAAAAATGAGACATATTAAAAGCATCATTTTAGATGATGATGAGATCGAAAAGATTTGCACGAGAGACTGGCAATAAAAGAACGGCAATAGGAGAACCCCATGAAATCCTCACAAATGATGAGGCGTCAGGCAGTACGTTTATTTGTAGGAACAGCATTATTTATTATGTGCTCCGTACAAAGTGTTGCTCAAAATACCCCGCCGCCACCTGCACCTCCGTTGAGTGATCAGGTTGAATCTTTAAAACAAACAGTTTTGGATCTTAATCGCGATTTATTAATTCTTGAAGAAGAATTATTGTTTCCAGCGAATACTCAAATTGCAGTTTTCCTTTCCATGGATATCGGCGAATTTTTTGAATTGGATTCAGTAAAAGTCACGGTTGATAACAAATTAGTAGCCAGTCATCTTTATACGCCGCAACAAGCAGACGCATTGTTTCGTGGTGGCGTACAACGCTTGTATGTTGGCAATTTAAAATCCGGTAAACATCAAGTAACCGCAATCTTTACAGGTAAAGGACCATCCGGCCGAGACTATAAGCGCGGAACCACAATTACAGTAGATAAAACCCTTGAACCTAAAATGTTAGAAATGCGCATTGTAGATTCAACCACAAAACTTCAGCCGGTATTTGACGTAAAAGAATGGCAACTGTAAAAAATCACACGAGGCGGTGGCTTTTTTCAGTAACAATTCTAGCAACCTCTCTACTGACGACATCACTTTCAAGTTTGGCTGATAATGACGAGCCACTCTCCTCCGTCGCTGATCTGCGTTACGGAGCTACTCTCTATGAATATTACCAAGGTAATTACTTTGAAGCGCTCAGTGAGCTCATGGTTGCTGAAGAGCGTGGAGGTATTCAAGGACATACCGACAATCCAAAATTAATCGAAGGTGGAATTAATTTATCGTTTGGCATGGAGCAAACCGCGGGCGAAATATTTAATGAATTATTATCGGCGGATGCCAATGGAGAGTTCACTCGTCCGCTTGAAGTAAGAAATGCGGCTTGGTTCTATCTTGGAAAGCTACGCTATTTACGTGGCGACTGGGACGGTACTGAAGCAAGCTTTAAGAATATCAGTGGACGCTTTGATAAAAAATTGGTTTCCGAATTGGAAGCATTGGCGATTAATCTTGCGATTCGTCGTAATGATTTAGCGACAGCAGAATCAGAATTACAAAAAGCTAGAAATCTTAATGATTGGCGACACTTGATCTATTTTAATATGGGTAATGCCTATAGCCGAGCGCAACAATTTGATAAAGCGATCGATTATTATGATCGGTTAGCCGATTTACCAATAAGTGATTTGCCCTCCCTGCAAGAAGAGCAGTTAGCCCTTTATGATAAAGCGCTCACGGCTGCCGGTTATAATTATATTTTACAAGGCGAACCAAAAAAAGCGATCAACCGTTTCAAGCAAGTTCGCTTAGATAGTGATTTTTCTAATCGTGCATTATTGGGTTATGGTTGGGCCGCAGCAGAAAACAATAATCATCGTTTAGCGTTACGGCCTTGGCAAGAACTTAGCAAACGATCATTAACCTTTCCTTCCGTTCAAGAAGCTTTAATTGCTGTCCCCTATGCTTACGAAAAATTAAAAGTACCGGGTCAAGCGTTATTGGAATATCAAAATGCGGAACAGGCTTTTCAAAAAGAAATTGATCGTATCCGGGTCGTAATGGATGAAATGTCAGATGTCGATTTATTAACGGCACTGAAAATTAAAGACACGGACAATAAAAATTGGTTTTTATTAAATGAAAAAAATGGCGTCCAGCCTCATATTGTTTATCTAGCAGAATTATTTTCTCTCAACCAATTTCAAGGTTCTGTGCAAGAACTCAGAGACCTTCTTCATATATCAGCTCGTTTGAATGATTGGAAAGATCGCTTAGACGCGTACAGTTTCATGTTGGATCAACGCGAAATTAAAAGAGCTGATCAAGTAGAAAGACTATCCTCAAGAAACTTGGAAGCGCAATTAGCTGAAATGATGTCGCAGCGAAATGTTTTAACTGATTCGCTAGATAAAATAGAATCTGAACGGGATTATTTATCGTTGGTCGATGGAGAGCAAAAAGAATTTTACGATATCGTGCAACGCCTCGAAGAAAAAATTGAAACCTTAAGAAATGCCGGCGAGCCAGTTGAAGAGTATGAAAAGTTTGCTCGACGATACAGGGGCATTTTGTATTGGAATGCAAGTGAGGAGTCTGCAGAAAAACGCTGGAAAGTGAGAAGCGGCTTACAAGCTTTAAATGATGGTGTTTTAGAGGCTGAAACAAACCTAGATCGTTTCCAGCGAGTTGTTGCGGAAGCGCCAGACATTGAACCTTACCGCATTCGTATTAGCTCATTGAGCGCGCGATTAACGGAGCAAAGCAGTCAAGTGGATGCTGCTGTTGCACTTGCAGAAACTACATTGCGAAGAAAAATTTCTAGCGAGCTTGCCCGTCAACAAATGCGTTTACAGCATTACATGTCGCAAGCACGTTTGGCTGTAGCCCGACTTTATGATTTGGCGGTTCATGGCGACGATATTAAACGAGAAAATCCATTTGAATCTTTGTCGAATATTCAGCAGCAGATGCAAAACGAAATAGACGTTCAGAAGAGCATTCAAAAATCGATTGATAGTAATTCAAGATTTGAAGATGCTAGTGGTGAAAGCTCTGTAGATGACAATATAGATGAAGAAAATTCTGTAAAAGATAACATTGAAAATATTCAGAGTGAGCAAGTGGAGGGCCAACAATGAATTGGTTTTCTACTCAAGAATCCGTATTAAAAGAAAACTTACTTTATAAAAAGCACAGTATTTCACGTACGCTGTTATCGCGATCATCGATAGCGGTTTTATTTGCAGTTACATTAAGTGGCTGTTCTTGGCTAGCTGGTCCTGATGATGAATATATTGGCGACACTTTGTCAGATTTAAAACCAGCGATACTTCCAAAAGCCAGTGAAGAAGTTCCTAAAGTAAGCTTGGAAGAAATCGAAGAAAATTATCGCCGAGCTTTAGATATTGCAGAAAATGATGAAGTGCGTCGAAATATTCTAGTGCGGCTCGCTGGTTTGCAAATGCTTCGTAGCGAACAAACACAACTAGATGTGGCGGGAAATGAAAAATATTTCGATGACCCAATTGCCATGTACAAAGAGCTGATTGATTTACAGCAGGGACGTCCTGGTCGAGATAAATTAATTTATCAATTGGCAAAAGCGTATGCGTTAGACGGAAGATCAAAAGAATCGCAAGCAACATTAGATCAGCTGGCAAGAGAATATCCTAGCTCGCCATATATTGCTGAAGCGCAATTTCGTCGAGCAGAGCGTGCGTTTAATACTGGCGAATATGCTCAAGCTGAAGAATATTATAAATCCGTTGTTGAGTCGGAAGAAGAAACATCGTTCAGTGAAAATGCTGTTTACATGTTGGGTTGGTCGCAATTCAAACGTAATCAATACGAAGAATCTCTTGTGTCATTCACGAAAGTTCTCGATGGCATCATGGGCGAGAACGATAGTTTAGATTCAGTTCCAGGGCCAAAACAAACATTGGTGAATGACACGTTCCGTGTGATGAGCTTAGTGTTTTCTTATTTGGATGGTCCTAAATCTATTAAAGAAACATACGACCTTGCTGGAATACGTCCATACAATCATTTGTTGTATAAAAATTTAGGCGCACTGTATTTAGAAAAGAAACGTTTTCGCGATAGTGCCGATACGTTTGCTTATTTTGTTGAGCAGCATCCAACAAGTGATTATGCCCCCGAGTTTAGCGTCCAAATTATTACTGTTTACGACAAAGGTAATTTTCCTACGTTGTTGCTACCTGCCAAAGAAGATTTCATTAATAACTACGGAATTCGTAGTGAATACTGGGCACAAAAACCCGAAAGTGTTCGAGAAAATTTAAAAACGTATCTACACATTTATTTAGAAGAGCTGGGTAAATACGAGCATGCGCAAGCGCAAGGCTTAAAAAATCCTGAAGATAAAACATTAAAACAAAGTACGTTGCAACAAATGCGCGAGCAGGCCGCAGTGAGCTATGAAAAAGCAGCGCGCTGGTACGAAGAGTTTGCGGAAACATTTCCTAAAGATGAAAAAACACCGAATATCGTTTTCTTATTGGGTGAAGCGTTTTACGAGTCGGGACAACTTCCCAAAGCTGTTACTGCTTACGAAAGAGTAGCTTACGAATATTTGGATCCAATGAATGGGCCGGAAGCCGGTTATTCTGCGATTCTTGCATTAGATGAATTAGCCAATCGAGCAGCACCAGAAGAAAAAACAAAATGGCAAGATCATAAAACAGCGAGTTCAATTTCTTTCGCAGATTATTACCCTGATGATGAGCGTGCTTCAAAAGTGCTAGCGCAAGCGGCACAATCTTTATTAGCGAAAGGCGAAAATCAACAAGCGGTTGCAGCAGCAACGCGATTAACGAATTGGGCTTCTCCGCTTGATCAAAATTTATTGCGAACAGCGTGGTTGATAGTTGGGCAGGGTCAGTTTGATTTAGAGCAATATGTAGAATCTGAATTTGCCTATCGACAAGTTTTATCCTTAATGCCTGCTGAAGGTTCTCCTCAGTTAGCGTCAATAGAGGGGCCGACTCGCAATGAAGTGATGGAACGCATTGCAGCGAGCATGTTTAAACAAGCTGACGCTAGTTTAGCGACGAATGATAAAGCTGCCGCTGTTGACCAATTATTACGTGTTAGTGAACTGGCTCCAGGAACCGAAATAGCATCTAAAGCTGAATACGATGCAGCCACGTATCTTATGGATCTTGAGCGCTGGCAGGATGCTGAACGTGTATTGATCGCTTTCCGACAAAATTATCCGACTAGCGAATTGATTAATACTTTGCCTGCTAAATTAGTCGTTATTTATCAAGAGCTAGAAGAGTGGAAATTAGCAGCAAGTGAATTAAGTATTATGGCAAATAATAATACTGATCCTGATGTTCGTCGTCAGTCGCGCTTCCTAGCCGCAGAATTATTTGAAAAAAGTGGCGACATAGAAAATGCACTTATCAGTTACCGTGATTACGCCAATAATTATCGACAACCTTTAGCGCAAGCTATCGAAGCAGAATATAAGTTAGCGCAACTCTATGAAGAAAAACGTGATAATCGAAACAGAAGTATATGGTTAGATCGCTTGATATCTTCAGATGCAAATGCAGGCAGTGAAAGAAGCGATAGAACAAAATATTTAGCAGCAATGGCGTCGAGCGAATTTGCGAATGGCTTGTATCAAAACTTTACGAGTATTCCTTTAACGTTGCCATTAAAACCCAGTTTAGATAAAAAACGAAAAGCGCTCGATCAAACCTTAAAAGCATACGAAGCTATTTTAGATTACGGTATTGCAGAATACACAACACTGGCGAGTTATCGCATTGGCGAAGTCTATGTTCAATTAAGCCAAGCATTAATGAATTCAGAAAAACCGAAAAACTTAGATGCGTTAGCGGCTGAGCAATATACGATTTTATTAGAAGAGCAAGCCTTCCCGTTTGAAGAGCGTGCGATTGAAATTCACGAGGCGAATATTCAACGCACTCGTGAAGGTATCTATGATGATTGGGTAAAAGATAGTTTCAAAACATTAGGCAAACTATTGCCAGCCCGCTACAACAAAATTGAAGACGTTATCGAGTATACCGATGCGATACATTAAAACGACGATGCATTATTGTTTAATTGTTTCTCGACAAGCTTTGCGTTTGTCATGGGTTTTTATGGCGTTATTTTTAATTGCTTGTAGTAGCACGCCAAAAGATTCATCAAAAAGAAGTGATGGGAAAAATATTGACGACTCAATCACTGCTACAGGCGAAGGCGGAATTCCTGCTGGGTTTGATGTTGATGCTCCAAATGAAAATCCATACCTTGCTGATAAGTCAGATGGCCCAAGTGGTGCTCGCTCGTTATTTAATAATGCCATTTCAGCGATGCAGCAAGAAAATTGGCAGCGTGCTGAAGTTTTATTGCAGCAGTTGACCACTGAATATCCAAAACTTTCAGGCCCTTTTTTAAATTTAGGGATTGTGTATCACAAACTGGATAGAAAAGAAGATGCGGAAACAGCGTTTAATAATGCGATAAAAGCGAATTCATTGAATCTGGACGCTTATAATCAGCTCGGTTTGTTATTACGAGAAGAAGGCAGATTTAATGATGCAGAAGCTCAATATAAAAAGGCAATTGCAGTTTGGCCAAAACATGCAGCTAGCCATAAAAATATTGGCATCCTCTATGATTTATATATGGGTGAGTTAAACAAAGCGCTCAATCATTTTGAAATCTTCCAATACTTACAGCCTGAGCCTGATCGACAAATGGCTGGTTGGATTATTGATTTGAAGCGGCGTATAGGTAATTAACACCATGCGACATTCAACATTCAATAATGTATTACAGTGTTTTCGAAATACTAAAAATGCAATGAAAAAAGTAACGAAGGAGATAACCATGAAGTGGCAAAAGGTGACAATTTGTGGCGCTTTATTCCTGTTTATTTCGACTTTTTTTCATGTCTCTCATGCGCAAGAGGCAACCGTTAATTTGAGTTCGACGATTGTAGGTAATCAGGAACAACCGAAGGTGTTATACATTGTTCCTTGGAAGAGTGTTAACGATTCCGAGCTAGAGAATCAGTCCATTCAGAGCCAATTAGACATCATTTTTGGGCATGTTGAGCGCATCGAGCTACGTAGAGAGTTGTCTTACATGAAAGAGCTGTCTAAGGTCGCTAAGAAGGCTAAAAAGTCGAACAAATAAATTCTGAAAGTTTACTTAGAAAAAACAAAATTGTTGCTTAGGTCACATATTTATAATCAATTACGTCCTTTTGGTCGGTTTTACCTCTCTTCCCCTATTCAACGGCACAAGATTTGAATACCTTTTAAGACAATGACTTAGCGCATGTTTTTCATAAACTGGTTGATTAGCTTTTGTTTGTTAATATTTAGTTTTTCTTTCTGAGCCAAATTAGAAAAAAACGCTAAACTTGATTTAGTTGTAGATAGAACTCGGTCAGGAAGTTTGAGTTCTATTGTTCAGAAGACACTATCGTAGAGGATGACGAACCATCACCCAGAGACACCTGTTGTCGACAGGTGTTTTTTTATTCCCTCGATGAAACAGATTTAACCTAATTGGTATTTCTTCGAAAGATTCTGACAGAGATTTGTTCTGTCGGCCTTTATCGTTAGAGGTTTCGTTGGGGTTATATACGCATGCAATGGCTAGCTTTGACTGTTGTAGTTAGTTGAATGGTTGAAGCAATAAATAGTTATATATTTTTAATTAAGATTTTTTGTATTTCTTTGTATTAAAGGCACTTTCGGAGGCAGGCACGTTATGATCAATACTATTCTACGGTTTTTCCAAGACGGCGGACCGTTTATGTACCCAATCGCAATCGTTCTAATCATTGGCTTAGCCGTAGTGATAGAGCGATGGATGTTTTTAACTTATGCAAAAACAGCAAATCGTCGCGCTTTTGAGCGAGTATTGCCGTTATTGCAAAAGCGAGATTACAAAGGCGTTCTTGAAATTGGCCAAAGTTCAAATGCACCAGTTGTTCGTATGATTGCTGCCGGTGTTGCTCGTATGGGTAGCTCGCAACGTCGTGACGATATTGAACTTGCTATGGAAGAAGGTGTAATGGAAGCGACGCCTCGTTTGGAAAAACGCACAGGTTATCTTGCGACTCTGGCAAACATCTCAACTCTTCTCGGACTGCTTGGAACAATTATCGGTTTGATCGCTGCATTTACGGCAGTAGCTGATGCGGACCCAACAGAAAAAGCGTCTCTACTTTCAAAAAGTATTTCAGTTGCGATGAACACAACAGCATTCGGGCTAATGTCTGCCATTCCGTTGTTGATTTTTCATTCTCTTTTACAAACTAAAACCATGGAAATTGTTGATAGCTTAGAAATGGCTGGCGTTAAATGCTTGAACTTAATGTCAACTGCAAAAGCAATGGCTAGCAAAACACGTTCACAAGATTAATTGAAACTTTGAACTAATTTTTCTAGACATAAAAAGACAATACGAAAGCGCGTATCGCTTGCAGTCTCAGTGGTACAACACGTGAATAGGTTTAGTAAATGAAACGCAATCGACACAAAAAATTCCGGGAAGAAAAAGATCTCGACATCACTTCGTTCATGAATCTCATGATCGTGTTGGTGCCCGTACTATTGATGAATATGGTGTTCTCACAAGTCACAGTGTTGGATTTAAAGCTTCCAGATTCGGCTGCCTCCGCTGAATCCGTTGAAGAAAATGAAAACCAACAACTTGAATTAGTGATACGTGCTGATCACATGGATTTGAATTTTCCGGCAGGTATTCGCTTAAAGCGAATTGAGAAAAAAGAAGACGAATACGATTACAAAATGCTGTCACTGATTTTACAAGAAGTGAAAAGACAGTTGCGCGATAAAGATATTGAGAAAAAAGATATCTTAGTATTGTCACAACCAAATACAGATTATCAAACGATCGTTAGCGTGATGGATACAGTGAGATCTTTTCAGGCGGTTGTAGCGGCTAGCGTGGTGGATGCAGAACTGTTCCCAGATATCTCTTTAGGTGATGCCCCAATAGATGAAACTGCAGATGTAAGTGGTTTACTAAAAGATAATTCGTTCGCAGTTTTGTCCTCCTCGATGGTTAATGGTGAGGTGATGCAATGAAAAAATCATTACGCGCTCGCCGAATGGAGCGACATCACAAGCGCGCTCAACAGCAATCAAAATTAAATCTTGTTTCTTTGATGGATATTTTTACCATCTTAGTATTTTTCTTATTAGTGAATTCATCTGACGTAGAAGTGTTACAGACCAGCAAAGATATCCAATTACCTGAATCAACGTCAGAACAGCGCCCAGACACAACGATTATTGTGAATGTTAATTCAAAAAACATACTCGTTTCTGGTCGTGCTGTAGCAACAGTGTCAGAAATCATTAATAACGAAAGCAATGAGATATCAGGCTTAGCGAAAGAATTAAAGTACCAAGCTTTACGTGCAAAACCCTTAACAGAAGAACAAGAGATTCAAGGTCGACCAATTACTATCATGGGCGATAAGTCAGTACCTTATACCGTACTGAAAAAAATTATGACAACTTGTGCAGCTAATGAATACCGAAATATCTCTTTGGCCGTAAGCAAGGTTGGTAAAGAAGACATTAGTGAAACGGCAGTGGAGGGTTCATAGATGATGATGCGGCCCCCTAATTTAGAATTACCTTGGTATTCTTCGATTGATGAAGATATTCGGTATAAAAAGATTTTAAAAATTGCACTAGCCATTCTAGTGGTTTTTGCAATTATTATCCCTTTAATTCCAGTGCCTGAATTAACGCGTGAAGAAAGAGAAACTTTGCCGCCACAATTAGCGCGAGTTGTTTTAGAGAAAAAAGAATTACCTAAACCGCCCCCTCCTCCACCTAAGCCTAAAGAAGAGGAAAAACCCAAACCGGTTGAAGAAAAGCCCAAACCAAAACCGCCAGAAGAAAAACCAAAGCCAAAACCTGAGCCGCCAAAACCACAGCCAAAAAAGCCAACACCGGTGGATAAAGTGGCAGAGGCTAAGAAAAAGGCAGCAACCAGCGGCTTGTTACAATTTAAAGATGACCTTGCCGATATGCGTGATGCGCTAGATGTGTCAAAAGTAGAAACAAAAGGATTGTCACGAGGTACTTCACAAGCTGCAAAAGTGGATCGCTCTGTCATCACTAGTGGAGCAAAAAGTACCAGTGGTGGAATTAATACAGCAGCATTAAGCCGTGATACAGGTGGTGTTGCGTTGTCAGGGCGGGAAACAACGGTAGTTGAAAGTAGCCTTGCTGATAGAGCGGGTTCAGATGCGGAAAATATTGCCGGTGCAAATGGTGATGGAGCCGGCGCTGGAAGTTCTGCACGAAGCACGCAAGAAATTCGTCGAGTTATCGAACCTAATAAAGCCGCGTTGTTTGCGATTTATAACCGAGCACTGCGTCGTAATCCAAGCTTGCAGGGTGAAGTAGTGGTTAAGTTGACTATCGAGCCATCTGGACAAATATCTAATGCAGAAATTGTTTCGAGTGACTTGAACGATCCGGACTTAGAAAAAAGAATCCTTTCAAGAATTCGTTTAATTGCATTCGAAGCAAGTAATGCTTCAAGAACAACAGTCAACTATACGTTTAACTTCTTACCGAACTAAATAATCAATAGATAAGAATCATAAAACCTCAATCAGAAGTGCTTGAGGTTTTTTTTTGCTCGTAATAAAAATCTATCCAAAGTTAAAATGATTAGTCTATCGTACAATAAAAAATTTTAGGCAATAAAAATCAAGCCCATATTTTTCAATGTTTAATTTCACAGAAAGAAAAAGTACGGTCGGTTTTTTTAAATAAGCTAAATTATTCTAGGTAACAAAATAATTATTTTTTTCTATAAACTGTGTTAATGTTCGCCGAGAATTGGTATTTGAAAATAATAAAAATAATTTTAAAAAACATATAAGAAAAAATATTTTATCGGAGAACATAAAATGCTTTATATCGCAAAAAAACCTATGTCGATTGCGCTTGCAATGGCGCTGACAACTATACCAGTCCATGCACAAAATTCTGGGGCTGCATTAGAAGAAATTATAGTGACGGCACAGCGTCGAGAAGAATCCATTCAAGATGTGCCAATTGCAGTTAGTGCATTTGGTGCAACAGAGATGGCTGCTCAACAAATAAATGAAGCATCAGATTTACAAAATTTGGTGCCAAACATGACTTACACCGGTGGGTCAGATGGCTTTCAAATTCGAGGAGTCGGAAATTCAGTAGGTGGAACAACGGGTGATGTGGGTGTAGGTATCCACCACAATAATGCGCCACAAGTTCAAAGCCGAATTGCGAATGCAGAATTTCTGGATGTGCAGCGAATAGAAGTGTTACGTGGACCTCAAGGAACATTGTATGGTCGAAACGCTACGGGCGGCGTGATTAATATTATTACCCAAAAGCCAGTTTTTGAAGAATGGGATTTTAGCGCTGGGCTTGAATTAGGTAATTACAGTAATCAAAAAATTCAAGGCATGGTCAATATTCCCATGGGCGATATGTTTGCTTTACGTGTTGCAGGCAACACATTGAGCCGAGATGGTTATACTGAAAATTTAGCAACAGCTAATGATATTGATGATAGAGATATCTGGTCCGGTCGTGCCACTTTAGGATTTGAACCAACTGATTCAATAAGAGGCTGGGTCCTTTGGGAAAAATATTCCGAAGATGATTCGCGACGAGAAGGCGCAAGCACGTTTTGCATTCAAGATCCGGAAGTAACTCAAGTGGGTAGTACGCCTGTTAATGACCCTGTTGCTCAAATGTTTTTAAGTCGAGGTTGTGCGCCAGGTTCGATCTATCAAGACAATGCTCGTAGCTATCCAAACAGCGTCGGCACCTTCGGTGGCCGTTTTGCACTTCTTGCTGGCGTCGTGCCAGGGAATGTATTTGCAGGTCAAAGTCTATCCACAGATTTGAGAGAAACTTCGGAATATTTTGATCCGACGACAGAAGTAGAAAATGAAATCTTTGAAGCGCAAATTGATTTTGATATTGGTGATTCAATGACATTTAGCCTGTTGGGGCATTCGTCAGAGGATGTTAGTTATTCGACCTTTGGCAGTGCAGAAGCCGCCATTGGATTTTTAGATACACCCATTACACCTGACGGATTGTTTACTGATTTTCAAAGTGGCGTTGCAAGCGGTGTACGTACTTTAACTATCGCAGATAACACTACAAAGCAAAAATCGATCGAAGCGCGATTATTTTCTGGTTTCGATGGAGCAGTAAACTTTAGCGCAGGTTTGTTGTCGTTTAAGGCAGACCGCGACACTATTTTATTCGTGTCAACCAATGCAACGACTGCGTTTGTTACTGCTGTAACGTGTGGAGGGGTTATTGCTGGATGTCCTGTCTATTTCGATACAAATCCGCGGCCAGATTACACAGGCCATCAGTATTTTGTGACCGAAACACCTTACGAATTAACATCTAATGCGATTTTTGGTGAGTTGTACTACGAGCCAACGGACGAATTAAAGCTGACAACAGGTTTACGTTACACCGATGATACAAAAAAACGAACGTCTTTAGATCTTCAGCTTCTTGAAGAAACAGGCGCAAATGGTGACGGAACTGGTGGCTATCCAGCGAGTGCGATACGAGATGATGAGGTTGATTTCCAGGAAGTGACAGGTCGAGTGACACTAGACTGGATGCCAGAAACCTCCTTTACGGATACTACATTAGTTTATGCCTCTTTAAGTCGTGGTTATAAGGCGGGAGGGTTTAATGCGCCGGAGCAGGGTGTTTCAACTATCGAACCTTACGAGTCGGAATTTGTGAATGCGCTTGAAGTTGGAACTAAAAATTCCTTCGCGGGCGGGCAAGCACAGGTGAATGCGACCGCTTTTTATTATGATTACGAAGGTTATCAAATTTCTAAAATCGAACAATTTTCTACTCGAAATGAAAACATTGATGCAAAAGTATATGGAATTGAATTGGAAACACAATTTGAACCTGTTGCAAATTTACGGTTTAACGCGAATGTAGGTTGGCTGAAAACAGAAGTTCAAAATGGAACGTCGGTTGATTCGTTAGATAGAACAGCTGGTGATCCATCGTTTACCACATTGAAAGGTTTTAAGGTTGGTTGTGTTGCCCCGACTGCCGTTGTCGAAGGCATCGTCACAGGAATTAATGCTAATCTGGTACCTGTCAACGCTCTTTTTAATCCTTGTGATAATACAGCTAACGCCGCACTGGGTGGCCCCTTTCCTGCTGGTGTAGAACAAGACTTATCCGGTAATGAGCTACCTAATTCGCCCAGTTTAACGGCATCACTTGGTGCTGAATATTCATGGGAGTTAGGTGCGTGGTTGACAACAGTTCGTGCGGATTATAGTTGGAAAGATAAAAGCTATGCAGCCGTTTTCAATAACGAAAGTTATGAAATTGATTCATGGGAAAACGCTAACATGAGTCTTATTGTCGATAATCTTGACCTAGGAGTAACAGTTCAACTGTATGTCAAGAATGCATTTGATGATGATACGGTTGTTAATTATGGAACCGGTTCTGATGGCTTAGGTTTAGAGCGTAATGCGACCTTGCTTGACCCTAGACTTTATGGGTTGTCTGTTACTTATAAAATGCAGTAACACTATCCAAATTTAATGTATTGTGAAAGCGGGTTTTGTCATGTGTAGACATGTCAGAGCTCGTTTTTTTTTGCACGTAATTTATTAAGAATAACAATAGAATGTATTTAGTAATAATTTTACAGTTCGTTAAATGGTAAAGAAAGATGGGCTACTTATGACAGAAGAATATAAAAGTGACGAAGGCAACACAAAAAAAAGAACGAATGCTGAGCGTAGTGCAGTAACTCAAAAAAAAATTATAGAGGCTGCTATCCAGTGTTTGTGTGATTATGGTTATAGCGGGTGCTCCATTAATCTAGTTGCAAAACAGGCTGGTATTAGCAAAGGCGCAATGCTGCATCATTATTCTACGAAATGTGAATTGATGATATCTGTTGCACACTCTTGTATAGAATTACATACAAATTTACGGCGCGAAATTTTAGAAAATGCAAAACCAGGAAAAGGTCCAATGTCTCGTTGGGTAGATTCAAGTCGGGAAATTATTAAGGAGGCATCATATGTTGCATTAATGGAAATCACGATGGCAACTCGTAACGACGCCGAGTTGGCAGATCAATTTGAAAAGCCAAAAAAAATTCTCTCGGATCAACGAGAAATGGTGGCAGAAGTTATCGCGAAAGAGCTAGGAATCAAAGTGAGTGATGATCTACGTGCAATGATCAATCTTCATGGGAATTCATTAAAAGGCATCGCAATTGCAAAAATGATTGATACTGAACAAAAGAGTTATGATAAACAGTTTGAGCTTATTGAGGATTTTGAAAATAGTTTGATACAAAAATTAATAGATGACGAAGCTGGCAATTAATAATATATATTTCTTTGAAAAAGTTAGAAATTCAAATGGTTTATTATTGTGCTGAAAGATATCAAGCTTTCTGTTTAATACCAAAAGGACAAGAAGAGGCGTACAACATTAGCATTAAATGTATACAGTGGTTCTTGGCCTAGTGCTGGAGGTACGGGGGCACTTGAGGGGCGGGCATCTCGAAAGTTGTCGTAATCAAATTGAATGTGATCCCAATATAAATTAGCCGATGCTTTTTCAAAATAAGGAATTAATCCTTTTGGAAATTCGTAAGTGACGCCGAGGCCAAATGTGCTGGTGTCAAAAGTACTCATTTCTTTATCGCGTGCACGGAATTCAATGAGGTTGTCAGGATCTTCATTGTAAGGGAAAAGATCGCTATAAAAATCGGCCTGTGTTTGGCTGTAGCTTCGAATTTTTCCTTCAATAACTAATCCTAAGCTTTCAATGGGATGAACATATTTTAATTCATAGCTGCTTGCTTGAATTCCCCAGCTATCACTAAAGCTTCTGAACTCTAGCCCTACTGATGCACGATAAGGTAAATAATAAAGTCCGCGAATGGCGAAAGCATCACTGTTGCGAGTCTCGGGATAATTCTCTGGTTGAGCTACCGCAGAAGTAAAACCAGTGGTTGCATCTAGGGCTCTCACTTGACGGTATGGGTTATTTAAAAAACCGCTATCAATAACGCTTTCAAAATTGAGCGCAATTAAAAAATCTTTGGTTAAAATTTGAGAGATACCTAGCTTATAGCGGCGATGTTCGTTGTCGCCAACATACTCAGCTTGTGCTGCACCAGTCGTATCATCCACAACTGTTTTGCTAACTGTATCTGAACCGTAACTAAAGCCGAGGGAAATATTGGTTAGGTCGCCAAAAAAATCTTGGCTGATACCAAAACCAATTGTATCGGCTTCATAATCATTTTCTGAGCTATTGGTGAAGCCCAAACTCATAATTGTTTTATCAAAAAGATAATCAACGCCCACGCTGTATTCTGTTCGTTCCTCTTCGTATTCACTGGCGCCCTGTACTTCCACGTCAATAGTCGCGCTAGTGACCATATCAACATAGTAGTTTGCGTAGACAGAGACAGTGTCTTTTATGCCTTTGCGAACGAGTACAGAAGGACCATTAATCGTAGCGCCACCACCTTCATAGGAATGAAATAAAATGTCAGCGCGGTCTTCCGGCAATACCGCCGCAGTTGCAACATGAGCTGAAGTTGCAGCCAATAAAAATAATATTTTTGTTACTGTTTTCATTGTTATTTTGTTTGGCCTACATTTTTTAAATGGGTATTGAATTGATAATGTTTTAGTTGCAACCACAACCGCCGCCAGAACTGCCTTCAGCGCCGCGCATAGCTTCTCGTGATTCATAAACATGATGTAAATATTTTGAAGAAGCAGGATCTCTGTCGAATTTCATAACAGCATCGGCAAGATTCTGCCTTTCGTAAGGTTTGACCCACGGTTTAACCGAGCAGCCAGAAAGTATCATCAGGCTGATACTTAAGATTGCGAATGTTTTTAGGGTTTTCATTCGCGAATAAGCTCTTTGATTTGTTTTTTATATTCGTCTTCGTAACCTGGCTTGTAACCACGATGTAGATAGCGCATTTTTCCATTCCGGTCGATGATGACTGTGCTTGGCATAGCCTCTACATTGTACAGCTCGCTTACTTCACTTTCTTGATCGTATAAGACTGGGAAACTAATTTTCACATTATTTAAAATTTTATTGGCTTCTTCAGAGTCGGGCTCAACGTTAACGCCTAAAATAGTAAAACCGGCACGGCTGTAACGCTGGTAGAGCTCTTCAAGAATCGGCATTTCTTGCCGACAAGGACCGCACCAAGATGCCCAAAAATTTATCATAACGACTTCGCCACGCAATTCAGATAAGCGAACATTTTTTCCTGAATTACTTGGTAAAGTAAAATCGTAAGCTGAGCCAGATAATTTTTGTGATGCTTGCGTAGCCGCTGCAAAACTTAAACTAATTAATAAAACAGATAAAATCTTTTTCATGTTGTGTCCTCTTACTGATAGCGCATTGCGCTTCTAAACCTGAATAGTGAAACTATTTTGAATAGAAAAATTTAATTCGCATCAAAAATGTTTGTGCTTTTTCATTTTGCTTTTGTTTCACCCTGTTATTAGGTCTTTAAATAATGTGTTTTAAAAAAACAATGTGAGCCCTAGATGAGCTTCTAAGTTTTGTGTTGTTATGTCTTCACCCAATAAATCATGACTGAAAATATGGTCACGCATGTCAACATGAAACGATAACCAATCAGTTAGCGCAACTCGTAGGCCGCCGCCAACGCTATAAGTAAAGTGTTGTTCGTCAGCAAAAGATGTACTACCTGCGCCGACGATTAAATAAAATGAGGTGTTGAAAGCCCAGTTCTTACCAATAAATACTTCGCCAGGTAACATGTTCCAGCCGAAAGCAATGTTGTAATAAGATAACTCTCTTTGCTCGTCGGTAAATAATGGTGTCGAGCCGCTGAGGCGCTCGAAGCTAGTTTCTTGTAAGTTAGATAGAGCATAAGTACCTTCAAGAAAAAAATCTTCAGTGACGTGGTAAGCGAGTCGGACTCCTGCAACTGAATTGCTTCCAAAATCTTCTACGCTAAGTACGCCAGCATAAAAACCGATTTCAAAATCTTCATTGTCGAGGATATCTTCTTCAACAACACGTCGTTCCATATCCGGTGTGATAATTTGATCAAGTACTGAGTCAGTTGAGTTTTCTTCGTCATCGTCTTGCGCAAAAGCAGGAAGGCTAACAGCAGTTAAAATTCCTAAGCTACATGTTAAGCCGATTAGAAAAAGACGTTTAATCCGATTTTCCACTCTTTGACCTCTTCGTTTTCATTTCGACTCGTTAGAATCAAATTGTTGGTGTATTCCATGCGAACCATAAAGCTTCGTGTGATGTAACCTTGAGCGCCAAGGCCTACCATGAGCATGCTATCAGTACGATCTTCCGTTTTGACAAGTGTGGCATCAGGACTCACTTTAATAATGGCGACACCCATGGTGAAATAAGGCGATACTCGCCAGTGTGGCCATGTTTCATGCAACAAGCTCGTACCAACCGACAAGCTGTTTGAAAAGCTGCCGACTGCATGCGTTACTTTTGCTTCAAGAGTAAAATTTTTGGTGAATCGATAACCGCCATAAATTGATAAGGCATCTGCTCCGCCAAAATCTCCTGCGGCTGCACCAGCGCTCCAGCGACGATTGATAAAATCGTCAATATCGACTTGGTCAAATTCAATGAGTTTTCCATCGTTACCCAAAGTGAGTTCTAGGTCATCACGATGAGCCCAGCCGGTTATTCCTTTCGGTAACTCTACTTTTATCCAATCAGTACGCTTTTTTGCTAAAACAATTTTTTGGCCGTATTCGACAGCGTGCACGATGGGAAAGCCTCGACCAGGACCGGTATGTAAATCTACATACTGATCGATAATCGTAACTTCGAGTTTTTCGGACGCCTGCGTAGGCATCGCTAAATAACAAAAAGCGATGGTTTGAAAGAAAAGTACAAGCCACCGCTTAGTTTGATGAACAGTTAATTTCATTAAGGTTAAATCGTTAAATCCATTGTATCCACTTGAGTTACCTCTAGTTTAGCGGCGCGTCAAAAGGGTTGTTGTAGTATTGTGCCCCAATATCTAACCATTCTGAAATTAATTTTAGCTCGTGTGAGGATAAACGGGTAAGTCCACCATTATGGCTGCCGCCTTGAGAAAATACATTGAAGAAGTTACCCGTTGATATAGGTGATGGAGCAAGTATGGGAACATCTACGATGATAGGGTTATTATTGGCATCTACCTCCCCTGTATCTTGAGGGACAGTACGGCGTATCAGTGTCGTACCTGCTGCATCTAGCTCTAAGACAAAATCATCTACAAAAATATCCAGATAAGACATGATCCAAAGCATTTGCTGGTTTGGATTGCGATTGAGCGCGCCAATAGGATCGCCTGTTAATTCTAATTGTCCCGCAGGAACTTGCGCTGCACCGACGTTATTGACTTTATTGTGGCAGTCCACACAAACAGCTGACGCGTTTGCGTCATTTGTCCTGCCGGGGTAATCCCATATAGGTTGAATATGTTGTTCGTAGTTAATAATCCCACGACAGGAAGAATTCCAAATGTTTTGACAGCCGATTGAGGCTGGAGGCGTTGTATTAAGACCTATCGCTGGATCAGTATCAGTATATTTAAGAGTGATATCAGCATCGGTTAATCCTGGATTAGCCCATTCATCGGTATATTCAATATTGAAGTTTGGAGTCCGAGGTCCGCCATTGGTTCGAGCATGCGTTTCGGCCATTGTCTCACCAAATTCAGCAATAGCTACGCTATTTGCTAAAGGTCCATCAGTTGCAGCTCCAAGATTCACTGAAGCTGGCTCTGCATTTCTTCGACCATGAGGCGCTTCACTGTTACGAGTATGACAGCCGTTGCATTCTAACGTTTCACCGGAGCGCACTTGCATCCAATTTTGATGGCGGGGACGAATACGTCCAATATTGTCATCGTGAATCGAAATAGTGAAAGCTACATCTGCGGGTACTTTAAATTTCACAGATCCATCAGGTTCAATCGGAACATAGCCAAGGATCTCTTTCATGCGCTGGGCGCCAGCAACGCCAAAGGCATTATTATTGAAATCTCTAGTGTCGTTATCTGGTTGGCTTACCGCTTTAGTAATCCGTAAAAATCGAGCAGGTCTTGTTGCATATTGCGCCTGCCCTGGATTAGAAGTGGCAGAAATTCCTCCGGGTGCAGTATCGACACCATCAACATCGTAGACACTTCTGATGTGAACAACACCAACGCCTTCATCAACCCACGAAGAATCAGCAGCGACTAATGGCAAGATAAGGGAAGGCCTATCTCTTGGCTCCATTGCAACTGCGTCAGTATAGATGATGCCATCCTCAGGAGAGATGACGGGTAATTGAGTTCCGTCTGTTGGATTGTATATCCACACACCATACAGTGGTGGTGCTTCTAAGATATTAGCTAAAGCAAGGTTTTCGTCTGTACACGGGACAAAAGTTGTTGGGTTTGTGGGGTCAGGATCATTGGGGTTAACCAAACGACATTGGTTCCAAGTGACGAGCAGTCTGTCAGTATCATCATAAAAAGGTGAAGCAGAACTAAAGCGGCCATGAGGAGAAGGTGTACCATCAACAAAAACATCAAGAAGGGATGCAGAGATTTGCCCAAGATTTGTTGTGCCAGCGTTTGCCGCTGTAGGTCGATCAATTTCAATAAAGTTTTCAGAGTCTATTAAAACCATATCGCCACCAAAACGGTCATCGATTCGAGGTTTTAAATTCACCAATATTTGACCGTTTGGCATTTCTCGAGGTTGTGAAAAAACGGCTTCTATATCATTTGTTCCGGCAACGTTAGTGCCCGTATCTTGACTGTGAAAGCCGTAATGAATCTGTAAATCAGAACCATCAGGATTAATGGTGTATAAGCTAACGTTATCGCGTGTGTAATTATCCCAACGCAAAAATAGAATGCGTCCGTCAGATAAAACAGTGGGTTGCAAATCATGGCTTTGATTGTAAGTAATTTGTTCGAGGCCTTGCCCATCATCATCCATAACGTGCAATACAAAACTGTACTCACCGTTTGTATTGTCTTCGTGCATGGCGGCGTAACGAGTTTTGCCGTCGTCGAGCAAAATTGCTTTTGATCGCTGTTGTCTATCTGAAGAAAAAACAATTCGATCATCAGCTAAGTAATGCGGTGCAATATCATGTGCTTCTTGAGCTGTCGTTACATCAGAAATGATGGGCCGAAGAATATCAGTAGGTAATTCGTATTCCCAAATATCCCACTTTGCTTGCTCGTCATCATCGAGATCGGGATCGTCTGGTGCGCGCATGGCGAAAACAAGTTTTGTACCGTCATAAGAAACTTCGACATCTTTTACATCATAGAGAGCACCTGCCGGCCAAGCCCTATCGGTGATATTGATTTCATCAGCACCTGGTGCGGCACGATCACGAATATATAATGCGGCACCCCCATTAAATTCGTAGGGATCTAGAAAATTTTCAGGAAGGGTTTCCGTGATATCACCATCGTTATCTTCGTCATCCACATCAACGGGTACAGCACGTTTAACATAAGCAATCGGCAAATCAACAACCACTGGATCAGGCGACTGACTTCCGCCTCCACCACTTCCGCCGCCGCAAGCAGTTAAAAATAATGCGAGAATGCTCGCATTTGCTTTTAATAAAAGACTGAGCGAGTTTCGACGAAAAAAATAATGTGACCCAAACATTGCTGTGATTCCTAAAAGATGAAAGTTCCTAAAATATTGTGATGCAGTACGCAAAGCAAAAGGCATAACTTTAAGTATCAGCACAAAATCTTTTTCGCATTATTTTTTTGAAAAATTCATGCGAAGATTTATTAATTAACAAACCAGACAATATCAAAAGTATTCTACTGAATGAAAAAAAATATTCATCTCATCAAGTCACGGTTTTGAAGTCGTTATATTAAGTTGGTTCGTTACTTTTGATAGCAGTATGCCGCGATTGCAGACGATCGGCTACTTTCTGGCGACGAAATAGCGGTTTATATGGTTGCAACGGAAGGTGTTGAATATTAGGAGCTATTTTGTGTGAACAGCTCGACACTTATAAGGTAACTTTCGATAAAGTGGTTTCAGATTTTGTTCAAATTCTCTAGGATTTTACTGGGCCGATTAGGTAATCAATTTGTTATTAGGCATAATACTTTCCAAGTTCTAAGCTTAATAAAAGTTTTAAGAAAAACAAAAATTCTCAACAGCTTTCAAGCGCTTTACACATCTCATGTGATTTGCTGTTTTGTTGAGACAAGTTTCAAGAATTTTTTTTCAGGAAATAATTGTGGTCATCAAACGAAACCAACACTTACAAAAAATGTCAGCACTGGTGCTTGCAACAGCATGCGCTGTCTTTGTTGCACAGTCCTCTTTCGCAGGAACTATCGAGCAAGCGAAACGAATACATGAGCGCCTGACTGGATTGCCTCCGACAGAGGCAACGTTGACAGCCATGGATTCACAAATCCAAGCAGATAGTGGTAGTGGTGTTACTGCTGCTTTAAACGTTATGAACGGTGTTTACGGTTCTGAACCAGTCGAAGGTTTTTTGGGTGGAACGCTTAAACGCATGGCTGCCCCGTGGACTAATCGTGATCAAGATCCGTTTGAGCCATTGAATGATTACATCGCCACTTTTATAGGTCTTGTTAAGGATGGTGCTGATTATCGACAAATTCTGTCGGGCGATATTGTTTATACCAGTACAGCAAATGGTTTATCGCCCTATTCTGCCAGCAATAATAGCCATTATGATGATATCGAGTCACAAGCAGTTTCATTAGAAACACTTTCGTTGCAAACACAATCAAGCCTGACTGGTTTGGAATCTGCTGCCACAGCGGGCGTGATGACAACAAGAGCGGGTGCAAAAGCATTTTTTGTCGCGGGAACTAATCGTGCGATGTTACGTTTTACATTGATGAGTCAGCTTTGCCGAGATTTAGAACAAATGGAGGATATTAGCGGTGTTCCAGACCGTATTCGCCAAGATGTGTCTCGAAGTCCTGGTGGCGATAGCCGATTATTTTTAACGGGCTGTGTTGGTTGTCATATTGGTATGGATCCATTGGCTCAGGCATTCGCTTATTATAATTACAATGATCCAGATGATGACCCTGCAACTGATAATGGCAATCTTGTCTATAACACAACACCACAACCAAATCCTGAGCTGGGAATTGACACACGTGTTCAGCCTAAATACCACATAAATGCTGCTAACTTCCCCTATGGCTATGTCACTCCAGATGATGATTGGGATAACTATTGGAGAGAAGGGCTAAATGAATCCGCTGGTTGGGATTATGGTAATGACTCTCCCGGTGGTTCAGGTACGGGTGCAAAATCTATGGGCCGCGAGTTAGCTAATAGTTATGCATTCGCGCAATGCCAAGTGAAAAAAGTATTTCAGGCAGTTTGTTTGCGAGATCCAGCGGCTTTGGTCGATGGGTTTGGCAACACAATCAACAATCTAGATGCCACACAAGTGTCGATCATGACAGATAATTTCAGAACGAGTGGTTACAACATGAAGCAAGTGTTTGCTGAAACCGCTGACTACTGCAAAGGAAACTAAGAAGTGATAGGTCTTATGTACAAAAAAATAGATCACCTCAGTATGATTCGTGGCCTTAAGCTATTGATGTTGACGTCAATAGCAGTGGGTTTGTTATCTGGTTTTACGAGCTGTAGTTCGGGAAGCGGAAGTGACGGCGATACCAATGTCAATGCAGGTGGTGGTGGCGGTAGTGCAGGATTAACTTACTCCGGACCGGCTCCTCTTTCGACAGATGTGCAAGAATTTAAATTAAATGTTTGGGACAACCTAGTCGCTGATAACCGTTGCGGTGGTTGTCATAAACAAGGTGGTGCAGGAACCACTTCTTTTGTTCGCGATGATGATATCAATGCCGCTTATCAAGCTGCGTTAAGCGTTGCAGATTTAGAAGTTCCAGCGAACTCCACTTTAGTACAAAGAATGGCTCAAGGTCATAACTGTTGGGACAGCAGTAACAATGTTTGTGCTACTTTGATGGAGCAATACATTCAGCGCTGGGCTGATTCAACAACAGCTGCTGCAACAGTAGTAACCATTCAGCCTATTGCTCCTTTGACTGATCCTGGTGCGAGTTTAAATTTTCCAACGACATCGACAGATTTTGAAACACTTATTCATACACCCATTCTTCGTCCTTATTGCGGGCGATGCCATTCAGAAGATGGTAGCCAAAGGCGACAGCAACCCTATTTCGCAAGCTCAGATGTTTCAGCCGCTTACGATGCTGTTCGTTCAAAGATTGATTTAAATAATCCATCAAATTCTCGTTTAGTTTATCGTTTAGCAATTGAGCCCCATAACAATTGCTGGGATCCCAATGATGCAGGTGGTCCCGTGAACTGTCCTTCAAATGCAACAGAAATGGAAAGTGCCATTACTGCATTTGTAAATACGTTAGGCGCTCCTGATCAGGTGGATACCGATGCATTGCGTGTGAGTAAGGCGTTAAGTTTTCCTGCATCACCAGATCAAGGTCAAAGTGCAAATTCAGGCGGACGTTTTGAATCAAACATTATTGCTAAATATGAATTTAAACAGTTAGATCCGAACGATCCTGATCGTATTGTTGATACAAGTGGTGTTGCCCCGCAATTAGATTTAACGCGTAGTGGCGACGCACGATTCGTGTCAAGTTGGGGAATGGAATTTTTCGGGCCAACGGGTAGAGCGCAAGGCCGCACGAGTAACAGTGTAAAACTTTACGATTTGATTACGTTGACGGGTGAATTTAGTATTGAAGCATGGGCGATCCCTGCAAATGTGACCCAGGATAATATTCGTCGAATCATTGCATATTCTGGGGGTGAGTCAGAGCGTAACTTTACGCTTGGCCAAACGCTTTATGATTATGACACGCTTGTGCGCACCACCAGTGTTGATAGTAATCCAAATGGTGCGCCACTATATTCAACGCCTAATGCTGATGAAGTGTTACAAGCAAGCTTGCAGCATGTTGTTGTTAACTTCGACCCTATTAATGGCCGTAGCATTTATGTGAATGGCGAATTAGTAACTTCTGATCCCGATCTTTTGGCGGGAAGTAATTTAAGTAATTGGAATAATGCGTTTGTACTTGTACTAGGCAACGAAACTGTCAACAACGATTTAGATTGGCGCGGGACTTTACGATTTGCTGCTGTTCATAATCGTGTATTAACACCAGAACAAATTGCAGCAAATTTTAATGTGGGTGTTGGTCAGAAATATTATATGCCTTTTAGTATTTCTCATTTAGTGAACATTCCTGATGCGTATATCGTTTTTGAAGTAGAGCGCTTTGATGACTACAGTTACTTGTTTAACGAGCCGTTCTTTACTGTTTTAGATCCGAATGCAGTGTTGCCAAGTGATATTCAAATTCAAGGAATGCGAATTGGTATTAATGGTCGTGAAGCAACAACCGGACAAGCTTACGCAAAAATGGATATCACAATTACTGATACAGCATACCAAGCGGCTGAAAATAATTGGTTGCGACTTTCAGATTTAGGAATTCCTGTCGCAGGAACAATTATTCAAAGTGAGAAAATTCTTCCGGAGACAGATGAGTTCTTTTTATCTTTTGAAGCGATTGCAGGGTTAACTTCTTCAGTTGATCGCAGCACGCCTGATTATCCAAATGTTTCTTTGGGTTCTATTGCTTATGAGCAATCTGATATTGGTTTAAAGCATTTTTACGAAATCGATGAAATGTTTTCTTTCGTGACTGGAGTGCCAAAAGATAATTCAATCGTAGCGGCATCTTTTGCACAATTAAAAACACAGTTGCCATCAAGTGAAGACCCCATTGGTTTTGCAACTTCAAATCAAATGGGCATTGCGCAATTTTCGGCTTCTTATTGTGAGGCTTTGGCAACGGATTCGTCACTAAGGTCGGCGATGTGGCCAGCTGTTAATTTTACTCAGCGGCTAAATGACCAGCGTGCTGCTTTACTTGATCCTTTGCTACAAAAATTAGCAGCACATCGAATTGGCGGTGGTGCACATTTGATAACGCAGGCTGACCCTGCAGATGTCGAAGCAGATATTGATACGTTGCTAACTGCGTTAAGCACGGCGCAAACAGGAAATCAGGCGAATGGTGAAGCTACAGCGATAGCTGTCTGCACGGCGGTATTTTCAAGTGCAATTGCAACCATTCAGTAAGTATTGAAAAATTAATTTTTTTTTGATTGAGACAATCAAACAAAAACTGAAAAGATGATTTGAATAGCGTCGAGAAAAATTCGGCGAATTGAGGAAAACATTATGTCCAAGCGCAGTAAATTTATACCACTTGATCAGCCGTTATTTCATGCTGATCATGCCCGGCCTAAAACACGGCGAGACTTTCTTGCTCAAGGTTTTACGACCGGTACTGGTTTAGCGCTATGTAGTCCAATGGCCCTTTTAAGTCAGCAAGTTAATGCAGCACTAACTATTACCAGTGAATTGCCAGCAGGGTGCCGTACCGGTGCAGCGGGTAACGATAAAATTCCTTTTATTTGTTTTGATTTGGCAGGCGGTGCAAACATTGCTGGCTCAAATGTTTTAGTCGGCAAGCAAGGTGGCCAATTAGATATTCTTGATACAGCGGGCTACAACAAACAAGGTTTGCCTGGTGATCAGGTTCCTGTGATTAGTAATGATCCAGCAGTTCCTAATCAGTTTGTTGATGAAAGTTTTGGTTTGGCGTTTCATTCTGATAGTCAGATGTTAGCGGGTATGACAGAAAGAGCCGGTACTGCTGCTGTATTTGATGCATCAACTTTTACTAATGGTGCTGTCATTCCGGCCCGCTCTCAAAATGACACGGGTAATAATCCTCATAACCCCATGTATGGTATTGCGCGTGCTGGAAACGTTGAAGTGTCAGCAGGAGTTCCCAGTGGTTTAGGTGGCGCTAATGGTGAGGTGATTGCGTTAATTGGTTCTCGAAATGCTGATTCTGGCGGCAACTCAATGGCGCCAGCTTCCATGATTGATTTAGCTTTCCGTCCAACAAAAGTAGATAGGCCAGCTGATGCTCGTGGCCTGGTCGATCTCGGTGGTCTTTTAAATTTACCGGGCTCTGAAGCAGAGAGAACAGCAATTCTTGAAGCGGCTTTTAGATTAAGTGACGATAAACTTGATCGGTTAAGTACCGGGCTGTCTGGTAATACAGGTATTGGTAATATCTCGGATGCTGAACTTCGTGATGCTCTAAAATGTTCATTTGCACAAAGTGCGGATTTAGCGGACAGGTTTGGAGCGGGTTCGGATGCCTTGGACCCCTTGTCAGATCCAATTATTAATGGCCAAATATTTACAAGTGGCGAGCTTTCAGGCGATAGAGAATTTGCAAAAACGGCATCGGTTATGAAGTTGGTTATCGATGGTTTAGCGGGTGCCGGTACGATCACTATGGGTGGCTATGATTACCACACGGGTGATAGACGTACCGGTGAAGGACGTGATTTACGTGCGGGTCGCTGCATTGGTGCTTGTCTAGCTTATGCTGCCGCAATGAATAAACCTGTGATGATTTATGTTGTGAGTGATGGGTCTGTATTCAGTAATGGCATGCTTGATAATTCAGCTGAAGGACGTGGTAAAGGTGTTTGGACGGGTGATAGCCAACAAACAGCGTCGGCCTTTTTCTTGGTTTATGATCCTCGTCGTCGGCCCGTGCTTAGTACAGGAGGTTCAGTTGCTGATCCTGCAATGCATCAGCAATTAGGTTGGATGACTGGCGCGGGTAATGTACAAACGACTTCTAGTCCTGCGGCCAATAACGTTGAAGCATTAGTGAATATGGTTGTATTAAATTACATGGCCTTACATGGTGAGACCGGTTCGTTCAGTGCGAAATTCCCGAATCATGGCTTAGGATCAAATAGCGATCTTGATCGCTGGACTGCATTTGAGCCTCTATATACTGGTACTATGGGGAACCCTGTGTAGTTTTTTGAATCCTAAAAATCTATCAACATAAAAAAACCGGCGTTAGCCGGTTTTTTTATGTGTCATGTATCATCCTTGAAATGAAGCGATACGTATTAACCCAACGGTTATCGCTAACACAAGAAAAACAGTTAGCTTAATCTACGTTTCCTCACCAAAAATTGCACAGTGGTTTATACTTGAAAAATTATGTCAGTCAGTATCCTATTTTGTGAAGGACGGTAAAGTCTTAAGACAGCTTATAAACCTAAAGATAGACTCGCTGTCAGTTAGATAGTAAGTCTTCTTTATCCTGCTTCATGTTTGTAGATATTTTAATGGGCTAAAAATTGAATACTGACAGGTACAGAGCGTTATCAAGTAGATAACGATTTCTGCAATGAAAGGACTCAAATGCAATAACATTTCATTTCTGCTTTCGTTGAAATTAATATAGCAAGTAAAAACATTTTCTTTGTTAACGCCATTGAATTTTAAAGGCGTAGCGGATACAGCGAATTTAGCAGCTAAGAGGAAGATCAATAGTGACCCACTCAGAAAAAAATATTTGGCAAAAAATTCCAAAACCATTACTGATTTTGGGGGTTGGTGGTATAGCAGTGTTTGCTTTGTTAAATCTAAAGCCGTCTCCCCAAAAAATGCCAAAAACAGAACCGCCAGCACCTCAAGTGACCGTGGTTTATGCAAGCCCAAGTACTCAAGCATTAAAAGTAAAATCGCAAGGGACAGTGAACCCACGTTATGAAATTGATTTAGTGACACAAGTGGCAGGCCGAGTAGAAAAGGTCAATAAAAATTTTGTTGAAGGTGGTTTTTTTAAAGCAGGCGAAGCATTAGTTACGATAGATAAGCGTGATTATGAATTGGCAGTAATAAAAGCAAAAGCAAGAGTGGCAGAAACTGCACAAGTTTTAGCAACAGAAAAAGGCCGAGCTCGACAAGCACAAAGAGAGTGGCGTGATCTAGGTAATGCCGAAGCGAATGAATTATTTTTAAGAAAGCCTCAGTTAGCTGCAGCGGAAGCTCAATTTGCCGCGGCTGAAGCAGATCTTGATAAAGCAAAATTAGATCTAGAAAGAACAACAGTCTCTGCGCCATTTAATGGGCGAGTTAGAGAAGCTGTTGTTGATGCGGGGCAATATGTTTCTCCTGGCGGCCGAATTGCTAAAGTTTACGACACCTCAGTTGCAGAAATTCGTCTGCCTTTATCCGACAAGCAAACAGCGTTAGTAGAGTTGCCTCTTGGCTTTCGTGGAAATGAAAATAACCCAGGCCCCAATGTTTTGATCACAGGAATTATCGGAGGTGAGCAGTATCAGTGGGAAGGGCAAATTGTCAGAACAGATGCAAGTGTTGATACAAACACTCGCATGTATTATGCCGTTGCAGAAGTAAAGGATCCATTTGTTGAGCATCCTGAAAAAGTAAATGTACCTTTAGTGGTGGGATTGTTTGTGACCGCCGAAATTAGCGGCAGGGAATTAAAAAACGTTGTAAAAATTCCTCGTCGTGCACTCTTTAAAAATAACGAAATTTATTCTTTAAGTGAAGACAATAGAATTCAATTGAAAACAGTCCGCGTTTTAATGACAACAAAAGATGAAGCATGGATTGTTGGAGATATTGCAGAAGGAGAAGCGATTGTGGTTGGAGGGCAAAATTTTTTAACGCCTAATATGATCGTCAGTCCGTTACCCTCAACCCGAGAAATCATGGCCACAGCAACGCCATAAAAAATGTTGTTAATCTTCGAGAAATTTATAGATTGTTTTTGATGCCTAATATTAGAAAACAAATCTTTAGTCGCTACCCAATAAAGGCTAAATCATAGTGAACAAAATAATACAGTGGTTTGTTGAAAACCCTATAGCAGCTAATCTCATGATGGTTGTCATTATTATTGGTGGAGTCTCATCACTTTTTTCTTTGAATAAAGAAGCATTTCCAGCTGCAAACACTGGTTTTATTGAAGTTGCTGCACCCTATCCAGGAGCTGGCCCGAAAGAAGTTGAAGAGCAAATTATCATCCGTATTGAAGAGGCGATTGGTGATCTTGATGGTATTGAAGAAATTTCATCGCAAGCTCGACTAAGTTCAGGCCAAGTGACAATAGAAGCTGTTCAAGGTTATGACGTTCAAAAGTTATTAAATAATGTCAAGGCACGTGTCGATGCTATTAATACATTCCCACAAGATGCAGAACGCGTAGAAGTGAGCGAAGTTTTGTGGCGCACGCAGATCATGGATATAGGTGTCTTTGGTGAAGTAGAAGAGTCGGCGTTAAAGCAAACGGCTCAAATTCTTCGTGATGAATTAGCCTTGCTGCCAAATATTTCTCTCGCTGAATTAGCGGCAACACGTGACGACGAGTTATCAATTGAAGTATCTGAAGAAACTTTGCGTCGGTATAACCTAAGTTTTCAAGATGTTGCAAATGCAATACAGAACTCTTCCATAAATCTTCCTGCTGGAACTGTAAAATCAATTGGCGGTGACATTCAACTTCAAACACGCGGCCAGGCTTATTACAAAGAAGATTTTGAACACATCGTTGTCACCAGTTCACGTGATGGCGCAAAATTATTATTGGGAGACATTGCTGAAATAAAAGATGGTTTTGTAGATCGAGATTTTATAGCGCTATTAAATGGTGTGCCTTCTGTTTATGTTCGACTCTATATTACAGATAATCCCAATGTATTAAAGGCAAGAGAGCAAGTTTATGGATATTTAGAAAGCCTTGAAGGAAAATTACCTGCGGGGATTGGCGTAGAGCTGTGGCGAGATAATACATTAATGTTTAAAGATAGAATGAGTCTGTTACTAGAAAATTCTATCGGCGGGTTGATCCTTGTATTTGTAATCTTAATGCTTTTTTTGCGTCCTGCTTTAGCGACTTGGGTTTGTGTAGGTATTTCTCTTTCTTTTCTGGGATGTATTTGGGTCTTGCCACACATGGGTGTCAGTTTAAATATGATCTCCCTGTTTGGATTTCTGCTGGTGCTAGGGATCGTCGTTGATGATGCGATTATTGTTGGTGAAAGTATTCACTCAAGAAACGAAGCAAATTTACATGGCATGCAAGCGGCAGCGAGCGGTGCAAAAATGGTTTCGAAGCCAGTTATTTTTGCTGTGATTAGCACCATTATATTTTTTATGCCGATGTTATTTGTACCTGGCCCGATGGGTACAATGGCGGCTCCTATCGGAATCATTGTTGCATTGTGCTTGGTGTTTTCATTGATTGAATCACTACTGATATTGCCTTCACATCTTTCGCACTTAAAATCCGAAAAAGAATCCTCCGTAGTTTTGTTTAGGTCGTTATCAAAATTTAGACATTTTTTATCGGCACATATGCAAGATTTTGCAGACAATAAATACCGTCCATTCTTAGAAAGTGCTTTGAAGAATAACGGGATTACACTGGCGTGTTTTGCTGTTGCGTTTTTATTATCAGTCGCAGTATTTGCAGGCGGGTGGTTACGCGTTGGTTTTATGCCGGTTATTCAAGCTGATCAAATTGAAGCCCGAGTGGTTCTCGGTGAAGGTGTCCCGTTTAGTGATACAAAATCGGTCACTGATCGCATGGTGGTTGCAGCCGAAAAGTTAAAAACAGATGAAGAAATTATAAAGATCAATGGCTCCGATGATTTTATAGATAATGTACAAACGTGGGCTTATGGAAATCAAGTTGTCTTTGTATTGGCTTTAACGTCACCAGAAGAGCGTGATGTGTCGACGCGATTAATTGCGAGAAAGTGGCGCGAGTACATTGGAGATATCCCTGAGGCTGAAGAAGTACGAATAAATTTCACTATAAACCAACGCAGTGAACCTATCCGCTTGCAAGTGAGTATTCGTTCTGATGAAACAGCAGAACAAGAGCGTGCTGTTGATGCAGTTAAAGCTGCAATTTCTAGTTATTCGGGTACCTATGATATTAAAGATAACTTGCAATCGCCACGCGATGAAATTGAATTAGACCTCAAAGATAATGCGGAAGCACTTGGGTTGTCTTTAAATGAAATAGCACGGCAAGTTCGACAAGGGTTTTATGGAAATGAAGTACAACGTATCCCACGAGCAAAAGAAGATGTTCGGGTTATGGTGCGTTATACCGAAGAAGAACGCCATAATGTTGATCATTTAGAAGAAATGCGAATTCGCTCTCAAGATGGTAGAGAAGTTCCTTTATCAGCAGTGGCCAATATTGAGTATGTTCCCGGATATTCAACAATTCGTCGGCTGGATCGAAAGCGAACAATTGTCATTACCGCTGAATTACAAGAAGGGTTTAATTCGAATGAAATCGTTCGAGATTTATTAAGAAAAAACACAACGCGCTGGGAAAAAGAATTCGCAGGATTTAATATTCGAATTGCCGGCGACATGCGAGATCAGGCAGACTTCTTAAGCTCAATGACAACAAACTTTTTCTTTTCTCTCTGTGTTATTTTTGGATTGATGGCCATCGCATTTCGTTCCTATTGGCAACCAATGATTGTATTAACCGCTATTCCATTCGGATTTATGGGTGCTGTGATTGGTCACCTAATTATGGGTAGAGAAGTTAGCATGATGTCCATGCTTGGCTTTGTCGCTTGTGCAGGAGTTGTTGTGAACGATAACTTAGTACTTCTTGATCGTATAAGTACATTGCGTAAGCTTGATAAGCCTTTATTTGATGCGGTGGCACAAGCTGGTCGAGATCGTTTTCGTGCAATCATTCTCACGTCAGTTACAACCTTTGTTGGACTTACCCCGATTTTATTTGAACAAAGCATGCAGGCCGCATTTTTAATCCCAATGGTAATTTCTTTGGCTTTCGGCGTGATTTGCGCAACTACCGTTACATTAATTCTTGTCCCTTGTATGTTTTTAATGGGCGAGAATGTCTCAGATAGGTTTGAACGATTATTTGCTCCTAAAGATCATTCAGGGGAAGAAAATCAACTGATAGAAAAGGAGTCATAAGATAGAAGCTAGTTAGAGCTCTTGAGATTTTCTTCTTCCTTCATCGGCCCAACGTATTCAAATCTTGGCAATGTTTTGCCATCTTGGGTTGTCACTGTCTCAAGAAACATCGCTAGTGGCCTAACCCATAAGTCATAATCGCCGTACAAACAGCGATAGACGACGAAAGATTCTTCGGTTTCAGAGTGGTGGGCGACTTCATAGACCTGATAATCTTTTCCCTTGTAGTGTCTATACAGGCCGGATTTAATGTTTTCTGCCATAATTTTTCCGTTTTTTGTTAATTTCAGTTGATTGAGTTTGTACGCTATCAGAGAAAGTAATTAAGCCTGCACACAGCCTTCAAATAACGTTACACTAATCTGGCATCTTGCTTAAAAATAATAAAGTGAAACCATTCAAATTACGATGACATTAGGAAAATCAATATGCCACTCATTGCGATAGTAACAACATTACTTTTATTACAGTATTTTATTTTTGGAATTTTGGTCGGTGGAGCTAGGGGTAAGACAGGCGTTGCAGCTCCAGCAATCTCTGGTCATCCTATTTTCGAAAACTATTTCAGAGCCCATCAAAATACGATGGAGCAACTCATTATCGTCATACCTGCTCTGTGGATATTCGGTAGCTATGTGAGTGAATTATACGGCGCAATTTTCGGAATGGTCTTTTTCATCGGGCGTATTTTATATTTTCGCGGGTATGTTCAAGACCCTAAAAAACGTGAACTGGGATTTATCATTGGCGCTGTAGCTATGGGTATTTTATTAATCGGTGGTTTGATTGCTGCAGTGATGGCTTACTGGCAGTACATTCAAGCGATGTAATTAAGTAAAACCTTTAAAAATTGTTAGCCGCAATTTTGTTTGATGAGCTGGTTATATTCCTTAGCTAGCTCATTTCTTTCTCTCTCGCTCATCGTATTTTCTTTACCGTTTTCATCTAAGGTATAAAAGCGTTCTTCCCGAAGAAATTTCAAATTCTTTTTCGCTTTAGTACAACGTCTTTTCATTTCTATTTTTTCTTTTTGAGCTTGTTGAGTCTCTCTTAATCGAGATTGTTTTTCGCCTTCAGTTTCTTTAGCAAATATTTTGTTTAATTTATATTGTTCGTTTTGGCTGGTATCTACGTTGGTTTTTGTAGTTGATTCTGTAATATCCTCTGCCTTTTTATTGGCCGGAGGCTTGTCGCTAAAGTGAATTTTCCCTTTTTCATCTGTCCACTTGTAAATCTCAGCTGTGGCTAAAGGCATATAGCTACTCGAACAAAATAAAATCGCAAATAAAAACAGAACACGATGCTTGAAAAAGCGATGAGTAGGAAGATATGTATTAAAAAAATGTGTGTTCTCGACAGAGCTTGGAGAGAAGATTCCCTTAGGTGGTAGCATGATGATTCCCTTATGTGTTGATCTGTAAAATAGCGCTCATTCTAACAAAAAATGAGCACCTAGAAATATCCAAAAAGTTATTAAAAACTCTAAAAAAATAATTAAAAGCTGTTAAAGAGTTATTAGATTTTACTAATCAAATAGGCCCAGTGAGTAAGGACTAGGAATTTGGTATAGCTCTAGGGTTTGTGCTTCTGAAGATTTTGCTTGTTCGTTGTCAATAACCATCCTAAAACCATCTTCATCACCAAAGGTAATATATTGTCCTTCAGCATTACGAACGAAATCTGTAAATTGAGAGAAATCTCTAACATCCTTACCATTAACAGAGCTCACGATCCAGTTGCTCCATTTGTGGTAGCCGAGATTAACATCCGTAGGCAATACTTTTAGAGCAACTACTATTTCTCTTTTTTCAGGAGAGGTCCAACGGTTACGCGCGTATAAAAATTCTGTAGGCGCTTTGTTTCTCCAATCTCTACCCCAGCGTTTAATTAAGTTCATGTTAAGTGGAACAAAAACAATACCGCCATACACATAATATTTTGGAAGTTGATCAAATTCTTCGTTTATCACTAAATTATAACTGGCTAAACGTTTGCCTGCGATAAGATTAACTTTTTGAATTTCACCTTCACGAGCAATAGTGAGTTCTACTTCGTCTCCTACATGATATTGATCAATTGCATATTTGTAGTTTGTCCTTAAATCTTTTCTTACTTCGATTGATTTATCGTTAGCAATTTTGTATCCGTCTATTGCTAATAACACATCATTCGTTTCTAGTTTTCCAAAAGCAGGAGATTCTTCAAAAATTTTAGTAATTAAAATTCCCCCTTGGTCGGCATCAATTTTTAAAGAATCTTTCATGGCGGGGCTTTCTAAATCTTGTGTGCGAAACCCAAGGTCAGGCATTCCTTCATGGCTTCCATCCTCAGCATCTTTTAAAACATGTTTAATGACGCTAGGAGGAACAAAGTAACCTAAATTTTCTCCACCAGGTATTCCTTGCATAACAACGCCGGCAATTTGGTTATTAACAATAACGGGGCCGCCACTATTTCCAGGGTTAATAGCCGCATCAATTTGCCCGGCTAGTAAATAACTGCTGCCATGTGAATAATAGTGATGTTCAACACGGGAAAGAATTCCACGAGTAATACTTAAGGCGCTGCCCCCATAGGGGTAACCATAAACAGAAACTTCTTGTAGTGGTTCGGGTAAGTTACCTATAGGCAATGCTTTTAAGCCATTGAAAAAATCAGTATCGACGACCTCTAAAACGGCAAGGTCTGCTTCATGAGAAACAAACTTGAGTTTGGCTAGATATTTTTTAGGATCGGCATTTTTCTGAACTTGAATATACCTTGCATCGGCAACGACATGAGCATTGGTTAAAATTCGATTGCCGCTAATGACGGAGCCTGATCCACTACCTTGCTTAGGATTCAGTAATCGCCAAGGTGTAAAATAATCGGGTGCAGCGGATGTTGTATGAATTTTTACAACAGCACTTTTGAGACGTTGAATTTCTCGTGTAGATTCGGCGAAAGATAATGAACTAATTAATAAAAATAGAGAACTGATTATGCATATAGTTCGAATGTTTTTCATAATAAATCCGTTGTTATTGTATTTATATTACTCATCAATGTTATCGCTACCCCTCAAAATCTTGCTCACGAAAGCGATGTATCTGTCGACGTTGTTTCTTTGTTGGCCTTTTTGGCGGAAGCTCATTGAGTTGATTAAACATCTTACGATTTTCGGAGTTCTCTTCACGCTTTTTAATACTTTCTTCAGTTTCTTGATAAAGCGCTTGAGCTTCTGGAGCCCCACGCCTTTGATCTGACAACGTAATGACCTCGATAGTTCTTTCATCCCAGCCAATTTTTAATGTCAAAATTGTTCCGACAGAAATATCTCGACTAGGTTTGATTCGTTGTCCGTCACTGCGAACTTTCCCGCCTTCTATGGCATGTTTTGCAATACTGCGTGTTTTGTAAAATCGCGCAGCCCAAAGCCATTTATCGATACGTACTTTATCCATAGATATTATTGTAGTTCGCTGTTAATAAATATTTCGTCAAAATGATGAATGGCTGGAAATTCTTCTATTGTGGGTCGATTGATTTTGCTGTCGGGTTGATGGATGCACAATAAGTGTTGAATACCAAATTGTTGTGCCGATTCTAAAATCCTAACAGTGTCATCAATAAATAAAGTGCGGGCAGGATCGAAATGTTCATGTTGTTGTAATCGACTCCAAAATTCTTGATCTTCTTTGGGGTGATTGAATTCATGAGAAGAGATAATTATGTCTAGCCATTGATCAATTTCTGTAATATCTAGTTTTAAACTCAAACTTTGTGGGTGAGCATTAGTGATTAAAATAAGCTTTTTATTTTCTTTTTTTAATTGCTGTAAAAATTCTACAGCGAAGGGCCGAATTTTTATTTTATGTTTTACTTCTTCTTTAAGTTCACGGATGTCGAGTTGCAGTGATGTTGACCAGTGCTCTAAACAATACCAATTTAGTGTTCCTTCGTGAACCTTAATATGTTCTTTAAGTACTTGGGTTGCTTCAGTTTCTGATACCTTATGGGCTTCGGCATAACGCTTTGGTAGATGTTCAGTCCAGAAATAATTATCGAAATGAAGGTCGAGTAATGTACCGTCCATGTCGAGTAGTACCGTGTCAATGTCAGGCCAGGGGATTTGCATAAGATCAAGTTAACCAATATAAATTCATGTTATGTCATGCCAGCAGTTGGCTGGTGGTAAAAAAATCGATAAATAAGGTCTAATCGGATTATCTATACGCTTATAATATCGAGCTGCGGTTATTCTATCTTCTATCTCTTTCTGTTGCAGCCGCAGCTATCAGTTTTAATGAAATGAAAGATAAGTCATTCCACGGGAGCCTTTGTGACAAAGAATAAAAAGCCAAGCACTCTAGACTCAAAAAGCTCATGTGAGGTGACAGAGGACTTGATTGGCGCATTAATTGATCTTGGGCGAACATCGGGAGAATTGATCTTAGAGGTTTACAATCGAGATGTTGGATTTGATGTAGATATCAAGAGTGACAGCTCGCCCATCACAGAGGCGGATAGGAAAGCCCATCACTGTATCGTTGATGCGCTAGAGGTTTTAACACCAGCAGTACCAATACTTTCTGAAGAGTCTGAGCTGCCCTCTTATAAAGAGCGTTCTTTGTGGAAAACGTATTGGCTGATCGATCCCCTCGATGGAACCAAAGAATTTGTAAATCGGAATGATGAATTCACAGTAAACATAGCGCTTATTCAACAAGGCGTTGCTATTTTAGGGCTGGTTCATGTTCCGGTGACGGGAGTGACTTATGTCGGTTCACAGCCATTCGGAGCCTATAAATATTCGAATACCGGCCATCGAGAAAAAATTTCTGTGAGAACGATTGGTTCTCAAATTGAAAACAATTACCCCATAGAGATCGTAGCAAGTCGCCGTCATGGTTTTGAGCAAGTTGAGAAAATGATTAAATGCCTTCGTAATAAATACACAGAGGTGACAACAAGAAGTATAGGCAGCTCATTAAAGTTCTGTTTGATCGCAGAAGGCGAAGCAGATTTGTACCCTCGCTTTGGTCCTACATCAGAATGGGATACGGCAGCAGCTCAGGCGGTGGTGGAAGCTGCAGGCGGTTGTGTTGTTGACACTTCATTCTCCCCGCTTCGTTATAATGAAAAAGGTGACATTTTAAATCCGAGTTTTTTGGTAATAGGTGACGTGTCTCACGATTGGAAAAATGATTTAACTCTCGAATTGGCATAATGTTATTTTGTGGTCTAGTCTCTAAAAAACGCCTCGCTTTGCATTATTATTCTTTATAAGACGACATGTATTGCAGTAATTATTTGTAGTTTGCAGAAAAGTGCCATTAATTATAAAAAATAAAAACGCCAAAAATACCGCTAGCTGGAGACTGAAATGAGACAACCACGCGCTGCCCATGTTGGAGTAACTTTTAATAATACGGTTTTTCTAAAAGCTCGCTTAAACGATGAGATTGTCCGATTAGAACGGCAATTGAGTGATTTTAGATCTGGCGAGCAAGCCAGTAATTTTGGATTGCTACAATCGTATAAAGAAATGATTTATTCTCGCCGAGAGATGCTTAACGGCCTTCCGCACTAATTTGTTAAAAACCTAGGCGTTATAGATAAAGATAACTTGCGCCTAGATTTTCTATCTGGTTTTATTTTTTTGTACCTTATTTAATATCCTTATTCGATGTTTTCAAGGCGTTTATCAAGTGCCTTTTGCATATCACCTTCCATCTCTTTTGCTTGATCTAATATTTCCTTGTGATCTTCCAGCAGGTTTTCAGCTTTTTTAGTTCCGTTCTCTTTGCTGCAACCTAATGCTAAAAAAAGAAAACACAAAGTAAGAATAAGCCCGTTGAATTTTGAAAATATAGCCATGGTAAAACTCTCTTTAGAAATGTTATTTAGGATTGCTTTTAGCCTGAGCTAAACGTTTTGCATTTTTAGCTTCGCGCTTCTCCGCGATATGTTTAGCTGCAACGGCACCAATATGCGCTTCCCCTCTTTGCTTTGCCAATGCCATTTGTTTTTCACGCTCTTCAAAACGAGCACGTTGATCGGGAGACACTTTGCCGAAACATCGTGGGCAGCTAACACCTTGTTCGTATTTTTCGCTGGCTTTATCTTCTTCAGTAATAGGAAGGCGACAAGCAAAACACTGGTCGTAATGCCCTTTTTCTAAATTGTGATTGACCGTGACCCGATCATCGAAGACAAAACATTCACCTTTCCACAATGATTTTTCTTCGGGAACATTTTCTAAATATTTTAAAACTCCGCCTTTTAAATGAAAGACTTCGTCAAAACCTTGTTCTTTTAAATACGCAGTCGATTTTTCACAACGAATACCACCAGTACAAAACATCGCGACTTTTTTATGCTTCTCCGGATTGAGATGATTTTTAACATACTCAGGAAATTCACGAAACGTTGTGGTGTTAGGATTTACTGCGTTTTTGAATGTACCAACTTCTACTTCGTAATCATTGCGTGTGTCGATTAAAAGTACCTCAGGATCGCTGATTAAATCATTCCATTCTGTTGGATCGATGTAGGTTCCGACACTGCGTTTAGGATCGATACCTTCAACGCCCATTGTCACAATTTCTTTTTTTAATTTTACTTTCGAACGTTTGAATGGCGGAGTATCAGTGTAGGATTCTTTGGTATCGATATTGGATAAGTTCGGGTCTTTGTTTAGCCACGTTAAAATAGAATCAATACTTTCACGGCTGCCCGCGATCGTTCCGTTAATACCTTCTCTGGCAAGTAGCAGAGTCCCTCTGACTTCAAGGCGTTCCATTTCTTTACGCAATGGTTCGCGCAGTGATTCAAAATTTTCTAATTCAACAAACTTATAAAGTGCACAAACGACAATCGTTGGCGATGACATAATATTCTCCTATTCAGCGAGCTGGAACGTAAATCCAGTGCGGGGTGTATTCTAAAGAATTCTAGAAAAATTGTGAATCGAAAGAAATTAGATAAGAGGTTAAAAGACGACTTAAAAGGCCCATGACAAAAAGATAGGCCCTCCTCACCTTATTGATTAATTGATATCATATGCTTTCGTTTGTCTTCGAAAAATAACTCTTTGAGAAAGACTATTTAGGTGACAATTTGATGCGAGCTTACATTCATACTGGAGCAAATGTAATTGCTCTAACAATTACTGACAGGACGAAATGGTGAGAAATTTTTATAACGTATTGTTTTTATTGGTTTTAGTATCGATATCAGCGTGTAATGACAGCGATAGCAAAAAGGGAAATCAGCCCCGTGCAGATCGACCACCGGAAGCAGGGTCGTTGATGGGCGGAGATGCTCAGGGAGTTCGCTATAAAACAGAAACGCAGTCAGGGCTAACCGACGGAAGTGGAACCTTTTATTATCGACGAGGGGAGTCAGTGACTTTTTCTGTTGGTGGTATTGAGTTAGGTACTGCAGAGGGTGCAGAGGATATTAGTCTTTTTGATTTTTTCAATATGGAAGCACCTTCAACAGAACGGGCTTTGCGAAAAGAATTTGAAAATACAGAAGTTACTGATTTCGATAGAGTTATTAATATTGGTTTGTTACTAACTTTTTTAGATAAGGACAATGACACAAGTAATGGCCTGGATTTAACTGGTTGGGACGAGGTGCTTGTTGATGAGCAGTATTCTTTTGAAAATAATTTTTATTCTAGAGAGTACGACTTTTATGAATATTTAGAAAATAAATATGATTTTGATTCATCTACTAACAGAAGAGCTACAATAGATTATATTTATAATAATTTAAATATTCTCATTCCAGTTCAGGCAGAGATAATGTTTAGTTCCGGCGAGGATGGTAATTTTAATTTTGTGAGAAAATATTTTGTCGATGATTTAGGGCGCATTACTGGATATGAAGAAGATAGTAATGGAGATGGCAATTTTGATTATTATACAAATGAATCGCTAGATAATAAAAATTTTGTTACGACATCTGAAACAAAGTGGGACTTTGATAGGGATGGTATTTTTGAAAAAAGGGATTTGAATTTTTATGAATATGACATCAGCGGAAATGTTATAAATTCTATATCAGAACATTATTTTTCTGATGGTTCAAGTAGGCGATCAGAAATAACTTATTCTTACTTTAGTGATAATAAAGTTGCGACTTCATATAGTAGTGTCGATTACAATAATGATGGATTTTTAGAAGAAATCTATGAGTCAAACTATTCCAATGATGAAAAGCTGTTATCTAAATCTGAAAAATCTGATAGTGACCAAGATGGTGTTTACGATTATTTTCTAGAATACGTGGCCAGTTACGATGTTGAGGGGAACCAATTAAACTCTAAAGAAACGGTCACTCAATTACCGCCTAGAGAAACACTTTATATAATCAATAGTACTGAATCTAGTTACGATTCTTACGGGAATTTACTCAGTTATGTTGAAACAGAAGAAGATCGAGATGGAAACGTTATTTTAGTTGAAGAGATAATCGCAAGTTATAATTCAGATGGAAACCAACTTGAATATTTAATAAAAGGTGACAGTAATAGAGATGGAGAAAGGGATTACATATACAGTGTTGTTACTACTTATGATCAAGTTGGAAATAAATTATCAGAAACAAAAATGATTGATTCGAATTATGATGGTGAGTTTGATCGAAGCGAACAAGTTCTTGCTACTTATGATGTTAATGGAAATGTCCTCACGCATAAGTACCAAGTAGATTATGATTTAGATGGGATTTATCAATTTATACTCGAAGAAATAAAAACATTTGATAGTAATAGCAATCAGTTATCGTTTGTTGGTCGAGCAGATTACGATGGTGATGGCGTTTACGAGAGCATTGTAGAAAATTTTAAAACATATGATTCTCAATCTCGAGTATTAATTGAAATCAACAAAGAAGATAATGATGGTGATGGGTCACCTGATCGAATTGAAGAAAATACAAAATCCTATGATTCAAAAGGCCGAACTTTGGTTCAAACTGAAAGATTAGATTGGGATGGAAATGGCATTTTTGACAGAACGGATAAAACTGTCAGAGCATATGGCCAAGGTAATTTGGTAACTCAATATCAATATTTTACAGATCAAGATGGCGATGATAATTATGATTATCTAGAGGAATATTTAAAGTCATATGATGATAGAGGTAATGTTCTAAGCAGTGTTTATAGAACAGATGATGAAAATGATGGTGTATACGATCTTATTTATGAAACTGTACAAACATATAATATTGATCGATTACTAACTAGCTTGGAATCAGAAGATTACGATGGCGATGGGAATCCAGAGTTTATTCGTTTGACGGAAAATGCCTTTAATGAAAAAGGCAATTTGTTATTAGATAGTCAAAAGCGTGATAATGATGGTGATGGCGTTTACGATGACATTCAAACTAGAGAGTATAGCTATGATGAATTTGGTCGTCAGATATCATATGTTGATAAAAATGTTCAAAATAATAACCTAACTTGGTTCTCCAAAACGGAAACGATTTACGATAGCTTCGGCCAAGAAGTGAAATCTCTTTTTTCTCGTGATCGTGATGGGGATGGGGTGGTTGACTTTGAATCCATTACTGAAAACACTTACGGTGAAAGTGGAGAATTACTAGCTACGAATGAAATGCGTTTAGACAGAGGCGTTACTCGAGTATATTCTAGTGAGCGTAAATATAGAACTTTAGAAGACGGCCTTTTCTATCTCTACTCAGAATATGTTTGGTATTTTGCTGGTCTTAGATAAAAAATTAAGGGCAGCCATTAACGCGCTGCCCTTAATTTTTAGAGAGTTGTAAAAATATTTTTCAATTACTTCTTAGGAATAATTCTCTTAATCCCTTGCCCTTCTGTTGCGACATAAATAAAACCATCGGGCCCTTGTCGTATGTTTCGTACGCGACCGATGCCCTTAAATAATACATCTGCTTTTTTTATTTCATTCCCTTCAACGTCACACAATACGAGATAAGCAAATTTTAGCGAGCCAACTAATAAGTTACCTTTCCATGCTGGATATTTATCGCTTGTAACAAATGCCATGCCGGATGGAGCAATGGAGGGCACCCAATACCAAATGGGTTGTTCAAAACCTTCTCGCTCGGTGCCTTCTGCAAAATCAGTTCCATTGTAATTAATGCCGTAACTTAAAATTGGCCAGCCGTAGTTTTTAGCGGGTTTTACAATATTCACTTCATCGCCGCCACGTGGGCCATGTTCGTGTACCCAGATATCGCCAGTGGTTGGGTTTTTTGCCATCCCTTGCGGGTTACGATGGCCGAAAGAATAAATCGCTTCGCGCGCGTCTTTTTTTCCTACAAAAGGATTGTCGCTTGGAATTTTTCCGTCATCGTGTAAGCGATAAATTTTTCCGCCTTCTTTGGTGATGTCTTGCGGGTTTTCATTTCTCGCACCGCGGTCGCCAATCGAGAAAAATAAATAGCCGCTATTATCAAATTCAATTCTGCTGCCGTAATGTTGTCCGCGTCTTGAATTAGGGGCGGCCTTATAAATGAATTCTTTTTCAACTAATTTATCGGCATTTAATTTTGCACGCATGATTGCTGTATTGCTGCCATTCCCTTTGCCTTCTTCGCTAGAGAATGAAAAGTAAATCCAACCGTTCTCAGAAAATGTTGGATGTAATTCGATATCCAGCAAGCCGCCTTGGCCGTTCGCGTGAATAGCTGGTAATCCATTTATGAGCGAAAGCTTTCCGTTACTAAAACGATGTAGCTCTCCCTTGCGATTGGTAATCAGCATATCGCCATTGGGTAGCCATGCCATCCCCCAAGGAACTGAAATACCTTCGACCACTGTCTCTAATACGTAGTGGCTATCTAGCGAATCCGTGGAGTTTGAGTTGGCTTGTGCGAATAGTGAAACTGAATGTAATACTGACAACAAACAAATCAGTAAGCTAATGGACTTCTTCATGATGGGCCCCATGTTTTTATTGTATAAATAGTATCGATTAATTGAGTAGTAGGTCTGACTCATTAATTATTCTGATGTTCCATTTTCGTGCGGAATCGGTGTAATGAGTCGTGTACAATCCTATTCTAACGATATTGTTGATCATTAGTCGCTTAAAGTTTTGTTATCAGTGTTCAGTATTGACAGGGCCTATAGTCTATTAAGTCACTAATCATAGAATGTTTAAAGTTATCAAAAAATACAGAGAGAAGCAGTGGGAAAAATAATTGGTGGGTTATTAGGTTTTTGGATTGGCGGAATAATTCTAGGCTTTATTGGTCTGATTATCGGTCATGTATTTGATTCAGGATATTCTCAGTTGCAAGCGCAGTTGCGCCCGAACCCAGAGCAACGCAAAAAAATTCAAGATGCTTTTTTTAAGAGTGTTTTTTTATTGCTAGGCCATTTGGCAAAAGCGGATGGTCGTGTCTCAGAGGCAGAAATAAAACAAGCGGAAAATTTCATGTCGCAAATGGGATTGACGCCTGATCATCGCCGTGAAGCGATTCGATTATTTAAAGAAGGTTCGAAACCTGATTTTAATAGCGAAAGCACCTTGCATGAATTTAGAACTGTTTGCGGACGCCAACGTAATTTGATTCAAATGTTACTTATGTATCTGGTCAATATGGCATTAGCCGATGGCCGTTTTGATGCAAGTGAAGAAGCCGTATTGAAAAAAGTAGCAAGTTCGTTAGGCATTTCAGCCATGATGTTCGAACAAATGATTCGCATGATAAAAGCGCAAGGTGCTTTTGCTGGAGGAGCTGGCGGTGGTAGTTATAGTGGTGGCGCTTACAGTGCTACGCCCAGTGCTAATCAAATTGATTTGGCCTATCAGGCATTAGGCGTGAAAAGTGATGTGACTGATACACAGTTAAAGCGCGCTTATCGAAAATTAATGAGCCAATACCATCCAGATAAATTAATGGGACAAGGCGTTCCTGACGATATGATTAAATCCGCTACAGAGCGCAGTCAAGAAATTCAAACGGCTTATGATTTGATTAAAAAATCTCGGGAATAGTTTTTATTTGAAAATTAACTGTCCCAAGATTCGGTAAGGTAATAAAGTAAAAGCCCCGGCAATTATTAAGCCGGAAAAAACACTTATCATCGTATAGCGGTGAAATTTTATTTTACCTTTTCGTGCTGCATAAATGGCTGCAGGTAGAAAGATAATAACGGCAACACTAAATACATGTAGCATGCTGAAATGCCCTCTCGCTTTAATGAATAAAGCGCTAATTGCTAAGCTCAACATTAACGTCACCCATATTCTTCCTAAAATTCGATGCTTTTGTGTTCCCTTTCTCATCAGCATCACAATGGTGCCAATGATGACGGCGGCAATACCGGACCACAGGTGTAGATGGACATGTGCGGGGGCTGTTGAGAGTGAGTAGATAACTAATGATTCTTGCATGATGCCTCTCCTGGTGCTTGATGAAGGAATCATCTCTTATGCCAATCTAGGCTGCTGTGCAGGTAGAGCTATTCTTATAATTTTTTGGTGGTTATTTATTTAGTGGGATAAAAATATCCGTTTTGACGATATTATGCTCGGCATCTGTGTGGAATTGGTAGAAAATTTGAAACTCTGGTGCGGCAATGTGTTCAGGATAAATATAGTTGATGTAGAGTTGTGAGATTGTCTGCCAAAGCGTATTAGGCGGATCGTCATGTATGCAATGTAGATAATAGCTTTTGGGCCAAATTTCGGTGTCCAAGAACTCCGAGACAATAGAACTTTTCGTGCCCGCAAAAAATTGTGCTTTCTGTTCCGGAATGTTCAGCGGGTTATCCCTTGAGATGCCCAGTAAAGGCAATTGTTCTTTTGCGCCAGCTTGATGAATTGTTTGCATCACTTTCCCGAAAAGAGGAGCTGCAATTTTATTGAACGATTGATTATGAAACCCCTCGCCCCATAAGCCTTGCAGTGTTATAAGTTCGCGTTTTATTAGTTGAATCGGTAGCTTTTTGAATTTTGTTGGCTGTGTTGTTTGATTGTTCTGGAGATTGGAAATGGTCTGTATATCTTGTGTCGGTGAATAGCCAAACATTTTTTTAAATGCGCGAGTAAACGACGAGTGCGATTGATAGCCTACTTGCAATGCGACATCTATAACCGATGCATTTTTTTCTTTAAGTAATTTTTCTGCACGAGATAATCGGCGACGTTGTACAAACTCGCCAATATTTAATCCCGTTAATTCAGAAAATTCACGGTTTAAATGGTATTTAGAGCAACTGACGGCATCGGCAATATCTTGCAGTGTAAAATGCTCTTCAAAGTTATCTAAAATAAATTGATAAGCGTTATTGATACGTTGTTTTCGATCTTCCATAAGATTTTTTAGTCATAATATTAGCGTACGAATTTTTCTAATTCATAAAAAGCATCAGAAATATCGCTGATTTTTGTTTGTAAAATGGCTTGTGCATCGTACAAGCCGTGATTGTAAAAAAGGCCCTATTTAGCGAGAGTATTAATATTTTAATAAAGCCTCAGTACCTTTCAAAGAAAGATAAAAGACGCTTATTCTTGCCGCAACTTCAGCCTTTGATTTGTTATAGCCCTCGGCCCATATAAAATATCACCCAAGTTAACGGTAATATCGACTCCGCGTTTTCGCACATCTGTCAATACAGCTTCTAGAGCGTAATCATTGCTGTGGATATCAGATAAGACTGCTATTCTCAAAATTTCTCCTTGAGGCCATAACATCAGATTACCCGCACATGTGCGGGGATATTTTTGTGTAAAAATCCTCTTAACTATACCTAAAAAAGCTCAGCCTCAAAAATTCAGATAGCTCGATCTATTTCTTTTAAATCTACCGAGAGCACCAGAGTAATTTGGTCGCGTTGATACTATTGTCAAAATTGAACTTTCCTCCACATAGAGTATATTTAAAATGACTTCTGGATGTCCAAGTGTTTTAATTTTTTGGTTGGTTGTTCGAAAGAAGTAAAGAAATTACTTGCAGTTGGGTGCTTTCTAAAAAAGACAGATATAGCGCAGAAGCTACATACCTTTGGCCTAAAGTAAATCACGTGGTATGCAACTCTTTGCTAATGGATGCCTTCATAAGCTGCGTTGACTGGAGTTGTGAGATCAAGATTAAACTTTGTACCTGTTAATCCTTTCTTTTCTATTGCATCCTTAAATTGTTTATCGCAATAAGCAGACGTATGCGAGTCTTCGGCTGTCTTCAAGGGATTAAAAATATACCCTTTCCCCCTTCGTAATTTACGGGTAAAAATTCGCCATCATTTTCTAATATTTCTTTTAAGCATTTGTATGCTTTTTCTGAAAGGAAAAGTCTGCCATCGATTTCAGCTATATCGCCTAGTTCAGTTCCGTAGCCTATGTCGGCAATACCAAACTCAATCGTTAATGGTTCTTTCCAGATATCTGAATAAGCGATGGGAGAAACATCGATATGAAATGGACGTGATCTGCCTAACTATTGATGACTTCGTTAACGGGTATCGTATAAGTGGGGTAAATTTTTCTGTCGTGAATAATTTGATAAATCATTCTAATTTCCTTTGGTTTTTATTCCCTTAGCCGTTAAGAAAATTCGGTTCTGAGATTAATCACGATTGTATTGCCGCTTTGCTTTTTGGTTGTATTATTGGACATACTTTTCAAATACTTCTTTCGCTTTTGTTGCACCTAATTTTGACACGTGGTTATTGTCAAAATATAACGCTTCGGTTGAGCTCCCGATAGGGCACGTTGTTTCGTTGCAATAAATATCTTCAAGCGAAATGATATTCATCTCTGGGTAGAGTGAAAATTGTGAGTTTACATAGCTCTGAAATTTCTCATGTTCTTCTCGGCTGACTGATAGCGATTGTATTGATTCTTCAGCTGTGATGTCTTTTTGTTCAAAAGAGTGATAATAAACTTTATCAGCTGGATGCAGTTGCTCAGGAACCTGCTCAACAAAATAAACATTGATCCCTGCTTCTTTGTAGGCTTCTATTGTTGATTTTAAGCCTATTTCAAATGCTCGGCGTGACTCTTCTTTGCTGGCATCGCCATTTTCTGTTGTGCTTATGTAAGAGAAGTCATCTCCTTTATAGCCGCCTTCTGTGTAGAAGGTCCATCGAGAGACTAAAAATACGGTTTGTATTTTTTTCTCGATGGCATATTGAAGCACTCTAGCGTTAAGTTGATTACAGTTTCTCAAATGTTGTTTGTCATGAAGGGAGTGAACATTTAATAAAGCAACGCAACTATTAATGCCTGCGAAAACCCCAGGAACTTTCTTCTCTGTCGCTATATCAGTAAATAAGTCTAATAGTGAGAGTGAGTGTGAGTCACCAAAGACTAAAAATTGTGGCGTGCTTCCGTCGTTATATAAATCACAAAACCAGTCATCACGTGTATGTACATTGTCGCGGTCAAAGCATTCTTTTGCGCGAGGAGAGTAGTCATAGGAGTCAACAATATCGGTTGGCCAATCAAACCTGTTTTCAAAACCACCTTTGAGATGGCCCATAACGCCAAGCCCCATAAAAAATATTGAGCCAATTATGGCAAAAGAAAAAATAGTTAATCTGCTCGTTTTGTCTTTTTTGCGGAATGGTGTCTCGATAAAACGCCAACTAATATAAGCTAAGATGAAAGATAAAACGGAAAGAATCAGTAATTCTATAGAACTTAGTTCTTCAAATTTCTTATGGCGTGCGAGAGCGAATAACGGTTGATGCCATAAATAGGCGCTGTAGCTAACAAGGCCTATGCCGACAAATAGTTTACTGCAGAGTGCTTTTCCTACATAAGTGGCTGGCGTGCAAAAAAGAATAATCAGAACGGAGCCTATAGTCGGTGCTAAAGCATTTAATCCAGGAAACGGCGTTTTATTTGTATAATAAAATATTGGCCACGCAATGAATAAGATACCAACAAGGCTGAGAATTTGATTCAAGCTATTTTTATTTTTTGAATCTATGGGATTGCTTGATAAATAAAATGCAGCAAATACGCCTAGCAATAATTCCCATGCCCTGTAGGGTAAAAGAAAGAAGCTAGATGATGCTGCGTTTGTTAAAGCAATTTCAGAAAAGGCGAGACTGACTATGCATACGATAGCTAATAGGCTAAGAATTATTTTTAAGCCAAGCTTCCATGTGGCGATAATGAAAACAGGAAACAAAAGATAGTACTGTTCTTCAACAGCTAAGCTCCATGTATGCAAAAGCGGTTTTAATTCTGATGAGACATCAAAGTAACCCGTTTCTCTCCAGAATAAAAAGTTAGACGCAAAGATGATGACTGATGCAAGGCTCTGAGAGAAATTTTTCATGGCGTCTGGTAAAAGCCATGCCCATGCAAATATATAGGTAACTGCAAGAACCGTGAATAAGGCTGGGAGTATTCTACGTGCCCTTCTTTCGTAAAAGTTCAGCAGGGTGAAAGTACCAGCTTGTTTTTCATTGAGGATAATGGAGGTGATCAAATAGCCACTGATCACGAAAAAAACATCGACACCTATAAAACCGCCACTAAAGATACTGAATCCCGCATGAAATAATATGACAGGTATTACCGCTACTGCTCTCAATCCATCGATTTCGGGTCTATAGGCTTTCATTATTTATATGTCCATTTCTCAAAAAAGCTGGAAGTATATCAAAGCTTATAAGAGAAGTGATTGTTTGGTAATTGAAGGAGACTAGTATCTACCAAGGATTAAGGGTTGTGCTGGGAGGGTAAAAATAGATGGTGCCCAGAGGCGGAATCGAACCACCGACACGGGGATTTTCAATCCCCTGCTCTACCGACTGAGCTATCTGGGCGTGTCTTAAATTGCCTGTCACTATTTTAGCTGTTGATCTCAACTAAAAGGTTTGGGCTTTGCTTCTAAGAAGGCCGCGTATTAAACCTGCTTGATGGCCTATAGTCAAGGTGAGAGCACTTAGTTTTGTGCTGAATCTCGTGTAATGAAAGCTGGTGTGGATCAATGGCTTATGCGTTATCTGCGATGTGGTTGATGATCCCTCTTGGCTATTTTTCTTGTGGAACATAACCATCAGCTTTATCGAACTCTTCGCCGCTAAAAAACTTATCCATTTGTTCTTTTAAGTAAGTTCTGGCGGTCATATCCATCATGTTGAGATGCTTTTCATTGATGAGCATGGTCTGGTGGTTCATCCAATCTTGCCATGCTTGCTTAGAAATATTGTCAAAAATATCTTGGCCTTTGGGGCCAGGCATTGGAGGCATGCTAAGGCCTTCCATATCGGCTTGATACTTACGGCAAAAGACAGTTCGTGACATATGAATTCCTTGTTGCGTTAAAAGATAGTGAGCACTTGCAAACACTATAGGATTTATTTTATCCGGCTTGTGCGGTTGCTGCAGCTTGAAAAAGCAGCTTTTTAACCGGCGCGGCTAAGCCTACTTGTTGTGGCGATTCGGTGTTATACCAAATGCAGCGATCATCGGCCATGATTTGGTGGGGATGTTTTGCCAGTGGGATAAGTACGGGGGTGATGTCGAGGTGATAATGGCTAAAGGTATGGCGATAAGTGTCCCATGTTTCAAGGGTCGCCGATTGAATATCTTGTGCCGAATACCCCAGTTGATCAAAGCAGAACTCAAGAGAATCTTGTTCGATGGGTGTTTCCAAAAAGCTCCAGAGCCCTCCCCATATTCCTTGAGCGGGTCTTTGTTCCAAGAAAAAATCACCGTCTGGATTTTGAATCATGAGCATTTTGACGGCTCGAACAGGGATGGCTTTCTTTGGTTTTTTACCGGGGTAATCGGTGGGATTTCCCTGAGAAAACCCTACGCATTGTTTTACCAGTGGGCATTCTTCACATTTGGGTTTGCTGCGAGTGCAGACCGTCGCGCCCAAATCCATCATGGCTTGTGTATAGGCGCCAGTGTTGGAGTCGGGAGTGAGGGATTCGGCTAGCTCCCATAAAATATTGGCTATAGCAGTTTGTCCTGGCCAGCCATCTATAGCTTTGAAGCGGGCAAGTACTCTTTTGACATTGCCATCTAAAATGGCCGTGGGTTTGTTCCACACAATGCTGCAAATAGCGCCGGCGGTTGAGCGCCCTATTCCAGGAAGCTCTACTAGCGTTTCGATATCCTGTGGGAATTCGCCATCATATTCATTGACGATTTTTTTTGCGCAGGCATGTAAATTTCTCGCGCGGGCGTAGTAGCCAAGCCCCGTCCATAAATGCAAAACATCATCAATGGGGGCTTGAGCTAATTGTTCTATCGTTGGAAATTTTTCTGTAAAAGAAGCAAAGTAAGGTATAACCGTTTTAACTTGTGTTTGTTGCAGCATAATTTCTGACAGCCAAACACGGTAGGCCGTGATGTCATGTTGCCAAGGTAAATTTTTACGACCATTTTTATCAAACCATTGCAAAACAGTTTTTGAAAAATTAAAACTAGCCATTATTTTTTTAATAAATCTTTCAAGAGATCTCGCGCCGTTGGTTTATCATTTTTGTCTGTAGAATCTTTAGCTGAATTCGCTTCTAATTCTTTATCAGACCCTTCATTTAATTTTTCAAGTAATTTATCTTTTACAGATTGCCGAACTTCTTTTTTCTTCTCATCAATTTTTTTGCCGGCGTTATAACGAATGGCCTGTTTGGCTAAAGTTCCAATCGCACTTGAATCAATACCGCACACTTTGGCGAGGTCGAGATTATCCAGTGATCCTTTGCATTCTACAACATCAATTTCATGTTCTTTTAAAAAGTTACTGGAGATTAAGCATCCGGCAGGACTATTTTCAGCTTGTAGTAAATGAAGTGGGACGCGAAATTTAAATTTTTGGTTTGATAAATTTAAATTGCCAGAAGATTTAACGCCAATATTGACAGACTTGGCTGAGATATTATGAATAAGCAAAATGTTTTTTGAAAAAGAAAGTGCCCCAGTGACTGAAGTGATATCGCTAGTAGAAGGCCAGCTGTTAGGTAACGCTTCAGCGTTGCCGAGTTGTTGAGCGGCTTGGCAATAATATTGCTCGACATTGAATCCTTGGAGTCGCAATAGATCACTATTGAATGTGATAGCAGCGTCGGCATTATTGATGAGTTCTTCGGTTGTTAATGCGCTGGTATTAGCTTTAACGTCAATATTAGCGTTGCCTTCAATATCCTTTATGTCGCCAAGATCAGTGAGTAAGGGTAATAAGGCAATGCGTTTAATGGATCCCGAAGCTTCTATTTTGGCAGGGCTGTTTTTCTTTCTAGCGTCAAGGCTGGCGTTGCCCAGTAATTTACCTTGGTAAAGCTCTGCGCGAACAGACGGTAACTTCCAAAGGCCATTGTTCGATAATATTGATGAAGAAAAATTAGAAACATTAAGTTCTGATATTACAGCCTCATCAATGGAGATATCTGCGGACACATTCAATGTGCGCAATAAATCTAAAGGAAGTGGAGAGTCATCTGAAGCGGCAGAAGAATTTGTTTGAGCGTTATTGCTGGATTCTGCATCAACTGATGGTGCTAAATAATCATCGATGTTAATTTTATCAATAGATAATTTTGTTTTAATAGTGATAGGTGCTGTATCAGCAGAAGAAAGTTGTAAGTCTAGCTCGCCGTTACCAATCGATTTGTCTAGCGTAAATGTTAATGGGTTTAATGTAAAATCTGTCAGCCCCGCGCTGCTTGTTGAAAAAGAAAAAGTAGAGGAGAAGCCGATTCTTGTTAGTGCTTGAGGGTTGGCAGTTACTATGGGTTCTTGATCTAAAGCTGCAAGTAGTTTATGAGCATTGATGCTTCCCACCTTTATGCTGCCCGTTGCTTTTAAATCGTCTTTAAAATTAACGGCGGCGTCTATATTGGAATTGATTGTTGCGTCGGCGATGTTGATTAAAATTTCATTGCCGGAAACGGAAAGCGTTTTTTTATCTTGATCAAAAGATAATGTTCCTTTTGATTCAAGTTGAATAGGATTTGTCAGTGTGTTGCTAGAAAATGAAAGCGAGAAGTTGTAAGGGAATTGATCCCCATTAACTTGGACATCGCTAGCATGTATATTTAATGCTTGCGCTTCAATCGTTTGATTGTTTTGTGCGTTATCAATCAGTAGATGACCGTTTTCAATAGAAATGTTTTGTATCGCTATATCGAGAGATTGCTGAGTGCTGGTTGTTGGATCTGTGGCAGTATCAATTTCTTTTGGTTTATTTGAAGTGTCTATCAAGTAATTTGTTTGACCATTTTTATCGGTACGAAGTGTGATACTGGGCGAGTCTAAGGTGATTTGCTCGATGCGAATTTTGCGTTCAAGTAATGGCTTGAGTTCAACGGAGGCAATGATTTTCCCCGCAGTCACAAATGGCTGGTTGTTGGTCGTCGCTAAACGAGAGTCTTCAATAGAAATTGCCAATGATGGAAAAAATTGCCACTTTATATCGCCGTCGATGTGTAAATCGTAACCTTGCTTATTGGCTAAGGTTTCTAGTTCTGGTTTCCAGTCATTGGGGTCGAAAAAGACTAGCAGAGCAACGATGGCGATCAAGACAAGCGCTAAAGCGCCAGCAATACCAAAGAATAATCGCTTGAGCCAAACTGTCATTTTCGTTTCCTTTCTTGGTAGGTGTAAGTTGTGTGTGGATATTTTTTTCTGGGTGTAAATCCCGTCTCTTATTTCAGACTGGTTCTCGGGATACAAGTTTCATGCGGTGTGTCGAGCATTTAGGGCTTCCCACGCGTGGAGAGGGTATCGTGAATAGAGAAAAATTCTTGGAAAATATCACCTATTCGTCACACAATCACAAAATGGGCGCTGGGTTTAGTGCCTATTTCTCAGTAAAATGCACCGCTTTATTTATGCAATAGATCACTTAGACGTCGATACATCAAGGAATCCTATCAATTATGGCATTGCGAACCCCTTTATATGATCAGCACCTGGCAATGGGTGGCAAAGTAGTCGATTTTAGTGGTTGGGATATGCCGTTGCATTATGGCTCTCAGCTTCAAGAACACCGTATGGTGCGCGAAGATGCGGGCATGTTTGATGTTTCACACATGACGATTGTCGATGTTGAGGGGTTAGAGGCCAAGGCTTATCTTCAGTATTTATTAGCGAATGATATTGCCAAGCTCGATTCTGTTTCAGGGAAAGCACTCTATACCGCGATGCTAAATGAAGACGGTGGAGTGATTGATGATTTGATTGTCTATCGCATGGGCGGAGATGGAGAAGCGGATTGGTATCGTACAGTTGTAAACTGTGGAACTCGAGAAAAAGATTTGGCGTGGATGCAACAGCAAGCAAAGACGTTTAACGTATCTGTGATAGAGCGACCAAAGCTCAGCATGATTGCAGTGCAAGGGCCTAACGCGATTGAAAAAGTAGGACAGGTTTTTGTTGAAGACAATAAAAGTGATGTGGCGACAGCGATACACGAATTAAAAGTTTTTCAGGCGGTCACGCTCAATGATTGGTTTATTTCTCGAACAGGGTATACCGGCGAAGATGGTTTAGAGATTATTATTCCTGAAGCGGAAGTGAATGATTTTTGGAAAAAATTATTTGATGCAGGTGTTGAACCGTGTGGATTAGGCGCAAGAGATACCTTGCGGTTAGAAGCGGGTATGAATTTATACGGGCACGAGATGGATGATAGTATTTCTCCATTGCAGGCCAACATGGCGTGGACGATCGCGTGGGAGCCACAAGATAGAGAGTTCATTGGCAGAGCTGCAATTGAGAATGAGAAAAATAATGGCGTTGAGAAAAAATTAGTCGGCTTAATATTAAATGACAAAGGTGTTTTGCGAGCGGATCAAATTGTGCAGTTATCTGAATCCGAAGAAGTTGGCATTATTACAAGTGGAACCTTTTCTCCGACACTGGGTTTGTCAGTGGCGCTAGCGAGAGTGCCTATGAGTATAGGTCAAACAGCTCAGATAGAAATTCGCAAAAAATTATTAACGGTCGATGTTGTTAAGCCATGTTTTGTAAGAAATGGTAAGAAAGTTGTTTAAGGTTGCTTAGGTTTTTATTAAAAGTGATTGAGTGAATAATTTATAAATTTTTGATTGGTTTAGAGGAAGAGAAGATGAGTGAATATAGAAATGATTTAAAATACTTAGCAAGCCATGAGTGGGCGCGAGTTGATAGCGATGGTTTGGTGGTAATTGGTATTAGTGATCATGCACAAGATAGCTTGGGTGATGTTGTTTATGTTGAGTGTCCTGAAGTGGGTAGTGAAGTAACGGCGGGTGAAGAAGCCGGTGTGGTAGAATCTGTTAAAGCCGCTTCTGATATTTTCTCTCCGGTTTCTGGGGAAGTGGTAGAAATTAATGAGTTGCTTGAAGAGACCCCAGAAACAGTAAATGCTTCTCCTTATGACGATGGTTGGTTTTTTAAGGTTAATCCAAGCGATCTCAGCGAATTGAATGATGCATTAGATGCTGATGGTTATAAAGAAATGATTGAGGAAGACGAATAGTTTTGTTTTTTTGATTCGCTTTTAATCAGTTTAAAATAAAAAAGGACGATAACGATATCGTCCTTTTTTATTTTCTAATGTGTTTTTAATTGATTGATAATATTTTTTAATAGCTCGTTTAATTTTTTTGCCAGAGTTTGTTCTAGCGGCCATTCATTAGTTTTCTTATCTAAATCTTCGAGTATTGCATCTATCTCAGTTCCGATGTTTTGACGTTCATTCGATAATGGCGTTGACTCTGGTATGAGTGGAGAAGAGTCTTCAAAGAAGCTGGTTTTAAGGGTTTGTAGTACCGCAATAACGTTTGATGTGTTTTGGTTGAGAAATTGATTGTGTGAGTTCGCGGTTTCTTTGTTGGTGGCGTCATTGCTTTCGACATCCAAAAAATAGCCTAATAAAGTAATTTCTTCTTCAATTCGTATAGTAGCCGCAGCTGCAATAAGTTGAGTTCGGCTCTCGAAGGGTAAGGAAAAAAACGTTTTTTTAAAAAGGCCATGAGGATTGTTCCAAAACTTTTCTAGTGCAGTAAGATCATCTACTAATAAATCAGCTTGCAACTGTAATAGTGTTCGACGCCGATTATTCGGTAAGTCAACGATACTTAATCCTTCTTCTTCTTGCGTTTTGGACAGCTTATTTTTGGCAATAAAGTCGGATAGCGGCCGGCTACCCTTCTCTCCCCACAAAATATATTCAATGGCATGAAAGCCTAGTGACACATCAGTAATATCTGTGATTCCGTGTTGCTTGCGTAGATTGGATGCCGTTAAGGGTAAGGCGATATCATTGACGATACCGGAGTGAGAATATTCAGAAAAATAATCTAAAAACCCTGGCTGGATAGGCTGAGCGTCCAATGCAATCTGAAACTTCTCTAAAGATGAAAACAATCCCGGATTGCTTTGGCGAATGGCTAGATAGGGCGAGAACGATTGCATATTGTTATGGCTTCGAATCCAATCGGTTTTTACAGCGTTAAAATTATTTTCACTTTCCTCGATCAAAAATTTTTGAATAGATTGTTTAAGCTTTTTACTGGAATCAACTGTTAGCTTTAGCAATTGTTCGCTAATGATGAGCTCATTTGTTGTTGTGTTTTCAGTTTGCTCGATGCTAGGAGAGCTTATATCTAAAGAACTTTCTAAGGCTTTGTTATTTTTCTTGTCATCTCGATCCGTTATATTTTTTTTATCGCAGGCGGGCAAAGATAAAGTCATTAAAATGAAAATAAGGAAAAGAAATTTATGCTTGTTGAAACAGTAATCTTTGATTCTCATCATGCTTACAGTTTTTCCCCTTGTTTAATGTATTTATGGCTAAGTTAAAAAATATTACCCATTTAGTTTCTTAGCGATAGTATCTCCCATCCATTTTGTTTTGCATGTGCTTCTAGTTTTGGATCTGGGTCAACAGCAATTGGGTGGGTGACTTTTGACAATAACGGTAGGTCGTTGAAAGAATCACTATAAAAAAAACTATCACTTAAATCATAAGGTTGTTGGCTTAACCACTTGTCCAGATGAATTAATTTGCCGTGTTGGTAGCAGGGTTCATCAATAATTTTTCCAGTATAGCCATCGTCATTTTTTTCAAGTTCGGTTGCCATAAGGTGTTTAATTCCAAACAGTGATGCAATTGGCTCGGTAATAAAACGGTTAGTCGCGGTAATAATGGCGAGTTCATCGCCGGCTTTTCGATGTTTTTCAATCAATGCCTCCGCTTTGGGGAGTCGTATAGGTTCGATCTTCTCGAGCATGAATGTATTGTGAAGCCTAGAAAGCTCAGTTGGATTGAAGCGAGTGAGTGGTTCAACAGCGAATTCAAGGTAATCCAAAATATTCAGCTGGCCTTGTTGATAAGCGTGATAAAACTCGTCATTACGTTGGCGGTATTGATTGGCATCGACTAGGTCGTGCTCGACTAAAAACTCTCCCCAGCTATGATCGCTGTCCCCGCCCAGAAGGGTATTGTCTAAATCAAAAAGTACCAAGCTCAATGTTGTTTGCTCCTGAAGTATGAAGTTAATAGGTGGCGACAGTAGGTTGTGTTACTTAAATAAAACAAAAGGATTTTACACGGGCTATTTGTGAAAGCTAATCAAGGATGCTTAGTTTGTGCTTGAACTCTCTTCTGTCGAGTTGGCAGAGTGAGTGGTTTGATGCTTTTTGTAACAGGGATTGATAATTTTGTATTGAAAAGATCCCTAAATGACTGATTTTTCGATTGATTTGCGCTGGCGTTGTGGAACAATGGTAGATTCAACCACAAAGTAATACCTTTTTAGATAAATACCATAAAAGCTATAAGAATTAGGTAGGTAAAAGACAATTTATCGAGATTTTCGATAAATTAAATTGTGTTTTGCTCTTTGAGTATCATTTTGTTGCACCAATCAGCCCACATATATCTAAGGAGTGCGTTGCGTGATTGATGAGGATGGCTTTCGTCCTAACGTAGGCATAATTATAACCAACGAACAAGGCCAGCTCTTTTGGGCTCGTCGAGTTGGTGGCCATGATGCATGGCAGTTCCCCCAGGGTGGCATTAGTGAAAATGAGCATCCGGAGGATGCACTTTATCGTGAGCTACATGAAGAAGTCGGGTTAGAAAAAGAGGATGTAGACGTCCTTGCTTGTACTAAAGGTTGGCTTCGCTACCGATTACCCAAACAGCTTATTCGTCATCGCTCAAAGCCCTTATGTATAGGGCAAAAACAAAAATGGTTTTTGCTGAAGCATAAGTCTCCTGAAGAGCGTATTCGTCTTGATCTTCACAAAACGGCCGAGTTCGACCATTGGCGCTGGGTCAGTTATTGGTATCCGCTCAATCAGGTCGTGACTTTTAAGCGTGATGTTTACCGTCGAGCCTTAAAGGAGCTGTCTTTTTCCTTCTGTGATATGCAGCAAAAATCACCTCCTGATTCTAATAGGAGCAGATAATCATGCTCCAGTACTTGAGCAGTATCGTCCAAGAAGTCGGCGTTGCTAAAGATCTTCAGTCTGTTCTCGAAATTATTGTCGAGAGAGTGAAATCGGCGATGAAGACGGATGTGTGCTCAATTTATCTGCGTGATGGTGGTGGAAAGTATTTGTTGATGGCCAGTAGAGGCCTAAACGCGAGTGCTGTCGGACATGTTCGCTTGTCTCGTGATGAAGGTTTAATCGGCTGGGTGGTTGGGCGCGAAGAGCCGATTAACTTAGACGATGCAGAGAGCCATCCTAGATATCAATATTTCCCTGAAACTGGAGAAGAGCGATTCAGCTCCTTTTTGGGCGTCCCCATTATCCATCATCGAGCTGTTTTGGGTGTGCTGGTTGTTCAGCAGACTGAGCGAAGACGTTTTGATGAAAGCGATGAAGCTTTCTTAGTGACCATATCTGCACAGCTTGCCGGTGCAATCGCGCACGCCGAAGCAACTGGCGCTCTTGCTCACATGGGTCGCCAAGCTAAAGAATCGAGCTTTAAAGGTGTTGCTGGCGCGCCGGGCGTTGCTATGGGTAAGGCCATGGTGATAACGCCCGTTGCTGATTTAAATTCAGTTCCTCATAAAAAAATCACTGACATTGATGCAGAAATACAGTTTTTGAAATTGTGTTTGGCAGAAACTCGACGAGAAATCGAAAATCTTGGAGAGAAGTTAAAGTCACGATTAAGTACGCAAGAGCAGGCATTGTTTGATGCGTATGTCAGCATGCTGGATGACTCGTCACTTGCAGGCGAAGTAATTGAACATATTAAAAAAGGCGATAGCGCTGCTTACGCGTGGAGCGAAGTTATTTTAATTCACGTGAGAAATTTTTCGAGTATGGAAGATGCTTATTTGCGTGAGCGTGCAGCAGATGTGAGTGATCTAGGTCGAAGAGTGTTAGCGCATTTGCAAGAATTTTCTCATGTTACCCGAGTGTATCCAAAGAAAACAATTTTAGTCGGCGAAGAGCTAACAGCTTCTCAATTAGGTGAAGTGCCCGAGGGGCAGTTAGCAGGTATTGTATCGGTTAAAGGTTCACATAATTCTCATATTGCCATTATGGCGAGAGCGATGGGGATTCCAACTATTGTTGGCGCTGTGGATTTGCCCTACAAGCAAATCGATGGGCGTGAATTAGTGATCGATGGGTACAATGGCGTTGTCTATAGCGATCCTGGTCCTGAATTACGAAAACGCTACGAAGATATTTTTCAGGAAGAGCAAGAATTAGAAAAAGATTTAGAAGCACTGAATAATTTGCCATGTGAATCGATTGATCATCATCGAATTACATTGTGGGTAAATACAGGATTGATGGCCGACGTGGTGCGCTCCCTTGAGCGAGGAGCTGAGGGTGTTGGATTGTATCGAACAGAAGTTCCATTTTTACTTCGCGATCGTTTCCCCTCGGAGGAAGAGCAAAGAATTATTTATCGTGAGCAGTTGGAAGCCTTTCATCCTCATCCGGTGACGATGAGAACATTGGATATCGGTGGTGATAAATCACTGCCTTACTTTCCAATTGAAGAAGATAATCCCTTTTTAGGTTGGCGTGGTATTCGAGTAACGTTGGATCACCCTGAAATATTTTTATCGCAAGTTCGCGCGATGTTAAAAGCAAGTGAAGGGCTTAATAATTTACGAATCATGCTGCCAATGATAACAAGCATATCTGAGTTAGAGGGCGCAAAAAAGCTTGTATATAGGGCTTATCACGAATTGCTAGAAGAAAACTATACGATGGACTTGCCGCCAATCGGCGTTATGATTGAAGTGCCTGCTGCTGTTTATCAAGCGAGAGAGCTAGCGTCACGATCTGATTTTTTATCGGTAGGCAGTAATGATTTAACGCAATATTTATTAGCGGTAGATCGTAACAATGCACGTGTGTCAGATTTGTATCATTCTTTTCACCCTGCGGTTATTCGAGCGTTACAGTACATTGTTCATGAAGGGCATAGCCAAGCTATTCCAGTTTCAATTTGTGGCGAAATGGCGGGAGATCCTGGGGCTGCCATTTTATTGGCCGCTATGGGGTTCGATGTGCTTTCGATGAACGCAACGAATTTACCGAAAGTAAAATCCGCGATTCGGAGCATTAAGATTGAAGAGGCTGAAATATTATTGAAAAAAGTATTAACCTTTTCTGATGCAGATGAAGTAAGTGAAGCTGTGAATGAGGCGCTTACAGATGCTGGCATTACCAGAATGTTACGCCCTACCCGCGCGATTCATTAGATAAATAATTATTCTTTATCACTCAAGCGTGAAGTTAAAAATATTGTCACCTGAGCTGTCTGTAAGATACTGCCCATCGTCTTTATTTTTAGGCGGCGAGCGATTAAAGAAATCCACCCCAGATTTTTGATGTGCCTTCCTGTGTTTATCGGTGTAATAATTTTTTTCGTGAAAATAAACATTATTGTCTTTGTTGAAAATAATGGTTGTGGAAGAGCAGGTGCCATAATGTTCTGATTCAATAAATAAAGATGAAAGTAATCGTTCCATATTTTCATCAATGCCAGTCCTTGGTAGTTTAGTTTCAGGTGCTTGCGCTTTGTTTTGCAGAATTTCAAATAAAGAGTTGGCGAGCCGCGCAGTTTTCTCTTCTGTCATCTTTTTTGAGGTGTTGTTGATTCGATCTCGCAGCTCTGTTCGTCCCGTTATTACTTTAGGCCATGGAGTATTGAGCAGGTGGTTACTGAGAGCGTAAGTTCCTGGAGATAATATTTGAGTTTCGTTTGTCTGGTTGTTGCAGTAAACAAAATCGTTGTCATCTTTGATGAGTAAATTAAATCCTGCATAATGACTTCCGTCATTAATAGCTTTTTCTGCAAACGATATTGCCGAAATTGGGTTATTTTTTTCTTGAGACAAAAAATCTCGAACAAGTTCTCCGCGAGATAATAGGTTTTTGGGGTTTTTGCTGTTAGGGGAGCGAAAATTGGTAAGGGCTGCAAACCTCCCTTTTCGAGTAATTCCCATCCATGTACCTCCCGCTTCTAAATCCTTTCCAGCTAACATCATAGGTTGATCATCCCAGAAAGAAGCTGCAAGAGTCGGCCGCCGATAAAATTCGTCCCTATTTGCAGCAATCACAAGGGGTAATTGTGGGTGTGAATTGATTGAGAAGAGTATAAGGCACATGAATAATGTTCAAATTTTTGGGTGTTGGGAATGATCTGCTTTTGTGTCAATGGTATCATCGGGCAATCATTTTAATGGGGATCTAAGAGCGTAATGTAGCTAACGCTTAGAAATTTCACAATTCGCATTAATTTCCTGCTTTGTTTATCACTCACATGAATCAACAACAATAAACTATGCTAACTTTCCCTGATTTTGATCCTGTAGCGCTTTCTTTGGGCCCAGTAAAGGTGCATTGGTACGGCATCATGTATCTTTTGGCGTTTACCGCAGCTTGGTTAATCGCAATGCACCAAGCTAAGAAAAAAAATAGTGCAATAAAAAAAGACCAAATAGAAGATTTGATTCTTTTTGGTGCGCTCGGTGTAGTCGTTGGCGGTCGGATTGGCTACGTATTTTTTTATCAGTTTGAAAGTTTTTTAAATGATCCGCTATGGTTGTTTCGAGTCTGGGAGGGCGGTATGTCATTCCATGGTGGCTTTGTTGGCGTTGTTTTTTCGATGTGGTTTTATGCGCGAAAAATAAAAGTTTCTTTTTTATCGCTGTTAGATTTTATAGCACCCTTGGTGCCTCTGGGTTTGGGTTTTGGAAGAGTTGGAAATTTCATCGGGCAAGAACTTTGGGGTCGGGCAACTGATTTCCCGTGGGGTATGAAGTTTCCTAGAGAGGGAGCTGAGGCAATTGCTCGCCACCCTTCCCAGCTTTATGAGGCGGCTTTAGAGGGTTTGTTGCTTTTTGTTATTTTGTATTGGTTTTCGTCTCGGACACGACCGATAGGATCGATTTGTGGATTAGGAATATTTTTATATGGATGTTTTAGAATTCTTGTTGAGTTTACTAGAGAACCCGATGTACACATTCAGTTTGATTTGTTTGGATGGGTAACGCGAGGTCAAATTTTATCGTTGCCAATGGTGCTGATTGGTTTTGGTTTGTTTGTTTGGGCGTATAATAAATCACGTTCTGAATTTATAAGATATTAGATTTAGCTGTTGCCAAAAATAGTAAAAAAACTTTATAAAAGATATCGAGTATAGAAAATATTATGAAACAGTATTTGGAATTAATGCGTCATGTTCGAGATAGTGGTACGGAAAAAGGTGATCGAACTGGCACCGGTACAAAGAGTGTTTTTGGTTATCAAATGCGCTTTGATTTGTCAGAAGGTTTTCCGTTAGTGACAACAAAAAAATGCCATTTAAAATCGATTATTTATGAGCTTTTGTGGTTTTTAAAAGGCGAAACAAATACAAAATACCTTCGTGAAAATGGTGTGACAATTTGGGATGAGTGGGCCACTGAAAATGGAGAATTAGGCCCTATTTATGGGTATCAATGGCGCTCGTGGCCTTCTCCGAGCGGTGAAAATATTGATCAGTTGTCGCAGCTTGTTGAACAATTGAAGTTAACTCCAAATTCAAGAAGGTTAATTGTTTCTGCATGGAATCCAGCGCAGTTACCTGATGAAAAAATTTCTCCGCAGGCCAATGTTGAAAAAGGGTTGATGGCGTTAGCGCCTTGTCATACTTTTTTTCAGTTCTATGTGGCGGATGGAAAATTATCTTGTCAGTTGTATCAAAGAAGTGCTGATATATTTCTTGGAGTTCCTTTTAATATTGCAGGTTATGCTTTGTTGACAATGATGATCGCTCAAGTGGTGGGTTTAAAGCCTGGTGATTTTATTCATACATTGGGTGATGCGCATTTATATTTGAATCACAAAGAGCAAGTAGAAAAGCAACTATCAAGGTCACCAAAAAAACTCCCTACTATGAAACTTAATCCAGAAATTAAAAATCTATTTGATTTTGAATTCGAAGATTTTACGCTGTTGGGATATGATCCTGATTCTGCGATTAGTGCGCCAGTCGCCATTTAATTAAATGGGTGGTTTTTCCTGTTTTTGATTTGATCAAAAAACGAAACAATTTAAAATAATTTAATTGCGAGAGATATGCGCCTTTCATTAATTGTAGCGACAGATGAGAATTGGGTGATCGGCAAAGATAATGAAATGCCTTGGCACCTCCCTGCCGATCTAAAATATTTTAAAAAAATGACAATAAACAAACCTGTCATAATGGGCCGAAAAACATTTGAGTCGATAGGCAGGCCGTTACCGAATAGAGAAAATATTGTTATTACTCGTCAGAAAGATTGGTTTTTTGACAAAATAAAAACAGCGCACACATTTGACGAAGCGTTACAAAAAGCAGTTAGTTTTGCGTTGAATGATGAGTCAGAAGAGGTTATGGTTATCGGCGGTGCGCAGATTTATAGTCAGGCGTTGCCAAAAGCGCAAAGAGTTTATTTGACGCGCATCCATGCTAAGTTTGTTGGAGATACATTTTTCCCGCAACTGGATGAAAGTGAATGGACAGAGGTAGAGCGGTATTCTAATAATGCAGATGTATCCAATCCCTACGACTATTCATTTATCGTGTTAGATCGAAAAGCTAGTAACAATTAACAGTAACAAAAGGTAACGTTTTTTGTGGGGGTTAAGTGCCCACTATTCGTCTCAGTATGTAAGATAAGTTGTTGTTATCGAACGTTCTTTGATTGTTTTTTAATTGTGTGGCGGTTTGTTACCTCAATACACGTTGAAAACTAAGCACTTATAAACCATTGAATGTTCAGTTTAGCTATTATTAAATGTCGCGCTCTTAAACAGACGCCATTTTATTTTTTAACAATCATTTTTGGAACCCGGTACCAGATCAGTGAGTCTTGGACGTACTGAGAGGGCGCCGATATGTAAGAACCCAAATTGGGGGAGCTATGAAGATGCAACAAATCAGGGCCGTGGCATTGTCCACAGTACTGTCGGTCAGTGCTTTCATGGGAAGCGCCGCACAGGCAGATCCAACGCTAGACAATATCCTAAGAGAAGGTCAAGCCATGACCAGTGCAGGGACTCAATCGCAACGTCGAATTGATAAGCTGCAAGATGAGACCGGTGACATCTATCAAGAATTCAAAACTGTCAACAAAGAAATAGATGGTTTGAGAGTTTACAACCGCCAATTGCAAAAGCAGATTGATAATCAGCTGGTGGTTCTTAATGAGCTAACAAAATCAATTGATAGCGTCACTATCCGTGAGCGTCAGATGCAGCCTCTCATTCTAAAAATGCTTGATTCATTGGAGCAGTTTGTTGATTTAGATACTCCCTTTCTTGAAGATGAAAGAAAGGAGCGAGTTGCTAAGCTATATGATATTCAGGATCGAGCTGATGTGACAGTGGCTGAAAAATTTCGCCAAGTCCTAGAAGCTTATAAGATTGAGGCAGAATATGGGCGAAATGCTTTAGTGTATGAAGATACTCTAGAAGTTGCTGGTTCTGATCTCGAAGTTAATATGTTGATGGTTGGACGTGTTGCTCTTGTTTATCAAACAAAAGATAAGCAGCAGTCTGGGGTTTGGGACCAAAGTCAGCGTGCTTGGGTTGAGTTAAGCCCAGGTGAGTATGCAAATGCACTATCTAACGCCATTAAAGTTACGCAGGGCGGAGTGCCAGATATGATGAAATTACCCATCTCAGCTCCGGAGGCAGCGCAATGAAAATGAATCTGATAAAACATTGTTTGGTTGGCGCTGCATTAAGTGTCTTTGTAGCTGGAACCGCTGTTGCTCAAGAGCAACCTAAAGCCCAGTCGCTTGATCAGTTACTACGTATGGTTAAGCAAAACAAAATTTTAGAGTCAAATGAGCACAAAAAACGTGAAGCTGATTTCCGTCGTGAAAAATCAAATCAGCAATCGGCTCTCAATAAAGCAAAGCAAACAAAAGTTGCTGAAGAGCGTCGATCAGTTGATTTAGAGAAAAAGTACGAAGAACAAGAAATTCTGGTTCAAGAAAAGCGCGCACAGTTACAGACTCGTCTAGGTTCTCTCGATGAGTTGTTTGGTCATTTGACTTCGCAGGCTGGCGATACTCGTGTAACGCTCGAAACTTCAATCGTTTCAGCGCAGCCAGGTTTAAATAACCGCGCAGAGTTTCTTGATAAGTTAATTGAGAAAATGAATAGTGCTGTACAAATACCTGAGTTGGAAGAGATTGAGCAGCTTTGGTACGAGATGCAGCGTGAAGCTATAGAAAGTGGTCGAGTTGTTAAGTTTAGTTCGCCAGTTGTTACAAATGATGGCCAAGAAATAGAGAAGACTGTTGTTCGTGTTGGTAATTACAACCTTATCGCAGCTGATGGCACTTATCTGTACATGACCGAACAAGGCAAAATCGCTGAACTTCCTCGTCAGCCACAAGGCAGTCAGGTAGCAAATGCGTCTAGCTTAGCTGATTCGACTAGCGGCTTTGTGAAGGTAGGTATTGACCCAACTGGTGCTAAAGGTGGTTCATTCTTACAGGCGATTATTAACCTACCTAGTTTGGTTGAGCAATGGCATCAAGGTGGTGCTATCGGTTACGCAATTACAGGTCTTGGTGCGTTCGCTTTATTGCTAGCTATCTTTAGATTGCTTGCACTTTCTGCGACAAATGCAAAAGTATCTGCTCAGCTTAAAGCGAAGAAGGCCAATCCAAATAATCCTCTTGGTCGAGTTGTTAAGGTAGCTGAAGAGAATCCTGGTATTGACACTGAATCATTAGAGCTGAAGCTTGAAGAGGCAATTCTAAAAGAGCGTCCTTCAATTGAAAGCGGACTCAACCTACTAAAAGTAATCTACATGATTGCTCCATTAATGGGTCTACTGGGTACGGTTGGCGGTATGATTCAAACCTTCCAAGCAATTACGATTTACGGAACGGGTGATCCTTCAACGATGGCAAGTGGTATTTCTGCTGCACTTGTTACCACGATGCTTGGTCTTATCGTTGCGATTCCAACTATGTTGCTTTACACCATCGTAAGTGGACGTTCGAAAAGAATATTGCATGTTCTTGACGAGCAAAGTGCTGGAATTGTTGCTCAGAATTCTGAGCGGTCATAAGGAGATAGTTAGATGCTCCTTCAGTTTCAAGAACTATTAGAGTCGCTGCGTGCCTTTATGGTATCTGGCGGCCCTATCTTGATCGCGATTGCAGTACTGGTCTTCATTATGTGGACTCTTATTTTCGAGCGTGCTTGGTACTATCGTGGTGGTCTGCGTCGCGATGTAAAAAATGCGATAGATGGATGGGAGTCTCGGTCAGAGCGTAAATCTTGGTTTGCGCATAAAGTTCGCGACAAAATAATTTCTGAGGTCTCCCTCAGGGTAAATCAAAACTTACCATTAGTGGCGACATGTGTAGCGTTGTGTCCATTTCTTGGTTTGTTGGGGACGGTATACGGCATGATCGAAGTATTCCAAGTTCTTGGTTACACCGGTGGTGGTGACGCGCGCTCAATGGCTGGTGGAGTTTCGAAAGCAACGATTCCAACGATGGCAGGAATGGTCGCTGCAATTTCAGGTGTTTTTGGTAATACTTGGATTACTCGAACAGCTGAGCGTGAGAATCAGCTACTTGAAGATCATCTAACAATGGATCATTGATTTAGTCAGCGCTATATTAAAGCGAATTAAATTAAGTTAATGATTATTAGTAAATTGGACAATTAATGCTGAGCCTGTTGTACGTTGGCTCAGCTCTAAATAAACGACCAATCTATTTTAGAGACAGAACATGAGCAGGAAAAAACAAAGACAAGAAGAAGAGAGTGCAATTGACGTAACGCCAATGCTCGACGTTGTATTTATCATGTTGATCTTCTTCATCGTAACCTCAGTATTTATTAAAGAAGCTGGTATTGATGTCAATCGTCCAGATGCAACTACTGCTGATTCTAAAGATAATGTCAGTATTCTCGTGGCGATTAGCCCAAATAATGAAATCTGGATTGATAAGCGCCGTGTTGATGTTCGTGCTGTGAAATCAGTTATTGAGAGGCTTAGGGCAGAGAATCCTGAAGGCGGTGTAGTTATCCAAGCTGACAATGAGGCGAACGTAAAAACGTTAACTGCTGTAGCTGATGCTGCACGTGAGTTAGGTATTTATGATGTCTCTATTTCAACAGACGAGAGCTAATTCGTTATGAAGTTATCGAGACTGATCGTTGCAAGTATATTTGCAGCAATAACCACAGCAGTTTTGATTGTGGTTATGTTTAAGCTTGTTGATAAAGACTGGGATGAGCCGGACGATAAAAAACAAATAAAGTTATCTGCTTTTAACGAGCCTCCAGCTGATATTGAAACTCAATACGACACAACAAAGCCGGATAAGCCAGAAGAAGTAGAAAGTCCACCTGATGTGCCAGAGCCTGAGTTTGATGCTCCTGATGTTTCTGCTGAGGCAGTAAATATTGCGCAGCCAACGTTAGATGGTAATGTAGATGTTGCAATTGGAAGCTTTAGCTCTGATGGGGAATATCTTCCTATTGTAAGAGTTGAGCCCATTTACCCAACACGAGCGGCAAGTCGTGGAATAGAAGGTTGGGCAGTTGTTGAATTTACAGTGACAAGTAATGGTTCAGTTCGAGATCCAGTAGTTGTGTCTTCCGAGCCGGCAAATATTTGGAATAGAGCGGTACAGCGTGCTGTACTAAAGTGGAAGTTTAAGCCTAGAGTTGTTGATGGTACTCCAGTAGAAGTGCCTGGCGTTCAGACAAAGCTCACATTTAATTTAGCAAAATAACACTCCAATTGTTTTTTGTTTGATGATGAAAGTTTTGTCGGGCAAAACTAGCAGAAATTATAGAGGTGAGGTGAAACATGACCACACGAAGAAAAACATTTCGCGCATTAACAGTAGCGTTTTTTGCAATCCCTGTATTGGTGATGAACCCAATAGAAAGCGTTAGTGTTTTCGAAGAAAAATTGTCATTAAACTTTCAATCTGCAAAAGCTCAGCAAGACAATAAAGAGCCGCAAAAAACGCGTCGTGCTATGGCAATTTCTGAATCAGTAAACAAGCGTTTAGCCAAAGTTAGTGAGTTGTTGAATCCTGAAGATGAAAAGGCTAAGCCAAATCTTAGTGGTGCATTAGCTGAAGCGAAAGCCATTAATACGGGTAAATGGAACGAATATGAGAAAGCCCAACTATTCAATATGATGGGTGGTATTTATGTTCAAATGGAAAATTATCCGGAAGCAATTCGCTATTATAAAAGATTTGTTGAGACACCAAGTGTTCCTCCTGCCAATCAGTTGAATGTTTCTTATTATTTGGCGCAATTATATCTAGCAACTGAAAATTACAAACAGGCAATTAGGCTTTTTGAAGATTATATTAAACGTTCAGAAATCGTAGGCGCTGATCATTACTATAAGCTTGGTCAGGCTTATTACATGGACGGCAACTTAAATAGATCTTTGCCAAATATTGATAAAGCTGTTCAGATGTATGAAAGCTCAGATCGAATACCACCTGAAGGTTTGTATCAGTATCAAATGTCTTTGTATCACGGTAAAGAAAACTATAAAAAAGTCGTTACCGTTTTAGAAAAAATGGTTCGTCATTATCCCAAAGTGAATCATTGGAGAACGTTGGCGGCTATGTATGGCGCTTCTGGCCGACCAAAAGATCAGCTTCATGCGTACGATACCATTTACATGATGGGTGGCCTCAACAAAGAAAAAGAATTACGTTTATTAGCGAGCCTTTATTTGGAAAATGAGTATCCTTATAAAGCTGCAAAAGTATTGGAAAAAGGCTTTAAAGATAAAGTTATTGAGCCAACTTCAAAAAACTTAGAGTTATTAGGTGTTTCTTGGAGCATCGCGAAAGAACAGGATAAATCAATTCCCGTTATGGAGCAGGCTGCAAGTAAATCTAACGCTGGTGATTTATACGCTCGTTTAACGCAAATGTATTTGGGTGGTGATGAATACCAAAAAGCAGTCAACGCTGGATCGAAAGCATTAAAAAGAAAATTGAAGAAACCAGCATCAGTACATTTTAATATGGCCGTTTCTTATTTCAATCTGAATAAGTTTGATCAGGCATTAGCTTCATTGCGAGAAGCCAGAAAAGATAAAACAATGGCATCACAGGCAAATAATTGGATTCGCTTGGTGGAAGGTGAGAAAGCTCGCGTAGAGAAATTAAAAACCGCAGCTTAAGTATAAAAGCAGAAGAATTAGTTGTAGATAAATTGGTTTCATGAAAAAGGGGCTCTTATAAAGAGCCCCTTTTTGTTTCTAAATCTTGTGAAAATTAAGATCCAGAAAATATTAGTCGTCAAATTCAGATAAGTCTCTCACAGCCCCTTTATCAGCACTAGTAACAAATTTTGCATAGGCTTTTAAGGCGGTAGAAACTTTTCTTGGCCGTACTTTTTCAGGCTTCCAAGCGTTCTTTCCTTTTGCTTCCATTGTTTTTCTTCGCTTTGCTAATTCTTCGTCGCTAACTAAAACATTTATACTTCGATTGGGAATGTCGATACGAATTCTGTCGCCGTTTTCGACTAAGCCAATGGTTCCGCCAGCAGCAGCTTCTGGAGAAGCGTGTCCAATCGAAAGTCCTGAAGTGCCACCAGAAAATCGACCGTCAGTTAGCAAAGCACACGCTTTTCCTAACCCTTTGGATTTGATGTAGCTGGTCGGATAAAGCATTTCTTGCATTCCTGGGCCGCCACGCGGGCCTTCGTAGCGAACGACAACGATATCCCCTGCCTTGACTTTATCGTTAAGAATATTTTCAACAGCGTCTTCTTGGCTTTCAACAACGTGAGCGGGGCCTTCGAAAAGCCAAAGCTCTTCTTCAACGCCTGCAGTTTTAACAACGCAACCTTTTTCGGCAATGTTGCCTGATAAAATCGCTAAGCCGCCTTCCTGCGTGTAAGCATTGTCAATGTTTCGAATGCAGCCATTGTCACGATCTTTGTCAAGAGACGGCCAGCGTGTTGACTGACTAAACGCTTGTTGAGTTGGAATGCCAGCAGGGCCAGCTTTGTAGCGAGTTAATGCAGCAGGATCATTTGTTGTCATGATGTCCCAGCGATCAAGAGCTTCTTGCATTGTTGAGCTATGAACAGTGGGCAATTGATTGTGTAGAAGACCAGCTCGATTTAGCTCTGCAAGAATACTCATTACTCCGCCAGCTCGATGAACATCTTCCATATGATACTTGGGTGTGCTCGGTGCAACTTTGCACAACTGAGGAATTTTTAGAGAAAGTCGATCAATATCCTCGAGTGTAAAATCGATTTCACCTTCTTGGGCTGCTGCGAGTAAATGCAAAATGGTATTTGTTGAACCGCCCATAGCAATGTCCAGTGCTATCGCATTTTCAAAAGCATCGAAAGAAGCAATGTTACGAGGTAAAACAGATTCATCATCTTGTTCGTAATAACGCTTGGTGATTTCAACGATTGTACGACCAGCCTCTAAAAACAATTCTTCTCTATCAGAATGCGTAGCCAATAGTGAGCCGTTACCGGGAAGAGAAAGGCCAAGAGCTTCGGTCAAGCAGTTCATGGAATTGGCAGTGAACATACCGGAGCAAGAACCACAGGTAGGGCAGGCTGATCTCTCATATTCAGCAACGTCTTCGTCAGATGCGGAGTCGTCAGCAGCAATAACCATGGCATCAATTAAATCGAGGCCATGTTCACTGAGCTTTGTTTTCCCGGCTTCCATTGGACCGCCGGAAACAAAAATAGTCGGGATATTTAAACGAAGAGCAGCATTGAGCATTCCGGGTGTAATTTTGTCGCAATTGGAAATGCATACAATCGCATCGGCACAATGTGCGTTTACCATGTATTCAACAGAATCGGCAATAATGTCACGAGAGGGGAGGCTATAAAGCATGCCGTCATGGCCCATTGCGATGCCATCATCAACAGCAATAGTGTTAAATTCTTTGGCGACGCCGCCCGCTTTTTCAATCTCTCGTGCGACTAGTTGACCTAGGTCTTTTAAGTGGACATGGCCCGGTACAAATTGAGTGAAAGAGTTAGAAATTGCAATGATAGGTTTTTGGAAATCATCATCTTTCATTCCGGTCGCACGCCAAAGCGCGCGGGCACCTGCCATATTGCGGCCGGCAGTGGATGTCTTAGAGCGATAAGCAGGCATGTTAACCTCAATGCAAAAAATAGGGCGGTAAGAATACCAGAAAGGGCATTAAATGATAATGCAGAGAGAGTCCCTTAACCGATTAAGAACTAAAGACTAAGGGAAGGTGCTAACTTTGAATAATTTTAAAAAATACTTGGGATTTTCTCTGCAGGTTATACAGGTTTTGGCGGTTAGATGGCAATTGATCGAGATTGCCCTTTTGAAAACCTTGTTCGATAAACCAGTGAGCAGTTTGAGTGGTGAGAATAAATAGCTTTTTCATATTGATATTGACGGCTGTTTTCTCCAGATTTTTCAATAGCAAGGCGCCTCGACCTTGTTTTTGGTAGTCGTGATGTGTGGCAACACAGGCAATTTCAGCCTGTCCATCTGGAAAGGGGTATAGAGCGGCGCAGGCGATAATTGTTCCGTCTTTTTCGATAACTTTAAATTTATTAATTTCAGTTTCAAGTAATTCTCTTGAGCGTCTAACAAGTATGCTTTCTCTTTCAAGAGGCTCTAATAATTCTAGGATGCCGCCGACATCTTCAATGGTTGCCTGCCTAAGTGATTCATAACTGTCGTTATGAATCATCGTTCCTGAGCCGTCACGACTGAATAACTCCTCTAGAAGAGCACCATTTTTTTTATAGCTAATAAGGTGAGCTCTGATGACGCCTTGTCGACAAGCTTGATAGCAAGCATTTAAACTTAATTGAGTATTTTGTTGTGAGGCAGAAAGTTTGTCTGATGAATTTAAAGTTTTCTCGCAGTCTTGCAAAGAAAGCTCTTTTTGAAGCGAGCCTTCGTCCGAAAGAATACCCTGTGTATCTGTCAGAGAAATAATTTTATCGGCATGTAGAGCGATTGCCATTTGTGAGGCAATCTCTCCGTAAGACAAGTTAAATATTTCACCGGTCAGTGAATATCCTAAGTTAGATACGAGAACAACGGAGCCTTTATCTAGCAATTGATTAATGGCGAGGGTATCTATGCGTCTTACTTTTCCTGTGTGTTGGAAGTCGACACCATCAATAACTCCCCTAGGCATAGCAGTAACAAAATTACCTGATGCTGTTTTAATATGAGCACCTTGCATAGGGGAATTTGGGAGGCCAGCCGAAAGAGCAGCTTCTAATGTTACTTTGACTGCCCCAATCGCTTGGCTAACAGTGGATATGTGTTCAGTTTCTGTGACGCGTAAGCCTTGACTAAAGCTGGATGTAAAACCATTGGCTTTTAGATGAGAAGAAATTTGCGATTGAGCACCGTGAACCAAAACAAGACGAATGCCGAGGCTATTTAATAGAGCGATATCATTGACAATAAAGTGAAAGTTATCATCTTCACAGGCTTCCCCCGGTAGCATGAGGACAAATGTTTTTCCTCGGTGCGCATTGATATAAGGTGAGGCATCGCGAAACCACTGAATAAAAAGTTGATTGTTATCGTTCACTTGGTCTTTCTCTTCTTTTGATTCTTAAGGTTGATCTAGTGTTAATTTGAAAAATGAAATTTCATTGTTTGTATATACGTAGTAACACAAAATAAAGTGAATAAGAGGTTAAGTCAATTTTCGGTGAACAAAGTTAAAAAAAATAGATCTAGGCGTTGTATATCGATGTGATCGGTTGTGTCGATTGCAAACAAAAATGTTGTATCAGTTGAGTGATTGCATTGATAGCTGGATTAATTTGATCAAGAGAAATAAATTCATCAGGCTGATGGGCCTGATCAATAGAGCCAGGGCCAAACACAACCGTATCCATCCCGAGCTGTTTCATGAAAGGAGCTTCAGTTGCAAACGCGACACTTTGAGCAACGCTACTGCTCAATTTTTCTGTTGCAATAATCAAGGGAGAACCTTTTTCTTGCTCAAAAGGGTCTACACCTTCAAAAAGTGGGCGGCAAATAATAGGACTGTTACTGCGTTGTCTTAAAGGTTCTAATCTTTCATTAATCTCATGCCGAAGATCGTTAATATTCATACCTGGAAGAGGGCGTAAATCAAAATGTAATTCACAACTGCCGCAAATCCGGTTGGGGTTGTCTCCGCCATGAATATGCCCCAAATTTAATGTTGGAACGTTAACGTCAAAGTAGGGGTTGTTATATTTTTTTTGTAAATCATTTCTGAACGCGAGCAGTTCGGTGATGACTAAATTCATTGTCTCCATTGCATTGTTGCCCAGTGCTGGATTCGATGAATGGCCAGCCATCCCTTCAACGCGAATAGCTTCCATTAAAATGCCTTTGTGCATTCGTATAGGTTTTAATTCTGTCGGCTCACCAATGACTGCATAGCGAGCTTTCGGTTTCCCTAGAGCAGCAAGTTGTCGTGCTCCGGACATCGAGCTTTCTTCATCCGCGGTTGCAAGAATAATAATCGGTTGCTGCAACTTTGCATTTTTAAATTGTTCGACCGCAGCGAGAACGACAGGAAAAAATCCTTTCATGTCGGTTGCACCTAACCCGTATAAACGATTGTCGCGCTCTGTGAGTAGAAAAGGGTCTTGTCGCCATTTTTCTGGATTACAGGGGACGGTGTCAGTGTGGCCTGCTAAAACCAGACCGCCAGGACCGCTACCTAGCGTTGCAATCATATTCGCCTTATTGGGATGCCCGTCGATAGGCATGATATCAATTGCGAACCCTAAATCGTCTAACCATGCCGCTAACAAATTAATAACATCACGATTTCCCATATCCCACTGCGGTGAAGCACTGCTCACAGATGGGCAGGCAACGAGCTGAGAAAGTTGATTGTAAAATTGCTTTGGCTTGTGCATTGTAAAACTCATTGTCAGATTTCTAGTGTTATCAATTTGAATATAAGTTTATTTATAAAAGTAGAGAGCATTCGGTAGAAAATTTAAGGTATCGTCGTTAAGAAAATATGGCTTTGAACATAAAGAAAAACAGTATAGCCAAGCCGGCACCGACAGGAAGCGTAATTATCCAGGACATAAAAATTGTGCCGATTACTTTTAGGTTGAGAGCCGCTATTCCTCGCGCTAAACCAACACCTAAAATAGCACCCACTAATGTGTGTGTTGTAGAAACTGGTAAGCCGGTAGCTGACGCTAAAACAACAGTTGCTGCAGCACCAAGTTCTGCGGCAAAACCTCGGCTAGGCGTTAGTTCGGTAATTTTTTTGCCGACGGTTGCAATCACTTTGTAGCCGTAAGTTGCAAGACCGGCAACAATACCAAGGCCACCCAATAACAGAACCCAGCTTGGCATTGATGTTTTTGCAGCAACATCTCCAGATTGAATAACGCCGTAAATAGCAGCAAGCGGGCCAACTGCATTTGCTACATCATTGGAGCCGTGTGCAAAAGCCATAGCACACGCTGTAAAGATCATTAAAACAGCAAATATTTTTTCTACGCCGCCAAAACGATTGTCTTTTGTTGCGTAATCTTCTTCTTTGATTTTCTTGAGCAGCATTACGCCAAGTAAAGCAACTAAGATTCCGACCACAGCAGCATAACCAGTTGCCTCAATAAAACTTAATTTAACGCCGACATCAGAAAAAACATGTTTTAAACCTTTAACAATGGTGACCATCGCAATTAAAAAGCCGACGATAAACATATAAAAAGGGATATATTTCTTACCGTTTGCAAAAGGGTGTTCTGAATTTAAAATTAAAACCTGAACACTACGAAATAATGCAAAAGAAATGGTTCCTGCTAATAGGGGCGACACGACCCAGCTTGCAACAATGCTACCGACTTTTCCCCATGCAACGGCCTCAAAAGAAATTCCAACTGCGGCGAAACCAACAATCGCCCCTACAATAGAATGTGTTGTAGAGACAGGCCATCCCCAAAGGCTGGCGACCAGTAACCAAGTGCCTGCAGCAAGTAAGGCAGATAACATTCCGTAAACTAATAATTCTGGCGATTCAGAAAATAAGCTTGGGTCAATAATACCTTTTCTAATTGTTGAGGTAACTTCTCCGCCCGCAAGATAAGCTCCCATGAACTCAAAAATCATTGCTATTAAAATGGCTTGTTTGATGGTGAGCGCTTTCGAGCCAACAGATGTGCCCATAGCATTGGCAACATCATTTGCGCCAACACCCCATGCCATGAATACGCCAAAAACGCAGGCAAGAATTAAAAGCATTTCTCCATGCTCAGCAAGAATAGACATGTGTTACCTCTTGTCAGATTTTTATTTTTTATATTTTTTGAACAGCTATCAAACGAGCATTATCGAGCCAGTAATAATTGTAAGCGGCTGCCTACTTTTTGCGCGCGATCGGATAAGTCGCCGATGCTATCGATCACTCGATATAAGAACATAACTTTTACGGGAGGTAGTGAATCTTCAATGGCAAAAAGAGAAGCGCGGATTTTGATTTCGATTTCATCGGCGTGATGCTCGCAAGCATCAAGCTCTTCGATAAGTTTCTCGACGATATTCAATTCGTTGCGACCAGTAAAACCTGTTTCTAATAGTTCATCCAATTCGTTAATTGCTTTAAACGCTTGGTAGGATGCATCTACACCGGCTTTTACAAATTCTTTCATTTGCGGTTGTATGGATTCTGGGATTTCCATTTTTCTTCCCAGCATAATGCCAGCAATATCTCGTGCGCAGTTTGCAATAGCGTCTTGCATAGACAATATTTCTAGCAAGTCAGACCTTGGTACAGGTAGGAATAAGCTCTTAGGCAGATGCATACGTAATTTTTTCTTCAGTGCATCAGCTTCATTTTCTTTTTTTGCTATGAGCTGTTGTGTTTTTTCGGCTTTGTCCCAGTCGTTTGCAATAGCGGCATCAAAGAAAGTAATGAGCTCCTGCGCTGTCGCGCAAGCAACAGTCATGTGATCCTGCATAGGCTGAATGGGGGATCTCCCAAACAAGCTACTTAGGGGGTTGTTAATGGCCATAATTGGGCTCCGGTTTGTTTTAGCTTATGCTGGGCAATAAGCGATAGATGAGTGGTGTCTCATGGAGACAAAAGTATGCCAAAATAAGCGATTATGTCTTTAAAATCGTATCGTATTGATAAGATTAGATTTATTGGTATTTATTGATTATTTTTGTGGCTGGTTCTCATGTTTTACTTGAAAGCCATCATCGAAAACAGATTAGAGCTACAATTTCATTTCGCTGCAAGGTAAAAAGGCTATTCTATGGCAGAAATTTCTACAGCAGATCGAGTTCTCGATTTACGCGGGTTGTTAAATGACCTCACTACTGATGGGTTACTTGCACAGGACGATGCAAATCTCATTGCTGGTGCAGTTAGAACACGCGAACAGTCGGCGATGCATCCTCTGGGGTATATTGCGAGTGAACAGCTAATTGATCGTACACGCCCTGGAAAAAACCTCGATATAGATACCTTATCCACATGGCTTGCAGAGAAGGCTAATCTACCCCTAGTTCATATTGACCCACTTAAAGTGAAGGTTCCAGCAGTGACTGAGGTCATGTCCTACGCTTTTGCAAAACGGCATGGAATTTTGTGTGTCGCAGTAAATAATGACGAAGTGACAGTAGCAACCACCCAGCCATTTGTTAGCGGTTGGGAGCCTCAGTTGGAGCACACCGCTCGAAAAGCTGTGAAGCGTGTTTTTGCCAATCCCGTTGATATCGAGCGATACATGGTTGAGTTTTACACCTTGTCGCGTTCAGTGTCTGGCGCATCAGGTGTGTCTGGTTCTTCAATTAGTACCAACTTTGAGCAGCTTCTCGAATTGGGACAAATGGGTGATCCGGAAGCGAACGATCAACACATCGTCAATATTGTGGATTGGTTGCTTCAGTATGCTTTTGATCAAAGAGCGAGTGATATTCATTTAGAGCCTCGACGAGAGATCGGCCGAGTGCGGTTTAGGATTGATGGTGTATTGCATCAGGTTTATGAGTTGCCGGCAGCAGTGACAACCGCCGTGACGAGCCGAATAAAAATCTTAGGGCGAATGAATGTGGCTGAAAAACGAAAGCCGCAGGATGGACGAATAAAAACAAAACGCGCTGACGGCAGTGAAGTTGAGTTACGTTTGTCGACATTGCCAACAGCGTTTGGTGAAAAGTTGGTTATGCGAATTTTTGATCCTGATGTATTAATGCGGACATTTACTGAGCTCGGTTTAACGGGTGAGGATTATGCGCGCTGGCAAACGATGGTCAAAAGGCCGAATGGAATTGTTTTGGTAACAGGTCCAACAGGATCGGGTAAAACAACAACGCTCTACTCGACACTAAAACAGCTGGCAACGCCAGAAGTGAATGTCAGTACCATTGAAGATCCTATTGAAATGGTTGAAGAAACATTTAACCAAACTCAAGTGCAATCAAATATAGGGCTAGATTTTGCGGCAGGTGTAAGAACATTAATGCGGCAAGACCCTGACATTATTATGGTCGGAGAAATTCGAGATTTAGAAACGGCTCAAATGGCGATTCAAGCAGCATTGACAGGCCATTTAGTGTTATCAACACTGCATACTAATGATGCGCCAACTTCTTTGATGCGCATGCTCGATCTAGGTTTGCCGAACTATCTCATTAAATCGACAGTGTTGGGTATTGTTGCGCAGCGGCTGGTTCGGACTTTATGTCCGCATTGCAAAGAAGAAACAGAATTAGATCAAGCGGCTTGGAAAGAATTAGTGCGTCCTTGGAAAGCACCCGGGCCGGAAAAAATATTCAAACCTGTCGGATGCCTTGAGTGTCGAAATACTGGCTATCATGGCCGGCAAGGGGTTTACGAAATGATGCCGTTAACAGAGTCAATTAAAGAGTTAATTTCAGATGATTGTGACTTGGCTTCCTTGCGAAAGCAGGCTATTAAAGAAGGAATGAGAACTTTGCGAATAGCAGGTGCACAAAAAGTAGCGGGAGGATTGACGACCATCGAAGAAGTGATGCGAGTTGCACCACCGCCTAATAATTATAATTAATGTTGGTAAATTCATCTAGCGAGTAAAAAATTTATCGATTAAGTTCGGCATTATTTTAAATCCTAACTATCCGCTATGTGTCAGGCAGCGTACTCTTATGTTTTATCTCAATGGTTTGCCAGAAGTTTTTGTAAAAGAATTGGAGCGCTTTAGAAAGCATTGGGATGACAATGCATCAGACCAACAGAAAAAAGAATTAGCTGATTCGTTAGCGACCAATGAAGAATTCAATAAGCAGTTCACTCGAGTACTGGTTGCCAGCGAATATGTATCAAAGCAATTTTTCTCAAAACCAGAAATACTTTCGTATTTTCACAGCTCATCTACTGTATCTCCTGAAAAAGAATTTTCGCCTCAAGATATTCATTTATTTTTAACGGATAGGCTATCTGTTATTGACGAAGTTTCAAGCCTCGATGAAAGACAATTTGAAAAAGCATTGCGTGAAGCTAGACGTGATTTTCAAATCCGCACCATTTGGCGCGATGTAAATCGAATAGCAGATATGAATAACACAGTTCGAGAGCTATCTGTATTTGCCGAGCAGTGTATTTCGCAAGCGTTAAATTATCATTACGCTGCATTGATAAAGCAGTGGGGTATTCCTGTTTGTCATAATAAAAAAAATGAACGTAAAGCTGCAACTGTACAGCCTTTTTTAGTGCTGGGCATGGGAAAGTTAGGCGCTGGAGAACTTAATTTATCATCAGATATAGATTTAATATTTGCCTACCCGCAATCAGGGGAAACAATACATGCTCAAGCGCTAGATGAACTTTCTGCTAGTAAAAAAACATTATCCAATCAAGAATTTTTTATTCGGCTTGCCCAAAAAATTATTAAATCGCTGGATCCCGTCACTGCAGACGGATTTGTATTTAGAGTTGATATGCGATTGCGCCCTTATGGCCAAAGTGGCGCTCTCGTGATGAATTTTGATTCGTTAGAAAATTATTATGAGACGCAAGGACGCGAGTGGGAACGTTATGCGATGATAAAAGCAAGGGTTGTTGCAAGTACAAGCGACTCCTTGATGATATCTTTAGCGGGCAAAATTAATGATGAGAAAATACATTTAAACGAAGATTTTAGTATAACTGCTCCGCTTGAATACTCGGCTCAATTGATGTCATTGTTGCAGCCGTTCACTTATCGAAAGTATCTTGATTTTTCAGCGGTAGATGCTTTAAGAGCAATGAAGCTTTTGATAACGCGAGAGGTTGCTCGAAAAGGTTTACAAAAAGATGTAAAGCTGGGCGCGGGCGGTATTCGAGAGATAGAATTTATTGCTCAGGCGTTTCAATTGATAAGAGGTGGCCGCGACTCTCGTTTACAAGAAAGAAAAGTACTTAAGGTTCTGCCTTTGTTAGTTGAAGAGAATCTTTTGCCAGAAAATATTGATAAATTGTTGGCCGATGCTTATGTGTTTTTACGAAACACTGAACATGCTATTCAAGCTTTTCAGGATCGCCAAACGCAGCAGCTTCCTGTTGATCCTGACAATCAGTTGCGGCTCGCTTATGTGATGGGTTTTGGTGATTGGGAAACTTTTTTAGCGGCGCTCGACGAAAAAAGAAATATTGTTAGTGAGCAATTTAATGCCGTTATTTCAGAGCCTGACGAACGTTCTGAAAAAATTGAAGAAAGTGCAGGTGAATGGTTGTTGTTTTGGAATGATTTTTTTAATGAAACAATCGAAGATGAATTTATTAGTGAAAACTATCTTGGCGACAAGCAAACTCTAATCTCCCAGTTAAATAGTCTGTGCAATAGTCGTCAAGTCATGGCAATGCAGGCAAGTGCTCGCGAAAAATTACACGCCCTTGTTCCATTGTTGCTCGCTGATCTTACCGCTATTGAAAACCCAGATGAAACGTTAGTTCGAGTTTGCGCGTTGATTGAGGCGATTGCTCGTCGTAGTGTTTATATTGTCTTGTTGTTAGAAAATCCTTCGGCGCGTTTGCAGGTAATTCGCTTGTGTTCTGCCAGCTCGTGGATCGCTAATCAATTAACTGAGCAGCCAGTTTTATTAGATGAGTTACTGGATATTCGTCAATTATATTCTCCACCAGATTTGGCAACTCTAAAAGATGAGTTGCGCCGAGAAGTATTGCGTCATAATTGGGATGACCTTGAAAGTCATATGGAAAGTTTGCGGTACTTTAGAATGTCACATGGTTTGCGCGTTGCTGCGTGTGAAGTGACAGACATTCTGCCGTTGATGAAAGTCAGTGATTATTTAACTTATATTGCTGAAGTTATTTTGCAACATGTGTTGGATTTAGCATGGAAGCAAATGGTGGCGCGATACGGAAGGCCGAAAAGAAGTGATGGCAGTGTTTGTGATCCCGATTTTATTATAGTGGGTTACGGGAAGTTAGGCGGTATTGAGCTTGGCTATGGTTCAGATCTCGATTTGGTTTTTATCCACAATGGTGATGTTCACCAAACCACCGAGGGCCCTAAAGAAATTGATAGCCCCACTTTTTTTACTCGCCTAGGTCAAAAGATCATTCATATATTAAATACTCAAACTGTCTCCGGTCAGTTGTATGAGGTTGATATGCGTCTTCGGCCTTCCGGTAGTTCGGGATTACTTGTTACATCGCTAGCTGGTTTTGAAAAGTATCAAGATAATCAGGCTTGGACTTGGGAGCATCAGGCATTAGTAAGGGCAAGGGTTGTGGCAGGATCACCAGCTGTGGCTGATTCATTTGAGCAGCTGCGAAAAAATGTGTTGAGCATGAAGAGAGATGAAGCAGATTTAAAACAGCAAGTTAGAGATATGAGAGTGAAGATGCGTACTCATCTGGGTACGGAAGCACAGAAATCGAAAAGTACATCAAAGGATGAGTTAAAACCTCACCAATTCCATGTGAAGCAAGATACGGGTGGTATCGTAGATATTGAATTTATGGTTCAATACGCGGTTTTGGCATGGGCAAAATCTTATCCGTCTTTGATGGTCTATACCGATAATATTCGCATTATAGAAGCGTTAGAGCGTGAAGGTTTATTGCTCGTAGCACAGGCTGAAAATTTAATCGCAGCCTATAAAACCTATCGGTCCATGGTGCATCGGCTTGCTTTACAAGGGTTGCCAGCGATTGTAGCCGGCGATGTTTTTCTTGAAGAAAGAAAGCAAGTCACGGATGTTTGGGATCTGCTGATTGGCTAGTCAGTATTAAAAAGAGCAGAAAGTGTCGTTTTTCTATCAGAAACAGAAATCAAAACTTAAAAGATTAAAAGTAATTGGAGTTATCAATGTCGTTTTCAGATCGTGATGGTGTAATTTGGATGGATGGTGAATTAATTGATTGGCGCGATGCCAAGGTTCACGTCTTGACTCATACATTACATTACGGAATGGGTGTGTTTGAAGGTGTTCGCGCATACGACGCTGGAAAAAAAGGTACGTGCATTTTTCGATTAAAAGAACATACCGACAGATTATTTCGCTCGGCTCACATCATGATGATGAATATGCCCTACACAAAAGAGCAATTAGTTGAAGCGCAAAAATTAGTGGTTCGAGAAAACGGATTAAAAGAAGGTTACATTCGCCCGATGGCATTTTTAGGTTCAGAGGGCATGGGATTACGTGCTGATAATTTAAAAACTCACGTCATCGTTGCCGCTTGGGAATGGCCAACTTATATGAGTCCTGACGCCATTGAGAATGGTATTAAAGTGCGTACTTCAAGTTACACGCGTCATCATGTCAATATATCAATGTGTAAAGCAAAAGCGAACGGCCATTACATCAATTCAATGTTGGCATTAAGAGAAGCATTGGACAGTGGTTGTGAAGAGGCCTTATTACTTGATAACGAAGGTTATGTCGCAGAGGGAAGCGGTGAAAATATTTTTCTTGTTCGCGAAGGTGTTTTATATACACCGGAATTAACATCCTGTCTCGATGGTATCACTCGCGGTACTGTTTTTCAGTTAGCAGCTGATTGTGGACTGACAATTAAAGAAAAAAGAATTACACGTGACGAAGTGTACATTGCCGACGAAGCATTCTTTACCGGTACTGCCGCAGAAGTCCTTCCCATTCGTGAATTGGATGGCAGAATTATTGGTTCAGGAAAACGCGGTCCGATTACTGAAAAATTACAATCGATGTACTTCGAATTAATTCGTGGCGGTAACGAGCAGTACGCGAATTGGTTAGAGTCTGTAGAAAAGTAGCTACTCGTTTCACAGCGTTTTAAAATAGTTTCTAGCGCTGAATATTATCGACTAACGATTATTTAATTAAATCATGCCTAAAGACTCTGACCATCTAAAAGATCCGTATAGGATTTTGATTATCGGCCCTGCATGGGTCGGCGACATGGTGATGGCTCAGGCATTATTTATTTTATTAAAACGTGAAAACCCAAACTGTGTTATCGATGTGCTTGCGCCAGCATGGACAAATCCATTGCTGGCAAGAATGCCTGAAGTGTCAGAAAGTTTTGATATGCCAATTGGGCATGGCCAACTTCGCTTGGGTGATCGTTTTAAATTAGGCAAGCAGCTTCAAAATACTTATCAGCAAGCAATCGTTTTACCTAATTCATTAAAATCTGCCTTAATTCCCTGGATTGCAAATATTCCCAAGCGGACGGGTTGGCGTGGGGAAATGCGATTTGGTTTGTTAAATGATATTCGTTTGTTAGATAAAAAACGCTATCCATTAATGGTAGAACGTTTTTTGGCGTTGGGCTTGCCTGTCGCCGCTAAGCTACCAACGGATATAAAACCAAAACTGGTGGCCGATGAAAGTCGTATTCCTGATTTGTTATCTAAATTTCAATTAGATCGAAAAAAATCTGTTTTAGCTTTATGCCCGGGCGCCGAGTTTGGTCCTGCTAAACAATGGCCAAGTGCTCATTATGCAGAGGTCGCCAAGAAAAAAATTGCGAGCGGCTGGCAAGTTTGGATAATGGGATCAGAAAAAGATGAGCCAGTTGCACAAAGCATTAAAAACGAATTAAGTGATTTGGAAGCTGAAAATATTTCTATTTTGGCGGGTAAAACAGATTTATCTCAAGCGATCGATTTGATGTCTGTTTCAACCGCGGTTGTGAGTAATGATTCCGGGCTTATGCATATAGCGGCAGCCCTTCATCGCCCACTCGTTGCTGTTTATGGGTCTACCTCTCCAGATTTTACGCCACCTCTAGCCGACTGCGTATCAACTGAATCCATTGCTGTTGATTGCGGCCCTTGTTTCCAGCGCGAATGTCCAGAAGGGCATTTAAAATGTCTCAACGATTTGAAGCCAAGCCAAGTGTTAAGCGGCTTGGAAAAAATTATTGTTACCAATAAAAACAAATAAATTTTTGAAATACAGAAAGAGAATGTATAAACAATGCGAGTATTAATACTCAAAACATCTTCCATGGGTGATGTCATTCATGCATTGCCAGCATTGAGTGATGCAAAGAAATACAAACCTTCTATTGTGTTCGATTGGGTCGTGGAAGAGTCTTTTCAAGAAATTCCATCTTGGCATCCAGCCGTTGATGGCGTTATCCCTATTGCGATTAGACGTTGGCGAAAAAATATTTTTCAGACAATTGGCTCAAATGAATGGCGCCAATTTAAAACTCAGTTGCGTAAGCATCACTATGATTTAGTTATTGATTGTCAGGGTTTATTGAAGAGTGCTTGGCTTGGCCGTGTGATAAAAGCGCCAGTTGCTGGATATGATAAAGAATCTGTTAGAGAATCTGTCGCTACTTGGTTCTATCAAAAACAATACCGTGTTGGTGTTGATTTACACGCGGTGGAAAGAATTCGACACTTGTTTTCGCAGGCGCTGGGTTATGATTTGCCCGCTGAAAAAGGCAATTACGGTATAGATAAAGAATGTTTTTATGGCTCAAGCTTAGAGTCCGCAAATGTTGTGTTTCTACATGCGACAACACGAGATGATAAGTTATACCCAGAAGAACATTGGCGAGAGCTGGCAAAAAAATTAATAGCAGATGGTTATCGTATCCGTTTACCTTGGGGTGAAGAGCACGAAAAAGAACGTGCATTACGGATAGCAAAAAATATTGAAGGGATTGAAGTATTACCGCGCTTAAATCTTCATGGCGTGGCCTGTGTGTTAGCTCAGGCAAGTGCAATTGTTGCTGTAGATACGGGGCTTGGCCATTTGAGTGCTGCTTTAAATATTCCAACACTATCCCTTTACGGATCAACTAACCCCGATTTGGTTGGTGCGTATGGTGAAAATCAAATCCATCTTTGCGCTAAAAAAGTAGATGCTGCCGCCGATAAGCTAGATCAACCCTTAGAAGTTTTGACTCCACATATCGTCTATCAAAAACTGCAGCAAAATTTATTGTCGTTAAGTCAAACGGCTGTCTTTGAAAAACTGCCTTAATGATAAAAAATGAATCGAGGGAGAAGATGAAGTTAGCCTTTGTGTTATTTCGATACTTTCCCTTTGGTGGAATGCAGCGAAACATGATGTCGATAGCAAAGGCTTGTCATGATCGCGGGCATGAGATTGAAATTATATGCAGTGAATGGCTGGATAAATTTCCTTCTGATCTTAAAGTAACTCGATTAGGTATTCATGATAACAGTGCCGCAAAAAATAATGGCGCGCAAATGGAGATTTTCTTTCAGGCGTTTAGTGATTATCGAAAAATTCATCAATATGATCTCGTAATTGGTTTCAATAAATTTCCTGATCTTGATGTTTATTACGCAGCAGACTCTTGCTTTGCGACTAAAGCTTATGAAGAACGTACATGGCTTTATCGTCTAACGAAGCGCGCAAAAGTTTACTTGCAATATGAGCAAGCTGTATTTGGCGCTGGAAGCTCAACAAAAATTCTCGAGGTTTCTAATAAAGAGCGGGAGCAATTTCAAAAGCACTATAAAACGTCATCAGAACGTTTTATTACTTTGCCGCCGGGTATTTCAAGAAATAGAATTGCACCTGCACATTCTGAGTTGTTAGCTTTCGAAAAAAGAAAAAAACTGTGCGAAGAGCTTGGCATAAATACAAACCAAAAAATATTGTTAGCTATTGGTTCTGGTTTTAGAACAAAAGGATTAGAGCGCAGCATACACGTTATTGCTGATTTGATCTTGACTCAAACTGATATCGACCCTGTGTTATTAGTCGCAGGCCAAGACAAAGCAGATAAGTTTGTGCGGCTCGCTAAAAAACTAAAAGTGCTCGATCATGTAAAATTTTTAGGTGGTAGAGACGATGTGCCAGAATTATTGCAGGCATCGGACGTTGTGCTTCACCCTGCGCATAAAGAAAACACAGGTAATGTATTGCTAGAAGCTATGGTTGCAGGTCGGCCAGTAATCACTACCGATGTGTGTGGTTATGCGCATTATGTAAAGCAAGCTAATATGGGTGTGGTCATCGACAGCACTTTTTCACAGAAAAAATATCTGGAATCAGTTAAACAAGTATTGTCTATAGACGATAATACCTGGCGAGATCGAGGAAAGTTATTTTCAGCGCAAGAAGAAATTTATTCGCGACCAGAGTTCGTGGCAGGCGTTTTAGAAAATTTGTTTAGTCATAAAATACCTGCTAACGCTTCCTTAAGTAACAACGTTAAATCAGGCAGTTCAGAGTGAAGATTATACTGCGTGATGCTTTTAAAGCGACATGGTCAGAACAGAATGTTTTTGATGAAGTTCAAAAAGTTAAAGGCGATATAGTTCGAGATAAAGAAGGGCGCCAAACAATGCGCTTTGAATTTGGTGATGCCGCATATTATTTAAAGCATCACACAGGTATTGGCTGGGGAGAAATTATAAAATCGTTCTCCCAATTAAAGATGCCAGTGATTGGTGCTGCGAATGAATGGGAAGCTATAAACAAATTAACAGAGCTAGGTGTGCATACGTTAGATGCTGTTGGCTATGGTATTCGAGGTGTTAATCCTGCGAAGACCGAATCATTTTTAATTACTAAAGAATTAACGGGAACACTGTCGTTAGCGAAATACTGTGAAGATTGGCCTAAGAATCCTCCATCCTTTGTTACAAAGCAGCGATTGATTAAGTCAGTGGCAACAATTGCCAAAAAATTGCATGACAATGGAATGAATCATCGCGATCTCTATATTTGCCATTTTTTATTGCGATTAGACTCTATAGATCAAAGTAATCCTATTTTGCATCTTGTGGATTTACATCGAGCTCAAAATCGTCAAGCTGTGCCACACCGTTGGTTGGTTAAGGATGTAGCAAGCATTTATTTTTCAGCGATGGATATAGGCTTAACTAAGCGCGACGTTATACGTTTCATGAAAATTTACTTTGGTGATTCGCCGAGAAAAATATTAAAAGAAAAACGTATGCTATTAAATGCGATAAGGGCAAGAGCTGAAAAACTCTATAGGCGCGATTTTAAACGCGAAGCCCCCGTGATTTTATGATTAGTAGGATGAAAATCTTCCAGTGGCAAAATTAATGGCATCTACAAGCTCCATCAATTGGGCGGCAATTATCAAAGCTGTTCATGCTCATCGTATGGAGATTCAATCAGATACTGGTGCCGGAAAAACGATAGCGGAAATAGCCGACGTAGTCGGGAGCTGGACTCCGGTGATGAGTTCTGATCAAGCAGCAGTGTATTACAGCAAGGAGTTTTCGGCATTCGTTAAAATTTTTTATGAAACGCGATTTAAGCATAAACTAAAAAATAAATTATTCCCTTTCACCTCCCGTCACAAACGTTTTATCGATCGCACCAAAGAATTACATGATTTAAATATACCCGCGCCAAAAATTATAACGTCCGGAATTATAGATAGAAATGGTTACGTAGTGACATCAGCATTCCCTGGAATGGGTTTGGGTTCTTTTTTTACTCGATATCTTTCGCTAGAAAGTAAAGCGTGTAAAATTTATAGATGGCGACGAAACGCGATTGGGTTACTTGGGGAGCTGGTGGCGAATTTGCATAATGCGGGAGTTGCTCATGGCGACTTACGCCCTAATAATATCTTGTTAAATTGCCATGCGAATACGCCTAGTTTTTGTTTTATCGACAATGAAAGAAATACTAAAGCTAAGCAAGGGTTGAGCCGACGACTAAGTGATGATGCAGTCATTAAGAATTTAGTGCAACTGAACATGATTTGGTTGGACGATGTTTGCTTGTCAGACCGTTTTCGTTTTGTAAGATCTTATTTTCAGACTCTTAATAAGGATCTCTATGTTGGCCTTGATAATAAGGCGGGTCAGCGGAAATTAATAAAAAAAGTTCAAATTAAAACAGCTGGTCGATTAATAGGAAAGCCCAAAGATGGGTATCGAAAAAATATTGGTTTTGAGCCGTTTGTTCCTGATTTAAATACATTATTGGCGGAATAAAATCATGATCGACTTACAATCATTAAATTTTGCCGCTAACGATTATTGTGAACTAATAAAGCAAGATGGCAGTATTTCAGTTTATCGTGCTGATATTCCAAAGCTTGGCGCCATTGTTATTAAGCAATATGAATTAACGTCAACGCTTGAAAAATTGAGCTTTCGTCGAAAACAAAAAAATATCGCCCATCTTTATGCCCAGCATTTTCCATTTCTTGCAAAGCTCTACCACATAGGTCTTACGCCAGACAAAAAACTGGGTCATGTTGTATATCGGCATGTTGAAGGAGTGGATTTTAGAAAGATAGAATGGCTTTCTTTGAGTGCTAATTCGGTCAGGGTTATCGCTCAAGAAGTGGCCCAATACTTACATGCAATTCATGATTCAGGATGGATTCACGGAGACTTTAAGTTTGGAAATGTGATGCTTGATCTTTCTGACGAGTCAAATAATAACGTTGTTCATTTAAAAAATCCGGAAGTTGAATCGCCAGATGAAAACTTTGATACCAAAATACATATTGTTGATATTGAGGCAGCAGTAAAGCCACGATTTTCGGTGGCGAATAAAAAATCTAGGGATATTGCACGGTTTTTAATTAACGCTGAAGAATTGGGTGTAAGACAGTTAGGAATTGATTTTTGGTGTGAGTATCAAAAAAAAGAATCTTCAGAAAATACGAATAAGAAAAAAAAGCTGAAAAAGCTAACGCAAGCGTGGTGTGATGAATTATCTCAGCGGCATGAAAAAAAATATGGGAGATTGGTTAAAGTGGATTTTTTATAGAGAAGAGCGATGGGAGTCAGAAAGGAGAGATAAAAATAAGTCATCCATCCTTTCTGCTTGAATGTCGACAGTGTACTTTTCTTTAACCCGCTCTAGTGCATTTTCGCCCAATTTAAGTCGTAGTTTAGCATCTTGTAATTTTTCAATACTGCCAATCCATTCGGTGAGATCGTTCGCCAAAAAGCCAGTTTCGTTATGCACAACTATTTCAGCATTAGCGCCGGTGTCCGAAGAGATAACAGGTAAGCCGCAGGCCATGTACTGAATAATTTTTAATGCACATTTACCTTTGGTCCATGGGTCTTCATCCATAGGAGCAATACCTATGTCGGCGGTCATAAGCTCATTGATTTCAGTTTCTGCTGACCATGCGATACATTGTGTATTGATGTGTTTGAACGTTATAGAAAAGTCTCCGATAATTTTTAAAGTAAGATTTTCGAATTTTTCTCCTATACCTTCAATAATATCACGATGAGATTCTAAATATTTTTGAGTCGAATGGCTTCCTATCCAAACCAAAACCAATCTGTCGTTTAAGCTGTTGAAGTTTTGTTTAACATAGTTTTCTCTACATTGTATTTTCCGGCTATATCTTTCATAAGGGATTGATGTTGGGAGAATGTCGACTTTTTTTGAGCGCGAATAAGAAGCAAGATAGGCATTGCCGGCTAGAGATAGCTTGGCTAAATGAGTTGTCTTGCTGAATCTTTTTGATCGTCTTGATGATGAGCTTCCATTGTCATTTAGAAAAATAGCATCATCATAATCAAACACGATATTCGAATTGAAAAGTGAAATAAGTTTCAGTGTGAGCGGGTCAAATAATTTCCGCTGAATAATTACGATCGAATAACGACGACATGAAAAGGCGAACGTTAATCGCTCCCACAGGCTTTGATTGTTGGCGGAAATATACTCACATTTCCAGCCTTTACTTTCTAATGCAGGAAAAAACTGAAAAATACGATAACGAGTCGAAGCAGCATCTGCTCGTTTTGATATATAGAGCAATTTACCTTTTGTAGAATCTGTTGTGCCACTGCCATCATTCATTTAGGGTTTTATGCCTACAGCAATAATTTGTTTAGAAAAATCTATTCCCATCGCTCTAAATAAAGGCTGCAAAATAAAACGCCGCAGAATTTTTTTCAACAATGAATCGTGATAAAGACGATACACTTCTTTTAATTCAAACCCTGCTAATTGCAAAACACCACCAAGTTCGTCATAACACCAAGGTGTGATATGAGTCGCATCACGAAGGTATTCTGGGGGGTTAAATGTGTTTGGCGTTGAAACAAAAATCATCCCACCGGATTTCATGTGCTTGAAAGCGGTGGTGAGTGTTTCAAGTGCGAGCTGTGGTGGGACATGCTCAATTACTTCAAACATACATACCGTTTCAAATTCACCTGTAATATCTTCTAAAGAATAAAAGTCATGGTGATTTCTTGTGTCTACGTCAAAGCTTTTATACTCGAAATTGGGGAAGTGGGGAGAGATAACATCGTAAAAATTACGAGCGCCAGCGCCCAGTTCCAGCAGTGATGACGTGTTTTTGGCTAATTCTCTAACAACTTGGTGATGCCGTTTCTTTAATGGGACATGCCAGATTGTTTTATAGCGCTTTTGTGTCGCACGTCTGTATTGGTAAAGATTGCTCCAATCCGTGGTTGCTTCTGTATTAGGTGCTACTGGTGTGGCCATATGTTGTACTCTATCTGTCTTGCTGTACTTTGCTTGGCAGAAGTTTTTTCAATTCATGTGTATAATTTCTCGATATTCTAATAGCTTTAAAACGGTGTTTCATGTCAAAAAAGGTTCTGCAGCTAATTAAAACGTATAAATCTAACGCCCCGCTGCTTAACAGCATGGCGAAATCGCCGTCTGGTGAGTTTACCACAGTAGCGTGCTATCTCAGCGGTACAGATGATGGTAAAAACGGAATGCATGCGGTTGCAGAAAAAGTTATTTATTCACAGATACGAAAAAGTAAATTGTATTGGACAAGTTGGTCCACATTAAAGCATGTGGCAAAAATTATTGATGATAATGATATAGATTTGGTGGTATGCCAATTTCGTCGACCTATACCAATAGGCGCCTTATCGGCACTTATTTCAAAACGCAAACCTAAGGTTGTTGGCATCCTCCACGGCATAGTGGGTGGTGATAATGGCATTGCTCGAAAGTTAGCTAACTGGATTATCTATTCATTTGTATCACGTTTAATATCCGTTTCTAATGAGGGAACAAAAGATATTATTCGATCAAATATAGGATTAACCAGTGATAAAGTAGTTCCGGTCCCAAATGGGATTCAGTGTGAAAGGTTTTTAACTGACCCTCAAATACCTCCTGAAACATTGTTTCCCAATTTTTACCAAGGTGATTTCACTTTTCTCATGGTAGGTCGTTTAGCGCCAAAGAAGAGCCATGTTGTTGTATTGCATGCGTTTGCTGAATTGTTGAAGTTTCATGAGAACGCAAAATTGCTAATTGCTGGAACGGGGCCAGTCGAACAGCAGTTGCGTTCACTCATTGATGAGTTGGGTCTTTTAGATAATGTTAGTTTACTTGGTTTTAGAGATGATGTTCCTGCGCTTTTACATGCCTGCGACGTATTTTTAATGCCATCGTTAAGAGAAGGTTTGCCTCTGGCATTAATGGAGGCCATGGTAACGGGAACTCCGGTTATTACATCGGATGTTATTGGTATGCGAGAACTGGTTCCCGATGAGAGTTTTGGGTATTTAGCCGACCCGACATCTATTTCATCTGTAGTTATTGCTATGAAGCAATCGATAACGGATGCGGCAGATACTCGAGTTGCGCGGGGAGAAAAAGCAAAACAACGTATTCTCGAAAAACATACAGAGAAAGTTATGCTTGAAAATTATGAGAGCCTGTATAAAGAGGCGCTGTCTGAAAAATAATTAGAAATATGCTTAGAGAAATAGCGAAATATAAGTAGGCAGTTTAACAAAAGATAAACAAGAGTAACTAAAACCTGTGTCGAACTTTGATAACGGCGAAAAATATGAGACGAGTAACTGGCGAGTGTATACCCGCTTGTTGCGATATATTCGGCCACATTTGTTTTTATTCTTCCTGAATATAGCAGGTTTTTGGTTGTTTTCTGTTACGCAAATATTGCTTGTGCAGCTAACCGGCTACTTGATGAATGCACTAGAAAACACAGGTCGGCCAGATATACCAGAAAATGCCGTTGTTGCTAATAAAGATCTCAATGAACCTTTCTCTGCGATTGCCGAGAAAGTTGATATCAATTTTGATTGGTTGCCCGCATTACCAACAGATTTGATGTTAGTGCCTATTATGGTTGTTGTAATTTATTTTTTAAGAGGCGTGGGTTTTTTTGTAGGGAACTATTCTTTGGCGCTTGTTGCGCAGCATGTCGTTCACGCTTTGCGAACAGAGCTTTTTGATAAGCTAACTGTTTTACCCAGCCACTATTTTGATGAGCGGGATTCTGGTCAGTTAATTTCAAAAATCACCTTTAATGTTTCACAAGTGACAGTCGCTGTGACGGATGCATTAAAAATTGTGATTCGCGAAGGATTTATTGTAATAGGTCTCATGGGCTTTTTGTTGTATACCAATTGGAAGCTAACAATGATTTTTTTGGCGATTGCTCCAGTCATTGGATTGCTGGTGGCGGTTGCAGGTAAACATATGCGCCGCTATAGCGGTCGGGTGCAGTCGGCGATGGGCGCTATCACGAGTATTAGTGGTGAAATGATTGGCGGCTACCGCGTCATGCGAACCTACGGCGGCGAAAAGTATGAAAAAGATCGTTTTAAAGACGCGAGCCAATATAATTTTAATCAAAATGTAAAGATCGCTTTTACTTCGAGTATGGCGACGTCGTTAAACCAATTTATTGTTGCGGTTGCTCTTGGTATCTTGATGTTTGTTGCATTGATCATTATTAAACCCGACGGTGCTGCTGAATTAATTATGTATATGACGGCGGTAGGTTTTTTACCAAAATCATTACGTCAACTTGGTGATGTCTATACAAAAATCCAACAAGGCTTGGTGGCTGCAAACAGCATATTCTTGCAGCTCGATGAGCAGCCAGAGAAAGATACTGGAAGATATACTGTTGATCATGTCAATGGTGAGATTGAGTTTAAAGATTTAAATTTTTCTTATTCTGAATCAAAAGAGTTAGTGATAAAGGATTTTAATCTTACGGTTAAGTCTGGTGAAGTTATTGCTTTAGTCGGCAAGTCTGGAAGCGGTAAGTCGACATTAATCAGTTTGATCCCTCGTTATTATGATCACCAACAAGGTAGTATTTTATTGGATGGAAAGGATGTTAACGATTATTCGTTAAAAAACCTAAGAAGTCATATTGCACTTGTCACACAAAATATAGTGTTGTTTAACGATACGATTAAACGCAATATTGCCTACGGCGACCTTGCCACGAAATCTGACGAAGAGATTTATGAGGCAGCTAAAAAAGCACATGCATTAGAATTTATTGAGCAGTTACCTGAAGGTTTCGATACGATTATTGGTGAAGATGGTGCTCGCCTTTCAGGTGGACAACGACAGCGTCTTTCAATTGCTCGCGCATTATTAAAAAATGCTCCCATTTTAATTTTAGATGAAGCAACGTCAGCGCTTGATAATGAATCAGAGAAATTAATTCAAGATGCGTTAGAAAAAGTAACAAGCAATCGAACAACATTTGTTATCGCACATCGCTTATCAACGATAGAAAGTGCAGATAAAATTGTTGTCATGCATGAAGGCTGCATTGCTGAAATGGGCACACATAAAGCGTTGCTGGAAAAAGGTGGGGAGTATGCAAAGCTCCATGCTCAGCAATTTCAGGATGAAAAATAGAAAAATAAAATTAACTAGTAGAAAAATATAAAACAGCAATAAAAAATAGAAACAGCGGAGAACTATCAATGCAGTTAGGTATGCCGAGATTCGATAAGTCGCAAGTATTAGTTGTTGGCGACGTCATGCTCGATCGTTATTGGTATGGTGATACGTCTCGTATTTCTCCAGAAGCGCCTGTCCCAGTTGTGAAAGTGAATCGCCAAGATGATCGTCCCGGCGGCGCCGCTAACGTTGCGTTAAATATCGCAGCGCTCGGTGCTGGAGCGATGATCACCAGTGTTATTGGTGATGATGAAGCTGGTAAAACATTGCAGCAAAGATTAAAAGCGGCAGATATCGTAACCGATTTTTTTATATCCAAAGAGCAACCGACAATTACTAAGTTGCGGGTTATATCTCGCCACCAGCAATTGATACGGATGGATTTTGAAGAAAAATATTCAAAAGAAGATAGCCAAGGTTGTATCAAAAAAACAGAAAGCCGATTTGAAAATATTGGCGCCGTTATTTTGTCAGATTACGATAAAGGCACGCTGTATGATGTTCAGCGATATATTCAATTAGCTAAATCTCATAAAGTGCCGGTCATTATTGATCCGAAGGGAACCGAGTTTTCACGCTATAAAGGCGCAACGTTATTAACACCTAACTTGCATGAATTTGAGCTCGTGATGGGCAAGTGTGAAAACGAAGACGATTTGGTAGAAAAAGGCCATCAACTGATTAAAAATTTATCATTAGAGGCGCTTTTAATTACTCGCGGGGAACACGGCATGACATTGTTGGTTCCAGGCCAATCAGAATTACATTTGCCGGCGCGCGCACGAGAAGTATTTGATGTAACTGGTGCTGGCGATACTGTCATTGCAGTATTGGCGGCATCGTTAGCCGCGGGTGAAAGTTTTGCGCAAGCAGTTGGTCTAGCAAATTTAGCAGCAGGTATTGTTGTTGGTAAATTAGGAACGGCAGTAATAAGCGGACCTGAATTACGTAGAGCAGTGCAATCAGAAACCGGATCAGAAAAAGGTGTTGTAACCTTAGACCAATTATTGATGGCTTTAAACGACGCAAAAGCGCAACGGGAATCTATTGTTTTCACTAATGGTTGCTTTGATATTATTCATGCAGGTCATGTGGGTTATCTAGAAGAAGCAAAAAAACAAGGTGATCGTTTAATTGTTGCTATTAACTCAGATGATTCAGTAAGACGTTTAAAAGGCGAGGGGAGGCCTATTAATCCAGTCGATAGACGCATGGCGGTACTGGCCGGTTTGGAGTCGGTGGATTGGGTCATTAGTTTTGAAGACGATACACCTGAGTCTTTGATCGAAAAAATAAAACCCGATATTTTAGTGAAGGGCGGTGATTACAGTGATGACCAAGTTGTCGGCGCGGATATTGTTAAAGCCTATGGCGGAAAAGTCAAAGCGCTAACGCTTTATGATAATTTATCGACAACAGCGATTGTTGATAAAATAAAGAACGATTAGGCTTATATTTTTCCAGTTGATTAAGCTTACTTTTTTCCTAAAGCCTTATTTGCCGCAATAACGTTTTGTTTTAGATGATCTGGGTTCAGAGTGCCAATAACGGCGCAGCTGTTTACGGCATGCGAAAAAATAAAGTTCATACTGTCTTGCAAAGGATCCGATGATTCGTCTTTTGTGATATGGCCGCTAGCGAATACTTTTTTTAATAACACGCCTCTATTTTCTTTTTTACAAAAATCTAAAATCGGCGATTCTTCTCGATGATTGAGATTATACGTCACCATGACGCCATCCGATTTTTTTGCTGCTAAGATCCCGCCTTCAATAGTTTTTGTCGACATACCAAAAGCGCGAATTTTTCCTTGTTGTTTCAAATCCTCTAAAATATCTAATGCCCCAGATCGAATAATGTCGAGATCATTTCCATCGGAGTGAATTAATACAATATCTATTCTATCGGTATTTAGACGAGTAAGACTACGTTCTACGCTGAAACGAATATGTTCTGGCGTGAAATCATAGTGTGATTCTCCGTCAATAAATTCTTCACCCGCTTTACTGCAAATAACCCAATCTTCACGAGATTCTTTCAATAATTTTCCTAAGCGTTTTTCGCTCGTTCCATAGGCGGGTGCGGTATCAATAAGATTGATGCCAAAATCTTTTGCCTGTGCAATTAGGTTGTCAGCTTGCTCATCAGAAGGTAAGTCAAAATGTGTTGGATACTTTACACCTTGGTTCCTTCCAAGCTTTACCGTTCCAAGTCCTAATCTGCTAATACGGATATCGGTTGATCCGAAATAAATTTTTGGCAAAAGGTAATCGCTATTGGAGCTCACGATAAACTTCCTTGTTGTTCTAACGGTGTTTCCCAGGGGGGAAGTGCAATATCGGGATGCCCAAGAAAATTTAATTGGTCAAGATCATTAGCGTTATTTTTCTGAGCAGGTGTAATATTTGATTTGTTTAATAGCGAAATCACTTCGTTAGTTAAGTTAGGCGCGAGGGTTAGTTTTGTTGGCCAAGTGACAAGTACATTGTCAACACTATTCGCTGGTTTTACGAATGCCTTGTCAGGTCTTAAAAAGTTTCTCTGTTTGGCTTCGGCGCGATCAATTCTTACCGCAATGAATTCAGCATCGGAAAAATCAAGCCAAGGGAATAATGACTTTAATTCTTTTTTAGCGGCGTCAATGACTTCATCTTCAGATTGCTTAACGCCGTTTTCTGCAATACTGCCACCCAATGACCACACTGTTTTTCCGTCAAGTGACGGATGAGATGAAATGCTTAAGCGTGGAGTGCTGTCGGCTCCTAGGCAATGGCCAAAAAATTGATGGGAATAATTATGCTTAACCCATACCTGATGTAAGGGGCGTGTTTGCATTTCAGGTTTTTTGATATTTAAAGCGCGGAGTAAATGGTTGTTGCCTTTTCCTGCGCTGAAAATAAAACGTTTCGCTCGAACAATAATTTTTTTATCTTTGGAGTGAATATGAAGTTCGGCATTACCTTGATCGTTTATCTTCCAGTCAGCGTTTTCTTCTGGCAATAAAAAAATATTTTTTTCGATAGGTGATTTAAGCGCAGTTAAAACACTGGAGATATCTAAGACGATATCTTCTAATTGATATACTTGGCCAGAGAAATTAGGCGTTTGGAACACAGAGGGGTAATTTTCAACTGAGACTTTATCGATGCGACCATGAACTGCCTTGCTCGCAAAAAAAGTGGACACCTTTGATGATGCGCTTTTACTGGACCAAAAATAAAAATGATCACTCAAGGTTTTGGCGGATGTTAGGTCTACATCTCCTGTTCCCGCTAAACATTGCTTCCAGTAATTCGGCATGTCAGCCACTGACTCTGATGCACCGGTTAAGCTGCCTGCAAGTGTATATTTGATGCCGCCATGAATCATTCCTTGTGAGGCTACGGTTTGATTGCTGCCCAGCGCTGTTTTCTCGAAGAGTGCGGTTTGATAGCCAAGCGCTGTTAGGCGATTTGCCAACCATAGCCCTGCAATACCTCCCCCGACAATACCGATGTCGAGATCAATAACTGGAGTTGCTGATGAAGTTTCTTCTGGTGCTAAATTCATGGATAATCGCAATATACGCCGAGAATAAAAATGTGTGGGTTATTATACGTATTTAACATTCCTCATACACCAATCAATCGTCAGGCCACTTAAGTTATCCAATGATTCGTTTTATTTATACTGCCATTCTTTATCTATGTGTTCCGCTGATTCTTTTACGCTTGCTTCTACGAGCGCGAAAAGCCCCTGCTTATGTAAAAAGGTGGTCGGAAAGATTTGGTTTTTTTCAAAAGCCAACATGGGCTCAGGCAGGAGTTGATGGCATTGGTGATGGAGGTCAGAAAAAAATAATATGGCTTCACTCGGTTTCTGTCGGTGAAACTATTGCTGCCACTCCTTTAGTGAGGCGCTTGCTTAATGACGGTGGCAATAGTGAGAAGGGTGGAGCAGGAGGGGGAGACTCAATTCGTATCGTGATCACGACAACGACGCCAACAGGTTCTGATCAGGTTAATAAAATATTTCAAGACCATATAAAAGCTAAAAAAATATTTCATGTATATGCGCCTTATGATTTACCCGATTCTATTGCTCGTTTCCTTAAAAGAATAAAACCCAACTTGCTCGTTATTATGGAAACAGAGCTGTGGCCGAATACGATTGCTCAGTGTGATAAAAAAGAAATCCCCGTAATTCTAGCGAATGGCCGCTTATCAGAGAAATCCGCGCGCGGTTATCAAAAAATTCAATGGTTAATTGAAAAAACTTTTTCACAGTTATCGTTTGCTGCCGTTCAGCATAACGATGATGCAGAGCGAATGTTGTCGTTGGGGCTAAAAAAAGAATCTTGTGAAGTCACTGGCAATATTAAATTTGATTTGGCAATCGATGGCGAAACTCAAAAAACAGCAGAAAACTTTAAACTTAGTTTAAATCAAACCAAAGAGCATATTATATGGATAGCTGCGAGTACGCATAAAGGTGAAGATGAAATAATTGTTGAAGCTTTTAAAGCTGCAAAAGCAAGTGTGAAAAACTTATTACTCTTATTGGTCCCTAGGCATCCAGAGCGATTCGAAGATGTGGTGATGCTTTGCAGGACAGGTGGTTTGCATACGCAACAGCGCAGTCACAATGAAATATTATTAGATAATACTGATGTATTGGTAGGCGACACCATGGGAGAGTTGCTGATGTTACTAGGCGCAAGCGACATAACTTTTATGGGCGGCAGTTTAGTACCCGTCGGTGGTCATAATGTCATTGAGCCGGCAGCATGGGGGCTTCCTATTTTAACAGGCCCGCATTTATTTAATTTTAGTGAAGCGTCTCAATTGTTACTGTCTCAAAAAGCAATGCGTGTTGTAGAGGGTTCGAAGCAGCTTGAAGAGATTGTTGTGCTTTTAGCAAAGAATGAAAAAATAAGAAGAGAAATGGGAAAGCGCGCTCGCGACGTTGCTCTTGAAAATCGCGGCGCACTAGATAAGCTAATATTAATCATCAAACAAAAATTATAATAATATTGAAGTAATATGGATTGCAAAAGCGGCTAAAAATTAGCGTTCGTATTTAGTTCGAGATACTTGGCCGTTTATTTCTAAAAACTGATTCAAATCTAAAATATCTTGCGGTCCGAGCATGCCAGCGGCTTCTTTGAGCCTTAATGTATTTAAAATGTAATCATACAGCGCTGTGTAATAAGCGCGCTGAGCCTGATAAAGCGAGCGTTGTGATAATAATAAGTCAACCAAAGTTCGAGTTCCTACTTCATATCCAGCTTGTGTTGCTTCTAATGCGCTTTGGCTCGAAACAATTGCTTGGCTCCTTGCGTGCACTGTAGCAACAGAGGTTTCAACCAGTAAATGGGAGCTGCGAGCAGATTGAATGGTGTTGCGTTGAGCATTGTTGTATTGCTCTTTTGCTTGGACATAGCGTTGATAAGCCTGCCGGCTTCTGCTTGAGGTGCCGCCGCCAGCAAAAATTGGAATATTTAAATTAACAGAAATACTTGTTGTATCAGAGATGCTATCTGGGAGTTTTATACCAGCTGTTGTATCGGTATCACTATTTGAATAGTTAATACTGCTTGTCAATGTAGGTAGGTGACTACTTTTGCTTATTTTAGAGCTTAACTTTAAGCTTTCTGCGTTTAACTTTGCAGCCTTCAAAGTATAATTATTTTCTAGAGCGAAATTGACCCATTCTTGCCTATCGATTGGCTCAGGATTTTTAACGGGAAAATTTTTGGCGATGGGAGCCACTGACATTGTAGGCTGGCCAGTTAAGACTTCTAGGGCTTCAAAAGCGATGCCCAATTGCCCGCGAGATTGTAATGTTGTTGCAGTTGCACTATCGAAAGCGGCTTGAGAATCGTGGACATCCGTTATAGCGGTAAGTCCAACTTCAAATCGCTGTTTAGTTTGTTCGAGTTGAGAGCTTAGTGCTTTTTCTTCGGCGATGGCCGTTTCTAAGTTATCAATTGCTCGCAGGACATTAAAATATCCCTCAGCAACACGTAATAAAAAAGTTTGTTGATTTGCAGAAAAGGCAACTTCCGCTGACTCACTTCCAATCTTTCCTTGCTTAAATCCGTACCAGGCAGCCATATTAAAAAGAGGCTGGGTGAGGCTAGCCCCCCAACTAGTACGAGTTGATCCATCTTCCGACTCAAAGTCTTGGACTGAAAGTGTGTCGGTATCAAATCGAGAGCCTTCGGTGTCACCCTCGGATTTAGAATAAGAGCCAGTGCCAGAAATACTTGGTAACAATGCCGCTCTTCCAATATTATAATTTTCTTTTCCGGCCTCATAAGCAGCTCGGTCAGCTCTTAGCTGCATATCGTTTTCTAGTGCGAGCTCATAAATTTGCTCAAGAGTGTCGCTGCTAGCATTTCCTGCTATCAATAAAGAGCAAGTTAATCCAGCTCCAAGTACTCGGATGGAAAATTTTGTTCGAGAAAATAGTAGTTTCATGAATTGTGGTTCCATTGTTTCTGATAATCGATTGTCTAGGCTGTGACTTTTAAGGCTGGTTTTATTAGGTATTGAATATCCCTATTAGTGACAGTGATTATAGCCCTTAAATCCCCAAAGATTGTAATGCCGAAATGTTCAGGTATTGCGAAGGAAATGTGAACTAAAGTGTATCTTATTTCGACAACAAGGGTCGAGTTACTGAAGCTGATGAGCCGTTAATAACTGTTAATAATTGCACAGTGACATAAGTGTATTTTGGTATTAATTGTTACTCCCAAATAATCTGGATTAAACCCCAGTTTCCCTTTACAGTCCCGAGCCTCTTGCATAGACTGATTGTCCTTCATTTTATGGTAATAAAAAATTTGTTTTAGTTTTGCTGAAATGATGATGAATACCCTGTCGAGGAGCTTGCTTTGGCTTGTTTTCCCTATGCTCAGTCTAGTTATTCAATGAGGTTTTAGGTGTATTTATTTGTACTAAAGAATAGGTTATAGAGTCCGCTCCATGAAAAAAAACAAGTTAAAAGTTGGTTTATTGTTAGAAGATTATCGTCTTTCTGCGTGGACTCATAAAATGCTTTCGGACATTATGGAAAGCCATTATGCAAGTATTGAGCTAGTTGTCCTCAATGAGCATCCACAGAACGAGCCTCCTAAGAAAAAATCTATTTTAGATAAAATAAAAGACAGTTCAGGCCAGATAACTCATATTCTAATAAAAAAAATCTTGCTGATAATTTATAGCAAATTTATCGATAGAAGCCATTACTTGCCAGATGCTTTTAAGTCAATTGACTGCAAGGAAAAATTTAGACATGTGCCAACTATTAAGGTGAAAACAAAAAAAACTAAATGGTCTGATTATTTTAATTTTGAGGATATTGAAAAAATAAAAAAACATAATATTGATATTTTTATTCGATGCGGATTTGGAATATTAAGGGGCGATATTTTAAATTCTGCAAAGTACGGTGTATGGTCATTTCATCATGGCGATAATAATGTTAATCGTGGTGGTCCTGCTGGATATTGGGAGAGCATGGAGGGATGGCCTGAGACTGGTTCTATTCTGCAAATCCTTTCAGAGGATTTGGATAATGGCGATGTTTTATGTCGCTCGTATTCATGTACTAATAGCATGTCTGTACAAGATAATCGGAGTAATTTTTTCTGGAAATCTTTATCTTTTATGCCAAGAAAGATGGAAGAGCTTTATAATCTTGGGGAGGAAAAGTTCTTTGAGAAAATTAAAAGTAAAAACCGCCATCCAGTCTTTTATTCCAAAAGGCTTTATACCGGCCCTACAAATACTGAACTTGCAAAGCTTACTTTCAGTAAGCTTAAAGAAAAAATTAACCTCCTTTATACAAATAAATTTTACTTGGAACAATGGATTTTGATGTTTCATCTAAGAGATGAATTCTCATCATCACTTTGGAGATATAAGAAAATAATTCCTCCCAAGGATCGTTTTTGGGCTGATCCGCATGTGATTTTTCGTGATCAGAAATATTACATTTTTCTTGAGGAGTTGCCTTATGCAACAAATAAGGGCCATATTTCATTAATCACAATGGATGAAGAGGGAAATTATTCTGATCCTGAAGTTGTGTTAGATAAGCCATATCACCTTTCATATCCATTCATTTTTGAGCATGAAAGTGAACTGTATATGATTCCAGAATCTGCTGAGAATAGAACTGTAGAGCTATATAAGTGTGTTGATTTTCCCTTACGGTGGGAGTTTCAGATGAATCTTATGGAACAAGTCACGGCTGTTGATGCAACGCTTATATTTCATCAAGATAAATGGTGGATGTTTGCGAACATTACAGAAAATGAAGGTGCTTCGAGCTGGGATGAGTTGTTCTTATTTAGCTCAGATGATTTATTTAGCCAAAACTGGACGCCCCACCCTCTCAACCCTATCGTCTCCGATTGTAAGTCTTCTCGTCCAGCCGGGAAGATTTTTATTGAGAGTGGAACTCTCTATCGCCCCTCTCAAAACTGTAGCAACCATTATGGCTATGGTTTTAATATTAGTGAAATTACAACCTTGAATGATGAGCATTATGCAGAAACTATTGTTTCCAAAGTAACTCCTGACTGGGATAAAAATATTATTGGGACGCACACGTTCAATCGAGCAGGTTCTTTGCATATCATTGATGCGATCTATAAGCGCAGAAAATAAATGACCTTAAATAATACTGAGAAATACCCGTGAACCTGATCCGGTTAGTACTGGCGTAGGAAACGAGATACAGAGGCTTAGCTTTGATCAACAATAGTACTTTTTGGTACTCCCTTCTCTGTTCTTTTGTTTTCTGTATGTTTTCTTGTTGTACTTTCCAGACCTTTACATTTTAGCGGCTGCACTAGGGCGATTCTGAATCGTCCTAGTAAATTAATTCTTAATGCGAAATATTGAAAAAATAGCCAAGTTTTTCGTATAAAGATTCAAAAAAATAACGGATTTTCGATCTGATGACGCATACAGTTGCAGCACTTACCATTGCGGGGAGTGATCCAAGTGCCGGAGCAGGCTTACAAGCGGATTTGAAAACGTTTAGTGCGCTAGGTGTTTATGGTTGTAGTGTAATCAGTGCGATCACAGCGCAAAATACGCTAGGTGTTGATCAAGTATGGTCTGTTCCATTGGGTTCGGTGGAAAAACAAATACGCACATTGTTATCCGATGTTTCTATCTCGGCCATAAAGTTTGGCATGTTGAATAATGCACAAGTGATTCGAGAAATAAATGCTGCTTTATCAGATAATTTCGACATCCCGATTGTGTGTGATCCGGTTATTGTTTCCAGCAGCGGAAATCAATTATTAAATGAAGAAGGTATTGCAGAACTCAAAAAAATTATCGTGCAGGAGTCACGACGAATAATTATATTGACGCCTAATCTTAATGAAGCTGCCATATTGTTAAATGTTGAAGTGGCAAAAAATGAAGAAGAGATGATTAAGCAAGCAGAAATGTTATTGGATCTTGGCTGCACGGCTGTTGTTTTGACTGGCGGCCACTTAAGTGAAAAGGCAAGCGATGTATTTGTTTGTCGTGAAAATAATATTCAATCTTGTGAAGTGTTTCGTGCGGAGAAAATTGCTACGAAAAATACTCACGGTACGGGTTGTACATTTTCTGCTGCGATCGCTTCTGGATTAGCAAAAAAAATGAGCTTAGCCGATTCGGTTGCGATGGCGAAAGATTATGTAACTCATGCAATAGCTCATGCAGACAGTTTAACAGTTGGACGTGGCGCAGGCCCTTTGCAACATTTTTATCAATAATTCGATACATGTTTGAAACGAAAAAACTTGGTTTTAAGGAATTAATTATGTCTAACAGTACAACATTAAATGAAGAGAAGACTAGCGGTTTGAAAAAAAATGGCTCTGATGCTCAAGGTGTTGGTAAACATCTTGATGCTGGTGAAAGTGTTCAAACAGCAGCCGTTCAACCGTTTCCTAATTCTGAAAAAATTTATGTTGAAGGGAATTTACATAATGTCAAAGTTCCGATGCGTGAAATAAAATTGCTTGATACGCCAACAGAATTAGGCGGCGAAAAAAATCCACCTGTTAGAGTGTATGACACATCTGGTCCATACACAGATCCTGATACGAAAATTAATTTACATGATGGATTAGAAAACATTCGTGGTGTTTGGATTGATGCGAGAAAAGATACGGAAGAACTACCGAATGCGACATCACGTTTTACAGCCGAACGCTTAAGTGATTCATCATTAAAGCATCTGCGGTTTGAGCACAGTATTGCTCCACGTAAAGCGATTTCTGGTGCTAATGTTAGCCAGATGCATTATGCGAAAAAAGGCATTATTACAGCAGAAATGGAATATATTGCGATCAGAGAAAATATGAGCCTGCAACAGGCAAGGGAGTTGGGGGAGCTGCATCAAGAACACGCGGGCGAATCTTTTGGTGCCAGTATCCCAAAAGAAATCACGCCTGAATTTGTTCGCGATGAAGTCGCTCGGGGCAGAGCGATTATTCCGGCGAATATTAATCACCCGGAATTAGAACCGATGATTATCGGTAGAAATTTTCTAGTGAAAATAAACGGGAATATTGGTAACTCAGCATTAAGCTCTTCTATTGAAGATGAGGTTGAAAAACTTACTTGGGGAACACGCTGGGGCGCAGATACGATAATGGATTTATCGACAGGTAAAAATATTCATGAAACCCGTGAATGGATTTTAAGAAATTCTCACGTCCCGATTGGTACAGTTCCTATTTATCAGGCGTTAGAAAAAGTGGACGGTGTTGCTGAAGATTTAACGTGGGAGATTTTCCGAGATACATTAATTGAGCAGGCTGAACAAGGTGTGGATTATTTTACAATTCATGCCGGTGTTTTATTGCGTTATGTGCCAATGACGGCAAAACGTGTCACGGGTATTGTTTCTCGCGGCGGGTCTATTATGGCGAAGTGGTGTTTGGCGCATCACAAAGAAAATTTTCTTTATACGCATTTCGAAGATATTTGCGAAATTATGAAAGCCTACGATGTGAGTTTTTCTTTGGGTGATGGTTTACGACCGGGTTCAATTGCAGACGCTAATGACGAAGCGCAATTTGGCGAACTAGAAACGTTGGGGGAATTAACAAAAATCGCTTGGAAGCATGATGTACAAACCATGATCGAAGGTCCTGGTCATGTTCCTATGCACATGATTAAAGAAAATATGGAAAAACAATTAACGGAATGTGGTGAAGCTCCTTTTTATACGCTCGGACCACTAACGACAGATATTGCCCCCGGTTATGACCACATTACTTCAGGTATTGGTGCTGCAATGATTGGTTGGTACGGTTGCGCTATGTTGTGTTACGTCACACCAAAAGAGCATTTAGGTTTGCCGAATAAAGATGATGTAAAAGAAGGCATCATTACTTATAAAATTGCAGCGCATGCTGCTGACTTGGCAAAAGGTCATCCCGGATCACAGTTGCGAGATAACGCATTGTCAAAAGCACGTTTTGAATTCCGTTGGGAAGATCAATTTAATTTAGGATTAGATCCGGTCACGGCAAAAAGTTATCACGATGAAACATTGCCAAAAGAGTCAGCGAAAGTTGCTCATTTTTGTTCAATGTGCGGACCAAAATTTTGCTCTATGAAAATCACCCAAGAAGTTCGCGAGTATGCAGCGGGTTTAAATGGTGGCGCGGCACCTGATGAAGTGGAAGAGCAGGTTGTCAAAATGGTTGATGTAAAAGCCGAAATGGAACAAAAGGCAAAAGAATTTCGAGACTCAGGTAGTGAAATCTACAGTAAAGTCTAAAATTATAAGTAGATACTATTAAGAAAAGAAAGGCTCAGAGCTACGCTGGAAAACGAGAATATGGCAATTGAAGATCCAACCTACCACCTAAAAGATGTTGAGATAGTCAAAAGGGAAACAGCCTACAACGGCTTTTTTAAAATGGAAAAGATCAAGCTGAAGCATCGCTTGTTTGAAGGCGGTTGGACTGGCGAGATAAACCGTGAACTCTTCGTTCGTGGTGATGCGGTGGCGGCGACATTATATGACCCTCGTCACGATTTGATAGGAATGATTGAGCAATTCCGTGTTGGCGCATTGGCTGAACCCTACGGGCCATGGTGTCTTGAAGTAGTGGCTGGTATGATCGAGGCCGGTGAAACACCCGAGCAAGTCATGGTGCGAGAGCTGAAAGAAGAGGCGAATGTCGTTCCAGAGCGTCTTGATTATATCGGTAATTATCTTTCAAGCCCTGGCGGCAGTGATGAAAAGTTATACCTCTATTGTTGTCAGTGCGATCTTTCGCAAGTGGAAGGTGTTTTCGGTTTAGAATCTGAAAATGAAGATATTCGGGTTTTAACGTATCCAGCCAAAGACGTGTTTGCAAACTTGTTTGATGGTCGTTTCAATAACGCCGCAACTTTAATTTGTTTGCAATGGCTCCAGAATAATCATCAACGAATTCAAAATGAATTTTAATTTTTAGATATAAATTATGATTAGGTTATGAATTAAGATATGAGCACAGCAACAAAAGCACTTTTTGCAAAAGAAGAGAAAATACCTCGAGAAGAAGGTAGCTCACTGTCTACGGTGACTTATTGCGAGTCTGAATTAATCTCCGATGTAGATTCTACGCCTGTTAAATATGCTATTCCAAAAGTTATCGATGTTGCTGATTCAAATACAAATGAAGAAATAAAACCTTGGTGCAAACAGCGCTACAGAATAGACCTCGCTGCTCAACAAGCAGAATGCGATTTGAATTATGTTCGGCTTTCAAAATTACTTGTTGATTTAAAAACAAAAAATGAATGGTTTTTTGAAATAGGAGAGAATCAAACACAAACCTATTTTGTGGCTTCTATTATAGATCGTGCGCCTTATACAACCACTATTCAATTAGTTCAGTGTTACGCATCATCAATAGAAGATGTTAAAGCGATTGTTCCAACATTGAACCAAAAGAAATCGGATCAGATTGAAACAGATGTGAAGTTATTTGAATCACTTCGTTCTTCAAGTATTACTGTGTGTATGTATCACGACGCCAATATGGCTGAAGTTATTAGCTGGAAAAATCATAAACGACTAAGGGCGCGTTATGAATATCCAAACAAAGATATGTACCATCAAGATGAAAAAGCACAGTTAAATAAATTTTTAGGTGAATGGTTAACGCTTTGTCAAAATAAAGGCCGGGTCGTAATGGATCTGACCGATATGGGATTTACTGATACCGATTGATCAAGACAGAGAGTTACACTCAAACTATATCAACATTATTGTAAGAAAAAGCATGCACTATGGATACGTCATTACATATACCACTAGATAATGCAGACAAAATTATTCGTTTACTTCAGTTAACGGATTGTCATATAGGCCCAAGAAACGAAGAAATTTTGTTAGGCCTTAATACCCATGAAAGTTTAGATGATGTCATCCATCATGTGGGTAACAACGAAGATGAGTTCGATGTGTTTTTAGCCACCGGCGATATTTCTAATAACGGTGGCGTTAATACATATCGGCGTTTTTTATCGATTGTCCAATCTAGCCCAATTAAGCATAAAGGTTTTGCCTGGTTGCCAGGAAATCATGATTCGCCTGATGACATGAATGAAGCTTTGGGAACATCTTCGCTTGTGAAAGAAGTCGTAGCGGGAAATTGGCTTTTTATTTTGCTGAACACACAAGTGCCTGGCCATACACATGGTAATTTAAGTGAGTCAGAATTAAATGTGCTTGATGAAATATTATTAAGAAATACTGACAAGCATATTATGATTTTCATGCATCATCAGCCAGTACCGGTTGGTTGTGCGTGGGTCGATAATCAGCAAGTCCGCAGTGAATACGCTTTCTTTAAAATTCTTGATCAGTACGAAAATATAAAAGCCGTCGTTTGGGGGCACGTTCATCAAGAATTTAATCAGCACCGAAATAACGTAGACCTGATGTCAACACCGTCAACCTGTATTCAATTCAAAGCAAAAAGCGATGAGTTTGCGGTTGATAACTTAATGCCAGGTTATCGAACATTTGAATTAAAGCCAGACGGCACTTTTTTTACTAAGGTGATAAGGATTCCAAAGAAGAAATATCCGATTGAATTCCAATCAGCAGGATACTAAAGCGCCTCCTTTTTAATTGAAATAATAAAAATATCGCTAGGCCTTCGTTTAAAGGCTTTAATCTTTATACCAATATACTTAAATCTGTATGCTACTTTATATCCATGGTTTTCTAAGTTCACCTCAATCGCATAAAGCGCTTCAGGTGAAAGAGTGGTGCGAAAAAAATCATCCGCATGTTGACTACCAGTGCCCGTTATTAACAGCCTATCCAAAAGAGTCGCTAGAAACGTTAGAAGCATTAGTTGAAAGTGCTCAAGGCGATGTTGCTTTAATTGGAAGCTCTCTAGGTGGGTTTTATTCAACGTATCTTGCAGAAAAATATAATTTAAAAGCTGTGCTGATTAACCCTGCCGTTGAACCACATCGTTTGATGTTACATTATATCAATACTGACTTGGCCAATTACCACACAGGTCAGCATTATCGGTTGAATGAATCGCACATAGAGCAATTTAAAGCATTAGATGTTAGTCAGTTACAGCGCGAAAAAAATTATTGGTTAATGGTACAAACGAATGATGAAACGTTAGACTATCGCGCTGCGGTAAAAAAATACAAAGGTTGTCGCCAATTAGTTGAAGAGGGTGGTGACCATAGTTTTCAAAATTTTGATCGATGGTTGCCAGAAGTGTTTGAATTTCTATCCATTACTTAAAAAGTGCGGCAACCGAAAACATTAAATGAAATTTAGTTCTTGATAAATATTTAGGGTGTTATGTCAAATTATTCAGCAGAAGATATTGAAGTATTAACCGGCCTTGATCCGGTTCGTAAAAGGCCGGGAATGTACACGGATACCATGCGACCCAATCATTTGGCGCAAGAAGTTATCGATAACAGTGTCGATGAGGCGTTAGCAGGCCATGCAAAAAAAATCGAAGTGGTTTTGCATAAAGATCAATCTATCAGTGTTCATGATGATGGTCGTGGTATGCCTGTTGATATACACCCCGAGCAAGGCAAGCCGGGTGTCGAAGTTATTTTAAGCACATTACATGCGGGCGGAAAATTTTCGAATAAAAATTATCAATTTTCTGGCGGGCTACACGGCGTAGGTGTTTCAGTTGTTAATGCATTATCGCAAGTTTTAGAAATCACGATTCGTCGTGATGGAAATGTTTACCGCATGGGTTTTAAAGGCGGAGATAAAGCAAGCGACTTAGAAATTATAGATACCTGCGGAAAGCGTAATACTGGTACGAGTATTCGCTTTCTTCCTGATCCCAGTTATTTTGATTCAGCTAAATTTTCTGTCAGTCGTCTGCGACATGTCCTTCGTGCGAAAGCGGTTCTTTGTCCTGGGTTAGAGGTCACTTTTTTAAATGAAGCGACAGGGGACAAAGACGAATGGCATTATGAAGACGGATTAAAAGATTATTTAGTACAGGCCACGCAAAGCTGGGAAACATTACCTTCGGATCCTTTTGTAGGTACTTTTTCAGCATCAAATGAAGCTGCCGATTGGGCTGTCCAATGGCTGCCAGAAGGCGGGGATTTAACACAAGAAAGTTATGTGAATTTAATTCCAACCGCTCAAGGTGGTACACATGTTAACGGATTGCGAACGGGCTTGATGGATGCAATGCGAGAGTATTGTGAATTCCGTAATTTATTACCACGCGGGATAAAGTTGGCACCAGATGATTTGTGGAATAATTGTTGTTTTGTTTTATCTTCAAAGTTAGAAGATCCGCAATTTTCTGGACAAACAAAAGAACGACTATCATCGAGAGAAGCGGCTGCCTTTGTATCTGGCGTTGCAAAAGATGCATTTAGTTTATGGCTAAGCCAGCACACTGAAGAAGGTGATTTGCTCGCAGATTTTTGTATTAACAATGCACAAAATAGAGTGCGTTCTAGTAAAAAAATTGTTCGTAAAAAAATAACACAAGGCCCTGCACTTCCTGGAAAATTAGCAGATTGCTCCTCAGATGATTCAGAGCGTAGTGAAATATTTTTAGTGGAAGGGGACTCGGCAGGCGGTTCTGCTAAACAAGCACGCGATCGCATGTTTCAGGCGATCATGCCGCTACGAGGAAAAATTCTAAACACGTGGGAAGTTGATAGCCAGGAAGTGCTGGCGTCACAAGAAGTACATAATATTACCATTGCATTGGGTATTGAGCCTGGTAGCGATGACCTTAGTGGTTTGCGATACAATAAAGTATGTATTCTAGCGGATGCGGATTCTGATGGATTACATATCGCTACTTTGCTGTGCGCTTTATTTGTTCGACATTACAGAACGTTAGTTACAGCAGGTCATGTATATGTTGCAATGCCGCCTTTGTACCGAATTGATGTCGGTAAAGATGTTTATTACGCACTAGATGATAGCGAGAAGCAAGGCGTGATTAACCGTATAGAAGCGGAAAAGAAAAAAGGCAAAATAAACGTACAGCGTTTTAAAGGTCTAGGTGAAATGAATCCATTGCAATTACGTGAGACAACCATGTCACCGGATACAAGACGATTGGTTCGTTTAACCATTGAAGATGGTGATAGTACTGATCAAATGTTAGATATGCTGTTAGCGAAGAAGCGAGCTAGCGATAGAAAAGATTGGCTCGAAGAAAAAGGTAATAAAGCAGAAGTTTAATTTCGCTCTCGACTAAATAAGCACTGCTGTTGTTTACCTGATGATAAACAACAGCAGCAGCGCAATACCAAGCGGCAATAAACAATAAAAGAAATGATAGAGAATCATTTGCGATTCATTTGCGGTAGAGAGGCAAATAATACCGCTTCAAATATATCAATCCCTCCGGGAATGCTGCTAAATATTCCTGCCGTCACCTCTAACAAATAAAATTCCCAAAAAAATCAAACAATGATTCGATAAATGCTCTGCTAAGGGTGCATAAAGTGTCGCTGAGGTAAAGGTTAATTAGGGCGCTATGAGTGATTGAAATTATAGATCTTGTTACTCCCTTGTCTGTTCATTGATAATATGGGTGCTACTGTATTTGTGTTATAAGTGCTTTCTGGCATGCTATATGTGAATTAATGGGTCTTGGTTTCAACTGATAAAAAAACTTTGTAGATCTATTATGATAGCCGAATCAAAAAAATATCAAATAAGAAGGAGTGGTGATGTCCTTATTTAAAGAAATCACAAAAGAATTAAGTGATGTAATCGCGGATGGCCGTTTAACAATATCTGAAAAACATCAGCTACAAGATCTTGCAAAAACGTTAGAGCCTGAAAAGCTGAGTTACTTAAGAAACCAAGCGTTTACTATGAGTAGGCAGCAAATAGTTGAAGCTGGAGAAGAGGCAGAAATTTTAGCAGTGATGCGCTGGCTTGAGCGGGTTGTAAAAATAATTGATTCTGCAAAAGGCAAAGATAATTACCACGCTAGCGCATACTTTAGCCCTGGTGATGAGTGTCGGTCGAAACTCATTGAGTTATGCCGACAAGCTAAGAGCACGATTGATGTTTGTGTTTATACCATCGCTGATAATCAATTGACCGAAGCCATTATTTCAGCACATCAACGTGGGGTACAAGTTAGAGTTATCACAGATAATGCTAAATCAGAAGACCTGGGAAGCGACATAGATTATATGATTGAGAAAAAAGTCCCGTTGGTGATGGATGTGTCTAAATATCATATGCATCACAAATTCGCAATTTTTGATAATGAATTTCTAGCAAACGGCAGCTTCAATTGGACCCGTAGTGCAACGACCAGCAATGAAGAAAATATAATGGTGGTCAACGATTCACGTCTTATTAAAAATTTTACAGATAAATTTGATGAGCTTTGGAATGAATACAGCAAGTAAATAAGTGCAGCTAATAAAATGGTCATTAAAAAATCGAAAAAAATAATTAAAGATTTTAGAGTGTTAGGTTTTTTACTGGCGCTAATGATTGGCGTACATGTTCTCAATCTCTTGACGCAGAATTCATTGCTCGCATTTGGTATTTCACCACGAAGGTTATCCAGCCTTCCCAATATCTTTCTAGCGCCTTTTTTACACGGTAGTGGGACTCATTTACTAAATAATCTAACGGGATTAGTCATTTTTGGAGGGTTATGCTTACTTCGGTCAAGGCAATTTTTCGTATATAGTAGCGTTTACATTATTATTGTGGGCGGCATATTGGTTTGGCTGTTCGGACGCTCCCATATACATATAGGCGCTAGCGGTTGGGTATTTGGATTGTGGGCTGTTTGCATTTGTTCTGCGTTCTTAGAAAAGAGTTTTTTAAACATATTAATCGCCTTCTTCGTGATAGCTTTTTACGGAGGTATGATTTATGGTCTTTTTCCAAGTTCTCCAAGAATTTCTTTCGAATCCCACATATTTGGGGCTGTAGCGGGTATATGCTCGTTATTTTTTCAGTCAAATTGGCTACAAAAAATATTTAAAAAATAAGTACAGAATAAATGGCTTTAAAGCTAAAACTACATGAGGAGAGAATATGATTGAATGGCTAGATGTAAATGTTGTGTATTGGCATTGGATTGTTTTTGGTGTGGTGCTTGCCGTGTTTGAAATGTTAATGCCTAGTTTTTTTATGTTATGGCTAGGCGCTAGTGCAATTACAGTCGGAGTTGCTCTTTTAATCGTTCCGTTCTCTTTTGCCGCGCAATTATTTACTTGGGGAGCATTGTCTGTCGCTTGCCTAGTGGGTTGGTTCAAGTTTGTATCTCCACGAATGAAAGATAAAACTCGTTCAGGAATGGCAATGGAAGCTTTGCATGGGAAAATTGGTACTGTTTTAGATTATCAGGAATCAAAATCAAGAGGGCAATTACGTTTTCCTGCGCCTATATTAGGAGAGGATGAGTGGAGATTTATTTGTGAGTCTCCCTTAAGTCCAGGCGACAAGGTAACTGTGCTAGACACTAGTGGTAATGACTTAATTGTTAAAGCCGTTTAATTTTAAAATATAACTTGTTCGTTAGCTTAAAAATATATTTGAAAGAATTAGTAAATAAAATTTTAGGAGAAAAAAATGGAATCATTATTTCCCGTTATCGCGATTGTTATTCTTATTATTGTCACTATAAAGTTAGGTGTTAGGACTGTTCCTCAAGGAAGAAAAGATGTCGTGCAGCGGTTAGGAAAATATCATAAAACATTGACACCTGGTTTAAATTTTATTTTGCCTTATGTTGATGCAGTTGCTTATAAAGTGACAACAAAAGATATCGTGCTAGATATCCCTTCGCAGGAAGTGATCACAATGGATAATGCGGTGATAGTGACTAACGCCATAGCGTTTATTAATATCGTTAGTCCTGAAAAAGCAGTTTATGGTATTGAGAATTACAGTATTGCTATTCAGAATTTAGTACAAACCGCATTGCGTTCTATTATTGGTGAAATGGCATTGGACTCTGCACTTTCATCTCGGGATCATATTAAAGCGAAACTAAAAGAATCAATTTCGGATGATATTTCTGATTGGGGAATTATTTTAAAAACCGTAGAAATTCAAGATATTAATCCATCACCGACTATGCAAACGGCGATGGAAGAGCAGGCCGCGGCAGAACGATTAAGACGTGCAACTGTGACAAAAGCAGAAGGTGAAAAACAGGCTGCTATTTTAGAAGCGGATGGTAGGCTAGAAGCTTCTCGGCGAGATGGCGAAGCTAAAATTGTATTGGCGGAAGCATCAAGCAGCGCTATAAGACTAGTTGCAGAATCCATCGGTGATGGGCAAGAGCTACCAGTAATGTATTTGCTGGGCGAAAAATACATTGAATCAATGCAGCATTTATCAACATCTGAAAATGCGAAAACTGTTGTCTATCCTGCTGATTTGGCAAGTGCCTTTAAAGGGTTTTTAGGTAAGTCTTAATGTAAGAGTTGTCCATAAATTTAACTGCAGAGTAAAAAATAAAAAAGCCGCTAATCAGAAAATTATAGCGGCTTTTTTTATAAGTAAAATTTAACGATCTTGGTTTTTTAATTGTGTGATCGAGCCGATATTGGCTTATGCGTTAGCCATTCGGGTTTTGTAGGCTTTTACAGTATTGTTAAAGTCATCGCCAATATTTTTCATTTTATCAACCATTTGATTGTGGCGAGAAGTGCTTTTCGTGCATTTTAAAAAACGTTCAGCAGCAGATAAAAATGCTTTTACATCATTTTGAGCTTTAACCATTTCAGCCGTAACCGTGGTTTCTGGGTCGGGTATTACAGGCGGTTCGGGTGCTTTGCAAGTAGCGTAAGCGGTGGTGTTAACCAAAAAAATAATGATACTAATTAAGAGCTTATTCATAGGTTTCGCCGAGTATTTTATCGATACTTTTTTTGAGTATAGTTAAAGTTGAAAATACCACCAAGATTGAATGGCAATAATTATATTGATAGCTATAGCTATCAATATATAAAAAAGAAATAACAATAGGGACGGGAACTTTTGTTGTTATCTGTGTACTTGAATGTGTGAAATGTTGCGTTGAAGTGAGTTGTTTGACTGAAATGAATCTTATTGTAAGTAAATAGTATTAATCAGATAAAAAAATGTAAATCAATGGGGTTTATTAACTTATAGCAGGTAAACTTGAACATATTATATTCATGATATGAATTAGTCGCTTTTTATAAGAGCAAAAGAAACAGTGGAGAGAGTAATGACCGTAGAATGGAAAAAAATTATCTTAGGAGCCCTTGCTATACCGGCGACATTATTGGCTGTTTCAAATGCTAATGCTCAATTAGACAATTTAATGAAGCAGGGCGAACCGCATTTTAAAGAACGTTGTGCCGTTTGCCATGATAATCCCGAAGATTACATTCCGCCTAGATCACAATTAAAACTTCGCTCCGCTGATTATGTTATCAATACGTTAACCAAGGGCAGTATGTATCCACATGCAAAAGGGCTGGATGAAAAAGAAATTAAAAGTATTGCTGTGTATGTGACAGAAAAATTACCAACAGGAAGTACGATCAACCCAGATTGGAATTTAAATGCTTGTAAGCAAAAACCAGCCGCATTAACGGCTGATGCAATGCACTGGAATGGTTGGGGCCGAGATTTAGACAATACACGATATCAGCCAAAGCCAGGTATTGATCCAAAGGATGTTAAAAAACTAAAAGTAAAATGGTCCTTTGCTTATCCCAATGGACGACATAATAGTCAGCCTGTGTATGTTGGCGAGCAAGTGATTGTTTCTGCTGCTCCAGGCCGAGTGTATTCGCTTGATGCAGAAACAGGTTGTACGCATTGGGTTTATGACACGGATTCAGGTGTAAGGGCAACCGCGATTGTTGGGAAATTACCAAACAATCAACACGCTGTTTTTGTTGGGACGACGGATCGATTTATTCATGCGATCAATCTTGAAACCGGAAAACGCATTTGGAAAACACAAGTAGGTGAATTAGAAGAGGCGCGTGTAACCGGTGCGCCATTGTTGTACAACAATAAATTATACGTATCACTTTCTTCATTTGAAGAAACAGCAGCTTTAAACGTAGATTATTTGTGTTGTCGATTTAGAGGCAATGTTGTTGCACTTGATGCAGCCACTGGGAAAATTGATTGGCGCACATACGTCATAGAAGAAGCACCAAAACAGCATGGCGTAAACAGACTGGGTAAACCATTACTAGGGCCTGCCGGCGCTGCCATTTGGTCGTCCCCGACTATCGATGTTAAACGACAATTAGTTTATGTGGCGACGGGCGATTCGTATACGGATGTCAAAGAAAGCGGCTCAGATGCTGTTGTGGCCATGAATTTATCCGATGGAAAAATTCAATGGAAAAACCAAGTGCTTGAGAATGATAATTTCTTGGTGGGTTGTTATGGAAAAACAGGGCATGCTAATTGTCCCAAAGAAATCGGCCCTGATTTTGATTTTGGCAGTTCAGTTATACTCCGCCAAGTTGGCGATAAAACTGTTTTACTCGCCGGACAAAAATCTGGAATCATGTACGCAATGGACGCGGATGACAAAGGAAAAATATTGTGGGAAAGAAAATTAGGTGAGGGTAGTGCGTTAGGTGGGATCCAGTGGGGATCAGCCGCAGATGATAAAGTAGTTTATGTTCCCGTTACAGATACCGTTGTGTTTAAGCCAGAGTTAAGAAAGCCTGGATTAACAGCGTTAGATATTGCAACAGGAAAAACACTTTGGCATACCCCTGCTCCAGCAGCTGAGTGCGGACCGAATGGTGGTCGCTGTGCGAATGGGTTGTCAGCTGCTATTAGTGTCATGCCTGGTGCAGTGTTTGCAGGATCTCTCGATGGAATGCTTCGAGCATACTCGACATCTGACGGAACTATTTTATGGTCATTTGATACAAAAAAAATGTACAAAACTGTGAATGATATCGAATTGTCAGGTGGGTCAATCAATGCAACAGGTCCGGCGATTGCGAATGGTATGTTATTTATCAACTCCGGTTATGGTGGAGTCATGAACGCAGGTGGGATGAGCACCGTTAAAGGGCAGGATGGTAATGTGCTCTTAGCTTTTTCGGTAGATGGAAAATAAATTTTTCATCAATGAGTAAAATTCTTTGCCGTTAGTTCTTAAATAGCGAACAAAAAATAAAAGGCACTTGTTTTGGCAAGTGCCTTTTTTATTTATGTGGTAAAGTACTTTGAATTAAGTTTCTGCTTTTAGCCTCTTCTTTTCAATATTAAGAATCTCATGGAATTATTCATAAATATTTACATCACCGCTTTTTTGTTAGGCGCTGTTCATGCGATTGAAGTTGACCACATGGTGGCGGTTAGTGTGTTCGCGGGAATGAAACCAAAGCTAAGTAGTGCAGCGCGCTATGGTTGTAAGTGGGGTTTAGGGCATGCGATTGCAGTAGTGTTAGTGGGTGGTTTAATAGCGTGGCTTGGTATAAAAATTCCTGAAGGGATTGTTAGCAGTGGAGAAATATTAGTAGGAGTAGCGCTCATTGCTTTGGGGTTATGGGCGATAAAAACTAGTCAGAAATTTCACACGCATACGCCAGAAGAGCACGATCCAAGTCACTACAAAGACAAACTATCAGAAAATATTGATGGTCATTCACATGGACACTTACATGCTCATGTCACTGATGATCATGAAAAACATTGCCATACTCATAAAGAGAGCTCGTTGAATCATCATCAGCATTTACCTGCAGCTATGGGTGCTTTACATGGCTTGGCGGGGTCGGCTCCTGTGTTAGCATTAATACCCATAACGATGCTTGATGATTTTAAGCACGCTATTTTTTATCTTCTGTCATTTAGTATTGGCACAACATTATCGATGATGCTATATGCGGTCTTGGCGGCATTAGCAATACAAAAAGTGAGTAATAAGAAAAGTAATGACTTGTTGAATGTGAAAATAATAACGCATTGCATTTCGGCGGTTACTATTGTTGTTGGATTATGGTGGATAGCGAATGCAGCTTTTCTCTAAGAATTTAATAACACCTTAATAATCTAATTCTTTCTTAATTATTTAATTAAAAATTTAGTTGTTATCAACCATGTTTAGATTATTAATATTAATACATCGTTATTTAGGTGTTGCCATTGGATTAGTCATAGTGATTTGGTGCTTGTCTGGGTTTGTCATGATGTACATGCCGTATCCCAGTATCAGTAAGCAACAATCTTTAGATCATTTGACTGCTCTAGATGTATCTGAATGTTGTGATAGCCAAAAATTTCAAGATTTAAAATTGGTTGACGTCAATCGGTTTGCAATCGAGATGTTAGCCGGCGATCCCATTATCCGTTTTAGTGGATCGAGTCAGAATAACCCGATTGTGAATTTAATGACGGGTCAGCAATTAAATAATGTGGGTAGGGAGCTAGCTCAAAAAATAATAAAAAACTCCCCATCGATAAACCAAGAAAAAACGATTACAAGAATAAAATATAGCTTAATAGAAAAAGATCAGTGGACGGTGACACGTTTTTATCAAAGACATAGACCCTTTCATAAGTTTTCAGAAGTCGAAGGGAAAGAGAAAACGGAATGGTATGTGTCATCATCCACAGGTCAAATATTTCAACAAACAACGGGTCAACAAAGATTTTGGAATTATTTAGGGTCGATTCCTCACTGGCTATATCCAACTGTGTTACGACAACATGATGAGCTTTGGGAAATAACGGTAATCATAATTTCCGGTCTGGGTGTTTTTTTAACGGTGATTGGAATAGCCATTGGTATCCAGCGTTTTCGAAAATTATCATCAGGGCGACGATCGCCATATCGAGCAGTTGGGCTATGGCATCATTATTTTGGCCTTGTTTTTGGTATATTTTTATTAACTTGGGTGTTGAGTGGATTAATATCCATGAACCCGGGTCGGCTATTTGATTTAAGTGGTGGTTTCGCGGAGCGAGGGAAACTACAAGGTATTCCTCTATCGGTTGATGATGTTACTCGATTTGTTAATCAGGTAAACATTAACTTAGGCGATGAAATAGGTACAAAAAAAATAAAACGGATAGAAGGCTATGCACTTCGAAGTCAGTTTTATGTTTTATTGGTTGATTCTGAAGGCCAATATGAAAGATATAATGGGAATACCTTTGAAGAACAAAAGATAACAAACGATGAAAAAGAAAAAATTATCCATAGTGTGAGAGAGCATGATGAAGTGTTATCACAATCCTTGTTGACGAAAGCTGATGGTTATTATTACAGCGATCATGATAACGGACAAAGAAAATTTCCAGTCTATAAAGTTATTTTAAATAACCCTGACACAACGCATTTCTACATAAACTCTGTTTCAGGAGAAATCGCTGGGTTTTATTCACAGCAGCAACGCTGGTTCCGTTGGCTCTTTTCTGGGCTGCATCAATTAGATTTTAATAGTATGGTTCGGAGTCGGCCGTTTTGGGATATTTTCGTATGGACTTTGCTTATTGGCGTGACAGTAGTTTCAATGACGGGAACCTATATGGGGCTGAAGCGATTATTGAAAATTTAACATTATCCAATTTGTGCTTTCGCCGCATCCAAAACATCTAAAATCCGCGCAACGTATTGGTCTTTTGGATTGAAATCTTTTTGTGATTGTTCTAATGCATCTTTTTCTAAATGATCGATGAGCTTTATTAATCGTCTTTTATGTAATCCCGTCCAACTTTGTATAGGGTCTGTTATCAATCCGGAAAAGGGTGCAAGCAAAGAGAAAACTGTTATTACACCTATTGCGCTTGCAATGCTTGTTAACGTTGATGGCTTTTTAGGGAAGAGGCTATAGAATATTTCTCCCAAATATTCTCCAAAGATAAAATTATCAATGGCAAGTTGATTGGTGATCAATGTTGCAAGCGTTAATCCTATCGCTAATCCTCCTGGCGTAAATTTTTGGAATGCAAACGCGCCGCCAATAATTGCTAAAAGTGAATTCGTTACATCGGCAGATGCTGTGCGTGTGTTCGCATATTGCGTGGTGGCTTGAGATAATGCTTTTTCGATTTCTTTTACACGTGGATAATGTTCTCCGAGTGATATCTCTTCCGTAAGCGCTGCGTTTAAATGGTAAGCAAGTCGATCTTCTCCTGGCCCATTATTGTTAGCGTTGTAAATATCTGTCTTTTGTAGAAGATCAGTATGGATAGCGGATGTAATATAACGTTGAACAGATGTAGTTAAACCGCTAGGCGTTTTTTTCAATATCTTAGCAAGAAATCCAAACCCTATCTTTTTGAATAGATATATTTTTAATAGATGGTTTTGTAATAAATAGCTAAGCAAAAGAATAACAATATAAAACGGTGCCCAGATTAAATTTATGGGTGCTCGCAATATATCCCAGCCCCAAGCGATTTTATTGGTTGACCAAGCACCAGGGTAACGAAAATGTCGTTTGATAAAAGGATCAATGCGCTCACGAGTCTCGGAAAAATAATTCGACAAACCTTTATTCAAAGCGATTGTAATTGATGTGTCGGAAGGTGTTTGATTCATGAAGGCGAATATAAATTTAAGAAATGAGATTGAGTGTTTGTTGGAAAGCATTATTACATACAAGGTATGGTGACGATAATCTACCATCTTAGTGCAAAGCTAATTTATCAATCCTACCCTTATATTCAATAAAAAAGGCCAGCTTCAATCGAAGCTGGCCTTTTAAATTTTCTCCGTAATCGATTACGTTAGTTAATGAGCCCTAAGTAATACAATAAGCCATCGGCGATTTCAGTGTATTCATAGGTGTTCAGTTCTTCGCTATCGATGATGCCATCATTATCGTTATCTATGCTAATCAACTTACTTAGAAGATAGTCATCGGCATCATAGGTATTTGTGACCACCTCGACTTTCTCGTAAATGCCATCGCCAGTGGTATCCGTGCTGGAAATGATACTGGATTCTTTTCCACTTGCGGTATACGAGTAGCTATTATTTAGGATGCTTTCATACGCTCCGTCGCCATTTGTGTCTTGTGAATATATTTTCTCAATGGCGTGGTTATCACTATTAAATGTAGAAAGGATACTTGTAAAATAAGTTGCAATGCCATCGCCTGCAGCTTCTTCCGTGTAGCTAGAGCCGACGACATTGTTATTCGCATCGTAAGCTGTTTGCGTAATAGCGCGAAAATCTGGCGTCGCATCTGCATTAGTGTCTCTTTCATTTACTGCTTGTGTTTGGCGATTCAGTGAGTCATAAGTGTACGTGTAGGTAGTGACTGAATCGACGATGCCATCATTAGTGGAGTCAGTTACATAGAGACGCTGCGTTAATTTATCGGCAGCGTTATATTCCATTGATGTGGTATTAGTTCTGTCGACGATGCCATCATTATCATTATCGGTTTGCATGAAGATAGAAATTGTATTTCCATTTGAGTCGTAATCAATTGTTCTTCTGGTTGTTCTGTCGATACTCCCGTCATTGTCGTTGTCATATTCACTAAATTCTTCTATCGGCATGTAGATGCTATTGTAGCTATACGTGATGGTGTAGCTACTGTCGATAATCCCATCCCCATCATTGTCAGTTTGAGTGCTATCTAATGTTATTTTATTTTTGTCGTCGTAGTTAAAGCTCCGAGCCGTAGAATAATCAACACTACCGTTGTAGTCTTCATCGTCTTCAGAAACAGAGCTCTTGTGATTTCCTTTTGCATCGATAGTCGATACTTGCCGATAAAAAGTATCAAATGCACCGTCGGAGTCATTGTCGTTTTTATATTCGTTAGAAAGTGTTAGCCAAAAAATTGGGTCGTAGGTCAGTTCATATTCGGTATCGATATTGCCATCGTTATTCTCGTCGTTAGACCCAATAATTTGATGATTAAGCGCATCGTAAAATTCGGTGCGTAGCGAGTCGACTATCCCATCATTGTTTTCATCTGTTTGCCTCAAGCTCGCATACTTAATTGGCAGATTGATCTCAAGATCGCGATATAAATAAGCTAATGTTAGTCCATTCCACAGATTTGTATTGCCGATAAATTGCTGAGTAAATGTGTAAAAAACATCTTTAAAATCTTGTGTGCTGACATTGAAATCAATCGATGCGCCGGTGAGTGTAGTTTCAGTACCTGTTAAGTTAACGCCATTTGTTGGGTTGCTGTCGTTGTCTAAAGCGTAAATAAATTGAGTTATATTAATGGCGGCATCATTAGTGGTTACTTCTTCCTCTTGCCATAATAGTTTTGTAACTTCTGTTACATCAGTTGGCAAGGTTGCGCCGGCAAGATCAAACGGATTTAGATTTTCTTCAGCGATGACAGAACCTAATTCAATGTCTCCTAAAGAAAAAACAATTGTTTCACCGGCAATATACTGATATTCCCCGTTTGCATTGGTGGCGCCGTCCTGAGTGAGAGTTTTGTATCTCATTCCTTCAACAGCACCGCCAGCAAATTGTCCCGTTAAAACAGTTGGTCCACTGGGTGCTGCGCTTCCACCTCCGCCACCGCCGCAAGCGGCTAGTTGAAATGTTGCGATTGCTATTGCGAGAGTCAGTGATTTTTTTCTAAATCTGATAGTTGATTGATTCATTACATTCTCCTTGATAGTAAATAATTTCTCATGACGTTTTATGGTGTGTCGTCGTGTCAAGGATTATGGTTCACTTAATTATTTTTAAATGAAAAATAAAATTAAAGATAAGAAGCTTTAATTGAAAGATCAGAAAATAATTCTGGAGGGGAGGGCAAATAACATGAACAATTAAAAGGAGCAGAATTAAACCTGCTCCTTTTTAATCGGGCTATTTTGAAGGGGTGGACTTAACTGGCGCGGGGTTAGTAGGTGCTGGACTAATGGGAGTCAGTCCAATAGGTTTTAGCGTTGAATTGGTTACAGGCTTTATAGAGTTCGGCTGCATTGGTTTAATTGGCTGATTGGGATGAGTGATTGATTTTATTGTCCCTTGTTGTGGAGACTTTTCTGGTACTGCTAAAGGTGTTGATTGACGCATAGCAGAGTATTTATTTTCTTGTTGGTTCAGTAGTTGGAGTGCTTTGTTGCGCGCTTCAGGATCTTTGCTAAATTTTTGATTAATTTCGTTTGTTAGTTGTCTTTTTTGTGACGCCATTTCATTTTTACTTTTGCCTTTGAAGTAGTTGTCCCAGTATCGATCGAGTTGAACTTCGTATTGTTGAGTATTTTGTTTTGTTTCTAACCGTGCCTGTAAACGATTGCTTTCTCGTGAAAGATTTTTCATTTCTCGGTTGAGTTGTTGAGTGATGTTAGGGCGAAATTGAACTTGCAGTGAACGTAAAAGCTCCGGATCTAGTGTTGCTAAATTATTTGACGTTGTAGAGGTGGGGGCGAGAGCAACTGTACTGCCAGTAGCACTTGAACCTCGCGCGACTACCCCAGCTTGTGCTGGCCGATAGCCGGTTAAATCATTCAGTTGTGCAAAATAATAACGTGTTGGATTGCGCTCGAGTTCTGCCATTGCGTTCACGATTCTGCCAGCTTCTGAGGTGGTGTTTGTAGCCGTTGTTAATCTTTCGGTAACTAATCTCATTTGATCATTAATCTGTGTGTTAGCGCCACTAATAGCAGGTGGAAACAATCTCTCTAAATCCCGAGTAACTCGATCTAATGTCAAATTCATCGTGCGTGCGGTAATCAAAAATGAAACAGGATCGGCGATGGTGGCGGCTAGTGGTCCGATTACACCACTAATTGGCGCTGCAAAACTCACTGAAAATACATCGCGCATATGATTGACAGCTGTTTGATGAGCTCGCTCTAAACCTCGCATGGCTTGTTCAAAACCGCTGCGTTCATCGCGTCCTGTTTTGTCCGCTAGCTGATTCACGCGTTGTAAGGCTGCTCGCATTGCCGCTTGCATCTCTGCTCTACTCGGGGTGTTTCTGATGGTGGAAGTCCCCGCACTATTAGCAATTTGTTGAGCGGCGGCTGTAGAAATTTGTCGATTGGCTTGTGCCGTTAAAGCGGCTGCCGATTGTGATGTTTGAATTGCTGTTGTATTAATTTGAGACGAGTCAGTAGGATTGGTGGGAGAAGTCCTTATAGCGGCGGGCCTTGCAGTGCTTCTTGTGTTGGCTAATTGCGCACGCGATGGATCGTAATCTCTATCGACTCGTGTGGAAATTTCTGAGGCTTGTCGGCGATGGGCATTACTACTACGTTCTACGCTAGCAAAACTATCCGTCGCGCCACGAGTTGCATTAACGACTGCATCATTTAGAGTGCCAATCGATTCATCAAAAACTCGCTGGCCCATACTAAATAAGTCGCGTGCATGCTGAAGTATTTCTTGAATTTCATCGACGGCTGCTTGCACTGCACAGGATAGTCCTGCCGTGGCTACTGCACCTAAGCAACTCCAGAAACTATTACAGCAGTTGCCAGCTTTTGCCGGCGCTGTAAATGTTAATGAAGTGCTGAGTAAGATGGCTAACCCGATATATTTGATGTGCTTCATAACACTTTCCTCTGGCTGAAATTTGTTTGCATAACGTTGGCACATTGATGGCACTATTTTTATTCTTACGTTGAGCTATTAAGTCGCTGACTAGATCGTTAAGGTTCATGTACTGGGCAATAATATTGGAGACAAAAGTTTGTAGGATAATTTTTTATTATTGATACTGTCATTGAACGAGCTTGAGTAGCTTGATATGTATATACAAAATATTTTGGTAATACATAAAATAGAAAAGCGTCTTTGAGTTTTTTGGTTTCGGTTATTGATTTCAAAAACCATCTTTTCTATTTCAGTATTAACATTTTAGTCATTAACTTCCAGGATTTATTGTATCTCCAATATCTTCGAGTTGTTCTTCGAAAGATGGGCCATTTCCTCGCATGTCGTCTTCCATCCCCGTCGGGTCGATATTGACACCCCCGTTATTTGATTCACGTAGTTCTTCAATGCTGGGTGCGGAAAATCCTGTATCTTCAGTTTCTTCTTCTTCCTCTTGTTCAGTGGAGGGTGTAAGCCCAGCCGGCACGCAGTTTCCATTTGCGCCAGGTTGAGGTTCGCTTACACCGCGAGGTGGGCCGGAATCATTTTCGCCGCAGGTTGGTGGAGCAGTACTTTCAGGGTCCCTTTTTTCCCCTTTCTTTTTCGCTACAAAGTCATCTGCGGTTGTTTTACTTTCGTGCTGGAGACCTGATTCAGATAATCCAAAACCTGAATTTGCTTCGTCACTGCCGCCTTCATCGCCCGTGTCATCCTCAGTTTCTCCTTCGTCACTACTTTCATCATCGCCGCTATCATCTGAATCATCGTTATCATCACTGTCGCTATCGTCATCAGAGTCATCGTCGTCGTCATCATTAGAGCTATTGGACTGGCCGCTACTCGATTGCGACCCACCCCGCTCTGAAGGTTGAGGATCTCTCGAACGTTCACTCCCATCGGGATTGAGCACGACTGTTTCATTGGTCACCGGGTCTACATAGACATGTGTGCCGTCAGGGCCGGTTAGGCTGCCGTCGCGGTTTACTAGTAAGCCATCAGTTGCTGCAACATTGTCACCGTTCGAAAGGACATAGACGCTGTCGCCTCCAAGTGTCGTGGCTGGGGTCGCAAATCCTGGGCCAGCTGCTTGTGGTGTGCTCGTGCTTTGAGTGCCATCGGGGCTTGTTACGACCGTTTCTCCTGCGCTATTCGTTGAAACAGAAGTGCCGTCGTTGTAACTCACGCTACCATCTCTGTGCACAGTTGCTGGTGATCCGTCCTGTCCAGTCGCTGGAACTTGTTGGCCATTATCTAATGTGTAGGTCGAGCTGCCATCACGGGCAGTGGAGGGTTGGGCAAATCCTGATCCGCCTGTTTGCGGAGGTGGAGTGGTTCTTTGAGTGCCGTCGGGTCTTGTTGTGACAGTATCTCCATTGCCATTCGTTGAAACAGAAGTCCCATCGTTGTAACTCACGCTGCCATCTCTGTGTACCGTCGCTGGTGATCCGTCCTGTCCAGTCGCTGGAACTTGTTGGCCGTTACCTAAGGTATATGTGGAGCTGCCATCTCGTGCCGTAGAAGGTTGAGCAAATCCCGCCCCACCTGTTTGTGGAGGCGGAGTGGTTCTTTGGGTGCCATCGGGTCTTGTTGTGACGGTATCTCCATTGCCATTCGTTGAAATAGAAGTCCCATCGTTGTAGCTCACGCTGCCATCTCTGCCTACTGTTGCGGGTGATCCATCGGGCGCAGTGGCAGGCACTTGTTGGCCATTACCTAAGGTGTATGTGGAACTGCCATCTTTTGCTGTAGAGGGCTGGGCAAAACCTGGTCCTGCTGCTCCACCGTTCACGCCGCCATTTTGCGGTGGCGCTGGTGTTGCGGGGAATCCTCCTACTCCAGAGCCGACAGCGGGTCGGCCAGGGGCATTGCTACTTTGGTTGGGCGAAGTAAAACCAGGCGTATTCGGTGATTGGATTCCTCCTGGTCCAACTGAACGAGGACTTTGAGGCACTTGTCTGGCTGAACCTGAACCAGCTGGCGCATTTCTGGATGGCGCGACTCTAGTTGGAGCTACTCTTCTAGTAGGCGCTGCGGGGACAGCCTTAATACCTTGCGAAGGCGCGCCTCGCTGTATTTGGGGTAGTGTTTGAATACGTGAAGGCGGTTGTTTGATTGGCCCTGCAGGCACAGACGGCATTGTTTGCACGCCTTTATTCAATGTAGGGCTGTTACCAATCGGCTGAACGGATGTAGACGATGAAGAATTAATTCCTTGAGAAGGAGCGGCCTGTTTGATCTTTGGTGGCGCTTGCATAGCCGGAGCTGTTGCTGGTTTGATTGACGCTGAGGGTAGCTTTTGTATGCCAGTGTTAAAACTTGGAGGTGTACCTGCTTGAGCTTTACTTGAGCCTATAGGCTGACCGATTGATGTTCTATTCGATTGATCATCCTTTGTTTGTTGCAGTGCAATGTTTTTAGGTCTTTTTTTGGCATTAATGTCTAAGGTGTTATCGGCACCTAAACTGTAAACGCTAAAAGAGCAGAGTGCCCATAATGCTGTAGCGGTTGTTGTAAGCTTAAGTTTTTGCATCTTATTGTTCCTTTCCGTAGATGTTTGCCTAATCAAAGCGACTAACTATAGGCGGTAGTATGCCCTTAAGTCGCTCCTAGTACCGAAAAGGTTCAGACGGAATTATTGAGAAAAAACACGTCGCAGTATGGTTGTATTGGTTGCCGCGTCCTGCTGCTTCCAAACTAAAAGAGATTCGCCAGAAGGAGCCAGTGCAATACGGGATAAGGTGGAAAGCTCTCCGGCGACGCCATGAAGTGTTTCTGCTGCTTCCCATCCAACGCCTGGTCGATATCGACGCTGCCGGATAAAAGATTCGGTGGCGGTGTTAGCTTGCCCTTGGACTTCGATCCAGCTGGTTTGGATGACGCCGAATTGATTGCTATTGATAGAAAGTTGTAGCACGTCTTTTCCGGCTTCTTGGGCAATGACGATAGGGGCTTCCCATTGGCCGCTAGCATAAGTAGCGGTAAATAATTCAAAGCCGGTCCCAACGCCACCGACGCCGTAAAATACTTGCGCGTTACCATCAGCTGCCAGCATGACTCTGGAAACGCCAACGACTTCACCATTGCCAGGAATAACTAATGATGGCGTCGACCAGCCACTGGCGGAGTCATAAGAACTAAAATAAGCGTCGCCATTGGTACCGGCAATTTGGCTCCAGAAGGCAATGATTTGTCCGTTGTCATTAATATCAACGTCACCACGAATGGAATTTTCAGTAGTCGCGTCTATTTCAGTGGGAGCGGACCATCCAGAGGCAGGTAAAAATTCGGAAAAGTAGACATTAAATTGCGACCCAGCATTGGATTGCTGCCAAATCAACGCTAATTGATCATTAGAATTTCCCGACAAGATTGGCGATTGGCCGTTTTCAGCGGCATCCTGTTGAATCAGTGTTGGAGTGCCCCAACCAGAGCTAGGGTTATATTGATTGCCCCAAACTTGATTCACAGTGGCGTTAATTTCTGTCCAAACAACAGTCGCAATTCCGCTGGCACTGAGATAGGACGTTGCAGCGCCCGAAACATTGTCAGTAGAGTCAGTAATTTTTTGCGGCGTTCCCCAGCCGATACTCGGATCGTAAAGTGTGGCCCAAAGCTCTGCCGTTCCGGCGTTATCTTCTATCCAAGTGACTAATACCTGACCTGTGTTTTTGTTCAGTTCTAAAGTGGGAGATGTGGCATCGCCAAAACTAAAAACATCGATAATACCGGGTGCATTCCAGCCAGTACCTGGCACGTAATGAGCGGCATGTACCGCTTCATAGAAGCTATCGCTTTCTATCCAGATGGCAACGCCATAACCGTTGTCATCGATAGCTACCGAGGGACTGTTCGCGTTGGAAAGCGTTGTTGATAACGAGGCTGTTGGTTGCCAGATACCATCAAGAGTAGTGAAGTTTGTTTGCCCTGTACTGACCGGATTGCGAGCGAGATCAGTAATGCCTTCGCCATATGTTACGGTAAACGTGGTTGCTAGTGGCAGTGGATTACTGGGAGTAAACACTAGGCTGTTGGTTGTAGCGTCATAGCCTAGATCGCCAGCCACTGGCGTGCTACCCATGAACAACGTCAAGCTATTGGACGTGAGAGTGTCGGCAAAAAGTGTTTCGTTAAAGGTTACGGTAACTGCTGTGTCTGTTGCGACATCAGTCGAATTTTCAGAAGGCGTTACAGCAGTCAGTCTTGGTGTTGACGAATCTCCTTCCAAGCCGCAAGCGGCTAACAATGTAAGTGCAGTACCTGCGCACATAAGACGAAACCAAATCATAGTGTTCTCCAAAGTGTTCTCCAAAAAAACATTAGCTGTCGTTTGATAGTTGTTGGCATTGTTTTGGCCATTGAATTAAACCCCATCCAAATTCGCTGTCGCGCCCGGGCGCTCCTAGGTCGATGGAAATTTGTTGAAGTTTTTTTAAGATAGCTGGGGGTGACACTTCGCTGTCGCCAAATCGTGCTGCCAGCGTTGCTGTTGCCATTGGTGTAGAGTAAGACGTTCCTGATTGATAATGTCCTTTGCCACGTTCATTGGCGACCCACACATCCACTCCCGGTGCTGCGATATCAATGTAAGCACCGGTATTAGCTTTTCGATACCGACGATTTTTTGCATCAATTGCTGTGACCGCAATAATACCTTCCTGTGCAGCTGGAAATACCGGTGGACTATTTGCACCATCATTTCCCGCTGCGGCGATGACGACTTTGCCTTGTGCAACAACTTTTCTTAGGGCTAATTCCAAAATTAAATTGCGGCTACCGCCTAAGCTTAAATTAATAAATTGCACATTTTGTCCTACTAACCAATCAATGCCTTGCACAAGCCACTCAATCGTTGTTTCTTTGGTTTTATCACGCTGACGAAAAACAACAGCGGAAAACAATTTTGCATTCGGAAGCAAACCACTAAACTCCGGTTGAGTATTTTTGCCAACCAGTAGCGTCGCGACTGCCGTTCCATGATCCGGTTTGGCTGGTACGGTACCGTTTTCTAAAAAGTTTTTGGACGTGATTTCGACGTTGCGAAGCGCGGGATGATTTAAGTCCACCGCCGTATCGACGATACCAATACGAACTGAATGAAGGCAATGCGCATTATCAGGTTGCCATTTTAATGCTTGTTGGCCGTAACGTTTTTTATCTTTCCCCTTCAAATTTTCACCCAGCAAGCTTTCGCCCATTAAGCTAAAACGTTGATTGGTATCGATCCATAAATTAGTAAAACGTTGGCGTAAAACCGGTAATAAATCATTCACTGATTGGCCGGCAGGTAAACGAAATACATTCAATACCATGCCAAGGTTTTCCATATTTTGACGCGTTTTTATTCGCCCTCCATATTCGGCTAATGCAGCGGCGACAGTAGTTGCTTCTGCCATGTCGACGGTAATGATGACGACCTGTTCTGTTTCAATATTGTCACCGTCTTGAGAAGTTGCTGCCGTTGTAGCGGTAACTTGCGGTGGTGCAGGAAGAGCGGCTCGGATTAATGATCCAGAATTATTGGGATTAACCGAAGTGGCGTTAGAGTCCGAAATAATAGTTGTTTGGTTGGTATTGTTAGTAGTACTGGAATTTTGATCGGTGGCGATCGCTCCACTTTGTGGCGCTTGGGATGTTGGCGCTGTTTGTAATAAAGTTTGATTGGGATCCAATCGGTTAGTCGTATCTTGTGTGCGTGGAGCCAGTTGGGACGCTGCCGCTTCACACAACCAAATTTCTCTCAGAGCATTGCTGTCCGGTTCATGCTGATTGGGTTCTTCTAAAAATAATGCATAGGGACCTGAAATGTTGCTGGTCACTGTTTTTGGAAATAGAGCAATAATTTGTTTGTTGCCAAATTGTTGAATGTCTAAATGAAAATGGCCGCCTTGACCATCAATTACCACACTGTGTTTGGCGTGATAATTTTGAAAATTACCGATGATATTTATTGGCTGTCCTGATGAGTAGCAATCTCTTGGCTGAAAGTCTGCAAGTTTTGGAGCAATTCGCTGTGGTGGCGAATTACGATTTATAAAGGAATCAGGTAGTTTGTTGTCTGATGGAGTATCTACTGGCTTTTTGTCTTTTGGTGGAGTCAGAGGTGCTGCTGTAAAAACCGAGTTGCTGATAGGTGGTTGGTTTGTGTTGGTTAGTGTGCTGGGCAGTGAATTTTTTATTGTTGGTAATGGCACTGTCGGAACTATTTTTTTTACATCTTCTGAATTACTTAAAGCCTTTGGAGGCGGTGTGATTGTCGACGTGGACGATTTAGATATTGTTTTAGTGTCGGCAGATAAAACTTTTGTGCATGGAAAAGCGCAGGCTGTGCTGACAGCCAAAAAATAAACGCAATTCCGCATACGTTGATTCACTTGAGTAATACCATCCAGTTAAAAAACATTTGTATCAATTTGCCTCGGATATATCGTCTATAAATAGCATTGTCTGTAATTGCTCAATTGCTTGTTCGGTGGTTAGTTGGTCTGTGATTTTTACGCCAACTAAACCAATCGCCGAAGGGCCATCGACTATAGTACCGTTTATTTGTTGAATCGCTTGCTGAACTTGCGCGATGGTGGCGTCGTCTTTAAATATAATGTGCAGATCTGGACTGTTGCCGCCATCTAATAATTTTATGTCGCTGTCGCCGGAATTTAATAAATCATTATTGTTGTAGACTAAAAAAGATTGCAGAGCTAACAGTGCGCAAGCGGCAACGGCACCATTGCGCCACCATTTGGCTGAAGAAAAAGTGGGAGCCTCATTGGAAGATTCTTCACGTATACCTTTTTTTATTTTTGCCAATACCAAATCGCTGGGCATCTCTTGTGGTTGTTCGCGTAGATTTTTTCTCAGACTCGTTAAAAATAAAAATTCTTTTTTTAATTCGGCATCTTGTTCTATTTCGGATATGACTTCGGCGCGCTCGTGGTCGGGCAGCGTCCCGTTAACCAGCAATGGAAGTTTTTCTTTTGCGCTTTTCATAGGTAATACTCATGTTAATTAATGCTTTTTTGTTGCCCGTTTTTTTGTTCCAGCGTTTCTTGTTTAGCTGATGGCGATTAACACGTCTTTTAATTTGTTCTTTGCATTGAAGACGCGTGATTTAATTGTGCCTTCAGGTATATTCAGAATTTCTGAAATTTCGGCGTAATTCATATCTTCAAAAAATACTAAGTGTAATATTTCCCTGTGCAGTTCGGGAAGATTAGCCAACGCTTTATGTAATACACGGGAATCAGATAGTTGGCTGATTAATCCTTCAAGATCACTAATAGGAGACTCATCTTCAATGCTGTCATCCAGCTCAGTGAGATTTGCCCGGCCTTTTTTTCGATACATATCAACGACCTTGTGATGCGCAATACCAATAAGCCAAGTGGTCACTTTTGATTTGCCAGCATATCGATGCGCAGATTTCCACACTTCAACCATAACGTCTGCAAGTATGTCGCTCGCAGAGTGTGTATCGTTCAGTTTTGAACTCGCATAACGATAAACGGTGGAGTTAAACAGACCATAAAACTCTGTTAACGCGGCGTCATCTCCACCACCGATTGCGCTGAGTAATGCTCTACCGCGTTCATCTTTTTGATCGGTATTCACAAGTATTTAATTCCCTGTCCGCGATTTTTTTGTAATCGCATCATTACTGACGTGATGGATTATTGAGTGTAAATATTTTTAAATGCAGATTCAGCGATGATTTCACCGGAGGCGTCAATAGCGATGACCCGCCATACATAGTGGCTGCCTTTATCAAGGTGAGTAAACGAGACCAGTGAAAAATTCGCTTCGGATTGATTACCAGGAATTAGCACGCCAGTGACAGCAGACGTTGATTTGTCGAGTAGTGAAACATTATTGGTATTTGATCCTGAAGCTGAATCTAGTCGAGAATATTGCTCAGCATAAGAGGCCGGTTTAGCTGCGCTTTTGAATATTTCGACACGATAAGCACGCGCATTTAATACAGGAGTCCAACGAAAAGTTGTCTGCGGTTTTAACCAAGCGCCATCGGTAGGACGAGAGGAGCGCAAAGGTTGAACTTTTTTGCGCATTGCTTGCGATTGTTCGGTGACAAAATATTGAAGCTGTAAAATATCTTGTGTGAGTTGTGGTTCTAAGGCGCGAAAGCGTAATAAATATAAACCTGTTGAATCTGTAGGCAGCGCAGGACTCTCTAGTAATTTATTGCGTGCAGGGTTGAGATAAAGGCGAACATTTTCAAGTGGAAAATAAATAGGCTCGCCCTGTGTGCTGGCAGGTGTCGCCACTTCCCAAATGCCGGCTAACATACCGCCATTGGAGTAAGTGAATTCGGCAAAGGCCCGTAACTTGTCATCGCGTCGCAATATTCGCGAGATTGAATCATCGTCAAATCGCAACGCAATACGCTGGATTTCTAAAGCACTGGTTACAATATTATTGTTGCCATTATTTGGAGGTGTAATGGGCGGTGGTGTTGTACCACCACCAAGATTAGGTGGCATGGGTTTTAATGGGAAAACAATGCTGGCGTTACTATTTGAAAACGGTGACGTAAATTGACGGCGATATATTAATTGAGTCGCGCCAAGATTAGCGGCGGCTAAACTGACATTGGCAGGAACAGATAGGTTTTCACTGAAACTAAATAAGTTCGGAAGCTGATTGCCCACAACATAGGTTACATTCTGCGATAGTAATGTGAATGTATTGCCTACGGGTATTTCTTGATTGTTTTGAATGACGTAAAACGTACCGCCATTTGAATTCACTGGTTCCGTTGGTGCATTACTGGATGATAAATTTAAAACAGAACCTTGCCAGGTGACCGATAAATTTCCAGATACACCTGTAGTTATTTCACCTGAATAGGTACAAGGATCGGTCGCGCCGCATAAGGATGTGATATCAGAATAAACATTTTGCGGGGAAAAAATAAATATAAGTATAAATTTAAAGAGCAGCGATGCACGGATTAAAGATTTCATTAGCGGTTACCTCCCGGATAAGTCGTTGGGAGCACCGTACGGACATTTAAAAATGCTTGCATGGTATCGCGACTGTTTGTTGTTATTAGGTTGTCGGTATAGTCTTGAGTCGTTACAGAGAGCGAAACTTCTATACCGGGACGATAGTTTTTAGCTTCTCGTGCAGTCCAGTTAATACTTGCAGACCAATAATCTTGTTGTGCATCTTGAGCGAAGAACGGATCATTCTGTGCATCAGTGATATTTCGATTATAAGTTAGCATAGCGTTTAACTTTCCTTTGATGATGACGCCATTACCGCCAAGGGAATACACCTTTGTATCACTGACGGTGCGGTAATCTTTATTTAAAATTTGTTGCCATTGCCAGCCAGTCGTTAAGTTAAAACGCTGGCTTACATTTAATTGCATATCCCATTGTGTGTTTTGCGTTTCACTATCTATTTGTGTGTCGGTAAAGTCTTCAAACTCGTTCACTGAATGTGTTAATGACCAGGCCCAGCGGGTGTAACGAAAATCCGCGCGAGCCGTCATGCCATCGAGCTGCCAATTATTGCTGCGAATGACTAATGAGCTTGCATCGTCATTTGCTTCAGCGCCATTAAATGTCAAGGACAACATCGGTGTGCCCAACCATGTGCGCCAAGTTTGATTTTCTGCGGTGGGGGTGCTGAAAGTGTAATAGCTGGACAGCCGCCATTCGTTAGATTCGATGGTGGGTAAATTAATATTATCGTCTAGATTGTTTTCTTCTTTTGCGTAGGACGCATCCAAAACGAATTGGCTTTTACTTAACTGTCCGAAAATTCGTTGCATGGATAGGTCGCCGGGTAATGTCGGATTAGCGATGCTACGAAAAAAAGTGCCGACAGAAATATATTCTGCGCCTAGCGACCAAAGCCAAGGTGAAGTGTTATTAGGATTGGGTGATGGGTTGAGCATAATTAATGCGGAGTATGCGTTATCTTTAATGGCATCAAACCCAAAAGCTCGTCCATCAAAATCGTATTGTGTTTGCGCGCCTTCTAAGCGTACTCGTAATTGTTTAGTGAAAAAACTGCTGTCAATAACAAAATTGCTGCCGTCACCTTCGTTAACTTGTTGTTCTGTAGAATAAATGTCGCTGTAACTTGATGAGCCATTGCGGCCATAGTAATAGGACATGCTCGTGACAATCTGAGTGTTTTCGGATTGTAGTGGGATCGCACTAAGGGTGGTGCCAGAAATACGATTGTCTTCTTCGCCCACGCCAGTAAATTCTTCAAATCCCACTCGATTTTGACTGGCATAACTGAATACGCTGGCGCGACTATTTAATGCATTAAAACTTTTCGCTGCATTCACGCCGCGTTTTTGCAAGCCATCTTGTAATAAGCTCGTGTTGGCATAGGCTTGAGTGCCAAGGCCGAATTGATAAGAGTTGGCCTGAGCTATAACGTAATAATTGTTGAGGTCTACGCGTTTTTCGGTAGAGGAACGTAGTGGGTCATCAACAGCGAACATATCCATATAAGTGTCAATTTGTACGGAATCATTAACCAACTGAGATTGCGCAACAAAAGTGCCTTGCGCTGTAAATTTATCATCGGTGTCGATGTTTTTTTCTTTCACAATTTGTGAAAGATTAATATCGGTTTGGGTATTAAAGCTGATTTGTCGAAATGCTGAGGATTGGCGAACGTCAATCTTCCAATAGCCGAGTTCCTTAATGCTTCCATCTGAGGCATAACTCACTAACCGTACTTCGTGCTCACCAAATATAAGCGGTTGAATGGGTTGGTATTGAATGCCGCTATTAGAGATTGTCGCCATGGATGTGACATTAATGGCATCTACTTCTAACACCAGAGTAGCTAATTCAGTTTGCGAGATGTCACTCATAAACCGAAAAGATAGGACATCCATCGGCGAGCGGTATTGATTGTTGGAGCCATTTTCCAGCTCCGCCATCACATCTGCATGGCTAGACGCTGTAACGATTAGTATGGCAGTCGCAGCAAGCGAGTAGAAAAACAGTCGGATAACTCTTATATGGGTAATCACATTTAACAAAACAAAAGTTCCTTCTTATCTAATAGGGCGACAAACTAAATTACCATTTTCGTCAAAAGCAAGGGCTACCTATTTTTGAGGCAAGAGTAATATAGGTGTTATTGCTTTCAATTTTAAGCAAAACATATTTTTATCGGCTAGATATGGTCATGTTTTGGAATCGTTTGAAGATATTCTTAGTTTTAAATATTAGGTTTGGTATAGATCGGTTACATTTAACCTATATTTGTGTATTTATCCCATACATAAAAAATGGGTTTTGGTCAGTTTTAAGGTAGTTGCTGGCCCTCATTCTGACAATATCACATTGATTTAATATGGTTGGTAATGATGTGTCGTTACATTACGCTATTTGGTTCATCTGTAAATAAATTCTTTCGCCAAACATGCAGCAAATGGTTGTAGTTGAATTGTTAAGTATAAATACATTGAATTCAGCCGAGTATTTAAAGCATGAGGACAGCAAAGCTCAAGGAGTTATCGAGTTTTAGCTTGTAGTCATTGACTATATAAGCTTTTCAGGTGCTCAACAAAAAAAGCCAGCTTGACTATAGCTGGCTTCAATAATATTGATTGAAAATAAACGTGCTTTTACAAAAGAAAACTGAAGTTCAAGGGTGGGTCACTTGAGTTTATTCTGGCGCTTCACCACGTTTTGCTTTTGAAATCACGGAGATGGATTCAAGGATAACAAGTACAGATACGATTAACACAATGGAATCAATGGTGACTAACAGCCAGTTACCCTGATCGTAAAAACTTTTCAGTTGAATAATACCTGCGATAAACGCCATGGTTAAAATAAACACCATAGGAATTAATGTATAAAAAGCAGGACGCTTTAATTTAATTAAAAACACCGAGAGAACTAACAGCGTCAAGCTGGCAAGTATTTGATTGGTTGCGCCAAAGAGTGGCCAGATAATCATACCGCCTTCACCCGAAGAGCCACCAGCACCAAAAGCCAATAACAAACAAGCTACGACAGCGATGATTGTTGCCACAATTCCATTTTTAAATACACCAATGTTATAAATATCGCCCCATTCTTGGATGATATATCGTTGCAGGCGAACACCGGAGTCCATCGTTGTACCGGCAAATAAAACAACCATGACGGCGAGAAGTGTCGTTGCAAATTCAACAGGAATTCCCCATCCAGCGTTAACCATATTGGCCCCACCTTCAATAAATTTCCCTGCGCCGCCACTCGAGAAGCTTGAATAGATGTCACGCCATTGTTCAGGCGAGCTTGCTAGCGCGATACTGCTGACTGCGATAATTGTAATTAATGCAAGAGAGCCTTCACCAACGGCCCCAAGATACCCAACAAAACGGCCATCGGTTTCTTTATCGAGTTGTTTCGAGCTGGTTCCTGAAGAGACGATACCGTGGAAGCCAGAAACTGCACCACAAGCAATCGTGACAAATAAGAGCGGGAACATACTGGGTGTTCCTTCTGCGAGTTGACTGTTAAATGCGGGTGCAGAAATATCAGGCATGAATAAAAAGACTGAGCCGTAAAGCAATACTAAGCCGACTAATAACTGCATGCCGTTAATAAAGTCACGAGGTTGTAATAACATCCAGACAGGCAGTAGAGAAGCAATAGCAGCATAGACAAATAAGATCACAATCCAATTGGCTTTGGCAGTTAAGCCAAACATTTGCTCAGGTAATTGAAGCGGGAATTCACTGCCGACATAGATTGAAAAGTAAAGAGCGAATACGCCAAGAACAATAAGAGCAATTAAATTAAAATTTCGATGAATTAACTGTCCAATAATTAATGCAGCAACAATAGCTGACCAAGCAGGGAAAACAGCGCCTGGTGTATTAACAAATGAATTAGCAATAACAACACCAAAAACAGCATTAACCATTAGCAGAACTAGAAATACCACAATCATAAACAAAGAGCGTGCTCTTGTACCTATGACTGTTTCTGATAGCGCCCCCATGGATTTGCCTTTGTGACGAGCGCTCGCCCACAGTGCACCCATATCGTGAACACCAGCGAAAAATATTGTTCCAAGAACAACCCAAAGCACTGCGGGCACCCATCCCCAGTAAATCGCGATGGCGGGGCCGACAATCGGCGCAGCTCCAGCAACAGAGGTAAAGTGGTGCCCCCACAAAACGTATTTGTTGGTAGGCACATAATCGATACCATCCTTTAACTCATGAGCGGGAGTAACGAAGTTAGGATCTAGTCGAAAAATCTTATTGGCAATAAATTTTGAATAAACAAACCAACCAAAAGACATTCCGGCGATGCCGAAGAGAACGATCATTACAGATTGCATAACTAAATCCTGATTATTAATTATTAGAATTGGAGGATGGAGAATTGCGGTTTAGGCTTAAACGTCTAACAATCGTAGGCTTGGAAATATCTTTCGTAGAGCATTCGAAAGACATGTAACCCTAGAGCAAATTTTGAAAGCCATTAGGGATGGTAGCCAACACTAAGTGAAGTAAAAGCTCAAAGCGAATTGCGAGCAATAATACAAACTCCAAGCACAGTGATCAAAGTATTTGTGGGTTTGATGCATTGTACTCTGAATATATTATCTGGTTAGGAGGAAAAACGTTTTTATAATATCAAGGAATGTTAAGGATTGTCTTGATGTTCAGATAATTTAAAAAGAAGAATATATTGCTGGTATGGCGCGTCAAGTAACACGCCAGTTGATTAGTGGTGATAATATAAGGCGAAGCATGTGTCGTACAGTTTTACACTCCTTCCTAACATAGCTGATCATGCATAGGTTATTTTTCTAACAAGTCAATATGTAGCAACTTGGAATGATGAATCCTTTTGTACTTTTTATAAAGATTATAATTCTATTTGGGGTACTTGTTATTTCTCAATGGGGACTCTTGAGTCCAGTGTATGGGCAAAGCATTTCTGTTGAACAAGATTTGAATCGGGGTGCAGACGTCCAGAAGAGAAGGTTGTTCACTTTTGCTTTTTTTCCGGAAACATCAAAAGAGAAAATGGAAGGCCGATATGCCCGCTTAGTAAAATTGTTAAGTAAAACATTTAATGGTGATTTAACGGATAAGCAGGGAAGGGTAGTGAGCGGCGAATTTGTTTTTGAAACTCGTCCGAATTATTTGTCTTATATGGAAGCCATCGATGAAGAAAAGTTTGATATTGCGGTTGTTAATGCATTTGATTACGTAAAAATAAAAAACACAACCCGATATATACCTATAGTATCGCGGAGCGACACGCTTGTGGCTAATATTGTTACAAGCAATAAAAAAATAAACGATCTTCTGGATTTGAAAAATAAACAAATTGGCTTTGCTACTCAGTATTCAAGTGCTTCGATTGCAGCAAAATATATGTTTTTAAAGCATGAGATATTCTCCTCTGATTATTCTACTTATTATTTTAATGGCCATATCCCATGTTTGGATTCAGTGTATGAAAATAATACCGATGTTTGTGTTACCGGAGAAAGGATATTCAATAAATACCCGAATGAGAAAAAATCAAAGTTAACTGTCATTGCTAAAGGAGAACCTTTGCCGCAGTTAGTCGTATTGCTTCATCCATCGTTGGCCCATAAACAAAATGAGATAAGGGAATTTTTTTTGGCGTTGCAAGAAAGTCCGCAGGGTAAGATTATATTGGATGAAACTTATTTAGTGTCTTTGGAAAATTTTATGGGTGAGAAATATTATTTGTGTGAATTATTGCTGGATTATATTTCATCTCATGAGGACATTAACTAGCTACTTGAATGAGATTAAAAAAATCCTAGATCTAGGTATAGAGGGTTCACTCTGTCTGACGCAATGATATTTTCATCGAAATATATTATTTGATTGGAAATTTTTTTAGGCGATCAAGGAATGATAAATATGATTCAGCTAATATTGTTTAAATAAGAGCGGTGTTGTTTTCATTAGTGACGCGTTAATCAATACTTTTTGGCATTGCTGAAACGAATTGGAAAATAGCTAAGGCTACAGATGATAATTATATTTCGGGTTTTATTTCAGGTGCCATGATAGATCGAATCTTTAAGAAATGTTTATTCTTGATAAAATTCTCAATTTTTTTATTGGGATTACTTATTTTATTTTTTGTTGTTCGGCCCGCGATGGCAGGAGAAAAAACACCGAACAACAATATTATCAGTTTGTCGATGTTTCCTGCTATTTCTCCTTTGCGGTTAAAGCGGCAATTTGAAAATATAACAAAATTATTGAGTGAGGCCACAGATAAGCAAGTGGTTTTTCAAACAAGAAAGGATTATCCCGGCTATTATAATGCAGTGAAAAATGAAAAGTTTGATCTAGCTATTGTCACTGCGTTTGATTATGTTCGTATCCGAAAGGATACAAATTATATTCCGATACTTTCTCGAGTCGATACGTCTAGTACAAAGCTGATAACAACTAATATGGCTATAAAGGATATAAAAAGCCTTGCTGATAAAAAAATTGGTTTTGCGCCGGAGTCCGCAGGAATATCTGTTATGGGTAAGTATCTTTTAGCGCGAAATAATTTGCCTGAAAGAAATTACGAATCTATTTTCTTTGATAATCAACTCTCGTGTGTCCAAGCACTTATTAGTGAAAAGGTAGACGCCTGTTTTGTTGCAGATATCATGTTGAATGAGATTTTAAAATATCTAGAAATAAATTACAGCGTATTAATAACATTTCGGCCAGACGTAAAACAGTTGATGCTTGTGCATCCTAGGATTGAAGGCTATTTAAACAAAGTCAAGGAAGCGTTACTAGCACTTAATGCTACAAAAGAAGGTAGGGATATTTTGGCGGAAGCATATCTTTTTGAATTGGATGAGTTTGACGGTAGCCGCTATGATATATATGAAGAAATGTTAAATTATTTAAACCAATCTAATATGTAGTTTTTCCATTTCCAAGAGAGATTTCATGTCTTTTAGGCTGAAAGTAACTTCAGTTATTATAGCGTTGTGTGCGGGAATTATGTTTTCTGTGCTTTGGCTTTCTATAAGTTTTTTAAGTGAAAAAATGCAGGCGGAAATTGAAAGGTCTAATGAAAATGTTATGCAGCAAATAAAACAATTTGGTGTAATGGAGGCTGTGCTTGTAGAAGACTATGGGAAGCTAATTTTAGATTTTCAATCAATGGTCGAACAATTGGATTTGGATGAGATTTTTCTTTGTGATATTGATAGTAATATTTTAGCGAGCTCTAAACCTGATCAGTTAGGAAAAAAAATTAATTTATCACAATTAGATGATCATTGGAGGGTAGAAAGCATTTCTTCTGGGCTATATGTTTCTGCGTATTTAGCCTATCGTTTTAATAGCAATTCAGTTGTAGCTGCGCAGAAAGAGGCGTTCTCGTTTGGCTTAATGCTGATCGTGATTAGTGTCTTGTTGATGGCGACAGTTGGTTATCTTGCGGGACGATGGTTATCACTCAGATTGGAAAAGATGGTTGGTTCATTGAGCATTATTACAGAAGGCCAAATTGAAAAATTCACAGTAGATGAATCTAAAGATGAAATTGGTATGTTAAGCCGATTCGTGCACACAATAGGAACAAAAATCGCGCTACAAAAAGAAGAGTTAATCGATAGTGAAGAGCGAATGAGGCTCGCGTTGCAGTCTGCTGGAGCCGGAGCTTGGAAATATGACATAAAAGGTGCTTCTGTATTTTGGACGGCAAAAGTCTACCAAATATTTGGTTTGATGCCTTCTGATAAAGCACCTTCGATGAAATTGTGGTCTTCATTTGTTCACCCAGAAGATCTGCCATTACTTACTAATGCTTTAACAAAGTTATTTGAGACAGGAGAGAATCTCTGCGTTGAGTATAGAATTATTAGACGAAGTGGTGTGGTTCGTTGGGTGCGGAGTGTTGGTCGTTTATTTATGGATGAAAATGATGAGCCAGTAGAGGCGTATGGAATGCTATTCGATATTTCTCATCATAAAAGCGATTTTTCTATTATGGAAGCTGAAAAAAACCTATTGTCAGCTGTTTTTAATCATTCTGCAGAATGTTTTATTGTTGTTAATATTAAAAAAGAAATTGTCGCGGCAAATAAAAAGGCTAAAGAGATATTCTGTATCGATGAAGTCATTGACCCTATTCTAATGTCTACAGTATTTTCTTCACAAACAATCGCCGAGATTGATTCAAATAACCAAAGAAATATCACGCTAATCTTGAAAGATGGTACTGAGTTAGCTTATGAGTTCGTAATGAATACATTTCCTTATCAAGATGAAAATCTTTCTGATTTTATTATCCTTAGTTTTTACTTTAATTAGATGATTTAATCGAATGTTTCTAAGGTTGTTTCTATGATTGCTATTCCATGTTAAATAAGTAATATGCCTAGCCTTATAAAATAGCTTGCTTCAATAGACATTGTTATCTATAGGCTGATCATTAGTATGGGGAAAATCTCTACCAGTTTGATTGTGGCAGCGCTCCTCGCTGTTCTATCGATGTCTCTTGTTCCGATATTAATACGTACAACTTCGGCCAACGAATTCACCATCGGGATTGCTAGAATATTTATAGCGCTCTCATTGCTGAGCCCTTTCGTTTTTTTCAAAAAAGAAAAAACCTCGATATCTCTTCAGGATTGGAAGCAGCTCGCTGTGGTTGGCGCTGTTTTTGGTGGGCATTGGCTGACCTATTTTATCAGCATCAAAACAGCCAATGCCTCTATTGCCGCTTTGGCTCTCTCAACTTATGGCATTCATCTTTTATTGCTTAATTGGGTTTTTAAGAAGCAACAAATTAGAGCAATAGAATGGTTGGCGGTTCTCATGTGTTTTGTTGGCTGCATTTTGATTGCTCCTAGTCTTAATTTGAAAGATAAAATGACAATAGGTATGTTGATTGGTATTTTTAGTGGCTTTCTCTATGCTTGTTTGCCGTTATTGCATCAGCGAATATTACACGTACCAACAATGACTAGAGCTTGGGGTCAATTTCTCTTTGCTGGAATAATATTCTTTCCGTTTTTCACAAAGACTGATTGGAGTCTAGCGGTTGAAGATTGGTGGCGATTATTGGCGCTTGGGGTAATCTGTACGGTTATTGGGCATAGCTTATGGGTTAAAGTGAGCTCTGAGTTGCCAGGTGTCATTACTGGGGTGGTGTATTATTTGTATGTGCCTATCGCTATGATATCGAGCTATTACTTGTTAAAAGAAGTAATTACACCGGTGATGGTAGTGGGTGCAATTTTAATCGTTGGTGCGAATATCATGATCGCATTGATGACGTGGCGGCGAACGCGTGGCTTGAGGTAGAATTCCCTCAGATTTTATCGATAAAATAATAGCTAATCATTCAGGCTAGAATGTAGAAAAAAGAATTCCAAAAGCATTATGGAACACTTTCAATATTTAATGATTTCAAATAATTAGGCTTTTCTATGAGTGACACCATCGTGCCGATTGACGGCGATGAAGCAATTTCCTTAAGTGAATATACTGAAAAAGCGTATCTTGATTATTCAATGTACGTCATTCTTGATCGTGCACTTCCCAATATTGGTGATGGTTTAAAGCCAGTTCAGCGCCGTATTGTATATGCAATGAGCGAATTGGGTTTAAAGGCATCAGCTAAATATAAGAAATCGGCCAGAACTGTGGGCGATGTGATTGGTAAGTTTCATCCACATGGTGACTCGGCCTGTTATGAGGCCATGGTGTTAATGGCTCAACCGTTTTCTTATCGATATCCTCTCGTTGATGGTCAAGGCAACTGGGGTTCTCCAGATGATCCTAAATCCTTTGCTGCAATGCGTTATACCGAATCAAAACTAACTGCGTATGCTGACGCTTTGTTGTCTGAATTGGGACAGGGAACCGTTGATTGGGCTCCAAATTTTGATGGCACTATAGATGAGCCGATGGTGTTGCCTGCTCGAGTTCCTAATATTTTATTAAATGGAACAACGGGTATTGCTGTTGGTATGGCGACAGATATCCCTCCGCATAATTTACGCGAAGTGGTTAAAGCAACAATTCATATGTTGGAGAATCCTAAGGCCAGCGTCAGTGATTTATGTGAGCACGTGCTTGGCCCTGATATGCCAACAGATGCTGAAATTATTACGCCTAAATCTGATATTCGAAAGTTGTATGAAACTGGTCGCGGCAGTTTAAAAATGCGAGCGTTATGGACGGAAGAAAATGGCGATATCGTTATTACCGCGTTACCACATCAAGTCAGTGGCGCAAAAATATTAGAGCAGATTGCTGCACAAATGCAGGCGAAAAAGTTACCAATGGTTGCTGATTTACGTGACGAATCTGATCATGAAAATCCAACTCGTCTTCTTATTATCCCTCGATCAAATCGTATTGACATTGAGACGTTGATGAACCACTTGTTCGCAACAACTGATTTAGAGCGAAGCTATCGTGTCAATCTGAACATGATTGGTATTGATGGGAAGCCAGCAGTTAAACCACTCGATATTATTCTAGGTGAGTGGTTGAGCTTTCGGACAGTCACTGTTCGGCGACGCTTACAGTTCCGCTTAGATAAGGTATTAAATCGACTACATATTTTGGAAGGTTATTTGGCAGCCTTTTTAAATATCGATGAAGTTATTCATATCATCCGAACTGAAGATAAACCCAAAGCTGTTCTTATGGAGCGCTTTGAGATAACAGATATTCAAGCGGAAGCGATACTGGATTTAAAGCTTCGGCAAATTGCGAAGCTTGAAGAAATAAAAATCCGCAGTGAACAAGATGAATTAGAAAAAGAACGTGATTACCTTGAAAAAACATTGGGATCGGCAGCGCGATTGAAAACATTAATTAGAAAAGAATTGGAATCTGCTGCGGAAGAATTTGGTGACGATAGGCGTTCTCCGATTGTTATACGCGGTGAAGCGCAAGCACTCAATGAAACCGAATTGTTGTCGAGCGACCCAATAACGGTTGTCCTATCTCAAAGAGGTTGGATTCGTGCGGCAAAAGGTCATGAAATTGATCCTACTTCTTTGAGTTATAAATCAGGTGATGAATACAATCTCTCGGTACTAGGAAAAACAAATCAATTTTCTTACTTGTTCGATTCTACCGGAAGAAGTTATGCGTTAGCTTCGCATACACTTCCTTCAGCTCGAGGACAGGGTGAACCTGCCACAGGTAGATTAAATGTGCCCAGTGGTGCTACCTTTGAAGGTTTGCTGATGGGTCCTGACGAGCAAAAAATATTGTTGTGCTCTGATGCCGGTTACGGTTTTGTTGGGAAACTTGGCGACTTGTATACAAAAAATAAAGCAGGTAAGACGGTGCTGTCTTTGCCAAAAGAAGCTAAAGTGCTTAAGCCATCATTAATCGAAGATATAGAAAATGATATGGTGGTAGCTATTAGTAACGAAGGTCGAATGCTTTCTTTCCCTGTGAAAGACTTGCCAGAAATGGCGCGAGGAAAAGGTAATAAAATAATTAATATTCCATCCAAGCGTTTGCAAGCCAGAGAAGAGTTTATGATTGCGTGTACCGTTTTGAATCACGATAAAATATTAAAAGTGTTTGCTGGCAAAAAACATTTGTCGTTAAAGTTAAGTGACTTGGAGCATTATGCGGGTGAGCGAGGTCGTCGCGGGAATAAGTTACCGAGAGGCCATCAAAAAGTAGATCGTATCGAAGTGGAAGAAAAATAACTTAGATCGATAGCCAAGTTTGAATAAAAAAGCCCGATTAAACTTAACGTTAATCGGGCTTTTGAGTTTTAGCAGTGTTTACGCGTAATAAAAATTTTAGATTCTATTTTTCTAACTGTCTGCGAATAAAGTTTATCATTAGTTCGATACATTCATTCGTCGCTTCTGAAGGGCGATGGGCAAATGCATGAGGTTGTTTAGGAAAAAACGCGTAATCCACTGAGCCATTTGCGTTTTGATAGGCATCGACTAGGGACTGCGTCATTTCCCTTGGGATGTTTGTATCGTCGCCGGGCTGAACAATTAACACCGGGGGAAGAACGGTAAATGATTTGTTCTTTATCGCCTCTAAAACCCTCACGACATTAGCATCTTCCATCGAAGCTTCATTTCCAAAATAATTAAGATGGGCTTTAACTAAGGTTTCTCGGCCAATCTGTTTTGCATATGCAAAACGATACGTTGGATTAGAAACAGGCCAGAGCGCAATAATGTAATTTACGGCGGCCGAAATCCCGTCAGAATTTTTTAATGACTTGTCGAGCTGGACGATTGGTGTACCTAGGTGTTGTTTTTCGTCAGGCATCAATCCTGTGAGTAGAGCAAGATGTCCACCAGAAGAGCTGCCCGCTATTCCAATCGTATTTGGATTTATTTTTAAACGTTTACTGTGAAGTTTTAAATAACGAATTGCTGCACTGGCATCACGGCTACCGAGTGGGTGTTTGAAATTAGGGCCTTGGCGAAAATCGATAGCCATAACATATAAGCCGGCGGAAGCAAGGGCGCGATTGTAGAGTTCTCCAGCCGTTCTATCGTATAAATTCCAAGCTCCTCCGTGAACTTCGACTACGGCATGAAGTTGGTTGCCCGTTTTAGGTCGATAGCTTCGTGCAAATAATTCTAAGTCACCAATCGTTGCGTAAATAAAATCTTTCTCAATGATTTCGTAGTCGCCTACATTGCCAGCGCTGGTAGTGTTGCTTGCGTGACAAACTTGAAGGAGCGAAAAAAACAATCCCAATAAAAAAAATCTTTTAATAAGATGCCGTGACATTTTTGAATCGCACGTTATCATTCTAGAGGTAATCATTTTTTTTGGCATTATTGTGAGCTCATAGCTATTGTAGTGATCTGGATCTATTTTGAATGGACATTTTCCCGCGCACAAAACGTTTTCTTCTTCTGTATGGAAATGTATCTGCAACAAAACCTTGGGTCACTTCATTTTGCATTTTTTGCCAGTGTTTATAATCATATAAGTCAGCGTGTTTGCTTTCGAAGGCAATGCGTGCTTTTTTATTTCCGGCAAAAAACAACGTAAATTCTTCTGGAAATATATCGTTTTCTCGAACAGTAAAGTGAGGTTGTACGGAATACTCGTCAAAGTCGTCACGGGCTTCCGGTATTTTTCTGAAGTTACATTCTGTCATTAAGGCAATTTCGTCATAGTCATAAAAGACTACACGGCCATGTCGCGTCACCCCAAAGTTTTTTAATAGCATGTCTCCGGTGAATATGTTCGCTGCTGCGAGCTCTTTGATGGCATTGCCATATTCGTCCATAACATCTTCTATCTGCTCATCCGTAGCATCGTTTAAATATAGATTAAGCGGAATCATGCGCCGTTCAATATAAAGGTGTTTTACAATGACAAGTTTGTCCGTGATTTCTAATTTTGAAGCTGCAACTTCTTGCAGTTCTTCTAAAAGCTCTTTGCTAAATCGGTTTCGATAAAAAATAAAATTATTATATTCTTGAGTGTCAGCCATTCGGCCTGCTCGATCTGATCGCGATACTAATTTGTATTTTTCTTTAACAATTGCTTCGGTCACATTTTTTGATGAGCCAAATTTATCTTTGATTATTTTGAAAACCACATCGTAAGATGGAAGAGTGAAAACCGTCATTACCATTCCTTTGATACCCGGTGCGATAATAAACTTATCATCACTGTGTTTTAGGTGATTAATAATGTGGCGATAAAACGCGGTTTTACCATGTTTATTGAAACCAATTGCGTTATAGATTTCTAAAATATCTTTGTTGGGCATTAAAGTGCTGATGAAGCGAACAAATCGTGAGGGGATTGGGGCGTCGACCATAAAGTAAGATCGTGTAAAACTAAAAATGATACTAACGTCGTCAGGTTCGAAAATTACAGTGTCCACGAAAATGCCGTCGCGATGATTGAGTAGCGGGAGAACAATGGGAATACAGGTATCTTCGTGCATCATTCTGCCAACAAGGTAAGCCCCTTTGTTTCGGTAAAAAACCGATTCAAGCATATCTATTCTGATATCGTTTATGTCGCCAGAAAAATTAGGAATTATGTTTTCTTGAATAGCATGAACTATATTAGCAACATCGCGTTTTTTATTTTCCCAAGGAACAGAAAACTCAAAATCGTCTAAAATTCGTGACACTAAATCAACCAGCCCGCGATTGATTTGATAACACATGTAGATTGAATAACCTTTTAAGGGTTTGTCATTAAGTGGTCGCGATGGTTTTACAAACATGTATCTGTCATGAATGTTTTCATGATGAAATAAACCACAAAATATAGAATTAAAAAAGGTTTCTGCAATCTCATAATTGCTGTGGTTTTCGATCAGTTGTGTATAGCCAATACGTGCTTGCTCCCAGATTGTTAAGTCATGTACATCCTTGCTTGTGACGTCTTTTACGAGTTGTCGTACTTCGTCGACCTTGCGTTTATAAACTTCAATTCGGTTCCTATTGGCTTCTTGGACAGCAGTCCAATCGGCTTTTTCAAAGCGCGCTTTTGCACCAAGGGTGATATTTTGAAAATCAGCGAAGTAGGCTTCAAAACCATTGAGAATGGTTTTAGCTATTCGTCGAGCCGTTGGAGACGGTGTAATGCTGTTATTTGGGGCAAGTGAGGTTGAGTACACAAAAAAACCTTATATAGAAGATATAGCTGAGATGCAGACGGGTTTGGCATTATAGTCATTGTTGGCTTTAGGTATCTAGTGGGTAGGAGGTCGTCGGCGGATACCGAAATTTATTTTAGTGTCCTTTACAAATTTTAAGATGGATTGTTTAAGTTGTATTAAAAGGTGATTTAGATCACCTTTTAATACAACTTAACAGACCAGTGCTTCATATTATTATGTTGGGCATGGTTATAATAAGTATGCGTAAATATCTATTGGTTATATCAAGTTTGTTGTTCCCCTGCCTTCATTTGCTACTGCCACAACAATCAGAGGCGGCGGTTGTGTTGCAGTATCATCACGTTAGTCATTCAGCGCCTAAGGCAACTAGAATTTCACCCCAGCTATTTTCACAGCATCTCTACTATCTTCGTGAAAATGGATACAAAGTCGTTCCTTTGTATGAGTTAGTTCATGCCTTGGAGAATCGACTGACCCTACCAGACAAAACGGTAGCGATCACTTTTGATGATGGTTACTCCTCTATTTATGATACCGCTTTCCCTTTACTCAAAGAATATGGATACCCGTTTACAGTTTTTATTAATGTTAAGCCAGTCGAGCAGGGGCTCTCACAATTTGTCAGTTGGGAGCAATTACTAGAAATGGCCGAATATGGTGCATCTATTTCGAATCACTCGTTCAGTCATCCTCACCTGATCAGGAAAAATTTAAACTTCGCTGGCTTTGGTAGTGAAAGAAGTGAAGAGGAGTGGAGTGAAAATGTTCTTTCAGAAATTCGTTTTAGTGAAAATGTTATTAAAAGAAAAATGGGTGAGCAAAAAGGCGAGGCCCACCGATTATTTGCTTACCCTTATGGTGAATATAGTAATGCATTAAAAAAATTACTTGCTGACAATCACATCATCGCTTTTGGCCAACAATCGGGTCCAATTGGAAGAGGTGCTAATTTACAAGCCCTCCCTCGTTTTCCATTTGGTGGCAACTATGGTGACGTTAATGATTTTGCAATAAAAGTTTCCAGTTTCCCTATGCCAATACATTCAGTAACTGTGTTTGATGACGAAAATAATGAAATTTTGGATACAGTTTTACCAATACCAATTACAACGCCTCAACTAGAATTAAGTTTAAAAGATGAATCCATTAATAAGCGCGTTCAATGTTATGCCAGTAACCAAGGTGAAATGAATGTTGAAATTTTAGAAAAAGATTCAGAAGATAATAATGTGTTGATGATTACACCCAAAAAGTCGATACCTATTGGTCGCTCTCGATTTAATTGTACGGCTATGAGTCATGAATCGGGTCGATATTATTGGTATTCACACCCCTTTATTAGAAAAGAAGAAAATGGTGGCTGGTATCCTGAGCCATAGTTTTTAGTTTGAGACGAAATATTTTTCGTGTCCTCTCCTATCTATGCGTACGCTTTCGAATAATTTCTCTTTTACATTGTTTTTTCCTTTGTTGATTTGTCGTCAAAACCAATACCTGTCTATACTAAAAATAGCTCATGATTATCGTGAAGTTATTTATGAGCGATTTAGATAATTAGTTTTGGATAAATTATTAATGCCAACAATAAAACGAATATCTGTTGATCAGCTTCAAGTCGGAATGTATGTTGCTGAATTAAGCAGTGAATGGATTTCCGATAATAATGTTAGAAAACATGGCCTAGTAAAACGCGAGAGTGCAATTGAACAGGTGCGTCGTTTTGGTATTGCCTATGTGTATATTGACGCGGATAAAGGGATTGATTGTTCAGCGGGAGTCTTACTCGAAGAAGTTAATGAGCATTTCGAAGATCAATTGGGTGCGATTGAAAAAAATGCTACTTCTGGTACAGAATCGCCAACCGGCAACGTTGTTGAAGCTGTACCGCTAGAAGAAGAGTTTGAAAAAGCAAAAGAAATACATGTTGATGCGCTGTCACTGGTTAGCCAGGTTATGAATGACGTTAAGATGGGGGGCGTTATTGATTTGCAACCTGTTGAAGATATGGCAGATAGTATCTCTGAATCAATTCGGCGTAATCAAAATGCTTTATCTTGTTTTACGAGAATGAGAGATAAAGATGCATATTTAATGGAGCACTCTTTTAGTGTTGCGGTATTAATGGGAGTTTTAGCTCGATCAATCGGTGTTAATGGCGATGATTTACATCAAATGGTTACGGGCGCGTTGTTACACGATATTGGAAAAATACAAGTTGATCAGAATATTTTAAATAAACCAGGTTCATTAACACCTGAAGAATGGAATGAGATGAAACGCCATGTGGAATATGGCGAAATGGTCATGGAGCAAACGAAAGATGTTCCGCTCATGATTAAACAAATGTGTCAGCAGCATCATGAGCGTTTGGATGGAACGGGTTATCCGAGAGGTTTGTCGAATGAGGGAATTACGTTGCATGGAAGAATGACAGCTGTTGTTGATGTTTACGATGCAATAACGGCAGACCGTTGTTATCACAAAGGAATGACACCATCCGATGCAATGAAAAAGTTAGTAGAGTGGTCGGGCGATCATCTTGATAAAGAAATCGTATATCAATTTATTGCGTGTATGAGCATCTTTCCAGCGGGATCATTAGTTGAATTAGATAATCACCAATTAGCCATTGTGAAAGAGACCAATCTTAAAAAACAAAGAACACCTTTAGTTGAAGTGGTTTGGGATATAAAGCGGAAATGTCCTTTGCCTAGAAAATTAGTTAATCTTGCTTTGCCAAATAACACACTAAAAATAATACGTGCCGTAGATCCAAATGATTACAGTATATTTTTAGGTGATTTTCTATAATGTATTTTTCAAAATAGCATTAAAATATAGGTTTTTTGAATTGGTGTAAGGTAGGGTTTTAATTTTCTTGAGGCGATTTTTTGCCTGAAGGGTCGTCAATCTCTTGAAGTTTGTCTGAAACTTCTTTTTTAACATCATGCTGTAATAACTTATTCATTTTTATCATTCTTCTTAATTCTTTGACATATTCTTCCCCGCGAGAAGAATAGCTAGATAAGTGCGTTATCATTTCTAACCCGGTAATTTTTCTTTGTTCTTTGCGAAGGCTTGCTCGATGGTTTCGAAGTGATCGATAGGCTCTGTGAGTGTTGATGTTATTAAAGTACGATTCCACAGAATGATATACGCTTTTAAATTTCGCAACTTCGTGATACTTATCTTCAGCCCTTAGTTTGGGAATGATCCCGCATCCTTTGCGGAAACACCATTGCCCAAAATAATTATTTGCCTTTGTTGCAAATCTTGATGTCCCCCAAGCAGATTCGTTAGCCGCTTGCGCCAATATCATTGATGGTGGAATCTTATCAACGCGAAGAAGTAATTTATTGATTTTTTGTTCGGTCGAGTTTTTTTCAATATTGATGCGGTATGTTTTAGATAAGCTGTCTAAATATTTCAGTGAGTTTTTTGAAAGTAGTGGGTGTTGCAAGTTCTCTATGCTCTCTGCTTGAGAGTTATTTGATAAATATTCGGCTTGTATCTGCAGTAAGTTCTTTCGTCTTATTGTAGTGTTTTCGTTGATATGATTAATCATTGGTAATAAGTATTGAAAAAAAGCGGTTTTCTTTTCCTTTACTTTTTTAATTTTTTTGAAATCGGGTTTTATGTTTTTTGTTTTAATGTTTGAGTTATTAAAAGATGTTTCTTTTAATAGGTGAGCTTTATCTTTTTGTGATTCTAGCTGTGAGCTGGGAATTAATGGGTGATTGCTCAGGAATCCTACTAAAGCGACACATGCAAACGTGTAAAGAGTGAATATCGCGAGTAAAAAGGTAGATTTTCCGGAAGGATAAATAGTGCTTGTGTGAGAGTTAGATGACATAGAGTACGGTGACGGAGTAAGTGAGCGAACTTCTAGGCTAGATCAATATACTAGATATTAAGTTCTTTTCGCATTGCATTTAGACGTTTTTTACTTTCATTTTTTTCTAATGGCGTAGATGTGTCTGATTCTAATAAAGGTACTTCAATATCAGGTAGTGGTTCACCAGATAACGTTTTTTCGCTCCAATACCGATAGTGTTGTTTAAATACTGAAAAGGCCATTTGCTCGGCAGTTGAGGATAAATAATACCAGCCCGCATCCTTCCCTGCGAAATAAACAGCAGGGTGGCTCCACTTAAAAGCAGATTTAGGGTTGCCAGCGCGACAGGCTTCTAAATAAGCTTGGTGTGGTTCAGGCAGCCCGTGCATTGCCGGATCGCCTAAGCAAAAAGTAATCATTTTATGTAATGTGGGCAAATAATCAGAGCGTTCAATCGCTAGTTTTGCGCCGCTTAAAATTTGCTTCGGTGTGAAACGGGATAAGCTTTCAAGCCATAACTTTTTCGTTTGATTTAATAGTTGCGTGTCTGAAAAGGCCGCATAGTATTGATTGTGATAATTAACACGAAACAAAGTAAACACTTGATTAATGGTATCAATATGCGCGTCAGAATTTTTTTTGTCGGAATTGTCTAGAGATGAATGGTTATCAATTTGCATAGCTTTTCTATCTTAAAATTAAAATGCCCAACTTCGATCAGTTAAATCGTCAACCAGTGAGCGATCGCGTGTTTTTCCTGCACTACTATTATCCATTGTCTGCGAAGGTTTTGTGTTATGGCTTTTCGCCCAATGAAATTTTGCATGTTGTAAAAATTTTGTATTCCATGAGCTGTTTACTTGTTGGCTATCTTGCCAAAAAATAACAAATTCTTGTACAAGATCTTTTGCAAATATTACATCGATATTGGCGAGTCGCAATACATCATACACATCTGGCGAAGGCTGCCAATTTGGCGGTATGGATTTGGGAACTGTATCGTTTTCGACGGTAGCAGTGTATCGATTCCATTGTCTTCGAACGTGCTGAATGAATTTACTGTTCCAAGTGCGGGAGCTGTCGCCGCGCTCTTGCCAGTATAGAATAAATTCGGGAATCGCATCTTCAACAAATTGAGGGTTGATATTGGCGTGCTTTATTAGCACGTCCATCGCATCTTCGCTGGGTCGCCATTGCTGATTCATTTCTCTGGCTGATTGCTCGCGGTTGAAATGAGTCTCATGATTTCTCCAGGCTCGAATCACTTCTCGCAAAAACTTTGCGCCCCAAGCATGTGAGGCTTCATCACGTTCCCGCCAATAGGTAATAAATTCAGGTAACTGCTCACGTGCAAATGCTTCAGGAATATTTCTCTGGGCAATTTGTGTCATCACGTCATCGCTGGGTTGCCAATAGGGCGGTATGCGATTCGCTCCACGTACAGGCGTATTGTGAACGCTGGGCGACTGTTGTGGTGTCGTGCTTTGAAGAGAAGACTGTTGGGGCGATTGGCTTGTTTTAAAATCTGGGGGATGAATTGTTGTTTGTGCTTCATTAAAGGCGAAGTGTAACTCGTGACTTTGAGTCAATGGTGCAGAGGCTAAAAGGATAACGCCTTTGTCGCACAGGCTTTTACTAATTCGTTGAGCATCGTGCACATTCCAAAATGGGACATGGGTCATGATTGTTTGTTCTGATACGACCAGCCATTTATAGCCATCTCGGTGATTAGCTTCCCTGTGGTTCATTAAATCGCAGAGCACGGTAAGCAGAGTCGCTTCTTCTAGGCCAATAGTGGCGGCAAGAGAGGGCGAAACAAGTATGGGTTTTTCGGGTATTAGAGAGCATGACATAGCCGACAGTCTACAGCCAAAGATGTTGACTCTCCAGTAATTCAAGTTAGGAATTAAAAGCGCGGTCAGCCTTGTTAGTATGGTTGTATATACAGTAGTTAGTCAGTATCCTTCACAACATGTTTATTTCGGTAAAAGCATCAGCGCTTCCATGGCTTTCCGTGTTAGTAAGAGCACATTAGAAAGATAAGAGAGCAATAATGGCAAAACAAAAGACAGCATACGTATGTGAAGAATGCGGTGCCGACTTTGCTAAGTGGCAAGGTCAGTGTGGAGAGTGCGGCGTATGGAATCGGCTGGTTGAAGTTCGCTTGGGAACGACACAATCAAATCGAGGGGAAAAATACGAAGGCTACGCAGGTGTTGCGGGTGGTGGAGCCAGTGTACAAGTTCTATCAGAAATAGATCTTCAAGATGTACCGAGAATGTCGTCAACGAGTAAAGAGTTTGATCGTGTTTTAGGTGGCGGTTTTGTTCCCGGTTCTGTCGTTCTCATTGGCGGCCATCCAGGTGCGGGGAAATCAACGGTATTACTTCAGACGTTGTGCAATCTCGCCAAAACACAGGATGCATTATATGTAACAGGAGAGGAGTCTTTACAGCAAGTCGCCATGCGAGCTCAGCGATTACAATTGCCAACTGATAAGTTAAAAATGCTTTCAGAAACAAGTGTTGAAGCGATTGTTCAAAAGGCACAACAACATAAACCAAAAGTTTTAGTGGTAGATTCAATACAAGTTGTTCATTTAGCTGATATTTCTTCTGCACCCGGAAGTGTTTCTCAGGTGAGAGAAAGCGCGGCGTATTTAACGCGGTTTGCAAAACAAACGGGAACAGTTTTAATTTTAGTTGGGCATGTAACTAAAGATGGCAGTCTTGCAGGGCCAAAAGTTTTGGAGCACATGATTGATTGCTCCATTATGTTAGAAGGTTCGCACGATTCGCGTTTTAGAACATTACGAGGAAATAAAAATCGCTTCGGAGCTGTGAACGAGCTGGGCGTTTTTGCAATGACAGAAATGGGTTTAAAAGAAGTGAGTAATCCTTCGGCTATATTTCTACAGCGTCCTCAAGAAATTGCAGCTGGTTCAGTTGTGATGGTTGTATGGGAGGGAACAAGGCCGTTGTTAGTCGAAGTGCAGGCGCTAGTGGACGACAGTCATTTAGGGAATCCGCGCCGAGTCTCTGTCGGGCTTGAGCAAAATAGAATGGCAATGTTGTTGGCGGTATTACATCGACACGGAGGCATTATGGTCGGTGATCAAGATGTCTTTGTGAATGTCGTTGGGGGAGTAAAAATCGTTGAAACCAGCGCTGATTTAGCATTGCTAGTTGCAGTAGTTTCCAGTCTGCGGGATAGGCCTTTGCCTGTGGATTTAATGGTGTTTGGAGAAGTCGGTCTTTCGGGAGAGATAAGACCCGTACCGTCAGGGCAAGAGCGATTACGGGAAGGATCAAAACATGGATTTAAGCGTGCAATTGTTCCAATAGCAAACGCGCCAAGGGAGAAAATCCCTGGGCTTGAAATTGTTGCCGTAAAAAATTTAGCAGAAGTGTTAGATGCGCTATAGCGGCAACTCACTGGGGGAAATACTTTGAAGTGTTGAGGCGAGTTAGAGCTTAAAAAAATTCTAACTTATTCCATCTCGGCTTCGTGATCGATCATTAAAGATGCGTAGCTTCTTTCGGCCCAATCAACTCCTGAGCTTTTATTTTTTTCTAAGAGATCACGCAATTTTGCTTGATTGTCGATACCTGTTGCACGGCCTTCTACGCCTAAAAAATGTTCTTTTTGGTGAGAGAGCCGTCCTTGCATTTTAATGACCGAGCCATCTTCGGTTTCAATATTTAAAACGACGTTGTCACCATCATTCAGCGTGTGTGTGTGAATGAGAGCAATTAAAGCCCCGTTGAATGATAAGTCAAGAATGTGGACTGGCCAGTTTTTGTCTGATGTCGCTAATGTGGCGTGAGCCCGATAATCGACTCTTGGAAAATAGCGGCGCTCGTTTCCGTCCTTTGTGTGTGTGTTAGACATCTAAAACATTCTCCCGGATGTTCAATGTTACTTTTTTATTTTTTATCATTGCTATGATCAGTATTAAAGGTCATAGCGAGTTTGGTCTCTAAAAAGAGCAGCTAGTTCTCTGTTTTCTGGATTATCAGAAGTGTTTAGCGAAGAACTATTTAACTCTATTAATCGTCGTAAATGTGTAAGGCTCGCATGGTCAATAGAGACACAGCGACAACCAATAATGTATTGATCTGTAGTGTGTTTTTCTAGGTTATCTTGCTTGTTAGGTTTAGTGCTAGCCCCAGAAATCTGGTTTTTGTGTACTGCCTCAATCTCCATATCAATCAGTGTATTTTCGGATAGAGGTATCATGAGTTGCAAGGGACTTTGCATATCTATTCTGAAAGCATGTGCATTCTGATGGAAGGCCTCTGTAATTAATACTCCTTTTAAAGAGATATCGATAATTTCAACAGGTATGACTTTATTGGCTTGGATAACTTTCGCTTTAGAAGCAAATTCAACCCGGCTAAAGACTCTTCTGTCGGATTCGCGATTCAGTGACGAATCTTGTACATGATCTGATTGCTGGCCATTTTTTAATTCGTTGGTATTTTCTTTCTCAGTCATTTTGGGCCATCCAAAACTTTAAGTCATTGATTGAGGATTGAAGTTGAAATAGATTGATTAATCATAGTTGAGAAAACACTTAAGGTTTGTTTTCTAGGCTTTCTTGTTCCCGTTATTGGCAAGGTTGAACCTGGCTTGGCGTTTACATTCTGTGTTTCTGCTGTTTTTAGTGGGCTAAAAGCGTGAAGCAAATCCCAAAAAAGCCTCAATAATGATTTTTGCGCCATTTAATATAGCGTTTTGTTTGTAGTGTGAGGCAATTATCAGTTTGTGTGCATATCAATTCGCATCTATTTGTAAGTATCCCCTTTATTCTTTGATTATCAAGAGTTCCCTTGGTTAGTTTCAATAGCTGCCTTAACAGGTGGTTGGTTGAATGCCAGTGAGAGGACAACCAAATACATAAATGAAAAGTTACACAGGCAGATGTTTTATAAAGACAAGCCTGCAATCAGGGATGCATCATGCAAATTAAACCCATTACACGTATAGCTCCGGCAGATAATCATGAATTGACAATGATTGATCCAGCGATTCTTTCTACTCATGCCAACTATAAGCCTAATAAACGATGGAAAGGGCGATTCGATGTCGCTGCTTGGATACGCTTTCCTGAGGGCCTGATTGATCCAGCCCAATTAGTGATTACCTATAGGGATGAAGAAAGAAGAAAATCCTACTTGGTCGATAGATGCTTATCTAATCGGCAAACGCTTATTCTACTAAATGGCACCGTCACTTTAGAAGTCGATGCTGAAGTATCTGAAATGTCATTATGTTTAAAAGGATTACCGGAAAATGCGGTATGGATTTTAGACGAGTGCCATGTGGTGCCAAAACGGAAGATGCCCGTTATTAAAAGCCGCTCTAGCACATCTACATCTGCTCGCGTCGCAAAATTGATGAGTAAAGCATAAATTTTATCGTCTGCGTGAAGTTTACTCGATGCGTAATGCGTACACAGGATTTGTACGATGAGATAAAACAGAGGGAAATGTCATGGCAATCATTAATTTTTTTACGAAACACAAAAACACGCCTAGAATAAAAGAAGCTAAGCAATTTCCTGTTAATAAAAATCTTATTCAAGATTTGAATAAGAATGGAGGTGCTAGTGAAATTGTTCAATCACCTTATCAAACATCGGCGTGTAAAAAACTCATGAATCAAATTTATATCCGCGAACTGATGACAACTGACGTTACCTGCGTTGACGTTGGAGCCAGTCTGGATGATGTTATTGCTTTGATGCATAAACATACTCATTCATGCATTGTTATTATTAATGAAAAAAATCCTGTCGGCATTATCACCGAGCGAGATTTAGTGAAAATTCTTGCTGAAGTATTGGTGTCAGGCACTAAAGAAATAATGTACGTCAAAGATTTTATGTCATCACCCCCTGCATGCTTAAGTGAGCATGCCAGTCTTTATGAAGCCCTTGTTGTTACGCAGTCCCGAAAAATTCGACACATCCCGATCGTCAATAAAGATAATGTTTTAGTAGGTTTGATTACTCAGTCTGATATTGCAAAAGCACATTTTATGGCGATTGAAAAACAGCGTGAAGCAATTGAGCAACATATTCGTAATCGAACCCATGAATTAACAAAAGCGAATGAGCAATTGAAGGCGTTGGCTTTACAAGATGGTTTATTGGGCATTGGAAATCGGCGTGCAATGGAAGTTGATATTCATTTTACACACGTCAACGCTGTTCGTTATTCGCATCCCTATGCGCTTGCACTAATCGATGTCGATCACTTTAAAAAATATAATGATCAGTATGGCCATCAAGCCGGTGATGCAGCATTGAAGCAGTTGGCAGATAATATTAAAAAAACAATTCGATGTGGTGATCGTTTGTATCGTTATGGGGGTGAGGAATTTTTAATTCTTATGCCTGAAACAGCTTTGTTTGAAGCAGTGGATGCAATTAATCGCGTATTAGAAAATGTGCATAAAGCTCATATTGCTCATGAAGAGACAGAGTATGGTTGTGTGACGTTGAGTGCTGGTATTGCCTCATTAAATGAGGCTAATTCTGAAGATTGGAAATCTATGGTAGAAGAGGCTGATCGTTATTTATATCAAGCCAAAGAGCTTGGTCGAAACAATACGTGCTGGAGTATGAATAGCGATCCTTCTGCAGGATTTGATGGATCTCGCTTTTCCATTCAGTAATCGCCACCATGTTATTTTAAATTACGATAGATCTTCTTTAAAAAGTCTATTTTCGCAGAGAGAATAGACTTTTTTTGTGCCTGACCTTTTATTCGTCAAATAATTTCTTTGGAGTAGAAAAAATAAAACAAATCACACTATAATCGATCACACTGAAAATATAGTCATGTTATTCATACTAGTGATCAATCAAAGAGTGATTGTTATGACAGCTTTAAATGAAAAGTACTTCTTCCCTGTGCTTGCCGCGATTATCTTTTCTTTAATGTCCGTTTCTGTGAGTTCCCAAGATGATTCAAATTGCAGTCAATTAAGACAATTTACTTTCAGCTGGCAGTTTACCGATGGTTGCCAAATGAAGCCGAGAGGTGGAACCAGTAAAGGGGCTGGGTTGCAGCTTGATAAGTCAGAGCATGCTGGTTGGCTGGCTATCCAAGAAGCGGGGATTAGCAATTTAGAAAAAGATAGAAGAGCTATTTTAGCAATGGCTGGAGGCTATCGGACAACATTTGATTTTATAGAAGTCGCTGGCTTTGAGAAAAATTTCACTCCTGACCCTCCCTACCAATCATGGGGAACGGAATATGTGTATGTTGTGGAAAATCGCAATGACTTTATTAGTCTTCAGCATATTATGGTGATGGAATATGTTGGTGAAGATGGCCAAACAAAAGAAACAATGGTGCAAAAACATTGGCGTCAAGATTGGCGGTACGAGAAAAAAAATCTCATGGTTTATGGTGGCGACGAAGAAAGGCATCGAGAGAAACATTCTAAACATGAAGTGAAAGGAAAGTGGGCGCAATCTGTTTTTCAGGTTGATGATTCTCCGCGCTATGAAGCGCTTGGTGAATGGCAGCATGAAAACGGCGTGTCGACATGGATCAGTGATAAAACTTGGCGGCCCGTACCTAGGCGGGAAAGAAGCTTTAGAAAAGATTACGATGTGCTGATCGGAACTAATCGCCATACGATTACTCCGACAGGTTGGATTCAAGAAGAAGAAAACTTCAAGACGGTATTAAACCAAGATAAAGAGGTTAAAAAATATTTGTCGAAAGAGATTGGTGTTAACCGATATGAACGCATAATGAATTTTGATTTTAGTCTTGGTGATAAATATTGGGAGAAAACTAAATTTTTTTGGTCGGCTGTTCGCGAAGCTTGGCGTGAAATAGAAAATAACAAAAAACAATTTATTTTAAAAAGCAGTGTAGCGAAAACGCCCTTGTTCATTTCTTTTTTTCAAAAAGCTTCAGAAATAGAGAATTCAAATGAGCCCGCGACTTATCAGGATAAAGAAAAATATAAACAGTGGTCATTGGATGTTTTGTCTGAATATATCGTTGAGCTTGAAGACTAATATTTTTTAAATGATTTGAGGGGATCATTAAAGAGCTTTGTAAATACAGTAACGAACCCTCTGATACCAGTGTATTCCCAGCAGTTTTCACTTTCTAACGATTAAGTATTGGGTGAACATTAATACTTAATCGTTAGCATATATTTACTTAGTGGATTGCTAGAAGTTGCTAAACATTGATGTTCTAATACGGGCTGTATTAAATAACCCGATAGAACAATTTTATTAATACCAATCAGAAACATCATTTATCAACCCCCAATCTATTAAGTTAAACCGATAATAAAATAAGGTGAAACATGAATCCTAAAATCCAATTCATACGAGGCGCTATTGCCTTGGTTGTTGTTGCCGCACTGCTATTCCCCTCGTTAGCAAGTGCAGAAAAAATAGAGAAGGCGCGTCTAGATGCTATTGCTGCCGATTTACAGGCGCGAGTCGACGATGGCAAGCTTGCCGGTGTTGTCGCATTAGTGGCTAAAGATGGTGAAGTCCAAATGAATCAAGCGTTTGGGTATCGCGATTTAGAAAATAAAGTACCAATGACCACTGATTCCATTTTTAGAATTTTCTCAATGACAAAGCCCGTTGCAGGTACTGCATTGATGATGTTGTTTGATGAAGGGAAGTTTCAGTTAAGTGATCCTGTTGAAAAATACATCCCAGAATTTAAAGGAATGCAAGTTTTTAAAGGCGTAAAAGAAGATGGCAGTTTTGACACTGTTGATTCAGAGCATCCAATGACTATCCGTGAATTGATGAGCCACACCGGCGGTTTGGTTTATGTGCCACCGCTATCAGCCGGCCCAGTCGCTATCGCTTATGCAAAAGCGGGAATATTAGGTCGTAATACAACGCTGAAAGGAATGATTTCTGAACTTGGGAAAATTCCTCTAAATCATCAGCCGGGTTCGCAGTGGGTTTATAGTATTTCTGTCGATGTTCAAGGCTATCTAGTTGAAGTGTTATCAGGGCAGTCGTTTGACAAATTCTTGCGAGAAAGAATTTTTAATCCGCTGGGTATGAAAGACACGGCGTTTTTTGTTGAACCTGCAAAAGCAAATTTGCTCGCACGTCGATATCGTCCAAGCAAAGAAGGTAAATTAGTCAGTGGTACAAATGGCCCATTCTTGCAAGAGACTTCGTTCTTCTCTGGTGGTGGTGGTTTAACCTCAACGGCAGCTGATTATTTACGTTTCGCACAAATGCATTTAAATAAAGGCGAGCTCGATGGAAAACGTATTATTTCTGAGAAGGCAGCAGAAATAATGCGCACTAATCAGCTCCCAGATAACCTTGAAAATATAGGCCCGTTTTATCCTGGGAATCAGTTCGGTGTTGATTTTGCAGTTGTGAATGATTCAAAAAAAGCGGACGGCATGCCAGTAGGAAGTTTTTGGTGGTGGGGTATTGCTGGAACTTGGTTTTGGATCGATCCGGTTGAAAATATCATTTTCATCGGCATGATTCAGCACGATGATTTAATGTATGCTCGTCAGGTCCATAGCAAAACCCGAAATCTTATTTACAATCCTTTGTAGGGTCGTTTAGGTGCTTTAGGCATATTGAGAGCCTAAAGTAGTCAGTCAAAAAAAACCGCTGTAGATTTTTCTTCAGCGGTTTTTTTTTTACGTTGTTGGAACGGTAAGATAATAAACTATTTTCGAAAATACTTAAGCAATGTTTTATGCCGAAATACGAGTAACCCTAAGGCTATAACAAGATAGATGCATGGTTCGATCATTTCACTTTTTACAGACCAAAAGAAATGAATGGGCGCTAGAAGTGCGACCAAATAAATCCAGTTATGAAGTTTTTTCCAGTATCCCTTCATTACACGTTGAAAGGTTGGTATTGATGTAATAGCCAGTGGTAAGAGAATTAGCCAAGCTAAAAAACCAATTAACAAGTAATTCCGTTTAATAATTTCCTCGCCAATAAGCCCCCAATAAAATTGAATATCTAGAACAATCCATACGGCGAAGTGCAAGGTGGCATAAGCAAAACACCAAAGCCCTAGAGGCCTTCGCAAGCGCAATAATTTTCCAAGTTTAAATTGTTTTGCAATCGGGGTAATACAAAGCGATAAAAGAAGTAAGCGAATAGCGCCTAAGCCTAAAAAGTGCGTTAGCCCTTGAACTGGGTCGCCGCCGAGTTTGTCTGTAGGTATCGCAAAATACAACCATATTATAGGAAGCGCCGATCCAATATGTAATGCAAGTTTTAAAAAAACAAAAATAAAATTCGGAATTTTTAAAACCACTTTTTTAAGTCCAGAGAAGAATACAGGCTGGCAACGTCATCTGCATAACCATTGAAAGGCAGCGTCGGTTGTCTTACTGGAAATCTTCCTTCGCCAATAAATCGTTCACTTGCTTGTGACCAGCGAGGGTGATCAACACCAGGATTTACATTGGCATAAAATCCATATTCACTGGCAGCAAGCATTCCCCAAGTTGTTGGAGGTATGCTTTCAACAAGATCAATCTTCACAATAGATTTAATCGCTTTAAAACCGTACTTCCAGGGAGACATTAATCGTAACGGTGCTCCGTTTTGTGGTGGTAATGTTTTTCCGTACATGCCGACTACCATCATTGTTAATGGGTGCATAGCTTCATCGATTCTCATGCCTTCGATATAAGGGTAATTTATGCCGCCACCCATAAAGCGAGAATCTTGCCCTGGCATTTGTTCTGGGTCGTATAGTGTTTTCAACGCAACAAATTTTGCTTTGCTGTTAGGTTTTACTTTTTTGAGTAGTTCATTTAATTCAATGCCTATCCAAGGGATATTCATTGACCAAGCTTCTACACAGCGAAATCGGTAAATACGTTCTTGAAGTTTCGATGAGTTGATGAGTTCCCAAACATCGATGGTCATCGGCTTATCTACTTCCCCACCGATTTCTAATGTCCAAGGCTCAACTTTAAATTCTTTACTGTTGCGTACGGGGTCACCTTTATTTGTTCCGAATTCATAAAAATTATTATGAGTAATTGCTTTTATTTCCGGAGTGATTTCAAAACTCGGTTTAGGGTTTTGTAAGTTTGAAAAACTAAGGGACTTGTCTCCAACACGGACGGTATTTTGACTGCTTTTTTCTTTGTCTCTGCCTAATAATTTATCCAATAATTGAGCTTGTGCCGGCAAACCTGCACCCATAGCCCCAATACCGATAGTTCCAAGTCCCATTGTTTTTAAAATGTTGCGCCGATCTTGATAGATTTTTTCGGGTGTAACATCATTTTCTGTTAGCGAATGAGGAGATTTGGATTTGATAATCATGATTTGCACCATTATTAATAGTTTGGATTTTGGATAAAAGTATTATTAGATTTATCTAAAAAGTCATTAGGTGTAAAAGCTTAAATATACAGATATTCATCTTTTTGGCAATTTAATAAGCCGAATCTTCATCCTATTCTCCCGTATACGCTTAGAAGAGATAAAATAGTTACAATAATTGTCGATATAAGTCTTATATCGCTTGTAGTCATCCATCTGATAAAAGTCTTCGTATAAAGCAAGTGGCAACAAGATTGCCATCAAGTATTAGAGGTCGTTATCAATGGGTGCTAAAGCCAGTGTGGGATAAATAGATATGGTGGTTAGATTTTTTTTAACAAAAGCTTACAGTGCATTTCTGTGTTTTATTCTTCTTGTTAGCTTTTTGTTTGTGCTTTCAGGTTGTTCGAGTGTTGATGTAAAAGGATACGAGGATTATCAACCACGATTAATACCGGAAAGTTTTTTTACTGGTGATTTGACAGCCCATGGCGTTGTTAAGAATCGTTCAGGAAAAGTTATCAGGATGTTTAATGCCACTATAAAAGCGAGCTGGAAGGATGGCGTTGGAACTCTTGATGAAGACTTTATTTTTGATGACGGCGAAAAACAAAAACGTGTTTGGACTCTATTTCCAGCATCTAAAAATTCTTATGCTGCAACAGCAGGGGATGTTGTAGGAGTAGGGAGTGCAAAGCTAGGTGGTAATAGTTTATTTTTACAATATGTTTTACGAGTGCCATACAATGACTCCACAATCGATTTAAGCATTGACGATCGTATGTATCTTGTTGATAAAAATACGCTTATTAACGAATCGGGTATGTATAAGTTTGGTGTCCGAGTTGGTACTATTCTTTTAGTTATTAAAAAATAACTTTTTTTGTTCAGTGCACTTCATTTGTAGAGATACCACTGAGTGAATGTTTGTTCTCGGTTTGTTTTTGATATTTAGGATTTTGTTTAGCTTTCGGGTGCTGAAAATTATCATTATGCGTAAAGCGTGTTTGTAAGTTAAGTGAATTTGCTAAAGTGGTTACAAAGTTATTGGTCAGGTTGAGAGTTTCTTCGCGGGTCAAAAAAGAAGATTGGCATTTTTTCTTATCTGAGAAGCCGCTATTCGAGTTTGTATTGCTAGAGTTAACGCTGTTTAAATGCAATAAGCTATTTTGTAACGTCAGTAAGCATATCTGAGCTTCATCCCATTCTTTTAGTTTCTTCAAACTATTGCTTAGCGATTGCCCGGCATCAACAAGGTGTTCGATTGAGAAGGTAGTTTTATCTGTGATCGGTTTATTCCACATATACAATAAGGTCGTTTCGTAGGCCGAGCCAAAAAAGTTCCTAGCTGTTTTCCATCGTTCTTGCTCGTAGGCAATAACCCCACTCTTCATTGCGCCACCCCATAAGGTTTTTGCAAGTTCGGGATCTTGTAAAATGTGTTGCTGATGTTTAGGGCAGAGATAGTGCACCTTGTACTCCTTCTTGTGAGCTTTTTTTAGGGTGGTTTAGTATAACTTTATTGCAAATGATAATCAGTCGCATTAAGATACTTGCACATGCCTGAGAGGTCAAGAAAAGTTTTACGTAAAGTCAGGTTTTGCATGGGGTTGTCACTTAATCATCGAAATGCGAGGAAGCTGGTATGGCTAGTTCAGGGTTTGTAGCTGATAGAGGTCTATCTATAAATGCGGTAAGCGGCATAGAAAGAGTAAGGGTCGAGACATCTACTCTAGGTCGATGTTCTTCAATCGAGACTATAGAGAAGCCGGAGCAGAGGATTTTATTGGAAGTTGATATCGAGGCGCTACAGCGATTACTGGGATGTAAATTTCTATCCGTTTGTGAATTTAGATGCGTGAATAATACGGGCAAGCAGTGTCTGCAAAGCCTTTATCTAGATCTGTTAAATAGGCAGTTGGCAGCTTTGCCGATTAAAAAAGTGAATATCTCTAATCAGTAAATGAAACTAAAATCAAAATAAAGTGGCGAGACTTCATTTATCTAAAAAATGTTTACATATGAGCGTTAGATTGACGCAACTTAAATTAAAGCGAGTTGAATTGACACAAATAAAATCCATTGCATTGATACTAGATTGATTTGCTGACTGCTTCAATGACGACAGTTTCACAAATGACGCCGTAGAAATTCCTGAATTTATTCCACCTTGCCATGAGGTTGGATCAAGCATGTCTTGTTGTGATGGATCATTCTTCAATGAATCACTCAATGATGAATAAAATAAAGAATAATTTATCAACCTTCAGAATGTGGTTCGCATATCGACATGCTTACCGAAATACCTCAACCTGATTTAGAGGCTGGCTTTAACAGCTATAACGAAAAAGATATTGCCGTGGGTTCTGGGTTGTCAAATATCGAACTCGGATTAAGGCTTGCTTATGATGTTTCTCGAAAAATAAGCCCGCACATTGGCGTTAAGCATAATCAATTTGTTGGAAGAACTAAACGCTATAAAAAACAAAATGATGAAAACATAAAAAATACTCAAGTTTTAATTAGATTTAGTATTTGGTTTTGATAAGTGGCGACAAGAAAATACTTCTGACTGGTTGAGGATTCGGATGACTGACTTGTCAAAAAAGCAATTAAAAAAAAGCCTTTTAAAACTATAATATTATGTGGCAATGTTACAGTCATTGCTTATACTTTGTTGGAAGGGCTAAGTGTTGCTAATGCATGATGAATTTCACAGCCTAGTGTATGAGGAAAGTCATTAGGAGTAATGGAGTTCAATGTTTAGGAGCATACGTCACAAGCTGACAGCGATTACAGTCTTGGCTGTTATTGCATGCGCCAGTGTGGTTTTTTTGTTGTCGATTCGAGAGCATGAAGAGCTTTATCGACAATCGGTTCAGGAGAACCTGGAGGCCATGTCTTTAAATATGGCTGATGACTTATTGCGAGTGATTTCTGAAGACGAAGATCTTTTCGCTCTAACGGCCGAACTGTTAAGTTTGGATCGTTATCAGCATATCAAATTTGTGAATGTATTTAACGCTGACTGGAATTTAATTCAGCAATACGTTCATCCTACCTATCTTAATAAAGAAAATTTTATTGCCGAATTAAAAAGCGTTGACGTCAGTCAATTATCATTTGAGGTGACGGTTGCAAATGAAGGCTTAGTTTCCCTTAAGCCGATTGGAGAGAAGGAATTTCCCGAAGGTTATTTGTTGGTTGTTCATGATTATGAAGAGCCGTTAAGTCAGAGTAAGCGAAGCTTGTTTTTTAGTGCAGCTCCTTGGGCATTCCTTGCAATCTTTGCGGCGGTTTCGGCATCTTTTTGGATAAACCGAAGACTGCTTGCACCTCTTCTTAAACTTTCTCATTTTACTCGACATGTGGAGCATACTGGCGATTACGGTTTAAAAATTGAAGTTGATGGAGATGATGAAGTATCTCAATTAAGCCATGATATTAATAGCCTCTTACATACGATCGATGAGGAAGGTCAACTTAATGAAGAGTACACGCAAAAACTAGTGCAGCAACAAGAGTCGATGCAGCGTTTAGCAAATTACGACACGCTGACAGGTTTACCGAATCGCATGTTCTTTATGGAATTGCTAAAAAAAGAACTGCAACGAAGTCGGCGAGAAAATGAAGATCTTGCCATTATGTTTTTTGATATTGATGGCTTTAAAGATATCAACGATAGATTGGGTCATGAGACCGGAGACCTTCTTTTGCAGGACGTTTGTCGAATTGTACAAAACTGTTTGCGCGAAGGTGATGTGTTGGCGCGTTTAGGCGGCGATGAATTTCTTATTATGATTCCAAAACTATTCGATCCTGTTTTGGCGGTAAATATTGCAGATCGTATTATTAAGAGACTAGAGAAGCCTCTACGAATAAATGGCTGGGATGTTCAGACTGGCATTAGTATTGGTATTGCTAAAGCGAAAGAAGTTGATTTTGATTTGAATGCCTTTATTAGTAATGCTGATATAGCCATGTATTCATCAAAAGAAAAAGGGAAGGGGCGATATACGGTTTTCAATAAAAATATGCTTGAAGAAAATCGGCGTAAAGTCAAAATTGCAAATTTGATAAGCCATGCCATAGCGATTAGTGAGTTTAGTTTACATTATCAAATTAAAATATCTGCTGATGGAAAAGTGAATGGGCTGGAGGCTCTATTGAGGTGGACTAATTCGGAATTGGGATATATTTCACCAGTTGAGTTTATTCCTATTGCTGAGCAGGGTGGAAAAATAAAAGCGATTACAGAATGGGTAATTGCTCAAGTTTTTTCTGATATGCAAGAGTTACGTTCGATTTGCGGCGATGATGTCATTGTTTCTTTGAATATATCGAGCCATGATTTACAAGATCGGTCACTTATTAAATATATCAATGAAAAATTACAAAAGCATGAAGTCAAGATCGAAAACGTACAAATTGAAATAACAGAATCAAGTTATTTGGTGAATTTTGATAATGCCAATGATTTTTTTAGCGCTATTCAAAAGCTTGGTGGATCAATCGCCTTGGATGACTTTGGTACGGGTTATTCTTCATTGAGTTATTTGACGCGTATTCAAATTGATACGTTAAAAATTGATAGAGAATTTGTAACTTCTCTAGATAGTTCGAGTCGAGATATTGTTGTACTTAATACAATATTAGATTTAGGTAAGCGAATTGGTTTAAAGATTTGTTGTGAAGGTGTAGAAACAGCAGATCAGGCTAAATATTTAATCGAACAAGGTTGCCATCAAATGCAGGGCTATTATTTTGCTAAACCTGTACCAATCAAGCAATTATCTAATGCTGTTACAGTTGCGAGCGAGCAGTTCTCACATTTATAGATATTCAATTTTTATTCTTTGTACCACACTTCCTATTTTTTGTGAGCGAGTTAGTTTTTGGTAAATATAAAAACTAACTGCGTGCCATTATTTTGAGTTATCGTTCAAACTTGTGTTGCGTTAATCAATATTGTGTTGAGCTATTATTGACGATAATTCAAATAAGTGTTTGTGGGTTGTTGTTAGTGGAATTGTAAAATGAGAGGAGAGAATGCTGAGTTAAAGTTTAGAGGCGCTAAAAGTTTGAGAATTTAATGCTAGCCACCAAAATCGCAGTGGCTAGTTTCATTATCATTAATACTGAAAGTATAAGCCTAGGGATAAATAACTGTCAGGCCTTGGGGTAGTGTGAGTCCCGCAGGTAAATAGGCCATAGAACCTTCTGTGGCCACTAAGCGGCTTAACAACTCCTCGGTACTGTTTACTTCTATAGGTGGCTTGCTACGCCCAGTGAATTTCATTTGCGCCCAATAGGACTGTATTCGAGATTCGGTTAGGCCGATTATTTTCGTGTTAAATTTAATGCGTAAAGGGTGGCCGGAGGGAAGGTTGATCGCTTTATATTTGCGGCTTAATCGTCCGCCCATAAACACGTGGCGAATTTGTTGTTTTGTTAGCGTTGGCGCTTCGGCAATGTTCATTACTACTAGTAATTCATTGTCTGCATTTGCGCTAGTCGCGCTAATAGAAAGTAAGGCCGTGAAAAAAATCGCAATACCGCAAGTTATGTGCCGCCATTTATTTTTGGCGTTTACTCGATAGGTGTTGTTTTTTAGAGTCGGTGTTTTCATCTCAGAATACCCACTCTAGGCCGATAAGGTAAAGATTAGCGTTCCTATCGAAGTTTGTATCATCAATGACTGTGAAAAATCCTTCTTCGCCCGTGTTTGCCTTGAGTTTGGTGGCTTCGGTTTTGAAAGCCAAGTTCTTTCTGAAGTCCCAGCGTAATCCTAGAGTCCAACTTTTCAAATTGTCTTGAGTGATGGAGTTAAAGACGCTGTCGTAACCAAAAGCTAGTCCATCTAAGAGAGGATTAACGCCAAAAGGGATTTCTTGTTCTTGGCGGCCTAAATCGTTTTTACCTGAGGCATAAGTCAGATGGAGGATAAATGGCGAGAAGTTGTAGCCTAGTGTGAGGTAATAACTTTCTACCTTGGGCGCTATTTCTAGGTCTGTGCGAATGTTTACCCATTCGGTTCGTGCAAAATAATTTATGTTGTCGTAAATCAAGCCGACCTGACTAACATCAGCTCTACCTGTTGTGCGTAATGAATGAGCACTCTGAGAAAATCCAAAAAGCTCAAGGGTGTTTTTTAATTGGGATAGCGGTCCATCTTTAAATTCTACATCTGCAGCATAGCGAGAAACTCGAAATTCTAAGTTGTCGAATTGAATCTTGCCTATAATGCCACGCATGTTTCGGACTGAAAAATCAGTTTCTTGTCCGGCAAGATTTATATCGCCATCATATCTTCCTGCATAAACCTCTATGCTGGATTCAAAGACCGCATTGCCGTATCTGTAAATAAAATCTATGCCTTCAAAAGTTTCAAAAAGATAAGCATTATAAACTTGTTGTGGTGGGGTGACCCAAGGGTAGGCGTAGCCTACGTCCATGACATCGCTTAAAGTAAAAAAAGGTGTTCGAAGTTTTCCCACTTTTACTTGTAAACTTTCGATAGGCCGGTAAGTTAAATAGAGCCATTCTAAATGCAAGTGGTCATTGTCGTCATAGTCATTGGCGTGAGCGATGACTTGTGCGGTAATAGAAAGTTCGTCTATGGGAGTATAAACACTTTGCAATCCCAGTAGGCTGTCAGGTTTGAAATTGAAGTCGCTGTCATAACCTTTAAAGGTAGCATCGTCTGTATCTAGATATCCACCAATAACGCGAGCGAAGCCTGATAGCTCAAGATCTTCGACGATTCTGTCACCATCGAAAATACTTGCGCTCGTCGATGCTGCGATACAGCAGGCGAAAGTAGCAAGCAGTGCTTTAAGTTTTGAAAGTGACAACGGTTATCTCATCAATTGATATTTGTTAATAAATTTTATAGTGGTGAGGCTCAAGCTTCACGTAAAAGGATAGAGTATTTTTCAAGAAACGCCACTGTTCGAACATGAATGCTTTCGAAGTTGCAGTAAATAATTTGATTTGAACGTCTACCCGATCTTCTTATATTTTATCCGTTGGGGTTGTGCTGCATCGCCTTTTCGGCTGACCAGATCTTCGTGATATTCCGTATAGTTGCCTTCAAAGAGTTCAATATGGCTATCACCTTCGTAAGCTAAAATGTGCGTGGCTACACGATCTAAAAACCAGCGGTCATGTGAAATAATTAAAGCGCTGCCAGGAAAATTTTCAACCGCTTCTTCCAGTGCGCGCAGAGTTTCTACATCGAGATCATTTGACGGTTCATCGAGTAAAAGTACGTTGGCACCTTGTTTTAAGGTGTTTGCTAAATGCAATCGCCCCCTTTCTCCGCCGGATAAGTCGCCAACGCGTTTTTGTTGGTCAGAACCTTTGAAATTAAATCGTCCAGCATAAGAGCGGGACTGAACTTCATAATTGCCAATTTTGATAACGTCTTGTCCCTCCGAGATGGCCTCCCATACTGATTTGTCATCAGCAAGATTATCTCGGCTTTGATCGACATGTGCGATGTTGACGGTCTCGCCAATATTGACTGTGCCGCTGTCAGGTTGTTCGTCACCAGTAATCAATTTAAATAGGGTTGATTTTCCGGCACCGTTGCCGCCAACAATCCCAACGATCGCTCCTTTGGGGATTGAAAAAGATAAGTTATCAATGAGTAATTGACTGCCAAAACTTTTTGATACATTTTCAAATGTAATAACGTTGTCACCTAGGCGTGGACCAGGTGGGATGTAGATTTCATTGGTTTCATTTCGCGTTTGGAATTCTTGAGATTGCATTTCTTCAAAGCGTGACAGACGCGCTTTGTTTTTTGCGTGACGGCCTTTGGGATTTTGTCGAACCCATTCTAATTCTTTTTGAATGGTTTTCTGTCGGCCAGCTTCGGTGCGGTCTTCTTGTGCAAGGCGTGCTTCTTTTTGAGTTAGCCAGTCAGAATAATTACCTTCGTAAGGAATGCCGTGGCCGCGGTCTAACTCTAAAATCCATCCGGCAGCATTGTCTAGAAAATAACGGTCATGAGTAATGGCAACCACCGTACCGTTAAAGTCTTGTAAAAATCTTTCTAGCCATAAAACACTTTCAGCATCTAAGTGGTTGGTTGGTTCGTCAAGTAATAGCATGTCCGGACGAGAGAGTAATAAGCGACAGAGTGCGACGCGGCGTTTTTCGCCGCCAGAAAGTTTTGTGACGTCAGCATCCCAAGGTGGTAATCGTAATGCATCAGCCGCTTTTTCTAATGTGTTCTCTAGGTTGTGAGCGTCCCAGGTGCTGATAATGTTTTCTAGCTGTCCTTGTCGTTTCGCTAATGCATCAAAGTCAGCATCGGGCTCAGCGTAATCCATGTAGACTTTTTCTAAGCCTGCAAGAGCATCGATTGCCTCGCGAACACCATCTTCAACATTACCTCGAACATCTTTATTTGGGTCGAGTTCGGGTTCTTGAGAGAGATAACCAACATTGATATCAGGCATGGGGCGAGCTTCACCTAAGTAGTCTTTGTCGATGCCCGCCATTATTCGTAGTAGGGTTGATTTTCCTGATCCATTTAAACCAAGGACGCCAATTTTTGCACCAGGAAAAAAAGAGAGGGAAATATCTTTTAATATTTGTCGTTTCGGCGGAACAATTTTTCCAACGCCTTGCATGGTATAAACGTATTGAGCCATGAGCTAAAGAACCCTGTTGAGTGTTGTGTGGTGAGCTTTTTGTTGTTTTTCTGAGCGTTGTTTGTCAGATTATTTATAGTGCGGAATTCTAACTGAAAAATTTCTGAATAGAAAAAATATTTATTAATGTTGTGTGTAAGTGTTTTTAAGGGGTGCGATGAGTTAATTATTGTCGTCAAGTTCAAGAATTTGATTTAACCATTCATTTGCCTCGAGTAAAGAAAAAAATACTTTTAGGTGTCCTTTGAAGAGGAGTTTGTCAATATTCGCTGCTTTGGCGGATCTGTCGCGATGGACAACGATAGCGATTGCTTTGAGTTTTTCAATTTTGTTGAGGACATCAAAAACCTCGACTGGCATGATGGAGTAATCTGCTTCTCGATCAATAATCATTCCGTAATCGCTGGGCATTGAATCTTCGATGAGCTTGTTGGCGTGAGCCGCTTGATCGCGGTTTATATTAACTTCGGGCTTGGCGCGAACCAAGACAATCGAGTCGCTAATGAATGCAGTGGTCATTAAGGCGCTCTCGATAACCTTTCTTGCCTCTAAACTATTGGTCGTTTTGGGTGTTGGCATAAAACACGTTTTCTTTGTGTGGGCGTTCGTGCTGATCAAGGTACCACAGTATTTGTGGGAGCTGACCCTCTTTTTATACCCCGATTCCAATGGATTATGTATAGACTTAAGAGTAGCTGAATGTCGGTCATTTTGCAGGGTATTTTTGACGGTTTTTTGAGGTGTGGCGGCCCAAGATAATAGAGACTATCGCCCTAGCTTCTAGTACAATTTGGCCTCCCAAATTTTCCTTACCCTTCTAACGTTACCGCCCATGTAAATGCCGGTACCACAACTAATTTAACGAGGCCCCAATGTTTAACAACACCCAAACACTTGATGGTTTTGACCCTGATTTATGGCAAGCGATGCAAGAAGAAGATCGTCGCCAAGAAGAGCACATTGAGCTAATTGCTTCCGAGAACTACACCAGCCCACTGGTCATGAAGGCTCAAGGCGGCAAGCTGACAAATAAGTATGCTGAAGGCTACCCTCACAAGCGTTATTACGGTGGTTGTGAGTATGTGGATAAGGTAGAAACGCTAGCAATTGATCGAGCTAAAGCATTATTCGGTGCTGATTATGCCAATGTTCAGCCGCATTCAGGAAGTCAGGCGAATTCTGCAGTTTATCAGGCGTTAGTCGCTCCAGGTGAGACAGTTTTAGGGATGAGCCTTGATCATGGTGGTCACTTGACCCATGGGGCAAAAGTAAACTTTTCAGGCAAGATCTATAACGCGATTCAGTATGGATTGAATACTGAGACAGGCATTGTTGATTACGACGAGGTCGAGCGTTTAGCAAAAGAGCATAAGCCGAAAATGATCGTAGCTGGTTTCTCAGCGTATTCTCAAATAATGGACTGGCAGCGTTTTCGAGATATTGCCGATATGGTCGGTGCTTACCTTATGGTTGATATGGCTCACGTTGCTGGTCTGGTTGCCGCAGGTGTCTATCCTAATCCAGTTCCAATCGCTGATGTGGTGACATCTACGACTCATAAAACACTCCGTGGTCCTCGCGGTGGGATTATTTTGGCGAAGGCTAATGAAGCTATTGAGAAAAAACTCAACTCGGCGGTTTTTCCTGGTGGCCAAGGTGGTCCTTTGATGCATGTTATCGCAGCAAAAGCAGTATGCTTCAAAGAGGCGGCGAGCGAAGAGTTTAAAGTGTATCAAAAACAAGTGGTTGCGAATGCAAAAGCGATGGCAAAAACATTTATGGATCGCGGCATTAATATTGTGTCTGGCGGAACGGAAGATCATTTGATGTTGGTTGATCTAATCGGTAAAGAATACACCGGTAAAGATGCCGATGCTGCGCTCGGTAAGGCTAATATTACGGTGAATAAAAATGCTGTGCCTAATGATCCAAGATCGCCTTTTGTGACCAGTGGCTTACGCGTTGGTACGCCAGCTATTACGACTCGTGGTTTTAAGGAAGAAGAAACTGTTCAGTTGACGAATTGGATGTGTGACATTTTAGAGGCGTTAGAGTCCGGCGTTGATTCAGATAAGGCGAATAGCGTGATCAGCGATGTGAAAATAAAAGCGTTAGAAATTTGTAAGCGCTTCCCTGTTTACGCCTCGTAACTTTAAAGATAAATAAGAAGTTTTTGTGGCTGCAATAAGTGTTGCAGCTACAAATTTTAAAATCTTTACAATATTCAAATAACGCTAATTAAAAGAGAGCTCTGAGATGCATTGTCCTTTTTGTAGTGCTGATGACACCAAAGTGATCGATTCGCGATTAGTGTCCGAAGGTGATCAAGTTCGTCGCCGTCGAGAATGTTTATCATGTCGAGAACGCTTTACGACTTATGAAGTGGCAGAGCTATTAATGCCACGTGTGATCAAAACTGATGGTACGCGTGAGCCGTTTGACGATGCAAAACTTCGAGCAGGTTTGCATCGCGCGTTGGAAAAAAGACCTGTCAGTATGGAGGATATAGAGTCTTCCATTAGTCAGATCAAACATAATTTACAAACGACAGGTGAGCGTGAATTGCCTTCGCGCACTGTTGGTGAAATGGTGATGGAACAATTGCGGCAGCTTGATCAGGTTGCTTATGTTCGCTTTGCCTCGGTCTATCGAAGTTTTCAAGATGTTGAAGAGTTCCGGCATGAAATTGATCGATTGTCTGAGCAAGAAGAAAGCTAAGCCGTTTTGACAATATAAAACGAAAAACAAAGATCAAAAAGAAAAAATTGAGAGAGTAAATTTCACCGTGAAAAATAATGACATGCAGTTTATGGCGAGAGCGATAAATTTAGCGAAACATGGATTGTATCTTACCAATCCAAACCCTGCAGTGGGTTGTGTCATTGTTCGCGATGAAAAAATTCTTGCGGAAGGATGGACTCAAAAATCTGGTTTTGCACATGCAGAAGTGCATGCGTTAGAGAATGCAAAAAATAATGGCAAGGATGTTAAGGGTGCAACCGCTTATGTTTCTTTAGAGCCGTGCAGTTTTGCAGGAAAAACTGGCCCTTGCACGCAAGCACTTATAGATGCGGAAATTAGAAAAGTCGTTTATGCGATGGAAGATCCAAATCCAAAAGTATCAGGACAAGGATTGGAGCAATTAAAAAGTGCTGGTGTCGAGATTGTTGGCCCTGTTAGCGAAGACGCCGCACGAGTAATAAATCCTGGTTTTAATAAAAGAATGGAATCCGGCCTGCCATTTATTCGTTTAAAAATGGCGATGAGTGTTGACGGTCGAACTGCAATGGCCAGCGGAGAAAGTAAATGGATTACGGGTCCTGCCGCAAGGCACGACGTTCAACGTTTGCGAGCAAGAAGTTGCGCTGTTATTACTGGTATTGAGACTGTACTCAGGGATTTTGCAAGAATGTCTGTGAGGGCAGAGGAGTTAGATTTACCGAATGCGAAAGAAATAGCACAGCGACAACCATTGCGCGTAGTACTTGATTCTGCGGCACGCTTAACAGAATCCGCACCGATTTTTTTAGAGGCGGGAAAAATTGTTTTGGTGAACGCCGTTGATACAAAAGAAAATGATTTGATAAAACATTTTTCAGGATCAGATACAGATGTTGATCAACTCACTTTACCTGATAAGCATGGAAAGATTCATTTAAGAAAATTGTTAAAGCATCTTGCTGAGCAAGAGTGTAACGAAGTATTGGTTGAGGCTGGTTCTACTTTGGCAGGTGAATTTATCCAGCAAGGGTTGGTGGATGAAATTATTATTTATATGGCACCAAAGCTGCTAGGTAGCTCTGCATTACCTTTGTTTCAGTTACCGTTAGATACGATGGCTGCTCAATTGCCATTAAGTATTCAAGATATTAGGGCCATTGGTGGTGATTGGAAAATCACAGCACATATTGATCGTGATGTTTAGTGCGAAGAAGTTTTAATAAAGTTTAGAGGTTAAAGACTGACATTAAATATTTACAACGATGAAAACTATAGGTGAGTATTGTGTTTACAGGAATTATAGAAGCCGTTGGAAGAGTTGCTGCAATTGAGCCGTGTAATGGTGATGTGCGCTTGCAAGTTGTCACAAATGGTTTGGACCTGAGTGATGTACAGCTCGGCGATTCAATCGCAACTAATGGTGTTTGTTTAACGGCTATTGATTTACCCGGCGATGGTTTTTGGGCCGATGTGTCTAAAGAGACGTTGGATAATACATCCATACCAAAATGGCAAGTCGGCGATCGTGTCAATCTAGAAAAAGCGCTAACTCCAGCTTCACGATTGGGTGGTCACATTGTGAGTGGTCATGTCGATGGAATTGGAAAGGTAAAGGCTCGCGAGTCTGATGCAAGGTCCGAGCGTTTTGTTTTAACAGCGCCAAAAGAATTAGCAAAGTATATTGCTCATAAAGGATCGATTACTGTTGATGGAACAAGTTTGACAGTGAATAAAGTCTCGGGTTGTGATTTTGAATTAAACATCGTACCTCACACTATCGAGCACACAGTGATGGGCGATTACCAAAAAGGGACTACAATTAATTTAGAAGTTGATGTCATTGCACGATATTTAGAAAGATTGTTGCTCGGCGATAAAGCAGCTGACCCCAGCGCTGATCAAAAAATTGATATGAGCTTTTTAGGTGAGCACGGATTTTTGAAAAATTGATTAGTAGTACACTTACCAACAAGTACTTAATAGGCATCTAATAAATAAACACGGACTTATGAAATTACATCGCATTGAAGAAATTATTGATGATATTCGTCAAGGTAAGATGGTTATCTTGATGGACGACGAAGATCGTGAAAATGAAGGTGATTTAATTATTGCTTCTGAGCAAGTTCGTTCTGAAGATATTAACTTTATGGCGACCCATGCGAGAGGTCTTATTTGTTTAACGCTGACGGAAGATCGTTGCAAACAATTAGATTTGCCTTTGATGGTTAGTGAAAATGGTGCAAGACATTCCACAAACTTCACGGTCTCAATTGAAGCGGCAGAAGGTGTTACGACAGGCATTTCTGCAGCCGATCGCGCGCGAACAATTCGAACCGCAATCTCACGAGAAGCGCGCGCGAAAGATATTGTGCAGCCTGGTCATATATTTCCAATTTTGGCTCAGGCAGGTGGTGTATTAAGTAGAGCCGGTCACACAGAAGCCGGCTGCGATTTGGCAAGACTTGCTGGGTACGAACCGTCATCCGTTATCGTGGAGATAATGAATGAAGATGGCACCATGGCACGCCGACCCGATTTAGAGAAATTTGCAGAAAAACACAATTTAAAAATCGGGACTATCTCAGATTTAATTCACTATCGTTCAGTAAAAGAAAAAACTGTTGAAAGAATTAACGAGAGAGAAATTTCTACTGACTTTGGTGAGTTTACATTGTTGACGTATCGAGACATCCCGAGAAAAGAGCTCCATTACGCATTTGTTCGTGGCAATGTAAACACGAAAGAACCTGTTTTGGTGCGAGTTCATGTTCTTGATGCAGCAAAAGATATTTTGACATTACGTAAACCTGAAGAGCAACAATATAAACCTTGGAATTTTCATTCTGCTTTAAAACATGTGCAGTCTGAAGGTCAAGGAGTTGTTGTGCTTATCTGTCATAGTGATATCGCATCAACAATTGAGGAAAGTGTCGATTGGATGTTAACAGGCAAGCATGCAAGACCAAGCCAAGACATGGTCTATCGTCAGGTGGGAACAGGGGCGCAAATCTTACAAGATTTAGGTGTCACCAAAATGCGCTTGATGTCGGCTCCATTTAAGTTTACCGGTATATCTGGTTTTGATTTGGAAGTGGTTGAACAAATTACTAGCCCGAAATAAATTTTTTAAAAATTAAGTAATGATTTAGAAAGTAGATAGATAGAATGAGGAGCTTATGACAGCACATAAAATAATTGAAGGGGACTTCACAACAGTGCAAGGGAAGTATGCACTGCTCGTAGGGCGCTGGAATAGTTTTGTGGTTGAAAGTTTAAAGTTGGCTGCTCTAGATACGCTGAAGCGCCATGGAGTCGGCGATCCTGATATTACGATCGTCTATGTACCAGGTGCATTTGAAATGCCATTGGCTGCAAAAAAAATGGTCGCAGATAAACAATACGACGCAATTATTGCTTTGGGTGCCGTAATACGAGGTGGTACTCCTCATTTTGAATATGTATCGGGAGAGTGTACAAAAGGATTGTCGCAAGTGTCTTTGGAGTCGGGTGTCCCCATTACTTTCGGTGTACTAACCGTCGATAATATCGAGCAAGCTATCGAGCGATCTGGAACCAAAGCGGGTAACAAAGGTGTCGAGGCTACCACTGCTGCATTAGAAATGGTTTCCTTGCTAAAAAATCTTTAGATAATTATTTTGTAAAATTCGAAAATTAAAACACAGTCTAGATTACCGAGACGTACGGCAAGTAGCCCATTCAAGAGTTAACGAAGAGAATATTATGACCAATCCCGCCGCACGCCGAAAAGCTCGACATTATGCGATGCAAGCCATTTATCAATGGCAGTTAACGCAGTTGAGTACAGTGAAGATTATTCAGCAATTTAAAGATGAATATGATATGGCTCACGTCGACGTTTCTTATTTTGAAGAGCTTGTCACCGCCATGCCTGAAAACGCCGAAGATATAGATAAAATTTTCGAGCCTTATTTACAAGACATCGTGATCCAGGAACTTGACCCGATAAGCCATGCATTATTACGCATTGGGATTTACGAATTAAAGGAAAGAATTGATGTTCCTTACAAAGTAGCAATCAGTGAGGCCGTATCTTTGGCAAAAAAATTTGGCGCATCTGAGAGCCATAAATTTGTTAATGGAGTCTTGGATAAGGTTTCGATTGAATTGCGAAAAATAGAGCGCGCTTAAAAATACTGAGCGTAAATAGAAAAGAATAAAATTAAAAATTACTTCGATAGAATGCGTAACAAGCATGAAAAATGAGAAAGCATGGCATTAAATGAGTTTGAATTGATTGAAAGATTTTTCCAAAAGGAATTGGGCGGTAGAGGAGTGGCGCTTGGCGTAGGTGACGATTGTGCGTTATTACAACCGCCAGAAGGAAAAGTGTTAGCTGTCTCCTGTGATACTTTGGTTGGCGGGAATCATTTTCCAAAAAATGCTGATCCGGAATTAATTGCCGAACGTGCAATGCGAGTGAATTTAAGTGACTTGGCTGCAATGGGCGCAGAACCGTTATGGTTTACATTGGCTTTATCTTTACCGTCAGCTGATAGTTATTGGTTGGACGGATTTAGTCGAGGGTTGTTTCAAGCGGCGAACAAATATAACTGTTCTTTAGTGGGTGGCGATACAACACGTGGCCCATTAAGTATTACGATTCAGGTGATGGGTGCTGTTGACCTAGAAAGCTCATTAAAACGGAATGGCGCACGCGTTGGCGACATGGTTTATGTTACTGGTGAGTTGGGCGATGCAGCTGCTGCTGTTGCTGTGATTAAAAAAACTTTAGATGTTGGTAAATCCGCATTCAGTTTTTTTATGTCACGTTATTATCGGCCAATACCAAAAATTGCTGAAGGTCGTTTATTGCGTGGAATAGCCTCAGCAGCAATAGATATTTCTGATGGGTTAGTGGCTGATCTTGGGCATATTTGCAAGGCGAGTGGTGTTGGTGCCGTTATTGATTTAGAGCGCATCCCAGTTTCTGAGCCGCTTAAAAAATTGGCAAGTAGAGAACAACTTGCGGAATGGACGCTGGCAGGTGGAGATGATTACCAATTGTGTTTTACGGTGCCTGCTGATCAAACAGCCATTATTGAGCATATGATTGACAGTAAAAAATTAGAAGCTATTGCTATCGGCGAAATTACTCGAGGAAATAAAGTGGTTTGCATGAGTAAAGGTAAAGAAATTTCTCTTAAAAAAACGGGATACCAACATTTTGAATCAAAAAAAGGCGCCTAGCTTTCTATATTTGTTGTGTCACCCGCTAGAGCTTTTAGCTTTTGGTTTTGGCTCTGGATTGTCACCAAAAGCACCTGGCACTGTTGGGACATTAATGGCGATACCTTTTTATATTGGCCTCGCTCATTTGTCATTACCTCTATATGCCTTAGTGTTAGTTGTGACTTTTGTTGTTGGAATTTATTTGTGTGGTGTGGCGGCTAAAGCACAACAATGCCATGACCATCCTGGTATTGTTTGGGATGAGTTTGTCGGTTATTGGATAACAATGTTTGCGGCACCTTTGGGGTGGTCGTGGATTATTATGGGTTTTGTACTATTTCGTATTTTCGATATTTGGAAGCCGTGGCCTATTTCATGGTGTGATAAAAAAGTGCACGGTGGTTTTGGCATTATGATCGATGATGTTATTGCAGGTATTTTTGCTGCTATTGTTTTGCAGCTCATCACGTTTGTGATTCAAAATAATTATCTTCCTTTATAAGAAATAGAGTGGAGTCTACATAGATGAAGGTATTTAAAGCGGCACTCACCGCAATCGTAATGTTGAGTGTTTGTTCCAATGTTTGTGCGATGGAGATCGTCGTGCAGGTTTTGTATAAAGGTGGCGCTGTTTTGATGGTTGATGGAAAGCAGCGAACGGTTAAAGTTGGTAAGCGTAGTCCGGAAGGTGTGTTGTTGGTTTCGGCCACCAGTAAATCAGCAGTGCTAGATATCGATGGCGATAGGCAAACGGTAGGTGTGTCAAAAGCGATATCCACGAATTTTTCGAAAGCCACAAAAAATGAAGTACGCTTAGCCTCTGGGCCTGGGGGGCATTATTTTACGCCGGGTCGAATTAACGGTATTGCCGTTGATTTTCTTGTAGATACTGGCGCCACTTCGGTTGCTATGAATCTTCCAACCGCCAAGAGAATTGGATTAAATTATCGGGCGGGAAAACCAGTTGTGATGTCAACAGCAAACGGAAATGTCACCGCTTATCAGGTTATGCTGAAGAGTGTACGTGTTGGAGCAGTTGAAGTTAAAAATGTGGCAGCAACGATTTCTATGGGTGATTTTCCTGAAGAAATTTTGTTGGGTAATGCTTACCTGAGTCGAGTAGAAATGCGTCGAGATAATGGAGTATTAGTTTTAGAGTCCCGTTATTAAGTCATTAGATTTCACATTGAATCTTAAAAAATACTAAGTTGACAAAAAACCAGCAATAAAAGATGAGTAAAATATTGTGACAATGCGTTATATAGAATCTTCAAAACTACCAACACCTTGGGGCATTTTTGAAATGCATGGTTTTGAAGATGTTGATAATGATAAAGAACATATCGCGCTTACAATGGGTGATGTTCGTGGGAATGAGCCAGTGTTGGCTCGAATTCATTCTGAGTGCTTAACCGGTGATGCACTATTTAGTTTGCGTTGTGATTGTGGCGCTCAGTTACAAGCGGCAATGCATAGAATTTCTGTCGAAGGCCGTGGTGTTATTTTTTATCTTCGCCAAGAAGGTCGCGGAATTGGTTTGTTGAATAAAATTAAAGCTTATCGATTGCAAGATAAAGGTGCTGACACAGTTGAAGCGAATGAGCAGTTAGGTTTTGGCGCTGATATGCGAGACTATTCCATTTTAAAATTTATGGTTGAGCATTTACAAATTCAGAAAGTTAAATTGATGACGAATAACCCGAAAAAAATTGAAGCGTTAGAAGCTTTGGGGATAGAGGTTTCAGAACGCCTTCCTCATGAGACAGGAAGGAACCCTCATAACAGTAAATATCTTGAAACTAAAAAAGGCAAACTAGGGCATTTGTTTAACGCGCCCGATGAGAAGTGATATTTATCCTCTTTTAATGTTGCCCATCATGGTCGGTAAATAGAATAACTAAAAAATGGCACGTGCTACGATATAAATGATAAAAGTAATCCAAAAACGCTAATTGTATTAAGTGCGTCGTATTTATTTCTTTGCTGGGAAGTCTTTTAGTAGGTTTCGAAATGCGATGAGGAATGCCCCGCGAGCAGTATCTCCGTGCATGTACTCTCCTGGCGAAACTCTATGAGCGCGATTGATTTTTCCAGACCATAACAGTGACCCATCACGAGTATTTTTTATTTCTACAATAATCGTGGCGATATAATGCAATTCAATATTCATTGACTCATGTCGCGAAAGCGGATCGATATCTACATGATCATCATTTAAGTTGATATGTTGATATCGAAGGTTGACGGTTAGGTCGCTACTGATACTTTTCTTTGTAAATCCTTTTTCTTCAAATGCTTTTTGAAACTCTTCGCTTACCATTTCTTGCAGAAATGAAGGCATATCTTGTGTTGTAATATGGTAATTACTTCCTTCAATTACAGTTGATGAATTATTTTTACAACAGGGTATGGTCGAATAGCCAATAGATGACTGGTTTGCGCAGCCATTAATAAAAAGTACAGTTATAAGTGTGGGAATGAATAAGAATGAGGAAATAGTTTGAGAGAGCAGGACCTTTGGTTTATTGGCTTTATTTTTTATTTTGTTCATGTGATTTCTCTGGTTTGTTAGCTTGTATCTTTATTTGCTACTAAAAAATTTAATTTCTATGAAGATAAAGCTTTTGGTATTTTTTGAGTCAGGATTACATCCTTACTTTCAGTTGCGTAGTTATGGCGATGATAAACGGAAGTGAGAAATTTATCGCGTTAATTTTGTTAAAGCTTTCGCTCAGAAGACTTAGCTTGCTGCGAATATTATTGCTGAATTGAAGTGCTTTAAACAAAGGTTCGCATTATTTTTTTAAAGGATCGCTTTTTTTTTGCCTTTTATCTCTTCCATTCTAGTCTCGATGGAGGAAATGATTTTAGCTGGTGTAAGACCAGCGATGTCTAGAATCTCAGTACGTTTGCCATGTTCGATTAACATGTCAGGTAGGCCTAAATTTAAAGTCGACGTACTAATGCCAGCAGATGCAATATATTCATTGACTGCAGAACCTGCACCACCTAATAAAGTATTTTCTTCTAAAGTTACAAATAGCTCAGTAGTTTCAGATAGTTTGTCAATCAGTTGATTGTCGAGTGGTTTGACAAAACGCATATCCCAAACGGTTGCACCTAATTGTTTTGCGGCTTCGATGGCAATCGGTAAAAGTGTACCAAAGTTGAGAAAAACAATACCCGTCCCTTCAAACCGCAGTACTGCTTTTCCAATTGGCCATTGAGAAAGTTCAGTTTCAATGTTTGCACCGGTTCCCGTTCCGCGCGGATAACGAACCGCGGCGGGGCCATTATATTCGTAGGCGGTGTGGAGTAATTGTCGGCATTCGTTTTCATCGCTTGGTGTTGCTATGACTATGTTGGGAATACAGCGTAGAAAAGAAATATCATAATTGCCGGAGTGAGTAGGGCCGTCTTCACCGACAATACCTGCGCGATCAATGCCAAAAGTAACGTCGAGATTTTGAATGGCAACATCGTGAATTAATTGATCATAACCGCGTTGTAAAAAAGTCGAATAGATGGCGACAACAGGTTTTTGTTTTTCGCAGGCAATACCTGCTGCGAGCGTGACAGCATGTTGTTCTGCAATGGCCACATCGTGAAAGCGATTGGGGAAAGTTTCTGAAAAACGAATCATACCAGAACCTTCACTCATTGCCGGAGTGATTCCAACGAGGCGCTCGTCTACTGCCGCTGCATCGCATAACCAATCGCCAAAAACGTCTTGGTATTTTTTTGCTTTTGGTTTTGTTTTTTCGGCACCTGATTCTGCTACGGAAACTTTGGGGGCCGGCTCTAGTTTATTTAATGCGTGATATCCGACGGGATCTTTTTCTGCAGGTATGAAGCCTTTTCCTTTTTGCGTAATGATATGCAAAAGTTTGGGCCCGCCAACTTGACGAAGACTTTTCAGGCAATTCACAACACTGGGTAAGTCATGCCCGTCGATAGCGCCGACATAATTGAAACCGATTTCTTCAAATAGCATTCCAGGGGATACAAAGCCTTTAATATGCTCTTCTGTCTTACGAGCAAATTCCCAAGCGGGTGGGATTTTTTCAAGGACACGTTTGGAACCTTTACGCATCGAGTTATAAAATTTACTGGCCCATATTTTTGAAAGGTAAGTTGCAAACCCGCCAACATTTTTTGAAATCGACATGTTGTTATCGTTGAGAATAACCAATAAATCACTGTCAGTATGAGCTGCATGATGAAGCGCTTCGAACGCCATCCCAGCAGTCATGGCTCCATCACCAATAATAGCAACATGCTTTCTATCGCTCTTGGCCATTTCACTTCCCAGCGCCATACCGAGAGCCGCACTGATGGACGTGGAAGAATGACCTACGCCAAAAGTATCGTATTCACTTTCTGAGCGCTTAGGAAATCCACTGATTCCACCAAGTTGTCGAATTGACAGCATGTCATCTCTGCGCCCCGTTAAAATCTTATGAGGATAGGTCTGATGACCAACATCCCAAACTAAGCGGTCGTCCGGTGTGTTGTAAACGTAATGAAGCGCGACAGTCAGTTCAACGACGCCAAGTCCTGCACCAAAGTGCCCGCCCGTTTGCCCCACGCAATACAAAAGATATTCTCGAAGCTGGTAAGCCACATCGCTCAGTTGTTTTTCGTCAAGCGTGCGTAAATCCGCTGGACTATTAATAGTGTCCAGAAGAGGAGTATTGGGGCGTTTGTGAGGAATCGTTTCGAACATGGTTTACTTTTGAGTGCTTTGGGCAATGCCTGTTGATGTCTAAAAATAGCGCTCACTAAGCTGAACTTGGTGATTTAAGTGCTAGGGAGTGAATTGTATGGTGAGAAGAGGGTGTTTCCTAGCGACTTTTTCTTTTAGCCATCTTTTCGTGATTTTTAGGGAGGTTTCTTGCCTGTTTGAGATCAAGATTGCCTGTTGACTATAAAGTTAGCTAAATCTTTTAATGGCTGAGCGCGCTGATCGAAATGCGAATCAATGATACCAATCGCTTGGTTATACAGTTCTTGGGCTCGTTTTTTTGCTTGATCCAGTCCCAATAGAGACACATAGGTGGGCTTATTGTGAGATGCATCGGCTCCTGTTTGCTTTCCAATGGCGTCAGCATCACCAACGACATCGAGGATATCGTCTTGTACCTGAAATGCTAGCCCGATCGCATGGGCGTATTCTTCTAGTGCGGATAATTGTTTCTCAGTCGCTTCTTCAGTCGCTATAGCACCCATGACGACACTTGCTTTAATCAATGCGCCAGTTTTGTATTGATGCATTTGTTCGAGTTCAGGCAAAGAAATTTGCTGATTAACAGCGGCTAAATCTATGGCTTGGCCCGCAACCATCCCGCTAGCGCCAGATGTTTTTGCCAACACACTGACACTTTTGATTTTGGCGTTAGCAGACAGAGTTGGACAGTCAGCAATTATTTGAAAGGCCAGTGTTTGTAGTGCGTCACCGGCAAGAATGGCAGTGGCTTCGTCGAACGCGATATGACAAGTCGGAGTACCTCTTCGTAGATCATCATCATCCATTGCAGGTAAATCGTCATGGATTAAACTGTAAGTGTGAATACACTCTAAAGCTGCAGCGACAGAGTCAGCGCCATCAGTAATCTCTCCAACAGCGCCAGCGCTCGCATAGGCTAAAACGGGCCTGATACGCTTGCCGTTAGCCAATAGGCTGTAGCGCATAGCTTCTATTAATCGAGGAGAAGCAGTAGGTGAAAATGTGGAAATTTTTGCATTAAGGCTATTATTGACGCGGTGTTGATAGCGCTCTAAATAGTCGTGAAAGCTGTTGCTCATTCGTTGAGATCACCCTCGTCAAAATCAGCTTCGACTAGCTCACCTTGCTGTTCCATCAGCACTTTTACTCGCTGCTCTGCAGACGCGAGCCTTGATTGGCAGTCTCGTGTCAGCTTTACCCCCTCTTCAAACGCTCTTAAAGATTCTTCTAATGATAAATCCCCGCTTTCCATTTTGGTGACCAGTGTTTCTAAGTTGGAAAGGGCTTTTTCAAAATCTATCTCTTTTCCCGAAGATGCAGAAGCAGATTTGGTGGTTGTTTTTTTTTCGGATCTTGTCGCCATGTTTTATACCGTTAAAAGCTATATAGCTAGGTTAGTGAACGGGCTTGTCGTAAATTTTTTGGGGCTCAAGCATCAAAAATCAGAATAAGAGAATGATGCACTAATAACTAACGTGAGGTGCTGTCAATATTTTAACGTTTTTTGAGAACTTAGCCGAGCAATAACTGAGATTTCTATTAATTGGCGATACAGCATTTTAGGTTGAAAAATTGCCTTTCACAAAACTGGTTGCGTCGAGATTACCGTCTAGACTTATTTTAAGCACTTTAAGTTTTAAGTCTTTTGACAGTATCTACTCTTCATATCGATCTCAAAAAAAATCGGGTCTTTGGTTGAGGAAGTGGAGCTAAAGTCTTGTAGAAAAAACCAGTAGTTAAAGGAGTCATTGGTGGATCTCGCTACCCTCATCGGTTTATTAGGTGCATTCGCACTCATTATCGTCTCTATGTTACTTAGCGGCGACTTAGTTATGTTCGTCAATATTCCCTCCGTTGTCATCGTGTTTGGCGGTAGCGCTTTTGCTGTCATGGCGAAATTTGGTTTGGGGCAATTTTTGGGCGCTTTTAAAGTTGCTGGGAAAAGTTTTACAACGAAGATGCCAAACCCTTCTGAATTAATTGACGAAATTGTAGAGCTGGCTGATGCGGCTCGAAAAGGTGGCTTGTTGTCGTTGGAGGGAAAAGAAGTGGGCTCACCATTTCTGCAAAAAGGGATTCAGTTATTGGTGGATGGTCATGATCCGGATGTTGTAAAAACGTTGATGACAAAAGATCGAAAATTGGCGGAAGAGAGACATGTACAAGGTTCATTCATCTTTGCAGCATTGGCGGAAATGGCGCCAGCAATGGGAATGATCGGAACGCTAATTGGTTTAGTGGCGATGCTTGCAAACATGGATGATCCTAAATCTATTGGTCCTGCAATGGCGGTTGCATTGTTAACAACACTCTACGGAGCCATTTTAGCGAATGCTTTATGTGGGCCGATTTCGGATAAATTAAAATTGCGTGCAGCAGAAGAGGCTATGACTAAAAATTTAATTATTGATGCATTGCTGGCTATTCAGAATGGGCAAAACCCTCGAGTCATCGACACTATGCTGAGAACGTATTTGCCTGAAGGTAAGCGTGAAACTGCAGAGGCAACTTAAAAACTATTTACTCAAATAGATAGTTTTTAATATTAAAAATTTTAAAAGTTAACTGAAAAATATAATTTTTACGAATTAAAAATTGCTGGATAGGGTTTTTAACTAATGTCAGATGAAGAAGAGGAAGGATGTGATTGCCCCCCTGGGCTTCCGGCTTGGATGGGTACGTTTGCAGATCTCATGTCATTGTTGATGTGTTTTTTTGTATTGTTATTGTCATTTTCTGAAATGGATGCTTTAAAGTTTAAACGTTTAGCGGGGTCGATGGCTCAAGCTTTTGGTGTGCAAAATAAATTAAAAGTAAATGATGTTCCTAAAGGGACAAGTATTATCGCGCAGGAATTTAGTCCTGGTACCCCTGATCCAACACCTATTAATGAGATATGGCAGCATACCGAAGATATTTCTGTTATGAGCTTGGAGACTCAATGTTCAGAGCAGTTTGATATTGAGCAAGGCGATGTTGATGGTGAAGCTGGTGTAAAAGCACGGATAAAACAAAAGATTGAAGAAATGATCGCTCAAACTGAGCGTGATGCTATTTCTTTAGCAAATTCACTTCACGATCAAATTTCGTCAGGTGAAATAGAAATAGAAACTCGGGGTACACAATTAATTATTCGTATTCGAGAGAAAGGTTCTTTTCGATCAGGTTCTTCGGAGTTAACAGGAAACTATCGTGATGTTATGGAAGAAATACAAGAAGTCTTAATTGATCGGCCCGGAAAAATTCAAGTGCAAGGCCACACAGACAATATTCCAATTGCCACTGCTCGATTTAGATCAAACTGGGAGTTGTCCTCGAGTCGAGCGGTTTCGGTTGCACATGAATTAATGCGAGATGATTTAATCAATCCAAGACGTTTTGAGGTGGCCGGGTTTGCAGAAACAGTTCCGCTTGTTCCAAATGATACACAAGAAAATAGGGTTCGTAATCGTCGAGTAGAAATAGTAATACGTCAAGGCTTACAAGATGCTTTAGAGCCTGATGATGTCGAATTAATTAAAAGTAGTGGTCAAGATATCTTAAAGGATTTGGATCTGGATCCAGAGTATTTATTTGATTTGGATGCAGGCGAAATATTTTGATGGCTGAATATTTTACTTTATGAATCATGCCTGAATCAGGAATTTAATATGACAGTAGAGCGTAGACGTTTTTTTAGAATTAATGACACGGTGGGCGTTGCTTACCGTATTTTAAGTCAAGACGAAGTTGACTCTCAAGATTCGGGTAAAAACCAGCAAGCCAATGTGTTTGGTATCATCAATGATTATGAAATTGAAATTTCAGACTTGCTAGTAAAGCTAAGAGGAACGGATCCATTATTAGAAGAAGTTTTATCGGCAATCAATAAAAAAATAAATGGTGTTATCGATCATTTAGAAATGGAAAATCGATTAATACAGCGCTTAGCTCACAAAAGCCACGAGGTGAATATTAGCGCATGCGGCATTGCGTTTATGGCAGACAATCAACTTCAAGTTGGCCAGTCTTTAAGTTTAGATATTGTTTTGCATCCCAGCGAAAGGCATGTGTTTACCTTTGGACGAGTAGTGGGTGTTGAAAGCAGTGAAGACGAGAGAAGTTGTTATGTTAGGTTGAATTTTTACAATATGTCTTCTAATGCTCAAGAAACATTAATACAACACATTGTTCAACGCCAAGGGGCGTTACTTCGTGATAATAAACCTGTGTTGCGAAGTTAATTCTAGGTCTAGCTAATGAAACATTTTTCTACGGTTTTCTGTGTGAATCTTGGTCTTGATAAGAATTCACGATAGAAGATTACTCATCTCACCATCAATTATCACAATATAGACATCTTTACCTTCTATAGTCTTACAGTGCGTGTGAGCAATTTCGTACGTTTGCAGCAGAGCTTGGCCAGTTTTCATGACAGGGCTAACTGTTGATAATGTCTCTCGCTCGGATGCACATCTAAAGGATGGCGACACGGATGTCGACATGGATGTAAGGATGATAGGACTCATCCTGTGAGTTGAACCCGCTACTGGAAACGGTAGCGGGTTTTTTTGTGATTGCTCAGAATTTGAAGTTAAAGAAGCTATCGGTGCCTAGCAAGTAGAGTGTTAAAACGGATTTAATATATTTGTCTATTTGATCTCTATTCGGCCCTTCCTGTTAACTTGTTGATATTTAAAGGATAAGTGTCTTAGTCGGAATGCTGATATATATTTTTGTGAGATATCTCCTACAAGTCTACCAGCATTCGGCCACTTCTCAGTCGCCGCTTAAATAGGAATAATAGCACCACGTTCAAGGAAGCAACTGCATGGACGCCGGGCAACGGAATGTAATGGATTTAGCCCGAATGCTCATAGGGCAGTGGGCCAACCTGTTAAAACCTCACTAGAGTTTTCTCTAGCGGGGTTTTTTAGTATTTGGCTTTCTGAAAGTTACCAATAAAGACTTTGTCTAATTAACAGAATTGGAATGTTGACTCATTAGCTATGTTGGTTAATCATTCAGCCACACATTGCCTGATAGCCGTGTTATTTGCATTTCAAGAGACGCATACCTACTACGAATATTGTTCCTGTTTAAATGAGTTAAAAGCTATTTGAGGGTGAACCGCATTCAATAATCTAATTATTTCGAAACAGCTAGATTATATTCTTTCCAAGTTTTTGGTGTGTTTGCATCGATCGTACCAGCTACTTCTTTGCGTTTCTTTATGGCGCTACTCTTCTTACTTTCTAGCTTGTGTTAGCCTCACGTTCATAGGCTTGCCTTGTATACATTGCGTGCCATCTACCTAACTTTTTAATGTGTTTTAGTTCCTTGTTAGTTTCTCTGAATAATTATAATGATCAGCCGTCAAGAAATGAGGGTGAGTAAATGGAAGCTAGAATTTTAAGATTAAATATAGCGGGTCAACCCGTAGAGTGGCTTCACTGGAAAGAAGCTGTTTGTTTACATGCGAGAAATATGGTGGCATGGAGTTTAGGCGGTATTGCTAGAGAGGTAGCCGGAGGGCATTGTCGTCAAACGGGGCTACAGTCTTCAATGGATTTACCTGCGATTATTGCCTGTGGTGGTAATCGCATTCAGCAAATGCGTATCAATCCATTATTAACAAATTCTGCTTTGTTTGCTCGTGATGATCATCAATGTTTGTATTGTGGTAAATGGTTTGAATCGTTAGACCTGTCTCGAGATCATGTTATTCCAACAAGCCGCGGAGGAAAGGATCGGTGGGAAAATGTTGTCACTGCTTGTCGACGCTGTAATCAACATAAAGGTGATCGGTTATTGTCGGAAATTAATTTGGAGTTGATGGCTTTACCTTATCGGCCTAATTATGCCGAATACTTGGCGCTAACAAATAATAAAAGAATTCGTGACGATCAATTTAATTTTCTTCGCCCGCAATTTTCAAAAAATAGCCGTTTTGTGCAGTAGATTATTTTTTAGTATTTTTTTGAGGTTGAGTGGATAAATTTTGTTGAGGATAATCGTTTTGTTCATGCTGTGTTTGAAATTGAATCAGTAAGCGTCTTACTTTTCGGATTAGTGTTCCCTTCATCGCTTTTGTCGATCATTTTCAATTTTTTCGTGCCTATGAATTATGTGGCATGCTATCCTCTAAATATTATTACGTTAGGTTCTTCATGAAAATAATAGCGTTATATGAAAATCAATTGTTATCTGCTCATAATAAAATGACTCTGAAATTCACGTTTAAGTCGATCATCGTGCTATGTCTGATTTTAGTGGTATTCATTATGTCACCGTTGGCGAGAGCGCAATCTGATTGCACGCTCCAAGCTAAGACGGAGTTAGAAAAACTATTTTGTAAGATTCAAGTTTCTAGTGAAGCTCGAACATTGCCAAGCTTTTCAGACTTTCGTAAAAATTCATCAAAGGTTCAGGCAGCATTATTAAAAGCACCTGCTCGACGGTTAAACTTGCCAATGCCCAAGATAGCTAATACAAAGAAAAAGAATGAATTTAAAACGTCTGCATTTAGTCGTTCAGCTGGTGATTCATTGGCGCCAGCTAGAAAACTAAGGCCTGACTCTTCTGCGAATCGAGAAAATCGTTCTATTCGAACATCAGGTGATTTGGTGGGTTGTGATCTATTAAGTGAGGCTATTGAATGCGGCGCACGTATTTATAAATTATCCTCTAATACGTCTAATAAAAATTTAAGATCAGGTGCGCTTTCCGAAGAAAATAAAATGTTAATGAAATCCTTCCAGGGAGATAGAAAAAATATCAATGCAGTAAAAAATTATCTATATGATGCATATCTTCAGTATATTGAAAAAATGCTTGATATTGGTTTGGGGGCGTCAACAATGTCTTTTACAAAATTTTATTATACTTTTTATGACTTGCAGGATAAGAATCAAGATTTTTCATCTCGCTTTGAAAAAATGTTTGGTTTTTTGAAAAAAGATAAATCGTCGATGACAATTAAATCTAGGTATACCGATTCTAAACCAGATGCTATCTCTCAATGCGCAGCGCTTAGTCACGAAATTATTGTCTGTGATCAAAAAGAGATAAATTGGGTTTTTGTAAAAAAATGAATTCCATAGCGTTTATTGTAGTATTATTTTCGAGAAATAGTGTATAAGGTCTCAGTGGTTATAGTCTATCAGTTTGACTGGTGATATGGATAATGAGAGAAACAATGAAAGTAAAGAAGGTTTTATAGAGTGGTACCCAGCAAAAGAATTTTGATTGTAAGTCCAGTGTTTGAAGAGCCAGAAGGTGATTTTTCACGGGCACTTTATCACAAGCTAGAAGCATCTAATGTTCCTGTACTTTCTCCAATTTCAAATTTTGATTGGTCAGATTCGTCTGAGTTAAATAATCACTTTGCAATACATAAGCCTTTTCTAGTTGTTGTTTGTTTGCCATTTGGGCAAGCACTCAAAGATATTTTTTCTGATGAAAATAAAAAATCTACTGCGTTGGCTATGATTAACCAGCTTTCAGACGTTTGCTTTCGTTCTGGTGCAGGTTTGATTTTTCTGTCTGACTATCACGTGTTTGGTGCGGAAACAAAAAGTGCCTATGGAGAAAAGGATCCAGTCTCTCCTATGGGAGAGTTTGGTGAGTTTCTTGTTGAGCTAGAAAAAACGGTTTCAAGTAAAGTTGAAAATCACTTGATATTAAGATTTGGTTGGATTATTGGTGGCGCAGCTAATAATCTTTTTTCGGATATGCTTGATAGTTTAGTGCTTGGTGGAGAAAAGACGGTTAGTCGCTACCGAAGAGGATCGCCGACTTGGCAAGATGATGTTTTGAGGGTGTTGGTAGGCGTTCTTCGGCAGATTTTATCGGGTGCTGAGAATTGGGGGATTTTTCATTATTGCAGCTCCGATAATTGTAATGAGTGGGAGTTAGGCCAAGAAATTTTATCGACGCTTAGCTCTTTACGAAAACCAATAGGAAATATAGTTTCTTCTGCAGATAAGCATTCGGATGAATCTACGCTAGGTACAGCTTTTCCAGAACCTGCGAGCTCTACATTGAGTTGCCGTCGTATTCGGAATAATTTTGGGATTCAGCCGAGAAGTTGGCGACAAGGTTTGAAGTCTAATGTGGAAATTTGGCTTAAGGAAAATAGCTCAGTAGGGTAGTCTAAAAGGGTGGCTTAGATTCTAGGACGTGAGCTGTAAAAAAGCACCAAAAAGAAGCGCTCAACTAAAAACTCTTTTTCGTGCTTTTTTTTGGTGCATCTCTTTCAGTCTTGCGAAATGTTTAATCCTGATATCGTTCGAATACTAAGCAAGCATTTGTCCCACCAAAACCAAAACTATTCGATAACACGCTATCAAAAGAATGGTTGTCCATTGTTTCCGTCACGATAGGTAATCCTTGCGCATCCTCATCCAAGTTTTCTACGTTGGCTGAAGCGCAAATAAAATCATTTTCCATCATCAATAAGCTATAAATAGCTTCTTGAACGCCAGTTGCACCTAATGAGTGACCAGTGAGTGATTTGGTTGAGCTGATATGCGGGACTTTTTTACCTTCAAAAGTTTCACGTATAGCTTGTAGCTCTTTAGTGTCACCAACAGGAGTGCTGGTGCCATGCGTGTTGATGTAGTCAATATCACCGTGTGCGGTAGACATTGCCATTTGCATGCAACGAAGAGCGCCTTCACCTGATGGAGCAACCATGTCATAACCATCAGAGGTTGCACCGTAGCCAGTCACTTCAGCATAAATCTTTGCGCCACGAGCTTTGGCGTGTTCAAGTTCTTCTAAAACCACACAGCCGCCCCCGCCTGCGATCACAAAACCATCTCTGTCTTCATCGTAAGCGCGAGAAGCCTTGGTTGGCGTATCATTATATTTTGTAGAAAGGGCACCCATCGCATCAAATAAGCAGCTAGAAGACCAATGCTCTTCTTCACCTCCGCCAGCAAAAACAATATCTTGTTTGCCAAGTTGGATAAGCTCCATTGCGTTGCCAATGCAGTGGGCGCTCGTTGAACACGCTGAAGAGATGGAGTAGTTAACGCCTTTAATTTTGAAAGGAGTGGCAAGACAAGCAGAAACTGTACTGCCCATGGTTTGAGTGACTCTATATGGGCCGACTCTTTTAATGCCTTTTTCTCTGAGAATATCAGCAGCTTCAACATTATTGATGGCAGATGCACCACCAGAACCCATCACGATACCACTGCGAATGTTTGACACTTGATCTTCAGAAAGCTTGGCGTCTTCTATTGCTTGCGCCATAGAGATGTAAGCAAATCCTGCAGCATCGGCCATAAAACGCAGCGTTTTACGATCGATATGTTCTTTGAGGTCTATTTCAACGCTTCCAGCAACATGGCTACGAAAGCCCATATCTTTATATTCTTGTTTAAATTTTATTCCAGAAGTTCCTTTTTGGAGTGCGTCAACGACGGTGGATTTATCATTACCTAAGCAGGATACGATACCAATTCCAGTGACAACAACACGTCTCATAGTGCTCCTCGCGGACAAATTTTAATAAATGTATAGAATGTAAGTTAGGTGCGAATCTTCTTAAGCTGTTTTGTAAGGAGATGCTTTATTGTTTAATTTACCTAGCTTTTATTTAAGTCTTTTTAAACGGGATTGATTTAAAGAGAGAGCATCAAAATGATGTATTCTCATCATCAAACTTCATCAAACCTACACGTAAATCTTTTGCTGTGTAGATATCTTTGCCGTCAACAGAAACAACACCGTCTGCAATACCGAGCACTAGTTTGCGTTCGATAACGCGTTTTAAGCTTATCCGATAAGTGACTTTTTTCGCTGTTGGTAAAATTTGGCCAGAAAATTTAACTTCACCGGAACCCAAAGCTCGACCTCGACCTTCGTTGCCGCGCCAACCTAAGAAAAATCCAACCAATTGCCACATCGCATCTAGGCCAAGACAGCCAGGCATGACGGGATCACCAGGGAAATGGCAGTCAAAAAACCAAAGATCAGGTTTGATGTCTAGTTCGGCAATAATTTCACCTTTTCCGTATTCACCGCCTTCATCACTAATGTGCGTAATACGATCTAACATAAGCATATTGGGTGTGGGTAATTGGGCATTCCCAGGGCCAAACATACGGCCATTACCACATTCAATGAGATCGTCGTAATCGTAACTATTTTTTTGTTCTACAGCGGTCATTGGGATCCTTATTCTTGGCTTTAGGTCGAAACTGGCGAGCCAAATTCGAAAGGAGGCCATTCTACCGGCTCAGCGGCTCTTGTCTAGCACGATCTAACCAGCTTAAAGTGATAACCCCGTAAAAAATAATCAATAATATCTATGGTATGGTACGGCGCTTGCTTTAACTCTAAACAGAGCACAATAAAAGAAAGAGGTAAGAGGTAGTCATGGCAAGCTAGCTCGTTAAAGCAATTTATCGAAAAGAGTGATGTTCTGCAAAACAGTGACAGTTAGCTTTAACTCTTTCGATGGTTGGCCGTAATTGATGAAAGGAGAGTTGTATGATTAAAAAATGTTTATTCCCTGTAGCAGGATACGGAACGCGATTTTTACCCGCAACAAAAGCAATGCCTAAAGAAATGTTACCTGTCGTTAATAAGCCACTTGTACAATACGGTGTAGAAGAAGCTATTGAAGCAGGACTGACAGAAATTGGATTGGTAACCGGTCGAGGCAAAAGGGCGATTGCCGATCACTTTGACTTGAGTTTTGAGTTAGAGCATCAAATTGCAGGAACCGATAAAGAGAAATATCTTGGCAGTATTCGTCATGTTATGGATCACGCTTCATTCTCTATGACGCGTCAAAAAGAAATGTTAGGTCTCGGAGATGCGATTTTAAACGGAAAACGCTTAATCGGTGACGAACCCTTTGGTGTGGTTCTGTCCGATGATTTATGCCTTAACGAAAGTGACGGTGTATTACTGCAAATGGTAAAATTGTTTAAACAGTTTCGTTGCAGCATTGTTGCTATTCAAGAAGTACCAGAAGAGCATATCCATAAATTTGGTGTGATCGATGGTGAAAAAATCAAAGAGGGTCTTTATCAAGTCACCGATATGGTAGAAAAGCCAGACGCGAAAGATGCCCCAACTAACCTCGCTATTATTGGGCGCTATATTTTAACCCCGGATATTTTTGATATTATTGAGGAAACGCCTCCAGGAAAAAATGGAGAGGTACAATTGACTGACGCATTGTTGGCTCAAGCTAAAAGTGGTTGTGTGCTGGCCTACAAGTTCCAAGGGCGTCGGTTTGATTGCGGTAGTGTTGGCGGATTTGTTGAAGCGACGAATTATGTTTATGAAAATATCTACAAAGAAGAATAAACAGATTTAAATTCGCCGTTTATTCTTGAGCTAAGAATGAGTTAAGAGTTAACTAAGAGTCCTTCTGAATGATGGGTTCTTTTAAAAGATAAGAAGAAAACAATTAGGAATTGTTATGACTGAACCATTAACGTGTTTTAAGGCTTACGACATTCGAGGACGAGTTCCTGATCAATTAAATACTGAAGTTGCTTATCGAATAGGGCGAGCTTTCGCTGAATTTCTCGAAGCAAAAAAAATTGTTGTAGGCCACGATATTCGGTTAACGAGTCCTGAGCTAACAGATGCCGTTGTTGATGGGATCACAGATGCTGGTGCGGATGTATTGCATATTGGCCAATGCGGAACTGAAGAAGTGTATTTTGCATCGTTTGATCAACCCGTAGATGGTGGGATTTGTGTGACGGCAAGTCATAACCCCATTGATTACAACGGAATGAAATTAGTCCGTGAGGGTTCGCGCCCTATTAGTGGCGATACAGGACTACTCGATATTAAAAAAATGGCCGAAGAAAATAATTTCAAAGCTGTTGAGAAAAAAGGCGCCGTTACGCAATATGATAGTCGTCCCCGTTATATTGAACATTTATTAACGTATGTGGATAAATCAAAATTAAAGCCTCTTAAAATTGTTGTGAATGCAGGAAATGGTGGTGCAGGTGAGGCTATTGACGCACTCGAACCTTATCTGCCTTTTGAATTTATAAAAATTCATCATGAACCCGATGGAAACTTTCCTCATGGAATCCCTAATCCACTATTGCCCGAGAATCGAGGCTCAACCATTGAAGCCGTAAAAAAACACGGTGCAGATTTTGGAATTGCATGGGATGGTGATTTTGATCGTTGTTTCTTTTTTGATGAAACCGGTGATTTTATCGAAGGGTATTATCTCGTTGGTTTGTTGGCAGAAGCATTTTTGATTAAAACGCCTGGTGCAAAAGTGGTTCACGATCCGCGTCTTGTTTGGAATACGCAGGCGATTGTTGAAAAGGCTGGAGGCATTCCTATACAAAGTAAAACTGGACATGCATTTATTAAAGAAAGAATGCGTTTAGAAGATGCGGTTTATGGGGGTGAAATGAGCGCCCATCATTACTTCAAAGATTTTGCATACTGCGATAGTGGAATGATTCCATGGTTGTTGGTTTCTGAATTAGTCAGTGTGAAAGGAAAAAGCCTATCGACATTGGTGAGCGAATGTATTGCAGAGTTTCCATGTAGCGGTGAAATTAATCGTGAAATCTCGAATCCTAAAGCCGCTATCGATAAAGCAGAAAAAGTTTACAGTTTAGACGCAGAGTTAGTCGAGCATGTCGATGGTTTGAGTGTGGCCTATAGTGATTGGCGGTTTAATTTACGCATGTCAAACACAGAACCGGTTGTCCGTTTGAATGTTGAAACAAAAGGCGATATTGCTTTAATGGAAGAAAAACGAGATGAACTATTGGCACTAATGGATAGCGTTTAGCTATCCGTTAATCATCCTTTAAGTGTTTGAAATTAGTGTTTAAAACTATTTTTTGAAAAAGTCGATAAGCTGTTGAGTCGAACTATCGAACTTCATGTCTGAAGCTTCCTCTGTTTCTGAAGAAGCTGTCAATGCAGAATGAATGGGTGTGCCGAGTTGTTTTCCTAACTCGACGCCCCATTGATCAAATGCATTAATGTTGAGTAGTACGCTCAGTGTAAACACTTTGTGTTCATACATCGCAATCAAACTTCCCAAACTTTCCGGCGTTAATTCATCCATTACAATAGAAGTGCTTGGCCGATTACCCGGAACGATTTTGTGATGCGCAAGTTCATTGGATTTTTTTTCAGATGCACCGCCCTCTATTAATTCTTTTTTCGCTTGCTCAAAACTTTTTCCTGTCATTAGCGCCTGACTCTGACTCAAACAACATGCGAACAAATGTTCATGATGGTGAGTGAGTTTGTGTTGCGCTTTTTTACAGACAATAAAGTCAGCAGGAATTAACTGTGTACCTTGGTGCAATAGCTGGTGAAAAGAGTGTTGTCCATTCGTGCCTTCAGTTCCCCAAATCACTAGCCCTGTAGGGTAATCTATTTTTTTTCCATCAAGATTGGCGCTTTTTCCTAAGCTCTCCATGTCAAGCTGTTGTAAAAAAGCGGGGAAAAATTCCAGTAAATGATTGTAGGGTAAAATAACTTGGCTTGAAGCGCTCCAGAAGTGGCTGTACCAAAAAGCAATGAGGGCTTGAATGATGGGGAGGTTTTCTTGTGGAGGAGCATTGCGAAAATGCTCATCCATTTTGTTTGCACCAGTAAGTAATTTTTTAAATCCTTTCATCCCAATGGATAGCGCAATGGGAAGGCCAATAGCAGACCACAGTGAATACCGGCCGCCGACCCAATCCCACATAGGGAAAAGGTTGTCTTCAGAAATTCCAAATTCAATGGCTTTACTAATGTTGGCGGTGATAGAAACAAAATGTTTGGTGACATCTCCTTTCTCGCAACCATTACTTGTTAACCATTCTCTGGCTGTTAATGCATTTTCTAATGTCTCTAGCGTTGTAAATGATTTTGAAGCGACAATAAATAATGTGGTTTCTGCTGAGAGCGGTGAAATAACTGAATCAATATCAGCGCCATCTATATTGGCAACAAAATGCACCTTGGTGTGAGGTAATTGATACGGTTGTAATGCATTGACCACCATGCGTGGACCTAAGTCGGACCCACCAATACCGATATGCACAACGTCTTTGATTGGCTTACCTGAAAAACCTACCCATGTATCCGTGTGAATTTCATCGACAAACTTCGACATTTTTACCAGCGTTTCTTGTACCGCAAGCTCTTCCTCTGTTTCACTATTGGGCGATCGTAGTGAAACATGAAGTGCTTTTCGTTCTTCAGTGGTGTTAACGATATCTCCTTGGAATAGCGCTTCAATCTTTTCAGGTAATTTAGCTTCTTGCGCCAGCGTTAACAATAATTGAAAAGAAGATTCGGTGAGGTGATTTTTTGAGAAGTCGATAAACAAGTGGTCGAATGAGCGACTAAATGCAGATGCTCGACTGGGATCAGATCCGAATTCATCAAGAAGAGTTCTATCGTTCCATCTTTCACGTTCCCTGATTAATTTTTCCCAGCTTGCGTAATAATCAGATAGCTTGGCTGTCTTGTCTTCACTCATTGTTATTCTCGGTAGTTAGTTTTTATTTCAGCGCATAATGCTGCTCTTGATCGAGCTTTTAAAGAAATTTACTAAAGAAAGCCAAGCGAGTTCCGTGCCAGCTTTGAGCGAAAGAGCATTGAAATTTTATCGTTATACGAAATAGTCAGAGATTGAGATTAATAGCTACGACTAATTGAAAAAAGAGCGAGGTCTTTCATCGCCTGGGAAAAAATATTGTCAGCTAGGCCGCCGTCGTCTTGATTGCTATTGAATAACGCGTCGATTTGTTGGATAGCTGAATCAATATGCGATTTAGCTTTGTCCATTGTGGCTGTGAGTCCACCGTATGTTCTGACAATAGAAACAACTTTATCGATTTCTTCAATGGAGCCGTTACGAAGCGCGTCGGCAATAATGTCAGCATCTTCTTTCGGCGCTTTTTGCATACTAACGATGAGAGGTAAGGTTGCTTTGCCTTCGGCTAAATCATCACCCACGTTTTTACCCAGCGTCTCAGCGTCACCATCATAATCGAGAGCGTCATCGACTAGCTGAAATGCCATGCCGACGTGATAGCCGTATTCTTTGAATGCTTTTCGCTGCTCCTCGCTGGCATCTGAAATCACTGCTCCAGCTTCACAAGCTGCTGAAAATAAAATAGCGGTTTTTTTATAGATAACTTGATAATAATCGTCTTCTGAAATGTCAGGTTTTTTCGCATTAACGAGTTGTTGAACTTCGCCTTCAGAAATAATATTCGTCGTATCAGCCAGTATTTTCATGATGGACATATCACCGATATCGACCATTAACTGAAAAGCTCGAGAATATAAAAAGTCGCCAACCAAAACACTGGGTGCATTGCCCCATTTGGCGTTTGCCGTTAGACGTCCACGACGGAGACTCGAAATATCGACAACATCATCATGCAGCAATGTCGCGGTATGAATGAATTCAATAATAGCTGCCAGCTTAAGTTGGTTGGCGGGTTCAAAATTCGTTTTATAATTGAGAGCATTGGTTGTTAGCAAAACGAGTAGAGGCCGGAGACGTTTTCCCCCAGCTTCTATTAAGTAGTGCCCGATATTTTCGACCAGGCCAACGTTGGAGTGAAGTTGATCAATGATAAGCTGGTTAACGGATTCAAAATCGTCCTTCACCGGTTGGTGGAATGGCAACATGATTAGCTCTAGTAGAATAATAAAGGTCGGAAATGCTAAATGTGTACTGAGGTCTCGTCAAGGTAGAATGGCGATGAAACTATACTTCGCACAATAAATCTCTTTAAAGCATGACTTCATGCCGTATCTACTTTGAATATAAGCGACAAAAAAAGATAAAAATAATGCTGAATGTCAGTAAACTATTTTCAAGCAGAATAATAACAGAAGTGGAGCATGATTGATGAACTCAATATATGAACAGGATCTTGATAAAAATAACGCAAATTTTACATCGTTGACACCTCTGAGTTTTTTTAGACGTGCAGCTACTTTGTATCCGGATTATCCTGCTGTTATTTATAACGATCTCCAGCGTACCTGGAGTGAGGTGTATTCGCGTTGTGTCAGGCTCGCTGATGCGTTGAAGAAAAATGGGATTAATAGTGGTGAAACAGTCTCGGTGATGTTGCCGAATATCCCGGAAATGTTCGAGGCGCATTATGGTATTCCCATGTCTGGCGCTGTGTTGAATGCGATTAATACGCGCTTAGACGCTAAAACAGTTGCCTTTATTCTTCAGCATGCCGAAGCAAAAATATTTATTGTTGATCCAGAATTTGGACAAGTAGCGGAAGAAGCGCTTGCCATGATGAAAGATAAGCCTCTCGTCATTTTTACTGAAGATGAATCGTTTAATGATGGTTATCAATTTTCAGAATCAAGTAACAGCATTGGCGATAAAAGTTATGAAAATTTTATCAAAGAGGGTGATGAAAAACATCAATGGAAAATGCCTGATGATGAATGGAATGCAATCTCATTAAATTACACATCGGGTACAACCGGTGATCCAAAAGGTGTGGTTTATCATCATCGCGGTTCCTATTTAAATGCCGTTAATAATTCAGTTATGTGGGATATGGGAAAACATCCTCGCTATTTATGGACGCTACCCATGTTTCATTGTAATGGGTGGTGTTTTCCTTGGACGCTTTCCGTCAATGTTGGGGTGAGTATTTGTTTGCGACACGTGAAAGAAGAACAAATCTTTCATGCGATAAAAAAACATAAAGCCAGTCATTTTTGCGGTGCACCGGTTGTTTTAAATATGTTGGCAAATGCCGATCCAAAAATGCAAAGTGGCATTTCACATCGTGTACAAGTTCAAACGGGAGGAGCGGCTCCTGCACCAACAGTCATTGCAGGCATGGAAAAAATTGGCATCGAAGTCACGCAAGTGTATGGGTTAACGGAAACCTATGGACCAATGGTTGTGAGCGCATGGCAATCGCAATGGGACGATAAAAGTTTTGACGAAAAATGTCAGCTCATGGCGAGACAAGGTATTGCTGGTTCATTAGCAGAAGACATGATGGTTGCCGATCCAAAAACATTAGCGCCAGTCCAGTGGGATGGTGAAACCCAGGGCGAAATAATGATGCGCGGTAACATCGTTATGAAAGGCTATTTGAAAAATAAAAAAACAACAGAAGAGTCATTTTCAGGCGGGTGGTTTCACTCAGGAGATATTGCAGTACGACACCCTGATGGCTACATTCAAATTAAAGATCGATCAAAAGATGTCATTATTAGCGGCGGGGAAAATATTTCTAGCTTAGAAGTTGAAAATATCTTGTTCAGTCATCCCGCCATTTTGGAAGCGGCTGTTGTCGCAAAACCCGATGAAAAATGGGGTGAAACACCTTGTGCATTCGTTTCTTTAAAACCTAATGAGATTGCTACGGCAGAAGAAATCATTGAATACTGCAGGGAAAACCTTGCACATTTTAAAGCACCAAAAAATATCGTGTTTGGCCCGCTAGAAAAAACGTCGACAGGAAAAGTGCAAAAATACCTTTTACGTAAAGTGGCTGAAAACATTTAAATTATTTTTTGAAATTTAATTGTTAGTCATTAAAGCTGCTGCCCAAGCAGGCGGTGGATTTTGAAACCACTCGACTTTATTATTTTTGATCACAGCAACCTGCTGAAATGGATTTTGATAACTTGAGTTGTCGAGAAATCTTACTTGTGAGCATAACGGGATCGCTGTTGAAACATTATGTAATGTTCGAATAATTCGAGGTCCAATTTTACTTTCTGGAACGCGGTGACCGCCTTCGGTTACGCGTTGATTAACTCGTGCTTTGTTTAGGCCCGGGTTATTAAGATGAATAAAGACACAAATAATCTCATAGCCGAATGCTTTTGCATGAGCAAGAAAATCAACCTTGCTGGTGTGAGAAAAAACCGTTTCAAAACAAAACGATGCGCCTTCTCGTAATAATTCATAACGCATGCGCTCGCCGATTTGTGATGCACGATAGCTGGCTTTCTCAGGCTGGTCTGGCGCAATTTCTCGCGCGATTAAATCAGCATTAACAAACGGAATGCCAAGCGGTTTTAAATAAAGCCGATAAAACGTACTTTTCCCTGCGCCGTTCCCGCCGACTAGGATCCACAATTGCTTTTTATTTTTTTTCTGTGGCATAAAAATTTAAAAACTCATACAGGGTTTAAAGTTGGAGAGATTATAAATCCTTCGTATTGAGCAATGAAAATCCAAAGTGAACAAGCTCAAAGCTATTAGGCTAAATATTGAAGGTTTTTGAGTGAGATTCGAATTGACTCAGATTCTGAGCATAAGTAAACAAGTGAAACATAGGATAATACAATCTTATGTTTAATATCGCCGATTAGTTCTCGGCTGTTAATTCTAGTCCATTTATTTTCAGAAATATTTAGCCCGCAGTTTATTGTTGTTCTTTTTGTGAGCGGATATTTCGTGGGTTCTTAGAATTTGTCCCAGAGTTTTATCGAGTGCTCTGTACAAATTCTCCGTTACGAAACTGACCAATAAGCACGTTACCATCAGGATGGATTTGTTCTAACATCCCAGGGCGAGAATGGCTGGCCTGATAGGTAATTTCTGAGCTAGTGACTGAGCCAGATAGCGATGCTTCGCGCCTATCGGATTCGAGGTTGTCGAAGACGGCGTCAGGTTCTATGGGCTGGCCAGAAGTGAGCTCAAGTTTAATTTCCGCTAAGCCAGATTGCACTGCAATGATGGATTCAGGGTCGAGAACGCGCTCAACCGCGCGACCGATTTCAGCCCAATATTCAATTTGACCGGCAGCACTACGCTTGTAGTTTTCGCCAGCAGCAGTGGCTGCTTGTACGAGAGTTTGCTCTAACCGCATAGGTGATGAGTTTTTAGCCATAACAATCTCACTCCAGAGAGTAAATAGTCAGCAAATTGTAGCAGATTGCTACTGATTGTCTATAGTTTGTTACTTTTGCTTGTTATTTGGTAGGTGCCATTTGGTGGTGAGGTTAGAGAGTGATTATCTGATAGGTGTTCTCGGGCCTACTTTGTGTGAGCCATCTCGACAGGCCCATGAACGGCTTACAGTATTTAAGTACATTAGAATCGGTAAAAATTTGCAGCTGTTGGAATTTCTTCGCACTTTATGTGTCCCATTTATCGGTAAATAGAAAATAAGAACAGCTGGTCAGAATTTAGAGATAAAACCCAATAAGAATAACCACTAAAACGAGGAGATGCTCATGTGTGATGACATTACGGTACAAGAAGACAACGAATATCTGAAGAATGCAGCTACTAAAGAAGCAGGAAATCTGACGCGGCGCCAATTTGGAAAAGTTGCGGTTGGAGCCAGTGTGATGATGGCGCTTCCAGCAATAGCTGATGCTAAAGCGGTGCAAGAATCCGAGATTGTGGTTAAAACACCTGATGGCGAAGCCGATTGTTATTTTGTGCATCCCACAGAAGGAAAGCATCCAGCAGTGATCGTCTGGCCTGATATTATTGGTTTGCGACCTGCCTTTAAAGCAATGGGAAAAAGATTAGCCGAATCAGGGTATGCGGTATTAGTGGTGAATCCATTTTATCGAGCTAAAAAAGCGCCAGTGGTAGCCGAAGGTGCAAGTTTTCAAGATCCTGATACCCGTAGTACATTGATTGGCTTTGCTCGACAATTAAATGCGACAACTCACATGACTGATGCAAAAGCATTCGTAGAATTTCTTGATGGACAAAGTCCGGTTGATACAAAACGTAAAATTGGAACGACGGGCTATTGCATGGGTGGACCTATTGTTTTGCGAACAGCAGCGGCTGTGCCTACAAGAATTGGAGCTGGCGCCACATTTCATGGCGGTGGATTGGTCACGGAAGCAGATGATAGTCCTCATAAATTAATTCCAGAAATGAAAGCTGATTTCCTCATTGCTATTGCGGAAAATGATGATGAGCGTGATTCTGAATCAAAAAATGTGTTGAAAGCAGATTTTGCTAAAGCCGGTTTAGCCGCAGAGATAGAAGTTTATGAGGGCGCTATGCACGGCTGGTGTCCACCAGACTCGCGCGTATATAACGAAGCTCAAGCAGAAAAAGCATGGCGCCGCTTGTTAGCGCTGTTTGAAAAAGCATTAGCGTAGCAATTAGTAAAATAATATTTCAAGCTGTCTGTATTTATTATTTTCAATAAAAAAGTCCTCAGTGATTCTTCCTTGATTCATTGAGGACTAAAACTTAGATATGAAATTCCTAGCTATAAATTAATGTCGGACGATATATCTGAAAGTGAATCCGAAGATAAGCCATCACCTATCAATAAAGCTCGATCCAGTTGGTTGTTAAGTTTCTTTTGTTTTTCTTTTTTTAATGAGTTTTGTTTGGTGGTTTCCTCAAGCTCTTTTTTTCTTGCGATCTGAGTCTTTGCAATATGCTCTTGCCAAGTACGGCAACGATTATTATTTTTATTATTGGTTAGGCAGCGATCAAAAGCAGACTTCGCTCCATTCAGGTCATCCTTGCGATATTTTGCTAAAGCAATAAATTGCCAAGCCTCAGATGTATCGTTTCCTAGCCCTCCTTTTGATAGTGCGTTGTTGCATAGTTCAAGAGAGTGATTCCATTTTTCATTTTGAAACGATGTTTTACAGAGCGTTAACCAATGCTTACCAGTTGTCGAAAGTTGGGCGGCTTGGGTTAATGCTTTTTCTGCTCGATCCCATTCTCTAGCTTGTAAAAGCGTGTCGGATAAAGTAGACCAAAACTTCTCATTGTCTTTGATGATTTTATTTTTTTGTGCGATTTCGTGAATCTGAGCGCCTTTAAAAGGGTGCTCTAAAAATCGATATTGTTGAGATAGTCTTTCGAAATCATTTGCAGTTGATAATAAGTTGTTTTGATAGGCGAGAGATAAAATAGCAAATGAATCTTTACCTCTTTCTAACTCTTGGTAAATGCCACTCAGTTGTCGATAATATTCTGCTTTATTCGGCCACAAACTGATAGCATTCTCCAGTGTAAAACGAGCATCATCAAATAATTTTAGTTGAAGTTGTATAGCGACTAATAAATTGTACCAACTACTTTGTGGCGATATAGATGGAGAAGTTTCATCTTGTTGAGATGAAGAGAGCATCATCATCCCTTGTTTGGCGTATTTAAGAGCGGATTCCCATTGTTCCGCTAAAGCATAAATTCTTGCTGCACTAAAATAAGCCTGTGTATTAGGCATGGTTTCTGATTGAAACCACTTCTCAATGTGATCGATGGCTGATGGATAATTTTCTTGCATCGAATAAAGATTAAATAAAGTAAAACGCATCTGCGATGATGAGACAGAATCAAGTGCTTCAGTCGCCAATGCTCGCTCGCTAGCTTTGATAGCGGCAGGAATTTTCTCTAAATTAATATTTGAAATAGCAATTAGCTGCAATGTTTTTGCTTTGTCGAAAGGCTTTAATTTGTCACCTTTAGTTAAAAGCGCATTCAGTGTTTGGATGGCAAGTGGGTAATCTTCAGCAGTCATGGCTTCTTGTGCTGAAGAAATGGGTTTGTACGCAATATTAGAGAGTACCTGTGTAAAACCTTGCACAGAAAAAAATAGGAAAGCTAAAGCAGGAATAAAGCATTTAGCTGCTTTACAGAAAATGTTATTACATCTTATTTTGTGATTATGTTTAATGTATTTTGTGTTCATAATAACTTCTCCAATATAAAAACTCCGCAGAGATTATTTTTTTATTTCGAACCGAAATATTTCCCGCATGTTGTATTGTGGAACAGGTTTTCCGTCGACCATTTTTGGCTGATATTTCCAGCGTTTAATAGCTCGTAAGGTCTCTCTGTTGAATATTCTTTCAGGCTCAGCTTCGACAATAATGGCATCTTCAACAGTGCCTGCACTGGTGATAGTAAATTCTGCCATTGCCCATCCTTCAGTGTTGTTTCTTAAAGCGGCCTCAGGATACTGAGGTGGGATTGTGATAATAGGCGTTGCTTTACGATCGGTCTGAGTCAGGATGGTTTTTCTGTCGTCAGTGATGATTGGTATTTTTCCTGTGATAACCCCTGAATTGGGATTAGATACCGGGCTTGTTCTAACGATAGGCGGTGGCGTAGGTTCAATTTCAAGTTTCGGTTTTTCTGGCGTATAACGCTTGCTGGTTTTTATTGTTTGATCGCGTTCAGATCGTGTAATAACTACCGATGTATCTTTTGGTTCCTCTGTCGGCGGCTCGCCAACAGGCGTGATGAGATAGCGCATGAGTAAAAATAAAAAAATGGTAATGATTAACGCTAAAACGACAAATAATAATTTACGAATCATGATGCACCTCCTTCGCGAGTGGCAATGGATATCCCTGAAACACCAATTAAGTTTAATTGTTCGACAACTTGCACAACAATGCTAGCATCAGAGTTTTTATCAGCTTGTATTACAACGTTTCCTTTTGGATTTTCTTGTTTTAGTTTTGAGACGACGGGTCGTATATCGGACAAGGTCATTTCTTTTTTGTTGATCCAGATTTCATTATTTTCTGTTATGCCAATAATGGTCGAAATGCGTTTAACATTTTTTGAGGTTGACGCATCTGGTCTCGTTACATCGACACCGGGTTCTTTAACAAAAACAGCGGTAACAATAAAAAATATCAACATGATAAAAACAATATCTAGCATCGGTGTCATGTTGACTTCTAAATCTTCTTCTTGTGTTTGTTGGTTGTTCATGATGATTTCCTCAAGTTATAAATATGCGTCTTATGTTTTTTCTTGATGGAATTAAAACTGTAAAGCAACTTGAGTGGATGGCTGTTTGCACTGAGTTGCTGTTGGCGAAATAGAAACGCTTGCTTTTGCGGCACGAGCTTGATCGATTACGCTAACAAGTGAATGGGTTGGGGATTTTTGTTCAGTTTCTACGATAACGGCAGCATTGGTGGATTCCGCTAGTTTACGTTCGATGTTTGCTCGAACAGAATCCACATCAATACTTCGGTTATCCACTTTGATATCTCCGTTATTGCATACCTGCACAAAAATGGCTTTTGCGTTATTTTCTTTTTGATCTTTATTTTCATCATTTTGGTGCTCAGTGACATCTAGCCCAGACTCGCGAATAAAAGTTGATGAGACGATAAAAAAAATCAACATAATAAAAACGATATCTAGCATGGGTGTAACATCAATTTTGGCGTCATCATTTTTGCGCTTTTTATTTTTTCTCATGACTTATCCTCCAGAGGCATCTCATTGGATAGGTAATCGACAAATTGATTAGCGCGTTTTTGCAAGTTCACAATAAAGAGTAAGCCCGAGAGGGATACCACCATCCCAGCCATAGTTGGAATAGTGGCTTTAGATACACCGGAAGCCATAGCTCTAGAATTACTTGAGTCTGTCACTGCCATAACATCAAAAACATCGATCATCCCTGTCACCGTGCCAAGCAGCCCCAATAGCGGGGCTACAGTAACAACGGCTTTAATTGTAGAAATATTTTTTTCTGCATGTATTTTGGCGAGAGAAATAAAACGCTGGCGTTTCTTTTCTGCAAACCATGAGCTTTTATCTTTTCTGGTATTCCAGTTTGAGATCATTTTTGATGTAATGATATTTTTGGTTTTCCAGAAAAAATAGTGTCGTTCAATGATTAGCAGCCAGAGGGCGAAGGTTGCGACCATAATGACAAGTAAGACAGGTCCTCCTTGTTCTAAAAACCCAATGAGGTAAGCATAAATAGATTGTGGTGAAAGCATTTCAAGATACAGTTTCATGATTCACTCCTTATGCTGCTTTATGAAAGGCTTCAGCACGGTTCGCAATTAGCCCAGCACTTTGTTCTTCTAAAATTTGCTGAACTAAACGTGCGCGACCATTAGCAATACTATGAAGAAGTAACAAAGGAATAGCGGCGACAAGTCCTTGCACTGTTGTGATAAGCGCCTGAGAAATACCACCTGCCATAAGCTTTGGTTCGCCTGCTCCCCACAATGTTATTGCTTGGAATGTCACAATCATCCCGACGACAGTTCCCAGCAAGCCCATAAGCGGGGCAACAGCAGCCAATACTTTTAGTAAGTTCAACCCCTTATCTAATTTTGGTATTTCTTTTAAAACGGCATCGTTTAGTTTTAATTCCAGTGTTTCTACATCGGCACTTGGGTATGACTCATAAGCATCCAAGACTCTGCCTAAAGGGTTTTTTAAATTAATTGTTTTCGTTTTTATTTGTCTGTTTACTTTTCCAGTGGTGATCCAAAGGCTAACCAATCGTTGAATACCAATGATGAGACCAATAACTGCAAGCGCGCTCACGAGGTAGCCTGGTAATCCACCTTGTTTGAATCTCTCGAAAAGATTGGGAGTTTGGACGAGTAAACCTAAAATAGTTCCTCGTGAGGGATCGATAGCGACATTAACGAGTTGGTTGGATGAAGATTGTGACAGCTGTTTAGCTGCGCCAACATAGGTTGAACTAGGTTGTCTTGATAAAGTGGTTAGCCGTTTTGTTTCGTCGCTATAAGTTACAAATTTATTATTTGAAACGGCGGTGAAAGGCCCAACTCTGATCGCTTCTTGATTTTGACTGATACCATTTTCATCATCGATGAGCGTGTTAAATTTAACAACCTTGCCTTGTTCCGTTTGTTCTTGCAGAAGCACAATCCAAAGTTGACGCAATTCTTCTAGGGTCGGTAATGTTTTGCTAGAGGAGATGCTATCTAATACGTGCTCGCGATTAGGGAATTGCGCACTAATAATAGAACTGGATATTTGTGAGCTGGTTTCTGCCGCTACTTGACGAGTGACTCCAAACAGCTCGCCAAAACTACCGATGGCGTCCGCTAGATTTTTTTCTAGGTCGGCAAGTTGTTTTTCATTTTCGTTAATGGAGTTTTTTAAGTTAAGACTAATCGATTCTTGCTGATCGATAGCGCTATTGATGGTGTTGAGTAATTGTTGTTGTTCGTTTTTTTTGTTTTGAAATTGTTTTATTCTTTTTTCGTTTTCGATACTGTCGATATTTTTGTTTTTGATGACTTGCTCTAACAATCCGTCAAGTGTTTTTGACGAATAGTTTGATTCTGAATAGGCGGCGCTGTATCCACCTATAGCAACACATGTGATGGTGATGGCGGCGACATGTTTTAATGGGAGGGTAAATAGTTTATTTAATATATTTTTAGTTTTCATAATAAACCTCAAATGTGCTTTTTAGATGTGACTATTAATAAGTTTTATTGCTTAACTGTGTCGATTTGAAATTAAGCTACGGCGCTAGGATCGGCATTAGTAGTAAGTTCGAGGGGATTTGTTCTTTTGCCATGCGAATTCCTTTTGTGATTTCTGAGTTGTAATTATCAGAAAGCTTTTCCCATGATGTGTTTTCCTTTGACCAACGGAAGCTTTCTTTTCCGTCAACAGTTTGATAGAGGTATGCGACACGTCCAATTTTCAAAAAGTTAACACGTTGGTTGTCTGAGCTTGAATTCAATAAAGCGCCTTCATAAGATTCAATGGTGAGGCCGTAATCATTTTCAATTTGATAGGCTTCAAGTACCCGACGATATTTTTCGGCGTTAGACACGTTGCTGTCAGAAAATAATGAACGCAAGCGTACAATCCGTTGTTGTCTTTTATCTAATAAGAAGGGTTGATCTAAGGCGATAAAGTTTTCTAGGGCATCAATCATGTCTGACATGAGAGGAACTATATTTTTTTCTAAGTCACCAACTCTTCCAATTTGGTCTCGTAATATGTCTGCTTCGTTCTTTTGTGAGACAACTATGTCGCTTAGGTTTTCATTGTATTTTTCGAGTTGTTTTTTTTGATTGAGCGCGATTCTATATTGATGTGTTAATTGCAAACGCTGATCATCTAGCGACTCTATTTTTTTCTGCGCAGACACTCCCTTTTCTAGCTTCTCTAATTCAATCTGCTTGAGCTCTTGGAGTGTGGTTGCCACAGAAATTGATGGCAGAAAAATAGCGATTGCTATCACTAGCGATGCAGAAAGAAATATAGATTTCCTGAGTGGAGGAGGGGTATCTGTACTGTGTGCTGCTGTGAATAAATTGCTGATGTCGCCGCTTTTAACGTTTATTGGATTTTGCATATGCACCTCTAATGTTGGTTTTTTAACTTAGTGTTATTTTTGTAGCATCTGGATATAAAACTAGCATCGAGAGTGAAGGTGTCAAGGTTTTTTGTTCGTTTTTGTTAAGAAAGGTCTCGGTAGAGGTTGAAATTGGTAAAAATATAGAAATTAAAATTATTTTAACTTATTGATTTTATTGCGTTTAAATATGATTTAAAAATAAACTAGCTGAGCCTTTGACAGATTTACACTTTTGTTATAAAACTAACACTAAGCGATAAAAATAGCGTCTGAATCCGAGAAAGACGATTATTGAGTCATTAGCTATAGAGGGTATATTAGTTGGTTAAAAATCACTTACTTCAATTGAGTCGTCGACAACGACAAATAATGGATATCTTGTATCGGCAAGGTGAAAGCTCCGCTGAAGATATCCGAGAGAAGCTTCCTGATCCTCCCAGTAATTCGGCCGTGCGAGCCATGCTTTCTACGCTAAAACAAAAAGAGTTCATTCGCTCAAGGGAGGAGAACTTCCGATATGTTTATTCGCCGGCGATAGAAAAAGGCGCGGCACAGCAAACAGCCTTGGATCGACTGGTGAATACTTTTTTTGGGGGGTCAACAGCAGCAGCTGTCAATGCGCTTCTAGGAATGCAGTCAGAGGGGATGTCAGAAGAAGAGCTTAATGATTTAAAAACGATTATTGATAATGCAAAGAAAGAAGAATCTGAAATAGAAAGCGATAGGAAATAGCGATACCAATAGTAATAAAAGAACAGCAATAATAAATTGGGCTAGCCGTATAAAATTATTCATAAATAAAAATACGGCGATTGATAGGAAGATGCTTTTATGGAAATGATTTCTATGAAAAATAATTTTCTCGACTTAATCTTTCAAGAGGATGGTTCACTTCAGTTTTTGGGTGAGCTACTTGTATTCAATGTACGTGCTGTTTTTCTGTTAGCCTTTTGTTTGTTGATCTTACGCTTCATAACAATGTCAGCTTCAACGCGGCACGTTATTTTAGCGACGGCACTAATGTCCACAGCGCTACTTCCTTTCTATGCTAAAATATTCCCTTCCGTTGATATTGTTCTCGAAACGTCAAAAGATAATCCATCATTCATTGATAAATCGATGATGCAATTATTTGAGATCACAGATAAGTTTTCATTTGAACCAGAAAAAAATACCATGTCAACTTTAAGTGACTTTGAGGTCGTATTGCCGGTATCTTCGGGAGGTGATGTAGGTCTTCATGATTTTCAATTAGAGCCTTTAAGTTATTCGGATGTGGATTGGTCGTACTATTTGTTGGCGGCATATTTCTCTGGAATAATTTTCCTTTTGGCAAAAGTTTTGTGGAGCAATTTTGTTGTTTTTTTAGTTGTGACGTCTGCTGTGCCTTGCGCGCAAAATCTCTGGCAAAAAACAGTCGATAAATATTGCTTAAGTTTTTGGATTCGAAAGCAGGTTGAAGTTCGATTTAGTAAAGCTGTTATGTCCCCAGTGACGTGGGGTTTTTTCAATCCCGTTATTTTAATACCTGATGATGCGGTCAATTGGTCTGAAGAATTAGTAAAAAGTACTGTGCTTCATGAACTAGCCCATGTTAAGCGAGCCGATTGGTTGGTTAAGCAGGTGGTCAGATGTATTTGTGCAATCTATTGGTTTAATCCTTATATTTGGCGTGTTTTCCGTAAAATGATGAGCAATCTAGAAACAGCCGCAGATGATATGGCGTTATCCGCAGGGCTAAATAAGACCTCTTATGCTGGTGATTTAGTGTCAGTTATTGAGAAGTTGGGTCAGCCTCGGGCTTTGAATTTTTCGGCTGTTGGTATGGCATCTGTTCGTAGCGAGCTGGGGCAAAGAATCGAATTTATATTGAACCCTAAAAATAGTCATGCACAAACTTCGATCTTTGGTTTTATGTTTTCTGTGTTCGTGATGTTTGGGGTTATTGTTCCACTTGCGAGTTTTCAGCCAAATTTCCAGCAAAAAATTATTGGTGAAGAAATTGTTGATGATGTGCCACAAAGCAATAAAAAAGATTTAAGTAGTCGCTATTCTGAATCGAATGATTTGAATGGTTCGGTGCCTTATTATGCTGTAGATAGATTTCTTCTGAGTCAAAAAGAATTATTATTTGAAGAGTACTCAGCAATATTGGCTGGTCTGTCGGCGCATGAAAAAAATGTTAACGATAACGTTCTCCCCAAAGAAAAAATTGTAGATTTGCCTGCTAAGTCGGTGATGGTTATAACGGTAGAAAAGATTAAAAATTTAAAAGAGAGTCATGCATCTAGTCGAACCAGCTCGGGCATCGTTGACGGTGTTGCTGAGGATGTTAACGGTAGGGTGGCTTCTCAGGTTGTTAGTGTTCAACTTGATGAGGGCTCTTTAAATGCTGCTGGTCAAAATGTGGCGAATGCTAATAAGCTTAAAGTTTCAACATTAGAAAGTACACTTGAAGGAAAAGGTAATAGCGCAGAATCAGCTGTAGATATTCAATTTAATAAAGGCAGTATCGCTAGCGATAAACATAATTTACTGGTCGCTTTTTTAAAAGATGTGGGTGTTAGTAATGGCGGCATTAATAGCGAGAAAATTAATACTGTTAAGCCGCGCCGGATTGTGACGCCAAAGTATCCAGAGTCCGCTCGACGAAGAGGGATAGAAGGAGAGGTGGTAGTTAGGTATCAAGTTGATAGCTCGGGACAAATAGTTAATCCAATGATTATAGAAGCAAGTCCAAAGGGAGTTTTTGACAAGTCAGTGATAAAAGCGCTTTCGCGTTCCTCTTACTATGTGCCTGCATCCAGCTCTCGTTCCAGTTCTCAGTCGCCAACCAAGAATGCTGATATAACAACAGTGGAGCAAGTGCAGGAACTGTATAAATTTGTTCTAGACGCTTAACCCGCTTTGCTCTCTATTATTCTTGCGCCAGCTGGTGCATTACCGTACAATTCCCGCCCCTAAAACTATACGACACGAGTACAAAAGAGCTCTTTCGGTCAAATAATAGTGTAATTAGCTGCTTTTTAGCACTTTTTATGAAGGATTTGATATCAAAGGCCGCTTAGTGACGTCCATATTAACTTTTGAAATTGGAGCAAGTATGTACGCTGTTATTACTGCCGGTGGCAAACAACACCGTGTAATTGAGGGTGAGACCCTTAAGTTAGAAAAAATCAAAGACGTAGAGCCCGGTGCTACTATCGATTTTGATGAAGTATTAATGATCGCGAATGGCGATGACGTTAAAATTGGCGCTCCTGTTGTTGCTGGCGCTAAAGTCACTGCTGAAATCCTGAGTCATGGTCGTCATGATAAAGTGAAGATCATCAAATTCCGTCGTCGTAAGCATTCTATGAAGCGACAAGGTCATCGTCAGTGGTACACAGAAGTTAAAATCACTGGGATCAAAGGCTAATACTATTTAGCTGATTAATATAATTGAGAAAATTGAACGAATTAGCTCCTTCAAAATTAAATAAAGTATTGATGCAGCTGATTTAGATGAATACAACGAATTAGAAAAGTAGGAGCAAGTCATGGCTCATAAGAAAGCTGGTGGTAGTACCCGTAATGGTCGCGATTCCGAGAGTAAACGCTTAGGCGTTAAAATTTTTGGCGACCAAAAAGTTGTAGCTGGAAACATTATTGTTCGTCAGCGCGGCACTCGATTTCACCCAGGGGTGAATGTTGGTATCGGTAAAGACCACACTTTGTTCGCTAAAGCAGATGGCGAAGTTAAGTTTGAAGTGAAAGGCCCGAAAAACCGTAAATTTGTAAATGTGGTTAGCGCCTAAGTAAATTAAAGAGCTCTAACCCGATGTTGGGGCTTTTTGAAGTTTGCTATTTAGGTTGATCTAAAACATCAAAGCAAAATAAAACATTAAAAAGCCCCGTCTCAATAGATGGGGCTTTTTGTTATAGGTCCAAGTAAGTTACATTGAGCGCTATTGGCTTTTTGAAATCAAAAGGCTCAGGCGTGAGGATAGAGTAATCTTATGAAATTTGTCGACGAAGCACCAATTTCTGTCGAAGCGGGTAAGGGCGGTAATGGCTGTCTCAGCTTTCGTCGAGAAAAATATATTCCTCACGGTGGGCCAGATGGTGGCGACGGTGGTGACGGTGGTAGTGTGTATCTAGAGGCCGATGAGGCTATTAATACATTGGTTGATTACCGTTATCAGCCAAACTACAGAGCTGAAAGTGGTAAAACAGGTTCTGGTGGAAATCGAACCGGCCCAAAGGGCGAAGATTTAGTGTTAAGAGTGCCCATAGGTACAACCGTTATTGATGTTGATGCCGGTGAAGTGTTGGGCGACTTAAAAGAAGATGGAGAGCGATTGTTAGTTGCTCAAGGTGGTTTTCACGGTTTAGGAAATACACGCTATAAGTCGAGTGTGAATCGAGCGCCACGACAAACCTCACCGGGTTCTGATGGTGAAGCGAAAAATTTAAAATTAGAGCTCAAAGTGTTGGCGGATGTTGGATTGCTCGGTTTGCCGAATGCGGGTAAATCAACTTTCATTCGTGCCGTTTCTGCAGCAAAACCAAAAGTTGCTGATTATCCTTTTACAACGCTAGTGCCTAACTTGGGTGTTGTAAAAGTTCAAAAGCATCGGAGTTTTGTTGTTGCAGATATTCCTGGTTTGATCAGTGGTGCTGCAGAGGGTGCAGGTTTAGGTATTCGATTCTTGAAGCATTTAACGCGCTGCCGTTTGTTGTTGCACATTGTTGATATGGCTCCATTTGATGAGTCGGATCCGGCGGAAAACTTCCAAGCTATTCAGGAAGAGTTGTTGCGTTTCAGTCCGACCTTGGCAGAGCGAGGGCAGTGGTTATTGCTGAATAAAATAGATTTAATACCTGCTGAAGAAGTTGATCAGCGATGCGATGATTTTTTGAAAGAAGTTGGGTTTACGGGTCCAGTTTTTAAAGTATCAGCTATTAGTAAAACAGGCACAGAGCCTTTGTGTGGCAATATTTTAAATTATTTAGAAGAATGCTGGGAAGACGAAGCGCAAAATCCAGAACTTGCGGAAGCTGAAGTGAAAGCTCAAATACAAATGCAAAAAGAAGCTAGGGATAGAATTGAAGAGCTTCAAGAGCGACGTCGAGCAGAAAGGATTGCAGCTAAGGAAGGTTCGCAGGATGATGATGACTTCGACGATGACGATGATCATGATATGGAACTTATCTATACGCCATAAAAGAAACATTATAGTTGTTCGAATATATGGTTTAGCTTTATTGAGATTGGAAAATAAAATTAAAATAAATTAAACAGAAAGAAAAATAGATGAGCGCGTTAAGTTCAAAAAAAAATACTCGTCGATGGGTCATAAAAATTGGTAGTGCATTATTAACTAACAATGGCCGTGGTTTAGATGCCGAAGCGATTGCAGCTTGGGTTGAACAGATGGCGGCGCTAGCTGGCGAAGACATTGAATTTGTTTTGGTGTCGTCCGGAGCTGTTGCAGCAGGTATGACGCGTTTAGGTTGGACGGTTCGTCCAAGTGCAATTCACGAGTTGCAAGCCGCTGCTGCAGTTGGGCAAATGGGTTTAGTGCAAACGTACGAACAAGCCTTTCAAAAATACCAAAGACACACGGCACAAGTGCTTGTCGATCACGATGATCTTTCTGATCGTCAGCGTTATTTAAATGCGCGTTCAACATTGCTGACACTGCTACGTTTGAATGTTGTTCCTATCGTGAATGAAAATGACACTGTTGTGACAGATGAAATACGCTTCGGTGACAACGACACACTAGCAGCGTTAATTGCAAATTTAGTGGATGCAGATACCTTGGTAATTTTGACTGACCAAGATGGTATGTATGACGAAGACCCTCGAAATAATCCCAATGCAAAATTGCTGTCGCAAGCCAGCGTAGAAGATTCTCGTTTAACGTCGATGGCGAGCGAGGGTGGGGCGCTTGGCCGTGGTGGGATGATCACTAAAGTGCGTGCAGCAAAATTAGCGGCGCGATCAGGCGCGAATACCATCATTGTGGGCGGAAAAATTCCTGATGTTTTAAAGCGGCTAGCGAAAGGCGATGAGATAGGGACTTTGTTGACGGCAGCTCAGCAACCACAGGCGGCAAGAAAATTGTGGTTGGCAGGGCAGTTACAAACTAGAGGATCGTTAGTGTTAGATGATGGAGCCGTAAAGTTTTTAACGGAAAAAGGTAAAAGCTTATTACCTGTCGGTGTGAAATCTCTCAAAGGAGAGTTTCGTCGAGGCGATATGGTGATTTGTGAGACTCAGCAGGGCGTTGAAGTAGCTCGAGGTTTGGTGAACTACAGTAGCGATGAAGCTGAGAAAATTTTGGGGCAGGCAAGCGATAAAATACAGTCGATTCTAGGATATTTGGATGACGAGGAATTGATTCATCGAGATAACTTGGTATTGATTTAACATTGGGGCGGTAAAAGTTGGGAAGAATGAATTGCCAGTATGGCTTCCCAAAAAGAGGTATGCGCCAAGAAAGCTGACTTAACAAAAAGCCCCTAGCGATTTTTCGTCAGGGGCTTTTTTATATTTGCTCGCTAGTGCTCATGTGTTGCAAATAATTTTACGGATGAGCGCTAGTGCTATCGGCTCAATCTTAAGCGGCTAATGCTTTAATTTGAGCGTTAAGGCGGCTCTTGTGACGAGCAGCTTTGTTTTTGGCGATGATGCCTTTGTCTGCCATGCGATCAAGAACAGGTACGGCAGCAGTATAGGCTTCAGCAGCGGCAGTAGCGTCTTTAGCTTCAATGGCAGCTATAACCTTCTTAAGGTATGTGCGGACCATTGAGCGAAGGCTGGCATTGTGCGCGCGGCGTTTCACGTTCTGGCGAGCACGTTTTTTAGATTGAGGAAAGTTAGCCACGAGAGCTCCTGTGTATGTATAACAATAATTTGAGGCGCGACATTATGCCGGTTTTGTATCCATAGTCAAGACTGTAGGCAGTAATACCTGTTATTGAAAAGATAAGGGCGCATAAGTTCCATTTTTGAAGGTTTTTGCTGGAGATGGGGAAGGCAGTATTGACACTATGGCGCCTCAGCAGCAGGCAGTTCGACTGAAAGCATCACTCCGGTCTCGTCATCAAGGTTTCTGGCAGTCACATGTCCTTGATGAAAGTTAGCGATTAAGCGAACGATATGAAGCCCAAGCCCCAGATGCGTTTTAGGTGCCGAGACGCTATTTTGCGTGTTCTCGTCTCTCAGTGAAACTAGAGAATCGAAGAGTTGACCTTGCATGTGTGAGGGCAATAGCGGACCGGAGTTGGCAACGCTGAGTATTAATGAAGCGTGTGCTCCATTTAGCCGAGTCAGCTCGAAAGAAATAATTCCGTCATCAGTACAAAAATCAACGGCGTTATCGATGAGCTTATCTAGCATTTGCACGATCAAGTCTGGCGAGCCATTCATCATAAAAGGATGTGTTTGTTTCTTATCGTCAATCGCTACTTTCTTTATTTTTAATTCAATTCGTTTTTCTGGGTAGGTGGCTTGGTAGGCGGCGATGAGTTCTTCAAGTAGTTCATTCAATTGAAAGTGAGTTGTTTGTGTGTCATGAATACTCTCTTCAATTCTGTTGGCGGCGCTCATCGCATTTAAAATATTCGAAAGTCTTTCTGCACCTTCACTCGCTCGGCGAATATATTGAGAGTGATTGATGTCATTGTTTTTGTCAGAAAGACTTTGATCTAAATTATCGATCGAAGATTTTATGACGGCTAAAGGCGTTCTTAATTCGTGAGATAACTTGCTGGCTAATGTTCGTAAATATTCGGTGTAATCATTTAAACGTTCGAGTAGTTGTTTGTAGCTTCTGGTTAAATCACCAACTTCATCTTTTGCTGAGGTTGTAATAAAGTTTTGATTGATTTTCCCGTCACTGCCAACGGCGTTGTCTGTCGCGTTTCGTAAACGACGTATTCGAAAGGATAAGAGAGATGCATAGGTGAGAAGTGTCATTGTTACAAATGCCATCGCTCCTAGTGTGATAAGAAATAAACGATTAAATGCGGCGTTAGTGGCAGCTGCTACAGAAGAAGCGGTTTGTTCAAGAATAACAAGTCCCGCGATATTTTTATTAATTTCTCGTGAAGATGCGTTGGTGTTGTGAATTGGAGCTGTAACACGAGCGACAGGTTCTGAGCCTAATCGATACCAAGTATATGTCTGATCGTCTGAAAAATATTTTTCAGTGTCATCAAAAGAAAATTTCCCATCAGTTTTTTGATTATCTAAATTAGGTAAGTGTTTTTTGTCAAGAATGATTTTATATAACCACTTAATTAACCAAAAAGTACTGTCATCAAATGACCTTGATAATGAATTGTTCTTGGTTTTTGCAAGTAGCCATTGATTACGATCTACGATCCTAATCGACATGCCCGGCTCTGCATAAGGAGATAGCATGTTTTGTAATTCAGGCGAATACTGAATGACTTTGATAGGTGAAGAGCTGTTTTCTGAATTGTTTTTATTTAAATTGTTTTTGTCGAAATAAGAGATGGTTAAATAATGATTAATTAAACTAAATGGAAATTGAACTTCAACAGCGTACCCTGTACTCGTTTCTCGCCAAAATCCTTTAATGGCACTTTCAGCTTGAATTGTTTCCGTTGAGCTTTGGTAGTAAGCGATGAAATTTCCTGATCCGCTGTTACGTAATATGTAATCTACGCGTCTAAAAAATTTATCCTTTGTGTGTAAGATAATGTGATCGCCATTTGCGATTCCCAGTTTTTGCGGATTATGAAATTGTCGCGTGTTATCAGAAATAGAGAAGTCCAGATAAGCCGTGTCGTTATAAATTCCCGTATTTAAATCATAATAAAAATCATCGTTGTTTTCTTCATAATAAAACCTTCGAGAATTTACAGCTGTCGATAAGGAAGGCCAGTCGCTGTTGTAGCCGTCGATAAAAGGTTGGTTTGTAAGGTGGTGGAAATAAATCTGCTGGCTGGGATCGGCATTATCTACATTGGATGAAGTTAGAATCTCTTGGGATAATTGCGAATTTTGAAGAGTAATAGCAATAGCGCGAGCTTGCGCCTTTAGCGATGTGATTTGGCCTTCACGGAGAGTGTTGTCCATTTCTTTTACGAATTGGCAGCCAGCCCAAGGAAGAATAAAAATTGAAAGGCTGATGAGTAGAAGTTGCTTTTGAAGTGTCATGGCTTACTCAGGTTTCATTGCTTTTTTTGGCAAAAATTATTCTTCGCTATTTCTTCTGAGGATTTCTATTTGTTCATTTGTTGCTAGACCAGCGATAACCCATACCGTAAGCAGTTTGTAACGAGTCAAAAGAATCATCAATCGCAATGAATTTTTTTCTAATCCTTTTAATGTGTGACGTGATGGAGTTGTCATCAAGCACTACATTAGCGGAGTCCATCAATTGTTGTCGATTTTTAACGTGCCCTGGTCGGCGAGCTAATGCATGTATGATCCAGAACTCTGTCACTGTTAGATCAACAGGTTTTTCTTCCCAAAGCGCAGACATGCGATCTAAATTTAAATGTAGTTTTCCTTGGCTAAGCTGTTGGTCTTCTTTGCTATCTTTTTGCAAGGCATCAATTCTACGAAAAAGTGCAACAATGCGTGCGAGTAAATGCGGCTGGCTAATATCTTTCGTTAAGTAATCGTCCGCGCCTAAACGTAAACCAGAAATGGCATCGAGTTCACTATCGCGTGCCGTTAAAAAAATGATGGGTAGATTCGGAGCCATAGAGCGGAGATCGCGGCATAAGTCGAAGCCACCCTCGATTTCATCTTCGAGTCCCACGTCAATCAAAGCAAGGTTGGGAAGACGTAGTCGAAAAGCTTCCATTGCTGAGCGCCTATTAGAGTAGATTTTTACTTTAAATCCTTGGCGGTTTAAGGCGTCTCGATAATTTGCAGCTAGAGCGGCTTCATCTTCGACGATGGCAATTTCTCGGCTCATAGTATTTGGCTCATTGATGAGTTGCTTTTTAATAACGAGGTTGCAACGCTATCACAAAAAGCGAACAACTTTCTATGATAATCTATTTTTCGCTTTGTATTTCAAATTATTAAGAAATATAGGTTTTCACAAAGGAAAAGCACTAGGCATTTATAGTGCCTAGTGCTTTTATGTTTTTGATCCTAAATATTTTTTATCATGAGAAAATTTAATGTTATAAAATTTTAGTTCTTAAATGTTAGTGAGCCTGCGCCAATGATTCAGTTGTACCTGCGTTAAAGATTTCAATATCTACTCGTCGATCTTGGGCGTAAGACTCATAATTTCCATTGCTAGATATGGACTGTAATGCGCCGTAAGCTCTTCTTTCTATTCTTTTGTTTTCAATACCATAGCTTTCAAGTGCTTGCTGAACTGAAATTGCACGATGTTCTGAAAGTACATTGTTGTATTCATCAGTTCCTCTTGGATCGGCATGACCCGTTAAACGAATTGACAGCGTTGGATGTTCTAATAAAAAATTAGCAACGGTTGATATTCTGTTTTCACCGCGAGTCGATAGTGTATCTACGCCGGTATGAAATAGAATTTGAAATTCTAATTTTTCTAATAAGGGTAGGCCATTATCTGAAGAGTTTTCGATTGATTCTATTTCGGCTTCAGCTAATTGATTTTTTAATTGTGCAATATACATAGTGTTCTCCGAAATTTCTTGCTCGATTAATGTGGTTTTATCTGCTTTCTCTATCTGCTCTCCAAGATAAGCTCCGCCGATAGCTCCTAGAAATAAACCAACTGGCCCACCTGCGGCGGCACCTAATAATGCCGATGTGGAGAATACGCCAGCTTGCTTTAATGAAGTTTTAGTTTCTCCTGCATAACTTTGTGGTGTGTTTGATAGGGCAATGGCAATCATTGATGAGATAAATGCTATTTTTTTCATGCTTTAATCCTTTCTGTAATTTGGCTTGTTGAAAATTTGTTTTGGTGATGTGGTTTAAAATTAATTCGCGCTTAAGCTGAAATGTATTTAACAGAGGCTAGAGGGTTTATTCGTGGTATGAATGAGACGAGCAAGAGATCAATTGTGGCGAATTATGGCAAGTGTCCTGTGAGAAAATTGATGGCTTATTTGGATTGAATCTTCTTTACAGTGTGAATATTCAATATTCGGTATGCTGTTAACTGAGGTCGTGCGTTTAACAAAAAATAATGAATAAAAAAGGTGAAAACGTTGTCATGAAAAATATAATTACTTTACTTTTAGTGGGTTATTTGTTGTCCGAGGTTTTTGGTCTTCAGGCTATTGCTTACGAGCCTCCTAGAATGCGGAATGGAAAACCTAGCTTTCAGGGAATCTGGACCAATGTATCTGTGACCGATTTACAGAGAAAAGAAGGCGTTGATAGTCTTGTTCTCACCCCTGAAAAAGCCGCGGAACTAGAGGGAAAGGATTTTTATAACGTTCGTACTAAAGAGGATGCTAAGCCAAATGATGAGAAAGAAAACTCAACATTACTTGATGGTAGTGATTTACTGTCGGGAGGTGGCTATAACGCTTTCTGGGTTGATGCTGGTAGTGTTCATGGTGTCGTAAAAGGTGAAATTCGGTCCTCGTGGATTATAGATCCAGCTAATGGCCGTATTCCCTATTCAAAAAGCGGGCGAGAAAGAATAGCAACATTGCGCGATCGCTCTCGGGCTAATGATGGGCCTGAAGGTAGAACAATGTCTGATCGCTGTCTAATTGGGTTTGGCGGGACAGGCGGGCCGCCAATGCTCAATGTTCTTTACAATAATACGTATCAATTTGTTCAAAACGAAGATCACTTAATGATTCTTGTTGAGATGGTTCACGACACAAGAATTATTAAAATAAATGGTAAGCACCGGCCTGAAAAGCTGACGCGTTGGTTGGGCGATTCAGTTGGGTATTGGGATGGTGATACGTTAGTGGTTGAGACCAAAAATTGGAATGATACTCAGGCAAAGCGTGGTCCTATCTATCATTCTAGGAGTGGAAAAGTGATAGAGCGCTTTACTCGTTATTCGGACCATCAAATCCTATATGAGTTTTCTGTCGATGAACCGGATTTTTATTCTCAACCTTGGCGTGGAGAAATGAGTTTTAATTTAGCTGAAGGGCCAGTGTATGAGTACGCCTGTCATGAAGGAAACCTTGCTCTTCCCGGAATTTTAAAAGGCGCAAGACATCAAGAAAAGTTGGGGTTGAAAGTGGATATTGCAGACGAAGATGAGGAATAAAAGATATAAGCATGAAGTGTTTGAAAATGATAAATATAAAATTCTTTTCCAAATGTTAACAAGTAAAAATTCTCGAGGAGTCTTTGTGGCGATAAATTGCCTTTATGATACAGTACGAAATTCTTCTCAGGGTGAAACGGAGTTTAAATGACAATTACATCAAATGGAGTCATCTCAGTTGTATTGGTTTGTTTATCATTTGGATTGTTGAGTGCTTGTGGTGGAGGATCGAGTTCTGGTTCCGCGCCAGTGTCAACGACAAGGCCGGTTAATCAAATTGGCAATGCGAATAATTGGCAGTCTGGGGTTTTTGCACCCGCTAGTGATTTTATCAATTTGTGTGAGAATCCGAGAATAGGAATCGATCCTACAACGAGTAATAATTACCCTGATGAACAGGGGACGACTACCGATGAAAATAATTGGCTACGTTCAATGACTAATGATTTATACCTTTGGTATGACGAGGTGCCTGATGTTAATCCTGCGTTGTATTCATCTACTGAAGATTATTTTGATTTGTTAGTGACTGACGCAACAACCCCTTCGGGTGCTTTCAAAGATCAATTTCATTTTACTTACCCGAGTGAAGAGTGGTTCAACATTACACAAGGTGGTGTGTCAGCAGGCTACGGGGCTGAGTTTGCTTTAATTCGAGCTGACCCTCCTCGCGAAATTGTTGTGGCCTATACCCAACCTAATTCGCCTGCGACAGATGTTGGTATTACTCGAGGGGCCAGAGTAATTTCTGTTGATGGTGAGCCTGTTTCAACTGGCGATACAGATATTTTAAATGCTGCAGTTTTCCCTGATGAAATTGGAGTGTCTCACCAGTTTGAAATTCAGGATCTGGGATCAACGACAAGGCGAGTAGTGACAATGGTTTCACAAGATGTCACAACGATACCGGTACAGAATGTAAAAACAATTTCAACGGCTACTGGAAACGTTGGCTATTTAACGTTTAATGATCATATAGCAACAGCAGAACAAGGTTTGATTGATGCAGTGAATCAATTAGCTGCAGATAATATTAGCGATCTTGTTATCGATTTGAGGTATAACCGCGGAGGTTTTCTTTATATTGCTAGTCAATTATCTTATATGATTGCTGGTCCGGCTAATACCGCAGGCAAAGATTTTGAGCGTTTGGTGTTTAATGATAAGCACCCATCTATCAATCCCGTGACGGGGAGGGCGCTTGGACCAAGACCTTTTTATAATGCCACTTCAGCTAGCCAGCCGACTGGATTGCCGACACTGAATTTAAATCGGGTGTTTATTTTATCTGGTTCTGACACATGCTCGGCAAGCGAATCCATCATCAATGGCTTGCGTGGTATTGATATCGATGTGTATCAAATAGGGACAACAACTTGTGGAAAGCCTTATGGCTTTTATGAAATGCCCAATTGCGGTACTTCATATTTTACTATCATGTTCCGAGGCGATAATGCAAAAGGATTTGGGGATTATGCAGATGGGTTTGCTCCTCAGAATACGATCGAAGGAGTGGGTACTTTACTGCCAGGTTGTACAGTTGCTGATGATTTTACGCATCAATTAGGAGATGAAAACGAAAGAAAATTAGCTGGTGCTTTAAGTTATCGTGCGCAGTTAGAAAGTACAGGAACCGCATCTTGTAATTCTATATCTACATTTCCTGCGCCCATTATTTCTGGTTTAGCGAAGTCTTCGGGAATAGATCTTTCTGCTGTGAATGCGCGCTTGCCAAAACCAAAAGGAATTGAAGGAAGGATATTACGTTAAGTAAATGTTTGCAGATTCATTACAAAAAAGAAAATTTTAAATCAGTATCATAAAAAACTAGAGTTATGTTAAAAGCTCTAGTTTTTTTATGAAGATTTAATTTTTTAAATTTAAATTCCAGTAACTGAAATTGCGCCATCAACAGGTATCACCGTTCCATTAATGAATGAAGCAGTATCACCACTTAGCATCACGATCGGGCCGATTAATTCTTCTAATTCTCCAAGGCGTTTAGCTGGCATTTTCTCTATAAAATCTTTGCCAGCAGAAGAATTAAAATAATCTTCATTCATTTCCGTTTTGTACCAGCCTGGTGCGATAGCGTTGACGCGAATATTATATTTGATAAGATCGAGAGCCATCGCCCGCGTTAACTGAATAACAGCACCTTTAGATGCACAATAACTAGACTGGCCTAGTTTTACGGTCAGCCCTAAGATTGATGCAATATTGATAATACTCCCGGGAATTTTTTTAGCGATCATTCGTTGAGCGCCTTCTTGCGCAACATTCCATACACCATTCACGTTTGTATTCATAACAAAATCTCGTGATTCTTCTGTGTCTTTCACAAATGATGCTGGTGATGCGACGCCTGCATTATTAATAATAATGTTAGGTGTGCCAAAATGTTCTTCCGCTAAATCAAATGCTTTTTTAATTGAAACTCGGTCAACAACATCAACATTGGCTGCAATAGCTACGGTAGTACCAGCCGTTTCATTAATTTCCGTGATAAGTGCTTCCAATCTGTCACGTCTTCGTGCGCCAGCAATAATTTTAGCGCCAGCGCCAGCCAGTGCTTTAGCGACTGTTGCGCCAATCCCACTTGAAGCGCCAGTGACGAATGCAATTTTATTATTTAATGAGAATTTATCTGTTGTGAATTGGATTGTAGAGGATGATTGTGGAGATGACATGATGAGTGATTCCTACCTTCTCGATTTTAGAATGGGTTGATGTATTTTAGTTATGTGCAAATGAAAGTTTGTCATGGTGAAATGGTACAAGCTGGCGAAGAAAATACCTAGTTGAATTAAATTTCTTTAATGGTATCGAATGTGAATTGTTGTTTAATTGCCATTTTTCAAAAAATCGAAGAGTGTTGGGAAAATTTTTAGCTGTTATAATTTGACCAAACTAACAAAGCTATTAATATTGAAAAAGTTGCACTGTTTATAGTTAATAAGGAAGTATGATGCATCGTCAGATAGGACCATTCCAAACATCTGCCATCGGGTTAGGCTGTATGAATCTATCCCATGCCTATGGCACTCCCCCTTCTAAAAAAGAAGCCGAGGTTTTTTTGAATACGGCACTGGATATGGGGTATAGCATGCTTGATACGGCGGCACTTTATGGGTTTGGTAAAAATGAAGAGCTCATTGGTGATTCGGTTATGCATAGGCGGCATGATTTTGTCTTGGCTAGTAAATGCGGCATGACAAAAAATGATCAGGGTGTTAGAGAGATTAATGGTCGGCCCGATGTGATCAAAAAAACCTGTGAAGATAGTTTGCGTCGATTAAAAACAGAAGTAATAGATCTTTATTACCTTCATCGTTGGGATAAAAGTGTTCCGATAGAAGAAAGTGTGGGTGCAATGGGTGAGTTGCGTCGAGAAGGAAAAATTAGAACGTTGGGTCTAAGCGAAGTGTCTTCTGCTAGTTTAAAAAAAGCTAATGCAGAGCACCCCATTGCAGCAGTTCAAACGGAATATTCTTTGTGGACGAGAAACGCAGAAATTTCGGTTTTAAACGATTGTAAAAAAATGGGCATTGCCTTTGTAGCATTTTCTCCGTTGGGTCGAGGATTTTTAACCGATGTGGTGCCTAACCCAGATAGCTTTGAAGAGACAGATATTCGTAAAGGTATGCCACGTTTCCAAGCTGATAACTATGAGAGTAATGTAAAAATTGCCGATGCCTTCAGTCAGGTTTCAAAACAATATGGCATGACGAGAGCACAATTATCTTTGGCTTGGTTATTGAGTCGGGACGATGGCATCATTCCTATTCCAGGAACGACCAATTTAAATCATTTAAAAGAAAATTTTTCAGCAATGGACCTTACTTTGTCTGAAAGCGTTTTAAGAGAATTAGATGAACTTGTGAATCTGAAAACAATTAAGGGTTCTAGGTATAATGCAAATACTCAAAAAGAAATTGACACAGAGGAATTTGCTTAGATATAAACTTGATACAGTTGACAACTATTTCTACTACTCTTAAATATAATGATGATTAAGGGCGAAATATGAAAAAGTTAAAAGATGAAAAAGAGCTGGTTAAAAAGGCAATTGCTGACGGTGTAAAATACGGTGAAGCGAGAGGTGTTGTTCAATTTGAACCAACCGATTCAGCCAGTGAAAAAGTGGAATATATTTATCGGTTGCTTGTTCATGACAAAGTAATACAGCCTATTCCAGAAGATCAGATATCTCAGAAAACGATGCGTCATAAATTGGCGATATGGGCGTCCAAGCACTAGCTTTCAATGATAATTTTTTGATGTGAATATAAAAAAGGGCCTGCACTATTTATATAATGCAGGCCCTTTTTTTAACATAGGATAAATCTTATTTTATTACTGCCCCATTACTCTTCCGTCGCCGAGAATGTGGGATTCGCAATCCACACCCGCCGATGTGCAATTAAGAACAAATGTTTCTGCGATTTCATCATCCCATCCTTCAAACCAATCGCCATGTAAACTATTTCCTGGGGGAGCACTCGGAAACATATCACTCGACAGCTTTACACCATCAAAGTCTTTAACAGCGTACACCGCGTGATAGGTGATTTTAGGAATTGGAACTGGGTGTGTACTCGGACAACTTCCATTTTCAGGGTAAGCCATATGAGATTTGTGATCAGGAGAATCGAGATTTACGCCATCCCAACATTGAGGAAATACGATAGCGGCATCATAAAAATCATCCTCAGCGCATTGGCCAAAAGGTATGCCTTGTTTTTCACCAATATAATTGTTGCGGCACCCCCAGTAAGCACCTTCTTGAGGTTCTGTTGCCATCATATCGCCAGCAATCATGCGTAGACCGCTCGGGAATTTTTGGATGGCAGCGGGTGGAAGACTGTAACCACTTTTATAATATACATCCATAAACTCTGGGACGATCATGGTTCCGTCTTCTCTGAGTATCGCAGGAATCCAGTAAGATGACCGATTTGCAATACCTCCTCGACAGGTACTGTTGCCAGTATTTTTAATCGACTCTACAGTTGAATTTGCGTTCGCCAGTGTGTTGCCAAAAAACAGATGCAGATGTGAACGGCCTGGTTGTCCGGGATAAACAATCGGATCATCTTCTAGGGCATGGCTGTAATCGCAACGCGTTCGAAATGCGCCAGTACCATCACCGCGATTCAAATCTGGGAATCGGCCTGTGTATCGGACATCGAATGTAGAGCTACCGGGCGAACCTTTAGGATAAATATTTGCATTTTCAGTCGTGTCATCGTCACCATCATTGGTGTCTCCAGTGTCTCCAGTGTCTCCGGTGTCATCCATATCACCTGTATCGACAGGGTCATCTAAACTATCGGAATCATCGGTTGTTTCTTGGTCAGATTCTCCGCTACCGGTACCAGTGTCTTGCGTCGTTTCTTCGTCGACTACCACGAGATCGCCACTAGATCCCTCTGGTCCACATGCAGTCAGTAAAGTACTAATTAGAATTGTTATTATGAGTCGGTACATTATTTCTCTCCGGATACGGGTGTAATTAGGAGGGTATTCTAACTAATGGGGTGCTACCAAACTGAGACGTATACCTAACAATTGGGTTCCTTACTGTTCATTTGTCTATGTTTTTAGGTATTGTCTATTTGTAAAGTTCTTGATGTATAAAAATCATTTGGTTAGGTTTATAGATTAGCTTTATTGCTTATCCAGATTCACAAAATGTTTCGAAGTCTGATGAGAAGTGTTGTGGGTATATATCTAGGTTAAGAAAAAAGTCGAATATTTTGAGGGAGAAAAAACTGCGGGAAACAAAAAATTATCCACTAGCCATTAAGAATTTATGAGTAAACCCTTAATGACTTAAGTGTAGAAAAACAGCGCGTACTCAGCGATACGTAGGTTGGCCTCGATAAGATCCTTTTAATTCTTTTCCGTCTCGCCATTTCGGGTAAAGCTTTCCGTTGAGTTTTACCATTTCTTCATCAGAAAATATTTCTCCATTGGCTTGTTTTTGAAATGGAAGAGTAACTATATTTTCTGTCACTTTTGGTTCTAATCCTTTTAATAGTGTTCCGGGTCCTGCCATGGATATGAGTTTACTGTATGCCATCCCAAGTTCTTCTGAATCTGTCATGTCGACGTATTCGTGAAGCATCTGTAAAAATTCTGGGTGTGATAATTTTAGTTTAATGCCAAGTTCATCCTTAACGACGTCAATGCATGCCTTTGCATATCGTATGGCTTGCGGATTTAACATCCAGGATTTATCCATTGCTTTTTACCTTTAGTGATTAAGTTTGTAACACCAAAGAAAATGCTTATTTTCTTTGGTGTCGTGCCGTATTGATCATCTTTTTTATATTGAGGTGCTGATTTGTAAAAATGTTGATGTGTAAAAAAATATAGTGCACCAAATAAAAACAAAAAAAATGTACATACAATAATAGTAAACCTCGTATTAACTATAGGCAGATACTATACCAAAAAATGTGAACCAGTAGGCTTCAAGAAAAATGTTTGTAAACTCATTAGTTTTTTTAGGACTAAGATATTAAAAAGCTATTATTAAATGATGGTTTTTATTTTTTGTAGCAGAATAATTAACAAATAAAACCGATAATAATAGTTTGCCATCGATACAAATTGGCAGCCAAACAATTAAGAGCTTTGTTTTGGTGCTTGCGTGCTCTAAAAAAGATAAGGGATAGAATTAGAGGCTTATGAGGAAGAAATAATAAAATAATAGCCAAGCTATTGCTGTTGACTGAAATGAAAAAACGCTTTCCAGACTTGTGGAAAGTTGGATAAGCCAAAACCTAAGCGAAAGTGATTTTTAAAAATGTCATTATTTGAAAAGCATCGGCCTGGAATAATCATAATGCTTTTTTCAGCCATTAAATTTCTAGAGAAATGTGCAATATTTAAAGGTTTTGATATTGATGGAAATGCGATGCCTGCTGCTTCAGAAGAAATCCAATTGATGTTGTTAAGTGAAGATGCTTCATTATTCAATATTTGAATATGATTATTCAAAAGATCGCGAGTGATATTTAGGAAATATTGAGAATTATTTAAAGCAACTTTTGAAATCCACTCATCGGCCCGGCTAGAGCAAATAGATAAAGAACGTTTTACTTGAATGACCTTTTCTAGAATCGGTAAATTTTGACAGGCAATCCAGCCAATGCGAACGCCTCCCAAGCCAAAAGGTTTTCCTATAGATCCTAAACTTATACCTTTTTTGTAAAGCGAGGCTGCTGGGGGTAATTGTTTAAGTGGGTTATGTTCTAACCCTCGAAAAACTTCGTCACTAATTAACCAGGCGTCTTGATTGTGACAGCAGTCGATAAGTGTTTTTTGAGTGGCCGAATCAATCATGCATCCCGTTGGGTTGTGAGGAAAATTAATAATTAATTGATTAAAGCCGTCTTGAGCTGTGCTTAGTAACGTGTCGAGAGGTAAAGACCAACGAGAGAGTCCTTTTTTTGCATTCGATACAGGTAAAATTTCAAGTGGAATTTTTGATACTGTTGCTCCAAATGATTCTGGTAGTTTGAATAAGGGCTCGTAAGCTGGATCAATAGTGATTGAGTGGTCTCCGGATTGTATTGTGGCTTGCATGATGCAAAAAAGTGCTTCTTGGGTTCCAGAAAAAGTAACGATGTTATCTGATGATAATCCTGGGTATTGTTCTGCAATTATAGTTCGAAGTGCTAAATCTCCATATTCATTGGCATAGCTAAGGGATAATGTATCCCACTCAGCTAATTCTTCTTCGCTAGCGCGAGAAAAAATATCATTAATTGAAAGAGGGGATAAAGCAGCCGTGCACATACGGTAGCGAGCTTTAGAATTGTTTTGCGCTTGATACTGACCAAGTTCGTATTCGGGGAAGATCATATCAAGCGCTCTTTTTAGTGGTGCCGATAGTGGTGCCGATTTATATGACTTATAGCAGAAGAAAAATATTTAAGTTGTCTTTTGCCAAACGGTTAGCTGTGAATTCGTGTGCTGAAATTTTCTTGCCGTTTCACGAATAACAAAAGGCACATCCTTGGGGCTGTCGATTAAGTCGAAATTCTCTTCGAGAATATCTTTTAATCCATCTAGTGTTGTGTAGTTTTCTCCGTCACGTTTGTAGCCGCCTATCCATTTTTCTTTGGGTGTGAATTCTTCTAGCCAAGTATAAGGCGAGGTCAGAATTAACAAGCCGTTGTTATTTATTCGTTCATGGATGGATTCTAAGAATTTTTTAGGTTCGTATAAGCGATCGATTAAATTACCGGCAAAGATAAGATCATAATTTGTAAACTTATCACTTAAGTTGCAGGCGTCTCCCTGCAGAAAATGGCAGCGATGGGCGTTTTTGTCCAGTGCTAAATCGGAGAGGCGAGCTTCAAAAAAGCTAAACAGATCGCCTTCGTCGCGTGTTGTATAACGTTTAAAACTATTTTCTTGTAATTCAGCGGCAGCAGAAACAAAACGAGCAGAAAAATCCAGAGCATCGATATGCTCAAATAAATTCGCTAGTTCAAAACTTGAGCGGCCAACAGCGCAACCCAAATCCAGTGCTCGATTATGCTGTGAGCTACCATCGAGGTGTTTTTTGGCGTATCGGATGCAATGCTGAGCACACGCTTCCGCAAAATTTTGTACGCCGTAATATTCTTGGCCGTAATGAAATTCTAAATATTGAGAAACCTGTTCATCAGTTTCGTAGGGATTGGTCGTTGTATCTATATCTGAATCGCTTTCCACGTAACGGAACCCCGCGTGTTGAAAAAAGTGGCGCCGAAACGCGTAACGAGAATCTTTGATTGCATAATTCCCTGTTGAAAAATAACTGCCGCCTTTAATAAGGTTGTGTTTACCATCAAAAGTGGGTGTCGAAAAATCATCATAGACAGGATGGATGTCAAAACCGGGTAAGCCGTCGATGGGTGTTTCTGTCCATTGCCACACATTACCTACTACATCGTAAAAATCACTGCCATTTTTGAAATGGGTTTTAAATGTATCAATGGGGCAAGCTGATGCGCCGTGTTCTAAATTAATATTTCCTGGTGCGCTTTCCCAGAGGGGTTGGTCTGTTTCAATTTCATTGCGCAGGCAATACCATTCTGCTTCGGTAGGGAGTCGTATTCTTTTGCCTAACTTACGCTTTTTCCATTCGCAAAATGCCTTCGCTTCTAAATAATTGACATCGACTGGCCAATCCCACGGCATAGAAATAATTTGTGTCATCGTTCGATATGTAAATTGCTCGCCTTTTTTGATCCAGAAGGTAGGGTGTGTAGCTTGAGAAAATTCTACCCAAGACCATCCTTCTTCACACCAGAGTGATTGATCTTGGTATCCGTTATCGCGAACAAACTCTAAATATTCATGGTTGCTGACGAGATATTGGCTAGCCTTGAAATCTTTAACCGTCGTTGTAAGTTCTCCATATTCGTTATCCCAGCCGTAAAGTGGGTTTTCTTTCGTTTTGTGTTGACGAATAGTTTGGCCATCGACGGGAAGAAGAGAATTAACCGCAGGCGATCCTGTTTTTTTGTTGTCTTCAAAAAGAGAGTTTTGTTTAACGTGCTCAATAGGCAGCTGGCGAATAAGGACTGAGGACGTTTCGAGATGAATGCGCTCATGCTCTATCCCCATCATGACAATCCAAAGAGGATCATCCCAAGTAATGGGTAAAGTGATCGGTGCTGTTTGAATGAATTCGTCAACGATGGAGCGGACGTGATCGCGATAGGCTTTAACTTGGAAGGGAGTTGGCCAATTATAATGATTTTCGTCGAGATCATCCCATGACATTTCATCAACGCCGATGGCGACCATGGATTCAAGTGTGGCATCTAATCTTTCGGGAATTAGCTTTGCGACATGAAGCTTGTTGATATAAAAAACGGCGGTGTGACCATAATAAAAAATTAAAGGATGTCGCAGAGGCGTGCCACGTTGATAGTAAGATTCTTCGCTGTTTAAGCAATCAAACAAGCGCTCATAAAGCGAAAATGTTTTATGAAAGTATGAGCGGATTTCTTGGCGTTTTTTTTCTGGGTCATTTCCTGATAGTAATATCGTTTTTGTAACAAGTAATTCGTTATCAGAAAAATTCGGGATAGTGTTTGGTGTATTTATCTTAGCTGAGTGATTCATAACGTTTTAATAATGTTGTGATGAATGTGAAAAGACCTAATACAAATGAAGAAGGTCTTATTTTAACTGTTTTCTAAATTATAGTCCGCTGTAAATAACGAAAATTCTGGACAAAGCATATACGAATGAAAATAGTAAAAAGATTCATTAATTTAGGCTGTGTTACAATAATCGGCCTAAGCCTGCCAAGTGACCTCAAGAAATCTATTTGTCTTATCCTAAGAGATATTTATGTCATCTGCTAGTTCTTCACCGTCTCATTCGGATACGCCGAGTACAACCTTTATTTTATTGCTCGGCTTTTTGGTGGGTTTGTCACCGTTTGCTATCGATATGTACCTATCTAGTTTTCTAGCGATTGAGGCAGATTTATTGGCATCTCAACACGCTGTAGAAAGTTCTGTTGGCGTTTATTTGATTTTTTTCGCGATTCCACAATTGTTCTTTGGGCCTTTGTCGGACGCTTATGGGCGACGGTTTGCCATTTTTTGCGGTCTTGGTTGTTATATTCTTGGTGCGCTCCTCTGTGCGACGGCTCAAAGTATAGAGGTGTTTTTATTGGCTCGTGCATTACAAGGTACTGGCTCTGCTGCAATTTCTGTGACTGTTCCTACAATTGTCAAAGATAGGTTTAGTGGTGCAGTTTACACGCGCACGGTTGGTTTTATTATGATGGTGATGTCGATAGCACCATTAATAGCGCCAATGGCTGGGACAGTTGTTTTTTATTTTGGTGGTTGGCGCAGTATTTTTTATGTACTGGTCGTGTTGTCGGTTATTTGCGCCTTGTTATTTAACTTGATTATTTCAGAGTCATCTCACGTTGCATCGCGAACACCACTCAATCTAAAAAATCTTTTCAAAAATTATTCGACACTCTTCTCTGATCGGTACTGTCTCGGTTTAGCGATGAGTGTTGGTTTCATGTTATCAGGATTAATGGCTTTTATAACCGGGTCACCATTTTTATTTATGGATGATTACGGCATTAGTCAATTCAGTTACAGCATACTGTTTGGTGTGAACGTTGCCGCAATGATGATTTTTACTTATGTGAATAATCGTTTGATTCATTCAGTGAGCAACGAAAATTTACTGCGAGCAGCTGTTATCGCCGTAGTGGTAGCCAGTGTGTATTTATTGGGTCTTGGCATTTGGGAATCGATGGGTAACCCTGTTTCTCTCATGGCGATTATTATTGGGTGCGTTTTGTACATTGCTAATTTGGGGATGATAACGGCGAATATCCAAGTGATATTGATTTCGCGTTTCTCGTATATATCGGGTGCTACTTCTGCTGTCGTCGGCACAATACGTTTTGGTATTGGTTCATTAGGCGGCTTTGCATATAGCTATCTTTCGGTAGCCTATGGGCTGTCTTTATCAGCAGTTATGGCTCTCTGTGGCTTCTGCGTGCTTTTATCGTATTTGTTTGCAGGGAAGCCTGTACCTCGAACCGAAATCATTTCTTAGGTCATTATTGTTGTTATCTGTTGACTGTGAAGGTATTCAGCTTCTATTCAGTTAACTTCTGTTCTAATACCTCACATGGTCCCAAATTGCGGGGTATTGATCATGAACTCACTCATTCGAGTAATCATCACATTCAATGTGGCTATCTTGCTAGCTGCTGTCGCTGCTATGCCGGTTATGGCGCAATCCACTAAAACAACGGCTGCGACTTCTGAAGCTATTAGCTACTCGCAAGCCGAGCTAGACCAAATGCTTGCGCCTATCGCCTTGTACCCCGATAGTGTTTTATCCCATCTGTTAATCGCAGCAACTTACCCACTCGAAATAGTCATGGCTGATCGCTGGGTGAAAAATAATTCACGTTTAACGGGTGACGATGCAATTAATGCTGTTGATGACAAGCAATGGGATGCCAGTGTAAAAGCGTTAGTGGCATTCCCAGCTGTATTAAAACGTTTGAGTGAGGATTTGGATTGGACGGAATCTCTTGGAGAAGCGTTTCTTTCTGATGAAGAACTTGTATTGCAAACCATTCAGGACTTACGTCAGCGGGCATATGACGAAGGAAATTTAGATTCGCTAGATCACCTACGTGTGACTAATGAAGATAATGAAATTGTTATCGAGCCTGCTCGCCGGGATGTTGTCTACATTCCCGTTTATAACACGCGAATTGTTTATGGTCCTTGGTGGTGGAATAACCACCCACCGATTTATTGGCATCATGATGATTTTTATTATCGTCGAAATCATGTGGTGTATTGGGGGCCGAGTGTTTATCTCTCGCATACATTTTTCTTTAGTGGATTTCATTGGTCCAATCATCACGTAGTTATCGTTGACCGACGTTATCGCCATCGTTACTACAACAATTATTATTCGAATCGACACATTGCAAGACATCAACATTCGAGAAGGTGGGAGCATGATCGCCGTCACCGAAGAGGTGTTGAATATAGGAATCCTCGTACGAGAGATTATTTTGAACGACGCCATCAAACGGATCAGAGAAGCTCGAGAAGCGTAAGAGCAAGATCTGAACGAACTGACCGATCGCAAAGAAGGGTTGAGCGGGGGTTACGGCGCAATGATCAGATGGATACTCGGAGTATTAAAAGAGATCGGCGAGAAAGTGGTGAACGTGTACGAGATGGAAGAGGTGATCGAGTGAGAGGCGAAAGAGATGCCGCTCGGCGAACTAATAACGGAGATCAAAATTCATCAGAAAATACTCGGTCAATTAGAAAGGAGCGAGCAAACAATGATAGTCGGAATAATGTTCGTGCGAGAGAGGTAGATAGAGGAAGAGAAGCGAATCGAACGCAGGAGCGGTCTTCACGAAAGGAAGTGCGCGTTGAGCGAGCAGTCGAATCTAAAAGAAAAGAACGAACAGAAAAAAGAATAGATAGAAGATCAATTAAAAATACGAATAAATATAACCGGAGGAGTGAATCGAAAAGCCGTTCTGTTCGGCGTGAAAGAACACGATCAGAAAGGTCAAGTAATAACAATTCCAGACAGCGAGCTATTAGAGAGCGCCACTTTAAGTAAAGTAATAAAAGTATGTATTAATCATTGGAGTCAATATGATGAACAACAAATTGAAATTAACAGCAGTCACTACTTTTTTATTGGCAGGGTTTTCTTTAGGGGCTAATGCTGATGCTGTCTCGTACGCAATTGATGTTTCTGTTGGTGAAGCAGGGCAAAAAAAATCAGAGGATTATTCCCAAACCATATCAGGGGCTGATACTTCGAAAGGTATTCGTTTTACTGCGCAATTAAGCAGAGTCATAGGAATTGAAATTGGTTATACAGATTTTGGTGAAGTGTCTGATAGCTATATCAATGAGTTTGATGAAAATGTCACTGACTATGTAGATAGTAGTGCAATCAATGTTGGGATGAATGCGAAGATTCCATTGGGTCATACAGTCTCATTGATTGGGCGAGTTGGTATAGCCAGTTGGGACTTAGACTACAAAGAAAAAAATAGTGGCTTTCCTGGTGATGATTACAAAGACAGCGATCAGGGGGTTGATGGATATATCGGTTTTGGATTACGTTTCGATCTCGAAGAAAACTTTCGTGTAGGAATAGAGTACACCGGTTTAGGTTATCGCGCGTCACTTGGGTCTGCAGATACAGATCAGGTTATTAATAACTTAGCGATCACAGCAGGATTTACTTTTTAAACATCGTAATTCTAACTGAGCTAGTAGAAATAAAGACGGGGCTGAAAATGGATTTACTAAAAACCTTAAAAATTTGGCGTTTGTATTCGTTCTGCTACTGACGAGTATCAGTGCCAACGCTTATCGCTGCGGAGCTGATATTTTTCAAAACGAGGATCTAAAAATATCACTCTTAGATGCCTGTGGTGAGGCCACTTCTAAAGAAGTGATTGGATATGTTGGCGGAATTGAAACGAAAACAGGATCAGAGTAATGACATTAGAAGAGTGGGTTAATCGGTTTTCTTCTTACGCTGTAGTTTTTCAATTTCAAGGCAATCAACTAGTGAGCATTCTAACCGTAAAATGAAGATGACGTAGTTTCAGTAATAAGTGCAATTATTCTCTTTGTTTGGAAAATGAAAAGGAGCGCATGTGTGCTCCTTTTTTTATGGGGGTAGAAAATAATTCGTTTTAGAAGAAAACCAAAACTATCTGATAGGCCCGTTTTTTTCGCTCATATATTTTTTCCAGCTTTTCAGCGCCGTAATATCTTTTGCGCCAATAATACCATGGGCTTCGCAAATAAATCCGCTCTCCCAGCGTCGATCAATCAGTTGTACTTTTCCAATGCCAAGAGGCGGCGGGATTTCCGCAACAAAAGAGCCAAAGTTTTCAACGGGAACCTGCCAAACTTCAACGTCAATAGATTCTCCATCCCTATCGACTCTCATCATGCCTGGTCGGAAGGGCGGCCCACCTGCCAGGGCATAAAGTTTATAGTCAGGAGAAGATTGCGTTTTTTCTAGTAATGTTGCTCCACGATCTGTTAATTGCCAATTCAGTGGTAAGCCTTTGAGGTGAGCACCACAGACAACGACATTGATTGTTTTGGATGGGATTTTTCCAAGCGTGTTTGCATTTATTGCTGGCAGCGCTTCGTTAGATGCTACTGCTGGTAATGGGTTGTCGCCAAGAGGAAGTGCTAACGTATTCTGTATTTCTGAAGCTAAACTCAAAAGTCGTTTGTCAGAAAAGGCAGAATGAAAAAGCGTGACGCCAAAACCTACACCATCTTTGTAAAACCCAGTCGGAACAACGATTGCAGCGCAGTCCAGTAAATTCATAAAATTAGTGTAGTAGCCCATGTTTGAATTTAATTGAATCGGATCTTTTGCAACATCCTCAATGGTATAGGTGGTGCCTGTGGTGGGGGTGGCGATCATATCCACCGCCGATAAGATTTTATCGGCCTGTTGTTTAAACGCTTGTAATCGATACTGAAAAGAAAAGCTATCTAAAGCAGAGAATTTTTTTCCATTTTCAATAATAGTTCGAATAACGGGTAATAATGAATTTGGTGAATCTTCAATTAAAGGTAGTGTGGCTAAATACCGCTCCGCCACCCAAGGCCCTTCGTATAATAATTTTGCAGCCTCTAAAAAAGGTTCAAAATCTATTTCAACAAGTGTTGCATCAAGTTGTTGAATTTTTTGTAGGCTTTGATAGAAAATTTCTGAAGATTCATCATTGTTAAAATAATTAAGTTGATGTGATTTTGGAATTCCGATTTTAATATCAGTATTAAGAGCTGAGTGCTGTTTGTCAGATGCTTTAGTTTTGGAATCGGTTTTAGGCTTATCGTTAGTTTGCTTACTTAAAGATTTATTTTTGAAAAGTGTTTCTCGAGTTCGATAGTAATGTTTGCCATTATTGAATACGTTTTTTCTTGAGTATGAATCCTGTTCGTTAAATTGTGCGGCAATATTAAAAACGGTATTTGCGTCATCTACAGTTAATGAAAAAATACTCACTGCATCTAAACTACGACACGCGGGCACAACGCCTTGTGTGCTGAGCAAACCTTTTGTTGGTTTGAGACCCACAATATTATTGAGCGAGGCGGGAACTCGTCCCGAGCCTGCGGTGTCAGTGCCCAGTGAAAACGTCACCCATTGTTTTGAAACAGCAACAGCAGAACCAGAGCTAGAACCGCCAGAAATCAATTTTTCATTTAGCGCATTTTTAACCGCCCCCCACGGCGATCGAACACCCACTAATCCCGTTGCAAACTGGTCTAAGTTTGTTTTTCCAATAGGGATTGCGCCAGCATTAATCAACTGCTGAACAACAAAGGCACTGTTGTCGGGTGTATAAGAAAAGTCAGGGCAGGCAGCGGTTGTTGGAATTTTCTCTAAATCAATATTGTCTTTAATGGCAAAGGGAATACCGAATAAGGGTAAAGAACCTGGTGATTTATCGTCTAGAAAATGTAAATAAGGAGATAGCTGTTCTAGCGTGAGTAGAGAAATCCAAATAGGGTTATCAGTCACTTCGCTGTATTTTTTATGGAGGTGTTCAATAAGTTGAGTCGGTGTGAAATCACCGTTCGAATAATGTTGTTTAAGTCCGCTGATGGTGATGTCCAGATGTTTAAAAGCTGTCATTGCTCAGTCCTGCTGAAAACGTAATGGTTTAATGCTTAAGGATTAAATACGAAAGGATTAAATGCTCGGCTCAATAATAGTCAGTAATTGACCTGCTGAAATCTGTTGGCCTTGTTGTTTGAGAATACTTTTTAGCGTGCCTTTCTCTGGCGAAGTGATTTCAATTTCCATTTTCATTGACTCTAAAACACAGATCACTTGTCCTTCCTCCACGTTATCACCTTCTGACACTTTCCATTGCCAAATATTACCGGCAATATGGCTTTCAATGCCGATGCAGTTTTCGGGAACTGGGGATTGCTCTTTATTCGCTTCCGTATCTTCTTCTATTTCAAAATTGATTTGACCGCTATCAACCCAGCGTTGTAGTTCTTCATCAAAGGCAATATTTCTTTGTGCTGTAAAATCAGAAATGGTATTACTATTTGTGTCTAAAAAATCTTGATATTCGTTTAAATCAAACGTGGTTTCTTCTATTTTTAATGAATATTCACCGCGAGGGAATTTCTCTCTAATGTCGAGAAGTTCTTCAGAAGACACTTCGTAAAACTTAATTTGATCAAAAAAACGTAACAGCCAAGGTTGGGTAAATTCTTTTGTGGTGCGATATCGATTCCACATTTGTAGAGTTCTACCAATAAACTGATAACCTCCCGGTCCTTCCATGCCGTAAACGCAGAGGTAAGAGCCGCCAATGCCGACTGAGTTTTCAGCGGTCCAAGTTCTTGCCGGATTATATTTTGTTGTGACTAACCGATGACGTGGATCTAAAGGGGTTGCAACGGGCGCTCCTAAATACACATCGCCTAACCCCATCACCACATAGTTAGCATCAAAAACTATTTTTTTAACCTCTTCAATCGAATCAAGGCCATTAATGCGTCGAATAAATTCAATGTTGCTTGGGCACCAAGGCGCATCCTTTCTCACTGACTGCATATATTTTTCAATCGCAATGCGGCAGGCTTCATCGTCCCAACTTAAAGGAATGTGAACGATGCGAGAGGGGACAGATAATTTTTGAGAATGCTGTAAGTCTTGTTCAGCAGCAATAATTTTATCGGCTAAATCTTCGAGCGTGATAGTAAAGTTTTCGTAGTGAATTTGTAGTGAGCGAATGCCCGGTGTGAGTTCAAGTACGCCTGCAATCTTTTCTTCTTGAAGCCAGAGCATTAATGCATGAGCCCGAAATCGCAAACGAATATCTAATTCAAGTGGCCCGTATTCAACCAGAAGATATTTATCACCAGCGGGACGAAAAATAATATCGGTGCCGAAAGTATCTGATGCTAATTTTTTAAAAATGGGAGACGTTGTTTGTGGAGAAAAAGCATATTCTTCGGCGGTGTCTATCGTTACTTCTTCTTGTGCAGTATTTTTAGTCGTGGAGCGAATAGACAGTAATTGTTTTTCTTCTAATTGTTTTGCAATTGACTGCGTAACGGGAATGAATTGGATATTATCGCCAGCTTTTAATTGGCCAAGTTTCCAGAGGTCAGCGGTTATCACTGTGGCAGGACACACAAAACCGCCGAGAGATGGGCCGTCTGGTCCCAAGATAACGGGCATATCTCCGGTGAAATCAATTGAGCCAATGGCATAAGCATTATCGTGAATGTTTGAGGGATGCATTCCCGCTTCGCCGCCGGTTTTTCTTGCCCATTCAGGTTTAGGTCCAATTAACCGAATACCGGTTCGGCTAGAGTTGTAATGTACTTTCCATGTTGCAGAAAAAAAATTTTCTATGTCGTCATTGGTAAAAAAATCAGGAGCGCCATGGGGGCCATAAATAACATTAATTTTCCAATCGTTTGTTATTTCTGGTCTGTAGCTTGCTGAATGAGTTGTGGCTTCGTTTAAGCTCCTGTTTAAAGTCTCTGCATTTAAAGCGGGTAGCGCTTCTAAAATATGTTGATTTTCTAGATGAAGTACATCGCCAGTGCGTAATGCTCTTCCGCTAAAACCACCAAACTGCCCTAAAGTAAATGTCGATTTTGAATCTAAATAAGTATTGGATTCTAGGCCACCGGCAAAAAGCAAATACGTTCGTGCACCCGCTTCTTTTACTTTCCCTAGTTTTAGCATTTGTTTTGGTTTTGCGTGGATGATTTCCCAACGTGTAATTGGGTCGCCATCTAAAGTGGCGTCAATGTCTGCGCCACACAATACAAAAAAAACGGCAGAATTAAATTGTAATGTTGGGCCACTTAGTGTGATTTCTAATCCGGCTTGGCTTTCTTTTGATTGGTTCGAGTCATTGTCGTTATGAAGGTCAGCGAAGAAACTATTCAGTAGTTTCTGGCCGATACGAAATGAATAATTATCGAAAGCGCCAGAAGGCGGAACGCCGACACTCCAGTAACCTTTTCGTCCGGGATAATCCTGAATGGTGGTCATGGTTCCAGGAGAGATAACATCTATGGTTGTCGGTGTGTAAGAAAATTCATTGAGGTAACGTGTAAAAATTTCGCCATCTTGAAAAATTTGGCTTTGTAAAATGGATTGCACATAGTCAATGTTGGTTTCAATGCCTTGAATGACAATCTCACTCAGCGTTGATTTGAGGAGAGCCATCGCAGCCTCTCGTGAATGTGATGTGCAGATGACTTTTCCCAACATGGGATCAAAAAACGGCGACACTTCTAAGCCGGTGCTAATCCAGTGATCAATGCGAACGCGTTCTTGATTAAAATCTTGAGTGTTAATTGTCGAAGGAAAAGAAACTTCGCTGAGCAATCCGGCACTTGGCAAAAAGTTTTTATGTGGGTTTTCTGCATAGACTCTTGCTTGGATAGAATGCCCTGTCGGTTTTAGAGTAGATGCTCTCTCTTGTAAGTCTTGAAGATTGTTAGATGCTTGTAGAAGCATCCACTCGACGAGATCAACGCCGTAAACTTCTTCAGTGACACCATGTTCAACTTGGAGGCGAGTATTGACCTCTAAAAAATAAAATGATTTTTCAATGGCATCATAAATAAATTCAACTGTCCCCGCATTTCTATAATTTACCGCGGCGACTAAGCTTGCAGCAACATTGTGTAATTCTTTTCTTATCTTTTCTGGTAGGTTAGGCGCAGGCGTTTCTTCGAGGACTTTTTGATGTCGGCGTTGAGCTGAGCAATCTCTTTCGCCGAGTGCTACAGCAAAACCTTGGCCGTCGCCAAATACTTGTACTTCAATGTGGCGCGCTCGTAAAATATATTTTTCAATAAAAACGCCATCGTTACTAAAGTTATTAGCACTAAGCCGTTTCACGCTTTCGAAGGCATGTTGCAGTTGTTCAATATCGTTACAGACTTGCATGCCGATACCGCCACCACCCGCAGTGCTTTTTAAAATAATGGGGTAGCCAATGCGTTGGGCGGCTGTCTCCGCTTCTTCGAGAGACAGTAATAAATTTGTTCCGAGTAATAGTGGAACGTTATTTTTTTGGGCGATATCACGAGCAGTATGTTTTAATCCGAACGTTCTCATTTGTTCTGCTGTCGGACCAATGAAAACAATATGTTGGGATTCACAGCGTTCAACAAAATCTGGATTTTCACTTAAAAAACCGTAGCCGGGGTGTATAGCGTCCGCTTTCGATTTTTTAATGATGGCGAATAATTTTTCTTGATTAAGATAAGTCTCGCTGGCGGACCCGTCACCAAGGCAATAGGCTTCGTCAGCTTGAGTGACATGCAAGGAATCCGCATCCGCTTTTGCGTAAATGGCAACAGAGGTGATACCCATTTTTTTAAGTGTGCGAATAATGCGAACTGCGATAGCACCGCGATTTGCAATTAAGACTTTTGAGAATACTTTCACGTTGTTTTTTGAAGACATGGGCTTTAAGTTAAGTAGTGGGTCGTCCCGTTTGTGTCTATTTTTTCAGGTCGTCCCAAAAAAATATTACGCTCCATCTTTGTTGCCAGCTTTATGACCAGAGATAAAGTTCTATTGGTGTGGGGTTGTAACCATTGCAGGGATTGTTGAGTTGCGGGCAATTAGAAATTAATGCAATAACATCTATCTCTGCTTTCATTTCAACATATTTCCCCGGTGCAGAAATGCCATCTTCAAAAGTGAGACCACCTTCTTGTGTCACTGGGACATTCATAAAAAAATTAATGTTATGAGTAATGTCTCGTTTGGTTAATCCTAGTTCTTCATTTTCGGCAATCGCGAGCATCCAACTATCTCGGCATGCATGCATACAGCGCTTTTCTAATGCGTAACGAACGGTGTTGCTCTCAGTCGCGCAAGCTCCTCCTAATGTGTCGTGTCTTCCGCAAGTGTCGGCTGTGATTGTTAACAGGGTATTACCGTAATTGGATAATAGTTTTGTTCCCGCTGTTAAATACACATTGCCTTGTTCACGGACGGTATCCATTGCGCTATAGCGTTCTGATACGTCATTCGCGTTGTAAAATAAAGTATCTGCCGCTTGATTCCCTTCGCTATCTAAAATGCGAAAAGTTTCACCAGCTTTGATGATTTGAATAAAGTAATCACCGGCTAAAACCGTTTCATGTAATGCGGCGTTGTCTGTAGTGAGTGTGCTTTCTTTTATCATATTATTTTCTGTGTCGAATTATTTAAATATTCGTTTCAATTCGTAGGAAGAAATGTCTTACAATAAGTTATATAAACGATTGTTTTCGAAGCCGCGTCGATTCTCTGGCCGAAAGTTCATACAATAATCGTCGTCTGCTACGGGGTCTGATTTAATCAGCTCACATAAAACAGGTTTTCGAGGATATTCAGCCGAACTGTTTAAGGGATGCGGGCAAGTATGTAAGACGACGAGTGTATCCATTTCGAAGCGAAGAGTGACAGAAGCTGGATTTTGTTGCGATGTGGGCTGTTCAAGAGATAAGCTCCCTTCGTTATCAACAACAACTTGGCTAAACCAATTTGCATTGGCAGCCATATCTTTTTCGCCTAAACCATATTTTGCAAGTTCGACGAGAAAGCTACTGTGACCGTTTTGATTCCAATCATTTTTTGCATCTTGATAATTTTTTTCGCCCCACCTTTTTGCTACGATAGTTTTTGTAGTATTCCCGCAAACTGTCTCATGCCATCCAAAAGAATCGTCAGTGATGGAGCAAAAAATTCTTCCCATATCGGAATACAAGCAATTGCCACGAGTTAGCTTAAATGTGTGTTGGCATTTTAATGTGTCAGGTGCGTTATAGCGCTCTAACAAATCGTAAGGGTTATAGAGCATCATGCCGACATTGGCGCCGCCTTCGATATCCATTAACCGTAAGCTAACGCCTTTTTTTATTCGTAAAGACCAGTGAGATGCACCGGGCATCTTGTATTGGTAAATCAATTGATTGTGAGTATGGTTTGTTGATTTGTCGTTATTCACTGAGCCATTCCTGTTAATGTTTCATCGATATGTTCTAAGTTATCTAAGCTGTCTAGGTTAACTAAAGTATCGGGATCGACTCGCTTGTCATTTTCTACGGGGAAGTCATAAGTAATCATTGCGCCGTATGCGTTGGGTTCGTGAGGATCGTGTCGATACTTATCAAAAACCCATAAACGAGTCCCTAAATAAAATCCTTCTTTTAAATCATGGGTAATCATAAAAATAGTGAGTTTGTATTTTTTCCATAACGACAATACCAACTGATGCATGTCTGCACGAATCCCTGGGTCTAAAGCACCAAAAGGTTCGTCGAGTAATAATATTCTTGGTTTTTTAATGAGAGCTTGCGCAATCGCTAAACGTTGTTGCATTCCACCAGAGAGTTCATGGGGGTATTTGTCTTGAGCATGTGAAAGACCAACAGCTTCAATCATTTCTAATGCTTCGTCTTTGATCTTCTTTTTTCGGCTACCAAAGCAACGACTGATAACAGCGCTTTGTTCAAATTCTCGCGATAGCATGACGTTTTGTACGACCGTTAAATGGGGAAAAACCGAGTAGCGCTGAAAAACGATTCCACGATCCGCATTGGGTTCGTCGATGATGGGTTTTCCGTCGATAAGAATTGCACCGCGAGAAATAGATTCAGTGCCGAGTAACATATTTAAAAAAGTTGTTTTGCCGCATCCGGAGGCTCCAACAATGGTAATGAAATCGCCTTCTTCAACAGTACAGTTTATTTGTTCCAGTACGACTTGATCGCCGTATTCTTTCCATAAATTGTTTATTGAAATATATGATGTCGTCATAATTAATTTCCTTGATCCATTTGTGAATGAAACCACGGAAATAATTTATAAGAGATTTTACGAAGACAGTAATCGATGACAAAGGCTAAAAAAGTAATCCATGCAACATAAGGCAAAATAACGTCCATCGATAAATAACGACGCACTAAAAATATCCGATAACCTAAGCCGTCAGTGGCTGCAATGGCTTCTGCGGCAATTAAAAATAACCAAGCAGGGCCGAGTGATAATCTAACGGCAGAAAGAAGGCGAGGCATGACTTGTGGTAACACAACCCTCACAATAATCTGCCAAGTGTTTGCGCCTAAGGTTTGCGCTTTAATAAATTGTTCTTGTGGAATTTCAAGTGTGCGTTGTTGCATATCGCGAATTAAGAAAGGTGTAATGCCGATTGCAATTAAAACAACTTTAGCTAGTTCGCCTAAACCAAATGTAATAAACAGTATGGGCAAAATCGCCATAGGAGGAACGAGGGAAATAGTTGTGATGAGCGGTGAAAGTTTTGCTCTTACAAAGGGAATCACACCATTGACAACACCAAACATTAAACCGAGTAGCGCACTAATGGTAACGCCGATGCCTAAGCGTTGTAAGCTACTGAGTGTATCCACCCAAAAAACATATTCGCCACTGCGTTTGCTGGGTTCAAAAGCCATTCGATTGATAGCGCTTCCAAAACTACTTAATGAAGGTAATAACTTATCGTTAGGGTTTTCAGCTAAACGTGCATTTGATGCGCCTATATAGAGCAACACAATAATGACAAAAGGAATAAATCCTAAGATCCATTGTGTTGAGTGGCTAGGCTTTTGATTGATAAGTTTTTTCATGGATTACGGTACGCATATATGAGAGATAATCATGTAACTGCTAACCAAGTAAATTGGGAATGTTAGCAGTTACATTGTTTATAGCACTAAGGTTATAACTTTCCGTCAGCTGCCATCTTCATAAAGCTAGGATCAAAACGTAATTGGATATTGTTTTTATCCCCGTATACACCTGAAGGGGTTTCAATGCCGATAAATGTCGCATCAGCTGCACCTTCACCTAAGATACCGTGATCAAATGAAAAGCCAGCCACATATTCCATTGTGGTTTTTAATTTTTCACTATTCACAAAAGAGACGGCATCTGCTGGCGAATAAAACATTTTGGTAGAAGCCAGTTGAGAATCGTATCCAGCGAGATCAGTTCCCGATGCTTTACCCATCATCGTTTTAGCTGCAATCGCTTTAGCGTCCGATGTGTTCATGATTCCCATAATTTCATACCAAGCACCGACTAATGCTTTACCTAGTTTAGGATTTTCAGCAAGCGTTTCTGTATTAACAACCATGAGGTCAATAATTTCTCCAGGAATTTTTGAAGAATCAAAAACCTTTGTGCTGTTTGGCATAGATGTGATTTCGCTTAGAAGAGGATTCCAAGTGACAACAGAAGTAACATCTTTTGTTGTGTAAGCAGCAACCAAGTCAGCATCTGAAGTGTTAACGACTTTGACATCTTTTTCTGCAAGGCCAACAGACTCTAAACCGCGTGCTAATAAATAATGTGAAACGCTAAGCTCAACTAAATTAACGGTTTGTCCTTTGATATCGCTCAAAGATTTTTTATCTTTTAATACGACACCATCATTTCCGTTTGAGAAATCTCCAACGATTAATGCCGTTGAGTCAACGCCGCCTGCAGCAGGAATTGTTAATGCATCCATGTTTGTCATAGTGCAACCGTCAAATGCTCCAGCGGTGTACTGGTTAATAGATTCGACATAATCATTGATTTGTACAACATCAATACTAATATCGTATTTGTCAGCCCACTTCTTAACAATACCTTCTTGATCACCAAAGTCCCATGGCATCCAGCCAACATAAATAGACCAGCAGATGCTAAAAGAGTCTTTGGCTTGTGCGGGAGAAGTGATGGTAAAAGATAATAGTGACGCGAAAAAAATAGCAGTACATTTTTTAAGAAAAGGTTTTTTAAAAGATGACAGAGCAGGTAAAAATAACATAGTAGTCTCCTAAGGATCACACGTTTTTGTAATAGAGGATGCAATGACGTAGCGCCATCTAGTTAATCATTACCGTTAAAGTGGTGAATTAGATTAACTACCTCCCGGGCTTTTGTCCCGCCGTGTAACCTTCCTAGAAGCCGAGAGTTTTACTGAAAGATCTAAAGTAAAACTCTACAAAGGTAGGTCGACTGCTCTCGGACCAGACACTGAGAAAATACAATCAGTCGGAACCCTAGCTGTCTATTGGTGAATCTTTTGTTTGAAGCCGTTTATGTTTGAATAATTAAGCTGCTAGCAAACTTAATCGATAGCGACATAAAAAGTCAAACAAATAGTTGAGCTACTTCAATAGCGTTCGCCATTGAATCCTCTTAATGACTCGTTCTACATCAACTGATAAAGCAATGGATGTGCCACACGAGTTATAAAAAATAGCCTATTGATTTCAATAGGTTGTCAGAATTAGAAATAGCTCACGATTTTAAAAGCGTGAAAAAGCTGCGCGATAATGGTGCTGCGAATGCTGTCTTGCATTCATTTCGTGCATCAAATGAGTTTTCGTTGGTGATTTTTTTGTCATAAAAAAGAAATATAAATTGCACATTATTGTCAACTTCTCTCCCTACAGTACTTGTCGCTATACGTTGTTTGCCTAAAACGTATTGATATAGCGTACCTCGCCTACAATTTTTTTTGTATGTAAGCCACGAATTAAAGGTTCGCTTAAAAATATCTAGCTAAAATCGCATCCATATAAATCTTTGGAGAGAAACATGAATTTCAAAAAAAAATTTTTATCGGCAGTCGTGTCGTTAGTTGCCAGTACAGTGACTGCGACAACGGCTTATGCTGGCGATCATTATAATGGCAGGGCAAAAGCAATCCCTAGTCATCAATTGAATAATGCTTGGTTTCAAGATGGGGAAATGAGCGTCGATTCAAAATCTTATTTTCATAGTCGTGCAAAAAATGTCATTTTATTTGTGGGAGATGGCATGGGTGTTTCGACAGTCACTGCTGCGAGAATTCTTGAAGGCCAGTTAAAAGGCATGCAAGGCGAAGAAAACAATTTAAGTTTTGATTTATTTCCGTTTACAGGTTTGGCAAAGACTTACAATGTTGATGCACAAACGCCAGACTCAGCGGGAACAATGACAGCTATGATGACGGGTGTTAAAACTGACGTCGGTGTAATTGGTGTTGATGAAGACATTGAGCGAGGTGATTGTTCGACAGTGACCGGTAACGAATTAGTGACAGCGCTAGAGCTTGCCGAAATTGCTGGAAAATCAACGGGTATTATTTCAACAGCCAGAATTACACATGCAACACCTGCTGCTACCTATGCAAAATCTGCTGATCGTAATTGGGAAGATATTTCTGACATGCCGGAAGAAGCAGTTGAAGCGGGTTGCGAAGATATAGCTTCGCAATTAGTTGGCTTTGAAGAGAATTTAAAAGCTCGATACCCAATGGCAAAAAAAATTAATGGGATAGACGTTGTCATGGGCGGTGGTCGCCGACACTTTTTACCTAAAGATGCTGACTATAACAGTCCGGATGCCTCAAGTGGTATTGAGGGCGATCGCACTGATGGCCGTGATCTAACAGCCGAATGGCAAGAGCAATATCCTAAAGGCACTTACGTGTTTGATAAAGCAGGTTTTGATGCAATCAATCCAAACGCAACCAAAAAAGTATTTGGATTATTTAACGAGTCACACATGCAGTACGAAGCTGATCGAGAAAACGATATTGCCGGGGAGCCTTCAATCACTGAGCTAACCAGTAAGGCAATTGATATTCTTGACAACAATCGTAACGGGTATTTTCTAATGGTTGAGTCGGGACGAATTGACCACGCTCATCATGCAGGAAGTGCTTACGGCGCATTAACAGATACCATAGAGTTTTCAAATGCAATTCAAGCAACAATTAATTCAGTTGATATGCGAGACACTTTAATTATTGTTACAGCGGATCACAGTCATGTATTCACAATTGCGGGTTATCCAAAGCGTGGTAATCCAATTTTAGGGAAAGTTGTTGGTGTTGGATCGGAAGAACCAGCTTTGGCGGCCGATGGAATGCCATATACAACAGTTGGGTATATGAATGGATTAGGCTATCGGGATTTAGGCGATGAGACGAATGCTGATGCTACTTATGGTTTGCCGGCTGATACCGGTCGAATAGATCTAACAACTGTTAATACGGAAGCAAGTGGTTACCATCAAGAAGCTCTAGTACCACTAGGTTCTGAAACTCATGCAGGAGAAGATGTAGCGATTTATGGGAAAGGCCCAGGGTCTTATCTCGTCAGTGGTACCAACGAGCAAAGCGTGATTTTTCATATCATGAATAATGTTGTGCAATTAGAAAAAGCAGCGGACAAAAAATTAAAACGTCGCTGGAAGCGTTAAGAAAAAAACGCTGTTAATGATAAAAATTAAATAGATTATTAATCCTCGTATTAATAATCTATTTTTATTTTAAATGTTATAAGCAGAGTTGTTTATGAAAATGATAAAAAGTAGAAAATTTATTTATTTTTTTTTGTTGAGCGCTATACCGCTTTGTTTGAATGCGGAAAATAATTGCGAATCACCATTGATTGCCGAGTATCGGTATACGGTTACGGATACCAATAAAAAAATAAGTCAGAATAGAGAGGTCACTTTGTGGCGACGCGAAAATCAAGTTGTCATACAGACTCCAAGAAGCCAGCAAGCAGAATTGTGGGAGTTAACTAAAAACAATAAAATTAAAATGACTCGCTTCTTTGAAAATCATCAGCGCGGTATAGAGTATCAGATCTCTGACATTAAAGATCAGAGAGAGAAGAATGATTGGAGTTTGAAATATCAATTGATTTCTGATGTGCTAATTCAAAAAATGGAACATAGGAAATTCTCAAACGATAAAATTCTGACAGAGAGCTGTGATTCGACTCAGCACTTATCCTTACAAGATAACCAAAAATCAATTGATTTATTGTGGAACCCGAAACAAAAGTTAATGGAATCTTTAGAGGTGAGGGAAGGAAATATAACGACGCTGTGGGGGTTAACCAAGAAAATCTCGGATGTTGATCAGATTGATCGATACTATGAGCAGCTGCTCAGTTACCAAACAACCGATTATGCTGATGTCGGAGATAATGAATCAGATCCTTTTTTGATGAAGATGATTAACTTAGGGTTTGTGGAGCATGGTGCTTCTGGCTTTTACGATTCGGCTGGAAATAACATGAAAAACCAGAATGAAAGGCATCATGGCCACTAAAGGTTTGCATTACGATTAAATACAGTTAGATTAGACAGTATTCTAATTTCCTTTTCGGGCAATACATGACTATTGTTTGAGGATCTCGATACTGTTATGGCTAATATAAAGCAGGCGTCACCTATAGATACAGCTCGACGAATTCATTGGTGGATCGTTTTTGTGCTGCATATTGTCTTGGGTGTTGAATTAATTTTCACTATTATCAATGCTAATTGGATTAACGTTTTTTTGATTTTAGCGATTATGTCGCTAATGTTAATTCCTATCTTTCTCGGTCATAAATTTCAGTTAGATATCCCCTCAGAATTTCAGATATTAGCCATTATTTTTGTTTTCGCTTCTTTATTTCTCGGTGAAGTCAGGAGTTATTACGAAAAATTATGGTGGTGGGATATCGTCCTACATGGTAGTTCAGGCTTATTGTTGGGTATTTTGGGCTTCCTGCTGATTTATATACTCAATGAAAATGAACAGGCAGAGATTCATATGCGCCCGCGTTTCGTTGCATTTTTCGCTTTTTTGTTTGCTATTGCTGTTGGTGCATTATGGGAAATTGCTGAGTTTGGTGCGGATCAATTACTTGGGGCCAATATGCAAAAGCCGATGTTGGGTGATGAATCGGGACTGACTGATACGATGTACGATTTGATGGTTGATACTGTTGGCGCTCTAGTTATTAGTATTTTGGGTTGGTCATATATGATACGTCAAGAAGTGTCTTTTATTGAAAAATGGATTCGAAAATTTATTCAGCGAAATCCTCACCTGTTTAAAAATAGCTAATTATATATAAGCATTGCCGATCTAAATAAGATTATAAACAAAGGAGTGTCAATTATGAAAAATCATTATGTGGCTTTTTGGAATTTAGAAAATTTATTTGCGCCGCAAAACCATCCTGGTCGAGAGCCTTGGTTAGAAAAAAAATTAAAGAAAGACCTCAAAGGTTGGACCAAAGCCCTTTTCAAAAAGAAAATTAAGCAACTCTCCTCTATTATTATTCAAATGAATGAAGGCGGCGGGCCTGATATTCTGGGTGTTTGTGAAGTTGAAAATGCTTTTGTTTTAGAACAACTGTCGGCTGTTTTGAATGATCAACTTCCCGGAAGAAATTATTCTGTCGCCCATGCGGATAATGAAAAAGATCAACGTGGAATTGATACGGCATTTATTTTTGATGCGTCGATGTATTCAGTTGATCCAGCGGAAATTTTTTCTCACTTTATTATGCGTCGAACGGGAACCCGTGATATTTCTCAAGTTACTTTTTTAACGGAAGCTGGTAACGAATTGGTTGTGCTCTGTAATCATTGGCCTTCTCGTAGTGGTGGTGCACATGAAAGTCGCGGTTATCGGATGACGGCTGGAGAAACATTATCCTATTGGCATCAGCGAATATGGGAAGAAAAAGGCAGTGAAGTTCCTATTGTTGCATTAGGGGATTTCAATGACGATGTCTTTGACGAATCATTAATGATTCATGCGAGGGCAACTCGAGAAAGAGGTGATGTTGAGCGCGCTAAATCGGCACCAAAATTTTATAACTTAACGTGGCGCTACCTCGAGCAAAAAAGTAAAGATAAAAAGGGCGGTGATAAAACAATTTACGGCACTATTTATTATCAAGGTAACGGAAATGTTTTCGATCAAATATTAGTGTCAAAAGGACTGCTAGATTCTGCCGGAGTAATGGTTGTCGATGAAAACACTGCAAAAATAGAGCTTTTCCCCGAGATGATCGATCATCGGGTATCGTATGGTTCAATAAGGTTTGGTTTGCCAAAAGGTAATGCGGCTGACAATATTGATCAAACTGGGTTCAGTGATCACTTTCCTGTTTCAGTTGTTATTGCAGAAAAATAAAGAGATTGTGATATGAAGAGCATCGAAAAATATCGACACTCTTCATTCTAGCTTTATTTCTAGAAATAAAAGCCTAATTACATTCTGCTCCCCATATCTCATTTCCCCAAGCAGGATAATCAACAAAAGGATTGCGATTACCTTGTCGCTCTACAATCTTTGCATGTCGATTAATTTCTTCGCTGCTGACAGGGTCGTCGTTGTGCCAGTTTAATAAAGTGCAAATTTTTCCAAGTACGCTACCGCTTGTATCCGTGTAATCGACTAACGCCAAATCACCTGTTCCTGAATTGTCGCCACCGTTATAACGGATGTCCATATAAAACATCATGCGAGCAAGGTCACCTTTAACTTCATCGCGAGGTTCAAAGCTGTCGCTGTCGGTAAAATTTCCTGGCGCTTCTCCTATTGAGTTGCCCCCATCGTCATAATCTTTATTGCTGCGAGATGAGTTAACAGAGGCATCGGCAGGTCGCAAATGATGAATATCGGTGAAAGCCCATTGGCTTGCATTGGGAAAGCCGTGGCTCTTTGGCCAGCTATGTTCTCTGTTCCAAGCATCGGGATCGTTGTTACCGCTGGCATTAAATGTTTTTGCTTGTGATCGACCGGTGTAAATTAAAATTACATTGTTGGAATTACTTGGATCTTCATCCGTGTATTTCAATGCGTCCCAGACTTGTGAATAAGTCATACGAGAATGATGACGTGATGCCGCTTCATTCAATGCATTTATTAGTGTGATTCCGTTTTGACCGATAGCATTGGCGTAATAGTTTTCAAAGCCGGTCCATGTTGCGCCATCTGAATTATCATTTTCTCCGCCATTATTATTAACAGAATAACTGGCGCTGAGAGAAAGACCAGAATATGATTCAAAACCGTGGATAAGAATGTAGTAACTTGAGGCTTGTGAGTTACTAAAGGAGCAGTTCTCGTTATTCCCTGATTCATAAGGGCGGCAGTCGTAATTGGTCGAGGTAGGCACTGAATTTTTCCGAACGTATAAATCAGCGTCTCCGGAACCATTTGCAATGGTGATGTCTAACCCTGTAGCATAACTGGGTAAATGTATTTCAAAATACAGATCACTGCTTTTGTTACCCGATAGATCTGAGATAATCTCGCCGTTTGATAGTTCTCCTCCCTCGTTGTTGTTGCCATCATTCCCTCCTGATGAATCATCTGAAGAGTTGTTTGAGTAAGTTGCTAATAAAGCTACGCCAGAAAAACTCTCATAAGCTTTTATCTGAATGAAATAAGTCGTTGTTTGTGGAATCGCAAAATTACAGCTTTCGTTATTCCCGTATAAATAGGGACGACAGTTATAACTTGATGAGGTAGGTAAGTCATTGGAGCGGACATAAAGGTCGGCATCGCCACTACCATTAGAAATAGAGATGTTTAAATCAGTGGCACCGCTGGGAATTGAAATCTCGTAATTCAGAGTCTCACCGCTATTGGCAGACAAGTTTTGAGCAGTAGCTCCTTCTGAAAGAGATGAAGCGATAGCGTGAGAAGCAAAAAAAAGTGCGCTAGCAAAGATGCTGAATAAGGATTTCATTTGTTATTGTCCTGTGTCGCGGGCGTTCAGTAGTGAAGATATTTACGCTAAGTTAAAAAGATGTAAGGTAAATAAGTCAATGCGGCTGAAAGATTCTATCAAACCATATCAATATGAAGTTTATGTGAATTGATTATGCTTGATACTGACGGATTAAATGTGAAGTTCCTAGCGGCTAAAAAGAACTTGTGATGTAGGTAACGAAAAAAACAGTTTTATGAGAACTGATCACTGAGGAGATTGAGTGCCGGACGATGAGTTCAGCAGTGGTTAACAATAGTGCAACCTCATCTATAGAGGCGTATAGTAAGCGTCGATAAATAATTGAGCTACATAAAATAGAAGTAGCATCAAGTAAACAAAATAGTATTTATAAAAGAGAAAAATTTTGAGTAAAAAAAGTAATAAAAGTACAACCGATAAAGATCCTTTCGCATCACGCGAAGCGGATAAATACGAAAACCCTATACCTAGTCGAGAATTCATTCTTGAGCTGCTTGAATCAGCTGGCGGTCCCCTGAATCACGCTGAGCTGTCAGAACGATTGGCGTTAACCGATGAAGACTCTATAGAGGGATTGCGGCGACGTTTAATTGCAATGGAGCGAGACGGCCAATTAATTCGAGATCGGCGAAAGGCTTATGGCCGTGTCGACAAAATGGATTTAATGAGCGGACGTATACAGGGCCATAAAGATGGCTATGGATTTTTTATTCCGCAAGATGGCGGAGATGATTTGTATCTTACCTTTCGCCAAATGCAAAAAGTGTTTGATGGCGATGAAGTACTGGTTCGTCAGTCGGGTAGTGGTTTTAAGGGAAAGAAAGAAGCTGTCATTGTTGAGGTGCTTTCTCATAACACGACGCAATTAGTGGGACGTTTTTTTAAAGAAAAAGGTATTCAATTTGTTCGTCCTGACAATACTCGTATGCCAATCGATGTACTAGTTGCGTCTGGGGATGAAGGAGATGCACAACAAGGACAATATGTTGAATTAGAAATCACTCAGCAGCCAAATCGAAAAGGTCCTGCCAGCGGGAAGATTGTTAAAGTGCTTGGTGATCATATGGCTCCAGGCATGGAAATAGATGTAGCTATTCGAAGCCATAGTATTCCGCATGTGTGGCCAACAGCAGTAGAAGCGGAAGCGAATGCTTTATCGACAGAAGTATTAGAAAAAGATAAAGAACTTCGAATAGATCTTCGCGATTTACCATTCGTGACGATTGATGGCGAAGATGCTCGTGATTTTGATGACGCGGTTTATTGTGAGCGTAAAAAAAATGGCGGCTGGCGTTTGTGGGTTGCCATTGCTGATGTTTCTCATTATGTACATCCTGACTCGCCGTTAGATAAAGAAGCACAACTTCGTGGTAATTCTGTTTATTTTCCGGATCATGTTATTCCTATGTTACCGGAAGCCTTGTCTAACGGTTTATGTTCATTGAAGCCGGAAGTTGATCGGCTGTGCATGGTGTGTGAAATGACGGTTAGTGAAGCAGGAAAAATCACTGGCTATAAGTTTTATGAGGCGGTAATGCATTCTCATGCACGCTTAACGTATAACAAAGTCGGCACGATGTTGGCCGAAAAAGGAAATCCTAAAAGCGGTTTGCGAAAGCATTATCATAATATCGTTAAACATGTTGATGAGCTGCATAATTTGTACGGAGCTTTCCGTTCAGAAAGAGATGAACGTGGTGCAATAGAATTTGAAACCGTTGAAACGCGGATTGTTTTTGATGAGCAAAGAAAAATTAAAGAAATTGTTCCTGTTTATCGAAATGATGCTCATAAATTAATTGAAGAATGCATGTTGGCTGCCAATGTATGTGCGGCTAAGTTTTTAGAAAAACATGACGTGATTAGTTTATTCCGAGTTCATGAAGGCCCAACAGATGAAAAGCTTGAAAATCTTCGAGAATTTATTGCTGAAATTGGATTGTATTTGCCGGGCGGAAAAAAACCAAAGCCAGAGCATTACCAAGAGCTGATGGCGCAAACAGAAAGTCGCCCAGACAAAAAGTTAATTCAAACAGTGATGTTGCGCAGCTTAAAGCAAGCGGTTTATCAGCCTGATAATAAAGGGCATTTTGGTTTGAATTATTCTGGTTATGCGCATTTCACGTCACCTATTCGACGTTACCCGGATCTTCTTGTTCATCGTGGTATTCGGCATATTGTTCGTTCGAAAAAAGAATCAAGTAATGTACGTCGAGTTGATGGCGCAAAACCGTTAAAAGTAAAAGATATTTATCCTTACGATATGCAAGCTATGCTTGTATTCGGTGAGCAGTGCTCCTTAACTGAGCGTAGAGCGGATGAGGCAACACGCGATGTTGTCAGTTGGTTGAAGTGTGAGTTTTTACAAGATCATGTAGGAGATCAATTCCCTGGTGTTGTTACCGCTGTTACAGGCTTTGGTTTGTTTGTTGAATTAAAAGATTTGTACGTGGAAGGTTTAATTCATATCACAGGTCTGCCGAGAGATTACTACCACTTCCAACCTGCACGACATCGTTTGGTCGGTGAAAATTCTAGACGTACTTTCCGCCTAGGCGATGAATTATTAGTGCAAGTGGCCAGTGTTAACTTGGAAGAAAGGAAAGTTGATTTTGAGTTGATAGACAGTAAAAAAACGAAAGTCAATTTAGTGTCTAAAGAAGAAGCCTTAGATGCCTCCAAAGAAAACAAAAAAGGAAGAGGTAAAGGAGGGGGCGATAAAAAAACAGATAAGAATAAAACGAAAAACAAAAAATCTTCAGCCAAGCCGCAAAAGAAATCAGGGAAAAATAAAAGCGTAAGGAAGAAGAATAAAAAATAATTTTTTTGTTTTTTTTAGGTTAAGTTTCAATAGCACTTAACTGTTAGTCATTAAAAATTTAATTAGCATGAAATATTAGGGCGTATTAGTGAAACAGTCGAATAAGAAAGGCAGTGAATGGGTTTTTGGCATTCACTCCGTGCAAGCGCTACTCAAAACATCATCAGAGAGAGTTCAGCGATTATATTTGTTACAAAGTCGGAAAGATCAGCGCCTAACAAAGCTGATAGCCTTGGCAGAAAAACAAGAAGTTAGTTTCGAATTTTTGCCGCGAGAAGAATTAGATAAGTTGATTGAGAATTCTGGGGGTAGCGACTTTGATGATCAGGATATAAATCATCAAGGTGCAATCGCTCAATGTTCTCCAGGAAAGGTTCATGATGAAGCTTTCCTTAATGAACTGCTAGACGGTTTGACGGAAGATCCTTTGTTGCTAGTACTTGATGGCGTTACGGATCCTCATAATTTGGGTGCCTGTTTACGAACGGCTGAAGCCGCTGGTGTTCAGGCGGTTATCGCGCCCAAAGACAATTCTGCCAGTGTTAACCCGACTGTTAGAAAAGTGGCTAGCGGAGCTGCAGAAACGCTGCCTTATATAGTAGTCACAAACCTTTCGAGAACGCTCAAAGCATTACAGCGACGCGGAGTGTGGATTGTTGGCAGTGCCGGCGAAGCAGAACAGTCAATTTATCAAACAGATTTTACGGGTCCGAAAGCGATTGTTATGGGAGCTGAAGGGGAAGGAATGCGTCGATTAACGCGAGAGCATTGTGATTTTTTGGCTAGTATTCCCATGCAGGGGCACGTGGGTAGCTTAAACGTCTCGGTGGCGGTTGGGGTTTTCTTGTTTGAGTCCTTACGCCAGAGAGGCAAATGATTAAAGTTGGGCGCTAGTTCGACGTTTGTTTGCGTTAGATCATCAGTCTAGGCCAGTATTTCTCATACACTCCCTGCTAGAAATAAATAAGCTAACAGGGTAAGTGAATGATGTCGTATAAAAAAATGGCAGGTACATCAGCAGTTTTTGTGTTGAGTGATGGTCACGCCAATAAGCCTGTTGAAGTACAGGGGATGATATGGAGTGCTAATGAGCTCCATCTGGAAACAATGCCTACCACGCTCAGCGAAAAACCAGCAATGGCGACAAGCTTGGCGCTGGAGGGTTTGGAGTCTTACGAGCCTGCAAATCATGGCGATTCAAGAGAAGTCACTGCGTTAGATGCTCAGTTTGTTTATATCGAGCCTATAAAAGGCTGGGTTGAAATTGCTTAAATACTGGTTTTCTGGAGTGTCTAAAAAATATTCAGTTACCGAGTCCATTTACTTGCATTACCACTACCAACTCCCTAAAATGCCCACCCCCGTTAAGCCTGCTTAATTAATAGGCTTAGCCCTCCTTGCTTCACTGTTTGCTCCACAATGAGTAAATGCAGGAAGCTTTTAACCCGTAAGGAGTCTTAATGAGACACTACGAAATCGTGTTTTTGGTCCACCCTGACCAGAGCGAGCAAGTCCCCGGCATGATCGAGCGTTATACAACTGCGATCACTTCAACAGATGGCCAAGTTCATCGTTTAGAAGATTGGGGTCGACGCCAACTTGCTTATCCAATCAACAAAATTCATAAAGCACATTACATTCTAATGAATGTTGAATGTACTGAAGAAGCGTTGGGAGAGCTCACTACTAACTTCCGTTTTAATGATGCTGTATTGCGAAATATGGTGATGCGTTGTGACGAAGCGATTACTGAGCAATCACCGATCATGAAAGCAGAAACAGAAAATCGTGAGCGTAAGAGCCGAATGGATCGTCGTGACGAGCCCTCTACAGCTGAAGCTCCAAAAGAAGAGAGCTCTGAAACTAATACTGAAGAAGTAGTTGCAGAGACGCCAGAAGTCGAAAGCAATGAAGAGAAAGGAGAATAAGCGTGGCACGATTTTTCCGAAGACGTAAATTTTGTCGTTTTACTGCTGAAGGCGTAAAGCAAATTGATTATAAAGATTTAGAAACATTAAAAGCGTATGTTTCTGAGACTGGTAAAATTGTTCCAAGTCGAATCACTGGAACAAAAGCAAAATACCAGCGTCAACTATCAAGCTGCATTAAGCGCGCTCGATTCTTGGCATTATTACCATATACAGATAGCCACGATCAGTAGTCACTTTTAGCGTGAATCATACGAATTTTTTCTTGTATCTTTCACGCTACAAGCTGGGAAAAAAGGGGTAGTTTGCAATGCGTGCCTTGGCAGAATATGTCATGCGCGGTCGAGTTCAGGCCGCAACTGTTGCATTACTTTGTACATTTTTACCCTTAGTCAGCCCTGCTGTCGTTGCACTTGTCACGTTAAGGCGTGGAGTAGTAGATGGTGCAAATATTGCTCTTTGGGCTTTTTTACCTGTTGTCGTTTTTACGGTATTAAATCCCGCATTGTTACCAGTAACATTTATTAGCTTAAGTGTGTTGGTGGCGTTGGTCGGTGGAGCAATAGTATTAAAAGCGGGATCATTTTGGCCTGCGAGTGTTTTAGGTTTAGCGTTTATTGCTGCGACAGGTGGTTTTGTTTTTGGGTTAAGCTTTCCTGATTATTTAAATGAACTGATAGAGGCATTAAATAGCGCGCAACAAGAAGCGATAAAAGCAAGTGGAGTAAAAGATGTCGAAGTGACACCATTTACTCATTCACTCTTAGTGGGTGTCGTTGCTTTTGCGATAGCGATAAATGCATTAATGGCGCTTTTGATTGGTCGTTGGTGGCAAGCAATACTGTACAACCCTGGTGGATTTCAAGAAGAGCTTCACCAGTTGCAGATGTCGAAGACACAATCATTATTTTGTTTAGGTCTTTTCGGTATTAGTTTTATTCAGTCTTCGTTTTGGTTTTGGGGTTTGCTAGCAGCAATTCCATTATTCATGGTGAGTGCAGCGGTTGTTCATCATCGTGTATCTCAAAGAAAGCAAGGCGTGCAATGGTTGGTGTTGTTTTATATTTTAGCCTTCGCAGTTCAGCCAATTTTATGGGTTGTACTAATATTTGGATTCACTGATGCTTGGATAGATTATCGTCGCTTATTGAATGCAAAAAATGCTGAACCAGAAGATGAGCAATAAGAAGACTAACAATAAAATGAAAGTCGCTTTTTAAATGTGATTAGTAAGTTAAATTGCCTTTAAGTTTTAAAAGCAATTTGAACAACAAGAAGTTTAAGTGAGGAAAAAACGATGGAAGTTATTTTATTAGAGAATATTGGTAAGTTAGGAAGCATCGGCGATAAAGTGGCTGTTAAAGCAGGTTTTGGCCGTAATTACTTAATGCCACAAGGCAAAGCAGTTGCAGCAACGGCTGAAAATCTTAAAGATTTTGAAGCGCGACGTGCTGAATTAGAAGCTGCGGCAGCTGAAAAAATTGCTGGCGCAAGCGCACGAGCAACGTTAATTGAGGCGTTAGTTGTGACAATCACAGCAAATGCTGGTGATGAAGGTAAGCTTTTCGGCTCTATCGGTACGGCAGATATTGCAAAAGCTGTGACTGAAGCAGGTGTGGAAGTTGCGAAATCAGAAGTGCGTTTACCTGAAGGTACTTTACGTGAAGTTGGCGAATACGAAATCGATATTCAATTGCACTCAGAAGTAACTCAAGCGGTTAAGTTAACAGTTGTAGCTGAATAATTTTCTGTCATAGAAAATGGTAGTGTTGGGTTGTGAGTGTTAAGCATAACTTGTCATTAAATCACTGCAATAAAAGAGTTCATTATTTAAAGGTAGAGCTTTAAATATTTAAGCGCTATCTTCTGTCGTATTCCTAGCTTAAACGTTACAATCGGGTGATTGTCTCGCTGATAACTCGGCGTAACAATTGCCCTTTTTTGTGGCTGTCGTATATTGATCAAATACTAATCACTGAAAATTGATACTCTCTTTTATGGAAGCTGAATTGCCTGATAATTACGAAGACGACTTCTCTGAAGATCCAGATTTTAATGATATGGATCCGAATGGTGCAGCGCCTGGTGATTTGGTGAATGCAGCTCGTACTCATTCGTCAAACCAGCCATTACCGCACTCAATAGAGGCGGAGCAGTCAGTCTTGGGCGGTTTGATGCTCGACAACTCTCGCTTTGACGCTGTCGCCGAATTTGTATCTGAGACAGACTTCTATCAAGACAGTCATCGTCAAATATTCTCGATCATGCTTGAGCTAGCAGAAGACTCTAAGCCGCTCGATGTAGTGACGTTGTCAGAAGCTTTGGATCGTCATGGTGAATTAGATCGCATAGGCGGTATTAGTTATCTTGCTGAAATGGCACAGCATACGCCTAGTGCTGCGAATATCACTTCTTACGCTAAAATTGTTCGTGATCATGCGACTGTTCGGCAACTGATATCCGTTGCCAATGAAATAAGCCGTTCAAGTTTAAATCCAGCCGGTTTAGATTCTGATGATCTCTTGCAGTTGGCGGAGCGTCGAGTTGCAGAGATTGCAGAAGATCGCCCGAAGGAGGGCGGCTTTGAAGAGGTGAACACATTATTAAAAGGCGCACTTGGCCGCATTGATGAATTGTTCAACTCGGATACTGACATTACAGGACTTGGAACAAGCCTTGCTGATCTTGATGAGAAAACATCGGGTTGGCAAAACGGCGAATTAATTATTCTTGCTGCTCGCCCTTCAATGGGAAAGACAGCGCTAGCATTGAACTTTGTTGAAAGTGCCGTGCTGAATCAAGACAAGCCTGTTTTGGTGTTCAGCATGGAGATGCCATCACAATCGCTCGTCATACGGATGCTTTCGTCAATCGGTCGTATTAACCAGACTAAAATTCGGAACGGTAAATTAACAGAAGAAGATTGGCCAAAATTATCAGCAGCCGTCAGTAAATTGAAAGATCGGCCACTGTTTATTGATGATACGCCGGGACTAACACCGCAAGATTTGAAGGCAAGAACGCGTCGTATCGCCCGAGAACATGGCGAGCCAGCGATGATAATGATCGACTACATCCAGCTCATGCATACGGGTGGTGGAAGCGACGGGCGAACGCAGGAAATCTCTGAAATTTCCCGTTCCTTAAAAGGCCTCGCAAAAGAATATAGCTGTCCTGTTATCGCATTATCTCAGCTTAATCGTGGTGTAGAGCAGCGCCCAAATAAGCGACCAATGAATTCAGACTTACGTGAATCGGGAGCAATCGAGCAGGATGCGGACATCATATTATTTATTTATCGAGATGAGTATTACAACGAAGAAAGCCCTGAAAAAGGCATCGCGGAATTGATTATCGGCAAACAGCGTAATGGTGAAATTGGTACAGTAAGGGCTGCATTCGTGGGCCAGTACACTCGCTTTGAGAATCTAGCTCCAGATTATTTTAGTCAAGATGCTGATTTCTAGTGAATTTAGAGCTTTGATAGTGTGCACTCACTATATTTGACAGTGTTTCACTTTATTTGCCTATCAATTCATCGGTTTTCTCTTGTCTTAGTACTACCTCCTTCTTGCCAGTCATCCGTAGGCATGTATTCCTGTATAGTTAAGCCTCGTTGAGCGTGTACATGGGTAACATCCTTGTGTATTATCGCCGACCACGTTTTAACCAGTACGGTAACATTTTGGTTCTTTTAGGCCAGTTTAAGCTGATTCGACCTGGTAACGTTGAAGTAAAGAGGGCGGATAACCCATGCAGATATACCACCACAAAGTATCAGTGCGAGCAGCATTAGATAAGGCGCGGACCGAGGGTAAAACTGTTGGTTTCGTCCCTACGATGGGTAATCTTCATCAGGCTCATATTGAGTTAGTGAAAATTGCGCAAAAAACATCGGATGTGGTTGTTGTCAGCATCTTCGTGAATCCCTTACAGTTTGGATTGAACGAAGATTGGGATAAATATCCGAGAACATATGAGTCAGATATAGCTAAGCTTCAAGAAGCGGGCTGCGACTATTTGTTCTACCCTGACGAAAATGAAATCTATCCAAACGGTATGGCAGAGCAAACACGAGTGATTGTTCCGACAATGACAGATGTTCTTTGCGGTGCGAGTCGTCCGGGCCATTTTGAAGGTGTTACGACAGTAGTCACAAAACTCTTCAATATAGTGCAGCCGGATGAAGCGGTTTTTGGCATCAAAGATTTTCAGCAGCTAGCGATTATTCGTCGTATGACTGAAGATTTATGCATGCCGGTAAAAATTACAGCTGGCGAAATTTTCCGCGAAGCCGATGGCTTGGCGATGAGTTCACGTAATGGGTTTATTACGCCAGATGAGCGTCCAAAGGTTGGCCAGCTATACAAAAGTCTCAATTGGGTTGGCGATCAAATTAAAAATGGCGAACGGGATTTTTTACAGCTTGAAGCGCAAGCTGTTGCTCAAATTAAAGAAGCGGGTTTTAAAGTCGATTACTTAAGTATCAGTAATAGCCGTACTTTAGATCCAGCAGCTCATGATGATACGGAAATCACAATCCTTGGCGCTATGTACACTCAGGGAGCTCGATTAATTGATAACGTGTCGATTAGTCTATAACAGAAACTGAAAACTAATTTTTAATGGCGTTTTGTTAACAACACCAGAGATTCTGTCTAGTGTTAAAATAGAAAAACGCAACAAAGCGAAAGCGAGGTAGGTATGAATACAACGCTACTGAAAGGCAAGCTACACATGGCAAGCGTGACTCAGGCCGAGCTCTGGTACGACGGCTCCTGTGCTATTGATTCTGATCTTGTCGAGTTAGCAGGTTTACGAGAGTTCGAACAAATCGATATTTTCAACGTGACCAATGGCGAGAGACTAACTACTTATGTCATTTTGGCAGAGCCAGGTTCTGGTATTATTTCTATGAACGGTGCAGCAGCAAGAAGGGCGCAAGTAGGCGATCGCATCATTATTGCGGCTTACGGCCAATTCAATGAAGCCGAAGCCGAAGACCATAAACCAAAATTGGTTTATCTTAATGAAGATAATACGGTTGAGCGTTCCACTAATACCATACCAGTCCAATTGAAAGAGCTACGTTCTTTAAAGTAAGTTAGAAATACGCTTAGAATAAGTTCTCAATAAAACCTCACGTAATGATCGACTAGATCAAACGTGAGGTTTTTTTTGCTTTGAATTTAAGCAAAGCATTTCTCTTCATAGTCAGAGTGATACAATCTGGGTTATTCGTACGAGATCGAAATGAAATACATTGCTCTAACGGCTGCAACAATACTCGTTAGTGTTCTTATCGTTATATGTTTGAGTTAATCGCCTACCTTAATAAAGAAATAATAAATTCAGGAGAACATAATGTCTGACCTTCCAAAAGTTCATCCAGTCCCTGCCACTTTTGCATCGAATGCTCATATTAATAAGTCGAAGTACGATGAAATGTACAAGCAGTCGATCGAGTCCCCCGATGAATTTTGGGCAGCACAAGCAAAAGAATTTTTAACGTGGGACAAGCCATGGACAAGTGTTCGTGATTTTGACTTTCCGAAAGGCGAAGCCACTTGGTTTGCCAATGCAAAATTAAATGTAACGACGAATTGTATCGATCGACATCTTCCACAACGTGCAAACCAAACTGCAATTATTTGGGAGGGTGATGATCCTAGTGACGATAAAAAAATTACGTATCAAGAATTACATATTGCCGTTTGTAAATTGGCGAATGTTTTAAAATCTCGAGGTGTTAAAAAAGGCGATCGGGTGTGTATTTATATGCCAATGATTCCTGAAGCCGCCTACGCGATGTTGGCATGTGCTCGGCTCGGTGCAATTCACTCCGTTGTCTTTGGCGGGTTTTCTCCCGATGCATTAAAAGATCGAATTTTAAATTCTGATTGCCAGGTTCTTATTACTGCCGATGAAGGTTTACGTGGCGGTAAAAAAGTACCCTTAAAAGTGAATGCGGATAAAGCTTTAGAAAGCTGCCCAAATACGCATACCTGTTTAGTGGTTCAGCGTACTGGGGGTGATGTCGAATGGAAAAATGGACGCGACATTTGGTACCACGATGAAATGTTAGAAGCCGCAGAAGTGTGTGAGCCAGAATTAATGGACTCAGAAGATCCATTATTTATTTTGTATACATCAGGATCAACTGGAAAGCCAAAAGGTGTCTTGCACACAACCGGTGGATATTTATTACAAGCTGCTATGACACACAAATATACTTTTGATTACCACGAAGGCGATGTGTATTGGTGTACGGCTGATGTCGGTTGGGTAACAGGGCATACGTATATTTTATACGGACCGTTAACTAATGGCGCGATTACTTTAATGTTCGAAGGCGTTCCAAATTATCCAAGCCCTTCGCGTTGTTGGGATGTTGTTGATAAACATAACGTCAAACAGTTTTATACCGCGCCAACAGCAATTCGTGCACTAATGGCAGCAGGCGATGAATTTGTTACGAGAACTTCTCGAAAATCTTTAGTGCTTTTAGGGACTGTGGGTGAACCAATAAATCCAGAAGCATGGGAATGGTATTACAATATTGTTGGCGAAAAAAATTGCCCGATTGTTGATACCTGGTGGCAAACAGAAACTGGCGCACATATGTTAACGCCATTGCCGGGAGCAACAGATTTAAAACCGGGTTCTGCCACGTTACCTTTTTTTGGAATAGAGCCTGTTATTTTAGATCAAGAAGGAAATGAACTAACAGGTGCGTGTGAAGGTAATCTTGCCATTAAAAAATCGTGGCCCTCGCAAATTAGAACTGTTTATGGTGATCATCAGCGGTGTATAGACACTTACTTTTCTACCTATAAAGGATATTATTTTACAGGCGACGGCGCACGACGAGATGAAGATGGCTACTACTGGATAACGGGGCGTGTCGATGATGTATTAAATGTCAGCGGTCATAGAATGGGAACCGCAGAAATAGAAAGCGCATTGGTTCTTCACGATAAAGTGGCAGAGGCCGCCGTCGTTGGTTGTCCCCATGACATAAAAGGTCAAGGTATTTATGCCTATGTAACTTTAATGGCAGGCGAAAAATATGACGATGCACTTAAAAAAGAATTGGTTAATATTTGCGTCAAAGAAATTGGCCCAATTGCAAAGCCCGATTATATTCAGTGGGCACCGGGATTACCCAAAACGCGTTCTGGGAAAATTATGAGAAGGATTTTAAGAAAAATCGCTGCGAATGAAATCGATGCACTTGGTGATACTAGTACGCTAGCCGATCCAGCTGTTGTTGATGAGCTGATTGGTAATCGATTAATTAAATAGATGTTCTAATATTCACAAGCGATAAATGCATTAACTGGAATATGTGTTTATAAATACACAGGCGTTAATTTTTAATGCAGTTATTCTTTAGCTCTATACCTCTCGCTGTACGCTACATGATTTTTAGTGCGTTCGGCTTTGCTGTTATGGGTATGTGTGTAAAGCTTGTCGGGCAAGGTGGTATTCCAATCTTAGAAATCGTGGCAGCACGCTCATTGGTTTCTTTGATTCTTAGTTATGCCAGCATTCGTCAAAAACGCCTCGCAGTGTTTGGTTGCCGTAAAGATTTACTGATTGCCCGTGGTGTGGTTGGCGCATTAGCCTTAGTCTGTGTATATTATTCTGTCACGACATTACCGTTGGCGGAGGCGACTGTTTTACAGTATTTGCATCCAACGTTTACGGCAATTCTCGCTGTCATTTTTTTAAAAGAACGCCTTCACCCTTCAGTTATTGTTTGCATTATTTTAAGTTCAATCGGTCTTATTGTTATTGCGCAGCCCGCTTTTTTATTTGGAGAAGCTCAACAAACGTTTTCCTATTTTTCTATGGGAATTGCGCTACTAGGAGCTTTTGGAAGTGCAGTTGCTTATGTCTTGGTGAGAAAATTAACAGAGACGGATGATCCGGCCGTCATTATTTTATATTTTCCACTTATCGCTTTACCCTTGTCATTAATACTGTTGGGTAATGATTTTGTAATACCAACGTGGGAACAAGCAGTATTGTTGATATTAGTTGGCGTTTTTACGCAGATGGGGCAGCTAGGTTTGACCAAAGCGATGCAGACAGAAACGGCCAGCAAAGCGACGGCATTTTCTTATCTTCAAATAATATTCTCTGCTGTACTTGGATGGTTGGTGTTTAGTGAGATACCTGTGTTCTGGACATGGGTCGGTGGAGGACTAATTGTCATTGGCGCACTAATCAATATGTTTTCAAAAAAACGTGTCCTGAACGAAACCGCAAAGTAATGTCTTCCAGATTTTTTAGCTTTCTCCGATGCACTCCGCTGCCCTTGATTCCCTCTTGATAATTTAAAGCAGTAGTTAGTCGTTGGTCGAGATAGGGCTTATCACCTGTTAAATCCAGTCTTTATCAATATGCTGATTCGCACTCCAGCCGTAAAATAATCACCAGGCTATTTTCTTAACACAAATAAACATAACTCACTTGTTTAATAAAGATATGGTGTTATAGTCATGCATAACACCATAGCAATAAGGCTATAGGTTAAGTAATTCGGTATTAGTGAATGACGCAATTTAATGACTGGGATGATTCTCAGCCCATTTATCGCCAGCTCAGAGACAAAATTATTCGTCTCATTATTGATGGTTCACTCCTAGAAGGTGAGGCAGTTCCTTCTGTGCGGCAAGTGGCTAGCGATTATCAAATTAACCATTTAACGGTGTCGAAGGCCTATCAAGAATTGGTTGATGACAAGCTGTTAGAGAAGCGTAGGGGAGTCGGCATGTTTGTAGAGCAGGGGGCTAGAGCTACTTTATTGGCGCGAGAAAAAAATCAGTTCATCAACGTTGAGTTACCTCAATTAAGACAGCGAATGAAAAATTTGGGATTCACAAAAGACGAATTAATTTCATTAATGAATAGCTGTGATGCAGATGAAGAAGTGAAAAACAAGAATGAAGACGAGAGTGACGAATAATGGAAACCTTAATTGAAGCAAAAGGCCTCACGAAAAAATACGGAAAAACGACAGTATTAGATCAATTGGATATGACTATTGAGCGGGGAAAAATTGTGGGTTTGATCGGTCATAACGGTGCCGGTAAAACAACGGCTCTCAAGTGTATTTTAGGGTTGTGTCCATATGAAGGTGATCTCAATGTCATGGGAATGAACCCTAAAAAAGATCGAGCGAATTTGATGGAAAAAGTCTGTTTTATTGCTGACACTGCAATTTTGCCGAGATGGATAACAGCTGAGCAGGCCATGAAGTTTGTTGGCGGCGTTCATCCAAAATTTAATCGCGAGAAAGCGATGGATTTTTTGTCGCAAACCGATATTGGACTTAAAACAAAAGTGGGGAGTTTGTCAAAAGGAATGATTACTCAGCTGCACTTGGCCTTGGTGATGGCCATCGATGTGCCATTGTTGGTGTTAGATGAGCCTACGCTCGGTTTGGATATTTTGTATCGCAAGAAATTCTATACAAATTTACTAAATGATTATTTTGATGAGAATAAAACGATTTTAATCACCACGCATCAGGTGGAAGAGGTTGAAAGTCTTTTGACAGATATCATGTTTATTAAGCAAGGAAAAATAATCATGGATATGTCGATGGATCAAGTTGCGGACAAGTATGTTGAAGTAAAGGTGAGTAATCAAAATATTGATGTTGCTCGATTGTTAGAGCCAATATCGGAGCAGTCTGGATTAGGTCAAACAACATTTTTATTTGAAGATAAAAATGTAAATGATCTCAAGTCTTTAGGCGATGTTCGATTGCCGACAATTGCCGATTTATTTGTTGCAAAAATGCAGTGATTAAATCTAGGGGAAAATAATGTTTTTTAAGAGATTAACTCATTTGTATTTAGAATTAAAAAAGAACTTCTGTGGGCTTATGAGTTCAATAGGAGTGATGTTGGCTGTCTTCTTGTTATTAGTTCTGATGGCCCCTTTTGCATATCCGATGCGTGAAAATCTATATCTTTTTTGAAAAATTAAAAAAGCTTTAAAGGGCAAGAGCATGAACCAAATAATAAAAGAATTTCCCACATTGTTGTTAAGAGAATATTGGGAGCATAAAAGAGCAATCCTCTGGGTGCCAGCAGGGTTTTCCATTTTAATTAGCTTGTTGGTTTTAATGATCAGTTTTGGTGTTTTCGATATTCGTTCTGATATCGAGTTTTCTGATTTAGTCCAAATGGCTAGATCTGTCGAAGAGGCCAGTGTGGATGGCTCAAAGACGTACAGCACTCAAAAATTGACAGTTCAATTGGATGGAGAAGATCAGGTAAAAGCATTATCAATTCTAGCTGATAGAGATAGATTGATTAACGCAGGTTTGCATTTGTCAGCAATGGCTTTTGGAATGCTGGCATTTTTTTTAGGGGTTTCTTATTTGTTGGCGAGCTTGCATACGGATAGAAAAGACAGAAGTATTTTGTTTTGGAAGTCATTGCCTTTTAGTGAATCGCAATCTGTAGCAAGTAAACTTTTAATGGCGGCATTGATAATTCCTGTGGTTTCTTTTGTGTTTTCAATTATTGTTCAGTTAGCTGTCGGTATCGGAGTGACTTATTTGTATATAGGGCAGCAAGAATCAACAGTTGGGTTGGGCGTGTATTTGGAGATGTTCTTTAATGTTCTTCTTGTGCATAGCTTTCTCATATTGTTAGTGGCTCTAAAGTTAATCCCCTTTTTCTCTTGGTTGATTTTTTGTTCTGCATGGTCAAAGGGTGTCCCGATGTTGCTGTCCTTCTTGGTACCTTTCTGCTTGTATATTTTAGAGAGACTTGTTATCGGCACAAATTATATTGGACGATTCTTCTCTAGCGTTGTTAGTTATAGCGGCGATGGTGCTTTGGCCGCATTAGAGTCGGGAAATATAGGGGTAATAGTGAAAGACATGCTTCATTACTCGCCATCACAGCTTGTTGTTGGAGTAATAATTTCTATTGCATTTATTTATGGCGCTATTTGGCTGAGAAATAACAAATATGAAATCTAAATATCACATTGATAATGAAATTATGAATGTTCGTGAATATGTGTAAGTGGTTGTTGGTGAAACTTTAATAAAAGTTTTTATAGAAAACTAAAATCTATGGAGATTAAAATGGAAATTCAATTTACCAAGCGAAAAATTACAGCCGGTGGCGTTGCAGCTATCGGAGTCGATAACGGTTTTGGAGATAATAACGCTTCATTGACTGCTGAATTGGGTGAGTTTTTATTTGTGGAGGCTGGATGTTTTTTTGGAGTGCTACCTCCTTTTTCAATGCTGAACAGCACATTGATGAAAGGAAAGCTATTTAGTGCACATAATACGATTCTCGAATGGGAGCCAAGACGTATAAGTCGTTCAGCCTATGAGGAGTTACAGCGGTCGATAAAAAATAACCCGCAGTGGGGTGGCGAAGTTGATAATAGATTTAAGGGTAGCAGGAAGTACTGGGAGCGGTGGGCCATTTTAAGGTCTCTAGAAAAGATGACACTACTAGCCAGCCCAGTTTGATTTCTAGAGATGGTTTTTAGTTTTTAAAATTTAGTTTAACTGTTGTATTTTACGTCGGTTCTTTCTGCCCCAAGAAGTCCGGCGTTTTTTTATTTATGTTGGTGAAAAACGATCAATTAATGCTAAGCATAGCCGGCTATCACACAATCTAGGGAGTATGACTTAGCATTTTAAGTTGGAAAGGTATTGTGGGTGTTAAATCAAGAATGTTTTAATATCCGAATCTTTAAAGAACGAGGTTAGGACTGTGTCAGACTCTGAAGACGATTTGTTTCGTCAGGCCATGGGAGATGTAAAGCCGTTGCAGACGGAAGCTCGCGTCAATACTGTCAAAAATAAAAGCAATTCTCCCGGTGTAGAGCGGCGACGAGTGGCTGCCATCACTGAAGGTGACGAAGCTGCAAATAAAAAAGGGTTGACTGGAGATTTTGTCAATGCGGTTGATCCTCATGATATTTTAGAATTCAAGCGGCCTGGCATCCAAAACGGCGTATACAAAAATTTACGACTTGGAAAGTATAGCGTTGATGCCCGTTTAGATTTGCATGGCTTAACTGTTGATCAGGCTCGTGTTGGGGTTTGGCAATTTGTCGAAGAATGTATGCGCCACGATATTCGTTGCGCATTAATCACACATGGTAAGGGCGAGAATCGTTTGCCTCAACCCGCGTTATTAAAAAGTTGTGTGGCGCACTGGTTGCCGCAGATAGACTTTGTTATGGCTTTTCATAGTGCTCAAAAACATCATGGTGGAAGTGGGGCAACGTATGTTTTGTTAAAAAAGAGCGAAAAAAAACGATTAGAAAATTTCGAAAAACAGCAAAAGAAAAAAACTTGAATTAAAGAAGTGTAGTGATTTCAAGCATAAAAAGCCTACATTGTAGTGGGATCATTTATGCTTGATGTTTTTTAAAGGCAGCTATGTCTGAAGTTATCATCAAGGTTGAGCGGTAATACTAAGGTGCTGATTCCGGCTGCATTTGCATCTGCACATAAATCAGCACGCTCGTTTGCATCGTTTTTCCAAGTGTTTTTGTATTCAGCATTCAAAATTGCTTTACCGCTGTCGGTAAACGGCTTTAATAAATCGCATTCGTTGTATTGGTAGCATTGTTCATTAACAGCAAAATCAAAAAAGTCGACAAGCTCAGCAACTTGGTCAAGATCATTTTTTAACGCTACAGATAAATTTCGAGCATGAGCCTCAGTCGCTATAAATTTATTGTAAGTGAGTTGGTCTTGCGCATTGATATTGACGCCGGGGTTGTTGGTGTAGCCATCCATGTTGTCTGGTTCAACACCGTCACAACCTTTTTCAACAGCAACATCTAGGCGGGCTTTCATGATGTTTTTCACATTGGTAGTTCGGATGTCTAGCCAGCGTTCACCGGGCCAGCCGTCAAGATTATTGCCCATATCATTTTCGGTGAATTGATTGGCGTCATCACGCCATTCTTCGTAAGAGCCTCCAGAAAAATAACAAATCACTTTAATGCCTTTTGAATGTAATTCATCAATTAAAGAAGTAGGTGAATCGAATAGATCGATGTCATAAATATCGACACCGTAAGATGTGTTAACTGTCCCGCTTAGTTGCCATTGCCAAGTGGCAAGAGGTGAAGGTTTGTACCAATCACTTGATGATTCATCTGTGGTTTCTTCTTCTGCAGCGGGATCTTCATCCTCTGAACTACCTTCAGTAGTGTCTTCGCTAGTCGCTCCATCATTTTCTTCTATGGTCGTGCCGCCATCACTCTCTGTCGCTGTATCGTCTGCCGCGCCTTCAGTCGTATCTGTGCTGTCTTCAGCAGCTTCAGGCTCGTTATCAGATGATTCCTCCTCTACTTCTGTCGTCGTTTCATTTATGACAGGTAGTTCTTCGCCGTTAGTATTGTCAGTTGCAGTATCCGTTTCAGTCGTCTCTATAACTGGGTTCTCTTGAGTAGTCTCAGGGATAGTAACTTCGTCAGTAGGTGTGGATGAGCCATTTTCTTTACATCCAATTAATAATACGGCGGAAATGAGATAAATAAATAAGAGGCGCATTTTGTTAGTCCATTAAAGTATTGATTGGGGTATGGAATAAATTTTGTTAGGTATACAGTATATTTAATTCAGGGGTATTTAAACGTGATTGGGCGCTCAATCTCTTAGCGTTTTTTCTTTATGTGTATAAATACAGGAAGCTACGGCCTCTTGAAAATACCGGTGAAATCGGCATAGACTGCTAGTTGGCTTGGCTATCAGATAGAGATGGTTTACAGTGTTTTACAATCTGGCTATCGCTATTGTCAGGTTAATTTGAAATTATCAAGTTTGATAATTAGGCGTTATTGAGCGGGTAATAAAACACTCGAAAATTTATTTTCTGATTAACATAATGAACTAAAAACACTTGGGAGTTGAATCGATGAGTAAAGTTGAAGATATTGAAGGCGTTGGCCCTGCGTATGCTGAAAAGTTAGCGAATGCTGGTGTTAAAACAGTAGAGGGTCTTTTAAAAGCAGGCGCTGAAAAGTCTGGCCGTAAAGACATTGCCGAAAAGTCAGGTATAAGTGAAGCACAAATTTTAAATTGGGTGAATCGAGCTGATTTGACTCGAATTAAAGGCGTTAGCACTCAGTATGCTGATCTTCTAGAGGCATCAGGTGTTGATACCGTTCCAGAATTAGCACAGCGAAATGCTGCAAATTTGGCTGAGAAAATGAAAGAAGTGAATGACGCTAAAAACTTAGTTCGAAAAGTGCCAAGCCCAGTCGATGTTGAGAAGTGGGTTGCGCAAGCTAAAGATTTGCCACGAGCTGTTAATTACTAAGATTCTTTTCATTACCAGGTCAGTTAAATTGGTAGCGTAAAAGGCAGAACAACAGGTTGGTCAGTAAGTGTAAGTAGTGAGTTCTTCGCGGCTCACTGCTTATGTCTTACTCAGTCTATATAGCTGTTATAGGCTTATTGTATTAACTCTTTAGTATTCTGATGTTTTTTCGATTTCACATAACGTCTTAATTCTGTTAAAAATTAAATTAATTTGTAATTTTTATACTTAGCTAATTCCAAGCTGTTGAGTGTTTAAAATTTCAAGTCATAAAAATAATTAAAAATTTCACTGGCTGTTCAGTCATCTTGTTTTACATAGAATTTACATTTTCATGAAAAAAAGCAGTGCGTTTCCGGCACAATATTGTAGTTGGCTAATGTACGTATATTGATTTTGTGATTGAGTGTTTTCTTTCTTCTATTGGTTACACATTAGTTTCATTTAAGGGGATATTTACTATGGCTATACTCGAAACATTTCAAAATTGGTGGACACAATATAATCCGGCAGTTTTAAATTTTGTCGTGGCGTTGGCATTCTTGCTGGGTTTTTACATTGTTGCGAGAATCGTTCGCGGTATTGTTTGTCGCGTGATGAAAAAATCGACATTGGATAACAAGCTAGTTGAAACATTAGGCGTTGGAGAAGATTTTCCTATAGAGAAGGTGGTGTCGGGTGTTTTCTTCTGGGTGATTTTAGCGTTTGGATTATTATCATTTTTTGATCGTCTTGAATTAGATATCGTCGCTCAGCCAATTAATACTTTGCTTAGTGAGGTAATGGAATATTTACCTAAGTTGGGTGCGGCGCTAGGTTTAAGTGTTATTGCTTGGATCGTTGCGACCTTAGTAAAAGTCGCCATTACGAAAGTGGCTGAAATTGGAAAGGTCGATGAACGACTTCATAGCTTAGATGAAGAGTCAGAAGAAAAAGTTGCCGTCTCTCATTCGCTAGCAACAGCGGCTTACTGGTTTATCTTTTTATTGTTTCTACCGTTAATACTAGGTGCGTTACAAATGGAGAGCCTCGTCACTCCATTACAAGATATGTTCAGTAAAGTATTTACTTATCTACCGAATATATTTTCTGCTGCAATAATATTTATTATTGGTAATTTTGTCGGACGTATTGTTCGCAAAGTAATTTCTAGCTTGTTACTGGCAGCAGGTGTCGATGGCGTAGGCCAGAAAGTAGGCTTGCAGCAATCTATTTCTGGATTGTTAGGAACGTTGGCTTACACCGTGATTTTATTATTAGTCATTGTTCAGTCGTTAGATGCGTTACAAATTGAAGCGATCTCCGCACCGGCTAAAAATATGGTTAATATTATTTTTACAGCGGTACCAGGAATTCTTTCAGCTGTATTGGTGTTAGGTATTTCTTACTACATTGGTAAGTTGTTATCTGGGTTGGTTGCAGACTTACTGGCCTCAGCAGGTTTTAACCAGTTGATGGTAAAAGTGGGTATGCCTGAAGCCAGCGCTGAAGAAACAAATGTTCGCACGCCAAGTCGCTTTGTTGGGCAGTTAGTTCTTATTGGTGTGATGTTGTTTGCTGTTTTAGGTGCGACAGAATTAGTTGGCTTTGAACCTTTAAGTGCAATTGTTTCTGCATTAATAGAGTTTGCGTTCCAAGTTGTCTTAGCTGCTATTATTTTGATTGTTGGAATTTTGATTGCTGGAAAAGTAGCTGAGATTGTTGGTGGAGCCAGTTCTTATGGTCCCGCAGCGCATCTAGCTAAGGCTGCAATTTTAATACTGGCATCTGCAATGGCATTACGTCAGCTTGGTTTGGCGGAAGATATTATTAACCTTGCCTTCGGTATTATGTTGGGTGCTGTTGGACTCGGAGCGGCGATTGCTATTGGCTTGGGTAGTAAAGAAGTCGCAGGTCGTGAAGTAGAGTCTCTTATTCAGCGTATTAAGCAAAAATAAAATAGCGCTATAGTATGACTGCAGAAGTCGGTGAGTTAAAAACTCATCGGCTTTTTTTATGGAAGTTTGGTGGGAAAAAATGATAAAAGAAGGTGAAAGGTGACCATTATATTTTAATGGACTGCCTTCATTAAAATGGAGAAAACAAAGTTGAACAATTTGCTGCCTAATGAGTCGAATTCAAACAGGTCATCATGACAAATCAATAAAAGAGACGCTATAAATGAGTGATAATTATTATCAAGAAGATACATTTCAAATCACACCTTTTTTGACCATAGCGGGCGTGATTGTATTGCTGGGGCTGATGGCCTGGTTGTGGCTGTCGAATTCACCGACTCAGGAAGCTAAGGTGCTAGAAATACCTCAGTTAGAAAAGACTTCTCCAGTAGAAGCTAAGCGTATCATTAATGATGAAGAAGCTGTTTTTGAAAGTAGCGACAAAGATAATTTAAGCGAAACCAAAAATATTAATGAAGAAAAAGCAGGTGTTAATAAGACGGTAGAAGAGCCAGCAATAGTTTTACCAGTGTTAAAAGAGAGTGATGATCCGCTTAAAAACAGTTTGGGTGAATTGTCTGCTGGAGCTGCATTGGTCAAATTGCTTGTTCCAGAAAGAATTATCTTGAAAACAGTTCGAGCGGTTTTAGCATTAGCGGAGGGTGATGTAGTTAAAGACTTTAGGCCGATAAAGTCTCCACCGCCTTCGTTCAAAGTGGTTAAAATTGATGAGCCATTAGATAGAGAAATTGGCCAGCGCTATCAAATAAACCCTAAAAATTACGAGCGCTACAATAGCTACATCAATATATTGTCTTCTTTAAATAAGAGTGATGTAGCTAAGATATATAAAAACTATTATCCATTGCTAGAAGAATCTTATTTACAATATGGTGTTGATAAAGGGAGTTTTGATAAGGTGCTGAATAGCGTAATAGACAACATTATTGCTTCTGATGTTTATGAGGCAACAGTGGCGTCAGACAGAATATTAATTCAGCCAAAAGTGTTTTATGTTTTTCAGAATAAAAAAATAGAAAATTTATCGGGGGTTGATAAATTGCTATTGCGAATAGGTGAAAAAAATACTCAGGCGTTAAAAAAAGAATTGATAGATTTTAAAAGTGCTATTCACTCATTCCCAGAAAACTAAGACTTTTCTTTAGTCTTAGCTTCCCATGTCGTCGGCGTCGCCATCGTCAATAGGTATGGCATCATCAATTGAAATGTCATTGATTGGGTTTTCAGGAATGATTAAATCCATAGGTAGCTGATCTGTAGCGCCATTTGAATCAGGATTTAATGGGTTTGATGTGACTGTCTTGGGTATTTTAATCGAGGGCGCAATGCTTTTTAGATCGACAGAGGGAATTGTTGGTGAGATTAAGTTCGGTGTTGTTAATGCCGGTTCTAATAAATCATTTTCAGTTAATTCTTTTATAGCAGTGGGCAATGGTCTTGTTAATTGTTCTTCGCTAGAAACAATTCCAACATGAAAAGTGGCAAAGCCGGGGCTAACCACTTGATCAATGGCTTTGCCTAATATTTTTCCTCTATAGGGGGAAATGATATCGCTTGAAGTGTTCGTGATTGGATCGACTACTCGCCCTAGCAATTGTCCTTTTTCAATAGTCTCATTGAGCTCTACAACCGATAAAAGAATACCGCCTTGTGTCGATCGCACCCAGGTTGATTGATAAAAAACGGGTTGAGACATTAGCCATAACCGCATACTTTTATACATGCCTAAATTATGTAGCGCGTTTTTCACGCCTTTCACGCCGTCTTGCACCGCTTCGTTTTCTAAAATTAAAGGGCCGCCAGTTTCGATAGTAATAGCAGGAATACCAAAATCTGCTGCAGAGCGTCGTAATGTGCCTGGGCCGCCTGGATGACTGAGCACACCGAGCCCGCCAAAGTGTTTGGTAAATTCTAAAATAGAATCATTTTTTAAATCGCCGCGAATCTGTGGAACGTTAGCGCGCTTAAAAGAACCAGTGTGAATATCAATTAAATAGTCACAGTGAAGTATGACGTCGTGAAACAAAGAATACGCAACACGAGAAGCGTAACTGCCGCGAGGGTTGCCGGGGAAATATCGATTAAGATCACGTCGATCACTCATATAACGTGAGCTGCGACGAAAGCCATCCAAGTTAACAATTGGCATCCCGATAATAGTACCTGTCAATTCGGTAGGATCTATATCGTGAAGTACTCGCCGAACAATCTCGATACCGTTTAACTCGTCGCCGTGAACAGCAGCAGTTATACATAATACCTTGCCCGGATTTTCTCCGTGTGCAACAAGCACGGGGACTGGCGTATTTAAGCTACTCATAGAAAAGCCGGGAGCCCAATGTAGCGTGCGGAAAGTGCCTGGCTCAATAGTGTTATTCAGCAAGCCTATTGGTGTTGCCTTATCGGGATCAAGCTCTGTTGGGGTAGAAGAGCTTTCAGTCGGCCCATCTGCCCGAATAACGCTAATACTTAAACCGCGCTCTGAGGCTAATACAGGTGCAGGGCCTGGTTCATCGGGTTCGACCTCACTCCCCAGCGCTGAATGCGTGAAGAGAGTGATAACAATGCATAGCTGTACGGGCATTGTTTTGAGGTTTTTGAGTGTGCGCAAAAAGTACAAATCTATTACCACTTTAAGCCTGTTTGGTCTGCTTTACAGGCGTTCTGTATTATTAGTATCCCTTTGTCTTTATTGCTGTAAATACAGCATGTGTTTAAAGCATAGATGGGATGTTCAGTATTAGGACAATTAATTTTGAAAAATATTCATTGTCGTGTAAATAGCTTACAAGGCCTTATAGTTATAGGATTGTAAAAGTTAAGTGTTGGCTTGTGTTACTCTATTTACTTTTCTTTTTTACAGGCACCCTTCATGTAAAAGTAAGTGCTTGAAGCTCAAGAATAATATCTCTTATTCCAGTCGATTGGATAGAGAATCCTGCTGAAAGGTGATGCTACAGTTATCACTGAAACAGAAGGTGTAATAGATCACATGTTGAGTGCTTTGTTTTTTCATAAACGTTAAATTTTTTAAGAAGGTTAATCAGTTGTCATTATTTCCGCCGCAAAACATCGATTCTCAAATGCTTTCTCGTGAGGATATAGCAGATCCTCTATCGTCATTCTCTCATCATCCCTTTGAATTGGAGGGAATGGAATGGATGACCGTCGAGCATTATTTTCAAGCCATGAAATTTGAAAATGAAAACTATCGAGAAAAAGTCAGATTGGCAAAAGATCCGATAGCAGCTAGAAAATTGGGTAAAGCTCGATTCAAAAAAATCAGAAAAGATTGGAAAACAGTAGATGAAATTGTAATGACGCGAGCCGTATATACAAAAGCTAGAACATACGAAGAGGTGGCCAAAGCATTACTGGATACAGGAGATAAAAAAATCATTGAAAAAAGCCAATATGATTATATTTGGGGATGTGGACGAGATGGTCGAGGATTAAATAAATACGGCAACGTTTTGATGAATGTCAGAGACAAATTATTGCAAGAGCAGGCGGCATTAAAGGGTAGCGAATAATGTTGATTAAAGCGCTACATGTGTAAGCGAAAAAAAGAATGAGAATTCATCTTGCTCCAATGGAGGGCGTGGTCGATCACACCATGCGAACAATGCTTACTCAGGTGGGAGCAATCGATCGATGTGTGACTGAATTCATTCGCATAACCGATCAACGTTTACCGTCCCGCGTATTTTATCGCTACTGTCCTGAGTTAAAATTCGGCGGTAAAACACCAAGTGGAGTCCCCGTTTTTGTTCAGCTTTTAGGTGGCAAGCCTGAACCGATGGCCGCGAATGCAAAAAAAGTGGCCGAGCTTGGTGCTCTGGGAATTGATATTAATTTTGGATGCCCCGCAAAGCAGGTGAATAAAAATGACGGTGGTTCAATTATTTTAAAAGAGCCTCATCGAGTGTTTGATATCGTTTCTGCGGTGAGAAAAAATGTACCCGAAGAAACTCCTGTCACAGCAAAAATTCGCTTAGGATTTAATGATCGCAGTTTATTAACAGAAATATCTCAAGCCGTCACCGAAGCGGGCGCGAATGAATTAACCATCCACGCTAGGACAAAAGAAGATGGGTATAAACCTCCGGCGTACTGGTCAGCAATTGCCGATATAAAAAAATCATGTCCGATTCCTATCTTTGCGAATGGGGAAATTTGGACTGTGGAAGATTATTATGAATGCGTTGAGCAAAGTGGTTGTAGCGATGTCATGTTAGGAAGAGGGTTGTTGGCATGCCCCGATCTAGCAAAACAAATAAAAGGCCATCGTAATCAAGAAAAAACAACCCCTTTATCTTGGCTGACGGTAGTTGATTTATTAGCGCAGTTCAGTGTTGTAACCGAAGAAGAGTACGAACCAAAGTATGTCGGTAATCGAGTGAAGCAATGGCTTGGCTATTTACGCACTCACTATCAAATGGCAGAAGTGTTGTTCGAATCAATAAAACGACTTAAATGGCCGTCAGAAATTTCAGCAGAAATTGAAAACCACAAAATATATATCGGAAGAATAACATGACAGAAACTCCAAATAATGATGAGCTTTTACAATTAAACGAGATGGAAGCAAGAGTCTTAGGCGCTCTTATGGAGAAGCAACTAACAACACCAGATGCTTACCCGTTAACCTTAAATAGTTTGGTGTTGGCATGTAATCAAAAAACCAGTCGAGAACCTATAACAAATTTAACCAATGCTCAGGCGCAGCAAACGGTTAATGATCTACGAGAAAGAAAATTAATTGACGTTGAATATGGATCGAGAGCAGACCGTTACGATCAAAAACTATCAAAACAATTGTTCTTAGATAAGCAGCAACAAGCACTTATTAATATTATGCTATTGCGAGGGCCGCAAACGATCGGAGATCTATACAGTCGCACACAACGAATGGCTGATTTTGATTCACCTGAAGATATCGAAGAGCGTCTTCAAATAATGAGCGAAAAAACATCACCGGTTGTTGTGCGTATTCCTCGGCAATCTGGCCAGCGAGAAGACCGCTACATGCATTTACTGTCAGGTGATATCGACCTATCGCAATTAACATTAAAAACATCAGAAGCAAAACAAACAGATTCTATCAGTAGATCAAATACTAGTAATGATGACTTAAGACAACAAGTTGAAAAGTTGGAAGCAAGAGTGGCCGTGTTAGAAGAAAAAATAGAAGAGCTTTTTTCTTGACGAAAATGGCAGGGCGAAAATCATCAAAAAACACAAAGCAATAACTGAGCGTTATATCATGAAAAAATTATTACTAGAGAATACTGTGAGGGCTAAGTCGTGAGTACTCAAGCACTTATCATTTATCTATCGCTGATACTTATCATTGTCGGTGTGGGTTTTTATCTATTCTTTTGGCCAAAAATATCGAAAGAGCGTATTCGAGACAAAGACTTTAATGCCGCTTGGGATAAAATATTGCACGACAGGTTTCCTATCTATAATAAGCTGTCAGATAAACAAAAAACACACCTGCAAGATTTAATGAAAGTCTTTTTACATCAGAAAGATTTTATCGGTTGTGCGGGCCAAGAGATTACAGAGGAAATTAAAGCTGTTATTTCTGCGCAAGCCTGCTTGTTATTACTCAATCGTACCACCACAGAATATCAAGACCTCACAACAATTTACGTGTATCCAACTTCTTTTAAAGCAACAAGAGAAGCGCGAGATGAGTTGGGCTTAGTGTCTACAGAGACGAGTCATTTGTTGGGTGAGTCGTGGAGTACGGGAAAAGTAATATTAGCCTGGGATAATGTAGAGAAAGGTATTCGTAACTTTACTGATGGTCATAACGTAGTGCTACACGAGTTTGCTCATCAATTGGATCAAGAGTCAGGCTCAACAAACGGAGCACCTATTTTAAATACAAGTGCCGCGTATAAAAGTTGGGCTTATGTATTTGGGCGAGAATTTGAGGCGCTGCAAAAAAAGAAGCACAAAAAAAATAATGTAATTGATGAGTATGGCGCTACCAATCCGGCTGAATTTTTTGCTGTAGCGACAGAAACGTTTTTTGAAGAGCCTCATCGGCTTTATAAAAACCATCGAGAGTTGTTTGATGAGCTGAAAGTGTATTACCAATTAGATCCAAGAGATTGGACTTAGATTATTTCTGCACACAATACCATTCTACTAATTTATAAGAGATCAGCATGGCAAAAAAAATTATTATTGTGTTAATTATAAGTTTAGCCATTGCTGTTTTTTTTATATTTGACCTGCAAGAATGGCTGACTTTTGAAAAGTTACAAGCAAGTCAATCTGCCTTTGATGAAAAATTTAACCGCCAGCCTTGGCTGGTCGGATTTTCTTTTTTCTTATTTTATGTCGCAGTGACAGCGCTTTCATTGCCCGGTGCAGCCATCATGACATTAGCGGCAGGCGCATTTTTTGGGTTGTGGCTAGGATTGTTAATTGTTTCTTTTGCGTCATCAGTTGGCGCCACTGTTGCCTTTTTGGTGTCGCGCTATTTATTTAGAGATGCCATTCAAAATAAATTTGGCGATAAGCTTTCTGCTTTTAATGAAGGTGTTGAAAGAGAGGGAGGGTTTTACCTTTTTACATTACGATTGGTTCCTGTTTTTCCGTTTTTTGTCATTAATCTCTTGATGGGCCTCACGCCAATAAAAGCGAAAACGTTTTATTGGGTCAGTCAGGTCGGCATGCTGGCGGGCACTTTTATTTACGTGAATGCAGGTACGCAATTATCTGAGCTAGAAAGTGCGAGTGGAATTTTTTCGCCGGGCATTATCATCTCTTTTGTGTTGTTGGGTATCTTCCCTTGGGTTGCAAAACGCATAGTGGATTTTGTAAAAAAACGAAAAGTGTATTCACAATGGAATAAGCCGAAAAAATTCGATACCAACATGGTGGTGATCGGTGCCGGTTCGGCAGGCTTGGTCAGTGCGCTTATTGCAGCAACGGTAAAAGCAAAAGTAACTTTAGTCGAAGCGAATAAAATGGGCGGCGATTGTTTGAATTACGGTTGTGTTCCCAGTAAAGCCTTAATCAAAAGTGCAACCGTTGCAAAAACAATTCGCTCAGCAAATAAGTACGGTTTGCAATCAAGTGATCCCAGTTTTAATTTTTCAGATGTGATGGCGAGAATCCATTCCATCATTAAAGAAATAGAACCACACGATAGTGTAGAGCGATACACGGGTTTGGGTGTTGATGTTTTACAGGGGTACGGAAAATTAATTGACCCCTGGACGGTTGAAGTCAAAATGAATGATGGCACAACCAAAAAAGTAACCACAAAAAGTGTCGTCATTGCAGCAGGCGCTCATCCGTTTGTTCCTCCGCTTCCCGGTATAGAAGATGTCGGCTATGTGACGAGCGATACATTGTGGGATAAATTTGCGAATTTCGAAGCGCCACCAAAAACTTTGGTAGTGCTGGGCGGCGGCCCAATCGGATGTGAATTGTCACAAAGTTTTGCGCGATTAGGGTCGCAAGTGATTCAAATAGAAATGCAATCGCGAATCATGATACGCGAAGACGAAGAAGTATCAGCATTTGTGAAAGAAAGATTAGAAGCCGATGGTGTAAAAGTATTAACCGATCACAAAGCGTTACATTTCGAAATAAAGAGTGAGACAAAGAGTGAAATAAACAATGGCAATAAAACTATTATTGTTGAAAACAATGGCAAAGAAATCACCATCGAATTTGACGAAATGATTTGCGCAGTCGGCCGCAGCGCTCGTTTAAAAGGCTATGGGCTAGAAGATATTGGTATCGATACCGATAAAACAGTCGTGACGGATGATTACCTAGAAACAAAATACCCAAATATTTATGCAGCAGGTGATGTGGCAGGGCCGTTTCAATTTACACACACCGCATCGCATCAAGCATGGTATGCCGCAGTCAATGCACTGTTCGGAGATTTCAAAAAGTTTAAAGCCGATTATCGTGTCATCCCATGGACTACTTTTGTTGATCCAGAAGTATCCCGCGTCGGTATTAACGAACAAGAAGCGATCGAAAAAAATATTCCTTACGAAGTATCTCGTTACGGTATAGATGATTTAGATCGCGCCATAACCGAAAGTGCAGCAGAAGGTTTTGTAAAAATACTTACCGTTCCCGGTAAAGATAAAATCCTTGGCGTCACAATAGTTGGCGCGCACGCAGGGGAATTATTAGCAGAATATGTTTTAGCCATGAAGCACGGCCTAGGTTTGAATAAAATCTTAGGAACAATTCATACCTATCCCACATGGTCAGAAGCCAATAAATACGCCGCCGGTAATTGGAAGCGTGCGCATGCCCCCGAAGGCCTTTTAAAATGGGTAGAAAAATTCCATACATGGCGGCGGCATTAAATATTTTGTTATTATGCCACTTTCAAGATATGTTGAGTTACTTGACGAGTTATCTAGTTCCGCTGAAAGGCTTTTGAAAGTAAGCACACATAAAGCAGGCAAGGTATAGCATGAATCTAGAAGCTAAAGAAATGCGTATGGTTATTTTAGGCTTGAAATCCCTTTTAAAAAATACTGAGAATAAACTTAATAGTATCTCGGAAGAGTCTGATGATTATTCATATCTTATTAATGATATATCACTGATAGAATCTATGATTTTAGGTTTTTCTGAAGAATACGAATATTAATCCGGAACGGCAGTGCGAATAAAGTAATACTGCCAGATCGATACAATAATAATTTTCCGAAGACCTTTTTCGGAAATACGTAGCATGGGTATATGTAGACATTCTGCCTACATGTGTACATTTCTGTCTAGATATAGACAGAATGGCTACATGTACCCATGACATATATTAAACTGTTATGTTTCAGCAAAAAAAATTTTTTTACGGCCGATAAAAAGCATAAACGAATAATACTGTATTAACAACCAGTGTTTCTATATTTGAGAAATAGGCCGTAAAAATTAAAAGGAGTGATTGACGAGAAAGATTTTCGTTAATACCGTACCGGAAGGGAAGCGACGGTGAACAACGAGTTCAAACGTTCGCTTCCCTTCCGGTACGGTATAGAAGATCTCGAATCAGTGTCCCCTTGGAATTTGTCTTGCCGACAAGCATGGACGAAGTGCAGTAAAAAAAGTGTAGTGAAAAGATAAAAATAAAACGGGCATCAAACATGTCGTACTTGAACATAACAAGTCGTTCACTCGACAACGCAAAAAGACGCGTTGCAAGTGAACAGAGTCGTTATAAACCATAGGAGAGACCGTGCCGACTACAGTAATTGAAGTGGTAGATACAGCAATTAAGATCGGCTTAGGTGGCTTAATTGGTTTTATTGGCACCTATACAGTAACCAAGCTAAATCACAATCACGATTCAAATAAAGAAAAGTCGAAACGTCATTTTGACGCACTTGAACAAGTTGCTTCACATATCGAAGAGTTCTCTCATGTGGCATTAAAATATTGGGCATTGGTTGTCGAATGTGTGCGAGTCGAAAACGATGGAAAAACGTGGCCAAAAGAACGATCTGACCAATTAGATATGGTTAAAGCTGAGTATTTTAGTGAGGCAAAGAATGTAACTGTCGCTGAATCCAAGCTTCTTTTGCTTGGCCTAAATACGGCATCAGAGAAGCTCGGAGCCTATACAGAATTTCTTAAAGTGCTTCGACGAAAATATTATGTAGGTAAATCGGGGTTAACTGAAAAAGAGATGGATGCAGCTCGAGAAGAGCTATTGAAGTTACGTCAAGAGTTCTTTAGTGAGCTATCTGCAGCATATAAAAATGGTTTATAACAAAGCTGTCATAGGGACATTTTTTGCTTCGCTCCATTTTGGGGTGGCTTCGCCACTTTACCCCAAAATTCCACTACACAAAAAATGCCCCATACAGCGGCGTTAGGGAGAGGCCAGTTCAAGTGCAATGTAACTTTCGATTAAAGTTATTGGCGGTGGTTGTTTGTTGTCTTACTTCGTTTACAGCTCATGGGCATCACTCCACTTCAGAATTTTTGTTCTTAACCTCTGAGTTCGAGGGTGTTCTGACCAATGTAAGATGGACAAACCCACACGTCACGCTAGTTCTTCAAACAAAAGAAGGTGTTCAAATAAATTTTATTGCGGACTCAATAATTAATTTGTATCGACTTGGTGTAAGAAAAGAAATGTTTAAGGTCGGTGATAAAATTCGCATATCAGGCCGAATCTCCGGTAAAGACGATTCACGCGCTATGGCACGAGAAGTCGTATTCCCTGAAGGATCAAGTTTTAAACTTTGGAACGGGAGGTAAAATGCTCCCTAACAAACAAAGGCAGCAGACCCACGCGAGCAATGGCCTTGAAAAGCAGGCCATTAAGCGCTCGCGGGCCTGCTGCTTTGGGCGTTATGACTGATGGTGCTATGAAAAATAAAGGCTGGATAAAGATTTTTAGCGAAACTTACGATGACTGTATCGTAGGTGATGCTGATGGATTAATCTCATTAAAAGAGTCAATTGATCAAGCCTTGCTGAATGAGAGCTCTGATATCTCCAATCACTGTAAGGCCGATTTCACAAAAATTGTTTTAACTAAAGAGAAATGGCATGAAACCGAAGCGGTCGAAGTGCCCAAATGGCAGGGCTACATTTTTCAATTTATGTTGGCGGTTTGGGTGGTCTTATTACCAATAATGGGGCTCGTATTTTTGTACCAGCAAGTGCGGTCATAACAAGGCCATCTTGCATCGCCAGCAAAGCTGGCTGGACAAATTTTCCGTGGTTCGTTTTGCGCTTTAACGCTACGCTAGCTCAAAACGCACCACTCCAAATTTGCCGCAAATGGCGGCGTTATGTTTCAGCAAAAAAAATTTTTTTACGGCCGATAAAAAGCATAAACGAATAATACTGTATTAACAACCAGTGTTTCTATATTTGAGAAATAGGCCGTAAAAATTAAAAGGAGTGATTGACGAGAAAGATTTTCGTTAATACCGTACCGGAAGGGAAGCGACGGTGAACAACGAGTTCAAACGTTCGCTTCCCTTCCGGTACGGTATAGAAGATCTCGAATCAGTGTCCCCTTGGAATTTGTCTTGCCGACAAGCATGGACGAAGTGCAGTAAAAAAAGTGTAGTGAAAAGATAAAAATAAAACGAGCAGCAAACATGTCGTACTAGAACATAACAAGTCGTTCACTCGACAACGCAAAAACACGCTTTGCAAGTGAACAGAGTCGTTATGCATACACAATATGAAAGATTGGATAATTGAATCAACCAAACTTCTAGGCCGATGGGATGATGTTGCAGCCAAAAAGGCGCTAGTTTATCTCGATCAAGATAGACCTAAAGACCAGGATGAAATTCTCATGGGCTATGCTCTTGCCCAGCGAATTCTAGACAATGTATTCGCTAGGTTTGCAGCTGAGAGACAAACATTATCAGATGAAGGTGCGGAAAAATTGGAAGTAGCTATAAAACTAGCACGCTGTTCAATTCCTACCGGCCATCCTCTATTGGTGGTATTTTTGAGGTCCGCGAGTCATATGAAAGAAGAATTAACTAATGAGGTGGCGGCTTTAGAGAAGGAGCTGCTAAATGCATAACAAGGTGGTCAAGTTCACTCCGGCCCTGCGGGCCTGCGCGGGACAAATTAAGCTTCGCTCAATTTGCCCCTTACCACGGCGTTAAAACGTAAAATTAGAACATTGGGAGAGTTATGAAAACATTACTTAAAATAATAATTGGCATCGTGGTCGTATTTGTTTTAGCTATAGGTGCTGTATTCTTTTTTACTGGGGATATGGTTAAAACAGGCGATTCGTTCTTCGAGTCGTTGAAGGCAGGAGATATCGACGCTGCCTATTCATTCCTTTCGGAAGATTTCAAGTCTAGTACGAATGAGGAAGAATTCCGCCGTTTCATCCAAGATAACGCTCTTTCTGGTTTCGAAGAATCAAGTTGGGCAGAAAGATCCATCAGCGGTGGTCGTGGGGTGCTAACGGGATCTATTTCTACCGCTGGCGGCGGAGTTGTACCTCTGAAATTGAGCTTTGTGAAGGGGCCGGATGGCTGGAAAATTTACTCCGTGGAAAAACCTTCATCAGGGTTCCAGGAGGAAAGCAATATTAACTCAGTTCCTTCAGAGCAAAAACAGATAGAAATGGTTATGGTGGCCGCCAAAGAATTTGCTATTGGCGTCAATGCCAAAAACTCCGAAAATTTCTATAAAACCTTCTCTGGTCAATTCAAGCAACAATTTACAATCGAAAAGCTTAATGAAATCTATAAGCCGTTCTTTGATTCAGGGATCGATCTGTTAGTGTTGCAGCAGTATTCGCCAGTATTCGATGAAAAAGCCACGATAGATGAAGACGGCGTACTAAGCTTAAAAGGCTTCTTCCCGACCGAACCCAATAAGTTCTATTTCAAACAGACCTATATTTATGAGGGTCTTGGATGGAAACTGTTGGGTTATTCAGTAAATATAGAGTAGGTTTTAACAAACAGCTCCAATTGACTCCGGCAAAAAAGCGCCTTCGCAATTGAGCTGGGCGTTATGCATAAAAAATTTCAGGAAAATAAATGTATTGGAGTCATAAATCTTTTCCTGGCCTTGAAGGTCTGACCAAGCTTGAGAGAGCTAAATTAATTTTGGAGTTTCGGTCTAGGTACTCGAGAATTATTTGGCTACATACAATTGGGTTATTGTTTTCAATAGTGGTTGTTATACCACTAATTTATATTCAGCTTCCCCAAGTTCTATTGTCAGAAGTTATAGCACTGTTGAGCGGGTTAATTACGTATCAAATAATCTATTTGTTTTTACTAAACAAAATCGAGTATCCCCTTTACATAAAGCACAGTAAAAATGCATAACAAAGCCATTAAAAATCGCACAACAAAAAGCGTTGTGCTGGACTCGCAACAAGTTGCTCGCCTTTTATGGCGGCGTTAGGCAGGAGATACGATGAAATATTTATTACAACTGACCTTAATTTTATTTATGGGTTACGCACACGGAGAAGAAAATATGGGTCTGGTTAATGTAGAGCCATTTGTGGTTCATGGGATAGAAGTATCTACTACTAACGAAATCGAAATGAAATCGGGAAAGTCCAAGATTCCAAGCCTGTGGGAAAGCTTTTATAAAGACCACTATGGTAAGGCACTAAACGGTAATCCCGTATATGGGATTTACACCAATTACGAATCTGATGTGAATGGTCAATATTCTGTAATCGCAGGCGTTAAAACTAGTGAGGACGACGAAGCGTATAAAAAAATAGAAATTAAATCTGGTAAGTACCTGGTCTTTAAAAAGGAAGGTGGTTCGCCAGAGGCGGTTGTGGCAGCTTGGCAAGAAGTATGGAATTATTTTTCAAATACAGATAGCCCGTACAAGCGGGCATATACCGCTGATTTCGAAGTATATGAGGGGCCAAATAATATATCCGTCTATATTGCGGTCAAATAAAATGCCTAACAAAGTAAGCCAATTGACCATTTTGAGTATGCGCCTTGAAAAGCAGGCACATACTCAAAATGGCAATTGCTTACAGCGTTAGCCTAAATGAGTATGGAATTAAAATTAAAGCAAGTTTCAAAGGACGAAGAATCAGTCGTTTTTAATGTCCTTAAAGAAAACGCCGTATGGTTGTTATCTTTAGGAATAGAACAGTGGCCTCTCGAATGGCTAGAATCGATTCGAAGGGAAATAAATTTATCGATAAAATCCGGCAACTACTTCTTTGCTTTGTTGGATAATGAGGTTGTGGGTGTAGTTGAGGTTCTGGCGGAACCAGAATCAATTTGGAAATACGATATTTCTCCGTCAATTTACATACATAAACTAGCTATTAAACGAAAATTTTGCGGTCTTAATATCGGTAGCCAAATTATTAGCAAGCTGTGGTCTATATCGAAAGAAAAAGATAAAGAATTTATTCGCTTGGATTGTGTGGCAACAAATTTAAAACTGCGGTCTTACTACGAAAAGAATGGTTTCACTTTTGTTGGTATAGCAAACAATGGTTTGGTTGATTTGGCGCTGTATGAAAAAAGAGCAAAAGGCTAACAAGTTTGTCAAGCGGGACGTCTTTTACGTCGCTTCACTTTTATGCTTGAATTGCATAAAAGCAAATCAACTCCAAAAATGCAATTTATACAGGCGTTAACTATATAAACCTGAAAGCAACATAGATGAGAGGCAGAATGAGAAAATATCTTATAGTTTGTTGTTTTATTTTGGTGAGTTCTATTGCAGTAGCTGAGGAGCTATCACCTTTCTCTGTTGAGAGATCGCAAGTAGTTACTTATGAATCGGAGCTTTTAAGCCGAAGCTACAAGCTGTACATACAGTTACCTCGCTCGTTTGAAGAAAGCCCTAAAAGGTATTACCCGTTTGTTTTTTTGAATGACGGCAACTACTCCTTTCCAATGGCAACCAGTATATCAAGTCAATTAGTCGGCTCCCGCAAGGTTGAAGATTTACTAATTGTTGGCATTTCTTACTCGCAAGAAGTTAGTTGGCAAATAAGTCGAACACGTGATTACACTCCCACTTATGCACCCAAAGAAAATAACTATCATTCTGCTGAGGCACGTGAATATTCCGGTGGTGCAAAGTCGTATCTTGAATTTATTGAAAAAGAACTATTTCCATATCTAAACACATATTATCGCGCTGACCTTAAGCGGAAAATTTATGCAGGGCATTCGTTCGGTGGTCTATTTGGCGGGTTTATTTTGAAAGCAGCGCCTAGTATGTTCGATTATTACATTATCAGCGACCCCTCTTTTTGGTACGACAATGAAGCGATTTTCAATGTAGAGCAAAACAGAAGTGAAGGTTCCAAGGGTGAAATTGGTGTATTGATAACTGCGTCCAATCCGCATCCTGACAGAAAAGTGTCAAGCCCACTTAGAATGAAGGAGAATGCTTATAAGTTTGGCGAAGAATTGCGCAATGACAAGAAGCTTGACTTAAATGTAACAAATTTAGTTTTCGATGGTGAAATTCACGAATCCCTATTTCCAATTTCGTACTCCCGTGGACTGCGGGATTATCTTGGCACTAAGTAAATGGATAAAAATAGTTAACAAGCGCAGCCAGCCGACGCCGCAAAAGACGCGGCTCGGCTGCTGCGAGCGTTCACTCGACAACGCAAAAAGACGCGTTGCAAGTGAACAGAGTCGTTACAACTAAGTAAGGAATTAAAATGAAAAAAGTATTTACAATTATTGTCGCTCTAATAATGACAGCTTGTTCCTCTATGAAAGTGGTTGATATCGACCCTGCGACGGGCCACTTTCCTGGTGCAGCTAAATCTGCAACTATCATGGAAAGCAAGGCAATAGATTTAGACTCAAAGAAAAGCCTCTTATTAATTCCAAACGATGATTTTGCAGCCGGAATGCTCGCTAATATTGGTTACTTTGATGAACTTATGAAATTTGAAGATTTAGAAACGGCCATTATTAAAGAAAATCTAGGGGATAAAGTGCCAGATGTTAGTTCTAAAATAGGAATTAACAATGCAGCAAAACACTACAAAGAGTTTCTATGGTTAAGATTTAAAACCAGGACAGAAGGGAATAAGAGCTATAGACAAATGATATTAACAAATCCGCTAGATTTAGAGGATTACTTTATTACTGAAACTTATCTCGATTATGTTTGGAATGGTGTAAACGATCAATATAACTGGTACCCAATGTTTAATGCATTCATAGATTATATAAATAAGAATTCTAGTGAGCGTAAGTGAGTTGTAACAAGTCAAGCAAGCCGACGCTTAAAAACGCGCGGCTTCTTGAAGCGTTATGTGAACACACTATGAAACACTATCTTAAATCTGCTCTATTAATGGTTTCAGTATTCTGCGCTAGCTGCGACGAGAAAAAGAATTATGTCGACGAATACGCCGACTTCGATAATAAGGGTTATGGAAGTATTGAAGACCAAAAAAAATTTGAACAAGCGCTCGATGTCGCTGGGATAAAATACATTTATCGAAACGAGCCAAATTTTGAAGGGATAGTATTCTGGCATAAATCAGATACACCTGAAGTAAAAGAAATATCGAAGGAGCTATTTGGAGCCCCACCAGGAAAATATTCCATAGGTCGTTTTGATCTTGAAGAACTCCAAAAAATTGAAGCAGCCTTAAAAAACCAGGGTATTGAGGCAGCAATTACAAATCATCATGGCGATACCTTTGTATATTGGCCCCAAAATCAAGATCAAAAAGCTGCGCAATTAATTCTTAGCAAATTTGGTATTGATGTATTAAAAATTAGAGAAATCGTAAATGAATACTAAACACATAACAAAGCTAGCCAACCCCGGCAGCGCAAAAAACGCGCAGCCTCGACTCGCTACGCGTTGCTCCGCTCGCGGTTCTAGCGGCGTTAGGCGCGAAGGCAAAGGAGAAATATGCCAACGTTAAGTGAATATTCCAATGTTTATAACTCTGCATTAATCCTTTTGACCAAAAAGGGTTATCAAAGTTGGTATGATTCAGAGGCTGAGTTGTTTTGTGCAGAAAAAGATGGCTGGGATTTTATGGCTGAGTCACCATGCGGATTGTTGGGCCTAGTTTCCATGTTTGAATTTATTAAACCAAGTAAGTATGAAGAGTACTGGTGGAAGTTAGAAGGTGAAGATATTTATAAAAATCTTCCTCAAAAGCCAAATGAATATGTTTCAGTTATCTATAGCAGCGAAAAAAGTAAATAGTTATATTTAGTGTTTATACTGAGAAATCGCCTAACAAGGCCATGAACGTACGGGCACTTCGTGCCCTGGACTTCACTACGCTCATTGTTGCACAAAAACCCACTACAACCGCCGCGCAAATGATCAAGGCGTTATGTTTTCCAAGGGGTTTTAAAAATGGCGAAAGATTTCAAAATAAAGACAGGAGATATTAAAAATATAGCGGTAGGCTACGGTCTTAATTGGATCGGTTTTTTATGAATTTAAAACTTCTGAAAACTGTTATCTAAAAGGATCATTAACCGCGCTGTCTCCATGTTTAGTAACCTTTTTCGAGCTATTTCAAGAACCAGATAAGTTCAAAGGACATTTAGTCACTGTAAATGCCATATTTAATTATTCCTTTGAACATACACACATCACTGACGGAACAACAGATAAGCTGATTAATTTAAAATTAAGTAGTGAGCTATCTTAAAAACATTCAAATCGATGTGGGGTGGTAGCTACATTACAAGGCTTCTTTGTAGCCGGCCCAAGCGGTCATTTTTCTGTAAGTGATGGTGAATTCACAGTTATAAATCATTTAGAAATACGAGATGAGAATTCATGGCATTGCAACCCATCCGCAGGTATTTACTAAAATGCCTAACAAGCAAAGGTACAGGTGTATTTAGTGGAAATCGAGGCAACTACATTTAGTTTTGGGGTTGATGAGACAGATACACCATTTGCCTTCGTGTTTTTTCGTGACGAGAACGTAGACTTCATTTTTAGTTTAACCCGTATTGTCGAAGAAGAGGATGACGGACTCATCGAATTTATGGTTCTTGATCAAATTTTAGAAACTGTACAAGATGTAAATTTGAAAGTAGGCACAAAAAACATCGTAGTCTCAGTTCCTATAGGCCTGCAAAAACATACAAATAGCGAAAGCATCTTAAAAATCAACTACACGCTAAATGAGAGTCAAACTAAAGATTTAGTGAATATTCTAAAAATTATCTTTTCGGGTAAATGTGGCCTCAAAATATGTATTTAGTTTTAATTATAAATTCCTAAAAACACCTAACAAGGCTAGCCAATACCGGCAGCGTAAAAAACGCGCTGCCTCGACTCGCTCCACTACGTTCCGTTCGCGGTTGCTAGTGGCATTCAGGGTGTAGAAAAATAGAATTTAAAAAATTGATTTAATTATTTTTGCACGGAGAGTGCGATTAAATTTGTTTTGAAGTGATATTTTCCAAAGAGTTCACGTAGCAACGCCTTATTTGTGTAAAAAAACAAACAATTATACTTATATGGAAATGATTTTAATTTTCCTGCACCCTGATTATCTTCTTAATCAGAGAATTATTTTAATAGTAGGGCTCTTATGAAACATAATCAGATTTTAGATAAGCTAGCATCAGGAGCTTTAATAGAATCACTTAATGAAGAAATTTCAAGGTTAGTCTTTAGCGCTATGGCATGGGAAAAAAATGGAGGAGTTAACAATAGGTTTGAATATGTATATTCAAAGTTAAGCGTACGCTGGAACTGCTTAATAAATCATTACGACCTAAATAGCAATGTCATTCATAGGTTTAATGTCGCACTAGTTACTATACTCCATAAATATGGACTTGAAGAAAAGTCTCTTACTAAAAAAGCAATAGAATCAATCAAAATACTCAATAAAGAAGCCGTTTTGTCTGATAGTTTTTTTCACAAAGAAAATGAAATAATTAAGTTTTTATCTACTCAGCCAAAAGAACTTACAAGGTGTCCTGCTTATATAAAATCCAATACTTATTATAGAGCGGGTGATGTCATTTCATTTGAGTATAAAGGGAGTTATGTTGCTGCTTACATTCATGCTGATACGGGAGTTAATGAGGCCCCAATAATTGAGTTTTACGACTTAGTTTTCCAAACAATACCGACAATAAATGAATTGACAGGCGTAAAATCCTATGGGGAATGCTTTTCAAAAAGTGAAAACCCCACATTAAAATACGCGGTTAAATATGCTGTTTATGGCTTGAAATATTTACCCGATTTATCACGTCAAGTGCAATTAATTGCATCATGTATAAATAGCAAGCCTGACAACTCGGACTTGGAGGAACCAATAAGTCTATATACAAGCTCAAACTTGGCCGATATACAAAGAACTCTTGAGAATATCGTTAGTACCCACAAAAGATAACAATACGTGCCAGTCGGACAGTTTATTTCGTGGCTTCTTTTGTGCTGGAGCACAAGGCGTCCTAGACCTGTACCCCTTGGCGGATTAGTAATTTACTGTCCGTTAAAGTGGTACAGGCCTAACTCGCCACTTCATTCGGTGTTTGCGGCGTTATCCTCAGATAGTTAAAGAATCTAGTTAAGGCGTTGAAAGGTGAAGATTCTAAAAACTTTGAATTTATCAGTGGTTCTTACCCGAGAGATTCCCAATTTGCTTATTGCGGAGGACGAGCTTTAAAAGGTTGCGAAGCTCCCCTCTGTAAAGTTGGATAGCTGGAAAATAATCAGCGGTGTGTATTCCTCTGATAATTCCAATGTCTACTAAATGAATTTAAAGTTAAAAGGTGCCGATCCTAAATTATGGAAATTAGTCGAACATAACTATTCCATGGATGTAAATAATATTTACTACGGTAATAAAATTGTGGATGGAGCAGACCCTGACACATTTAATGTTTCCAGTGAAAGGTCAGCTAAAGACAAAAATAATGAATATGTAGGTAGTAGCATAAAAGTATAACGACAATTGCGGCAGTATCAGATAAGACTTTAACTTTTAAGAACTTGAAACTTTGAATTCATACCGATGTATGGTTTATAAAATAAATTCACTTTAGTTTACATGGGGCTACTGTTAAGTCGCATCTGACCTCACTTAATAAAAATGTTTTTTTATTGTAAAAAATGAGTGTTATACCGCTAAGCTCTAAAACTAAAAAATACGAATATTAATCCGGAACGGCGGTGCGATTAAAGTAAGATTGGCAGACCGATATAATGATAATTTTAAGAAGATTTTTTCGGAAATATGTCGCATGGGTACATGTACCCATGCTGTTTATTACGCTGTTAGATATATGAGCTCACAATATGAATAAAGATGAACTAACAAGAATTTTCAAAAATTTAGGTGCGGATGAGCCTGCAATGTGGGCTGACAGCCAGATAACTGAGGGAATTCCTCAACTCTCTAGATTCTTTTTCCTAAAAGGCATGTGGGATGCGGTTGTGCCTGACCACGAAAAATGGATTGATGAATACGAACGAGATAACGAAGTAAATGAGTGCTTCTCAGGTGCCGGAATTGCCATTCGAAAAATGATTGAATGTGGTGTACCTAAAAAATACATAACTGAGTTGTGTCGAGGTGTTTGTGGTGAACTCATTTTTAATATTGCGCATATGATAGATGATCCTTCAGTAATACCTGAAAATGATTATGTGAATTGGGGACTATTTGAAATTGACGTGAATGGCAATCCTAAGTCCCTCATAGGTGGCTTACACGAAAGTGTATTGGAAACAGACCCAACGGGCAGAGAGTGCCTGCCTCGTGAAAAAATTTAAATAATAACTGGAGTTAGATGAGGCTTTAACTTTCAAAAATTTATAACTTTAAATTCATATCAGTTTATGATTTAGAAAGTAAAAAATAAATTCACGGTAAGTTTTCAAGGGTCTACGATTAAGTTTCATCTGGCAACACTTGATAAAAAACGTTGGCTCCATGAGGGCGCACTACATGTTGTTTCGTGCGCTCCTTACAAGGCGTTAGCTAAATTCGGTAGCATCGTAATATATGAAAATAGCTAATATACATTTAGGTAAGTTGGAAGCATGCAAAGGCTATGAAGGTTTAGATACCTTTTGGGCTGGATTTATAAAGTATCCGTTTTATCTTAACTGTGAAGGGGAGCCAGACGAGTTACTTTCAAAATTTGTGAAAGGTATTATGGTAAAGTCAGAAAGCTATCTAGGTTGTGCAAGATCATTTCTTCAGCTTGATATTGTAGAAAATCATGAAAAGTATAATGCTTCGCAGGAGACAGTGGTTTTATTAAAAAAAATGAGCCAGCCTGAATTACCTTTCGATTTGCCCGAATTTACTTTCTACCAAAATAAAGAATGGCAAGTTAGGTTTGCAAGTGGAGGTTTACTTCCAGCTTTTGGTGGCTTGGGCGTCTCTGTTAGTTTTGTTGATGAAAATCCAGTCGGTGCTGAGTGTTTGTCAAAATAGTGGGGTTAGACTAGATGAGACTTAACTTTCAAAAACTTCTAATTTTAAAATCATATTGAGTTATTATTTATAATAATAAAAAATCACTCTAAGTTTACACGTATCTATTATTAAGTTTCATCTGACCCTAATTAATTCTAATTAATTTTCTGACCCTAATTAATTCGCTAGTTGTGTAGGCATTAGCGTATTACGATCGAAGTTGAAAATGGAGTGATTATGAATTTTGTGTTGGTGATACAATTTCCAGAAAACTATTTTGAAAGCCATGAAGATGTTATTTCTTTTGAAGAAAAATTGATCGCTTTAATGTCGGGTTCATGCGAAGTTGATGGGCATGATATTGGTTCGGGTACTGTCAATTTTTTCGTGAATACAAATTCTCCATTAAATACACATAAAATATTTCGAAAGTACTTGGGGACTAATAAGGTCGAAAAAAATCTCCGTATTTCTTATCGTGCAGTGAATGGAGACTCATATACGAATCTATGGCCATATCGTGACCCGCGTCCTTTTGCCGTTATTTATCCAAGTGGCATAGATCCATTTTCTGCATCGTCAAAGCGTATAATTCCCAAACGGAGTTTGTCTGGCGTGTCTAAGTTTGAAACACTAGCAGCAAAAAACTGGTTTTAGATAAAGGGTTTTCATAAGCAGCGCCCTAAAAGCAGCCCGCTAAACGTTTATGGGGCCCATTCTTGCAACATTAAATTTATTGATGAGGAGAGCTACTAATGGAGCCATTGGAAATTAAAAAAGAAAGTGAAAAAATTGTTTTAAGTTTTGGTGGCGAAATATGTGATTGGTTGCCGGTCCAAGAAATAACAGAAATGCGTTCGAAAGATGATATCATCAGAAGGGCGCTGATTATGAATGCGATGATAAATATCGCATTTGACGCACCAATTGATTATATAGCTGGGTATATAGAGAAGAACAAGCTTCGCTCTTATTTATCTTCCATTGAAATAAAAATACTTCAGTACAATCAAGAAGCTCTTCCTGATCAACATAAAATCAATTTGCACTGGTATCTGGAATCCCTTTGGGCGCTACTGTGGGTGATGGGTAAAATTGATAGTTTAGATTTTATCTGTCCTATTCCCGATACTATGATCGAATATTGCCCAAAACTTCAAGAGGATGAAGGTCCGGAAAAATTTACAGAAGTCCCAGAGGTAAGGTCGTTTGAGGAAGTTTATCGAATGAGAGATGTGTATTACAGAGCCATGTGGTGTAGCCAGGAGTTTCAGCTTCGAAATACACCTAAAGAAAATTTTAATATGGGTCTAATTATGGAGCGCAGGCGTTCATTAACTTGGTGCCTTGATAAGACAAGTGATTGGGATGATATTTCTCAAGATACATAAAAAGTGACTATGGCCCACCGTCACGCATTTTATGGTGGCGTTAAAGATCGGTAACTAGGGTATCACGATGAATGAAGATCTGACTTTTTTCAATGGATTGATGGATGGCTTGCTGAGAAGTGGCCTGACAATATTTGTTTTAATCTCTATGAAGGCCAAGAGCCTTATAGGTTTCACGTTCAGATAATTGGTTCTGAAAGTTTCGATGAAGCGGGTGAGTGGGTTTGTGATGATACAAAATCTACAGATGAAAATGTGTATTACTTCTCCAGCGTGGAAGCCGGGAAAACGTGGCTAGAAGGTTTAAACTACATCCGCTCTGAACTTCAAAGATATCTGTCTGTAGGTGTTTTATCACAGAAGTTAATGAATAAAAACGCAGTTGCTATAGGCTTTGTGGATGGCGACCTTGAGTATGTTTATAGAAAATAGAAAGGCCTATAACAAGGTGCGCGTTGAGAAAATATAAAATTATCACTTTTTTAAAAAAGTGAAAAAACTGCCTTCTTCATATTGTCCGTCTTTACTGTGTTACGAATATAAGGCCTGAATTTTATGAATATATTTAATGAGTTTGCTGATAAGTGGATTCATATGAAGAGTGTCGAGAAAGAATCTGACGATTCCATTCGTGATGTGGAAAAATCCTTTCAAGTAAAACTACCCGATACATTTAAATATTTCGTCAAAGAATATGGAAGCGCTTATTGCCCAGGCTTATTGGGCGCGATAGTCGAAGGCGAATACGATTTGTATGACGTGCAAAATTTTGAAAATCTAAGAAAAATTAATGAGTCAACTGAGGCATACCTCAAAGGCGGTATGCCTTCAGGTTTTATTGCCTTCGCCAACGATTGTATGGGCAATATTTTTTGCTTTAAAACTTCAGAATTAAACGATGACCCAAATAAATCGGGAGTGTGGTTTTTCGACCATGATGTTATGGAAATGAAAAATGTGGCACCCAATTTTCAATTGTTTATAGCTCAGTTCAATAAGATTGGTAAACACGGCTAACAAGTGATTGTGGTCTTATGTCAATAATTCTGGGCTCTTGATTGCAAGTTCAATAGCTGGGGTCAGAAGAAACTTTATGAGCACTTAAATAGCAGTGTTCGAGCTTATTCGCCCCAGATTTTTTTGCCAAGCTTTGAATTTGTTAAGTCTTTAGTGTGTGCTCTTTCGGTTATGTATTAAACCTTATCCGGCGACTCTAAATTCTCTGTCGCTCCTTTCCTCCTGAATTTCTATTTCCGAGTCCTATGTTCCGTCACCTGAATTTGTCTTCGGTTGCTTCTTGTCTTTTACGCTTTTCTGCTCATTCAGTTTTGGTGGGAAGCTAGAGCATACAAATATAATTGCTAATAATAATCAATCTCACTTGCATTAGTTAATGAGAATGAATATTATTCGCGTCGTTCTGGTATTGCTTCAAAACCCTTACATATTTCATCTACCAGTGTGATGTAAGAGGGGGGGCGCGAAAATTAAATGAGGATTTATGTCTAAGTTATTCATTAAAAACGGGTTTTTGGTAGCGTGCAATGGTTTGCTTGCTCTATCTGCGGTTAGCGCATGGTCTCAGAGTGAGACAAAAGATAAAGGAATCGAAGAGGTCGTAGTCTGGGGGACAGAGGTCAATGCATCGTCGTTGAACTTGAATGAAGAGGCCATCGCTATACGCCAAGCCGATCACATCAGCGATTTGTTGCGAACGGTTCCCGGCGTCGATGTCGGTGGCGCTCATTCGCTGAATCAACGAATCACGATCCGAAGCATGGATGACAAAGATCTGAATATCACTATCGATGGTGCTCAGCAAAATACTTATATGTATCACCACATGGGTAACTTACAAATTCATGCCGATATTTTGAAATCAGTTGATATTCAAGTGGGTAGTAATTCTGTTGTCACTGGCGGTTTAGGTGGCGGCGTTAAATTTGAAACACGACAAGCGAGCGACTTATTAGAAGACGGGTCTGTCTTTGGCGGGCGTGTTCAATTGGGTGTTGCCGATAATGCATCGCAAAGTGTTTCTCTCACCGGTTATGGCCAAATCGCAGAAAATTTTGATGTGCTTGCTTATTTCAATAGCGTTGATCGCGATAATTACACCGTTGGTGGTGGGAAAATAAAAGATTCTGCGGGTGATGAAATTCCAAATACGGATGGAGATGTTCGAGGTCTAGAGGGAGAATTATCAGACGCATTAATTAAATTCGGTTGGGACATTTCTGATTCGCAGCGGCTGACCTTAGGCTACGAAATGTATGACGATGAAGGCGATTATAGTTACCGCCCTGATATGGGATTAGCTACAGATCTCGCCATCGCCGGACGATTGGGGGCAGCGCTTGTTTATCCCACTGAGTTTACAAGAGATACGTTAACGTTAGGCTATCAAATAGATTGGAATGAAAATTCCTCCGCAAAACTTTCGGTATTTAATAATGAAAGTACTTTGTGGCGTGACGAATCAGGCTTAACAGCGCCGCCAACTTATTCTATTAAAGAGGGAACAGCAACGAACTCTGGTTTTAATTTGTTGGCGCAAACAAAAATTTCAACGGGAATTGATCAAGAATTAACTTACGGTTTCGATGTTGTTCAGTTTGATACGGATTATCGGGCAATCACTGCGGGCGGTGTTACAAATTCAGATGAAGAAGCCAAAAAACAAGCTGTCTTTATTGAGGATAAAATCGAGTTGGCGGATGGTTTTTATGTTATCCCTGGTATTCGTTACGATAATTACTCAATCGATACCGCCGTGATTGATGAAACATTTTCTGAAACAACCGGCGCATTAGCATTCGAGTATAAATTTTTAGAAAATTTTCTCGCACGCGCTAGTACAACACAGTTATTTAAAGGTCCGGAAATTGGTGAAGTGTTTACCGGTGCTGGACTCCGTGATACAGCGAACCCCGATATCGATGCGGAAACAGGCAGTAACACTGAGTTAGCATTGTCATATCAAGGCGATCAATTTTCTGCGGGAATTACGTTGTTTAAAACAGAAATTGAAAACTACATTTATGATTATACCGCTGCCGGTAAAGATAATATTGGTGATATGACGTTAGATGGTTATGAAGCATTTGCGGGTTATCATTTTAATGATTTAAATATTGTATTGAGCTATTCATCTTCAGATAGTGAATTAGATGCTTTCAGTCAGTACGCAAGCTTAGATGGCGCTAGAATCGATAGAAAGCAAGGCGATACTTTGAGTTTAAATGTTGATTACTTTATTGAGTCGCTCGATTTGTCATTACATTGGGATTCATTAGTGGTTGATGATTTGGATTCAGGAAATGATTTAGGTGGTGCATCGTTTGATAATTCGAAAGACGGGTATGCAGTTCATAATATTGCTGCTCGCTGGAGTCCTTCTGAATTTCTTTCGGGATTAACGGTTACGCTGGGTGTTGATAATTTATTTGACGAGTTTTATGCATCGCAATCATCTCGAACAGGCGCTTCTGCGCATCCTTTCTTTGGTGAGCTCTATTTATTTGATTACGAGCCGGGAAGAAATATAAAGGCGACTGTCTCCTATCAATTTTAACGTCTGCTTTTTTCCGTTCACTATTGTTTATATCGACAATAATGAACGGTTTTTTATTTGTGAAGAGTAAAAAAATAGATTATTTAAGAAAAATTACATGAGAAATAAAAAGCAGAAAACACGAGCAAATAAAATATGGCGAAAATTCGCGAGCTATTCTCGAGTGATTCATATCTATCTATCAACATGCTTATTCACTTTGTTAATTTTATTTTGTATGACGGGTATTGTTCTCAACCATCTAGATTGGCTTGATGGCACTAGTAACGATGGAAGTGTTGAAGAAGTCTTGACGAAAGAAATTTTCAACACAGGCGCCTCGGATGAGCATCAGGCACTCAGTGATATTTCGTTAAATGGCATTAAAGAAATATTGAATGACAAATATCAATTGTCAGCCGTATCGGCTATAGAATATGACGATGATATGGGAGAAATCATTCTAGATTATAAAATTCCCGGCGGTTATGCGTCTGCTGTTATCGACACCAACGAAAAAATAATGATGATTGATTATCGACAAGGATCAGCTTGGTCGATCATGGGCGATTTACATAAGGGGCGACATAGTGGTGTAGCTTGGTCATGGGTTATCGATATTTCAGCAGCGCTCATGGTGTTATTTTCATTAACAGGTTTGATTATTTTATTTCAGAATAAAAAACACAGAATGAAAGCGTTTATGTTTTCGGTTGCAGGAACAACAACACCTATCGTTATTTATATTTTATTTGTCCCAAAAATAATGGGCGTTTAATAAAGCGTTTAATAAAAATCTTAACAAAGAATCTGTAATTTTTTGGTTTAGTGAAAGGCATCTGTGAAAAGAGAAGGATTGATGTATGAAAAATACGAGTGATAAAAAAACCACATTAAAGATAGCCATCTTAATTACGTTATCGATTAGCTGGCTATCTCCTAATATTGTCTTTGCAGAAGAGTCAGTCAATAAATTGGAAGTTGCTTTCTCGTTGCCGAAGTTAGATGTTGATCCCTATCATCGTCCTTACGTGGCTGTTTGGGTTGAAACGCTTGAAAGAAAGCCAGTCGCGACCTTGGCAGTGTGGCACGAAAAAGATACTTGGCTTAAAGATTTACGCCAGTGGTGGCGAAAAATTGGAAGGCGCGGTGATGGAAATCTTGATGAAGTCACTGGAGCAACGCGTAAGCCAGGCCAGTATGTTGTCGCGTGGAATGGAGTTGATAGTAAAGGTAATTTGGTGGCTCCGGGAGAATACTTACTAAACATCGAGTCTGTGCGGGAGGAAGGCGGACGAAGCTACTCTAGAGAAAAAATTAATATAGGCACAAACGCTACGATTGAAATAGCACCTGATTTAGAACTTGGCAAAGTCATTATAAAAACATTTTGAGAGCCATTCTGCTAGGCAAGTAGTGAGGTGCTAAAAATATTTTTAAAAAATTAGTGAGTGAAATGAATTATATGCTGCACGATTCGCAAAAAAAAAATAACCCAAGGGGAAATAAATTTGAAGTCACTTTTAGATATACCATCGATTGTTAAAAAAACGTTAGCTGTTCTAGCATTTTTTGCTGTACTCGCTATGCCATTCAATGCGTGGTCGCATAGTCGCTGGATAGTGCCGAGCCATTCAATTTTATCGGGTGAAAAATCAGAATATATCAGTGTGGATATTAGTATTTCGAATGATATTTTTCATCCAGATAATTCAGCGGGTGGGGTTAGTTATAAAAATGTTGTCCAGCCCCAAAAAGGCAGTGGCCCAGCGATAACCGTGGCTGCACCCGACGGGACTGTGGATAAAAATAACCCTATCGTGAGTGTGATGAGAAAAAGTGTTTCTGCTGTTTTACTGGATCAATCGGGGACTTACAAAATTAGTTTTGACCAGCCGCCTGTTATTATAACCATGTTTGAAAAATCAGACGGTAGTCGAAGTCGTATTTTTGGACCAATAAAAAATACAACGTCTCGATTGCCGGAAGGTGCTAAAAATGTATACGAGATGGAAATCCACAACGAGATCTCAACTTACATCACTCGCAATAATGTAACGACAGATCATTTAAAACCAAAGAATAAAGGGTTAGAAATAATTTTCAAAACACATCCTAATGAAATGTTCGTTGGCGAAAAGACAGAATTAAATGTATTGTTCAATGGTAAGCCTGTTACAGCGGGTACACATGTTAAATTGACTCGTCAGGGTACACGTTATCGAAATGACCGAGAAAGCATTGATGCAACAACAGATGCAACAGGAAATTTTGTAATTGATTGGAAAAAATCGGGTTTGTATTTATTGGAATGTGAAATTGAGATGGATGACATTAACTATAAAGCGGCAGATAATCAGAAGCCAAGAAAGATAGTTCATGCGGTGTACGTCACTCTAGAGGTCAATGCGGAGTAAAAACTCAACACGGTTGGTTGTTGGCGTTAAAAAAGCCCGAATTTTTTCTTGTAGAGGTAGGTCCTATGCGAGATAAGATTGTCGGGCTTTTTTGTTTCTGTTATAAGAATAATATTGTTTCAGAAAATGGATAGCGAAAATAAATAGATGATCAATAATGCCTTAACTGCTTTTGTGCAAGAGCTACTTCCTGACGCGCGAGTAGAGAGTATTTCCCTTCCGGATGCTGCCCCATTAAAGCTCTACTTGTTAAATGAAGATTTCCCTAAAGGGAAATTGCCTAATGATGTTGCGAATAAATTAATGGAGCAGCCATTTTATTGGGCTTTTTGTTGGGCGTCCGGTTCTGCACTCGCAGAGTTAATTTTAAAACAGCCCGAGTTAGTGAGCGGAAAGCGTATTGTGGATTTTGGCTGTGGTTCAGGGGTTGTTGCTATAGCGGCGGCTTTGGCTGGAGCAAAAAAGGTAATCGCTTGTGATATTGATCCAATGGCACTATTGGCTGCGAAAGAAAATGCAGTATTAAATAATGCCGACATCAGTTATTCAGATGACTTCCTAGATGTAATTAAAAATAAGGGTCAGGTCTATTGGGATTTGATCGTTGCTGCTGATGTTCTCTACGATAGAGAGAATATGCAATGGTTAGATGTTTTTACCAAATCAGCAGATGAGGTTCTTTTGGCTGACTCTCGCGTCAAAAATTTTAGTCATCCATGTTTTAAAAAGATATCTGAAATAAGCAGTTGTACTTTTCCCGATCTTGATGAATCAAATGAATTTAAGACGGTAAACATATACATACATAAAAAATGAAGAGCTAGAAATCAAAGAGAAAGTAGAGCGGAGAATGAAAAAATTAAATACAATCAATCTTCCCTTAGTCTAAAATAAGCAATCTTATTTAGTTCTGGATGATTTATGTACTATGGCGAAAAATTTAATAGCATCACACATTTAGTGGGTGCCGTATTAGCTTTGGTTGGTTTTGGGTCATTGCTGACTATCGCTATTCAATCAAAAGATATTGAAACAATTATTAGTTTTTCTGTTTTTGGTTTTACACTTGTTCTTCTTTATACCATGTCGACTCTTTATCATAGTTTTCACCCACCTAGTTTAAAAAAAATATTTCAAAAACTCGATCATATAACTATCTACCTACTTATAGCGGGTACTTACACGCCCTATATGATGGTGTCGTTAGGTAATGATGGCGGCTATTGGATGCTTTTATTGGTCTGGGGGTTGGCAATTATCGGTTTGCTGCTAGATACATTATTACCGAAGCGAATTGAAATAATTCAAATTGCTATTTATTTATTCATGGGTTGGGTTTGTGTTTTTAAATTTTCTGCTGTTGTAGAGAATATTCCTTATTACGGTGTTCTATTACTTATTCTTGGTGGTATTGCTTATACCGGCGGGGTAGTTTTTTATGTGTTAGACAGTTTAGATAAATTAAAACATGCTCACGGCATTTGGCATTTATTTGTTTTAGTGGGTTCGTTAGCACATTTTGTATCTATTGCTGGGTTTGTCAGATAGTTTTTTCATCTTTCATTTTCTTTTTGATACGACTTAAACTTTCTGGCGTAATACGAAGATAGGAGGCGAGGTGGTAGGCGGGTAATGCTTCAATGAGTTCTAAGGATAATTCCCCTTCACCCGATAGCTGTTTTGGGATGTCTTTTTTGAGAAGATGAATTAACCGCATATATATAGTGGTGTAATTTTGATCTAAGCTTGTATTAATTATCTCGACAATTTCAGGATATTTTTCAATAAGACTAAAAAAAGTATTCCCATCGCAACGTGCAACGATAGACGTTTTGATTGTGCTGATGGAATACACAGCTGGCTCGCCGGTTTTTAAAGAAGGAGTTGCGCCAAAACCTTCTCCGCCTGTTCTAAAGAGGATATTTATATCTTCTTCATTCTCTCCAGCGATGTGTTCCCGTAATAATCCGGTCAATGAAATATATAGATATTGCGCAGGAAATCCTTCTTGTTGAAGGCTTTCATTTTTAGTGAATTCGATAATTTCAGAATTTTCAAGTATCGCTTCAATCGCATCTGAACTGAGTGCCGATTTTTGAGCCAGAGCTTCTGCAAGACGTCTTCTATATAGTGAGTATTGTTGCGAATCTTTAATGATTTTCACAAAGATACAAAGCCTTGATTACGTTAAGGCTTCGTAGTTTATTTTTTTCTAAGATGTCCGTAAAGTAATTCTTCGACAAATTCCACGCATTTAAAATCCAATAGCTGCATGTTTTTATCAAGTCGGCGATACAGAGGTAAACTAATTTTCCAAGGACGAGTGTAGATAGTTGGATCGGTGATTGTCGCTTCGTACCAAATTGTATTGGGCCCCATTGCTGTATAGCGTTCCTCAACCTCTGTCATATCAGTGTGAAAGTTTCCTGCGCTGTCTAGCCAGCTTTCTGGCATTTGTGCTGTTACGTTAATAATAAGCGTATCGCCTTCCCAGTATCCTAAATTATGTCCCATCCAGCTTTCAACGGGAGCTTCATAATCTGGTTGGTTCATGTGAACAATACGATCTGCGCCTGCAAATTCATAGGTGATCAACAAGTTATTTTTTGATTGAACGATTTGAAAAGGATGAGGCAGGTATGTTGCGCGAGGAACACCAGGCAAATAACATTTCACAACGGGATCGAGTTTTAACCAATCCGTTTTATTTTTATTTCTTAGCTCGAGAGCTTCTTTGGTGTAAGGAATTTTGCCTCCTTCAACAATGCCAAGTCCGCCAGGAATTGCGCCAATTGCCCCAAGCTTTATCGATGGGCCTGCTTGAGCCATGTGGGGTTCAATATTCCAGTGAGCAGACCCCATGGTTTGCCAAATACCGTTCAGGTCAGGTTTTCCATCGGCGGTACGTTGTATTTTTTGTGCTGATGCAAATTGCGCTGAAAAAATACAGTAACTTATGAAGGTAAGTAGTATTAATAATTTTGAATATGCTTTGAAAGAAAATATATTTCGCATTGCTAATCCTTATCTTTATTCTAGTGTCGCTCATCAGTCAGAATATTAATGAATAGATGTTTTTTATTTGGCATTATTTTTTGCGGCGGCTTCTGATTTTCTTTCACCGGCTAGAATATTAAACATGCCGTAGTTTCCTTCGTGACATGCGTATTCAAAAATTTGTCCGTCGACTGCGACCATAGGTACGAGCACAGTAATCGGTTGGGTATAGCTTTTCGGATCATCTATCGTAAATTCATATTCAACACTATCATCTGCAACGCGAGTAAATTTTTCAGTTAGCTTTAAATTAGAACCAATTCCAGCGCCGCGAAAACTTTGAGTCTTCGGCGTAAAATTTTTAGTTTCTACGACAAGTGTATTACCTTCCCAGTGTCCTCGTGAATCGCCACTCCACTGTTTTAGTTCTTCTGGTAAGTGTGGTCTGCCGTCAATAGGTACTATGCGAGCGTCGTGAATCATTTCTGTCAGGATAACGACATGATCTTTTGTTTGAGAAATGTGAACATTATTGTTGTACATGCTGGGCATGAAGGGCGGGCCAGAATTAAAACCCATTAAGCAGCGTTCAGATAACCCTCGATCTTCGGGGCCGTCTTTTGCAATCCCTCCCACACGAAATCGTACAGGTCTTTCTCCGGGGGAGTCGGGGCCAAGGCCACCAAAGCTAACAACCGCACCTTTTGCGCGAGGTGGCATACGGCCATTCTTGGGGTCAATAATTAATGAAGTTCTAAAGTTGTCACCTTGCGCTAAGCTTTCAACCCAAAATTGGTTGTATCCACCAACGCCGCCACCAGTACTGTTATCAGCCGCAGCACTTTGAGCTAGCCGTCTTGCTTCGATCGCTTCAAGATCAGTTTTTGTCAAAAATTCTTTGTCGCCATATTCTAATGGTCTTTCTAATGGCGTGTTTGAGCTAAAGTTCCAGACGCCGCGGAGATCAGGGTGACCGAATTCAGTTTTTGGTACTTTGTAGCGTTTCTTTTTTTCGGCTGCATCTGCAGAAGACGAGATGAATAAGGACGCAGTCAATAAAAGGCCTAGAGACAAGAGAAAAGATAGAATCGCTTTGGATTGTTTATGTTGTTTTGAATGTGCCGTATTCGATGGAGCTGATATAAGGGTGTTATAGGTATACGTCATGGGGGTCTCCAATGTAGTCCTACTTATGATTATTATTAATCAGGAGAATAACAAGACTAGCTGTGAATTCAATCGAAGATACGTTTAGAAAGGTTTATCTGAGAATAGGCTCAGAGCGCTATGCATTAAGGCTATAAACACGTCTTATACTTAGACATAGCGCGGATACTTTATTGCGTGAGAATATTATTTTATTTGTCGAACTCGAAAATTTCGGCCTTTGATTTTCCCTTCAGATAACACGGTTAAAGCAGATTTTACGAATTGAGTATTAATTGCAACATAGGCGCAGTTATCGAAAATTTGAATTTTACCGACATCGTTACCGGTAATCACTGTGCCAGACTTATTTTTTTTACTGGTTAATGCGCCAAGAATATCGCCGGGACGCACTTTTTGTTTTTTTCCGCCGTCAATTTGTAGCGTTACGGTGGTTGGTTTATCGGGTCTGTTTTCGAGCAAGGCTTGTGGCGGCAGTTTATCGCTTTGAGTCATTGGGTCAAACGGCGTGTTAGGGTTTTCGTTGGACGTAATATTTAATTTAATAATTTTGTGAACTTCTTTTTCACTAAATAATGAGCAAGCAATGCCAGAGCTCCCAGCTCTACCTGTTCTACCAATACGGTGTGTATGAACTTCTGCATCACGAGCAATATGAAAATTCACAACCATATCTAAATTTTCTATATCTAAACCTCGTGCTGCTACATCAGTCGCAACTAAAACAGAAACACTTTTATTGGAAAAGCGAACAAGCGTTTGATCGCGATCACGCTGTTCTAAATCACCATGTAATGCGGCAGCACTAAATCCGTGACGAGATAATTCATTCGCCGTTTCTTGCGTTTCAATCTTTGTATTGCAAAAGACAATGGCCGATGTCGGTGTGTATTCAAGTAGTAAAAGTCGCAAAGCAATCATTCTTTCTGAATCGTTACTTACACGATAAAAAAATTGTTGGATGCTGCTATCTTCGTGAGTCGATTCTACTTTAACCATGATCGGATTTTTCATTACTTTAGAGGCAATGCTTTGAATCTTTTCAGGAAAGGTGGCGCTAAATAATAATGTCTGACGTTGTGACGGTGTTTTTTCTAAAATCGCATTAAGGGAAGGTTCAAATCCCATTTCTAGCATACGGTCTGCTTCATCGAGAACGAGAGTATCAACGTGATCAAGTATGAGGGTTCCGCGGTTTACGTGATCTTCTATTCTCCCTGGTGTGCCTACAACAATATGAGCGCCGTGTTCTAGAGAGCCTACTTGAGGTCCAAAAGACATGCCGCCGCAGAGTGTTAATACTTTAATGTTGTGGATTGTGCGAGCCAGTTTACGGATATCTTTAGCAACTTGGTCAGCGAGTTCACGTGTAGGGCATAAGATTAGTGTTTGAATCCGAAATTTTTTCACCTTTAATTTGTGCAGTAGCCCCAATCCAAATGCTGCTGTTTTCCCTGATCCGGTTTTTGCTTGAGCAATAACGTCCTTGCCGTCGAGTATGGCAGGAAGGCTTTCTGACTGGATCGGCGTCATCTCTGTAAAACCGAGAGATTCAAGGTTTTGTAAAAGGTCTGGATTCAAAGAGAGAGAAGAAAATAGAAGAGAAGCGCTGTTAGTCATGAAAAGCCTGTAGAGAGGGTAGATAAAAGAAATTACTCATATTGAGCGTAGAATTCTAAAGTGCGCGATTATAGCAAATCTACTTATTAAAGCGCGTTAAAAGATTATATCAAAGGGGTGCATATAATGGTCTTTAAACTCTACGGCTATCAACTTAATACTCTTGGCTCAATTCGCACACCAATAATTTTCGGCTAGGCTTAAGAATGAATATAAATATATATGTAAACATTGGAATGAAAGGAGATCAATTATGGAAGTAGTCAAATTTGGCGAAGATAATATCGAAAATGTATTGGCAAAAATGTCTTCTTCAGAGTTAGATGATGTCGCTTTTGGAGCAATTGAGTTAGATGGGAAAGGAGTAGTTCTTAAATACAATATGACAGAAAGCGAAATCACGGGCCGAAAACCCGAAGATGTTATCGGTAAAAATTTTTTTAGGGATGTAGCGCCGTGTACCTGTCGACCAGAATTTAAAGGTCGTTTTGAAGACGGCGTGAAAAATGATAACTTAAATGTTTTGTTTGAATATGTATTTGATTACAAAATGAATCCGACAAAAGTTAAAGTGCATATGAAAAAATCGATAACGGATGATACTTACTGGGTGTTTGTTAAACGTCTATGATTTTTATTATTTGAAATTAAGGGCTAACCGCTATATTAATAAGTCAATATAAATTCGGTTAGTCTTATTTAAAAATTAATAAAGTAGACGGTCGATGATTCATATCACTTTTAGTACGTTATCAAAATACATTTGACTTTTTTCAAGTGCTTTTATCATATTATCCATTGTACTTTTCATAATCTTTTCTGCTTGCTTAACAATCCACTCTTTTCCTCGGATCAATGAGGCTATAGGATCCAAAAACGTGTGGTAACAGAATAAGATTTAACTAAAAGAAATCGTATTAATGTAGAAATAATGATGTGTGTGTCTTATTTGTACTCACTGAGAATTCTTTTAAGTAGCGTTTGTGATTTTAAAACGTAGAGCTAATTGCTGGGTCGTTACAGTTAGTTGCAAATTATAGGTATGAAAAAAATAGAGATGAGTTTGTGAGGATGGCGCACTTAATGTGTTGAATTATATTCCGATAAATTGATTCCCGATCTTTTTGAAAACTAGGTATACTCTATATTTTGCCATTTTTAGAGCTAATTAAAATTGAATATTTCTGTGGAAGGTGATTGTTTTCAAGACGATTTTGTAGCGCCTGCATGTCATGATGAAATTAATATCTTGTTTCAGGATGAGCATTTATTATTGATCGTCAAGCCAAGTGGTTTGCTGAGTCTGTCGGGTAAGAGTCCATTGAATAAAGATTCTGTTCATTATCGGTTAGTGAGAGAATTTCCGTCTGCAACTATGGTTCATCGTTTAGATTTTGGGACATCAGGTTTGATGATCGTAGCGTTAAATAAAAAGGTGAGCGCTCATCTGAGTAAACAGTTTGAAGCGAGAACTGTCATAAAGTATTACGAAGCTATTCTTGATGGTATTTTATCTGTCTCTGAAGACGAAAACATGAAAGGAAAGACGATAGGATCAAATATATTTGGAGGAAAAATAAACTTACCGATTGCAAAAGACAGTTTTCCAAGACTAAAAATTTGCAAAAAAACGGGGAAAAATTCTCTCAGTTTCTATCGCGTGTTGAATCAAGATATCGACAGAAAAACAACGAGAGTAAAATTTCTGCCGGAAACCGGCAGAACGCATCAATTACGTATTCATAGTCAAGCCATAGGGCATCCCATTTTAGGGTGTGACTTGTACGGCTCACCAAGAACGCATAATGCTGCAACTCGCCTCTTATTACATGCAACTGGGTTGGAGTTTGAGCATCCTTATACTGGGAAACAGATTAAAATCGATAGCCCTTGTCCGTTCTAAATTCCTTCTGTCCACCTCCCGTGACATAATCCGTAATTTCGGTCTAAAGATGATAGTATCATCGACCTCAGCCACCTTGTATCTCGACAGTATATTTGAATTTTAAGCCTTTATGAAAATACCGAAACGCCTCAAGCCTTTGATCGAAGAGGGTCTTATAGACGAAGTACAAAGCCAGCTTATGAGCGGTAAAGAGGCTGACATCTTTATCGTGCGTAGTCATGGTGAAGTCCGTTGTGCAAAAGTCTATAAAGATGCAGTTACACGAAGTTTTAAAAAAGCGGCGCTTTATCATGAAGGCAGAAAAACCCGTGGCGGACGAAGCGCGCGCGCAATGACAAAGCGTTCACGTTATGGGCGAGAACAACAAGAAGATGTTTGGCAAACAGCAGAAGTTGATGCGCTCGTGCGATTGCTAAAAGCGGGTGTTCGCGTACCGGCTACGTATGGTTGCGTCGATGGTGTTTTGTTAATGGATCTTGTTAAAGACGACGAAGGTTATGCTGCTCCTCGATTGAATGATGTCATTCTCACAGTTGATCAAGCATTAGAGGATCACGCAGTGATGATGGAATACATAAAGATGATGCTTTGTGCAGGCATTGTTCATGGCGATTTGTCTGAGTTTAATGTGTTACTTGATGAATACGGTCCTGTGATTATTGATTTGCCTCAAGCTGTTAATGCATCTGCAAATAATAATGCACAATCTATGTTGGCTCGTGATGTCAATAATATGCGAGATTATTACTCTGCTTTCGCACCAGAAATAAAAAAGACACGTTATGCAGAAGAAATTTGGTCTTTGTATGAGGAAGGTAAATTAAGGCCCGATACTATTCTTACTGGTTTGTATGAAGATAGTGACGTATTGGCTGATGTTGATGCTGTTGTTGAAGAAATCAAAGCGATTGAAAAAGAAGAGCAAGATAGAATTGATCGCCTTTCAGAGTTATAAAAAATCCCATAAAGAAAAGCCCCCGTAGAGAAATTGCTCATATGAAATTACTAGTGCGAAACCTCGCCAGAAAAACCACCGAAGATGAATTAAAAGCACTATTTTCCGAATTTGGAAAAATACAATCATGCAGCTTAGTTTTAGATAAAGAGTCAGGCTTATCAAAAGGTTTTGGTTTTGTTGAAATGCCTCATCCTGGAGATGCCAAAGCAGCAGTTAAAAATCTAAACGGCAAAGAAATCGCTGGGAATAAAATTCGAGTGAAAAAATCAGAAAATAAAGATGCTGATAAGCCTAAAGAAAAAACACCTGACCCAGATACAAAAGACTAATTTTCTCCTGCAACTTATCGCTAGTTTATTATGATTCAACAATTCCAACCAATTGTTTTAAGTCACCCCAATGGAGCAACAGCGACGCTTTGTCTTTATGGCGCTCATGTCACGTCTTGGAAATTGGCTGATGGAGAAGAGAAGTTTTTCTTATCAGAACAGGCCAAATTTCAAGAAGGAAAATCTATTCGTGGTGGTGTGCCGATAATTTTTCCTCAGTTTAATGAGTTTGGTAGTGGGTCTCGTCATGGATTTGCTAGAACAAGCGCATGGGCTTTGTTGTCTGCACCGACACAAAACGGCGATCGTATTGAATGTGAGTTAAGTTTAGTGCATTCGGATGAAACAAAAAAAATATGGCCTCACAATTTTTCGGCACGGTATTTAGTTTCTCTTGGGGAAAACTCTTTAACACTTCGTTTAAAAATTCAAAATACCGGTGAAGCCCCATTTGATTTTACAGCCGCATTACACAGTTATTTCAAAATTAGCGCTTTAAACAATATTTCTTTGACTGGGTTGAAGCAAAAAGAATATTGGAATAATGATGGCTCAGAATTTTCACATCGAAACACAGAAAATGAAACTGAGTTAATAATTCCCGATGCAATAGATCGGGTTTATTTTGATGTTGAGGGATCTCTAAGTTTGTCTGATGCTCATGCGCTTGAAAATGATGGCAAGGAGTGTGATCAAATAAAAAAAAATAATCTAAAAATTAATCAGTTAGGTTTTTCAGATACGGTTGTATGGAATCCTGGAGAAAAAGCGGTTCTGGGTATGAGTGACATGGTTAAAGAAGAGTATCAAAATATGTTGTGTGTTGAAGCGGCCGCGATAGATAGGCCAGTTGTATTGAATCCAGATGAGACATGGGTGGGAAGTCAGAATTTGGAAGTGAATTTGTAAGCTGTCTTTATAAAAAATAGGGTAGGCGTAAAAATTTATTTTCTAAAAAAAAATCAGCTGGACATATTGCCCAGCTGATTTAATCAAACAAAAACTAAACTAAATTCAAATCTAAATTAAGGATTTGTGTTAGTTGCACCAGAGTCTCTGCGAACGTCGCTGATTTCACTAGCATCTTCAGTCACAGTGTTGTCTGTAGTTGGTCCCCAAAATGCACCACTAAACCGAGTTGCTTCTGCTGAATCAGTACTGAGTTGTGCTTTAGCAGCCATACGAAACATGGTGCCAATATCACCGCCACGGCTAGACGTTGGCTCGAAGTGACCTTCACCTTGAGTCTCAACTTGAGTAAGAATGTCAGAAGCGCGTTCTACGTTTCTGCGGTTAGAGCTAGCTGGTGCTAATGTGTCTGAGCTTCCCCATAGTGCGATAACTTCAACATCACTTGCAAGGTCATCATCAATACTTGTTGTGTAAAGTGTATCGGCTTGAACAGCAATAACACACTCTGCATCTAATCGGTTAGCCGCATTGAAAGAACCACCACCACCTTGAGAGTGACCTGAAGTACATACTTTTGCATTCGGTTGTAAGATGTTGCTGTAACGTGAACGTGCAGAATCAACAGCGTCTTCAACTTCAGAACCTGTACCTGAATTTGCAGTGTTTGCAGCGGCCACTAAAATACAATGCGATGCGATTGTTTCAAGTAATGAAGAATATGTTGTAGAGCCTCCACCAGTACCGTTTCCCCAGCCTAAAATGTTAAAGCGTGCGTTGGAATTGCTTGGGTCAGAAGGGACGTAAAAAGTAGAGTCAGAGCCAAATGGAGAAACACGGTTTACGCTGCAGCGACCATCGTCTTCTGCTTCATCAAATAATGCTGAAAAACCAGAGCTACTGCCGCCACCGCCGCCAGTGCTGCCGGCAAATGAATTAACAGAAAGAAGTGTTCCAGCTACTAGAGCGGCGAATTTAAATGTACTTGCTTTTATCATGTTTATAAATCTCTATGCCTATTATTAGAATGTTGAGGTTAAGTGTTATTTCTGTGTAGCTCCTTTATTGCTATCTACCCAAAAGGGCAGCCGCTCTTTTCTTTTAAAGAGTCTGGATCATCCATTCCAAGTATTGAGCGTTCAAGAATTGTAAAGAAGAGTTGAATGTCGAGGCTATAACATGAGGATCTTATTTTTTTAAAATAAGGTAGTTTGCGTGATGAAAATTTAAAATGTCCTAAAATTAAGTGTTTTAAAAAGATATTAACTTTTTCTCTGGCCAATGATGTATGTTAATTTTTAACGGTCAGACATACATTTGAAAATAAAATAAAAACATAAAGCAGCGGTAAGTTATGTCTTGCGTGGAGTGGTACTAATATGGAGTAATTTTTTTATTCAAGAGCAGTGATTGTTGAAGATTTTTTTCTATTTTTACAATTCTTGGGTCTAGGGGAAACCAACTATCTGGTGTTTTAAAGTGAATGTGGTATCTCTGCGGCTCTTTCGTTACGGCATTCATAAGACCCCATTTCAAATTCTCTACAAATTAAAGGCCTGTTTTCATAAATCGAACATTTGAATGTCTCGCGATCTAACGCGGAACACCAGCCATCATCTAAGCGCAACATTGTTTCGGCGCCCCATTTATCGAAAGCAATATGCCTATCGGGAACACCTGTGTCAGTGATAATCATGACTTCTAAACGGCAGCAACAAGCCCGACAATTTGAACAAGTCACTTCGGTTTCAGGTACATTTTTAATATCGATAGTCATCTATGTCGTCAATTAAAATTATTAAACTTTTGTATAACCCACCCAGATTAAGATAAAAACCGCTGCAAAATAAAACGCCATATTAAACCAGTATGTAAAACTGCTATTTTGTTTGCTTACTTTGTGTGCAAACGATTCCATATCCAGTGAGCGTGAAAATCTATCTTTTGCGCCGCCCTTAACCCAGACTTCTCCAGTGATGAGGCCATTTAAAAATAGCCAGCTAACCCATAGGGCAGCCGAATACCACAGTACACTTATCATAGATATTTCTTTCTTCCTGCATCTTCAGCAAATATTGGAGCGCAAAACATTGCCAGTAGTAAAGTTATGGCTTAATTGATTTTTCATATTCTTTAATACTGCGGCAAAGTTCTTTATAAAGGCCTTTTTCTATTTTTAGTGCCTGTTTCCACAGGCTAGGAAGGCTATCCTTTGAAGCTGTAAGCATTTTGTTAAAAACTGATATTAGATCTGTCTTCAGGCCTTCTCGCTCAGCCGAATCTTTACCGGTTATTGTTGTGTTGTTGCCCGGTGAGTACATTATTTTATACTCAAGAAAGTTTTCTCTTGCTTGATCGAGAGAGTATTTTCCATTCGGACCGCCCCAGACTTTAGATGAGTTTTTATCATCTTGTCCGTCGTCTTCCCAATTGCAGAGTTCGCAAATGTCGTAATTTCCCCTTTCCTCTAAAGTCGGAAATCCACAACACGGGCAGGTTACTCGAGTAATCTTTTTTCGAATGCCGACTTTAATATCTCTACAGGCCTCTTCGAAGCTATTTCTTTTTTCTCTCAAGTTTTCCATGCTTTAGTAATGTAGTCTTAACCAGGGTGTAAGAAAATTAAAATTATTTCCACATAAGTATAATTGTTTGTTTTTTTGCAAATTGGGTGTGGTTGGTGGGTTTGTTAAAGCTTTTTAGTTGAGCCAAATAAATGCGCCAATTATGAATTATAAGCCCATTTCCAAGTTGTATTTTTTGAAGGGAGTTCCGAGCATTCCTCAAAGTCCCAGTTTTCAGATTTGCAAATTGGGCAGATTTTTTGATTTAGTACACCAAGTTTATTTTTAAGATTCGTCGCATCAAAGTAAATATCATGGAGTTCACTATCCACAACTAGAAACTTATGACAGCAGTTGGTTATTGCTAAATCATAATCACTATTACTACATCCGGTTGCGCCAGATTTCTCAAATATATTTTTGTTTATTGTACCCATTGTTTGAATGTAGCCTTAACGAGTTTGTAGAAAAACCTACATGTCATTTTTTAAGTTAAAATGAACTCTAACTTTCGCGTTCCTGCGTAAATATTATGTCTGTTAATTTAATTTGAGGGCACTCTCCGCACGATTTTTTTTGACGAAAAAGTTATCCGCAAGTTTCCCTGCAGTCTCAACGCCGCCAGAACCCGAACAGCAAGCGTTTTAATGGCCTGTTTTTCAAGGCCATTGCCCGCAATTTCGGGTGGCTTTGCTTGTTAACTATTATTAGTAGATACCCCCATTTGTATTTATGCGAGATTTTTTGATTAGAAAATTTCCGATTTCCCATAGCTCGTCTTCATAGTCACTGTGGCGATCAAAAATATGATAGGTGTTGTAGGAAGCCCCTTCAAATATCCAGACTGCTCCGTCCATTACTATAATAACATCCTCATTATTCTTGTTCGCTTCTTGCATTTTTTCGTCTTCGGTCATCAAATTCCAAAAATCGACCGAAGCTATTTTCTGCTTAAATTTCTTAAATTCCTCAGTACTAACTTTAGAGCTTTTATACTCGACGGGTTTCCCTGGCGAATAACCTCCGGCGCCGTTTAATCTTACTGCGCTAACTTCAATTCTTGAACCCGCTTTCTCCAAGTCAATGAATATTGGATTGTGAAAAGTTCTAAGAATTACCAGACGATAGGTTTCATAACGATTTGAGCTATGAGCACATAATGGTCTAACGCCGGCACCTCTATAAAATTTCTTATACCATAAACCCTCTTCATCTATTTTAGAAAGACTATTACATCTCGGTTGAGTTGTTGCACAGCCTTGTATAAAAAGCAAAAGGCCTAATAGAAAAAGTATGTTCGGTTTCATATAGTTAACGCCGGTAGCAACGGCGGCCGAAGCGTAGCGTAGGCCGTCCAGCCAGCGCGGCTTTTGCGCTGGCGATGTTGCCTACCCTTGTTAAGTGTTTTACTCCGCAGCCCATTGTTCTAAGTCCTCTACTGGATTTGGTAGACGGCCAATAAGCCACTCAGCACATGTGCCGGGCTTAAACCCTGAGTCATGGCACTCTATTACCCAAGATAGAAACTCGTCAGGGCCACCATTCATATAAGGTGGTGGAGACACTGGATGAAAGGATGTTGGCAGGCGCTCATTGACTGACATGTAATTTAAAACATGACCAAATTCTTGAACCGTGTGCCATGCAAACTGGTGATCAATATCAATGTCGAATTTAACCCACCAGCGACCGTCAGCTTCGGAGCCTTTTCCGATAGGACCACGTATTGCTGGCACTTTCTCCAGATACTCAATTAATTTAGTAAATGCTCGATTGTCCATAATGACACTTAACGCCCGCATTTGGGGCCGTAGTGAAGCGCAGCGGAACGGAGGTCCCAGCCCCGCAGGGGCGAACAACATGCGCTTGTTAGGTGTTGCGCTACCACGGCCGAACACCTTTTTTAGCAGGGCTCACGCTGCCAGTTTTTAGATTTACAATGAAATCCAAGCCAATCCAGTTGCAAGCTATAAGCTGACCATCTTTAACTTGAATATCCATATACGCCTTATCTTCGTTTTGCCCACCCGCTGGGCATTCTTGAATTACCCAAGCAAGATCACCATCTGCTTTATATGCCTCGATATTTCTGTTTAGCTTCTCACGAGGATAATCAGAAAGAACATCATCAGAAGGATAACGCCTGACTATTTCCAGCCCCTCAATTTCAATTCTCTGTTTGATATTGCTGGCATCCATGAGTACACCTAACGCCCGCAACACCGGGCAGTTTGGAGCGTAGCGGAAAACTGGTCCGAGTGATTGCGCTTGTTAACTGCTTGCACTCACTTAAATCCTCTAGGTGGCTGAGACTTGTGGTACCCCACATTTTTTGCAGGAACATGCATGTAGTTTTTAATTGTTGCCTCGGCTTCTTTGCTAATAATTTCAACTCTATTCGCTTCGGCTTGCATTCTTATATAGCCACGGAGCATTTTTTCTCGATAGTGATAATAGCCTTGCTTCTGCCCTTTTTTAAGAATTTCGCCATAATCTGTCTTTAATAGATTTCGAATCCTAGAAGCGAACTTATCGTAGCTCAGGGCTTCTTTTCTATCTATTTGCGACATTATACTCTCGTATTGGGCATGCATATCAGACAGATAAGCCCCTTGCCATTCATCGGCAGAAGTTGACCAAAGTACTTCCTCGTAATCTCGACTACGTTGATTAACCGCCATTTCGTATGGCCTTGATAGCTCTGCTGTTATTCCAACAATTGCTTTGTCTAAAGCAGAATAATAGTCATCCCATGTAACTTTATTAACTATCTCTTCCTTCTCGAAAAGTAGCCATAAAATCTTCTCAACAATTAAATGCACGTAGTATGGGTATCCATCGCTAACGGCTGCTAATCGTATATAAATATCTCTTGGAATTTCGACGCCAAAAATACTTAATGCATGAATGGCTATATCCCATCTTGCATCCCAGCTAAGCCTTGGTAGCTCTATGGTTTCAAGCTGTCGAATTGCTGATCGATGAGCACCTAGGATTTCATTAAGTGTTGCACCAACACCTGTAAAGATAAATTTTAGCTCTATTCTTTTATCTCCGAGCTGCTTCAATAAGTCTGCTAGAAGATCTATTTCCTTTTCATCTGTAATTCGATCCACCTCGTCAACGACAACTACTGGAACTTCTGAGTGTAATGCAGCCACCTCCTTCAGGACTTCGACTGCATCGCTCAACCCCTTAATTTTTGAAGAGAAGTCTGTAGGGGAGGTTTCACTTTTGAGTGAATATGAAAGCCACTTCATTCCAACTGAGGCCTGCTCGGTGATCTTTGAGCTTGTAGACCATTTTGCATCTACTGCTTGTGATGCGATATTCGCAACAATTGATTTTATTGTGGAATCTGGTGAGCAAGATACGTCTATATATTCTGCATCTGAACTTTGCCACTGATTTGCCGCAGTCGCAGCAAGAGAAGATTTACCAACACCCCTTTCCCCATAGATGAAGACATTTCTTCCAGGAGCAAAAAGCGCCTTTTCAATTCTATCTAGCTCTTCCGTGCGCCCAATGAGATTTTCAATTGAAATAATCGGCCTTGATGGCGAAACAACTTCATTCAATTTTTTACCAAACGAATGTTTATCGTAGTCTGGAATCACGTATATGTTCCTTTCTTGAGGCGATCTCTATGGACAGTTAACGCCGCAAGCAAAGGCGCGCGTTAGCGCGTCCAGTGGAGCGAAGCGGAGCGATTTTGCCTTGCCTTGTTATAACTTTCACGGGCGCTTCCAGAATATTGGCAATACGTTAACTTCGTATGAGCCAGCATAAACATGCCAACTGCAACCCACATCGTCTTTTATCAGGTAAAGGTTACGCTCATTCCATTGATAATTTGATCCTATGACCTTCTCTGTAGCTTCTTTTCTGGCCAACTCCACTTGAGCAGGAAGTATCATGGATAGCGGCAAATTCAATACCTCCACATCTAGGAAGGTCAGTTCGATTTCACCATCATCATAAGGACCTCCTGTGTCGCCACTAAACTTAAGCATCACAGTATCTTTTTCAGGATCGTAACTTTCGAGTAGACCAGGCCCCTCTAGCTTTGAAAGATAGTTATTCAATTCTTCGATGTTCATCATAAGTTATAACGCCCCAATAACCGGGCGCGCGCTTTTTGCGCGTCCGGCGCCGAAGGCGCGAAGTTGATTGGTTTGTTATGTGCTTTTTCCATAGTCTATGTTCTATCCATCTTAACCTGGGCCGCATCCAATAATTTCTTCTCGTTTTCATTAGCAAGAATTACAGATGAAATGACATCATTTATCTGCTTTGGCCTCGCCAAAAAAAGCACAGCGCCTAAAACTTTATCACTCGGATTATCAATACTCAGTAATATCTTTTTTACTTTACGAGCTGAAAATAATCCGAACTTTTTCCGAATAACGTAGTTTCTGTCACTTTCTGAAAGACCAAGGTCTCTCGAATCTCCAGCCATTTCTCGATTCCTAGCGCACATAACGCTTATTATAACGGCGCAGCGGTATAACCCCACTTATACCGCCGTGGCGGGTTAATGTTCGTATTTCGTAGTTTTGCAGCCTTGGCGGTATAACCCCCATTTCTTAAAACCACAAAATTTCGTTTAACGTTTTGTTTTTATTAAATTAATTTCTTTTTTCAATGTCAGCCCGTAATTATGACGTCGTGGCGAGTTTATTACGGATTTTGAGCATTAAACCGCCTTAGCGGTTTAATGTCGAGGGAATGGCGCGACGCTCTTCTTTAACACTTTGATTTCTCTTCTTTTTTTAAGTTACGCAATTAACTTGCGTGTTATACCGCCGCGGCGTGTTTTTGTGAGTTTTTACTTCAACTGTATTTTTGTCCAGTCATGAGATTCGTTACGATGTTGGAGCCGTTGAATATAGTGGAACTCAAGAACACAGTTTTTACTTGTGATAGCCGTTTTGTCTTAACCAAAGGTGTGTGAAGCGGGCGATTATTCTCGTAAGGATTTTAAAATTTGAATGAGTTTTCGTGGGAGGTTGTGAAACGAGTGGTGTAGAAAGGTAAGGGATTGAAGTGTGGCTCAACTCTGTATTTGTAAGGAGGTGAGTCTCTTGTTTGGGGTCGACTGATATTTGGAAGGAAAATGGTGGGCCTGCACAGACTTGAACTGTGGACCAATCGATTATGAGTCGACTGCTCTAACCAACTGAGCTACAGGCCCTTTGAGGTGTAAATACGGAGAGACTTTTGCAGTGTATTTACCAAAGGTTTGGTGTGCTACTGGAAGCTAATTTCACCAAGGCCGCGCATTATAAAGCGCGGGCCTTGATGAATCCAGTCTAACTCTCTGTTTATTGAACAGTTTCGTTGTCGGTGAATTGGCCTGCAAATAATGGCGAGGTCAAATAGCGCTCGGCAGAGTCCGGTAATATGACAACAATATTTTTGCCTTTGTGTTCAGGTTGTTGTGATATGCGATCTGCTACAGCCATTGCCGCTCCACAAGAAATCCCTACTAGAATGCCTTCTTCCTTCATTAACCTGTGAGCCCACTCTATTGCGTCTTCATTACTGACTTGTTCTACTTGATCGACCATCGATAGGTCGAGATTTTTCGGTAAAAACCCAGCGCCAATGCCTTGAATTTTGTGTGGGCCGTGAGTGGGTTCTTCGCCAGCTTTTGCGGCGGTGATGACAGTTGAAGACGTTGGCTCAACGGCAACCGTTGTGATTACTTTGCCTTTTGTGTTTTTAATGTAACGAGAAACCCCTGTAAGTGTGCCACCGGTACCAACGCCTGCGACCAATACATCAATCTCGCCGTTTGTATCTTCCCAAATTTCTGGGCCTGTTGTTTTTTCATGAATTTCTGGATTAGCAGGGTTTTCGAATTGGCTTGGCATCCAATATTTTTCTGGATCGCTTGCTTGAATTTCTTCTGCTTTAGCGATGGCGGCGGGAACACCTTTTGCGCCATCGGTTAATACAACAGTCGCGCCTAACGCTTTCAATATTTGGCGACGTTCTAAGCTCATGGTGTTGGGGAGCGTTAGCGTCACAGGGTAACCGCGTGATGCGCCAACAAATGCGAGTGCGATACCGGTATTACCACTGGTGGGTTCGATAATTTCCATGCCTGGTTTTAATACGCCTCTTTTTTCTGCATCCCAAATCATGTTTGCACCAATGCGGCATTTAACCGACATGGCGGGATTGCGGCCTTCTATTTTTGCAAAAATATTACCTTTGGTGATTCGGTTTAATTTGACTAAGGGAGTTTGTCCGATGGTTTGGCTGTTGTCATCAAATAGAGTCATGTGTGTGGCCTCTTGAAATGTTTGAATTATTTTTTGGCGGAAAATAGTTTTGTGGTTTTCTGATTTAGGTTTTAGAGAGTGTAAATGATTAATAACTCTAAAAACGAGATAAAAAAATAGGCTCGTGAGTTTTTCTCAGGAGCCTATTTTTTTGTTTTTCTAATTCAATTTTTGCTGAAATAAATTATTCATCTAAAAAGCTGCGAAGATGATCGGAGCGAGATGGATGACGTAATTTACGTAATGCTTTTGCTTCGATCTGACGAATACGTTCACGGGTTACATCGAATTGCTTTCCAACTTCTTCGAGTGTGTGATCGGTATTCATGTTGATACCAAAGCGCATTCTTAATACTTTCGCTTCACGAGCGGTTAAGCCAGAAAGTACATCTTTAGTTGCTTCAGTTAATCCTTCACCTGTCGCTGATTCAACCGGAGATTCGATAGTGCCGTCTTCGATGAAGTCGCCTAGATGTGAATCTTCGTCATCACCAATAGGTGTTTCCATTGAGATAGGTTCTTTCGCGATTTTTAAGACGCGACGTACTTTATCTTCTGGCATTTCCATGCGCTCGCCGAGTTCTTCTGGCGTAGGTTCGCGGCCCATTTCTTGTAGCATTTGTCGTGAGACACGATTGAGTTTGTTAATTGTTTCGATCATGTGAACGGGGATACGAATAGTTCTCGCCTGATCCGCAATAGAACGAGTAATTGCTTGGCGAATCCACCACGTGGCGTAAGTTGAAAATTTGTAACCGCGACGGTATTCGAATTTATCAACGGCTTTCATTAAGCCGATGTTGCCTTCTTGAATTAAATCTAAGAATTGTAAACCACGGTTGGTATATTTTTTTGCGATAGAAATAACGAGACGCAAGTTGGCTTCGACCATTTCTTTTTTCGCGCGACGAGCACGAGCTTCACCAATCGACATGCGACGGTTAATCTCTTTGATCGTCGCTAAATCTAAGCCGCACTCGGTTTCAATTTGTTCGAGGCGTCGTTGAGCACGCAAAATGTCTGGCATAACACCACGAAGTGCATCAGAGTAATCGCGTTTTTTCTTAACGATTTCTGGTATCCACTCTTCGTTGATTTCGTTGCCTGGGAACTCTTTAATAAAAGTTTTACGCGGCATGCCAGCGGTTCGAACACAGAGAGATAAAATAGATCGTTCTGTTTTTCGAACATTAGTGAGCACTGCTCTGATTCGAGAGTAGATAGGATCAAATTGACGAGGGGGAAGTTTGAAGAATTTAAAGACTTCTCCTAACGCATTTAATTCTTTTTCACCTTGTTTGCTTTCTCTGCCGTATTTCTCGAGCGCTTTGTTCGTTTTGTTGAGTTGTTTAAGTAGCTCGGTAAACCGCTCTTTTGCTTCTACGGGGTCAACACCGGTTTGCTCTTCGTCATCATCGTCGTCGTCATCAGCGACAGGTTCACCATTTTTTGCAGCTGTAGCAGCGGCCGCTTTTTTGGCTTCTTCTTTTTGCTGATTGATTAAATTGGTTTGCGCTGGTGTTGGAACGTTGTCAGCGGGGTTTAACCAGCCAGCGATCACGTCAACGAGTCGACGTTCTTCTCGTTCAACCATGGCATATTCGTCAGTTAACATTCTGACGGAATCAGGCCAGTAAGCAGCAGCATGCATTAATTCACGAATGCCTTCTTCGATACGCTTCGCGATGGCAATTTCGCCTTCACGAGTCAGTAGTTCAACCGTACCCATTTCTCGCATGTACATACGAACGGGGTCAGTTGTTCGACCGGCTTCGGTTTCTACAGCGGCAAGTGCGGCAGCAGCTTCGGCAGCAGCAATCTCATCAGCAGAGGAGTCGCCATCGGTCATTAGTAATGATTCTGCATCGGGAGCAGTTTCAAAAACTTGGATGCCCATGTCGTTAATCATCTGGATGATATCTTCTACCTGATCGGGATCAGAGATGTCTTCTGGCAGATGGTCGTTGACCTCAGCGTATGTCAGATAGCCCTGTTCTTTACCTCGGGCAATCAGTTCTTTAATGCGGGATTGTTTGTTCTCTGACATTAGTGTCCTTCAGGCGTGATCGATGAGCGAAATTGGTGCGAAAAGTAAACGCGAAATTATATCCCATATATGGAGATAGGTTCCATCATATTCAAGTGTCAGTCAGTGCTAACACTCAATAAAAGCAGGTCGATTCGTAATCTTTTTACAGGATATCTCTTACTTTGAGGCTGAAACACCTAGTCGGCTCTCTTTTTGTAGGGTGGTGGAGGCGTTTTGAAGCGCTGAGCGACCATGTTGCTAGTTATGGTGCTGGGTCCGCAGGTGGTGGCGCACTGTGTTTTTTGAGTTCTTCAACCAGATTCTGGTCAATTTGTTTGAGAAATTTCTCAATTTCCACTTTGGCTTCTTCAGCTCCTTCTTGGAGTTCTCTTGATGCTTCTGTTAGTTCGGTGGCAACCGTGCCGAGTAGCTCTTCCCCAAGTCGTCTAAATTCGGTGGCTGTTTCTTCAAATGCTTTTTGTAAGCCGTTTAGTGTTGAGTTGTAGACGGCAGCGATAAAGATTTTTCGCGTTTCTTTGGTGTCTACTTTCCATTCTTTACCCGATTTTTTCAAAATAGTTTCGATTTGGAATGTCGTGTCGTATTCCTCATCGGCCCAAGTAAGGCTGGTGGCGATGGATGCTGTATCGCCGGTTATCGTAGATTCTCCAAATTCCACTTTGCTGCCGTCTGCCGGTTGGATAAATGTCTCTAGGCCTTCTTCTTTGTTGTCAAAAACGAGAGATTTTGCCTTGGCTTCATCGCCAGCCATGATCGCTTCCCAGTACTGTTTCGCAGTATCTTCAGGGCTTCGGGATATGCATCCGCTGATTGAGAGAAGGGCGGCAATCGTTAGTAGTAGGGCGAAAGAAGAAAGTAATTTTCTCATAGCTGGCTCGGTATATGGGTGTTGATCTAGCGTGATATTCAAGGATTTGACTGTTATGGAAAGTGAATGTTTCCGTCGAGGGGATAATATGTGATTCCCAGCTTTAAATGCTTAGGAGTCGAGAATCACAGTGATATCAAAAGAAGAGTGAAAAGAAAGGTGGGGATTAAACCTTAAATTTCTTTTTCAGCTTCTTCTCAACCATGACTTTTTTGAGTCTCGCGTAATCGGGAATGCCGTTCTTGTAAGGAGGATAGCTTTCACCTTGGATTAAAGGAGAGAGATATTCTCGGCAAGCGTCTGTAATACCGAATCCATCGCGGCTAATAAAGTTGCGTGGCATTTTCTTTTCGACGTTGGCGACTTGCTCTAATGGCGCCTCTTCGATTTTCCAAGAATAGCGTTTACCCGGTTTGCGGATGATGGCTGGCATAACCGCATTTTTACCGGCGAGTGCCATTTGCACCGCGGCTTGACCAACAGCGTAAGCTTGATCGACATCCGTTTGGGAGGCGATATGCCTTGCTGCGCGCTGCAAATAATCGGCAACAGCCCAGTGATATTTATAGCCTAGAGCGTCTTTGACCATATTGGCCAGAGTAGGAGCAACGCCGCCTAGCTGAGTGTGTCCAAAAGCATCAACTGTGCCGGCATCGGCCAAGAATTTCCCGTCTTTATCTTGAGCGCCTTCAGAGGCAACAATCGCACAAAAGCCGAATTTCTTAACGCATTGATCTACGCGTTTTAGAAATTTCTTTTTATCAAAAGCAATTTCAGGGAAGAGGATGATGTGTGGCGAGTCGCCTTCTTTCTCGGCGGCAAGCCCACCTGCGGCAGCAATCCAGCCGGCATGCCGGCCCATAACTTCCATGACGAACACTTTCGTCGATGTGTCACACATGGAGGCGACATCTAAACCTGCTTCTTTAATAGAGACGGCAACGTATTTTGCAACAGAGCCAAATCCAGGGCAGGTATCTGTAATCGGGAGATCGTTATCAACGGTTTTAGGAACGTGAATAGCTTGGAGTGGATAGCCCATCGTTTCTGATAGTTTTGATATCTTTAAACAGGTGTCAGCAGAGTCGCCGCCGCCGTTATAAAAGAAGTAACCAATGTTATGAGCCTTGAATACCTCGATGAGGCGTTCATATTCCGCACGGTTTTCTTCGATGCTTTTCAATTTGTATCGACAAGAACCAAAAGCGCCAGAGGGAGTATGGCGAAGAGCGGCAATCGTCTTGGCGGACTCTTTGCTGGTATCGATGAGTTCTTCACGAAGAGCGCCAATGATGCCGTTATTACCAGCATACACTTTTCCAATTTGTTGTTTGTGGGCTCTTGCTGTTTCGATAACGCCACAAGCGCTAGCGTTGATGACGGCTGTTACACCTCCAGATTGTGCGTAAAAGGCGTTCTTCTTAGCCATTGATACTCCTGATGCGTTGCGCTTTGTGGTTTTGTATATGATTGGGAATGGTTCTTGAGATGCCAAAGGGGCGTCATGATATCGAAAATAAGCGCGTTAGGGTATTCGCATCACGCTTCAGTTTGATGAACGGCGGCTATTTCAGAACTGTTTCCCCGTGTTAAGCTCCGGTTTCGTCATTCTGTTTTTGAAAAAACATTTTTTTGCCGATGTTTTGATGCGCAGAAAACCAAACAAAATTTAGGTCATCATCATTTATGCATGTTCATATTTTGGGTGTGTGTGGCACCTTCATGGGAAGCCTGGCCCAGCTAGCTAAGGCACAAGGCCATCGCGTTACCGGATCGGATACATCTGTCTATCCGCCGATGAGTACACAGCTTGAAGAAGCGGGTATCGAAATTATCGAAGGCTACGACCCTGAGCAGTTAAATCCTGCTCCTGATCTTGTCGTTGTGGGTAATGCCATGAGCCGTGGTAATCCGGTGGTTGAAGCATTGCTGAATACTACAATCCCTTATGTGTCTGGCCCGCAATGGCTTCACGATCATGTGTTAAATGACAAATGGGTGCTGGCGGTTGCAGGGACTCATGGCAAAACGACAACGTCCAGCATGCTTGCTTGGATTTTAGAATACGCAGGTATGGAGCCAGGGTATTTAATCGGTGGTGTTCCGGGTAATTTTGGTCATTCTGCAAGACTCAGTAATACCTCTCCCTTTTTTGTTGTCGAAGCTGACGAATATGATACGGCATTTTTCGACAAGCGATCCAAGTTTGTTCATTACTCTCCACGAACGTTGGTGATGAATAATCTTGAATATGATCATGCGGATATTTTTCCCGATCTTGCTGCTATTCAAACGCAATTTCATCATGTTGTTCGTATTGTTCCTCAAAACGGGTTAATACTTTATCCGTCGAACACGCCCGCACTTGATGAAGTGATTGAAAAAGGATGTTGGACTCCTTGCGAAAAAATGAGTTTGGGTAATGGCAATGCAACTGATGCATGGCGAGCTGAACTTATTAAAACCGATGGATCGCATTTCAAAATATTTTTTAATGACAAAGATTCTCAAGATACGTTCGAAGGCGAAGTGGAATGGAGTGCAACCGGTGAGCATAATGTCATGAATGCATTGGCGGCAACGGCAGCAGCTAGGCATGTTGGTGTTAGACCAAAAATTGCCATAGAGGCGTTAGAAAAATTTCACGGTGTAAAGCGTCGAATGGAATTTTTGGGGACGCATGCTGGCGTTACTGTATATGATGATTTTGCGCATCACCCAACAGCGATTAAAACAACCTTGTCGGGATTGCGCGCAAGCGTAGGAAAAGAAAAGATTATTGCGCTTATCGAACCGCGATCAAACACAATGCGTTTGGGTGTTCATCAAGATAATTTAGTCAAAGCAACCACCGATGCTGATCGTGTTATTTGGTTCCAACCGCTAAATATCGATTGGTCGCTCGATCAAATCATTAAAAAAAGCAAAGTGCCTGCCGAAGTAATGGGCTCAATTAATGACGTTGTGAATGATATTGTTACTAAAGCGGAGCCGGGAACACATGTCGTTGTGATGAGTAATGGTGCTTTTGGTGGTGTTCATCAAAAAATAATCGCAGCGTTGCAAGCGAAAGGTTCTCAGCAATAATCTAAAGTATATTTTTTTACTATAAAAGAAAAAGAGAAAAAATGAAAGAGCAGTACGGTTCTGATTATTTTCAAACTGTCACCTTGGCTATGACGGGTGCATCGGGTGCGCAATACGGATTACGTTTGCTGGAATGTTTGTTGGCTGCCGATTGCCAAGTGTATTTAATGTTGTCGAAAGCGGCAGAAACCGTTATCGCAACAGAAACTGATATTGAATTACCTGATTCAATCACTCAGCAACAAAGAATGCTGTCGCAAAGCTATAACGCGGCAGAGGGCCAATTATTATTGTTAGAAAAAGAAGATTGGTTTTCTCCTGTTGCTTCTGGTTCAAGTTCACCGTCATCTATGGTGATTTGCCCGGCAAGTGGTGGGACATTATCTTCGATTGCTTGCGGCGCAAGTAATAATTTAATTGAGCGTGCGGCAGATGTTGCGCTTAAAGAGCGGCGCCAATTAATTATTGTTCATCGTGAGATGCCTTATTCAGAAATTCATTTAGAAAATATGCTTAAGCTCACTCGCATGGGCGCTGTAATTATGCCAGCAAGTCCTGGCTTTTATCATCAGCCAACAAAAATAAGTGAAATGATTGATTTTGTCGTCGGGCGAATTTTAGATCACTTAGAGATTGAGCAATCTATCATGCCTCGCTGGGGCGAATAGTTTTTGTATCAAAAAATCATTTTTAATATGTAAGTTATTGATCGTCATTTCTATCGTTAAAGCTTGATGTTGTTGAATCAAGTGAATGGAAGTTGTTGGTCTGCAAAAAAACAGGCGGGATGGATGTTAAACAAAATCAAATCACTATATGAATCAATTATTCTGGACCACCCGAAAATAACATTATTCGTTATTTTGGTCGTTTTGGCTGGATTAATGGCAGGCTTACCACGCTTTAAACTTGATGCGTCTGCCGATTCATTAACGCTAGAGCATGATAATAGTATTGATTATTACAGAGAGATCAGTACCCGTTATCAAAGCGGCGATTTTTTGGTGATTACTTATACGCCGAAAGACGATTTGTTTTCAGATGAATCATTAAATAATTTAAAAGCATTACGTGATGAGCTATTAGCCGTTGATGGTGTGGTGGGTGCGAATACGATTTTAGATGTACCGCTTATTTATAGCCCGCTACTTACTGTTGATGAAGTGCTGGGAGGCTTGCCAACGTTATTGACGCCTGGTGTTGATCGAGAGGCAGCGAAAAAAGAGTTTTTAACAAGTCCTATTTATGAAGAATTGATTTTAAGTCCTGATGCAAAAACAACGGCGATCCAGCTAAATTTTGCTATCGATAAAAAATACATTGATTTAGTTCGACGTCGTGATCAGCTACGAATGCAGAGAACTGATAGTGGACTTTCTTCTGAAGAAGAGGTCGAGCTAAAAATTGTTACGAAAGAATTTCTAGATTACAGAACAATAAAAGGTGAAGAGGATCATGCTCGTGTAGCTATCGTTCGAGATATCACTAATAAATATAAAGATAATGCCGAAATATTTCTTGGGGGTGTCAGTATGATCACCGCTGATATGATTGCATTTATCAGTAGTGATTTAATGATCTTTGGTTTAGTCATTGTTCTATTTATCCTTGCATCACTTGCCGTTATTTTTCGGCAGCCACGCTTTGTTCTTCTACCGTTCATTACCTGTGCGATTACAGTCACGATGATGCTGGGCTTTTTAAGTTGGCTCGATTGGCGTATGACGGTCATTTCTAATAATTTTGTAGCGCTCTTATTGATTTTGACTTTAGCAATTACCATTCATTTGGTGGTGCGCTATCGTGAGTTGCATGCAAAAAATTCTGGTTGGTCGCAACATCAATTAGTTATGCGCACGGTAACCATGATGGTGTTGCCTTGTTTGTACACTTCATTAACAACCATGGTCGCTTTCGTGTCTTTGGTGGTGAGCGATATAAAACCGGTTATCGATTTTGGTTGGATGATGACAATTGGTTTGGCTTTGGCATTTGTGATGTCATTTGTTTTGTTGCCCGCGAGTTTGATGATTTTGCCAAAGGGTGAGCCGAAAGATAAAGGCGATAATTCTGGTGCGCTAACGTTAGTTTTTTCTCGCTTTGCAGAAAAACACGGCAATTTTGTGCTGGGTATTTCTGTCGTTGTCGCAGTTGCTAGTGTCTACGGTATTTCGAATTTGATTGTTGAGAATCGCCCTATTGATTACTTTCATGAGTCCACAGAAATTTACCAAGGCATGTCTGTCATTGATAAAGAATTAGGCGGGACAACATCGCTCGATATTATTTTAGATGTTAGAAAAGAAAAACCAAAAGTAGAATCAGTGGTGGCGGTATCAAATGGTAACTCGACTGATTCTGATGAATACGGTGATGAAGTAGATCCATTCGCTGTTGATGTTTCAGAAGATTCAGGCGGAGAAGATTATGAAGATCCATTTGCCGATGATGGGGCAGATGCTTTTGCAGAAGAGGATCCTTTTTCAGATGAAGGCGATGACGCTTTCGAGGATGCGTTCGCCGAAGACGGTGATGATGCTTTTGCTGATTCATCTGACTCAAAAAATAATGCTGGCCAACCGCAGAAAAATCTCGATAGTTATTGGTTTGGTGTTACCGGTTTAGAAGAGGTGGAGCAGTTGCATGATTATCTAAACAGCTTACCCGAAGTCGGCAAAGTGCAATCAATGGCTGTTGCTTATAAGGTCGTTAAAGATGTTTATCGTGGCGGACTCAATGATTTTGAATTGGCAATTTTACGTAATCGTTTACCGCCGGATGTTTCTGATTTATTGGTTGCGCCTTATTTATCTTATGAAGCCGATCAAACGCGTATTACCTTACGCGCGAAAGAAACGGATCCGAATTTGCGTCGTGTAGAGTTGATTGAAAAAATCCGAGACTACACAATCAATACGATGGGCTTGCAGCCTGAACAGGTTCACTTTACGGGATTGCTGGTTCTCTATAACAACATGTTACAAAGTTTGTTTAAATCTCAAATTGTCACGATGGGCGCTGTGTTTCTTGGCATTATGGTGATGTTTTTAATTTTATTTCGATCGATTACATTTTCAGTCGTGGCTATTATTCCTAACATGTTAGCCGCTGGTTGCGTACTGGGTAGTATGGGGCTTGCAGGTATTCCGCTAGATTTGATGAATATTATGGTGGCAGCAATCACTGTTGGCATGGGTGTCGATCACGCGATACATTACATTCATCGTTTTAAACAAGAATTCGCTATCGATAGAAATTATGTTAACGCGATGCATCGTTCGCACGAATCAATTGGTCGCGCCATGTATTACACATCAATAACAATCATTGTTGGCTTTTCAATATTAATGTTATCGCAATTTATCCCATCAATTTATTTTGGTTTGCTAACTAGTCTTGCAATGTTCGTGGCGATTATGGGTTCGTTAACATTACTGCCAAAATTAATTTTGTTAACCAAACCATTAGGAAAAGAAGGCTTTGGTGATTTTTAGTTAATTTTTTCAATTGTCATTTGTTAGCAAATAAAAAAACCTATTCTGAGGATTTTGTATGATTCAAATTCAGCTAAACGGTAAGGCAGTTACCTTACCGGACGATATTGATCCATCCACACCTTTGTTGTGGGTCATTCGCGAGCAACAAAATCTGACGGGCTCTAAATTTGGTTGCGGTATGAGTTTGTGTGGCGCTTGTACAATGCATGTTGATGGCGCGGCTATGCGTACATGCACTTTGCCGATTAGTGCTGTTGCAGGAAAAACGATTACGACGATTGAAGGTTTGAGTGGCGATCACCCTGTGCAAAAAGCGTGGTTGGATATTGATGTACCGCAGTGTGGATATTGTCAGTCGGGACAAATTATGTCGGCGACTGCGCTGTTAGAAAAAAATGCTAATCCAACAGATGAAGATATTAATGCAGCCATGGCAGGAAATATTTGTCGATGCGGAACCTATCCAAGAATTCGTCGTGCTATTCATCAAGCAGCGGAATCGATGCAATCTTCTACGCAAGAAGCATCACAAAGCATAGAAAGCCCTGTTCAGGAATATGTTCCCGAAGGAATAGCTGAAGGAGTATCGCAATGAAATTGACTCGACGAAAATTAATTGTTGGCGGTACTTTATTGGGTGGTGGTTTAGTTTTAGGTGTTGCTCTTACTCGACAAAAACCGATTCCACAAACGGTGAGTGGAAGTTTTCAACCAAACGCGTGGTTGCAAATCACACCTGACAATAAAATTGTTTTTCAATTAGATAAAGCGGAAATGGGTCAGGGTGTTACGACATCGCTGCCAACCATTGTGGGTGAAGCCTTAGATTTTGATCCGACAAAAATCATTGTTGAAATGGCTGGGGTGCATCCAGTTTACAACAATCCAGCAATGGGAATGCAGGTCACAGGTGGTAGTACTAGTGTTACCACTTCTTGGATCCCTTTAAGTGAAGCGGGCGCAACAGCGCGCTTTATGTTGATGGCTGCTGCCGCAAAGCAATGGGACGTGTCTCAAGACGAATTAATAACTGACAATGGTTTTGTTGTTCATCAACCCAGTAATCGCCGTGGAAGTTATGGTGATTTTTCTGAAGCGGCAAAATCGATTCCTGTTCCAGAGACTATCTCATTGAAAGCGAAAGAAGATTATAAGTGGGTCGGCAAACGATTTGATCGTGCCGATAGCGCTACAAAAATAAACGGTACAGCCAAATTTGGTGCAGATGTTGTTTTGCCTAATATGAAGGTTGCAATGGTTGTTCGATGCCCACATTTTGGTGGGAGCGTAAAATCGTTTGACGCTAGTGGAGCAAAAAAAATCAAAGGTGTTCAAAAAATATTTGAAATCTATACCGGAGTTGCCGTTATTGCTGATGGTTACTGGCCAGCAAAGCAAGCTGTTAATGCATTAAAAGTGGAATGGAATAAAGGCCCGCTTGCCGGTTTAAGTTCGACGGATATTTTATCCAATCAAAAAAATGCCTTAGATAATGCAGAAACAATTGTCGAAGCGATGGATGAAGGTGATGCCGATGGTGTTTGGGAGTCTTCGCAATCGAATGATGATGTGACCGTTGTCGATGTCAATTATTCTGCGCCGTTTTTACATCATAGCCCGATGGAACCACAAAACTGCACGGCGTTGGTGAGAGGTGATAAATGTGAATTGTGGGCGCCTTCGCAAGCACCTGGTTTTGTACAAGCATTAGCAGCACAGTTTGGTGGTTTTGATAAAAATAATGTGAGTGTTCATACGACAATAATGGGTGGTGGCTTTGGTCGTCGAGCCATGACAGATTTTGCAGGTGAAGCGGCGGTAATTGCAAAAGAAATGCCTGGAATACCCGTTAAATTAATGTGGTCGCGTGAAGATGATATGCGCCATGATTTTTATCGCCCATCAACATATCACCGAGTACGCGGTGTTGTTGGGAATGACGGAAAAATAAATGTATGGCGTCACCGGTTAGTGTCGGCCAGTATTATTAAAGGTATGGCCGTTACTTTAGTAGGATCTTATATGCCGACGTGGTTGCCAGAAGCGATGGCAAGAGGCATTGGTCGTTTCGCGAGTAATACCGCCGCTAATCGCGATGCGGGAATGGCCGAAGGTGCAGAAATTCCTTACGCCGTCGAAAATAAAAAAATCGATATTGCTTTATATGATCCCGGTATTCCCTTAGGTTTTTGGCGTTCGGTTGGCCATTCTCATAATGCGTTTGTGGCAGAAAGTTTTATGGATGAAATGGCCCATGCCGCTAAAAAAGATCCTGTGAAATTTCGTTTGGATTATTTAAAAGATCATCCGCGACATGTGGGTGTTTTAGAGGCTGTTGCTAAAGCGGCGAATTGGGGAAGCCCACAAGAAGGGCGTTACCAAGGCGTTGCGGTTCACGAATCGTTTCTATCTTATGTTGCTGAAGTTGTTGAAGTATCAAAACAAGCCGATGGTTACAAAATCGAACGTATTGTTTGCGCGGTGGATTGCGGTTTAGTTGTGAACCCCGATATTGTCGTAGAGCAAATTGAAGGTGCTGTGGCTTATGGTTTAACAGGCGCGCTAAAAGCACCGGTGCAAATTGAAGATGGGAAAGTTGTGCAAAGTAATTTTCATGATCTCCCCGTTTTGCGTATAAATGAAATGCCCGAGATCGAAGTAATTGTTTTGGCAAGTGATGAGCATCCAACTGGCGTTGGTGAGATTGGTTTGCCGCCATTAGCACCGGCTTTGGCAAATGCGTTATTTAAAGCAAGCGGTAATCGCCAACGAGATTTACCGCTATCATTAAAAAGCTAAAAGTAAAATAAAAATTAAAAAAATAAGTAGAGTTGATCATTAGCGAATGTACAGTTTAGATTTAGAGGTTTTTTCAACGCTCATAAAATGGTTAGAAGAAGGTACGCCATCTTGGTTGTGCACCGTAACGTCTACGTGGGGTTCAGCTCCTCGAGATGTTGGCTCGCTAATGGTTTGTGATGATAAAGGCGAGCAGTGTGGTTCTTTGTCGGGTGGTTGTATTGAAGATGATTTACTCAAAAATATTCATACTGGAAAAATTGCTCGTGATAAAGCTCAGTTTATTTTGTATGGGGAATCACCAGAAGAGGCCGAACGTTTAAAGTTGCCCTGTGGTGGAACGCTCGGCGTTTTAATTGAACCGATGGACGCAAATGAAAAAACTTTGTCATGGTTGCGAACAGTTAAAAATGTTATCGAAAAGCGCGAATGCATGACTCGTGATGTTGCGTGGTCTAGCCGTGGTTCAGTCGTCTCTCATCAAGAACTAAAGACTGGCGTAAATGGAAAGTGGTTTAGCGTTAGCGTCGAGAAAAACGCATCAGAAAAATTCCCCACCACATTGCATCAAATATACGGACCACAATTCCATTTATTTCTAATAGGTGTGAGTGAAGTCACCAGAGCTTTAGCAAAATTTGCATTACTTATGGATTATCGTGTCTCGGTTTGTGATCCTCGACCAGAGCAAATTGCAAAATGGGATATTGAGAATGTTTCACTGGTCCAGGCAATGCCGGATGATGCGGTGTTAGAGCATGCTGATGATGCTTATTCAGCCATATTAGCGTTAACACATGATCCTAGAATTGATGATATGGGTTTGTTAGAGGCATTTAATACAAAAGCTTTTTATATTGGTGCCATGGGGTCGATGGCGACGTCTAAAAAACGTCATGAAAGGTTGTTATCTTTGTCGATCAACGAAAGTGATTTGCAGCGATTGCATGCGCCAATAGGTTTAAATATCGGTAGTAAAACACCATCAGAAATTGCCATTGCGATCTTGGCCGAACTTACTCAGGTTCGCTCACAAAAAAAAGCCTAGCTATAGAAATTTTAGGAATGTATTAATTGGGCCTTTCTTCTTATTTACCTTTAACTCCACAGTCGATAAATTAACAGGCAGGCTTGATTGTTTCTTTGCTCTTCATGGTCCACAATAAATCGCCCCTGAGTATCTATCTTTTAATGATCGAATTTTAAACATGGGATTATCTAGATTGCGTTTGGCGGGTTTAGTTTTAGCAGCGGGTCAGTCTCGTCGTTTCGGAGGAGATAAGCGCATTGCTAAATTCGATAATACTTATACCTTGCTGCAACAATCGATCTCTTTGATTGAGTCACACTGTTCTTTAATTGTCGTTGTTCTCAGAGTTGAAGACAAAATTCGATTGAATGAATTGTTAGGGCATTGGCTTAAAGATTCCCGTCTTATGATTGTTTACGCAAAAGACTCTGATAAAGGTATGGGTTATAGCTTAGCGAATGGTGCAGAATCTTTTTTAAAACTTATTGGTAAAAAAGGTGAGCAATATTCCGGTTTATTAGTGATGTTGGGTGATATGCCTTATATTGCGGCTGATACCATACAAATCGTGGTTGATCGGTATACAGAAGACAAAATAACCTATCCATGTTTAGATATGATACCGTTAGAAAAAGGTTGGGGACATCCGGTCATCTTTGGAAAGTGTTGGTTCAATTCGCTTACAGAGCTAACTGGAGACAAAGGTGCTCGATCTATAATTGTAAAGAATATCAGTAGTCGAGAAGAGGTCATTGTTACAGATGAAAATATTCTTCGGGATGTAGACACTCCTGACGACTTAGTTATAAAACACTAAATCAAAATATTTTGTAAGCGGGACTTTTAAAAAAGAAAAGTTAGAAATATATAAATTATTTTTTGTTTGCTTAAAAATAAAATCGATAAAAACGCAAACTGCTTTTAAACAAAAATGTTAGGCAACTTTAATACATTATATTAATTAGCTGTTTGGAAATAAAAGAATGATGAAATTAGTTAACAAATACGAACGTGATGGGATGGGGCATATATTTTCCATTAAGGGTGTTTTGTGTGGAGAAAAATTGGTATCGGGTTCTCTCCTAAAATATAACGCTGAAATGCTGCAGAAGCTGCGCTATCAAATCGGTGATCTCCGCGACGTTGAACGTGTCGATATGACGGTTGAGCAAATGAAAGATATTGCCCACATAGATTGCCAGGCCGCTCGTGATGCTGGCATTATGAAAATTGCATTGGTGGCATCCCATGAACTCATTTTTAGTTTGAGTAGTATGTACAGCGCTTATGCTATTGAGCCTTGTATGGAAGCAAAAATGTTTCGCAACATGTCTGATGCCCGAGATTGGGTTGAAAGCTTTGTCACCAGTGGGGCATTTGATATCTCATCACCTATACCGTCTACAATAACAAAAGGCGATTCTCAGTCCTCTTCATTACCCACTTCTTAGTAAAGACTCCCTGTAAGTGTCATCCGGGAGTCATCTGTATTGCCTTTCAGCATACCTAAAGCTTAATAAATTTTAATTCTTGCTCACGTTTAACTCCAAGATCTTGAATACAAATCTATCGTAAGATCCTATACGTGTAAAATTGTGTAAAACGCAATCTTAATCACTGTTGTCGGCGTACTTGTGTTTATAATCATTGATGCAATCTTCTTTTGAGGGTTATACGTTTATGATGATGAATAAAAATAAAGAACGGTACAATTATTGCTGCATCATAAATAGAGCTTCTTTAAAGAGCGATAAAAGTGCTATAAATCAAGTGGCGCATTCGAAATTCTAATCCCTACGGGATGGGTACATTAGCTATGCCCAGTTCACATATAAAAGATTCGTCCTACTCTGGCTCAGCGAGCGTTGCTGAAGTTATGCATTCTCAACTCAGCAGTTTATGTCACCAACAAAATAGATCACTCATATTCTCGCTAGTCAGTTATTGGGTTATTGCGTGTATTACACTGACGACTGTCATTTTGTTAGCTGCATCACTTCTTGTGTTAGAAAATAATTCATTTTCTAAAATTATCTTTAGTGTTTGGGTGCTAGGTTTATTTGTCGTTTCGTTCTGGGCTTTTTATTCTTATCTTTCGAAGAAAAAAACAGAGAAAGAATTTATCTATTCTGTTGAAAGCGAGATCCCTGATTTAGAGCAGCGTCTGATTACCTCGTCAGAATTTCAAAATAGAACAGTTTCTGGTGTGTCGCCAAAATTCCTAGAACTGTTACATCGTGATGCAAAACTAAAGGTCGAATCAAAACCTTTTAAGGTTTATTTGGAAAAAAAGGATTCTTCAAAAATATTAATTGGGGCGGGAGTTGTTTCGTTAGTATTCTTCATATCGTTGGGTATTTTTGATCAGTTTAGAAGTTCAGCGCAGTTTTTAGTTTGGCCGAAATCGATATCATTGCAAAAAATTGATTCAGAAAAGCAAGTCCTAGAGGAAAACATTGCAACATTGTTACCGACAGAAGTTTTAGTCAAGCCCGGCGATATAGAAATACAGCGCGGCGATGATGTTGTTATTACAGCCAGCGTTGATACGTTGGTGTCGGAGGATAATTCTACTCACTCATTAATTTTGTTTACACAAGACGACCAGCTCAATTGGCGAAAAATAAAGATGTCATCGATAGCGCAAGAGGTTGGTCAGACGCAATATTCGGTTAATCTTTCTGAGGTCACAAAAGACACGGTTTATTATGTTGCTTTTGTGAATGATAGTTCTTCGGTGCAAGCAGAGAATGATTTGCGTTCTGTTCAGTATACAATCTCCCTATTTGATTTGCCGAGAATAGAAAGTCTATCAGTAAGCTACGATTATCCTGATTACACAGGGCTTGAGAATCAAACTGAAGACCCGGGTGGTGACATCGTTGCACCTGTAGGTACTGTAATAAAACTGTCAGCTGATTTAAATAAAGAAGTGTCTCAGGCAACGTTAAATATTAATGGTCAGACGGTAGTGTTAGAAGTAAAAAACCTGATGGCATCTGGTGATTTCACCGTGAAAGAGGACGGCGAGTACTTTATTGAGTTAGTTGATAGAAAAAATTTAAAAAATAAAGACCCACTTGAATACTACATTCGAGCGATTGAAGATCGTGAGCCAGAAATCACATTGAAAAGCCCAGGGAGAGATAAACGAGTTATGCCCTTAGAAGAAGTGGCTTTTGAAATAGATGCAAATGATGATTATGGTTTAACTCAGTTTGATTTCAATTACAGCATTATTGGTAGAGACGATAAAAAAATAAATTTTTTATTGGATAGCCCTGCCAATAAAAATGAAAAAAAACAAGAAAATAAAAAAACAATCGTCGCAGGAACAACCACTCTCTATTTGGAAGACTTAAACGTCCAGCCTGGCGATATCGTTAGCTATTCAGTAAGTGTTGCCGATAACAATGGCTTAACAGGCCCTACGCAAATAATTTCTGATATATATTTTTTAGAAGTTATTCCTACTACAAGAGAATTCACCCGCGCCAACAGTGGCGGTGGTGGGGGCGGAGGTGGTGGAGGCGGAGGTGGAGGTGGAGATGGAAGTGCTTTAGTAAAAACACAAAAAGATGTTATTGCAGCAACATGGAAGTTAAAAAATAGAAAAACGCCAAAAGACGATGATAATTACATTGCCGATGGAAAAATAATACGTGAATCTCAGGCCGAAGTCGCTGAGCGTGCAAAAATGTCTATCAGCCGTTTAACAGAGCGGGGATCTTTTGAGAATGATAGTTATGAAAATGCAGTGATCGCTTTGCAACAATCACTAAAAGAAATGAATAATGCGATAGAAAGTTTAGATGAGCTCGCATTAACGAAAGCCCTTCAGTCGGAGCAGCGTGCGTTACAAGAAATACTGAAAGCCGAAACCCAAATTAATCGTACTGAAGTGGCTACAAATAGAAATCAACAAGGCGGTGGAGGTGGAGGCCAGCAGCGAGACAATGAGGATCTTCGCGAATTATTTGAGATGGAGATGGGCGAATTAGAAAACCGGTACGAACTACCATCTGAAGCGCAATCAAGTCAGCAGCAAGGCGACCCGAAAGTAAACGAATTAGCAGAAAGGCTAAAAGAGCTAGCTAGAAGACAAGAAAGATTGACGCGCTCTCAAAAGGAATTAGCCCGAAGACAAGAACAAATGACGGAAGAGCAGAAGCGTCGACAGTTAGAAAAGCTTCAGCGAGAGCAAGAGCAGTTAAGGCAGCAGCTATCTCAATTAGCCCAATCTCTTTCTGAGTCAAGTCAGTCGCAATCTGATCAGTCATCGCAACAGTCTTCATCTCAACAACGGCGTTTGGAGCAACGAGAGCAGCAACAACGATTACAGCAAGCGATCAACCAAATGCAGCAGTCGGCGGAAAGCAAAACGGCAAGCCAGTCAGCGGCAAATAGTCAAAAAGCGTTAGAAAATTTGCAGCAACAAGCCGAAGAGATGTCAAAGGGTCAGCAACCATCAATTGCGGAATTAAAAAAATCAATTAAAGAAAAAGCGGAACAGTTGGCACAACAGCAAAAGAAAATGAAAGAAGAGTTACAAGAGCTAAGCCGACAGCAAAGTGTTGGAAATTCGCGAGTAGAGTCAATGAATTCGGGTGAAGCAGAAAATGTGTTAAAACAGCAGCGTGAAATAAAAGCCACTGTTGATGAAATCAGTAAAAAATTAAGAGAAGTTGCCAGTCGTTCTGGCGATGGGGAGAGTCGAGATATTCAGCAGTCTCATGAACTCTCCCGATCACTGCGACCCATTCAAGAAAAAATGGACACCAGTAACATGATATTAAAACGTGGAATGGTGAATCTCAGTTTAAAGTTAGAAAACGATATTGAAACTGCATTGGATGATTTAAGGCGAGCTGTTAGCTCACTGGATGGTTCGGCGATGTCGAGCTCTTCATTAGCAGGAGATGCCGCTTTAGGTGACTCAAAAGAAAATGCAGACGAGAACGAACAATTGGCAGAGCAAGTTTCACAGCTGAGACAAACACTTCAACGTTTACAGCAGCAAGTAGAAAATCAAAATGGTCAAGCAGCTGGCAATAGTGAAGAAAGTGAAAAGGAGGGCCTGCGTTTATCTCGTTCAGAAGCAGGCGAGCAACCAGGTAGTGCCGGCCAGTTGCAAGGGGAAAGGAGTAACGCATTCTCTGAACAAAGAGATCAGCAGACATCGGGACAATCAGAGCGCGGTTTACAAAATACGCTTGACCAAAGCCGGCAACTAGCGAGAGAACTTGTTCAGCGTGCAGGTCAAGGTGGTGGGCAATTGGGAGATGCGGTTGAAGGAAGTGCTCGTTCCATTCGTGCAGAGCTGAATCAACAAAGTGTCGAAGACTTTCTCCGTCGACCAGAATTATTGGAAGCTTTGCTGCAACCTATCGTTGAGTTGGACAATAAATTAAAAGTGCAATCTGAGCTTGATAAAATTGACAGTACTTTATATTCATCTAAAGACGAAGATATTCCTGATGAATATAAAGCTAAAGTCGAGAATTATTATCGCGTCTTATCAGAAAGTAAAACAAACCAATAAAATCAAATGCAGATAAATAAAGTACCGAGCAGTTCATTGGAAATAGAGAATTAATTTGATCCAGTCGCATTACTTAAAAGCCATATTGAATGGCGATTTGTATTTTGATTCGGGCTTAAGTGCTCAACTAAGCGTGTGGATTATTTTAATTCTCGGGATTGCTGTTGTAATTTTTTCTGTGATGGCATACAGAAAAACAACTCGACCGTTACCAAAATCATGGCTGATAGGTTTAACTAGTCTTCGTGCCGCAACATTGTTACTTATTTTATTGTTCTTGTTTAATCCCAGTATTGAAATATCAGAAGTGATTCCACAAGAAACCTATGTTGCAGTCCTTGTAGACGACTCGCAAAGTATGAGTATCGCAGACAATAAAGACGGCAATGATAAGGTAACTCGGTACGATAAAATTAAAAATGCATTATACGAAACGGATAATGTGATTGATAAGTTGTCAGAGAAATTTCAAGTGAGAACATATCGTTTTTCTGATTTGGCACAACGTATAGCAGGAGAGGAAGATCTCACTCAAGGCGGAGGTCGTTCATTGTTAAGTAGCGGTATCAATCACGTGATGGGAGAGTTGTCATCATTTCCTATTGCTGGAGTTGTGTTGCTAAGTGATGGAGCTGATAACGGTATTGAAGATCCTCTGTTGTCAACGGAAAAGATGATAGATAAAAAAATACCGCTCTATGCAGTCGGCGTTGGGCAAGAAAATATAGAGCAAGATATCAGTATTACAACAGTTAATGTTGCCAAGTCATTATTGGAAGGGTCAATTTACACCGTTGATTTATCGATAGAGCAAAAAGGTTTTAATGATCGTCGTGTCGAATTAAGCATTAATTCAGGTGGTGGATATAAACTCAATGACGAGCAAGAAGAAACAAAAGGAGAGGCAGTAGAAAAAATCAGTAGCCAGTCGATAGTGTTAAAAGAGGCGGGTTCGCAAAGGCAAACATTAGAAATAAAGCCCGATAAAAAAGAGATTTTGGTTTATACGCTTAGTGTCGAAGAGCAAGAAGACGAAACGATTCTAAAAAATAATCATTATACATTTTTTATCGATAACCGAGAAAAGCCTGCCTTGGATATTTTATATGTTGAGGGACAGCCGAGAAATGAATATAAGTTTATTCGTCGCGCAGTAAAAGATGATAAATCATTACGGCTAGCGACCTATCTGCAAACAGGCCCTCGGAAATATCTACGCCAAGGTATTAAGTCTCCGACAGAATTGAGTGAGGGATTTCCATTAACAGAAGAAAACCTTTACGAATATGAAGCAATTATTTTTGGCAATGTAGATCGCTCATTTTTTAACGACAAGCAACTAGAGTTAGTGCAAAAATTTGTTGCTAAGCGCGGCGGTGGATTTATGTTGATTGGAGGGCTGCAGGAATCATTTGTAGATTCGCCAATCGCTGATATTTTACCGATTGAATTAGTACGAGAGATACAATTGCCTGGCTTTTTACAAGGTGGTCCTCGTCGTGGCAATCATTTAACGGGGCAAACGTTTGCACCGCGTCTCACTAAAGAAGGTGAGCTGTCACCGCTACTAAGATTGTCGTCGAATAATCGAAAAAATCAAACAGAGTGGAACGCGATGCCAGAGCTAGAAGGAGTTTATGTCTCGGGTCGAGCCAAGCCGGGTGCGAGTGTCTTGATTGAGCATCCATCGCTGGATTATCAAAGTGCGGCGCTACCAATATTAACAGCGCAACGCTATGGTGCCGGGCGTAGTTTAGCGTTTGCAACCGCGAGCAGTTGGCGCTGGCAAATGCTATTGCCTCACGAAGATCAAAGCCATGAGAAAATTTGGCGACAAATGCTTCGTTGGCTTTCGACTGAATCTGAAAAGCGTTTGTCGATTGGGTTAGATGAAGAGAATTACAGTGTTGGCGACCAAGTAAAAATTTCAGCAACGTTATTAGATGAAACTTTTGAGCCAGACAATAATGGGGTTTTGTGGATTGAGGTAAAAGACCCTAATGCTAATATTTCTGAGTTACCGATGACGTGGGATTTACAAAAAGAAGGCACCTACAACGCGGTATTTAATGTAACGCAAGAAGGCGTTTATGATTTGAAAATTAAAGTGCCAAGCGAAACTGATGTGGATATAACAGCGCAATCGCCTCTCATAGTGACTTCTTCTAGGCGCGAGTTTTTAAATGCTGAAATGGACTCGGGATTGTTAACGCGCTTAGCGGAAAAAACAGGTGGAGATTTTTACCGTATTAATCAAATGGGAAAACTCATCGACGATATTACATTCAACCCAAATCCCTATTCAAAACAAGAAACAAAATCAATTTGGGATCAACCGCTATTTTTTTATCTTTTAATCGCCCTAATGTGTTTAGAGTGGCTGGGTCGTCGCTATAAGGGGTTGTCGTGATAGTTGCTATCAAAACGATGCTTAATAAAACGAAAACATTGTTTTTTGTTTTTTGCTTTTTATCGTTGCCTGCTTATTCTCAAGAAGGTGGCCGCTATATTAGTGATCCGAATGCTAAAAAATATGCGGTCATTTTGGTAGGCGCTAGTTATGAGGATAAATATGAAAAGCAATTTAAAACATGGGCGATAGAACTCAGAAAAAGCCTAATTAAAGAGTACGGTTATAAAGCCAGTCATATCACAGTACTATTAGGCGATGAGTCGAAAAGAAACATCGGTAGTGATGGAAAAGCGAATACAAGCAATATTCAAAAATCCTTTAAAGGGCTATCAAAAAAAATAAAAAACCGTGATCAATTACTACTCGTCATGTTTGGGCATGGTTCGGGAGAAGGTTCTTCATCAAAGTATCAAATCGTAGGGCCGGATTTAACGGCATTAGAGTTTGCAGCCATGCTATCGGATATTGATACCCAAAACATTGTTATTGTTAATACGACAAGTGCGAGCCACGGCTTTACTAAAGCGTTAGCCTCTCCTGGGCGAGTGCTTTTATCGGCAACACGATCGAGAGCTGAAATTTACGACACAGTTTTTCCTCATTACTTTGTTGAAGGCTTACAAAAAAAGAATGCCGATCGAGATAAAAATGATCGAGTATCTGTTTTAGAGTCTTATCTATATGCCAACAGCAAAGTGGCGGATTACTACAAAAAAAATGACATCTTGCCTTCTGAACATGCGACTCTAGAAGATAATGATGACACTGTATTTAGTGTTGATCCAACCAATCAGAATGATGGACGCATTGCTGAAATTGCTTATTTTGATGTTGATGCACTATCAAATAATAACCTATCACCCAAGGTTGCTGCACTTAAGTCCAAAATGGATAGTTTAGAGCGAGATATATTTTTGTTGCGCGGGAAAAAACATCAATTAGACATGCCGGAATATTGGCAGCGTTTGGAACCGTTATTAATTAACTTAGCAAAAACCACGAGGGATTTTCATGCGGAAAACAAATAAAAATCACTCAAGTAGAATTTATAAAAGTTTTAGACAGAGCGTTTCAAAAAAATCGATGGCAGTGCTTATTCCTTGCTTGTTATTTATATCGATAAACGTATCTGCCGCGACCTTACTCGAAGCTCAAAATGAATATTCTATCGGCGAATACATGGAAGCTTCGACAGAGTACATAACACTTGAACGAGAAGTATCCGACAGGTTAGAAAAAAATAGTAAAGCCGCCAAAAGAAATAGCAGCCTTGAAATAGTTAAAGCAATGACGTCGGACGGGGTGAGGCTCGTATTAGCAGCGGTTGGAGCAAGCCGCTCTCTTGCTAATATCGGCGAGTATGCTCGAGCAGAGAAGATCTGCCGTGATGCCATCAAAGAACTTAGAAAAAATAAATACAATGTCTCCAGTGCCTTAATCAGCACACAATTAGCCGAAGTATTATTTAGCACTGGTCGTTCAGATGAATCATTAGAAATACTCCATGATGTGGTGGAAAAACCTAATGTACCACTGCGCGCTATGGTTAAATACGCTGAATTTTTAGAATATCGCGGTCGTTATGACGAATCAGAAGCGTATGTGCTGATAGCCGTATCTAGTTTTAATACTAATAATCTTTCAACGGCATCGAGTGTTGGACTGCTTAACTTCGAAGATGAAAACTTTTCTGTTGATGGTAGTTTAATAAATAAACTGAGTCTTAACGATTTAAATATTGATGAATCAATAACAAGACGTTTGCTATCGGAACAGGCGTCGCTCGTAGCAAAATCTCATTGGCTCAATAATAATTTTCAAACCGCCAATCAATTTTTTAGAGAAGCAACACAAATAGATCCTAAAAATGCTGAGGCCCATGTTATGTGGGGTGATCTTTTTTTAGAAAAACATAATACAGCAGAGGCTTCTCGGTCTTATCAAACGGTGTTGTCATTTAATCCCCGGTATTTAACGGCCATAGTCGGTTTAACTTTTGCAACGAAACAACGTGGACCTTTAGAGCAGGCTCTATTTACTAATCCTAGTTCTTCAGTGGCATTTAATGGTTACGCAGAGCTTGCGCTGCAACAAAACAAATTCGAAGAAGCAAGCAATTATTTGAATGCCGCGCTGCGTAATAATAAAGAATCCCTCGATGTTATTAGCTCGTTAGCTGCGATAGCCATTTTACGAGAAGACAAAAATGAATTCTCGGATTTTGAAAAAACGGCAAATACAATTCGCCCCAAAAACGGGGAGTTTTATAGTAAAGTCGCTGAACGATTTTCTAATGATTATCGCTTTACTGAAGCTGTTGAATTCGCAAGAAAAGCGATAGAGGTTCAACCCAATTACTGGCCTGCCTATACGGTGTTAGGTTCAAACCTCATTCGCTTAGGCGAAGAAGAGGAAGGCAAAAAAGTATTAGAACGCGCATTTGAAGAAGACCCCTACGATGTTCTTACATCCAACATGCTTAAAGTATTTGATACGCTGGATACTTACGTCACATTAGAAACCCCGCATTTTACAGTCAAAATGAGCGAGAATGATTCTGTCATTCTATGGCCGTACATGAAGCCGTTATTAGAAGAAGCATGGGATACGTTGGTAGCAAAATATGGTTTTACGCCAGAAGGGCCAATACTTATAGAGGTGTTTGAAAAACGAGAAGACTTCGCCGTACGCTCAGTGGGTTTACCTGACATAGGGCCACTAGTGGGAATTTGTTTTGGTAAAGTCATTACATTAATTTCGCCCGATACCTTAACTGCAAATTGGCAAGAAATTGTTTGGCATGAGTTTGCTCATATCATCACATTACAAATGACAAAAAATAGAATGCCACGATGGTTGTCCGAAGGCATTTCTGTTTACGAAGAATTTCAAGGTCGTAAAGAGTGGGGGCGTCGCCAAGATTTAGATGTAGTCCGTGCACTCAATAATGGAAAAATATTTCCGATTGAACGTATCGATGATGCGTTTATGTTGGCTCGATCAAACGATGACCTGAGTCTCGCTTATTTGCAGTCTTATTTGTTTGTTGAATATATCGTTGCGGATTATGGTTTTGATGGATTAAAAAAACTCATTAATGAATTTTCCGGTCACGATACGAATGCTGTTATTATTGAAAAATCTTTTAATAAAAATGCAAAACAATTTAATCGCGAATTTACACAGTGGCTAGAAGCGCGTGTGGCCGATGTGAATGTTTATGTTCACGATGATGACAGTGCTGATGAAGGAGAAGGGCATGGACATGGTGTTCGTAATAACCCTTCCATTCTGTTGGCGGAACAATACAGTACAGATTCGTTGAAACGTTACATGTTGAAGAGAATTGAGGAGCAACCGAGAGATTTTCAAGCGCACTTGCAACTCGGTATTACTTTATTTAAAGCTAAAGAATACCAAGAAGCTGAAAGCTATTTGTTAAAAGCAAAAGAAATATTGCCAATGTACACCGGCTACCCTAGTCCGCCTCTCGTGCTGTCCCAAATATATCAAGTGCAAAAACAACAACAAAAATATATTAAAGAACTCGAATACATTGTTGATTATCACCAGCATGATTTAGAGGCGGCATTGACCTTAGCAAAGCATTATATAAAAGAGAAGAATTATGAGCGGGCAGAATATTTCTTGTCTCGTGCTATTGCTGTTGATCCTTATCAAGCTGAAATTCATAAGCTCTATGCAGAACTTGCTGATAAATCAGGAAAATCCAAAGAGAGTATTCGCGAATACGAAATCATCGCTCGCTTAGATAAAACTGATCCTGTCAGTACGCAAACGGATTTAGCAAAAGCGTATTTAAACGGCGGAGAGAATGAAAAAGCGAAACAAAGTAGTTTAATGGCGCTAGAAATCGCCCCTACTTATTTACCTGCACAGCAAATATTACTGGATGCTATTAAGGGAGCTGAAAATAAAAGTGCAAGTGCAAGTGAAGGCAGCCGCCAATGAGAATAAAAATTCATTCAAAAACATTTAGGTTATTAGCTTTGGCAACGGTTTTACTACAAACGATAGTGCTACCAGACACTGTATCCGCTCAGTTTTTTGGGCGGGGTGAGCCCAAAGCCAGTCGCAGTGAAGATCCTATCGATACACAACTCGGCGAACCCGAATTTGTTTTTGCTCGTGGTATTTACAGAAACTACCCTAACTTTGGTGGCGGTTTTTCTGGGCCGGGTAGAGGCTGGTGGGAAACTGACTTTGACGATTCAGATATTAATTTTTTACGCGGTGTAAAGCGCTATACGCGACTTGATACGAATACCAAAGGCTATAAAGCAATTGATTTAACATCGCCAGAACTCTTTGAACAAACGTTTTTGTATATCAATATGAAACGCATACCTATCGGCGCAGCCGGAACGGGACCTGACTTTTCTCCTGAAGAAGCGGCTGCACTGCGCGAATTTATGATGCGTGGCGGCTTTGTTATGCTAGATGATTTTTGGGGGCCGCAACACTGGCAAGATTTTTTAATAGAGCTGATTAAAATATTTCCGGACAAAGAACTTGTAAAGCTCGATACCAGTCATCCCGTCTTCCATAGCTTTTTTGATATCGATGAAATTGCACAAGTTCCAGGACGGTCTGTCACGTGGAATTACGGTGGTCCATTTTATTTAGATGATCCTGATTTTCCGCCATCGGTTCACGCTATCTTAGATGATGATGGCCGTATCATGATGGTAGCAAATTTTAATACTGATCTCGGTGATGGATGGGAGCATACATTTTATGAACCCTATCCAACAAAATATTGTAACGAGGCCTACAAAATTGGTATTAACTATATTATTTACGCGTTAAGTCATTAACTATAAATAGATAATTTTACATTATAAATTAATAAAATGTTCTTAAAGTATTTTAAGGAATTACTATGTCAGAAGTGAATAGCCCAGATTTAGTCTCTGATCAGGAAAGAAGCCACGAAATAAATGAAGACCACTTAGCTCTCGTCGAAAGAATGAAAAGTGGCCGAGAAGAACTATTGGCCGAGCTGAAAAAAGTCATCATTGGTCAAAATGATATCGTTGAAGAATTATTGATTGCATTATTTTCCGGCGGTCATTGTTTGATTTCTGGCGTTCCTGGTTTAGCAAAAACTTTATTGATCAAAACCTTAGCCGATATTTTAAAAATGGATTTTAGTCGAATCCAATTTACACCGGATTTAATGCCTGCTGATGTAGTGGGAACTGAGATAGTGCAAGAAAGTGGTGGCGTTCGCTCCATGAATTTTGTCAAAGGCCCCATATTTACGAATATTTTATTGGCAGATGAAATCAACAGAACACCACCAAAAACACAATCGGCTTTACTAGAAGCTATGGAAGAGCGACAAGTGACTGCGGCGGGCGTCACCCATCCAATGGCAAAACCGTTTTTTGTTCTAGCCACGCAAAACCCCATTGAACTAGAAGGCACTTATCCCTTACCTGAAGCCCAGCTCGATCGATTTATGTTTAAGCTAATGATCGATTATTTGCCTGAAGATGACGAAATGAAGGTAGTTACCAATACAACGCAGAATAATGATGTTGTGTTAAATCATCCATTAACGGCTCAAGATATTTTAGATTTTCAACGTGTCGCCCGACAAGTTCCTGCCGCTGATTCAGTCGTTCGGTACGCAGTGAGATTGGTGGCGGCGACTAGACCACAAAATGAAAATTGCCCAGACTTTATAAAAGAGTGGGTTAGTTGGGGTGCGGGATTGCGAGCTTCACAAAATTTAATTTTAGGTGGAAAAGTGAGAGCGCTTTTATTGGGCCGTTACAATGTCGCGTACAGTGACATACAAGCATTAGCAGTACCGGTATTGCGTCATCGTGTGTTATTAAATTTTCATGCGGAAGCCGAACGCATATCGATTGACGATGTAGTAAAGAAATTAATTGAAACAGTACCTGTGCCTACACATTAATTTGGCTGACTAAAAAGCAGAGCAAAATTTTAATGGCAGAAAAACGACAACAGTCTGAAACATCAAAAACAGGAAATTTTATCGATCCTAATATTCTAGCGAGTATCGATAATTTAGAATTGCGTGCGCGAGTGGCTGTGGAAGGTTTTCTGAATGGTTTGCATCGCAGTCCGCATCGTGGTTTCAGTGTTGAGTTCACAGACTATCGTCATTACAACCAAGGCGACGATACTCGTCACATCGATTGGAAACTTTATGGCCGATCAAACAAATTATATTTAAAGCAATTCGAAGACGAAACAAATTCTCGTTGTATGATCTTGCTCGATACCAGTGCCTCGATGGGTTATGGATCAGGCGAATCGACAAAGTTCGAATATGCACGAACGCTAGCGGCAGCCATGGCATATTTCGCAATAAGACAACGTGATGCGGCGGGCTTAATATCCTTTGATAATCAAGTGAATACAATCATTCCTGCTCTTTATCGGAATACTCATTTGATGCAAATTTTTCGTTCATTGATAGAGTTATCACCAGCGAATACGACGGATTCAGTTAGGCCATTACGTGATTTAGCATCAACTCTGCGAAGTAGAAGTTTTGTTGTCTTAATCAGTGACATGCTCGACAACGAAAAAGAAACCATTAAATTATTACAGCAAATGCGCGCTATGGGGCACGAAGTCATTTTATTTCATGTGATGGATAACGCTGAATTGAACTTCACCTTTGATTCAGCCACAGAATTTGTTGATGCCGAAACAAAAGCGGCATTAAAAACATCACCCGGAGCGATAAGAAAAAACTATATGGCAGCGGTAAAAGAATTTACTGATTACTGTAAAACACAATGCCGTTCACACGGTGTCGATTATTGTTTACTAAATACATCAGAACCAATTGATACAGCGTTGTCAGCTTACCTTAAACGAAGATCGCGCGGTTTCTAGTGTCGTCTGATTCGTAGTTAGCTGTTTTTTAGATTCTAAAAAATATTCGGATACATAAATGTCATTATTAGCTCCCATTTTTTTACTCGGTCTTCTTGCGGCGCTAATTCCTATCGCGATCCATTTGATTCGTAAAGATACTCCTCCTCAAGTAGTATTCAGCACATTACGGTTTTTTGAACAAACAACACGTAAGCAATTTTTCTTTCAAAATTTTCAACAATGGTTGTTGTTATTCCTTAGAGCATTAGTGATTTGTTTACTGGCTTTCGCTTTTGCGCGACCCTTTTTTGGACAGTCGGTTTCATCATTAGCGGATATTGCGCCACGATCTGTTGCGATTGCTGTCGATGTTTCAATGAGTATGGGATATGACGATTATTTTGAAAAAACAAAATCAAAAGCTGAATCGGTTATTGATGAACTCAATCAAGGTGATGAGGCGACACTGCTGTTATTCGCCGATGATGTAAAAAAAGTTTATGGGCCAACAACTGACCTTGAAAGTATAAAAAATACCATTCAAGACTTAAAAACGCTTACATACAACACCACACGATTCCTCCCGCCTTTGAGAGTGGCCAATGAATTATTAAAAGAAGGACGATTTGAAGAAAAAGCGATTTTCTTACTTTCTGATTTTCAGTCCACCGGAATGGAAGACTTTGATACCAGTTATAAACTTGACCCCGGTATCGAACTATTTATGGAGGCCGCACCGTATAATTCAAATTCCACAGATAAAAATGAAACAAAAAATTTAACCATAACCGGCGTTAGAGCGCCTACCTTTGTGCGCTCTACCTTTAATAGTGGCGATGCAGATGATCAAGAAAAAATAGAGCCACAAAATATATTTGTACGCGTGCGCAGTGTCGGTAATGTAAAAGTTAACCAGTCTTCATTGACAGTTACCATTGATGATGAAGAGGTTGCAACAGTACCTGTAGACCTCACTGAAAAATCAGAACAAATAGTAACCGTGCCTGTGACATTTTCTTCAATGGGTACGCACATCGGAAAGATTACATTAGATAAAGATGAAAAGGACGAGGACGATTTCGAAAATGACAACAGCGCTTTCTTTACCGTCGATGTATTGCCGCAACTCAATGTATTAGTTTTAAACGGCGAAGCATCAAAAAATTGGTACAACGATGAAAGCCATTGGTTTAAGTTGGCATTAGAAAGCAATGAACTGTCTAATCAATTGTCGGGTGAAGGTGGTGAAGGGGCAGGTAGTAATAACAATAGTAAGGCTAAATCTTCTCCATTTGCCGTCACCGTAGTTGATACCGATATCATAAACACGCAAAAAACGGCAGAAAGTACATTAATAAATAAGCAATTAAGTTCAGCAGATGTCGTTGTTTTATTAAATACCAGCAATATGCCATCAGCCGTTAACCGCGCATTAAACGATTATGTTGAAAGCGGCGGTAGTGTTTTGATTGCACTCGGCGACCGAGTAAGGGCAGGGGACTTTAATGATCAAATATCTTCGTTTAGTCCAGCAACATTAGTTGAACGCCAACTGTTTTCTAATAATGAGTATTTATTAATTGCGGATATTAAAAATCGCCATCCTATTTTACAACCTATCGACATCGATTGGACTGCTCGCTTCGATGGTTATTGGTCAATGAAACCAACTGATAATGCTGAAGTATTAATGTCGTTTGATAATGGAGCCCCTGCCTTAATTGAAAAACAGGTAGGCAAGGGGAGGGCATTAATTTTTGGTTCTTCATTAGACGTTGAATGGAACAACTTTCCTTTGCAATCTACTTACTTACCTTTTGTCCATGAGACATTAAAGTATTTGGCTAAAATGCCAGATAAAAAATCTTTTTACAATATTGGCGAAAGAATTATATTAATAGACAATAATAATGGTTTTGAAACCTCAGAATTAAAAGATCCGTTTGGTAATAAAATTACATCTTTTTCAGAAGAACGCCTAGGCAATCAAATAGAAAACAGTTCACCGAGTTTCCTTGCAGAAATACCTGGTATTTATGAACAAACGTTAGCTCGTTCAGAAGCAGATAATGGCGTTAACTCTGCGTCCACTTCGATCTATTATGCGGTCAACAATCCTGTTGAAGAATCCAATCTCAACACTGTTCCACCTGGAGATATTTTAGATTCGGTTTTAAATCCTGAAACCACACCCACTCAATCAGCGGCCGTTCGCTCACAAATACTCAAAGCCGAACTAGAAAAACCACAACGCCTATGGTGGTGGATTTTATTAGCGGTTTTTGTTTTGCTCGTCGTTGAAAGCGTTGTGGCAAATAGGGCGCATCGATAGTTTTTAAGAAATTGTAGTGTTGGGTCATATCTTGTTAATGCATTTATAGAGCCTTGTCTGTAAACTCGCGCTTTTGAGGTTTTCTCGAGACAAAATTAAACAGGTAAAGGTATGAGTGCAAAGCAGCCCACAGTGGGTTTTGTCAGCTTGGGTTGCCCGAAGGCGTTGGTTGATTCCGAGCGTATTTTAACGAAACTAAAATTAGATGGTTATGAAATTTCTCCCGATTACGATGGGGCCGATGTCGTCGTCGTGAATACCTGTGGTTTTATTGATTCAGCGAAACAAGAATCAATGGATGCTATCTCGGAAGCGATGAAAGAAAATGGCAAAGTCATAGTGACTGGGTGTATGGGAAAGGGCGCTGATGCGGAAGCGATTAAAGCGGCTAATCCAAATGTGTTGAGTATTTCAGGGCCTGCTGATTATGACACTGTGATGGGTGCAGTGAATGAATATATTCCACCTAATGCCGGCCAGAAAAAAGAACAAGACAATGTTACAAGCAAAGATCACAAATCTTATCCAGATTTACTTCAAACGGCAGGCATTAAACTTACGCCACCGCATTATAGTTATTTGAAAATTTCAGAAGGCTGTAATCACCGTTGTACCTTTTGTATTATTCCTGCAATGCGTGGTGATTTAGTCAGCCGTCCGATTTCAGATGTTGTCACAGAAGCTAAACAATTAATCGCTGCCGGCACACAAGAGTTATTAGTGATTTCACAAGATACAAGCGCTTACGGCGTAGATGTGAAATACAAATTAGATTTTATTGAAGGCCAAGCATTAGAAACGCGAATGCAAGATTTAGCTGTCGCATTAGGTGAGCTAGGCGTGTGGGTGCGGTTACATTATGTGTATCCCTATCCTCATGTTGATAAAGTGATTCCATTAATGGCCGAAGGAAAAATTCTTCCCTATTTGGATATTCCTTTTCAGCATGCGAGTCCAAAAATTTTAAAATTAATGAAGCGTCCAGGTAATCAAGAAAAAGTATTGGAGCGCATTAAATCGTGGCGAAAAATTTGTCCTGACCTTGTAATACGGTCAACATTTGTCGTTGGTTTTCCTGGTGAAACAGAGGAAGATTTTCAATTTCTTTTAGACTGGTTAGAAGAAGCGCAATTGGATCGAGTCGGTTGTTTTAAATATTCTCCCGTCGAAGGTGCTACTGCCAATGACTTACCTGATCATGTGCCAGAAGATATCCAGCAAAGTCGCTGGGAACGCTTTATGGAAAAACAACAGGCGATATCTGCGAATCGATTACAGAAAAAAATCGGGAAAACAATTCCCGTTATTATTGATATTGTTGAAGAAGAGGGAGCGATCGGTCGAACGCAAGGCGATGCGCCAGAAATTGATGGTGTCGTTTATTTAAATGATGAGTTTGACGTTGCACCGGGCGATATTGTGGACGTCACAATTGAGCATGCCGATGAATATGATTTATGGGGTGTTGTTGAATAAATAGTTTTACCGCAATGATTGTGTCGCTAATACTAATAGTTTGCGATACAAAGAAAAAAGCGGAACAATTAAATGGAGTTAAACGAGAGGGGGTAATTATTTTTAATTAATTTTATTTCGGTTAAAATTTACCATTGTATTTCTCCTCATCAGCAACTAACTCATATAACACTGTTCTGGTTTGTTAAGCATTTGCCTGAATTTCGTGGAAATTATTTGACGACTTTAGCGCGTTATAGATCCTAGTTAACGCCTTCAGCGAGCTTTTCAGCGTCGCTTGGCTAAATTTGTTATGTTTGTTTTTTTAGAATTTTATCCCACATAAATGGGGCGCATTGTTGTTTTGTAAAACTTTTAGGAAAATTACTAGGATAAGTCATCCCTATATTGCTGGGCTGCAGCGGACTTTTAGGTAAAAACCGGGTTCCAAACACGATGTCCCATAGTATTAGATTTTGTCCGTAATTATGATTGCTTTCCTCTAGAATATTCGAGTGGTGCCACCTATGCAATTCGGCACCGCTTACAAGCCAGTTAAGCGGGCCGATTGTAATTTTTAAATTGCCATGTTGAAAAAACGCATTAATAGCAGTAAACAACAGAAAAGCCATAAACACCTTTTCTGAAATACCTAAAATATACAAGACAACGAAAACAGGCAAAATATCAAATAATGCATTAAACAGGTGGAATCTCCCTGTGTTAAACCAATATAAGCGACCTGGACTATGATGGACAGAATGTAAACGCCACAGCAAGGGAACCGAGTGGTGCGCTCTATGTACCCAGTAAGCTATAAACTCTGCAATTACCAGAGCTAAAATTAGTTGTATTACCAAAGGAAAATTACTAGGCCAGATCGCTAATTGTTCTCGCGAGAATAAAGATTCCACTAGCCAAAACAATCCGCTGGCGACAAATACAGTAAATACGGGAGATACTAAAAATACAGAGTAATATAAAATGTTGTGTGCGATATCAGGTACAACGTCACCTTGGGATTTATTCCAACTTTCTTTGTTAGGGAATAAACGTTCAAAAATCACAATTAGCGCAACAACAGGCAATTCACAAACTATTAGAGCTAGCTGGGCCTGAAAACCTGCTTGAATCAAATAGAAATAGGCCGAAAAAGCTAATACTACTGTAAGAGGATAAAATGCTTTTGCGAATAAAATCTCAGTAGTTGTCCATTCCTGCTTACTAGAACTAATTATATTATCTTTGTTCATTGTTTGACTTCCACTTTAACGCCTCAAACACCGGCTTGGTGAAGCTGGCGGCTTTTTTGGAACAAAAAAGGTGACAGCTTTGCCAAGTCCGAGTGCTTTGACTTGTTAAGCCTTTGGCTCGAAATAAAGCTCATACCTTTCTAAGTGCTCCAGTTTAAAAAATTCTTGGTCTTCAAGATCTTCTACGGCATCAGGGTCTTCCTTACCTGAATTTAGAGATCTTATGGTTAGCTTATAAACCCCAGCCCCTATATTAAACTCTGGCTCATCATCACGACCATAAGCTGGTGATGACAATTTTACCTTGCCAGAATTGATAGTAATTTCAGTGATAGCATCATGCCCGCCTTCAGGCAGTGCTTCACTAGGAGCACCTTTGTAGATAGTCACAGCATGATCATTGTAATCACCGATAGTAACAACATGGATGCTGTTCTTACCCTGAAGGTATCCTTTTTTAAGCACTTCATCAGACCACTCTTCATCTACCGCATAAGGGTCGGCATCACTGTCAAAGAGATAAAACTGATAGTGATCTGCAAATATTCTGTGTTGTCCGATCATGACTTCTCTTGAGGCTTAACGCCTAAAGCAGCGGACTGAAGTCTCACCACTTTTGTGTCCGCTGCCTTTACTTGTTAAGTTTTTACCTAGCAGCATAGCCAATTTCACTTTTACCAACGAAAACCTGTATGAAAGTGCCTGATTTGACGTTTTGTATTTCTCCAATACGTGGAGGACAGTTACTAAAACCCAAGCTGATTTGGTATTTATCAGATTCGGATGCCAAAACAGGTATATTTAGGTCCGATTCACCATTATAAGGGTAGCGAGTTAATACAGCCTGCTGTTCACTTACTGAAGTTGTTCTATCAGGAAATATGACACCTGCTGAAGTTATGTCGCAACCTGAGTCATTATATATTTGGACCCAACGGTAATTGGGCTGAAGATTATCAGCAACATTACTTACCCAATAGCCTGCAATTACGCCGATCAGAAGCACTGAAATGTAAGTGATAATCTTGATCATGTTTGTAAACTTAACGCCGCCAGCAGGGGCAAGCAAACGCAGTTTGCGCAGTCCCTGCTGCCTGGCCTTGTTATGCATTTTTTTCCTTTCTAATTCTATTTTCAAGGTTGTCTACACACGAATTAAGAAATGACCTTAAACAAGTGGTTGAACAGAACGTAAAGTTGAATTGCCCTTTTTTCACAGCTGTAGCCAACTCCAATTCGGCGTACTTGTCTTGATTACCCGACTCCCAGTCGAAATATAAGAACGCTTGTAATTCGTCGATGAGTTGAAATTTTTGCGTTCCATTATCAGAGGCTTCTCCTAGCAAAATAGCGCCGCCATGAATAAACGCCCGTTCCTTTTCACCCGAAATCTCTTTAGCTTTACATACTGGGCACACTGACGCTCCTTCACTCACTGGATAGCTTGAGCTTTCATCTTCTAGTATTGGAAATTCAATATCTTTCATGGCCATTTTTTCCATGATGCATAACGCCTTGCTCACCTGCACATACTGCGGAGAGCGTTTTGTGTGAAAATGGAGCGTAGCGACAGACACAAAACGAACGTAGCAGTATGTGTCAGGTGCAGCAACTTGTTATACATTACCGCCCCGTAATCTGCTTGATGATAGGTTCAAATTCACGAAGCTTCTTAACCTGAATTACCATACCTAGATTGTTCGGTATCGCCGATACGGAAATAGCTTTTTGATTTGTAGGCACTGGTACTATTCGCACATCACCTTGTGCTGTATGTTGAGGCCCTGCATAAAGCACTCCAAGCAAACCAAGCCTTGTGCCTACGTTCGTATTTCCTTTTTTATCAAAGTACATTCCAAGATTGGCCAAAAAAACAGGAGAGCCGCTTGACCCTGGAAAACACGCAGCATCAATTAAAAATTCAGGCTTACCATTAAAGTCATATTTTGGATGAGTGGATGTAATTCCTTTTCGGATAAGCGGAAGATTGTGCTTTGAATCCCAAATACCATTTGGATAGCCAATCATGACAATATCTTCCATTGAAGATATTTGGTTATAGAATTCTTCGGGAGGAATGATACTTTCATCGAGAGTTATATAAAAAAACTCTTTTCCTTGTTGCTTAGCTTGATTAATAATTGGGCCAGCTAGGAATATCGCTAAATCAACACCATCCTCAGGATGTTTAATACATTGCGCTTCGAAGTTTTCAAACTCTAGCCGCATATGCTGGCCAAGCAGCGGCTCTCCGCCCTCACCTTTGAGCGTTAAGTGAAATGCTCCTTTTGCAGCTCCGTTAATCACATGTTTATTTGTAACTACAGCCGGTATTACTTCATCACCATTCTTCAAAAATCCGAAGAAGAACCCTGTGCCAGAGGATTGATTTCCTTCAGAATCAACACATTCGATTCTAACTGTGGCGTGCGCCAGCTTGTCTATCAGACCTAATTCCACGATAAATCCTTAATGTGTATAACGCCCCGCTAAACGGCGTGAGACTTCAGCGAGCGTTAGCGAGTCCGGTGGAGGCCACGCTTCTTGTGGCCGGAACGAATTTGAGCGGCTTGTTAGAAGTGATGCTATTTCTTACGAAGTTCAATAATACGCCCCTCAGTATTAACCAAGATAACCCCAGACTCGTGATTATAAGTAAATGGCAGAAAATAGCCTTCCTCTGTATTTCCTGCCTCATCCACGAACCACAGCTCAAAAGATTGCGCATCCAGTTTTCGATATTTGCACTCCGAAGCCATGCCATCAACAGGCCCACCCACAAAAATAAAGCAATTATAATTGCCAGAGAATCGAATCAAAGTTCGACTCTGGTCATCTTCGTTGTGCCACTCACCTTTAATTGCGCTTGCGGTACAAGAGACTAAAACCAAAGATGCTAATACAAGAAATAGACTCTTCATGCTGATGTACTTCTAACGCCGCTATAACCGGCGAATTGTAGTTGATTTTATTTTGTGCTACTTAAGCACAAAATAGAAGCGACGAAAATGGCGTCCGGTTGATAGCATTGTTAGATTTTGGCCTTGCTAAGTAACTGATCACTATTTAACACCGTTGCATACTCGCCATGTAGATTTGCTAACGACATAGCATGAACCTCCGATGCTGTGCGAGGTGCACCAAAATAATCTTTTTTTGCAAAGGTAAAACAGGCCTCTTCCACGATATAGACATTGAAACCTAGGTTGCCACCAGTTCTTGCTGTTGCTTCAATGGAGTTGTTGGTAGCCACGCCAATTACAGCAACGGAATTAATATTTAAATTAGTTAATTTTTCTGCCAAAGAGCTTTTGAGAAATGCACATGGTATAGATTTTTCGATAACAGGCTCGGAATTCATCGGTTTGAATTCGTCTTTAAATTCGACTCCCTCTTGCTCAGGCCAAAACACAGAATCCTTTTCCTTCGATTTGTGCTGTACATGAAATATTGGCCAGTCATTTTCTCTCCAGATATGGAGCAATTTTAGCATCTCATTTTCTGCATCTAGGTTATTTCTCTCGCCGAGTTTTGGATGATCTATCCCTTTTTGTTGATCAATCAAGATAAGAGCTATCACTCGAATTCCTCGTAAAATCTAACGCTAATTATAACGGCGCAGCGGTATAACCCCACTTACACCGCCTTGGCGGGTTAATGTTCGTATTTCGTAGTTTTGCAGCTCTAGCGGTATAACACGCATTTCTTGTAGCTCCAAAATTTCGCTTAACTTTTTGTTTTTATTGCTGTTATTTCTTTTGTAAAGACAGATCCGTAATTATGACGCCGTGGCGGGTTTATTACGGATTTTGAGCATTAAACCGCCTTAGCGGGTTAATGTCGAGAGAATGGCGCGACAGGTGTTTTTAAGTGTCTGAATTTGTTTGAGTTTTTTCAGTTGCGCAATTAACTTGCAGATTATACCGCCTAGGCTTGTTTTTACTCATTTTGAATTACACTGTGTTTTCAAACAGCTTTAGCGTTTTTATAGCAAAAAATTATCGGGGGATTGAAAATTAAACGGACGGAGGAATTATTTATTAGTATTAGCCGTTTGTGCTATTGATAATTTATTGTGTAAAAAATTCATCAAACTTAAACTTAACCTCCCTCGATCGCCGGAAGAAAATAGACTTCACTATCTTCTTCCAGTTCTTGCAATAACGGATCAGAAAAAATTTCCCCGTCGATGGCAATCGCTACTCCACTGCGTAGCTGATCGCCGATTTCGGGGAATTGTTTTTCTAGCGCTTTAATCACATCTCGTACTATGTTCGCTTCTATTACAATACTTTCCTCGGAAGAGCCTTCTTGAATGAAATCCTCTCCAATAAATTGTAATAAAAAACTATTGAGTACAACGTTTGCCATTTAGCGTTTCCGTTTATTAAAAAATGCTATTTTTTTTCGTCGATAAGTTGTAAAAGACGAGGTGGTGAAATCGGTAATGCAGTTGGCAATATTCCAATTGCATCGTGAACGGCGTTAGCCACTGCCGCCATAACCGGCACTAAAGGCACTTCACCGACGCCACGAATACCAAAAGGATGTCGAGGATTTGGTACTTCAACTAATACGGTATCGATCATCGGTAAATCAGAAGCCACGGGCATTCGGTAATCAAGAAATCCCGGATTAACTAATTTCCCGTCGTCGTTATAAATATATTCTTCGTTCAGTGCCCAACCAATACCTTGTGCGACACCGCCTTGTAATTGTCCTTCGACATAGGCGGGATGAATAGCACGACCAACATCTTGAACTGCGGTGTAACGTAATATTTTTACTAATCCCGTTTCTTTATCCACTTCAACATCACATATGTGTGCGCCAAAGCCTGGGCCTGCGCCAGTTGCATTAATATTAATTGAGCTTGCAATTGGGCCACCTGTTTTTGCTGCCATGCCGGCAATCTCTTTTAAAGAAAGCGTTAATGTTTGCTCAGCTTCTTCTTGACCGCCTTGGCTAATGGAAGCAGCACTACGACCGATGGCCATGCCGTTTTCCCATTCAACCGATTCAGGATTAATGTCCCAAATTTTTGCAGCGCGTTTTTTTAAATCAATAATAATGTTATTCGCTGCTTCAATAATCGCGAGGCCAACTGAATAAGTAACGCGACTTCCGCCCGTATGCAAGCTGTAACCAATCGAACTTGTGTCTGCAACAATAGGGCGAATTTTTTCTGGTTCAATTCCTAATACTTCGGCCGCCATCATTGCGAGTGATGCGCGAGAACCGCCAATGTCTGGATTGCCAGAAATTAAAACAGCAGTGCCGTCTTCATTGATATTTAATGCTGCGCTTGTTGGGCCTGCAATATTAAACCAAAACCCGCAAGCGATTCCTCGGCCTTGGTTTTCTTTTAATGGCGCTTTGAAATGCGGATGCTCCATCACGGCTTGTAATGTTTCTTCAAAACCGATGTCACGAAATTTAGGGCCGTAAATCGCTTTGGAATCTTTTTTGACAGCATTGCGTAATCGAAACTGTACGGGATCTAATGTTAACTTTATGGCGAGTTGATCTAATAGCGTTTCAACAGCGAAAGACGCCATAGGTGCACCCGGTGCTCTATAGGCGGCAGATTTTGGACGATTACTGACGACATCAAATCCTACGAATGAAAAATTTTCTAATTCGTAAGGCGCCATGCCTGCCATGCAGCCAAGCATCACAGGTGAACCAGAAAATGCACCTGCTTGATAAATTAGTTCTCCATCGGCAGCGCAAATTTTTCCATCCGCGGTTGCGCCAATTTTTAATTTGATGATTGATCCAGATGTTGGGCCTGTAGCACGAAACACTTCTTCGCGTGTCATTACCATTTTTACAGGACGGTTACTTATTTTTGATAATAAAACGGCGAGGGGTTCTAAATAAATGGTTGTCTTACCGCCAAAGCCGCCGCCAATTTCTAATGGTGTCACACGAATCTGTGCTAAATCCATGTCGAGGATTTTTGCCGTGTAGGCTCTCACCATGAATTGCCCTTGGCTACTGCACCAAATTTGCGATTGTCCATCTTCACTATAACTGGCGATACAGGCATGAGGTTCTATGTAGCCTTGATGAACAGGCTCCGTTCTAAAGACGTCCTCAACAATTTCAACAGCTTGAGAAAAACCGGCATCAAGATCGCCGCCGTGTAAATGAACTCGTTTAGCAATGTTGGAAGGTTTTGTTGGTTTTGGAGAAGCGCCCTCTGTGAATAAGTCATCATGCAAAATGGGAGCGTTATCGGCCATAGCCGCATCGGCATCAATCACATGAGGAAGAATTTCGTATTTAACATCGATTAGTGCTAATGCTTCATCCGCGATTTTTTCTGATATTGCAGCAACAGCAGCAATGGCGTGTCCATCGTAGAGTGCTTTTTTGCGTGCTAATAAATTTGCAGACATGTCACGAAAGTTTGGCGGTTCATTTCCGATCATTGCATCTTCTGGCGCAATGTCTGGTAAATCTTTCGATGTGATAATGGCTTTCACACCGGGAAGCGCTAGCGCTTTTTGAATATTGATATCAAGAATATTGGCGTGAGCATGAGGGCTTCGCAAAATTTTTCCGCAAAGCGTTCCCGGTAAAACAAAATCAGCGCCGAATTTTGCACGACCAGTGACTTTATCTACGCCGTCAGGGCGAACTGTATTTTTACCAATATGTTTAAACGGCGATGCTTCATTACCCATGAGCTTTCTCCCCATCTACATTCGCGTACTGATAATGTGTGTCGCCGCGCATAACGGCAGCGGCTTCTAATACGGCGCGAATAATTTTATCGTAACCGGTACAACGGCAAAGATTACCTGCTAGCCAAAATCTGACTTCGGTTTCGGTAGGGTTATTATTTTTTTCTAATAACGCTTTTGCAGCGATTAAAAAACCGCTGGTACAAATGCCACATTGTAATGCGGCATTTTCAAGAAATGCTTGTTGAAGAGGGTGTAGTTTTTCTCCACTAGCCATGTTTTCTATCGTATCGACTTTGCTGCCATTTAATTCTGCACCCAATACTAGGCAAGAACATACTAAGCGATCGTCAAGCATCACACTGCATGCGCCACAGTCGCCAGATGCACATCCTTCTTTACTGCCGGTTAATTCAAGCTCGTTACGTAAAATATCTAATAGAGTTTCTTGTGGCTCACATAAAAATTCTACGGGATCACCATTAATCGTGGTGCTGATATGTTGTTTTGGCATAATTATTTATCTCCTTCAGCAGCGAGTGCGCGATTACGCGCAATGATGGTGGTACGTTTTGCGATAACACCTGCCACTTTTGTTCTGTATTCGATAGTTCCGCGTTTGTCATCAATCGGCGAACATGCATTGCTGATGGCTTGTTGTAAATTGTTTAACGCTACTTCATCAATAGTTGTCCCAATCAATGTGTTTGCTGCTGCTTCTACTAATAAAGCACGAGGAGCAACGGCACCTAAACCCACTCGGGCATGAGTGCATTTACCTGATTGATCTAAAGTGACATTAACACCAACCCCGACGACGGCTATATCCATTTCTGTTCGGGGAGTCATTCGTAAATAAGCATCCCCTGATCTTTGTGGTCGGTTAGGGAATTCAAAGCTCACGATAAATTCGCCAGCCTTTAAACAATTTTTCCCTGGACCCGTATTGATATTTTCAACAGGAATTTTTTTTTCGCCTTCAGGACCAACAATATGAGCAATGACGCCAGCCGCAATTAATGCAGGAACAGAATCAGCAGCGGGTGATGCATTACAAAGATTGCCGCCTAACGATGCACGTCCTTGCACTTGTGTGGATCCAATTAAATCAAATGCTTCAGCCACACCAGGCCAAAGTGCTTTTAATGTTTTATTTTCGTTAAATTCCGCACCACTGACAGCAGCACCAACAAATACACCATCTTTAGTGATAGAGGTTGCCGTTGTTTCGGGAATTTTTTTGATGTCGATAATTGAGGCGGGAGAAATCATCCCTGCGCGAAGTTGAACCAGAAGATCGGTTCCGCCAGCAAGTACACGTGTAGGTGCTTCTTGAGTATCTGCTGAAAGTAATTCAATTGCCGAGGAAATAGAACTGGGAGCGTGGTACTGCATATCACATGTCCTAAAAATATTTATTATTCGGAAGCCTATCGAAAGCTTAATGCATATGTACTTATTTACGTGTGAAACAGCCGTGAATTATAAACCTTTTTGCTATCAATAGAGATGACAAATTTGTGTTTAGCATGTTGATTTATCAGCAATAAACTAATTAATGAGCGTGACGATTAGGGCGTTGAAAGGATAAAGCAAATAATAAATGAGGCTTATGGGAGAATAATATTTGACTTATATGTTATGACGGCAGATTACATTTGAATGGTCTACAGTTAAAAGTAGCAAAGTTAATAATAGGTTGTTGATTTAAAAGATTTGTTCATTAAATCTAGATAAAAAGATAATTAAAACAGTAAGTTGAATGTATCAATAAGAAGCGGACTTGAGTAAGCAGTTTAATGATAATTCTAAAATTATTGACCAGTGGGGAACAGTTGGCAGTAGTGGAGCTTATTGATAGCTTAGAATTTATGAGTAGTCGTATTTTATGATAACACCAACAAGTAAATTTAAGCTGATTTCAATTTGGTTGACGTTACTCATCAGCTTTGTAGTAGTAATGGGTTTGGTATTAAGTAAGCAGGTATATCCCTCTATAACACATTTATTAAATTCACAAGGTATCAGTTTTTTCATTGACTGGAGTGGCCTGATAATCGCTTCGGTGATTATGTTCTTATCCCTCTTTCATTTTAGTGTTCATCGTAACAGCGCCGTTCTGATCATCAGCTTTGCATTATTGTGTGTCTCAATTATGGAGATATACATTCATAGTTCTATTCTTCATGAGCGAATTATTCAAGGTTCTAACGATCATGACGGAATAGATGGCGCTAGCAACGTAGCGAAAATCAATTTTGCATGGTCGATTCTTAGATTTTTTTCTTCGTCTGTAATAGGTATTGCTGCAGTCGCATTACTGTGGGGGCCTAGGTCTTCGCGCATAAATAACAATGAAGTTATTCCTCATAAATCTCACAGCATTATTAATACGCTTTTTATTCTTGTAATACTGATAATGCTAACAGTTATTTTTAGTATGTTGATTCAATATGTTGATGGTATTTATCTAACGTATTTAACGGATCATAGTTCAATAACGGAGGATCTCTCAAATCCAATAATTTTAATGATATTTGGATCGTTACTTTTTTTTGGTATGGGAAGTTTTTTTACATATATTTGGTATTTCTCAGATAAAAGAATACTGAATTTCGGGTTGTTACTAAGCTTTATTCCTCAAATATCGGCACAACTTTATTTCTTTATTAATCTAAAAAATCCTGAGCAGATGCATTTTCTTGTTATGCAGGCTCTTATTTGTACTTCTTATTTGATGGTGGGGATATCAATATTAAAAGACAAAAGTAGCTCGATTAGAGAAGGAAAAGAATATCGCGAAATTGATAATAAAAATGAAACAGTTGAAGTTGAAAAAACTATAAAAAAAGATAGAAATATTGATGATGAAGAAATAGATATTATTCATACATTTGATGTAGGAAGTGCAAAAAGACCATTAGGTATTCAAATACCAGTTGCAGCTTTTATTTTGGCAACATCGATAGCTGCAATTGTGGGTTATGGGTTTTATACGCAGAGTCTGGAGGTGGAAAAAGAAAGAGAAATTGAAGAGCTGAGAGTTAAAAGTAAACTTGTAGAGTACTTAGTTATTCAATTATTTAAAGAGTCAGAAAATGATATTAAGTTTTTAAGTGGAACACCGCCGATACAAGGAATAATTGCGTCATTAAAAAATGACGATAAAGTGAATTATGATTTATGGGTTTCACGACTGGAACAAATTTTCATGAGGATGGTTGAAAGTAAAATAAATTATAGAAAAATACAGTATATAGAAGTAAGTGATTCTAATCGTGATCTTCTCAATGTTTATAAATTAAGCGATGGAGAGTCAGAAATACGATCAACAAAAAAAGAGTTTAAAAACGATTTAGGCGTGCCGGTATTGGGTAGTTATGGCTATATCTCTGGGGCAATTGATTCTGAAGGGGCCGATGTATTTTTCACTTCGGTGGATTTTAAAAAAGGGGATAACTATCAGCGACCTTTTTTTGAAGTCTCAATAGGGGTGAAAGATATTAAAACAAACGAAATATTTGGTGTTATTGCCATACATGTTGATTTTGAAGTATTTATAGATCAATTAATCAAAGATGATGTTATTGGCGTCAATATTTATGCAGCGAATGAGAAAGGAAGCGTTATACATAGTCCAGATTCAGGTTTTGTTGAGAAGATGAATCGAGAAAAAGATGATGAGGGAAATACCGTAATCGGCATCGATAATATATTTCCAGATTACAAAGTGTATCGAAAACAAGGAATACTTCATCGAGCTGTTGATCAAAGGTCTTCAGGAGGATTGAATTTTGATGAAGAAAAAAGCAGTTCAGTTTCATACTATAGAACCGTACTGTTAAACGGTTTTAATAACGATACAAAAATAGTACTTTTCTTGCAGCACCAACAAAATGTTGTTGATCTTCAATTAATAAATTTTAGAAACAAAAGTATTTTAATGGGATTGGTTTTAGCCTTGGTAGCTTTGCTGCTGGCCGTTTTTGCATCTTTCAGGATATCACTCCCTTTAAGAAAGATGGCGCAAGCAGTTCAGGCGTATCATCGTAATGGCGTGATGCAAGATTTACCCGTTGATTCAAAAGATGAAATTGGCGTTTTAGCGCGAAGTTTTAAAAACTTATTGGTGAGTTTAGATGATATATCTGAAGCAGAAAAGCATTCTTCACGCGAAGCTAAAGAATCTTCAGACAAGCTTCAAGCTATCGTTGATTCAGCTGCGGACGCTATCATCACTATTAATGAGAAAGGAATAATTCAGTCATTTAATTTGGCGGCTGAAAAAATGTTTTCTTATCAAGAATCTGAAGTGACTGGAGAATCGATCAATATTTTGATGCCACCTTCATTTGCAGAGCGGCATGATGGTTTTTTAGAGCAATATATATTAACCGGCGTGTCTGGAATTATTGGCGTAGGAAGGGAATTAAAAGGAGTAAAAAAAGACGGTGTGGAATTCCCAATGCATTTGGCTATATCTGAAGTATTTACGAATAGCGGACGATTTTTTACAGGAATAGTAAGAGATATCAGTATCCAAAAAAATGCTGAGTTAGACAGAATGGAGTCCCTATCTTTATTAGAGGCTACTTTAGAATCAACAGATAATGGAATTTTAGTTACCGGCAGTAAAGGAAATATCTTGCGTGTAAATAGCCGTTTTACAGAGATGTGGGGTATATCTGAGGAGCTTTATGATGCAGGAAATGAAAAAAAATTAGTGAGCCATGCAATAGGTTTTGTTAGCGACCCTTCTAAACTTGTTAGAGGAATGAAAAAAATTGTAGATGATCCTCTAAAAGAGACGAGTGACATTATCCATTTCAAAGATGGCCGAGTAATAGAAAGAACCTCTCGGCAAATGAAATTAATGGATTCTAGCAATGGACGAGTGTGGAGTTTTAGGGATATCACGATCAGGCAACAAGCTGAAACTGCATTAATAGAAGCAAAAAACGCAGCTGAAAATGCTGCAAAATATAAATCAGAGTTTCTTGCCAGTATGAGTCATGAGATTAGAACGCCAATGAATGGTGTGCTTGGTATGCTGAGCTTAATGTTAAAAGGAGACCTGGGTGGAGAGCAACGGCATTATGCCGATTTAGCAAAATCAAGTGCTGAATCATTATTGGGAATTGTAAATGATATTTTAGATTTTTCTAAAGTGGAGGCGGGAAGATTAGATTTAGAATTTTTGGAATTCAATATTATCGATGTGCTAGAGGATTTTACAGGAGCCATGGCTTATCGAGCTCAAGAAAAAAATATTGCTTTAGTGTTAGATACAAGTGAAATTACGACAGAAATGGTGATTGGGGACCCCGGGAGAATTCGACAGATACTAACTAACCTTGTTGGAAACGCAATTAAATTTACTCAGCGAGGGGAAGTAATTATTTCAGCGTCGATTGTTGACGTAAGTGAAAGACAGAAAAAATTATTGTGCACAGTAACTGATACAGGTGTGGGAATATCCCAAGAAAAAATTCAAACAATATTTGATTCTTTTACGCAAGTCGATGCTTCAACAACCAGAGTTTATGGGGGTACTGGCCTAGGATTGGCAATTGCGAAGCAGCTTTGTGAACTAATGGGTGGTGATATTTCGACGGAAAGCACGATGGGTGTAGGAAGTCGTTTTGATTTTAGTGTGTTGTTAGAAAGCGTGAAAGACACCTCAATAGACACAGAAAGCCAAAAGCTCTTTGAGAAGGATTCAGAAAAATTTAATGGCGTTAATATATTAATAGTTGAAAAGAATAGAGCCATTAACAGTATTATTAGTAAGCAATTTTCTCGTTGGGGTTCTGGTTGCATGGAGTTGGCTAATGTCTCTGATGCGATCAGCGTTTTAGAGTTTAATGTCGAAAGCGGTGAAAACGAAAATTTTGATGCGATTTTTATCGACGAAGACTGCTTGGATGGCAGTATTGATTTTACAAAATCAATACGACAATTTGAAAGCTGTAAGGAGGCTAAAATCATCTTGCTTAGCAAGATACATAAAAGTTCTGCACATAAATCATTGCGTCATAAGTCGGCATTGGCGAATAACTTCAATGCAAGGGTTACTAAGCCCGTCACTAAAAAAGCATATTTATTTTGTCGAGATATTATTGTTAACGGTAGTTTTCGGCATTTTTATGATCAGGAATCTTATAATTCAACGGGTGTGTTGGGGTCATATAAAAATAATACAGAATCTGAAGAAAACGATAAATATCAAACAGAGCTAAAAAAACAGCTGATTAATAAGCGGTTACTATTAGTTGAAGATAATTATGTCAATCAACATGTTGCTTTAGGAATGCTCGAGGATATCGGTATTAGTTGCGATGTAGCTGGTAACGGTATGGAAGCAATCACATCTCTTAGCGACTCTCCACGGAATGCACCTTACGATATTATTTTAATGGATTGCCAGATGCCCGAAATGGACGGCTTTGATGCGACTAAAAATATAAGACAAGGCGTAAGTGGAGATCAATATATCGACATACCTATTGTTGCAATGACAGCAAATGCAATGAAAGGAGATAGGGAGAAATGTCTAGCGTCTGGAATGACAGACTATATATCTAAACCTATTGATAATGTTCAACTTGAAAAAATTATTATTAAGGTTGTGTTAGGCGAAGCATTTATAAAAGACGGCGATAAATTTGAAGGCCAATCCAATCCCTCAGAAAATATTGAAGAGCCGATAAAAATTACCGGGTTGCATGTTTGGGATAAAGATTCAGCCCTTAAAAGAGTAAAGGGTAAAAAGGAGCGGTTAATAAAATTAATTTCTATGTTTCAAGAAGATATGCCTGATAGATTAGAAAGTTTAAAAAAATTAATCGCCAATGATGATTATGCGAATGTTTGTGGCGTAGCGCATACGATAAAAGGTGTGGCTGGAAATTTGGGAGCAGAGAAATTAATGGAGCTGGCAAGCAATATTGAAGTGAGTGGGAAAAATCAATACAAAGAAGAAATCCATGAGCTGTTGCCCAGCTTATTTGAACAGTATAAAGATGTTAATCAGGAGCTCTCTGATTTTGTATCGAATAGTATTCATTAATTTCATGTAGTTAACACTATTTAGCAAGTTTAAATGATATGAAAAAAAACGATTCTGCAGATAAAAACCAATGGCAAATGATAAACCTTATTCACGGTAGTTGGACAGGGTGGTTAATTCTCGCAATTTCTTTATCTCTTACCGTCGTTGCTTATTTTGTCGCAAGAAATTTATCCTATGAGCAAGAACGCAAACGTTTCGAATACCGTTCTGATGAGATACAAAATGCAATTACTGAGCGTATGAGAGTTTATGAGCAGACGCTGTATGCTGCTGCAGCGATGATTGATTCACATGATGGTTTTATCACAAGAGATGAATGGCGAAAATTTGTGGCGGCAATGCGTATCAATGAAAATTGGCCAGGGATACAGGGTTTGGGTTTTGCCGTTCCTGTTGAATCAGAAAAGAAAGAAATTTTTGAACAAGGTGTTAGAGATGAAGGGTTTCCTGAATTCAAAATTTCCCCAGAAGGTGTACGCGATGAGTATACCTCTATTATTTATTTGGAACCTTTTGATTGGAGAAATCAAAGAGCATTCGGTTACGACATGTGGTCGAATGAGATGCGGCGGCAAGCAATGCAAAGGGCGAGAGAAGAACGTGTTGCAGCTATTTCGGGCATTATTACTTTGGTTCAAGAAACCAAAACAGATGTTCAGAAAGGTTTTCTGATGTATTGGCCTGTTTTTCATGAAGAGAATAAACAGTTCTTAGGTTGGGTATATTCAGCATTTAGAGCCAATGATTTAATGAGCGGCATATTGGGGGATTATGATCCTAATATTGAATTTGAAATATTTGATGGAGAAACGGTAAAAAAAGATAGCTTATTGTTTGATACTAATGATTTTTTCTCTCAGGGAGAAATGAAGTTTTCTCCTGTTTTTTCTTCCGAAAAAATCATTGAACTTCAAGGAAGACCTTGGACCATTTATTTAAGTACTCCAGTGAGTTATTCGGTCAATCGAGAAAATCGTTCGTCGCAATATGTGTTAATTGGTGGAATTATTATCGATATATTGCTTTTCTATTTAATCTATTCTTTGTTTTCTATTAATAAAAAAGCACAGCAAATCGCAAGTGATATGACAACAGAATATCGGCTCGCGTCGGAACGTGAAGAGCAAGCGAATCGGGCGAAATCGCAATTTCTTGCCAATATGTCTCATGAGTTAAGAACACCATTAAACTCAATCATTGGCTTTTCTCATCGTTTAATACGCCGATTATCAGAGCAAGTAGAAGAGCGTGAGGCAGAAGGTCTTCGGGCCATTCACCGGAATGGTTTGAGCCTATTGTCACTTATAAATGACATTCTTGATTTGTCTAAAGTTGAAGCAGGACAAATGGAAGTTGATTGTCATCAATTTGATGTAAAAGATATCTGTGAGGATAATATTCTTGAATGGCATGAGTTAGCTAAAGAAAAAAATATTAAATTTGTTTTAGATAAGCCCGAATCTCCTATTCTCATCAATTCTGATGTTAGAAAGGTTCAGCAAATAGTTCGTAATCTCATGTCTAACGCTTTTAAATATACGACTGAGGGAAGTGTTGTGTTGTCGATACATCCTGCACGTACGGAGCGATCATTGGATGCCGTTGAAATTACAGTCACTGATACGGGTATTGGTATTTCTGAAGAAGATTTAGAAAATTTATTCGCTAGTTATTTTCGTGCACAGGAGGTGAGAACAAAAGCTATTCAAGGAACTGGTTTAGGTTTGGTCATTACGTCGCAGTTTGTTGGCTTGTTAGGCGGTGAAATAAATGTGGTGAGTGAAGAGGGAAAAGGCAGCTGTTTTTCTGTCATTATCCCTGCTGAGCGAGAAGCTTCAAAACCCTAAGCTATGTTGGATGACATGATAGATGTAATGTTGTTCGTGGGTTTTATGAAATAAATGTGCCCATGGACCTATGGCGTAAATGGCGACGTCTTCCCCTGCGTGTGATTCACTAGGCATTGGTACTAATGATTCCTGTCGAAAGTTTTTTCCTTGCGTATTAATTTCTGATAAGTCTTTTCTGCCATTTCCATTGTGCCCAGGCCCATTACGATAGCCCAGTGTGGTATAAGGCATTTTGTCGGCGGCTAATTGATCTATTTTTTGTGGATTTCCTTTTGAGTCATTACTGACCGCTTTACCTAGAATTGGGTTCCCTCGTGTCGGGTATCCTGCAATGGTGAGTGTATGACTATGGTCTGCTGTAACAACAATAAGAGTGTCATTAATATCTATAAGTTCTCTTGCTGCTTCTACCGCTTTTGAAAGTTCTTGAGTATCGGCCAATGCTCTAAGTGCGTTGCCAGCATGATGTCCGTGATCTATCCTGCCTGCTTCAACCATTAAGAAAAACCCTTTTTTGTTTTTCTGTAGTAACCGTATTGATTTTTTTGTCATATCTGTAAGAGAAGGTTCTTTGGGCTCGCCTTCTCTTCGATCGGCTTCATACTGCATATGTGATTGATTAAATAGACCAAAAATTTTATCTGTCTTTTCAGTATCTATTCTATTGAACTCTTCTTTATTGCTGGCATAGCTACCCGTTGGATTTTTTTCTATCCATTCTTCAATTAAATTTCGCCCGTCTTTCCTGACTCCTTTGGGAAAAGTGATAGTTTCTTTGTTTGAGGATGAAGGTATTTTTCGTGAATTAGGCAAGAAATTTCGACGACCTCCACCCAAAACAACTTCTATTCCATTATCCAATTTAGGAGTTATACCAGGAACAGAAAACTCAATAAGTTGCAACGCAATATCTTTGCAGCCTGATTGTATTTCTGATTCGGGCATGTCTGCATCGCTTTCCCAGTCTCGTTCGGGAGAGTGGGAATAAGTAGCGGCAGGCGTTGCGTGAGTAATACGAGCTGTCGATACGATACCGGTAGATAGCCCAGCTTTTTCTGCTTGATCTAAAAGAGTCGTGAGTTCAGTTGTCTTTGAGCTGGCGCAATTTCCTCGCTCTGCAATTTGATGAATACCAATAAAGCCTGCTTTTGATTTTATGCCGCTCATCATGGCAGTCATGGTGCCAGCTGAATCGGGTGTCTGTTGGTTTGTGTTGTAGGTTTTTGATAAGCCAAGATGGGGAAATTTTTCGAAACTTAATAAGTTTTCTTCACCTAGTAGCCCTTTAGATTGGCCATCAAAAATTCGTCCGGCTGTGACTGTCGAAATACCCATGCCATCACCAATAAATAAAATAATATTTTTAGCTTTATTGGTATTCTGTTTTTGGACAGATAATGCGTTTTTTAATTCATTTTGACCAGACTGATACCAGCTATTAGGCGTTTCACCAATATTGTTTATTTCTCCGCATACGCTACTTGATAATAGGCAAAGTACGGTTACATATTTTATTCTCATGGTAAAACTCTTTAATAATTATTATCAAAGTTAACGGTATTGCTTTTGATAACAATAACCCAATTATTTTTTTGAATAGTCAACTAGCAGTTATATTTATTGGTGTTTGTTTTATCGGTATTTGTTTATAGATGTTTGCTTATTGATACCTTAAATCTAGCGTATAAGGGTGATCAGGATGAGGCGTTTCATCACCAATGGATAAGTTTCCTTGTGAATGATTCAAAGACGAAAACCGCGCTACTCGCCTTGCTTCTGCTTCGTTGGCATTCACTGGGAAGGTATCATAATTTCTGCCGCCGGGATGAGCAACGTAATACGTGCATCCAGCAATAGATTTATTATTGTTAGTATCGACAATATCTATCACTAGCGGAGTGTGAATCGGAATGGTTGGGTGTAATGCAGACCACGGCGCCCAAGCTTTGTATCTTACGCCGGCAACAAATTGTCCCGCTGTATTTGTTTTTAGTAATGGCACGCGGCGTTGGTTACAAGTCACAATATATCGAGCATTATCAATACCGCGTGTTTTAATTTGAATCCGTTCGACAGAGGAGTCCACATACCGCGAAGTTCCTTGTGTCGATGATTCTTCACCCAGTACATGCCAGGGTTCGATGGCGCTGTGAACGTCCAATTGCATATCACGAGTGACAATTGTTCCGTAGTGAGGGAAGCGAAATTCTTGGAAGGGCGCTAACCAACTTTGTTCAAATGAAAATCCAGCATCGTTTAGATCTCTCACAACATTCGCGATATCTTGCCAAACAAAATGAGGCAGCATAAAGCGATCATGTAATTCAGTTCCCCACCGAATTAACGAATGCTTGTACGGCTTTTCCCAAAACCACGCGAGCAGGCTTCGAATTAACAAAATCTGTACGGCGCTCATTTGCGCGTGCGGGGGCATTTCTAAATTTCGAAATTCAACAATACCAAGTCGTCCGGTAGAGCTGTCAGGTGAAAACAATTTATCGATACAGAATTCTGATCGATGCGTGTTTCCGGTTAAGTCGACTAAAAAATTTCTGAGAATACGATCGACAAGCCAAGGTTGTTCGGATTCGCCTGATGGTAATTGCTGAAATGCGATTTCTAATTCATGTAGGTGATCATTGCGTGCTTCGTCTACGCGAGGGGCTTGGCTTGTTGGTCCAATAAACATCCCGGAAAACAAATATGACAAGCTAGGGTGATGTTGCCAGTAGCTAATAAAACTTTGTAGTAAATCTGGACGTCGTAAAAAGGGGCTGTCCTCTGGTGAGGCTGCACCAAGAGTAACGTGATTGCCTCCACCTGTTCCTGTGTGTCGTCCATCGAGCATGAACTTTTCTGTACCGAGCCGACATTGCTTAGCGTCTTCGTATAAACCTTGAGTGGTCTTCACAATATCTTTCCAACTTTTGGCGGGATGAATATTAACTTCAATCACGCCAGGATCAGGAGTCACCGCTAATTTAACTAAACGTTTATCTCGTGGTGGTTCGTAACCTTCGACAATAATAGGCATCGATAGATTTTCACAACACTGTTCAAGGGCATTTAATAATTCAGTGTAGTGTTGTAAATCTGTCAGTGGCGGCATGAAGACATAGAGGCGACCATCGCGCTCTTGAACACATAGCGCAGTATGAATTATTTCGTCGCTGGTTTCTGGCTCAAGCGTTTGTGAGCGAACTGATTTTTTTGCTAGATCGGACTCTTCTTCTCTTGTTGAAAAAGCAAATGTCTCAAGAGGGCCTGGATTGTCAAACGGGTCTTTAGGTGGATCAATATCTTTATCTTTTGGATTGCTCCACGGCAAGCTATCTAAAGGTAAGCGTAAGCCCATAGGGGAGTCACCCGGTAATAAATACATGTGTTCACGGCGAAATTCCCAGTGGCTTGTTAGCCAGCGGCGAGATTTTTTTGCTGAATTTTCTGCGGGCTTTAATGGCAAAACATAACCTACCGGTTTGTCTAAACCTTGTTTAAAGACTTTTTGTAGTCGCTTTCGTTCTAGCGGATCAGACAGTTTGTTGTCTTCAGGATTCAAATTGACTGGGAGAGAGCCTTCTTTCATTAGGTAAAAAAGATTATCTTCGTATCCCGTCTCTATCGAGTTTCCAGATAGTTTTAATAACTTAGCAAATTCAGAAATAAACTGTTTTGCGTTTTCACTGGTAAAATTGTAGTTTTTATTTTCATCGGCAAGCCATTTTTCATTTATCCACAGTGGCTTTTTATCGTCACGCCAAAAAATTGAAAGAGCCCAGCGAGGTAATGGTTCACCGGGATACCATTTACCTTGGCCGTAATGTAAAAACCCGTTAGGTGCAAAACGGTTTTTCAGTTTTAGTAATAAACTACCAGAGAGTTCCCTTTTTTTGTCGCCGAGCGCATTGTGATTCCATTCACTACCTTCCATATCGTCAATCGAGACAAATGTGGGTTCGCCTCCCATGGTTAAGCGAACATCATTTTTATCGAGAACGTTGTCAACATCGTCGCCTAATACTAGAATTTTTTTCCATTCATCTTCGGTATAGGGTTTTGTTACTCGCGGGTCTTCGTGTATGCGTGTGACGCTGTTTTCAAATTTAAACTCGACTTTGCATGGGCCGGTAGCACCATCGATTGCGGCGGCAGTTTTAGGATCGGGAGTGCAGGCTAAAGGTATATGTCCTTCAGCTGCAAATAACCCGGAAGTGGGATCAAGGCCAACCCATCCTGCGCCAGGTATATACACCTCGGTCCATGCGTGAAGGTCGGTGAAATCTTTTTCAGGCCCTGATGGGCCATCAAGAGATTTTTCATCGGCAGTCAACTGTACTAGATAGCCACTCACAAACCGCGATGCTAAACCAAGGTGACGTAAAATTTGTACGAGTAACCAAGCAGAATCTCGGCAGGAACCTTTTGCTAAATCTAATGTTTGTTCGCAAGTTTGAACGCCTGGTTCCATACGAACGACATAACCAATATCTTTTTGTAATTCGGCGTTAACCGCGACTAAGAAATCAACTGTTGCTTTAGGCTCACTGCCTAATTGTTTTTTAAATGCTTTAACCCATTTTGTCAGCGCTTTTCCATCTTCTTTAATTTCGAGATAAGGGGCGAGATCTTTCTTATCGTCACTGTCATAAGTAAAAGGAAATTGTTGGGCACTATCTTCGAGGAAAAAATCGAAAGGATTGATGACAGTCATGTCAGCAATGAGCTCGACGTCTATGACTAAAGACTTCGCTTTTTCAGGGAAAACAAATCGACCAATATAATTGGCAAAAGGGTCTTGCTGCCAATTTGTAAAATGGTCATCGGGTTGAACTTTTAATGAATAAGATAAAATGGGAGTTCGACAATGCGGAGCGGGCCTTAACCGAATGAGATGGGGATGAATCTCTGTTAATTTATCAAAGTGGTATTCGGTCTTATGATGGATCGCTATTTGTATAGTCATTTAAAAGATTCTTGTTTAATAAATGGTGAATGCTTAGTGTGTTTGGTCTTTAGGGATTGGCGAATTCTACTGGGCAGCCTCTTATATTGAAAAAGCAGATATCAAGGTAAGGAAATGCTGGGTATGCCAATAGATGAATTGTTAAACCAAAACAAAACAGCAGCATTAAAGTTTATAAATTGGTTGTCAGTAAGGTATCTATACCTCTACTATAAAGCAATGGTTATCTTTTGATTGAGTATAAGACAGCTTAATAGTGATTTGTGATTTTTTTAGCGATCTTTAATACGGCCTTTATAAAATATAAATTAACCTTCCACTGAGTAGAAAGGACATCACGGCATCCTATGGCAATTGATTGGAAAAACTATAATCCTGGTGAATTTTATGACGAGTTAATTACCGCTGGAGGTCGTCCACGTAAACCAGCAAGAGAGTTGGTTAAGTACCTTAGATCATTATCTTCTGCAGAGTTACAAGAACGTAAAGCTTCAGCTGATCTGGCCATAAAGACGATGGGCATAACCTTTACTGTTTACAGTGAAGGTGAAAATATCGATCGTGAATGGCCATTTGATATTATCCCTAGAGTTATTCCGCAAAAAGAATGGAGCCGCACAGAAGAAGGTTTAAAGCAGCGCCTCATGGCGTTAAATATGTTTATCGACGATGTCTATAACGAACAAAAAATATTTAAAGACAAAGTCATTCCTTCTGAGCTGTTAAAGAAATCAAAAAACTTCCGGCCACAATGCATGGGTATGAAGCCCGCTTATGGAACATGGGCGCATATATGTGGCACCGATTTAGTGCGTGGAGCTGATGGTGAGTTTTATGTGCTCGAAGATAATTTACGAGTGCCTTCGGGAGTTTCTTACATGATGGAAAACCGCGTTGTTACAAAACGTGTTTTCCCTGAGTTATTTGAAAACAGTACCATTCTACCGGTGACTGATTACACGACGAATTTATTTGATACGCTGGCCGATATTTCTCCTCGACCACTTGATTACCCTGAAGTTGTTGTCTTAACTCCGGGGGTTTACAACTCAGCATATTTTGAGCATTCATATCTTGCTCAGCGAATGGGTGCGGAATTAGTAGAAGGCGGTGATCTTGTTGTTGAAGATGATTGTGTTTTCATGAAGACAATCAATGGCCTATCGCGAGTGGATGTTATTTATCGTCGCGTCGATGATATGTTTTTAGATCCGGAAGTTTTTCATCCTGATTCTATGTTGGGTGTAAAAGGTTTAATGCGCGCGTGGTTAAAAGGTAATGTAGCTTTAGCAAATGCACCCGGTGCAGGAGTTGCTGATGATAAAGTCATGTATACCTACGTTCCTAAAATGATTAAATATTATTTAGATCAAGATCCAATTTTACCCAATGTTGAAAGCTATCTTTGTATGGACCCAAAAGAGTGTGAATATGTATTGGCCAATTTAGACAAACTTGTGGTGAAGCCTGCAAATGAATCGGGCGGATATGGCATGTTAATGGGCCCCCAATCGACCAAAAAAGAACGCGAAGAATTTGCAAAATTAATTAAAGCCGATCCACGAAACTACATGGCGCAACCCGTTGTTAAATTATCAACAGCACCTATCCTGACAGCGAATGGTCCCGAACCTCGCCATCTCGATTTAAGGCCCTTTGTTCTTCAAGGAAAAAGCAGCCATGTAACAGCAGGTGGGCTAACGCGAGTTGCTTTGAATAAGGGCTCTTATATTGTTAACTCATCTCAAGGTGGCGGAAGTAAAGACACCTGGATTATCGCGGAGGATAATTAAATATGTTGTCACGCGTTGCAGAAAGAGTTTATTGGTTGGGGCGATACGTCGAGCGAATGGAAAGCGCTGCTCGACTTATTAACGTTAATTCAAATTTATTGTTGGACTTGCCAAAAGATGTTCATCTTGGTTGGCGATCTCTAATTGATATTATGGGTTGTCATAAAGAATTCGAAGAAAAAAAATTAAAAGAAGAAGAATTATCCGTCGTTCGATTTTTAATAGCAGACTTAGATAATCCCGCTTCTATATTCACAGCATTAAAACTGGCTAGAGAAAATGCAAGAACGACTCGGGAGATCATACCGACGGAAGCATGGGAATTGATTAATGATCTTTATTTCCATGTAAAAGAAAATGTCGGCCGCTCAACTTCTCGTGCCCAGCGGCAAAATTTTTTAAGGAATATAGTACAGCAGTGCCAACAATTTGTAGGCATGTTGGCGGGCACTATGTCTCATACTAACGCCTATGATTTTATTCGTCTCGGAAGAAATTTAGAACGAGCCGATATGACGACACGAATTGTGGATGTGGGGACGGTTAATCTAATTACCAATAGCAAGGTGAAGCAGACCCAAGGAGACGAACTTGAACCATTCATTAATATTTTATGGATGAGTGTATTACAGTCTATGAGCGCCTATCAAATGTATCGTCAGCACGTTTTGGATCGAGTGAACGGAGAGGATGTCGTGATGTTTATGTTGCAAGATGAAGATTTCCCTCGTTCGGTATTGAGTTGTTTGTCTGAACTAGTCACTTGTTTAAATAAATTGCCTGAAGGTGGTGAAGCACTTAAAGCCGTAGCTACAGCACAACGACATGTGAAAATTGTGAAAGTAGAAGAAGTTCTAGCTGATGATTCGTTACATGAATTCATAGATACTATTCAGTTAGATATTGCTTCAATCAATAATGAAATTGCAAAAAAATGGTTTTTACCTGCAGAGATATACGAAGAATCCTAATAATATTTTCTCGGTAAAAATGTACTATGAAAAATTTTGCATGTAGTTGCGGTCAGCGCATTTTTTTTGAAAATACTCAGTGCATGAATTGCAAGCGATTTTTAGGTTATGATTTTGTTGCATCGACAATGATGGACTTTTCCATTGATGGCAATGTTTGGACTAACCAAAGTGGTGATCGTTATCGGCCCTGTAAAAACTCTATTCAATACGGTGTATGCAATTGGATGATCTCCGAAAAATCGGATCATCATTATTGTCTTTCTTGTTCGCTTAATAAAATGATTCCTGCGATTACCGCGCCTAAAAAAAGGCAGTGGTGGTTGAATATGGAAACAGCAAAAAGACGACTGGTTGTCACACTTCAAAAACTGAATCTTCCATTAGAAAGCAAACATAATCATGATGACGGATTGGCGTTTGCGTTTCTCGAAGATAAAAGAATGAATCCAGCAGTTAAAGAAGAGTTTGTTGCTACTGGACATAAAGAAGGTTTGATTACTGTTAATTTAGCAGAAGCAGACGATGCGCGTCGTGAGCGAACCCGAGTTGAAATGGGTGAACTGTATCGAACATTGTTGGGACACTTTCGCCATGAAAGCGGCCATTATTATTTTGAAAGATTACTCAGAAAAAGTCCGCTGCTAGAAGAATTTAGACAGTTGTTTGGTGATGAAAGGGCGGATTACAACGAGGCACTTAAAAAATATTATCAAGATTCCTCAACGTTTACATCTAATTCTGATTTTATTAGCGACTATGCGCAGTCTCATCCATTCGAAGATTGGGCGGAATGTTGGGCTCATTATCTACATATGGTAGATACTCTAGAGACAGCTTCTTGGGCGGGTATTATTGACCATGATATGGATATGGCACGGCACGATATCGATCAGTGGTTAAATGATTGGTCGCTAGTTACGATAAAACTTAACTCACTGAATCGAAGTATGGGATTAAAAGATGCGTACCCGTTTGTGTTGTCTGAAAAAACGCTGACTAAGATTCGTTTTGTTCATCAGGTTGTGAATCCCAAGTAAGAGACCAGTTAAGAGGTGGGAGTTGCCGAAAAGCTTCTACTAATCGTAAGTCCCAAGCGCGGTGTAATTCTCGGTAGTATTCACTGTCTTCACCAAGATTGTAATAGCGCTTCATCTCCATAGTATCTTGCTCGTAAATTTGCAATTCTATTGGCGGCCCCACTGTTAAATTACTTCGCATAGTTGAATCCATCGAAACAAGTGCGCATAAGCTGGCCGTTTCTAGCGTTGTATCCATTGTGAGGATTCGATCAAGAATGGGTTTACCGTATTTACTTTCTCCGATCTGTAAATAAGGTGTCTGCTTCGAAGAATTAATGTGATTCCCTTGAGCGTAGATCATTGAGATTGCGTGTTTGCTGTTTTTAATTTGACCGCCAAGAATGAAACTCGCTTCATAATTGGTTGTGCCACCGGTAAATTTTGCTTGTTGAGCAACACTAATCTCACCGATGTAATCGGCAGCTTCATCAATGCTACTCACGTTCATAAGACTTTGTGGGGCGTCATCTTTGATATCTTTTTTGATTTTTGCAATGACACCTTGAGTTGTCGCTAAATTCCCCGCGCTTAACAGCACCAATTGTCGGAGCCCTGGTAGTCCAAATTTATACATCTTCCCGTAAGTACTTACTTGGTCAATACCGGCATTTGTTCTGGAATCAGAGCAAAACACTATCCCTGCATCAACTTTTATAGCCAAACAATACGTCATTCAAATACAGCCTTGAAAAAATAAATAATAAAAACAGTGTGTTATAGGGGTTTTTTTGAGTAAAACATGAGAGTGGTAGTCAAAAAAGGTTCGCAGATCATATCAGGTTTAGACAATCTGGCCATGTTTTTGATGAGACTTTTTAGCCGTCTAAAATGAATACGCGAAGGCTGTCATGAAATCGTCATCGAACAACTAAATAATCGCTTTATGTACGATTAGTGCTCAATAAGTAAGTGCCAGCATCCTGCAGACACTTATTATGGAATAATTATGGGCGGGAGTAGGCAATGCGTCTGATTCAAAATGCGTCGAATTATGATCACAAGGCTTTTAGTTGGTGCCAGCAACGACGACATAAAGGGCTGTTAATATTTCTGGCTCGTTATATCTCTAGAACAGCAGATGGCCATGCCTATTTTTTAATAGGTTGTTGCGCTTATCTGCAAAATCAGATGGATTTTTTAAAATTAGGAATGTTGTGTTTTTTAGTCGAACGTATTACTTATTATTTGATTAAGAAAAATATAAAGCGTCATCGCCCTCCTGACGCGATACCCGGATTTAACAGTATTATTCAGGCTTCCGATAAATTTAGTTTTCCCTCCGGTCATACATCAGCTGCATTTCTTATGGCGACGATGATGGCTCTCTTTTCTCCTTGGACCGCGTGTCTGTTTTTTCCTTGGGCGATATCAGTAGCGGTATCGCGTGTTTTGTTAGGCGTACATTTTCCTGGAGATACATTGGCTGGTTCTATCATGGGTAGTGCTATAACTCTGCTTTGTTTTGCAGTTTTATTTTGAGATGAAAATACTACCTTAGATATTTATATTCAGGATTTAAAAATTATGTATTTAACATTAATCGTTTTCATAGAGAATAAAATTTGAAGATCCTCTACGGTGTGCAAGGAACTGGCAATGGTCACTTGTCTCGAGCACGAGCGATGTGTGAACAGTTTAAAAGGCTTGGTGTAAATGTCGATTATATTTTTTCTGGTCGACCCAGAGACCAATATTTTGATATGGAAGTGTTTGGCGATTGGCAATCCTTAAGTGGGCTGACTTTTACAGTTGAAAAAGGAAAGGTAAAGCCTATTGCAACCTTAACCAATAGCCATCCAATCCAGTTGATAAAAGATATTAAAAGTATTCCAGTGGAAGATTATGATTTTGTCATTACAGATTTTGAGCCGGTCGTTGCTTGGGCTGCGCACAAGAAAAAGGTTCAGTGTTTAGGGATTGGTCATCAATACGCTTTTCAGTATCCGATCCCTAAAAAAGATAATAACCCAGTGACACAAACCATCATGAACAAGTTTGCACCGACAACTCATAGTATTGGGTTACATTGGTATCACTTTCAGCAACCGATTTTACCTCCCATTGTTGATGTTCTTGAAGAGGAAATTCTAGTGGAAAAAGATAAAATTATTGTTTATCTGCCCTTTGAGGATCCTGATCTTGTACGCAAATGGCTAGAAAAATTAACTGATTATCAATTTCTTTATTATGGAGCGTTCGTGGCAAAGAAAACGGTTGGTAATATTCATTTTAATCCCGTTTCTCGAATTGGTTTTCAGCGTGATCTTGCTCGTAGTGCGGGTGTAATTTCTAATGCTGGTTTCGAATTGGCGAGTGAATCCTTGAGTTTGGGTAAAAAGATACTGGCTAAGCCGCTTCATGGTCAGATGGAGCAGGCGTCAAATGCTTTGGCCTTAAGCCAACTTGAATTAGGAGTGGCAACGCAAAAATTATCTGAAGGAGTAATCAGGGATTGGTTAGATAATTTTGAAGCTAAAAAAATCAATTACCCTGACGTGGCAAAGCATATTGCTCAATGGATTATGGCAGGTGACTTATCAAGTCAAGATTCACTAATAGAAAATTTATGGGCACAAACCTATAGTAGTGGGCTAAAAAACTTCGAATCATATAAAAAATAACACTAAAAGTGTAAAACACAGTTTAAAAATAGAGCGTAAAAATTGACAAGACGAGCTAATCGCTTGAATTCGATTAAGCCAAGATCTTATATCCTCTCATTTATTAATCCTATTGTTTCGTATTCTTGCGTTAATACAATGACAAATCAAATGGCGAAGGCACTTCTTTCGACTATCATTAAAGTATCAGTCTAAAACTATTCATTTTTCATTATGGCAAGGCTATTGCAGATTAAATCTTAGCTATTCTTTGAGAGATGGGTCATACAAGTAAAATATTTACTGTTGAACTTGTCGTGGAAGTGCGAAGTCATTCTCTGCACTAGTCATAGGTCTACAGGTCAAGTACATTCAATTGCGTTATTTTAATTAGGAGCACTTTATGATTTGCGACATCATGATAATTGGTGGTGATGGGGATTTAGCGTACCGTAAATTGTATACAGCCCTATATCATCTAGATCTTTCCAATTGCTTGCCCGCTTGTTTGAAAATCGTTGGTGTCGCCAGAACAGAAGTGGATCAGGCTGTTTTTGTTAGCAAAGTAAAAGAAAAATTTGATTCGATGTCGGATATAGATGTAGACCTTGAGGTATGGGAAAGATTTTCAAAACGATTAAGGTACGTTGCAGCAGATGCCACTGCCGAAAAAGATTTAAAGCCTCTTCGAGAAAAAATATTTAAAGATGAGTCCCGCGATCTCATTGTTTATCTTGCCACGCCACCTTCAATATTCGCACCTATTTGTCAATCTTTATGGGCTGTTGGTTTGGCGCGAAAAAATACTCGCATTGTTGTGGAGAAGCCTCTCGGCGAAAGCTTAGAAACATTCTTGGAAATTAATTCAAGTCTGACATCAATTTTTGATGAAGAGCAAGTGTATCGTATTGATCATTACCTCGGTAAGGAAACTGTCCAGAATCTTTTAGCGATGCGATTTGCAAATGCTTTGTTTGAACCATTATGGAATAGCAATTATATCGATCATGTTCAAATTACTGTCGCAGAAACTGTTGGTGCAGAAGGTCGATGGGAGTTTTATGATGAGTCCGGTGCGCTTCGAGATATGGTCCAGAATCATCTGCTACAACTTTTGTGTTTAGTGGCGATGGAACCGCCAAGCCAGTTAAATGCAAGAGCGGTACATGATGAAAAATTAAAAGTATTGCGTAGTTTAAAGCCTATGACAAGATCGGAAGTCCGTGAAAACACTGTTCGAGGGCAGTATCAAAGTGGTGCTGTTGACGGAAAAACAGTACCTGGATATGTCAGTGAAGAGGGAGCCAATATAAATTCTTCAACAGAAACATTTGTTGCGATAAAAGCTGAAATTAATAACTGGCGTTGGGCTGGCGTCCCGTTTTATTTAAGGACAGGTAAGCGCATGGCAAAGCGTTACTCAGAGATTGTTATTCAATTTAAAGATGTGCCTCACGCAATTTTTGGTGAGCAGGTTGCAGGTGCAGCACCAAATAGTTTAGTCATAAGATTGCAGCCAGATGAAGGGATTGAGTTAAAGCTTTTAAATAAAGTGCCAGGGCTTGATGATCCGATGCCTTTAGAGCCGGTGTCTTTAAATCTTTCCATGTCAGAAGTATTTACTAATCGACGAATGCCGAGTGCCTATGAGCGATTGTTGTTTGATGTCATGCGAGGTAATTCGACGTTATTTATGCGAGCAGAGCAAGTTGAAGCAGCGTGGAGTTGGGTTGATGGTATTCTAGAAGGGTGGTCTGTCATGTCAAAAAAAATTGTTGGATATCCAGCAGGAAGTTGGGGCCCTTCTGATAGTATTGCACTCATTGCTAAAGATGGAAGACGTTGGGATGAAGGTTAATATCGATACATAAAACCGAGCATTTTTTTGCCTATTTTAAATATTTATTTATAACGGAATAGCTTATGAGCTGGACGATAAAATCTTTTGATGAAAATTCAATATTAGTGGCAGAGCTGATTCCAAAGATCACTTCAGCCCTAGTTAATGCAATTAATAAAAAAGGCAAAGCCTCCTTAGTAGTATCTGGAGGAAGTACACCTAAAAAACTATTTGTTGCTTTATCTGAATGTGAATTGCCGTGGGATAAGGTAGCCGTGACCTTGGTGGATGAGCGGTGGGTAGACGAAAGCCATGCTGATTCAAATGCTCGCTTGGTTAAAGAATTTTTATTAACAAATAAAGCGAAAGCGGCCAAGTTTATTAGCCTGACAAATATTGAATCTGGTTCGGATGACGGAGAAAAAAATTCTCCATTTGGATTGGAAAATACTATTGAGAATAAAATCCTTGAAATCGAACAACCCTATACCGTTGTTATTTTAGGAATGGGTGGCGATGGACATACCGCTTCTTTTTTTCCTGGGTCCAGTACGCTTGAGAAAGCCATGTACCCAGAAAATAATGAAGTGTGTGTTGCCGTTAGTCCACCTTCAGCTCCCCATGAGCGCATGACATTAACGTTGCCGACACTGTTGAATTGCGAAAATTTAATTTTGCATATTGTTGGTGTAGAAAAATGGCGGGTCTTACAAAAAGCGATACAGCCAGGTGCCGCTTTAGAATTACCTATTCGAGCCGTACTGTATCAGTATAAAAAAACCTTAGAAATATTTTATGCGGCCAAATAAATTCTCGAAAATATAAAAATTTTAATACAGAGGTTGAATTAAGCGATGACATTAAATTCTGTGATAGACACTGTGACAGAAAAAGTTCGGGAAAGAAGCCAAAGCGCTAGAGCTGATTATGAACATCGGTTACAACGGATGCGCGATGAAGATCCACCAAAACAGAGACTGTCTTGCGGAAATCTTGCGCATGGTTACGCGGCCTGTAATGAGAGCGATAAGCAAACAATTCGATTAATGCAAAGTGCAAACCTAGGCATTATTAATTCCTACAACGATGTGCTGTCTGCACATCAACCGCTTGCTGAATACCCGGATATTATAAAACGTGTTGCGAATGAATTAGGTTCAACCGCGCAAGTAGCCGGAGGTGTTCCCGCTATGTGTGATGGTGTGACGCAAGGGCAGGCAGGAATGGAGTTGAGCCTGTTTAGTCGTGAAGTGATCGCGATGGCGACAGCCATTAGCCTGAGCCATAACTTGTTTGATGGCGCACTGTGTTTGGGCGTGTGCGACAAAATAGTACCGGGTATGTTGATGGGAGCGCTTCAATTTGGACATATCCCAACGGGATTTATTCCGGCAGGCCCTATGCGTTCTGGAATTTCTAATAAAGAAAAAGCCAGCGTAAGACAACGTTATGCAGAAGGAAAAGCAACAAAAGAAGAATTGTTAGAGGCAGAATCGGCGTCTTATCACAGTGCAGGCACTTGTACTTTTTACGGAACAGCAAACACCAATCAAGTGTTAATGGAAGCGATGGGTATTCAGTTACCGGGAGCTTCGTTTGTTAATCCAGATGATCCTCTCCGAAAAGCATTGGTGAGTGAAACGGTTAGACGTGTCATTGCTGCGGCAGACACGAGCACCTCAACAGGCGCTCAGAAAAAAGCAGTGGGCTTGGGGGACATGATCAACGTCTCAGCCATTATGAATGCGTTAGTTGCCTTGTTATCAACGGGGGGGTCTACCAATCACACATTGCATTTGGTCGCGATAGCGCGAGCGGCTGGGATTCAATTAACGTGGCAAGATTTTTCTGAAGTATCAAAAGTTGTCCCGTTACTTGTTCGGGTTTACCCAAACGGTGAAGAAGATGTGAATGGTTTTCAGCGAGCGGGTGGTACTGCATTTTTATTTAAGGAATTAAGACGCGCAGGACTATTAAGTGATGATGTACAAACGCTAATGGGAAGCAGAATGGAAGCTTTTGAGTTTGAACCTCGCCTCAATGGAAACACTGTAGAATGGAAAGAAAAAGTATTGATTACAAAGTGGGAAGAAGTACTTAGGCCGATTGAAAACCCTTTTGATAAAGAAGGTGGTATGCGGGTTTTGGAGGGGAATCTTGGCGAAGGTGTGATAAAAATTTCGGCAGTCAAAAAAGAGCACCGAAAAATAAAAGCGCCGTGTGAAATATTTCATGATCAAAAAAGTCTGAAAGATGCTTTTGATCGAGGCGATTTAGAAAAAGATTTTATTGCCGTTATTCGTTTTCAAGGTCCGCAAGCTAATGGGATGCCTGAGCTTCACCAGTTGACGCCGTATCTTGGCGCCTTGCAAGATCGTGGTTTTAAAGTTGCACTTGTTACCGATGGAAGGATGTCAGGTGCATCAGGAAAAATACCAGCTGCTATCCATCTTTCACCCGAAGCATTAGCAGACGGACCCATTGGGAAATTAAAAAATGGTGATATTGTTGAGCTAGACGCGGAAGAAGGCATATTGAATGTGTTGGTCGATGAAAAAGAATTTTCATCGAGAATACCTGTCACGCACACACCGGATCATGCATTGCTGGGGCGGAATTTATTTGATGTATTTAGATCCTCTGTTGATATTGGTAGCCGTGGCGCATCAGTTTTTAAATTTTAAAACAGTTTTTGAGGGGATGAAGTCGTGATTGATTTACCAGACCTATTGAGGTCAATAAAAATTGTTCCTGTATTAACTATCGATTCACTTGATGACGCAATTCCTATTTGCGAAGCGCTTTCACGCGGAGGTATTAACGCAGCTGAAATTACATTGCGAACGACTGTTGCTCTAGAGGCAATGAAATTGGTCAAAGAAACGATGCCAGATTTTATTGTTGGTGCAGGCACTATTAAAACGCCAAAAGATATCGAAGCTCTGGCAAAGATAGGTGTTTCATTTGGTGTAAGTCCGGGTTTTACAAAATTATTATCAGATTGTGCATTTGACAATGAATTATTATTTTTACCAGGTATTGCAACGGCCTCAGAATTATTAACAGGGATGGAAGCAGGGCGCTCGTGTTTTAAATTGTTTCCTGCTGAAGCTGTCGGCGGAATTCCTCTTTTGAAATCTTTGGCTCCCGCGTTTGAAGGTATAAATTTTTGTCCAACGGGCGGAGTTAACCCGAAAAACTATCAAGAATATTTAAAATTACCTAACGTTGTTTGCGTTGGTGGTTCTTGGATGGTTTCTCCAGCGCTCATCGCTGAAAAGAAATGGGATGAAATTGAAACCCTGACGAGAAAAGCTTTAGGTGTTTAGGATAAATTTTTAAAGCACTCTAAACGATTACTTTTGTTTTTACTGCACAGCTTTTGGGCTTATACAATAAGTTGATATAGGACGTTGCAGAATCGTCCCAAGCAAAACGTGCTGCCTTGGCATTATCAGATAAAGCTTCCCATTTCTTCTTATCTTTTTCAAAAATGTCTAATGCTTCTTGTGTTGTTGCCATGAGATTATTTGCTTTTTCTTGTAAGTTATTTCCGCTAAATAAAAACCCATTTTTTTTGGGTGTGATCGTATCAGACAGGCCGCCAATATCATGTCCTATGCAAGGCATGCCTTCGCGCATCGCTAACATTTGGCTAATGCCACAAGGTTCGAACAAGCTGGGCATCATGAAAATATCACCAAATTCATAAAGCTTAGGGGGTAGAGATCCTGAGTAGCCGTTTAAATAAATAAAGTTATTGTGCGATTTCATGATTTTTGTAAAAAAAACATCGTATTCAGTATCGCCACTTCCCAGCATGATGTAAATACCATTTTTAAGCAGAGACAAAATTCTGTCAATAACGTATTGACTTTGGTTGGAATTGCCATCTTCAGAATAATGTTCTGTGAGCAGGCCCAATTTTTGTTTTGTCATTCGCCCTATTGAAATCATTATGGGTTCGGATTTTTTCCGTTTCCTTTGCCATTGCTGTAAATGGCGCAGTGCAAAATAATAACTGAGTGATTTCTCATTTGATTGTAGTGCCCAATCTTGTATGCATTGATCAATCATCATACAAAGTTGAGACTTGTTTGGAGTAGATTTGGAGGTTTTTTTAGAATAATCAATACCATTAATAATTCCGAAAAGGCGATTTTCTTTTTTAGCTTTTATCAAGTCTTTTTCTAGACCTTCGCCGCCAATAAAACCTGTGTCCCAGTTGCTGGGCTGCAAAATTTCTTCAGCATAAGTTTTAGAAACTGTATTGACCTTGTCGGCCAAATTAATCCCAGCTCGCATAAAGTTCATGCAGCCTGAATGATTGGGATCTGCAATTAGATTTTCGTTAAGCGAAAGATTGGGAAACCAAGATCGAAGTGATGATTCATCATTATCAAAAGGCCGAATACCTTGAATAGATAAATTATGTATCGTAAACACAGAGTTTATTTCTTTTAAGGGCGCGTACCTGTCAGAAAAACTGCGTAAAATGAGAGCAGTGGTTGAGTGCCAATCATGGCAATGAAGCACTTCCACTTTTGGGATAATATTTTGTAGTACTGACTCGCAAGCTGCAGCACTAAATAGAGAGAATTTATAAGCATCCGTAGCAAACGGGCCGTAGTGGTCAGAAGAATAGATATTGCCGGCGCCTCCTGCAGAAAATATCCAGTGTTCAAATACATATTGAGTGACATTATTGCTAGAAAATTCATCATTGATACGGTATATCGAAACCGTTTCAGTTTTGTCCGAAAAAGGAAAGTCGATTTTTGTTACGAGTATAGAATTTTTTTTATGGGCAAGCATACCGTAGCCTGGGGTAACCACAGAAATCTGTTGCTTTTGTTTGCCGAGTTCAATGGGTAGGTCTCTTATAACATCGCCTAATCCACCAACCTTTCCGCCGGGGAGAGCGTCATTTTCTGCTGCAACCATCAATATGTGCATAATTTCCTTAGTAAAAATACTTTCCTAAATAAAAATAATGGTAAGACTTCTTTTGAGTTGAAACTTGAGGGAGCTATTAAATGCCTCCAACCCGCTGGCCTAACATTTCTCTTGTCACAAGCGTAACGCCTTTATCGGTAACGCGAAATCCATTTTTCTTATCTGAATCATGATCGTAACCGATAACTGTACCTTCAGGGATAGTACAACCTCGGTCTATTATGATTTTGCGTAGTTTACAGTGTCGACCGACAGTGACCTCAGGCAGTATCACGGCTTCTTCTATGGTGGAATATGAGTGTATTCTTACGTTTGAAAATGCCACCGTTTTTCGCAATTCCGATCCTGATATGATGCTTCCGCCTGAAACAACGGAATCATAAGCGGCACCTCGGCGGTCGGTATCGTTGAAAACAAATTTGGCCGGAGGTTGCTGTTCTTGATACGTCCAAATAGGCCAGCGATGATCGTATAGATTTAACGAAGGGGTTGGCTCAACTAATTCCATATTGGCTTCAAAGTAAGAGTCGAGAGTACCTACATCTCTCCAATAAGGTGAGTCACCTACTGAAGAATCATTAAACCGATAAGCAAATACGTTATGCTCATCAATAATAGAAGGGATAATATTTTTTCCAAAATCATGATCGGAACGAATGTTTTCTGCATCAGACCGAAGTTGTTCAAATAAAAATTCTGTTTTAAAAACATAATTGCCCATGCTTGCTAAGCAATGGCTTGGATTATTAGGAACAGGTGAAGGATTTTTAGGTTTTTCTTCAAATCCTAGGATACGGTTGCTTTCGTCGATTGCCATAACACCAAACGCGCAAGCGGCATCCTCAAGAGGAACTTCCATGCATGATACTGTCATGTCTGCGCCTGTTTCAGCGTGAAAAGCTAGCATATCGCCATAGTCTTGTCGGTAGACATGGTCGCCAGATAAGATCATGACATATTCAGGAATTTCACCGCGAATGATATCAATATTTTGGAAAACAGCATCAGCGGTTCCCATATACCAGTTGTTGGAAAATCGTTGAGATGCGGGAAGTATTTCAACGCCTTCTCCGAGCTCTTTTTTAAAGTGTCCCCAGCCGCGAACCAGATGTTTAATGAGTGAGTGTGCTTTGTATTGAGTCACAACACCAACGCGCCTAACTCCAGAGTTAATACAGTTTGATAGAGGGAAATCAATGATTCTAAATTGGCCGCCAAAATAGAGAGCTGGTTTCGCACGCCATTCTGTTAGCTCATGCAATCGAGAACCTCTTCCACCGGCTAAAATTAATGCGTAAGTATTCCGGGTAAGTTTACTAACATAACGTGGTGCAGATGTAATCATGTTGGCCTCGTGTCGGTCATAAAAATATGAATAGCAAATGTTTGCTGTTTACTTTTGTTGTTGAAGCAAAGTCCGACTTTTAATTTATTTATTCTTACCGCGTTATTGAAAAGTCACATACAGTATTTTTTTCGTTTATGGTCTCCGTACTAAAATAAAAATTTGCTTTTGTAATGTCACAATTTCCAAATATCTTTAGCGTATTCTGAAATCGTTCTGTCGCTAGAAAATTTTCCGCTATGCGCTGTGTTTAATATGCTCATCCGGGTCCATTTTGTTTTGTCGTTAAATGCTTCCCCCACTTTTTGTTGAGCATCAACATAACTGCGAAAATCAGCAGCCGTCATCCATTGGTCGTGGCCATCTCGAATGGCTTGGCAAATTGGCGAGAAAAGACCTGGTTCATATAAATTAAAATGTCCAGATTCCAACATTGCTATAACAGCAGAGAGTGCTTCGTCTTCTTTGATAATTTTATTTGGGCAATAATTTTTACGGACCTCTGCGACTTCGTGAGTTTCTAATCCAAAGAGGAAAAAGTTATCTTTTCCGACAGCTTGTAATATTTCAATGTTAGCGCCGTCCAATGTCCCTATTGTGACAGCACCATTCATCATGAACTTCATATTACCTGTCCCGGAGGCTTCTTTTCCTGCAGTAGAAATTTGCTCGGATAGATCCGCACCCGTTGTAATTACTTCCATCGAAGTAACTCGATAATTCGGAATGAAGGCGACTCTTAAAAGATCTTTAGCTTTGGGCTCGCTGTTAACGACGTCAGCAACATTGTTAATAAGCTTAATGATGAGTTTTGCCATAAAGTAGCCAGGGGCTGCTTTACCACCAATTAATATACATCGAGGCGTCATATCTTTTGTGTCGCCTTTTAATATGCGGTCAAAAAGATAAATGACGTGAAGTACATTGAGTAGTTGTCGTTTATATTCGTGAATTCTTTTCACTTGAACATCAAATATCATGTCAGTATCGAAATCCACGCCGCAACTTTCTTTCACCAAGTCGGCTAAGCGTTGCTTGTTGGTTTGTTTAATAGAAATCCATTTTTTCCTAAAAGCCGATTTTTCTGCAAAAGGTGCAAGGTTTTCAAGAAGTTGTAAATCGGTCTTCCATTCATCGCCAATGTTTTTTGAAATGTATTCGCTCAGCTGAGGGTTGCAAAATGCCAACCAACGCCGAGGGGTGACACCATTAGTTTTGTTATTGAATTTTTTGGGCCACAGAGTATAAAAGTCTTTAAATAAACCTGCTTTTAATAATTCAGTATGTAAAGCTGCAACACCATTGACGGAGTGGCTACCGACTATTGCTAAATAGGCCATGCGAATTTGTGGGTCATGACCTTCTTCAATGATGGACATGGATTTTAATTTTTCAGAATCAGCAGGCCATTGCAGTGAAACTTCTCGTAAAAATCGCGCATTAATTTCATAAATAATATCGAGAAGTCTTGGTAGCATCTCTTTAAATAAACGTACGGGCCATTTTTCTAGCGCTTCAGGTAGTAGTGTGTGGTTGGTATAAGCCATTGTTGAAGAAACAATGCTCCATGCTTCATCCCATGAATGCCCGTGTTCATCCATCATTAATCGCATCATTTCTGCAACAGAGATAGCGGGGTGGGTATCGTTAAGCTGGAAGCAATTTTTTTCTGAAAATTTTGTGAATGTGTTTCCATTGCGATCAATCCATCTCGCTATGACATCTTGTAAACTGGCAGAGGATAAAAAATATTGTTGCCGTAGTCGCAGTGTTTTACCGTTTTCACTGACATCATTGGGATACAGTACCATTGATATTTGTTCGGCTTCGTTTTTTGAGGCGACTGCTTCGGTATAACTACCTGAATTGAATTCGTGTAAATTAAATTCTTCAGTCGCCATGGCTTTCCAAAGTCGCAGTGTGTTCACTGTGCCATTTTTGTAGCCGGGAATAGGCATGTCATAAGGAACGGCTAAAACATCTTCTGTTTCAATCCAAGTGCCATGTTTATTTCCTTTCTCGTCTGTTTTAAAAACAGATTTCCCAAAAAATTTAACGCGTCGAATATTTTCAGGCGCTTCAAACTCCCAAGGATTGCCGACTTCTAACCAATGATCTGGATACTCGACTTGGTTACCGTCTTTGATTTTTTGGTGAAACATGCCGTAGTCATAGCGAATGCCGTAACCTGTAACGGGTAAACCTAAAGTGGCACAGCTGTCGAGAAAGCATGCGGCTAATCGACCTAAGCCGCCATTGCCTAACCCCGCATCACGTTCTTCATCGGCGAGTTCTTCTAGTGTTACGCCGTATTCTTTAATGGCTTTTTGTAATTCATCTTTAATATCAAGGTTAAGAGCAGCATTGGTAAATGCTCTACCCATCAGAAATTCCAAAGAAATATAAGCGACACGTTTTGGTTTTTCATCTTGATACTTTTCTCGTGTTAAACGCCAACGCTCAACTAATCGATCACGAACAGTAATTGCAGCTGCAGAATATAAGTATTGATGATGATCGGGGCCGTCTCTGCCAAGTGTTAAGTGCAGATGGCGGTTTAAATCATTACCGATTGTTTCTTTATCGGATTTTAACAATACTGTTTTCTTTTCAGAGACAGCTGATTTTTTTTTGCTCATAAATACACCACAAAATAAGACAGCATTAATTTGAAAGGATAGTTTGGCTACCACTGTTGTTGCCAATTAACATCACCGTAGAGCAAGAGAATAAACGTAATCGATTGTCGACAAAGCAATTGTCGCTATCAGGTATTCCAGTCGAAATACCAGTGTCGAATAAAATTTCCCACTGTTGAGTGTCAGCTAAGTTGGGCAATACAAAATTTGCGGCATCTTTATCAGCATGATAAATAATCAGAAGTCGTTGAGGAGTCGACGATGTTTCTTCGTAATGTGTAATTAAATTGCCTAATGTTTTAACTCGATACTCAGCCCAGTGATCGGATTGCATCAATTGACCCGCTGGGTTGTACCATTGAATAGTGGTATCTGTTGGATTTTGCGGATCATGAATATATCGATCAAGAGCAAATGCAGGAAAATGTTTTCGTAGTCTGATTAAATGTGCAGTAAATTCTTTTTGTTTTTCTGCGTTATCAGTTTCAATTTCCCAATCAAACCAACTGAGTTCATTGTCTTGACAATAGGCGTTATTGTTACCTTGTAAACTATGCCCAACCTCGTCGCCACTTAATAACATGGGAATACCTTGCGATAACATCAAAGTCGCAAGAAAGTTTTTTTGTTGGCGATATCGAAATGCATTAATTGACGAGTCAGTAGAGGGACCTTCAATTCCATAATTGTCGCTTAGATTTTCTCGATGTCCGTCTTGATTTTCTTCAGCGTTATTATCGTTATGACGCTCTTTGTAACTGACTAAATCATTTAAAGTAAAACCGTCATGGCTAGTAACAAAATTTATACTAGCCGTAGGGCGGCGACCGGAATGTTCAAAAATATCGCTTGAGCCGTGAATGCGACGGGCTAATTCTGGAAGCATACCGGGGTCGCCTCGCCAAAAGCGCCTAACGGTATCGCGATAGCGATCATTCCATTCACACCAGCCAGGAGGGAAATGACCGAGCTGATAACCGCCGGGACCTATGTCCCAAGGTTCAGCAATAAATTTAATACCCGCGAGAACAGGATCTTGAATTAACGCATCAAAAAAACCACTGCCCTGGTCAAAGCCGTATAACTCTCGGCCTAATACTGGCGCCAAATCAAAACGAAAACCATCGACTTGCATTGTGGTTGCCCAATAACGCAAGCAATCCATAATCATTTGAACAACGCGGGGATTTAAAACATTTAGTGTATTCCCGCAGCCAGTGTCATTAATGTAAAAGCGTTTATCCTCCGACTGTAGGCGGTAGTAGGATAAATTATCGATTCCTCGAAAAGAAAGCGTTGGGCCAAGTCGCCCGCCTTCAGCCGTGTGATTAAAAACAATATCAAGGATGACTTCCATGCCGGCATCGTGAATAGCATCCGCCATGCGCCGAAATTCTAGAATATCTGATTGGCTTAAATAACTTTGATGCGGCGAGAAAAATGCGAGGGTGTTGTATCCCCAATAGTTTGTGAGATTTTTTTTCGTTAAAAAAGATTCACTCAAAAAACTTTGAACAGGTAGCAGTTCAACGCTGGTGACGCCTAAACTTTTTAAATGTTGCAACGCTTTTGGGTGTGACATCCCTGCAAAGGTGCCGCGTTCTTTTTCGGGGATATCAGGATGAAGCATGGTGAAACCCTTTAAGTGAGTTTCGTAAATAATGCTTTCTAATTTTTTAATGCGGTTCCCGGATAAAGTCGGCCCACCAAGATCACCGACAACAACAGATTTAGGCATAACGTCTTGGCTGTCGCGGCTATCAAAACTCATATCTTTTTCAGGGTCTTCTAAATCGTAACCGTAGTGAACATCAGACCAGGTAAAATCACCTATTAATTGTTTGGCATAAGGGTCCAATAGCAATTTATGTGGATTAAAACGATGTCCTAAATGTGGCTGATAAGGCCCATGTACTCGATAACCGTAAACTGTCCCTGGACCTGCGTGTGGTAAAAAACCATGCCAAACTTGGTTGGTGAGCTCAGGCAAATCAAACCGTTCTAATTCTTTTTTTCCTTGTGGGTCGAATATGCAAAGTTCGACACGTGTGGCATGAGCTGAAAATAAAGCAAAGTTAACTCCGTCTCCTGTGGGAGTTGATCCAAGGGGATTAGGTAAACCGCTTTCTAATTTCAGTAGAGCAGACATCTTCTATCCGTCGCATTGAATGCGCTAAAAATTATCGTCGAACAATGTTAAAGAAATTTACATCACGTTTTTTTAAAGCAAGTGTCGCTGAATAGATCCACGCTTAGATATTACGATTTAAAAAAACAACAGTGGAAAGTGGTGGTAAGGTAATGTTCACTGACCATTCCTTTCCGTGACTGGCAATATTTTCTGCATTAACTGCGCCAAGATTCCCTTGTCCTGTACCACCATAGTATTCACTGTTTGTGTTAATTGCTTCTTTATAGATACCGGGTTTGGGTACGCCTACCGTAAAATTTTCATAAACCGTTGGCGTAAGATTAACAGCTGTTATCACAAGGGATTTACCCTCAGAGTCTCGTCGTATAAAAATAAAAACTGCACCCGAGGGATGAAATGCTTCAAGCCATTCGAAACCATTGCTATCACAATCGAGAGAGTAAAGCCCCGTGGTTTCTCGGTAGAATGTATTTAAATCGCGCACTAAATTTTGTATGCCTTGATGAGGTGCATTTTCTAAGAGATGCCAATCTAGGCTGGAGTCGTGGTCCCATTCAGTTCGTTGCGCAAATTCTCCACCCATAAATAATAATTTTTTACCGGGGTGCGACCACATAAAACCATAGTAAGCACGAAGGTTTGCAAACTTTTGCCAATCATCACCGGGCATACGTTCTAAAATAGATCGTTTCCCGTGTACTACTTCATCATGACTTAATGGCAAAATAAAATTTTCACTGAACGCATACAGTAAGCCAAAGCTAATTTCGTTATAGTGATATTTACGATGAATAGGATCTCTAGACATGTAAGAAAGTGTGTCGTTCATCCAGCCAAGGTTCCACTTGAAGCCAAATCCCAAGCCGTCAAGATACGTTGGTTTCGTAACGCCAGGCCATGCAGTGGATTCTTCTGCAACCATCATAATATCGGGGAAGCGGTTGTAAGCTCTGATATTGATTTGTTTCAATAACTCTATGGCTTCAAGGTTTTCTCTTCCGCCAAACTGATTGGGAATCCATTCGCCCGTTTTACGGCTGTAATCGAGATAGAGCATCGAAGCAACTGCATCAAAACGTAAGCCATCAATATGAAATTCACTTAACCAGAAAAGAGCGTTGCTAATTAAATAGCTGGCAACTTCTGAACGGCCATAGTTATAAATCAAAGTATTCCAGTCTGGGTGAAAACCTTTTTTGGGATCAGAATGCTCATAAAGAAATGTACCGTCAAATTGCCCTATACCATGTTCATCTGTTGGGAAATGACCGGGAACCCAATCGAGTAGTACTCCAATATTTTCTTCATGTGCTTTGTTGATAAAAAATCGAAATTCGTCAGGGGTACCAAAACGATTAGTAGGCGCAAACATACCAATAGGTTGGTAACCCCAAGAACCGTCAAAAGGAAATTCTGTAATAGGCATTAATTGAATGTGGGAGAAGTTCATTTTTTTAACGTATGCGATTAATTGTTCCGCAAGATCTTTGTATGATAAAAATTCTTTTCCTTCATCGTTGGGGCGACGCCAAGAGCCGAGGTGGACTTCATAAATACTGATGGCTGATTGGTGATGTTGTTTTTCTTTTCGGCCTGCCATCCATTTATCATCGTGCCAATTGTAGTTTTTAGCACTCTTTACTACGGATGCTGTTCCTGGGCGTAATTGCATTTGCTGTGCGTAGGGATCTGCTTTTAAGGGGAGTAAGGTTCCATCTGCACTATGGATTTCAAATTTGTAGTGTGCATGGGCCAGATCGGTGGGTATAAAAATTTCCCAGATTCCTGAAGAGGGATGAAATCGCATTCCATGAACGCGGCCATCCCAATGATTAAAGTCGCCGACTACGGCAACACGTCTTGCGTTTGGCGCCCAAACAGAAAATAAAATCCCGTTGATTCCGTCTACAGTCAAATGATTCGCGCCTAGAATATTATGGCATTGTTCCTGTTCTCCTCGTGTAAACAGATACATATCCGTTCCTGAAATTTGTGGTGAGAACTGATACGGGTCGTCTATTAAAACAGTCGCTAAAGGATACTGAACTTTAAGTTTGTATTTTACTTTGGTTTTTCGGGAAATCTCTGCTTCAAACAAGCCTGATTCGTCAATCCTATCTAATTTAGCAATTTTTGTTTTTCCTGATGGTGTGACAGCAGTGACGGATACTGCACCGGGCAAAAATGTTCGAATAGTTTTTAGATGGGATTTATCTGTTTGCTGTATACCAAGAACTGCAAAAGGATCGCGGCAAGAACCCGTTATTATTTCTGAAATAATTTTTGTATCTAAGCGCTCTTTCGTCATTGTTTCTGTCATAAGATCGTCTTTGGATTTAATAAGTACAATTTAAAAAATGTATGGCCATTTATATTTTCTGTTTACCGTTCTGAACGCTTAATTGGCCTAGCCCTGTTGATCTATGTCCCTGTGAAAGTTTCTAGTGAGTTTATAATGTGTTTTTTTGTGAAAATATCTTTTGTCATTCTCGGAAGCCTTTTTCGCCAATTAGGGTATTCGTCACAGGTTCCTGGAATATTGATAGGTAATTCTGTTAAGCAAAGATCGTCTACTTGCATTGAAACTAGACGTGCTGAACTTCTGCTATTGGCTTTTAAAATCGCGTTTAATAATTCTCGGTCGAAGTGTTTGTGAATATTAAATTCTTGCCAGTTTTGAGGTAGTAATCCCTGCTCGTTTAGCCAATGAAGGATTTGTATTAAGTCTGACTCACGCGCATTAAGTGCATTATTAAAATCGTCTTCCGTTGCATATAGGCCAATATCTTTTCGTAAGGTCAAATCCGATTTGTTCCACCAAGCTGTTAATGTCGGGACATCGTGATTGGCAATCATTGATAATGATTTTTCGGCAATGTGCTCGGGTTTTTTAAAGTGAAGATGATCGTATTTTTCAAAGTAAAAAAGCACATTAGAAAAAACAGCTGACCGCGACATATGTTCGTGAATCTCGGGCGGAACAACGCCGAGATCTTCACCAATCACCATGCACTGATTGCGCTGGCTCTCTAAGCGTAAAATAGCAAAAAGCTCATCTACTGGGTAATGAACATAAGCTCCTTCGCCATTGTGATCTTGATTCGGACACCACCATAATCGCATTAGCGCCATGACATGATCGATGCGTAACGCTCCGCAGTGAATCATATTGGTATAGAGTAAATCGATAAAATGCGCGTAGCCTGTTTGCTTGAGTGCTTGCGGTTTTATTGGCGGCAAGCCCCAGTTTTGCCCTTGAGGAGCAAGAGGATCTGGCGGTGCACCAATGCTGGCTTTGGTGCAAAATAAATTTTCATTGAGCGCTACTTCGGTACTGCGTCCATTACCACCCACTGCTAAATCTCGTATTAACCCAATGGCCATACCGCATTCACCGGTTAGTGTTTGACAGTCTTCTAGTTGAGTTTCTGCAAGCCATTGAAGATATAAATGAAATTTTGGGTCGCGGGTTTGTTTAAAAATAAGATGGCTTTTTTGAGCTTCATGTTCAGCAAAAGCTAAAGAAGTATTGCCTTTCATTTCTGTGTAGTTAGAAAATGCTTGTGCTCTTTCAGTATTTATTTTTAGGTGATTTTTTTTGAAGTAGGCAAACATTTTAGAAAAAATAGCATATTTTAATTTGCTAACTGATTGATAGTCGATATAAGTTTCATTTTTTGCCGACTCAATTATTTTTGTTACAGACTTTCTGGTTAAATAATTGTTTGCTTCCTCGCACTCAATAAAATCAGATTCTATTTTTGGATCAATATACAGAGGATTAATAAAGCGTCGGTCCATCGGGCTGTACGGACTACAGTGGTTAGGGTTGTCTGCATCTAGAAAATGTAATGGATTCAAAACAAGAAAGTCGACGTTATGCTTACTTGATTGAGTGATTAACTCTTTGAGGTCTGAAAAATCACCCACTCCCCAGCTATCTTTTGATACTAGGCTATAAACTTGTATAGAAAGACCTTTTAATTTTTTGTTGTCGATGAGCCATTGCGGCTCATAACATTTACTAGGAGATGAAATAATTGAACATAACGTATTGGTGTCATTTAGGAAAAGACTAATAGCAGGGTCATTGATTGTTGACTCTTCTCCTTGAGGATCTTTTTCTATTTTCAAAGAATGGTAGCCGCAGGGTAGTGGCGGTAGGGGTAATTCCCTTTGGCTAATGGTGATAGCTAATTTACTCTTTTGATAAGGGAAAAAGATATGTTCTTTTGAGTTAAAATCGATAGATTCTTTTTCAGTTAAATCAATAGCTTTGAATGACTTTTTAAACGTGTCTCCGTTCTCTAAAATAATTTCCCAGCACAGTAATTCATTTAGGTATTGAGACGGCACGTTAATAGCTAAGGTGTTTCCATGTTCTGATGTCTGAGTAGCTATGGTAACGGTGGGAACAAGTGCAAAATAGGATGATTCTTTAATGCTAGAAACAGCCTTGTTAACGGCTTTGGAATCATTAGTGTCAATGTCAAAAAAAGAGAGAACCTTTAGCCGAGACTCATAAGGAATGGTAATAACATTCCCAGAGTAATCTATGTACTCTTTATCGATCCCGTAGTGTGTTAGTAAAAAGTCTAGAGCGTCAGGATTTACTTGTAATCGTTCGTCCTTGCTCGTCTTGAACTGTGCAGCACTATCTTGCTTGGGAAGCTTTATATTCATTAAGAATGTATCACTTAGGCGTTAAATTAGGAGTTAAGCCTAATTTAACTAAGCGACGACATGTCTTGCATCTGTGCACCATAAGAGAATGTTTACCTCGCTAATGGAGTAGGGTGAAGAAATTGACTAGCAATAAATACAAGTTGTTTTTATTACGAACACCGTCTGTCTTATAACTACAATAAAAAATGTATGTGAAATCTACTATCAAATTTTTTTCGATAAATAATTAGCGGCCCCAATTAAACCCGGTTGAGGCGCAGTAATGAGAGCAATTGGTATCGATTGGCAGTAGTTTTCATATCGGCCTTTGTTATTAAAGCATTCTAAAAAGTCAGTTGTGTTAAATAGACCTTCGAGTTTATTTAAAATACCTCCTGATAAATAAACGCCACCAAGAGCGCCAAAAGACAAAGCTGCATCACCACAAACAGATCCAAGTATGCGACAAAATTCGGCAATGGTTTTTTTGCAGAGTTGGTCGCCTTGAAGTGCTAAAGAATAAACCTTTTCTGCAGTTAAGATAGTGTTTTCGTCATCGTCTTTTTTTTCTGAGAAACCAGGCGTTGAAACAAATATTTCTTGAAGAGCAAGATAAATATTTGCAATACCTGGGCCAGAAAGTAAGCGTTCAACTGAAACGCGATAATATATTTTTGAAAGTACTTTCAAGATTTCAATTTGGAGATCGGAAACTGGTGCAAAGCTAACATGTCCTCCTTCTGAATCTACAATCTGGCCTTCGGGCAACAAGGCTGCGACCCCAAGTCCCGTGCCTGGTCCCATGATTAGCTTGGTAAACGAAGAGCTTTTCTCATTTCTGGAATCACGTAACCATTTAATTTCATTGTTATTTAAGGAAGAGATTGCCAGCGCTTGAGCGGTAAAGTCATTTATCAAAAAAACGGAGCAAGTAAAGATACCTGATAGTCGATGCCGATCAGCTATCCAATGACTATTGGGTAGCTCGATTTTGTCTTGATGAGTTGTTCCTGGTACAGCTAGGCAAAGAGATTCAATGTCGCCTGTAGTAATTAAAGCATCATGTGTCATGTAGTGAGTAAGTGCATTATCTAGGTGCGCAAAGTCTGCACAGCGATAAGTTTTGACGCACAATATTTGCTCATCTGAATGTTGGTAGATGGCAAGTCTAATGTGGGTACCGCCTATATCACCGATCAACGAAATTGGGTTCTTCATAAGGTCACTCAAAAAAGTGGCGAGGGTAGGGATTGAATCATTGTGTGAAGTAGAGAATATGACTGTTTAAATATTTATACCTAATAACATCGATGTAATACCTGAGTATACAAATCGATAGGCCATTAGGCATCAGTGTATAACTAAGCAATTAATACGCCTTAAGTATCCCTCTTCACAATAATGTTGTATTTAATTTTGTCTGTGCGAATGGCGTTTTTGTGACGAGCGTTAAAATAGATATTGTGTGGGAAAAATAATTACTGGAAGGGTAGGCGAGGGGATAGAAAATAGCGTCACTGTTAATCTTAAAAAGAGATAAAACTTTCTTGAAAAAGATCAAGGTGTCTTGAAGCGTTCTAACAAATCCTCTAGTCCGTTAGCCTTGATCTCATACATCAAAGCCAATTGTTCACCTAATTTTCCTTTCGGAAACCCTTCTTGATGAAACCAAACTAAATAAGGTTCGGGAAGCTCAATTAACTTTCTGCCAGCGTATTTTCCAAATGGCATTACTTGATTAATTGCGTCAGTAAGATCTTCAGGATTCATAAATAATGATGAGTAATAGTTGGTTTATTATAGGGCTGGGTTTTGCAGTAGTGTTGTTTGGCTATTGTTTCGGTATAGTTTACGTCAGTTTAATCGTGCTGTATTTGTTGATTATATTCGACAAAAGTACAGATTTGTATGATTTGTATAAAAGTTCAGCTATTAACGCCAATCAATCGTAGGGTAAGTATGAAAACAGCAGAATATTTTAACAACATGGGCAGTGAGAATTTGCCAGCTCACTTAGGTATTCAAATAACAGCGGCTGATGGACAAAATGTTTCAGCTGACTTGCCCGTTAAGAAGTTTCTAATGGCTCCCAATGGATTTTTGCACGCGGGTAGCGTCGTCACGCTGGCGGATACCTGTTGCGGGTATGGGTGTGTGGCTAACTTGCCAGAGGGGGCATCGGGATTTACCACTGTTGAATTGAAATCTAATCACCTCGGTACCGCAAGAGATGGTGTCATCGAATGTACAGCTACGATGGTTCATGGGGGAAGAACAACGCAAGTGTGGGATGCTGTTGTTAAGCATAAAGACACAGGTAAGACGATAGCCATGTTTCGTTGTACACAAATGATTCTGTATCCTAGATAGCTCGGCTTGTTTGAAGCCTCTAAAAATATGGGTTGAGTACTAGGTCTTATCGGGGTTTGTCGGTAAAATCCGAGATTATAGATTAAGTGCCACGATGTAACTGAGAATAAAAAAGAATAGGAAAGAAAATGGGTAGAGCATATCAGAATCGAAAAGACTCAATGGCTAAAACTTCGGATGCAAAAGCGAAGCTATACAGCAAATACGGTCGAGAAATTTATGTGATTGCTAAGTCGGGAGGTGTCGAGCCCGAAGGAAACCTCACGCTTCGGAATATGATTGATCGAGCGAAAAAAGATCAAGTGCCTTCACATGTGATTGATAAAGCCATTGAAAAAGCAAAAGGTGGTGGCGGAGAAGATTTTTCGGTTGCTCGTTATGAAGGGTTTGGCCCTGGTGGTTGCATGGTGATTGTGGAATGTTTGACTGATAATCCAAACAGAACGTTTGGTGATGTTCGTCAATGTTTTACTAAAACAAAATGTAAAATCGGCACGCAAGGTAGTGTGAGCCACATGTTTGATCACAATGCTATTTTTGTGTTTAAAGGTGAAGATGAAGAATCTGTACTCGAAGCTCTAATGATGGCCGATGTTGATGTTACTGATATAGAGCAGGAAGGTGACAATATTACAGTGTTCACTCCTCAGACTGAATTCAATAAAGCCCGCTTAGCCATTAATGAAGCATTTGGTGGCGATGTTGATTTTGAAGTTGATGCAATTCAGTTCTTGCCACAGAATATGGCGCCAGTGACAGGCGATGATGTTGAGATGCTAGAAACATTTTTCGATATGTTAAATGACTTAGATGATGTCCAAAATGTTTACCATAACGCCGAATTTTAATTCGGCGTTTTCTGTTTAGCCTTTGTTCGCTTCTTTATAAATTTCGATGTTTGGGTGTGTTTACGTTTTAAGACAGCACCACTAGATGATTAGGCAGTTCGTTTTTTTCTTGAGTGGCTGGCGCATGTAATTTTAATAATTCGCCACAGCTTTCAATACACTGCAAAAACCCTTTTTGCGTATTTCCTTTTTTTACTTCAGCAATAAAAGTATTGATGATCGCTTGCCACTGTCGGTTGTCAACCAGGTCACTAATGCCTTTGTCAGCAATAATTTCAACATAATGCTCAGCCTCGGAAACAAAAATTAATAAACCGGTGCTGTCTTTAGTGTGGTGAAGATTATTCTCTAAGAACTGTCGTCTTGCTAGATTTGCTGCAGCCCAGAACTTAACTCGCTTAGGAACCAGTTTCATCATAATGAATGGAATGCGAAATAATATGGCAGCAACAATAAAAGTTAACCATTGTGCAAGTAACATTTCATTCTCATCTAGCCAAAAAGGCGTTAGCCTTAAAATCAACGGGGTGAGCAGTGCTAAAATTGCCGCCCAGAGTGTAGGAATATAATAATAATTTTCAGCGCGCTGGCTAAGTACCGTGATCAGTTCTGCATCAGTCTCTTTTTCTACGGACTCAATTTTTTTTGAAACTTGTTCAAGCTCTGCTTGATTAAGTAAAGTCATTACCAGCCTCCTGAAGCTCCGCCGCCGCCAAAACCACCTCCGCCGCCGGAGAAACCTCCACCACCAAAACCACCACCACCACCAAAACTACCTCCCCCTATACCCCCTGATCCAAAGACTCGACGATGCCTGTTTCCGCCACTTCCTCCACCAAAGTAAGAAAACAGAAAAGAGATGAGTAAAAATAAAATAATAAAAATGAGAAAGTTTCTAAATTCATGATCGTTATTTTTGTTTTCTTTCGCAGTGTATTCCCCATCTATTGCAGCCAGTATTGCAGTCGTGCCTTGAGTTATCCCGCTTTCAAAATCTCCGCGTTTAAACGCAGGGCTAATAATTGTTTGGATTATGTTGGAGCTAATTGCGTCAGTTAATGCGCCCTCTAAGCCATAACCAACTTCGATTCGCATTTTGCGTTCGCGCTTAGCAATAATTAAAAGAGCGCCGTTATTAATATCTTTTTGTCCTATTTCCCAATGCCTTGCTAGCTGATATCCGTAATCAGCAATGTCGTTTCCTTGTAATTCGTTGAGAGTGACAACGACTACTTGATTAGTCGATTTTTTTTCATGAGCTTTAAGTAAAGCGGTGAGTTGATCTTCTGCTGTAGGGCTCAGCATGCCAGCTTGATCAACAACACGGCCAGATAATGACGGGAAGTTTATATTTGACTGATTGGCTGAAAAAGAAGTGGCTGAAAAGAAAACGAAAAGCACGAACACAGCAATTAAAGCGCTTACTTTTATTGACGTGTTCTTACTTTCGTTTCCAAAAGGTGAAAATTTTAACACCATTAAAATTCAACCTTGGGCGCTTGTTCTGGTTTTTCTGCAGTTGCTTCGAAAGTTTCGCGAAGTTCAAGATCGCTGTATAAAATGCTGTGCCAAATACGGCCAGGGAATGTTCTAATTTCAGTATTGTATTGGCTGACAGCGGTAACAAAATCACGTCGTGCAACTGAGATACGATTTTCAGTTCCTTCGAGTTGAGATTGTAACGTTAAAAAATTCTGGCTAGCTTTTAGATCTGGATAACGTTCAACAACAACAAGCAGTCGGCTTAATGCACTACTCAACTCTCCTTGGGCTTGCTCGAATTGTTTAAGTTGTTCTGGGTTGTTTAGAATATTTGGGTCGACTTGCATGGAGCCAACTTTAGCTCGAGCGTTTACTACAGCTTCTAATGTTTCTTTTTCGTGAGCAGCATATCCTTTAACAGTAGCGACTAAGTTGGGAATTAAATCAGCGCGACGTTGATATTGATTCTCGACTTGTCCCCAAGCAGCTTTCACTTGCTCATCGTAAGTTGGAATATTATTGACGCCACAACCGCTTAGAGTGATTAAGCTAATTATTATTCCGTACGTAAGAAACATTTTTTTTATCATTTGTTTTTTAATACCTGCGATCATATTTGTTTCCCCTTGACGTTCTGACTAATGATTCAAAATATATCAATTAAACTTTCTTTCCTACGTAGAGCCATTTTCCATCAACACGATAAAATTCAGAGATCTCATGCATGATCTCAATCTCATTGTGCTGATTGATAAAGTAGGCATTGAATTCTACAGTACCCTCATTTCCAGTTTGACTTTTATTAAGGATTTCTAGTTTTGTCCATTGAATTAATTGCAACGATAATTCTTCGACAGATAGCCCTTGTGCCGTTGCAGGAAACCAAGAATCCAATAAGTATTGTCCGTAATTACCCAACGAGTAGGCAGTAAAGCGTGAACGCATAAGTTGAACAGGCGTTTTAGGTTGCTTTCCACCGTCTAGATATTGGCCGCAGCAGCGAGAAAATGGTTTGCCAGTACAGCAAGGGCAGTCAATGTTGGGTGTTGTCATGAGCAATTTCTTCAGGGCCTTCGTCGTTATCATGCATAATGTGTGGCTCTAATTCTATGTGAATCATTTGTGAGCCAATAAAAATCATATTGCCTTTATAGCGCCTTTCCCCGGTTGAGGAAAATTCAAATAAAAATTTCTGTTCAATACTAATGGCGCCTTGCTTATTGCGAGCTAACCCATAGCCACTAGGGCTAACACTGCCATCTAAAAACTGCACATTCATTTTGTGACAATATTTTTTTGCTGTATTCAGCGCTCGCTCTCTAATAGCGATGAGATGCCACGTTAATGCGATAATGCCTACAACCAAAAGAATAACAATGAGTTCAGTCATTTTTGACTCAGTTTGTTGAAAAGATACGGTTTGTGATGCTTTTAGAAAAGATATTTTTTACTCTTGTGATAGATTTTGGCACTATGCGCGGAGAATTTAAATAGACGATTTTAATATTAGCCAGAATGACTAGGAAGCAAAATGACAGATCTCCCGAATTGTCCAAAATGTAGCTCTGAATTTACTTATGAAGATGGATTGCTGTTGATCTGTCCAGAATGTGCTAATGAATGGCCAAAAGATGGGAAAGACGAATCGACTGATGATGAAAAAGTAATAAAAGACTCAAACGGTAATGTGTTACAAGACGGTGATACCGTTACAGTTATCAAAGATTTAAAAGTGAAAGGATCGTCTTCCGTTGTAAAAGTAGGCACAAAAGTCAAAAACATTCGTTTAGTGGATGGCGATCATGATATCGATTGTAAAATTGATGGCATTGGCGCAATGAAATTAAAATCTGAATTCGTCAAAAAAGCGTGATCATCACGCTTTTTTCTTTTTAAATAATACTTCATTGATCAACCATTATTTTTTAGTAAGAGCTTCACCATCAAATGTAATACCTAGCCACCCATCTAGAATGAAATTTCGAATGTTAGCATGATCATCACCATCAGGATTTTGAAGCACATCCTCTCGATAATATTTGCCGAAAAGCAATAAAGTTTCCATTTCGCTTAATGCATTTAGTTGCGCAAAATAAAAAATCTTACACGAACCCTCATTAGTCCCTGATTCATTGACAACGTCACCATTTGTAAAGCGAGTAGGGGTGTAGCGATAATTCTCATTAATCACAGTCATCACATCTTGAAACTCTATTGATTCAGATTGCGCTCTCGCTAGTGTTAATAATTCAGTCATGCCCATGGGTTTGTTTCTCTTTTGGTATTTTGTTTGTGTGTATTGATTTGTTTTGACGATTTTTTAGATCACGTGCGAATTTCAACTGTCAATATAAAAAGAAGGGGTTAAAGAAAAGTGTATAAAAATAATAAAAAAACAGCCTAATAAAAATATTAGACTGAAATTATAAATCAAAGAATTAACTATCAAGTATCTAGGTTTAAGTATCTAGGCTTAAGTCTCTAAGATTGAGTATCTAGGATTACTTCTTATTTTTTTCTAGCATGTCATCAGTAATAATTTTATGGTGGCCTGTATGAGCTCCAATCGAGTGCAATTTCACCTCGTCCATTGATCGGCTCACCATCTCGTCAGTAATAGGGACTTCCTCACCTTTTTCATTGATAACAAAACCCAGTGGATTAGATGAGTCAGGTGAATTTTTATTGTCCATTGCCATTTTTGCCCCCATTATATTTAGCCCTCAACCGTAAACATCCTCGATTATAATTTCAAGAGTGTTTTATACATATTTACAAAAAATTGTTTCTGACACGCTATTGCACATGGGAAGGTAATAACGTGGTCATTTGGTAATTTCTAAGAAAGGATTTTCCAAAAAGATAACCTCTGGTTATTAATCCCGATAAGACATTAAGAAAAAACAAGCCTCAGCGGTATTATCTGCCAGTTAATTAAGAATCTGAAAAAACTCAAATAAATTCAAACAGTTAAAGGGACGTGTCGCGCCATTCTCTCGACATTATCCCGCTAAGACGGTTTAATGCTCAAAATCTGTAAGAAACCCGCTACGGCAGTGTAAATAGGTTTATACCGTTGCACCGTTTTAATTAGCGTTAAATGTGTCTAGATATAGACACCAACCGAAATATGTAGCGTGGTCAGGTATAGACACCAAAATTAGAATTTGATGCCGGTGCCTATATGTAGACACTCCGAAATATGTAGCGTGGTCACATGTAGACACCAACTTCATATTTGGTAGAAAGAGTGTCTAGATCTGACCACGCTATCTATTAAACTGTTGTACGGCCAAATTAAACAAGTGCCAATTTTAAGGAATGATTATGAATGAAGAAATAGAGAATCTCTGCGAATCTTTAGATTCATTGGCCGAAGCAGTGGTAAAGGGGTGGAATGACAAACGAAATTTAAATGAGGCTTTTGGGTGGCATCATCCTGCGATAGACAGGATGGAATTGGCATACATGCCAAAGGCTTTGTCCGAAAAGATTCGAAACGCTAATCTTGAAGTTGATAATGAAGAATTTCTTGAGGTAGTAGATGGCATTCCCGATAAATTAGAGCGCTTGAAAAGTAGTACTTTACCTCAATTTTTTAGCGGGAATGGTCATCAGGCAATTCCTGCATATATTACGACGCTAAATTGGATATCTAGTGTAATAGAACCACATTTATCATGGGTGATTTCAAATGATCCTAAAGCCATGCCTCCTGCAATTTCTCGTAGGATTAAAGGGCTTCAAGCAAAAATTGGCCAAATCGATATCGATCAAGAAAAGTTACTAAGTCAGATAAAATTAATAAACGAAGCAACAGAAACAGCAGAGTCTCTTCCTTCTGATTTAGAAGATTTAAAAATAGCTCGTAAAAAAGTTGATTCTATTGGTCAGGAGATCACAAAAACTTCAGCCAAAGTGTCTACTGCAAAAGAAGAGACCGATAAGTTATTAGCTTCAGTCAGAGAAAACAAAGTTGAAACTGATAAATTAGTAGAAAATTGCGAGGAAGCATACCGAATAACAACAAGCAAAGGCTTGGCTGGGGCTTTTGATCTAAGGGCGAAGCAATTAGCTAAATCTATGTGGGTTTGGGTTTTTGGATTGCTTTGTGCACTAGGAGCGGCGTGGTATGTCGGCGCTCAGAGAATAGAAATACTTACAGGCTCATTATCCGACCCAGACCCCAAATGGGGGATGGTATTAATGCATTCTCTTCTAGCTATAGTCAGCCTCGGTGTGCCACTGTGGTTTGCCTGGCTTTCAACCAAACAAATCGGTCAGCGATTCAAGCTTACTGAAGACTATGGTTTCAAAGCCTCAGTCGCAAAAGCATATGAAGGTTATAGAAAAGAAGCAGCTCGCATTGATAAAAAATTAGAAGCGAGGTTATTTGAATCTGCTTTGAGCCGAGTGGAAGAGGCTCCTTTAAGATTCGTGGATGATTCATCTCACGGAACTCCTTGGCATGAACTGGCCGAATCGAGTGGCTTTAAAGAAGCTTTAAAAAACATACCTGAATTTCGGGATAAAGTTTTTGGTCTTGCTAACAACGCTATCAGTCGTAGTAAGCCCAGTAGTAAAACTAAAGATGAAGACGAAGCCGTACAACAAGTGCAGTCAGCGGACTCGTAAACTCGCCGCTGCTGCAAGCGTTAGGCAAATTGTGTGGAAATGTATCATGGTAATGAAGAGATGGTTTCTTAAGCTCGCGATAGGACTGGTTCTGATAACTAGTGTGTGCCATGTTTCAAGCGCCGATCCGAAATCAGAACACATTGTTATTGCGGAGCGTTATTTTCGTGGAGTTTATACTTCTGATCTATCTGTTGTTGATGATTTGGTCGCTGAAGATATCACGGTGAGCTACCCAATCTTTGAGAGTCTATTTGGCTCGCCCACTCTCCAAGGTCGCGAAGCGGTTAGAAGTTTAGTTACTTGGTTCGAACAACGATGGGCAGACACGCAGATCGAATTCATCGAGACTGTTTCGGAGGGAGACAGAGTGGTTTTAATGTGGAGCTTGCGAGCACGATATATTGTTCCATTGGAGCGAGATCAGCAAGCCATTAATCCAGAACATATCTGGAGTGGTATAAGTCTATTTCGGTTTGACAATGCTGGGAAGATTGTCGAGGAGATTGGTTACGAGAGTAAGCCTCGGCCCACTCAAATTGAGAAGTGATGCCTAACAAAAACATCAAAAAACGACGCCAAAAGCAGCGCGTTTTATGTAGGCGTTCAGGGTGTAGAAAAATAGAATTTAAAAAAATGATTTAATTATTTTTGCATGGAGAGTGCGATTATATTTTTAAAGTGGCATTTTCCAAAGAATTCACGTAGCAACTCCTTTTTTTTAAAAAACAAATAATTATACTCATGTGGCAATGATTTTAATCTTCCTACACCCTCGTTATGCATAAAATCGAGAATTCGAATATATGTTAGATATTACAGAAGCCGACTGGAAAATATTTAAATCGATTCGGGAGCAAGCGATAGAAACGTATTGCGAACGATGCTTAGCCGAATACCAAGAAATTATTGATAGAGATGAATCGGCTCACAATAGGTACCTCCTAATGTATCGTGTTGTCGAAAATTTAGATAAGAAAATGGAGCTAATTTTTCGGCACCTAAGTCGTTCAAAAGCCATATTGGAGCTTATAGCTATAAGAGGTGAAAAGCTTGCGGATGAAACGCTTGTTTCTAAGCTATCACCAGAATTGCAAGAAAGAACAGATCCTGAAAATAGAAAATGGTAAAAATGCATAACAAACACGCGCAGTGTGCCACAAAAGTGGTGCAAGTCTAGATCGTTAACGCGGCGCTGAGTTGAGCGCTCAATTCCTCTGGAGAGAAAGTGAATAAATCCACGATCATCGTAGAAGGGACTTTTCAAAGTGGTTATGAAGAGTTTTTTCCTGAGTACTCTAAACGAGTACGAGATTATCTTGTTAAACATGATGGTGAAGTTATCCGCCGACAAGGTATAGAGAAAACTCTTTATGGTGATTCAACACCAGACTTAATTATGGTGATAGATTTCCCTAGTAAAGAAATCGCAGAGAGTATTTTCTTTAAGCAAGAATATTTGGATATCATCCCTCTAAGAGATAAGATCTTTAAGCAATTTAAAATGTATTTAGCACCGTATGACGAAATCTAACAAGTTGTTGTATCGGGCTCGTCACTTTAAAGGACAGTAAGTTACTCATCTGCTATAGGGGTGCTCAATGTGATTGAAAATTATATGGCTATACCGAAATAAATTAGAATTTTCATGATGCTACAATCATCGATGCGACTGTGCCAAAAAATAGAACAGTGGTATTCGATATTGAATTATACGAAATCTTTTACCCCAATAAACCTGTTGTTCAATTGATAGTTAGCGGAATTTTTAACGCGGAAAAGTTGAGCGCACTTGCGCAGAGTATGATCGATGACCCATGTGAAGATAAATGGCTGGGGTATCGTACAAATACACTTTACTATGACGAAAAAAGCCAATCTTCAGAAGAAAATCTTTATCTGTATTTTGATGTTGAGCGCAATAAGCCAGTTAAAATTCATTGTAATTACAAATAACATGTAGATTTTTCTGCAGGCTCGTTGTGTACCTTTCGATAAAACTACTTCTCCAAGTACTGAAATTTTAAGTGATCTGAACCCTTAAAATTTTTCATGATATTATTCTGAGCTAGTCGCGTATCGATTCCAATATAGATTTTATATGAGCGGCTGAGACTAGGCGCTTGGCTTTTTCTTTTTCATGAGTGGTTTGTCAGGATCTATTTTTGTTTTATTCGGTTTTGTTTTTGGCTTGTTGCGTGATGCCGTTTTTGTTTTTGTACTATCTTTCTTTTTACCTTTAATTCCTGCGGCCTTACCTGAATTTTTTAATTTCTTTGGGCCTTTGTAATTTGCTTTTAATCCTTGAACTCCCGCTCGTTCAAAACGAATTTTTAGATAACGCTCGATGCTGGACATTAGATTCCATTCACTGGCTTCTACCAGAGTGAGTGCTTTTCCGTTTTGGCCTGCTCTACCGGTTCTGCCGACTCGATGAACATGTTCGTCTCCGGAGTGAGCAACATTGAAGTTGATAACGAGATCCACATCTGGGATATCTAAGCCTCTGGCGGCTACGTCTGTAGCGACCAAAACTTGAAGTTTGTTGTCTCTGTATTGATTCAATACTTGCTTTCTATCACTTTGAGAGAGTTCGCCGTGGATGTATCCTGTGCGCAATTTTTTTGATCGAAGTAAGTTACTCAGTTGTTGACTTTGTGCGCGAGTATTTGAAAAAACAATGATTTTTTTAGTCGTGTCTTCACTGCACAATGCAATGAGTAATTTTTCTTTGTGCTTTGTATCGTCTGATAAAATAATCTGCTGAGTAATAAGATCGTGTCTTTCTTGTTGGTTATCAATTTCTATTCGAATGGGCTTTCTCAGAATGCCATCTATGCTTGACATTCCTTTGTGTTGAAGTGTTGCGGAAAATAATAAATTTTGCCGTTTAGGGTTGCAGGCGTTGGCAATGGCATTCATATCAATAGCGAAGCCCATGTCCAGCATGCGATCTGCTTCATCTAAAACCAGAATTTCTAAATCTTTAAAATCAGTAGTGCCTTTTGTGATGTGTTCTACTAGTCGACCGGGGGTGGCAATAAGGACTTCGGGGTTTTTTCTAACAGCGGCAATTTGGTATTTGAAAGCTTCACCGCCAATGATAAGACTGGATTTAATATGAGTGAAAGCGGCCAGTTGTTTAAAGACTTTTTGGATTTGCAGTGCGAGTTCTCGCGTTGGTAAAAGTATTAACGCCCTTGTTCCGGTATTAGGAGAATCTGATTCAAGCAGTTTTTGCAAAATAGGCAAAATAAAAGCAGCGGTTTTGCCTGTGCCTGTATTTGCAGATACCATCAAATCTTCACCCGCCATTACTTTTGGGATGGTTTGAGCTTGAACTTCGGTGGCATTTTCGAAGCCAAGCTTGTTAACGGCTTTCAAAAGATTGCCTTGTAAAGAGAGTTCTGTAAATAAAGTCAAAGTAGTCTGTCCATCAGATCGATAATTTCCTATTATGCCTGTAAATAATCAATCCATCTAACAGTTAAATGGAAGTGTGGGAATACATGCGATTTAAACCTTTTGTGCTGATGAGTTTGTTTATGTTCCCTGTCGTGTCATTCTCGGGGGAGATAACCGTTGCTGTTGCATCGAACTTCATCAATCCAATGAAAGTGATAGCAAAAGAGTTTGAAGCAGAAACTGGGCATACGGTGAAATTGGTTTTCGGCTCTTCGGGCAAAATATATTCGCAAATAAGACATGGAGCGCCTTTTGATGTGTTTCTATCGGCTGATCAAGATAAACCGGAAAAGTTAGTGATCTCTGGTCATGCTGTTGAGGGAACTCGATTTACTTATGCGACAGGGAGGCTTGTTTTATGGGCAATGAATGCAGACCAATATGGAATCATGCAAAACACGCCGGAAGAATTGGCATCTAATATTTTTCAGTCAGTTATCGAGGTTGGAGATTATAAATTTCTATCGATGGCAAATCCAAAATTAGCCCCATACGGTAAGGCTGCACAAGAGGTTGTTGAGGCATTAACCAAAGGAGAATTAGATACTGCTAAAATTGTTCAGGGTGAAAATATTGCGCAGGCTTTTCAATTTGTTTATAGCGGTAACGCTGATCTTGGTTTTGTTGCGTTGTCCCAAGTGGCAAAAAATAATGTGATCGATGTAGGCTTTGGATGGATAGTGCCTGAAACATTACACTCTCCTATTCATCAAGATGCTGTTCTTATCAAGCAAAAAGATATGAGCGAAGTTTCTCAGCAATTTTTAGATTATTTGAAAAAAGATTCTACGAAAAAAATCATTCGTAACTTTGGTTATTCCTTCATTCATTAAAATAAAAAACGGATAAAGAGTGGATATCTCTCAACAAGATCTGTCAGCGATATGGCTGACACTGCGTCTAGCAACAACAGTGACTATTTTATTGTTACTACTTGGTACACCGATAGCTTGGTGGTTGTCTCGAACATCATCATGGCTGAAAGCGCCCGTTGCGGCGATTGTATCTTTGCCGTTGGTGTTGCCTCCTACTGTTTTGGGGTTTTATTTGTTAGTGGCTATGGGAGCTGATGGACCCATTGGGCGGTTAACCGAGTCTTTGGGGTTGGGATTATTACCTTTTACTTTTTGGGGTTTGGTTGTTGCGTCTTTATTTTATTCTCTGCCTTTTGTTGTACAGCCTATTCAAAATGCTATGAGTGCTATTGGCGAAAGGCCATTAGAAATTGCGAAAATGCTCAGAGCAAATGCTTGGGATCGTTTTTTTAGTGTCGTTGTACCTCTGGCCAAGCCTGGCTTTATTACGGCTGCAATATTGGGCTTTGCGCATACAGTGGGTGAGTTTGGTGTTGTATTGATGATTGGCGGAAATATTCCAGAAGAAACGCGTGTTGTCTCTGTACAAATTTATGATCATGTAGAAGCGTTAGAATATACACAAGCTCATTGGCTATCAGCTTCCATGTTAATTTTTTCGTTTGTCATATTGGTTAGCTTGTATGTTTTTAATCATCGCAATCATCAATCGATGGTTTTTAACGGAAGCTAGTTATGTCAGAAACTAACAAAGTGATTAAAGCTGAATTTTTTTTACAGTATGCAGCTGAAAAAAATCATAATAAAAAAGAAAAAACGGAATCGATAAAGCCATTTTCGTTAGATGTGAATATCGAAATTCCTTTTTCGGGTATTACAGCAATTTTTGGTCATTCAGGCTCAGGTAAAACAACGTTACTTCGAGCTATTGCTGGGTTAGATGTTGTTAAAAAAGGCCGTTTAATTGTCGATGATCATGTTTGGCAAGATAGCGCTAATTCTGTTTGGGTTGATCCTCACCAGCGTTCAGTTGGGTATGTTTTTCAAGAAGCGAGTTTGTTGCCGCATCTAACGGCTCGGAAAAATTTGATGTACGCGGTGAAGCGTGCTGAGAAAGAATCTTCGCAGATAGATATGAATTATGTGGTCACTTTGTTAGGTCTTGAATCGATTTTAGATCGAAAGCCGAATCAGTTATCTGGCGGAGAGAGGCAGCGTGTGGCTATTGCGCAAGCGTTATTGATTCAGCCTAAGCTTTTGTTAATGGATGAGCCTTTGGCGTCTTTAGATACCGCACGAAAAAAAGAAATCATTCCGTATATCGAAAAGTTAAAAACAGAATTAAATATTCCTGTTATTTATGTCAGTCATTCCCCTGATGAGATCGCTAGGTTAGCAGATAATCTCGTTGTGTTAGATGAAGGCAAAGTGGTTGCGTCTGGAGAATTAAAAGATACGCTGGCACGTATTGATTTGCCAATTAAACTCGGTGATGAAACCGGTGTCGTTATTGATGTGAAAATTGAAGCGAAGGATTTACAGTGGAATTTAATGGCAGCTTCATTTTCGGGTGGAAACATTTGGATAAAAGATCAAGGAGAAAAAATTGGAGAAACCGCTAGGCTGAGAATTTTAGCGAGGGATGTGAGTATAACGCTAACTCAGCATGCTGATAGTAGTATCGTTAATGTTTTTCCTGTGGTTGTTGAAGAGATTGTTACGGATGACCACGAGGGAACAGCATTGATTAAACTTAATGCAAAACAGACTCCGATTCTTTCTAAAATCACATTGCGTTCTCTCAAGCATCTCAATATAAAAGTTGGAGCTGTTGTTTGGGCGCAAGTGAAATCCGTCGCGTTAGTTTTTTAGCTCGCCTTTTTTATTGATATGCCTGAGAGTTAAGGTAACTAATAGTGTCTTTAAATGAAGGGGAGATCTCTCTAAATAGCGTTGAAGCAGAAATGAGTGTGTTTGAGTGGGTATTGTTTTTGTAATATTTTTCAACAACATGAACGTTATAGTCACGAAGTTTATTCGCCATACTTTCTGAGTTTTGTATGATAACCCGCGTATCTTTTTCTCCATGGATTAAAAGAGTGGGTGGAACTGACTGGCTGATGTAATTAATAGGTTGAGTAATGCTTAAGTCTTTTGTGTTGCTGAAGATTCTTTTTACTCTTTTATTTGTTAGGGGTAGAAAGTTATAGGGACCTGACCACCCAATCCAGGCTTTTATTTTATTCATAGGAACATTTACGTCCGACAAGTAATTTGGATTTGTTGCTAACAGCGCTGCTATATGAGCCCCTGCAGAATGTCCCACCAGTACAATCTTTTGATCTGGATATAAAGTTATAATTTTTTTAATGGCTAAAGCTGAATCTTGGACGAACAATGGAAATTGAACTTCTGGGTATATTCTGTAATCAGGGATAACTACTCGATAACCTTCTAGTGCAAATGCTCGGCCTACAAAGCGATATAAATCTTTATTGCCTGAATCCCATGCTCCCCCGTAAAAAAATACAAGGGTAACGTTTTTGTCGTACGTATTAGCAAAAAAAGATGTATCAGTTTTATCGTCATTTGGCTCGTAGATATCTAGGTTTTGTCGAGGCAGATCGCCATAAGATAAATCTGATGTTCTACTATATCCAGTAGGAGGTGTTGCGAGATTTAATAGATGTAAAGCACAGCCTTGTAGTAAGACAGTTAGTATTATAATGATGACTAGTGAATATGTTTTACAAGGGTAAATTCTCATAAGTTTTACTTGGCCTCTCACCTGATTGAATAGTGTTGGTATAATAAAAATGTCGATAGGCCGCTCGTTAAATACGCTTTCAATAAAGATTTGGATCAATCATATTCAATGCTAATAATATTATTTTGCAGCTCATTTTTGGCAGCTACGATACTCCCATTTTATTCCGAGGTGGTTTTAGTTTCTCTCTTAGCGGAGAGTAGTGCAAGCCAAACTGGTTCTTCTGTAAAAAGTTTTCCTTGGTCACTTTGGATCGTTGCGACTTTAGGGAATACGCTGGGGGCTGTTTTTAACTGGATATTAGGTCGATATTTTCTACATTTTCAAGACCGGCGATGGTTTCCTTTTACATCAGAAAAGCTTGATAGGTCACAAAGGTGGTTTCAGAAATACGGTGTATGGTGTTTATTATTTTCTTGGCTCCCTATCGTTGGGGATGTCTTTACCTTTGCTGCGGGAGTCATGCGAGTAAACATTACTACTTTATTTGTGTTGAGCGGTGTAGGTAAGGGGTTGCGCTACGCGATTCTTATATTTTTTGCTGAATATTTTATTGAGAAAATTTTATAAATATAAAATTTTCAAGTTGAGAAGTTAATGGCCTGTCACGCTATCAGCATAAATTTTTGATGCTGTTACAGCAATCATTAGTCGTCAAAAGTTATTGATGATATATATGATCCCGATAAATATGTTTGTCTCAGATGATCTCGGCTATAAAAATCAATAGCATTGTTCAGATATTTGTACTCAATTGTTTTGTTATAACTTAGAGTTAAATCGCTAAGGAGTTAATGAAGCAGTTACTTATATACGATCTATAAACATTCTATTCCCCTTTAAAAATGTCAAATAATTGTAAATTAATTAAGGTTGCCATTAGGTTTGGTTGTTTACTCGTTATAAATAAGTAGAATTCAGTTTCAAATGTAAAGTTGAAAAATAAAGATTCGCTTTTACTAAGAATTTTAATGATTGGTATAACTTTCTGTTAGATATAAAGCACGAAATAGTTTTGTGCAGCCTTTTATGACTTAAATGAATATTTTGTGAGAGGCCGCTTTTACTTATAGGGTTCGTGGGAGTGGAAATGAAAAATTTGTTATTAGCATTCGCCATCATTATTCTCATGGGGTGGATTTTTTATTGTACTAATACCGATGGCCCAAGAATCGAAAAAGATTTGATGGAGAGAGTTTCGGGTAATTTACTAGAGGTTTCTGAAGGTTTTAGAAGCATAAAAGTAAGTGCAGATGTTCGAAATATTACATTAGTCGGTGAAGTTGAATCTCAGTCTGATATTGATAAAGTGATTGATTTGACGAAAAATGTTTATGGTGTAAAGACGGTTAAAAGTTTATTAACAGTAACACCTAAGCCTGTTGTGAAATTGGACTATCAAACAGGCATTCAATTAGATGCGAAGAGGATTGTACTTAGCGGTATGGTTCCAGATAAAGAGTCAAAGCTTGCTTACATAAATATCGCAAAAGAATTGTATGGTGATCGAGAAGTCATTGATCGTTTAGTTGTCCAGAGCGGTGCGCCTCATCAATGGTCTGAGGTTATGAGCAGTTTATTGAAACAAATGCAGTCGTTTTTGAGGGGCAATGCAGTTTTGTTAAATAGCACGATTGCCATTTCTGGCGATGTTGATACACAAGAGAAATCTAATTTTGCGATATCTTCACTGAAAAGCTCTTTAGGCGATGAATTTCGATTAAATCCAAGAATCAATGTTATTACACCTCGCGCAACGACTGTAAAAGCGGATGAAATAAAGCAGCAAGCGTTAAATTGCCAGAAGGAATTTGAAGAAGTTTTGAGCTCAGCTGAAATAAAATTTAAAACTAATAGCGATGAAATTCAAACAGAAAGCTTTCCTTTGCTTGATTCATTGGTCCAAATAGCCGGTAAATGTCCGTCGGCTTCAATGGAGGTTGCAGGGCATACCGACTCCCAGGGATCAGAATCTTACAATCAGCAATTAAGTGAGAAGCGTGCAAGTTCTGTTGTTCGGTATTTGGTCTCAAAAGGTGTTATTACTAAACGCTTATCAAGTTCAGGATATGGTGAATCGCAACCTATTGCAGATAATTCAACGGCAATAGGTAGAGCTAAGAATAGAAGAATTGAACTGAAAGTTATGGAGAGATAATCATGAGCTATCTACTATCGGAATTATTAGTGTGCTTAATTATCGCGGCTATTATTGGCGTAATAATAGGATGGCTATTACATAAAATATTTTGGTGTGATGGGCGAGGCCACATTGATGGAGCTGAATTAGAAAAAAGTCAGCAACTTGTGTCGCAACTAAAAACAGAAAACGAGAAAAATATAAATCTTTTACATGAAGCAAGTAAGCCCAAAGCGATTAATATCAAGACATTAGACGTAGAACAAATTGAGGGAATCGGAAAGGGTTATGGAAAGCGTTTGCGTCAAATGGGTATTTCGACAGTAGAGGCTATGCTTGAAAAAGGGTTGAGTGCGGAGGGGCGAGCGGATATTGCAGAGACAACTAAACTGAGTGCTGTTGCAATTGATTCTTGGGTTTCTATTGCCGACTTAATGCGGGTTCCTGGTGCAGGAAAACAATTTTCTGAATTGCTAGAAGCTTGTGGAATAAAAAATGTGGCTGTATTACGAGCGCAAGATGCTCATTCTTTAGCGGAGAAGATGAAAACCGTGAATGATGCTCAGCGAATAACTACGGAAGAGCTTCCGCAGCCGAAGCAAGTTGCGCAATGGATTAGTTTGGCCAAAGAAATGGATATTCGTCTAAAAGCATAGAGCTTTGAAATATAATCAGGCAGTAACTATTTGTAAATAACCCAAAAACCGACAATACAAGTATTGTCGGTTTTTTTGTGGAGTGAAAGTGTTGGAATTATAAAATTTCTTCAATAGCTTCTGTAAGTTCAACCGACTCGGGTTTAACTTGGCTGCTAAACTGTTTGATGACATTACCGTTTTTATCCACCAAGTATTTATTAAAGTTCCAGCTAGGCTTTGATTGCTGGCTCGCTAGGTGCTGAAAAATAGGATGAGCGTTATCTCCTTTAACGGGTATCTCTTCCGTCATTAAAAAAGTAACTCCGTAATTTTTGTAACAAACACTAGCTGTTTCGGCAGAATCTTTTGCTTCTTGATGAAAAGCATTTGAAGGAAATCCAAGAACCACTAAGCCTTGATTCTTATAGCGTTGATGTAATTTTTCCAAACCGCCGAACTGATAGGTAAAGCCGCAGTGGCTAGCGGTGTTAACGAGTAAGATAGGCTTGTTGGCTGTCACTTCGCAAACGTTAATCATGTCAGCACTGTGAAGTTTTTTTATGGAATGGTTTAACCAGCTTGGGCAAGAAGAGTCTTCAGCAATAGCATTTCGTGAAGTGAATGATGAAACTGCTATTGCGCCCACTATGGTGGCAAGGGCAAATAAAAAAACTTTGTTCACGTTAAGCTCCATTGTCATTGGTGAGTTCAATATTGATGACGGTTTTCAAATATTGGTTTTTAATTTTTTTAGTCATGAATATTTCTATCAGCATAAAACCATGAGTCTAAAAATTTTAAATAATTTTAAAATACAGTCAAATGTGTCTGTCAATACGGATAAAAATTTCATTTGGATCTGCCCAGACATCCAGATTCTGGATAGATCAAGGAAAAGTACATAGTTGTCTTGGCAAGTATTGTGGTCTATCGACCATCTTTACACTAAGACCTGCGTCACACTTATAGCGTTCAAAACTTCGCATCCCTAACAATTGATGGGCAGCCGTTACTTATTATGGGCAGCAATGATTTCAAGCAAAGAGATGTAATAAAAACCTCGACACGACCTAGTACTTTGGTTTTATTTTTTTAAGTTATCTTTTGAGCGCGATGGTAAAAAATACAAAGAAAGCTAACGCAGGAGTAAGCTGGTCGTTGTAATTCGCGAGAGGAGGAATGGTAATACGCTGTTTGTTTTGGATTTACATGTTTTTTTGGAAAACAATCTAAAACAAACAGCGTATTATGCTTATGGGGAATACGTGATTTACTGCATTCTTAATTCAATGACATCATGTTTGGTTGGGTCGGTCGCATCTCTTATCTTGGTCACTTGTTCAGTTGAAACAGAGCTGGCCGTATGTCCCCATGCACTTCTCATATAGCTCACCACGTCTGCAATTTCCTCGTCTTTAAGCAGTCCGCTAAAATAGGGCATGTCAAAAGTATCTGGCTCGCCGCCGACAACAACCCTTAATGAACCATTAAGAGTCAAATTAATCAGTGATGATGGATTTGGATCCATGACAACAGGGTTGCCGGCCAGAGAAGGCATTGCTTTATTGTGGCCACTGCCATCATACATATGGCAAGACACACAGTATTCGAAATAAACCTGAGAGCCGCGGTCATCAAAATTAAAATCTGCTAATTTTTTTGCACTTGTTTCATCGTAATTGTAAGCAGTTTCTTTTTTTGATGCGGGCAACGATTTCAAATAAGTCGCCATGGCTAAAGCATCGTCATCTGTCATGTATTGAGTGCTGTTGTTGATCACTTCAACCATGGTGCCGAAAGCGGTTCCAAACTGATTTTTCCCTGTCTTTAAGAATTCTGCGGTATCTTCAACAGACCAGCGCCCTATACCGGTATTGATATTGCCATTAACCGGAGAGGCTGACCAATGATCTAATTCGGCTCCTGCGAGAAATGCAGAGTCCGTTTCATCCAATCCTTTTTCTTGCATGAGCAACCCGCGAGGGGTGTGACAGGCGCCGCAATGCCCAAGGCCTTGTGTCAAATAGGCACCGCGATTCCAAAGAACGCCTTGATCGGGATCGGCTTCATAGCGATCATCATCAAGCGTCAAAAAATTCCAAATACCAAGAGGCCAACGCATACTTAAATGTTTTGGAATCTCATTTTCTGGGTGGACTTTTTTTACCGGCTTAACTTCATTCATGAAATACTCATAAAGATCTTTCATGTCTTCTTCGGTAATTTTCGCATAAGAAGGGTAGGGCATTGCGGGATATAAGCGATGACCATCTTTAGCGATGCCCAAGCGCATCGCTTCATCAAAATCTTCATAGGTATAATTGCCAATGCCTGTTTCAGGATCTGGTGTAATATTGGTGGCATAGATGACGCCGAGTTTTGGAACGGCCATTCTTAAGCCGCCTGCATAGGGTTCGCCATCTTCGACGGTATGGCATGCGATACAGTTACCTAGTCGGGCAATATATTCACCTTTTGACATTGATTCGTTAGCGCTAGATACGTTTGAGAATAAAGTACCTACAAGCAGGGCCGGTATTGCATATTTAAAGGCAAAGGGCTGTCGTGAAAAAATGGCTTCTCTGGGTTGTTCACGCCAAAAGTTTGTGAGGCGTAATGAAAATTGCATTATATTCTCCTTTATTTTTTATTATTGGTCGTGAATAGAACGAAAATATTCAATAGTTAAAGAGTTGAGGCCTAAGAGTTTAATTAAGATAGAAAAAAGATGCTACGACTATGAAGTCGAATCACATAGTTGAAACGTAAAGATATATTGAGTTGGAGTGTGTCGCTTTAGTATGTGCGCTCAATAAGCAGAAACAATCGATAACAGCGCCGTGCGCCATAACAGTACCAAAGAGAGATTATATTTTGCCTTCTACTGAATTACCTTCTAATCAATCATCAGAATCTATTTTGATGTGCCCTGTATGTCATTCTCTATTGGTTAAAAGCGAGAGAACATTTCATTGTGAAAATCGTCATAGCTTTGATCAGGCGAAAGAAGGTTATATCAACTTGTTACTGGTCAATCAGAAATCGAGTAAAAACCCAGGCGATAGCACAGAAATGCTGTTGGCTAGACGAGAATTTTTAGATGCCGAATATTATCAGCCAATAGCCAAAGGGATTGCTGAATGTATTGAAGAGGTTGAATTAGGGGCGAATAAAAGTCACGCGCTTTTAGACTGTGGTTGCGGAGAAGGTTATTACTTAAATCAATTGCGGAAAAATTTAAAAGATCAGTGGCAAACGTATGGCCTAGATATTTCTAAAGACGGCGTTCGGCTTGCTGCAAAGCGTTATAAAGAATCAGGCTGGATATGTGCCAGTGGTGAGCATCTACCGATTATGGATAATAGCCTTGATGTTTTGTTGCGTGTCTTTGCTCCTGGTAATAATTCTGAGGTTTATCGTGTACTTAATGAGAAAGGAATTTTGATTAATGTGTCACCAGGTGAAAATCATCTCATTGAAATAAAAAGTGCGTTATACGATGAGATAAAGCCTTACGCGATTCCGAATACACCTGAAGGTTTTTTTTCGGATAACATAAAAAAAATAAAATACAATATAGCGCTTAATGACAATAAGTCAGTTAAACAGTTGCTGTCTATGACGCCATTTATGTGGAAAGGAAAGCGAGAAGCGAGAGACGCATTAAAAGAAAAAGATTCGTTGAGTGTGACCGTTGACATGGATATTCATTGTTACAAAAAGCAGTAACTACTTGTTAATAAAGCAACAATTGATTAAATGGTACTTAAGTAAATAGTACTCAATTAAACAACACCTAATAAAAAGCGCCCCGAAAGGCGCTTTAATCAATTATTGAATAGCCCGTAGCATCCAAGCTGTTTTTTCATGTATTCGCATCCGATCAGAAATCAGTGCTGCGGATGATTCATCGTTAGCGTCTTGAGCAACACGTAATACTTTACGACATGTTTTTACAACTTGCTCGTGTCCTTGGTTTAAAAGTTCTACCATTTTTTCTGATGAAGGAACGCCTTCTACTTCTTTGATACTACTAAGCTCAGAAAAAGTCTTGTAAGTGCCGGGTGCAGCAATACCCAGCGTTCGAATGCGCTCAGCTATGTCATCTACAGCAATAGCGAGCTCCGTATAGTGCTCTTCGAACATTAAATGTAACTCACGAAACTGCGGACCTGTTACATTCCAGTGAAAATTATGAGTTTGCAAATATAGCGTGTAAGAATCGGCTAATAAATGTTTTAGCCCTTCAGCAATATTGATTCTGTCTGCTTCTTTTATGCCGATGTCGATCATATTCAACTCCTCTTTATTCATCCGTTTGCTTAGTCTCGACGAACTCATCTTTAAATATATTTCAGTCGGATGAGCTCAGTGATATGAGAGTGCATGTAGCATAAGTAATGAAAATTAATAAATGAAATTAATTGTCTAGATCGTTGTGATTGTTAAATCTAATCACATTGTACGAGTGTTTACTCGATCTAGTAATTCCTGAGCAGTTTCTTTGCGTTCTGAGTACCGATCAACCAAATATTCTTTTTTATCTCGTAACAAAAGTGTGAACTTCACTAGTTCTTCCATGACGTCAACAACTCGATCATAAAATGCGGAAGGCTTCATTCGGTCGTTTTCATCAAACTCCATCCATGCTTTGGCTACGGATGACTGATTCGGAATAGTGAACATTCGCATCCAGCGACCTAAGACACGCATTTGATTAACAGCATTAAAGGATTGAGAGCCACCATTCACTTGCATAATAGCTAATGTCTTTCCTTGGGTGGGCCTAACTGCGCCGATAGATAATGGTATCCAATCTATTTGGGCTTTTAGAATTCCAGTCATAGCCCCGTGACGTTCTGGAGAGCACCACACCATACCTTCAGACCATTGTGCTAATTCTCTCAGTTCTTTCACTTTGGGGTGAGAGTCGTCGGCTCCGTCGGGTAACGGTAAATCTTTTGGATTAAAAATTTTTGTGTCGGCGCCAAAGCTTTCTAATAATCGAGCGGCTTCTTCTGTTAGCAATCGACTAAAAGATCTTTCTCTTAACGAGCCATAAAGCAATAAAATTCTGGGGCGATGAGACTCCGTTTGAAAGTTTTGTAGCTTCTTTGAGTCGATAGTGTGCAGAGCATCTTTATTGATGTTGGGTAGATTGCTTATGTCTAATAATTTTGTCATTTTAAAAAGCCAAAAAATTCATGAATTTGTTCATAGTTAAGTAAGCTATATTATGTGGCTATCGCTTACACAATTAATTTTGTTTAAACCAATGTTGAGTTTTATTCGCAAAAGCAACGAGCGATAACATGACAGGAACTTCTACTAAAACGCCAACAACGGTGGCTAGTGCTGCACCTGAATGTAATCCAAATAGTGAAATGGCTACAGCAACGGCGAGTTCGAAAAAATTGGATGTTCCAATCATGCAAGCAGGCGCGGCAATAGAAAACGGTAATCGTAAAAATTTTGCAGCCGTATACGCAATAAAAAATATTCCATAAGTTTGAATCAATAAAGGTATAGCGATTAACAGAATGGCAAAAGGGTTTTGTATAATAGAATATGATTGAAAACCAAATAATAAAATGACTGTCGTTAACAAGCCAAAAATGGACCAAGGTTTTAATTTTTTAATCAATGTCTCTATGGGTTTGTTGTTTTTCTCTAAGAGGTGTCTTGTCACTATTCCTGCAGTAAGTGGGATGATCACATAAAGTACAACAGATAGGATTAATGTATTCCAAGGGACTTCTATGTCTGATACACCCAAGAGAAATGCCGTCAATGGTGCAAATGCAAATACCATAATGACATCGTTTACCGATACCTGAACCAAAGTATAATTAGGGTCGCCTTTTGTTAACTGGCTCCAAACAAATACCATCGCGGTACAAGGGGCGACGCCTAATAAAATCATCCCAGCGATGTATTCAGACGCTGTATCAGGATCTACAAAATCTACAAAAAATACTCGAAAAAATAACCAGCCTAACGCAGCCATCGTAAAAGGTTTAATTAACCAGTTTACAATCAGTGTTAGCGCTAAGCCTTTTGGCTTTTTATGGATTTCTTTTATTGCTGAGAAATCAATTTGAACCATCATCGGATAAATCATTATCCAAATAAGCGCTGCTATAGGAAAGTTGACATGCGCGTATTCAAGTGATGAAAGCCACGTAAAGAATACGGGGAATAAACTACCTAGTAAGACACCTGCAGTAATACACAGCCCGACCCAAATTGATAAGTAGCGTTCAAATAGTCCCATGGGCTTATGTAACCTCGGTTGCAATTTTTGTTAATTGATTTTTTAAATCATCTGGTTTAATGGAGTTAAAATTTAGCGTTAACATTTTTTCCGCTCGCTCTTTAAATATTTCCATTGTTCGTAAAAAAGCTTCTTTTACTTCTTTTTCGCTACCTTGAATTTTTGATGGATCAGGTAACCCCCAATGCACTTTTAATGAGTCGCCAATCCATAATGGGCATTGCTCTTGCGCTGCGCTGTCACACACGGTGATGACAGCGTCAAATTTCATTCCCTCAAATTCATCCCACGACTGACTTTTTAAACTTGAGGTTTCAATATTTTTTTCTTTTAAGTATTTAAGAGAAAGGGGGTGCACTTCTCCAGAAGGTTGGCTGCCAGCACTTTTGGCTTTGATCGCGCCTTTTGAGACATGGTTGGTCATTGCCTCAGCTAAAATACTGCGGCAGCGGTTGTGGGTGCAAATAAATAATATATTCATGTGTAGCCTTTTAAAAACCAATGACTGCTTAACAGCAATTAATATTTTTTGTAAGAATTTTAATTTTCTTTCCAAGCTTTAAAAAATGAGACGTGTTGATTTGCAGTGTTTCTTCTAAAATTTTTTTTGCCCATTTCGGCAGCTTTGGATTAATCGAATAATAAACCCACTGTTCTCTTTTTGTGTCGATAAGTAAGCCGCAACGGCGAAGTTGAGCTAGGTGCCGAGATATCTTTGGCTGGCTTTCACCCAAAATATCCACAAGATCACAAACACAAATCTCACCCGCTTTGTATATAAGGAAAGTACAATTTAATCGAGTTTGGTCTGATAAGCATTTAAAGAGCTGTAGGGGTTCCATTAGGTATGTGCTTGCTTTAGTCATAAGAAAGTTTATTTGCGTCGGATTATATATGGATATCCATATATAACAATGCTTTGTTTCAATTGTGTGAATTATTTATGGCAGTTATTTAATGATTTTATCGAGAATGTCTCTAGTTATCTTGAGATCTATCTAAAATACATCGTGTATCTAATGCGGTTTAATGGTTCATGGAGGTCTCTTTATGGCAAGGCTAAAAGCAGACAGGTATTTAACTATCTGGTGTAGTTATATTTTTTGTAATCCAAGCCAATTTTCAATTTTGGGTATTCGCTTTAGTAAAACGTATTCAAAAAAGATAAGTGCGATAATAGAAATAGCTAGTAAAGGTAAAAATATCGCTAGCAACAATGTGATAGCGATAACACCATTGCCCACTTTTGTATCGGGAAGCTTTTTAGGAGCGCCTAGCTCATGTTCAGGTTTTCGAGAACGCCACAGAATAAAACCGCTAATGCTCATGATGATTAATCCCAATGTGGTGATTAGACCCAGTAATTGATTCATCCATCCAAATAATTGACCCTCGTGTGCTGCTACGCCAATACCGATTGCTTTGTCTAAAAATTTTTTATCAGAGAAATTTTGAATTTCCATAACGATTCCTGTATTTCCGTCAATCCATGCTGTTGAGCGTAGCATCCTGTTTTGATGGTGAGATGTGAGCTTCCAGACGTTATCGTCTTTTCGCGATAGTGAAATTTCAGCGGGAGAAGAAAATTTTAACGCTTGAGCACTGGCCATTACTGTAGAAGAAAGAGTTGGAATTTGTTTGTTTTTTCTTTCTGAATCTATTAGCTCTTGAGTCTCATCCGATCGACCTGTAGACCAGTCAGGAGTTGAGGCGCTAAAGTTTTCCATAGCATTATGGTCATGTTGAAGAGTCGCTATTTCTGAGCTATCTAGGTTCCGTTCAAAAGTTAAGTTGTGCTCGAAAGAAAATTGTCGAAGCTCTTTGAAAGCGCTTCCCCAAACCAGCGCCCAAGGTAAGCCTGATATTAATAAAAATAGAGTGAAAAAAGAAATCCATATGCCGATAGTAGCGTGTAAATCTCGCCAAAAGATTCTTTTTCCTTGATGAATTCTGGGATAAAAAATTCCGGCCAAGCCATTACCTGATTTTGGCCACCATAAATAAAGCCCAGTGATGATTAGCACTATGGCCCAGCAGCCTGCTAATTCAACAAGCACTTAACCGATATTCCCGCTAAGCGGTTCGCCGTGAAAACTTCTTACAAGGCGTATGAATTGTTGATTGTATTCAGTTGTTTTTAAAACTTCGAGAGAGTAAGGGTTGATATACACCAGATGCCGAATCCCCTCTTTTATGACTGAGATGATAACGGCATGACTTTTACTTTCAGGTATTTGATAATTTAAAAATGTGGAGTTGGGAATAGCTTGGAGAGTGCTATGAATATGTTCATCAGGAGACGCTCTATGTGTTTCTACCGTCAGTTGATGATAGGGTTTGTCAATCCAGTGATCTATCTGAGGTTTAAACAAAAAAATTGCACCAGAAATAGAGAGTGTAATAACAAAGGGAATACAAAAAATTCCTGCATAGAAATGCCATCGCCAAATTGTTCGATACAGCCGAAGCTTATTTATTTTCTTGCTCATGTTTAATGTCTACTTTAAATGGTTGTAAGTAAAATATTAATTCAGAATTCAGTTTTTTAAAGACAAAAAAAGCGCCGGAGGGGGCGCTAAAAGGGCAGTTAAATATCCTTTTTAAATTCAGAGGCTAAAATAAAAACGTTACATTAAAGGTCATAGGAGAAGTTCATATAAACTGTTCTACCCGGCCAAGGATGTGCTACATAAGCAATCTCATTGGTTATATTGTCGACGCCAAGGCTAAGTGTAAAATTTTCTGTTGTTTGGTAATTTGTTTTTAGGTTGATGCGTGTATAGCTGTCTTGTGCGCCGTAAACATTATCTTCTTTGTCGTCATTTTGAATACGGCCATAACTATCGCTGGCATATTGAATGCTTCCACCGACATCAATTTTTTCGGTGAGGTGATAAGTTGTTAATAAATTTGATCGCCATTTTGGCATTCGAGGGTAAGTATTTCCTTCGAAGCTCGGATCAGGGTCATTCTTGATGATTTCAGAATTGAGCGAGAGGTTTGAAACATATTGGAACCGCGAATACCTAGCGTGCCATTAGAGTCGCCGATAAAACGTCGCCGAATCACAATGCTAGGTTCGTACTTCACAATGTCTTCTGTCGTTGCAATGTTTATGCTGGTTATATCTTCATGTGTCAACACGCTGATTGGGTTCGTGTTAGCCAGTTGATTGTTTGCGCTTTCGCTACCCCAAACGACAACTTCGTCAACTCGTTGTTTTTGGATATTTGTTTTTGGGCCTGCAGCTGATTGAGACTGAGCTTGCGCTGTGATGAGTAATAAAGCTGATTGAACGCTTATGCCTAACTTCCGACTAATTTTTTGCTGCATTTTTCCAGTCGTATATTTGCCACCGAATGAAAGCACCTTGTTATGTTGTTTAATCGCGCGATTGAATATTAATTTTTGTGAATCCAAAACATGCTCCAGTTCAGCGGCAATTCTATTTTTTTTGAATAACCTAAAATGGGATAATGAAAGCAGTCTATCGAGTAAAAAAGTGGTCAATGTGACAAATTGTCGCACCTACTTTAATAACGATGATTTTTGATAGCGAAAAAAGAGGACGGAAATGAAAAAAAATAAGGCGAGAGTGGAGGCCTGCATATCGAAAAATTATAAAGTTCAGAATTTTTTACGTAAAAAGGCCATCATGCATTAAGCACAATGGCCTTGTATTAATTGATATTTTCGAGGAAATATATACCAGCCGAAATTTTAGATCTAGATTAAAATTCTACATTAAATCCTGCGCTTATAGTGTAGTTCTCAAACATTTCGTGACCGCTAACGATTTCTCCTGACAAAAATGCAGAGAAGCCGTTGCGAAATACAAATACCGAGTTTATATCCCAGCGATAAAATAAATCATCTGTTTCGTCTGCAGACAATTCAAAATTATTTAACGTGCTGGTGGAATTCACTAATTGGAAAGCAATGGGTTCTTCATTTAAATTAGACTCATTTACAAACGATAGTCGTATGCCTGGAGTCATAACGCCCCAAGAAAAGCTGGTGGCATAATTGACATCTAAACCGATACTCGAATTCAATAATTCGGAACCCTGTTCTTCTGATGATGTTATCCATGCTGAGTTGCCCGTTTCTGTGTAGGCGTCAACGGTGCTATTGAAGTAGTCTAATCGTAAAAAAGTACTGACTCTAAAGGCATTAATTTGCCATGCCCATTCACTTAACGCACTTAAATTAATTTGACTGCTGTCATAACTACTGTCAGCAAAAGATTGTGTTGGGAAAGTAAACTGACGTTGAGCATCTGTGTCGCCTGTAGAGTAACCAGCGATTAAATCAAGACTTAATGGGCCTTGATACCATGAAAAGAATCCATTAATGCTAATGATGTCTGATGTTAATTCGCCACCATCTTCGTGATATTCAGCATCAAACTTTTTCCAATCAATAGCGGCGCCAATATTCATGCTGCTATTTAATTGATAGCCAAGTCCTAACATGATGCCGGCGGAATCATAATCATATCCGGCCTCATTCTCTGTTAGCGCATGCTCAAAATTTTCGTATTGAAACGATGACAATAAGTTCCATTCTGAATTCATGGTATCGCCAGCTGCGCCGCCAGAAAATGGAATCTGTTTTCCATTAATGGTTACAGATTGAATTTTATCTCCTTCGCGAAGCTTTGAAATTTCACGATGCAAGTTCGAAGCCGTCGTGCGAAAGTTTTCGATTAATAGGCGGCGTTGTATTAGCGCCTCATCCGGCGCAATTTCATTGATGGTTTTATTAATATCAGTTTCTGACTCTGAAAGCTGAATGCAAATATCGCTAACTTCGCTGGGTGTGAATTTAGCTAGGCCACCAGGTTGATCAATGACGGGTGCTTCAGCACAAAGGTTGTCTAAAGTTTCTCCGACTGATGTGTTGCGAGCGCCTTTAGCAAAAAATGCAAACTCACCATTAGAAACCACTTCTTCGATTTCCTCAGTCGTTTCTGAATTTGCAGTGACGGTAATAGTCACTGTTGCTGATCCGCCATAGCCACTTTGATCTCTTGCGGCGTATGTGAATGTATCTGTACCAACAAAATCATCACTTGGAGGTGTATAAGCGAGCGAGTTGCTCTCTGTGAGAACGACAGATCCATAGCTAGCTGATGAGCTGTCAAAAGATTGAATAAAGATATCTGGTGATCCTTCAAGATTATTTGTGTCATTGGCTAAGACATCAATGGAAATAGTGCCGCTACCCTGTACCATACTGGCAGAATCGGGGTTGGCAGTCGCGAAAGCCAACACGCTTGGCGAGGCGGCAGATAAAAATAGAAGGGGGATGGCTTTTTGTAATTGCTTCATGCAAAAATTCTCCGTTTAAAGATGGGTTGGTATGGCGATGTTGTTTCTGATTTGCAGCAGGGAGCTACTTGCTCTAACGCTGAGATTGTAACTTAGGTTAATAAGCTAGGATGTGATCGTTTAAATCATTGATTCGGCATTAATGCCGAGAGCCAAATACTCGCCGCTTAGATATCTATTAACCAAGGAGGTTATAAATAAACTGATGGAAGCCGATAGAGAAATGACAAAAATGAAAAGCGGGTACACGATCCTTTGCACCTGGGAAATCGGATCGGAATTGGGCCATATTTCAAGGCTTTCTGCAATAGTAAGAAAGTTGGAATCTCAGAATTATAATGTTGTTGTCGCACTAAAGGACTTGTCTCGGGCCTATCCTTTCTTCTCTGAGACGAATGCCACTCTTCTACAGGCCCCTGTTTGGCTGCCAAAGATCAGTATGCAAAGACCAATAGCCTGCTTGGCTGATAGTTTATTGTTACTTGGTTACTTAGAGACAGATGCATTACACAGTTTGGTTGTGGCTTGGGAGTCGATTTTTGATTTGGTGAAACCAGACTTAGTGGTTTTTGATTATTCTCCAACAGCTATGTTGGCACTCCTAAATTATTCTATTCCTAAAATGCTAGTAGGGACTGGTTTCGCTGATCCTGCACCAGGTTATTCCATCGTCGATTGGCGTCCGTATTCAATCAATGACCAACTGGTTCAGCGTCAAGAAGATAGGGTTCTAGCACAAATAAATAACGTACTTGAGCGTAAAAATATTTCACGGTTGACTAAATTGAGCGATTTGTTTTTTGTTGATAAAGTAATGATTACGACCTTTCCTGAGCTGGATTTGTATAAAGGATTACGAAAACAAGTTAAATATTGTTTAGGGGCATCGTCTGTTCTTGTCGAGAAGAAAATCCAATTTCCTTGTTCTAAAAAATTGAAGATCGTCGCGTATTTAAAATCTGATTATCCTCAACTCCTTTTATTGATAGAAGCGCTATCAAAATGTGACGCTAGTGTTTTTATTAGCTGCCCTCAAGGAAATCCACAGGATTTTCAACCATATGCTTGTGAAGACTTTCAGTTCAGTATCGACTTAGTTGACTTAGAAAACGCCATGTCTGAAGCAGACTTGTTTGTTGGTCACGGGAATGCAGCAACATTGAAAGAGAGTTTGGTAGCAGGGACACCAGTTTTAGTTTTACCCATTCAGTTAGAGCAGTTACTTAACGGAAAAATGGTGCAAGAAAGTAGGTATGGTCGACTTGTGGAAAAAATAGAAAGCGTCGACGGTTTGGTTGTAATTCTAAATGAAATGTTAAAAAGTAAAGATGGATATCAAAATCAAGTTTCAGAATTACTGTCGAGACATCCAGAATCAGAGAGGGTGTCTATTTCTGATGCTGTAGCGGCCGAAGTGAAGCTGCTGTTACCAAAAACAGATAAAAATCTTTAAAATCAATATGTTAATATAGATTGGCTTTAGAGTGTTTTCATTCTTTCAGCGTTTAAGTCATAAAATAAAATGCCTATAGACTTCTAAAATGTAGACTCGATTTAAAATATTATTGCAATTGATAATCGTTATCATTAAGATTCGCATCTTTCTTTGAGGGAAACGAAATGCTGAATCCAATTGTTCGATTATTTGTCCTGCCGTCAATCTTCCTCACGTCGCTTCTTGTTTCACTGCAAGGCTCTGCTCACACACCCTATTACGTGCCCAATACCTTTGAAGTCTCTAAAAATGGTTTGGTGACTCTCGATGCGTCTTTTTCCGAAAGGTTTTTTGTTCCCGAAGTCACTTTCAATAATGGCGATTTTAAAATTAATACGCCTGCCGGAAAGGAGATTCAACCCGATCTAGTTTCAGAATTAAAAACGAGAGTTGTCGTTGAGCATGTTGTGAAAACGGATGGCACTTATCGTTTTAGTACAGGTAAAAGGGTAGGGGCGGTGTTTACCGTGTATAGCGAAAACGGAGAAAGAAAAACAGCGCGTGGGACAGAGAGCGAAATCCCTAAAGATTCAAAAATACTGGAAAGGTATCAGTCAATCACTATGGCAGAAACTTATGTTAGTAAAGGAGCGCCGAGTAATGCGGTATTAGTGGCAAAAAATATTGGTTTAGAAATTATTCCTAAAACGAATCCAAATGATTTGTTTGTGGATGATCAGTTTTCAGGAGCCCTATTGTTTGATGGAAAACCGCTAAAAAATACAGAAGTAGATATATACCTAGCGAAAAATCAATTCAGTTCTGAGAAACCTGAGATGAGCGTTGAAAGCGGTGATCAAGGCTTTTTCACAATCCCATTCGCAAAAGAAGGCGTCTACCTCCTGCGTGTGAGACATAGAGCTCCCGCCGCTTCAATGGTAAACAGCGCGAAATATTCATCGGATGTTAATTCCTTTAGTTATACCTACACATTGGTTATTGAAATATATAACTGAGTCTAAAAACTTTACATGCCATGTCGTTTATAACAGCGATGACAGTGGTTCAGTGAGTCTTCAATAAATGGGTGATTTATGAAAATACAATGTTATTTAATCGGCTTAGTTCTCGTGAGCTTTTATTCATCAAGCACTTATTCAGAAGTGGATAATGTTTTCAAAAAATCGGATTCGCAACAAAAAATAATCTATATCAATGATTATGATGCAAATAATGATTTAGCTGTTTCAGAAAAAGAACGAGATGTTATAGAAAATATGATGTTTTCTTTTATAGATAAAAATAAAAATTTAAAAATAGAAGGCGATGAATATTTTAAGTTTCAAGGCGCACGATTAGAAGACAAGCTTTTCTTGGAGAGTAGTTCCCATGTAAAGCAATCCATTATTCGGTTTGATTCATTGGATGATGATGGAGACAAAAAAATAACTTTTTCTGAATTTTCCAAATCAAGTCTGAGAATATTCAATATTTTTGATAAAAACAAAGATAGTGTTCTCGATAAAAAAGACAAATATTTTAAAGAAAAAGAATATGTTCCAATTGAAGATAAAGCTTCTATTGATGATAGGAGCGATGAGGCGTTGAACATAATAAAACAAAAAATATCCTCAGCGAAGTATTTGTTATCTATGCCTAGCACTCACAACTGGAATGGTGTGTTTTCTCAATACGATAAAAATAAGACGGGCACTATAACGAAGTCTGTTTTTGATTCGCAACGAAAAAATGTGTTTGATCGTGTAGATATTAATTCTGATGGTTGGCTAAGTGAAGATGAATATATTGGTGAATATAGGGCGCGGGTAGAAAATCGCTTGCAGCAAGCGAGGGGCTATTTTTTCGGTCAGATAAAAAAGGATTTTTTGAACAAAGATGCGAGCAAAAATGGCAGCTTGTCAATAGAGGAATATTTGCAAGGCAGTAAAGAAAAATTTAACCGGTTTGATGTCGATAATGATGGATTTGTATCTTTGGGCGATGATCTAACACAGCATAAATCTATTACAAAATATTAATAGAGGTGAAAAAATGAAGCATCGTAGAGATATAAAAACCAAGATTTTTGAAAAATTAACAGTCTTGTTTGTCATTGCGCTATCTTCACTGAGCGTACAGTCTCAGGAGAAAGAAAAAACGTTAGAGATTACAAAAAAAAGGGGGTCGGTTGAAGAGATGGTTGTCGTGGGTTATCGATATCCTACCAGCCTTCAAAATGTTGCGGGTTCTGTAACACTCATTGACTCAGAAGAAATTGAATCAATACAGGCCAGTAACCTAGAGGATATTTTAGAAAATCAGCCCGGTGTCGATGTGGAAAGCGATGCTAGATTTGGAATCAGAAGTATTAATGTAAGAGGGCTTTCAGGTAACTATGTCAAAATAAAAGTGGATAACGTAGATCAGCCAGCAGAATTTGATGGCGGAACTTTTGTCGGCTCATCAAGAATTGACCTAGACGTGGATTTGTTAAAGATGATCGAGGTTGTCAAGGGGCCAGCGTCGAGTACTCAAGGAAGTGAAGCAATAGGTGGATCTGTTTTGTTTTCTACAATTGATCCTGTCGATATTCTAGAGCAGCAAGGCGATGGTACAGGCGGTTGGTTGAAGTCGAGCATTCACTCTGTTGATGATGGCAGGAGTTATTCGTTAGCTATAGCAAATCGTCAAGGTGAATTGGAATCGATGCTTGCTTACACAAAAAGAACGGGAGACAAGATAGATTCTTTTGGTGATATGGCTGACCATGAATCGGATGCGGATAATGTTTTAGGGAAAGTAATTTACCATTTGACTGAATCACAACAAATAAAATTATCGGCAGAGTTGGCTCAAACCGATTCCGATGGCGAGCCTAATAATCCAGGAAGTTATAACGATTTTTATTATACTGAGGATACCAGTAAGCGAACTCGCTTAGGGTTGGTGCATCAATGGTCAGCCGATAATGTGATGTTTGATGATTCAAATATTCAATTGGATTGGCAAAAAAAACAACAAGACAGTAATACATTTAGAAAGCCGCTAATGGGCAATGCGGAAAACAAAGAATATGGATATGAAGAAGAGGGCGTTCAGCTTGATGTTCAGTTCACCAAAACAACATTGCCTTCTCAGGGGCAAATTAGCTCTCAGTCAGTCGAACATAATTTTGCTTACGGAGTGACATTAAAGCAAACGGACTATGAGAATATTAATATTACTTGGTACGACGATAATGATGACGGTGTTATCAATGATCGCTCTAAGCAATATTTTTATATCCCTTCTGCAAAATCAACAGCAACAGGCGCTTATTTTCAAGATGAAATGGTTTTGGCGGGCGGAAGATTGCGTGTTACACCGGGTATTCGGTTTGATCAATTCACTGTTGATCCTCAGTCATTGGAATTGGATTTAGGAACAGAGCTTATCGGTTATTCCTCGACGAACACCTACGAAAAATATGAGGATGAGGAATTTACAGGTCGTCTAGGTCTTGTTTACGCTATCAATAATAATGTGCGTCTATTTTCTCAATATAGCCAAGGGTTTAAATCTCCTGATTTTAGACAGCTTTATTATTCTTGGAGTAATGACATGTTTGGTTACAAGTCGGAACCGAATCCCGATTTAACATCAGAGTATAGTGATTCTGTTGAGTTGGGTTTGCGTGGTCATTCAGAATTTTCTGATTGGGAAGTTGTGATATTTAAAAGTGAATACGATAATTTTATTGAGCAGCGTTCAGAATACACAGATCCAAACTACCCTTATGGTGTAACAAGATTCGAGAATATTCGTGAAGCAGAGATAAAGGGGATCGAATTTAGTTCTCAAATATATCTTGGTGCTCTCAATGTTATTGACGGCGCGTCAATTCGTATTTCTGCTGCCTATGCAGATGGTGAAACAGGTCACGGAGAGCCTTTAGAAGGTGTGAATCCATTTTCTGCGCATTTAAGATTTGGCTATGACTCACCAAGTAATCTGTGGGGTATTGCATTTAAAATAAATTATGCTGATGCAGTTGATAAAAATGATGTGATAGATTCTTCAGCGCAGTATTTACCAGACAGCTACATGGTGATGGATTTAAATGCTTATTGGGAGCCCGCTAAAAACTTAACGGTTAGAGCAGGTGTTAATAACATTGCTGATAAGCAATATGAAAGATGGTCAAGTGTGAGGGGCTTGTCGGCAGATAATTTCGAAGATCGTTATTCCCAGCCAGGAAGACATTGGGCGTTAACAGTAAAATATAGGTTGTAGTATTTATGTGAATAAAATATTAAATTAGCTTCTAAGAGAGGAATTTATAAAATATACGGATTGTAGAGAGCGGCTTATCTTCGAAAGAGAAAAGTCAGCGTGCTTAGAAGCTATTTTTTTCAGATTTACGGGATCTTCACGATTGTTCCCTGAGCTGCAGCAACAAGCTTTTCTTCATCGTTCGTCACGGCATATACTTTACATTCACAAACAGCTTGGCTTTTTCCTGAAGATAAAACTGTAGCGCGAGCAATTAATTTTTCACCAACTGCTGGCCGTAAATAATTGATTTTATATTCTGACGTCAGGCAATTTTTTAAAATTGATCCTCCCGCGTAAGTTAAGCAATTGTCAGCGAGATAGCTAACGACTCCCCCATGAGCAAATCCGTGCTGTTGTTTGTGCTCTTCTTTGATAGCAAGTTGTAATTCAGCTTTGTTCTTTTCAAATTGGGTCAGTTCTGCGCCTAAAAATACGCTGAAAGGTTGGGAGCTGAGAACTTGTTTTCCATAATCTAAAAATTGATCCGACATAACTTTACCCTTTAGGTTTCATTTTTGTTTGATTCCGCTAGTTTCACTGTGGAGTCTATTGTAAATTAGTTTTTGATTTTTAGATGACTGCATATTCGAAACAGGCAAGCATCGAGCGCTAATAAGTAATAATCAATAAGCGAGGAAGATATGAATAGGTCAGATTTAACAACGGCGAAACTATTAAATAAGTTCGCACTCATCTTTTGTGCTTTAACGGTTAGTTTGTCTGTTAATGCAGATGATTTAACACTTTCATTTACCGATTCGGATTGGTCAAGTAAGGGAATACCAGAAGGGCAGCAATGTAACCGCTTTAAAGGTGTGGACCCCCAATCTCCTGAGTTGGTTGTGAAAAATATTCCAGCCAATACTACGGCAATTATTTTAGAGTTTAGTGATCGTAGTCTTGCCAGCATGAATAACGGCGGACATGGCAAAGTAGGTTATAAAATACCTGTGGGAGCGACAGAAGTGACTATTCCCCGTGTCCCTGGTCATACCGAGACGTTGCCTGAAAACTTCTTTGTAGTCGCCAATCATAAAGCTCCGCGATGGGACACGGCTGGCGCTTACCTGCCACCTTGTTCTGGTGGTCGAGGTAATCAGTATTTCATCGATGTGAAGGCGGTGATTCTTTCTGGGGCGGATGCCTCGAATATTCTCGCTGAAGCCAGTATTCAAATGGCAACTTATTAAATTTATTATCGATTCAATATCCCAGACTCTTACAATGACAAATTTAAACGCAAAAAATCAGTGGAGCGACACATAAAATGATCGGATACACCATCTTAGGTAGTAATGATTTAGGTAAGGCAGTGGCTTTTTACGACAGTCTTTTAGCGTTATTGGGCGCAAAACAGGCGTTCTCAACAGAAACAATGACGTTATGGGGCAATGGGCCTAATAAGCCCATGTTCGCAATTGCAACACCTTATGATGGGGAAGCCGCATCGGTGGGCAATGGCACGATGGTAGCTCTAGTTGTTTCGGATAAGGCAACTGTAGACGCTTTTTATAAAAAAGGTATTCAGTTGGGAGGTTCTGATGAGGGTGAGCCGGGCATGAGAACTGATAATTTCTATGGCGCCTATATTCGAGATCTCGATGGCAACAAGCTTTGTGTATTTTGCATGGTCTAAATGCCTTGGGATTAGGGTAAGAAGGCATTAAAGAAAAATACCTTCTTATCTTCCTTGGCTGTTTTTTAATCTATTTGAAGCTTTTTGCTAGAATCCCCTGTATACTCTCGCCCCCATTTCACACGATTGGATCAAATCCGGTCATGACACTATTCTATTTTCTAAGCGTGTAAGCGCAGCTCTATTCTAGGTTCTAGGTAAAAATATGACAGATACACCATCCGCCACAGACTTTTCGAGTCTAGGGTTACCCCCTCTATTGTTGGAAGCCATTACTAAAGTTGGCTATGAAACACCGTCACCAATTCAGGCTGAATGCATACCTATCTTGCTACAGGGAAAAGACTTATTAGGTCAGGCACAAACTGGTACGGGTAAAACAGCGGCTTTTGCACTGCCAGCATTGTCGCGTTTGGATGTGAAAAATAAAAATACACAAGTTCTCGTGTTAGCGCCAACCCGCGAGTTAGCGATCCAAGTTGCTGAAGCATGCCAGTCTTATGCGAGAGGAATGCGCGGTTTTCAAGTCGTTCCAATTTATGGTGGCGCGGGATACGCAAACCAATTAAAACAATTACGCTCAGGAGCACAATTAGTTGTGGGTACGCCTGGCCGTGTTATGGATCATATTCGCAAGAAAACATTGAAGCTAGATAATCTACAAACTTTAGTTTTGGATGAAGCTGACGAAATGTTACGAATGGGTTTCATTGATGATGTTGAATGGATCCTAGAGCACACACCTCCTAAAAGACAAATAGCTTTGTTTTCCGCAACCATGCCAAAAGAAATTCAGCATGTTGCTAACCGGTATTTGAATGAACCCCATATTATTAAGATTGCGAGTAAAACCTCGACGGCGCCTTCTATTACTCAGCGTTATTGGGCTGTCGGTGGTGGTACGAGTAAGATGGATGCGTTAACCCGTATTTTAGAAGTTGAAGAAATTGATGCTGCGGTTATTTTTGTTCGAACAAAGATAGCCACGACAGAGATTGCAGATAAATTACAAGCCCGAGGCTTTTCTGTTGATGCATTGAATGGTGATATTGCTCAAGCACAACGGGAAAAAACCGTTGATAAAATGCGAAGAGGAAAGCTTGATATTATTGTAGCTACCGATGTGGCAGCGCGTGGTATTGATATTCCAAGGATTTCTCACGTTATTAATTATGATATTCCTTTTGATACGGAAGCCTATGTTCATCGTATTGGGCGAACAGGTCGTGCGGGCAGAAAAGGCGAGGCAATTTTATTTGTTGCAAATCGCGAACGAAGAATGTTGAAAGCGATCGAGAGGGCAACCAAGCAAACCATCGAAGTGATGAACTTGCCCAGTGAAAAAGATATCAATGCGCAACGAGTTGAAAAGTTTAAACAAAAGATTGATGCCGTAATGCAATCTGAAGATCTAAGTTTTTACCGTGAATTGCTAGCAGAATATCAAGCAGCGAATGAAACTCCTTTCGAAGAAATTGCAGCAGCGCTCGCAAAAATGGCACAAGGCGATGTACCTTTATTACTGCCAGAGAGAACGCGTTTTGAGCGAAGTGAAAGAAGTGATCGAGATGATGGTCGAAAAGGGCGAGATCGTAATGACAGAGGGCGTAATGAAAGAGGCCGCGGTGATGATAGGCGCCCAAGAAATAAACGCCCAAGTGCAGGTGATACAAAAGCTCAGCCATTAAAAGACTTTCCAGATGTTCCAATGAAACGCTTTCGTTTAGAGGTTGGTTATAACAATGATGTTCGTCCTGGGCATATTGTTGGTGCGATCGCGAACGAGGCTGAAATAGAAAGTAATTACATTGGCCAGATCGAAATTTATGATGACTTTTCTATGGTGGATTTGCCCTCAGAAATGCCAAAAGAAACGTTTGATCATTTGAAAAAGGTTTGGGTCTGCCAGCAACAATTAAATATTTCAGTAGCAGGAGAAGCTCCTGCAATAAATAAGAAAAAATCTGAAGGCAGGAATCAAAAAAGACGCAGTAATAACGCAGATGATTCTAAGCCGCGAAAAGAAGGATTTAAAAAAGAGGGCGCTGTTAGAGGCTCTCACAAAAAAGTTTCAGGAAAAAAAGAGTATACAAAAAAAGACAGTCGGGCTAAAAGATCGCATTCGTCAGAAGCGAATATTGGTCCAAGCGAGAGTGCTCGGCGTCAAGGCAAGCTTAGCTTAAATCGTGATAATTAAGACTGGTTTGGTGCCGGTGAAAACCGGCATTAAAAAACCAAATTTAGCTTTCAATTTATATCGTATTCTAACCTATATTGATAGCTGACCTTTTCGCAATAATGAGTCAGCTAATTATTATTTCTTAACATTACCTACGCTTTAATTCCTAGAGCTAATGGTATCTTTTCATTTTGTTTCCAAGTAATAGTTCGCGTCGCCTAAATTAAAATTCAAGCGTATACTATCCCGCATTTTAATTATTACTGATGCAGCGATTTCGCGTTCAAGTTTTGCTATTAAAATTACTTATTTAAATTTTAATGAATTTCTAGTGCACTAAAGGTACATATGTCTGATTCACGTGTTTTTTATGGTTGGGTAATTGTTGCCGTTGCTTTTGTCGTTGATTTTATTGCTGTTGGTTTTTTCTTTTACAGTTATGGTGTGTTTTTCTTACCGATCTCTGAAGAGCTGGGTGGGGGCTCACGTTTCGGCGTGAACATGGGTATCGCACTAGTGAATGGCGTGGGTGCGGTTATTGCTCCCTGGGTGGGAAATGCATTAGATCGTTATTCAATAAAACGTATTATGGCGATTGGTGTTTGTGTTAGTACGAGTGGTTTTGCCTGTTTGTCATTAGTTGAAAGTATGGGGCAGTTTTATATTGTACTCGTGTGCTTGACTGCTATTGGTACGGCAACGATGGGACAGTTAGCAACAGGTAAGCTGGTGGCAAATTGGTTTGTTGCAAAGCGCGGTACTGCACTAGGTATAGCAACAATGGGTGTATCATTGTCAGGTGTAATTATGCCTGGAGTAACAACGTGGTTGATTGATCAGTTTGGATGGAGAGGTAGTTTAGAAATTTTTAGTATTGCGACCTTTGTTATCGTAATGCCAATTGTGTTGTTATATGTGGTCAATAACCCCGAAGATAAAGATCAAGAGCCTGATGGCCGTGCGCGACTCCCGTTATCTGAAACCCCCATAGTGACAAATCAGACAGCGTTGGGGTGGAAAGATATTTTAAAAATGAAGTCCTTCTGGGGTGCGACCATCACATTCGGATTGGTTTTTTGTGGGATGGGTGCGACACTCACCAATATGATTCCGTTGGCAATTGATTTAGGCATTGATAAATATCATGCGGCAAATGTATTGGCTGTTGGTGCGTTAACAGGAGTTGTTGGGAAAATATTTTTTGGTATTTTATCGGATCGTTCAAATATAAAAAAAGCCGTTTTGTGGGCTATTGGTACCCAATGGATTGGTATTGCAATGATTTCTCAGGTGGAAAATTTTTGGCCTTTTGTTATCGCTTCAGCAATTTTTGGTTTTGGTATGGGCGGCGTGGTTCCATTGCATGCGGCCGTAGTCGGGTCGCTGTTTGGTCGTCGAGGTTTTGGAAAAGTGATGGGCTTGATGCGGCCTATGATGCTACCACTACAGGTACTTGGTTTGCCTTTGGCCGGTTGGGTTTACGATACAAGGGGGAGTTATAATTTGGCATTCTATAGTTTTTTGGTATTGTTAATCATATCGGCGTTAACGACTATTTATCTCATTCCGAAGGAGCGTTTGGAAGAATAATTTTCAAAGGGTAATAAAAGAAAATCACCGCCTAGCTTGTATGAGTCTACGTCTAAAAAATTTATAAAAATAATGAAGGAGTTTGTATGCAATTCGACAATAAATTTCATTTAAAAATACCGACAGTAAAAACAATTTTATCTATTACTACATGCGTTTTGTTTGCTTCAGTAATAGGTTGTAGCAAAAAAGAGGCTGCTCTAGAAAAAAAGTCGCAGATAGTTGCCGCCGTTTCAGAAAGCGTAGAGTCAGTTAATCCACTTGAAAAAACAATTGAGAGTGGAAAGCTAAGAGGTGTTGTAAAAAATAATGGTAGTTATGCGTGGTTAGGGATTCCCTATGCGAAACCGCCAGTCGGAGAATTGCGGTGGAAATTGCCGCAGCCTGTTGAACCTTGGGAGGGAACTTTTGTTGCAGATAATCCTAATCATGCATGCCCTCAGTTTGCTTCGACAGTCAGTCGTTGGTTAACCGATGAAGATGGCGATGGTCTTTTAGGTGAAGAAGATTGTTTATATTTAAGTGTCTATGCTCCGAAGTCTATTGAAAGCTCTTCAAAACAATTGCCTGTTATGTATTGGATATTTGGCGGTGGTAACAATAGCGGGTATTCCGGCAGTTACGATGGAAGTATTCTCGCTGAAGAGCAGCAGGTCATTGTAGTTGCTATTGATTATCGCTTGGGAACCTTGGGTTGGTTAATTCATCCCGCTATTTTAGATGAAGGCGCATCTGGTGCTGCGGCCAGTGGTAACTGGAGTACTGTTGATACCATTCACGGATTGAAATGGGTTCAAGAAAATATTGAAGAATTTGGTGGCGACAAAAATAACGTCACAATTTTTGGTGAGTCTGCTGGTGGTGGGAACGTGATGAGTCTTGTGACATCACCAATGGCAAAAGGTTTATTTCATAGAGCAATTGTGGAAAGTGGCGGTGTGGGTACGACAAGTATTGCGCAAGGCCAAAACTTTGTTGATGACGAAGCTAAAGGGCACATGAATAGTTCGCGTGAAATTATCAATAAAATATTGATCCGTGACGGAAAAGCCAAAGACCGAGATGAAGCTAAATCAATGCAGTTGGCTATGACGAATAAAGACATTAAAGAGCTTCTTTATAGTCAGCCTGCCACATCGTTTTTGAAACTTTATAATTCTTCTGGCGCAAGAAATTATCCAGCACCGAAAAAGTTTGCGGACGGTTCTGTTTTTGTTAAGGAGTCACCGTTAAAACAATTAGCTAGCGGTGATTATAATCAAGTGCCAATTATTCTTGGAACGAACCGTGATGAAAGACGGATTTATTTATTCCGTGATCCAAAATGGGCGCCGGTGCTTAAAAGCAACCCTGCTGATTATATTCGTGTAGCAAAATATCCTAGCGATTTATGGAAGTTAAGAGCTGTTGATGGCTTGGCTAGAATCATGGAGCCCGTTCAAGGGAATGAAATTTATACGTATCGTTTTGATTGGGATGAGGAAGTAGTAACGGAAGAGTCAGATTTGGCAACAGCTATCGGTGCTGGTCATTCGGTTGAAATGGCTTTTGTTTTTGGTGATTGGGATGTAGGTTTTGTTCCTCAAGATGTTATGTATGATCCTGAAAACCTTGAATCTCGAGTTAAGCTTTCAAACAGCATGATGTCTTACTGGGGAAACTTTGCATATACCGGTAACCCAGGAAAAGGTAAGCAGGGCGATCAAGTAGAGTGGAAAGCTTGGGAGAACGGAGAAGGAAAACCAAAAATGATAATCTTGGATACCGACGCTGATGGTGGTATTCGTATGTCACAAGAAGAGATGACAAAAGAAACGATTAAAGCAGAATTTTTAGCCGAAGAATTTTCTGATCAAAAACTACAATGCCAGGTTTATCAGTCAACCTTTAAAGTTCTTGGCAATTTTGATGAAAAAGAATATCAAACTTTAGGAAAAGAAGGCTGTCAGTAGTTTTGTGTAACATTGAAAAATAAAAAGCCGGCTGCTTGTGAGGTCACAGTAGCCGGCTTTTTCATATTTTATTTACTATAGTTTGCTTAGTTATAGCTTATTAATTTGATCTTTTATCTCGTAACCTTTGTCGGTCACAATTGTTTCTAGTGTGGCGAGCCGGCCTTTAATATCTTCCAGTTCTACTTTCAAACCATTTGAAAAATCTTTTTCTGATTGAAGTTTCATTTCGAACATTTTAGATTTATGTTGTAAATAGCGGCTTCCGAATATAGAGCCAAATACGATAACAAGTATGAAAATGGTTCTAGATATTGGTTCCATCCTGATCCCCTTATAAGCTTTAGTTCAATTTTTCTCGACGTCTAGATATTCTTTTAGGTCTTCTTTGTGGTTGTTATGTCGCCATACGTTTTATTTCACTGTGGAGGCGGAATTTCTTTGAGGTAATCGTCGCTTCAAGCTTTTGCAGCTTTGACTCAAGGTCTGAAAACGTTTTGTCGCAATCATTTATGTCGCGCTTGTCAATAGAGGGGCGCGACGAAAAACTTTGACTCGAGGAATGCCGTTCTCTTCTACGGCTATGTCGCTCTTCATTTTTCAATTCATTTCTAGGAGTATTTTTTTTTACGCTGTAACCGTAATTCTCGTAGATGCTGTTAGTCCGATTGGCTGGCTCTTTGTCCATCACAATCGCAGCGATAATATAGCCGAAAATAGCAAATGGACCGAAGAATAAAGACAGTATGCAAGCTAGACGAATAAAAAATGGGCTGGTTTCAAAATACTCCGCAAGTCCGGCGCAAACACCGGATATTTTTTTATCATCAACACTTTTGTAAATCCTTTTTTTGTAGTTGATGTTTTTAAAGTGCTTGCCGATCCCGCTGTTGCCAATTTTACTATTTGAAAATTGATTGCTCATTTCTTCAATGTTTGGCTTTTTTTTACTCATGATGAAATACATCACAACATAAGCAATAATGGTTAGCGACCAAGTCAGTGTCGCCACCACGGCAAGAATGCGAACTATAAAAGGCTCTATTTCAAAATAATTGGCTATGCCAGCACAAACGCCACCGAGCCAACCTTTTTCAGAATCGAGGCATAGTTTGTCCATGGGTTTACTCATGATCGTCTCTCCAATCAGGAACTTCGTGATCTAATATTGATTCTAAGGCATTAATTCTTTCAGACATTGTCTCTGCAATTGACGTTAATCTTTCTAATTTATCAATTTCAGTACTGGAAATGTTAGATTGCTGTGCGCGGTATCGAGATTTTAAAACCCCTGCCCAGATCGCGCTGATCGGAATCCCGAATATCATTATTACAGCTACTAGACCGGTGATATCTCCAGTATCCATTGTCGTGCCCTTGTTGTTGATGGATGTTATATAAAAAATTGTTGTAAGTAGAAAATATTACCAGATACTAACTCATCATGACTTTTTCAAACAGTGTAAATGAACCCGGTGTTGTGATTGCGATGGTAACAGAAACCATAATGATGGAAAGTGTGCCAGAGGCTGCAATTTCAAAATATTGTCGTACTTTGGCTTGTTGTGTCTCGCTGACTAAGTGCATGTGGCTCTCCTCTTATTTGTTTTGCGATAATGTTGTTTGAATATCGTTAAATATTTTTATCTATATTAAATGGAGTCTTCTTTGCAGTGAATCCATGTGAAGTTATAGTTTAATAAACTAACTTCTATCCGTTCTTTGTTATCGCTATTGCTAGAACAAAGCGATTTTTTCTTTAGCTCTTCACCACTATTTTTTGCAGTCATTATTGCTTCGGCGTGAATATCTAGTTGAGTTGTACAAATCGCTCCTAGTAGAACAGTAGCGCATACGATAGAAGCGATGTGTGAAGACCTGTTCATTTCTTTTCCTGTAAGAAAATTATTGTTGTTTAACTGGAGTTGTTAAAAAGTGCTTATGCCTCGTCATCCGTTTTAGGTTTAGCTGCATTGCCACTCTTCATTTTCGTTTTTAAAGCTGTCAGTTCTTGATCAATTTTGTCTTGTATTTCGAGTTCTTCAAATTCACTGTGCAATCCAGATTGGCCGATATTATCCGCTTCTATTTGACCTTCCATTTGCTCGATCTTTTTCTCGAAGTAATCTAATTTGTTGAGTGCGCTATCTATATTGCCGTTATTCATTCTTTGGCTGACCGAGACGCGAGATTGAGTGGCGCGTGTTCTCATTAGAATGACCTTTTGCCGAGCTTTAGCATCGTTCAGCTTAAGTTGTAATTGCTCAATTTCATCAGTCAATCGGTTTAATGTTTCTTCAAGCTTGTCGAGATCTTGTTCGATAACTTCGATGACACCATTCACTGTCGCTTTTTCTATGAGAGCTGCTTTTGCTAAATCTTCTCGGTCTTTGCTCAAGGCAAGCTCAGCTTTTTTCTGCCAGTCATCAGCTTGATGGATTAAGCGATCATTGCGGCGAACGAGTTCTTTTTTTTCGGCCAATATTTTTGCTGAATTAGTGCGAACTTCGATTAATGTTTCTTCCATTTCCTGAATCACTAAACGGATCATCTTTTCTGGATTCTCAGCAGAATCTAAAAGAGAGTTCATGTTGGCGTTAATGATGTCGCTGATTCTTGAAAAAATACCCATGATTCACCTCTGGTCTTTGTCATGTTGGGAATTGCAATAACGGGATATTGATGGCTTGAGTCCCCGCTGGCCCTATAAAAGCGCTAAGCGCTCAATTTTCAAAGTGCTTAAGTTTCAGAGCTGATATAGCGAAGGTTGTGCCAATTCGACAATATTTTTAAGCTATTGATTTTTATAGATAAATTATATGTTAAGAGTTTATGTGTTTGCTTGACCATGGCTAAAATAATTAAATATTAGTTTAAATTAACAATATATGGTTAAAATGACTACTATCAATCAGTTTAGGAAAGCCTAGGCCATGAATAGTGATAAAACGGAAAGAATGATTGGTGAATCGTCTAGTTTTTTAGAGGTTCAGGAACGTGTCTCGTTACTTGCGCATCTGAATAAGCCAGTTCTTATCGTGGGGGAGCGAGGAACAGGTAAAGAGTTAGTGGCGGCAAGAGTGCACTATCTTTCAGAGCGCTGGGGTCAGTCATTCCTGAAGATTAATTGCGCTGCTATCAGTGAGAGCTTATTGGATTCGGAATTATTTGGTCATGAAGCGGGATCATTCAGTGGCGCGACGAAACAACATAAAGGGGTTTTTGAGCGCGCAGATGGAGGCACATTATTTTTAGATGAGCTTGCGACAACATCCCAGCAAGTTCAGGAAAAAATTCTAAGAGTTATCGAGTATGGTGAATTTTCACGACTTGGTGGCGATACCACGATTTCAGTGGATGTGAGGCTGGTGGCGGCAACTAACGGTGATTTGCCGTCGATGGCAAAAAAGAATAAATTCAGAAGTGATTTACTGGATCGGCTAGCCTTCGATGTCATCACCTTGCCGCCGTTGCGTGCTCGTACGGAAGATATTTTATTGTTGGCAGAATTTTTTGCGCTAGGAATGATTAAGGAATTAGGTCGAGAGTACTTCCCCGGGTTTTCTCGGCAGGCTCAACATAAATTATTGTCATTTGGCTGGCCGGGAAATATTCGGGAATTAAAAAACGTTGTAGAGCGAGCGGTATACAGAAGCGTCGATCCTGATGAGTCTATTGATGAAATCATTTTTGATCCATTTGAGTCGCCATACCGTCCGGTAAACTATGAAATTGAACAAAACGATTCGATAAGTGTTCAGCAAGAAAATTTTCAGTTAAAAAATATTGAATCAGAAGAAGATCAATTAGGAGGAGGTAAGCCAAAAGAAAATGATCTGGATTTGAATGAAAAAGCGATAGGGGGCTTTAAGGATAAAGTTCAGTCTTTTGAAATTCAATTGATTCAAGCAGCGTATGAAAAGAATCAGTTCAATCAGCGAAAAACAGCAGAATCGTTAGGTTTGAGCTACCATCAATTGCGAGGGTATTTGAAAAAATATAATTTTAATTCTTAAAATTAACAGAAAAATTTTCTCGTAACACACATCATTCAATAGCCAATTTCAAAAAACCTTTCCATGTATCGTCCATATTTAATCTCCATTTTTTCAAAATAGGGGACTCGGCATCTTCAGGCAATATACCTTTAATCTGTGTTAAATACTGAAACATAAATGCTGAAACGCGAGCGTTAACAACACAATGCACCCATACTTTACTGAATCCAGAAATTTCTAAACTATTAAGCAGTTCAGAAAAGAGTTGTAAGTGATTGTGGTTGGGTGCGTCAAAAGGAACAGGTATGTGAAAATAATTCATTCCTAGTAGGGTGGTGAGCTCAGCTTCGTTGGGAATGGCATGATCTGAATCTGGCATAGCGAGATTGATAACCGTTTGATACCCAGCTTCTTTTATCATCTTAAATTGATCTTTGGTTGGCTGTCCTGATGTCGCAATGGATTCGGTGATTTGAAAAAAATTGGTGATCTCTTTCATAGTTGTCCCTAGTGTAGATGCTTTTGTAGGTGGCTGCTCAAATGTTAGCCCTAAGTAATTTCATTCTAGTCTTTTGTTTCAAGAATGAATAGAAAGCTAATATTAAATTTTACGAACAGGGAAATGAAAGTAAATGTTAAGAGCCCTTGTGGTTCATGGTATCGAGGAGGGGTGCGACAATTTGTCACATCCTAAAGGCGGCCTAAAAGGACTATTATATACGCGATATTCGAGCATAAAAAAGGTTTCCTCATGTTTAAGATAATCACGTCAAAAAAATCCATGCTTAAGAAAAGCATAGCTAAAAAAGTGAAATTTAATAATCCCCGCCACTCTGTTTCATTCATGGTTTTATCGGGGGCTTTTCTAGGCAGTGTCAGTTATGCGGATCATGACGTTGATGAAATTATTATTGTGGGTGAGTCACAGCTGGTAGAAAGTCGCGTCTTAATAGAGGGTGATGCTTTAAGGGTCGCGAATACAGCTGATTTTTTAAAAGCAGTTCCCGGCGCAAACTTAAATCGAAACGGGCCGTTAACCGCTTTACCTCAGTACAGGGGAGCAACGGGAGACCGAGTTAGCGTTATTGTTGATGGCATGCCAGTTGTGTCTAGCGGCCCAAATGCAATGGACGCGCCTGTGTCATCTGTACCGGGTGCAAATTTAAAAAGTTTATCGGTGAGTCGAGGAATTGCTTCTGTTAGTGCTGGGCAGCAAACCTTAGGTGGTCATGTAGTTGTGACAAGCCGGAATGGCGAATATTCAGAAAATAGTTCTTTTGATGCTCATGCTCGTGTGAGCGCGCTATATAACGATAACAATGATGGCTTGCATGGAAATCTTTTATCGTACTTGTCGAATGATCACCATAAAGTGGGTGCGGCTTTTAGTTATCAGCAAGGAGAAAATGCGGAATTCTCTGAAGATGCATCGAGCTTAACGAGTGGGAATGAAATTCCGAATACTTTTTTTGATAGAAAGCGAGTGAATATTTTTTACGGATATCAATCAGAGAGCTTTGGATTAAATCTCAATGCGACTCGTATTAATACGAATGATACGGGAACGGCAGCTTTGCCTATGGACATTATTTATATTGATGGCGAATCAGTATCCGCAGATGTATTTGTAAAAATAAATGATTGGCAAATTGATTTTCAAGTGGGAAGTAATGAAGTTGAACATGGGATGAATAACTACGATCATCGAACCCCGCCCACTATGGCGATGGGAATGATGTCTATGCCGATGAATCGTTACAGTTTAGCAGCGGGTGATCATCAAAATTCGAAGTTAGTGTTGAGTGGACCGCTCATGGATGGAGAAGTCGCTACTGGTATTGATTATTCGCGTTCAGTCTATGATGCCAATATCAGTGATCCCAGTAATACAGCATTTTTCTTGAGCAACTTTAACAATGTTGAAAAAACAATTGCGGGTTTTTTTGCTGAATGGGTCAATGTATCCGGTGCAATTTCTTGGGAGCTGGGAGCGCGTATTAATCAAGTTAAAGCCTCCGCAGGTGCTGTAGGAGCTGGTGGCGCACCTATGATGGTGGCAATGAATGTGATGCCTCTAGCGATGAGCTTTAATCAAAGTGATAGAGACTTTGATGAAAACAATACGGATGTTGTTGCGAAAATGGCCGTCCCCATTTTTGATTCAGAAAAAAGTGAAACGCATTTTACTGCCGCAATCGCAAGAAAAACAAGAGCGCCGAGTTATCAGGCTTTATATCTGTGGGTGCCGTTGCAATCAACCGGTGGTTTGGCAGATGGCAGAAATTATATGGGTAATTTGGATTTGAAAAGCGAAATTGCTGACGAAATTAATTTGGGTTTGGATCACTCTTTTAGTTCTGGTTCTGATAGTGCTTTTGCAATTTCATTTCAAATATTTTATCGCGAAGTTGGTGATTATATTCAAGGAACGACTGAAATAAATTCTCCGTTAGTCATGCAGATGAATATGGTGTCTAACATGATGGGAGGATCGAACGCGCTTCAATATAATAATGTTGATGCGACATTGTACGGTGCTGATCTTGGCTATAACGGCACTTATGGTTCTTGGTATTACCGTGGGAATTTAAGTTATGTTCGAGGTGAGCGAGATGATATCAGTGATAACCTCTACCGCATTGCCCCACTAAACCACTCTCTAACCGTTGGTAAAAATATCGGCAATGTTGATCTGAGTGTATCGTCAGAGTTGGTCGCTTCTCAAAACAAAGTGTCCGCATATAACAATGAAAAAGAGACCGCTGGCTATGGTTTGTTGCACATGAACATTCGCTGGCAAACAACGCCACAGCTGCAAGCGGTTTTTGGCATTGATAATATACTGGATAAAAATTATGAGGCGCATCTGAATGGCTATAATCGAGTTGCGGATGCTGATATAGAGCGAGGTCAGCGACTAAAAGGGATGGGGCGCAATATTCGAGCAGGCGTAAGTTACGCATTTTAAAATTAGTAGCATAAACTCGCTTGAAAAGTATTTAGAGCAGTTTACACTGCTTCTATGAAATCAAATCTATTTGGAATAGCCGCACCAAAACAAAATTTGTTGCGGCTTGTTATTATACGCTGGCTCCTACTGTTTTTTATTTTGGTGGGGTTGGCCGTATCTGTTTTTTTGTTTCAGTTGGTTCTGCCTTACCCAGCCTTGATTGCTGCAGCTCTTTGTATTGCGTTGGTTAATATAGCAACGAGTTTACGATTACGGCAAACATGGCCTGTTACTATTGAAGAGTTCTTCATTCAAATACTAGGCGATATTCTTGGTGTTACCGTTTTGTTTTATTTTTGTGGCGGAGCAAGTAATCCATTTGTTTCTTATTATTTGGTCCCGCTGAGTATAGCGAGTGCGACACTTCCATGGCGATACACAAGCGGATTAACATTATTATCAATAAGCTGTTACACCTTGTTATTGTTTTATTACATACCGGTCACTTCGTTAGAACCAGCATTATCTTCAGCGCAAGAAACGATCAGTCAGGGGATGCCATCAGGGCATGTCCATGATGCCTCGCAAAAAATTAATCCTCATATACTGGGTATGTGGTTTAACTTTATTATGAGTGCGGGATTAATTACATTTTTTGTTGTGAGAATGTCACAGGCATTGAAGTTGCAGCAGCAAAAGCTCAATGATTATCGAGAAGAAAATTTAAGAGATGAGCAGGTTTTGGCGGTAGCAACATTGGCAGCGGGAACAGCTCATGAGCTGGGTAGCCCGCTAACAACGATGAAGTTATTATTGAATGAAATGGTTCATGATGTTTCGACACAAGATTATTTCAGTTCTGAAGTAATTACGAATATTAAAAAAGACTTAGGCGTTTTAAGTAATCAAGTCGACTTGTGCAGCAATACATTAAAAGATTTAGTGAAACGAGCCGAGTATGGCCAAGAACATGTAGGCGAGGAGATTCTAATTTATGAGTATTGTCATCACATTGTTGATCGTTGGAAATTATTAAGACCGGACGCCCGAGCCAAGATATCAATCCAAGAAAGTGGTAGAGACAAAAAAGTTGCTTTTCATTCAACGGTTGAACAAGCAATTCTTAATTTGTTAAATAATGCAGCGGATGCATGTCGTGTAGAAGTCGTGGTCGATATGAGGTGGACCAGAGATACTTTAGCTGTGACTATACGTGATGATGGCAATGGTATATCGCCTGAGATCAAACAGCAGATTGGTCAACCTTATACAAGCGACAAGCAAAAAGGTTTAGGGCTTGGGATGTTCTTATCAAATGCAACGATTAGTCGTTACGGTGGTACGTTGTTAATTTCTGATGAAGCCCCGAGAGGCACGCGTTTAGAGATAAGGTTACCTTTTTCGAAATAATTTTAATGGCTGTCAATTCAGATGAGCAAAGAAAGTAATGTAGGTGACTCGAAAGAATTATTGCTACTTGTTGATGATGACGAATTGTTAATGTCGATACTGTCTCGTGCTTTGTCGCGACGTGGTTATACAGTAGTACAGGCAAGTAATTTAGATTTAGCGATCAAGGAAAGTGAAGAGAACTATTTTGAGAAAGCGATTGTTGATTTGAAAATTGCCGAAGAGTCTGGATTACAGTTAATTCCTAAGCTTATTGAAAATCAGCCGACCATAAAAATAGTGATGCTGACAGGATATTCAAGTATTGCAACAGCAGTTGAAGCAATGAAAAGAGGCGCTAAAAACTATTTATGTAAGCCTGCCGATGTCGATCAAATTTTACATGCATTTGAAGTTGAGGAAGATTTACCCAAAAAAGAAATTGATAAAGAATCTATTTTGAGCCCGCCCTCTATTGAAAGATTGGAGTGGGAACATATTCAAAAAGTCATGCAAGAAAATAATAGTAACATCTCGGCGACTGCTCGTGCGCTAGGAATGCATCGACGAACACTTCAGCGAAAGCTACAGAAACGCCCTGTAAAAAAATAATAACTAGTGTTTTAACTTTTTCTTTTTTCGCAGATACATTTTTTGGTCTCCATCTGCCATTAGATCATCTACGCTATGATGGTGTAGCGGATTATAATCAACAATGCCATATGAAAAAGAAATCTCATATTTTTCTGAACTGTTTTTGTTGTGTTTTTCTAATAGTAGTAGAGATTTTAGGATTACATCCTCAGCTTGTTTTTTTTCAGTGTTTGTGAAAAGTACAACAAACTCGTCACCGCCTACCCGAGCAAATAGATCCGATTCTCTGAGATTATTTTTTATATAGTCAGAAAAAATAATCAGAGCTTTGTCTCCTTCTGCGTGTCCATAGTCGTCGTTTATTTGTTTGAATTTATTTAAATCAAAAAAAACGAGTGAAGCGGGAATTTTTTGGCGGACACAAAGATTGAGGCCATGCTCGGCGAGCATCATAAAGCCGCGACGGTTAGAGATTTGAGTAAGCTCATCAATAGTTGCGAGCTGAACAGCCGCTATTTCCCTTTCTGCCATTGCTGCAAAATCTTTTAATGTTTCTAGTTCTTCGTGAATGAGTGTCCTGGGTTGGGTGTCAATAATGCAAAGAGTGCCTAGTTGGCTTCCGTCAACGGCTTTTAGAGGGCAACCGGCATAAAAGCGAATGTTAGGGTCGCCAGTTACTAACGGGTTGTCATGAAAGCGGGAGTCGAGAGTCGCATTTTCAATGATGAAAATTTCTTGACCCAATATGGCGTGACCACAAAAAGAAACATCACGAGAGGTCTCAGAAACATCAAGGCCGATACAGGATTTGAACCATTGTCGGTTTTCATCTATTAGGCTAACGATAGCGATAGGAACGTCAAAGATTCGCTTTATCATGCGAGTTAGCCGATCAAAGCGTTCTTCGTTAGGTGTATCGAGTATGTTTTGAGCTCTAAGGGTTTGTAGGCGGCTCGCTTCATTTGACGGAGTATCTGGTGCTTTCAATTATTGATCCTCATCGCGACTATTTAACAAATAGTTATTAGAGGAGTATAGCAGTGGTTTTAGAATAGAGGGTAAGCAGGTGTTTAGATATGTCGTTCAGCCGGCGTCATGTTCCCTTTTGAAATGACGCCGGTAGAGGTTTAAAAATACCAATAAAATTAATTAGGACGGATCATGTCTTCAGGATTGATAAAAATGTCAAAATCTTTTTCTTTCATTAATTTTAAATGTGTGACAGCGTGTTTTAATGTTGTCCCGTTTTCGTAGGCATATTTAGCCGCATGTGCTGCATTGTCATAACCGATATGTGGCGTTAATGCAGTGACGAGCATTAATGTTCTGGAGACATTGCTTTTAAGTTGGGCTTGGTTTGCAGAAATTCCCACAATACAATTATCAGTAAAGCTACTGATGGCATCGCTAAGAAGTGCAACGGATTCTAAAACGTTATGAATAATGACGGGTTTGTAAACGTTGAGTTCAAATTGCCCTTGGCTGTTTGCCATGCTCACAGTCACGTCATTCCCCATGACCTGTAGAGCTACCATAGTAAGCGCTTCAATTTGTGTTGGATTGATTTTTCCGGGCATGATTGAGCTGCCGGGTTCGTTTTCAGGCAGATTTATTTCGTTGAGCCCGCAACGAGGGCCACTTGCCATTAATCTTAAGTCACTCGCAATTTTAAATAAATTGGTTGCTAGTAATTTTAAACTGGCGTGCATGTTGATGAGTGCGTCATGTGAAGCCAGTTCCATAAATTTATTGTCAGCAGTTGAAAAAGGTAATCCAGTTTCGGTAGCAATTTTTTCGGCAACAGTCTCTGCCCATTGAAGGTGAGTATTTAATCCTGTGCCGACGGCGCTGCCCCCTAATGCAAGTGGGTAGAGTAATGATAAATTATGTTCAATTTGTTTTTTTGTAAAATTAAGTTGTGCAATATAGCCACTGAATTCTTGTCCGAGGGTAATGGGGGTTGCATCCATCATATGTGTGCGGGCTGTTTTCATGGTATCTTGAAAATCTTTTTCTTTCTTATCTAATTCTTCTATCAGCGAAGAGACAATTGGTAGTAAACCAAAAGAAACAGCTTGTGCTGTTGTGACGTGCATTGCCGTTGGAAAACTATCATTGGAAGATTGCGATAAGTTGACGTGATCATTCGGATGGATGGGTGACATGCTACCACGTAATTTCCCATCTAGCTCATTGGCTCGATTGGCAATGACTTCGTTTAGATTCATATTAGTTTGTGTGCCACTACCGGTTTGCCAAACCACTAATGGAAATTGTTTGTTGTGCTCGCCAGCAATAATTTCATCACAGGCGGTGACAATTAACTTTGCATGCGAAGTTTGTAGTTTTCCGAGCTGCTCATTAGCGAGCGCAGATGATTTTTTTATTTGTGCATAAGCAAGAATAAATTCTTGGCTGAATCGCTGTCGACCAATTCTGAAGTTTTCTAGCGAACGCTGTGTTTGTGCTCCCCAAAGAGCTTCGTTGCTAACAGGAATTTCTCCAGAACTATCTTTTTCTAATCGTGTATCCATAGTGCTTAATATCTCAATTTTCTAAATAAGTATGAATGTAATTATATGAACTTGGCTGTCCGGCCTAGCTTTATTAATTAAGTATAATAGTTTTTAAAATCTATGCTTAAGTGGATTTTATGTTTTGTCTAATTGGTTAAGTACGTACTGAAGAATTCCCCCGTTTCTAAAATAATGCATTTCGTCATCGGTATCGATACGGCTGACAAGTTTACACGTGTCTACGGCACCATCTGTTCTTTGTATTCTCATGGTCATAATCGAGTTGGGATCTTGCTGGCCTATGCCTTCAATGCTAAGGATCTCGTTTCCGGTTAAATTTAAAAACCTCCTATTCTTCCCATCAGGAAATTGTAATGGTAATACGCCCATGCCGATTAAATTTGAACGATGTATACGCTCGTAACTGTCTGCGATAACGGCTTTTACGCCTAACAGGCGTGTTCCTTTAGCAGCCCAATCACGACTGGAACCTGTACCGTATTCCTTTCCTGCGATGACAACTAAGGGTGTACCAGACTCTTGATAAGCCATTGCTGCATCATAAATTGACAGTTGCTCATTCGTGGGTAAATATTTTGTATAGCCACCTTCCACGCCCTTACACATTTCATTTTTAATTCTTATGTTGGCAAATGTACCACGCATCATCACTTCGTGATTTCCGCGGCGAGAGCCATAAGAATTAAAATCTTTTTTCTCAACACCGTTATCTTTTAAGTATTTCCCTGCAGGGCTGTCAGAAGCGATAGAGCCAGCAGGCGAAATATGGTCAGTAGTAATGGAATCGCCTAGTAAAGCTAGGACTCGTGCATTAGTAATATCAGTAGTTTGATTTTCATTGGAGCCGATAAAGAATGGGGGGTTGCGAATGTAGGTTGATTTTTCATTCCATGGATAGGTTTTACTTTCTTTCGTTTGAATATTTTTCCATATATCATCACCAGAAAAAACATCAGCATATTCTTTGTTAAACATATCTGAATTGACGAGTGCGACCGCATCACTGATCTCTCTGGCGCTTGGCCAAATGTCTTTTAAATATACTTTCTCACCTGATGAGCTAACACCAACAGGATCAGTTTCAAATTGTATTTTCGTAGTTCCGGCTAGTGCAAAAGCAACGACTAATGGTGGAGAGGCTAGCCAATTTGCTCTCACGTTTTGATGGATTCTTCCTTCAAAATTTCGATTACCAGATAATACTGAGCAAACAGTTAAGTTGCCTTTTGTGATAGCGGTGTCGATATCGATGGGTAGTGGCCCGGAGTTTCCAATGCAGGTTGTGCAGCCGTAGCCGACTAAATTAAATCCTAGTTGATTTAAATATTCTTGAAATCCACCTTTGATCAAGTAATCGGTAACAACTTTTGAACCTGGTGCTAGGGAGGTTTTTACCCAGGGTTTTTGTGTTAGTCCTTTTTCAATTGCTTTTTTTGCAACTAAGCCTGCGGCCATCATGACGGCAGGATTAGACGTGTTTGTGCAGGACGTGATTGCGGCAATGACTACATCGCCATCTGATAATTCGTAATTTTTATTTTCAACGGGTATTGAAATTCCTTTGTTGTGTCCACTAAGTTCGATAATTTCATTGACTGTTTTTTTTATGTCAGTTAAAGCCACTCGATCTTGAGGGCGTTTCGGTCCAGCTAAACTAGGAACAACCTTGCTCATATCTAGGGCAAGTTCACTGTTGTAACTAGTTGGAACAGTTTCATCTCGCCATAGCCCTTGAGCTTTTGCATAAGTTTCAACAAGTTTAACAGTGTCGTTATCGCGACCTGTCAACTGTAAATAATCTATTGTTTCTTGATCGACAGGAAAAAAACCACAAGTAGCACCGTATTCAGGAGCCATATTCGCAATGGTTGCTCTATCGGATAATGGTAAATGGTTGAGGCCTTCGCCAAAAAATTCTACAAACTTCCCAACGACACCGTGTGCGCGCAGCATTTCTACGACAGTTAGAACCAGATCAGTCGCGGTAACGCCTTCTTTTAATTTTCCTTTTAATTGGAAGCCAACAACCTCAGGAATTAACATGGAAACGGGTTGGCCAAGCATGGCTGCTTCCGCTTCGATTCCACCTACACCCCATCCTAAAACGCTTAGTGCGTTGATCATAGTTGTGTGGCTGTCTGTGCCGACTAGCGTGTCAGGGTAGGCTAGAATGTTTCCGTCGATTTCTTTTTGCCAAACAACTTTTGCTAGATATTCTAAATTCACTTGGTGACAAATTCCGGTGCCTGGAGGAACTACGCGAAAATCATTAAAAGCAGATTGCCCCCAACGAAGAAATTCATATCGTTCATTATTGCGCTCCATTTCTAGTGAAACGTTTTCTTTGAATGCTTCTGGCGTTGCAAATTTATCAACCATGACAGAATGGTCTATGACGAGATCAACTGGGCTGAGAGGGTTAATGATGGATGGATCACCGCCTTTTTTTGCAACGGCATCACGCATTGCAGCGAGGTCGACGACGGCAGGAACTCCGGTAAAATCTTGCATTAAAACGCGTGTAGGTCTAAATGCAATTTCAGTATCGGGATGTTCCTTGCCTGAATTGATGAGGGCTAGAATATCCTCTTTCGTGACACTGGTGCCGTCTTCTGAGCGAAGTAAATTTTCCAATAAAATTTTCAAGGAGTAGGGGAGGTTGTTTATATTGGGGTATTTTTTTGCTACTGATGACAGGCTAAAATACTGATAAATTTTGTTGTCAATTTTTAGTTGTTGAAAAGAATCGAAAGAATTTTTTCCTAGCGTAGCCATGTTTATACTCCCTAGAATAATTGATAAGTGGTCTGCACTTTAATCACATGTTTTGGTCATAAACAGATGACCTAATTATGAACTGATTCCTTCAATAAAACACTATGAAAAATTATGTTTACCACAGCCTAATGCTCATAGCATCAGTAGATATTGCTGTTATGTCTGTCTTACCAGTCTATAATTGAAAACCTAATAAGCTCCACAGTTGTGACTCCGTATAACAAAAGAATGTGATGGAAATGTGTGATGGATAAATTGTCTGATGATATAGAAGAAAATTATGCGCGTTTTATTACCACAGCCATTGACTGTGGCTGTATATGGGGGTTGGAGGGTGATGATGGATGGGCGTTGTGTCCTTCTGAAAAATATCCAGATACAGATGTAATGCCTTTTTGGTCAGAACCTGAATTTGCAAAAGTTCATTGTCAAGAGGAGTGGAGTGACTACAAGGTAATTCCTATTTCGGTAGAAGAATTTTTGGATGAGTGGCTTCCGGGAATGCACGATGATGTTTTTCTTATTGGTATCAATTGGGATGCTGAAATGGAAGGAATGGAAGTGGAGCCCTTAGATCTCTTAAAAGAATTTGAAGATGAATTATCAGAAGGCTAATTGGGCTCTGTATTTAGAATACTTTTGATGGATAGATAAACGTCTTCAGGTTTTTGTCCTTTTAATCTCTTATAAATAATTTTTTTGTTTTCATCGATAACAAAAAGACCGGGCGTTCCATTCACTTTGTAGCGTTTGGCAACTTTGTCTGCATTCAGTATGAGTGTAAAAGCATAATCATTTTCTTTTAAAAATTCTATTGGATCGCTATCTTCCCAAATATTGAGAGCAAAAAATTTGAACGATGGGTCGTTGATTTCTGACTGTAGTTTTTTTAGCTCAGGCATGAGCGCTTTGCAATAAGGACACCAAGTTGCCCAAAATAAAATGACAGACTTCTTGTCATGTGTATCTCGATAAAAAGAAATACTTTCGCTTTGGCTATTCGATAAAATCCAGTCTGGAGCGGTATCCCCAATTTCTAGGGGTTTTCCTGCGTAACTTAGGCTTGTACCCACTAAAAAAAGCATGGTTAGCATGGTTTGAGAAAAAGATATTTGGCTATTTCTAATATGAAAGAAGGCCTGCTTTTGTGGATTAGACATAGACTTTATTTGCCATAAGAATGAGTGGTAGTGGTTAGCAGCGTAGATTAGAAAAATCTGTTGCTGGCTTGGCGGTTAAGCTAACAAATATGATCAATATTCTACCGAATTGTTCCCCATCCTCTCTACTCATTTTAAACTGCCTAGTTGTTGAGCTTGAATAATAATCATTACTTTTTATAAGGTTTGAGCGGTATTTAGATGCTACATTCTGCTTATCTGGCTAAAGAAGAAGTTCTTTAAAGCTCATCGATATCGCATTTTATCTCGGGAGGTTCATATAGAACGTCGTGTAAAATGTCCAAGATATTGTCATTAGTGAAAGCTTCAAGATCTCTGAGGGAGAGCTTGGCAGGTGTAATCGCCGGCGTATGAGTCGTCAAGTATTCACTACTAACGATTAAAAAAGAAGGTTGATCTAATACATTTACTTCGAGGATACGGTAATCAAAATCGAGATAAAGTCTTGTTAGTTGCGGGTACTGTTCAGAATCAGTGCTGAGGAATTTCACCTCTGTCCCAGTTACGATGTCGCCATCTAGGGATATAACTGCCATACTCGTCACTTTTATTATTATTAATGTTATCTGTTTAGACTTTCTGCCCTCTGGGTATCTTGGCCTAAGGGGATAGATAATATCTAAAGAGAAACTGGGTTTAAAGGTAGTTCTATAAAAAGCTGTGATAGTTTGCGGGACGATAAATAATTGTGCAAGGCGTCTTAATCATTAGGCAAAAACGATGTCTTCTTGTGTATATTCGACACAGAAAAACATAATATTTTTGTTACCGCAACCAGCTCCCTGGTTAAATAAAGCCCTAATTGTTTAAAAATTTAACGCTGCTGTTGGTAATTAACATTTGATAGTTAATTGGTTTCCATAATAATTTTTAGCAACAAGATGAAAGCGATATTTTTCAGTTTTTTGATGTGATCGAATTGTTTATATAAGGTTTTTGTATGTTTTTAGCTGCCGCTGTTGTTTTCAGCCTTCAGCCCTATGGGGGGGTAAGTACTGGGAAATTGGACTGGAATATTGCCTCAGATTTAAATATTAATATCGAACCTAATATTGTTTCGGAGTTAGAATTTAATACCGAGGCAGTTTATTTTGGATTAAAGGCAAGAGTGGAGTCTGATTTATATTGGGGGGATTCCCAATTGTTTGTAGACGTGAATTCAAACTATGGTGCGGTTGTTGATGGAGACTCGACTGATTCAGATTATTTTGGAAATAATCGTACAGGGCTTTATTCTCGCTCTGAAGCTAAAGTAGAAGGCGAAGACTTAAATATTTTAGAAGGGGGCGTTGGCTTTCAAACTACATTTTTTTCATTGGTTACATTGTCGCTGGCGTATGGTGGTTATTATTCCGAGCAAAATTTAAATTTTCAGGACGGTACGCAAACATATGCCGATCCTCTCGTTGTATTTCCTTTTACTCTGGAAGACCTGACAGCTAATTTACAACAAAATTTAGATTCTGATTATATTGCTGAGTGGTCTGGTCAGTGGTTCTCGATAAAAACAGAATTTTCTCTTGGAAAATGGAAGTTTTTTTTACAGTCAAAGTTGAGCGACGGTGATTATTATGGAGAGGGTCGTTGGAATTTAAGAGCCTCTGGTGTCAACGCTTTTCGGCAACCAAAGAGTTTTACGCATGAGGCAAAAAGTGACGGTAAAGAATGGAGTTTAGGAATAATCTATCACTTGACAAAAAATATTTCAGTGAATGTTGAGTTTGTTGAGGGAGAACAAACAACGGATTCTGGGTTAAATGTTACATATTTTGCCAACGGAACATTTAATCGATCAGTCTTTAATGGTGCATCTTGGAATGAATCAAAAAAAATGATTGGTGTTAAGTTTGTATTTTAAGTCCTGCCATCAAATTGTAATGGCAGGACTATTTACTTTGTGACATAACGATTTAAGTTTTTGTTTCGTTACTGGCATTAATTGAGATGTCGCGAAGTTGACGTAATTGAATGGCGTCAACACCTGTTCCACTAATAATGTCAGAAACCACAACGACTTTATCATTTTCAGAATAGCCTTCTCTATCTCTCAAGATATGAAAAGCATTATTCAGTGTTTTCTCTGGAAGATTTGAAAATTCAATTCGATAAGAACGCACGTTGCGATTTATCGCCATTTGTCGACGAGTTCGGCTATCGTTAGTAAATGCAATGATAGGAGCGTTAGGATGGCAATTGGTTAAAAAATTTGCCATTAAGCCTCTTCGCGTAATCACGACAATCCCTATCGCATTTAAAGAGTCAGCAAGTTCAACCGCCGCTGCGGCAATATGTTGTTTGTCAGTGTCGCGCACTAAGTTTTTTTCAAAACATAAACCTTGATTTTTTTCTGACGTGCGAGCAATTTTATCTAAATACTCGACGCACTTAATAGGGTATTTCCCGACTGACGTTTCACCGGAAAGCATGATGGCGTCCGCACCTTCATAAACTGCATTGGCAACATCGGTAACTTCAGCACGAGTGGGAATTGGGTTTTCTATCATTGATTCTAATAAATGTGTTGCGACAATGACGCGTTTACCAAGTTCGTTACAGCGCCTAACGATATGTCTTTGTATGTTGGGAAGATCTTGTATTAAAACTTCAACACCTAAGTCACCACGAGCCACCATGATCCCGTCAGATTCACGGATAATTTCTTCAATATTACGAACGCCTTCTTGGTCTTCAATTTTGGCGATTATTTTTATTTTATTCGCTTTTGCACCTAAAAATTTTCTAAGCTCTCGAATGTCTGATGCTTCTCGGACGAATGATAGGGCGATAAAATCAACCTCTTGCTCAATCGCAAATGTTAAATCTTCGCGATCTTTATCTGTAATGGCTGGTAAGTTAACGCGAATTCCGGGAAGGTTAACATGTCGCTTACTTTTTAATATGCCTCCGTCGATGACTCTGCAGCGCATGACGCGATCTTCTTTGCTGAGCACTTCTAGGTTGATAAGGCCATTATCGACGGTAATTCTATCGCCAACTCCTACATCATTAATAAGATCGTCATAGTTAATGGGTATTGAGGTTTCTTCCACATTTTCAGCGCCTCGAGCAACAATCGATATTTCATCGCCGGCTTTAAGGTTTAAATCGTTTCGTAAATTGCCTGTTCTAATCTCGGGGCCTTGTGTATCTAATAAAATGGGAACAGGGTTGGATACTTTTTTGTTTAATGTGCGAATAGCTTTGATAGCTCTAAGGTGTGACGCATGATCTCCATGGGACATATTGAGTCGTACAACATTAAGCCCCGCTCGATGTAACTCTTTTAGCTTGTTGAAACTTTCTGTAGCTGGACCAATAGTACAAATGATTTTAGTTTTTCGCATTAAAGTATTACCGAAGGTATTTGAGTATGGTTTCAGGAAAATAAAATTAAGATAAGAAGCTAAGACAATATAATTAAGTATGGTAAAAGTAAACTGCTCAGATCATTTCTTTTGAGTGAAAGTGAATTAGTTATAAAGCTCCAGTTGGGTAATGATTAACGAATTATTTTGAAGCGTTCTTTGCCAGCCTAGCGTTTCCGGATTTTGCCGAATAAGGTTTGTTTAGCGATTTACAAATCGATTGGCCAGCTATAATGAGTTTGTCTAGATCAATACCGTGCTTTATACCTAAGCCATCGAGGAGATAGATGACATCTTCAGTGGCAACATTTCCGCTGGCGCCTTTTGCATAGGGGCATCCACCTAAGCCGGCAACTGAGCTGTCAAAAACGGATACTCCCATTTCTAATCCTGCAACAATATTGGCAATAGCTTGGCCGTAGGTATCATGAAGGTGGAGAGCTAATTGCTCGACAGGAATTGATTTTGTTACGACATGAATTAATTGGTGGATGTCTCTGACTGTTGCTACACCGATGGTGTCTCCAAGTGAAATTTGATAACAGCCCATCTCAATGAGTTTTTCACTAATGGATCGAACGGCATGGAAATCTACTTCCCCTTCATATGGGCAGCCCACAGCACAAGATATGTATCCTCGAACTTTAATATCGTGCTCGTTCGCTATTTTTGTGACTTTGGTAAATCGTTGCAAGCTTTCATGGATAGAGCAGTTGATATTTTTTTTTGAAAATTCTTCAGTTGCTGCTGCGAAAACAGCAATTTCTTTAACGCCGCATGCAATAGCTCTTTCTATACCTTTCATGTTCGGTGTGAGAGCACTGAAGTGAACAGAAGAATTGGAAGTGTGATTGTTGTTAATGGCAGAAAATAGCTCGTCACTACCAGCCATTTGTGGGACCCAGTTTGGATTCACAAAACTTCCTGCTTCGATATGCTTCATTCCAGCAGAAATTAGGTTCTCAATTAGTGATAGCTTTGTTCTGACATCGATCTTGTTTCTTTCGTTCTGTAGCCCGTCCCGAGGGCCTACTTCAAAAACTGTAACTGTTTCAGGATATTTTTTCATAAGTGAAGTTCGGAATGGGTGAAACAAACTTTAGTAGTTCTGTAGTTGTGCCAACTGCTTTTCCAGTAAAGAATAATAAGGTTCTTTTACTTGGGTAATGCTAGCTGTCTGGCTACTGGGCGTACTTTCAATGGAATACTCTACTCGGTTAGCAAGGCATGGAGAATGTGTGTCAGCGAGTAATTCGCTTTCAATTAAAATTTCGCCATCGTTTGATTCGTTTAGGATATCGTATTCAGTATCTTGTTTAAAAAGATTAAACGCTAAATGTTTGAGTGTTGAAGCGTCAGTCTCACGTTTAACAATAAAGCAACTTAAAGATAGATGTATGCTCTCTGGTTTTTTGTTAAGCGTTGTGACGAGGTGGGCGGAACAGACAGCATTGAAAGCTGCTTCCGTCAGTGTGTTATTGCGGAAAGTGACGCGAGCTGAATCTGCATTAATAAGTGTGAGTTCGCCTGAGTACAGTGCAATTAAGTCTCTTAATTGAATTTCAATACGCTGAATAACTGTTCGAAATGATCTGTGATTTAGTTGGCTGTAAAGGGTGCGCAAATTCTGAAATTGAATGATCAGTTCAATGCGCGGATTTTTTTTGTCTTGTTCTAGCTGAGTTGGTATTTCTTCTTGCATTTTTTCTTCAGTTTGAGGCAACTTGTTAATAATGGGCAGTGTGTTGTTGGTGGGCTTAGATGAGGAATTCTCAGGAAGCACTAGAAGTTTGTTGCTTCCCAATAGTTTTTGCAATCCGATATTTAGTAGGGTAAGTCCAATTGCCAGTAAAGCAAATATGACATAAATTTGCTCGCGTGAGCTGGCGCTAGTGAAGTCTATACTGACAGTAACATAGCCTGTAATGCTATCCTGAACATTGATTGGCGAGGTGAAGTTGGTTTGTCTCGATATTGATTGACGACGGTTTTTCTGAGTGCTGCTCGTTGCTTGAACTAACAAATTGTTTTCTACATCGTGGATCGTGGCGTTCGTCACGGATGGATTTTCAACAATTTCTTGTAGTATGACCTGAAGGCTGACCAGATCTAAATTTAGGGTCGACTGGATTGCTCTTCTAGCTGCGACATTAGCCAGTGCTTGGCCGTATTGTTGATCTCTCTGGTCTATTTTTTTCTCAAATATCCATGCTGTAGATATCGCCGCAGTAGCACATAAAATGATGGTCAGTATCGTGATCAGCCAATGTGTATGTGAAGACAGTGGGTGCAATAGTTGAGATGGCGAAGTGTTGGTATTATTGGAGGCCATAGAATGTTTGTAAGGTGCTCGGTTAAGATATATCGTTGAATAGGGGTTTAGCTTTAAAAGCAGCAGGTCCTGTATTATAGAGTGAAAACTGCTCCGCCGTAAAAATCTAATTGTAAAAGAGCGTATTCTTTTTCTAAGTAGAAAAATCCAGCTCTTAAATCGGAGTTTTTATAGGTAGTCGTTAAGCCGAGATATTATAATGAATTGTTTCTGTGGTAATCTCTCTGCTTTTTATTTGGCGCCATTTTTTTCGTAATTTTTAAGTGTTTGATGAGCGGTAGATTTGTTGATATGCACTTATTTTTATGGATTTAATATTGAATACGGATTTGTAATATAGTGAACGAACCTTTATTAATCACATTATCTGGTGACGATCGACCAGGAGTCACTTCAGCGGTGACAAGTATTTTAGCTGCTTACAATACGAATATTTTAGACATTGGGCAGGCAGTTATTCATGACACGTTAACGTTAGGAATTTTAATCGAGATACCTAAGGAAAGTGAGTCTTCTCCTGTCTTAAAAGATATTTTATTGCGCGGGCATGAATTAAACATGCAAGTTAGGTTTCAACCGATTACTGAATCAAGTTACGATGAATGGGTTAGTCATCAGGGTAAGGCTCGTCACATCATAACGCTTTTGTCTCGCAAGTTAACGGCAGAGCAAATTTCTGAACTGACTTCAATTACCGTTAAGCATAATTTAAATATCGATAATATCAGCCGTTTATCTGGGCGTATTCCTTTGAATGAATTACAGGATGCCGCTCAGGAAAAGTCGAAGGCTTGCGTAGAATTTTCGGCTAGAGGAAAACCAAAAGATCTTTCAAGATTACGAAGTGATTTTGTTGAGTTGTCAACACGTTTAGATGTCGATATTGCCTTCCAAGAAGATAATATTTATCGAAGAAATCGCCGGCTTGTTTGTTTTGATATGGATTCAACATTGATCGAAGCTGAAGTCATTGATGAATTAGCAAAGTATGCAGGTGTTGGTGAGCAAGTAGCGGAGATCACAGAAAAGGCGATGTCAGGAGAGCTTGATTTTAAAGACAGCTTTACTCAACGGATGGCCTTGTTAAAAGGACTTGATGAGAGTGTCCTCGCACAGATAGCGGAGAAATTACCTGTCACAGAAGGTGCTGAAAGATTAATCTCGACATTACGCGCATTGGGTTATAAAACAGCTATTCTTTCTGGTGGTTTTAATTATTTTGGGCTGTATCTACAAAAAAAACTAGGCATAGATTATGTTTATGCTAACGAATTAGAGATTGTCGATGGAAAAGTCACTGGGCGAGTTGTTGGTGATATTGTTGATGGTCAAAGAAAAGCGGAGTTGTTAAAGGCGCTGGCTGAAAAAGAAAATATTTGCTTACAGCAGGTCATTGCAGTGGGTGATGGAGCAAATGATCTACCAATGTTAAGTATAGCGGGTTTAGGAATTGCCTTTCGCGCTAAACCGTTGGTAAAGGCATCGGCTGATCATTCGATATCAAACCTAGGTCTTGATGCGATTTTATATTTATTAGGTTTCCGTGACAGAGATAATCTGGAAGGCACTACTTAGTGTGTTGATGTAAATGATCAATAGCAAGAAAGGCTAAGAATTTATATATTAATTGTCCATGCTGAAATCATAATTCATATCAGTACTAGGCCCCTGTAAATAATGGCCTTGAATATAATGTACTCCAGCTTGCCAGAGCGTCGATAACACATTTGCATTTTCAACAAATGGAACAACAGTGACTTTATCTGCAGCGTGTAATTCTTTCAGTAAATTAGTTAATGTTTCTGGACTCTCATTGTTGTTTTGAATATCTAAGGTGAAAGACCCGTCTACTTTGATGCAGTTTGTTGATACGTGCTTGAGAGTATTGAATGGATTTAATGAGCAACCAAAATTACTCATTGATGTGGAACATCCCAGTTTTTCAACGCCTTCATAAAGTGCTTTAGCTGCTGACATGTGGTTGGTGACATCGGTTTCGCTAATTTGAAAAACAATGGAATCTGTTTTTAATCCAGCTGCTTTAAACGCAACACCAAGCCAAGGTACAAGCGAGTCATCAAGAATTGATTGCTTACTTAAATTTATAATTAATTTAGTTTTGTTGTCTTTCTTATGGTGCTCTGAGAGCATTTTTATAGATTCTAAAATTACCCATCGATCTATTTTTGCACTGGCATTTATTTCTGCAGCAGCCTCTAGGAACTGATAAGGCGATACTTCTTCACCGTCGTCAGTGACCATTCGTAAGAGTACTTCGTAGTGCTCTTCTTCTGATCCGCGAAGACTTATGATCGGTTGGAACAATAATTTAAATTGATCTTTTTCGAGAGCGGCTTTAACAACAGAGGCCATATTCTCAGGGCTATCTTTTGAGACTTTAGGTTCAAAAAGTATGACCCCATTTCCATTACGTCCTTCTGTTCGCACTTCAGAGAGTGCTTGCATACTTTGCTCAACGACGGCCTCTGGATTAATGGATGTTTCAGTAATTAAAGAGATGCCGATGCTGACTGTGGTTTGGACAGTTCGACCATCGACTTCAATAATATGGTCTTCAATTTTTTTGCAAACCGTTTCAGCTGTGGCGACGGCTTTTTCTGCCGTGGTGGCTGGAATTAAAATTGAAAAAGCATGATCACTAAATCGAGCAACGGTGCATGGAGCCTCACAGATATTTTTTAGTATTGAAGCAATATCACTTAAGACTACATCTGATCCAGCCATTCCGACAACGGATCTCACTTTGTTGGTGAAGTCATCTATTTCTATCGTTAATAATGCGCTTGCCGATTTTGCGTCTTCAGTTCCGTCTACACATTGTTGCAGGCGTTCAGACATGTACTGGCGGTTGTACAAACCGGTTGTTATATCTTGGTGTTTGATCTCGTTGAGCTGCGCTTTTAGTGCGCTATCATCAACGTCGCCCGCTTTTTTTGCATGAACGACAAATTGAATACAAGGTTCTTCGTCGTATATGGCATTTGAAACCTGAACGGTAATTAGTTTGGTATTGCCATCACTCTTAATGGCATTAAATGCTAAGAACGATGTTTCACCTTCCTCGCCTTTAATAACAAAATCTTTCATAAAGCTTTTTGCTTTATCTTGATCTTTGTCTTCAATCATATCGATGACTGGCATGCATTCAATATCATCTCGATCTTCGTAACCAAATAATTCAGCGAAAGATTCGTTGGCATATAAATACATGCCGTCTTGGACATAAGCGATTGAATCTCTTGAGCTATCGAGGAGTTGCTGGCTGCGTCTTTCGATTTCTTTTTGTTTGCGGTCTGCTCTTCGTCGAAGCTGACGTTCTTCATGATTGTCGAGTTCTCTTTGAATAACTAACAATAAGTGTTGGTCTTCATCAAGACGGACAACATCAACTGATCCCATTTTCATGCCCTCAACAACGGGCTGAGAACCCTCGTCGTCGGTCATTAAAATCACGGGGACATCTTTATTGAGTCTTTTGATGTGTTTAAGGGCGTTGGATGGCGTGACATTTTCTGTTGTGCTGTGAGCTATCAATAAATCCCATGCTTGTTCTTGAAGTAGTTTTGTAAGTACTTCTTCATTTTCGACATGTTGAGCGCGAGTAGGCTTTCCAGCATTGTTTAGCATGCTGATCAGTCTCTCAGCTTCTTGACGAGAGTCGTTTAATATTAAAAGGCGAATAGTGTCGTTGGGATTCATGGGCTAATTGCGTTGAGTGATAGTCCTAAAAAATGTTTCTGTCTCTCCAGTGGGGATAATGCACTGGTTTGTCTTTCATTTTGTGTAGTTAATTTTACTGATGATAAATTTAAAATAGCATTAAGAACAATAGCTTAGTTAACGCAGTTTACAGTATTCCTGAGCTAGCCAGTAGACCTAAATATACTGAATATCGGCATTTAGTCATTCTTGCTGTACTTAGTCTTCCCAAGCAGAGTCAAAATCTTCATCTTCAGAAACGTTTTTTGGCTTGTCCGTCTCGGTTTCTGTCGTTTTACTACGGTTCGATTCTGCTTTTGTTGTAGCCGAACTGCTAGATTCGACTCTAAAAGAAAATTGACTGATAGCTCCAGTAGAGAAAACACATCTAGTCAATTCTAGCATCTGTGTTTCACCATTATTGTTTAGTTTGATTTTTTGTCGTTCTAAAAAAGGAGCGAATGGGGTAATAAGAGTTGCCGGTTGGTTAGCCGCTTTTAGTTCGGGAAGCATGAGAACGCGTAGGTAGTCACCAAAATCCCCTGTGAAGTGCTCGATTGCAGCACCATAAGGAGTTGTCTTCGGTGATAGAAGTTGTATTCCTAGGCGTGTGCAATTATTAAGTTGTTGAACCCATCTAATGATGCCGAGCCCCCATCGGTGGCGGCCTTTTTCTTTTAGTCCGATAATTTCTCCGGCTCGCACTTGTGCGGGTATGTTTTTTCGCCATTCTAAGCAATAACCGCCAGGACTAGTATCGATAATATGTATTGTATGAATGGGGTTGTCAGATAACTCTTCGGAATCATTATCAGAGGTTTTTGACCAGGGGTCTGTTCCGAATGAGCCGAAATCAATTTCTTCAATGTCATCATCGACCATATCCCCTAAAAATTCTGGGAAAGAGACTCCATTAATCATTTGATGATGGAGATTACTTAAGCCCACGCATGCATTTATTGTTGAATTCTTTTCGCTCGGCTGGCGATCGAAAGCGCGTTGTTTTTTGACACTCCAAGCTTCTTCAAGATGATCAATCAGTGTTTCAGCGACAATACTGGGAATTTCGAGGGATTGTAGACTTTCATCATTTGAATTTTTTTGCTGCTGTATAGCTTTAATCAAGTCTTTGACATCAAGTTCTCTGATTATGTCTTTTGTGTCTCCGCTAAATCGCGCCTTATATAAAGGAGCCATGTCTGAGGATAGGTTGACGACAAAAAGATTGTCTAGTTTCTGATAATCAACAGGCTGGATTTTGGCGAGATGCGACCACCACTCTAACATTTCATAGGTGGTAGAGACCTCGCTTTGTCTCATTTGATTTGGACGTGCACAGGCGAGTAATAATGCTCTGATATATGCTTGCTGAATTGTGTTTGATTTACTTTGGCGGAGAAATTGATCTTCGATGGCCGTTTCTAATATGCCCTTTTTTTCGGCGATTTGGTAAATGGTATGTAATTCAAGCCAAAGGTTACTTGGGATTTGTCGATAGAGTTGGTACCCGCGTAGTAGAAGCAAACCGAGGCTGGTGATTGAGCGATGGCAGGTAAGCGCTAAGTTTTTATCTGCTTGTTTTTCTCTCGATCCTGCTTCGGCAAGAATATCTCTTAGGACTAGCTCATAACCGATCGTCATGTTCTTTTGCAGTGCTTGAGCGACTACCGCTGTTTTCATTGGTCCTTCAGGGAGGATCAAGGGTTGGTTTAAGAAACCTTTTGCTAGGCCTTGTATGCAGTGTTGAACATAAGGGCGAACAATTTCTAGCATTGCTAGCCGATTATCTGCAGGTGTTACCAACTTGCAAATTTCTGGCAGTGCCTTGTAGAGAAGTACACTGACATGAGTTATTCGAGTAGCAGGAAGTTGTTCAGCCCAAGCTTTGACAGCTGAGGCCCGATTGGTACTCGAAAAGCTTAAAGCTGCTAAATCTTGTTGAGGTAGCTCAAGTCTTTCAATAAATTGATTGGTGGTTGTTTCTATACTCATTTCAATAGCTTAGCGCATCTTCCTTGCTTTTTGTTAATCAAAATTCTGGCTGCCGACGAACTGACGCTATCCAAGGACGACTTTGTAGGGCTCACCCGGAATTTCTTGCGATAATTTCGGGGTGAGATACCCAGGTAGGCGTGCTTTTAAGGCTTTGTGAATAGCTATTGCATCATCTAGGGGCAGATCAAAGTGATGGGTCCCTTTCACTTTGTCGAGAACATGAAGATAGTACGGTAAAACTCCGGAAGAGAATAGCGTATTGCTGAGATCCCATAAAGCATCTACAGAATCGTTGATTCCTTTGAGTAAGACGGACTGGTTGAGAAGTAAGACATCGGCATCTTTTATCCTTTGAAGTGCTGACCGGACGTCGCTATTAATTTCGTTGGCATGGTTGCTGTGGATCACCATAACAACTTGAAGGCGATTTTGACGTAACCAGTTTAGGCTTGCTTCATCAATCCGGTCAGGAATGACGATGGGCAAGCGAGTGTGAATTCTTAGCGTCTTAACGTGAGCTATACCAGCTATTTTTTCGGTCAGCCAAAGGAGGTGTTGGTCTGGTGCAGCGAGAGGGTCTCCGCCACTGTATATCACTTCAGTGATCGTTGGATCGTTGGCGATGGATTTTAACGCTTCTGACCATTCAGCTTTACTTTGCCTGTGATTTTCATAAGGAAAGTGCCGCCGGAAACAATAGCGGCAATGAATGGCGCAGGCACTTGCAACCATTAATAGCGCTCTACCATGATATTTTTGGATAATTCCGGTTGCCTTGTTAGCTTGCTCTTCTGCTAAGGGGTCGGTGGTGTAGCCCTTTCTTAATATTAATTCTTGAGCTTGAGGTAAAACCTGTAATAACAGGGGGTCGAATAGGTTATTTTTTTCAATTCGCTGAATAAAACTATGCGGGACTCTGAGAGGAAACTCGTCGGTGGCAGTTCTGGCTACTTTAACGTTTTTGCCTGTCATGTGTACTTCGGAAAAAGTGGCTAAATCTAGATCCAGTAATTCGCAAAGCTGTTTAGGGTCTTTTACGGTATTGATTAGCTGCTCTTGCCACGTTTGGCTCTGCCATACTGGAACAGTTAGGGGTATCATAGGCGCCTTTAAAATGCAGTGGCTGATATAAATCAGCTAGAGTTGATTAATTATTCGCACAGCTGTTCTAAAAATGTATATATCACAGTTGTATCGAATCAGTGTAAGAGGAAATAATGGCTAACTATTCTACCAACGAATTCCGCAGCGGTCTTAAAGTTATGTTGGACGGTGATCCCTGTTCAATTCTAGAGAATGAGCTTGTAAAACCAGGAAAGGGTCAGGCATTCAATCGAGTAAGGTTGCGTAATTTAAGATCTGGTCGAGTGTGGGAGAGAACATTTAAATCCGGTGAAAGTATTGAAGGCGCCGATGTAACTGATCAGGATATGGAATATTCCTACAATGATGGTGAATTTTATTATTTTATGGATCCTGTTTCTTTTGAACAGCATCAGGCAGATAAAGCTGCAGTAGGCGATTCGGCTAACTGGCTGAAAGAGCAAGAGACTTACATTGTGACTTTATATAACGGAGCACCTCTTGTCGTTACACCTCCAAATCATATCGAGCTAGAAATTGCTGAGACTGATCCAGGCGTTAAAGGCGATACCGCCCAAGGTGGGACAAAACCAGCGACATTGGCTACAGGTGCTGTGATTAAGGTGCCGCTTTTTTTATCAACAGGTGAGGTTGTACGAGTTGATACTCGGACAGGGGAATACTTAAGTCGCGCAAAAGATTCTTAAATCTTTTTTAGGTGCTTAAGATTAACTGTGGGGAAAATTGCTCAATTCAGGTTAGAAGGTTTTTGTAACGCTTATGTCTGAGTTTTGGCAACCCACAGCAAATTTATCTTCGCTTCAAGCAAGAGATAAGTTATACAAAAAAATCCGTTCTTTTTTTTCTGAAAAAAAATATCTTGAAGTTGATGTTCCGCTACTAGGGAGTGGTGGAACAACCGATCGCTTTATCCAATCTTTTTATACCTATTCGGGCAGCCAACGTTTTTATCTGCAAACTTCACCAGAGTTCGCCATGAAGCGTCTGCTGGTTTCGGGTGCCGGTCCAATTTACACGCTGACTAAGGCTTTTCGTCAGGAAGAAATAGGCTGCTACCATAATTCTGAATTTACAATGCTAGAGTGGTATCGTCCCGATTTTGATGATCATCAATTGATGGCTGAAGTGTCAGAATTGATGTCTTACTTTTTCGATTACGATATCGAAAAAAAATCCTACCAAGAAATTTTTCAAACACACTTATCTATTTGTCCCTATAGTGACTCGTTGGAGAGAATAAAATCAGTCGCCCTCTCAACCTTAGATATAGCTGGGCTGGAGAACGAAAAAGATAAAGATGTTTGGCTGGATGTTTTATTTAGTCATGTTATCCAGCCAAAACTAAAAGATAAGTTATTTTTTATATATGATTATCCGCAAACACAATCAGCATTGGCTCGAGTAGAAAAAAATAGTGCCGGTGTTTTTGTTGCTCGGCGTTTTGAACTGTTTGTTGATGGAGTTGAATTGGCGAATGGTTATTGGGAATTGACAGACTCGAATGAGCAGCGTGCGAGATTTGATAAAGACAATGAGCAACGAAAATTTTCAGATTTGCCTGTCGTTAATCATGATGCACACCTTATTAAAGCAATGGAAAAAGGTCTGCCGGACTGTGCGGGTGTTGCCTTGGGTGTGGACCGATTGTTGATGTTGATTGAAGGTGCTGAAGATATAGCAGAGGTAGTTGCATTTCCGTTTGGTCGGGCGTGATTAAATTGAAATAAACGGAACTATTGTTTGATTCAAAAGCACAAAAAAGGCAGCCTAAGCTGCCTTTTTTGTGCACGCCATATTTCTCGAAAGAATTATGCGTAGTGCATCAAGCTATGAAGAGAGCCTTATGGGCAGCTCGCGTAATCGTATTCAGATACGTCACGGCTGCTTCCGTAATTCTCGTTAGCACATAGGAATTGGTTAAAGCGAGTATCGCCATTGATGTAGCGTTGCATCCAAGCGATTCCTGGCTTACCAAGCAATGCTTCGTTGTAGCCAGAGTTAGCGCAGTAGTGGCTTCCACCGTTCACTTCGATTTTCATTTTAGGACCTGAGGCGTCGCGATAAAAATCGTTAACGTGAGAGCCAGTTGGGGCAATAGCATCATTTTCACAAGCGATCATGAGTGCTGGAGTATTCATGCGTCCATAGCTACCGCTATACCAAGGAGCTTGAGGGATAATAGCTTTTACATTGCTGTTATCAGTTGCAAGCTTAAGTGAACCGCCGCCACCCATTGACCAGCCAATTGCACCTAAACGATTAGGATCAACCATGTCACCTGTGTCGCTATCGTCCATAATGTGATCAAGCGCTGCGTCTAGTTGTCTGGCACGGCTATTTGGTTGGTCATAGATAGAGTTAGTGTCGATAGTGATAACAACAAAACCCCAAGAAGCTAAGCGTTCTCCCCACCATTCGATTGAAGACTCGTAAGAAACGTAACCTGGAACTACAGCAATACCACCTAAGCGACCACAGCTACCTGCGTTTGTTGGGTAGTGAATTGTGCCACCGCCAAAACCGTCGGCTGAAAAACTTGATACGTTTTTAGTGCGAACAGAAAATGGACCGCCATCACCAGTACGCGAAAGAGCAGAAGACGTGATATCGCTATCGGAAATACAACCTGATGGAGTTGGACCAGGACCTGGGCCTGGATCAGGATCTGGTTCAGGATCAGTTGATCCGGCCATAACATTCAAAGAAAGAAGAAGTGCGCTAGCAGTTAGTGTGAGTGTAGAAAAAAATGATTTCTTTTTGCTATTGAAAACGTTTTTATTATTCATTTGGACAACCTTTTTAAAATAAAATTGTTTTTATTGTGAAGATACTTTCAATTACAAGTTTTACAGGCAATTGAAAAAATCAGAAGGTAGCGTATGGAAAAATTCAATAAGAAATAACAATTTAGTTGCTATTTCAAAATTGAGATCTTTATTGTCATTACGAAAAGGTATGGACTGAAATAGCTTTTAGAGGACTTATTATTAAAGTACTACCTGACCGATAATCTATCACTGGGTAATCTCGCCTGCTTTCACGTATCGGCACTCTTTGTAGCGTTGGAGTGTAAAGATCGAAACGATATAGCGTTGTCTAATAAAAAGAGCAAACTATAGTAGGATGCGAATTTTGATTTTATAGGTTAAGATTATTTTCGAAAAAAATGACTAAGTAGTTCGATGTGCGGTGTGTGAGGTGATTGATCTAGAGGCTGAAGGGTTGAAAGCGTATAGCCGTTTTCTAAAAAATATTTCGTGTCTCTGCAAAATGTAGCCAGATCACAAGAAATATAAAAAATGTCTTTGAAGTAACGTTTTTTAGATATTAAGTTTTCATGATTCTTTAATCCTTCGCGAGGTGGATCAAGTATGAGAGTGTCAAACTTGCCGTATTTTTTATAGATGTCCAGAAAAACATTGTCTAGAAAAAGATTCATGCTAACGGCGTTTATGTTTTCATGTTTATTCTGTAACTCCTCTATAGCATCACCGGCGGAATCTATTGCTGAAATATTAGTGAAGCCATTTTCGATAATAATGTCTGTAAAATTTCCTGACCCACAAAATAATTCTAAAATTTTAGATTTTTTATCTAGCTTAGATAATTCTTTTCCTAGCCACTCGCGCATAAATTTATTTTGTTTGTTATTACTTTGCTGAAAGGGAAGGCGCTTATTGATCGATATGTTTTCTGTGAAAACATTTTCATTGATGTTTAATGTCGTCCACTGTTCGTGTCGCTTGGGTTTCCAGTCATTGTTAGGCAGTTTCGCAATGAGTTCTGAAAGTGTATTTCTATTGTGTGAAGAAAGAATTGGACAGTCAGTAATAGGTGCGAGGGAGTTGCTCGATTTGGCAATATAACCAATGTTTTTCCCGTCGCTTTTTAATTGCGCTCGATTGCGATAACCATCGGTGTCCGGTGCAGCTTTAATGGGGCTAACCTTACACGAGCTGAGGCGGGCAATACTTCTTTCGACTTTAAATTGCTTTGCCTCTAATTGGCTGCTGTAAGCCATGAATTGCCAAGCGCATCCACCGCAGTGTTTGTCAGAAAATCCATGATGTGAGCAGATGGCCTTAACGCGATGTGGAGAAGGCTTTTCTAATTCGACGAGCTCGCCGATACCTATTTTCTTTTGTTTGCCGACAACTCTAAATTGTCCTGTTTCATTTATCCAAACACCAGGTACAAATACCGTTAATCCCTCAGGGTCAGAAACAATACCTTGGCCATCACTTGTTAGATCGCGAACAGTGGCAGAAAAAACAGGCCCTTTTACAAAATGAGGCGTGGACGTTTTCTTTTTTTTCGAAAAAGGGCGTCGTTGACGCCCTTTAGAAGAGGAAGAGTTTCTCAAAGAAGTTACTGCTTATTGATTAAAGGCTAAAAAAGGTTAAAAGACGATGAAGACAAGAAAACTATAAATTAGTTTTTTTGTCTTCATCACAATCTGAATTCATATCGCAATTCAGTTGGTGGTTCATATCGAGAGCAGGTTGAGATGTTTGTGGTTTCCCAATCAGCACAGCGGGAACGCCTGCAACGGTTGTGCAAGGTGCAACATCCTTTAACACAACACTACCAGCGCCAATTTTAGCGCCAGCACCTATTTCGATATTGCCGAGTATTTTCGCACCGGCACTTATCAGTACGCCTTCGCGTACTTTAGGGTGTCGGTCACCGCTTTCTTTTCCTGTTCCGCCTAAAGTGACGGATTGCATTAAAGAAACATTGTCTTCAACAACAGCTGTTTCTCCAATCACTATACCTGTTGCGTGGTCGAGCATGATGCCTTTGCCGATTTTGGCGGCAGGATGAATGTCTACACCGAAGACCACTGATATTTGATTTTGAAAAAACAATGCGAGAGCTTGCCGATCATTTTGCCACAACCAATGAGCGACTCTATAGGCTTGTAATGCATGAAACCCTTTGTAAAACAAAAAAGGAACGCTCAACGATGTTACTGTAGGATCGCGAGTTTTCATGGCGAGTAAATCGCAACGAACAGCGCAGGCGATATCGCAATTGTTTTCTAGAGCTTCTTGAACAACTTCTCGAACCAGCATGGCAGATACGGTTGCGCTATCCAGTTTGTTGGCAAGATGAAAGCTTAATGCAAGCTCTAAGCTTTCATGGTTGAGGATAGTCGCGTGTAGAAAGCTAGCGAGAATGGGCTCTTTATCAGCATGAGCTTTTGTTTCGCTGCGAATCGTTTGCCAAATGATATCGGCATCCGTGGTATTCGATGTTTCTTTGATTTTTCTACTTGCGTCCATAGTCTTATCACGCGTTGATAATAAAATTGGTTTCAGTTATCTAAAGGATAGTTATTCCTGCATGTTAACAGCTATGCGGTTTTTTTGTGAAGCGCCTAGCTGTGTAAACAATAGATAACGTTGCTTCGAAATTCCTTAATATTGACTAGATTTTTATTCGCTATAATCATTTGCAGGTAAAGAATGAGAGTTACTTCTTTAGCTCAAGTGATGGCTCTTCCATGGCGGCCAATTGTTCGCGTAGCTCCAAGATATGATCAGACCAATAGCGAGTCGTATTAAACCAAGGAAAATTCCGAGGAAAGGCCGGGTCGCTCCAGCGTCTTGCTAACCATGCGGCGTATTGCATGATGCGCAAGGAGCGAAGGCTTTCAATCAGGCTTAGTTCTGATGGGTCAAAATCATAAAATTGAGAATAGCCTTCCATTATTTTTGATATCTGATTCGTTCGGTGTGATCGGCTGCCGGACAGAAGCATCCAGACATCTTGAATCGCTGGGCCATTTCGGGCGTCATCAAAATCGACAAAATGTGGCCGGTCTTCTCGCCATAAAATATTACTGGGATGGCAATCACCATGCAGTCTAATCGTTCTATAAGAAATAGAATCAAAACGTTCTTGGATTCGATCCAGTAAATCTTCCGTCAAACTACGATAAGCGTCGCGTAGTTCGGGAGGGATAAACTCTTCAGTGGGTTTTGCTTTGTCTATTTGCTCAGCAAGCTGATCATCTTGATTGTTTTCACTCTCCATCTGATTAAAGCGATTGTCACTGTCTGAATCGTCAAAAAAGCTATTACCAATATTGTCGTTCAATGCTTCTTGGGCTGAATCCGCAACTGTATTGCCAAAATTATCATCGTCTATGGCCTGATTGTCATAAAAGGAGTTACCGGTGACGTCATTGGTATTGTTGTTATTGATGGAATCATTTTGGATTCCGCCCGATAAGAAATTTACGCTATCAGTTCCGTAGCTTTGAATATCGACGGTGGGTCGATGGGTAAATAAGGATTGGCTGCCAGCTGCATGGATACGCCCGAGAAATCTTCCGAGAACAACGAGGTTGTCTAGGTTGTCGAGTTCAGGAGTGTGCCCACCTTGCCTTGAATAAAGAGAAAACCGAAAGCCACCATATTCCATGAGAGTTTGCGATTGATCGTTAACTATGGGAGGAACGACAGGAATTTCTAGCGCAGCGAGTTCTAGGGTGAACTGGTGTTCTTCCGTTATTTGCTCATCTGTCCATCTAGCAGGACGATAAAACTTGGCAATAAGCGGAGATTGCTCTTCTATCCCCACTTGATAAACGCGATTCTCGTAGCTGTTTAAGCCGAGAATACGTGCATCGCTCAAATACCCTTGGCTTTCGACAGCTGAAATAATGCAATCAGGTGTGAGTTGATCATAAGGGTGATTCTCGTCCGGATCTGTTTGAGCTGAATGATTGTCGGGTGATTCATTTTCCATAGAGATGGTTCATCGCCTTAACAACTCAAAAATAGGCCGGCTATTATCACCCCCAAGACCATGAAGTACTAGGGATACCTAGATATTCTTTGTTTTAGTTGCGTGGCAACTTAATGGTCGCTTCGATTTGGTGTCCGGCCTAAACACCATACTTCTACCTGCAGTGCACCGGCTTTTTTCAAAGCGGCGCTGAGTGATTCGACAGTAGCGCCTGTTGTCATAACATCGTCAATGATCGCGACCTTTTTGTTTGCGACCTTAGATCCATCGACTTGAAAAGTACCCTTTAGGTTTTTCAGCCGTTGACTTCGTTTTAATCGCTGTTGTTTAGGTGTTGCAGTAACCCGCTTGGAGATGTTGGCAGCAGGAATCCCTGAATGACGGCTGAGTTGTTGAGCAATAAAAGCAGATTGATTGAAGCTTCTCGTTAGCTGTCTCCGCCAGTGAAGAGGGACGGGTGTGATGATGTCGGGATACTCTGAATGATTCATGTGAATTGATATTTGTTTCCACAGAAAAGTAGATAGCGCATGTCCTGCTGTCAGATCACGATGATTTTTGAATTTAGAGATCAGGCTATCGATGGGGGTGTCGTATAAAAAGGCCGGTATACACCGATTGTAGCTGGGAGGTGTTTTTAGGCAGTGACCACAAATGCTGGAATCACCGTCTAGGCACTGGTCCTGAGAAAGAGGAATTCCACAGTTATAGCAAGCGTTCACTATCCACGGGAGATCGGTAGAGCAGGGAATACAACACAAGGTTTCGCATTTCTTTAGGCACAAAAAGCAATGAGAAGGTAAGAGGTTTTGCAGTAGAGATCGAGCAAGGGGATTTATCATGTTAACCAAAAATCCTTTTTTGAGTTGACAGTCTGGTCGAGAGGCTTATTATTACACAAATCTATAGGTTGGCTTACTTGAATTTGGCTTCTTACAATTTAATGCTAGGAGCTCTTTCAAATGCATATTTTCAGTTAATGGATCTCAACATGACAAGTACTTCACAAAACGCTCAATCTGTTTCTCATCTTCACCCGCAAAATAATCCTCGCCATGATTGGACGAGAAAAGAGATTCTGGACTTATTTGCCATGCCATTTAACGATCTCATTTTTCTTGCGCAATCGATTCATCGGCAAACCTTCGATCCTAATCAGCTTCAAGTGAGTACGCTGTGTTCTATTAAGACGGGAGCTTGTCCAGAAGATTGTAAATACTGCCCGCAAAGTGGCCATTACAATACCGGCCTAGCAAAAGAAAAATTAATGGAAGTGGAAAAAGTGCTTGCGGAAGCAAAAGAGGCAAAAGAGAACGGCGCTAGTCGTTTTTGTATGGGAGCGGCTTGGCGATCACCCGTTGAAAAAGATATGCCTTATGTTACGGCAATGGTTGAGGGCGTGAAATCGCTAGGCTTAGAAACCTGCATGACGCTGGGGATGCTAACTCAAGAGCAAGCTGGCACATTAGCTGAAGCCGGATTAGATTATTACAATCACAATCTTGATACATCGCCAGAATATTATGGTGAAATTATTACTACTCGAATATATCAAGATCGTTTAGATACGCTCGCAAATGTGCGCAGTGCAGGAATGAAAGTTTGCAGTGGTGGAATTGTCGGTATGGGAGAAGGAGAAACAGACCGCGCAGGGTTATTGCAGCAGTTGTCAGCGTTACAGCCTCATCCTGAATCAGTTCCGATCAATATGTTAGTGCGTGTTCAAGGTGTACCGTTAGATAATGCGGAAGATGTTGACCCTATTGATTTCGTCAAGACGATTGCAGTAGCCAGAATTATTATGCCTAAGTCGTATGTCCGGTTGTCGGCGGGCAGAGAAAACATGAGTGATGAAACGCAAGCGTTGACATTTTTGGCGGGAGCAAATTCTATTTTTTATGGAGAGAAATTATTAACGACATCAAACCCTGATGCAAATAAAGATGTTCAGCTGTTTAAAAAATTAGGAATGCATCCTGAGCAGATTGAAGTGTCAGATCATGACGAGTCGGCGACTGAGAACGCATTAATCAAAGCGCTAGGAAAAACAAGCGTCGATAAAAAAGATGGAAATATATTTTATAATGCTGCAGTTGGATAAGTGCTCAGAATGTAATGTTTATCACTTTGTTTCTAAGGGGGCCTATTCAGGCCCCTTTTTTGTGGGCGTAGTTTTTTTGAAGTCAAAATTTATATTCCAAATATGCAGAGGTTGATGGTTTTAATACGGCAAAGTAGCAGTGATAGAAGAATAGGTGCTGTATGAGGTGTTTTTTAAGAAAAAACAATCTTGTTGTCGGTCGCTTAAGTTGTATACAAAAGGGCGAAATCTTGCCGTTTTTGTTAGAATATTTGTATTAATACTTTTTTTATATTCTTTGATCGGTCACTTTTGATTATTTAATTTTTAACATGTTGCTGAGATTTTTTTTATGACAATTAATTCGGTTATGAATACTGGTATTCAAGGCATGCAGTCAAGCTACAATGCAATTGAAAAGGCTGCCGATAAAATAGCGAAAGCTGGAGTGGACAATTCAAATGCTCCTATAAGCGATACTGTCGTAGCGGCGGATAATCAAATAGAAGTCGCAAGTCCTTTCTCTGTTAATAATCAACAGCAAACGCCTGTTATAAATGACGTACAAGAAAATATCATAGATCCCATCATTGAGATGAAAATTCAACAGCATGTGTTTGATGCATCGGCAAAAGTTGTTAAGTCAGCCGATGAAATGCTCGGTACCATCATGGATATTAAAGCTTAATCTGGAAGCTGATTTTAATACACTTAAAAAAGACAAATATTTTTTAAGTGGAAATGAAAGTCGAAGGTAAGTCGTTATGAATATTTCAAGTATGCAGACGAATTTTGCTAACGCCATCTCTCCGTTTAGCCCGCTCGGAAAGCAAGCGGTGGGGCAAGAAGAAACAGATTCTAAAATGAGTACGTTGAAGCCTATTGAGCAACCCGCAGATCTTTCTCGTAGCGAACAACAAAAAGAAAAAAAAGAAATTGCGGAAAAAGCTTTTCTCGAGGATGAAAAAGAAGAAAGTCAGCCATCCAAACAAGGGTTGGGTAAGTCAGATCTAGAAAAAACTGAGCAGCAAGAAGAAATGGAAAAACAGCAGCTCGAGGAAGATCAAAAAATAATTCAAGAACTGTCCGCGCGTGATCGAGAAGTTAGAAATCATGAGCGAGCACATGCCGCTGTTGGTGGGCAGCACGCTGGAGCTCCAAGTTATACCTATGAGCGTGGTCCGGATGGGATTGGCTATGCAGTTGGTGGCGAAGTCTCAATTAGTACAAGTAAAGTTGCTGGAAATCCTCAAGCAACTATTGAAAAAGCTCAGCAAGTTCGCCGTGCAGCTTTGGCTCCGGCAGAGCCTTCCCCGCAAGATCGTCGAGTTGCTGCATCTGCGTCTCAAATGGAAGCAGAAGCTAGGCAAGAGCTGGTTGTCCTGCAGCAAAATCAAGCCGAGGAAAAAAGGGCTATGAAGGCAAGCGCTGAGGGCGATAAGTCATCGGGTAGTTCTGGCAGCGATAATAAGATAGAGCCTGTTGATTTCAGTCGCCAAGCTGCCTTGTCAGGCATTGCTCATGCCGACAAGTTTGCTGGCGGGTTAATCAATACCAATGTTTGATATTAAATGAATGGACTCTTTCCTCCCTTAATCTCCCTCCGTTCCTTTGAGTGCTCTTTGTTAGCTTTTCTGGCTGGGTAGTCGTGCTATCATTTTGATATAGCAAGAGTTTTAATTGCAAAAAACAACAACGTGACTCTTTGTTCGATTTCGTTTCTATTTTATAGTACAAAATCACACAAAATGACTGATTTGGTACTATTCGTGTCAAAAGAGTGTTTCTATTGTTCTCGACACCAGCCCCGCTCTATTGGTGGTGTGTACTGAGTTAATGGATTGAATTGCTTCGTTCTTGATTATTGTTAAGTTTAATGATTTTGATGTGTTCTGTAGGCCCTGACAATTTCGGGCAACTATTATGTAAGTTAACTTTTACGTATTTTTAAAAGCTCCTAGAGGATTAGAGGTTTATATGACAGATTTTAAAGCACCAACAAGGGATATCAGTTTTGTTCGAAATGAAGTTTTGGGCTATCACGAGCTATGGTCAAAGTTACCAGGCTGTGAAGATGCTACTCCAGATATGATCGATGCAATCATGGAAGAGCTGGGTAAATTCTGTGAAAACGAAGTTGCTCCTACAAATCAGGCTGGCGATGAAGGCTGTCGATTGGAGGGAACGGAAGTTATCACGCCAAAAGGTTTTAAAGAGGCCTATAAATTATTTATTGAAGCTGGATGGTCAGGTTTGGCGACATCCGCTGAGTTTGGTGGACAGGGTCTGCCAGTCTCTCTAGGTATGGTCCTTAATGAGATGTTAGGTACAGCTAATTGGTCTTGGTCTATGTATACCTTGCTTAGCCATGGGGCCAGAACGAGTTTAGAGAAACACGGAAGCCCCGAGCTGAAAGATCAATATCTCCCTAAGCTAACAGAAGGTCGCTGGACGGGCACTATGTGTCTGACTGAGCCTCATTGTGGCACTGACTTAGGTCTGTTGAGAACAAAGTCAGAGCTTCAGGCAGATGGTAGCTACAGCGTAACGGGTACAAAAATATTTATATCTTCTGGTGAGCACGATATGGCAGAAAATATCATTCATCTTGTTATCGCTAGAACACCGGATGCTCCAGCGGGAACAAAAGGAATCTCTTTATTTGTAGTGCCTAAGTTTACGTTAGATGCTGATGGAAACCCTGGAGAAAGAAATGCCGTCACTTGTGGTGCCCTGGAACACAAAATGGGAATTCATGGTAATTCAACATGCGTCATGAATTTTGATGGAGCAACAGGTTACTTGGTCGGCGAATTGAATAAAGGCTTAAGCTACATGTTCACTATGATGAACTCTGCACGCCTAGGTGTCGCACTACAAGGTTTGGCGCATATGGAGTTAGGTCTTCAGAATGCGACAAAATATGCACGTGAGCGCTTACAGTCGCGATCATTGTCTGGCGTGAAGAACCCTGATGGCGCCGCTGATCCAATTATTGTGCATCCTGATGTTCGTAGAATGCTTTTGACTGTGAAATCTTTAGCTGAAGGGAGTCGTATGCTGGGCCATTATTGTGCTCAGTTATTAGATATACATGAATATGCGGAAGATGAAACAGAGAAAAAAGATGCCGATGAGCTTCTTGCTTTATTAACTCCGATTGCGAAAGGTTTTATTACGGAAGTTGGGTTTGAGGGCGCAAACTTAGCCATGCAAGTCTTTGGTGGTCATGGATACATCGCAGAATGGGGCATGGAGCAAAATGTTCGTGATGCTCGCATCGCAATGATTTATGAGGGCACGAATGGTATTCAGGCGTTAGATTTGCTGGGTCGTAAAGTGCTAAGCAATCAAGGGGCGACATTGCGTGTCTTCACTAAAAAAATTCATAAATATTGCGAATCACAATCTTCGAACGATAAGATGAAAAAATATGTTCAACCTCTTGAGAAATTGAATCAAGAGTGGGGTGAATTAACGATGCATATTGGTGGCCGCGCCATGCAAAATATGGATGAGTTGGGTGGAGCGAGTTTTGATTACCTTATGTATTCTGGCTATGTCACTCTGGCGTATTTTTGGGCGCAAGCAGCAGAAGTTGCTCTGAAAGAACTAGATGCGGGCTCGAGTGAAAAAGAATTTTATGAGGCCAAGCTGCAAACGGCTGAGTTTTACTTCCGACGTGTGTTGCCGAGAACTTTAAGCTTGTCGGCCACTATTAAAGATGGTGTTGATTCCTTGATGTCGATTGATGAAGCTCAAATTTCACTTCTTGATTAATTGTTAGTTACCTGAATCGCTAAGCTAATATTTTCGAACTTGTATTTTTCAAGTTGGAGCTTAGTTAAAGCGTCAAAACCGTTTTTTGTCTGGCCTCGTATCATAGTTGCCTAGATGAAAAGCGGTTTTGTCTTTATACTGCCAAAAAAGTAGCTGTCTTATTTCTAGAGAAGCTATTCTAACTCATGCAGAGTCAGTAAAAATTATGACAGAGATCGAGCAAACTGAAACAAAGCTTTCCCCTGAGGATCAAAAGAAAGTTGATGCTTACAATAAGCGTGGGTACAACGATATTGAGCGACGACCTTTTAGGCCTTTTATGTTGTTGTTCATTTTGTTTTTGATTGTGTCTGGCTTGGGTGTGATAAGCCTAGCTATTGGTAAATGGTATGGGGTTATTTAAGCCAATAACATAGACGCTTTGTCTGATATGAGTTTAAAGGAGTTATCGTGGACGAAAAAATAATACAGCACATGGCCATGTTGATGTCTGTTAATTGTGTTCGCAAGACAGTGCTGGATGATTTTCTAGTTGATGGGAAGTTGTCTGAGAATGACGTCGAAGTATTGATGTCTGAAACAACCGATAAGCTATTTACTTTTTTAACGTATTTGCTAGACCGATCTGAGTTAGACAAGCAAACATTTTTAGAGATTATGAATCGATCCTATCCTAGCGAATGGCCTCAGCCTAATTTGTCGAATGTATTTGAAGAAGCTGTTGCATTACAGAAAGCACCTCAAGATTAAACGTTTAAAGCTTACCTTCATGGCAAGATCTACTTGTCGTCTGTCCAGCTCCATCGAAGTGGTTCACCAAAATCATCGGTAATTAACACTTTTTTGGGGCGTCGAGGCCGAGTTGCAGTGGCGCTTTTATGGCTTTTCGATTTACGAGCCTCTATAGCTTTTACTTCATCTGTAAGGAGTGTGCGGCTCTCTCTTGGTTCATTAAGGTTAACGGGCGTTAATTTATAAGCGCCGATGTCTCGCCCGCTAATCCCTGATTCAATAGCGTTAACCTTGCCTCCATGCTTTAGAAAATTCTCCATCTGCTGTTGGAGCTCTCGGCGTTCTTGCGCTTTTGATTTTGCCGGTTTCACTGCGAATTATCTCTGTTAGCTGGTGAGGGAGGTTGCCTGTCGCTGTTCTGCAATACCATATTTCGGTATGTGCGAAACGTAAAACAAAAATTAGTGGCACGTAATCAGAGTCTAGCAGGTGTACTGAGAGTGTTAAATGAGTAGATTGATAAAGGATGTTTATGATTGATGGTGCTTATATTCAATAAGTACAGCTTTTTACCATAACTAAATGGGAATCACCTTGACCACCCTATACGGCATCCCTATAATGCTCGCCCTCAGTTGGGGTAACCCATCTAAGTCGTGATTGCGGGGTGGAGCAGCCTGGTAGCTCGTCGGGCTCATAACCCGAAGGTCGTTGGTTCAAATCCAGCCCCCGCTACCAAATTTCAAAACGAATTTCTTGTGCTTTAAGAAGTTCTCAAAAAAAGCTTGTGGTGACACAGGCTTTTTTTGTGCCTGAATTAATCATATCTATAGTTAGTGTTCTTTGCAGTGTCATTTTTTAATTGTGGTTATGGCTTAAGTAAGACTAATCCTGTCTTGGGTTTCGTTGATTCAAACTCATAACTTGGGGGTGGTTTATAAAAAAGAGGTTTGTTGAATTAAAGCATTATTTATATTTTGGGTGATATTACCTCCTTTCGTTGATGTATAGGTGCACTTGTAGGTATAATCCGCGCCCAGTAATGCGTGGGCTCCCTCTTTGTAGACAGTAACGCGCTTTATAGTTGGATTTGAGCGTGATGAGGCTCAATCCCGTAACCGATTTTTTACAAATTGAGGCATGGTACTGTGTAGATTAACTACTATCCGACACGTCGGATTTTCTTATTGAGCTGATCTGTATCCGTTTTGGGTATAAATAGATTATTAATGAGAACAGTTGTGTACCTGATCTAAGCGCTAAATATAGCGTTGACGAAAAAGCCCCTATCATTAGGGGCTTTTTCGTATGTTTCAAGATTTGTGTTGCAGTAAAGCATGGGTCTTTTATTTATATAGATAACGCTAGTTATATAGCCATTGGTGGATTTGAATGAGTGCAGGTAGTTCAAAGCTTTTAACTGAATTACTCGAGCCTGTTATCGTTTCCCTTGGTTGCGAGCTTTGGGGATTGGAGTTTCATTCCAGTGGTCGTGGTCGAAGCACGTTGAGAATTTATATTGAGAAGAAAGGCGGTGTTGGCCTGAGTGATTGTGAAAAGGTTAGTCGCCAAGTCAGTAGCGTTATGGACGTTGAAGATCCAATTCCGGGTGAGTATACCCTCGAAGTTTCTTCACCGGGCCTTGCTAGGCCTCTATACACGTTAGAGCAATACCAACAATATGTAGGTGAGCATGTAAAAGTAAAATTACGTGTTCCTTTTGAAGGAAGAAAAATCTTTACTGGTTTGCTAACCGGTTTAGAAGAAGATGAAGTAAAGGTTTTGGTAGATGAGCATGAATACGTTCTACCAATTGAATCAATCGATAAAGCGAACGTTGCCCCACGGTTTGAAAGCTCTCAGGCAGAGAGCCAAACGAAAGGCAAAGAACGAGGTTAAGGCATGAACAAAGAAATTTTGCTGGTCGCAGATGCTGTGTCTCACGAGAAAGGTGTCGATCGGGAATTAATTTTTGAAGCTATTGAGCTGGCATTGGCCACAGCAACAAAAAAACGATACGACGAAGATTCAGAGATCCGTGTCGTGATCGATCGAGAAACAGGTGACTATGAAACTTTTCGCAGTTGGTTGGTTCGAGATGATGACACAATGGCTGCTCTTGGCACCGAACTTACATTAGAAGAAGCTCATGAAAAAGACGAAAGCTTAGTTGCTGATGATGTTTTTGAAGAGCAAGTCGAGAATGTAGGTTTTGGCCGTATCGCTGCTCAAACAGCAAAACAAGTCATTGTTCAAAAAGTTCGTGAAGCTGAAAGAGCTCAAATTGTTGAAGAGTATGAAGGTAGAATGGGTGAGTTGATTGGCGGAACTGTCAAAAAAGTTACTCGAGATAACATCATCGTCGATCTAGGCAATAACGCCGAAGGCTTATTGCCGCGAGATCAGCTCGTAGGGCGTGAGATTTTCAGAATGGGCGATCGTATTCGCGCCATTTTATTAGAAGTGCGAACAGAAGTGCGTGGCCCACAACTTTATTTGAGTCGTTCATGTCCTCAAATGCTGGTTGAATTATTTAAAATTGAAGTGCCAGAAATTGCCGAAGAAATTATTGAATTGAAAGCGGCAGCAAGAGATCCAGGTCTTCGTGCAAAAATTGCAGTAACAACCAACGATGGTCGTATTGATCCTGTGGGTGCTTGTGTTGGTATGCGAGGCTCTCGTGTGCAAGCCGTTTCAAATGAACTAGGTAATGAGCGCATCGACATTATTCTTTGGGATGATAACCCGGCTCAATTTGTAATTAGTGCAATGGCGCCAGCAGAAATTGAATCTATTGTTGTTGATGAAGATACCAATACAATGGATGTTGCAGTCGGTGAAGATAACCTAGCGATGGCTATCGGTCGTGCCGGGCAAAATGTTCGTTTAGCTTCTGAGCTAACAGGATGGAACATCAACGTGATGAGCGTTGAAGAGTGGGAGTCTAAACAGCAAGAAGAAACAGGTAGTACAGTTGAAACCTTTATGAGTGCTTTAGACATTGATGAAGATGTCGCTGCTGTTCTTGTTGAAGAAGGATTTACAACCTTAGAAGAAGTTGCTTACGTTCCTTTGGAGGAAATGTTATCCATTGAGGGTTTTGATGAAGAGATTTCCGAAGAGTTACGAGCACGCGCAAAAGATGCATTGTTGACTCAAGCGTTAGCATCGGAAGAAAAATTAGACCGTGAGCCAGCTGAAGATTTGCTCACAATGGAAGGTATGGACAAGCAAACGGCTTTCAAATTGGCAAGCGTTGGTATTGTGACAATGGAAGATCTCGCTGAGCAGTCAGTAGATGAATTGTTAGATGTTGATGGGATGGACGAAGAGCGTGCAAGTTCTCTGATCTTAACGGCTCGTGCGCCATGGTTTGCTGAAGCAGAATCGAATGATGCTTAACAAGCTTTGCAGTGGTCGATAGTTAAAACGGTAGACGGAACTTTTTAAAGCGATCTTGTTTCGGTAAAAAAATTATCGAAAGTATAAAATTAACGATTATTTAATGAAATACAGAACTAGTTTAAGACTGAGGAAAAAGAATGGCAGAAGTAACAGTTAGCGAACTCGCCAAGTCGGTCGGCGCCTCGGTTGAGAGGCTGCTTAGCCAAATGAAAGAAGCAGGGCTTGATCATAGTTCTGCTGATCAGAGTGTGTCTGACTCAGAAAAGCAAAAATTGCTTTCTTTTCTGAAAGATAGTCATGGTGAAGATGAAGCGGCTGCGCCGAAAAAAATTACCCTACGTAGAAAAACTACTACAACGTTAAAGACAGGAAGTGGTGCTGCGCGAAAAACTGTCAATGTTGAAGTGAGAAAAAAACGCACTTACGTGAAGCGCGATGCTGCTGAAAGTAAGGTGGAAACCCCCGATTCAGTTGAAGCGTTAGTTGAAGAGCCTGTCGTGGTTGAGAAAGCGGAAGTGGTTTCTGCTCCTGCGGCAGCGGAAGTTAAACCGTCTAGTGCTATTGATGATATTGAGATGAAGCGACAAGCCGCCATTAAGGCGCGTCGTGAAGAAGAAGCTGCTGCGAAAATTGCAGAAGAGAAAGCTGCGAAAGAAAAAGAAGTTGAGAAGTCCAACAAAGAGTCTACCAAGAAAGTAGATACTCCAGTTGCTGCAAAAGAAGATGATTCTAGAACCTTGCATGCAAAACGCAAAGAGCGGCACCTTGACGATGAAGGTGAGGGAGATGAGCCGAAGCATAAGAAAACTAAACGGGCTGGAGCTGCTGGACCTAAAAAGGCGAACAGAATCGATGTGCTTGTCGATGAAGCGCTTGCTGATGATGATGTTGATGAAGGCACGACAGCTGCTGATTTAATTACCGCAGAACCGAAGAAACGCAAAAAGCCAAAAATGCCAATTAAGTTGGTTAACAAGCATAAATTTAAAAAGCCAACGGCAAAAGTTGTTCACGAAGTTGAAATTCCGAAGAGCATAACGGTTTCTGATCTAGCTCAGCGCATGTCTATTAAGAGCGCTGTTGTTATGAAGCAGCTGATCAAGATGGGGATGATGGTGACAATCAATGAGCCTATCGACCAAGAGACTGCTCAATTGCTTGTCGAAGAGATGGGCCATACCTATAAATTGTTAACTGGGAATGAAGTTGAAGAAGCACTCGAAGAAACAATTGCCGTCGAGGGCGACCTTGTTGCTAGAGCTCCAGTGGTTACTGTGATGGGGCATGTTGATCACGGTAAAACGTCTTTACTTGATTATATTCGAAAAGCAAAAGTGGCTTCTGGAGAAGCTGGCGGTATTACTCAGCATATTGGTGCTTACCGCGTTCATACAAACCACGGCGATATTACATTCTTGGATACTCCAGGACATGCCGCATTTACATCTATGCGAGCACGTGGAGCGCAATGCACGGATGTCGTTATTCTTGTTGTTGCTGCAGACGATGGTGTTATGCCGCAAACCGAAGAAGCGGTTAAGCATGCAAAAGCGGCAGGCGTTCCCATCGTTGTTGCGATTAACAAATGTGATAAAGAAGCGGCCGATCCAGAACGCGTTAAAAATGAATTGTCGGCTAAAGAAGTTATTCCTGAAGAATGGGGTGGGGATACGCAATTTATACAAGTTTCAGCTAAGACTGGTGAAGGCATCGATCAATTGCTTGATGCGGTTTCACTTCAAGCTGAAATGCAAGAGTTAACAGCGGTGAAAGATACGACAGCTCGCGGGGTTGTTGTTGAATCACGGGTTGATGTTGGTCGTGGTGTCGTTGCTACTTTACTTGTGCAGCAAGGTACTTTGAAAACGGGTGATATTGTATTGGCTGGCCAAAGCTTCGGTCGTGTAAGAGCCATGATTAATGAGTTTTCAGAACAGGTACAAGAAGCGGGGCCATCAACACCAGTCGAAATTTTAGGATTGGATTCAGCTCCAGCGGCTGGCGATGAATGTGTTGTTGTTCCAGACGAAAGAAAAGCAAGAGAAGTTGCTTTGTATCGTACTGAAAAAGAAAAACAAGAAAGATTGCAGCGTAACCAAGCTGCAAAACTTGAGAACATGTTTTCTTCCATGGAATCGGGAGAGAAAAAGATTTTGTCTGTTGTATTAAAAACAGATGTTCGTGGTTCTCTAGAAGCGATACAAGCTTCATTGTTAGATATGGGCAATGAAGAAGTTCAAGTTAACATTATTAATTCTGGTGTTGGCGGCATAACCGAAAATGATGTGAATTTGGCAATTACTTCAGGTGCTATTGTTGTTGGTTTCAATGTGAGGGCAGAGAATTCAGCTAGAAAAATTGCTGAAATAGAATCCGTTGAAATTCGTTACTACAGCATCATCTATCAATTGATTGATGAAGTGAAAAGCGCACTTTCTGGTATGTTATCTCCAGAGAGAGTGGAAGAAATTGTTGGTATTGCTGAAGTTCGCGATACGTTTAAATCACCTAAATTTGGTCAAGTGGCTGGTTGTATGGTGATTGAAGGTACAGTCCATCGGAATAAGCCAATTCGTGTGCTTCGTGACAATGTTGTTATTTATGAAGGCGAGTTAGAATCGTTGCGTCGCTTTAAAGATGATGTAAACGAAGTTCGAAATGGAACAGAATGTGGTATCGGTGTAAAAGATTACGATGTAAAAGTTGGCGATCAAATCGAAGTTTATGATGTTAAAGAAGTGGCTCGTTCACTTTAAGTCGTTCAGACTTTCATACTAGGTAAGAAAATGCCAAAAGATTTTAGTCGTAGTGTCAGGGTTGCTGATCAGATTCAAAAAAGTTTAGCGCAACTGATACAAACAGAAATTTCTGATCCGCGTATTGGGCTTGTTAACATTAATGAAGTGAATGTGAGTCCTGATTACGCAAATGCAAAAGTGTTCGTGACGTTTATCCAATCTAATGATGCAGAGCAAGCTGAAGAATCGATTGCTATATTGAATAAAGCGTCAGGGTTTTTGCGAGGGAAGTTAGCAAAAACATTAAACAGTAGGACGACGCCAAGATTACGTTTTGTGTTTGATAGAACATCGGTTAGCGGTCAAAAGTTAACACGCTTGATCGATCAAGCAGTTTTAAAAGATCAGTCTAACAATCTCGATACGGATGATTAGTATATTTTTCTAATCATTAGCAGATTGTAAACATCGAACTAAAAAAGAATTAGTTGATAAGTAGGTAAAAATTGGCCAAACGCCCTAAAGGACGCCTATTAAATGGCGTCCTTTTGCTAAATAAATCCGCAGGAATGACATCTAATTCTGCACTGCAGCAGGCAAGACGCTTGTTTGATGCAGCAAAAGCGGGCCATACGGGTAGTTTGGATCCATTGGCTACCGGCATACTGCCAATTTGTTTTGGTGAGTCGACAAAGTTTGCTCAGTATTTGTTGGACGCTGATAAAAGATATCAAAGTCAGTTCTGTTTGGGCATTAAGACGACTACCAGTGATGCAGAAGGTGATGAATTAGAAAGAAAAGATGCTAGTGATATTACTTTAGATAAAGTGAATCAGGCTTTAGCGAGTTTTCGAGGCGAAATAGAACAAATACCCTCGATGTTTTCAGCTTTAAAACATCAAGGTCAACCGTTATATAAAATGGCTCGTGAAGGTAAAACGATAGATAGACCTCCTCGAAAAGTGTTTATCCATAGTATTGAAGTGCTGGATTTTGAGGCAGGAAATCCAGCAAAACTAACGCTTGATGTCCACTGCACGAAAGGAACATATATTCGTTCCATTGCAGAAGATCTTGGGCAGGCGTTAGGATGTGGTGGTCATGTTGCGACCTTACACCGATCTCTGACGGGTGATTTTACTGACGGAAATGCCGTCACTCTTGGTCAGTTGAGAGAAGAGCTTGCAGCTCTGGATAAGGCCTCAATAGACAGCGAAGCTGTCGAATGTACTAATGAAGCCATAAAAAAGGCATCAGGTGGTCAATTAGATCATCATCTTTTGTCGGTGGATGCACCAATCAAGCACTTACCTTCAATTAAGTTAGTGGACCACAGTGTTACAGATTTCCGCTTTGGCCGAAATGTAGTCGATACTGAGGCCTACCGGATTGCTGGAGAAGGTGGTATTGTGCGCGTCTTCTCTCAGGCTGGTGATTTTCTAGGTGTTGGAGAGGTTGCAGCAGATAATCAGGTAGCTCCAAAAAGATTGATTGCAGAGAATTCTCGCCCGATTTCGATGTAGCTTGTTTGATCGTTAGACAAGCCACCTAAATCCAAGAAGGCTGGATATAGTATAAATATTATTGTGCAGAGCCGTACTATAACGATCTGTATAACAACAGAGTTTACTCATGTAGAGTGAATAGCATGCTTAACCGATGGTTGATTTATCTCCATCAATTCAAGCATGGTTAGCCGTCCTGTAAATGTGCACGGGCCGGCTGTACTTGAACACCCAATACTTAATTTAGGTGTTTTTAATTTGCATATTAAAAAAGGAAGACGTTATGTCACTTAATGCAGAAGAAAAAGCAAAGATCGTTCAAGAGCATCAGCAAGCAGCTGGCGATACTGGTTCACCAGAAGTTCAAGTTGCTTTGTTAACAGCTAATATCAATAAGTTACAAGGCCATTTTGCCAGTCATAAACACGATCATCATTCTCGTAGAGGGTTGATCCGAATGGTAAATCAGCGTCGTAAGTTACTTGATTACTTGAAAGGTAAAGATCTAAAACGCTACGCAGATTTAATCCAAAAATTAGGATTGCGTCGCTAGAAAAAACCAAGGGGTTCGTAATGCGAGCCCCTTTGTTTATCTGTCTTTTGGTCAGTATCAATTAATAAAAATAACTGCATAAGTTATCTGGAAAATTGAGTGCAGCTGGATATTAATTTAAGTGTTAACTAGCTGAGTTAGCGGTGAATGCTACTACAAAGTATTTAGTTGTTTTGCGAGTTAAGTGTTGATAGAAAATACACTGAAATTCTGATCAACAATGCCATGCAAAGCAGAGAAGAAACAAACAAAAAATGAAAAGGATAAAATTGTGAACCCCGTAATTAAAAAATTTCAATACGGTGATCAAACTGTCACCATCGAGACCGGACGTATAGCTCGTCAAGCTACTGGATCAGCGCTAGTTACTGTTGGAGAAACCTCTGTACTTTGTACTGTTGTTGGTGCAAAAGAAGAAAAACCTGGGCAGGGATTTTTTCCTTTGTCAGTCCATTATCAAGAAAAAGCATATGCAGCAGGAAAGATTCCTGGTGGTTTTTTCAAGCGTGAGGGGCGTCCAACAGAGAAGGAAACATTAACTTCTCGATTAATCGATCGTCCTATCCGACCATTGTTTCCAAATGGTTATATGAATGAAGTGCAAGTTGTTTGTACTGTTATGTCTACGTCAAAAACTATTGATCCTGACATTCCCGCACTGATTGGTACTTCTGCAGCACTAGCTGTTTCAGGTATTCCATTTAATGGTCCAATCGGCGCAGCTCGAGTTGGCTTTACATCAGACAGTGGCTACGTATTAAATCCATCATATAAAGCGTTAGAAACTAGCGAATTAGATATGGTGGTTGCTGGTACTCAAGACGCTGTTTTGATGGTTGAGTCTGAGGCAAACGAATTACCAGAAGATATTATGCTAGGTGCGGTTTTGTTTGCTCATCAAGAAATGCAGGTGGTTATTAAGGCGTGTGAAGAGCTTGCTCGTGATGCTGGAAAACCTCGTTGGGATTGGCAAGCTGAAGTAGAAAATACGGCACTAGTGAACGCTGTTAAGCAGCAGTTTGAAAATGGTATCGGTGAAGCGTACAGAATCACTGATAAACAAGATCGTTATACTCGATTAGGTGAGCTTCGCTCTCAAGCTGTTGAACAAATCGCGACAGAAGAAAGTGATTTTTCTTCCGATGATGTGAAAAAAATATTTGCTTCAATTGAGAAAAAATTAGTTCGTGCGCGTGCAGTTGCTGGTGAGCCAAGAATTGATGGAAGAGATTCAAAAACAGTTCGAGGTATTGATGTTGAAGTTGGAGTTTTACCGAAAACTCATGGCTCGTCATTGTTTACTCGTGGCGAAACTCAAGCAATTGTTGTTGCTACTTTGGGATCGGCGCGTGACGCACAAATTATTGATGCGTTAGAAGGCGAGAAGAAAGATAACTTTATGTTGCACTATAACTTCCCTCCCTACTCAGTAGGTGAAGCAGGACGTATGGGTGGAACAGGCCGTCGAGAAGTGGGTCATGGTCGATTAGCTCGTCGTGGCGTTGCAGCTGTTATGCCAACAGTTGAAGATTTTCCTTATACAATTCGTGTTGTCAGTGAAATTACAGAATCAAATGGCTCAAGCTCAATGGCTTCTGTGTGTGGTTCAAGTTTGGCAATGATGGATGCAGGTGTTCCATTGAAAGCTCCAGTTGCTGGTATCGCAATGGGTCTTGTCAAAGAAGACAATGGTTTTGCAGTATTGACTGATATCTTAGGTGACGAAGATCATCTTGGTGATATGGATTTCAAAGTAGCGGGTACAACGAACGGTATTACTGCTTTACAAATGGATATCAAAATCGAAGGAATTACCGAAGAAATTATGGAAGCCGCATTAGAGCAAGCTCTACATGCAAGATTACATATTCTTGGTGAAATGAATAAAGTATTGGCAACGGCACGAACTCAAGTTAATGACAATGCGCCTCGCTTTGAAACTTTGAAAATTGATCCTGATAAAATTAGAGATATTATCGGTAAAGGTGGTGCAACAATTCGTGCGCTAACCGAAGAAACCGGCGCAACGATTGATATTACCGATGACGGTGTTGTTAAAGTATATTCAGACAATACAGAGTCTCTTAATGCGGCGCTTAATAAAATTGGTGAGATTACTGCAGAAGCAGAAATCGGAGCAATTTACGAAGGGACAGTTGTGCGTATCGTAGATTTTGGTGCTTTCATCAACTTCCTGCCAGGTAAAGATGGTCTTGTTCATATTTCTCAAATTGCAGATGAGCGTGTGAATACGGTCTCTGATTATCTTTCTGAAGGGCAAGTTGTTCGTGTTAAGTGTTTAGATGTGGATAACCGTGGTCGAATTAAGTTATCTATTAAAGAAGCAAAGCGTGACGAAGAAGGTAGCTCTGAGCCTGCTGAGCAAGTAGCAGAAACACCTGCCGCCGAGTAAAGAATTTTCTTTACATTGAACAATAAAAAACCCGCTAAAAGCGGGTTTTTTATTGTTCGGATAAAAAGTAAAGATTATTTTTTCAATAAATCTTTCGCAGCATCTTCAGCTTTAGCTGCTGCTTCTTTGCCTTCTTCCATCATCTCTTCGCCAGCGTCTTTTGCTTTATCCATCGCGTCAGAACCCATGTCTTTTGCGCCGTCAATTGCTTCAGAGCCTTTTTCTTTTGCACTTTCTAAGGCATCAGCACCTGCTTCTTTTGCACTTTCAACTGCATCACCAGCAGAATCTATCGCTGACTCAGCAGTTTCTTTAACGCTATTGGCCATGTCGCCAGCTTTATCGCTCATAGATCCGGCCGCATCTTTAGTTGACTCAACCGCGTTATCTAACATATCGCCTGCGGTTTTTTCATCACTATCGCTACAGCCGGTAACTGATAATAAAACTGTTAAAGCAATTGCACTTGTAGATAAAATTTTCATTGTTGTTCGCTCCCATGGTGTTTTAGAGTGGTCTATTTAAAATATTATAATTGTAATCGTCAATGATCAAATGGCTTCTTCGCTTTTTGTGCCAATTAATATTTGATGAGTGTATTGATTTACCTATTAAAGCATAAGGCTGAGATTGTAAATCATCGTAAAATAGGCATCTGTGAGCTATTGCACACTGAATTACTAATAGCCGTTTTGGGTTACTATCTGTCCCTATGATTATGTATTTGAACGGTATAACCGAATATAAAAATATTTGTGCATAGAGACAAACATCCAGCATCTTAGCACGGCGCTAAATTTTTAAGTGATTTAAATAGGCAGTATATGAATAATTTTTAGTGACTACACTGTCTTGTTTTGAGTGTTTTGTCGCTGTGGTATGGTTTGTAAATGGTTATTTTTTTAATTGGGAGATATAGGATGAAATTGAATGTTAAGTTGGGAGTAGCACTTTTGGCCGTTGCCATGATGGGCTGTGAAAGTGCTTACTATAATACGATGGAAAACTTCGGTGTTCATAAGAGAGATATTTTGGTTGATCGTGTTGTCGATGCAAGAGATGCCCAGCAAGATGCTCAAGAGCAATTTACGTCCGCTTTAGATGAGTTTAAAGCAGTGGTGAGTATCGATGGGGGGAAGCTAGAAAAAGCATACAACCGGCTCAACAATGAATATGAAGCGAGCGAAGAATCTGCCGATCTTATTCGGGAGCGAATTTCTTCCATTGAATCTGTAGCGGGCGCATTGTTTAAAGAGTGGGAGGCGGAATTGAAACAATATTCTAGTGCAAGCCTAAAGCGTGAGAGCCAATCTCAATTATCAGCAACACGAAGCAAGTATCGCCAGCTACTATCAGTCATGCGTAATGCAGAAAGTCGATTAACACCCGTATTAAACTCTATGCGTGATCAGGTTTTGTATTTAAAGCATAACTTAAACGCAAGGGCAATTCAGTCTCTTAAGGGAGAAGTTGTGACGATCAATAGAGATGTTGATAATTTATTAGCGGCAATGGAAAAAGCGATTGCTGAGGCGGATGATTTTATTCGTGAGATGAAAGTTGGCTCTTAACTTTAGGTGGTACTTGAGGTGATTTAATAAAAAAGCAGCCAAGGCTGCTTTTTTATTAAGAATTTTTTAGCTAATAATACTCTCGGCCAATAATTCTAAAAATTACTAATGAAAAGTAAGCGCCAACCATTGCAGACAAAAGGCTTCCTAAATTAATAGTCAATAACTCAAGTGGTTCAGAGCCGCTAAGAAAACCAATCCATCCACCGAAAATCGAACCAGCTATGCCAATAATCATCGCAGTAGATATACCGCCGATGTTTTTTCCTGGCATTATTTTGTTAGCGATAGCGCCAGTTATGACTCCAATTAAACCCCAAATAATTACACTCATTTTTCATCCTACTTTTAAAGCTTTAAAAACATGAACGGAAATCAATAGCCGTCATTTCAGGAAAGATGATGACAAGATTTAATGGTTGATGCGAGAGTTTAGGTGTAAAACAATGTCAAAACGAAGGATATATAGATAGTTAAATAAAAAGCCCCGTAATAACTTTGATTGGGGCTTTCTATTTCAAGAGAGTAATGCATCAGGAGTCTTTTTGTAGGTGTACATCCATTTGAGGGTAAGGGATTTCAATTCCTAGCTCATCAAAACGATTTTTAATTTTTTCGTTGAGATCAAATTTTGTTGGCCAGTAATCCGAGCTTTTGACCCAAGGCCTAAATACAAAATTAATTGATGAGTCAGCTAAGACATCAAGGCCTATCGTTACGTCGCGGCTAGTTAAAATTCTAGTGTCATTTGCAGCAATAGCCTTAAGTTCATCTTTCACCTGTTGAATGTTCGAGCCATATCCAACACCCACAATTAAATCAATGCGTCTTTCTTCTTGAGTCGAATAGTTAATGATATTGCTATTCATCAAGGCTGTGTTTGATACGGTAATAGTTTTGTTGTCACCGGTTAAGATAGTTGTGGCAATAATTGAAATGTCCGCAACAGTTCCCATGGCGCCAGCAGCTTCAATAAAATCTCCAACTTTGCATGGGCGAAAAAGTATGAGCATGACCCCTGAAGCAAAATTTGATAATGAACCCTGAAGCGCTAAACCAATTGCTAAACCTGCAGCACCGACAATCGCTACGAAAGAGGCAGTTTGCACTCCGAGTTGACCAAGGGCTGCGATGATAACGATGACTAATAAAATATAATACGTTAAATTGCGGACAAAAATGGTAATGGTTTTATCGACGGATCGACTGTTTAGTCCTTTTTCTAATAATTTCGTAACCAGTTTAGCTATCCACTTACCAATAATATAAATGGCGAGTGCTAAGGCAATTTTTGCCCCGTAGGTAATAATTAATTCAGGCGCTTGTGCTAAAAGCTTATCCACATCAAAATCCATAATTTAAAGGCCTCTTTGTTTGTTGGTGAAAGACTGAAGGGCGGATTGTGCTGTCACTAATAGATTTTCGCCAGAGATTTTATGAGGTATCAGGGATATAAATCTACAATTAAATAACTTTATATCCTATAACAAAAAAGCCGAGACAGCATTCTGTCTCGGCTTTTTATTCTCTACTTTTATTTTATGCTGCCGACTATTTTACTATCGGCTCGATTAAATAAAAGTTAAGTATCAGTAATGCGCATTATTTAGCAATTGTTTCAACTGTAGCACTGATAACGCCAACTACACGTCGATTGGCGAATCGGCCGTCAACTGTGTTATTAGACGCAATCGGAGACATTTCACCTTTACCAACAGAAGATACTTTAGATGATGGGATTCCAAAATCAGAAACAAGTTTGTCAGCGACAGCTTTTGCTCGTTTTTCTGATAGTTGCTGGTTATACGCAGCAGAGCCACGATCATCAGTATGACCTTCAACAACAACTTGAGTTTGTGGATACTCTCTCATGAAGTCAGCAACTCTGGCAATTTCACTGCGATAAGAATCGGCAATGTCAGCAGAATTAGTTGGGAAATTAATCGCTAGACGAATTTCTTTGGTTTCAGAAAGCATGATGTAGCAGCCTTTCGCATCAACTTTTGCGCCAGCAGATGTGTCTGGGCATTGATCAATGTTATCTGCAACGCCATCGCCATCACTGTCTAAAGTACAGCCGTTTGCATCAACAGGAGTTCCTGATGGTGTATTTGGGCAGCGATCGCGGTTATCTAAAACACCATCACCATCTGCATCACCAATTGGGGCAGGAGCTGCTGCAGGAGCTGCAATTACTTTAGGAGTTGATGCTGATTTTTGGCCAAGTAAATAGTTTAAGCCTAGTGTTACAGCAAAATCCTTTGTCTCAGTATCCAAGCCAACAAAGGTGCGGGCGTCAGCACGAAGAGACAAGCCTTTAGTTAGATAATATTTTACACCACCACCTAAGTTTAAAAGAGTCTCGTCTACATCATTGGAGCCTTTGGCTTGAAAGTTTGTATCGCCAACACCACCAGCGATATAAGGCTGTAGGCCCTGTTGATCACCAAAATGATAAAGGCCGTCAAGACGATATTGATCAAAATCAACTTCTACGTTGGTGTTATGAAGGCGAGCATCACCAGTAAGGTAATTGGCTTCGACTGCCCATGGGCTGTCGAATTGATAACCAAGCCCAAGGCCAGCAAAGCCATGGTTATCTAGATTTCTTTTTTTATCAAAAAAGTAGTAGCCAATTTGAGGGTTGAGTGTAAAGCCGACATAATCTTCTGCGTGGGCGACAGAAATGGACCCAGCAAGAAAAGCAGCAGTACAGCCTAAAAGTATTTTGTTAGATGTGTTTTTCATTTTTATTCCTCTCTGTTTTTACAATGAACTTCAAGGTCCATTTTTTCTCATGCATTATGCCTGAGTGTAGCGGGGGGGATTGTAAAACAATGTGAAATAGAATGCTTGTGAAATGGCCAACATTTATGACAACTGGTAGAGAAAATAAAAAAATAGCTAGCGGTTGTCTGTAGAAAATATAATTGCTGAGTGGGCATAAATGAGATTGTATGCAACTAATTATTTAAGTTGCGGTAAGGAAATGCTAAAGCAGGATCCAATTGATGGCTCGCTTGTCACAGATACACGGCCGCCGTGTCTTTCGCAAACAACTTTAACGAAATATAACCCTAAGCCAACACCGTTGGGGTTTTTTTCTGATGATGTTGAAAATCGATCAAAAAGAAGTGGGATTTTATCTTTTGGTATACCGATTCCATGGTCAGATATTTTTATCATTAGCTTGTTTTGGTTTTCCTGATCATTGTCGTCGCCTAAATCGACAGATATATCGACACTGATTGTCTCGCCTACAGGGCTAAACTTTATGGCATTGCCGAGTAAGTTGATAAATACGCGTTCAAGTAATTGACCGTCGCCTAGGGTTTCGAATTCTTGTTCGTCGTTCTCAAGAAGAGAAAGATAGTTTTTATTAAATGTTAGGTTTTTCGTTAGTGCTATTGGATAGACTTCTTCAATTGCATTATCGATTATTTCGATAATGTCACAGATATAAAAATCTTTGGGTTGAACCTCTTCAGCTTTAGCGAGCTGTAAAAATTGCTGAGAATAAGCGAGATTAGTGTGAACATGATGCTCAATCTTATTTAGGAGAGTCGAATCGTATTTATCTTGATGCTTGGCATGTTGCACGAGAGCTAATACAGAATTCATTGGCGCGCGTAAGTCATGAGATAGAAAATGCAAGGTTTCTAATCGGGCTTGTTCACTAGCTCGCAAGGCGGTGATTTCATTAAAAGAAAAAAGCATTATTCCTGGATTATCAATATCAAATTCCATTTTCTGCCCTTTGCAGATAAAAATTCGGTGTGACTTAGTATGCACTACCTCGATACTAAAAGATTCTGAATGAAATGCGAGGGAAGTTAATTTTCTCTTCCAGTCAAAACCTGAAACTTCATTGAAAACATTGGTAAATTGAATGAAGTTTTTGAGCTGTAAATTTGAAGTCCACAGCTGTTTGGCCTGAATGTTGGTCTGTAAAATATGGCCAAATAGGTTTGTCAAAATGACAGCTTCAGGTAAATTCTTAATACTGCTGTCGATAAGGTTTTGATTGTACTCTGCAATTTTGTTAGCACGTTTTAATTCTAGTAATGTTTTATCAACAACCTCTACTCTGTATGGGTTTTCTTCATCATTTTTTTTGCTAATTATTTCTAGTTCTTTAACGACAAGATCAAAAAGAGAGCGATCTGTTCCTGACCAGCTAATAGATGCGGTGTATTTTTTGTGGTTGGTGGTGAAATCAAATGATTGAACACTAAATAAGTTGTTATCAGTATTCTTGTCTTGAGCCGAAAGTACTTCTTCTGGGTTTAACTGATTTTTTTTATCAGAAGATATAATGTTTTTAGAGGCATCAGAAATCGACCAGCTTTGAATTAAATGCGTTGATTTTAAATAATCAAGAGAATTTTCAAAATAATGTATTTTTGAAACGCCTTCTATTTTAGACTTCTGTAAAGAAGGCTCTAGCTTTATTAAAGCAACCTTTAAATATTGGAGCATTTTTTCTAAACGTTGCCAATTCCAAAATGGATAGAAGATAAGTATTGCACAGATAAGTGCGCCAGGCGCAAACCAATGTTTCATGTTGATTAAAAATAAAAAGCTTATGAGTGGTATGCATAAAATAGAAGCTATTGTCGTGATTAAAAATGTTCTGGGGGATAGTAAGCTGAGTAGGGCAATAAGTAGTAGAGCTGAAAGCCCTGTGATAATTGTTTGCGAAGCAGGTGTAAGAGGCGTTAGCAGTAAATTATTTCTAAGTGAATGAAAAATATTGGCGTTAAGCTCCACTCCGGGCATCGTACCAACTGGCGTTACTAATATATCATTTGTACCATTCGCGACTCGACCAACAAAAATAATTTTATCTTGGAATACTGACTTAGGTAGTGCATTGTTCAACACATCAATATAAGAGACCATTGGGAATGAACCTGCCTTCCCAGAAAAAGAAATAAGATTGTAGTAGTCGCGAGAAATTAACATTGAACCATCATTCGAACTTTCAGTGTTGCGAATGCCTGACAAGAAAGCCGGAGCTTCGTCAATACTTTGGAGTATTGCTAATGTCAGGTGTGGCCAGTAAGCAGAGGAAACCCCTTCGCGTAAAAAAACAGATCGGCACACGCCGTCTTCATCTTGTTCGATATGAACATGCCCTAAGTTTTTCGCAGCTCGAGCTAATTCGTCGAAAGGTAGACGCTCTAATATTTGTCCGCCAAACTGAATTTGTTCCAAAGCCATGGGGAGAATAATCGAGGGCGAGTTTTTAACGGCGTCAACAAATGCCTTGTCTTGTAAGGGGTTGTTTGAATCTTTATCTGGAAAAATAACATCAAATGCAATCGCTTTTGCATTCGCATCACGAAGCGTATTGATTAGATTTGCATGATACTGTCGAGGCCAAGGCCAGCGCCCCAATGATTGGATGCTTTCATCATCAATGGCTATGATTACAATGTCAGTTGGCTTTTTAGTCGGCTGTAATGCAATGGAATGATCATAGAGCCAACGATCGATCGGTAGCGTCCATTGATAGTAAGCGGCTAGAATTGCAAAAAAGGATACAATAAAAATAGACGCGATATGACGAATATGTACCCACATATTTTTTGCCAATATTGTTTTTGTTTGCTGGTTAAATTATTTTTTGGCTTGTAGCAATTTATAAAATGAGTAAAACCAAAAGCCCTGCCGCGCCAAGAGCAATATACTTGTCCCAAAATGTTGGCGACCAGTTTGCGGTAGTGCTTATCGGTGACGATAAGCCCGAAGAATTTATTGCGCGAATGCGAACAAAGTAGCGCGATTCTGTATTAGCAGGGATCAAAGTGGAATTTGATTTGGTGGCTATTATTGTGGAGTCTTTAAAGTTCTTTGTAAGGGAATATTCGACAACATAACTCGAAGCGTTTTCGACTGGATCCCATTGCACTTCTAAATTTTCATTGTCTTTCTTTTTGATATTTTTCTTGGTGATTTGAACTTGCGCAAGGGCAGCTTCAACACAAACATCGAGTGAGGCGGGTATCCCTTTGAGTTTGTTTTCGTCGATAGCACTGACTTCGGTAGAATAACAGCCTACCGATAAACCCGACCATTGAACTGAATCATCATTAATGGTTTTTGTAGCGAGTATTTTTTTCTCATTGTTGTTATCGATAGATAATAATGTGGCTCGATAATTAATTGCGCCGTCTACTGTATTCCAATCAATTGTTATATCGACGAGTTGTGCTTGATTCGTTGAGTTGAAAATAGGTGCAGGCAACAATTCGATCGGCTCGGACGGAGCTGCACCTTTTTGTGCTGTTAGGCCAAAACCTTGTGCGACATCTTGACCAGATACTGAGGTGTCTACACCAACAAGCCCTTCAAGAACCTCAGCGCGTGAAAGATTAATATCATCTTTGTCTGTTGATACTCGAAACTCTGTTCCCCTCACTGCTGCGACTGCGGATGGAGTCTCGATCCTGAAACGAATACGGTCTCTTCGTTTTGGTACTTGAGTGGTGGCTGCGCCGCGGTTGAGTCGAACACGAGAGTCGACCATTCCAGTATCGCCATTTGCTGATAATGCATTGAGATGTAGCTCGCTATTTTCCTCGAGTAACATAACGGTGCCATCTGCAAAACGTAACGTTGCGTTGCTATTCTCTCCGACAATAATAATTGTCCCAATAGCTAGATTATCTCCAACACTTGCGGTGGCAATTTCGTTAGCTGAGTCTGAGTAACTAACGTTGCCACGCACATAATTTATTGTGACGGGCTTGGGGATAGTTTTAAGCCAAGATATAGGAAATTTTATGACGGTTCCTGGTGGGATTCGGCGAGGGAATGTAACGCCATTTTCTTGGCCTATGGTTTGCCAGCAATTTTCCCGAATTGTAAATTGCTTACACACAGCCCAGATGGTGTCTCCTGGACGGAAGGCGTACAGCCAATATTCGGCAGACGCTTGAGCGCTAAAGAAAACAAACACAGGCTGAATAATTAAAAATAATAAAAAAGTTTTTAAGCGCAACGATTCATCCTCTTTGCGGTAAAAATATGTTGGAATACATTCTGTAACTATTACTGGATCGCGAATAGTTTTGAACGAATAAAAAATACGTATCAGATTTTTTCGAATCTATATCCGTGTTGATAAATCGTTTTTATTCTATAACCCATTTCAGGGTTTATTTTTAAGATTCTTCTGACTTTACTAACATGGCTATCTACAGTTCGCGTATTGATTGCCGCGCTGATTCCCCATATTAGGCTAAGAAGATATTCCCTAGAAAACAGCCTACCTTCATGTTGCAGTAATAAGCAGGCGAGTTGATGCTCTTTATCCGTTAATTTAACAGATTCACCGTTAACTGTTGCTTCACCAGAGCTACGATTTAGCCGAATGACGCCGACTTCGATAATTTCTTCATCTGCTGGTAATGTACTTCTACGCCCTAAAGCGGAAACTCGTGCAGAAAGCTCTCCTTGCCGTAATGGTTTTATCAAGTAATCATCAGCACCATTTTGTAAGGCAGAAACGATATCATTTTCATCGTCTCGTTGAGTTGTGAACAAGATAGGGATACTCTTATCGTATTGCTGCCGTACTATTTCTAGCACCTCGATACCCGTTGTATCAGGTAGGTGCCAGTCAAATATCATAAGATCAAAAGAATCTTTTGCTAAGGCACTCAGGAGGTCAGCACCGGTTGAGAATGCATGGACATCGTGTTTTTTTTCACCTAGCCAAAGGCAAACGAGGTCTGATTGTGCAGAATCATCTTCTAATAAAGCGATTTTCATATTGATCCAAATAGTGAAAATGAAATAAGCAGTAATTTCAGTGAGTGGTGGGCTGTTGCTAAGTTTAAATTCATCTGTTTAGTTGTTGATCAGATTGTGATATTGAAAAACGGTATCGTTACATATTCTGTTGATGAGTTCATCCATAAAGCATCCTCTATCTAATCACATGTTGCGTGACCGGCAAGTCTCATTCGAGGGCTTAGTTAAAGCGCCACTCGTGCTTGGCCAGGGTAGTACGATACACTTATTTTCCCTGTTAATCTGTGCTTCATCAAGGGATAGCACTGTCTTTCGTCGCTGAAAAAGTAGCTGATCATTCATGGACGGTAGTGGTTTGGTGTGAAGAGAGAGCATCTCAGGTGTGATGTTTGTCAATTGAGTAGGAATAATACTCACAAATTCCATAATAAAAATAGTAGATAGGATAGTTGGTAGGTGACTTTATGATGAAAGGATTATACAGCATGCTTGAGACCATGGCGGTTATTAAAGCATCTGATTTGTATTTAAATGTCGGTGCGCCGCCGACATTTAAAGTGAATGGGCAGCTGCGCCGTGTCAATGATGTAGCGATGGAGTCGAGTGATATTCGGGACTTGATTCTTGACGCGCTCAATGAGGAACAAAAAGAAAAGTTTGATAAGCATTTAGAATTAGATATTAGCTTACAAATTGAAAACGGCGGGCGCTTTCGTTTAAATTTATATCGCCAAAAAGGTGCAGTGGCACTGGTTGCGCGACATATTCAAAATATCATTCCCACCATTGATGACTTAGAGTTGCCACAACAATTAAAAGAGTTTGCGATGGTTGAGCAAGGTCTTGTTTTAGTCGTCGGTGCAACGGGAGTGGGTAAGTCATCAACGCTAGCCTCAATGATTGATTATCGAAATGAAAATTCTCAAGGGCATATTCTAACTGTCGAAGATCCCATCGAATTTGTTCACTATCACAAACAATCTTTGATTAGTCAGCGTGAAGTTGGCGTTGATACCGATAGCTACAAAGATGCACTTAAATATGCGTTGAGAGAATCGCCGAATGTCATTGTCATTGGAGAAATTCGCGATCAAGAAACCGCGCAGCAAGCACTGCGTTTTGCCGAAACAGGCCATCTTTGTATTGCCACGCTTCATGCATCTTCCGCAAACTTAGCTATTGATCGATTGGTGAATTTTTTCCCGCAAGATTCACATCACAGAATTTATCGTGATGTGGCTTCTCATTTGGTTGCAATCATTGCACAACGTTTGGCTAAAGGTATTTCGCAGCCAAAAATCCCGGTTGTTGAAATTTTACATAATAGTATGCATGTGAAATCTTTAATTGAGCGTAACGATCTCTCCGAATTAAAAGAAGCAATGGAGAGCAGTGAGAAATGTCAAACCTTCCAAGATTCACTTTTTAATCTTGTTGTTGATAAGAAAATTACAAAAGAAGAGGCGGTACGCTTGGCTGATTCCGAAGTGGATTTGTTACTGCGTTTTAGAATGGATCATGCGGTTTGATGCTTGAAATTCGTATTGTGATTTTAAAAACTAAAAATAAGGCGCTGATTAAAGCGCCTTATTTTTTATAATTTAAAAACTAACTGTTTTTTTAAATTATTTCTCATTAAGAGCGTAGGCAATGATATAACCACCTTGCTCATCGGCGGATAATTTTTTTTCTTTTATTTCCGCATTGTGATCTATATTTATTTCATCTTTAATGCTTTCTGGTACAGTAATGACAACATACTGTTTTCCTGTTTTAGGGCTGACATAACTCATGGGAGTCGCTTGACCCGTGTTGGGTAATACGTGGCTCCACAATTCTTCACCTGTTAATAAGTCGATAGCGCGCATCGTTTTATCCATGGTGCTTCCCATAAAAATTAATCCGCCTTCCGTTACTGCTGTACCAGCGCTATAAAACATTCCCATGGGTAAGCGTAAAAATGTTTTTATACCTAGCGGTCCTTGTTCGTTTGATGTTCCATGTGGGCGCTGCCAAACAACTTTTCGAGAAGCTAAATCAACCACAGCTAATTCACCATAGGGAGGTTGTTGGCATGGTGTGAAAATTGGGGATAAAAAAGGTGTTGTAAAAGCAGCGTAGGGAGTACCGATTTGTCTGCCACCACCCATGCCTAGTTGACTACGGTCTTTGTAGTCTTCGCGGGGAATTAATTTGACGTGGTTTGCAATATGCAAAGAATTAACAACCATTAAATGATTATTTTCATCAACAGCAATACTTCCCCAATTCATTCCACCTGCGAAGCCGGGGTACTGAAGACTTCCCGTTAATGTAGGCGGAGTAAGTGGGCCTTCGTAACGTAATTTTTTAAATTGAATGCGACAAAGCATTTGATCAATGGGTGTGATTCCCCACATGTGCGATTCTTTTAAGGGGTCGCCAGCAAAACTTGGCATGCCAACAGAAAACGGCTGTGTTGGTGAGCTCCATTCTTCGGGGACATCAGTTTGGGGTGTTTCTATTTCTTTAATATCTGCTAAAGGTTCGCCGGTTTCTCGATCAAATAAAAATAATTCTCCACGTTTAGTGGGGACGATAACTGCTTTACGACTTTTTCCATTGACGGGGATATTTGTAAGGACGGGCTGGGAAGGAACATCATAATCCCAAATGTCGTGATGGGTTGTTTGGTAATGCCAGCGAACAGAACCATCATCAGCATTTAATGCAATAACCGAGCTAGCATATTTTTCAGCGGCTTCTGTTCTGTGACCGCCAAAATAATCTGGGGTTGCATTTCCTGTTGGAATATAAACTAATCCTAATTCATCATCGGCACTAAATAAACTCCACGCATTGGGAGTGCCTCGTGTGTAAGTTTCTCCTTCGGGAGGAAGTGTACTACGATCTTCGCGTCCTAAATCCCAAGCCCATATTAATTCTCCAGTAATGGGATCGAATCCACGAACAACGCCAGAAGGTTCTTCTGTTTGATCATTGTCTAAAACCCATCCTCCTAAAACGGCTACATTTTTAGCGATGGTTGGAGGGGAGGTAACGTAATAAAATCCAGGGATAACTTCTCCCATGCCGGGTAATAAACTAATTTCCCCATTCTCACCAAAATCAGAACATCGTTCCCCAGTTTTTAAATCAACAGCAATCATTCGCGCATCTGTTGTTGCCGTTAAAATTCTTTCAGGGCAAATTTGCGAAACACTGTTTTCTTCAGAGCCTTCTTCAAGTATTTTTTGTTTTGTAAATGTTGGCGATTTAAAATAAGTAACACCACGGCAAGTATTAGTAAAACCAATATTAGATGATTTAATCTTGGGGTCGAAAGTCCAGCGACGTTTACCTGTGTCAGCATCAATCGCGAGAATAATATTTTTTGCGGTGCAAATAAAAAGAGTGTCGTCAATTTGAATTGGTGTTCCCTTAAACGTACTAGGGACGCCTGTGCGATGAGTCCATGCAACTTTAAGTTGATCAACATTTTTTGTGTTGATTTGATCGTGGGGTGCAAAGCGAGTGCCGGCTTGTGTTGCACCGTAATGTGCCCAATTTTTATCAGGATTGTTTGTAGAACCATTTCCTAATGCTGTGGGTAATGATTTATGAGGAGACGGTTGAGCAATAAAAATAAAGACAATGGCAGCAATGCCGGCAACAGCGCCGATTATCCCAAATTTTGATTTGAATAACGATGGCAATTCTTCTGAGGGAACTTGATGGAGTCCACGGCGTACCCATGGCATTAATAGCCAAACTCCTAGTCCTGTAAATAAAGCGATTCGCGGTAATAGCGCCCAAGCATCAACGCCTGATTCATAAAAAGACCATGCAATGGTGACGAGGAAAAATATCCCGTAAAGATAACTACCAAACCGATTTCCCGTGAATAAAAGCACTCCAGAAATAATTAAGCTTATTCCTGCGAGTAGATAGTAGAGCGAACCACCTAAAGACGCTAGCTGAGCGCCACCCATAAAAAGTACAACCCCAATAAGTAGTGTAACCAAGGCTAGAACCCGAGGCTTTCGATACTGGAATTTTTTATTCGTATTCATGAGCGGCCCTCAATATTTTTATTATTGTTAATAAAAGTGTTCCGCATTCTAACCCATAGTTATGCAAGTGTTTATAAAATGAATATTTTTTTATCGCGAAAGAGTGCCAGAAAAAGGGTGTGTTATAGAGAACACCTATTTGGTGATTATTTAAAATTAAAAATTTTTCAATAAAAAACCACTTTGATAATAAGTTAAGATAATTACTTATAATCAAAGTGGCTGTTGAGTTTTGTTTTTTAAGATTCAAAGTTGTTAGAAGACGGAGATTTTAAAATCTTATTTTGTGTTAAATAATCGCTTCTATCAGTTGAGGGCCTTCTGCTTTTAGCGCGCGCTGAAGTTGAATGTTAAACTCTTCGGCAGTGGTTGCTCGTGTTGCATTCACTCCCATCCCTTGTGCGATTTGTTGAAAATTCAAATCAGGATTTGAGATGTCTAGCATATCGAGAGTTTTTTGAGTGGGGCTATCGGCACCAACACGCATTAATTCAACTTGTAGGATTTGGTATTTTCGGTTCGCAAAAATAATATTCACTATATTGAGATTTTCACGCGCTTGAGTCCATAAAGATTGGATGGTGTACATAGCTCCACCATCGCCGTGCAAGCAAATGACTTTTCTATCAGGGCAAGCAACTGCAGCTCCTGTCGCCACAGGCAAGCCAAAACCAATACTGCCACCGGTTAGCTGTAACCAATCGTGACTCGGGATACCCTCTGTTAATCCGGATGCGGGTGCTCCCGAAGTCGCAGCTTCATCGACGATGATTGTGTTTTCCGGTAATAAATTTCCCAAAGAAAAACCGATAGACTTTATGTTGAGTTCCCCTGTCATTAAATCTGGACGAACAATTTCTTGAATGCGTGGAGCTAATTTATTCGCGCCAACCGCTATCGAAAGATCTTCTGCTGCAGCAATAACATCTTCGTCTACTGTAGCAAGAATATCGGAAGGGCAGTCTTCAGGGAGTGGTGTGCTGGGGCGATCAGGATAAGCAAAAAATGCAACGGGTGATTTTGCACCTATGGTAATAACGTGCTGACAATCTTTAAATTGAGCTTGTGCCATTTCAACAAAATAGGCGACGCGATCGAACTTTACATGGCCTGCACCACGAGTGATTCTTCCATTAAATGTTTCATAAAGTACAGTTGCGCCAGTTGCTTGAGAAATTTTATCGAGTGCCGTTATAGAACTGTTATCATTTGCTGGACCGCCAACAACGATAATTACGTTTGATTTTTCTTTCAGAATTTTTGCAATTTTATCAATGCGATCGCTGCTAACTTTTGGTGTTGGGATAAGTGGTAACGGATCTGCTTGAGAGCTCGTTTCATTCCATGCACAGTTTGCAGGAACAATTAAGCTAGCAATTTTCCCTGCGCCTTTCATTGACTGCTGTACAGCAAGAGCTCCGTCACTCGCTAGTTCATCAGCGGTGGCAGTCGATTTAGTCCAGTCCGAAAAAGATTTTGCTAAACCGTTTACGTCGGAAGCAAGAGGAGCGTCGTATTCAAGGTGATATGTTGCATGATCGCCAATTAAATTCACCATGGGCGAATGTGCGCGGCGAGCGTTATGAATGTTGGCTGTGGCATTGGCTAAGCCGGGACCTAGGTGAAGAAGAGTGGCTGCTGGCTTGCCAGCCATTCGAGCATAACCATCGGCTGCACCACTGCATACACCTTCAAATAAACCCAAGATCGATCGCATTTTTGGCTCGTTGCCGATAGCTCTCACAAAATGCATTTCGGATGTTCCCGGGTTTGTAAAACATGTATCTACGCCAGCCTTAACCAGTGTTTGAATAATATTTTCTGCACCGTTCATAGTTTTCTCTCGTCTAGTTCGATAAATAGTTCAATATAACAATGGTAAAAAATTCAGTGAATATTGATGTTTTGTACCCTGTTTGCGATAGGTTTAGCTGTATTTTTGTTTGTAAGGTTTTGGGTCAAATGGACACTTGTTATAGCTGATCAGTATCTAAATATAAGTGCGGTAGTTTAAGTCAGATTGGCCTATGTTTCGAGCCTTTAGAAACGAAAGAATTTATGCTTCGGTAGTAAAAGTGTAAGGACATGTAATGATGATAGCTCGCAAACTAGATGGTCACATTTAATGGTTTTTCCATGCCGTCTTGATCTAGTTTATAAGTTAAAACATCGCTTGTTTGTTGTGAGCTTTGAGGGTGATTAATTATCAATGCAAGACTATTAATCGTGTCGGGTCGTTATCTAATACTTTTGAGTACTGTTGGAAAAATAGAATTTCTACTCATCATAAAAATTTAAATTATTTTTTTAATTAAATAATTTTTTATGAGTGAAGCGAAAAACAAGATACTCAATATTGCCTTTAAGTATTTTTCTGAAAAAATATTTTTAATTCTTAATTAAATAATAAAAGAAAGAGATACAAAGATATAAATATAAAGTCGAGTCATTAATATTTGTTAATTCTAAAATTATTTACTTGCAAAAGGGAGGCGTAACCTCGCAAAATAGAATTTCTTTCTACGGTTTATAGTTGGCAATAAGAAAAATTCTAAGTATTGAAATATGTATACATGGAGATTTAAGTGAAGATACAAATAATAAATACTAGAGGTGGTATCAGAACTTTTCAGCTACTTCTTAAAATTGCCATGATAAGCGTTACTTGTTTACTCGCTTTCAGTGCAACTGCAAAAGATTGGAGTGCTCCAAAAACTGCTGATGGACATCCAGATCTACAAGGGTTTTGGACAAACGCAACAATCACTCCTTTGGAGCGCGATGCAAAATACGGCGATCGTTTAGTGTTTAGTGAGAGTGAGGTCACGTCTCTCGAAGGAGCTGATGCTGCGTTTAGAGAGCAAGAACTTGCGCCAACTGACCCTAGTCTTACAGTAGAGGATTTACCAGAAGACTGTGGTGGAGGTTTTACTGGCGTTGATTGTGGCTACAATAATTTTTGGGTGGATCCAGGCACAAAAATTATGAGAATTGCAGGCGAGCCTCGTACATCAATGATTACGAACCCTAAAAATGGGCGTGTCCCTTCATTGCTTCCAGCAGGAAGGGCGCGTCTAGCAAAAATGTATGCAAGTTATATCAGTGGTGAAAATGCTGGCCCCGAAGCAAGAGCATTGGGCGAGCGTTGCTTAATGTCTTTTGGTTCCAGTGCCGGGCCTCCAATGCTTCCCTTGTTGTACAACAATAATTATCAAATTGTACAGAATAAAGATCATGTGATGATTTTAGTGGAAATGGTTCATGACGTACGAATTATTCCTTTAACTAAAAAACATCGCCCTGACTCAATGAGTCAATGGATGGGTGATTCAATTGGTTATTTTGATGGCGATACACTTGTTGTCGAAACTATAAATTTAAATCCAAGTCAGTCGTTTAGAGGTTCGGGTCCGAAGGCCAAATTTACAGAGCGCTTTACTCGCACAGGCCAAGATTTAATTAAGTATGAATTTACTGTGGATGATGCGGAAAGCTTTTCTCAGAAGTGGGGCGGTGAAGTTGCCTTTAATAAGTCTGAAAAACCATTATATGAATACGCATGTCATGAAGGGAATTATGCGCTACCTGGGATATTAGCGGGTACACGTAAAAAAGAAAAAGATGATGCAATGAAGAAAAAATAATTGTATTTTCGAATAGCTTATACAAAAGAGTAAATAAAAAAACCGCAGTGTCATTTTACACTGCGGTTTTTTATTGGATGGTAATTGTGCATGGATTATGTGCTAAGTAATTGACATTAAAAAACACGACCCTGACTTAAAATACCGTTGGGGTCTAATGCCTGTTTCATTGTTTTCATTAATGTGATTTCTTCTGGAGATCGGCTATAGGATAAATATTTTTTCTTAGTGATCCCGATACCGTGTTCGGCAGATACAGCGCCATTTAATTCACGAATTAATGTGTAAATAATTTCATCGACGGCATCATGCATTTCACGATTGTTGTCACCCGTGCGAACTAATACGTGAAGGTTTCCATCACCTACGTGCCCGAATATGGCAATGATGGCCTCAGGCCATTCGTTTCGTAATCGTTTTTCTACCTCTTCGCCAAAATACGACATGTCATTGATGGACATGCTCACGTCATAACTATGGGTTAAACCAACGCCGCGTGAAATATCAGCAGCTGAATCACGAATCGCCCAAATGCCAGTCATTTCTTTTTCAGATTGTGATAATACCGCGTCGACAATAAGTTCATCATTGATGGCTGCTTCTAGCGCGTTTTCAAATAATTCTTTATCAGATTCTTCTGATGTGCCCATACTTTCTATGAGCACGTAAAAATTATGTTCACTCGGCATTGGTAATTGAACATAATCAATATGTTCTTCTATCAATTTATAGGTGTTGTTCCAAATCACTTCAAATGCCGTTAGGTTTCCACCCAGTGATGCTTGCATATGTACGAGTAGTTTTGAAACTTGGGTAAAATCAGTTGCTGCACAAAAAGCAACAGTTTGCGTGCTCGGTTTGGGGAATAGCTTTAAGGTCGCGCGGGTAATAATTCCGAGCGTGCCTTCAGATCCAATAAATAACTGCTTTAATTCATATCCCGAATTATTTTTTCGTAATTTATGCAGTTCGTTAATGATTGTTCCGTCGGCGAGTACAGCTTCGACCCCGATAACGAGTTCACGGGCCATGCCATATCGAATCACCCTGTTGCCGCCTGCATTGGTAGATAAATTACCGCCGATCGTACAACTGCCTCTAGCACCTAGATCGAGAGGGAAGAGTAATTGTTGATCGTCAGCGGCCTCTTGAATAGTTTGCAATAGGACGCCGGCTTCTACAGTCATTGAGGAGCTATAGGTGTCGATTTCAATGATATCGTTCATGCGCTCAAGGCTGATAGCAATTTCTTGCTCCATAGGAGCAGCAGCTGATACAAGCCCCGTCATTCCACCTTGGGGAGTAATCGGGAGTTTGTTTTCATTGCAATACGCTAAAATATGAGAAACTTGATCTGTCGTGGTCGGCCGTAACAATATTCGTGGGCGTATCTTTCTTGCGCCCATAATATCTTTATAGTTTTTTTGATCGATATGGTCGCCTTCACGATAACCGTTATTGCCTACAATGGACTTCAGAGGTGCTAAGATATCTTCATTCATGGTTGAGTCTTTTTAATCCGTTTGTGTCTTGTAAAATGTCTACAGAATAAATAGTTGTCACTAAAACTGCATAAATAATAAGTTGCTGTGAATTCTATAGGAAGTCTTGATCGCCTCACAAACATTAAAGTGATTTGTGGCTTCAATTTAATAATTTTTATTGAATGTAGTATATGATTATTAGGATGTGTGAATGCTGAGAAAATTGTAAAGAACTTGCAGTAATCAATAGAAAGTAAAAAAGCAGAAAGTGTAAAAGAGATAAAAATGATAGATAAGACAATATGGGTCGAGAAAGATAGTTATCATACTGCGATCATTGTTTCTCAAGCGCAAATTAAGACTTATTGCCCTCAATTTTTACCCAATGTATTAGTCCCGTTTTCAGATAAAACCTATATCCGTTTTGGGTGGGGCGATAGAGAATATTATGGGGCAGATAAAAAGAATTTTTATAAATTATTTAAAGCATTAATTTTTCCGACTCGAGCCGTGATGGAGGTGTCAGGCTTTTCAGCCGTTGAGGATGCTGGGGAATGGATAATTGCGCTCAATAAAAAAGAAATAAATCATGTTTCGCTGTTAAATAGTATCCAAAAGTATTTCTATGTTAACAAAAATTATGAAGTAGAATTATTGAGAAAAGAAAGTAATGGCTGCTGGTATTATCGATCAAAAGGAATATATTTTTTGTTTTCAAATTGCAATAATTGGACAGCAAAAATGCTTAAAAGATCAGGTTTGGCCATCCGTTATTGGTATGCTTTTTTATCGCCGTTTGTGATGGGGCAGCTAGTCGATAAAGAATAAGCGTATTAATTTTTATTTTTACATTAACTTATTCCCACTCCTATCCATAACAGTTACGTCTACATCTATGCCACTTCTTACACTTTGAGTGACGACGCAAAAATCTTCAAATTGATTTAATGCTTTTTGTATATTGGGGAGCTGATCAGTATTGCCATCTACCTGCAAGTGGACGTTAATATTAGTAATGCGCCATCGGTTGTCAACGCGTGTAATTGATCCTTCAACGCTTGCACTTATCTCCCCGGGATCATCGCCATACTTTCTTGAAGCAAAGAGTAAGCTAGCAGCAAGGCAATTGCCGACCGAGGCCGCTAGCATGCGTGATGGGTTTGGGCCTTCACCGCCGCCTAGAGGCTCAGGTTCATCGGTCATAAAATTACCAAACTCGCCAAAATCAATTTGAAATAAATAGTTTTCTATTAGTTTTATGTTGAGGCTAAATTTTTTATCTTCCATAGTCACAGAACCCAGTAATAACAAAATGCAATTTTTAATTGTGATTTATTTTTGCTGATTTGACAATGACCTACATCATCCAAATAGAAGCTATTGTATAAAGGCACATGAGGCTCAAGATGACTGTTATATAAAGTCTAAATGTTTTGTTGCGAAGCTGGCTGCGTAATTTTGATCCGGAGAAAGTCCAGATAGAAATGCAGGTGATATTGACGAAGCAAAAAACAGAACAAGATATCAATAAAGACCATTCAGAAGAAATAGTGTCTATCGTGTTAGGAATGAACAACGATACTCCTACAATCGCCATAAGCCAAGCTTTTGGGTTAGAAAATTGAAAGCTTGCTGATTGTAAGAAGCTCATTGGCTTGTTGGTAGTAGTGCTATCGTAAGAGTTCTTTTCCTTCGTTGATTGAGTGCTTTTAAAAACCGCTGTGTTCAAATTCCAGGCTAAATATATTAAATAAGTAGAGCCTATTATGTTTAATATTAGGCGCGCATAGGGAATGGAAAGCAGCCATTGGCCGACTCCTAAAGCACACAGTATTAACATAATAGAAAAACCAGCAGGAACACCTAGCATGTGAGGTATTGTTCGCTTGAACCCAAAACTTAAACCCAAAACTTAAACCGGAAGCGGCTAGTAATAAGTTGTTGGGGCCTGGAGTAATGGATGACACAAAAGCAAAGGTCGATAATGCAATGATGCTATCAAGTATAGAGGTGTATTCAATACCGCTGTTCATTCCGTCTCTCTTTAATGCAAGACATTAATGTTATATCCGTATTTTTCCTTCGGAGAATACAATAGACTTTCCTTTAAGTTCTATTCGGTTATTTTCCTTAACTGTTAAATTTAAAATACCTTCTCTTAAAGAGCACTGTTTAGCGGTTAATGTTTTTTTATTAAGTTTCTTTGACCAATAAGGCGCAAGGGCGCAATGTATTGATCCTGTGACTGGGTCTTCCGGGATTCCAGCATTGGGGGCGAAGTAGCGTGATACAAAATCTATCGAGTTATTTTTGTTGGTTGAGCGAGCAGTGATAACGAGGCCGTTTGTTTTTAATGATGATATTTTTTCATGATTAGGGACAAAATTTATGATGGCTGATTCGTTTTCTAACTCAACAAAAATATTTCGTTCGTTTGCCATGCAATGCACAAGTTTCTCCCCAAGAACATTTTCTACTAGCGAAAAATGTTCGAATGGCTTTAAGTCTATTGTTGGGAAATCTAATGTGATGTCATCACCTGATATTGTAGCCAGCAGTTCTCCGCTCTTCGTATGGAAAATGAATTCTTGAGAATCTTTATCAATAAATTCGTGAAGTGTTCTTGCAGAAGCTAGTGTGGCATGTCCACATAAATCGACTTCAACTGTTGGAGTAAACCATCTCAGCGCCCATTGATTATTTTTTTTGTGATTTATGAAGGCGGTTTCTGACAAGTTAAATTCGGCAGCTACTTTTTGCATCCAGATTGCTGTTTTTTCTTCTTTTAAAATAACAACAGCTGCTGGGTTTCCTTTAAAGGGTTCATTTGTAAATGCGTCGACGATATAAAAGTCCATAAAGAATTCCCGCTTGTAAAATTAGTGAGCTGCTGGTTTGAAAATTGGTTAAATTTACATACTCAATTTCAAAGTTTATCGATGTATGAATAGGTTGATGACAGTTTCTCTAACTCTATGTATATTTCTTAAGGAAGTACAGATTCAGAATTTTTAAGTTGAATAGGTGCAGATGTAACGGATATCTATCTGTATTGGTTTGTATCCATATATCTGTATTTGTTTGATCAATATGAGCTCAATTCAGTGAGTGAAAAAATGGAAATTTCCCAGAAATGAAACAGTATCGATATAAAGAGTTGGCTGAATCCTTTATTTCTTCAATTAATGAAGGTGTTTTTCAAACGGGTGACAAACTCCCCGGAATCAGAAGTGTGTGTCGCCAAGAAGATGTCAGTGCCGCAACCGCGGTTGCGGCTTATAGCTTGTTGGAAGAGGGCGGTTATGTCGAAGCACGGCCAAGATCGGGATTTTATGTCAGTGCTCGTACAGAAAGCCATTTGATTGAACCTGATGTATCCGATCCTGTATTACAGCCCAACTTAGTTCGAGGGCAGGATTTGGTATTGCGACTCATTCAATCACTGCGTCACCCCGATGTCGTTCAATTGGGAGCTGCAATACCGGCTGACGAATATTTACCTTTACGACAGGTTCAGCAGCTTATCTCGGAGTTAACGTTACAGTCGGGAAAATCAATAACCAGTGCCCCTGTTGATGATTTAGAAGGCAATTTATTAAGCGGCAATAACTCCTCCCAGCGAAGTTATCTCAGTCAATATACGTTACCGGGTTTACCGGTACTGCGCCAACAGTTAGCAAAACACATGAGAAATGCTGGTTGCGAAATTAAAGCAGACGATGTTGTTGTCACGGCGGGTTGTCAGGAAGCAATTTACTTAACGTTAAAAACATTAACAATCCCAGGAGATATTATTGCGGTTGAGTCCCCGACTTTTTATGGTTTTCTTCAGGCAATAGAATCGTTAGGTTTGAAGGTATTAGAAATACCTACGCATCCAAAAACAGGAATCAGTCTTGATGCGTTACAGTTGGCGGTTGAGCAATGGCCAATTAAAGTGTGTTTGGTAATGCCAACGTTTGGTAATCCAATCGGTAGCTGTATGCCTGAAGAAAATAAAATTAAACTTGTGGGGCTGGCGAACGAACATGACTTTCATATTATTGAGGATGACATTTATGGCGATTTTAGTTTCGATCAACGTCGCCCTAAATCATTAAAGGCGTTTGATGATTCTGAACGCGTCATTTATTGCTCATCATTTTCAAAATCAATTTCACCAGGGCTTAGATTGGGATGGGTTGTGTCGGCTCAATTTAAAAAAGAGCTTATCTACCAGAAGTTTATTATCAGCTGTTCTACATCCAGTTTGTCTCAAGTCGTCATTGCAAAATTTTTGTCAGGTGGCCATTACAAAAAACACATGCGATCAATGCGAATGTCGACAGAGAGTTCGGTCAAAAAGATGATTGGCGCTGTTGAAAGTTATTTTCCTGTGGATACAAAAATTACGAAACCTAATGGGGGTTTTGTGTTGTGGGTTGAATTACCAAAATCAATTAATACTCTCGAGTTAGCTAACCAGGCAATAGCACATAATATTAGTATTGCACCCGGGAAGCTTTTTTCTTCTACGAAAAAATACGATCATTGTTTACGATTATCTTGTGCGGTGGTCTGGACTAAAAAAGTTGATAGTTCGTTAAAAATTATTGGAAGATTGCTTAGCCAATCATTGCAATCGGACTAATTTGTTTGAGAGGCGTCGATAAGGAAATGATGATTAGCAAAAAAATATGTAGTGGTTCCGACATTGTTTTAGTGTTTGTAATTTCATTTTCCTATAAAACCTTGAGGTTTATTTCGAAAAAACTCATCAGAAAATATTTTGTAAAATAAATAATTATTCCTCTGAGTTGGAATTTGGAAAGAGCAGGTATTAATGTGAACCATTCAGTGCGTAAAACGGATGTTTGATCACAAGATAAAAAATCAAAAGTGAACGAGCGCACATTGTGGTCATTGTGCGATTGATAGTTTTTAGGAAAGGTTTAGTTTTGTAATCGTAACTTGTTCAACAAACTATCTTGATTAGGAATTGATTATGTCAGACATTATTTTTTCGCAGCGTAGTATCTTTCATCTTAGCCAGTTATCAAATGCGGTTTCTAAGCAAACATCGAGAAGATTTCGTCTGACTGATAGTGGTGGTGTTGAAGAATTATTACATTATGCTTCACGCCTTAATGACAAATATGTCATGAATCACTGTAAAAATTTTATGAGCACGCTTGAAGATTCGCATAGAGACCATTTGGTGCAAGCTTGCCAGTCACCTATCCCGCTTTTTGCTCAAGCAAGTTAATTTTTTAGTAAGGTAAGAGTTATCGGTAAAGGTTTTCTTTTCCGTAACTTAATTCTAAGGCTTGGCGTTCTTTACGCGTTAGGCCTTTAATAACTAAGCCATATGATCGATCAACCATTCGTTCGATTTCAGCGTTGGGAACAGTGTCATTGAGTATGATTGTATTCCAGTGTTTTTTGTTCATGTGATAGCCGGGTATTACGGCTTCAAATATATCGCGTAGCGCTAAGGCTTCATCCGGATCGCACTTTAAATTTATTCTGTCATGTCCATTTGCATGTCCCAACAATGCAAACATTTTATTTTTTATTTTAAAAACAGCGGCATCGGGGCCAAACGGATAATCCAATTCAGCTTCTGGCTTTTTCAGAATATAATTTTTTGCCGTTTTATAGTCCATTTTATAATTAATCTTATTCGCTTAAAAAATCGCAATTTAGGCCGTAAAGCTTCATGAATTGTTCAGCGTTGTCTGGCGCTTCTCGTTTGACTTCCACGCACCCCGTAAAATTCCCATGAAGCGTCTCAGTTTCTTTGTTGTCATAAGTCCAGTCAACAATTTGTCCGCGAGTAAAGTTAACAATTTCACCTTTGAAAACGCTATCAATCATTTTTGGTTGGTTATTAATTCGCGCGCTAAATCCTTCTTCTGTTTTTTCAAACGGATAAACCCAGAAGAATTCAGTGATTTCATCTTCGATGATCCCAATTTTTAATGAATATCCCTGAGTATCTTCAGGTTGTGTTTCCGCAATATCCAAGAAATTTTTGAGAGTTTTTCTGGCTTGCTCAAATGCTTTTTGCATTTCTTTATCTTTGCCTGCATTGATGGCCAGCGTATCTTTGGTTGCGTTTTTTGAGCTTAATTCATTATTTGGCTTTATCGTAAAGTGGGTGATCGTTAGCCCAATAAGGACCAGTATCATTCCAGTTAAAAGTGTTTTATGTTTCATCTGAGTGCTCTAAATCTACTTTCAGTTTTGTTATCGATCCCTAACCCAATCGCTAATGGTTTGGTTCTCGAGCGCTTTTTGTTGTGCGTCATCAATAATTGACGAGATGTCTGATACAGCGGTATTGGTGTTGTCTTCCGATGTGGGGTTTTCTGTCGCTCGTAGCGCATTCATAACATCAATAATTAAAATTTTATCAAGAGGCTTAGCGGGTATTAATTTGTCGCCATCATTACCTCCAATTAATAAAATATTATTTTTTATGAGTTTGTTTCGTATTCTCTCAATAGCTTGTCCATTAATGGATAGTGCTGATTCTACATCGGTAATTAATAACCCGCCGCCATGTTGATCGAAATGAGTTGCGACACGATGAACCATTGCTAAGCCAGTATGCTCATCATCAATAGCGCTTGGGAGATAAATACGCGTACGGGTTATTTGATGGGAGTGTTGAGCGTAAAAAGAAATAGAAGCGCCAATTAATAAAATCAGCCAAGAGATATAAAGCCACCACAAAGAGATAAAGCCGACTGCAAAGCCAGAATAAATGGCGGCATAGCTACTATAGTTTGCCGAAGCGGCAAAAAATTTTGCAAAAGCAATGCCGGTAGTTTGCCATAAAATCCCGCCCACAATGCCGCCTAAAAAAGCATAGCGAATTTTCACTTTTGTATTGGGAATGAAAGCGTACAAAAAGGTAAATAGCCCAATGATCATTAAATAAGGAACAACTTTACTGGCCAGTGAGTACAGCCAGCCAAAAGGTTTTATGGCAATAATGGTGCTTACAAGGTCAGAACCAATGACGGTTGCAGTGACACCTAACGCAGAAAAAATTAAAACAGGCCCAATAATAATGACACTTAAATAATTACTGAATCGTTGGCCGACTGAGCGGAGTTGGCTGACTCTCCAAATTTCATTAAAAGATTGTTCGACTTTTTGTACTAATGATATGACGGTATAGATTAAGAGTCCGAGGCCTACTGAGCTTAGTACGCCTACATTAAAGTTATCAACAAATTGAACTATGTTGTCAACAAGTTCTGTTCCTTGTTCGCCAAGAGGTTCGCTCCATTTTTGTAAAATAGGCTCTAATTGATTGTGAACACCTAAACCTTTTAGCACAGAAAAACTTAGCGCCAAAAAAGGCACTATCGACAAAAGCGTTTTATAAACAAGTCCCATTGCATGGAGAGTGATGTTTCCGGCAAATACATCACGAACTACGGCAAAAAGAATACGAGTGATATGCCAAAGCGTTTTGTGTGGGGCGCTATCACGCGAATTTTCTGCTTCCCACATCCAAGTATCTAAACGGGATAACCAGCTATCAATTTTACTTTTTTTGGGCATAATGATTTGTGTTGTCTTAAATAGTGGTGCTGCGAATAGCGTTCTAAAACGTTTTTATATTTAAATGCGTTAGCCAAAAGTATGTTCTTCGCTAGGGAATATTCCTTTTTTCACATCATCGGCATATTTTAATAATGCATTTGGTATGTCACCGGCTTCGATTAGAAAGTTTTTTGAGAATTTTGGTGGCTGGGGAGTAAGACCTAAAATATCATTGATAACGAGAACCTGAGCATCGGTATCTTTTCCTGCGCCTATCCCAATTGTTGGCATGTTGACCGCTTCGGTGATTGCTTTGCCAAGTGCGATGGGCACACATTCTAAAACTAAAAGATCTGCACCGGCTTCATCTAATATTTTTGCATCTTTTAAGATTGTATTTGCTTGTTCATCGCTACGACCTTGTACTCTGAATCCACCAAAAATATTGACGGATTGTGGTGTAAGACCTAAATGTGCACAAACAGGAATTCCTCGTTCTGTTAACATTCGAACAGTTTCGGCTAACCATTCACCACCTTCAATCTTTACCATGTTTGCACCTGCGCGCATAATTCTCGCAGCATTTTCCAGTGCTTGTTCAGGGGTGGCGTAAGTCATGAAAGGTAGGTCGCCCATGATCAATGATTTATCATTGCCACGTTTAACGGCTTCTACATGATAGATCATTTGTTCCATGGTCACGGGAATAGTGCTGTCGTAACCTAAGACGGTCATTCCTAAACTATCACCGACTAATAAAACTTGAACGCCCGTTTTTTGCGCCATTGCTGCCATTGGGGCATCGTATAATGCGACGGTCACAAATTTTTCTCCCGTTTCTTTCATTTTTCGAAGTGTCAAAATGCTAACAGGTTTTGAGAGAGCTGAATCAGCGGTAATTTTTCCGTAAGGCATAAGAATAATTCCTAGAATGAAAAGCGGAATGAAGAATTAAAGTCATTAAATCGCAGAGGGGTTGTAATAGTGTCTGCCGGTTTTTGTTTGCAATAAATAATCGACAAACTGTTTGTAATGATCGGCATTGTTAACTAGATCGATTTCTGTTGCGTTCACAATTAGTAACGGGGAATCATTGTAATAATGAAAAAACTTTGTGTAGGCATCATTCAGCATAGTTAAATAACTATGATCTATATGTTTTTCTGACGGCTTACCGCGTTTGCGAATACGTTCCAATAAAATGTCGATGGGCGCTTGTAAGTAAATAACGATGTCAGGGGTCGTGACATCAATGGTGAGTTTTTCGTAGACTTGTTGATAAAGTCTATATTCATCATCATCCAATGTGACTTGTGCAAATAACTGATCTTTTGCCATAAGGAAATCAGCGATACGAACAGGCTCAAACATGTCGGTTTGCTTTAGGGCTTCTAATTGTTTTGCTCGCTGAAATAAAAAATGCAGTTGTGTTGGTAATGCCGTCGTTTTTTGATCGAGATAAAAGCGCTCTAAAAATGGGTTGTTTTCAGGTTGCTCTAATATAGTGTCATAACCAAAAGTCTTGGCGAGATTTTTAGCCAGTGTTGTTTTTCCCACACCAATTGGACCTTCGACCGCAATGTATCTGGGTATGCTGGCTGGATCGTATTCCGTTTGTAGGTTCAGCGCTGTACTCACTCATTTACTCCTGCTGACATTCTATGAAGAATGAATTTAAGCTCTTGTTTGTCTTTGAGGGTTTCATTTAGAGCTAGGCGAAATATCTGTTGAGGCAATTTTCGCTAATCCATCTGTTGAAGTTATGGCTAATAATGACTCAATAGTGGTCCCGTTGGGAAGTCTTAGTCTCGGCGCTATATCAGACAACGGATATAATACAAAATTGCGTTCTGTTAGCCGAGGATGAGGAACTTGTAGTTGATCGGATTCTATCTCTTCGTTATCAAATAACAGTATATCTAAATCAATCGTTCTTGCAGCCCAGCGTACATGCCGTTCTCGGCCCTGTTTCAGCTCAATTGTTTGTAACTCATTTAATAACGAGATCGGTGTTAGTGTGGTCTCTACTGCAATGACGCCATTAATGTAATCTGGCTGATCACCAGGCCCCACCGCTAGCGATTGATACCAAGGAGAGCAAGTGATGACATGTGTCTTTGGAAGTTCATCGATTGTCTTTATTGCTTTAGTCACTTGGTTGATAGGAGAGCCAAGATTACTGCCGAGTGCGATATAAGCTATTGATTTTGTAGTGTTAATCTCTTCTGACATCAGCTCAAGCCTCAGAGGCTGGTTTCTTGCGGCGTGGGCGACGGCGTTTTTTTGAATGACTTTTTGAGTCTTCTAGTTGATCAATCATGGATTGTTGCTGGTTTTCATCGGCTTCTTGAAATTCTGTCCACCATTGCCCCAGTCCTCCAAGTTCTTCTCCTGCTTGTTCGCGAAGCAGCAAAAAATCGTAAGCAGCTCGAAATTTAGGGTGGGCAAGCGATCGGTACGCTTGATTACCATGACGTTTAGGCAGTCGAATTTGTAATTCCCAAATATCTCGAATAGTTAGAGTGAAGCGCTTGGGAATGGCGACGCGTTGTACTTGTCTGGAGATGACCCATTGTGCAGCTTGATGCATCGCAGGAATAGCGGGCACACCATTCGAGTGCGCTAATGTCAGTTGGTCTTCAACTGCTGGCCACAGAATAACGGCAAAAATAAAAGCGGGTGTTACGCGCTGACTATTGTGAATTCTTTTATCGGTATTAAGAGCAGCTTGATAAATTAAAGCATCGGCAAAAGCTTCATTGTGACCAAAACATTCTTCGGTAGCCGGAAACAGAAATTGGAATAAAGTGTATCGCCGGAGTTCTTGATAAGTGGCCGCTGCATAACCGCCCATAAATAACTTGAGAGATTCATCGAATAGTCGAGCTGGGGGAATGTTCGCAAGAAGATGGCCGTTATTGAGTATGCCTTCTGCTGTTTTTTCTTCGATATCAAAGCCGAGTTTTGCGGCAAGTCTTACAGCTCGAAGTGTTCGGACAGGATCTTCTTGGTAACGAGTATCAGGATCGCCAATCATACGAACAAGCTGTTGCTCAATATCGCTGACTCCGCTGGTAAAGTCGGTAATGGCTTCTTGGCTTGGCGAGTAATAAAGTGCATTCATCGTGAAGTCACGTCTTATTGCATCTGAATGTATATCGCCATAAACATTGTCTCGAATGAGCATACCTTTTTCAGAGCTCGCTGCTTGTTTATCGTTACCTTTCTCGTGGTGAGAGCGAAAGGTGGTGACTTCTATGATTTCTCGTCCCATACGAACATGAACAATACGAAAGCGCCTGCCGATAATTCTGGCATTTCTGAATAATCTTTTTACTTGTTCGGGAGTGGCGTTAGTGGCAATGTCAAAGTCTTTTGGCTTTCCCCCTACCAATAGGTCTCTTACCCCGCCGCCGACAAGATATGCTTCATGATTCCCTTTCTCTAGTGTATCGATAACATTCAACGCACCGCGGCTAATATCCCGATGGTCGATAGGGTGTTCGTTCGCCTTGAGCGTGATCGCTTGAAGCTTTGCAGGATTTTTCTTTCGGGAGAAGAGCTTTTTGAGCATAGGTTGTATACAGAGGCTAATGAAGACTTTTTATTGGGTGACTACTGACTATATTTTTACCAGTACTTGAAATTAGCGAACAATTCTAGCACGTACAGTCGCGAATCCTAAGGCAATAGTTTTAAGCGCTACTCCTAAGATTGTTATGGTAGAGAGTTCTAGTGTATTAGGCATTAATGAAGGGGAGACTGGGCTAAATGAGTAAGGTAGGAAGGTCAGAAAGTAAAACGGGAAAGCCTAGGCTTTCCCGTTAATCATAACTTCACATCTAACTGTTCTTATATTTTTGTTATGTTTAGAAGAGACCTACTCCTCTCAAATCATACATCTCTTATTTTTATTTTTTGTTGTTATTATTATGTTCTGTTTTTGCTTTTTAATTATTATTTGTTGTTTTTATTATACAAATACTTATTGCACTGCCTGTGCCATGTTTATAAAAGCTAATAGAATCAAAGTGTTAAAGAAAAGCAGAGTATTTTCGGGAGTCGGGAACTATCTCCTTCGTTACCGATTATCCCAAAAATTGTTACGTTGGCTCTAAATTGGTAACAGTTCGTCAAAGGCATCGACCGTTGGGTGTTAGAAATAATCAAATTTAGAGGAACTTTTTGAAAATTGGTCTATAAGTGACCAGAAAAAGGCTGTTAAGCACATTAAATCATCAAAAAGTGCTAGGTTTGAGGGGGGGGGAGAGTTACCCGTTTGCTGCAGCTGAGGAAGATGCTTTTTTACGAGGTATTCCTAATCGTTGGCGACGTTCCCATAAGCATTTGCGGCTAACACCGAGCTTTCTGGCTAATTCTGTTTCACTCATAGAGTCTTGATGTTCAAGAACAAATCGTTGGAAGTAATCTTCCAGTGAGAGATCTTCAGATGAATCTAAACTATATCGAGTATTGGCCTGCTTAGATTGCACTTGATTGAAAGGGTTGTCGGCATCTTCGTCTTCTAGGTTGACGAGATCTAAATCGATGGAGAGCAAATCATGTGTTATTTCGCCATCATCTTCGCAGAGAATAACAGCTCGTTGAATGGCGTTTTCCATTTCCCTAACATTACCAGGCCACATATAAGTGGTGATCGCTTGGACAGCCTCCGGTGAAAGAGTGAGCAGTGGCTTTTCGAATTTTGCACAGTATTTGGCCAGCTGGACTTCGGCAATTGCGAGAATATCTTTTCCTCGCTCTCGTAGTGGTGGTAGATTTAGCTGAACAACATTGATTCTGTAAAACAAATCTTCCCGAAAGCTTCCATCTCTTGATAGCGCCGCTAAATCTCTATGAGTCGCGGCAACCAGTCGAACATCAACCTTGCGAGATTCAACAGAGCCAATTGGTCTCACTTCACTTTCTTGTAGGACTCGCAATAGTCGGGCTTGAGCTTCGAGAGGTAATTCGCCTATTTCGTCAAGAAATAGTGTTCCTCCATCCGCAGCAGCGATCAAGCCTTCTCTTGTTGTCGCAGCGCCAGTAAAAGCGCCTTTTTCATGTCCAAACAATTCAGACTCAATCAATGTGTCCGGAATAGCGGCACAGTTGACTGAAATCATAGGCTTTTTTGATCGCGGGCTTTCATTATGGATTGCTTTAGCAACAAGCTCTTTTCCTGTCCCTGTTTCTCCGTGCACAAGGACGGTAGCCGATGTAGGTGCTACCTTATGAATTCGATTGTAAATGTCCTTCATGACATTACTTGAGCCAATCATTCCGTTGACGGCAGCGCTAGATGTTTTGGAGGTTTTACGCTGCTTAGCTTGCTCAGTGGCTTTGCCCAAAGCTTGTTTGACGGCTGCAATCATTTTCTCGTGATCAAACGGTTTGGCGATGTAGTCAACTGCTCCCATTCTCATTGAGTCGACAGCAGAACGAAGACTTGCATAGCTTGTCATGATCAAAACGGGAACTTCACCAGCAAGTTTGATGAGGTCTGTACCTGGTGCGCCAGGTAGTCGAAGATCACTGATGATGAGATCAAATTGGGTAAGGTTATATTTAGCAATGGCTTCTTTTACTGAAGCGGCATCAGAAATAGTGTATTTATTCCGTTCCAGCAGTTTTCTTAGAGCGGTACGGATAATTGCTTCATCTTCAACAACAAGAATTTTACTCATAATCTAGTCAGAACAGGCTCGCCAGTCAGTTTCTTCAGGTAACACTTAATGTGTTTTGGTAACAGGTGGCTGCTATCGTAGGCTATTTTGCTCCGGAATCAAACTATTGGTAACAAAAGGTTAGTAATTAAGCTCAGAGAGAAGAGACTTGAAGGTCAGCTATTCTCTATGGGTTGAATCAGCGGAAACTGAAGCGTGAAGCAAGATCCTCGTCCAGATGATTCGTTGGATGGACTTTGAATATCGATTTGACCGTGATGGTCAGACACAATGCTATAAACCATCGACAATCCAAGACCTGTACCTTCACCTGGTTCCTTGGTTGTGTAGAATGGATCCAAAATTCTACCAATGTCTGATTTTGCAATCCCGTGTCCGTCATCAATGACCTGAATGGTAACCCAATCATCCTGTTTAACGCCGGTAATGAGCACATCACTATTGTTTTCACTGGCATCTCTCGCATTGGATAATAAGTTTACGAAGACTTGAATGATGCGTTGCTGATTTCCACTAAGGATTAATTCATCATTGATTTTATTAATAAAGTTAACGTGATTTTTTTCTTTTTGTAATGACAATAATTGTATCGCTTCATTTGCACACGTTTTCATATCGACGGAATCAAATTGATCTGAAGTTTCACTTCCTGCATGAGAGAAGCTAACAAGTGATTGAACAATCTGAGTAATGCGATCAGTCTGCGATAAAATTTGTTTTGCGGTATCGAGTACTTCAGTATTTTTGCTTTCGTATTGAATGTTTTGAGCGAGACAGGCAATGCCAGTGACAGGATTTCCTATCTCATGAGCGACCCCTGCAGCCAGTCGGCCAACCGAAGCTAAGCGTTCACTATGTAATAATTCTTTTTCAAGTTGCTGAATTTCAGTGACATCTTCAATCATAATGACTTGTCCGTCGGCACTCGTGGCGACAGGTCCTTCGATAGATGCCTTGTGGAGGCTAAACCAATAATTACTATCGTTTATCATGAGTGAATGATTGTGAGAGTGGTTATTCTTTTCTTTTGTAAAATCGAAGATAAGTGATTGCCAGGGCTCTTTCAGATTTTTAAGGTGAGAGCCGGTAACATCCTCACCTTTAATATGGGTCAGGGTCTCCATTGCTTTGTTCCACATTAATATTTCTAAATCAGGCCCTAAAGAGCAAATTGCCATAGGCAATTCTTGCAATGTTTTTCGGTGATATAAGCGTAAATTATTTAATTCTGCAGCGATGCCGGTAAGCTTATGATTGTTGCCTGCGAATAAGTTTTCAATCAGCGTAATATCGGCATTACCACTTGTTGTAGGGATTTTATATGGAATATATTCGTCAATAATTTCACTGGCTATACTTACCCCAAATAGTCCAGAAAGGTTAGCTTCAAGTTTGTCTCGTAAGCGTCGCAATGCATAAGGTCTTCGTTCGTTGTGATGTAATCCTAATTCTTTTAAAGCTCTATTGACTTCATTTTCAGAAATAGTTTGACCTAACTTTTCTTGTAATCTGTTTTTAAACTCTTGGGTTGAACTGATATCTAATGTGTTTCGGATTGGGTGACTGATTTCATCGGCTGAGCAGAGTTCGGCGCTGTATTTTTCTTCAATACTTGTTGCCGTTAAAAGAGAAACACTGATAAAAATAATAACGTTGATAGTCAATGCAATCAGAGTTACGTAGTGCCAAACAGAAAATCCAATAGGCATTGAGGGGAGAATATTAAAGAAAGAAAATTCTGTCATTTCAAAAATAGCGGGAAAAAATAAACCGAAAATCCAAACAAGAGTTCCAGCACTAAGGCCAGCGATAAAGCCACGACTATTCGCTCTGCTCCAATAGGCAATAGAAATTATCCCAGGTAAAAACTGCAAGCCTTCAATGAATGCCAACAATGCTAAATTGGTAAGACTATATTGATTGTGGACTAATAGAAAAAATAAAAATCCACCAATAAATATGACCAAAATTAATGCTCGTCTAAGCCATAATAATTGGCGGTAGACATTTCTTTTAGTGTTTAATTGCAAAACTGGTAGTAGCCAGTGATTTAATATCATCGTGGATAAAGCAAGAGCGATGGCAACTTGGACACCGGTTGCTGCTGATAAACCACCAATAAATGCAATGATTGTCAGAGTCGGAGAGTTGGCGTGCATTGGTACGCCAAGCGTGAAATATTGTGTTGAAAACGGGATTTTTAACTCGAGTCCTGCCCAAAGAATCGGGAAGATAGGTATCGCTATGAATAATAAAAATAAAGGGAATGCCCAGCTTAGCATTGACAGTCTATTCTTTGTTGAGTTCTCTACAATGCTCATATGAAATATGTGAGGCATGGCTACGGCGGCCGAAATAAATACCAGTAGTAATGTGTGAGAGGCTGGTTCACCAATGGGAGAATATAATTGAGATAATTTTTCTGGGTTATCGGCGAGCCAGTCGTCTAAACCTTCAAGACCGCCAAAAACACCAAACAAAGAAAACAAACCAATTGAGCATAATGCAAAAATCTTTATTAATGACTCAAATGCCATTGCGGTGACTAAACCTCGATGCCTTTCTCTGGTGGAGCCAAATAGAATAGTAAATGCCGCAAGAATAAGGCAGTAAATAAACGCAATTGCTTCGCGATGAGTCAATCCTGCCTTTTCTAAAGATAGGGACTGTAATTGTGTAGCATTATTTGTGTTTTCAGAATTGTTTAATGTTAATAAGCTTAATGTGTCTGCAATCGCTTGAAGTTGTAATCCTAATAATGGGACAACTGCTAGACACATACACAATGTTGCTAAGGTTCCAATCGCATGATTGTGATAGCGAAAAACAAATAAGTCTGCGAGAGAATTAATTTGGTATCGGCGGGCAATTTCTGTTAATGGTGTCAAGGCAACAGGAGCAAATAGAAACAGCGCACCCATTCCCAAATAATATGCTAAAGCACCATAACCAAAATTATATGCAAGCTCGACAATACCATAAAATTCCCATGCGCTAAAAAAAACGCCGAGTGATAAAACGTAGGTGATTGGGTGTCGAACTATTGAGTTTGGAATCCATCCTTTTTCAGTGGTGTAAGCAATACCAAACAAAACTAGCATATAGGTGAAGCATAATAGTGCGACTTGAATGAGGTCAAAATTCATCGGGCTTTATTCGTTTTGGATTGAAGAAAAAAAGCGATAACAATAACGGCGGCCCAAATAATAAAGGGTCGATACCATGACCCAGTAGGGTTGATCATCCAGGTATATAATGTGGGAGAAAAAATATAAAGCCCTAAAAATAAAAATACTAGTGTTCGGGTTTTCATATCAATTAACCATTCGTTTTTAGTTTAAATGTAGACGACTGAATCTATAGTTTTTATTCTGCAATCAAGAAAAATTATTCTTGTATCCCCTTTTTTTAGGAATTGCTTTTCTATTCCATTGGCTTTTTGCCCAAGTTAGTATTGTTGCTGGTGTTTCATTTACTAATTCTTCCGGAGGATTTTGTTGCAAAAAAACCAGTGCGCGAAAAATATTTTTTGACGGATTTTTTTTGTCGAGAGGCGCGGCCTGATTTTTTTTGCTAAGTTTCTCTCCTGAGCGATCAAGAACTACTGGATAATGGCCGTATTGTAATTTTTTTTGTCCGAGTAGGCTAAATAAAAATATTTGCTGTGCTGTTGAGCCTAGCAAATCGCTGCCTCTGATAACATGAGTAATATTTTGAAAAATATCATCAACAACAACAGCTAATTGATAAGCAAAAAGTCCATCTTTTCGATGAATAATATAATCACCAGCGGTAGTAGAGATATCTTCACTTTGCCCTCCCATAAAAATATCATCAAATGAAATTAAACTTGATACGCTTTTAAATGCTTCCGGCAAATCATAAACTTTTAGGCGAGCTGCTGTGGGGGTGTCGCTATTATGTTTTTTATGTCGGCATTGCCCATCATAGATACCATCAGAAGCTGAGAGACTTTTTCTAGAGCAGGAACAATTGAAAGTTAGTTGGTGGTCGGATAAAAAATTTAAGGTTTGCTCGTAGGCATCAAGCCGAGAACTTTGGAACAGTACTGAGTCATCCCAAAGTAGACGATGACTTTCGAGCGACTTTAAGATTGAGTCTGCTGATCCTAGTATCTCTCTAGGTGGATCTAGGTCTTCGATGCGAACCAGCCATTTTCCATTATTTGAGCGAGCGTCTAAAAAGCTCGCTAAAGCACCGACCAGAGAACCAAAGTGAAGATCTCCTGTAGGTGATGGCGCGAAGCGTCCAATATAAGATGAAATGTTAGAACAGTTGTTACTTATTAAGGAAGAGGTTTGAGTATTTGACGAGTGAGTAGCCATATAGAATTTTCAAAGAAGAATCTAGTATGGCTACTGAAAGGGGTAATCCACGAGCTGAGAACAATGTTACCGTTTAAGAAAAGCGTTCATTAGACGGTAAAATCAGGGGGATTAAATGACTTGTCAGCCGCCGATTTGCTTTTCTTTTATTTCGTCAAGTGTTTTGCAGTCAACACAAAGTGTGGCCGTAGGCCGTGCTTCCAGCCGTCGAATACCAATCTCAACACCACATGCGGTGCAAAAGCCATAGTCGTCATTATCAATCAGCTCAATAGTACTGTCGATTTTTTTGATGAGCTTGCGTTCACGGTCACGGGTACGCAATTCAAGACTAAACGCCTCTTCTTGACTGGCTCGATCTGCAGGATCAGGAGGATTCGAAGCCTCGTCTTTCATGTGGCTCATGGTGCGATCAACTTCTTCCATGAGCTCTCTTTTCCAAGCAAGTAATAAGCCTCGAAAATGTTCGAGATGCTTATCATTCATATATTCTTCACCCTTTTTTTCTTTATAGGGTGTAAAACCATGCATACTGAAACTTTCAGTTTTTGGTGGTGATTTTGGCATGGGCTTGGCCTCTTTTACTCAGCACTGATTGAATTACAATAAAACAGAAGATATAACGCAATGATTTGTAGTTAATATCAGTTGTTATAAATCAAGTTAGAATATAGGCGACTGTATATAAAATAGTGTGACTCTTTCGTCGCTACATTTGTATAACAAAAGCTAGTTTATGGACACCTAGATTTTGAACGGTGCAACCTACCAGAACTTTGCCTTTATCGCCAGTAATTTTTGCTTCGGGATTATCATTTCGTGACGGCGTAAAATAAACAGGTTGATATGGAGGTATTGGCGCGCTTCAACACGTGAAACAATATCTTGTTTTAGATGATTATAATTAAAGCAGACTGGATTTTATTCGCTACCTGTTGAAAAAGATTGGGAAAAATGAAAATAACTCCACCGTTACAAAAAGCAACATTCTTGAGGCGATACAAGCGTTTTTTAGCTGATGTGGTATTGGAAGATGGAAGAGAAATCACCGTTCATTGTCCAAATACAGGTTCGATGAAAAATTGTTTGGTGTCAAATAGCCCTTGTTGGATATCAGACTCAAATAATCCAAAACGTAAGTATCGATACAGCTGGGAAATTGCAACGACACCGGGACGAAAGAAAGCAGGCATTAATACTTCTCGTTCGAACGCATTAGTGGTTGAAGCAATAGAGACTGGAGTCGCCAGCGAGCTTCAAGGATATTCAACGCTGAAAACAGAAGTTCCTTATGGTCGCGAAAAAAGCCGTATCGATATTGTGCTCTCAGAAAGCATCGCTAATAAAAAACAAAAATGCTACGTCGAAGTTAAAAATGTTACTTTAGGAGAAAAAAATGGATTAGGTTTGTTTCCCGACTCCGTTAGTACTCGAGGGTTAAAGCATTTAAGGGAATTAATATCATGTGTGAAAAATGGAGATAGGGCTGTATTATTTTATTGTGTCCAGCATACGGGTATTCAACGGGTTACCTGTGCGGATAATATAGATCCTGCTTATTCCAACATGCTGAGAGAGGCGGTTTCAGAGGGGGTTGAGGTCTTAGCTTATAAGGCAAAGTTAAGTGCTAAAGAAATTAAATTGGTAGAGAGAATCCCATTTAGTTGCTAGCGATTACATAATGTTAGTTCAGATATAAAATTTAAAATACGATTAGCGAACGAGATTGTCGACTACACTCTCGGTAATAGATAATCTGCCATTCTCAATTTCAAAAGGTATTTGTGCAAGAGACTTTCCTGAGCAGGGGCCGGCAACACATTTTCCGGTTTCAATTTTAAAGAGTGCCCCATGGCTGCTGCAAAGAATAAGTTCTCCATCGTAATCTAGAAATTTATCTTCTTGCCAATTTAAGGGGAGGCCCGCATGTGGGCATTTGTTGATATATAAAAATGTTTGATTATTTTTTTTTACTGCGAAGAATTTTTTATTGTTAATTTCAAACTCTTTACTGGAGCCATTTTTGATTTCGTGGTCGTAGCATAAAAAGTGCATGGCATATCCTTAGGCTTGCCCCTGAATATTTGAAACCTGTTTATTAAGCTGGTTAATTTTATCAGCCATTTCCTCGAGTAAGTCTAAACAAATTTTTGGGTTATGAGCAATAAGTTCGAGAAACTCTTCTTTTTTTACGGCTAGAACGGTGCAATCACTAGAGGCTGTGACAGTAGCATTGCGTGGAAGTTGGGTGAAAACCGACATTGCCCCAAATATTTCCCCTGAATATATTTCACCGACTTTAATCCCATCATGGAATGCATCAGCATTTCCTTCCAGTAAAGTGTAAACACAATCCGCACTATCATCTTGAAGAATAATATTTTCGTCTTTTTCAAAATAAAGAAAGCCTGTGGAGGGTTTGTATTCAAGCATTGTTTTTGTTGTTAGGGCTTCACTAAAAAAAGTTGCTTGGCATGTTAAATAAAAAACCCAGTGTTTTTGTAGTTCCACAGAGCTGGTTACATGACTCATTAACTCGTCACGTTGAAATGGAATAAGCTCAATAGGTGCATCGGTTGTATAGGTGCCTTCGGGTAATTTCAGTGAACGGGCAAAGCCTATTAAGTCTCCAGTTTCTGCGATATGTGTAAGTTTGTTGTCTTGAATACAATTTAAGTAACCTGATTTTATCCAGAAGATTCGTGTAGCAGGTTGACTGTTTAATAAATCAGAAGCGTTATCAAGGCGTAAGGTCTCGCCATCTGGCTTTAAATTGGCGATGATCTTGCTAGCCAGACCATGCATTCGCTGGGTTAGTTCAATAAAATGTTCATCTCTATTTTCAGGAATACGCATATTTTGATACTTCAGATTTGGATGAGTTGCTGGCCTAGATCGTGATTGATACAGGAGTAATTAGTTGAATCTCGAGCAATATCTAGAATTAGGCTTATATTAGTATTTTACGCACCCAAATCGGTTAGGGTATGCTTAAACCCGATAACAGGTAATTCGTGTGGTACTTGCGGTTACAGGCTGGATGAATCGGTTATATCCATAAAAAAACATACTTTTTTGTATATTAAAAACAAACAGTTGATAAGGTTTTTAAAAGCTATCCAAAAAGAAAATGCGCAAGAATGTATACAACAAGATTCTAATAGGTGAAGTGTGTTGAAACTGATAGCTGATGGTGCAAGTAGGAGGGGCTTTCTTATATAGCCCTGATGCATAATGATCAGGGGTAATGTTTTGTTAGGAATGCATCATGCGTTTGAGGTGTCTTTGGGGTTTTCTGATAACTCAACTAGGCGAGCTTTTGCATTGGGGGGTAAATCTTTCCAGTGCACATCAATTAGGGCGCCTTCAAGCGCATAGAGCATCACTTTAGACACATTTATCCCGCGCGCTTTAATACGGCGGTAAGCCTCAACTGAGCCAATTTCTTTGAGCTCAGAATAACTGCTTACACCGATAGCTCGTAAAATATTGACAGAGGCAACACCAAGATTTTTTCTTTGGAGTAAATCACTTTCGTTTTCAGCCAAGACTTCGAGTCTCCACAACAATTGAGGTTATTTTTTATTTTCTTTGCGTCGCTTTGTTTACGTCGCCACAAGCGATAAATGTACCTTAAGGGATGACTCCAAAAGACCTGATTTATGCGAGTACTGCTCTTATAAAAAAGAAACTCAGATTTTTACTCAGAGGCTGTATATAGCCAGCGGTTATAATACCAAGTTAAATCCTAACTGCAATTGGTATTGATAATTTTTTTTAAATTATTTCCGAAGTCGTAAAACAGAATAATATAAGAGCCTGCGAACAGGTAAATTGGCCGAAAATTTAAAAGCTACGAGTGCCCAGCGATCATAATAGGCGCATGAGATTCTTTGAAGTTGGTTTATTGGGAGTAAAGTGAAGTAAGAATTACTAAAATAGAAAAATAATGTTGGGAATACCTTCTATGAAAATGACATTATTTTTTTATCTAAAATTTGATGGTTTTAAATAATTTTTATCTAAATAGTGAATAAAAAACTTTTGCTTGTCTTTTCAAGTAAGGAATCACCTGCGAATGGGAGGTTGTATCCAATACACAAAAAAAGAATTATTAATTACAGGACAGGATGAGAGTAACTTAGTTTGTCATGAGGCTTCAGGCGGCAGATTTTTACATAAAAATGTATTGCCTCATTTTATTTCTTTAAAAGCTGAAGCTAAAAAAGCAGGTTTTGAATTGGCTATCGCGAGCAGCTACAGAAATTTTCATCGTCAAAGTATTATTTGGAATGAAAAAGCGAAAGGTATACGCGCAGTAATGAATGATGTCGGCGAAGAAGTTAATGTCGATGTGTTGAATAAGTGGGAGTTGGTTCAAGCAATTTTACGATGGTCTGCACTTCCTAGTGCTTCTAGGCATCATTGGGGAACTGATTTAGATGTCTATGATAAATCACAAATAAGCGATGGATATGAATTGCAGCTCTCTCATTCTGAGACAGAGGAGGGCGGGGTTTTTTCAGAGTTTCATTATTGGTTGAATGAAGTTATAGCATCTAATCGCGCTCATGGTTTTTATCGTCCCTACGAAAAAGATTGTGGAGGTATTGGGTGTGAACCTTGGCACTTAAGCTACAAGCCCTTAGCTGATCAATTTTCTAAGTTATTAACTGTAGATTTGGTGCGCTCAGTGATCGCAACATCTCAATTAAATTTACGAGAGACCGTCTTGGAAAATTTAGATGAAATCTATAAGCGCTTCATTTGTTTGTAGCGCTAACAATGTTGATAGCTAGAATTCGTAAAGTTTTTTGCTGATTAGATTTCAAAAAAATGTTCAGGCAGTACAAGTTATAAATTTCAATAGACAATAGACTTTGATGCAAAAAAAAATTGTAAATAAAAAATTGCCACTAATTATTTTTGATTGTGATGGCGTGCTAGTTGATAGTGAAGATATCGCGAACCAAGTTCTAGTCAAGCATATCCAACAGTTAGGAGTGGATATTACAGAAGACCACGGGAGCCGATTATACCGTGGCTTATCGATGTCTACGATATTAGACAAAATAAAATCTCAAATTAATTTTCCTTTACCTGAATATTTTTTGGAGAACCTTCAGAAGGAAACATTTTTGCATTTTTCACGAAGCTTAAAGGCTGTTTCTGGTGTGGAGAGTGTAATTATTTGGCTGATGGAGAAGGGCTACAATATATGCGTAGCGTCGAGCGGGAGTTATGACAAATTAGATTTAACCTTGTCCATTACTGGACTTGATTCTTATTTCGCTCCCAATATATTTAGTGCTTCTGAAGTTCAAAAAGGAAAGCCGTTTCCAGATCTTTTTTTATACGCTGCGGATCAAATGGGGTTTGCTGCTGAAGAGTGTATTGTTATTGAAGATTCCCTTCCTGGAGTAATGGCTGCAAGCCGAGCAAATATGGCTGTTTTTGCATACTGTAAGTGCCAAACTAAAATCTCTATCGATCAAATGTCCGAGCTTGGGGCGACCATCTTTCATGATATGAATGAGCTCACTAGCTTCTTCCACAGAATATAAATCACCGATTAAGAAACGTTATCTCTAATGACAAAAAAAAGGGGTGGGTATAAACTTTACTATTAATAAGCTTTGCTTATTATAAGCCTAGTTTCTGCTGTTCTATAAATGCTCTATATAGGCAGCTTTTGGAGCTACCAGTTGATGTTGAGAGTTGAGGTTTAATAGAGAATGATGATTTTTGATGAATCCAGTGTTGGTTTTTTAATTACAGATGTATCTAGGTTGTTAAGAAGAGCATTTCAGCGCCGAATGGCAGAAGGAGAGTTAACGTTGGCTCAGTCCAGAGCATTGGTGTATATCGCGCGACACCCTGGGATTCGTCAAGTCGAATTAGCGGATTTGTTAGAAGTGCAGCCGATTACATTGGCTCGCTTAGTCGACCAGCTGGAGTTACTCGAATTAGTTGAACGTCGAGCGGATCCTCGTGATCGTCGAGCTTACCAGTTATTCATTTTGGAAAAAGCAAATAATTACTTGGAGCATATTCAAAAAGTGATTTGCGAGATGAGAGACGAAGCATTTAAAGGTATGACAGAGGAAGAAAAAAAGATCATGTGCAGTGCGCTGGAGAAAACAAGAAATAATCTTTCAGTTAAAGGCCGCAAGTATGACAGGTAAAAAGAATTTCGGTAAAACACGCCTGATACTTCTTGTGATTGGTCCCGCTATACTTTTATTTTTTTCTTTGATTGTTTATTTTCAAAGTGGTCGTTTTGTTGAAACTGATAATGCTTATGTTCAGTCGGATATTATTCCAATTAGCTCAGAAGTTTCTGGAATTGTCGAGAATGTCTTAGTGTTAGAGAATCAATGGGTCGAAAAAGGAGCTGTGTTGTTTGAGTTAGAGACAGAACCTTTTGTCGTTGAAATAGAAAAAGCAAAAGCAAGGCTCGAGGAAGCTAAAGCTGACCTAAGCGCATTGAAAATAAGTTATTTAGAAAAGCAAGCGAGTATTGATCTAGCTAAATCGAATGCAGATTTTGCTAAAAAAGAGTTGGAGCGTCAGCAGGAATTAAAGGGAAAGAATTTTGTTTCTGCGTCAACGTTTGATGATTTGGAGCATGCGGTAGATATTACTGAGCAGCAGTTAAAAGTTTTAAGCCTAGATTTGAAAAAAATTGAAGCAAGTTTAGGTGGGAATGCTAAATCATCTGTGATGTCTCACCCTAGATATTTAGGTGCGGTAGCTAGCATGCGCAGTGTCGAATTAGATTTAGAAAAAACAAAAATTATCGCACCTAATGCGGGATATGTTAGCCAACTTCCAAAGCAGGGTGCTTATGCTCGATCGGGTAATATGTTATCGGCTTTGGTAGTGAATCAATCGGTATGGATTGATGCAAATTTTCCCGAAACTGATTTGACATATGTTCGTTCTGGGCAGTCAGTTGATGTACATATAGATACTTATCCTGATGAAATATGGGAAGGCGTGGTTGAGAGTATTAGTCCTGCTACTGGAGCGGAATTTGCAATTTTGCCTCCTCAAAATGCAACGGGAAATTGGATTAAGATTGCACAAAGGATTCCAGTACGGATTTCATTGTCCTTTTCATCAGATGCGCCGCCGCTAAGAACGGGCATGAGTGCTGTTGTAGAAATTGATACTGAACATAAAAAAAAGTTGTTCGGTTTTTTATCTAGATAAAATTCAATGTAATTAAACATCGCGTTTTTAAAGGTGGCGTGATTTTTTGGTGTTTTCAAATGTCATCTGAAGTTGATTTTGATAAAAATGTAGTAAAAAATAAAAAACAACGCGCATTAATAACGGCAGCGGTTATGCTCGCTACTATTATGCAAGCTATCGATACGACAATAGCGAATGTCGCTCTGCCTCATATGCAGGGAAGTATGGGGGTTTTTCAAGATCAAATCTCATGGGTTTTAACTTCTTATATTCTAGCAGCAGCAATTTTCATTCCCCTCACTGGTTATTTGGTTTCTCGCCTAGGGCGAAAACGATTGTTTTTAATTAGTGTTGCCGGTTTTACGCTAACATCTATGATGTGTGGTGCAGCCCAAGATATTTATCAAATTGTTATTTTTCGTTTTCTTCAAGGTGTTTTTGGCGCGCCATTAGTTCCGCTTTCTCAAGCAATAATGTTAGACAGCTATCCGCGAAAACAGCATGGCTCGGCAATGGCTATGTGGGGGATGGGGGTTATGTTGGGTCCCATTATTGGCCCGACACTGGGAGGCTGGTTAACAGAATATTACAGCTGGCGCGCCGTTTTTTATATTAATCTGCCGCTGGGGGTAATTACGTGGTTTGGTTTGGCAGCTTTTTTGCGAGAAACGCCTATAGATATGAAACGGCGATTCGATTTAATGGGATTTGCTTTTCTAAGCATCAGTATTGCTGGGCTGCAAATGATGTTGGATCGGGGAGAATCTCTAAATTGGTTTGCTAGCGTTGAAATAATCATAGAGTCGGTTGTCGCATTATTGTTTTTATATTTTTTTATTGTTCATATATTCACGATTAAAGATCCGTTTATTGATCCAAAAATATTTAAGGATAGAAATTTTTCAGCAGGCATGCTGTTCATGTTTTTGATTGGTATTATCTTACTTGCGGTTTTGGCGTTGCTGCCGCCATTCATGCAGGGCTTAATGGGGTATCCTATTATTGATATTGGAAATCTTTTAGCTCCGCGAGGTGCCGGTACGATGTTGAGTATGCTGATAGTCGGACGGTTGGTTGAAAAAATAGATCCCAGAAGTTTTGTTTTGTTGGGTTTACTTTTGATAGCCTACTCGTTAAGACAGATGTCCTTTTTCACCCACGAAGTCAGCGGCAGTACAATTGTCATGTCTGGGTTTATACAAGGTGTTGGTTTGGGTTGTATTTTTGTCCCTTTGTCGACGCTCACGTTTGCAACTCTCGGGCCTGCAATGAGAATGGAGGCAACACCGTTGTATAATTTAATTCGCAATCTTGGCAGCAGCTTAGGCGTTTCTATTGTTATTACAATGTTGTCGCAAAACTCTCAAATTAACCATGAAGGTCTTGTCAGTTTTATAGAGCCTAATAACTTAGGCCTTAGATTGTTAGTTGAAAAGGGTGCTGTTGATATGCAAAATGATATTGGTCTTTCATTGATCAATGGCTTGGTTACCCAGCAAGCTGTGTTACTTGCTTACCTGCAAGATTTTCGTTTTATGATGTGGTTGACTTTATTTTCAATACCTTTGTTGTTTTTGTTGAAGGTGCCTGATAGAGAGTTGAACTAACAAATTTTATTGAATGTGGTTTTAATGTTTTTAAAAATATAAATCCTAAATAGGTGGATAGTTTGTCAGAAAATAAAATGTTGAATGATAGAGTGTGGGATGAAATTAGAAAGGAGGCTGAAGAGGTGGTTAAAGTTGAACCTGCTTTGGCCAGTTATTATTATGCTGCAATATTAAAACACGATACTTTATCTGAAGCGATTAGCTTTGAGTTAGCTAATAAATTGAATAGCGGTACTGTTCCTGCAATGCTGCTGCGAGAATTAATTGAACAGGTTATATTGGATAAGGCCGGTGTGTTTGATTCGATGGTCAAAGATATTTGCGCACATAAAGATAGGGATCCAGCGTGCGATAAATATTCCACGCCATTACTTTACTTTAAAGGCTTTAACGCTCTTGCTGCTCATCGTATCGGGCATGAGTTGTGGTTAGATGGGCGAGAGTATTTAGCGTTGTATCTACAAAATCAAATATCGGAACGCTTTGGTGTAGATATTCATCCTGGGGCAGCGCTAGGCAGTGGTATCATGATTGATCATGCGACTGGTTTGGTGATTGGTGAGACGTCAGTCCTTGGTAATAACATTTCAATTTTACATTCAGTGACGCTGGGGGGGATTGGTTGTGAATCTGGCGATCGTCACCCTAACATTGGCAACGATGTTTTGATTAGTGTCGGAGCAAAAATTCTAGGTAATGTCTCTGTTGGGGAGGGTGCAAAAATTGCGGCTGGAAGTGTTGTATTAGCAGACATTCCTCCGTATACGACGGTAGCAGGTGTGCCGGCCCGAGCGATAGGAAAGGCGGCTGAACAGCATTCACTGTCTTCTATGGAAAATTTATGGGAAAAAATGAATTGCGACTGATCGTAAGCAGAAACAAATGATTTGCACGGTTGTCTGTATTCTATCTTGAAAAATAGACTATAGGCACAATATTGCTAAATGGTTATTCAAAAGGTTAGAGCTAAAAAAGCTTAGAGAGAGATACGAATGTTAAGAATAGGATTGTTTTTGTTAACTAATATCGCTGTCTTGGTTGTTGCCAGCATTACATTAAATTTATTAGGTGTTGGTAGTTATCTTGATAGCACAGGGACAAATTTAAATCTTCGATCATTATTAATATTTTGTGCCGTTTTTGGTATGGCAGGATCAATTGTTTCGTTATTTATTTCAAAATGGATGGCGAAAAAAAGTACTCGAACGCAAATTATAGAAACACCTGCTAATGCTCAGGAACGATGGCTGTTTGATACTGTCGCTGAGCTTGCACGAAAAGCGGAAATTGGAATGCCTGAAGTTGGAGTTTTTCCATCTGAACAATCGAATGCTTTTGCCACAGGGTGGAATAAAAATAAATCGTTAGTTGCTGTTAGTACGGGTTTGTTGTCTCGATTTGATAAGGAAGAAGTTCGTGCGGTATTGGGACATGAAATTGGTCATGTTGCTAATGGCGATATGATAACGCTAGCCTTGATACAAGGCGTTGTGAATACATTCGTCATGTTTTTTGCTCGTATCATTGGGCACACTGTTGATCGGGTGGTGTTTAAGACGGAGCGCGGTCATGGCATTGGATATTATATGGCGACTTTTATTTCTGAGATGGTTTTGGCTTTTTTAGCGTCGATGATAGTAGCGTGGTTTTCAAGGCGTCGTGAATTTCGTGCTGATATTGCCGGCGCTGATTTAGCTGGTCGTAATGCGATGATTAATGCGTTGCAGCGATTACAGCAAGAGTCATCATCGGTTACTGAAATGCCAGGGACTTTAAAGGCGTTTGCTATCTCTTCTAATTTTTCAAAAATGGGAGCGGCTTTTTCAACGCATCCTCCTTTAGAGGTCAGGATTGCAGCTTTGCGAGAGAGAATTTAAAACTGGATGGCGTGTAAATATGAGAAAAGCTTTCTTTTTTTGTTGAGTTAGTGATTGATAACGGCTTTTCCAAAACTGTCTTTGCTTGTTGTTTCGGGGGGGGCGATTTCGCCATTAGTCGATAGCCATGCGAGCACATTTTCTCGGCTGCTCAGCATATCACTGTATATTTTTATCACTGTTTGGTTAGGAGTTTTTTGATTGTTAAGATATTTTAATTTATCTTCTAAAAAAGCAATGTCAGCGGCGACTTTTTTTCCCATTATTGTCATATCTGAAATGTCTTTTTCGTCATGCTCTTTTTGATACTTCTGGTTGATCATTCGATTCTACCTATACAATATTCAACTAATCGTTCATTCAGATACCGCTTTCTCGCGGTATCAGTGCTTATTCGGAAGTTCTTACATTAACGATAGCAGAGCTCGCCAATATAGAAAGAATGTGATGCTATAACTAACGCTATTTTCAATATCGAAATGAAATGGAACAGGTCTAGTTGCTGTAGAATTAGCATGTCCTATTTTCATTTTTCCGAATTTTTCTCATATGTTTGTATCTTTATACCGCCAAGGTTAAAGTTGTGATCGATTGTCGATAAAATCTTCTGAGTATTCGCGCATATTTAGTGTTTGATATAGGATAATTATCTAAGATATCTATAGGGAATGGTCTAAATTGAAAGTGACAGTGATAATCAAGAGTATTAGCTTGAAGGGGAACTTAAGATCACAATTGATAAGAGTGAATAGATAATATTATGAGCGAGCCTAAATACGACATTATATTTCGAGGTGACGTAGTTGCAGGTAACAACATCGTTGAAGTAAAGCAGCGATTGGGTCAACTCTTTAAGATTGAAGCTGCTAAAGTTGATGCGTTATTTACAGGTCGGGCGGTTCCATTAAAGCGAAATGTTGATTTGCATACTGCTGAGAAATATAAAGCTATTTTGCTTAAGGCGGGCGCTCAAGTATCATTAAAAGATATGTCTAAGGCTGAGCCGATCAAGGCCGCGACTAAAGTAAACCCGTCATCGAATTCGGTTGATTCTAAAAGTAGTCCAGCTTCAGTTCCCGTTAAAGAAAAGCCTCTTACCCTTAAAGAGCGATTAGCAAAAGCGGCTAAAGAGGAAGAGGCGCTCGCGAAAATTCAAGCAAAAGCAGAGGCTAAACATCAAGCTGATGGCAAAGATGATCTAGGGCAAGAAGGATTTGTCTTAGCTCCTGTAGGCGCTGTGCTGGGAACTGTAAAACAGCAGTCACCAGAAGGCGTTATCCAGGTAGATACTAGTCATTTATCGGCAAGCCTTCCGGAGGGAGAGTTACTAGCTCCCGATGAAAAAAAACCGGATATTGTGGTAGATATCGATGTGAGTGATATCGATATTGCCGAAGTTGGGGCTGATCTCATGGCAGCCTCTGAAAAAGTCAGTGAACATATCAAGCTCATTGAAGCGGGTAATTATGATTTGGCAGATCTTGGTGCCGATCTTCTCACTGCTGCAGAAAAGCCAACTGTGCCACCAGTTGAAATTGCTGACGTTAATTTTGATCTTGCACCGGTTGGTAGCGATGTCGGAGAGATTAAAAAACCTACGCCACCGCCGCCACCAGATACAGGCTCTCTCTCCTTATCTGAGTAACTGTCCTTTCCCAGCCTCGGGGATCAGGTGATTATTAGCCTGTTTTCTTGTTTTGTTATACCCCCCTTAATACCGTCTTTCCTTTTTTAGATTCTATGGTTTAGTTGGTAGTTCCTGCAAAAAGCTGGAGTGGCACAGAAGTTGTAATGCTAAGAGTAAATTACTTCCTAAATGACACTATAAGCCACGTTATGCACGGTAATAGAACAAAATTAGCGTTTTAAAGTGCAATATAGGCTGTCGCTGGTTTTATACTTGGTCTATTTAGGAGCATAAAAACACTCGGAGGAACCAAAATAATGCTTTTTGGCCGTCAAGATAAGAACAAAATCAAAATACTCGATAAAAAAGTCGAGGATTGGAAGTACACAACCTGTGGATATTGTTCAACGGGGTGCTCCATTGAGGTTGGTTTAGATAAAGAAGGCAAGGCTGTTGCGACTCGTGGAAAAGCGGATGCCGATGTAAACAGAGGCAAGCTATGCATCAAGGGTATCTTTGAACACGAGCTTTTTGAATCTGCAGGAAGAGGGACTGTGCCTTTGATGAGGTCAAAGCACTGGAATCCATGGGAGCAAACGGATTGGAATACGGCGCTAGATAAAACAGCCAATGAAATAAAAAGAATTCAAGAAACTTACGGGAAAGATTCTTTTGCTGTCGTCTCGACCGGTCAAATCATGACGGAAGAATTCTATACGTTAGGGAAGCTTGTTCGAGGTTGTATCGGCACAAACAATTATTGCGGTAACACGACTCTGTGTATGGCCTCGGCGGTATCCGGTTACAAGCGCTCGTTTGGTTCTGATGGGCCTCCAGGCTGTTACGAAGATTTTGAACACACAAACTGTTTAATGGCTTGGGGTTCAAACCTGCCAGAACAACATCCCATTATTTATTGGCGTTTAAAAGAAGCGCTCGAAAAAAGAAAGTTTCCTCTCATCGTGGTTGATCCTCGAGTCACTATGTTCGCGCAATTTGCGGATATTCATTTACCTATAACTCCTGGTACTGATGTTGTTTTACAAAACGCATTAATGCATGTGATTTTGGCAGAGGGATTAGAGGACCGTGAATATATTGAAGCGCATACTAATGGTATCGAAGAGGTTACCGCTTGCGTGAAAGATTACGATCCGACAACCGCTGCAAAAATTTGCGGCATTGATGAGGATACAATTCGACACGTTGCTCGACTTTATGCAAAAGCTGATTCAGCAATGAGCATTTGGACGATGGGCATCAACCAAAGCACACATGGTTCTGACGGTGTTGTCGGCATTAATGATTTAAATTTAATTACAGGTAATGTAGGAAAACCTGGTGGTACAAGTTTATCTATCACGGGGCAGTGCAATGCGATGGGAACCCGAGAGTGGTCATCATGTTCCGGTTTACCTGGCTATCGCTATTTAGAAAATGAAAAAGATCGAGAAGAAATTGCTGATTTTTGGGGAATAGAAAAAGATTTTTTTCCTACACAGCGTGGCCTTGCAATGACAGATATTTTTCCTGCGATTGAAACCGGCCAAATAAAAGGATTGTGGTTAATCGCTACCAATCCAATGACGTCTATGCCCAATACTCCCCGTATTCGTAAAACGCTAGAAAAATTAGATTTTCTTGTTGTGCAGGATGCCTATGAAGATTGCGAGTCTAATGAGTACGCGAACATGTATTTACCTGCTTCAGTTTGGGCAGAAAAAACAGGATGCTTTACGAATACAGAGCGGCGTGTCAATTTAATTCGCCCTGTCGTTAAACCGCATGCCGAATCAAAACCTGATTTTTGGATTTTCTCTGAATTAGCCAAACGATTTCCTAACGGAGAAAAAATTAAATTTCCGGAAACGCCAGAGGGTGCTTTTGATGAAATGAAATTGTTGTCAAAAGGTGACGGTAGAACGCTCGATATATCTGGAATGAGTCATGATCTCATTGAAAAACAAAGTGGGATTCAGTGGCCGTTTCGTGAAGGATCAGAAAACAAAAAAGGTGATCAGCGTTTATATACGGAAGGAAAATTTCAAACGAAAGACGGTAAAGCAAATTTAATACCGCTCCCTTTTATTGATAACAATGAGCGACCATGCGATGACTATCCATTTTGGCTAAACAGCGGTCGTGTTGTAGAGCATTTTCATACGCGAACGCGGACAGGAAAGTTAGGGAATTGTAATAAATTTAGTCCGACACCTTATATGGAAATGAATCCTGATTCTGCTGCTGAGCTGGGAATCAAGCATCAAAGTTATGTGCGTCTAGTATCGAGAAGAGGCGATGCTGTTGTTATGGTGCAGTTAACACAGCGAGTGTCTCGCGAAATGGTGTTTATCCCTTTCCATTTTTATGATTGTGTTAATCGATTGTCTTTAGGTTTGTTGGATCCTCATTCAAGACAGCCCGCATTCAAACAATGCTCTGTACGTGTAGAGCATGTCGATCAAAAACAAGCGGCAAAATTAAATGCTCAACGCCGAGCGTATTAATTTATCTAAATAATCGTAGTTAATAATTGAGGAATAATGATGTTAAGTTTGCTGCGAAATGTACGCGATAAATTGGATGCTATAGGGGACGAGCCCGATCCAATTTATACAGAAGCGAAAAAAACATGGGAAATTCGCGATAACGAGCCAGAGTACGCGAAGCTAGATGGTTCAAATGTTCCTGAATCAAATTGTTACGGGCAGACGATAAATTTAATTGAGTTAACGCAAAATAAATTGCCGACAGATGAGTCGTTATTTATTAATGCCAACCCAGCTGTAGGTGAAAATCCTAATCGATACAAGCAACATGGATTTTATTTTAATGCAGATAACTGTATTGGTTGTCATGCTTGTGAAGCGGCATGCAGTGAAAAAAATGGAAACCCTGCGCACATCAGTTTTCGATCAGTAGGTTATGTCGAAGGCGGAACTTATCCCGATTTTAAGCGCATGAATATTTCAATGGCCTGTAACCATTGCGATGATCCTGTTTGCTTGAAAGGCTGCCCAACGCGTGCTTACACAAAACATTTAGAATACGGTGCGGTTTTACAAGATCCTGATACCTGTTTTGGTTGCGGCTATTGTACTTGGGTTTGTCCCTACAATGCGCCACAACTTGACCCTATTAAAGGGGAGGTTTCAAAATGTAATATGTGTGTCGATCGTTTAGAAGAGGGGTTGAAACCAGCTTGCGCGTCAGCTTGTTTGGGCAATGCATTAGACTTTGGTGTAGTAGAAGAGCTACCTAAAAATCGCGAACAAAATTTAACTCACTTGCCTGGATTCCCTGATCCAGATATTACACACCCGAATATTCGCTTTCAACAAACGAAATCCATGCCTAATGAAGTGTCTCGTACTGACTCAATGCCATTGAAATATGCGAAAGATGATGAGGGTCAGTTTCGTTCAGTGGTAGATGAAAAGCTTGGAAAAGAAACTTATTGGAATTTTAATCGCTTAAGCTCAAGAGAAAATCCTCTTGTTATTTTCACACTCCTAACGCAAGGCGTTATTGGTGCGTTTGCAATGTTACTTGTGGCTCCTTGGTTTGGTTTAAAAGGGTTTTTACAATTTGAAATATCAGTATTATATATTCCATTCTTAATGATACTGGCAGCGTTACAAGTCGGCGGTTTGGTTTTGTCGACGATTCATTTAGGAAAACCTCTTCGCTTTTATCGTGGATTTAATAACTTACGGCATTCGCCGCTTAGTAGAGAGGCGTTGGGTGTCGCGGTATTTTTGGCCGCTTTAAGCGGCTTTATATTTTTCAAATTAGTGAATGTTTGGTTAGAAATGCCAATTGTAGAAATGATCGCTCAAGGGTTTGGAATCGCAGCTCTATTGTCAGCCGTCATTGGTCTCTGGTTCATGCATAAAATCTATCGCATAAGAGCCAGGCCATTCTGGAATCATTGGCAGGTCATCACATCGTTCTTTGGGGCAACATTGAGTCTTGGCGGGATTATGTTGGGTTTGGTGATGTTGCCAACCTTGTGGCTAATGAATGATGGCTTGTTTGCTGATCAGAATATTTTTATTCATTCTGTTTCGATGATCAGTGGATGGGTTGCGATTGGGTTGCTGCTGGAAATTATTGGCTTAGTTGCACATTCTCGTTACTTGAACAAAGAAGCTGGCGAAGGTGCAGCAGCACACTATGTGCAATTAACGACTTTTGGGAAAACGTATTGGCTGAGGAATTTATTGGCTGTAGGTAGCGTCTTATTGGCGGTCTGTTTGCTTTTAGTCAATATCAATCCATTGATTGAGTTATTAGTGTTTTTTGTTTTGTGTGGCTTAGGTGGATTTGCTTTATTGATCGGTCGTGCGCTGTTTTATGTTTTGGTTATTCCTACTACAATGCCTGGCGCATTTTTCTGGAAGAATAAAGGTTTTGAGGATCATGCGCGCGATATTGGTTTGGCTGAGATGCCGCAGGTTGGTGTTGTGCCGAATTTACATTGATTATTGATGTTGTTGTTAAGAGTTTTCTGGAAATATTGAGAAGTCACTTAGCGTTTTATCTTCTGTGTGGCCTTTCAAAAGTTTTTCGAGTTTTTCTACTTCAATAGGTTTGGTCAGGTAGGCATTCATACCTGCATCGTGACAAGCTTGCATTTGGCTTTGGACTGCATGTGCAGTTAACGCAACAATAGTTAAAGGTTCGCTTTGTGTTGCATCTAAATCAGATTTTTGTGATTCCCATTCCCTAATATTTTTAGTTGCAGTGATACCGTCCATTCTTTCCATTTCACAATCCATCAGGACAAGATCATAAATTTCTTTGTTTTCGATAATTAATTTTATAGCATCTTCACCATCATCGACTATTGTGGGTTTTATACCTAATCTATCTAGAATACCTTTTATAACTAGTTGATTGACTTGATTATCCTCAACGACCAGTATTTTTAATTGGCTGATTACTTGGTCGTGTTTTTCTTGTTGAAATATTTCTTTTGCGAATTTCTTGTCCGGTGATTGAGTTGCCAGCAACTCTTTGTAGGTTTGTAATAAGTCGGCAGGTAACGTTGGTTTTTCCATGACGCGACTGACGCCTGCTTCACGTAAATTTTCTTTTGAAGGCATATTGGTTGCTGAAGTCAGCAATAACCTAGGTATGTGATTAAATCTATCGTCTTTTTCTATGCGTTGGCTTGCTTCCATTCCGTCAAGAATTGGCATAAATAAATCGAGAGAAATTAAATCAAACGATATACCTGATTCATGGCATGAATGTAATATATTAATTGCTTCTGCACCGTTTCTAGCGATCATCGCTTCCATACCCCAAGCAGCGGCCTGTGCTTGTAACAAGTCGGCAAACGTATAGTTATCTTCTACGATCAATAATCTAAGGCCTTTTAAGTTGATCTCTGTGATGTCAACTGTCGTGTGTGAATTAGAGCTAGTAGGGAGAGTTGCAGTGATCCAAAATGTAGAGCCTTTACCTGGGGCGCTGTTCACTCCAATTTCTCCACCCATTAAAAGAGCAAGTTGTTTGCAGATGGATAATCCAAGTCCGGTTCCTCCATGCTTTCTTGCTGTACTGGTGTTTGCTTGAGAAAAAACTTCAAATAATTTTGACTGCTCTTCCTCTGGAATTCCTTCTCCCGTATCTGTCACTGAAATTTCAAAAATAGAGTCGGCTTTATTGGCATAATAAATCTTTAAGACTATCTGTCCTGTTTTGGTAAATTTAATTGCGTTGCTTAAAAAATTAAGAATAACTTGTTTGAGGCGAGTTGGATCTCCAATCACTTGTTCAGGGATAGTTAAATCAATATCGGCGATTAGTTCTATATCTTTTTCAGCTGCTTTTGTCTTAAATAAGTCGAGGCAATCTACAGCAAGATGCTGAATGTTAAATGGGATTTTCTCTAATTCCATTTTTCCAGAAGTGAATTTAGAGTAATCCAAAATATCATTAATGATGGTTAATAAAGATGATCCTGAAGAGCGAATGATATTGTTGTAGTGGATATCTGTTTTATCTTTTAAGCGGCTCGCCAGTAATTCTGACATGCCTAATACACCACTGAGCGGAGTTCTAATCTCATGGCTCATTCTAGCTAAAAATTCGCTTTTGGCTTTGTTATCTGATTCGGCCTCTAGTTTTTCAGTGCGTAGTAATCTTATGCGGTGTGCTAGTGCTAAGGCGAGTAGCATGATTTGTCCGTCAAAACATATTTGCATCATAAAAAAACTTTGCTGCGGAAGAAAAGACGGTAGACCAATTCGAAAAAGCAGCCAATTAATTAAGGCGGTGCAATAGAGTGTCCATCCGATTAAGAAAAATCGAGCATAGATAACGCCGCGACGAAGCGCGTATACCCCAGCCACCACAAACGATATAAAGACTAATACAATAAAGTATGCTCTGATTAACTCGGAAAAGTTTTCATTAAATAGCCTGACAAGCGATAGCCCTAAAATGATCGCAAGCGTCGAATAAAAGAAATAAGTGAAATTTTTTGAAAGTTTTCTAAGTTGTAAAAAGCTGATGGTAAAGATAATGGCCGTCATTGTTGGGAGTGCAATAAAGACGCGAGATAAATCAGTTTCTATCCATGAATTATTGGGCCATAAATTTTGATAGCCTAAGCCACTTGAAAATATTTCAAAAATTAGATTCGAAGCGAGATAAGCAGAATAAATAAGGTAAGTTTTATCGAAAGTGGCGCCTGCAATTATGAGATGGTAAATCATTAATGCAAGCACTAGGCCCATTTGTAAACCGGTTACCCATGCGTAGTTATGATCATAAATAAAAAAATCTCGTTCAGGTATTAGTTTTGGAATGTATAAATAATCTCGAGATTTTTCTATTTTTAAAATTAAAGATGTTTTCGAGTTTGAATTTAAGTAAACAGGAAATAATATTTCCGTGTGATTGTAGGCTCTGGAGTCATAAGACTCGTAGCTGTTTATAGGGGATTCCAAGACTAGTTGATCGTTTTCTACAACATAGAGTGTCATTTTTCCACCGAATGAATCTCCTGTAGACAGCAACCAATGGTTTTTTGAAAGATTACTAATGTCGAGATCTATTCTTGCCCAAGTTGTGCTCCCCGGTCGAGAAAGAAAAAAATTGTTAGTATTTGGTTTTCTTTCTGCTAACGGCGAAGTCAGGATGTCTTTCCAGGTAAGGTCAGAGCCATAAAATAAATAACTATACTTCCCAAGTTCAGCAGGCTCATTTTCACTGAGTTTTAGAGGATCTGCATGAGAATGATTCACAAAGAGAATGGTAAGAAAAAATATAGCAATGAGCTTGATTGAAAAGCTACTTAAGAATTGTTGTTTTGTGCGTACAAAAACATGGCACGAGAAAGAAAGATGATCTGTTTGATCTCTACCCTTGTGGGTCATTTGCTCGTGAGAAAAATGTAATGTCATTGCTCGCTTTTTCCTTTCAGTACATGAAGCATAGCAGAGATATTTCGTTTTGAAGGGCTGAGTGGTTCAATAGAATTAAGGAGGGAGGCCTTAATTTAGGGGGGTTGTGTTTAAATTTTACGTTTATTATCTTTTGGTAATCTGATGGCGCCAATTTGATGGGTGGGGATGTTGTGATGAGGTGCAGTGGATTTGCTTCCAAAGGAGAAAAAAGCCGGTATCAACCGGCTTTCGAGAGACATAATTGATACGACTACAAAAACTATTTATCTTCGTTGTATCTTTTCACTGAATCCATGATTTCTTCTCGGGCTGTAACTGGGCCATCCCAGCCTTCGATTTTCACCCATTTGCCTTCTTCTAAGTCTTTGTAGTGTTCAAAAAAGTGAGCAATTTGATTAAGAGTGATTTCAGGAAGTTGACGAACGCTATCAATGCCGCGATAAAGTTTAGTTACTTTTTCAACCGGAACAGCAATGATCTTGGCATCTTCACCAGATTCATCAGTCATCTTCAAGACGCCGATAGGGCGGCAGCGAACAACAGAACCGGGAATTAACGCTAGAGGCATAATCACAAGAACATCAACAGGATCACCATCGCCGCATAAGGTATGAGGAACGTAACCATAGTTGCATGGATAGTGCATCGAGGTACCTAGCATACGATCAACAAAAATAGCGCCGCTGTCTTTATCGACTTCATATTTTATTGGGTCGCCGTTAAGAGGAATCTCAATGATAACGTTAATGTCTTCAGGCAGGTTTTTACCGGCAGGTACTAAGTCTAAACTCATGATGTTGTCTCGTTACTGACGCTCTATCTATGTTTATTCTAAAGCAGTGGCTAATTTAAGCTGCTTTAAGGGTAGATATAGAACAGAGGCGCTCGGTTTATTGATTAAGTGCTAATGAGGATAAAAAGGGCCGCTATTCTACCATAGGAATTTATTTTTTCGAGTGTCCCTAGCTTTGGGCACAGAATGATTTTTAGTGTGCTTGCTGTGCGAGAGCTTCTTTGAATTGTTCTTTTTCTTCTGCAGTTAATTCGGTAAAGGGCTTTTCGCGAAGTGACTCTAGTGTTCGTTTGGCTTTTTCTTTATTGATCTGTCGATGTATGCGCTCCAAAGTATCCACAAATTCTGTAGCAGGGTTGTAATTGGGTGTCTGGCGAGCGCTTTTAATGAGTTTGCCCTGTTGTTCTGCCAGTTCGTTAAGGGGTTGAACGCCATTATCGCCATGGGTGCCTTGGATATATCCAATGATTTGGCCGGTAGTAAATTGTGGTCGCTGATGAAGTAATTCCACTAGTTCAATAAATAGATCGAGCTCCGGTCTTTCTGATTCCTTGAGGGTATCTATATCGGTGACCTGTTGAGCAAGTTCGGGATGATGAAAAAGAAGCAAAGTGAGTAGCTTATAAGGTGGTAATTTAATTTTTGCTCCAGAGTTAACCGCTAATTTACTGATGTTTCTGCTATCAATAGTACTGCTTTGATTGACTGGTGAGGAGTGTAAATACTCACTTGGAATAGATTGCTCTAGGCCTTGAAAGTCTTTTTCGGAGAGTTTTTGGCTCTCCGAATCATGTTGAAAATAGCCGTCGTACTCGTTTGATGGAAGAGTGGTTTCAGTTTCGTCTAGCGATTCTTCTGTTGTTTCTTTTGTGGATAGTGGTTTAACAGGATTGGTTTCTATCAATTCCAATAACGTATGTTTTTCCAGTCCGGTTCGCTTCGCGAGTTGGTTAAACATAAGTTCGCGGTACACGCCGGTAGGCAATTGATTGAGTTGTGGAGCGGCTAGCTTGCTCAGTCGTGCTCGACCTTCTAATGATCTCGCATCGAGATCTTCTGTTAAAACATCAAAAAAGAAATCTTCGAGAGGAAGTGCATGTTCGATAAGGTGAGTAAATTTCTCTGCGCCAATTTGTCGAACCAGCGTATCTGGGTCTTCGCCTTCTGGGAGAAATAAAAACTTCACTTGTCGTCCGTCAGTCATTACGGGAAGAGACGCTTCTAGTGCTCTTCGTGCAGCCATTCTTCCCGCGTTATCACCGTCAAAGCAGAACACAATCTCTTGCGTGTATTTGAAGGCTTTTACTAAATGGTCGGCGCGACAAGCTGTACCCAAAGTGGCAACGGCGTAATCAATACCAAATTGCGCAAGTGCAACAACATCCATGTAGCCTTCGACGACGAGCAGGCGTTTGAGTGATGAGCTTTGCTCCCTAGCTTCATAGAGGCCGTAAAGCTCTTCGCCTTTGTGGAAAACAGGGGATTCGGGGGAGTTTAGGTATTTGGGTTTGTCATCACCCAGTACTCTTCCGCCAAAGCCTATAACCCGTCCACGAACATCACGAATGGGAAAAATGATTCTGTCTCGAAAGCGGTCATACATTTTATTGCTATCGTCTGGGCTAACTAGCATTCCGCTTTCGACGAGAAGGCGTTGATCTTCTTGTTCACTGCCAATGGCTTTCAGTAAGTTATCCCAGCCAGGAGGAGCGTAGCCGATGCCAAAATCCCTCGCAATTTCACCACTTAAGCCCCGGTTTTGCAGGTAGCTGATCGGTTTTTGTTTGCTTGGGTGAATCCGTAATTGATGTTTGTAAAAGTTACCCGCTGTCTCGAGAAGGCTATAAATAGATTTTCGGTCTTTCTCTCTTGCGATTTGCTCTGGCGAAGATCGTCGTTCTTCCCTCGGTAATTCTAATCCGCATTGTTTTGCGAGTTGTTCGACGGCTTCGGGGAAATTTAGCCTGTCGTAGCCCATCAAAAAGCCGATGGCATTACCGCTAGCGCCGCAGCCAAAGCAATAATAAAACTGTTTATCTTGAGTAACGGTAAAAGAAGGGGTTTTTTCTTCGTGGAAAGGGCAGCAAGCAGAATAGTTCTTACCGCTTTTTTTGAGTTTTACCCGAGCATCGATCATTTCAACGATATCGACGCGATCAAGCAGGTCGTCGATAAACGGTTGAGGGATAAGCGATGTCACGATTGGGTGATCTCCAGAGCGTCAGGATGAATCGTTAGGATAATAACTGACGATCAAAAAAAAGAGTATGGAATCATACTCTTTTACAGTGGTGTGATTGAAGAGACTTTAAAGTTTCTTAGCCTAATGCTTCTTTGACTAATTTGCTGACAGCCCCAACATCGGCTCGGCCTTGGATTTGAGGTTTTAACACTGCCATGACCTTACCCATATCTTTAATTGAGCTGGCGCCAGAATCCTCGATGGCTTTTTCTAAAAGCTTGGCGAGATCTTCTTCAGTCAGTGCCTCAGGAAGAAATTCTTTAATGACTGTGATTTCGTACGCTTCTTGATCAGCAAGCCCTTGTCGTTCAGCTGCCTCGTATTGTTTTATGGAATCGCGGCGTTGTTTGGTCATTTTGTCGAGGATGCTGATAACACGCTCATCACTTAGCTCGATTCTCTCATCAACTTCGATGCGCTTACATTCAGAAAGAATGAGCCGAATTATGCCTAGACGCTCTTTATCTCGTGCTTTCATGGCTGCTTTCATCTCATTGGTTAATTGATCTTTTAGTGCTGCCATCTTGAATCCTCGCGGTGGGTTTCTTGAATTCTTGAAAATAAAAAAGCTAAACCGACAAAGCCCGATCGATTTCGCGATCAGGCTAAATTTAGTCAAGGGGATAACTAAAGTACGTAACTAAAATAAAGAGCTATAAAGAGAGTATTTGTAGTAAAAGCAGGTGCTTTTGGGGCATGTGTAGGACTGAGGAAGACATCAGCCCGAGATGCGACAAACTCTTAGTAAAGTCTTTGAAACTTGCGAGACTCGCGTTGGACCTTTTTAGCATGACGCTTAACGGCAGCAGCAGCTTTACGCTTACGTACTGATGTTGGCTTTTCGTAATGCTCGCGACGACGAACTTCAGCTAGTACACCTGCTTTTTCACAAGAGCGCTTGAAGCGACGTAGGGCGATATCAAAAGGTTCATTCTCTTTCAGTTTTACCGAAGGCATGCTTTATCCTGTATTAGTCATTATACGTGAGAGCTATCTAAGACGATCTTCTTTGTCTGTTTTTAGACGCTCCTCCCCTAAGGGGCGCAAATAGTAAACACTTCTTTCTATAAGTTCAACTATCTGAAGGATATGAAAGCGAAATGAGTCCCAAGTCTGGTCTTGGTTGTCATCAGTGATTATGATGTCGTTCTTCTTATTTCCTGCCTCACGAGGTGTTCAATGCGGGTTTTGGGTATTGAAAGTTCCTGTGATGAGACGGGAGTAGCGCTATATGATAGTGAAAATGGCTTATTGGGCCACAGGCTATTTAGCCAAATCGCCGTCCATGCTGAATATGGCGGTGTCGTTCCTGAGTTGGCATCTCGAGATCATATTCGGAAAACACTTCCTTTAATTGATAATCTTCTCAAATCCACCCATCTCACATCAAAGGATATTGACGGTATTGCGTTCACAAAAGGCCCTGGCCTTGTGGGTGCTTTGATGGTGGGGTCGTGTATTGGTCGAGCATTGGCTTTCGCATGGGATATCCCAGCGATTGGTGTTCACCATATGGAAGGGCATTTACTCGCGCCTATGTTAGAAGAGTCACCTCCTGAATTTCCCTTTGTCGCGCTTTTGGTTTCCGGTGGGCATACGCAGTTGATGCGGGTAGGTGCGATTGGTGAATATCAATTATTGGGAGAGTCTCTCGATGATGCAGCCGGTGAGGCGTTTGATAAAGCCGCAAAAATGTTAGATCTGGATTATCCGGGCGGTCCTGCCATAGCGGCGCTTGCAGAATCAGGTGTGGCTGGTCGATTTGTTTTTCCTCGGCCCATGACAAATAGACCTGGACTTGATTTTAGTTTTAGCGGATTAAAAACATTTACATTAAATACCGTTGCCAAACATGCTGGTGAAGATGGTTTGCCGGATGATCAAACCATGGCCGATATTGCTCGCGCTTTTCAAACAGCTGTTGTTGAAACTTTACTGATAAAATGTCGGCGGGCATTAGAGCAAACCGGTTTGAAAACACTGGTGATGGCTGGCGGTGTTTCGGCGAATCGTGAGCTGAGAGAAAAATTACAAACGGCATTGGGTAAAAAACAAATTACTGTTTACTATCCTCGATCAGAATTCTGTGTCGATAATGGGGCGATGATTGCTTATGCTGGCTGCCAGCGATTATTGGCAGGGCAACACGATGAGCTAGGTATAAAAGTAAAAGCGAGATGGTCATTAGAATCGCTGCCAGCGATTGTCTGATATTTCAAATGGTTTTTTGTGCGAATAAAAAAGAGCAACGAAAAAACGCTAACGTAAAATAGGTAAAAGCGAGAAATCATGGATATTTTGTTTGTTGAAGAATTACGACTCGATACAGAGATTGGTGTATATGAGTGGGAACACAATATTAAACAACCTATTAGTGTTGATATCGAAGTGAACACAGCTATTGGCCAAGCGGCAAAAACCGATGATTTACAATATGCACTAGATTACCAAACCATTACGGAAGAAGTGACGACGTTAATTACTAGTAAGCATTTTAAATTAGTCGAATCTGTAGCTGAAAGTGTCGCTGAGTTATTACAAATAAAATTTGGAGTAACTTGGTGTCGAGTAAAAATATCAAAGCTGAGCGCAATAAAAACAACGAAAGCTGTCGGCGTTTTAATAGAAAGAGGAGTGCGCACTTAGTGGTACAGGTTTTTCTCGGTTTAGGAAGCAATGTCAATCGCGCGGAAAATATTCGATTGGCACTGAATGCTCTAAGAGAAAAATTTGGATCTCTACAATACGCATCTTTTTACGAGTCAAACGCAGTTGATCAAAAAACAAATAAATATTACAACACAGCGGTGGGGCTAGAAACAGACATGCCGCTTGAAGAATTCATAGGCACTATAAAAGGAATAGAAAAAAATCAGGGACGAGATCGAACCCAGTCTGAATTGGTGCCTATAGATATTGATTTATTGTTATTTGGCGGCATCGTGTCGTTGGATGTAAAACAAAAAATCCCTCACCCTGATATTCTTACTTATACACATGTTCTTGTCCCCTTAGCTGAAATAGCTGAAAATTTTATGCACCCTATAAAAGGGAAGACGATACAAGAATTATGTGGCTCGACTTTAGATCGGTCAGGTCTAAATAAAATAGAAAGGTTTTAATCACTAAGCGGTATCGGGCTTAAACAGAGCTGAATGATTAGTTGATCTGTTTAATAAACATAAAAACAAAGAAGTTAACTACAACAAAAAAGGTGAAGCATGGAATCAGCATCAAATCAAACACAGCAATATCCATTTGAATTTACGGGGAAAGCGGGAGAATATTTTAAGATTTGGATCGTTAATATTCTACTAACTGTCGTTACGCTGGGTATTTATGCCGCTTGGGCAAAAGTGAGAAATCATAAATACTTTTATGGTAATACGTATGTCGATGGTTCTTCGTTTAACTATACTGCAGACCCTGTAAAGATTTTAAAAGGGCGCTTAATTGCAGTGCTGCTCGTTATAATCTATCAAGCCTCACTCTATTTGTTTCCCTCAAACTCAGGATTTGTGATTATTGCATTAGGCTTTGTTATTCCTGCCATCATAGTTATGAGTATGGCTTTTAGGATGCGATATTCTTCGTGGAGAGGTATTCATTTTAGTTTTGAACGAGACTATAAGAATGCTTATTTATTATTTTTACCCGTGATTATTTATTTTATTGTCTTTGGGCTCTTCCAGATATTTTTAGGCGCGGATTTGCAGACGATACAAGATGATCCTGAGTTAATCGATCAAGAAGGGGCAAAAGCAATGGCAATAGGAACAGCTGCATTTGGCTTTTTTGTTATAGCTTGTTTGCTTTTGTTTCCTTGGTGGCAAAATAAATATTATGACTTTGTCGGTAACAGAGTTAACTTCGGTCAGTCAGGTATGTCATATAGCGGAAGCGCAAAAAGTTTTTATGCGATGTACATTATTGCTTTTGCGATTCCGCTAGTTATAGCTATCTTTTTGGGTGTTGTCGCAGGTGCTGTAAATTTAGAGGCACTAATAGCGCGCAATGGTTTAACAGTGAGCATGATAATAATTTTAATTGTTGGTGCGATATTGGCGATGTTTTTTTTGCAAATGATGCCAGCTGCATTCATTCAAACGCGGCGAACAAACTTAGTATACGGTAGTCTAGTCGTTGATGATGTTGTTGTCGTTAGTGAGCTTGAGTTTAAAACAATGTTCTTTCTTTATTGTACAAACACATTGGCTATTTTAATGACATTGGGTTTGGCGATTCCGTGGGCAAAAATCAGAATGGCTAGATATCGTGCAGAGACAATGCATTTGTTAGCACCTAGTTTAGAGCAGTTTGTTGCCAGCTCGACTATTGATGCAACTGCACAAGGTGATGCCATGTCTGATGTGTTTGATTTGGATATTGGTTTGTAATGAAGCAATTTGAAGCAACATTTTACGGAAGCGAAAGTTCGTCACGCCAACTTATCACTGTGCTTGTTGGTGATGATGGTCAGTTACTTAACCCAGAATTTTCTGGGTTAAGTTTTCAAGACTGCGATGTTAGTCCTAGGGTGGGTAATAGTGCCCGTCATCTAACGTTGAGTGATGGACGGACTTTAGAATCAACAGATAATGATGTCCTTGATAGTTTATGCAACGCGCATCGTCCACAGCGCGATGGCTTTCTGCATTTTTTGGAAAGTAATTTGTTATTGGCAATCGTTGCTTCCGTTGTGTTGGTCATTGGTGGGGGTGTCTTTGTGAAATATGGCATTCCCGCGTTGAGTAAACCGATTGCGAAAATGATGCCTGTCTCTCTCGATGAGAAAATGGCAGAGCAAGCACTGATTCAAATGGATAAAGTTTTTTTTGAACCATCGGAATTGGATGAAAAGAGAAAAGAGCAGCTACAAACGTTATTCAATTCATTAACACCTGAAAGCGAGCATACCTTTACATTGGTTTTTCGAAATAGTGAAATGATTGGCGCAAACGCATTTGCCCTACCTGACGGCACCATTATTTTTACAGATCAAATTATTGAATTAGCGACTGATGATCAAATGATTGCAGCAGTCATGCTCCACGAAATTGGCCATGTCGAAGAGCGTCATGCAATGCAGTCAGTCGTTCAGCAAGCAGGATTGTCGGCGATTATTTTATTAGTGTCGGGTGATGTGAATACAGCTAGTTCTTTAGTGTTTTTATTGCCGACTATTCTTATTCAATCCAGCTACTCTCAAGAAAAAGAATGGAGTGCAGATACATTTGCATTAACAGCAATGGCAACACATCGTATTAATCCGAATCATTTCGCTAATATGATGGAAGCTTTATCAGAGAGCCATCGTTCTAATGACTCTCTAGCTAGTGATGAGGTTGAAGTCGAAAGTGAAAGTGCAGACGTTGATACTGATAATGAACATGAAATAAACATTGAAAAGCCTGAAAGCGACCCGAATAAAGAATCAACGTTTGATTATTTTTCGACACACCCACCAACACAAAAAAGAATTGATCGTTTTCGCGAAGCAGCAAAAACGTTTTAGTCCTTAGCTGAAAGTGCCGAAAACTGAGTTTTTGTCATGCTAGAGTTTATAAGTCAGACCATTTCACAGGATTTGATGTTAGCTGCGCTCGTTGTTTTTGTCGGCGGGTTTGTGCAAACAAGTATTGGCTTTGGGTTAGCGGTGGTATCAGCGCCGCTCCTTTTTTTGATTAACCCATCTTATGTTCCCGCTCCGATTACGATCGCCACGACGGCCAATTGTTTTTTTGTTCTTTTCTACTTCCGTCAAAATGTCTCTATTCGAGAATTATTACCCGCTTTTATATGGCGTGTCCCAGGAAGCTTGTGTGGGGCGATGCTGTTGTGGCTAGTTAATGAAAAGTTGTTAGCACTGATGATTGCTTTGATTATTAGTCTCGGTGTGCTGGTCAATTACTTAAAAATTGATATAGAGCTTACAAAAAGAAACTTAGGTCTGGCCGGTTTTTTCTCCGGCCTTTCGGGAACTTCGACTTCGATAGGCGGGCCTCCAATGGCTATTGTCCTGCAAGGGCAACCGCCCAATAAAATTCGAAGTCAATTATCAGCTTTTTTTCTTTTTAGTTGTTTTGTTTCTTTGGTGGTTCTCATGGCAACAGGACATTTAAATAAGAAAGAGTGGGAGCTCGGTTTATATTTAATGCCAACTACTTTATTAGGGAGCTGGGCGGGTGCTTTGTTAAGTCAAAAAATAAAACCTGAGCCTATGCGTCTTGCTACTTTATCTCTTTGCGTCATAGCTGTTGTTGTTATGCTAGGGCAGTACTTATTCAAGTGACAGATTCTCTTTATTTTATCAGTAAAAGTTAAAAATTTTATTTAGCTTTAATCTCGGATTATGAAGAAAAATGACTGTGTATTATTGAATTTTGCCGATCATGTGAAATCTGATTAGATTTTTTGAATATTGGTTACTGCTTTTTTATTCTTTTAATGCCTTCTTTTTATTCCTCTTTCGTCTACCTCTAGCGTCTCGTTTACTTATTAGTTTGATGATCCTCCGGTTATCTAGCTTTATCCGCCGTTTATCGACACGGATATCATTTATAGGGACCGGTCATTAAAAGACGGTCAGCAAGCTATCTTGGCAGGATAAAAAAGATTGGTATTATGTGATCAAGTTCAAAAAACGAGTTACAAAAAATATAACTGTTAAAGCTAGAGGTGTTGGATATGCGAACAAATTTATTACCAACAATGCAAAATGTAAAATTAACAGATAGAGAGGGACAGACGCTTTTTATGTCTGTGGAGTTACGAAAACTTGGTGAGAAGACATATGTATTTATGTCTGATGGAAATCCGATTGGAGCCTCGGCCCTAGCTCGAGATGCAGTCTTTTATTTAAAAAAAATATCACAGCGTTTAGGTCTAGATGAAAAAAACACTATTTTCTATAGGCATATTTTTCAAGAACAAATGGGTAGTTTGTTTGGGCGGTTTAACGTTGATTGGGATAACGGTGAGTCGTTGAGCTATCAATTCAAAATGTTAACCAATATTGATGAGTTGGTTAGTGTTAAAGGTATTATCGATAGCTCTGAAGCAATTAGTTTGTCATCGTTATCATCAGCTGAGAAGAATGCTGCTTAGTTAAAAGATTGATGGTTAACGCGTGCTAGGAGGAGTTTGGTCGTTTATGTTTTCTGCTGCGGCATTTAATAATACTGACTGCAATCAGAAGAAAACAAAAGAAAACAATCGGCTCACTACCTGTTTTCATGAAAAGTGTTTGCCCTTGTTTTAAAATTATTTGAGACTCAATTGATTCTTGTACGAACTGTTTTGATCGTACAAGAATTTTTCCTTTCTCGTTCACAATTGCACTCACGCCATTGTTAGTTGAGCGAATTAAATAGCGACCCGTTTCTAATGCCCGCATCTGTGCAATTTGCATGTGTTGCAATGGGCCAAGAGAACTTCCGAACCACGCATCATTGCTCACGGTTATCAGTGCGTTTCCCTTCTTTGCTCCGTTCGCAACAAGATCGGGGTATGCAATTTCATAGCAAATAGCAGGCGAAAGCATTGCACCGCCAACTTGTAAGCCACGTTGATCTTTTGGGCCAAGTTGTAATATAGAGTGCGGTAAATTAAACAATTCCAGTAACGGGCCAAGCCAGCCACTTAGTGGGACATAATCCCCAAAGGGGGCAAGCCGTTGCTTATGATAAATCCCTGACGCCACGCCAAAGCCAACAAGGCTGTTATAAAATTTAGCATCAGCTGGTGACAAATATAAAATACCTGTGATAAAAGCAGTGTTACTTTGAAGGGAGAGTTTTTCTATTTTTTCTAAGGCAGGTGTTAGCTGCTCATAATGAGGGCCATAATTCATGATGAGTGGGATTGCTGCTTCTGGCCAAATAACCCAATCGTTTTTCCATAATGATTCGCTCAAAGAAAAATATCGATCGAGTGTGGGCTGTACAAAATCATCATCCCATTTTTTCTCTTGAGGAATATTTCCCTGAGCAATACCGACATTGACGGGTTGTTGATAGTCTTGCGTCCATTCAACCTTTGATGAAATAAAACCAATTCCCCACAATAAAATAATAAGAGTAAAAGATAAGATAGGTCGGAAGATTTTATTTTTTTCAATCCAGCTGTAGGCGATGAGTCCGCCAGTGAGGGCGGTAATAAAACTAATTCCGATAACGCCGGTCAGTGGAGCCCACCCAGCAAGCCAAGTATCTATGTGAGCGTAACCTAAAAATAGCCAAGGAAATCCAGTAAATAACCAAGTACGTATCCATTCGCCAATACACCATAGAGAGGCAACTGTCAGTATTAGATAAGCTGATTTTTTTGAACCCCACTTTCCAAGCACAAAAAATGGGAGTGCAAAAACTGTTGCAATAAAAATAACAAAAATGGCGGTTAAAAGGCCTGCAAAAACAACAGGCGCTTTACCGAAGACATGGATGCTAACAAATACCCAGCTAATCCCCGTGCCGAACATACCTATCCCCAACCACAAGGCTCTCCAGAATGCTTGCCGTCCGTTTGTTTGAAAAAGGCTGAGAGTAAAAATAGAAATAGAGGCTATCGCCACTGGCCAAAGGTTAAAAGGGGCATACGATAGAGGGATAAGCGACCCCAGCAAAAAAATAATGGCATTCCAATATTTTTGAGGGAGTTTGTTTGAAAAAGAAGTTTCAGATGGTGTTGTGTTCGTTAGCGTCACTCGGTAGGTAGTCCCAATAAACTTTATTGTTTTTGAATAAAACGTTGATGTTAATTAAGCGCTTTCGTTTCGTGTAACTCGTAATAAATGAATTTGTCGATTGTCAGCATAGAGGACGCGAAACTCAAAGCCGTCTATGGTTATTGTTTCATTACGTAATGGCAAGTGACCAAACGCTTTGATAACTATGCCACCGATGGTATCAAATTCTTCATCGTTAAATGATGCGTCAAAATGATCATTAAAATCTTCAATGGTGGTTAATGCTTTTACGACAAATTCATTTTCAGAAACGGTTCTGATAAAAGTATCGTCATTGTTATCATCTGTTTCATCCTCAATTTCACCGACGATCTCTTCCAAAATATCTTCGATCGTAACAAGCCCAGAAATGCCGCCGTATTCATCAATGACCATAGCCATGTGATAACGGTTTTCTCGAAATTCACGTAATAAAATATTTAGCCGTTTACTTTCTGGAATAATATTAGCGGAACGGATGATGTTTCCAAGCGTGAAATCTTCGGTGCCATTAACAATTAATGGCAATAAATCTTTTGCGAGAAGAATGCCTTTTACATCATCGACGGATTCGCCTATGACTGGAAAGCGAGAATGGCCGGATTCAATGACCAGCGGTAAAAACTCACTGGGCTGTTGATCAATTTTGACGAAAACCATTTGAGAGCGAGGAATCATAATTTCTCGAACTTGCTGATCGGCAACGTCTAGAGCACCTTCAATAATATTGAGCGCTTCCTGGTCGAGTAGTTTATTCTCGGCCGCCTCTTTAATAATGTCTAAAAGTTCTTCACGAGATTTAGGTTCGGCAGAAAAGCCATCCATTAATTTGGTTAGCCATGATTTTTCTGTCTTTTGTTCAGGTGTTGAACTTTTACTTTGTGACTCTTCACTGCTCATCTTTTATTTTGCTCCGCTTTTATTTGCAGTTTCAGGTAATAATTGAATTTGGTAAGGATCGGGAATATTTAGGCCCGATAAAATATTGATTTCTATTGCTTCCATTATTTCTGCTTCGTCATCGTCTATATGGTCGAAACCCATTAAGTGCAAAGTGCCATGAACTAACATATGGACCCAATGATTTTGTGTTTTTTTATTTTGCTCTAAGGCTTCTTGTGTGACGATTGGAGCGCAAATTACTAAGTCACCAAGATGAACAAACGGTAAGCTCTCAGGTAATTCAGATGGAAATGATAGAACATTGGTGGGTTTGTCTTTTTGGCGGAACTGCTTATTTAGTTCTTGGCTTTCATCGCAATCGACAATGCGAAGGCTTAATTCAATATCTTTTTCTAGCGTTTTACATTCGCTGGGCAGCAAGGAAATAACTCTTGGGTGTTCAAGCGTTGTTTGAATCCATGACCTTATCGGTTCGGGTTCCGGAGAATCGCCGCTTTCTGTAGCGACTTGAATGTCAACGGTAATATTCATAATGATTAACTATTGTTATCTTTGTCGACAATGCTTTTTTTAAATTCATTCGCTGATTCTGATGAGGCAATTCCTTCAGAGCGATCGTAAGCTTCAACAATTCGCTGAACCAATGGATGACGGACGACATCTTTTGCAAGAAAATATGTAAATGAAATTCCTTCGACGCCATCCAGTACTCCGCATACATGAGCAAGCCCTGATTTTATTCCTTTGGGTAAGTCGATTTGTGTTGGATCTCCATTGATGACGGCCGTGCTACCAAAACCAATTCGTGTTAAAAACATTTTCATTTGTTCGCGAGTCGTATTTTGGCTTTCATCTAGGATAACGTAAGAGCTATTTAATGTTCTGCCCCGCATATAAGCAAGTGGTGCAATTTCAATAACATTGCGCTCAATCAATTTCTCGACAGTTTCAAAACCTAGCATTTCAAATAGCGCGTCGTATAAGGGTCGTAAATAGGGGTCGACTTTTTGTGCAAGGTCGCCGGGTAAAAAGCCTAATTTTTCTCCAGCTTCTACGGCAGGGCGAACTAATAATATACGTTCAACTTCATTGTTGAGTAATGCTTCGACAGCACAAGCGACAGCAAGAAATGTTTTTCCTGTTCCTGCAGGACCAATACCAAAATTAATGTCATTGGTTTGAATTGAATGAACGTACTTTTGTTGGTTTTTTCCGCGAGCTTTGATCGTACATTTTTTTGTTCGTATCAGAGTTAAATCTTCAACGTTGCTATTCTTAGATGAAGACGCAGCAGAAGATTTTGAGGTGGTGCTTGATGATCTGTCATAAATGGCTGGCGATTGCGTTTCGTTTTCCATCAATGCTTCTATCCCCGATTGTTGTAACGCTAAGTGAATTTTTTCTGGCGTTAATTCGCTGTCAGTATCTGTTTCAGCATATAAAATTTTAATTAATTCTGCCCCAGCTCTTGCTGCGTAGTTGTCGCCACTGAAGACGAAGAGATTCCCGCGATTACGAATTTCAATATTCAATCGAGTTTCGATTTGACGTAAGTGCTGATTGTATTGCCCGCAGAGATTAGCTAAGCGGCGAGCGTTACTGGGTTCGAGAGAGACCCTGAGGGAATCAGAAGCAGTTGGAGCGGCAGCGTTGTTACCGATAATTTGACTGTCCAAATTGGGAGAGGCTTTCCTTTAAATAATGATTTGCTAAGCGTACTCCAAACCCTGTTATCTGAAAAGCCCTGATACGGGAGATAGGCTAGATAAATAGTACTAGCGACATAAATAGTACTTAACCGCCACAGGTTTATAGCAAACGCTTCTTTAATAACGTATTTGCTATGTAGAGGTGCATCTGCATTGTGACGAAGAGATTGGGATAAATGGAGTGAGAGGAGCGAAACCTAGCCATCTAACTCTGATTTAACAAGAATTCCACGAAGGCTATTGGGTAGCCCTTCTTCAATGAGTACGGTGGCGAATTTGCCAATGAGTTCTGGGTTGTCACAGCGGAAATTGACCACGCGGTTATTTTCAGTCCGGCCAGAAAGCTGCCCAGGATCCCTTTTCGAATATCCTGTGACCAATACTTTTTCTTCGTTTCCCACCATTTTGCGACTGATATCTGCAACGTTCTGCAAGATTCGTGTTTGTAGAATCTTCAGTCTTTGCTTTTTAACTTCTTCGGGCGTGTTATCCGGTAAATCGGCTGCTGGTGTGCCAGGTCGAGGGCTGAACACAAAGCTAAATGACATATCAAAGCCAATATCTTCGATGAGCTTCATCGTTGCCGCAAAATCCGCTTCAGTTTCACCAGGGAAGCCAATAATGAAATCAGAGGAGAAACAAATATCGGGTCGAATTGCTTTTAACCGACGAAGTTTCGATTTGTATTCTAGGGCGGTATGACCACGCTTCATGGCTGCCAATATACGATCGGAACCGCTTTGCACAGGTAGGTGAACATGGCTGACTAGCTCCGGAATTGTCTCGTAAGCTTCGATTAAGCTATCAGAAAACTCAACCGGATGAGAGGTGGTAAAGCGAATGCGGTCGATACCTTCAATATCGGCGGTATACGCAATCAATTCAGCTAGATCAACGAGATGCCCGTCTTTGTCTTCGGCGCGATAAGAATTAACGTTTTGCCCCAACAAGTTCACTTCTCGAACGCCCTGTTCGGCCAAATGTGTGATTTCGGCCAATACATCTTCAGGAGGCCTGCTAACTTCTTCACCTCGGGTATAAGGAACAACACAAAAGGTACAGTATTTGGAGCAGCCTTCCATGATGGAGACAAATGCCGTAGCTCCCTCGACTTCTTGCTGAGGAAGATTGTCGAATTTTTCAATCTCAGGAAAGCTGATATCAACAACGACAGCGCCATTATTACGAGGTGTCTCAAGCATTTCAGGTAGTCGATGTAATGTTTGAGGTCCAAAAATCAGATCGACGTAGGGTGCTCTATCAGCAATGGCCTCACCTTCTTGGCTAGCGACACAGCCGCCAACACCAATAATCAGTTCAGGGTTCTTCTCTTTGTATTTTTTCCAGCGCCCGAGTTGATGGAAGAGCTTCTCTTGAGCTTTTTCTCGTATAGAACAGGTATTCACAAGTAAAACATCGGCATCTTCAGGTGAATCGGTCGGAATCATCTGGTGGGAATCCCCAAGCAAATCACGCATGCGAGCAGAGTCATATTCATTCATCTGGCAGCCGTGTGTCTTGATATAGAGCTTTTTGACAGCTTTCTCAGCAGCCATGGGAATATCCTGTTGAATTTATAGGGTTGTCGATATCCGGTTAAAATAACGCCGAATTTAGAGAGGCGCGATTATAGCGGTCGAGCGCTATAATTCCTATAGATGTTGTGCCTAGATCCGTAGGGGCAGGCTAAGTAAGAGACTTCGCTAGAATACTTGTATTTATTGGCTTTGGCCCCATTATGCTATGCTGTTCGATCGAATTATTAGGCTTTTGCCGCAAGATAAAAAGAGCGGAGCAGTTGAAAGCGGCTTACTGCTTATTTAGCGGGTAAAACAAGTTAGATAATCATTAAGCGGCAAATTTTTATTTCTGAGTGAGATGTATGGCAAATCCTATTTATAAAGTAATTTTCTACAATCAAGGTCAAGTGTTCGAAGTCTATGCACGTGCTATTTATCAAAGCGAAATGTATGGTTTTATCGAAGTGGAAGAGTATGTGTTTGGTGAGCGATCTCAAATGATTGTTGATCCAGGTGAAGAAAAATTAAAAACTGAATTTGCCAACGTCAATCGCTCGTATATTCCTATGCACTCAATAGTGCGTATTGATGAAGTTGAAAAAGAGGGGGCTTGTAAAGTCTCCGATATTCAAACGAGCGATAAAATCGCGCATTTTCCTTTTCCTAAAGGCGCTGCTCCTAAACCGACGAGCGAATAAATTGCTATGACACTTAGCGGCAATTTATTGTGAGTTCCCTACCAATATTTTCTAGTAGCTTATTCAATACATGAGATTATATTTTGAAAAAAGTGGAACTGGTGAGCCCCTCATCATGCTGCATGGCATGTTTGGTTCTTTCGAAAATCTTGGCGCTATTGCTCGGATACTACAAGATCACTTTACGCTGTACCGAGTTGATCTTAGAAACCATGGCCGTTCCCCTCATGCTGAAACCATGTCATTTCCTGAAATGGCAAATGATGTTTTTGAGTTGATGGAAAATCAGCAACTGGAGAGTGCGAACATATTAGGGCACTCTCTTGGTGGTAAAGTGGCTATGCAGTTGGCATTTGATCATCCAGAGAAAGTTAAAAAAATAGTTGTTCTTGATATTGCCCCTGTTGCTTATCCTTCGCATCACAATGCGATATTAGATGGTCTTAAAAATATTAACCCAGCAAGTGCAAAGTCTCGTAAAGAAGTGGATGAGAAATTAAAAAATTATGTTGATGAGCCTGGTGTTCGTCAATTTATTTTGAAAAATTTAGAAAGAAATGAGACTAAAGAGTTTTTTTGGAGACTGAATGTTAGCGCCGTGATAAATTGTTACGACGGCTTACGGGAAGCAGTCGGAGATAATGATTCTGCATGTGAGAAAGATATTTTATTTTTAAAAGGTGAAAAATCTAATTACATTCACAAAAAAAACCATGAAGAAATATTCAGAAAATTTTCAAATGCGAAAATAGAAACAATTGCAGAGGCTAGTCATTGGTTACATGCAGAAGATCCCAAAGGCGTTGCCAGTAAAGTGATTAGGTTTTTATAAGGTTAACGAGTTTTTATAAGCTTGCTAAGCGTTACAAAGAGTTAAAGTCAATTTTAATTTATCGAAAAACATAAGCAGGGTTAATATGAGTAATGACGTATTGTTTAAACCATTTAGTCATCCAAAACTAACATTGAAAAATAGAATTGCCATGGCGCCAATGACCCGTGGATTTTCTCCTGATGGAATTCCAGGTGAAAATGTAGCCGAGTACTACCGAAAGCGTGCCGAAGGCGGAACGGGTTTGATTATCACAGAGGGCACTTTAATTGATTACCCTGCAGCAACTGATAGCACGACCTATCCATCATTCTATGGAGAAAAAGCATTAGCTGGATGGAAAAATGTTGTTGATACAGTTCATGCCGCAGGCGGAAAGATTATGCCTCAAATTTGGCATGTTGGCGCAACGCGCCGCCCAGGCACTGGCCCTCATCCTGATGCGCCCAGTGTTTCTCCTTCCGGTTTAGTTGCACCAGGGAAAAAATTATTTGAGCCGTTAACTATTGCTGAAATAGAAACGTTAGTGAAGTCTTATGCGCAAGCTGCATTGGAAGCAAAAAATCTTGGATTTGATGGTGTTGAAATTCATGGTGCGCATGGCTATTTAATTGATCAGTTTTTTTGGGAAGGCACTAATGTTCGTGATGATAAATATGGCGGAAGTTTAACTGCACGGACTGAGTTTGCAGTTGAAATATTGAAAGAAACTCGTCGTTTAGTCGGCGAAGATTTCCCTATTATTTTGCGTTGGTCTCAATGGAAGCAGCAAGATTACACGCAAAAATTAGCACATAATCCTGACGAGCTAGCAGAATTTTTAGCGCCATTAAACGATGCGGGTGCTGATATTTTTCACTGTAGTCAACGTCGATTCTGGGAGCCGGAATTTGAAGGTTCTGATTTAAATATTGCGGGTTGGACAAAACAAATTACAGGTAAGCCAACTATTAGCGTGGGAAGTGTTGGCCTTGATCAAGAATTCACATCCGCCTTTAAGGGCGAGGGTGCGGGTGTAGCGAATATTGATAATCTAATTAAACGAATGGAAAACGATGAGTTTGATATGATCGCTATCGGTCGAGCATTATTGTCTAATCCAGATTGGGCGAATCAAGTACAATCGGGCCATTTTGATGATTTAAAACCATTTTCTCAAGATGATATTCAAAACTTGAATTAATATTTGGTATTTATTAGCGAGAAAAAAGCCCGAGTTGTTTATAGCAACTCGGGCTTTTTTGTGGCTCTAAACTTAAAATAATAAATTAAGAAATCTTTTCGATTTGTTTTTTCACCGAAACAAGTTTTACGCAAACCACAAACACATCCATCGCTGTTGAGATTTCATCGACTGAAGGAACAGATGGGGCGATACGAATATTTTTATCCAGAGGATCTTTTCCATAGGGAAAAGTAGCGCCTGCGGGTGTTAATTTTACGCCCGCTTCTGATGCTAGTTTCACGATGGCTTTTGCGCAGCCTTTATGGGCATCAAACGAAATAAAATAACCACCTTGTGGGGATTCCCAGGAGCCAAGATCGGTATCGTCGAAATTGGTAGATAATTTTTTCAATACCATCTCGAAGCGTGGCTGTAAAAGTGCAGCATGCTTTTTCATTAATGCAGAGACGGCGTTCATGTTGGGAAGTAAATGACTGTGTCGTAGCTGGTTAACTTTGTCTGGCCCAATCGTACTCATGCTTAATATTTTTTTGAACGCGGTTAGATTTTTTTCTGAAGCGGCCATAAAAGAAATGCCAGCACCGGCATGAGTAATTTTAGACGTGGATGCAAATTGCAAAACGCTATCTTCAGTGTCGTGTTTTTTACAGTAAGCAAAAATATTTGCAAGAACAGGGGCTTTCTCTGAAATTGTATGAACTGTATAAGCATTATCCCAAAATACTCTAAAGCTTGGGTGAGCAATTTTCCCTAATTGAGCAATTCGATCAACGGTCTCATCGGAGTAGACAACACCAGTCGGATTTGAGAAGCGAGGAACACACCACATACCGCGAATCGTATTATCTGATTTTATGAGCGCTTCGACTGCGTCCATATCTGGGCCGTCTACCGTCATCGGAACGGTAACCATGTTGATGCCCAGTGTTTCGCTCACGCTAAAGTGACGGTCATAGCCAGGCACTGGGCAGATAAAAGTAACGTGGTTGCTCTTATTCCATGCAGTACTTTTATCGCTCAGTTCTTTAGCAAAGCCAAAGTGGTGTCCTGTCATCACCGCTTGGAACATCAGCGTTAAGCTACTGTTACCACCGACTAAAATATTCTCGGCATCAACACCCAGCAACTCAGCACCAAGGCGTTTAGCTTCAGGTAATCCATCGAGTCCACCGTAGTTTCGTGTATCCGTACCGTCAGAAGCTTTGTAGTTGCCATTAAGAATTCCGTCGAGGGAATCTGATAATGATAGTTGCTCACTAGAGGGCTTACCCCGAGTGATATCTAAATTAAGTTTTTGATCTTTCAGTGCGTTGTATTGCGATGTGAGTTCAGATTCCCATTGCTGGCATTGAGCTAAATCTGCAGTTTCTAGATGCAACTTGGTTTCCTCAGAAAAAATATTATAGAAGTTGGGGTAGCTATATGAGACTTGTTCGAAAAACTAAGTACCAATTCTAAAATTCAGAGGCTAGAATCGCCTCGCTTAAGTCTGCAATTATACTCGTTCACGAATAATTGCCTATAGGAATTAGGGCCTAAAAAGGAGAGTATTTGTGAATGAAGCTATTTGTTGACCCACTTTTTCTTTTGATAGGTTTTAATTATGGATTTGAAGGTGATCGCGACGGTTTTTGCCGCTGTTTTTATTGCTGAGTTGGGAGATAAAACTCAGCTAGCCACGATGTTATTTGCCAGTGATAAAGCGGTAAGTAAATGGGCTGTATTTGCAGGATCAAGTCTCGCGCTAATTGTCGCCTCTGGAATTGGTGTTTTGGCTGGAAGCTTAGTGTCTGAATATATTTCACCGAAGATACTGTCATCCATAGCGGGTGTTGGATTCATCGTGATTGGTGTTTGGACGTTAGTGCGGGTTTAGTTTTTGTTTCAATAGGTAGAAAACAGGGCTCATTAAGAGCCTTTTTGAGTTTTAGCTAAAAGAGAATGAGCGGTAAATAGGATACTGGCAGCTAAGACTAGTGAATTAGATGCAAAAAACCAATACTTTGAATATACCTGCATTTGATTTTCAAAATTCTCTGGTTTTTCGATTTTTTCATGGCTAGTTCCTTTTGAGAATAACCAAGCTCTTTTACTGTCTTGCCACCAACGGAATCACAAACCGTCACTATATTCGTTAAACTAATAGGTTTGGAACCATGTTCTGCTCTAACCCAGTTTTAATTTGCTGAGTTAATTCCGACAGGTAATATTGGTGATGCATCACCAGCTTCAACTATAACGTTGATAGATTTTGAGGGGCGTTTGCGTGTAGAAATCATGATTGCAGCAAACGCAGCCATACATTGTTTAATGTTTACATTGAGTTTACATAATTATTGGCAAAGTGCTGATAATATGTTTTTTGGTGATATGAATTAATAGCGGATCTTGAATAAAGTAGACGAATAACCACAGTAATTTTTCATTATTGAATTACTGGATTAGGCACCTATTTTATACTCTGCTATTAATATACTTATTTTCAATGAAAAGTTAATCGTTTTCTAGAGGCCTAGTAAATAATGCAATTACCCTTGTTTTCATTGGCGAATCAAAAACCAGTGACCGTAAAAGGTGCCACTGTTTTAGAGTTGTTTGATGAGTTAGGTTTTGATGTGGTCATCAAGCGTTCTAGCCGCCGTCGAAGTATTGAAATAATTATCCGTTCTGGCCAAGTGCAGCTGATGCTACCTCAATTTGTTCCAACAGCAGAAGGGCTGGAGTTTGTTCGACACAAAAAGGCTTGGGTATTAAAGACGTTAAAACGGCATTCAGAAAAAACCGAAGACGTTGTTGAAAAACGATATGAAGAAAATGAGTTGTTTAGCTTTTTAGGACGAGAATATCCGCTGAAGATTTATTTTTCTAAAAAACCACAGGTTCAGTTTACTAATGATTCTTTTATGGTTGGGATTCGAAAATCAAAAGAAGATCGAGCCGGTGAAATAAAAAAAACATTGTGGAAGTGGTATCAGCAAGAAGCTTTAAAAATACTTTCTCATAAAACAAAAAATCTCGCAGAAAAAATAAATCGCCCTGTTACAGAAATTAAATTACGAAGAACTAAAACAAAGTGGGGACATTGTACGACTGAAGGCGTCATTCAATACAATTGGCAGATCATAGCAGCACCAGAAAGCGTGATCGATTATTTGGTGGCCCATGAAGTGAGCCATTTAGTTCATCATAATCATGGAGTGCGCTTTTGGCGACATGTTGAGCGACTCTACCCCGAATACAAAGAACATCAATTATGGTTAAAGCAAAATGGTCATAAATTGGCGCTGTAATCGAAATTTTCTGCGGAACCTTTTTCGAAACAAACCTAAAAAAATATATATCTTTTTACGTTTTAAATATGGCCTGATCCTGATTTTCATATTGAATTTTTCCGCGCAAGCCATTCCACAGAACTTTCAGGAGCCCATCTCACATGACAGCGCCGATAAAAACTTGCCCTTACAATTAGTGCAGGCAGGGATAGCGCGAACGAAACTCACTATTCGCTACGATGGCTCATATCAGAACATTGATTATCCCAATGGTGATGTCCCTAGCCATATTGGTGTTTGCACTGATGTAGTAATTCGAGCTTATCGAGCGGTTAATGTCGATTTACAGCAATTAGTTCATGAAGATATGAAAGCTAATTTTTCACAATATCCTTCTCAGCATATCTGGGGTATGAAATCGACAGACACAAATATTGATCATCGTCGAGTACCCAATCTACAAATGTTTTTCTCACGCGTTGGTGAGGAGTTATCAATAACGCCGAATCAAACAGACTATTTAGCAGGGGATTTGGTGACATGGTTATTGCCGGGAAATCTCCCACATATTGGAATTGTTTCAAATCAGTTGGATGAAAAGAGCAAAACGCCTTTGATTATTCACAACATTGGATCTGGACCAGAATTGAGCAACATGCTTTTTAGCTACCGAATAACGGGCCATTATCGTTATTTTCCTCATTAAATGGAGGATTCTTCCCGTTTGGAAGATGCTGATACACAAATCACTATGAAAACCCTTTATAATCCCGCCCTCGTCTTTTTCGGCTCAGATAGGATCGTTTCGTTCGATTCGTCAATCTCGTTATCCGAGAACTCAATCAACATTAATCCACAACACCAAATACAGGAAAAAACATGGCTACCGATTTAACAACAACAGAAGAGCATGCGTCTTACGGTATCGGCATGCAAATGGGACAACAACTACGTAGCGCTTTTGAAAATGTATCGTTATCGGCAGCTTTGTCTGGAATCCAAGACTCGTTCGATGGTAAAGACCCAAAAATCAGCCCTGAAGATATCAATGCAGCATTTCAAATCATTCAAGAGCAATTGAAAGCAGAAGAAGCTGGCAAAGCGACAAAATTTGCAGCAGAAGGCGAAGCGTTTTTAGCTGAGAATGCAAAGCGTGATGAAGTAACTGTAACAAGTACTGGGTTACAGTATGAGGTTATTGAAACGGGTGATGGAGAAGTTCCTACAGCTCAAAGCACTGTTCGCACGCATTATTGCGGAACACTAATTGATGGTACTGAGTTCGATAGCTCTTATCGTCGAAATGATCCTGCTGAATTTCCAGTGGGTGGTGTGATTGCTGGTTGGACTGAGGCATTGCAATTAATGCCAGTAGGTTCAAAGTGGAAATTGTTCATCCCTTATCAATTAGCTTATGGTGAAAATGGCGCTGGCGGCGCAATTGGTCCCTATCAGGCATTAGTTTTTGATATTGAATTATTAGCGATTGTTTAATAAATAAATTGTTTTCGTAAGCTTATTTGGACGAATAAAAAACAGCTTCCTATATAAGAGGGGGGCTGTTTTTTTTTGAATTAATTTCAAGTATGAAATATTATTTGATTAGCTAGCAGATTTGCTTTCTAAGAAAGTTGTTTTGAGGTCGCGATTAATTTTCATTTTTCTATTTTTATTTTGCGCATATTTATTGATAGTCTTTCTAAGTTCTTCGAGAGAAAGTGGTTTAGCTAAATGATCATCCATACCTGATTCAAAAGATTTTTCTTTTAAGCTATCAATGACATGCGCAGTTAAGGCAACAATAGGCATAGGTGCTATGTCACTTTCTTTTTCAAAGCGTCTAATCTCTTCAGTCGCTTGATAGCCATTCATAACTGGCATATCGCAATCCATTAGGACTAGGTCATATTGATCGTGTTGCTCCATGATCTTAGAGACTGCTAGGCTACCATTTTCGACAAATTCACTATAATGCCCAAGATTTTTTAACATGTTTTGAACAACAATTTGATTCACCTTATTGTCTTCGGCGACAAGGATGGACATTTTATTGGCTTGTCGAAGTTCGGTCATATCTCCATTAATAGGAATGTCGTTATCATTATTCACTGCAATTTCTTTTGATTCAGGGAGAGGTAAATCGACCCAAAAAGAAGAACCTTTGTTGGCTTCACTTGAAAAGCTTATTGTGCCACCTAAGAGCTCTGCGAGTTGCTTGCAGATTGCTAAACCAAGACCAGTTCCTCCATATCGGCGATGGACATCTGAGCGAGTTTGTTCAAAAGATTTAAAAAGGTTTGATTGTTGCTCATGACTAATACCAATACCTGTATCGGTCACAGCTATTCGATATAAATCATCATCGCCCAATTTTTTAACAGATATTGTTACTTTGCCGTGATCCGTAAATTTTTGTGCATTTCCAACAAGATTTACGATGATTTGCCGTAATCGAGCTGGATCCGTTATTACGGAGAAGGGAAGCGCTGGGTCAATATGGGTGTGTAACGAGACCCGCGAATTTTTTGCCGTTAATAAGAAAACATCTTTACATTCCTCAATGATTTTTCTGATATCGCAAGGCACTTCTTCAATTGATAATTTACCAGCTTCAATCTTAGAATAATCAAGAATGTCATTGACAATATTGAGAAGATTTTTACCAGAAGAATCGATGATTTTAACCCAGTTTTTTTGTTCAGCTTTTAAATCACTTTTTTGTAATAATTGAATCATACCAAGAACACCGTTTAATGGTGTTCTAATTTCATGGCTCATGTTCGCAAGAAATTCACTTTTTGTTTGGTCTTTTGCTTTAGCTGTTTGCGCTTCTAGTTGAGCTTTTTGCTCTCTTTTGCCCAACTCTTCTAATTTTGCAGAAATACTAAAAGCAAATATGACAAAAGAAGCAGAATAGCCAAGCGCGCTTATAATTGCGATATTAAAGACACTAGGTATTAAGCCAGTCAGGCTGAGGTTTGACCATAAAACCGATATAAGGGTGATTAAGGATCCATAAAAATATATTTTTGCTGGGCGATAATTCTTTCTTAGCCAGGGTATTGTTGAAAGGCAGAGTAAGATAGGTAAGAAAATTTGCAGTGGTGCAATAATAAAAAAAGCTATTCTATTGATGAATAGACCATAATTAATACCTAGAAGAATTGTTCCTGCATAAGCCAGTATAAAATAAAATGTTTTTCTTGAGTTTATTCTTAGATTTAAAAACTCAGCATGAAACCAAAGAGCTCCAGCCGCAGCTAGACCTCCAAAGTATGTTGCTCCAGCTGCATTCCATCCCGAGCTTTCCGGAAATAATAGCTGTGCAGTTCCACTAAGATATAAATCGTAAAATAAACGTCCTATGGTACTTGCGCTAAAAGCGAGATAGACAAGTTCTCGGTTATCTAAGTACACCATCAAATGATAAAAGAAAAAACCAACATATAGTCCGAAGATGCAAAAAATTATTATATCGACTACATTTTTGTGGCTGAAAAACTTATTCTGCGAAAATATTCTAACAGGTAATAATAGCAGTCCTTGACTATTTATTTTAAAATACACATCCACATTTGTTTCTGGGTTAAGCTCTACAGGAAAAACTATAGATCGACTTTTAAATAATCGGTGTGCGATGGAGGAAGCTACTCCGTCATGGTATTCAGATGTTTTTTCACCTTCAGAAAATTGATACATTGTGATGTTGTCGATAACAGAGTAATCAAAATCGAAATAAAGATTATTCTGAGTTTTTTGTAGATGTTTGATTGACGTTTTGAGCCAGATAGTTGATGACGTAAAACCAAAACTCATGACTTCATTTTTTTCGTTGAAGGGTGAGAATATGTCTGAATTTGTCACTTCTAGCTGACGAATATTTTGAATCGTTAATGAGTTGTTAGGATCAACCAGGAATTGAGTATAAGGCTTAATGTTAGTTCTAACTTCACTAAAATTTATCACTAAAGGCTCTAAGCCAAAAGTGATTGCGCTAGAAAGAGAAAATATTAAAAAAAGTAAAACCCGCCGCATCCGTAGCCTCAAAAAATGAACTTGAAGGAAAACCTGTAATTCCGATCAAGTAGATTCAGTATAGTCAGACCATGTATAGTTTGTGCAATTAATGTAGATGAACGGTTAGTAGTCATAGTTATGAGTCGTTACCTTTAGTTCTGCTGTAATTTGTGGTTTATTACAACTATGTATTATTGAATGACAAATCCAAAAAACTAAATAACTAGTTATAAATGTCTGGCGCTGAAGTGACATTTATTGTGTCGTTGGACTATTTTAACGATGACCAATGCATCTCTGTGGAGGTGGTTTGGTCTTTAATAGGTCACTATTGTAACGGTTGTAGAGGTATAGGCATTTTTTGATTTGATTTAAAGCAATTAAACAGACAATAAAAATAATTGGAAAAGGACACTAAAGTGGTCGAAAAAAATTTTGATGTCATTATCGTAGGGGCCGGGCTGTCTGGAATTGGTGCGGCTTATCATTTACAAAAAGCGTGTCCAAGGAAAAACTATGCGATCCTAGAGGCTAGAGAATCAATAGGTGGAACTTGGGATTTATTTCGTTACCCAGGTATTCGCTCCGATAGTGATATGCATACGTTAGGGTATCACTTTAAGCCTTGGCGTGAGGCTAAATCCATCGCAGATGGTCCATCAATTCTTCACTATATAAATGAAACGGCGAAGGAAAATAATATCGATGAGCATATAATTTATAGCTCGAAAGTCATTTCTGCTAACTGGTCTAGCAAAGAGAGTCAGTGGAAAGTGTCAGTATTTGACACGGCTCAAAAAAAGAGCGTTGATTATGTTTGTAATTTTTTACAATTCAGTTCAGGGTATTACAATTATGATGCTGGCTATACACCAGCATATACTGAATTAGAAAATTTTAGGGGGGATTTTATACATCCACAAAAGTGGCCTGAAGGCCTTGATTATGCGAATAAAAAAATCGTTGTTATTGGCTCTGGGGCAACTGCTGTCACACTTGTACCTTCATTAGCTAAAACAGCACAGCATGTAACTATGCTGCAACGCACACCAACTTATGTGGTGTCGCGACCGGATAAGGATGCTGTTGCTAATTTTTTGAGAAAATTTCTTCCTGAAAAATTAGCCTATAAAATTACCCGTTGGAAAAATATCGCCTTCCAACAATTTTTTTATCGACGTGCTCGAAAGAATCCAGAAAAAGTGAAGCAAATGATACTTAGTGGGATTCGTCAAGAATTAGGCAGTGGATATGATGTAGAAAAAGATTTTACACCGGATTATAAACCGTGGGATCAGAGACTGTGTTTAGTCCCAAATGCTGATCTATTTAAATCAATTCGTTCTGGTAAGGCGAATATAGTGACTAATAAAATATTACGCTTTGTAAAAAATGGTGTAGAGCTACAAAGTGGGGAAGTACTTGACGCTGATATTGTTGTCAGTGCGACTGGTTTGGATATGGTAATGATGGGTGGAGCAAATATTTTTGTCGATGATGAGCCAGTCGATTTCTCAAAAGTATTTACTTATAAAGGGATGATGTTTTCGGGAGTACCCAATTTGATGTCTACTTTTGGCTACATAAATGCTTCTTGGACGTTGAGAGCTGATCTTAACTCTCAATATTTATGTCGATTACTGGAATACATGGAAAAACATAAGTTTCAAACTTGCACGCCTGAATTACGAGAAAACGAAAAGGAAATGGTTTCGCGGCCATGGATAGACGACTTCTCCCCTGGATATTTTCAGCGTATCTTGGATGTATTGCCAAAGCAGGGCAGCCATGAGCCATGGCTAAATACTCAAAATTACTCAGCTGATAAAAAGTTGCTACAAAAGGGGCGAATAGATGATGGAGTTATGGGTTTTAAGTAGCGGTATATGTGAGTGACATTACCAGCAATAAAATATACTCAGTGAGCGAGGTTGTACGTAGATTTTTAGAGTTTTCTATAGAGTACCAACGTTCTTTTACTGCGTTCAAAGACGTAAAAAAGCTTCGAAATGTTTCACTGTGCTCTGCAGTGCTGCAATTGTTTTTCCACCTAAATTAGTTATTTTTTGGCCGTCATTTTCTTTTGCGGCAAGTTCAAGTTGTGAGGATAGGTTGTATAGTTGTTGGGCTTTTAGCTGTCCTGAGCTGCCTTTAATCGCATGAGCGGTAAAGGCAATATTCTCATAGTTCATCTCAATGAAAGCGGCTTTTAATTGTTGTAAACGCTCTGGAGCAGAATCACAAAACATTGTTAACAAAACACTCAGCCGTTCGGTTCTTCCTTTTAACATCTTTAGTGCAGCATCGTGATTCCAAATTTCATTATTTGATAGCAGTGAATTTTTTGTATTGTTCGCGTCGATAGTTTGGGTTTCTTTCTTCTTGCCTTTTAATAATAGAGGTTCATTTTGATTGGTTTGATGACTTGTTGGATGTAGATAACTTACTAGTTTTTCTTCCAATATCTCAGCGACGATTGGTTTACTTATATAGTCATTCATTCCAGCGTCTAAGCATTTTTCATAATCTCCTCGCATGGCGTTTGCAGTCATAGCAATGATAGGAATATCAGAATAAGTTACGCCAGCATCACCTTGTCGTATTCTTCGTGTAGTTTCATAGCCGTCCATCTCAGGCATTTGACAATCTGTCAGGATTATTGTGTAGCGATCATCGCCAGCATTTTTGATTGCACTCAACGCTTCAATACCATTGCCAGCAACGTCGGCAGTTAAGCCGATTTCTTCTAGCATTAAACTTGCGACTTCGACATTAATTGAATTGTCTTCAATTAAAAGAATGCGTGTGTTGGCTGGCCACTGATAATATGTTTGTGTTTCTTTATGAATGAAAAGTTGACCTATGTTTACATTGGATTTTGGAAAACTCAAAGTGTTTAATAGATCATAGGTTGTGACGGGTTTTGGGAAGTACAAATGAACGCCGAGTGCGTTGAAATGGTCTGCATTCTTTTGATCATTCATTCTTGTTATCAACACAATCTTACGGTTATCATTACCGAACTGTTGTTGCACTGCTTGGCAGAAATTTAAACTGTCTGATTCTGACAAATCTTGATCAACAAAAATGAAATCAAAGGTTGGTAGATCATTAGCTTGATTATTTTGTATGGTAGCTAAAGCTTCTTTTGTTGAAGTAGTTGCCGTTGTTTTATGGCCCCACAATTCAAATTGCTTCTTCAATATACTTCTTGTTTTAATGTTGTTTTCAACTAGTAATATATTGAATCGATTTTTAATAATATCACGGTAATATTTAATTTTTTTATAGCTTGCAGTAAGAGCAACATTAAATACAAAACAACTGCCAATACCTTCTTGACTGCTCACCTTTATATCACCACCCATCGCATTGCAAAGCTTTTTGCAAATCGCCAGCCCTAAGCCTGTGCCGCCATATTGGCGCGTCGTACTGGCGTCGACTTGAGTAAATGGGGAAAATAATGAGTTAATTTTTTCTTCTGGAATTCCGATGCCAGAATCCGATATTTTAAAATTTAATGTCAGTTTTTGATTTACCGTTTTTAGATCAGCAGTTACTACAATTTCTCCATCAGTTGTAAATTTAATCGCATTACCGATAAGATTAGTAAGAATCTGCCGAAGACGACTGGGGTCACCTCTCGCATAAATTTGCTCTATGCCTGTTGTGTCGATAATAAGTTCAATATTTTTTTCTGCTGCGCGTAAACCATGTGATTCAGATACGTCGCCAATGAGTTGGCAGAGATCAAAATCAACAGTTTCAATCTCCATTTTTTCTGCGTCAATTTTCGAGAAGTCTAAAATGTCATTGATCAGCAACAGCAAAGATTCGCCACTGATTTTTGCAATATCTAAGCGTCTAACCTGATCGCTATTCAAAGATGTTTTACGAAGCAGGCTTAGCATCCCTAGTATTCCGTTTAAAGGAGTACGAATTTCGTGGCTCATGGTAGCCAAAAATTCTCCTTTCGCTATAACCGCTAATTCCGCAGTTTCTTTTGCTGAACGTAATTCAGATTCCACTACTAACTTAGTACGTTGTGATCTGAGGTCTTCGATAATTTGAGCAATGGTTGCCAGTAATGGTTTTAGCTCTTCAGTTAGCTCCGTATTCAAATTTTCATCTCGCCTGCCTATCCCGATGACTGCGACACACTGCTGGTTTCGTTTAACAGGGAAGGTCAGCCACGAAAAATCTATTTTCGAATCCGCATCATTCGCTTTGCTTTGAATGGCAGTTGCAATAGATGTTTGTGTGCGCAAACATTTTTCAAGGTCTGCATTAATATCGTCCGATTTAATTTGGGTGATATTGTTGCAAGAAGTAAAGTAATTTAGATTGGCATCCCAATTTAAGTCGTAAGTGGATTGCATTTCAATAATGTGGGATCCATAACCGTCGATAGAGACCTCACAAATATAACCAGCTTGACCATCGGTGAGAGAGAGAAGATCTTTTAATAATTCATTAAACGCAGTACTAGCGTTGTCATAGGAAATGAAGTTGGTGAGAGACCTTGCAATGACTTGTAGTAATAGCATTTTCTTTTGCGTGTCGAAATGCGCTTTTTGCAATGCTAATTCAATTTTTTTGTTTTCGTCAATGTTTTGAAATGAGCCAAACATTCTTGAGCATTTTCCGTCTTCAAACTCCGCCTGTCCAGTAACTGCAACCCAGAGTTCTTTGTCGTTACGTGTTATTATGCGTACTTCTTTGCGCCAAGGTAGGCCATCAATTTGGCACTGCGATATGGTTTTTTGCATTTGCGATCTGTCATCGCCTGGACGATAGATGGTGATGCAATCTTCGACTTTTGGATTGTAGTCATCGGGTAATCCGCAAATATTTTTTGTCATCATTGACCAGTCGGCATAAGCCTCTCCGGGTTTATATTCCCATGCGCCGATTAGTGCTTGGGAGCTCATGTCTTTAAGCATATCTTTTTGCATTAATATTTGTTTTTCTACAGCTTTTCGCTTTGAAATATCTTCTATAATCGACCAAATGAATTTTTTTCCTCGGCTGTCAGTGACTAATATCCCATTTAATAAAACGGGATAACGCTCACCATTTTTTCGCATATATTCTTTTTCGTACGGACCGTAGCGGCCAGTTTTTTTGAGGGATTCAATTTGTTGTTTTTCCTGTTCTTCGTAGCTTTGGGGTGTGACATCCCAGTAACCCAATTCAAAAAATTCATTCTTGCTATACAGGCTGGGTGCGATTAACGCATCGTTTGCTTCTAGAAAAGCGCCGGTCTCGAAATCATTGAGTGCAATGCCGAGGGGGGATAGCTCAAATAAAGTCCGCAATCTTTCATCGCTATCGCGGCGTTTTTGATTGAGCTGCATCATTAAAATCATAGGTGCAATAATTATCAGGGCGAACGCTAAAATAATACTTCTGACTTGCCACGCATTTTCAGCATATTTTTCCCAGCCACCTTGTGGGATGGCGGCTATCTGCCAGGAGCCGGATGGTAATACCACATCGGCTGTGACGGCATTAGTATCGAAGATATCTTTTGGCCCATAGAATTGCTCGCCATGTTCACCCAAACCGTCTTTACCACGAATGCCGACATTCAGATTACCTGAAAGGCTGAGCACACCGCTCGATTCAAATAGTTGGTTGGCGTCCATTACTGCAGATACCAATCCCCAAAAATATCGATTTCCATCAGGGTCTCGGGCAAAGACTGGTATACGGCCAATTATCCCGAGTCCGCCTTGGACCAAATTGATTGGACCGGCGAGTACCATTTGGCCAGAAGTCTGAGCCTTCAACGCAGCTGCTTTTTGCGCGGGATTGGCGTTGTAATCCAGACCAATTGCGGCTTCGTTACCTTTCAGTGGATAGATGAACCGGATCACTAGGTTTGGCGCACCCCCGATATTTTTTAGTTGAGTTTTTGACTCAAATAAAGAGCTGGAAATATCGGTAAAGCGTTGCTGATTGAGGTTGGGTTCAGTGGCAATGACGGCTACCAAGCCCATGACGGTTTGAATGTTGTTGGTAATCTTCCCTTCCAGTTTGGCTCTGATAAGACTTAACTCATTCAGTACCTCGCCGTGCTGGCGTTCGAGATTACGTTGGTTGTTCAGGTGATCGACGTAGAAACCCAGCGCAAACAAAAGCGCAGATAGTAATACTATGCACAGCCAATTAAGTAATCGGGACTGTGCCAATGCTCTTGGTGGAGATCGTGTTGAAGTTTCGCTGTGAGTCATGGTCTTGGAAGTGCCTATCTGGCACGTTCGATTTTGATTAAGGCATATATAAGTTATAGCTCAGACAGCAAAGATTGGATCTACTTATCACGCAATTGGAGCGTTAAAGTGTGTTGATGAAGATTTTTGATGGCTTAAAGGAGGTGTAAGAAGAAAAAATGGTAGCAAGAGCGAGACTTGAACTCGCGACCCCAGCATTATGAATGCTGTGCTCTAACCAGCTGAGCTACCTTGCCACTTTGTAGAAGACCCTCTAATAGGTGAAAACCCCAAAAGAGAATATTACGAAGCTTCGAATACTGTTGATGATCAACGTAGTAAACGAGGGCGGGTATTCTATAAGTTGCCCGTTTTTTGTCAAGATCTTTGATGCAGGGATGGTCCCAGACTCGTTATATCCGCGAATATACAACTAAAAAGCCTGAGACAACACAGGGAATTTCAAAGAGATAGGATTTGTTTCTAGTTATTGGCCGATAGCCTTAATCTTAGGCAGCTACTTACATGGCTTTGTTTTCGAAGTTTTGATTGAAGTGGGAGATATCCAATCGAAACTTACTGGCATCTCGATGCGAGAAGTTCTCTCATCATCTCTTCCGCGGCTATCTTTGCAATGTCTTTAATTAATTCTCTATCAGTATTATCCCCCATCTCGTAACTGATAGAGGGGACAGCATATTCCGTATTAAACCACTGCTTAAACGTTGGATTACCATTACTACTTCTTTTTGATCGATTAAATAAGAAGTCAGGTCGTTTTTCTGAAATATGCTGAATCCAGTTTGTTGTGAATTCTTGAGGACATAATGGATCTGTATCCTTTTGTGTATAAAAATAATTTTTTCCGGTCGAATGAAAATCTAAGCCTAAATAAAAAGTATGGTCTTGCGATAGCGAATCTAAATGTTTTTTTACCTCAATTGTTTCTGGTTGGGTGAAGAGCCCCCAATCACGATTGGTATCAACACCGTTGGCATTGTGTCTCCAGTGACCTAAGCCGACTCCGTCAGGATTTACATTGGGGATAACTAGTGTCTGGAAACGTTGACGAAATTGAACGGCTAAATGTGAATCTGAAAGTAGGGTTTCAACAAAAGAAAAGAGAGCGAGCGCACCAGTAATTTCTGGTGGATGTTGGCGGCCAATGATAACTACCACATCTTTGTTTTCTTTGTTCACCCTCACAGCGCTGATAGATTGACCGTTGACAGAGCTTCCAAGATTTTCTATTTCAACAAACTTTTTTTTAGAAATAGAGTCGGTCCATTTTTGATAATCTGTATTTGTAATGATTTCTTGCCCGGCAATCCAAAGAGTTTCTTTTTTTATGGGTAAGGAAAAATGAATTGTATCTTTAGCTAATAAATAAGGAACAGTCTTCCAAATTTTTCCATCTTTGCTGACCTTTGGTCGATAGCGAGGGGTTCCATTAATGAATTTCAAGGAAATTTTTATGATTTGATTTTTGGAGCTGTTTACCTTAAATGCATACCAGGGGCTGTCATTAATCGGTACATTTTCAGGTTTGATTGTTAGTAAAAAATGGCTTGGATCAATTTTTTGGCAAGAATTAAGGCGGGCGCCAGAAAAATTGTTATCAAAATTTATGTTAATAAAGTTACAATAATTTTTTGATATTATTTTTTTTTCTTGAGTGAGGCTGCAAGACAAGATGCCTGCGGATAAGAAAAGAACAAGAGCAGAAAAATGTCTCGCTAATAACGTTATTTTAGGCATTTTTTATATCGCTCAAATAATTGTATTGATTACTCGAAATCAAGTCTTATCAAATGGTAATAAATATTTCTATGACTGACGAATATAATCAAAAGGCATATTAAAAAAACTGTTAATTGCATAGATGTACTTTATTGTGTTTCCCTATAAATATATTGTATGTCGTTAAAGCAAAAATAATTAGGTTACTCTAAAGAGAGAATACCTTATTATAGTTGATCAAGCATTAAGCTTTCGTCACAGAATTTGCTCTCAATTCTAAATTAATTTTTCTATTATCTCGTAGTGTTTGGTTTCATTTTATTAGCTAAAGGTGATGTTATTTACAGTAAATAATATTAGTTTTCTTTATTCTTTTGTTTGGGGTTAATGTTATGTCAAAGCAAATAGTTATAGGGGTGAGTACCGCTTTATTACTGCAATCAGGTTTCCTTAGGGCGCAAGATTCTGCGGCTCAAGAGAAGATTGATGAAATTTTTGTTGTTGGAACGCAAATTAAAGGTGCGCAAATATCTGAAGCATTACCAGTTACTATCTTGACCGATATAGATATCGACGCATTAGGCGTCAACTCTGGGGATGAATTGCTGGAGTTTGTCGCTGAACAAGGACAAAATTTTTTTAGTGAAGCCGAAAATGTCAGTGGTGGGATTAATTCTGCCCGTGGTGATATCGGTGCAATTAATTTACGTAATTTAGGAACAGGCAATACACTGGTACTTTTAAATGGGCGACGCATGGTAAATTCTGCCTCGTATCAAACAGAGGAGGTGGGCGGTAGTTTTGTTCCCGTTAATACTGTAAATGTTCAATCATTGCCGGTCACTGGATTACAGCGTTTAGAAGTATTAAAAGATGGGGCTTCAGCGATTTATGGAGCTGATGCTGTTGCCGGCGTCCTTAATTATGTTTTGAAAAATGATTTTGAAGGTTTAAGGGTAGGTATAAGAGCAGATACTTATGAAAGTTTACCGAGAGATGATCAGCGATTTACCGTTGAGTGGGGTGGACTATTTAATGATGGTCGCACGAGAGCTGGGGCTTTTTTAAATCACTATCGCCGAGATAGAGTCAATTCACAGGATGATCCTCGCTGGGCAAATTCAGATTTTCGATATCGGGCTCCTGAACCTTATAATTCTGATTCAAATACGCGATTTAGAAACGACAGCATTAATTCTAATTATGGTCAGTACGATATTGTCAGTAGTGTGAGCGGGACAGGCTTAAGTGGAACCATCACTGATGGAAGTGGAGAGTTTGAAACCTTCCCTGCTGGTGATCCTCGATGTGAATATGTGATCAACAGTGAAGTGTGTGGTGCTGTCGATGGTAATGGCGCTTATCGATACAATCTTAATGAAAATAGAGATTTATACTCTGAATTAAAACGAACCAATCTTTATTCTTACATTGAACATGAATTCAGTGAATCTTTAGAGCTTTTTAGTGAGTTCACCTGGTATAACGCAAGTACTAATAATGTACGCGATCCAGCAACACAATTAAGTGCTGTGGCAAAACTAAGAATAGCGGCAGATGCTTATTACAATCCTCTCGGTCCAGTAGGCTCTCCTAATCGACTTCCTGACAGCGTCATTGGTGTGGGTGTTCCTACTGCCGGTTTGGCCATGGCATTAGATAATTATCGTTTCGTACAAGCGCCACGTAATATTGATGTAGATGGTGATACATACAGAATAGTTACCGGCCTGCGCGGAACTTTTGTTGATGACTGGGATTGGGAAGGGGCGCTGACGTGGTCAAAGTCTGAACGTGAAGACATTACACGAGGACGGATTTCTAACACATTAATGCAAGAGGCTCTTAACGACACGACTGCTGCTGGCTTTAATCCGTTTGCGCCTGTAACGAATAGTAATATTGAAAGAACATTAATTGATGTATCAAGAAAAAATGAACAAGAGCTAATGATGATCGATTTTAAAATATCGAATGCCAATTTATTTGAATTGCCGGCGGGCTCTCTTGGCTTTCTTGCCGGTTTAGAATATCGCGATGAATCTTTTTTAGATGACCGTGATCCTCGGTTAGATGGCCAAATAACATTTACTGATAATTCTGGAACAACTTATCCATTTATCTCTGATGTTGTTGGTTCTAGTCCAACAGCGGATAGCAGTGGTGATCGTCAGGTCACGTCTTTATTTAGTGAGTTGCAAATTCCAGTTTTAGAAAATCTCGACGTTCAACTTGCCTTACGTTATGAAGATTTTTCCGATATCGGTAATACAACGGTTGGGAAATTTGCATTTGGGTATCGTTTTATTGAGCCCATATTGTTTCGAGGTTCCATTTCGCAAGCCTTTCGTGCGCCTAATCTAGTGACAATTAATGAATCGACAGTAGCGCGTTCAAACACATCAAATGATTACTCTTGTTTTTTTGTAGATCCAAATGAAGCAGATTTAGATTGTCGATATGGAATTCAAAGAACTGCACAGGGTAGCCAAGATTTAAAACCAGAGGAATCTATCAATAGCTCTCTTGGTTTTGTTGTAGAGGCGAGTGAATTTTTAACGTTCACTGTAGATTTTTGGAGAATAAGAAAAGAAGATACGATAGGTTTATTCGGTGAAGAGAACCATATTGCCCTTGATCTGCTAATGCGCTTAGAGGCAGGCAATAGCAACTGCGCTGCATTTATAGGAAATCCGGCCGTTGTTCGTGATGCCACAACTATCGATGCTACCGCTCAAGCGCTTTATGATGCTCAAGGTATTTGTGCTGCCGGCGAAGTTGTTCGTGTCGATGATAAATATGCAAACTTAGATACAAGAACAGTTAAAGGACATGATATTGGTATTTATTCAGATTTTGAAACTCAATACGGTACTTTTAATATTAAGTATTTAACGTCTCGCTTAAGTGAATACGAACAAAAAGCTGGCGGCCAAGCAGCTACACTTGTTGCTGCGAAAGCTACGAATCCTGCTTTCGACGATGTTCCTGTTGTTGGTTTCACTGATTTAGTAGGGCAAAATGGTAATCCAAAAAGAAAAGATACATTTAGGGTTCGCTGGGATTTAAATTCATTTGGAGCTTCACTGGCGGCGGTTCGCTATGACGACTTCGTTCAAATATTATCAAATGATGATGAATTCCCCATTGCTTCTTTCACAACATTTAACATCAGTTTTGATTATGGTTTTCAAATTTTGGATGATCTAGATACTAAATTGAATTTTGGAATTAATAATGTTGCAGATAAACGCGCCCCGATTGCCGATGATTCATTTGGTTATTTTGCTGATCAGCATACAGATTTAGGCCGTTATTATTATGCAGGAGCTAAATTTGATTTGTTTTAAGAAAATTTTTTTTAAATATACTGTTTATTGATATATAAAAAAGGGAGCATAGCGCTCCCTTTTTGTTTTTTTATATTTAAGTTATTCCTCGATTTTTGACCGAGTATCAAATCCAGAGCGAAGGTGCAGATCTCTTTGTGGGAATGGAATTTCGATTTCGTAGCGTCGAAATGCATCATCAATTGCCCATAGATATTCAGACATCATATGGCTTGGCCGTTTGACCGCATCTGAATTTACCCATACCGCTAAAACAAATTCTAAACTGCTATCTCCAAAGCCAGTCATCCAAACTGCTGGCGCTTTGTTTTTATCATCAAGTGTTAATGAAACTGAGTGAGCTGCTTCAATAGTAGCTGTTCTAACGCTATTTTTATCACTGCCGTAAGCCACTGAAAATGGGACTCTAAAACGACGAATATTATCTTCTAGAGTCCAGTTGGTAACTCTGGATCCAACAAATTCTGAGTTGGGGATCAAAATGTCAACGTTGTCATTTGTGCGGACAACAGTTGATCGGATATTGATCCGCATTACTTCACCAACTAAGCCATCGGAAAGTTCAATGAAATCTCCTACCTTTAAAGATTTGTCGAGCATGATAATCAAGCCCGAGAAGAAATTATTGACAATGCCTTGAAGCCCTAATCCAATTCCGATACCGAGTGCGCCACCCACGATAGCAAGTTTAGTTAAATCAATTCCGAGGGCAGTGGCGGCAAGTACAATACCAATCATTAATATTAAGTAATGAATAATACGGTTGATAGTGTAAACCTGTGAAGGACTAATCGCGGTTCTTAAGCTAGCGAGGCGGGATATGCCGCGTCGTGCTATTTTTGAAACAATTACCGCTGCGGTAAATAGAAAAATGGAAAAAATTAATTCTCCGACAGTAAGCGTATAGCTACCTAGCGTAAAAAACTCAAAGTTTAGCCAATGATTTTCCATAGCGGTTATTCCTATATCCAGCGTTTTATTTTAAAAATAGTTAACGCGCTGACACTGATGAGCCCCATTGTTCCAAGTAAATAAAAATATCCATTTTCGTTATGTAATTCGGGAATGTTCTCGAAATTCATTCCGTAAATACCCGCTAAAAATCCAAGCGGAACGAAGATGGTCGTCACTACCGTAAGGATTTGCATGGTGCGATTGAGTTGATGGGATGTGATCGAGAGATAGCCTTCGATTAAATCACCACATATTTCATAGTACATGTTAAGGAGGCTGGTTATACGATCTGTTCTGTCAAAGACGTCTTGAATTTCATGGTGGATTTTTCGATAATTTTCGCTGTGATGCTCTTTAACAAACGATAATAAATTTTCGACGCAGCGAGTATGATAATTAAAAGTTCGGCGTAATTTTCGAAGTCGACCTTTGTAAGCAAGCAAATCTCTAAGGTCTTCATCGTTGGGGGATGCTTGCATGGCTTCTTCTTTTTCTGAAAGACTTTGTTCAAAATCCAGAATGGCTTCTAGGTATCGTCCGAAAGATGTATGAATGATTTTGCTGGCGAGCAGTAGTGGATGAGTGATTTCTTCAGATAATGATGTTTTTTTCCACCAATGTTCGATTGAAAAAGAAGTGTTGTTGTGGCGTGTAATTAATAAATTATCGGTAGCAAAGAGGGCTATTTGCAACTGCTCAAAAACTAAATCGGGTTCGCTGCTCGTAATTCCTCTATAAAGAATAAAGATGTTGTCAGTAAAAACCTCTAGCTTTGGAGGATGCCGTAAGCGTTGGGTATCAATGATTGCAAGAGGGTGGCAATTTAATTTTTCTAATAAAGCCTTTTCGATGGCAGGGTCTTCATTGGAAATATCAATCCAGCAAAAAGCGTTGGGATCATTTGCGATACTATTCCAATCATCTGATAGGTCAGATTGCTTTTGAGAGAAACTGCCGTCGGGTTTTAATAATGTGGTTCGTATCATTGTTGGCTCATTATTAATTATATTTATTGAAAGGTTTTATACTTCTCTATACGAATGTAAGCAAGCGATAAGTTTACATAGTTTTAAATAAGCAGCAGAGTCCCCAACCCAAGAAAACTCAAAAAACCTACTACATCTGTTACAGTCGTCAGAATGACAGACCCAGACAATGCAGGATCGATATTCATTTTTTTAAGAATAACAGGTACGATAACGCCTGCAAAAGCAGCGGCAATAATGTTCAAAAATATGGCGATAGCGATGACTATCGCTAGTGCGAAATCATCAAACCAGTAATAGGTCACACTGCTTACGGCAGATGCCCAAATAACGCCGTTTAATAACCCGACTCTAAGCTCTTTGTGTAATAACGCTTTTCTGTTTGCATCATTAATTTGTTTTAAAGCGAACCCACGGATGGCTAGCGTCAGTGTTTGGCTCCCAGCAATACCTCCCATGCTTGCCACAATGGGCATTAGTACCGCGAGTGCTACGACCCTTTCAAGCGTTCCCTCAAATAATCCAATCACCCACGACGCAAGAAAGGCCGTGAGTAAATTGATGCCCAGCCAAACAGCACGTCGTTTAGCGCTTGGAATGATCGGGGCAAATAAATCTTCTTCTTCGCCGAGTCCAGCAAGTCCCATAAGTTGATGGTCGGATTGATCTTGTAAAATACTCATTGCGTCATCGAGTGTTATTCTTCCTTCAAGACGCCCCTCGTTAGATACAACGGGTAAAGAAACATAATGTTTTTGCCTAAATAATGACGCCATTTCTTTTGCTGAAGTGTTCGGGTCGACTTTGTCTAAGCCGTCAATAATTTCTATATCTTTTATGTAGACATCTTCTGGTGTTTCTAACAAAGTCCCAAGGGATATTGCGCCGAGATAGGCACGGTTATTCCCAACTATAAATATTTTATCAGTGTATTCCGGTAAGCCTCTTTGGCGGATGTGATGAACCACTTGGCCGGCAGTCCTGTGAGAGGTGACGGTAATTGAGTCGTAATCTAAAAAACGACCAGCATCATTTTCTTTATATTGTAATGTCTGTTCGAGTTGGCTTTTTTCTTCTTCGCTTAAGCTATCTGTTATTTCTTTTGCGATGTTTTTGGGTAGAAGGTCAATAACATCTGCAAGGTCGCTAGCTTCCATGTTTTCGGTAGCGCGAGAAATATCTTCCACAGGCATTTCATCAAGAATACCTTGCATCGCGTTTTCATGTAGGTAGGGGAGTGTTTCCCCTTGTTTTTCTGTTGTTAGGTTGAGCCAAAATATCTTTCGCTCATCGAGAGGGAGGCCTTCGATATAGTTGGCAATTTCGGCGGGGTGAATGAGATCATCAATATTTTTTTCTACAGTGATGTTGTCTTGCATATTGAAATCGCCATGTAATATTAATCGGTATGATAATCGTGATTTAGTCTATAGGTAATAACCTTATGATTGCTTTTTCTACGCGTCGGTTATTAATATCTGTAACGGTTATTTTGTATTCGCCAGTGGTTATTGTATCTCCGGAGAAAGGTATTCGTGAAAGACATTCCATAACATATCCAGAAAGCGTGTTTGCGTCTATTGAAGGGTCAACAACAAGCCCTGTTTTCTTTTCAATGTCGGGTAATGGCGTTAACCCATTCACCTCCCAAACGTCTTTTTCTATTGATCGAATATTTTTTAATGGTTTTTCAGAGTCGGTTTCATCTTCAATTTCGCCAACGATTTCTTCTAATAAATCCTCGATGGTGACGATTCCTGCGGGCGTGCCGTATTCATCAACAATAATGGCGAGATGCGATCTTTTTGTTCGCATGTTTTCAAAAAGGCCGGCAACGTTTTGATGCTCGGTAACCACTAATGTATCTCTTGCGAAATCTCGTAGACTTTCCCATGGATTATTATTTTTAATTAATGATGCGTTGTATAAATCCTTCGCGAGAATTAACCCTAAAAGCTCATTATTGTTTTTGCTATCAATAAGAGGGAATCTTGAATGTCCAGTTGTTCGTAAAACACGAATATTTTCTTCTGCGTTAGATTGCACATCTAAACATCTCACTTGGCTGAAGGGCATCATGACTCGACCGACACGTAACTGATCGAAATTAAATAAGTTGTTGAGCATTTTACCTTTGTTTTTTGTAAGTTCTCCATGGACTGTCGATTGAGACACAATGTTTTGTAATTCTTGGCTGTTATAAATATCAGCATGAGACGCTTCTTCAACGCCAAAGAACGATAGAAATTTACGAGATAAAAAGTCCAGTGAAGTTGTTAAAGGGTACAGAGCAAGATAAAACACTTGCAGTGGATAGGCCGCCCACATTGATACCTGCTCAGCTTTTCTGATGGCGAATGTTTTGGGAACCTGTTCTCCAACGACAATATGAAGCGATGAGAAAATTAAAAACCCGACTAAGAAAGCGATAGTGTGAATGGCCTCTTCGCTGAAGCCAAAGGAATGTAACACTGGTTCTAGCAGTGAAGATACAAACGGTTCACCCACCCATCCTAGCCCAAGCGAAGCCATGGTAATTCCTAACTGGCATGCAGCTAAGTAAGATTCTAATTTCTTTTGAATCTTAAGTGTCATGGCGGCACCAAATTTTCCGGAAATCGCTAACCCTTCGATTCTGGAGTCTCTTGCTTTCACGAGAGCAAATTCTGCCGCTACAAAAAAAGCATTCACAACAAGTAACGTTATGATTATTAAAAGTGTCATCATATGAAAATTCGCTCAGCTAGCTATTCGTTGGTTAACAGTGAAGACTGAAGTCTATAGAGACGCAAAGCGTCATGACTAAGTCACATGGCAGCCGAGGTATTATTAAAAAGGAAGAGCGGCTTTAGAATCCCGAGGGGAGCAGATCGGAAATTGTTCTAAAGCCGTTGGATATAAGGGGGAGTCAAAATAAGAAATTAAACGTTAAATCTAAAATGGATAACATCGCCATCTTTAACAATGTATTCTTTTCCTTCTAAGCGCCATTTTCCTGCTTCTTTTGCACCAGCTTCACCGCTGTTTGCAACGTAGTCTTCATAGCCGATTATTTCAGCGCGAATAAAACCTTTTTCAAAATCTGTATGAATTTTCCCTGCTGCTTGTGGTGCTGTAGCTCCTTTGGGGATGGTCCAAGCGCGGACTTCTTTAACGCCTGCGGTAAAGTAAGTGTGCAGTCCTAATAATTCATAGCCTGCGCGTATTACTCGATTAAGGCCAGCTTCTTCCATGCCTAAGTCAGCTAAAAATTCTGCTTTTTCTTCATCATCGAGTTCAGCAATTTCGGCTTCTAATTTATTGCAAATCGGAACAACAACCGCGTTTTCTTTTTCGGCGATTGCTTTGACTGCGTCAAGGTGAGGGTTATTTGTAAAACCTTCCTCATCAACATTGGCAATGTACATGGTTGGTTTTAAGGTGAGCATTGATAATTCTTTTAAGTGTTTAATTTCGTCATCATTTAAATCCATCGCTCTTAATGGAAGTGCTTCGTTAAGATGAGGAAGTATTTTTTCCATCAATTCTTTCATGACGATAGCATGTTTATCTTTACCTTTTGCTGCTTTAGTAAAGCGTTGCAACGCTTTTTCGGCAGTCTCTAAGTCAGATAGAGCAAGTTCGGTGTTAATGACATCAATGTCGGATAAGGGATTTATTTTTCCCTCAACATGGATGACGTTTTCATCTTCAAAGCAGCGGACAACGTGTGCAATTGCTTCTGTTTCTCGAATATTCGCAAGGAATTGATTTCCTAGGCCTTCGCCTTTTGACGCACCTGCAACTAAGCCCGCGATGTCTACAAATTCCATCGTCGTTGGTATGATTTTTTCAGGCTTTACAATGTCAGATATTTTATCTTGGCGAGGGTCGGGGATTGGAACGATGCCAGTGTTTGGCTCAATAGTACAAAAAGGAAAATTTTCTGCATCAATTCCTGCTTTTGTTAGTGCATTGAAAAGTGTAGATTTTCCGACGTTGGGCAAGCCAACAATTCCGCAATTAAATCCCATGAAAATATTCTCAGTTGAAAATTAAATAGTGTGTTATTTGGTTACTTTTTAGTGTGTAATTCTTGCATTGCCTTTTCCCACTCGCCTTGGATAACCAGAGGCAAAACAGCGAGGGCGCTATCAATGCTTTCTTCTATTAATTTCAGCTCGCTTGTAGGTGGTTTTTTTAATACGTAGCTAGCGACTTGTGGAGCTGATCCTGGATGTCCAACACCAATTCTTAAGCGTTTAAATTTATTGTTATTTCCTAAGCCGCTTATAATATCTTTTAAGCCGTTGTTTCCTCCAGCACCACCGCCTTCTTTTAATCGAGCTACGCCAGGCGGAAGATCTATTTCATCATGGACGACCAAAATTTCTGAGGGTAGAATTTTGAAAAAATTCGCCATAGGAGCAACGGCTTGTCCGCTCAGGTTCATGTAGGTGGTGGGAAATAATAATCTGACGTCTTTCCCCGACACTGTACATCGAGCTGTCAGGCCAGAAAATTTACTTTCAGGAGTCAGGGAGACATTGTGTTGACGAGCAAATTCTTCTAAAAGAATTGCGCCGGCATTGTGCCGAGTGTGTTGATATTCGGGGCCTGGATTGCCCAGGCCCACGATCAGTTTAATGCTCAATGGCATCACCCGATTGTGGCACTTGTATTAACGTGCCCGGTATTGAGATTAAGCTTCGCTTTCGCCTTCAGCAGCATCTTCAGAAGTGGTATCGTTGCTTTCTTCTTTAATCGCTTTAGGTTTGTTGATAGATGCAACAGGTAAATCATGATCTTCACCATGAGAAAGTTCAACAGATTCAACACCTTTTGGAAGCTTAAGGTCTGAAATATGAACAGTTTGTCCAATTTCAACATCCATTAGATCTACTTCGATGTACTCAGGGAGGTCCCCGGGCAGACAAGAGATGTCTAGCTCTGAGATTGAGTGAGAAACTACGCCGCCTTGGACCTTAACACCAGTACATTTTTCTTCATTAAGGAAGTGAAGAGGTACTTTGGTTTGAAGCTTCTTAGTTTTTGATACGCGCATAAAATCGGCGTGAATAATAAGAGGCTTAGCTGGATGGCGTTGTAGATCTTTCAAGATAACGTCTTGGCTGCTATCACCTTGTTTAATGGTGATGATGTGCGAATAAAACGCTTCGTTTTCTAATTGCTTAACAAAGTCCTTATGCAGCAAGCTAATGTTTTCAGGTTTTTTCTTTCCACCATAAATAATGGCCGGAACTAAACTATTCTCGCGACGTAGGCGGCGGCTCGCACCTTTCCCTACATTTTCGCGAGGTTGGGCGATCAATGTAAAAGCATCTGACATTGCCTTAAATCCTCTAATAAAAGTTCTTGGTGTTTTTAAGCTGCTATTTGAGTGAGCAGTAAATCACTAAGAGCATCACGGTAGTCTGCGACCAACTTACCGTGTGTTTTTGTAATCACTCTATTGGCGCCACGCTTAGCGGCATCCATTGAGTGGGTTTTATCAAGAGCCTATGTTTATAAACAACGTGGTTTAACTAAACATCGCGCTCAATGATTCTTCGTTACTGATGCGGCGCATCGCTTCAGCTAGCATAGTGCTTAATGTTAAAACACGAATTCGTGAGCAAGCTTTTGCATTGTCTCGTAATGGAATGGAATCAGTAACGACTAATTCATCCAGTTCTGATTTGTTTAAGTTGTCGATTGCATTGCCCGATAGAACCGCATGAGTACAGTAGGCAACAACTTTTTTAGCGCCACGAGCTTTTAACGCTGCAGCAGCATTGCAAAGAGTTCCTGCTGTATCGACCATATCATCTACTAATAAGCAGGTTCTGCCTTCGACCTCACCGATAAGGTTCATGACTTCAGCGACATTCGCTGTTGGGCGACGTTTATCGATGATGGCTAAATCGATGTCTAATTGTTTGGCTACTGCTCGTGCTCGAACAACACCGCCAACATCTGGTGACACAATAATAGGATTATCAAATTCTTGTGATTCAATATCGGCAAGTAGTACGGGTGACCCGTAAACATTATCAACGGGGACGTCAAAAAAGCCCTGAATCTGTTCAGCGTGAAGATCTACTGTCAATACGCGATCAACACCAACACTGACCATCATATCTGCAACAACTTTTGCGCTGATTGGTACGCGAGCTGATCTAACTCGTCGATCTTGTCTGGCATAGCCGAAATAAGGTACTACAGCTGTTATACGGCTTGCTGATGCTCTTCTAAGTGCATCGGTAATAACAACCAGCTCCATGATATTGTCATTTGTTGGAGCGCAAGTTGGCTGTAATACAAAAACGTCACGTCCTCGGACATTTTCGTTTAACTCAACAGTGATTTCACCATCAGAAAATTTATCAACGGTCGCATCACCCATTGGGATACCGAGTTTGGACACTACCTTTTCTGCAAGCGCTCTATTAGCGTTGCCGGTAAAGACCATTAAGTCAGCCATGTCGATAACCTTTTGCGTGGTTGAGTTATATGTCGAGCTATTAAATGAGCTGATACTTATTATCCGCCGTCACGTCATAATAAAGAATGTGTCATCTCAATGATGAGTTAATTTTCATGCATCAAGTTAAAGCGGATAATCTATGTTGATCAGTTGTGTCGGTTGTGAAGCGCTGGGTAGGAAAGCCATGCTTTACAAAGATACTCAGTAAGATCAGCACTAAATAGAATTTTGTTTGATGAGAAATGGCTGGGGTGGGAGGATTCGAACCTCCGCATGACGGGATCAAAACCCGCTGCCTTACCGCTTGGCTACACCCCAATTGAGGGCCGCTCATCATTTCGCTAATTCTGCTATCTCTTTGTTTTATCAAAGTTTATAGCGATATAGCTGACGAGAGCAGACTATGAACAGAAGAGCGGTTAACTCCTCTGGCGACAAACCCTTTCCAGGGACTGTCAGCAAGAGCTTTGGTTGCTGCTGATTTATCGTCAAAAGCAGCAAAAACACTAGCACCTGTTCCCGTCATTCGAGCAGATCCAGATGCGTTTGCTGGGTGATTTTGCAACCAATTCACACTCTCAGCGACGCTTGGAAATAGCTTTTCTACCAAGGGCTGACAATCGTTCTGGGCACCCTGCTCAAAGAAGGCCGCTACTGTAATGGGGGGCGTGTCTCTTGTCAATTCTGAGTGGCCAAAAATCAGTGCAGTTGATACCTCGCAATCCGGTGTTATCACCAAGTACCACTTGGGGAGGATATCGACCGGTTGAAGTTTTTCTCCAATACCCTCTGCCCATGCGGTATTGCCTTGGATAAAAACAGGGATATCTGCGCCATACTGTCTGCCGATATCGCAAAGTTGCTCAAGACTGAAATAGCACCCCCACAATTGATTGAGGGCGAGTAAGGTTGTCGCTGCGTCTGAGCTGCCGCCACCAATACCTCCCCCCATAGGGAGAATTTTATCAAGATGTATGTGCATCCCTTTTGAGCATTGGCTGGCAGATTGTAATGCCTTGGCAACTTTTATGATGAGGTTGTCATCATTGGCTAGCGTAGGATTCGTTGATGTTAGGCGTAATTCTTCATTGTCAGTAAAGGTGAGCGTGTCGCCATAATCTAATAATTGAAAGAGAGTTTGAAGTTCGTGATAACCGTCAGCTCTTTTTCCTCGGACATGTAAAAATAAATTAATCTTAGCAGGAGCGGGGAGAGAGATTGGGTGCATGGCTAGGCAAATATTTTGTTAATAGTGAAAAATAGGATTGACTGCAAACTTGCCAACATTATTGAACTTGCACCGCTAGATCGGCAGAATCAATTGTCCATTTACTGATGGATAGCTCTAGCGCTATGTCATCTCGAGCGGCCGTTATTTCGGAGGGTAGATTCCATTCGCCATTGGCAGAGAATTCGCCATAGTTTAAAACCCATCCGGCTTGATTTAGTTGTTTAATCATTCCGTCATCACTATAAATAATGTGATCAATTTCGATATCACTCGATGGTAAACCTCGCACCCAAAAATGCAAATGACTGATAGGTATATCCCTGCCGAGTTCATCAAAAATTAATTGTTCAGGTGTATCTGCTTCGATGGGTGCTTTTCCATTTTGCTCGAGACGAACACTGACACTATCGCCTTTAATATATGTGGTTCCCATGCCTAAAGCGCCACTTAAACGGATTTTGTAAGCATCAACAGAATTGCGCCACATGAATTTTGCTTTGTCAGATTCATTATTCGAATGCACAATAATTTTTCCGCGCAGTTGCCAGTGATCAATCGCTGATAAACGTAGTTGATAATCAGATAAGTTTTCGATGGATTGTAATGGCGCTTGTGAAGCACAACCGGCTATTAGTACAAAACAAAAATATAAAATATACTTAAACATTATTTTTCAGCCGTTAAGCGTTTGACGGTGCGAGGAATAATAGTCCCTTTAGGGTTTAAGCGCACACCTTCTTGCCAGATTACTTTAGCTTCTTCTTTATTGCCTGTCACCCAAAGTACCTCACCTAAGTGTGCGGCAACTTCGTGATCGGGGAAAGCTTTAAACGCTTCATGTAAGCGTAATAATGCCTCCTCATAATTACCTAAACGAAATTGAACCCAGCCCATGCTATCTATGATCGCAGGATCATCAGGGCGGATATTAAGAGCTTGGGTGATTAGATGAAGTGCTTCGTCTAATTTATTTCCTCGATCGGCAAGCCCGTAACCGAGTGCGTTTAAAGCGCTCGCATTGTTTGGTTGATATTTAATGACGGCACGAAAATCTAATTCTGCTTCATCATAAAGACCGCGCTGTTCTTTGATCATGGCACGAGTGAATAGTAAGTTAGCATTTTCAGGTAATTCTTCTATCGCTGAATTTAAAATATTTTCGGCGGAATCTAAATGGTTGAAACGAGCTAAAGTTTGAGCTTCCATTAAATAAAGCTGTTCTTTTTGTGAAGGAATTTTTCGTCGTGATTCATTCATTAAGGCAGTAATTTTTTTGACCTGATTATTTTCCCCAAAAAGGTTAATTGTTCGGTTCAGAGCAGGTAAAAGCTCCTGACCTTTTGTGATTTTTTGATAATGTTCGATGGCACCATCAGTATTGTTTTTTGATTCTTCTATTTGGCCCAAATAATAATGAGCTGAATCGGTTCGTTCGTTCAAACGGATTAATTGTAAAAAGCTTTTTTCTGCTGTTTCAAGGTCTTTTCTTTCGTGGGCAACTAAACCTAATGAAAATAAAATATCAGAATCGTTAGGGGATTGTTCTGATAATAATTGGAATTGATCTTGAGCACCTTCCATATCATTGTTGGCAAGCAGTCTTGCATACTGAAGTCTCAATCGTTGATTATCAGGATGTTGCTGAAGCAGATTAGCAAGTCGAGATAACGCTATCTCAGGGCGATCTAATTGATAAAGTAGTCTGGCTTCTTGAATGGTAGCTTGAATGTCATTGTCTTTGATTGTCAGTGCTTCTTGAGTAATGGCTAAAGCTTGCTCAGGTTTATTTTGTTGTTCTAACAACATACCTTTGCCAACAAGCAGCTGTAAATTTTTAGGTTGCTCTAAGAGAAGATTGTCAAATTGTTTGAGTAGTTGTTCTCGTTGGGTGTCTGTTATTTGGCTTGCGCTGGCAGCGATACTTAAAAATAAAGCTCGACTGCCAAGCGTTTGTAATCGCTCTGACAATCTAAACGCTTCAGATAATCGCCCACTTTGGGATAGCCCCGTTGTTGCCATAAATAGAGCTTCGGGATTATTTGGCTCTATCTCAGACCAAAGAAGGGCCATTTTGAGGTTGGCCTGATCTGCATCTAAAAAACGAGCAATGCGTGCTGCACGAGCGGTTACGCCAGGATCACGAGTACGTTCGGCTTCCTGCATGTAATTGCCAAGAGAAATATCATAGCGTTGACGACTTCCAGCTATTTCAGCGACCAAAAGTGCATAGAGGGTTTCTATTTCAAAAGGCTTACTAGGAGGAGTGGATATCTCTTTAATAGCCGTATTGGCTGTTTCGGAAGAATCGATGGTTGAATCACGAAGACCGAGGTCCACTGAAGGCTCATTAATATTATTAGCGCAACCAGCTGCAATCAGGGTAAAAATGGCCATAATAGCTGCGGTAAACGAGGATGACTTTAAGGTATGAGTGCACGATTTCATCATTGTTATTTATCTACTATTTTAAATATTAAGCTAAGTGTACGAGGCGTTACTTAAAGGCCATTACATCAGGTAAATCGGTCTTTCAGTATTAAATAAATCTGTTTTGATGTCATTTTCGTTTCATTTGTTAAGACCGATAGATTAGCCCATAGTTTTACTTTTGGTAGGCGGTAAATCATATCTATAAGAATCTTTAATAATCCTGATAAAGATGAATACAGTAAACTGGCGCATTTAACGGTATAATGCCGCAGTTTTTCATTGTCAGAATACCCAAGGTTACAATAAGTAAAAGATTTGTTCTCTTAAGGGCTATTCTAGACGATAGTAAGAGCCAATAGAAAATGACCAATAGACAGAATCAGTGAGTCCTTACCATTCAATGACAGGCCAAGCGTTACATTCTAAAACGGCGGCAGTTTTCAGTATCGCTCTAACCAACACTTTTTGTTAGCGGCGACCATCTCCTATGGCTTTGTTTACTCTGGGTATTAATCATTCCACGGCTCCTCTTAATGTTCGAGAGCAAGTCGCTTTTTCTCCTGACGTCATGGTGGATGCATTACAGAGTGCTATCCAGTCTCTAAAAATTCAAGAAGCCGCGATTTTATCGACGTGTAATCGCACTGAGCTGTATCTATATGGTGAATCAGCCTCAGGGGATTCTGCACCAGCAGCTATTTTAAATTGGTTGGCACAATTTCATCAGTTGCCGTTTGAAGAGCTTCAGCCTTGTCATTATGTCTATGAAGATGAAGAAGCTGTTCGTCACATCATGAAGGTTGCTTGTGGATTGGATTCTCTTATTTTGGGGGAGCCTCAAATTTTGGGGCAAATGAAATCCGCATACGCCGTAGCAAAAGGTGCTGGTACAGTATCAAGCCGACTACACAGTACATTTCAGCAAGTCTTTTCAGTGGCGAAGCGAGTTCGAACAGAAACAGCTATTGGTGAAAACCCAGTTTCAGTTGCCTTTGCAGCCGTATCTTTGGCGCAACAAATTTTTTCAAATTTAAAAGAAGATACCGCTTTACTGATTGGTGCTGGAGAAACAATAGAGCTAGTCGCTCGTCATTTGTTTGATCAGGGAATCAAAAACATTATTGTTGCGAATCGAACACTTGGTCGAGCAAAAGAACTGGCTCAACAATTTAATGCACAAGCGATTTTGTTGTCGGAAATTCCTCAAGAATTACATCGAGTTGATATCGTTATTTCTTCTACAGCGAGCCAACTTCCTTTATTGGGAAAAGGCGCTGTTGAATCCGCATTAAAAAAACGAAAGCATAAGCCGATGTTCATGGTTGATATTGCGGTTCCTCGTGATATTGAAGAAGAAGTCGGCGATCTAGCGGATGTTTATTTGTATACCGTCGATGATTTACGGCAAGTTATTGATGAGAGTAAGCGGTCGCGAGAAGAGGCTGCAGAAAAGGCGCAGCTAATCGTTGATGAAGGTGTTGGGCTTTATCAAAATGAGTTGCGAGCTTTAAACGCAGTTGGGCTCATTAAGGCCTATAGAAAAAAAGCGCAAAAGATTAGCGATGAAGAAGTTGAAAAAGCTATTAAAGCATTGGCGAATAATATGCCAAGTGAAAAAGTGATTGAGCAATTAGCGCGTGCTCTCGTTAATAAATTAACACATACACCAACCACCAAATTAAAAGAGGCTGGTGCAACTGGCCGACAAGAAATTATTTCGTTAACCCAAGAATTGTTCGACCTTACAGAACAAGATCTTAAAGACAGTGATAATGAATGAAAGAATCAATTTTAGAAAAATTACAGAATTTATCAGAGCGCTATGACGAAGTTGGTGCTTTACTTGGCGATCCCGGTGTTATTGGCGATCAAAATAAATTCAGAGAACTTTCAAAAGAATATGCTGAGTTAGAGCCTGTTGTTCAAACGTATGGCCAATATAGAAACTTGCTTGATAATGTAGAAGAAGCAAAAGCACTAATGGACGACGGCGATGCAGAAATGCGGGCTATGGCACAAGAGGAAATAGAAGAAAGCGAAAAAGCAAAAGAGCCATTAGAAGTTGAATTGCAAAAACTATTGTTGCCAAAAGACCCTAATGATGAGAAAAATGTTTTTTTAGAAATTCGTGCGGGAACTGGGGGTGATGAAGCCGCTATTTTTTCTGGTGATTTATTTCGAATGTATTCAAAGTATGTTGAGTCTCGCCGCTGGAAATTAGAAGTGCTAAGCGAAAATACCGGCGAACATGGTGGATATAAAGAAATCATTACTCGTATTGAAGGTAAAGGTGTTTATTCGCAGCTAAAATTTGAATCAGGGGCGCATAGAGTACAACGTGTGCCAGATACTGAATCACAAGGTCGCATTCATACCTCCGCGTGTACGGTTGCAATCATGCCTGAAGCTGACGAAGTAGAAGCAATTGATATTAACAAAGGCGATCTTCGTGTTGATACATTTAGGGCGAGTGGCGCAGGCGGGCAGCATGTTAACAAAACTGATTCTGCAATTCGTTTAACGCATCTTCCAACCGGAATAGTTGTTGAATGCCAAGATGAAAGGTCGCAACACAAAAATCGTGCGCGAGCTATGTCTTTATTGGCAGCAAAATTACAAGATGGTCAGAGAGAAAAAGCGGATAAGGAAATGTCTGACGAGCGCAGAAATTTAGTGGGCAGCGGTGATCGCTCTGAACGAATTCGTACTTACAATTATCCGCAGGGTCGTGTGACGGATCATCGCATTAATTTAACGTTATATAAACTTGATGAAGTGATGGAAGGAGATTTGGATCAAGTTATCCAGCCATTAGTGAATGAGTATCAAGCTGATCAATTGGCTTCCTTATCGGGCGAATAATTTTTTGAGTATAAAGCGTACCTTCAATCTTTAGGTCCCTATTAACTATGCGAGCGATTCGCGAAATATTAGCAACAGCAGCTGAACTGAGTTCTATCAGCGACAGTGCTCGGCTGGATGTTGAAATATTATTGTGTGATGCAATTAAAAAAGATCGCACTTATTTGTATACATGGCCTGAAAAAAAACTCACACAAGATGAACTCGATGATTTTGCAAAAAGTTTTTTGCGCCGTCAAAAAGGCGAGCCAATCGCTTATATCATTGGCTATAAAGAATTTTGGTCATTGAGGCTAAAGTGTAATGAATCTACGTTAATTCCCCGTCCGGAAACTGAACTTTTGGTTGAATTAGCCCTAAGTGCTTTTGAATGTGAAAAAACTAATAAAAAAAATGGGTCAGAAGAAAAACGAATTTTAGATTTAGGGACGGGTACCGGCGCTATTGCATTGGCGATTGCTTCGGAAAAGCCACATTGGAAAGTGACTGCCGTTGACTCTGAACAGTCGGCTGTATTGTTGGCGATTGAAAATTGCAGGGCGTTGGGCTTAACTAATGTGGAAATTAATAAAAGTGATTGGTTTGAGAATTTAAGTCATCAAAAATTTGATTTGATCATTACTAATCCTCCCTATATCAAAGAAGGTGATATTCATTTGTCGCAAGGTGATGTGAGATTCGAACCTCAATCTGCATTAACTAGTGGAAAGACGGGCTTGAAAGATATTGAAAAAATCATTTCACAAGCGCCATCACATTTAAATGAGCATGGCGTGCTGATGATAGAGCATGGCTACGATCAAGCAGCGGATGTTCGCCGCTTGTTAAAAGAAAATAGTTTCTTTTCAGAAGAAAGTGTCCAAGATCTGGCAGGACATGAGCGCGTTACCATCGGAACAGTTGAATAAATATGTGTTGTAAAATTACAAAATGAATAATGATGATCTTTTGCGTTACAGTCGTCAAATTATGCTTTCAGATATTGATGTTGAAGGACAGGAGAAACTATTAACGTCTTCAGTGTTGATTGTCGGTTTGGGTGGTTTGGGTAGTCCGGCCGCGCTTTATCTCGCAGCCGCTGGTGTTGGATGTTTACATCTAGCCGATTTTGATACGGTTGATCTCAGTAATTTACAGCGGCAAATTATCCACGAAACATCGGATATCGATTCTTTAAAAGTGAAATCGGCAGCTGAAAAAATTGCAAAAATAAATTCTAATGCCGATGTGATAGCTCACACTAAAAAATTAATTGGTGACGAGCTAAATGCAGTGATAGAAAGTGTCGATCTCGTTGTTGATTGCTCAGATAATTTTTCAACAAGATTCGCAATAAACCAGTTTTGCGTCAATACAAAAACGCCATTGGTTTCTGGAGCTGCTATACGCTTCGAAGGGCAGGTGACTGTTTTTGATTCTAGAGAAAACACATCTCCATGTTACCGCTGTTTATATGATGAGATTGATGACTCAAATTTAAGTTGCGCGGAGAGCGGCGTGCTCGCTCCGTTAGTGGGGATTATAGGTAGCATGCAAGCAGCCGAAGCAATGAAAGTATTGTGCGGTTTTGGCTCTACTCTAGTTGGCCGTCTCCAAATACTGGATGCAAAAACCATGAGTTGGCGAGAGTTGAAACTAAAAAAAGATTCCGCTTGTCCCGTTTGTTCAACGTAAGCCTTTAATTTTTTTACGCCAATAAAAAATAAACCACGCTTGAAATAATAATTGTCCCCATCAAATTCAAAATAAACCCCTCTTTGGCCATTTCTTGAATAGTAATTTTTTCTGCACTGAAAACAATCACATTTGGTGGCGTTGCCACTGGCAACATAAATGCGCAGCTCGCACTAAGAGCCGCAGGCACCATTAGTAATTTAGGGTCGATCCCAGCACCGGCTCCGGCTGCTGCAAGTACAGGCATTAACATGGTTGATGTTGCAGTGTTACTCGTCACTTCTGTTAAAAATGTCACTGTTAAGCAAACAATAAGAATCATAATAAACGGGTGAAAAGAAGATAGGCCGCCAAGTGCGTTACCGAGTGAATCACTAATACCTGTGGCAGTAAAAGCAGATGCCAATGCGAGTCCGCCAGCAAATAAAATAAAAATTCCCCAAGGGATTTTTATGGCGTGCTCCCAATCTAATAAACGACCTTGTTTATGATGTGTGCCAGACTCATTAGTAATTGTTTCTTTTTTCCCGTCAGGAATTAAAAATAATAATAAAACACCAAGAAAAGCGACAGAGGCATCATTAGCCGTGGGAATGTCTAATAATTTTTGCCAGCCTCCAAAAGGATTGCCGCGGGTAATCCACCCAATAGCTGTTAATGCAAAAATGATCACAACGCGTTTTTGTGCGGTTGTCCACTTTCCTGGATCAGGAATTTCTATTTTTCCAGCAGTTTTCAAATTCCGTGTTAACCAAAATCCTGCGAGTGGCAGAAAGATAAGTACAACAGGTATGCCCCAGTACATCCAGTCGACGAGCGTTAACTGTTCGTCAGCAAATTCTTGATAATTACTCATGAAGACTAGATTCGGTGGGCTACCGATGTGTGTCCCCATGCCGCCAATGCTTGCCCCATAAGCGACACCGAGTAACAGCGGAATACCTAATTTTTTATCTTCTGCTTTTTCAAGAATAGCTAGCACGATGGGTAAAAGCATGAGTGCTGTGGCGGTATTAGAAATCCACATAGACAATATCGCAGATGCAATCATAAAACCAAAAACAATTCGCTTGCTACTACTTCCGCCAATTAATTTTACGGTACCCAGTGCGAGTTGTTGATGGGTGCCGGTTTTTTCCATCGCTTTCGATAATAAGCTGCCGCCAAGAAATAATAAAATTAAAGGATGACCATAAGCAGCAGCAACCTGTGAGCCAGTTAGAACACCGGTTAAAGGAAAAATACAAAGGGGAATTAAAGACGTGGCAGGTATTGGAATCGGTTCAAATATCCACCAGACTGCGCACAGTGTTGCGATAGCACCAGCAACACAGCCCGTAAACTGCCATCCATAACTTGAAAGAATACTTCCAACAATGATCGCAAGTATAGGGCCAATCCAAATAGCTTGATTTTTTAATAATAAACTAAGACGGTGGAGCGGATGTAATTCCATGTAATGCTCATCTTTGTATAGTGTGTAAATTGTTGAAGCTAATTCTTGATTTAGTTTTTTTAATGAGAGAGTAGTCTTTTTTTATTTTTCTTGTCATTTTTTTAGATCATTCAAATCTTCGAGAGTGACTTTCTGGACCTCTATATACTATCCATAACGTTAAAATGACTGCAACAATAGCGAGGCCTAAGCTAAGGCTCCACCATAATGCTTCAATTCCATAGCCCAATGTAATTGAAGTCCAATAAGCTAAAGGTAAACCTATCACCCAAAAAGCGAAAAAATTTGCAACAGCTGATGGAATGGGTCGTCCCATTCCGCGTAATACGCCAGCACAAACAACTTGTATTCCATCAACAATTTGAAATGCCGCTGCAATGGGTAAAATTAGTGCCGCTATTAAAATAACTTCTTTATTGTGCGTAAAAGGGAGAGGTAAAGAAAATCGAAAAATAATAAAAATAGAGGCGGAAACAATCATAATTATGCCACCACAAAAAATAGCCGTCCATGCGGCGTGCTTTGCCTGTTTATATTGATGATCACCTACTAAGTTTCCTACTCGCGTCACTGCTCCTTGAGAAATTCCTAGCGGTATCATAAAAGCAAGGGCTGCAATATTGAGTGCGATAGAGTGCGCGGCTAAGACGGTTTTTCCAAGCATTCCTGCTATAAAAGTACTGCACGAAAATGCTAAGACTTCGAGCCCAATTTGTATCCCGACGGGCAGGCCAAGTTGAACGATAAGCATAAATTCTTTTAATTGATAAATTGTTTTTGATGTTGGGAGCCAGGCTTTAGGTATGACATTACATTTCAAACCCCAAAACAATAATGCAAAAAACATGAAGCAACGTGTAATGGATGTGGCAATGCCTGCACCTTCAAGCCCTAATGCTGGTAAACCTAATTTACCGTAGATAAGAATATAATTTGCAAAGGCGTTAAAAATATTAGAAATAATGGCAACCCATAACATGGGTTTTACAATTTCTCTGCCTTGAAGGTATTGGCGTAGTGAGATGAAGAATAAAAAAAATGGCACGGACCATAACTGTACTCGCAAATATTTATCTGCCATTGCAGCAAGTATTTGTTCTTGACCGACAAAAAGTAAAATAACTTCCGTTAAGCCGATTCCTATCATTAGGGGGATGCTGATAATACAACTCAGCACCAACCCTCGTTGCATTGCAATTAACGCATGATCTTGTCTTTTGGCACCATGTGCTTGGGTAATCAGAGGATCAATACCTTGGATTACTCCCATGCCAAACCACAAAATCGCAAAGAGCCAAGCGTTAGCGATAGATGCTGCAGCAAGCGCAGAGCTATCAAGATCCAGCTTACCCACCATCATGGTATCGACGATGCCCATGAGCATTATGCCAAACTGAGCACCCATAACAGGTAATGCTAATTTAAACAGAGGAGGGAGTTGTTGTTTGAGGATATTCACGTCGAATTTCGGTTTGGAAAAGTGATCGACAGTGTACGCAAGGGAGGGGGGATTTTCTATTGAAAGGGTGAAATAACTTTTAGTGAAGGCCTCTTTGATTAAGCTATTTTATGGGAACCGGAGATAAAAAAAGAGCCGCTTAAGCGACTCTTTTAACTTTTTCTGAGTCTATATTTTTATTCGAAAGAATAAGTTCCTTCAACATAAAATGTTCTGCCAATAGGATCATGTAAGCGGGTTTCGAGGCCTCCAGGAATTGGTAAAGCTTGGGCTTCCTCATCAAGAACATTGTTTGAGCCAAGAGCGACTTCAAATGCTCCGCCCCAAAGTTGATCAAAGCGATACGAATAACGTAAGTCAACAATGGTTTGTGCTTCGATTTCTTTCGGCGGCACTCCACTGAAAGATACTGACGTACCAAATGAAGGTGCGACGCCAGGTCCCGTTTCTGCATCAAACTCAACAGCGGCCTGATGTTTAAACACTAAAGCTACGTTATGCCCATTGTTCATCCAGCCAAGTCTTAATTGATGCTTCATGTCAGGCAGTGGTGGAACAAGGTCCGTCTCACCATTTTGTTTTCCGGCAGCATCAATAGTGTCGCCAAAAGGATCAACGTAGTCATACTTTGTGTAAGCAGTCGTTGACCAGTTAGCGGTGAAATACCCCAAATCACCAAAATCTGCACCATAGTTTACTCTGAAATCAATAACATTAACTTCAACTGAAGCGACGTTGTACGGAGTACGCAGGATTTGAGTGGCGCTTTCATCGCCAGCATCACGAGTTATGTCTGTATTATTTTCTCCAGATGCGTACCACGCGGCTCTTAATGCGTCAGCTGCAGCAGCGTCATAGCTTGGATTAGCAACACCGTCTATTGTTGGGCTGACTAACAACGTGTAAGCATCTTTACTTATTCCGCTGTAATCCAAAAAGTTAGCGTAATCCAGATTTACAACATCATTACTTCCTAGAGTTACAATTCGGTCAGTATAGTCAATTTCTTGATAATCTAAGCTTAGATCCCAGTCATCATTTATCTGCCACGTAACGCCAATATTCCATAAATTGGAGTCCTCTGGATCAATTTGAGAATTACCGTTGTAACAACTCAAGGTGCCTATCAAAGAGCCTCCAGCAAGAAATGGGTCTGTGCCGATAAAGAGTTCGCCACATGCAAGTGTAGATTGTTCTGTTATCTCGGTTAGTGTCGGTGTCAGGAAGCCTTTACCCCAAGAAGCTCGAAAGGCGACATCATCAAACGGCTGATATCGTGCAGAAATCTTAGGAACAAAAGCTGAGACGTCTAGATCCTTAAAGTCTTCGTAACGACCTGCAACTGTGACTCCAAAGCTATCAACAATTTGCATGTCGAATTCGAAGAACGCAGAAGCAACAGCATTTTCACCTGACGAAGTTAAGCTTGAGTCACCACCAGGATAGATAGAAGTATCATAATCATCATTAACGTTTTGAAGAGGGCTGTTGCCTGTTTCAAAAGTGTTTTCTCTGTACTGAATTCCAACTGCTAGTTGGGCTGGCCCGCCAGGGAGGTCAAATACTTCTCCTGTGACAAATCCTTCGGTACTCCAATAGTTGGATTCAAGAGATTTGTAGTTAAATGGAGAATGCATCCAATCTACCAATTCTTGTGAGTTTGCAGTACAGCCTGCAGCAGTTCCTGTTTCGCAGCCAAGATAATTTGAAGAGTAAATACTTGCTGTTCCGAAAGGATTAAACCACTGATTACTTGCGGCACCACCACTACCTTGCAGAGCAGATCTCAAACGGCCTCTACTTAGCTCGTGTCCTTTTATGTGCGTGGTTGAGCTGGAGCTTGTGTACCAAGCTTCACCTGACCACCCTGTGTTGCCCATGTCAAATTTGCTTCCTAGGGCTAAAAGGTCAGTATCATAAGTATAGGTATCATTGTTTGCACCATGATCATCCAAATGTCCTGGCGTTGTAGAGCCATTATTGGTGAAAGGTCTCCAGCCTCTAGGAGTTCTTGAGCTAGTTTCAGCGAATCCCCATGTTGGCCAGTTAGGATGTGCCGCCGTCACTGTAAGAGTGTTGTTACTACTTCGCTCAGCTGTCGAAGGAGAAGAAATTAAAAGAGACTCTCTTTTATCTTTTGAGTAAATCAATTCGAATGAAAGTGAATCACTATGGTCATAGACCGCGGTCACTAAAGTCTTCAATTCTTGATTCGGTCTTTTGAAATCTTGATATGCACCATATTCGAAGGTACAAACAAAACCACCGAAAGCTAGCTCCCCTGATGGAAAGCTACCTGCCTGGCTGTCATCGGTATTTGTTCCGTTATATGCGCCACATTCAGGATCCATTCCTAAATAGTTGCCAGAGAATGCGCTACTCCATGAGCCAGGGTTACCGGAAGTTGAAGAGTCATTATCAGCTCCGAGATACTTGGGCCTATCTGAACGATAAAGAGCGTCTTTACGTTCTTGGTATTCAGCAGAAAATACGATGTGTAATTTGTCTGTTAGCGCAGAGCCCCATTTAAAAGCGGCTTTTGATTCAGGGGCGTCGCCTTCTTCATCTGTAGTATAAAACCCGCGAACTTTGAAACCTTCATAATCTTTATCTGGAATGAGATTTACTACCCCAGCAACAGCATCAGTGCCGTAAGTTGCTGCACCACCATCGAGAATGACTTCTACTCTTTTCATTGCAATATCTGGGAGAAGACTACCTACAGCATTAGAGTTTAAAACTCGTCGACCATCAAAAAGAGTCAAAGTACTTGACGTTCCAAGACCACGTAGATTAAACCTAGCAGAATTAGAATCTTGTTGCCCATCACCGGTTGCAAGAACATTAGCTACGGTATCTACGTTAGCTGTGTAGGTAAGATCACGGATGTAAGGCCCAACATCTGTATACCCTGATGTTTGAATATCAACTGCATCAATGGTCTCTACTGGAGATGCCATATCAAATTTTTCACGTTTGATAAAAGATCCAGTAACAACAACTTCCTCTATAACTTCTTTTGCTTCTTGGGCATTTGAAAAAGCCGGTATTGCTAAAGAGCAATAAAGGATGCTCTGGTATAGCTTGTTAAGTTTAAATTTTTGTTGGTGCATAGTCTTACTTCCTCTCTTTTTCATTATTAGTATTTGTGTGGAGAATCATTTTGATTTTTTAAGGCGTCAAAATACATTAAGAGCAACAGAGTTGTTCTTTAAAATAAGCATTAAGAATGTTTGTGTTGAGAGGAAGCAATTCCCTTTTTGGGGCAGCCACTTCACATTATTTTATTTTTATTTTCTTATTAGTACGTTATGTATAAGTACATTAATCTAGCTAATTTTATTTTTTATGGAGCTTTGATCATGAATAATTTAAATGTGGTTAATTATCTTTATTGTGGCTACAAAAAAACAGCGTTAAGAAAAGTTTAGATTGTTAACTTTTGTTTGGAATAATAATTTTTATTTAATACGTAACATTGGTTAATGAGATTCTTAATTTTTTTATGAATAACATTTCTACTTTTTTGTTTTTATTGTTTAAATTTACATACTGCTTGGATGGTAAACTGTGCAGTCATGATCGGTCAAGAAAAGATACGGGTTTTTCACAAAAGTTTTTAAAGGTGCGTAGCTATCCTGTGAAATCAATTACTAGGCGTGGCTATCTTGTGAGAAAAAGTCATAAATTCAATGGTTAGATCTCACTGTTATATTATATTTTGATATTTTTTTTGAAATCACTTCTGTAAAGCTTTTCTCTGAAAACATTTTCTCGTTTAGATATTAAAAATTTAAGCTGCGATGTTGAGAACTCTGGGCGACCTTGTAACGTAAAGATATGATTAGCAATATAAAGCTGCCGTTTGGCTAGAAATGATTTGTAGGGTAAAGCTTTTCGGTTGCTGGGAGTTGAGAGGCTTAGTTTTGGTGGCTTCAATTAAAAAAGAAAATAACGCACTTTTAAGCCAATCAAGTTTGATTTTATTTGAAATTAGCTCAGCTTTTGATGCTTGTTTTCTGCTAATCGCTTCGGCCATTACTTGGTGGCTAAAGCAAACATCTAATCATTTCTTTTTTGTTTTGTGTATTAGGCAAAAAAACTTTTAAGTTTAACCTGGCCATAACCATCGTATGAATTTTATTTTAAACGGAATAATGCTTATTTAGGAATTTTTCATAAAATGAAAAAAGCTTTTAAGAAGGTCTCCATAGCTGCCAAATTTATCAGTCATTTTTCCAGGTAGGGTTTCAGTCTCAAGTAAGCCAATAACCAGTTAAATGCCTATGCTGCTGAGGTTGAATAATTGCCGTAAAAAAATCATTAAGACAAGTTTTCTTTCTGCTGATATTGCGTGCAAAATTTAATTTCTCTTTTAGAAAAATTCTAAATGTAAATAAAGATAGTGAAACCATTTTGTAAATGGTGAGTGATAATTTTATATATGCTTAGTTATAGCGATAGGTGTTGATGTTGGCTTTATACGATAAAGAAAGGGAGGTGGATTTGAATAGATGTTTTAAGAGGTTGAATTGCTGATAAATCGTGTTTGACTTTACCAGTAATACAACCTCTAGATATACATTTTATAGAATATATAATTAAGCTCTTGTGCCGGTCATATCTGCGGAGCCAAACATTCCTAAGCCTACTTTACCGGTCATGGCGTCACCATCAGCAGTGACATCAAATTTCAGTGTCATTGGCATCGGTTTGCTAATCGACATTTCCCATTTTGCGTTGTTGCCTTCGACAGAGCCGTTAATATCTTCAGAGCCCATGGGGCTTTCGACTCTTCCTGTTAGTGAACCACCTTCATCTTTTAATGTGAGGGTCGCTTTTTGGTCGCCCATCGGTGTGGACATGCTAATTTCCCAATTTCCATCAATTGACATTACGGTATTCCTCTTTTCGTTTATAACAGTATCTTGAATGTTGAGTTCTGCGAAGGTGAAAATGTGTATCGCTGAAACAAAGCTGACTATACCAAGCTTTTAGGTCAATACAACTGCGGCGGAGAAGTCATTTTAAATATTGCTCAATCGTTCATTTCTTTGTGTTTGGAGATTCTCATAGGTTAAGTTGAAAGTTTGGCATAAACAAATCGTAATTTTTTAAACAAGGAGATTGTTATCATCGGTAACCGAGTAGAGATAAACTACTCTGCACTCGAGGCTTATGGATTATACTTTAACGATTACGTCGAGCAGGTTGATAGAAAAAGATCTATATCGATTTATCTTTAGAAGCCGAGAATCGAAGCGAGTTGTTTTGATTCTATTTTTTAATGAATGGTAAAAATTTAAAACGATGAAGCCAACACTGTCTATTCTTGATCAATCTCCAATTACAGCCGGTAGTAATGCGAAACAAGCTTTAGAAGAAACAATTGAGCTTGCGAAATTATGCGACGAAAATAAATATCATCGGTTTTGGGTTTCAGAGCACCATGCATCCGATGCATTAGCTGGTTGCTCGCCAGAAGTGTTGCTCGGGCGTTTAGGTGCTGAAACACAACACATCCGGCTGGGCTCTGGTGGGGTCATGTTACCGCACTACAGCCCTTATAAAGTGGCAGAAAACTTTAAACTTTTACAAACGCTTTACTCTAATCGAATTGATCTTGGAATAGGGCGTGCGCCCGGTACCGACCCTTTTACAGCGAGAGCTATTCGTTACGGATCGCAAGTTGGGCCAGAGCATTTTCCCAATATGGTGTCCGATTTAAGTGCGCTGTTGTTAGATAAAAATCCAACTACTCCAGGTATGGAGCAAGCTCGAGCATTCCCAAAAGTTGAAGTGCCTCCTGAGTTATGGATGCTAGGTTCAAGCGAAGATAGCGCTGTCTTGGCGGGGCTGGCAGGGCTGCCATATAACTTTGCTTATTTTATTAATCCCAATGTTAATGAAGATATTTTTGATGTTTATCGTCAGCGTTTTAAAGCCAGCGAGCATTGTAAGAAGCCTCATACTTGTTTGAGTATTTTTGCTGTGTGTGCGGAAACCGAGGAAGAGGCAATATTGTTATCGCGAAGTAGAGATCTTTGGTTTATTCGTTTGTTAAGGGGGAACCCAGGACAGTTTCCAACAGTTGAAGAAGCGATCAATTATCCCTACGCAGATTCGGAGTTGGAATTGATTGAAAAAAATCGTACCAAGCGAGCAGTGGGAACGCCTAAGCAAGTGAAAGGAAAACTTTTAAATATGGCTAGAAAATTTAACGTCGATGAATTAATGATCGTTACAATCACTCATGATTTTGAGGCGAGGAAACGTTCTTATAAATTATTGGCAGATGAATGGAATAAAGATTGAAGTTGAATTTTTTGTTATATTTTTTAAAAAGAAAAGCAATATTTATTTTTAGAGGTAAAGCTATTAAAAATAAATATTGCTAGGTGATTTCTTATTTTCTTAATGGCGCCGTGTGTAAGTGCGCACCGCCATCAACAATAATAGTCTCGCCTGTTGTCCAGTCCATACCAGTGACAATACCAAGAGCAGTTTCTGCGATACGCTCTGGTGTTGCCGTGTCGCTAAGCGGTGCAATTTTTCGAAGCCCGCCCATCATTTTGTCGTAGTTGTCTTGCCCCATACCGTTTGCCAGCCACTCGCCCTGAACAAAACCAGGGCAGATTGCATTGACTCGAATGGAAGGGCCAACCACTCTAGCTAAAGACATTGTCATTGTGACTAAAGCGCCTTTCGAAGCAGCATAGGCGATTGAGCTACCAACGCCTGCTATTCCTGCAATAGATGCCATATTAATGACGTGGGAAATTTCTTGTTCTTGCAAAGCTTCTTTAGAAGCGCGAACCATTTGAAAAGCGCCGACAGTATTGACGGCATAAATATTTAAAAAATCGTCTTTATCAATACCATCCAAATTTGCATGATCACAAAACTTTGTTGTGCCAGCGTTGTTAATTAATACATCGAGTCGTCCAAATTTTTCTAGAGTTGCAGCGACAAGTGCTCGACAATCCGCATCTTCTGCGACATTCGCTTTTTGCACTAATGTTTGCACGCCGTATGATTCACATTCGGCGGCAACTTTTTTTGCCCCTTCATCATTACGGCTATAGTTGATAATAATGTGGCAGCCTTTTTTAGCAAACAAAACGGCGATAGCTGCTCCAATGCCTGAAGATGAGCCTGTCACAATTGCGACTTTATTTTTTAGTTCCATGATCAATAACCATTTAGTTTTTTTTAGAATGTATGTGTTGTTAGATAAGCTAGATGAGTTTCGTAGATTAACTAATAAAAAATCCACCATCAATTAAAAATGAGTCGCCGGTGTGGTAGCCGCTTGCATCGCTGGCAAGGTAGACGGCAATACCACCAAAGTCTTCGGGCTTTCCCCATCGTCTTATGGGCAAGCGAGGCATAATAGCGCTAACAAATTTTTCATTTTGATAAATTTTATCGGTCATATCGGTGTGAATGTGCCCAGGTAAAATGCTATTAGCAGTAATCCCATAGCGACCATATTCAACCGCTAAGCTTTGCATAATTGAAATGACTGCTCCTTTTGTTCCTGAATAATGCTCGGCTCTTGCCATTCCGCATAAAGCACCAAGAGATGACGTGCCAATTAAACGGCCGCGGCCATCACCTTGTTTGGCACGATCTACCATGTGTTTTCCTGCCGCACGCAATGTGTAAAATAATCCGTCTAAATTCACATCGGTCACGCGTTTCCATTCTTCATCTGTAAATTCATGGAATGAAGCCATTCTTCCAGCACCAACACCCGCATTAGCAATACAGGTATCAACTCGTCCAAATGTCTTTAATGTTTTTCCAAAGACTTCATCGACCTCTGCTGAATTCGATACATCGCATTTAAATGCTTCGACTTGAGTCCCGCTTTGACTGAGTTGCTCTAGAGCAGCTGCATTTTTGTCGGGATTTGTTCCCCATATACATACCCTCGCACCAGAGTCGGCCAGTGCTTTGGCAAAGCCAAGGCCAATACCGCCATTTCCTCCTGTAATTAAAGCGACTTTATCTGTTAGGTCGAAGAGGGGGTTGTTCATAGGGTCTCCAGAATAGGTGTGTGAATGTTGATGCCGCCGGAGTTTATATTCTCAAGGGCATGTGTTTTATGAAAGGCGGCTAGGTTATCTCAATGAAAGATGAAAATCTTTGAAAATATGAGTGCATGGATGATGCAACTACTTTACCGATGAGACTCCCGAGCACAAACTATCTATGAATGGATCATATTTCATCGATACATCAGCAGGCTTGTAGTGTTTACATTAACGCTATGCTCCAGTGAAAAAAATGAAGGGTAAATCAAATACGTTTGCATTGCTAAAAACGGTAAGATGCTTAAATCGGTTTTGAGGGTTAAATGGGATTTTTGGGCTTTAGACATAAAATTTTTAAAATCTATTTTTGAAAATAAAATTAAATAAAAAAATACTTATTATCATTTTTAAGGGTACTTTTATTGCAGGGTAAGTATCTTTTCTTTTTGTGTTTTTATGCGGGTTCATGTAATAAATTTATTATTAATCAGTGAGTTACGAAGCCTTTCTTTCTTCTTTGTGATTCTCTAGGTTGGGCTTTTTAGTGTTAGAGTCAAATGGCCAATCTTATCTAACACGTTTATTTCTTATTTACTTTTATTTTCCTCAATTACGTCTCCTTATAGAACGGAGCTATTGGTAATTTGCGGCTATTGCTTTGTTTTTTTGCATGCCCTATATTCAGAACTTCAACACGCTTTATAGATAATTTAAAAAAATTAAGCGGTTAAAGTTAAGATTAAAAAATATAGAAAAATAATAAAAATTACATTTATAAATAAGGCATAAGATTTTCTGTTTGATCCAAATTTAATAATAGTAATAAAAAGTAGCATATCTACCCCCTTTGGAGGCGTAATGAAAAATAAACACATAAGTATGTTGGTGTGCGCAAGTTCTGCCATGGTTTTTTCGATGGTTGGCCAAGCACAAGAGAGCGGTCAAGCTCGTTCAATTTTAGAAGAGATTGTCGTTACGGCCGAACGTCGTGCTCAAAACCTACAAGATGTCCCGCTGTCCATTACTGCATTCGGTGATGAGACTCGAGATCGCGTGGGGATCCTAAGTATTCAAGATATGGCCGATTTCTCTCCCGGTTTATCTTATACAACGGCAAATGATCGCCCCTCAATTCGTGGTATTGGGCGTCAATCAAACTCCTTTTCTATTGATAGCCCAGTAGCTAACTACTTTGATGGTGTTTATACAACGAGTGTCCAAGATGCTCAGCGTCGTCCTATCTTTATCGATAGAACAGAAATATTGCGTGGGCCGCAAGGTGCACTTTCTGGTCGAGGTTCTATCGCTGGTGCGATTAATACTTGGTCAAAACGTCCCAATGAAGAGTTTGGTGGTGAAATTCGAGCCTTTGGTGGTAATTATGCGAGATATGGTCTTGAAGGGACTTTCACCGGCTCTATTACTGACTGGTTAAGAGCTCGTGTAAATTTGGCAAGTTATCATCAAGATGACGGTTACTTTGATAATGTCGCAACGGGTAAAACAGAAGGCGATCAGCCTAATAATCGGCAGATAGCAGATTACTTGTTTGATGTTGATATAACAGAAAACTTAGATTTATTTTTGGCAATTTCTTTTTCTGAATACGATGAAACTCGTCGATCCGGTGGAACCACAGCGCCTTATGTTTCTGATATTCAAGGAGCACCAGCTAGTGTTTTTGGTTATTTAGGTGCTCCACTTACTCCCAATGCTTATTATGGTTATTTCGATCAAGCTAACTCGACACAAGTGGGAAGCTTTACTGAGAATCCGGTAATAGTAACGGGTGATAAACGTAAGTTTAGTAATAACTTTCAGGCAAGGCAAAAGTTAGATGATCATCATAAATATGTTGCTCATTTAAATTGGAGAACAGATTTATTTGATGTCAAATGGATAGGTGGGCATTCAAATTACCGGTATGAGCAACAAGTAGATGGTGATGGAACAGCGATTACATCCATCAATATACCAATAGCTACTTCAGGCTTTTTTAGGGCTGTGGATCCTAGCGCAATTAACACTTATACAGAAGAGCGAGAATGGTACAGTAATGAGATCACTTTAACTTCGAACTCCGATGGTGATTTTCAATGGATCGTAGGCGTTTACCAGTCAAACGAAGATTATGTGCAGACCCCATTTACTCTGACTCACAGTGGGTATGATGAGCTACTTAGTCCTACTTATGGAGCTTCTACTCTAGCTTACCCTGGCGTCACTTCTATTCCAGCTCCTATAGCGAATGTAAATGGTAATGCATCTGTCTATGGTGAATTGGATGGGGACACTGTTTCTTCAGCTTTTTTTGCTCAAGTTGATTACCAAATGAGTGATTCATTAAAATTCACTTTGGGTGTGCGTCAGAATAGGGATGAAAAAACGGTAACTGAAAAAACTCGATATGTGGCCAATAATGTTGGGTTTGGTCCTTTTCTTGCTGGTTTGTCTGCATCAACAGATGTAACCCCTGTAAGAAATCCAAATCTTGATCCGCTGCCTGAGGGTGTCGTATACGATAACAATTATCCTTGGTTAGATCCTAATGGTTATCGTGTTCGTGACCTTGAAGCTGATTGGACTGTAACAACGGGAAGTTTTGGGGTGGATTATACGCCAACAGATGATGCTTTGATTTATGCGCGGCTAGCTACAGGTTATCGTCCTGGGGGTTTTAATGCTGGCTTTCTAGCTAAGATTCCTCAAGTAGACGAAGAAACAGTAAAGTCTTTCGAGGTGGGTTATAAAGGTACTATTGCTGATCAACTACAGGTAAGCACTTCATTGTTTTATTACCTCTTTGAGGATCAGCAGCTACCTTTACCTGCGTTTGGAAGATGTACAGATGAAAACATCTTAGATACGTGTACTGTTGTAAGTAATTTCTACAACATTCCAGAGTCTGAAAATAAAGGGTTTGAGGCAGAGCTAACTTGGTCGCCCACTGAAAATCTAAGTTTCCTTTTGACTTATGGATTTCTTGACGCAAAAGTAACAGAGGGTTTGTATGAAGGTAGTGGTTTCCAAAATCCATTAGATCCTGCAGCTATCCTTCCTAGTGCGAATAGGTATCAACCTTACAACCCTCTTGGCACTGGTGTTCAGAACGACACTGGTTATACTAACTTGCCTCGATGGGAGCAAGATATTTCAGGGAATAGCTTGGTGAACTCACCAGAGCACAAGTTTGCGTTTAATACGAGTTATGTCTTCGGCTTTAGCGCTGGAGATTTAACGTTGTCTGCAAACTATGTTTGGCGTGATGAGTCTTATACTGATGTTTTTGAAACAAAGGCAGGCATTATTGATTCTTATGGGACAGTAGGATTTAGAACAATTTGGACTGATAACGAAGATCGTTACACCGTGATTCTTTCTGGTACAAATTTAACAGATGAAGATGCGCAAGATGGTGGTGGTTTGACTCGTCAAGCTACAGTTGCCTCAGGTGCTGCGGGTCAAGCTTACTACCAAACTTACAACTTGATTCCGCCACGTCAATACACACTTGAGCTTCAATATCGCTTCGGTGGCTAATAGTTAAGGTGGTTAATTAACTTTTTTATTAAAAGTTAAAACAAAAAAAGGCCGGTTCATTTATTCGAATCGGCTTTTTTGTTTCTGAACGAGAAGCTAATGTTTGGAGGGTAAAAATTATATTATTATCTAAAATATATATTGCACAACTTAAAATTCAGTGATTATATCCGCGCATTCCAGCAGGCCGTTTTTGAGTCTTCAAAAGAGCAAGGCTGGTTCCTTTTTTTGAGTTCATTGTGAATGTCCAACCTTTATATCGTTTTGGATGAATTGCCAAAACACTCTCATGATCTTCCCCCAGAAGCCACGATTGATTTTGCCACTTATTTAAGTGAGCACCCCAAAAAAGGTCAAAAGAAAACCCGCATTATCAATCTCTGTAATACAGATCGCTATCTCAGTAAAGGCTACTATTGCTCTCTACTCGCTGAGGCCCGTGGCCATAAAGTATTGCCGTCGATTAATACGCTGAGCGATCTTGAGAATCAGCAAATTTATTTGCTCCAAATTGGCGATGCGTTAAAAAACTTAGCACCGATACTGGCTCCAAAAGAATCGGATGTGGTTTTAGAAGCCAAAAAAAGCTTTAAGATTTTCTTCGGTAAAACATCTGATCCAGACTTAAGAGTGCTGGCGAGACGCTTGTTTGAAAAATTTCCAGCTCCAATTATTGAGGTGGCGCTGTTCTGGCAAACTCAATGGCAAGTCGAAAAAATCAATGTTTCGCAGGTTTCAGATTTGGAAGGAGTTGAGTTAGAAGAGTTTAATTTGGCTTTAGAAAGTTTTGCGAGTGGATTGTGGCGTAGTCCAAAACAGAGAAAAGCCAGTCGGTGGGATTTGGCAATATTAGTAAATGAAAACGAAAAACTACCGCCAAGTGATGTAAAAGCGTTAAAAAAAATGGAGCGTGCTGCATCAAAAGTCGGGTTTAATGTTGAATTTATCGGTGTGTCTGACTATGCGAGGCTCAGTGAATTCGATGCGCTTTTCATTCGAGAAACAACAGCGATAGATCATCACACCTATCGCTTTTCTCGTAAGGCCGAACTTGAAGGATTGGTAGTTATCGATGATCCTACTTCTATTCTACGGTGCTGTAATAAAGTGTTTTTACAAGATGCGTTTAGCTATAGCGGCGTTCCAACGCCTAAAACAAAAATTGTTTCTAACAATACCGATAAAGAATTGGATGCATTAGAAGCGCAGTTCGGCTATCCATTAGTATTAAAAATACCTAACGGATCATTTTCTGTTGGCGTATCTAAAGCCGAAAATCGTGAAGAGTTAAAAGAAACCTTGGCAGATGTATTGCAAAAATCAGATTTAATTATTGCGCAAGAATTTTTGTATACAGATTACGATTGGCGAATAGGCGTATTAAATAATAGGCCTCTTTATGCATGCCGATACTACATGGTAGCCGATCATTGGCAAATTTATGATCATGGTGATGATCGAATTGGCAGTGGTGGTTTTGAAACACTTCCAACATACGAAGTGCCCAAAGTTGTTTTAGATGCGGCGTTAAAAGCGGCAAGAATAATTGGTGATGGACTGTATGGAATTGACGTCAAACAAAAAGGCAAGAAAGCTTATGTTATTGAGGTCAATGACAACCCGAGTTTAGAGCATAAAGTTGAAGATGCTTTTCTTGGTGATGAACTGTATATGCAGATCATGAGTGAGTTTGCTCGACGGTTAGAGAACCGTGGTAGATAGCGAATTAAAAGTTAAAGCCTAAAACCTTAAAACCTAGGGTTTTGAAATGATAACGGCAGTGCGCAAACGAGATTGTCCGAACAAAGACATTTTATCAAAATCATCTCTAGCGATAGGTAAGTACTGACAGTCGACATCGTTTTGTTCGCCTTCTGTTGGATCGGGGTCGTGCACGTAAAGGCATTCGTCATCGATGGCGACAACCGTAACCCAGTGTGGGGATTTTTTATAATCCATACGATAGGTGCTGATTAACACCAGTACGAGAGCGCCCTCATGAAGCCAGTGCTCAATATGGTCTTGTGTGACATTGTCATAAATAATTTCAACGTTATTCTTTTTTGCCTTGGCAATAAATTCATTGTGAACTGTATGCAAAATATTTTTCTTATTTTCATCTCGGACGCTATCTACAAACAATGTATTTTTTTCACTGATCATAACCTTGGCATCAAAATGACGATATTTTGCAGCGAGGGCTAGTCCAATGGGATGGCAGCCGCCGTGTCCAGACATCATGAAGATGGTTGTGGCTTCTCTCCAAATATCCAGCTCGAGTTCTTGATTTAATCTGATTGTACTGTCCAGCGATGCCATGGCCATCATTGCAGAAGCTGGTCCACAGGTGAAATCTGTCGTTTGTTGGTACCAAGGAACGATGTGGGTTTTTAAATTTTCAGGTACATAGCGGATGCGCTTTTGCATTCGCTCTGCACTACGGTGATCTTCATAGTAATCATCATAGGCCCCGAATTGAACGTAACCGAGTTTTTTATAGAGAGTCAAAGCAGAGACGTTATCTTGAGCGACTTCAAGACGCATAAATAAACGGCCCCGTTTAACGGCTTGTTCTTCTAATTTTTGCAGCAAGATTTTTCCAATACCTTGACCCTGCGTATTTTTATCGACAGCTAAAGAATAAAGTCGTGCTAAGCGGGTTCCTCTGTGTAGAAGAACTAAGCCATAACCTAATGGTAAACCGTTTTTTTCTGCGATTAAGCAGATACCATTTTTTGCTGAGATCCAATGTTTTAATCGCCTTTTTGATAATTGGTCGGAATCAAAACTTTGAATTTCTAATGTATGGAGCGAGTTTAAGTCAGAAATAGCAGCTGTTCTAATGCTTATCTGAGTCGCCGTTTCATTAATAGGTTGAGGGTGGTTTGTCATGTATTTAGGTCTGGATTATCCAAAAATATTAAAGAGTGAGAAAAAATTACTCGCTAAAAATTATTCGAGTGTTGGTTTTCGATTGTATAGTTAACAGCAAAAGCATAACAGCTTATTGGTTAAATACTATCTTGTTTTAGGTTGTTAGAATTTTAGAATTAAAAAGTATATTTACATATAACGGTGTTGGTTCTTATGTTCATTTTTATGAGGCGATGGTAAAGCATGAAATTTTCAAATGATAAAATTGATACGGTTGTTTTGGGGCGTCATTTTGATTATCAAAAAATAGGGGGTATGTTAAATGGCGAGCATAAGTTAACTCGCTATCGCGAAGTGTCGCTCGTTGAATTGTCAGGTGGTGAGGTTTGGCTTTTCGATTATGGTGTCCTTATATTTTGGGGTGTTGAAGAAAAAGAAAGAATAGACCTGATAGGTGTGCTTAAAAGCTGTATAGAGGATCCTTTAGAAAAAGCAGAGTATGAAAGATATCGTTTTGTATTAAATAGTGATGACACTAAAATTCATCAAGACATCATTTATCTTTCGGATAATGCGACCCTAAACCGCTTAGCAGTTTCTCATGCTTTTGCACAATCCATAAAGTTGTCTGTCTTTGAAGACTTAGCGCAAGCCGTGATTGAAGATAATGCTAGCATTCCTAGAACGTTGGCTAAGACCGGAAAGATATCCGTGTCTCGCTCTAAATTAGCTCAGAAGCGGGGTGTTTTGTTTAGTACAAAGAGTGATATTTTATTAAATTTTAATTTACTCGATACGCCTGAGTTTTTTTGGGATTACCCAGAGCTCGAATCACTTTACTTATTATCGGCTCGTTATTTAGATGTTCTACCTAGGGTGAACTTGTTATCCAAAAAGCTAGAAACAATACACGAATTGTTAGAAATGTTAGCCAATGAGCAAAACCATAAGCACTCGTCTTTTCTTGAATGGATAATCATTATTTTGATCGCTGTAGAAATTGTTTTGTTTTTTTGGCATTAATGATGATTTAGGGGAATTGTTGTCCTTTTTATAGCGCGTAAGCAATGGTTGTTAATTCACTGTTTGGGTGGGGCGGCTGTCCAAGAGGGCGGGCTTCTACAATGTACCGTAGAGGTCCGCCAGCCGTTGGCTTATCAAACGGGTAGCATGTGACTAATGTGAGGATGTTTTCTTTTAACGTTAAGTCTGAAACTTCTCTTAAGTCTTGAATGTACAGCTTTTCAATTGTGTAAGGCGTTTCTTTTCCGTTTACATTCTCTAGAAAAACACGATCACCATTTTTCAAATCCTTCAGAAATTCAAAGTGGCTGTCTCTGTGGCCAGCCAAAGCAATTGAGCCCCCTGTTTTTATTTGCCCCGGACCAAACGCTAATGCTTCTCCATTGTGACCATTCAAAATTATTTGATGAATGCCAAGACGAGGAACTCTTAGCGATCCTACTGGGTTTATATCTGCCCACTTCCAAGGTTTAACGGGTTTCTTACTTCTTTTGCTTTCCTGCCATGAATAAGCCAGCAGTTTCTGAGCGACAACTGCTTTTGTTTCGATGTAAAAAATTTTTAACATTAACAAAGCTGTAATGGGGAGCAATAGCAGCGTTGATATTTTTATTGTTTTTCTTTTTGTTGATAGCAATAAAATAAAAAATCTAGTATTCATAACGATACCTTCGCAGCCTGTTTCTACTAAGCGCCAGTTATATTTTTGTCTAAAGCGTTGAGTCTATGCTTGGTATAAATTTATCGATAGAATATTTTATTTGTGAAATATCGATAATGCATCGCTAACAGACCTAAGAGGCAAGTAATTACTATGTACCACAAGCTTAAAATGCCTAGTCCACCTGACGGCATTGCTATAGTTTGGCTTGTGTTTTGCGGAATGGCTTGAGTGCTACCTTCAGGCATAGCATTAGGTATTTTGTTTTTTGATAGCAATGTATTTTTAGGGCGAGAGATAACTTCTTCAATGGCAAGGAAGCTTGTATATTTAGATAAAAGCTGATGTTGTATCGCGAGCCGGGTAATGTCCTGTTTTATTTGTTCTTTGTTTTTTTCATCTGTATTGCTGCGACCTGCTTTTCTTTCATTATGATATAAATCCTTCAATTTGTTTCTAGCCCAAAGTTTACTAACGGCTTCCGATTCTTTGTTGCTTGAAACTTGTATATTTTGATGGAATAGCGTGTTGTTTAATTTCCCTTCTATAGCGACAGTCCGATTCTTTATTGATGAGTCAGAAATTTTCGAACTGATAATTAAAGGCTCTCCAGCGTAAAGGTCTGGTGTGTGTTTAGGGTATATATCGGCGTTCAGGCTTTTAAAATTTATTTTAATGTCAGTCATAATGGGGCTTTTTAGTTTGTAAAAAAGATCTGACATTCCTTTGTTGATATCTGATTGAGTGCTTATGTAGGTAAAAGTACCTTGGCCTGATTCTGCCGCTCTTTCCATAAAATAACTATTCGGTGCAGAACCGATACCAACAGTATAAAGACGGCTTCTTCCTTTATTGTTTTCAATTAAATTAAAGAGAGAGTCTTCGTTGCCGACACTGCCATCAGTGATAAAAATAATCTGTCTAACAAATCCCTCCTTACTTTTATTTGAAAATGCTTCTTTCAGTGCGCCAGCCATTTCAGTGCCGCCATTTGCATTTAGCCCTGAGATAAATTGATTGGCTGAGTTGATATTGTTTGAATCTACGGAGACAGGGTTTTTAAACAATGAGCGATGACTACTATTGAATTCAATAATATTAAACCGGTCTGTTGGGCTTAGGTAATCAAGAGAAGCTATCAGTGCCTTTTTAGCTTGTGTGATTGATTTCCCTGCCATCGATCCAGAAGTGTCGATAATGAAAATGGTTTCTTTTGGCAAGATAGATTCTTTCTGTATGTTTTGAGGGGGCATAACCATTAATAGAATATATTCGTCGTCGTCGATTGTTTCTTTAAAGCTGGCAGCAATCGGCGCTTTTCCAATTTTAGGTGTCCACTCAATAACAACATCTTTATTGGATTTGGCGGTTGGATCTATTGTGATACTGTAAATGTTTCCAAATTGTTTTTGTTCGAAGTTATGATAAATACTTTTTATCTCTTGTAGCTCAGTGCCTGAATCAATGGTTGCTGTTAGTGTCAGTACGCTAGCATTAGAACTCGCGGTCATCGGTGGAGTTATTTCGTAAGCGTCTTTGATGTTTTCATTTTGTATTTTGATTTTTTCTTCGGCCGCAATCTCTATATCATCAAAGTTATTGATATGAGCAAAAGCATGGCCAGGAATATAGCGGGGGGTAATGGTGGTTGGTACGCGTAAACTAAATATTCCTTGGTCGTACCTTAATGTTTCAACATAATGCAGTTCGATAGTAATTGATTCGCCGGGTGCGATATTGGCCACCTTGTTAGTAAAAAGGTTAGGTCGTTGCTGAGATACCAAGCTAGCTTTTTTTCCTGCGGATTTTGCTTGTTCATAAAGTTTTTTGGCGATTTGTTTTTCTTTAACCGTTCCCACTATTTTTCTTTCACCTATGTGCATTGCCATATAGTCGACAGCGCTATTAGTAGGAAGTGGAAATACATATTCGCCTTCAGACCAATGCTTGCTGTTGTTTTTAAAATGCTGCTTTACGATAACGCGAGCGATAATTCCGCTGACATCAATCTTTACATCTGTTTTTTCGAGAATGGCTGCTTCATATTTCTCTCTTTGTGTATTCTCTACATTTCCCTGAACGATGGGCTTTAATCTAAATTCACCACTTTTTACTTCTTCGTTAGCGCTGGCTTCTATGCTGTGCCCTGTCAGTGTTAATAAAACAACTAGGCTGTTCAGGGCGAAAGTACGAAGCGATGGTGTCTGTTTGTAGAGCATTGAAATAAAAGACGGCATGAGGATTTTCCTTGAAAAGAGTAAAACTAACTTTTCAGTAGTATCTGGTCCTAAGTCGTCAACTCAGGGGTCCCTAGTGTCATCCACGTGATCAATTATGTTTGAAATATGGCATCGGCGAAAAAGTGGGCACAAAGAGATTAGATGCTTGACCTGTGTCTAACACACAGGTTTACAATGGCTATATTGTTTAATAAATGGGTTTAGCTGGAGCTAACGATGCAGGTCAAACAAATTGCAGATGCGGCAGGGGTCACATTAGATACGGTTCGCTATTACACAAAGGTGGGGTTGTTGCGGCCGACCAAGGATTCAGAGAATGGTTATAAATACTATAACGAGCAAGATTTAACAGCTTTGAAATTTGCGACTCGTGCCAAACAGATAGGGTTTGTTTTAAACGATATTCATACTATTTGTGATATGGCGAGAGAGGGTGAATCTCCATGTCCGAAAGTGCGTGAAATTATGGTTGAAAACTTACAACGAACAGAAAAAGCATTTAGAGAAATGGAACAGCTGAGAAATAGAATGAGAGAGGCCGTAAAACACTGGGATCACATGGAAGATAATTGCCCAACAGGAAATATGATCTGTAATCTTATCGAGGATTGGGAAAATTGTCCGGATGCTAAACCAAGTGGACAAAATTAAACTTGAAATCGATTACTCATTATTCTTTTTTTCGTATTCTTAATCATGCTCCTAATTCATAAGCGGGATATTCAATATGTCATCTTGTTGTTCAGAAAAAGAAACTAAGCCCAAAAAAAACAGTAACGAAAATTGCTGTGATACTGCGACTAGTTTTGAAAGTTCTTGCTGTGAAAGTATTCGATGTGAAAGCTCAGCGAATACTGATAAGCCTATGGGTTGTTGTGATGACGAGCCGAATAAAATCGATTGGTTGTTGTGGGGGTCATTAAGCGCTGTTTTATTGTTATATGCAGCGCATTTTTACTTTGTACGCTTTATGAATACAAGCGAGCAAGCTCAAGTTGTGTGGCTATCGACAATGACAGAGTCTGTTTTCGAATTGTTGAATACGATGTGGTGGGGCATTGCTATCGGGATACTTATGGTTGCGGTCATAGGTCGTGTCCCTCGTGAATTTGTTATGTCAATTCTTGGAACCAAGACTGGAGTCAGCGGAATTTTTAGAGCAACGGCCGCTGGCGTTTTATTAGATTTATGCAGCCATGGAATTTTAATGGTGGGCGCAAAATTATATGAAAGAGGCGCAAGTGCTGGTCAGGTAATTGCGTTTCTTGTCGCCAGCCCTTGGAATTCATTTTCATTAACATTAATTCTTTTTGCTCTTATCGGTTTTTATTGGACGCTAGTATTCATTTTTTTATCGATGATCATTGCCATTATTGCAGGAATTCTTTTTGACCGCTTCGTAGCAAAAGGGGTGCTTCCTAAAAATAAAAATCAAATTGATTTGCCTAAAGACTTTGAGTTCTGGCGTTCTGCAAAAGAAAGTTTTAATAGCACACCTTTTTCAAGAGAATGGTTTATAGAGACAGCGTGGGATGGCGTAAAAAGTTCGAGAATGGTTTTACGTTGGATTTTATTCGGTGTGCTGTTGGCGAGCGTTGTTCGTACCTTTGTTTCTGCTGATGTCTTCTCGGATTATTTTGGGCCAACATTATTGGGGTTAGCGTTAACGATGATAGCGGCAACGATTATTGAGGTGTGTTCTGAAGGCTCAACACCGATAGCTGCGGATTTGGTGACAAGGGCAAATTCTCCTGGCAATGGCTTTGCTTTTTTGATGACGGGCGTCGCAACAGATTACACAGAAATAATGGTATTAAAAGATACTACTCGGTCATGGAAGTTCGCATTATTTTTACCCCTTACAACCTTGCCGCAAGTTTTGGTTGTCGCGTATTTGATGAATGTTTTTGTCTAAAAAGGTTCCTAAACTCTTTTATTTTTATTAAATAAAACTGAGGTATCAGAAAAGTTTTTCGTCCTAAGTAATGAATCGAGAAGATTTAATCAAATTGTTGATGATTTACACCTATTTGGGGGTCGAAAAACATGAAAAGAAATATCCTTTCACTGGCTATTAATAGCATCTTGGTAACGACTGTCGGGCTCAAATTACTTTGTGGTGAGATTATGCGTAGCTTAGTACAAGCTTATTCGAAAAATAAAATTCTGAATTTCCAATCAGAAATAAAAAATTAGTCTTTTTGAATTTTACATTAATTTTTTTCTAATGCTCTGGCGCCCGATAAAATGCCTTCTAATCCCATATTCCCTTCATGACAGGCATATTCAAAAACGTCTCCTTTACTAGCATTAAAACTCATTTCACCAGACCAGCTTTTTTCGTAATAGGTCGGATCGTCGATTGTAAATTGATAAAAGATTTGTTCGTTGGAAACTCGTTTGAACCGCTCAGTGATTTTTGCATTTTTTGAAAGATAAACAGGGCGGTTGTGTAATTGCTGTGGTGTCCAGTCTTTAGTTTCAACAACTAAAATATCATCCTCCCACCAGCCTGTTGAATTGCCGAGCCATTTTGGAATAATCGTTGCTCTGCTTCCAGTGTTGCTAACATTTTTTTTATTGATGATAGGAATAATTCTGACATCGTGAACCATCTCGACAAGAATCATTAAATATTTTTCTGTTTGTACAAACTGATAAGTGTTGTTGTACAAAGTGTTCAGCATGGGTGGTCCACCAGAACCGCCAAAGCTAATTAAGCAGCGCTCCCCAAGAGATCGAACTTCAGGCCCTTCTGCGGCACTTCTACTTGCTTGAATAATCTTATTATTTCCCAATTCTTTGGCAATTGTTTGAGGGCTTTTATGAGTATGGTAGGGGATCTCTCCGTTACTAGGTTTGGTTATCCAGCGAGACCTTCTAGTGCCGTTCACTAATCCATATTCCCGGCCGGGATCTATCCAGAATGCGTTATAGCCTCGCCCTCGTGAAAGGTCTTTACCATCTAGAAGTTCTGATTCATTTTCTAGGTGATCATCCGTTTTCTGTCGAATAACTTGGGGGTGAGATTCTGTTAGTTTTTTAATTTCAGAATCAGGAATGACCAAGTTTGAATAGGCATTAGATTTTGTCAGCCGAGTGATAGATGCGTTACTCCAATTACCTTGGAAGCTGGGTTTCCCGCTATCAGTCTTCGGGATTGATAAGTTTTGGGCGTAAGACGTCAGTGGAATTAATGTAATGATTGAGGTTGCGACTAATACCGCGTTGTAAAATGTTAAGAAATGCTGTGAACGAGATCTATTCATAATGGAAGCACTTTATTGTTTGTTATTATTCGTGTTATTGATACTCTAGTCAGCACATCTTGATTTCGCAACCAACATAAATATTCTTTACTGTATGTATAATCTAAAGGTTGTGATTTAGAACTTTCTGTCTCATCAATACTCAAAATAAAATTAGATAATTTAAGATGTAACAGTTACTTGAAAGCCATAATAATTTTGGAGATAACAATGAAGTCGTTTTTTTTAAATGCACCTAGACATATTGTGGGCGTCTTAGGCACTGTATTTCTTTTAGCTTCTTGCGCACAGATAGATAAAGACATATCTGTGCAAGCAGAAACAAAAAAAACACAGGGAAGTATCTCCTCCGCAACATCTTTAAATGATTTTAAAGTCCTAGAGAAAATCGAAGCTAGTAGCTATACAGATAACATTATTATTCCTTATTCTAAGTATAAATTGAATAACGGTCTCACGGTAATTTTGCATCCTGATCAATCCGACCCGCTAGTTCATGTCGACGTGACTTATCATGTTGGCTCTGCAAGAGAAGAGGCCAAACGTTCGGGCTTCGCCCATTTTTTTGAACACATGATGTTTCAAGGTTCCGAAAATGTGGCTGATGATGAACATTTTAAAATTGTTACTGAGTCGGGTGGTAGAATGAATGGTACCACCAACAATGACAGAACAAATTATTTTGAAACTGTGCCAAGTAATAACTTAGAAACTATGTTGTGGTTAGAGTCAGATAGAATGGGTTTTTTATTGGATGCTGTTACACAAGAAAAATTTGAAATTCAGCGAGCCACGGTAAAAAATGAAAGAGGGCAAAATTATGATAATCGTCCCTATGGCCTGTTCAATGAAATTAATAATGCAGCGCTGTATCCGGCTAGTCATCCCTATGCTTGGCCAGTGATTGGTTATATTGATGATTTAAATGCAGCAACATTAGATGATCTGAAGAAGTTTTTTTTGAGATGGTATGGGCCAAATAATGCGACCCTAACCATTGGCGGAAACTTTGACGAAGCTGAGACATTAAAACTAATCCAAAAATATTTTGGCGAGATACCTGCCGGCCCAGAGGTAAAAAAAGATTATCAAAAGCCCGTCGTGTTGGATCAAGATAGATATGTATCTTATGTCGATAAAAATATTCGTTTTCCTGCATTGCTCTTTACTTTTCCTACGGTGCCTTCTGGTCATCCAGATGAGCTTGCTTTGCAATGTTTAGCTGATGTCATTGGACAAGGGCGAAAGTCATTTTTATATAAACAATTTGTATTAAGTAAAAAAGCCATTGAGGCGAGTGCATTTAATAACACGATGGAGTTGGCTGGATCGATGACATTTTTCGTTTTGCCATTTCCAGGCGTTTCATTAAGCCAGTTTGAAAAAGAAATGAGATCGCTTTTTGATGATTTTGATGAAGGCTCAATCACAGATGAAGATATTCAAATATTTAAGGCTTCTCGAGAATCCGGTTTAGTCAAAAGCCTCGCGAGCGTTCAAGGTAAAGTGTCACGTTTGGCCTATTATGAAACTTTTTACTCGGAGCCAAATACAATTCAAAAAGAAATTACAGATATACAAAAGCTGACGAAAGCTGATGTGATTAGGGTTTTTAATCAGTACATTAAAAACAGAAAATCAGTGATTCAAAGCGTTGTGCCAGAGTCAGATCAAAATGGTCAGGCAAGACCCGATAATTTTAAATTGCCAGAACGACCTAAACGCAAAGCTTCGTCAACAGCAGGTTTGTCACCGAGACCTGTAATCAGCTCGTTTGATCGCACTAAAAAACCTAAGGCGGGCCCAGTGCCTCTAGTGGGTGTTCCAAATTATTGGGAAGATAAAATTTACATCGAAGGTGAAAATGGTTTTCTTTCTCATAGTCCTATCGAGTTAATAGGGGCTGGTACTCAAGAAATTCCATTGGTGACTGTGCAGCTAAATTTTATAGGGGGGCATTTGGCTGAGCCGAAACATTTATACGGGTTAGCAAGTATTACTTCGCAGCTGATGAATGAGGGGACAGAGAATTTTTCGGCTGAAGAGTTTGAAATCGAACTTCAGAAGTTAGGCAGTGACATATCTGTTGGTTCTTCAGTAGATGGATTAACAGTTTCTGTTGTTTCATTGGCAAAAAATGTTGATGCAACTATTGAGCTGTTAAAAGAGCGTCTGTTTAACTCTAAATTTGAGCAGGCAGATTTAGATCGCATACGTCAACAACAAATAGAAGGGCTTGAAGCTAATAAAAAACAACCCAGCGCAATAGCTTCAGACGTTTATAGAAAACTTCTTTATGGTGAGGGCCACCCTTTATCAGTATCAATTAACGGAGAAAAAGAAACGTTAGAAAATATTGAATTAGAGGATGTGAGAGAGTTTTCTCAGCTTCAATTGTCCGGCAAAGGCCTGCAAGTTGTGCTTGTTGGTGATATTGAGCAATCAAAAATCATGAAAAAGCTTAACTTCCTTAGGAAATTATCTGTTAACGGTTTTTATGAAAAAAAATTCCCAGCTACTCCAAAGCTTGATGAAACTGTTTTATATTTCGTAGATAAACCGGGAGCGGCTCAAAGTGAAATTCGTATCGGCTACATGAGTGATTTGACGTACAACCCAACAGGTGAGTATTTTAAACGTTATCTTATGAACTACGTGTTAGGCGGTGCTTTTAGTAGTCGTATTAATTTAAATCTCCGTGAGGATAAAGGTTATACCTATGGTGCGAGAAGTGGCTTTTCTGCCAGCAAGTTACCTGGACCTTTTACAGCATCGGCGAGCGTCAAAAAAGAAAGTACAGCTGATTCAGTGAGGCAGTTCATTAATGAAATCAAAGAGTACCGTGAAAAGGGAATTACAGATGAGGAGCTAGCTTTTACCAAGTCGGCTATTGGACAAAGTGATGCTTTGAGTTATGAAACCCCTAGTCAGAAAGCGGGTTTTTTAGCGGATATTATTGAATACGATCTACCTAAAGATTTTGTGGATACGCAATTAAAAATTATTAGCACCATCACAAAAGATGAGATAAATCATCTCGCTAAAAAACATCTGCCACTAGAGAATATGTTTATTTTAGTTGTTGGTGATAAAAAGGAAGTGAGAGGAAGTATTGGCCAGTTGGGTTATCCTGTTGTTGAATTAACAGCTGATGCGATTCCCGTGAAATAGATATCAGATAACTGTTATACCCGAACAAAAAAAGCCCCGCAAAGCGGGGCAAATCAGGATGAAATATTTTAAAAATAAATCGATATGTTAATGTTGACTCGATTTAGATTTGTACGCCTAATGCGTTGATGGTTTTCATGTTGAGGTATTTGTCAACAGGAAGTTTTTCATCGCGTTGGAATGCATTAACAGCTTCGATAGTTTGTGAGCCTATTACGCCGTCAATTGTTCCTGGGTTGTAACCACGTTCTTTGAGTGCGCGCTGAATACCAGAGATGGTATTTGCATTCATGTTAGTCTCGCAAAGAATTGAGCGCCATTGCATGAAGCCGTCTTTTTCAATCTCACGATGTGTAACAGTTTTATATTCTGCTGGGATTTCAGTAACGCGTTGGTCTGCTTTAGAAACAACTTTTTGTACTTTGACAGTTTTGTATTCTGCAGGTACTTCAATCGTTCTAGTTTGTGCAGGAGTCTTAACGATAGTGCGTGTCACAGTTTCGTAACGTGGAGCTTCTTCTGTTAAACAGATTTTGTTTCCAGTACGAGATTCTTTTGACATTGTGTTGTCATGAAGATCGTGCCAAACAAATGTTGGGTCAGCCACTTTTTTGCGGATGCTAACATTTTTATACTCAGCTGGGACTGTAGAGCGAACTTCTTTTGCAGCAGAAGCTAGTTCACGAACTTTTACAGTTTCATAAACAGCGGGAATTTCAACCATACGAGTAGATGCAGGAGAAACAAGGATTCGCTTAGAAATAGTTTTGTAAGTTGTAGGCACTTCCACTAAACACATGATTTCGCCAGTTGCTTCGTTGATTTTCTGGATTGGGCCAGTACCTTTTTTCCACATGGTATGAGCAGGAACATCAACAACTTGTTCAGTAACTGTTTCATAAACAGCAGGTACTTCTTCTAGACGAGAAGAGGCTTCACTAACCAGAACTTGTTTTTCAATCATGCGGTACTGTGCTTCGTCAGCTGAAACAACGTCATAAGCTTCTTTCACTAATACTTGCTCGTTAACATTTTCATACTGAGCTGCAAGAAAATGTTCGTGATAGCACATACCTGGCTCAGCACGGTCTAAATTGATGCCGTAGCTTGAAGCGGTATCTAATAATTTTTGGCTAGCTGGGGCCGCATTTTTAGCAAGATCAACTTTCCAAGAACGCCCACCTTCACTAACAAGTTTACGTTCTGTTACTTTATCGTAAACGGCAGGGATGGTTTCTAATCGAGTAGAGGCTTCAGAAACAAGAACGCGTTCTTCGACTGTTTCATAAGTAGCAGGAATTACTTCAATTCTTGAGCTAGCTTCTTTTGCTAATACTTGTTCGCTGATAGTTCGGTAAGTAGGATCAACCCATACGCGCGCATAGCATTCGCCTGGTTTTCCTTGAGGAGGTAATAAATCTGAGCTGAAAGCACCTGCATTAGCAGCGCTTGATGAGTTTGCTAAGCTAGCTTCGCGTCGTGCAATAGCAGCTTCTCGTTCAGCAATTTCATCGTATTTTGCTTGAAGTTCTTTAGCGTTATACGTTGAGCTAGAATTAGAAGAAGTTGTAGATGATGCTGAAGAAGTTTGCTCTTCAGTCGTTGAGCTACAGCCAGTGATCACTGCTGCAAATACCGCAACAGATAGGCTGGATATAATGGGTTTAATGATTTGCATGTGGTGCATCCTCGGTGTTAAGTAGTGGTGTTGTCATTTAGTTAAGTACATTTAAAGCTCTTAAAGACGGGGCCATTATGAGAGAACTTTTAAAACGTTCAATGAACCGAGAAGATATTTGAAAGTATTTTACAAATGTGAATTTTTTATAATCAATTGCCAAAATTAGGATAAAATTTTTCGGATAATGAGGCCAAAACTGCATAAAATCGCGCATAGCAAACGTGGAAAACTATGACTACTGGGTGCTGTTTTTCTCGTTTCGAAGTTAGTAATCTCTTTTGAGGCAATAAAATTTAAAAAAAGGCTGAATTAAGCTTCTAGCCGCCTAAGTTTAGGTGTCGAATTGTTTTTCTTCATGAGCTATCTTCTTCATAATATTTTTTGATAAGGATCGGGATATTGCGAAATTATTTCTTGCTGTTTTTTTTATGTATTGGCTCAATCAGTGGATCCTTTGCGGATGAAGCCGCTCAGCGTTTGTATTCAGACCACCAGTCTTCTATTTATAGAATTGAGGTGATTAAACCGGGAATGGAAAAAAAAGCGTCTCTTGGAACGGGATTTTTAATCGGCCGTGGTGATGTCTTAGCTTCAAATTTTCATGTTATATCAAGCGCAGTTCATGAACCGGATCGATATAAATTGGAATGGGTGAATGTCGATGGAGAGCGAGGCCCGCTAGAAGTGCTCGCTGTTGATGTTGTTCATGACCTTTCGTTATTAAAAGCGGGAAGAAAATTGGGTATGCCGTTAGCCACAACAACCTTGCCGGATAAGGGCACTGAACTTTATTCGTTAGGTCATCCACTAGCTTTAGATTTGTCGATCGTGTCTGGGACGATGAATGGGTTACTTGAAAAAAGTATCTATGAAAAAATTCATTTTAGCGGAAGCGTCAATCCAGGAATGAGCGGGGGGCCAACTCTAGATGCTGAGGGTAGAGTTGTGGGTGTTAATGTAGCTTCAGCAGGAAATTCTGTTGGCTTTTTAGTACCAGTGTTTTATTTAGATGCACTTTTGCAAAAAACCTTGAATAAAATAAACTTCAATGAGATGAATGATGAGCTGGTTAATGAAGAGGATCTTGCTGAACCTTCAATGACTAGTATCAAGGAAAAAGTAAAAAAAATGTTTGTCGCTGAAATAGGTGAGCAATTGATTGCGAATCAAGAAGCGCTCATTAGTGAGATGCTTGCCAATGAATGGCCTTTGCAAGTAGTTGGTAAGTTTCAAGTTCCAGGTGAAATATCAAACCGTTTAGATTGCTGGGCAGAGGAGCAGCCAGAAAAAAATAAAGCTAAATACCGACAGATCGCCTCAAATTGTAATGGGCAAGATTCTATATTTTTATCTCAAAGGCAAAGGGCAGGAACAATAGATTACCAATATTTTTGGTTTGATACAAAATCGCTATCAACGCTCGCTTTTTATAATTTATATCAGCAAAGTCATTCAAGTCGTTTTATGGGAGGTGCTGACGAAACTGACGTCGGAAATTTTACCTGTTCCACTAAGTTCATTACTATTTCATCACAAGATTTTAAAGTGAATGTCTGCGCAAGGCCTTATCTTCGTTATCCTGAATTAACAGATTTTATGGTGTTGATGGCAATGGTTGGCCACGATAAAGAAGGCTTTATGTTTACGTTAGATTTGTCGACGGTCACTCTTGAGAATGGAATGCGTCTGTTTGAAAGGTTTTTGGAGCAATTCACATGGATCGATTAATAGAAGATTTAGATCCGGATAATAACACGTCTGATTTTTTTGTAGATGTTGAAGAGTTGCCTACTGATTTGATTATTGAGGTTCTGCCAGCTTCTCGATCAGGGTCTCTGTATGTTCCTGTAACACATTACCCATTTACTATAGGCAGAGCTTACGATAATGATTTGATTTTAAGTGATGACACAATATCTCCTCATCATCTTGTTATTGGAGAAAATGATGAGTTTTCTATAAGAGATCTCAATACAGACAATGGAACTTACACAGAAAAAAATAAAAACCACACAAGCTTTAAAAAGGAGAATTTTAAAAAAGAAAAGGTGGATGGTTTGCTCCGTGACGTTTCTGTCCCGAGTACTTATGTGCTTGGGCGAACTACAATCCGATTGCTATCTCGCTCTTCAAATGTCTTGCCAGCCAAACCATTAACCAGTCTTAGTAGGATTACTGAGCTTTGTTCCAATCTACGCGTGGCTTTATTTTTGTTAGCTGTTTACTTACTAACAAATATTTATTATGCGCTTGAATCGCAAAGTTTGTGGATGGATTGGGATGCGGTAGTCGTCGGGCAGTTTTTTCAGCTGATTGGCCCGCTTTTAGTTGCCACCATTTTTAGTTTTATATCCTATTTAATGATACATAAATGGCGATTCGCTTTGCATCTCTCTATAGCGTGCATAGCTTTTATTGTTCAGCAGTGTATTTCTGAATTGTCAGGTTTTTTAAGTTATCTGTTTACAAGTAATAATGTTTCATATTGGGTGGGAATAACGTTAGGTGTTATTACTTTTTCTTTGTTGCTTGCTTGGCAACTACGTGCGCTTAGTCATTTGTCAGTACGTCGAAGTAATTGGATTAGTGCAGCGATAATCACGCCTATTTTTCTCACCATGATTTTACAAATGTCATTGCTCTCACCAGATTTTATCTGGCAGCCTAACATGCATACGGCTCTTAGAGTGAATGACTTGAGATTTGAAAAAACAATTTTTTCTCTTGAGGTTTTAAGTGATGAGATTATGTCAGAGCTGGAGGTCGGGTTGGAATCTGAATTAAAAAAGTCATTAAAGAATAATGAGAGCGTTGGTAATTGATGTTTCCAAATGAAATTTTGATCTAATAAAAAAGAGAGCTTGGCTCTCTTTTTTATTAGATGTTGATTTTTATTTAGTTAGTAATATAGAGAAGAGTTTTTTACAGTAAGGCTTCTATTCGATCCATTAAAGAATTCATTCTTCTCATGACTGGTTCGTATGCTGATTCTTTTGTCATGTCAAGTCCAGCTTCGTTTAATAAAATATTATGGGGGTAATCGGATCCGCCAGCACTCAATACTCGAATAAAAGCATCGCGAACTTTTTCATCGCCCGCCAAAAATTGTTCTGCAAACCATGCGGCACCGGATATTGAAGTAGCATATTGAAAAACGTAAAACTCACGGTAGAAATGTGGAATATATGCCCATTCGATACTGTAGAGTTCATCTATAGTCATCACGCCCTTATCGTGTCCATGATAGCGTTTAAGTAAGTCACCATAAATCTTTGAGAGTGCAGGTCCTGTCAAAGGCTCACCTTTTTCTGCACTTTGATGAATCGCTAATTCAAATTCTGCAAACATTGTTTGTCTAAATAAAGTTCCGCGAATACTTTCTAATGCTTGCCCTAAATAAAACAGTTTTTCATCGTTTGTTTTTGCATTGGCAATCATATGTTCTTCGAGCAAAATTTCATTAATGGTTGAAGCCATTTCTGCGATGAAAGTTGAATAATCTGCGGTTTCCCATGGGTTATTTTTATTGGCAAGTAGACTATGCACGGCATGCCCCCATTCGTGTGCAAACGTAGATAAACCGTTGTAGTCGTCATTATGATTGAGAAGTACATACGGGTGAACGTCGTAAGCAAAACCGCTCATGTAGGCACCAGAACGCTTGCCTGGTTGAGGGTGGCTGTGCATCCAATTTTGAGAAAGGCCTTCAGCTAATAAATCAAGATATGTTTCTCCAAAAGGAGCGAGCGCTTCCATCGTAATATTTTTTGAGCGAGTTAAACTGAATTCTCCTGTGTCGACTTCAATCAATGGAGGGTAAATATCGAAATAACTAAGATCATTTACACCTAAAATTTTTCCGCGTAATGTTAAATAACGATGAAAAACAGGAAGAGCATTATTAACCTGAGTGACTAGCTGTGTGTATATCTCAGCGGGTAGTCCGTCGCTAAACAAATTTTTAGACAGTACATCAGTATAGCCTCGAGATTTGGCTTTAAAAACATTGGATTGTACTTCTGCCGCAAGAGTGGCTCCCATACCGTCGTTGTATTGCTGCCATGTGGACCAAAAAGTATTAAAGATTTTTTTTCGGTCTTCTCTATTTTTTGTACTTCTTACTCGGGAGTAACCGGCTTGAGTTAGTTGCACTTCGCTACCGTCGCTGAGAGTAATTGTTGGCCAAGGGATATCGGCATTGGCGTAGTTTTCATAAATCTCGCCAGCAGATGATAAAACTAAACCAGCTTGAGCAAGAATCTCTTCTGTCTTTTGATCAAGAGTGTAGGGCATGTCTCGTAGAATATTTTTAAGCATGAAAGTAAATTTTTCTAATCTTGGTTCACGCTTTAAAAAACGATTTATTTTTTTTTCGCCGACACTAATAATTTCTGGGTTCACCCATGAGGTTGATTCATCCCAATCTGACAATAATTGTCGAGCTTTACCATAACGAGTTTGTGCTTCTGCATTTCTTTGGTCTTCATCGCGCATTAAGCTAGTATAAACGTAGATTCTGCCTGCCTCTTTATAACTGTTTGATATCTCCGTGAGGGAGGAAGCCATAGTTTTTGCATTTTTTCCTAATGTGTTTTTTAGATTAGGTAATTTTTTTATGCGTTCGTTAGAGATCGTATAGGCCTCCTCCCAGTCATCAAGCGTTGCAAATAAATCAGTAAGATCCCAAACATACTTTTCTGTTTTTTTGTCTTCAGTGGTTAGATTTTGACAAAAAGCGATGTTTCCAAAAATAGCTAAAGCAAGGATAAATACAAGACGGATTGTGGTTTTGATATTCATAACAGTTTCCAGTGTCTGAAGGTTAGCCAGGAAGGTCGACTAGCAAGGTCTTGAGAGTTTCTGATTTAAATTCACGACGATATAATATTATGACGATTAATAACGCTAAAAGCATAAAAATCCAAGCGTTAACAAACCAGCCTAAGATTGCCATGCTGAAATAGTAAGTTCGTAGGCCGTTGTTAAAATTTCCACCGGCTTTTGATGCCATTTTTGAGATGCTATCAATTTGATTTAAATACTTTGTTTCTTCCATCTCGGCTTTTGTGGGAGCGCCTCCCAACATGACGGCAACAAATCCGTATTGCCTTAAGCTCCAAGTAAACTTGAAGAAGGCGTAGACAAATAGGCAGACGAGCAGTGAAATTTTTGCTTCCCATTCGCCTGTATTATTAGGGTTGGAAAATGGCACATCGGCTAAGAGGGCTGACACTTTGTCTGATGAGCCTAAAATTGTCACTAAGCCTGCAAGTATCAGTAAGGTCGTAGACGCAAAGAAAGAAACGTGACGTTGCAACGTTGCAATTGTATTTGTGTCTGCAATTCTATTTTCTCGCACGAGTGCTTGACGAACCCATTGCCGTCGATGTCGGTGCATAGCAAAAGCAAGTGTGGGTTCCGTACGGCTTTTCTTTTGTGTGTAGCGGAAGTATCCGCGATAGCATGCAAAGAACCAAATAATAGCGAGAATATTAATGCTGTTAAGCTGTAGAAAACTTAATGAATCAGTTATAGACATAAAAAAGGCGCCAACGGAAAACAGTAAGCGCCTAGTGTATCGTAAAAAATATTTCTTTTGCGTGTTTTAGTCTTCTCGAATTACTTCTTCTTTTTAATTTTAAAGGCTAGCATCACGTTACCTGGAGTTTGGCCAAACATCCCGTAACCGGAATTCACAAAAAGATAACCATTTGCTGCCACTATTGATGCGTTATCAATAGATCCGCCTTTGGCTTCAATTCCATTCACAGACTTGAATGTTTGCGCGGTATCAAATTGCCACAATAGCTTCCCCGTTTTTTGGTCAAACGCCCGTAAGAAGCCATCGAGGCTGCCACTGATAACGACTCCGTCAATAATGGTTGGAGCGCCAGAAAACCCTATATTGTTGCTACAGCCTCTCATGCGCTCTTTTCTATCGCCTGAGCAATCTGGTTCAGAATTAAAACGCCATAGAATTTCACCTGTGTCTACGTTTAAAGCGTTCATTCCGGGCTTTATACTTTTATCAGTATCAGCACTAGGTCTGAAACCGTAAGGTCGATTGATTGGGGCAAACACTTGATTGTCTTTAAATGCGATACCCCAATGAATCCCACCTAAAGGTGAGCCTTCACCGATATCGGTTCGCCAAATGAGTTTGCCGTTATCGTCTGGATCTAATGCCCATACGGTCCCTGATTTTTGACCCGCTAAAATAATATCTTTTCCTTTTGAGTTTTTAGCAATGATTGGTTGAGCGCCGAAATCTACGTCACGAGCAACGGTTGTTCCCGGTTTCGGGCAATTCGGACCTCCTCGAGTTGGCCCGCAACCCATGACAAAAATATCATTGGCCGTTGCTTGGAAGCTCCATTTGATAGAGCCATCTTTTAAGTCAATGGCGAGAATCGCATCTGTATTTTTATGAGCTGGTTCAGACGTTGCCTCACCTGTCCCAACATAAATGAGACCGCGCTTTTCATCAATAGCAGGTGATCCCCAAATAGGTGCTCCAGATGGCCCCCAGATCATTTGGCCATCGCCTCGATCACGTATGGGTTGAGCGTCAGGCATGGTATGTGCCGTCCAAATTTTTTCACCTGTTTGACCATTTAAAGCCGTTACAGCGCCATGAGATTTACAGCACAAATGTTTAGGGTTTGCTCCAAGTGATATCTCATATTGGGAAACGGGAACAATGACTTTGTTATCGAAAATAGTAGGAGTACCTGTTGTCATTGAATATTGCGAAACAGCGACGTTCTGTGTCCAGATGCCTTTACCTGTGACTGCATCGATAAGGTGTACAACTGATGCTAAATCTGCGACAGCGACCACTTTTCGACCATCGGATAAAGTGCCGAAAGCTGCACTTGTTCTCATTGGTGCTGGACCACTGTAAACCCATTGCAAGCAAGGCTCACCGGTAACGTCGATAGCAAAAACTTTTGAGGTATCTGCTACTGGCAGAAATAATGTTGAACCGACAACGGCAGCTTGAGAACGCATGGTTGTTGCCTTTGGAAAAGCGATTGTCCATGCGAGTTCCAAGTTGGGAAAATCGGCGGTAGCTAAACCTGCTTGTTCTTTTGTGAGAGAGCGATGATTTTTATTGTCAAAACCAAAGTGTGAGACGCTTGCCGTTTTATTAAGAGAGTCGAGATTAAGTTTTCGATCTTTTGGGCACATCATTGTGTTTACCCAATCATCGCTGGTGGTATCTCGGCCAACTAAAAATTCAACGAGCTGGAATTTTTCTTGAGCAGATAATCCTGAAGCTTGTGTTTGCATTTTACCGTCAGTAATAGCGTAACTAATAGCCTGAACTCTCATCGCTTTTAACGTATCAAAGGCAGGGGCTTTAGTTTCTTTTGGATTGTTATGGCAGACAGCACAGGCTTTGTTATAAACCGCTTTCCCAGGATGTTCTTCAGCGAAAGTTTGTTGAGACAACATTAAACTGGTGACCATTGTAATCAGAGCAAACAAAGCACATTGCTTTGTTTTATATCCAAAAGATGAAATAACTTTTGATGTGGTAATTACTATCGCCATAAATTGCCTCAGTTAACTTTTCAGCTGCTTTAACCAGTCTGTTTTGTTGTGATCATTATTTGTTTCGTGTATGGAATGTAGTTAGTATCACTAGCTAAATGCCATGAGATTCATAAGGACCAAACCTTACCACTGAAAACCTAGTGATTGGTTTGGTTTTACAGGTCTTTACAAGTCATTATAAGTGTAAATAAAGCACATAGATGAACTTGTATATGTTAATCATGCTGAAAGGTATTAAACAGAGAGAGATGGGTTCTGGAGCGAGGGCTGGCAAGAAAAGCCTAAGAAAAGGAAACTATATGCTTTGTTGAGTTTCTCTTTGCAGTTTGTATTATCCAAATAAAAAAACCGAAGCTATAAATAGATTCGGTTTTTTTATTTTGTTATCGACTTAATTAAAAAGTTCAGTTAATAATTAATTGGCTTCAACAGGTAGTAATGTGATCTCTACGCGTCGGTTTTGTTCTCTTCCTTCTGGTGTTGAATTGTCAGCAATGGGGTGTGATTCGCCAAAGCCTATTGTTTCAAATCGGTCAGATAAAATTTTCTTAGAAAGAAGATAGTTTGTCACAGATTGTGCGCGTAATTGAGAAAGATTTTGATTGTATGCATCAGAACCTGTGCTGTCAGTATGGCCCGCCACGACAACGATCGTCTTATCAAATTCAGCCAAAACAAGAGCAACACTATCTAATACATTAAAAAAGTTATTGTTAATGTTTGAGCTGTTGGTATCAAACGTAATATTTCCTGGCATGATTAAACTAATATTATTGCCGTCACGTTGAACGCTAACTCCTGAGCCGCGAAGTTGCTTGCGTAATTTGGCTTCTTGGGTATCCATATAGTAACCGACGCCTCCGCCAATAGCGGCACCACCAGCAGCCGATTTTAAAATTCGTTCACGCTTAACATCGCTATCTTCATCTTTGTTGTTTAAGTAGGCTACAACAGCAGCGACGCCAGCTCCAATCCCACCTCCAATAGCCGTTTTGCTTGCTTTTTGTTCACCTGTGTATGGATCAAAAGTAGTACAGGCTTGTAGCGAAATAAGAGATACCGAAGCGGCGATAAGTAATGTTTTTTTCATGGGACGATTCCTGATGGTTGAGCTGTTAATTCAGAGTGATTGCTGTAATGCTTATTTGCAAGATATCAAGCAAAATGCACCTCTCTGTCATATAGCTATATAAGCTATATCATGAATGTACAAATGAATGATAAACCCGAATAGGACTATTTACAGAGATATTTGCCACAATTTTACAATTTGGTTGCTACTATAAAGATCAGGTGATTTCGAGTTCTCATCAAAAATAGAGCTCTATCGTCGTTAATAGTTCCTCATTTGGACTGGGTCTACATGATTAGGGCTTTTGATGTTCTATGCTGGAATAGAGTCTGGCTTGTGGTTGCGGGTTAGTAAATCGTCTCACATATGCGAGTAGGTCAGGGTGGTGTATAAAAATTTATCGTTAGTTGCATAATTCTCGGTAAAGAATGTAAAACAAGTCTTGAAATCGAATACTTTGAAATAATAATAAAATATCAAATTTATCAGCTTCGTAAACTAAATAAGTGAATAATATGACTACAGATTCTTCTAACTCTCAAATGAAAGGTGCGCTTGGTTGGATTGAGCGATCAGGTAATCGTTTACCTGACCCTGTGTTTATTTTCTTTTGGTTAATTTTAGGTGTTTTTGTACTGAGCGCGATTGCCGCTTTTGCTGGATGGTCAGCTCCGCATCCTACGAAGTTTGATGTAGATGGAAATCGAGAAGTTGTGAGTGCTCTCAGTCTTTTATCGGCTGACAACATCAGGCGGCTTTTGGTAGAAATGCCAGCAACGTTTGCTCACTTTCATCCTTTAGGATATGTCTTGGTTGTCATGCTTGGCGCAGGTGTTGCGGAGCGATCTGGATTATTTGAAACAGCAATGCGAGCAGCCGTGAAAAGGGCACCAACATTTATTTTAACGCCTATGGTTGCTCTAGTGGCAATGATGGCAAACTTGGCGGCAGATGCAGCTTATGTTGTATTGATTCCTTTGGCTGGTGTTTTATATATGGCAGCAGGTCGCCATCCCATTGCAGGTATTGCCGCCGCTTTTGCTGGCGTGTCCGGTGGATTTTCTGCCAATTTATTACCTGGTCAATTAGATGCGTTACTGTTTGGTATCACCGAACAAGCGGCTGAAGCAATTGCGCCATCGTGGGATGCTAATATCGCTGGCAATTGGTATTTTATGGCGGCAATGACATTTTTGTTTGTGCCTGTCATTTGGTTTGTTACGGATAAAATTATTGAGCCGAAATTAATTCCATTAGATAAACGTAAAATGGAATCTGCCACAGCAAGCGCTCCTGAAGCTGAAACGACAGACACAGGAAGTTTATCAGCCCTTGAGAAAAAAGGTTTGAGCCGTGCAGGTTTGGCTGCTCTAGGAGTCATTGTTTTGTGGTTGCTATTCACAATAGGACCCGGTACTTCATTAATAGATGAAACGGCAAAACCTGAAGCGCAGTTAACACCTTTGTATAAATCGTTAGTCGCTGGTTTTTTAGTTTTATTTTTGGCAACGGGTTGGGCATACGGTGCTGTTTGTGGTTCGATTAAAAGTCATCGTGATGTTGTTAGAATGATGTCGGAGTCTATGGGTGATCTCGCTTATTATTTGGTTCTTGCTTTTGCCGCCGCCCATTTTGTTGCAGTATTTGCATGGTCAAATTTAGGATTAATTTTTGCGATAAAAGGCGCAGGCGTCATTGAACATTCTGGATTGCCGATGTCGATGTTACTTGGTTCGATTGTTTTGTTCACCGGTTTAGTGAATTTATTCATAGGTTCAGCCAGTGCTAAGTGGGCGCTGCTTGCACCGGTCTTAGTGCCAATGATGATGTTGTTAGGCGTTAGTCCAGAGATGACAACGGCTGCTTATCGCGTTGGTGATAGCGCCACAAATATAGTGACGCCGTTAATGCCATACTTTCCTTTGATTTTAACGTTTTGTCAGCGCTGGCAAAAAGATTTTGGACTTGGTAGTTTGGCGGCCACTATGATTCCTTATTCAGTTGTTATGTTGATCACAGGTTTGATTATGACAATTATTTGGGTGGTTTTCGGAGCACCGTTAGGTCCTGGAGCTAGTATGGATTTTCAATTATAACTTTTTAGTAAAAATAAATTTCTATTGAGCGTATTTAAATGAAAGTGTATCGCTTCTAAACTAAGGGATACTAATAAGTCAGGCGACAAGAAAGCAATTGATTAGAAATAATTGTTTTTAATCATCACTTATTTTATGGGTGGAATTGTTTTCTGACTTTCATTTATCTTGTCATTCGCCCCCTTATTTTTCACATGTCTTTTTTTAAAATTTTCTTATTAAAATAAAGATAATCTCTATTGCAATGCGTAGTAAAGCCTTCTTGGTGGTGATAGCATCCATCACGATAATAAAATCATATTTTCATAATAAAATTTATTTTTTTATATTTTTCTTGTTTATATGTCTTTTTGGCGTCATAAAAAAGTGATGTTTAGTAGCTGTTATTGGAACTGGAGGTAATGTTTTGTCAACACTAGAAGAATTCAGAAAAAGTACAAGATCATGGCTTGAAGAGAACTGTCCAAAATCGATGCGGACGCCTATCACTCCTGAAGAGGTTGTTTGGGGGGGGCGTAATCCTACATTTGTCAATCCAGATAGCGAGGTATGGCTTAACCTAATGGCAGGGAAGGGGTGGACTACACCCACTTGGCCAAAAGAATATGGTGGTGGTGGTTTAACAAAAGAAGAAAATATAATTTTGAGTGAAGAGATGGCTCGAATTAATGCCCGCTCTCCACTAGAAAGTTTTGGTATTAGCATGCTTGGACCTGTCTTGTTAGAGGCTGGAACAGAAGAGCAAAAGCAAGAGCATATTCCGAAGATTATTCGTGGAGAAATTCGTTGGTGTCAAGGTTATAGTGAGCCAGGTGCCGGTTCTGATTTAGCAAGCCTAGGAACAAAAGCAATTCTTGATGGCGATACATACACCATCAATGGTTCAAAGATTTGGACATCATATGCAAATTATGCCGATTGGATTTTTTGTTTAGTGCGAACTGACTTTGAAGCCACTAAACATAATGGCATTAGTTTTATTCTTTTTGATATGGAGTCGGAAGGTGTTTCAACTAAACCGATTCAGCTGATCAGCGGTAACTCACCGTTTTGTGAAACGTTTTTTGATAATGTAAAAGTGCCTGCAAAAAATATTCTTGGTAAGGTAAATGATGGTTGGTCAATTGCTAAGCGGTTGTTACAACATGAGCGAACTATGATTTCAGGTTTTGGTATAACCCGAAAAAAATCTGACGATAGTGATATGCCATCTACCCTTGAAGGAATAGCAAAAAAATATCACAACGATACAGATAAATTATCTGATCATTCTCTTAGAGATCGAATAGCACAATTTAATATTGATGCAGAGGCGTTTGCAAAAACTGCGCAAAGATCTATTGAAGAAGCAAAGCAAAACCAGGGTCCTAATGCCACATCATCTATGTTGAAATATTACGGAACTGAACTTAACAAGCGTCGGTATGAATTATTGATTGAGGCTATGGGTTCTCAAAGTTTGGGCTGGGAAGAAGAAGGCTTTACAGCTGATGAGATTGATGTGACTCGGCAGTGGTTGCGATCAAAAGGCAATTCGATTGAGGGCGGTACAACAGAAGTTCAATTTAATGTCATTGCCAAACGTGTTCTTGGTCTTCCTGATATGACCAGCATGATAAAGAAATAGGGTGAGGAAATAATAATGTCTCTCGTATTAAATGAAGATCAACAAATGTTAAAAGATGCTGCAAAAGATTTTTGTAGTGAAAAATCACCTATTGAAGTTTTACGAAAATTACGTGATACAAAAGATAAAAATGGTTTTGATAAAAACCTATGGTCGAAAATGATTGAGTTAGGCTGGGGAGGAATGACATTTCCCGAAGCTTATGGTGGTTTTGATTTTGGTTATGGGGGTTTAGGTGTGATTTTAGAAGAAACGGGAAGAACACTTGTGTGTTCGCCGTTAATTTCTACGGTTCTTTTGAGCGGTTCAGCAATAAACATTGGAGGAACCGAAGCGCAAAAAACAGAACTACTACCCGCTATTGTAAGTGGTGATTTAATAATGGCTTTTGCGTTAGAAGAATCAGCAAAACATGGCCCGTCAAAAACAAATTTAGTAGCTAAGAAAAAAGATGGTGGTTATTCGCTGAGCGGTACAAAAACGTTTGTGCTTGATGGTCATGTGGCTGATAAATTAATTGTTGTTGCGCGCACATCAGGTAATGCGGGTGATGAAAAAGGTATTTCTCTTTTTGTTGTTGATGCAAAAGCGAAAGGGATTTCTATAGAGCGAAATTGGATGGTTGATAGCCGGAACTCAGCAACAATTATATTCGATGATGTAGAGGTTAGTGAAGCTGGTATCTTAGGCAAAATTGACGAAGGTTTTGGTTTATTAAATCATGTCCTAGATATTGGTCGAATTGGGCTGGCTGCTGAAATGTTAGGAAGCATTCAACATGTTTTCGAAGTAACTCTTCAATATCTTAAAGACCGTACTCAGTTTGGTGTGGCAATCGGTGCTTTTCAGGCTTTACAGCATCGCGCTGCATTTATGTATAGCGAGATCGAACTTTGTAAATCTTTGGTCCGTAATGCGTTTAGTGAATTAGATGGTGGTTGTGATGCGGTAGCACTCGCTAAGATCGCAAGTGCTACGAAAGCAAAATTGTCAGAAACAGTTCAAACAATCACGAATGAAGGTGTGCAAATGCACGGTGGAATTGGGGTCACCGATGAGTTTGAATTAGGCTTTTATTTGAAGCGTGGACGCGTTGCGCAGCAATGTTTAGGTGGCGAATCATTTCACCGGGATCGCTACGCGACATTAAACGGCTTCTAAAAATTGATGTATCGTTGGAATTTGAAAACGCCATGCTAATGTATGGCGTTTTTTTTGCTTGTCGTTTTTGTTAAGTTTGAGGTGCGGTCAATATTCCGTTTGAATTGCAAAATAAAATAAATCGGGTATCCTGCTCTAATGGGTTTTATCCCCATAATTTTCGTAAAATACATCTTGTGGGCTAAGGCCCATTGCGTAGCTTGCCCATTAGCATGGTTGTTTTATAAATGGGAAGATTGAATGAATTAATCATTTAAAAAAGAAAAAATTAATCAGGAGCCGTAAGGTCATGAGTGTTTTAGGAAAGAATTCTCCATTAAGAAAGCGCAAAGTTATTCGTGCAGATGATTTGGCTGTCTCGTTTGAATTTTTTCCGCCGAAGTCAGACAAAATGGAAGAGACTTTATGGGATTCAATAAGGCGATTAGAGCCGTTACAGCCTAAATTTGTTTCTGTGACTTATGGCGCTGGCGGTTCTACGCGTGAAAGAACGCATAGTACGGTTGCAAGAATTGTTAAAGAAACTCAATTAAAACCTGCAGCACATTTAACATGCGTGGGTGCTAGTAAAGATGACATTAATCAAGTAATCCAAGACTATTGGGATGCAGGAGTTCGTCATATTGTTGCATTAAGAGGCGATCCGCCAGAAGGTGTTGACGCAACTTTTACAGCACATCCTGATGGGTACCAAAGTAGTGTTGAGTTAATAAAAGGCATAAAAGAAATCGGAGATTTTGAAATTTCTGTTTCTGCATATCCTGAAAAGCACCCCAATGCAAAAAGCATAGAAGAGGATATTGATTGGTTACAGCAAAAAGTGGATGCTGGTGCGACACGTGCTATTACTCAATGTTTTTTTGATAATACTTACTACTATGATTATTTAGAGAAAGTTCGGGCAAAAGGAATTACTGTTCCGATAATCCCAGGGATTATTCCTATAAATAATTTTCAGCAGATACAAAAATTTTCTGCTGCCTGTGGCACTGAAATTCCTGATTGGATTGCTCAGCGCTTTGAAGGTTTAGATGATGACCCGGGAACATCAAGATTAGTTACGGCAGCTGTAGCCGTAGAGCAAGTTATGGATTTAGTGGATCATGGGATTAAGGACTTTCATTTTTATACATTGAATAGGGCGGATTTAGTTTACGCCATTTGCCACATGTTAGGCATGCGCCCGAAATAAGTCGAAAAATAGAAAGAAAAAAATCTAGATGTAAACACTGGAAATATGAGAGTGACAGCTGAATCATAATTGAGAAGCATGAGTAATGAATAGAGAAGAAAGAATAGCGGAATTAAAAGCGGCAGCAAAAGAACGTATTTTAATATTTGATGGTGGCCACGGCACCAGTGTTCAACAGTACGACTTATCAGAGGCTGATTATCGTGGTGAGCGTTTTGCTGATTGGCATACCGATGTTAAAGGAAATAATGATTTATTAATTTTGACGCGGCCAGATATTATTACAGAAGTTAATGATGAGTTTTTAGAGGCTGGAGCTGACATCATTGAAACAGACACCTTTAGTGCGACACGGATTGCCATGGCAGACTATGACATGGAGGAATTTGCCTATGAGCTTAATGTTGAAGGTGCGAAATTAGCGAGAAAAGTCGCTGATAAATGGACAGAAAGAACACCTAACAAACCACGCTGGGTGGCTGGATCAATTGGTCCAACCAATAGAACAGCTTCTATTTCACCTGATGTCAATAATCCTGGATATCGAGCAACTACCTTCGATGAATTGGTTGAGATTTATTCCGAGCAAACGCGTGGTTTGATTGAGGGTGGTGCCGATATCATATTAATCGAAACTATTTTTGATACGCTCAATGCAAAGGCGGCTGGATTTGCAGCAAAAAAAGTTTTTGAAGAGGTGGGTATTGTTCTGCCAATTATTTTATCGGGCACAATTACAGATTACTCTGGTAGAAATTTATCTGGTCAAACACCAGAAGCTTTTTGGTATTCACTACGTCATCTTGAGCCATTCGCTGTAGGTTTTAATTGTTCTTTTGGTGCCGATCAATTACGTCCTGCAATCCAAGATATTGAACAGGTAACAGATTGCTATATCAGTGTTTACCCTAACGCTGGGCTTCCCAATGAAATGGGTGAATACGATCAAACACCTGAGGAAATGGCCAGTAAATTACAACCTTGGGCTAAAGATGGCTTAATAAATATGGTGGGTGGTTGTTGTGGTTCTCGGCCCGCACATATAGCTGCAATTGCAAAAGCAGTGGCAGGCTATGCGCCGCGTAAAATTCCAGAGGTTCCTGTTAAAACTCGATTATCGGGTATTGAGCCGTTCGTGTTTGGTTAAATAAAATTTGATCTGGTTAAAAATAATCCATTTAAAATTGTATCGCGGAAAAATTCATGTCAAGTAATGCAGCACAAAACTTTATTAATGTCGGCGAGCGGACAAATGTTACAGGTTCTGCTCGTTTTAGGAAGCTCATCGAAGCGGATGACTATGTTGCCGCTATTGAAGTGGCTCGCCAGCAAGTTGAGAGCGGCGCGCAAATTATTGATATCAATATGGATGAAGGCATGCTCGACAGCGAACATGCCATGGTTAAATTTTTAAATTTGTTGGCTGCCGAACCTGATATTTCTCGCGTTCCTATCATGATCGATTCATCAAAGTGGCATGTTATTGAAGCGGGTTTGAAGTGTGTTCAAGGTAAGACTATTGTTAATTCTATTTCTTTAAAAGAAGGCGAAGAACAATTTTTGGCGCAAGCAAAAACGATTCGTGACTATGGCGCTGCAGCTGTTGTCATGGCTTTTGATGAGACTGGTCAGGCTGATACGGAAGATAGAAAATTTGAAATCTGTGAAAGGGCTTATAAGTTATTAACGGAAAAAATTAATTTTCCGCCAGAAGATATTATTTTTGATCCTAACGTTTTTGCTGTTGCGACGGGTATTCCTGAGCATAACAATTATGCAATGGACTTTATTAATGCAACCCGTCGCATAAAAGAAAACCTTCCTTACGCGCATATTTCTGGTGGTATTTCTAATTTATCATTTTCATTTCGCGGTAATAATTACGTTCGTGAAGCAATGCATTCAGTATTCTTGTTTCATGCAATTAAAGCCGGTATGGATATGGGGATTGTGAATGCAGGAGCATTGTTGGTATACGATGATATTGATCCTGATTTAAGAAACCTTGTTGAAGACGTCATATTAAATCGCGATGATGAAGGTACTGAAAAATTATTAGAGGCTGCAGAAGCATTTCGAGCACAAGGCACAGAGAAAGTTGTCAAAGACTTGAAGTGGCGTGATGGCAATGTACAAGAAAGAATTACTCATGCTCTTGTTAACGGCATCGATCAATATATTGTTGAGGATGCAGAAGAAGCTCGTTTAGAAGCAGAAAGGCCATTGCATGTCATCGAGGGTCCATTGATGACGGGTATGAATGTTGTTGGTGATTTATTCGGTGAAGGTAAAATGTTTTTGCCGCAAGTGGTTAAGTCTGCTCGGGTAATGAAGCAGGCGGTTGCTCATTTGATGCCATACATGGAAGAAGAAAAGCGTCAGCTCGGTTTGGAAGATGCTCCAGCAGCTGGAAAAATCATCATGGCAACGGTCAAAGGTGATGTTCATGATATTGGTAAAAATATTGTTGGTGTCGTATTGCAGTGTAATAACTATGAAGTGATTGATCTCGGCGTCATGGTTCCCGCTCAAAAAATATTAGAAGTAGCAAAAGAAAAAAATGCAGATGTCATTGGTTTGTCTGGATTGATCACTCCAAGCCTAGATGAAATGGTTAATGTTGCAAAAGAAATGCAGCGACTGAATTTTAACATTCCTTTATTGATTGGTGGTGCTACCACTAGTCAAATACATACGGCAGTAAAAATAAATGCGCATTACGAAAATGATCAAGCGATTTATGTTCGTGATGCCAGCCGTGCAGTTGGTGTAGTTTCAAAATTATTATCAGATGACGCGCGACCTTATAAAGATGAAATTCGACGTTCATATATTGAGATGGCTGAAGAACATAGTCGAAAGCAAGGCGCGCGCGATAGCTTGACGTTGTTACAGGCTCAAGAAAATAAACTTAAGGTAGATTGGTATTCCCATAAGTCTTTAGCACCTAAAAAATTAGGTGTTGAGGTCTTTACAGATTATGACTTACAAACTTTGGCGGATAATATTGATTGGACTCCTTTTTTCGCAACTTGGGGTATTCCGGGCAAATACCCCAAAATATTTGATGATGCTGCAAAAGGTGAGACTGCAAAATCCTTATTCGATGATGCACAAGTGATGTTGAAAAAAATAGTTGAGGAAAAGTGGGTTCGCGCAAACGGCGTTATTGGCTTTTGGCCTGCGAATAGTGATGGTGATGATATTTTAGTGTATGAAAATGAGGATCGTGCGAAAGTAAGCCACACATTTTATACTTTGCGTCAGCAAAATCGTAGGCCTAAAGGTAAGGCCAATTATGCGTTGTCAGACTTTATAGCGCCAAAAGAAAGTGGAATGGCGGATTACATAGGCGGATTCGCTGTTTCAACAGGATTTGGTGAAGATGAAAAGTCAGAGTACTTTGAAAGTCAAAACGACGATTACAATAAAATAATGGTAAAAGCGTTGGCCGATCGTTTGGCGGAAGCATTTGCTGAGCATCTTCATACTCGTGTACGAAAAGAATTTTGGGGTTATGCGCCGAACGAGGATTTTTCAACCAAAGAATTAATTGCTGAAGCCTATCAAGGTATCCGGCCCGCGCCTGGGTATCCCTCTCAACCAGATCACACTGAAAAGTTGGCACTCTTTGAATTACTTGATGTTGAGAAAAATACAGGTATTACATTGACTGAAAACTTGGCTATGTGGCCGGGAGCTGCTGTGTCTGGAATGTATTTTTCTCATCCCGATTCGCAATATTTTGGTTTGGGTAAGATTACGAAGGATCAAGTTATTGATTATGCTAAGCGTAAAAATTGGGATTTAGAAACAGCCGAAAAATGGCTCGGTCCTAACTTGGCTTACTAGGTCTCTTTCCACCCCTCTTTTTTTGACGCCTAAATCATTTCTCTATATTTTTAGTTGTTCCTACCCTTTAGTTATTGGCTGGCGCTGCCTACGCTCTAAAATAGTGCGCCAAGCTGTAGGCATCGTTGAAGGCTCCCCAACTATCCGGCATCTCCTCTATATTAAACTCAATTAAATCTTTCTTAACTACCTGATCTATGGAGAACCAGATAGTCACTCATGGATTACATAACTTTACAATCTTGTGAGCCTGTATTGATTTGGTGATTATTGGCTCTACTTTCGTTATTATTTCTTTACTCTGGGGATCAAAAAGTCAACATGTATTGGCGCTCGATTCCACAGAGATGTCTAGATAAGAAGACTTGTGGCATTAGACGACAAGCTTCGTATCTTTTTCTTTCAGGATGACCACGAAAGTGGGATGAAAATAAAAATGGGTCTATTGCTATGTCTGATGTATTGACACCCCAAGTAATGAGTGAGCCCGGCATACATCAAGTAGAGCCTGCTAGGGCAGCGAGCTCTAAAGCCGATGATTTAGATCTGGGCGTATTGTCGGATATGGTGGGTTACCAGCTCCGCCGTGCACAACTTCGTATATTCAACAGTTTCTCAAAAGCATTCGAGCATACTCACGTTACCCCCGCTCAAATGGGTCTTTTGATCAAAATTCGTCATAATGCTGGTATCAGTCAAACCGCCTTAGCGAAAGCTAATGGTGTGGAGAGGTCAACTCTGGGGGAGATTATTGATCGCTTTGAAAAAAGAAATTTAGTTGAACGTAGAAAGCATGCAACTGATCGTAGAGCTTACGCTCTTCATCTCTCTACAGAAGGCGAAGCTTTGGTAAATGAGATATTGCCTGATGTTCTTGAGCATGAAAAAAAGCTTTTTGATGACTGGTCTCGAGAAGACAGGGATCTATTGTTGAAGATGTTAGATCGCTTAGCCGGTTAACTTCTCACACACAAACCACCTTCTTTGGTTGGAGTTAGTAGCCAGTGGAGCAGAGAAGGTGGCTCTATTTTACATATCAGTTCAATCCTCATTTTCTTTTCCTGTTGTTGTATCTTTTGATCCCTTTCTTGCTCTCATGTTTTCAAGCTAATTGTTTTAAAAATTTGCTCATTCTTGTATCCATATACTTGGTTCTGTTAGTTTCGCTCTCAGTAGAATTAAAAGAAATGTAAATGCGTGCATAAAAAAGAGAGCATGAAAGGCTATAGCGATTATTAATTGGGAGTAAACAAAGGCTGCAATTTGGCGTTCGCGAAAGAATGTGCTGAGGCCGGTTACTCAAATCGACGAAATTGGATTGAATCAATTATTGGGTAACAATCACCAAAAGGACTCATTGGTAGTTAATACTGGAAGGTTCCTGCCCTCTAAAAAAACAAACAATGCCTTACTTTGGGGTGCTAGAGGTATGGGCAAATCAAGTTTGGTCAAAGCGCTTTTGAAAGAGTATTTTGAGCAGGGTCTACGGGTAATAGAGGGTGATAAAAACAACTTCATGAGTCAGTAAGGTAATTCGCTTTGTTGCGTGCTATCCATAGCGGATGAACAGCAAAACAGTTTTATTTGGGTTGCTATGACTAGCTATCATAGGCTAAAAAGTCTTTCAGATCAGTGGGTTAGTTTGTGTTAGAAGGCTTTTTGAGCTCTGTGGTATACCAAGCTTTGGTTGGTGTTGGCTTTTGAGGTACAACGTGTGAGGTGTGATAAGAGCAAAGGGTACTTAGATTAAGAAAAGCTGCTGACTTATTGTAATTCTTTTTGTAGCCACAAAAAAACAAACAATAAAAATTTAAAATAACGGCTAAATAAAAAACCGTAGTAAGTGAACATAAAGGTTGGATGTCGGTTAGACAATCATGTAATATTCAGCGTCATTATTTATTCATTTTCTTTTTACATGAATGAATTCTTTATTTCGAATTGCCTCAAAAAGTTGTTTATAAAAGCTGTACTTTAGTATTAGAGCTCTAAGTGAAACGATAGAAAAAGGTCGCAAGTAAATTGCGCAGGGTATAAAAATAATAAATAAAAAGGCACGCTGTACGTAGGTTGTTTTTGTTAAGTTTCTAAAGCATTAGCATATAAAAATGGCCGATTAGCTTCATTCTTGTTCCATGCCTAGGTTAAGGCAAACGTGTGACAAGACTTAAAATCTATGAAAGTGTTTAAAAATTTAAACGATCTACCTTGTTACAAGCTGAGTTAGTTTTTTATTTAAATGAACATGTTAAGTACAAATATTAAAAAATTGATTCAGTAAAAGGAAGTTGTAAAAAGTCATTTCATGGAGATTATTGCCGCAATAATTTTTTAGCATTACAGAAATTAAGGCGGAATAGCATAGCACTAAGCAGTGTGGTACATATCCATTATGCAGAATAATATTGCTGCTGCAGAACTGATAAAAAAGTTTTACCAGCTTTTTACAGATCTAGATCATAATCAAATCATTGAGCGTTTAGCGCGTTTGGTTATTGCCGACCCCGCGATTTCTCGAGTTGTTCTTGTAATTCCTCAAGATGACGAAATTCGAATTGAGGCAATAGCTGAAAATCAATCGAATATTGTTTTGCCTCGAATAAGTTTCGATCAGCTCCAGAATATTCCCCATAAGGCCGTTGCTAACAGTATTCAATCTGGTCAGCCAGTTTGTTTAGAAGTAGGGTATTCTCAAGATTTCCATGCGAATAATTTTAAATCGGGCGCTCGTGCGATTTATCTCTATCCCATTCTCGATCAGAGCCAAGTCTTAGGTGTTTACTATTTAGAGTCAGTGCATACGCTAGATTACTTGGAGGCAAGTGTTCAGTCGCTCGAGCCTGTGTGGATGTTTTCTGGGTTTTTAATGCGGAATGTATTGGAATTAAGGCAGTATCAGCGACAGACTGACGAATACAGAAAAGCTGAGCAAGCGTTGTGGGCCAGTGATATTTATTTGAATTCGATTTTAAATAATTCGCCAGCACTTATTTCTATTAAGGATTTAAATGGCAATGTCATGTTGGCTAGCGAGCATTACAGTCAGTTGGCAGAAGTACATGAAAATGGTTCTTATGATGCTTCAATTTTAGATACCTATCCGATCGAAGTGGCGCAATCGCTTTGGGATAGTGATTATGTTGAAAGTAAATCGACGCAAGTTGTTGAGTCTGAATTAGAAGTACGTCATAAAGACGGCGCCTTACATACCTATTTAATGCTGAAGTTTCCTCTTCGTGATTTAGATGATGAGGTCTTTAGCGTGTGCAGTATCTGTATGGATATTACAGAAAGAAAACTGGCCGAAGAATCTATGCGGGATCAGCAGTCTCGTTTAAATTTTATGGCATTTCATGATGCTTTGACCGGCTTGCCAAATCGTTCACTTTTTTATGATCGCTTAAATCATGGGTTAGCGCGAGCACATAGGCATCAATCCAAATTGGGTTTGATGATGATTGATGTTGATCGACTGAAAAGCGTGAACGACAAATTGGGTCGTGATGCTGGCGATCAAATGCTAAAAATTCTTGCGAAAAGATTGGTTGATGAGCTTCGCCAAATGGACACTGTCGCGAGGCTTGAAAGCGATGAGTTTATCGTTATCCTCGAAAATATTCACAGTGTGGGCGATGCGCGAAGAGTGGCCGATAAAGTTCTCATTAGGCTAGCGGAATCTGTAGAAATTAGCGAAACTCAGGTTGTCAAAAATTCTGTCAGTATTGGTCTTAGTGTTTATCCGCAAGATGGCAATGCTGCAGATGAATTGTTAAAGCGTGCTGACATAGCAATGCATAAAGCCAAAGAAAATGGCAAAAATAATTATTTATATTTCACAGAAGGTATGGATTCGACAGCTGTGAAATTTATGGTTCTAGAAAAAGATCTGCGTACAGCAATTGATGAAGATCAATTGATATTGTATTACCAGCCACAAGTCGATTTACAAACCGGATCATTAGTTGGGGTTGAGGCTCTGGTGCGTTGGCAGCATCCGGAACGAGGGCTTATTGCTCCTGCTCATTTTATTCCTCTTGCTGAAGAAACGGGATTAATTGTTCCTTTGGGGGAATGGCTGATTCGGAAGGCAAGCGAACAACAAAAAAAATGGATTGCGGCGGGATTGTATGTTGGGAAAATTGCATTAAATCTTTCGCCCCGACAACTTCGGCAGCGAGATTTTGCGGCTAGGCTGCAAGGGATTTTGGACGAAACACAATTGCCGGCAAAATATTTGGAGTTAGAGATTACAGAATCGTCAGCAATGGAGCATGCTGGCGAAACGGTTAGTATGTTGACGCAATTAAATCAAATGGGTTTGTCATTGGCGATTGATGATTTTGGAACGGGTTATTCATCTCTTGCGTATTTAAAGCGTTTTCCGATTCAGAAATTAAAAATTGATCGTAGCTTTATTAATGATATCCACACTGACCAAAATGATGCATCGATAGCAATGTCGATAATCGGTCTTGCTCATAACATGTCTCTCAATGTTGTCGCTGAAGGCGTTGAGAATGAACAACAAGCAAGTTGGTTGAGGAAGCGAGGTTGTGATCAGGCGCAAGGTTATCTTTACGCTCAGCCTATACCAGCAGAAAAATTAGAAAAATATTTTGAGTCGGGAACGGTGACATTTAATACAGAAGAGATAGAGTTAGAGTTGCCGTTTTAGTTTTTATGCCTGTTATCGTGAATGGTAAAGAGCAGTTCTTTCGCTTTGTTTGTTAAATGCATTAACTCCCGCCAGCGTTAATACAATATCAATACATCCATCCCATGCATTAGCTGAGTGCATTCCCTTAGCGGCTCTGTCGACCTGTCCCGCCTTTCGCAATAAAGTTTGTAGTTGGGGTTGCTTTAAGCGACTCAGTGCATTTTTAATTAACGACTGACGATTGTCCCAAATGCCGAAGCTTTTGGCCGCAGTTGCAAAGTTTTTACCATTGGCGAGAGCGTTAGATAATTCTAACAAGGTTCTAATTTCGCGAGTCAGTGCCCATAAAATTTGCATGACTTCCGTTCCCTCGCTTTTTAATCCGCTGAGGTTTGCAATGGCACCTCGTGCGTCACCATGTAATGCTTTGTCGATCAATGTGAACACATCATAGCGAGCACTATTGGCTACGGCGTGAGCCATTAATGAAGCATCGATTTTTCCGTCATCGGTGAGTAATTTTAGTTTTTCTATTTCTTGCGATGCCGCTAAAAGATTACCTTCGACGCGTGAAGTCAAAATGTCGAGTGCGGTAGCGTCGATAGAGAGACCCATTTTTTTAGCTCGTAGATCAATCCATCTAGGCAGTTGAGCGCCAGTAATGGGCCAGACCTGAATGAATTGGCTGGCACTTTCAACAGCTTTAAACCATTTTGCATTTTGCGTGCTGCGTTCAATTTTGGGAGAAATAATTAATAATAAAATATCGGAAGGGGGGGGGGAGGCGCAATACTCCACAAGCGCTTTTCGCCCAGCATCGTTAAGCTTCCCTGTTAATCTTAGCTCAATGATTTTTTGACTGCCAAACAAAGACAGGCTTTGACCGGCATAATGTAATAAATTCCAATCAAAGTTATTGTCGGCGTGATAAAGCTCTCTTTCAATAAAGCCTGCATTCTTTCCAGCGGCTCGAATTTCATCTGCGCATTCTTGTGCAACTAAAGGTTCGTCACCACTAATCCAGTAAATAGGTGAAATTTTATTATTGAGTTCTTTTGTTACATGCTCTGGACGAAGTTTAGCCACCTTGAGTTACTCTGCCTTTTGTTCGTCAGGATTGCTATCTTGAGGCGAGGAGTCGATAAAGCGTAGTCGTCTTACAATTTGCTGAATCAATTCACGTTGCATTTCGCTTTGTATTAATCTTTCTTCTTGCGCCTTGCCGACAATATCATTTTGATCAAACTCATAGGCACGCGTCGTTGTTGCTGTTTCAGTTGGGATTAAGATATTACCTAGATTATCTTCAACGGAAAAAGGAACACTGCTTTCTAGTTCGTATTCGGTGACCAATGTATTTCCACCGGTAGAAACGACTCGTCGACTTTCTTCAAGAGCACCTGTTGTAATTGTAATTTGAGATTCTTGCGGGCTGTCGACAGTAGTGACCCCGTTAGCTTGCAACAGTTGCGTTAAATTTCTTCCGAAGCTGCTGGACGGATCACTAGCAGAAACGTGAACGAGGTTTAATCCGTCAGGTAACGTTAGCCCGCCGCGTAATCGCCAGCCACAACCATTGATAGCACTAATGCTTACCAAAAGAATGAGACCTGAAAGAATAAAAGAAAAATAACGTTTTAGAATCATGTCATAAATGCCATAGTGGTAAATTCTTTATTAGCTTACAAATTTGTATCTCAGGTTTGTTGCTAAAAATAAAAATATTATTTTGGCTTAACAGCAATATTGACAAGCTTGCCCGGTACGACAATGACTTTAACGATGTCCATTCCTTCAAGAAATTTTTGAACCCGTTCATCATTAAGTACTATTTTTTCTAGCGTTGCTTTATCCGCATCAGCAGCGACTTCAATTTTTGCTCGAACCTTGCCGTTTACTTGCGCAACGATTTGAATTTCAGATCGAACTAATGCCGATTCATCTATGGATGGCCATTGTGCATCAATAACAATATCGGTGTGGCCAAGATGATGCCAAAGCTTATGTGCCATGTGTGGGGTGATTGGCGATAGTAATAAAACAGCAGACTCTAACGCTTCTCGCTCGACGGCTAAATTCGCTGGTGTCGATTGATCGGCTAGTTTCCCGACTTCATTGAGTAGCTCCATGACAGCTGCTATTGCAGTATTAAATGTTTGTCGTCGGCCAAAATCATCAGTAACCTTTGCGATGGTCTCGTGTGTTTTTCTGCGAAGATCTTTTTGTGTCGAGTCGAGCTTACTAGCATTAAAGGTTCCAGGTATGCCCGCTTTTAAATGAGTGTTAATCATCTTCCATAATTTTTTAACAAACCGAAAACTACCTTCTACAGCACTATCTGTCCACTCCAAAGATTGATCTGGAGGAGAGGTGAACATGGTGTAGAGTCGAACCGTATCGGCGCCATATTTGTCGACGATGACTTGCGGATCAATACCGTTATTTTTCGACTTAGACATTTTAACTGTGCCGCCAATTTCAACAAGAGCACCGTCGGATTTTCGTTTTGCGCTGAGGGCTTTACCCTTGCTATCGGTTTCGCATTCAACATCGGCGGGAGCAATCCATTCTTTTAAACCGTTTTCATTCATACGATAAAATGATGGCGCTAGTACCATGCCTTGACAAAGTAAACGTTTAAACGGTTCGTCGCATGATACTAAACCTTCATCACGCATTAATTTATGGAAGAAACGCGCATACAGTAAATGTAAAATGGCGTGTTCAATGCCTCCAACATATTGATCGACGGGGAGCCAATAATCTGCAGCTGCTTTATCTAACATGCCACCATCAAAATTCGCAGAAGTGAATCGCGCGTAGTACCAAGACGATTCCATAAACGTATCAAACGTATCGGTTTCTTTTTCTGCTGCTTGTCCGTTGTATTCGCTTTTGCGCCATTCTTCATCTTGCTTGATGGGCGAGTGAACACCATCCATAGTGACTTCTTCAGGTAAAAGAACCGGAAGGCGATCAGCAGGAACAGGAATTTCTTTTCCGTCATTTAAGTACATCATAGGGATGGGTGAGCCCCAGTAACGCTGACGAGAAACGCCCCAATCTCGAAGGCGATAATTTGTTGTTACGTCACCGCAATTCTTTTCTTCTAATTTTTTCGCAATCGCATCAAATGCTTTTTCAAAATCTAAACCGTCAAATTCGCCTGAGTTGATCAACACATTTTTTTCAATAATAGCGGCTTTGCTAAGATCTGTATCCTCACTGGCCTGAATGACTTGTTTAATAGGGAGATTGTAGTGAGTTGCAAATTCCCAGTCTCGTTGATCGTGAGCAGGAACGGCCATGACTGCACCGGAGCCGTATTCCATTAAAACGTAATTCGCAACCCAAACAGGCACTTCTTCACCGGTTAAAGGGTGAATGGCATTTAATCCCGTTGCGATTCCTTTCTTCTCCATAGAAGCCATATGAGCTTCCGCGACAGATTGTGTTTTGCAGTCTTGAATAAATGCAGCGATATCAGAATTATTTTTAGCTAATTCCAAAGATAGGGGATGCTCTGCGGCTAAACACATATAAGTTACGCCCATGAGTGTATCGGGACGAGTCGTATAAATAGAAAAATCGTTAATCCCAGCTGTGGGTGTGGCAAGGTCAAACGTCATGTTGACGCCTCGGCTTTTGCCTATCCAATTGCGTTGCATGGTTTTAACTTGTTCTGGCCAGCCGTCTAAATCATCTAAAGAGCTCAATAGCTCATCAGCGTATTCAGTGATTTTAATAAACCATTGTGGAATCTCTTTTTTCTCAACAGCGGTATCACATCGCCAGCAGCAGCCGTCGACAACTTGCTCGTTCGCTAAAACGGTTTGGTCTTTAGGGCACCAATTAACGGCCGATACTTTTTTATATGCTAAACCTTTTTCATATAGGCGAGTAAAAAACCATTGTTCCCATTTATAGTAATCGGGTTTACAGGTTGTTACTTCTCGATTCCAATCTAGGCCAAAACCCAATTCTTGTAATTGCTTACGCATGTAGTCGGTATTGGAGTATGTCCATGAAGCTGGCGCTAGTTTGTGTTGAATGGCGGCGTTTTCGGCGGGGAGTCCAAAGGCATCCCATCCCATAGGATGAAGAACGTTCTTCCCTTGCATGCGCTGATAGCGGGCGATTACGTCAGTAATGGTGTAATTACGAACATGACCCATATGCAAGCGGCCGCTTGGGTAGGGGAACATAGCTAGGCAATAGAATTTCTCTTTATCGGGATCTTCTGTCACCTCAAAGCAACGGTTATCTTTCCAATACTGTTGAGCTTCTGCATCAAGGGCGGCGGGATTGTAAAACTCTTCCATTCTGACTAAGGACCTTTTTAGATATCGTGAGCTGAATCGTGAAATGCATTTTACTTGATCATTGTCGTGGAATCAGCGCTTAAAACAGCGCATTATACCCTCAACTGGCATAGTCTCTGTAGCCTTTATCTTGTAAAAAAGATAAACCTATCAGTGCCATACGGATTTCGGGATAGTGTATCTGAGGCCTGATTCAGCTTGTTTGCCTGTATTACAACGATTAACCCTTTTATTTTGAAGGTAAGATATGACAGATAAAAAGAAAGATGACTTTATTAATCGAGATGAGTTAAACCCCCTAGAAAAACTACGAGAAACTTTTCGCGAAGAAGTTGATGAATTAGTTCAGCTGGAGCTGGATGTTGAGGAGCTAGCGGAAAGAAAAGCAGGTTTATTGAAGGCTTATCTGAAAGATGATTTGCATGGTGCAAAACAATTTTGGTTAGATTTAAAAGCCGAAGCAAACACCCTCGAAGAATTTGTGGGTGATTGGTTGCTGAAAGCAGCAAACCCGACCTCCTTAGACTGGATGAGAGTCAAGCAATATGTCGAGAACGATGAGAGTCAGTGCCTAGCAGGCGAAATGATTTCTGATTCAGAATTGGTTTGTGTGGGTTGCGGAAAAGTTCTTATTACAGAAGAGGAGATAAAACTTCCAGCCTGCAGTAATTGTGGTTGTGAAATGTATCGTATTCGTTGATAACCAAGCTCGGATTCCTTTCTAGGCTAGGCTTAACATATTTCGCCTAAAATTCTTTTATGGATAAGGCGACAATATTAATTGATTTTCTATCTTTTTAATGTTGTCGCGCTATCTTTTTCTCTTTTGATTCATTAGTCTTTCTTCTGTCTATCTTCCTAGGCATCTAACTTGATTAATTTAGCAGTTGTTATCCAGAGCTTAACTTTTAACACTATTTAAAATTAACAGCATTTCAAAAAAATATTCTAATAATTGATTTAAAAGTATTGAGTGGCTTCGCACTTTATTCGTCCTACCTATCTAGCATTAAAATTATTGAACAATGGGTATGGAGATTTTTATAGCACATCATATATAAATATCATATTTTTTATCTGTCGTTCGTAATAAAAAAAATCTTTTTAATAGTATTTCAAAAAATAACAATCAGAGGCAAACATCATGCAAATTAACCGTGGATTCCAGAATCAATCTCCTCATAAAAAAGATTATTCATTTATCAGGGTTTTGTTGGCAACAGTTATTGCCAGCACGCATTTTTCTTTAGCGAGCGCTCAAGAAGACTCTGGCTCACCAGAAGTCATGGATGAAATCATTACGATAGGAACCCGTATGGCAGGGAGAAGTAGTGCAGATTTACCAGTGCCTGTGGATTCACTATCAGAGGAAGTATTGGAGTCAACGGGCCAAACTGAAGTGGGGCGGATGCTGCAAACATTAGCGCCATCATTTAATTTTTCGAGTTCAACCATCAGTGATGGTACCGATGCGCTGCGCCCAGCAACACTACGTGGTCTTGGTCCGGATCAAACACTTGTGTTAGTTAATGGTAAGCGTCGTCATACGGCGGCATTAATTCATGTGAACACATCGGTAGGGCGAGGAACCGCAGGTGTTGATTTAAATGCAATTCCAGCGTCAGCCATAAAACGTATTGAAGTTTTGCGCGATGGTGCAGCGGCACAATATGGATCCGATGCGATAGCCGGCGTTATCAATATTATTTTAAAAGATAACATCGATGAAACGTCAATTACTGCCGCCTACGGCGAGTATTCAGAAGGTGATGGCGAGACAACAACGTTCAGTATTAATTCAGGAGTAGAAATTGGTTCTACTGGGTACATTAACGGAACATTAGATTTTCGTGATAGAGGTGCAACTAATCGAGCAGGGTTGTCTGGACAGTGCCAATATTTAGCAGGCTGTGCTGACACAGATTCTGATGGTATTCCCAATGCGCAAGATCCTCGAGAAGCAACATTCGATCGACAAAATTTTCGAATAGGGGATTCTGATTCAGAACAATTAAGTTTGGTTTTGAATTCTGGTTTCGAAGTGGGTGGCGGCGAGGTTTATGGTTACCTCACTTACTCGGATCGTGAAGGCGAGTCAGCTGGTTTTTATCGTCGCGCAAACCAAGCAACCTCTAACCCAACGATCACTGCAGATGGTGATGCTTTTTATCCCAATGGTTTTCTGCCGCTAATTAATACTGAGATCACCGATCTTTCGTTTGGCGGTGGCTATCGTTTTGAATTTGAAAACGATTTAACCATGGATGTTTCGGTGGCTAAAGGCGAAAATGATTTTGCATTTATTATTAACAATTCAGTGAATGCGTCGTTTGTTCAAGATGCCATTAATAATGGAGGAGGTGTTGAACTCAGAAACTCTGTAGCTCGTAGTGCAGATGCCGGTGAGCTTCACATGGGCTTAACGACATTGAATGCTGACTTTGTGAAAATGTTAGATGCGGTTGTCTTGGCTTTTGGAGCAGAGTATCGAATTGATGAATATGCGATTGATGCGGGTGAAGAATATTCTTATGCTGATTATGATGGTGCTGTATCGGGAACTGGGTCGGCGGGTATTCAAGTATTTCCTGGCTTTCAACCTAGTAATGAAGTTGACGAAGATCGTAATGTAATGTCGGCGTATGTCGATGCTGAATACGATGTCATTGATCGCTTTTTAGTGAGTGGTGCGGTTCGCTACGATGACTACAGTGATTTCGGCGATACATTCAATGTGAAAGCAGCCATGCGTTTTAATGCTACTGATACAGTGACATTGCGTGGCGCGATCAGTACTGGTTTCCGTGCTCCTTCAATGCAGCAACAATATTTTAATAACATCAGCACGCAGTTTATTGGTGGGGTTCCGTTACAAGTGGGAACCTTCAGAAACGATAGCGCACTCGCTCAGCAAGTTGGTATTCCGGAATTAAAAGAAGAAGAGTCATTGAATTTGAGTTTTGGTGCCGCCTTTGAACCTATCGATGGCTTAGATATTACACTCGATTTTTATAAAATTAATATTGAAGATCGCATCGTGATCAGTGGTCAGTTGCAATCAGGAAATCCTGTATTAACAGCAGCATTGGCAGCCAATCAAATTTCTTCTGCGCAATTTTTCTTGAATGCTGCTGATACAGAAACGAAAGGAATAGATTTCGTTGCTTCTTATGATGTCGATATAGGAGAAGGTGTTCTTGATGTAACCTTTGCGGCGAACGTTACTAATACAAAAATAACAGATGTATTTGCACCGGATAGTTTGCAAGGTGTTCCTCTAAGTCAGGTATTTGGTGAGCAAGATCAATCAATAATAGAAGATTGGCAGCCAAAACAAAGACAAACTCTATCGGGATTATATTCTGTCGGTAACTGGACCAGTAATGTATCGTTTAGCCGTTATGGTGAATACAGGGTGTTGGACGGTGGTCAAGAGCAAACGTTTAGTCCAAAAGTGTTAACGGATTTACGTGTAGCTTATAACTTTGATAATGGGTTGAGTTTTAATCTTGGTGGCAACAATATTTTTGACGTTACGCCGGATGAAAATGAAGTCGGACAAAGTCGAGCAGGTATCATAGAAGATGCAAGCGATAATGTAATTGTAAACACCCCTGGGGTGTTTACTTACTCGCGTCGTTCAGCACCATTTGGGTTTAATGGCGCTTACTATTATGTTGGGATGAGTTATAGCTTTTAAAAAAATATAAATTATCTCTCGTTATTTTACATTTTTAGTTCTTGATGTTATTTATTTTATTTGCAGAGTAACTCTTAGGTCGGTTCTGTAAAGCGTGCATATATTAAATGTACGCTTTACAGTTGCTGATCTTTAAGCAATTTCGATACGTTTTGGCTGATGATCAACAGACTTATTTAACGGCGCTGATAGTTTTAAAATTCCATCAGAAAACTTAGCCTTTACATCCTCTTCTTTAATATCTTTGCCGAGGCTAAAGCTTCGTTGATATTTTCCATAACGCCTTTCTTGTCTAATAATTTTCCCATCTTTTTCTTCTTTGTCCTCTAGGTGACTTTCGGCACTTAAAGTGAGTATGCCGTCATCTATAGATATTTGGATGTCTTCCTTTTTTACACCGGGTAACTCCACGGTCATTTCAAGTTTATTCTTTTTTTCTTTGACGTCGACTCGTGGAGAAAATATATTCCCCTCCCAACTCTCGTGTGAGTTAAGAGGTGTCCAGAAGTTGTCAAAAATAGAATCAAAGGAAAGCCTTGGATGGCGATTAAAAATATTCATATGTCACCTCGTTAGTTTCAGATTAAGTGTTGTTTATGCTACCCAAAGAGTATCTGGCTAAGGCTCGATATGTGCTATGACTTGGATCAAAAAGATGTGATTTATAGGAGATACGTTAAAATTGTAAATTTGGGTGAGGGATTGATAGTTGATCTTTTAATTGCTGAGATAGTTAAGTGTTAAAACGAAAAATTATGTTCTTAGCTGACTAAATTCCTTCCGCCATCGACGGCCAGAATTTGTCCAGTAATATAGGGCGCTTCAGTAATTAAAAATTTTATAGTAGTGGCAATGTCATCGGGTTCTCCGATTCGATTGAGAGCGGTTCTATCTATGATAATTTCTTTTGCTTCGTCACTTAATTCAGCTTGTGCGTTCGGCCAAAGTATTGCGCCGGGCGCAACGCTATTGACTCGAACATGGGGCGCTAATTCTTTGGCTAGGGATTTTGTCAGCATAATGTTTCCGGCTTTAGCGGAACAATAAACCGGATAGCCAGAAAGAGGGCGCTCGCCATGAATATCGGCGATATTGATGATGCAGCCGTTTTGTTGTTTTAGCGCTTCGGCGCACGCTTGGCTTAAAAAGAAAGGCGCTTTTAAATTGGTGCCAATAAGATCATCAAAATTTTCTTCTGTAATATCACCAATTGGCGTGGGATAAAAGCTGGACGCATTGTTGATGAGTGCATCAAGTTTCCCCCAATGACTGATAGATTTTTGAGCCAAAGATTTTACTTGATCAATCTCTAAAAGGTTAGCGGTGATAACTGTTGCTGATTTTTTCCGTTTATGATTTAGTTCTCCAGCTAGATCATTGGCTTCATTTATTGAGTGATGACAGTGAATAACAATATTAAAACCAGCTTCGTGCATTTTTTTTGAAATCGTTGCGCCGATGCGTTTGGCGGCACCCGTAATCAAAACAACTTTATTGCTATCTTTTGAGTCGTCTTTCATGTTGCGTTTTATACCGTCTTTTATACTAGGTGTGTTTTCAAAGTTGTCAGTCATTGTTTAATTCGTTTTCTGTAAAACGTTACGAGTTTTCTTGTTTGTAAGTTTTTAGCGCTGAAACTCGCAATCGATGAATTTCATCGCCAATAGCCTTGCCTTGGTGTTTTGACTTGTCGACTTGTGCAGCGGTAATCGTTTGGCAAATATCTAATGCTTTTTGAAAATAATCTGATTGCGGATATTCTCTATTTTCAAAACCTGTTCTGCCTTTGGCGTCTGCCTCGCAACATAATAAAAAATCAGCGAAACGATCTGGCCGACGAAAAGCATCAAGCGCATTCAATGTTTCTAGTATTTTTTTCGGTGTTAATTCTTTCGCGCGATGACAATGTGTGTGGTATTGCGCAGCCATCAAACCCAAATCTCGAAACTCATTGGGAATTGCCAATCGTTCACAGAGTTGCTTGACTAAATCAATACTGCGTAACTCATGGCCAATGTGTTGTGGTAGAACGTCAGCAGGAGTTGTTGCTTTGCCAAGATCGTGAATTAAACTGGCAAAACGTACTTCGCTTTTTTCACTTAATAAAACGGATTGCTGTAACACCATTAAGGAGTGAATGCCGCAATCTATTTCTGGGTGATACTCGGGACGCTGAGGTACACCAAATAAATTATTAATTTCTGGCATTAGCCGAGCAAGTGCGCCGCACTCTCTCAGTACTTCGATAAATACATCAGGATTTTTTTCAGCTAAAGCACGAGACATTTCTTTCCATACACGTTCAGCGACTAAAAAATCCACTTCACCGTTAGCAACCATTGTTTTCATTAGAGTGAGAGTTTCATCGGCAATAGAGAAGCCTAGGTGATGATACCGTGCTGCAAATCGAGCTGTTCGTAAAATACGAACAGGATCTTCACAAAAGCTATTCGATACATGCCGAAGAGTTCGGCTTTTAATATCCGCTTGTCCGTGATACGGGTCAATGATGTTTCCGTCAGCATCTTTCGCAATAGCATTGATCGTGAGATCACGGCGGATTAAATCTTCTTCTAAAGTGACGTTAGGTGCGGCATGAAATGCAAAACCGGTATAGCCGCCAGATGTTTTTCGCTCGGTACGGGCAAGGGCATATTCTTCTTGTGTTTCAGGGTGAAGGAATACAGGAAAATCTTTACCGACGGATTTAAAACCATCTTCTAGCATTTGAGTTGGAGAGGCACCCACAACGACCCAATCCTTTTCGTGAAAAGGATGGCCTAGAATCTCGTCTCTAACAGCGCCGCCAACAAGATAGATGTTCATAAAGCCCTTGATTAAAATATTCAACGTGTAGTTTTTCAATAGTATACAGTGAAAAAATATTGAAAGTGTATTATAGAGAATCGTTGCTATAGCGAAAAGGACGTTGTCTTTATGAGAAAGGTCTGTTTTAATCTTGCCACTGAAGTTTCAATGCATTGGCTTTAAACGAATAGTTTTCAGCTGAAAAATAATTAAGTCTTTTATTGATAGATTGGTCATGAACATCAACGTATCAACACAAGCAGTAATTAATCGCTATCACCATGCCGTTTGGCAGATGGTGGTGTGCCTGCTTGTGTGTGATAAGCCTATGTCTACTACGATAGTTCGCTATACCGCTCATCTAGCAGCAGTCGGCCTAAAAGGTAATAGAATAAAATGCGTTAGTTAATTAGCGATAAAAGATTCCAACACCGATTAGGCCGCAGCGTAAAAACTGCGGCCTTTTTCGTTTTTGGGTAAGAGAAGAGAAGAGAAGAGAAAAGGGTTTTGGGCTTTTTCAAGCCATTAATGTTTTAAGCAAGTAAGCAAAAAAGATAAAGATGAGGATATTCATGTGAATTTAATTTTCGGGTATTGGTTAGTCGTACTTATTTGGTCGACGACGCCAATGGGTATGGTGGTAAGTAATGAAAGCGTGTCGTTTATGAGTGCGGCTGGATTGCGTTTACTCATAGCGTTGACCATCTTATTGTTAATCGCTGCTATACGCAGAAAGTCACTGGTCCCTCACCCTGACGCAATAAAGATGTACTTTATTGCCGCTGTTGGAATTTGTCCGCAAATGTCTCTTGTGTATTGGTCGGCGCAATATGTTCCATCCGGGGTAATGTCTATCGTATTTGCATTAAGTCCTTGTTTTACTTATGTGGCGTCATTGTTTTTTTTGTCGGAGACGACCACATTAAGCGGAAGGAAATTCGTATCTTTGGTTATTGCCGTTTTGGGAATGGGTATTATTTTTGTAGATCAGCTTCATCTTAGTCTTCAGGCCGCATGGGGAATTGTCGCACTATTGGCGTCATCAATCTGTTTTGCGGTGAGCACTGTTTTACTAAAGCGCTATAGCGATAACGTGAATTTAGATCCATTAAGCCAAACAACAGGAACACTATTGTTTACATTTCCGATGTTTGTTCTTTGCTGGTGGATTTTTGATGGTGTTATTCCTACGGATATCTCAGTGCGAAGTGGTACGGCCATTAGTTATCTGGCTTTCTTCGGTACTGTGATTGGCTTCTCATTATATTTTTGGGTATTCCAACAAATGAATGTTGTCACGGTTTCGCTGATAACAATGATTGCTCCCTTGTTTGCAATCACCATAGGAACCGTATTTTTACATGAGCAATTTACAGTGCGAATCGCTATTGGAGGAACAATGGTGCTCTTGTCGTTGTTATATTTTGAAGGTATTACAATGAAATTCATTGTTAGGCTTGTTACTCGCTAGTTTCTTCTTAGTTGAAGAATGGAGCAGTTTATCGCCGGCGTCTTGAATCTGTCACCGGTGTTCCTGTAGGCTTACTTTTAAGTAAAAATTACTAATCAAGTAAAAGGAAAATCGTGTGTCGAACAGCTTGTTGAAAAATGCATCAAGAAAAGTACTGGTAACGGGCGGGGTTGGTTACATTGGTAGCCATACATGCGTCGAATTAATTGCAGCTGGTTTCGAGCCGATTGTTGTTGATAACCTCAGTAACAGTAAACCGCTATCGCTTGAGCGTGTTTCTCAAATCAGTGGTCAGTCAATTACTTTTTACGAAGCCGATGTCACTGACCGAAATGCATTAAGGAAAATTTTTAAAGAGCATGATATTGCGGCCGTATTACATTTTGCCGGTTTGAAAGCGGTGGGTGAGTCGAACGAAATTCCTTTACGATATTATTACAATAATGTCGAAGGCACTGTTGCATTAGCTGAAGTCATGGAGGAGTTTAATGTACTTCGTTTAATTTTTAGTTCTTCGGCAACGGTTTATGGTGATCCAGCTAGTGTACCCATTGTCGAAAGCTTCCCGACATCGGCAACAAACCCTTACGGCCGTAGTAAATTAATGGTTGAAGAAATCATGCGTGACGTATGTAAGGCGCCAGACAATCAATGGAAAGTAACACTGCTTCGATATTTTAATCCTATAGGTGCACACGAAAGTGGATTGATTGGTGAAGATCCACAGGGTATTCCTAATAATCTTTTGCCTTATGTTGCACAAGTTGCTGTTGGTAAATTAAAAGAGTTAGGCGTTTTTGGTGATGATTACGACACTGTGGATGGAACCGGTGTGCGAGATTATATTCATGTTGTTGATTTAGCGCGTGGCCATGTAAAAGCATTAGAACATTTGTTAAAAGCGGAGCCAGATTGTTATACGTTCAATTTGGGAACAGGTCATGGTTATAGTGTGCTCGAAGTGGTTAAAGCGTTTGAAGCATCAAGTGGAAAAAAAGTGCCGTACAAAGTAATGCCTCGTCGAGCTGGCGATATTGCCGAATGTTTTGCTGAACCATCTCTTGCGTTAAACGAATTAGGCTGGAAAGCAGAATACGATATCACCCGAATGGTAGAAGATGCTTGGCGTTGGCAGTCGGAAAACCCTACCGGTTATGATGTTTAATAGCTTCTTCGAGAAAAGATAATGCTAACAGGCCTCAACCACATTACTTTAGCTGTGAGAGATATTGAAAGATCACTGGAATTCTATTGTCGTGTTTTAGGGTTTGTTGGCCGAGTGAAGTGGAAGACGGGTGCATACTTAACGTTAGAAGATGTTTGGTTGTGTTTGTCTTTAGATGATCACGGATCGAGTGAGGATTATTCTCATATAGCGTTCAGCGTGGAAGACGGAAAATTTTCTCGATTAGCGGAAAAAATAGCGAAAGAAAATATTCCAGAATGGAAGTCTAATGTTAGTGAAGGAGCTTCGCTTTATATTTTGGATCCTGATCAGCATAAGCTTGAATTGCATTCAGGCTCACTTGAGAGCCGTTTAGAATCTCTCAAATCAAAACCGTATGATGAAATGGTTTGGCTTTAGCTTTTTAAGTATGTAATAAAAATTCAACTTAATCTTTGCATCTCACGCGATACCATTTTCTTTTTTCTAAGTGTAGAGCCGATAAATGTCCGCCCCAAACACAACCGGTATCAAGTGCGTAAACGCGTTTGGTATTTGTTTGCCCTTCTAAACTTGCCCAATGTCCAAATACTAAATGTTCTTTTCTTGTTTTTCTTTTTCTGTGATCGAACCAAGGTAAAAAACCTTTTGGTGGTGATTTAGGGCCGAGTTTACATTTTAAATCTAAACGACCTTTTGCATTACAAAATCGCATGCGCGTAAAATAATTTGTAATAAGCCGTAATCGTTCGGGTCCTTCAAGTGTTTCGTCCCACGTATCAGGCATATTCCCGTACATGTTCTTTAAAAATTTTTTATATTTTGAATTCCGTAAAACTTTTTCAACCTCGGCAGAGTATTTTAGTGCTTGAGTAGTGCTCCAAATAGGAGGGATTCCAGCGTGAGACATTGTGAAGCCTAAAGCGGAATCATGATGGACGAGGGGGAGATGGCGAAGCCATGTTATAAGTTCATCGGAATCTGGTGCATTTAATATATCGTCGAAAGTATCTTTTTTTCCTAAGGGGTTTTCAAGTAAGGCTGTCGCAATTAAGTGGAGATCGTGATTGCCGAGTACTGCAATGACATTGTCGCGGATGGAATATAGATAGCGCAAAGTTTCCAAAGAGCTGGGGCCACGATTGATCATGTCGCCAGCAATCCATAACGTATCTTTTGACGGATCAAAATTTATTTTTTTTATTAAGGCTTTAAACGATTTGAAGCAACCTTGTATGTCGCCGATTGCATAGGTTGCCATGAGAGGTTCCTAATAAAATTAAAATTTTGGACGGTGTTGGCTTAGCCGTTTTAATTTCGAATAGTTTAATCTAAATAAGCGTATTAGAATTTTAATGAATTGCGTGTGGAGGGGCTAGTACAAATACTGGGATAGGGGCATTATAGACGTCACCATTTTCCGCTTTCATTTGATAGCTTCCTTCCATTGTACCCGTTTGCGTTTCTAGAATGGCGCCGCTTGTGTAAGTGTGCTCTTTTCCGGGCTGTAATATGGGTTGGTTGCCGATAACGCCATCTCCTTTTACCTCCTGAATTTTGTTTCGAGAGTCGCGAATAATCCAGTGGCGAGAAATTAATTGTGACGAATAATCTCCACAATTTTTAATTGTGATTGTGTAGGCATAAACATATCGATTATCAGCAGGACGAGATTGGGCAGTGACATAAGTTGTTTTAACAATAATCTCAATCAAGGGATGTTGCGGATTTGAGCCTGATAGTTTGGCTGCTTCTGTTGAGTCGTTCATAGTAATTCATCCTTATAATCACGATGTAATGTATTAGCTAGGTTAACATATTCTACGACGCTCAATGTTTCAGGACGTCTCGCCATATCAATACTAAAGTTTTGTGTTTTGTCGTCACTCTTTGATTTTGAATCCAATTGTTCAATGGCTTCCTTGGATATTAATGCGCGTAAATTATTACGCAATGTTTTTCGTCGGTGTTGAAAACAAGTGTTAACCAGTTTTTTAAATAAATCAAGATTGTCTGCGGGATAGGGGAAATCTTGATAGGGCTCTAAGCGAACAATTGCGGAGTCGACTTTTGGGCGAGGATTAAAACATTCGGGTGGCACAGGAAATAAATTGGTAACTTTACAAGCGTATTGAACCATCACAGAAAGACGTCCATAAGTTTTGCTGCCTTCTTTTGCGGCCATTCGTTCAACCACTTCTTTTTGCAACATAAAATGCATGTCTTTTACTATGTCACTAAAAGATAAAAGGTGAAAAATAAGTGGTGTCGAAATGTTATAGGGTAAATTACCAAGTATACGTAATGATTTTGTTTCTCCTTCTTCGCAAGCTAATGTAGAAAAATCAAAAGCAAGAGCATCACCTTGATGGATAGTTAAGTCCGGATACTGTCCTTTTAGTAGAGTGAGTCGAGCAACTAAATCTCGATCCAATTCGACAACATTAAGATGTGAACACATTGCTAACAAGGGAATAGTGATAGCGCCTTGGCCTGGACCAATTTCAATGAGGTTGTCTGTTGGTTCGGGAGCTATGTAGCGAACGATTTTCTCAATGATCCCTGAATCAGTTAAGAAATTTTGTCCAAAACGTTTTCTGGGCGTATGTTCTTCCATTATCAATAATTCTTTTCAAGTTTTATGAATTGTTTTTTTGTTGGTCGTTTTGATGTGTAGTCGGAAACCGAGATTATAACTACTTATTATGAAACCATTTCAACTGCGGTATTAATCGCTGTTTCAAAACTTCCGGTATCGGCTTTCCCCGTGCCGACTAAATCGAAGGCGGTACCATGATCGACAGAGGTTCTAATAATCGGTAGGCCTAGCGTAATATTAACGGCTTTTCCAAAGCCTTTAAATTTCAAAACTGGCAGCCCTTGATCGTGATACATGGCTAATACACTATCGGCACCGTCTAATACTTTGGGCGTAAAAAGTGTATCGGCAGGGAGCGGTCCTATTAAATTGATGCCCGTAATTCTCATGCTATCTAGTGCAGGTTCTATTACGTCGACTTCTTCTCTGCCCATATGCCCGCCTTCACCAGCGTGGGGGTTTAGGCCGCAGACTAAAATTTTGGGGTCATCTATTCCAAAATTTTTACGTAAGGCAGTATGTAAAATGAAAATCGTTTCGTTTAGGTTTTTTTTGGTTATCGCTTTTGGGACAGCAGCTAATGGAAGATGTGTCGTTACAAGTGCAACACGGAGCCCCTCGGTGGCCAGCATCATCACCACTTTTTTAGTCTTCGTTTTATCGGCTAGATATTCAGTATGTCCGCTAAAGGGAATGCCTGCTTCATTAATAACACCTTTGTGAACGGGTGCTGTCATCATTGCGTGAACTTTTTTCTTTTGGCATAACTCGATAGCAATATCCAGCGTATTCAATACATATTGAGCGTTGTAAGTATTTGGCATGCCAGGAGAGCAAGGGGATAACAGTGGAACTGGATAAACGCAAATTTCTCCAGACCCCAGAGGCTTAGCTGGAATATCGGAATTAAATTCTCGAATTCTAATAGGAAGGTTTAATAATCTTGCACGTTGTTTTAATAGCTCGGGGTCGGCAATAACAACTAGCTCATGCTCACAGCTGGTTTGAGAATGTGTGATGATGAGATCTGGGCCAATGCCTGCTGGCTCTCCAGCAGTAACTGCAATTCGTAAAGTCATAGGCCCAGTTTGTTTCTAATCTTGGTTTATCGAGCTAGAGGGTATAGCGTTAAAAGAATATTAATTAACGTTTGTACGATCGCTTTCAATATCTTTTAACTTTATATCGACGAAAGCGTCGTCTCGTATTTCTTGTAACCAAATTGGTAATTCTTCTTCAAATCGTCGACTTCTTAACAAATTAAACGCTTGGTTTTTGATAACGCGATCACTCATGTCTTCTTTGCGACGCTCTTCAACTTGAAGAATATGCCAGCCATGTTGCGTTTGAAATGGAAAAGAAATTTCACCGATTTTGGTAGCGCCCATCACTTTTTCAAACTGCGGGACAAACATGCCTGGCGTTGACCAGCCTAAATCACCACCGGCCAGCATCGAGCCAGGGTCTTTGGAGTGTTCTTTTGCCATTTCTCCAAAGTCAGCGCCGTTTAAAATATTCGTGCGGACTTCGAGTAATTTTTTGCGCGCATCGTCATCGCTGAGAATCACAGAAGGCTGTAACAAAATGTGACGAACTTTTGTCTGTTCTATTATTTGTTCGCCGCCACCACCGCGTTGTTCATGAATTTTTAATAAATGAAAGCCAGCGCCGCTTCGAAATGGATTAGATATTTCCCCAATTTTCATGCCGTTAAGGTTAATAGAAAATAATTCTGGTAATTGTGCTGGTTTTTTCCAACCTATGCTGCCACCTTGCAATGCATTTTGACCTGCTGAGTAAGTAGTTGCTATGCGAGAGAAATCGGCGCCTTCTTTCAGCTGCTTTTTCAAATCTTCTGCTTTGGCTTTAGCCGCTTCCACTTCTTGAGTGTTTGCACCATTAGAAACAGGAATCAAAATGTGGCCAAGGTTATATTCTGGCGCAGTCCAAAATTTTCCTTCCTTCGAATTTAAAAAACTATCGACATCGTGTTCAGTGACATCAAGTCGGTTATTTAGCACGCCTCGTTGGACTCGAGTAATAGTTAGCTCACGTCGAATGTCATTGCGTAAGTCTTCCACGGTTAAACCTTCTGCTTGAAGTTGTGCAAGAAATTGTTGTGGGTTGACGTTGTTACGTTGTTGCATTTCAGTGATGGCTTGATTGACTTCGGCATCTTCGATATTAACACCTGCACGTTTTGCCATTTGTAATTGTAATTGTTGAACAATTAAATGCTCGAGAACTTGGGATTGCAATATATCATCAGGAGGTGATTCCGCTCCTTGTGCTTTTAAGCGCGCTTTAATTGCATAGAGCTGGGTGTTTAATTCGCTTTCCATAACGACATCGTCATCAACAATCACGGCCACTCGGTCTAGCACAATGGCTTCGGCGTGCACGAATTGTGTGGCATTAAATGAAAGTAGCGCGGCTACAAAACTTGTCGTTAAAAGAGGTATTTTTTTCATGTTTAATCACTTGTACTTTTATGTTTAAATTTTTTTCAAATTTGTGTTCGAGGGTCTATAGGCTGCTTCTAGTAAAATGTGTTTAATCGTTTATTGATTATAAAATAGTGTCAGTAATCAGGGCCCCAAAAAGTCTTCTTCGCGTCGGTCGTAATTCATAATTCCTTCACTAAGCGCATTACCAATACGATTACCAATATTTAATCCTAATCCTCGTAGATGAATCTCGAGAAATATCCCTTGATCGTATTCTAAATTTTGATTGTCTACGACATTGACCAGCTCGTTGTCGAGCCACTTGCGGCCCATGAGCCTAACGCGATAACAACAGCTGGTATATTCGAGTCCAATGATGCTATCCAGTTCCCGTTGATAGGTAAAATCATGGACATTTCGACCTATCACGCTCCAATTACCAGCAATCGGCCACACAAAAGACGTTTCTAGCTGGCTATCATGCAGCTCAGTAACTGGTTTGCGAGTATAGCGATAACCGAGGTTAAATATGCGAAATTTTTCATCGAGGTACCTAGCACTGAAGCTACCTTTGTTAGCGCGCCGCTCAGTTGGGTCGTATAGAATATCGCTGGTCACTCTCCAAGAATCTGTTAGTTGCGCAGAAACTTGCCCAGCAATTTCAGATTTGCTTTGAACCTGATCTGTATCAGGCAGGAGTGTAACTCTACGATCTTCTTGATAATAAATTTGGCCAATGCTAAGACGAAGTCTTTCTGCACCTTTCTCTCCGATAAATCGAGAGGTTAAACCAATTGAAAATTGATTCGCGTCATCGATCCTATCTCCACCAGCAAAACGAGTGTGTCGAAATAATTGGCTGTAGCCAAATGTGAGTTCGCTCGTGTCAAAATCAATCGCTTTGTTGTTGATACCCGTCTTGATGATATCGCTTTGGTCTTCGTATTGACTGTAAAAATAAAATAACCGAGGCTCAAAAGTTTGCAGATAATCTTTGCCAAACCAGCTGCCATCGCGCTCAAAGAATAACCCAAAGTCCAATGAAGCTTGTGGAGCGACATAGCTGGGGCTGTCTTCATCAGTTGCCGATAAAAACTTATCGTCTAGTTGGTACGCTAATGTTTTTAATAGAATTGTTGGTTTAAAAAATCCCCACAGCCATTCTTTTGTCCAGTCAACTTGGTAGTCGAGCCGTAAGCGCTCACCATTAATATGGTCCGCATCATTTTCTCTGTGTTCAAAACTGGTAATTTCATTGCTCATGTTGAGAGTGAAATTATTCCATTGATAATCACCGACTGCGCTCATTCGTGGTTTTTGTTTGTAAGGCTCTTCGCTGTTTAAAACAATACTTTGATATTGTTCTACGCGCCCATTGATGAGCCAATTCTCAAAGTTGTAGCCGATTTCACCGCTCTGGCGTAAATGCGTACCGCGATTAATATCTAAATTTGCTGTGTCGATATGATGAAAATACGCGTAGTCACTGACTTTGGTGTAATCGATTTTGGTAAGCCAACGTTCACCTGTCCCACCTGTTTGTTGAACGCTGCCGAGCCATCGATCCTCTCCATCGAACAATATAGCTTCTTCTCGGGTGATACTGCCGTCGTCAATGGCTTTGCGTTCGTTATCACTGATTTCATCGCGAGCATTTCCGAGCCAAGCGCCTGCCAGTGTAGTTTCAAAACGTTTGCTGAGATGACGATTTTCTAATTCGTAGCTGACACCGCGTTCGCTTAAATAACGTGGTGTGAAAGTGAGATCATAATTAGGCGCGATACTCCAATAAAGAGGAAGTGGGAAATCATCGCTAGAAAAACTGGGGTATAACAAACCGGATTTAGATTTGTTACCTGTAGGAAAAGAAATATAGGGGAAGTAAAAAACGGGAACGCCGCCGAGCTCGAGACGAATATTTTTTCCTGTAGCTGTTTCATCGAGTTGGTCGATAGTTATGCTACTACCTTTTATCAGCCAGTGTTCCTGTCCCGGTTCGCACTGGGTAAACTCACCGTTGGTTAATATCATCGAAGTTTCATCATCTCGTTTAATAGAAGATGCACTTCCTCGTAGGCCAGTTTCATAAAAAATAAACTGGCTATTTTCAATATTCGCTTCACCAGTCTCGCGATTGAGTTTTGCGCTATCTCCGATAATTAAACTATTCCCTTCACGGATTTGAATGTTGCCATCCATCGATGCGGTTTGCTCGATTTCGTTCATCTCCATTTTTTCTGCTTTCAACTGTCGAGAACCTTGCACAACAGTAACTCCACCAGAAAAGCGGAGGACAGTTTCAGGATTTCCATCCATAGCTCCAAGAGATGTTATGCGAGCGGGAGAATCTTCTGGCAAATTATTAGCTTCGCCATCTTCACGTTTTGGCGGCATGTAAACGCCACAGCAACCAGTTTCTAATCGTTTTAATTGTTCCGGCGGAATCAGGCTTGGATCAGGGGTTTGACCTGTATTCTTATTGGAGCTTTCATCCGCTGTATTTGTTTGAGATTTTTTGATTAGCTCGGGATCGATATTCTCGATAGGAACCCAATTCAATGGGTTCGACGCAGAAATAGCCTGGCTACTTTTTATTGCATCTTGAAGGTTTTGGGCAGGGCGAGTATAAGCTGGACCGGCAACTGTTCTTTCAGAACACACCCATTCCTCACCTCTAGCCTTGCAGCTCCATTCAGTATGGCTAGGCTTGACTGTGTCTGCAGAATGGCTAATCGGTGTGAATGTTGCTGAAAACACTGATAAGGCAGTGGCAGTCAAAATAGTGATTGATGACGCAGGCTTTTGCCCTAGCTCAAAATGCTGGGGATTAGAGCTTTGTGAGCGCTGTTTTGTGGAAAAGATCGACAAGCTTGCGGCCTTATTTGTATGGAGATCTTGCGAGAATCACGTCTTTAGAGTTTCTAGTAGTCATTATTGAAATTAGCTCTAAGTGATCCTAATGATGATTGTATGAGTAAACGCTCAATTCTACTGGAAACTACTTGAACAGCCCAGCATCGTATCTTTATTTTGCCATTATCAGTTTTGACATCAATAAATGGATAATTGGTCGTCTTAACGGGGTGTAGTTCTTATCGAATGGCCAGAGTAGAATGACCAGATATTACTGCTATTCACTTGAACATCATTACAATAATTAGAAGATCCAGACATGAGCTCAGATATATCACCTTCACTAGCCCAGTGGCTAAAACACGTTATTCCCGACAATAAAAATCAAGAGATCAGTATTCAAGCTTTATCGGGTGATGCAGGCGCTCGATGTTATTTCATTATTGAGCAATTTCCTGAGTATTTGGCAGTGTTTGCTCCAAAAGATTCAGAAAATAGCGAGCTGTTTGTTGAATTTGCGAATTACTTACGAGATCAAGGTATCCGTGCGCCTCAGGTGATAGCAACTGATTTTGAATTAGGTTTTTTGTTGATAGAAAACCTTGGTGAAAAATTATATCTCGGAGAGTTAAATTTAAACACAGTTGAAGTTTTATATGGCGAAGCCATCATTGCCTTGCTGTGTCTACAGCAAGCGCCACGAAGCTTATCGTCTATCGAAGATTATTCTACAAGTAAATTATTACAAGAAGTTGATCTCTTTCCCACGTGGTTTGTGAAAGACTTATTGGGTTATCAATTAAATACTTCTGAGCAGATCATGATTAAAGATATGTTCGATGTGTTAGTTGAAAGTGCTAATGAACAGCCTCAGTGTTTTGTGCATCGAGATTTTCATTCGCGTAATTTAATTGCTTGCGACATTGGTCCGCCAGGCGTGATTGATTTTCAGGACGGCGTCTGGGGCCCATTTACTTATGATCTGGTTTCATTGTTGCGAGATTGTTATGTCCGTTGGCCAGAAGAGCGAGTGCGACATTGGGTGTTTACTTACGCAAACATGGCGGCCGAAGTTGGCATCATGCCGAAAGTGTCTGGCGACCAATTAATTAAATGGTTTGATTTAATGGGGCTGCAGCGCCATATCAAGGTGTTAGGAATTTTTGCTCGCTTGTATTTGCGTGATAACAAAGCATCGTACTTGCAAGACTTGCCGTTAGTGATTCGCTATACATTAGAAATTGCAAAAAAATATCCTGAATGTGAAAAATTTGCGAATTGGTTTGAAAGCCAGTTAATCCCACTCGCTCAGCAGCAGTCTTGGTACACTGATTATAAATCGGCTGGCTTCTCTCCGATTAAAGAGTCATCCACTTAAAGAATCAGACATTTAATGAGTTGATCAATTAAAAACTACTTATTTTAAAACTGATGTTAAAAATATCGTTATATGTTTTCGCAAGGAATATTTTGGAGCGCAAAGATAAATGAAAGCAATGATTTTTGCCGCCGGCCGAGGTGAGCGCATGGGCGAACTAACAAAAGATATGCCCAAGCCATTGTTAACCGTGAACGGGAAACCGCTAATTGCTCATACCATAGAAAACCTTCGAAAGGCTGGCGTCAAAGATGTTGTCATTAATCTAGCTTACCTGGGAAATCAAATTGAACAGGCAATAGGCGAAGGTGATGAATACGGAGTGAATATCAAATATTCGTTTGAGCCATATCCTTTAGAGACAGCAGGCGCGATTGTCTTTGCTTCTAAATTACTGGGTGATGCTCCTTTTATACTGACTAATGCAGATGTATGGACGACTTTTCCATATAAAGATTTAATTGAAAAAAAACTATCATCGTCAGTATTAGGGCATCTTGTGATGGTTGAAAACCCGGAACATAATCCTTTAGGTGATTTTGTTTTAAATGAAAATGGTTTTTTGTCAGCAGATACAAATATCAATAAAGATACAGCGGTGAGTAACAATAAAAAATTAACGTTTAGCGGAATTAGTTTAATCAATCCATCGTTGGTTTTAGATTATCACAACAAGCGTGAGAAATTTCCGTTAGTGGAAGTGTTTAAAGACGCGATGGAAAGAAATGAATTGTCTGGCGAGTATTATCATGGCGAATGGCAAGATATTGGCACGCCAGAGCGGTTAGCCGCGATCCAAAAAAATCAATAATTTCCAACACTATTTTTATTAAGTCGAGCGACAAAATAAACCATCAACTTTATATAGTTTCAAACGTAATTATATAAGCCTGAAGCATTTTTTTTTGATTCTATACTTTTATTTTTTTAGGCGGTTAAGTATCTGCAAAGATAATTTTTCCTTGCTCGCTAGGCCGTGTTGGCGTTATTCTGCACCGCAATTTTTCATTATGAAATATTAATTTTTTTACTTCTATAGGCTTTCATCGTTCGCCCCTTGAGATTTTCCGTCACACCACATTGATGCACCAAAAAGTATAAGTTCATAGTCTATTCAGGCTCCATCGTTATTGAGTTCTCGTTGTAAGGTATTTTCATGACTCCGGTTTCATTCACAGAAAAAGAAAGAAAAATCACATTATTTGCATTGCTCGTCGTGTTTTTATTAAGCGCGCTTGATATGACAATTCTTTCTACCGCAATGCCCCGCATTATTGCAGAGCTTAATGGCATTGAGTTGTATGCGTGGGTGACAACGGCTTACATGCTAACGTCAACCGTATTGGTTCCGATTGCAGGAAAATTGGGGGATTTATACGGGCGAAAAACAATTTTAATCTGGGGGATTGCGATATTTTTATTGGGTTCAGCGCTCTCCGGTTTAAGTGGTGAATTTGGGCCGATACCCATTATTGGTGATGGCATTCATCAGCTTATTGTTTTTCGTGCGGTAAAAGGTGTTGGTGGTGCCGCGTTGTTTACTTGCGTTATCGCGATTGTGGCGGATATGTATTCACCGCGAGAACGCGCGCGCTTTATGGGATTGTTTGGTGCGGTGTTTGGAATCTCCAGTGTGATAGGCCCTGCGGTCGGCGGGTTTTTAACAGACTATGCATCAGTTACTTTATTTGGTCACGATATTCCAGGATGGCGCTGGGTCTTTTATGTCAATCTTCCGCTGGGGTTTGTCTCTCTTTATTTAATTATTAGAAAAACGCCGAAAACCAATGTCGGCACCGGTGGCAATATTGATTACTTAGGCGCGATCTTATTAATCGCTGCATTCATTCCATTTTTGTTGGCGTTGACGTGGGGTGGACATAAATACGATTGGAGCTCACAAGAAATCATTGGCATGTTGGTGGGTTCTGTAGCGGCATTGATGGCGTTTATTTTCGTAGAAACAAAAGCATCGCATCCCATTATGCCGTTAAATCTTTTTGCCAATAAGGCATTCACGATTACTAATTTATCGTCGTTCGTTATTTCGATGGCGTTTTTGGGTATCATCATGTTCATGCCTTTGTATATGCAAATTGTACAAGGTGTCAGCGCCACTAAAAGTGGTGTGGCCATGTTCCCATTAATGTTTGGCATGATGTTCAGTAGCATCATGAGTGGACGAATGGTATCGCAACTAGGCGTCTACAAATCGTTTATGGTGGCTGGATGCGTTATATTAATTGCCGGCGTTTATTTCTGTACACAAATAGATGCAGAGACAACAACGCTTGATCTAGCGTGGCGAATTGCCATGGTAGGTTTTGGTTTAGGACCAAGCCAAGGTTTAGCGAATTTAATTGTACAAAGTGCAGTTTCACCAAAAGATATTGGTGTGGCTACTAGTGCAGCACAATTTTTCAGGCAAATTGGTTCAACAATCGGCATTGCTTTGTTCGGTACATTTTTGACGTACAACTTAACATTGGAATTGCCGAAGCATTTACCGCAGATGCCAGGAATGACATCAGAAAATTCACAGCCAATGGATTTAAATCAAGCACAATCAAATGCAATGAATCCTGAAAAAGTAAGACAACAAATCAAAGACAGATTTGAATTAATGTATACGCAAGTTGATCTTGCCTATCATGGTGATGAGGCAGCGTTAAAAGCTGTGAGCGAAAGTCAATTTATTCCAGAAGGTTTAAAGAAAGCAATCTTAGAAGTACAGGGCAAGCCTGAACGAGAATTGCAGCCACAGCTTGCAGCGCTGAAACAAATGATGTCTCGACAGGCTGAAGAATATTCAACGCAAATGTTAAATGGCTTTAAAAAAGCATTCTCCAGTGCAATTACTGGAATGTTTTCGACGGCGCTTTGGATAGTTATCGTCGGGTTTATCATCACCTGTTTTATTCCCGTCATTCCATTGCACACGCAAAATGTTCGCGTTCCCCAAACAGCTTCGAAAGAAGAGGGCGAAGATGATAAAAGTGAAAGTGATGCTAAAGACAGCGAGAGTGATAAAGATAATAAAATTGAAAATCCAAAATATTAAACTAAAAAAGTTAAACAACAAAGTTAAATAAATAATATGATCAATATTGAAAACACCTTTGTGAACACATTACCTGCGGATCAGGAGGCTGATAACCATCGCAGGCAAGTGAGCGATGCGTGTTATTCGTTGGTCTCGCCTGCGCCTGTTCGTAATCCTTCTCTTGTTGCGGTTTCTTCAGAAGTGGCAGCGCTATTAAATTTATCCAATGATTTTTTAGATACAAAATCGTTTCTGGATTTTGTTTCTGGTAATGAACTGTTGGAGGGTATGAAACCCTATGCCATGTGTTATGGCGGTCACCAGTTCGGGAATTGGGCTGGCCAATTAGGTGATGGTCGCGCGATCAATTTAGGCGAAGTTGTTAACGACAAAAACGAAAGATTCTCGCTGCAATTAAAAGGCGCAGGTCCAACGCCTTATTCTCGTAGTGCAGATGGTCTAGCCGTTTTACGTTCATCGGTACGAGAATTTTTATGCAGTGAAGCCATGTTTCATCTTGGCGTACCGACAACAAGAGCATTGAGCTTGGTGGATACGGGTGAGCAAGTTATGCGCGATATGTTTTATGATGGCCGTGCAGCTCACGAACCCGGTGCCGTTGTTTGTCGAGTTTCGCCATCATTCATTCGCTTTGGTAGTTTCGAAATTTTTTCAGCAAGAAAAGATCTGAAAACACTCAAGAAGTTATTACATTATTCGATAAGCACTTATTTTCCACATTTAATATCGTCTTTAATTCGAGAAGTAAATTCTTCTGATTCGTCGTCTGAAAAATTAGACGCCTGTACAGAAGAGCAAGCAAAAAATATGTATATCGCATGGTTTAAAGAGGTCGCTAAAACCACAGTGGATATGATTATTCATTGGATGCGAGTTGGTTTTGTTCATGGCGTGATGAATACCGATAACATGTCGATCCATGGATTAACGATTGACTACGGTCCTTACGGTTGGTTAGAAGATTACGATCCACAGTGGACGCCGAATACAACTGATGCGCAAAACCGTCGCTACCGTTACGAAAACCAACCAGGTATCGCTCAATGGAATCTTCTGCAGTTAGCGAACGCAATTTATCCATTGATAGGAGATTCAAAAGAACTAGAAGAAGCCATTCAACAATTCGCCACAGATTATACCGTTGGCAATCAATTAATGATGATGGAAAAACTAGGCTTGCCCGTCGAAGAAAAGGATAGAGAGCAAGAATTAAAAGAAGAAGATACAGAGCTTATTGATGACCTTTTAAAAATATTAGCTTCTACCGAAACAGACATGACACTATTTTATCGTGGCCTAGCAAATGTTCCAGCAGCAAGTGCAAGCCAGAATGAAAGTGACTCTCAATCAACTGAAGACGAATTAATAAACTTTATCGAAGACAGTTATTATCTTCCAAAAGAGCAACGAGAAACTGAAACGGCAGAAATGCTGTCATGGCTTAAGCGATATCAGCATCGAGTTGGCGAACACAAAGCATCAGATGTTGACCGAAAAAAACAAATGGATGCAGTAAATCCAAAATATGTTTTACGAAATTATTTGGCGCAGTTGGCAATTGATAAAGCAGAGCAGGGTGACAATACCGTTGTGAATGAATTGCTAGATGTGTTGCGTCATCCCTATGATGAGCAGCCCACAAAAGAAGAGTTTGCAAAAAAACGGCCAGAGTGGGCAAGAAACCGGCCGGGTTGTTCTATGCTTTCTTGCAGTTCATAAGCAGTAGTTTGTAAGACAAATTTTGTAAGAAATAATGCTTAAAGTTATCGTATTTTATTTCTTGGTTTCAAGTAATAAAACAGTTAACAAATAAAAATTAAAACGTATTGCACCCATCAAACGTGCCTTCGCGCATTCCTTTTTTAAACCATTGCACACGTTGCTCAGAAGTACCATGTGTAAACGATTCAGGTTGAATGCGTCCCGTCGCTTGTTTTTGTAATCGATCATCACCAATCGCACTGGCAGCCGTTAATGCTTCTTCAATATCGCCTTGTTCTAATACTTGTTTCGCTCGTTGAGTATGATTGGCCCAAACACCGGCAAGGCAGTCGGCTTGTAATTCTAATTTAACAGATAGTGCATTACTTTCGGCTTTACTAGTTCGTTGGCGTGCTTCATGTACCTGATCAGAAATTCCTAACATGTGTTGAACATGGTGGCCTACTTCATGAGCAATGACATATGCTTGAGCAAAATCACCAGGAGCGTTATGACGAGATTTTAAATCACTGTAAAAACCCAGATCGATATAAACCTTGTCATCGGCAGGGCAATAAAAAGGGCCCATTGCCGCACTTGCCGCACCACAGCCAGAATTCACCGCACCCGTAAACATGACTAATTTGGGTTCTTGGTAAGTGCCACCCATTTGTCGAAACAGTGGATGCCATACATCTTCCGTATCCGCTAAAACGACAGCGGTAAATTCTGCCAACTCATTCTCTGCTGCTGTCGGGGTATATTGAGTAGTTTGCTGCTGACCGCTAGAAAGCCCGCCTGCAATTTGCGTCGCGATTTGTGGGTCAATTCCAAAATACATAGCCACCAAAGCGATAGCTATAGTCGCAAGACCGCCACCTTTGGCACCTCGCCCCATTTTAACGCGACGCTTATCTTCAATATTGGAGCTTGCTCTACGGTTTTTCCACTTCATCGCGGTACCTAAATATTATGTCGAAGGACTAAGGAGTATAAGTGCGTTGATTGTAGAGCGATCGCCAGAGCCCTGCAATTATGAAATGTCAAAAGTTGTGTTGTGTTATTTATTGATACTCAGTTTAAGTGCTCAGGAGAATTAGGTTGCGAGTAAATTATTGGATTTGATGGATGAGCGAAAGTCAAAATAATTGGCATGTATTACCTCGACTTTAAGCGCAGCATTATGATTATATACGAGATTGATTTACGCGTTACTTAGTGAAAGTGATCAATAAGGGGTAGACCATTCAATAATTAAATTATTTCAGATGATCATTTTTGTAGAATTCTTGAGAAGAAAGCATTGAAAATTAATGCGCAAGTTAGAATGGCGAGGCGATATTTGACTTAGGAGTTAAGCTTGACTTATTCCGAAGGGCTAAATGTTGGCGCAAGCATAATCCACTCTAAACATTAGGGTAGAATAATTAGCACCATGATATTAAATATCCACTCTCTCAGATAAACACGTTGAGGTGTGTTAAGGAGTTAATAGTTTTTAAATATAAGTGGGACAGTGAATTATTTTCTTTAAGGATTATTCTGGTCCAGAGAATTAAGTGGATCACATAGATCTCTGGAATGGAGGTTGTCTTGCTTGTTGCAGTTCATGTTTTGAATTTGTAATTCGAAGTAATCGTCATTGTTAGATGTAACTGTTTGGCTTTAGGGGAGAGTAAAGACATAAAAGAGCAGTGAGAGAAAGTAATTTTTTATTAAGTTCAGAAAAATAAATATTTAATTTAAAAATAATTTATAGAGGAAAGATAATTAAAATGTCGAAAATAACTAAAACTATCCTTTTAATCTCATGCCTGTTTTTATTAAATGCATGTGTTTCCCCGCCATTTCATTATTATGCAGGAGAACCTTTACCGCTATCTGAAGTGGCAATCGTAGAGCGTGGCGTTATCTTTGTAGAAAACACAGACCCTTTCTCAGGTGTCTTTTATAAAGGCTCAGAATACGAACGATACGATGAGGTTCATCTTTTTTCGGTTAATGGTGAGCGAATTCCCAGTAAAAAAGATGGCTATAAAAAGCTTCCGGATAATTTCCAAACTGCGCTTAAACCTGGTGGATATGATATACAAGTTATCTATGTGCCAGGAAATTTTGCTGGTGGCGGATTGCTCTTTTACGCTCTCGATGCAGCTGTTTCTCAAAGAGGTTTCTGGCCGTTACATCCTGCGCGTAATCGAAAAATTCAAGTTAATTTTGAAGCAGGTAAAACTTATAGGCTTGCTGCAATAACCAGTAATGATACAGAAGGTTCGATTAGTTCAGCGGACTTTGCTGTCATCAACGTCACAGATAATATAGTACTAGGTGAAGACCAAGGAAGATTCGATCCTGAAAGAGATAGGGCTGTATATGATCTTTCCGATGGTAGCCAGAGTGGCGAGTTGGTTATTACGGCTCATCAAGGAATGGCCAATTCAACGTTTGAATCCTATCTTGTTAAAATCGATGAAAGGGAACCTACACCGATTGCTGATACAGGCGTGTCGTTATTTAAATTGCCAATAGGGCAACATCAAGTGAGGATATTTCCCAGATTAGATTCGTTTGAAAAACCAGTTAAAGAAGGCGATTCAAATGTTGCTAGTGTAGAAATAACATCTAATTCACAGACAGAAATATACTACCAAAGCACTATTGGAAACGGACGAGGTACAATTTATTTTCGCCCTATTAAGGAGCATTATGCTTACGAGCGTGCGAAAAAATATCTTTCAAAACTCGACGTTGCACTGTCAGAAAAGAAAAGTTCTTCTGCAAGACAAGATAGAGATTATTCACTAAAGGAAAAAACTGTAGGCGAGATTCCATTTTCCCCGCTAGGAAATAAACAATATTGGTTAAAGACAAAAGTGAGTGAAAAAATGAGAAAAATTCAAATTGGAAGAAGCTCATTTAGTATAGAAATACCAAGCTACGAGGAAGGTAAAACCTATGTTTTTTTACTTGATGCCCGAAATCGAACAAAGTTTATCTTGTCTTATTTTGATTATGAATACCTTGCCGAATTAGGGTATGACCTAAATAGCCAGTAATATTTGTTGTCATATGGCACCTTGTTGCATTAATAGTAAGCATTCAATAACGAGATACCGTTAAACGAAAGGAAGCTGTCTTTGCAGATGTGTTACCTACGAGGTTGAAGAATTCGCTGGTCCAATTGGATCTTGCCATTGTCGAAGATGTCAAAAAGTCCATTCTTCAATCCTTGTGCCAGGGGCGCGAGTTAATCGCAAAAGCTTCAATATGATCAAGAAATACAGTTATATGATGAAATGCCAACTGACCAACCTTAATTAAAAAGGAATTAAAATGAGAGCGTTGGCTGTATTGATAATTGTAATGTGGAATGGAGTTGCGTATTCAGATCTGGATCCGAGCGCGTTTTAGATTTCTATAAAATTAGCAGTTAAGAGAATAGATATAGATGCGAATGTTCTTCCTCCTACATTTACTAATGACACCAATTATATTTTAGGCCTGGATGTAACAGCGGGCTCTCGGACGCCGATTGAATTTTTGTTTGAAGTTGGTGTTGGTTATGCAGAAAATGTTGGTGCGTTTGGTGGCACCCTTAGCAATTACGAGCTTACCGAAAAACGTATTGCATTGGGTTATTCGATTCCGTTGAGCGATCGCGTACGGCTAGTTTCAAAATACGGTATTTATACTTGGCGGTTGAAAGGAGAGGAAGGATTAATTTTTAAATTAAGGTCCTGAAGAAAGTGCTATTTTTAAAGAAGAAGATAAGTTTTTTCAAGTTGATGTAGAAGCTATGTTTGCCTCGTGGGTTGGATTTGTCTCTGTTATATTCGAGCACACAATTTTGTTTGGTAAGAGCTATAGCATAGATGTTCAATTTGAGCTTTGATGTTTTTGTTATGGTTTTGTTACACTATCACATTTGATGCTGTCTGGTACCTCCCCCCATTTAGTGGGGAGATAGAGCTTAAAATTTCTTGGTTGGATATTTAGATCTCCAATTACATTACTTTCAGTTAGTGTTGTTGTGCAGGAATAGACACCAAATTTGAAAGATTTAGTATTCAAAGATTTAATATTGAAAGTATAAGTTTTATTTTTTTCCGGTAAGAACTCCAACACTCCAGAACAAGTTTTTATATTACCACCGATATTTTCGTCGACCTTGGTTGTAATAAATATCCGCTTTTCTGCGGGGATCATAAAAGTTTGGATGTGGGAAGCTCCAGTTAGTCTGGCGTAACCAAACGCATCGCCACTATTATACGAAAATTTATCTTTGCATGCTTGCTCTTCGGTGAATAACCTAATTCCAATGAATTTATGGCTCATAAGTGGAACCGCAGGAAAGTCTTTCAGTTCGGGCGCCTCAACCGTTAATTGTGACGTACTTCCAGCCAATAGCGTTGAATCAATGATCATATTTTTGGCGCACCCAGCAGAAAAAATAAAAATTAAAATGCACTCTAACTTCAAAATAATGTTCATTTTTATCCCCATCTCTATAAGCTAGTTAAATAGCCATAACGAGCTTTTAGAAAAGCTTTCAAAAACCCAAATATCTACATTCTCCCATTTTATTTATTTTAAATAGTGTATGGAAGTGATGCTGTCACAATCAATTTTTATTTCAAGCTGATGTTCTTTAAAAGAAGTTTGCTGCCATTATTTGCGGGCTATGCCGCTATATGACCATATTTTGTTAACTTTTCAATATCATGTGCCATACAATATAACTTCCATAGTGTATCAGCTTTTGTTTGCTTTCAACATAAAAGACACTTGTCGTCCGCTGTCTTTGCGGTGATCTGTTGAAAATAAAAAGGACACCCATAAATTTCTTGTTTGAGCTTGCTTTACGATTTTTCCACTTCATCGCAGTACCTAAATATTATGTTGAAGGACTAAGGAGTATAAGTGCGTTGATTGCAGAGAGATCGCCAGAGCCCTGCAATTATGAAATGTCAAAAGTTGTGTTGTGAGATATTTAACTGGTAGTGGAAGATAAGAAAGTTACGAATAAAGTATTGCTTTTGATCAGTGAGTGAAAAGAAAGTATTTAATAAATACAGGCTAAATATTTTTATTAACTAAATAAAAGATGGAATAATTAGAAAAAATTGGCACGCCATTACCTCGACTTAGAATGTGGCATTGTGGTTATATGGGAAAGAGCTTTGCGTTGAAATAACGGAGTTAAGGATGACCATTACTTGGAACGAGAAGCTGTGATGAATTTTGGATTTGATAAATAAACCCAGAATGCAGCAAAGGAAACGCATGAAGCCTTTGGAGTACATGCTGATTTAAAAAAACAGATACTTATATCAGTGTTGTTGACTTTTTTGGCTAAGTTTAAAAAGATGCATTGGTTAAATAATAATTTAAAAATGTTCATAAAAGATTTTTAAAAGTCTGAGTTATAGCGACGAAAGTCTAGCACTAAAATTTACTACATCAACTTTCGGGGGCGCTATTAATTTAGTAATTCTGAATAGTGGTTTCATTGGTTTCGGGTTGAATTAAATTTTTCGTTTAATTAATGAGTACAGAATGAAAAATACTAAATGGGAGAGTACCTTGTTGCAATTAATAAAAAAGATTTGTCTGATACTGGTGTTTGGAGCATTAATAGCTAGTTGTGGCGGTGGCGGTGGCGGTGGCGCTCAAACTCCGCCGCCACCTCCCTCACCGCCGGCGGATGTTACTGCACCAGTTTTATCTGTTGATTTTCCTGAATCAGGATCAACGTTTATCTACCCTGTTGTTATTCGCTCACCTAATGATATAGCGGAAGTATTAATGAGAGGCAGTGTCAGCGATAACGTCAAAGTAACAGAATTAATGGTTAATAACGTTTCGACTAATTACACTTCGGGCGCCTCAGTATTCGAAGTCAAAGTTCCTTTAACCTTTGGTGTAAACAATCTTTCTGTCAAAGCGCTCGATGCAGCAGGCAATGAAAGCACCAGCGTAGAATTTACCGTAATAAACGAAGGGCTTTGGTTTGAGCAGAGTAGTTCTGTTTTATTTGATGAATCCAATAATCGATTGTTAGTTGGCGCCTTGCTTTCAGGTTCTAATTACATTGTCTCTGTGGATATTGCGACTAACGAAAAACGATTCCTAGATGTTGGTGTATTTACTGGGGGCGATATAATAACGCCAGTACCTTTTTTAATTGATTACAACCCAATCGCGGATGAACTGTTATTTATTGATGACGGTGGTGAGTTATCCCGACTTGATATGAAAACGGGAAATAAAACGGCGATATCATCTTTAAAAGCTGGATCGGGCTCAAGCGGAACAGGTTTCAAAATTTATCAGTTGTATGATGCCGACTACGATGAAAATAATAATTTAGTGTATATCTACGCTAGCTATTATGGTTCGAGTGGTCAAGAAAATGCCATATTTCGAGTTGATTTAAATAATGGAGCGCGTGAAGTTATCTCTAGTGAATCGATTGGTGGGGGAGAGTCGTTATTTTTTGGTCTAGGTGGTATTGCTTACGATAAAATGAATAATCGGCTTTATGTAGCTACAGCTTTTCGATTAATGGAAGTGAATTTAGCAACAGGAGAGCGCACAGCTGTTTCCGATGTAAATACGGGAGCCGGCCCAATTATCTATGGGGCATATCGGACATTAGAGTTAGATCCTCTCCATAGTATGGCCTACCTTACCTTTCAGCCAACTGGTGGGGGTGGTGAGTATCAGACATTAACTGTTGATTTAAATAATGGAAATCGAACACTTATTTCGGATGACTCTATTCCTCTTACTGGTTCATCAATTGGAATTCCGGTTCAGGGTTCAACTATTGATACTGATGAACGTAAATTGTATTTTATTTCCAGCTCAATGAAGGCGCCTATTGAACTCGACATCGTTAGCGGCAAGCGCCGTCTTTTGGCTCCTGATTTAGGTCTTGGGCCAAAAGTACAATACCCTGCTAAAGGTGAATATTACGAACCAACCAATGCATTATATGTCGCAGAAATAAAGGGACGTACGATTACAAAAGTTGATTTAGATTCGGGGGTTCGGACAACTGTTTCTGGCGGAGGCGTGGGTAACGGTGTAGATTTTGGTGGACCCGCATCACTAACAATCGTTAATAATACTATTTATGTTGGCGATGCTGGAGCGTCCGCAATATTTGAAGTAGATATAGTTACGGGTAATCGAACGATTTTGTCAGATAGTACTCATGGAAATGGACAAGATTTTATCCGCCTTTCGGATATGGCCTATGATCCAGTTGGGCAACGGTTGATTGTTCTTGATACTCGACTTGATGCAGTTATGAGTGTTGATATTAACAATGGTAACAGAGAAATACTTTTTAATGGCATGGGGAATGGGTTTAGTGTCGACTCTAAAGCGCATAGCCTGTCCGCAAACCTAGCAGGCGATACAATTTATATTGCAGGTAGAGATTCAAATAGTAATGCAATACGAGGTGTGTTAACGGGATGTGACTTGAATGATTTTACCTGTGATCCCATTATTGATTTAGCTTCGGGGGAGCTTAATCAATTAGCATCGATAACCGAATTTTCACTGATGAACGATGACACGGAAATTGTTTTTGAACACTATAACAATAGTTCGTTAAAAGTATATGAGTTTGCTAGTGGGTCATTTCAAACAATTGCATATAGATGGAAGCCTAGTGGTCTTCGTGTAGGAGGGTTTGAGCGAAGTGCTATTCCGGATCAAATATTTTTTTTGGACGAGGTAACGGGGTCACTTGGGAAGCTTAATTTTTACAATAGACTATCTAACAGTAAATTGGATGTTGATATGACGATTATTTCGCAGTAGGACATCAAAGGTTAATGTCATTCAACGGAAGAAAGATTGAAAAACGTTAGTGAAAATTTGGTATATAAATTTTCTCAATAAGAATTCAATTTCACTTCTTAAGCCTCGACGTTAAACCCTACACATCAGGAGAACTCATTTGGATCAAATAATAAAAGATATACCCAAATCAAATCATTCTGATTTTTTGGAAGAATTCCTATCTCATTATGTCGACAAACAAGGTTTGGGGGGAATGTCTAAGCCAGACTTGGACGCGTTGATCATTTATTTATATACAAAGTACAGTGCTAATAAAAAATTTGATGCTTTCGAACTTGGTCAAAGATTCATGATTAAGGAATCGCGAATTAAGTCTTTGTACGAAACGGGCTTAATTAAATATTCTGGGCTTACCGAAGGTAAAGCATGGATTGAAATTTTAACGAAATTAAAATCTTCAAAGTTTGAATTAGAGAGTAATGAGAAATCACAAATCCGATTTAAATTTGAGAATCCTGCGTTATACAAGTTTTTCCAAAAACGTCTCAGAGTGATTGGCGGTACAGCACCTTATTCAAGAACCTATGAAACCGTAACTATTTCATTGGAAGTTTTTTTTGAGCTTTTAGAACATGTTTACGATTCAAGTCAAACACAATTTGCAACGGCGGAAATGGATGTTATTCATACGCTTGTTGAGCCAGTCATAAAAAAACTGGGTAGCTCGCTCGGTAAAAAGAAACTACAAGAGCTGCAGGGGAAAGAAGGCATGAAAAGTAAAGCAGGAAAAACACTTCGATCGGCGGGCGCAATGTCTGGAATAGGTCGGTTTGTTTTAGCTTTGTTGTAATGATTTTTAGCTTTTTCTTGTGCGTTTAATAAAGGGAAGGCGTGAACCTCCCCTTTTTCCGGCATCTACCCTTTTATTTTACTTTTTTTCGAGGACCTTGCTTTTCAATTTCAATGGCTGTTCTCTTTGTTTCGGTAATTTTTTTACCGGCTGCACTATGGGTTTTATCATTACACTTTTAGCGCCAGACTGAGTTTTACGATCGATTCTATTAATTGGGATTATAGGTGTTGTTGGTTGGGCAGTAATACTGCCACCGTTATGCTGTAGTCCTGGTGTTACACTTGGCCAGGTGCATGGAAATATAAAATTATTTTGGCCTGTAGTCGCCACGAGCTTATTATTTTCGTCCATTATACTCATCCCTTGCGTTAGCGTGACTTTGCGTAGCACTGGTGGTGTATTGCTGATCGCTTGAAGGCTGCCCATTGTGCTTGGAAGGCTTACCGTTCGAACTGCCAGAAAGTTTCTGGTTTGGCCAATATTCAAATCATAGGGAAAGCTATCTGATTGATAAGCAGACACGCCGCTCCCGATAAATACCGCGTTTCCTGAAATGGATGAACCGGCAGTTAGTTTCCCGTGTATGACGACATCTTTAGGGCATATTTGACCTTGAATCAGTTGGGTTTCTCTTACATTCACTGTAAAACTTAACTTGGGTGGTGTTTCAGTCTGAAGGCTGTTTGTCGCTGCGTCCTCACAACGCATGGTGTATGTTTTCCAGCTCGAATTAAAATTATGATTAACGCCAATAATTCTAATACTGCCGGCTTCGTCATCGTAAGGATTGTTATCAATATTATAAGTGTCAGAAAACATCGCTGTTTTAGCGTTACCCGTTGTTACCGTTTTGACACTACTTTTTTTACCGTTGGTATGTTCGTAGCGGAACTTCACTTGTGTGTTGGGTAAATTGGTTTGTATGACACCACTCAATGTAATTTTGCAAGACCCGCTAAAGCGACTGTATTGTTCCAAAATGGTGAGTGATGAACTTGTTACCCCTGAAGCAATCGACACACTGGAGGCAGCCGTGGGTAGCGGCTTGGTGTAGCCTGTTGGAAGACATTTTACCCGCAATGGCAGTTTTGTGGTGGCGTGCGTCTCGTAGAAATTTATATTGGCAGGAGAAATTTTAAGGTTCGCAATATAAGGTGAATTATTTTTGGGTATTTCAAAATTACGCGTTTTATTAAGCGCTTGGGTTTTAGTCAAGCCATTAGCAATATCTGTGGATACTGCAGAGTTACATTGATCAATATAGGGTTTTAAATCACCAAAATTCCCGGGGTTGATCAAATGGGTAACCCATCTATTTCCGTTGTTTCCTGTTAAGTTAGCATGATCTCCTGATACGCCTATTTCATAATGTTCTAAAGATGGCTCTCGGCCATATTCAATGCCCGCCATATGTATACGTTTGTAAGCTGAGAATGCTGGTAGTTTAAAACCACCGCGTATCTCGACGGACCACCCAGCAGGTAAAACTTTCGTATTGCTATAGAGGGTCTTATCTGCACCCGCCGTAACTGTAATGGTCGGCATAACCCCATGGGGTTTGGGTTTGATTTCAAAATCAGCTATGGCGCTAACACTCAGCACCATCAACAAACCACCTAAAACTTTATTCTTTATCGTTGCAAAATACATGTCTCACCTATTCCTTTTTCCAGTTTTTTTTCAAGATAACTGTGTGTCGTTGCGTAAACAGAAAGGTTCACTTTTGTTTTACAGCATCATGTCGACACGTAAGGCTTGAATTAGAGAGCAATGAAAAATCACAAATCCGATGTAAATTTGAGAATCCTGCGTTATAGGTTTTTCCAAAAACGTCTTAGAGTAATAGGCGGTACTGCAGCATATTTTTGAAAATTTTGATTTGTTATTTGGTGATATAGATGAGGATGGTCAAAAGAGCGTTGGTTGTTAAAATTGACATCACTACACCATATAAGGTGATGTCATCAAATACCTAGAAAATAAATTTATAAAAATGGCAAGGCCAGCTATTCGATACACAATTAAAAATGACCGCCAACACTAAGAAAAAATGTTGGCGGTCATAAAATAATTAATTATCGCTAGCGCTTATTACTTGAAACCAAGTATTAATCAATACTCATGACTCCGATAAATGCACTTCTTAAATTATTTCCAAAAGTACTTGTGAAATATCCGTCATTAGGAAACGCACTAGATCCTGTCGTTCCACCGACTACCGCTTTATTTTGACCAACAGCAAAGCTACGTCCTCGTTGAGACTCCCCGTTGGTAACAGGTCCTCCAAGGAGTCCTGAATAAAGTTGGTTAGCTAAGTCTTCAGAAAATATTGATATTGTTGCATATTGGCCAGATCCTTTAGTTGTCGATACGTTGTTATTGTTTTGATCTTCTACAGGAATCATGATGGGAAAATCGTTGCTATTCGTTCCTCCTGTGACAAAAATTCTGTCAGTTGGTCCAACAGCTACGCCATGTAATTCATCATCACTAGACCCTCCAATATAAGTTCTGGCGATTAATGATTTTAAATCGGGAGAAAAAATGGCTAATGCGCCATCAGAAGCTTGATTGAATGTTGAATCAAAACCAGGAACAGATGAGCCACTAAAAAGATCACTTGATGTAGTCATGATCGCAACTATGGGTTCACCCTTGCTGTTGATAGAAATTCCTTGGTTGTGTGAAACTTCATCGAATCCTGAACCACCGATATAGGTTCCACTAATGATAGACGTTAAATCCGGATTAAGTCGAATAACAAATCCGTCGCCATTATTCCATATGCTTGAGTTTGGATCTTGATTAGAGCTTCTCAATGTTGGCTGGTATCCAAGAGCATTGCTTGGAATGAGATCTGAAGAATTCGTTACGCCTGCGATATAAATTGATCCGTCAACAGGATTTTGAACAATGCCTGAGGCTGCATAATCGCCACCAGCCCCTGCCACGTAAGTCGACGCAACAAGTGCTGAGCCATCTAAACTTAAAGCAAATACAAATGCATCTTGACCTGCTTTAGATTGTTGTTGATAGGCGCCATTTGTGGTTGGAAAATCATCGGCAGATGTTACGCCAGAGACGTAAACTCTTCCTCTTTGTTCGTCTATAAGGATCGAGCCTCGAGGCGATTCCTCTTTGCCTTGCGTACCACCAATTAAGTTTGACCAAATTAAATTTTTTCCTTCTGGGTCAAGCTTAGCAACAAAGACATCTAACAATGCATTATTAGCTGGCGTTCCTTTCAGTACATTATTAGGGAAGCTTCCTGCGGTTGGAAAGTCTGGCGAACCTGTGCTTCCTACTACATATACATTGCCTAAACTATCTGTTCTAACGGCATACAAGGCATCTCTTCTTGAGCCACCAAAGTAAGTTAGCCAAAGAATTTGTTTGCCGTCTTGACTCAATTTAGCGACAAAGCCTTCTGACTTTTCATAATCATTTGCATTCGATGATTCGTTATTGGTTGGTTTTGTTTTTTGAAAGACATCTCCAACGGCAAGGTTTTTTGACCCTGTCTGACCTGCAATAAAAATAAAACCCTGACTGTCTATATATGTTCCTTGAATTCTATCCAAACCATTACCACCCAAGAGTGCCGTAAAATCAAAACTTGGAGATGGTTGTTCGGGAGCAGGAGGGGCAGGAGGAGGGGGAGTTGAATTGTCTATTACATTGTAAGCAATTGATTGGGAGTACTCATCTGTACTTGATTGTGCGTCAGTGAATTCGATCCACAGGTTGTAGCTTCCCAAGTTCGAAGGTGTAAACGTATAAGTAATACTTCGTTGATCACTTATCAAATTTTCCCAACGTCCATTTTGAGAGTCGGAGCGATTATTAATCCAAAAATCGAAACTTGGAGTTCCGTCAAGAAGTTGAACTTGAACAGAAACTTCTTTGTTGAGTTCTAAGTTTGAACCACTAACTAAGTTACCGTCCTGATATAGCTCCACAGATTTAAAACTCGGAACTATATATGCATCTGATTCTGATGGTTGTTCGTCATTTTCATCTTCTGAATCTGGAAGTTCGGTGTTTGGTTCGTCACTACTCTCGGTTGAATCATTTTCGCTCGAATCCGATTCGGGGGTATCCGATTCAGGAGTATTCGAAGAATTATCTTCAGTGATTGGTTCAAGAGAATCTTGAGTGTCGTCATTAGCACTACTTGAATCCTCTATCACATCGGAAACGTTTACGTCCTCAGTAACTGGTTCGTCGTTGCTACTAGTTGAGCCATCTCCGCATCCGTACAACGTAATTAGTAAGCTCATGCAGACTATAATTTTTTTCATGCTACCCTCGAAATAAAAATGCCATGGTTGGCGCCTGTTATTGACGTGACGCTATACCGATTAGAAAGTGTGAAATTACCAGATTTATTTTTAAATATTATGTTGCCCAATAAAGGCAGCAGCTTTTATCAATTCATGATAATAAGTTGCTGTGCATTCTTAAAATGAATTGAAAGGTATCCTAGCATTTCAGTTGTTTCTGTTTTGAGACCATGTCGACGGTTTAAGCAATCATGTAGGTTAAATTATTGATATGACTAACTAAGAAGTTTTGGGAAGGTGATAGTATCTAATGATTTTTTATTTTTTTAGAGAAAATATTAACATTTGATATTGAAAAAATATAAATACAGCAAAAAAACTTTCTTGGTTTGAATACCAAAAAAATCGTACTATTGTTTCACTCATTCAAATCTATCCTGATTTAATGACTTACGTCTAAATTAATGAAGACGTAAGTCATCGAGGACAAATAAATAATTTTCGTTACTTGTCGAATAGGCTGGGTATTCAATTGGCGTTTTTGGTTAGAGTGTTCTTACGATATCTTTGATCAATTTTCTTCCCTGTTTTTATATTCACGATATGCGCTTCGCCTGTTGCTGTATTGAGGATATATAAATTCCAAGTGGAATCAACGTTAACAGCCGTTACTAGCTGGGCTTGAGCTCAACATTTCCAAGAGAGTAATTTTTTGATTCTGGCGATTTTCTATTTTCAACCATACTTTCGACCCGTCGTAGTAATAGCTATCTAATCCACTGCTATTGTTTAAAGCACTCATAGTGGCAACAGGCTGTAAACAGCCGGTATTAAAAAACTTGGTACGTAGAGTAACGGTATTTCCCCAAGGTATTCCTAAAATATTACTTTGTCCCGCGGTCATATTGCTTAGGTTTAACAGTAAAGAGTTAATCGGTACACCAGTCCAAATAACTTCATAGGATTTTCCAAAAATAAATGCAGTGGCTGTATCCCAAGATTGTTCACCTTGATAAGTTACTCCGTTATCGATTCGGCGTACATTAAAAAGAGCGGAGTCGGCATTTGTGTTGTTAAATTGCTGAAAAATAACTTCATTATATTGTTCGTCACATAGGTAACCATTAATGATTGATAGATAGTCGATGCAATTGTTGGTTAACACAAAAGAGTAAGGCCCCACTAAAGATTGCCCTGCTGCAGCTCTAGAGCCGACTAGTGGCTCGGACCAACTACCGTCTACATCTTTATGGACAGGCGTTAGATCACCGTGTGCGGGATCGGTAAACGGTCCGTTGTACCATAATGGATTTGAATTTATCAGTTGAGCATTTACTAGAACATCAGTTCTAATTACGGCATTTTGATCGTCAGAATTAATTTGCACTGCAACGCCCAAATGAGGCCCTTCATGTTGGTAATTCTCGAATATGGTGTCCTCGGCGTAAATTCGGCCATCGTAAATGTCTAGGCCAAAAATTGATCGTGTATTAGGTGCAGAATTTGCCGTGCGTCCAATCATAATACCTCCCTCAAATTTGGCTTTTTCGTCATTAGGTGCCAAAGTGGTACTCCCATTATTGCCTGAAAAAGCTTTTATGTTGTCAGCAAGAATTGATTCGATAAATACACCTCGGCTACTATTCCAAATCCCGTGTCCCAAATGTTTATAGGCTTTTGTTCCTGTAAATATCGGGCGAATATGTGGCGAATTAGAATCACCTGGTACAACCTTAGGAAAATGTTTTTTACAGTTGAACGATTCAGGCCCAATTCCAGTATCAGGACAACCTTGTAAGTTAAGGCCGTCTCCTTCATTCGAATGAGCAACATTATTCTCAAATAGCTTTACATTGGTTTCGTTAGGGATGTCAGGCTGACCTGCACTCATGCCAAAAGGCGCTGTTGGCAACACATACCAAAAGCCGTGTCCGCGAACATAGGCCGCAACATTATTTCGAAATTCATTGTCTGGATTCGTTATCCAAAATCCTGAGGCAATGCTATCGTCAAAAGGCACTAATTTATTTGTTGTTGAAGTGGGTTGAACATCCACCACGATATTGTCATAAAAGCGATTTCCAGTTTCCCCAGCTTCTTCTAAAAACATCGCATGGCCAATAATGTTGTAACACACATTATTTGAAATCAGTACGTTGTCCGTTCCGTGTAAGGTGACACATCGATTGAAGGAGTTATGTATGGAGCTACCATTCACATAGTTACCACTGGCGTCATTTGCCATATGCCAATGCACAGGATAGCGAGCTAAAATACCAGATTGCCCCATACGCAGAAATTCGACATGATCAATTTCAGCTAATCCATTTTGCATAACCATCATGTGGCCACCATAGCCACCCTGAGTATTAGTATCACCACGCACTACAATGTTGCGGGAAATATTTGCCACTTCAGCACGCTGATCAATACTGTAATTGGAGTAAGTTTGTAGCGCTCCCCACTTTTGAGTTAGCACCGGTTGGTTTAAACCGATGGTATTACCATTGATAGAAGTTATAGTGAAGCGCTCTGGCTGGTCAACATTGTAAAAATCCGTTGGCGTAATTATGATTTCATCGCCTACTTGCCAGCCGTTGTTATCAAGCACGGTGATTTGTTGATCACCAGAGTTAACAGTTGCACTTAATTGAGTCCAAGCTGTTAAATCATTCCCATCCATTTTTAAATATCCGCCAGACATTACCGCTAGTAGCTTGCTGCCCATTGACTGATTAGAGGCGGGGTCTGTTGAAAATCCAGTTAATTCGATAATAGCTTTAAATGCTGTTTCTATTCTCAGTGATCCTGAAACATAAACTTCTTTTGCCGTTAGCTGAATATCTTTGTTATTAGCAAAGACTAAATCTCCGTCAATGTTGAGTACACCAAGAGATGCGCTTGTTTGATCAAGCAATACTGATATGCCGAAAGGAATAGTGACATCGTCACCATCTTTTGGGACAGTTCCGCCCCAAGTAACAGGATCAGACCAATTTTTTAGGGTCCCAGCAGGTGGAGTAACTGGCGGGGTAACTGGTGGAGTAACTGGCGGGGTAACTGGTGGAGTAACTGGTGGAGTAACTGGTGGAGTAACTGGCGGAGTAACCGGTGAAGTAGCTGGTGGAGTAACTGGCGGAGTAACCGGTGAAGTAGCTGGTGGAGTAACCGGTGGAGCAACTGGCGGAGTAACCGGTGAAGTAGCAGGTGAAGTGCTGGTAAGTGGTGCAGGCGTTGTTGATGAGGGAGCAGCATCGATGTCTTTTATTGAGCTGCTCTTATCACCACAGGCGCTCAATAAAATACAAATAACAAAAAAACACCAAGTAGTACACTTCATTTCTATCTCCTAAATAAACAACTTAACGGTGACCAATGATGGAATCGCTGCATGATCACATAGGCTTAATGTTGGGTAAATAAATTCATTTAAATTTTATGCTATATCGGATGTAGGGTTTTGTTTATGGGACAAATGTCTCAAGTACAGCTAGTTAGATGAACTAAAAAAATGTGTTGATTGTGTTAAATTATTTTTAATTGAAAACAAATATGATACGCGGTCATCTTATTAGTACTTAAACTGTTTTTCGGATACGTATTAAAAATAAACTAAGACAAAAAGTGGTAAGTTTAAAGTTTTTTTATGCATAATTTTTTAAGTTAAAAAATATTTTTCACGTACCCATCAACCAACAGCAGCGAAGAGGATGCAAAAGCACGGACAGCCTAAAAAAATATTACCAAAAGATAATTCGTCTTTGTTTTTGGGGCGCGTCACTGCACAGCGTGGTATGAGATAATTTATATTGGATAATTGAATCAAAACGTTGGATAGATGTAGTTTGATAAACTGACTAGCCGGTTCGTGAAATGAATGATTTGTCCTACAGAAATTTTATTGGTGCGTTGAGTCAACTGAGATTTATTAGTACGATTTTTTGGGGGGGTGTATAAGAATTTTAGATTCGACTGTATTGATAATGATACTGCTAGTAATTACGAATCATTATGCAGCCTTCATGAATAGATACAGGATTTAAATATGATATTAAATAAAAACATAGAATGTTTTGGTGGAATGTAATTTTCAATATTTAAATTTAAAGAGAAAGTTCTGAAGGAAATTTGATTGGACTAACTAAAAAATGAAAGCCGAATTTCTCTTGCGATAATTTTTTTTGGTTTGATGTATCAATTGCATATATGTCGATGTGGTTGTCTCTACATGTTGATAATAGCCTGCAAATATTGTCAGTAGTAGTTAGCCAATATGCTGCATTGGAGAGACTGGAACTTATTCAAAAAGACTCAGTTTACATGGCGTTTGAGGCAAAAAAATAACTAAGTACGCTTTATAATTGATTCTTAAGACGTGTTACCTTTGGATCAGCTACTAAGGTTTAGGTGAAATCCTAAGAATGCTATTGTCTCCATCGGCGATGACGTAAATATTTCCCGATTCACTGACGCTAATTCCGCTGGTTTTCAAGTTAGCTCCTTTTCCTAATCGTCCCACATTTATACCGCTTGCGATTTCTTTTGGTTCTCCAGTAATTGGATCAATTAATAAAACGCTCCCGGGCGAGCCTGTCATCACAACGATATTCCCTTGTGGTGTTATGTCGAGCCCTTGTGGCTGGTCCAGATTGTTAATGACTTCGCGAAATTCTCCTGATATTAAATCGACCTCGATGATTGATTGAGTTTCACGCTGAACAACATAAATTTTATTGTGGTGAACTTTGCTTATTGCTGTTGCGCCTTGCAGTTTGTCGGTAATTAATTGGCCTATGTTCAAAGGATTATTTTCTAAATAGCTTTGAGAGTCATGTTTATCACTGGAGCTAACAACATCTAAAGGAGACGTTGGTAAGGGGTTCGATAAGGTTAAACTTGTGCCGCCGTCATGCAACATCAACAGACGATTATCGTTGAGTGCGGTCATGGCTTGAATGCCAACAATTCCGTACCATTGTTTCACTAATTCAAATTTATCTTTATCTAATGACTTGCGTCTAAATTGATGAAGGCCTCCGTCACCGAGGACAAATAAATAATTTTCGTTACTTGTTGAATATGTTGGGTATTCAATTGGTGTATCTGCTTTGTGTGCTCTTAGAATATCTTTGATTTCTCCGCTTTTACCATCAATGATGCGCAGCGCAAATACATCGCTGAGATAAATAGTATCTTTGGTCAATTCTTTTTCAGAAAAAACATTAATCGCCAGTGAGCAAGACAGTCCACCGGGGATAATGGTGGTGATCTCTTTGTTTATTGGATTAATTTTTTGGATAGAGTTGTCCGCCATGTTAGATACATAAATTTGATCATTTGAATCTATAGCAAGATTATCGAGAGACGTTTTTAACGTAACAAATAATTTTTTATCACCCGTTTTTATGTCAACGGTAAAGACTTCGCCAGTGGCGGTATCGAGTACGTATAAATTCCAGTTGGAATCAAAGTTTGCAGCTGCTGGCGTGTGAAATCCGTCGACAACTGTTTGCATTTCCCCCGTGTCGGGATTAATTTTCACGATTTTCTTCTTGAACCAGAGTGGCCCGTAAATCATTCCGTCTGGGCCAATATCAAAGCCATTTAATCCGCCCATATCTTTCATGATATTACGTGGCGGTTTTTCTCCATCTGGGTCAAGCTCCCATAAACCATCACCACCAAAAACTTGCGCGACGAATAACCGCTTATCTTTTTCGTTATGGGCTATTGAGTTTACGCTGACGATATCTTTCGCTAAATCAAACACTTCGCCGTTAGGTTTTTTTGCGCGAACGGCGTTTTGACTAATGGATGTCCACACCATTGTACCGTCGGGTAAAAACTCGATGTCATCTGCATTCCCTTTGGGGGGAGCAACAATAGTCTCTGCTTTACCAGTTGCTATATTGATTTTGTAAACGCGCTCACCCACAACACTACCGGCATATAAATTATCGTTGGCATCAACACCTAGGCCATGGACGCCACAAAACTCTGAGCCTTTTACAATTTCTGTTGTTACATATTCAATTGCTTTATGTGTAGTATCTTTCTCTTTTGTTTGTTGTTCTGTATTGCCTTTATCTGAGCAGGCAGTTATGAAAGAAGCTGTTAGGAATAAAGCAATAAATGGGTGACGAATAGGTTTTTTCATAACAGAGAACATGTTGGCCCCTTGAGATCAATATGAGATTTAATTGGACATTTATCGTTAGTGAGAAATAACGATAGTTAATTATTTTTATAGGTTGGTATTAGAGTTGTCTTTGATCTGCGGTAACAGTAAACGGATATGCTGAGCGAGTAAAGCCAGAAAAAAAGAAAGGAGTTAAATGATTATTAGAAAAACTTAAGGTTTATTGGCAGTTTGTTTTTAAGAAACCGTATATCCGGCCGAGAAATGTATCACCATTGGAATTCGCGATTGGAAGTTGCCGGTATTTTTTTAACCCTTGTCGCTTAGCTTCGTTTCGACGTTTTTTTGATTTTCTAATATTGGAGGGAGTTGAGTTAGTAATAATGTCGGAGATGGGAAAGTCTGGATTGGTAAAGCTGTCCGTGATTTTTTTTGCAGTGGCGTTATTTTTTTCTGACTCTTCAGGTTTGGGTGTTGAGGGCATCTCGTTCACGGCATCAACAATAATTAATCCTTTCAGTGAATTTGGTATTGATGCGCCGGTATTTCCTGATTCTTGTAGGTAATGACCGGCACGGAAACCACCTAGTCCCTGGCCGTACAACACAATGGCATCGCTGCCATTTTGTTTGATGTGATCGATGGCTGCAATAATTCGGTCTTGTGTTTGGCTTTCAATTTCTGATGGGTCTTTAGTGTCGCTTGGCGATTTTTTTTCTTCGGGAATAAAGCTGCCGTCAGAAATTTTATTTTCAGTATCATCAAAAATTTCTTTGTCTTCGTTTTCGCTGGCGATGGGTTTTTCTGCATCGCTATCTTTTTTTTCTGCTTCTGTGTTTTCACCGCTTTTTTTTGCGATAGTAGTGGTGTGTTTTGCTAGCTCTTCTTTTGTGGGGAGGGGCGGTGGGTCTGGCCGAACTTGATCGGGCAGGGCAATGGCTAAAGTGGCCCAACCTTTTCCGGGTAAATAATTTTGCAAGTTGAGAATTGATCCGGGCCAGAGTGGATGTTCACCTTCAGCATGTAATATCAGAACTGTTCCGAATGTTTTTGCGCTAGCAGCGGGAGTATGAACCCCTAGAAATTCTACGTCAGCGGCTTTCAACCAAATGGCTGTTGAGCCTTCGCCGGTCAGTCCTGAGGTTTTGTTCTTAATGGAATTGGCTAGATCATCTTGGTTGGCTCGAGCTCGCTCAGACCTAGATTTGAGAGGTCTTACCAAGGGCGGTGCTTTTACCTTTGAATCTGCATCATCGGCTGGTTTTTCTGCTGGATCATCGGCCGCAAGAGCAATTTGGCTTTGTATTTGGCAGGCTAGGCCAAAACAGAGGAGTAGTGCGGCCCAGAGTTTATTTACATGTTCTTTATTCATATCAAGAGTATAGACGGCTCATGGGGCTTTTCTCGATATTCTCCGCATTTCGGTATGAATGCTTAGGTCGAACAATAATGCGGATTTTGGATGCTGAGAGCTGTTTAGTGCGAGCCTTTTCAGTACAATAGCGCCTCTTTATTTTTGCCATAGATCTAGGCTTTTTCGCAAACACCACTGACCAATACAAAAGTAAGCGAGTCCTCATGACAGATTATAAAATAGCACCTTCTATTCTTGCCGCTGACTTTGCACGACTTGGCGAAGAGTCGCTAGACGTACTGACAGCAGGTGCCGATATTATCCATTTTGATGTGATGGATAATCACTATGTGCCAAATCTGACGATTGGGCCTGTTGTCTGTAAGAGTCTTCGCAAGTACCTAGATAAGCACGAGGACAAGCTCGGGAAGAAGGCTGAGATCGATGTGCATCTAATGGTTGAGCCGGTCGATGATCTGATAGGTATGTTTGCTGAAGCGGGAGCGGATTACATTACCTTTCACCCTGAGGCATCAAAACATGTGGATCGTTCATTACAACTTATTCGCGATGCGGGCTGTAAATCAGGTTTGGTGTTGAATCCGGCTGTGACATTGGAAAGTATCCGTCATGTCCTACCGCAAATTGATATGTTGCTGTTGATGTCTGTTAACCCTGGGTTTGGTGGCCAATCTTTTATCCCTTATACCTTCGATAAGCTCCGAGAAGCGCGAGCCGCGATTGATGTGATCAATAAGGAAACAGGAAAGGCGATTCGCCTAGAAATAGATGGCGGAATCAAAGTCGATAATATTCGAGCCGCCGCAGAAGCAGGTGCAGATACATTTGTCGCTGGCACAGCTATCTTTGGTCAAGATAATTATGCGAGTGTCATCAAAGACATGCGTGCAGAGCTATCAAAAGTGAGCTAGAGCTCTAGAACCACCAAAATAATAATGTAAGTGACAGCACTTAATAACTTGAAGCCAAGAAAAGAATTAAACCTAAATTCACGGCAGTAGCAAATGAGAGAGGAAGGGTGAAGGGGGGGCGACTTAATGATATAAAGTCGCATAAAAAGGTAGAAAATATTTGCGGCTCTGTTTACACTAGCGCGCAGCATTTCCCATTTCTTTGAGGTAGACTGCCTTGAGGTAGACTGATTTGAAACTGGCTGAAATGCTCATCCGCTAAATGAAACAGCAACACAAAATTAGACACAGATTAGTGATACAGATGGTTAAACTAATAGCTCTACAATTTCTTCCTCATCCCCTTGCTTGGCGTTGGCGACGCTAGCACTTCTTTTCGTGCATTGAGTTTTCTTCTAATTAAATTTTATTTTTAGAACTAAAGCTCTTACTTTCTAAAGAAAACGAGTCCAAACACTAAGTCATAATTTTTAGGCATTTGCTAAAGGCGTTGATAATTCACGTGGCGAACGCTGTAAAAGACTCAGATAAGACGATTTAAAATTTTGTTTCTGAAAGAGCACATTCATAACTGGGTAAAATTAAATTAAGAGTTAGTTTTAAAGCCCAGTAAAAAATTTAAAAGCAGCACACAACTTTTATTTATATGACAATTGAAAATCAGAATCGTGTGCTGATTTGAAAAGATCCTGAGGAAGGACAATGAACATCACAGAATTTAATAAAATTAAAAAACAAGGCTATAACCGCATACCCGTTGTGCGCGAAGTGTTAGCCGATTTAGAAACGCCTTTATCTTCATATCTCAAGTTAGCCAGTGGCCCATACTCCTATTTATTTGAATCAGTTCAAGGCGGAGAAAAATGGGGTCGATATTCAATGATTGGTCTTCCCGCAAAAACAATCCTAAAAGTATTCGGCGAAAACATTACGATTGAACATGATGGGCAGGTGATCGAAACCCATCAAATGGCTGACCCACTTGTGTTTGTTGAAGAGTATCAACAACGATTTAAAGTCGCCGAGTTACCTCACTTACCATTGTTCAATGGCGGGCTTGTGGGTTATTTTGGTTATGATTGCGTGCGATACGTGGAGCCAAAATTAAAAGCAAGTCAGCCAAAAGATGTGATTGGTAATCCAGATATTTTATTAATGGTGTCAGATGAAATTTTAGTATTTGACAATTTATCCGGAAAACTCAGCATTGTTGTTCACGCAAATCCAGAAAATGACAATGCGTTAGAAAAAGCAGAGGCTCGTTTAGATGAGTTGGTTAAGCAGTTGCAAACCGCTGAACCAAAAACTCAACCAATGAAATTGCAACCAGATGATAATGCTGAAAATAATTTCAAATCTCATTACGGAAAAGAACGTTACGAAGCCGCAGTCAATACAATTAAAGAATACGCTTTAGCTGGCGACACAATGCAGGTTGTTCCGTCACAGCGATTATCTATTCCTTTTACGGCTGATCCGCTTAATTTATATCGAGCGCTGCGCAATTTAAATCCATCGCCTTACATGTATTTTCTTAACCTTTCAGATCATTACGTGGTAGGTTCCAGCCCAGAAATTTTAGCGCGTCTAGAAAAAGGCGAAGTGACAGTTCGCCCAATTGCAGGTACACGCCGCCGAGGTCATTCGCCAGAAGAAGATGCGGCAATGGAAAAAGAATTGGTAAACGATCCTAAAGAAATTGCCGAGCATTTAATGCTGATTGATTTAGGGCGAAATGATGTTGGCCGTGTAGCAAAAACCGGTAGTGTATTACTGACAGAAAAAATGGTTGTTGAGCGTTATTCCCACGTCATGCATATTACATCGAATGTGACTGGCCAATTAAAAGAAAATTTAACATCAATGGATGTTTTGCGTGCTGTACTTCCCGCGGGTACTTTGTCGGGAGCACCAAAAGTTCGTGCGATGGAAATCATTGATGAATTAGAAACAGAAAAACGCGGCGTCTACGGCGGAGCCGTCGGGTATTTATCATGGAATGGCAATATGGATACCGCCATTGCCATTAGAACAGCAGTGATTAAAGACAACGTACTGTACGCGCAAGCGGGTGGTGGTGTTGTAGCAGATTCTATTCCTGAATTGGAATGGAAAGAAACCATGAATAAAGCGCGCGCAATTTTTCGCGCTGTCGACATGGTTCAATAGCTACAAGAATCCAATAGCTAAAACCCACTATTTAATTGCCGTTGGCAGGAGAAAAATATGTTACTCATGATAGATAATTACGATTCATTTACTTACAACGTTGTTCAGTATTTAGGTGAATTAAAAGCCGATGTAAAAGTTATTCGTAATGACCAATTAACATTAGAAGAAATTATTGCATTAAACCCAGAGCGCTTAGTTATTTCCCCTGGTCCTTGCACGCCGAATGAGGCAGGTGTTTCAGTGGAAGCGATAAAACATTTTGCAGGCAAAATTCCTGTGTTGGGAATTTGTTTGGGGCATCAAAGTATAGCTCAAGCATTTGGCGGAAAAATTATTAGAGCGCACGATGTGATGCATGGTAAAACATCGATGATCCATCATAATAACAAAGGTGTTTTTAAAAATTTAACGAATCCCTATGAAGCCACTCGCTATCATTCTCTCGTGATTGAAAAAGAATCCTTGCCTGATTGTTTAGAAGTCACAGCTTGGACAGAAACTGAAGATGGCCAAGTCGATGAGATAATGGGTGTTCGCCATAAAGAATTAATTATTGAAGGTGTACAGTTTCATCCTGAATCAATTTTGACTGAACATGGCCATGATTTATTACAAAACTTTTTGACATTGAATTATTAAATTTGGATAAGACGATGAATATTCAGCAAGCGATTACACAATTAATTAACGGCAGCCATTTATCGATTCTTGAAATGGAATCAGTCATGCGCCAAATCATGACGGGGGAAGCGACGCCGGCTCAAATAGGTGGATTTTTAATTGCGTTACGCATTAAAGGCGAAACGGTTGATGAAATCACTGGTGCTGCTCAAGTGATGAGGGCGTTATCAACAAAAGTGATTATTGATGCCCCGCATTTAGTGGATACGTGTGGTACCGGTGGCGATGGTTCTCATATTTTTAATGTGTCAACGGCGTCTGCTTTTGTTGTAGCAGCAGCCGGAGGCAATGTTGCAAAACATGGTAATCGTTCTGTCACAAGTTCTACGGGTAGTGCAGATTTATTAGAGGCCGCTGGTGTTAATTTATCGATTACTCCAGAGCAAGTGTCACGATGTATTTCAGAAGTCGGTGTTGGTTTTATGTTTGCATTAAATCATCACGGCGCTATGAAACATGCCATTGGGCCAAGAAAAGAATTGGGGCAGCGAACTATTTTTAATGTTCTCGGTCCTTTAACAAATCCGGCAGAAGTGAAAAACCAAGTGATCGGCGTATTTGATAAAAAATTATGCGCTCCACTTGCTAATGTGTTAAAGAACCTTGGCAGTGAGCATGTTTTAGTTGTTCACTCAGATGATCATCTCGATGAATTTAGTATTGCAGCATCCACTCATGTCGCTGAATTAAAAAATGGTGAAGTCATAGAGTATTCTGTGTCGCCAGAAGATTGCGATTTAGTGTCGCAAGATTTATCTGGTTTAACCGTTTCGAGTGCTGAAGAATCTTTAGTATTAATAAAAGGCGCACTCGGTAATAAATCAAACGAGATTCAAGCGAAAGCTTCTGACATGATCGCATTAAATGCTGGCGCTGCGATTTATGTCAGCGGTGTTGCTGAAAGTTTGCAGGATGGGGTTGCCATGGCGCAAGATGCAATTGGTAGCGGTTTGGCAATGGGCAAGTTAACAGAATTAGTTGAATTTACTTCTTGTTTTTCGAATTAAAGTCAAAAAATAAAAACTGATAAAAAGACTAAAGGTATTATTTTGAATAAAGCACCGACAGTATTACAAAAAATTATCGATCGTAAATTTGAAGAAATTGCAGAGCGACGTTCAAAAACGCCGATAGATGTTCTTTACAAGATGATTGAAGAGCAAGCTGAACCGCGAGGCTTTGTCCAATCAATAGAAAATAAATTAAACTCTGAGCAGGCGGCAGTCATTGCTGAAATAAAAAAAGCATCGCCGAGTAAAGGTCTTATTCGTGAAGATTTTTTTCCGGCTGAAATCGCAAAAAGTTACGAAAAAGGAAATGCAGCCTGTATTTCTGTATTGACGGACGTTGATTTTTTTCAAGGTTCAGATGCTTATTTAAAAGAAGTCAAAGCAGCTAGTAAATTGCCGGTATTAAGAAAAGATTTTATGGTGGATGAATATCAAATCGTTGAATCTCGTGCAATTGGTGCTGATTGTATTTTGTTGATCGTTGCTGCTTTAGAGTTAGAGAAAATGCAGAAACTCAATAAGCTCGCTTTAGAACTGGGCTTAGATGTTTTGGTAGAGGTACATAATAGCGATGAGCTTGAGCAAGCCCTGACACTCGATAATAAATTGATTGGGATTAACAATCGAAATTTAAAAACCTTCGATGTTAATTTAGAGACTACGTTTAGTTTATTAAGCAAGATCCCTGACGATCGTATTGTTGTGACGGAAAGTGGTATTCACTCTAGTGATGATATCGCGGCCATGAGAGGGCATGATGTACATACCTTCTTAGTCGGTGAATCACTCATGAAAGCTGAAGATCCAGGTATTCGATTGATGGAAATGTTTAGTTAAACGTCTTAAAGTGGGTGGAAAGAGGGTTGATTTAGCCGCTGTTTTAATCATTGATGAGTCAAAATGCATCTAATGACTTGTCCATATCATCACGAGATCAATTATGACTAACCTAAAATTTTTCGTTAAACCATTCTTTTTGTCCGTAGTATCCTCTTCGTTTATTTTTTTTCTAGGTGGTTGTGATAATACATCCACTGATTCCTCTAGCGCTAAGAAAGATAGCGAATCTCAAACGGCTTCAACCGAAGACTCGAACCCTTCCGTCGAAGATGCAAAAGCATTTTTAGATAAAGCTGAAGCACAATTGGCAGGCATGGGCGAAGAGTTAAGCCATGCATCGTGGTTGGCGGCTACCTATATTAATTATGATAGTCAGATTGTTGAAGCGACAGCAAGCCAACGTTTTACCGATCTGTCGGTCCAGCTTGCGAGTGAGGCTGCTGACTTCAATGGTCTTGATCTCGAAGCCGCTGATAGAAGAAAAATGGAATTACTCAAACAGGTTTTAGTATTTCCTGCTCCAAAAGATTCGGCTAAATCAAAAGAGCTTGCAGAAATTGGTTCAAAGATGTCTGCGATGTATGGTTCTGGTGAGTATTGCCGAACAATGTCTGATGGAAAAGAACAATGTTTTTCTGGCGACAAGCTAGAAAATATTATGAGTACCAGTCGAAACCCCGATGAACTGAAGGAAGTGTGGGAAGGTTGGCGAAAAATTTCACCCCCAATGAAGCCGTTGTATCAGCGACAAGTCGAAATTGGTAATCAGGGTGCAGCCGAGCTAGGTTACGATAATTTAAGTACTTTCTGGCGCTCTAAATATGATATGGAGCCGGATGCATTCGCGAAAGATGCCGATGCTCAATGGAATAAGGTGAAACCGTTTTACGATGCATTGCATTGTCATGTTCGCGCAAAATTAAATGAACATTACGGTGATGATGTTGTGCCGGCTGCCGGCCCAATACCTGCGCATGTATTAGGAAATCAGTGGGCGCAACAGTGGGGTAATATTTACGATTTGGTTCAGCCCGCCAATACGGATTTAGGCTATAACCTTGATGAGCTCGTTAAAAAGAATATTACTGATGAGATTGCGATGGTAAAAATTGCCGAAGGCTTTTTTACATCTTTAGGGTTTGAACCTTTACCGGATACTTTTTATGAGCGATCTATGTTTGTTGAACCAGTTGATCATAAAGCGGTTTGCCATGCGAGTGCTTGGAATTTAGATGGTAAAGATGATTTACGAATCAAAATGTGTATCGACAAAACGGCTGAAGATTTTGAAACTGTTCATCACGAGTTAGGACATAATTTTTACCAGCGCGCTTATAAGAATCAGCCAGTTTTATTTCAGGGCAGTGCGAACGATGGTTTTCATGAAGCCACTGGCGATACGATCTCATTATCTGTGACACCCAAATATCTTGTTGATATAGGCTGGTTAGATAAAGAACCAGGAGCCGATGGTGATCTCGGGTACCTGATGAAGATGGCGCTGGATAAAATTGCATTCCTTCCTTGGGGCCTGTTAGTTGATAAATGGCGTTGGCAGGTTTTTAACGGCGAAGTGCAACCGGAGGATTACAATAAAGCTTGGTGGGAGTTACGAGAGCAGTATCAAGGAGTCGTAGCACCTGTTGCTCGTTCAGAAGCTGATTTTGATCCTGGCGCCAAATACCATATTCCGGGTAACACACCTTACATGCGTTATTTCTTAGCCTTTATTCAGCAGTTTCAATTTCATCGGGCACTTTGTGAAACCGCAGGACACGAAGGGCCACTTCACCGCTGCTCTATCTATGGAAATAAAGAGGCTGGAGCAAAGTTAAATGCGATGTTAGAAATGGGCGCGAGCCGGCCTTGGCAAGAAGCGATGGAAGCGATTACGGTACAACCAGAGCTTGATGCATCAGCGATTCTTGATTACTTTCAACCACTTAAGGTGTGGTTGGATGAGGAGAATAAATCCAGAAGTTGTGGCTGGTAAGGGCTTTATCGATAGTAAGTACTTGCAATATCTTTATGTCTATTTGGTTTTCGGGCTTAACGCAGGATGCCAAATAGATGGCTTAATAAATCGCATTGCACACTAAAATACGTGTTTTCTCCCACAAATAAGCATTTCACATTCATCTGGCTAGCGACCTCTTTAGTCATTGATGCTAGAACCCGTCGTTCCTATCTCTTATAATTTACCCGCTCTCGATAGTTGGGATGCGCTATGCTCATGGTAGAACATAGTGAACTGATGGATAGCCAGATTTACAATGACAGATACGCCTTCTTTTAAATCTCATCATGATCCAGTCAAACTAAATTGGGCTGAATTAGAGCTTCCCAATACATGGGCAGATCAGTTTAATTTCCGTAATCCCATGGATGTCTTTCGTTTCTTCAGGGGTATTGTTGGTCGTAAGCGACACAAAGTGAGGCTACCTGATTCAGTTCCAGGCGTAGAGTCAATCCCGAAATATGCTTTGCAGGAATTTCACAGTCTACCTAACGGCAACTATTCAAAACGAGTTACACGAGGCTATATCACTGGTTTCGATCATTCGATGCTGGGTGTGATGACTGAAGCTCGACAGTGCATAGCAAAAACACTGGAAGGTTGTTCTAGAGTTTTAGATGCGGGATGCGCTGGAGGTAGAACGGCGAGAACCTTAAAAGAAGCTGGTGCAACTGATGTGTGGGGAATAGATCCTTCTCCTTATCTGTTGCAACATGCTTCAAATGACAATCCGGATATTTCGTTTGTACAAGGTGTGGCGGAGGATACTGGGTTTTCAGATAATAGGTTTGATGGAATCGCAGCTTGCTTTCTTTTTCATGAAATTCCTCCTCGTTATTTGGCAAATGCACTCACCGAATTTAATCGGATACTCGAAACGAATGGTCTTGTTGCCATTTGCGAGCCATCTCCGTTACAAGTAGATTTAAGTTTGTGGCAAATTTTAAAGAAATTTGGCATCAAGGGATTTTACTTTGGTGTTCTAGCGAGATTTGTTTTCGAGCCATTTTTAGGCGCTTGGCATAAACAAAGTTCTCAAAAAGGGATGTTTGAACAATACGGATTTGAATGTGTGTCTGATGATATTGGCATGCCATTAAGGCATATTGTTCTACGTAAAAAACACTCTCTTACCTGATTAGCTATGATTCTATAATGGCTTTTAGCTCAGCTATTCCGTGTTGGCCCTGCAACAGATTCTATTTTTTCTTTTAGCTCTTTTCTGAATCCAAGAAAAAAAACCAATTCAGCTAAAACAAATAATGGTCCAATAGCCAATCCCATAATGTCATCCACAAAAGCGGGTTTACGTTTTTCATAAACGTGACCAATAAATTGGATGATCCAGCCGACGATAAAGAACCCAATAGAAACTGATAGCCAATAGGTTGTCGATTGATCCGCAACGTATCGCCCAAAGATGACCGAAAGCGCCATTAAAGCCGTCATGATGATACCCATCGCCAGATCGAGTTTGAGATAAAACAACGATGCGATGATGGCAGCGAGCAGTGTTGGAGACGAAAGATAACCTACGACTTCGATGCTAGGGCGTGAGAGTAAAGCGGCGACACCGAGAACGATCAAAGGAATACCAATAAAGTGCGAGATGATATTGCGAGTGTTTCGGTGATATTCAGCGTATTGAGTAAGGTGTTGGGTTAGGTTTTTCATGTGTGCTCGTTATTATTTTAGTTTTTAAGAGATCACCCTATTGAAACAAAGATGTATGTGTTTTTGAAGGGATATTAAAAGAAGGGGGGGGGTAAGAAGCAGTGAGATGACTGCTTCTTACAAAATGAAACTTAGTGGAGAGTGAGGTTCTGAGCGACAAAGGGAATGATAGATAGGTTTTTATCGAGTTCCAAACACCACCATGGTTTTCCCTTTTACGGAGACAAGCCCTTGATCTTCAAGGGTTTTAAGAACTCTACCGACCATTTCTCGAGAGCAGCCTACGATTCGGCCGATTTCTTGCCGAGTAATTTTAATTTGCATACCGTCTGGATGAGTCATCGCATCAGGTTCTTTGCACAAGTCGAGTAATGTTCTTGCAACGCGGCCTGTGACGTCTAGAAAGGCGAGATCACCGACTTTACGTGTGGTTGCGCGTAAGCGTTTGGCCATTTGCATACCTAGTGCAAATACAAATTCTGGGTGGCTTTCTGCTACTTCTTCAAATTTTGCATAGCTGATTTCAGCAACTTCGCATTCGGTTTTAGCTCGGATCCAAGCGCTTCGAGGATCTTCATCCCCAAAAAGGCCCATTTCACCGAAGAAATCACCGTCATTGAGATAGGCGACGATCATTTCTCGGCCTTCATCATCCTCGATGAGAACGGTGACAGACCCCTTGATGATGTAATAAAGAGAGTCACTCTTGTCCCCAGCATAAATTAGCGTGCTTTTTGCCGGATAGCGACGTCGATGGCAGTGACTTAAAAAGTCTTCTACGTTTTTAATATGTGGTGTGAGAGATACGGCGACCAAAGTCTAGTTCCTCGGATTACTTAAATTATGTGGTGTACTTTTATAAAAACTGAAAACAGCTTCTTATCTATTATAGTAACTTGCTAACATCTAGCGATAACTGGCTGTAATTCCAAAGCATTATGTCCGTTATTCGGTTTAGAATCTAGTCTGACAGTCTCAAACTCGAAATGCTTCAATTCAGCTATAAAAAAGCGGAAAAATAAATACTCCATTAGCAAATAAATAACATAACCAATGGGATGAGTAAGACGACTTAAAAGATTATGGTATTCTTCCGCCCTTGTCGAAACGCCTTATTGTTGGGCTATTTAAAATGAACGTTCTATTTATGAGATGTTCGTCACACTACAGCTGATATGGGTGTCAATTCAAGGCGCTTATATTTTTATATTTTAGAGTTAACCAGTAGGTATTCAAATGGAAGCAACCGTAAAGTGGGTTGATGGTGCAATGTTCATTGGTGAGTCAGGAAGTGGCCATAGCGTGGTTATGGACGGACCTGAAGATCATGGTGGTCGAAATATGGGCGTTCGTCCTATGGAGATGTTACTTTTAGGCTTAGGGGGTTGTTCAACTTTTGATGTAATGAGTATTTTGCAGAAGTCTCGACAGAAAGTGTCGGATTGCAAAGTGAGCATTTCAGCGAAAAGAGCAGATGCTGTCCCGGCCATTTTCACGGAGATTCATCTTCATTTTGTGGTTTCAGGGGAGAAGCTCAAAGAGGCCCAGGTCAAGCGCGCAGTAGACTTGTCAGCCACAAAGTACTGTTCAGCTTCCATTATGTTGGAATCTGCCGGCGTGAAAATTAGCCACGATTATGAATTGGTTGAAGTTGGCGATGAAGAAGAAAGGTAAAACAGAGAGATGAGAGAGGTGGGGCTAAATTTTATAGCTCAGACTCGTCATTACCTTCGATACCAAGCTCATCACTGTCTTTACCGGTTTAGGAAAAACAGCTCCGCCCGCATTTAAAGCTGCCTCGCCATGCTTTCGTTCATCCTCCAGCATCTGATTAACTATCGCTTGGCTTTTGGAGTCGGTGGCAGGCAGTGAGCCTAAATGACTTTCTAAGTGCTGGCTGACTTGTTCTTCAGTCGCAGCGACAAATCCTAAGCTGACCTTGTCACTAATCAGTCCTGCGCCAGCACCAATACTAAAAGACAATCCATACCAGATGGGGTTTAACAGGCTTGGCTGGCTGTCGAGCTGATGTAATCTTTCTTGGCACCACTGCAGATGGTCTATCTCTTCTTTAGCTGCACTTTCCATTTCCTCTCGAACATCGGGCAGTTTCGCTGTTAGCGCTTGTCCTTGATAAAGAGCTTGAGCACACACTTCACCCGAATGATTCACCCGCATTAAGCCAGCAGCATGTTCACGCTCTGTCTCAGAAAGGTCATTTTCATCCATACCATCAGAAGGGTTCGGTCGCTGACTCGAATGCTGGTTGGCAGATGTTAGAGTTCGCAAAGCATGATCGGCTTGAATTAACAGTTTATCAATAGCGCTAAATTGTTTTGCTGACATGAGCAGGCCTACTATGAAATGTTGATAGATTGTAAAACAAATCAGCTCATCACCCAACCAATCCTTGGTAGTTGTGGGCGGTTTAGATATTATCTTTTACGAGCTTTATTGCTCGTTGTTCTTTATTCTTTCTTTATGATTACTTTTTATTGATATTGTCTAAATATAGGTAGAATCAATACTTGAGCAAATGAAGCGCTAAAAAAAGAAAAAGAAATTAGAAAAGCTAACAAATGTAATGAGATTTTAAAATGACAGAGTCACCCTACAAAGAAGTTGGATTTGGCATTACTTGTATCGATACTGGTTTAGGCCGAAAAGAATTAGCGGCATGCTATCTCATGGAAGAAGATAATCATCTGGCGATTATTGAAACAGGGACGGGACAGTCAGTGCCAACGATTATGAATCTTATAAAAAATAAAGGTTATAAACCAGAACAAGTTGACTACGTCATCATTACACATGTGCATTTAGATCACGCTGGGGGTGCTAGTGAATTAATGCAAATTTTACCAAATGCAAAATTAGTAGTTCATCCTTATGGCGCACGTCATATGATCGATCCTTCAAGATTGCAAGCGGGAGCTATGGCCGTTTACGGCGAAAAAAAATATTATGAACAGTATGGTGATCTTGTTCCCATTTCTGAAAATAGAATGATTATTGCGGATGATAATTTTGAATTGTTGTTAGCGAATCGGAAATTAGTTTTCTTAGATACCCCTGGCCATGCTCGACATCATTTTTGTGTTTACGATCAGCAAAGTGAAGGAATATTTACTGGCGATACAATGGGGATAGTTTATCGTGAACTTAGCGAAGGTTTTGGCCATTTTGTCATGCCTTCGACCACGCCTGTGCAGTTTGATCCTGAAGCAATGAAATCATCCATTGACCGCATGATGACGTTGCAACCCAAACGTTTTTTCTTAACTCATTATGGAATGGTTGAAAACACCAAAGAGCATTCATCGGTATTAAAGAGAAAAGTCGATGAGTATGTTGATTTTGGGAATAGGTATAAAGATGATCCTGAGCGAAAAATTACGTTATCTGAAAAATTATTAACGTTCACACTTGATCAATTAAAACATCATGGCTCGCCACTTTCTTTAGACGAGCAAAAAGAGGTGTTATTTATGGATGTTAATTTGAATGCACAAGGTATTAATGTCTGGCTAGATCAAAACAATAAGTAACGAATAAATATTAGAAGAATCGCTGGGAAAATATTATCAAAAAATAACTAGAAAGGATTAGCTGGGTGAAAGATTCCAAAGATATAAGTTTGCTGTTAGATTCAAAAGTCCCGTTAGTTGTGATTGAGACCTTTGACGAAAAACGCGCGCTAGACATGTTGTTGAAAGTCGCTAACAAAAGAAGTAAAAATATTTTTCGTTGGTCTGCGACAGACGGTTTGGCAAAGTTAAGTTTTGGTCCGCAAGTTGTTTCCATTTCAGATCAGACGGATCCAAAAGCAATTCTTGAACACATAAAGCAAACAGTAACTCCTGGTATTTATGTGTTGTGTGATTTTCATCCTTATCTAAATGACGAGCCGCTCAATATTCGTTTAATAAAAGATATTACACAGCTACATACCAGTGTTCCGAATACCTTGGTTTTTTTGAGTCATCAGTTTTCAGTGCCTGCCGAATTATCTCGTTATAGCGCTGTTGTGCAAATGTCGTTGCCTAGTGATGAAGAAATCATGGCGATAGTCCGTGAAGAAGCACGATTGTGGACGAAAAACAAATCGGGCGCGAAAGTAAAAACTGATAGCGAAACGATTAAAAAATTAGTCGCAAACTTAAAAGGATTGAGTCACTCGGAAGTTCATCGTTTGGCAAGAGGAGCCATCGTTGATGATGGCGCAATCACGGAAGATGATATCCCTGAAGTCAATAAAGCAAAATTCAAACTCATGGATATGGAAGGTGTATTGAGTTTTGAATACAACACAGAAAAATTTTCAAATGTGGGCGGTCTACATCGATTGAAACATTGGCTAGAAGAAAGACGACCGATTTTCTTTAATGACGAAGCAGTAAAGTCAGATATCCCCAAAGGTATAATGTTAACGGGTGTACAAGGTGCAGGTAAAAGTTTGGCCGCAAAAAGTATTGCAGGTTATTGGGGTTTACCCTTACTGCGATTAGATTTCGGCGCGCTTTATAATAAATATTTTGGTGAAACAGAAAGAAATTTACGTGAAGCATTGAAATTGGCAGAAGTCATGTCACCTTGTTTGTTGTGGCTAGATGAAATTGAAAAGGGAGTTGGCTCTGATGAACATGACAGCGGAACAAGCAAGCGAGTGCTCGGTACATTTTTAACGTGGATGGCTGAGCGAGACGCGAGAGTGTTTGTCGTGGCAACGAGTAATGATATGACCAGTTTACCGCCTGAATTAATTCGTAAAGGCCGTCTTGATGAAATATTTTTTGTAGATTTACCCGATAAAGAAACTCGGTTGGATATTTTCTCAATACATTTAAATAAAAGAGATTATGACGCGACTAAATTTGATTTGTTTTCATTGTCAGAAGCAAGTGAAGGGTTTTCTGGTGCTGAGATAGAGCAGGCAGTTGTCGCATCAATTTATGCGTCTGTTGCTCAAAAAACAGATTTAAACGAACGCCATATCATTACGGAAATACACAATACGTCTCCGTTATCCGTAGTGATGGGAGAGAAAGTTGCCAAGCTAAGAGAGTGGGCGCAAGGGCGAACGGTGATTGCAAACTAGGTGGGTAAATTTAAATAACTAGTTAAATATAAAAGCACATAAAAAAGAGCGCATATTAATTTAACATGCGCTCTTTTTTTGTTTTCGTTTTTTGTCGCTAGTTAGCTTTTGCGATCAAGCAATGTAATCGAGTCAGAGATCTTGCTAACGATATCAGCGGAAAGTGCCTCTGTTTTTTCAATTGGCGCTTTGACTAATTTAACAGAGCTCCCAGAAGCATTGCCTGATTGGCTATCCATCAACATGGCTGAGCCATAAGTGACTAGAGGCGCCAGAACGATTGCGGCAGTGATAGCAATATATTGAATAGTTTTTTGTGTGTCCATTGTTGAATCCTCACCTTTAGATCAGCCCTCTTAGTATCAATGCAGTCGTTTTGGGGCTGAAAAACGAGACATTGATCACAGTATAGGCGCGATTTTATAAAAATGAAATCAAAAGGGAATAGTTAAAGCGTGGAAGTGTCTTTTAAGTTATATCTAAGCTGGCTTTATATTCCTTTAGCCTCTTAATGCGTTCGAGAAAGGGAATAACTTGTGGTTCGTATTTTGTGGCGCCCTACATCTTGTATAGAAACTTTTTTATTTTTTTTATCGATTTCTAATAAAAAACATTAAGAAAGGAGTGTAACTAACTGAAAAATCATGAAAATCCGAGATGTGGGGAGTAAAGCCGATCAGGAAAATACGAAAGCAGGGAATTAGCTTTTGATATTTGAAAAAGCTTGTTCTCTTCTTTCGTTTCGAGCAAAAGATCAAACAGATTCTCTTTCTATGGCACGGTATGCAATGTCATCTCTTTTGTAACAACCATCCCAGCTGATTTTGTTGGCTAAGTCATAAGCACGTTGTTGAGCCTCAGTTATGGTTGGCGCCATGGCTGTTGTACACAAAATTCTTCCACCGTTGGTAACAACTTTTCCGTCTTTTAATGAAGTGCCTGCATGGAATACTTTTTCGCCAGCGCTTTCATTTTCAGGAAGCCCAGAAATAACATCTCCTTTTTTGTAATCTCCAGGGTAACCGCCAGCAGCTAAAACAATACCAACCGCAGGTCGAGGATCCCAGTCGGAAACCATTTCATTTAAAGCGCCTTCTAATGCGGCTTCACATATTTCAACTAAATCAGATTTTAATCGCATTAAAATCGGTTGAGTCTCGGGATCACCCATACGGCAATTGTATTCGATAACTTTTGGCGTGCCGTCTTTTGCGATCATTAATCCAGCATACAAAAAACCGGTAAAAGAATTGCCTTCTTTTGCCATGCCTTCAATGGTGGGGACAATGACTTCATTCATAACTCGCTCATAGACTTCATCGGTAACGACGGGAGCGGGAGAATAAGCGCCCATGCCGCCTGTATTCAAACCTGTATCGCCATTGCCGACACGTTTATGATCTTGACTGGTTGCCATGGGTAGAATATGTTTTCCATCGGCAATGACAATAAAGCTTGCTTCTTCGCCATCTAAAAATTCTTCAATGACAACACGGCAACCTGCTTCGCCAAAAGAATTACCTGAGAGCATATCGATAACCGCTTCTTTTGCTTCCTCGACGTTCATAGCAACAATGACGCCTTTCCCAGCAGCCAGTCCGTCTGCTTTTACGACAATAGGAGCGCCTTGTTCTTCAATGTAAGTGATAGCTGGGTCGACTTCGGTAAAACTTTTGTAATATCCTGTGGGAATATTGTGTCGTGCTAGAAAGTCTTTAGTGAAAGCTTTTGAGCCTTCTAGTTGTGCGGCGCCTTTTGTTGGGCCAAAGCAAGGTAGGTTTTTTTCTTGAAAGTAATCAACAATACCGTCGACTAATGGCGCTTCAGGCCCGATGATTGTGAGGCCAATATTTTTTTCTTTTGCGAACTTTGCGAGACCTTCAAAATCCATTGTCGAAAGCGGAACGTTTGTTAACTTATTGTCCGACGCTGTTCCTGCATTTCCAGGAGCAAGAAACACGTTTTCAACGCGATCGCTTTGTGCGCATTTCCAAGCTATCGCATGTTCCCGGCCACCATTTCCAACCACTAAAATATTCATGAAGAAGCTACCTTGTCGCGTTTAAGTTTGCTTTTTAAGTTTTTTTAAATATGTAAGCGCATGTAAAACAAAAATTGTGTTCGAACATTTTTTGAAAAACGCTCAAAAATTAATGTCGGAAATGACGCATGCCAGTGAAGACCATGGCCATATTGTTTTCATCAGCAGCGGCAATAACTTCTTCATCCCTCACCGAACCGCCAGGTTGTATTACACAACTGATGCCTACTGATGCGGCATTATCAATACCATCTCTGAAAGGAAAAAATGCATCAGAGGCCATGACTGAACCCTCTACAGGTAAGCCTGCATGCTCTGCTTTAATAGCCGCGATGCGTGCTGAATTAATTCGACTCATTTGACCTGCACCAACGCCGATGGTTTGTTTGTTTTTTGCGTAAACAATGGCGTTTGATTTAACAAACTTGGCGACCTTCCAAGCAAATAATAAATCTGCAATTTCAGTGGGTGTTGGTCTTCGTTTACTGGCAATGGTTAAGTCACTTTCAGTAATTATTCCAAGGTCTTTGTCTTGAACCAGTAATCCGCCATTAACACGTTTGTAGTCAAAGTCAGGCAATGAAGATGACCATTGCCCACAAGTCAGTACGCGAACATTTTTTTTCTGTGCCGTTATGGCTAATGCGGCATCGCTAACACTTGGCGCAATAATCACTTCAACAAAATGACCTCTGTCTGCAATCGCTTGCGCAGTTGATTCGTCGAATTCACGGTTGAACGCTAAGATTCCACCAAAAGCTGATTCGGTATCGGTTGCGAAGGCAAGTTCATAAGCGTCTAAAATAGTGTTGGCTGTTGCAACACCGCAAGGGTTTGCGTGTTTGACGATAACACAGGCAGGTTCTTTAAATTGTTTGACTGCTTCTAAAGCGGCATCGGTATCGGCAATGTTGTTGTACGATAATTCTTTTCCATGCAATTGTTTGGCGGTTGAAATTGATGCTTCTTTAGGTGCTTCTTCTGTGTAAAAAGCAGATTTTTGATGCGGGTTTTCGCCGTATCGTAATTCTTGTGTTTTATGAAATTGTAAATTGTAAGTGCGAGGGAATTCTTTACTGCCACCAGGCGTTAGTCGGCCAAAATAATTAGCGATTGCACCATCGTAAGCAGCCGTGTGTTCGTAGGCCTTAATTGCTAAATCAAAACGTTGTTCTAAAGAAAGTGATCCGTTTGTTTTTTCCATGGTTGTGATTAATTCTGAATAACTTTCTGGTTGGACAACAATTGCAACGTCTTTATGATTTTTTGCTGCGGCTCTCACCATTGTTGGCCCGCCGATATCAATATTTTCAATGGCGTCTTCAAGAGAGCAGTCAGGATTAGCAATTGTTTTTGAAAAGGGATAAAGATTGACAATCACCATGTCGATAGCGGTGATGCCGTGTTCTTGCATGATCTCATCGTCAATTCCACGTCGTCCTAAAATTCCCCCATGCACTTTTGGGTGAAGTGTTTTTACTCGTCCATCCATCATCTCTGGGTGGCCTGTATAATCCGCAACCTCAGTCGCTGCTACGCCATTATCAATTAATAGTTTGTAAGTTCCGCCGGTTGAAAGAATTTCGATATTGAAAGCGGTTAACTTTTTTGCAAATTCTACAATGCCGGTTTTGTCGGAGACGCTGATAAGTGCGCGGCGGATTTTGACGAGGCTAGGATCTGTTGCCATGGATAAAAATTCCAGTTAAGTCGATGTGTGATTAATGTTGAAGAGGTTTTAAAAGTTTGAAAAACATTTTCAGCTTCAAAACGTGAGTTTTAAAAACAGCAACAGCGTAACAGAGGGTACTGTTGACGCTGCTTTTTTTGATGCTGATAATCGCTGAGTAGCTATGGCGTCGCTGCAACCTGAGATTACAGCGCGAAGCTACAATGTGACGCTATAGTAAACCGTATTGCTTTAACTTTTTGCGAAGAGTGCCTCGGTTAAGTCCAAGCACTTGCGCTGCTTTTGTTTGGTTGTGGCGAGTATGTTTCATAACAATTTCTAGCATTGGTGCTTCGACTTCGGCAAGTACCATGTCATAAACATCAGTTACTGGCTGTCCATCTAAATGACGAAAATAATTATCCATAGATTTTTCTACACAGTCGCGGAGTGATTGGCTCTGGCTGATTGTTGAAAAAGTTGTGACGTTTGAAGACGCTAGTTCCATTGGTGATTCCGCCATAAGCGTATCTGCTGTGTTCATGCTGCAATATCCTCTTTAGTTATTAGGCGTTCAATCAAATGCTCGACGCTTGACATTTGTAAGCTTGGTGATTCGATAGAATTTATTGAGCGAAGCTGTTCTGGTTCAATGACGACATTAAAGCGAGCCGTTAAATGTTGCAGATACCACTTCACATGTTTCCGGGCGATGCGAACACCTAGGTATTCACCGTAAAACTGATACAAGCTTTCTAAATGAGAGGAAAGAATTTTGCACACTTCTAACACAGTAGGTGCGGGCAAAAAATCTTGTTTCACTAAGTAATGGTCAATTTCACGGATCAGCCAAGGTTGTCCTTGAGCGCTTCTCCCGATCATCACAGCACTAGCGCCTGTTTCTTTTAATACTTGAGCCGCTTTTTGAGGAGAATCGATGTCCCCATTAGCAATGACAGGTATTTGGACAGACTTAACTATTGCTGCGATTGTTTTATATTCCGCTTCGGCGACAAACCGGCAAGCACGAGTTCTACCGTGAACAGCTAACGCTTGAATGCCAATATCTTCGGCGATTTGAGCGATGGTAGTTCCGTTTCTGCTTGCTGGGCACCAGCCAGTACGAATTTTTAAGGTAACTGGTATATCAACGGCAGAAACAACTGCTTCCAATATATCAGTCACTAATTTTTCATCCCGCAACAGTGAAGATCCTGCTGCTTTCTTGCATACTTTTTTTGCTGGGCAACCCATATTGATGTCGACAATTTGAGCGCCGTTATCAACACAGGCTCTGGCCGCATTCGCCATTGCGAGCGGTTCACTGCCAGCAATTTGGATACTTTTTACTGATGATGGAAGCGACAAATCATCCGTTAGCCGCTGATTTGATTTTCGGCTCTTCCATAATGTTGTATCAGACGTCAGCATTTCAGACGTTGTCAGTCCTGCTCCCATGTCCTGACAAACTCTACGAAACGGTGCATCGCTGACTCCAGCCATGGGAGCCAAAAAAACGTTGCTCGCGAGTTTATGGGGGCCGATTTGAAGCAAGAAAGTATCCTAATGCACCCTCTTTGAGCGATGTTTTCGCCTTTGAGAGGAGTCAAAAAAAGGCAGCTATGATACCTGTTGAGAGCTTCAATGTGGAAGTGCATTTTGAACAAATTGCTGAAAATATAGGCGTCTTTTTCGCCTTAAGAGGCTAGGAATTTTCAGGGATGTTTGCTAGGAGTGATTTTTTGTGAGGCGCTACTAGCACTATTTACTTAATTTTCTGAGCTTTTGGTTTTTAAGATGCTGGTGAGTATCGTTAAGTTACTGAGGAATATGGGCGGTATAGTTAACAGCCTCTGGTCCAGGATTCACAATCTCTAAGGCTAGGTGAACAGGTTGGTTGCTTGGAATGTTCGTTTTACCTGCTAGCTCTCCTCCCAAGTACTCTTTTGGGGAAAAACTACGTGATGCCACCGTGTTACCTTTGATATCTGTAAATGTTATCACTAGGTTGGGAAATGGTTGCTCAAAGGTAGCTGTGTTTAACAGGATGGTATCGACCATGAGAGCATTTTGTTCGGTAGGATGTTCTCGGACTAAAAAGTTTGTGGTTTTAATCATTCCAGGAACTGCAATATTAGGAACCTTGCATCCAAGAATAGGGCAGGCGGTGATGAATATGTCGCGATAGGGTTGCTTGCGGCTCAGCGTATCAAACTTCTGCCAAGCGATTTGCCCTATGAGTCCAACAATACCGACAATAATGGCAATTGCCCAAAGGCTCCTGCGAATCCAGCTAGAATTGTTACCTTTATAGTGAAATTCAACAGGCGCAGGTGTAATTCCCTTTAGGATTGATTTTCGGTCCGGTTGTTCGGAATAAGAGCCGTCAAAATCTGTGTCGTAGTCGCTATCACCGTATTCATCTTCGTCTTGGTTGAAATCGTTTTCTTCAAAGTTATCTCGCGGTTCAAAGCTATCGCTGAAGTTCTCGGTATAGTCTTCATCGATGTCGTCATTATCTGGAGAGCTTTTTTTTGTTTTCTCTGAGGCATTGTGAGCCTCAAGATCAAAGCCGCCGTCATTGTTAGATTTTTTTTCGTTATTAGAAGAGGATAGAGAATCTTGCTGTGGTGAATTGTCCGATATAGATTCTCCAAGATTGTCGGCGGAAATGTCATCGAAGTCGTCATCAATAGTTTCAAAGCTACCTGTTGAACTTTGTGAATACTCATCAGCTATAAAATCATTCTTACCGTATTCATTTTCATCAGCAAAAAACTGTTCTTCTTGCTCTTGTCTACTCGGTGTTTGACGCTCTTCGGGTTTGATGAATTTAAAAGACTCGTCTTTTTCTTGTTCTTCATCTTCGTCACGTGAAAGTAAATCAATCGCCCAAGATTCGTCTTGTGAATCAGAGTCCTCATCATCAAATTTTGATTTCTTCGACTTCGAGTCCCGATCGAACAGTGAGGTTTCTTTGGGCTTCCAAGTGTCTAAATCGAGAAAACTCTCAACTAGGTCATCGCCGTAAGCTCCTGATTGTCGCTCTGTGTCTTCCTCTCCCTCTAGGGGCAGGTCATCACTAATTAGGATGTCATCCTCTGGCAAGGCTACAGCAGTGATTTCTTCGCTATCAATCGCATGTTGATCAAACTCTAAAACCTCAGGTGGTTGTTGCACAGTCTTTTTTTCTGGAGACTTATGAACAGGTTGAATTGGTGTAGTCGCCCTAAGCTTTTCAGTGCTTTTCTCTTCAGCCTCAAAGTCAATGACGTCTGTATTATCAGGTTGTGTTGTGGGGGCGGCTGAATGTGAGGGCGTTTGAGGTTTGATGCTGGGCGGCACAATGGGTTTAGCACCAGCTTCCGAAGGTTCATCGCCAACAAGTGCAATTAATGGAGATGGCACATCGGGTTTATGGTATTCAAATTTTGGAGATTCTTTGTACGTTTTGTTTGTGGAGGGTTTGTTAGAGCTCTGAGCAGGTTGTTTTGTCGTTGAAGGCGTTACCTTGGTTTCTGTTTTTTTACTGGCTTTATTTTCATCAACAACGAGGTGGTCTGCAGCTTTAAAAATATGCAAACAGGCACCACAACGAACTGCCCCCTTTGCTGTTTGCAATTGGGCTTGAGTGATACGAAATGATGTATCGCACGAAGGGCAGCGAGTGATCATATCGGTCATGTTGATGCAGATCCTTAATGTAATAGCGTGGTGACATTATTTAACTCAAATAGTGAGTTATAAAGCTCATGCCAAAGATTACACGCTTTTTAAAAAGCTAGGTGAGAAAAATCACCTAAGGCTTTGATTCTGGTTGATTTAGCTAATCTAGTTTACCGGCAAGGGACGAATCTTACCAAACATAGACTTCACATTCAGATTATAGGCAAGATTTTTAGCCTCGTCGGGATGCCGCTAATTGGACCCAGTGCTCTTGTTCACTAATTGGCTCGAATTCAAAATCCTTTTCATAGGCAGAAATGACCTTTTGTGCTTGGCTATCTAAAATACCCGAGAGGCATATTTTGCCGCCGGGTTTAGTGAGAGCAGTGAGTATAGGTGCTAGCTCAACTAGCGGCCCTGCTAGGATATTGGCAAAGACAATATCGTGCTTTTTTTCAGAGCCATCATTGAATTGTTCGGGCAAGAAAACATCGATGGACTCATCACTAATATGATTTCTTTCTGCATTGTCTTTTGTAGCCAATAACGCTTGAGGGTCTATATCAATGGCATTGACGAAAGAAGCATCCATCAGCAGAGCTGCAATGGCTAAAATACCCGAACCACAGCCATAATCGACGACTGTTAATGCATCGACCTTTTGTTTGGCGAGCCATTGTAAACAAAGCAAAGTAGTGGGATGCGTTCCGGTACCAAATGCTAATCCGGGATCAAGCATGACGTTAACTGCTTGCGGATCGGGTGGGGATTTCCAGCTTGGGCAAATCCATAGTTTTTCACCGCATTGAATCGGGTGATAACTCTCCATCCATTCTCGGATCCAATCTTTGTCTTCTAATTGCTCCCATTTGTGGCGAACAATAGAGGTGTTATTTACATTGCCAGTTGGGTTGCTCTGAATCAGATTAAGGATATCGTTATAGGTGTCTAACGTAGATATTTCTGCATCAAATAGACCGGTAATTTTTGTTTCATTCCACAAGGGCGTTTCACCCAGTGCAGGCTCGAGGATAGGCTGGTCTGCGCTGTCTTGAAATGTCACCGCATTAGCACCGACTTCTAATAAAGCATCTTCGATTTTTTCAGCAGAATTGGCATCGCTATAAAGATGAAGTTGTAACCAAGGCATAAATTGTTCGCTTGAAATTGGGAGGTTAGTTGAAAAGTCTAAAAATTTGAAAAAGAGTCAAAAATTAAAAGTACCTTAAGTGGAGCGTAAATTATTCGTTCCGTTTGATTGAAATTTTCAGAATAAAAAATTAAGTGACGATGATTGAGGCTTAGGAGGTTCTTAATCTGGATGGTTTATTTGTCGAGGCTATTTTCCGAGATTAGTAAGTGCAGCAGTTAATGCTAGTTCATAGCTTAGTGAGCCAAAACCACAGATAACACCTTGGGCAACATCAGAAAGAAAAGAGTGATGGCGGAATTCTTCACGGTTATGAACATTGGAGAGGTGAACTTCAATGAATGGAATATTGACTCCTAACAAGGCATCTCGAAGAGCAATGCTCGTATGAGTGAAGGCGGCAGGGTTGATAATAATGTAATCAGTCCCATCACTGCTGGCATCATGTATGCGATCAATGAGTTCGTATTCTGCATTACTTTGTAGAGCTTGAAGATGGTGTCCCGAGCTGATGCAAGTGTCGGTGAGTCGCTGATTAATTTCTTCTAAGCTTTCGGAACCATAAACTTCAGGCTCGCGTTTTCCAAGCAAATTTAAATTTGGGCCGTGCAGAACCAGTATTGTTGCCATGAGTTTGTCTCAGTTTTTTTAAGCGACTGTTCTTCTTGTGTTGATTGCATGTATTTTGACGATAAATACAGTAAAACGATAATGCATTGGAGTTTGCCGGAAAATAATTAGGCTGTCTACGCAAAAGGGGTTTTGTCGAGGGTGAGTGTCGGCAGCAGCATTAAACAATATCTGTTTATTAGCGCGTGTCTGTTGATAAATGCTGCCGGTTTATATCATCGATAATTATTACAATAATGATCGCTATTTTTTACAAACAATCAAAGTCACGACCATTCTTTATGGTGTAGCCGCTCATTGATTTCCTGCCGCCCGTTCCATCGCTTCTATCACTGTATTTTGTGTTAACAGTTGTGGAAGAATTTCAGCCGGTTTTGAGATGTCAGCGGGAAACATTAAATAGAGTGGGACGCTCGGGCGACGATATTGATTCAGTAACGCATGAATTTTAGGATCTTCGTTTGTGTAATCGCCTTTAATCATCGCGATATTTAGCTTTTCTGCTGCTTCTTTTACCCTATTTCGGCTTAAAGCAACTCGCTCGTTAGCGTGACAGGTAATACACCAAGCCGCTGTCAAATTGATAAAGACGGGCTGTCCTTCGTTTCGTAATTGAGTAATCAGCTCAGGAGAGTAATCTTGCCAAAAGTTATTTTTACCAGCGTTTTCAGCTTTAATAGCAATGGTTACCGCAATTGCAAGAGCAACAATGGCCGTTCCGGCTGTAAATAATTTTCCAGTAGTTTTAGATGGTTTCTTTTGGAAAAGCCAAATCGCAAAAGTAATCGCTATTGCTCCGCACACTAAAAGAGCAGCTGCATCAATGCTGGTTTGTTTTCCTAATACCCAAAGCAACCATACGGCGGTGAGATAAAGTGGGAAAGCGAGACCTTGTTTGAGAACTTCCATCCATGGGCCAGGGCGAGGAAGAAGTGATGCTAATTTAGGGCTGTAACATAATAGTAAAAAGGGTAGCGCCATTCCAAAACCAAGAGCGGCAAAAATAATTAGCGCTGTCGCTGTTGATTGAGTCAAAGCTACGCCCATTGCTGGCGCCATAAATGGCGCAGTACAAGGGCTAGCAACAACAACGGCTAATACGCCCGTAAAAAATGATCCTTGTAGCCCTTCACGCGTAGTGAGTGATTGGCCTACACCCATGAACTGTGTTCCAAAATGAACGAAACCAGAAAGGCTCAAGCCCATCACAAAAAACAAATAAAACATGCAAGAGACAATTAAAGGCGATTGTAACTGCCGTCCCCAGTCCGCATCTCCGCCAGCAGCACGAATGCCGACGATAATTCCGCCAATGACAAGAAAGGAGAGTACAGCTCCGGCGGTATACGCCCAGCCGTGTATGCGATGACCTTTTGAGGAGTGCTCGGAATTATTAGCAGAGACAAAACTTAAAGCCTTAATAGACAGTACGGGGAATACGCAAGGCATAGCGTTAAGAATGATGCCACCGAGAACAGCCATTAATAAAATGTAGCCCAGAAAAGGTTGTTCCTCTTCGGGAATCGAATAATTAGCAGAGCTGTTGGTCTTGGACGACGTGTTGAAATTACTTGAGGTTGAATTTGTTTTTGCCGTAATTTTTTTAATCGGTGTAGCAACGCCGGAAGATAAATCGATTTCAAAACGCTCTGTATAAGGTGGATAACATAGCCCAGCATCCGCACAACCTTGAGATGTCACCTGGAGTTGAATGGTTTTGGCATTGGGGTCTGAAGATAGTGCATCGGTTAGGGGAAGGATCACGTCGGTGTCGTGATAAAATACTTCCATATCTTGGTCGAAATTTTCGTCGTACTTGATTTTCCCCTTTTTAAAAATAGGAGCGATGGAAAGTTCTCCTTCCTTGCCATAGGCTTTGAGTTTGAATCGGTCACGATACAAATAATATTCAGGTTCAATTTCCCAGTGCAAAGAAATTTCTTCTGGCTGAATATCCATCGACAAAATATAAGCTTCTTCAACTCTTAAAAACTCATCGTCAGGGATGATGGTGTTAGCCGATGTGCTTGTTTGATTGTTTTCTAAAACGGATAAATCTTTAGAGGACAAGCTATTCTGAGCATTAGCTGTAACTGCGAGAGTTAACAGCATTAGCATTGTTATTAGCAGTAAAGAGAAAGCTTTCATCATGTCGGTTGTCTTATGCATGTGGGGCGATTCTGTTTGTATGATTATCTTCATTTTGATGAAATATAATTCATCCTATTTAAAGCGGCCAGCAAGTACAATAACATGGCGGCATTAAGGCAGTCTTAACACTTTTTCTTGAGGTATAGCAGAGTATAGAGCGTTAGAATATCTATAGTCGTTTTATTACGTTGGTTACCGTACAGGCTTAGTTTATTGGTACTATTTTAAATATATTCACGTAGACCGTATTTTAAGCGTTTAGTTTATGGTTATTGTAACCTGTGAGTTTGAAAATTGAGCTGTCTGTCCGTTTCATAAATTTTAAACACGATATATTGCCCACTTGATCACACTTAATGTGACCTTATATCTAAAGAGTGACAGAATACAAAGAGAGATCCCTATCTATGTTGACTAGCCAAACCATGAAAACAACTGCTTTATTGACAATGACTGTAGCGATCTTATCCGTTGCAACTGGCTGTGCGAGCTCAAAGAAGGCAAATAATAATCAAACAGAAAAGATGCCAGTAGCTGCGGTTCCTGTTGTTGAAAAAAAGCGGGACATAAAAGGCGAGAATATACAGAGGTTATTGTCAGCAGCTGAAGATGCACTCGCAGCTAATCGATTGACGACACCAGTAGAAGATAATGCTTACGACAGGTACCAAGCAGTTCTTATGATGGACGTTGATAATCAAAGAGCGCAGGCGGGGATACAATCAATATTTTCTCGATATGCGTCTTTGACTCGCTCGGCTATACGACAAGGAAATTATTCGAAAGCGCGATCAAGATTGGAGCGAGCACGATCTGTCGATAGTCGCCACATTGATTTAAAACGATTGTCTAACGAGCTAACAGCAGCACAAAAAAAACGACTCCCTCGGCCAGAAACAAAAGTCGCAGCCGTAGAAAAAAAGAATAATGAAATTGTTTTGAATACAGCAAGGTTATCAAAGCGCGATGAGCAGTTAGTCAGTGAATTACAATTGCTTGCAGTAGAGCTTAAAGAAAAAGATGAGTCGATACTCATATATGCAAGGAATGACGCGGAAGGTCGCTGGATTTATAAAAAAATGGCAGAGGCCGTAATAGGTTATCGTTTGCGTGGAGATATGCGAATTGGGAAAAATCCTAAGATAAGAATATTACCGCCTATAGATTAATGTCTATTTGGATTCAAAAAACCAGACAGTTTTTGAAACAAAGCCCGCGCACAAAATTTATGAATCAAGATGAAAGACCTAAAATGACATCAACACGAAAATAATATGGAATGATATGAAACGTTTTTTTGGTAGCAAAAGTGAAAGCTGGTCTCCTGATGATGAGGAAGACAATCATTATATTTTAAAAACTGTTTTTGTTTGCCTTGGTATTGTCTTTCTTTTCTTGGTTGGGTTAGGTATTTATTGGAGCATGACGCCAGCGCCCTTTGATGTTAATGCAGCAACTCAAAAAGAAGTCTCAAAGCTCAATCAACAGGTTGTGGTTGGTTCAACGACAACAGTTGCCTTAATCGAAGTGACAAGCACCTTATTAGAGAAGCCTGGTGGTTTTTTATCAAACGATATTATGCCGCCGTCTTTGTGGTTAGATAATATGCCAAACTGGGAGTATGGCGTCCTAATACAAGTTCGCGATATGTCGAAAGCAATGCGAGAAGCGTTTAGTCGCTCGCAGTCACAATCGACAGAAGATGATGATCTTGCGATTGCAGAATCACGATTTAATTTTGACAATTCCAGTTGGGCGCTTCCACCTTCTGAATCGGAGTATAAAGAAGGTATTAAATATTTACGAAATTATTTGGAGCGCTTAGGAAATGCTGATAGCTCGAATGCACAATACTTTTCACGTGCAGATAATTTACGGTATTGGTTGGGAACAGTAGAAACTCGGCTAGGCAGTTTGTCACAGCGTTTAAGTGCAAGTGTTGGCCAGCGTCGGATCAATACGGATTTAGCTGGAGTACCCGGTGCATTAAGAGCAACCGATGTTCCTGCCGAAGAGCTTGTCAAAACACCTTGGATTGAAATCGACGACGTGTTTTTTGAAGCCCGAGGCTCAGCATGGGCACTGATACATTTTCTAAAAGCCATTGAAGTCGATTTTCAGGATGTCCTTGAAAAGAAAAACGCTCTCGTAAGCCTACAGCAAATTGTTCGTGAGCTAGAAGCAAGTCAAGATACTGTGGTGAGTCCGATGATTTTAAATGGCGGCGGTTTTGGTTTTCTTGCTAATCATTCTTTAGTTATGGCGTCTTATATTTCTCGTGCAAATGCAGCGATTATCGATTTGAGAGAATTACTTTCTCAAGGCTAAAAAATTATTAGTGCTTTTATTTTATGAATGCTTTTTTACTGACTCGGCAATGGCGTGATACGGTAAATGGCATTACCTTGGACTTTTGGTTTGCCTCTGAAAACGGGCCTGTTAACGTCGAAATAACAGGTCAAGAAGCTATTTTTTTTGTTCGGCAATCAGAATCACAACAGATTAAAAGCGTATTAACCTCTTCGGCGCAAAGCCTTGACGTTGATAAAAGCGCCCATCAAATGCTTCCTAAAAATACAACGGTCGCGGGATTGAGAATTGCTCGTCAAAGAAAAAAGACGATATCCCCCGCACACATCAGAATCGGCGACAATACCTTTCTCAATTATAAAAACGAAACTGTCGTTCCTCTGTATTTTAAAAATTATCGGCTGGCTCGGGATGCAAGTCGAAAGTTAGAAGAAAAAAATATTCCCCACTGGGAACTCGATATTCGGCCGCCAGAACGATATTTGATGGAGCGTTTTGTCACTGGGGGTGCTGAGATTGTTTCAGCTGTTAACGAGCAAACAGAAAAATCTAAAAGCTTTTCAAATTCCAAAAGCCTTTCAAATCCAAAGATTAGTCCATGCGAGTGGCGTCCCGTTAGCAATGTTTCCTTAAAAACAATTTCCATTGATATTGAAACGTCAATGGATGCTTCGGTGTTGTATTCGATTGCTTTATTTGGTGCGACTGTCTCAGTTGTTTTTATGGTGGGAGATGAGCTGCCGAGTACTCAGCATGATGTAGAAAACTTAGAGTTAGTCATGTGCCTTGATGGTAGAGATTGCCTACAGAAATTTATTGATCGCCTGCAACTCGAAGATCCTGATATTTTAATTGGCTGGAACGTTGTTCAGTTCGATTTTTGGGTATTAGAAACACTTAGCAAAAAACACAATATTCGTTTGTCGCTGGGTCGAAATTTACAAACAGGCCATTGGCGAGAAGATTCAGAGTCTAATCGGCGTTATTTACAGATTCCTGGCCGTATTGTTTTGGATGGTATCGAGTTACTGAGGGCGGCTGCTTATAATTTTACGAGCTTCTCTTTAGAAAACGTTGCGCAACAATTATTAGGCGACGGGAAGCTTTTAAAAAATAATGATCGAGGAAAAGAAATTTCAGAATTGTTCCGAGAAGATAAAGTTCAGCTCGCGGAATATAACTTAAAAGATTGTGAGCTCGTCTGGGATATTTTTGAACAAGAGTCACTGTTGGAGTTTGCCATAGAGAGAAGTCATTTAACCGGTTTGCCAATGGATCGGATGGGAGGTTCCGTTGCGTCTTTTGATTATGCCTACTTACCTTTGCTGCATCGCAAAGGCTATATCGCTCCTAACTTAGGGGAGCAACAATCAGATATTGTTAGCCCCGGCGGCTATGTGATGAATTCGGTTCCTGGTATTTTTAAAAATGTACTGGTTTTAGATTTTAAAAGTCTATACCCCAGTATTATTAGAACATTTCATATCGATCCTTACAGTTACTGGTATGTGCTTCATCAGTCTCCGGAAAAAAACGAGATTATTGAAGGATTTAATGGGGCGAGCTTTTCTAAGACAGAATATTTATTGCCGGGGATTACAAAAAAACTATGGGATGCCCGGGACAAAGCTAAATCAGAAAATAATGCGCCACTCTCACAAGCCATAAAAATAATCATGAGCTCTTTTTATGGTGTGTTAGGGTCGACGGGATGTCGATTTTACGATCCCAGTGTTTGTAGTTCAATTACATTGCGTGGACATGAAATTATCCAAACCAGTAAAGCTTGGATTGAAGAAGCAGGCTACCAAGTTATTTATGGTGATACTGATTCGGTATTTGTTTGGGTGGGCGATGATACTTCGGCAGACAAAGCAAATGAAATCGGTAAGGACTTGGCAAAACAACTAAATCAATATTGGATCGACGATCTTCAAAATAGATTCGGAATAAAGAGTGCTTTAGAAATTGAATTTGAAACCCATTACAGCCAGTTTTTAATGCCGACAATTAGAAACTCAAAAGAGGGCAGTAAAAAAAGATACGCTGGCGTAATCGATAATAATGGCGAAAAAAAATTAGTATTTAAAGGACTGGAAAATGTTCGTACCGACTGGACTTTACTTGCTAAACAGTTTCAGGAGCTGCTGTACAAGAAAGTGTTTGCAGGTGAATCAGTAGAAGATTTTGTTAAAGGGGTCGTGGATGATGTATTAAAAGGCCGTCGTGATCCTGAACTTGTTTATCGAAAAAGACTACGTCGCCATCTTGAAGAATACGTGAAAAATGTTCCTCCACATATACAGGCCGCTCGAAAATTATTTGATTGGACAGAAAAAAAATTAACAAGAGGCGACTGGATTGAATACGTCATCACCATGAATGGTCCTGAACCTATTAGCTGCCAAAGAAGCTATATTAATTATGAGCACTACATTGAGAAACAATTACTGCCTGTTGCTGATGGAGTGCTTCAATTTGTCGATCTATCTTTCGCTGATATTACAGCGTCACAGCTTAATCTTTTTGGTTCCTCGTAATCTCGTCTTTTTATTACCGAAAATACTACTACGTCGGTAATATCTTCTATCACTTATATGAATAACTATCTATTTTTTGATTTGTTTTTAGTTTTAAAGACTCTCTATTATTTTATTGGTCCCCTAAAGAATTTTAATAAATTGCCGATATAACAGAAGAGTTAAGAAGAAATAAAAGATTTAAAGGGAAGAGTAAATGCAACATAGGGGCTTTACATTGATAGAGTTAATTGCTGTTATCGTGGTCTTGGGAATTTTGTCTGCAGTAGCAGTACCAAAATTCTTAAGCTTACAAAGTGCAGCAATAGTATCGACGATGCATGGAATTAGCGGGGCAGTAGAAAGTGCGACTACTCTGGCGTACTCTCAATCGGTTATTGATGGAACGAGTCATTTAGCAGCATCAACTATTACTGTCGGGTCGGATACGATTGATCTTGTTTACGGCTTTCCGGCAGGTACTGCTACTGGAATTGCAAAATTAGTTAACTACAAATCAGGTGATTGGAAAAGCCGTGCAAGTTCATTTCCTGGTGCTTGGGTATACTGGCATGGTTCTATTGAGCAAGATGCTGGAGCTGCTCAATGTTATGTTCGTTACAGACAATCGACTGGTGTAAATATAAGGCCTAATGTGAATTTTGTGACGACTGGTTGTTAGTTGATGAATTTCTAATGGTTTTAATTTACGGAAACTTAATGAGTAAAAAAGGGTGAGATATGAATCATTATGTTCAAAATGCTTTTGAGGAAAAAGATTCTTTTCAACGTGCTTCTTATTTTGATAGTTCATACCATCCCTCATTGAATGATGATTTTTTAGATTATGATGAAAAGCCTTCCGCAGGAAATTTTTTAACTAATTTCTTTGGATTTGGTGGGCAAAAAAATAAAAGGGAAAAATCAGGTGATATTGACCTTGGTTTTAATCATGTTTATTTGGCGTTAAACCGAGCGTATAAAAATAGAGATTTTTTAGAGGTTTCTGTATCCGGCGACACAACTATTTATCAAAGTATTTTGTTAGAAATAGACCCTGAAGAGAGGACAGTCTTAATCGACGAGTTTTTCCCTAGTGCTTTTGTTGGTTTGCCCGGACAAAAAATGGATTTCAGTTTGAGGCAGGCGGGTGGTAGATCAATCGTATTTGAAGCAAAAATCTTAGAGCGGCATGAATTTGATGGTTCGCCTGTTTATGTTATCTCTATGCCTGACACGTTAGAAGAGAATCAGCGTCGTGTGACATTTCGTATGTCTGTTCCTGAAAGCACGAAAATAGATTCTTCATTTATAGCGCCAGATAAGCAAGCTTATGCGGCAAAGGTGTGTGATGTGTCTAGTGGTGGGGTTTGTATAGAAACAAGCGGAGAAATCACCAAAGCGCTGCGCGCTGGAGACTCATTAAAAAACACATCGTTTGAATTCGCGGGTATTGATATTGTCTGCGATCTAACCGTAAAAAATTTAGTTGATAAAAAAGATACCGAAGAGGATTCATCGAAAGCCTACAAACGTATTGGTGCGCAGTTTGAAAATTTATCTATTTCAACTCGCCGACAATTAGAGCAGTCGATTATGCAATTGCAGCGTGAGCAGTTACGGCGAACTAGTAATTCTCGTGATTTATTGCTGAACTGAACACGTAAAGCTAAATGCTAAACAATAAGGCCGATATAGAGACTCTATATCGGCCTTATTGTTTTCAGTTTTAGAAGATAAATAATTCTATATTCCTTTCTTGCAATTATTGATCAGACTCTCAATAATCCCCGCACGGTAAATATCTATATTCTATTAATAATTTCATATTCGGCTAACGAATATGAAAAATACAGGGGTCTTCATGTCTCATTCATTATCCTATAGCACATTAGATTGCATCATTGATAAGAGCGTTTTAACACTGACACTTAATCGTCCAGATCAAATGAATTCATTTACGGTTGAAATGGCCAATGAATTGATAGATGTGTTTGGAAGAGTGAATGACATTGATGAAATCAAAGCGATTATCGTCACTGGGTCTGGCCGAGCATTTTGTGCGGGAATGGATTTGTCCTCGGAAGGCAATGTTTTTGGTTTAGATGAATCAATGAGGCCTTCTGTAAAAGATATGGAAGATAAATTTGACGATCCAGATTTTGTGAGTGGTGTGCGAGATACAGGTGGGCGAGTTTCCTTAGCTATCTACGATTGTAAAAAACCTGTCATTGCTGCTATTAATGGGGCAGCAGTTGGAATTGGAGCAACGATGACGTTGCCGATGGATATTCGTTTAGCTTCAGAAAAAGCAAAAATTGGTTTTGTCTTTGGAAAAATTGGTATTGTTCCTGAAGCTTGTTCATCTTGGTTTTTACCAAGGCTTGTCGGAATGTCGCAAGCATTAGAGTGGGTTTATACTGCGGACATTTTTGATGCTGAAGAGGCGAAACGAGGCGGTTTGGTAAAAGAGGTTTATCCAGCTGATCAGCTATTAGAAAAAGCGCACGAGTTAGCTCAAAAAATAGTAGCTAATCGCTCACCGGTTGCTATCGCGTTTGCTCGGCAAATGCTTTATAAAAATTCAGCACAAAACCATCCCAGAGAAGCGCACAAAGTTGATTCGTTAGCGATGTTCTATACCAGCATCGCTGATGGGAAAGAAGGCGTGAATAGCTTTTTAGAAAAGCGTGACCCTGAATTTAATTCGTCTGCTTCAGATATGCCAGCATTCTATCCTTGGTGGGAAAATAAATAATCATGTCAGATGAAATACAAAATCAGATTATTGAGCTAGAAACTAAAATTCAGTTTCAGGATGATGCGATCCATAAATTGGATGATGAATTGGCTCAGCAAAATGAACTCATCGATGTGCTGACTCGTCGCCTTTCTTTTTTAGAAGATAAGGTGAAAGATCTATCAGTAGAAAGAGATAATCCTGCCACGATTACAGAAGAACGACCGCCTCATTACTAGAAGTCGGTAGTGCTGCTAGATTTTGTATGTCAGTTCGCATTGATATTAGTTAACCAGAGAGTGTATAGTTGGTTAACTAGTTGTCAATGTCGGATTTCGCCCCGTAATGCCTTCCTCCGTTTTATGTAGTCCAACCCATGAAGCCGATCAGTTCTCTAATCGGTTGAATTCACTAATAAAATCTCGTAAATCAGATGATTTGTATCGATCGCGCCGAATCGTTGAAACGCCTCAATCTGCTCAGATTTCTACCAACGGTAATGATCTTCTTAACTTTTGCAGCAATGATTACCTTGGTTTAGCCAATGATCCCCGCGTTAAATCTGCTTGTGTAAGCGGTATCGAAAAATGGGGTGTTGGTACTGGGGCATCTCATTTGGTGTGTGGACATACGGGTGCACATCATGAGTTAGAAGAGGCTCTCGCTGACTTTTTACAAAGAGAAAGCGTACTTTTATTTTCGAGTGGTTACGCTGCCAATGTGGGTGTGATCAATGGATTATTAAGTGAAGGAGATAATATTTTTCAAGATCGACTCAATCATGCTTCATTATTAGATGGCGGGTGGATTAGTCGAGCTAAACACCACTGGTATCAACATCGAAACTATCATGATTTAGAAGAAACAATACAAGAAACGATAAAAGACGCCCCAAAAAATAATGAAGGCATAAATCTTATCGTGAGTGATGGCGTATTCAGTATGGATGGTGATGAGTGTGATTTGAAAAAATTGATCGGAGTTTCAAAAAAACATTCAGGATCTGTCATGATTGATGATGCTCATGGCATTGGATGTATTGGGGAAAATGGAAGTGGAATTGTAAACCCAGAACAATTTACATCGGCAGACGTTCCCATTTTAGTGGGTACTCTGGGTAAAGCATTTGGTACCTCCGGCGCTTTTGTTGCTGGGGATAAATCTCTCATTGAATTTTTGATACAGCGCGCGCGTAATTATATTTACAGTACGGCAATGCCGTCAGCCATTGCAGTCGCTAGTTTAAAAAGTTTAGACATTATTAAAAATGAGTCATGGCGCAGAGAAAAGCTGCAAGAGAACATTCTTTATTTTCGTGATGGCTTGTCTCTTAATAATGATTCGGAGATTTTAATGCCTTCAAAAATCGCTATTCAGCCCATTGTTGTGGGTTCCGCAGAACGTGCCAACTTGATCAGCCAATCATTAGAAAAAAATGGAATTTTAGTCAGCGCCATCCGGCCGCCAACAGTGCCTAACAATACCTCGCGACTACGGATAACGTTAACCGCGAATCATTCGATTCAGGAAGTTGATCGGCTTATCGAAGTGTTAAGTGAGTGTTTATCATGAAAAAATATTTTGTCACAGGAACAGATACTGAAGTTGGAAAAACATTCGTCACATCTTCTTTCTTAAAGCTTTTATCCATAGAAAATAAAAAATGCTTTGGACTAAAGCCGATTGCATCAGGGTGTGAAAAAATTGATGGAAAATGGATGAATGAAGACGCTTTATCATTGATGAAAAATAGTTCGATTGAATTGTCTTATGATGATGTTAATCCGATTGCATTACCAGAAGCGATCGCGCCGCATCTAGCAGCTGAAAAAAATAATGTTGCCATTAACGTTCGTGCTATTTCAGAGCACTGTAAAAAAATATTTAAAGCAAGTGAAAGTGCAGCAGACTGCATTATTGTAGAAGGAGCGGGTGGTTGGTTTGTACCACTCAATAACGAAGAAACTTATGCGGATGCTGTTAAAGAATTAAACCTTGATGTTCTTTTAGTTGTAGGCATTCGCTTGGGTTGTATCAATCATGCATTGTTAACAGAAGCTGCCATTAAACAGTCAGGTTTGAGGTTGGCGGGGTGGGTAGCAAATACTATTGATGCTGGCGCGAGCAATCAACAAGAGATAGTTCAGACCTTAAGGCAGCGAATAAATGCACCTTGCCTAGGAGTTGTGCCAAATTTTTCAAAGAATAAAGAGTACTCAAAAATAATTACAGCCGCTTCACAGTATCTTCGAATGCCTTAAATAATGCAGGTTAGCACGTATTTTTTGATTTTTTATTAGTGGTGTGAAAAGCAAAAATATAATTTTAATACTTAGATATAAAGTCGAATCTAACGTTATATACAGAGAGATAAATAAATTAAAAATGATAGAAAATAGCTTTTTAGATTTTGACAAAGAACACATATGGCATCCGTATACCTCAACAGAAAACCCGCTACCGACTTATGAAGTAGTTTCCGCACATGAGTCAATATTAATGCTAAAAGACGGCACTGAATTAATTGATGGTATGTCGTCTTGGTGGTGTGCAGTTCATGGCTATAATCACCCCGTATTAAATACAGCGGTTACTCGTCAAATCAAAAAAATGTCGCATGTTATGTTTGGTGGAATCACACACCAACCGGCTGTTGATCTTGTTAAAAAATTATTAACAATTACTCCAGAGGCATTACAGAAAGTTTTTTTAGCTGATTCTGGTTCAGTGTCTGTTGAAGTTGCTATGAAAATGGCAGTGCAGTATTGGTTTGCTAAAGGAAAAAAAGAGAAATATAAAATAGCCGCGTTTCGAGGCGGCTATCATGGTGATACATTAGGTGCTATGTCGGTCTGTGACCCAGTCAATGGCATGCACACTATGTTTTCTTCGGTTTTGCCTGCTCAACTATTTATTGATAAACCTAAAACAATATTTGGGCAATGTGCAGATGAAGACGAGTTGGAAAGACTCACCCAATTTTTTAGCCGTCATCATCAGCAGATGGCGGCAATAATTCTTGAGCCTGTGGTGCAAGGCGCAGGTGGTATGTGGTTTTATTCTGTCGATTACTTACAACATCTACGAAAATTATGTTTTGAATACGATGTTTTGTTGATTGCGGATGAGATTGCAACAGGCTTTGGGCGCACGGGTAAACTATTTGCTTGTGAGCATGCTGATATTGTCCCCGATATTTTGTGTGTCGGGAAAGCATTAACCGGCGGCTACATGACGTTAGCGGCCACATTAACAACAGATAAAGTGGCGGCAGGAATTTGTGAAAGTGGTCATGTGCTCATGCATGGTCCTACCTTTATGGGTAACCCGCTGGCATGTGCAGTTGCGAGTGCCAGTCTTGATCTATTATTTTCTTCTGGATGGGAGCAGCAAGTTGCGAATATTTCTAGTATCTTAAAAAAAGAATTAGAGGTTTATCATTCTCATCAATCGGTTAAAGATGTCCGCGTTCTTGGTGCTATTGGTGTTGTAGAAACTCATGACTTGGTAGATGTAGCAAAAGCTCAAAAAATATTTGTAGAGGCTGGCGTATGGATAAGACCTTTTGGACATTTGATTTACATCATGCCGCCTTACATCATAAAAAAAGAACAATTGCAACGATTGTGTCAGGCGATAACATTAGTGCTTTAGCTGGATAAATAAACTGTTGTTATAAATGTTGTATAGACATAAGTGCATAGTTGATCAGTATAGAGAAGCTTGAATGGATATAATCAATAAAATATGTAAAATACTAGCCAGAGTGAAGTTTTAACATTTTCTGATTCAAGTACAGCCTAAAACTATAACGGACTGTTCCATGAAGCAAAGTGATTATTTTTTTATTCCAAAATTATCGACTATCCTCATGGCTATCTTGAGCTTGGTTTTATTGCCGGGTTTAATTTCAGCTCAAGCTATTCCTCAAGGAAGTTCCAGTCTTCAGCCTTCTACGCCACCTCCCCCTAATCCTGTTTCATCGTATCCGGCCAATTCTCAACAAGTTCTCACAAGCGCAAAAGAGATTATTCAGGCAGCGATAGAAAATTGGAGAGGCGTCAGCTCTTATTCAGAAATGACGATGGTGATTCATCGTCCTGATTGGGAGCGCTCCATGAGTATGCGGGGCTGGACAAAAGGCGATAAGCATAGCCTTGTTCGCGTCGTAGCGCCGAAAAAAGATGCAGGGAACGGTACGTTGTTAGTCGATAATGATATGTGGACGTACTCCCCTAAAATAAATCGCGTGATAAAAATGCCATCTTCTATGATGGGCCAGAGTTGGATGGGGTCGGATTTTTCGAATAAAGATGTTTCTCGTGCTGACGATATCCTTGTCTACTACGATCATAAATTAATTAAAACAGAGCAAAAAGAAAATCATATTATTTACACCGTGCAAGCGACGCCAAAAGAAGATGCAGCGGTTGTCTGGGGGAAAGAAGTATTACAAGTTAGAGATGATTTTGTATTACTTCAGCATGACTTCTACGATCAAGATGATGTTTTATTTAAAATAATGAAAACCCAAAAAATTGCGGTAATGGATGACAGGGTCGTTGCGGTATCACAACGAGTTGCAAAAATAGAATCTCCTGAAGAGTGGACAGAAATTCAAGTTAATGACATTGATTTTGATATAGATATCAATCCCCAGATGTTCACGCAGTCTTATTTAAGAAATCCTCGATAGTAAAAAAGGCAGTGATTTTGTCGAAAGATTAGGAACTAGAATGCTAGAGTTTCGTTTGGCGTGGAGAAATATTTGGCGGCATGCCCGTCGCACATGGTTAACCATTGCCGCGATGGTATTTTGCAACGTGCTGTTAATTTTTTTAATTTCGATGCAGTACGGTATGTATCAATTAATGATTGATAATACGTTACGAGTATTCACGGGACATATTCAAGTACAAGCGGACGGCTACAATGACGAGCCTACTATCCGAGAATCCCTTTCAGGTATTCATTCTATTACCTCACAAGTAAGAAATAATTTTCCTGATACAGAAATCGATGTCGCTGCTCGAGGAATGGGATTCGCGTTAGCGTCTAGTGAGCAAAGAAGTTATGGGATTCAAGTTGTTGGTGTAGAGCCGGACTTTGAACCACATGTTTCAAGCTTACCTGGATTAATATCAGAAGGACGATATTTAACAGAAGGTGATACTCAGTCCATTGTGATTGGAAGCGTCTTAGCAAGAAACCTCAGAATTAAATTAGGTCAAGAATTAACAATTATTGGTTCTGGTAGAGATGGGTCGTTTGCTGCTGATGTACTGACTATTGTTGGAATTTTTAATAGTGGCATTCCTGATGTTGACAGATCGATGGCTCAAATACCTTTAAAACGTTTTCAAGAAACGTTTTCTATGATGGATGACGGTCATAGTGTTGTTATTAAGGTTAACAATTTTGACTCAATTGAATCCGTGAAAAATTCGCTAAGCAATCTAGTTAATCATCAAGTATCAGAAAATAAAGAGACTGTTGTTTTGGATTGGATTGAATTGCAACCCGGTTTAAAGCAAGCGATACAGTCAGATATGGCGAGTTCGTGGTTTATGTATGGCGTTTTAATTATTCTTGTTTCTTTTAGTGTTATGAATACACAATTGATGTCGGTTTTAGAAAGAACAAAAGAATTCGGCATTATTATGGCGTTAGGCTTGAGATCCCGCCGATTAATTCGATTAGTTTTGTTAGAGACTAGTTTAATGGCAGGCGTCGGTTTTATTCTAGGTGTCGCTGTTGGAGGGGTAATTACCTATATCATCGGTCAAGTAGGTTTTACTTATCCTGGAATGGAAGAGCTATCTTTAAAATTTAATTTACCGAGTCGCATCCATCCTACGGTTTCATTTTTTTCAGCCATCATCGGCCCCTGCATTATTTTTATTTCTAGTATTCTTGCCGCTTGTTATCCCGCTATTCGGTTATATTTTTTACGACCTATTACAGCGATGAGGGCCGCATAATGCCTCGTTCTGATTACGCAAAACCATCTTATTTTTCGTCTTGGCGAATTGCCGTAATACTCGCGTGGCGTTATCTTTGGCGTAATCACCGTCGTACTATCATTATGTTATGCGCCATTGCTATTGGCGTTTGGGCCATGATTTTTATGGTTGCACTGATGCGTGGCATGGTCGACGATATGATTCAAAATAGCATTAAAACATTTGTAGGGCATGTTCAAATACATCACCCTGAATATCGTGATGATCCTAGTATCGTTAATCGTATAGCGCCTCCATCAGAAGAGCTGAAAAAAATATTCAAAGAAGACAATTTACATTGGTCTACACGTGTTCGTGTTCCCGCTGTTGTTTCTAGTGAGCGTGAATCTCTTGGTGTAGTGTTGATGGGAGTGTCTGCAGAAGGTGAGCCAACACTTTCTCATGTAAAAGATTGGATTAAAGAGGGCCGTTGGATTGATTCCGATAATGATCGCGGTATTGTTATTGGAGAAAAGCTGGCAAAACGCTTAGATACCCGACTGGGAAAGCGCATCGTTATAATGAGTCAAGATCCTGATAATAATATTGCGGATCGTGGATTTAAAATTGTTGGGATTTTTAAGGCAGAACTTTCTTCAATGGAAGAGCAATTTGTGTTTCTTGGTATATCAACATCACAACAATTGTTAAATATAGGAGAAAGCATTTCAGAGATTGAAGTGCAGGGTGAAAACTTCAGGAATGTCGATGGATTTTATAAAAAAATAAAATCGATTGAAAAGAATAACTCGGTAGCAACTTGGTACAATTTAGATTCTTATCTTGGCACCATGCTTAACGTGATGGATGGTTTTGTCTTTGTTTGGATTGTTGTCATCTTTTTAGCGCTATCATTTGGTTTGGTGAATACATTAGTGATGGCCGTTTTTGAAAGAGTCAGAGAAATTGGTTTGATTCTCGCATTAGGCATGCGCCCTTCAGGAATTTTAAAGCAAGTATTACTGGAAACATTATTCTTATTATTACTGGGCTTGTTACTTGGCAATATTTTGGTGCTGTTAAGTATTTACCCAATAAGAGAGGGGTTTGATGTTTCTCATTTGGCCGAGGGAATGGAAATGATGGGGGCGGGCACAACAATAAGACCTGCGTTATACGTAAAAGATATTATCTTAGCAAACAGTATAGTGATTGTATTGGGGTTGCTGAGTGGCGTATTACCCGCGCTGCGCGCCAGCCGTTATGATCCGGTAACCGCTTTGAACAAAACGTAAGTGATTCGTCGTTAATAAAAAACTAACAAAAATATATTACTAAATAACAAAGGCCTGACATGAACGCCGTCGATTGTGAAAATTTATGTAAAACTTTTCAGCAAGGTGATTCCATTATTACTGGTTTGGATCATGTGACTGTTTCAATAAAAGAAGGAGGCTTTGTTTGTTTGTCTGGCCCATCAGGTTCAGGAAAAACAACATTGCTCAATGCGATAGGCGGCCTTGATACGCCAGATAGTGGGTCAATTGTTATAGCGGGGCGACGTATTGATCAGTTGGGCAAAGCAGCTCTGTCAGATATGCGCTTGCATAATATTGGCTTCGTTTTTCAAGCTTATAATTTAATTCCCGTTTTATCTGCTCAAGAAAATGTAGAGTTTGTGATGCAGGTACAAGGTATGTCTAGTGTTGAAAGACACAATAAGTCCATGTCTATTTTAGAAGAAGTGGGCCTGAAAGGCATGGAGGATCGCCGCCCTCATCAGTTATCGGGTGGTCAACAACAGCGTGTTGCTGTTGCACGAGCGATTGTTTCTAAGCCAGCGTTAGTGCTGGCTGATGAGCCAACAGCCAATTTGGATTCGGCGAGTATGGAGAAGCTGATGGATTTATTTGTAGAGTTGAATGAAAACCACAACATTACTTTTGTTATCGCTACCCATGATCAACGTGTTATGACTTATGCTAAGCGACAAATTCATATGCAAGACGGGAAAATTGTTAGTGATGAAGCGACCTGACATGATTCGCTATCAATGTAAAAAAAATACTCTCTTTCTTTTCTTCATGGCTGTGTTTAGTTTTCTTTGGCAGACTTCTTATGCGGGCTTAATGGATGAATACCTGTTGTCGTCTCACGCAAAATATCAAACACAATTAAACCGATATCCAGAAAATAGCCTTTATAGGGAATTAATTGATGCAACGACGTTTGATCAATTGATCGATACTCGCTGGATGTTGAGTGCGAGAAAAAATAAATTTGATGTTAACGTCGATTATCAGTTGCAAGTAGTTGATGGAGACATGCTGGGATTTAGTCAGTCATCTAATGAATTATTAAATACAAACTCATTTTTTTCAACAAACGCTTTTGTCTCTGATGATCTCAGGGTGTTTGATTTAACGCATGTTGTTAGTAATGATGAAGACACCGTACTACTGCACCGATTAGATCGAATGAATGTTGGGTACTCCAATAACAATATGACTGTTCGTGTTGGGCGACAAGTGGTGAGCTGGGGCAATGGTCTTATTTATAATCCACTCGATTTTTTTAATCCCTTCGATCCCGCTGCGATAGATAAAGAATATAAAACTGGCGACGACATGCTTTACGCTCAATACCTCTTGGAGTCAGGTAGTGATGTGCAAGCCGTTTGGGTTGCTCGTCGTGAACCTAAAGATAGTATCCTTGCTTCAACTTTAAATAATAAAAGTCGAGGTGACATTTCTTCATCGCAACAAAGTATGGCTATTAAGTATCACTATGTAAATTACGATAGCTCTTCAAGCGGTTCAAATAATTTTTTAGCCGGACTCGAATTAGATTTTGTATTAGCTCAGCATTATGAAGATGAAATTGTTGGAGTGGGGCTGGTTAAAAGTATTGGTGGAGCACTTTGGCGAAGTGATGTCATGGTCACTAAAACAGAGAGGCAACGCGCGACATCCTTTGTTACTAATCTTTCTTATTCGTGGGTTTGGAGAGGCCATAATGTTAGTGGCATCATCGAATATTTTTATAATGGTTTTGGAGTTAAAAAAAATAGTATTTCGTTAGCTGATTTAACACCGGTAAGCGAGGATGACGTTATCTTTGATTTGTTATCAAAGGTTCAGCGTGGAGAACTCTATGGTATTGGTCGTCATTATTTTGCAGCATCAGCAAGTATTGAACTAACCCCTTTGATGATTGCAAGCCCTACTTTATTTATCAATCTGGTTGATTCTTCTGCATTATTTCAATTGACTGCGAGCTATGATATTGCTCAAAATTGGCAAATCATTGGAGCACTCAACGTACCTATTGGCTCTAAAGATACGGAGTTTGGTGGTATGAGTTCTGATCTAGGCGTATTAAATAATAACTTTACGGATACAACACTAGCAACGGATACTAGTCTCTTTGTACAATTTGCTTTTTATTTTTAATGAAATGTTAAATAGATAAAGAGAGACACATGAGCAGTTCTCAAAAACTAAATAATACAAGCTTAGCTGAAGGTGTTTTATCAACAGATCCCGATATGGGGTTGATAGAAGCAATTTATAAAAGACGTTCCGTCAGAGGGTTCTTGGATAAAAAGATTCCCGAAGATGTTTTACAGCGGATTTTTCAAATTGCACAACAAGCACCCTCAAACTGTAATGTTCAGCCGTGGAATGTGTATGTCGCGACAGGAGCTTTGCGCGATAAAATTAGTCAGAAAATGGTTGAGAATACGAAAGCCAGCGTTCCACCTGAGCAAGACTATGAATACCGTGGTGATTTCGAAGGCGATTACAGGCGCCGACAAGTGGATTGCGCCGTTAAACTTTATAACAACATGGGAATAGCCCGTGATGACAAGCCGGGGCGAATAGCTGCGCTGTTAAGAAATTTTGAATTTTTTGATGCGCCCTATATGGCTTTTATCGGTATGGATCCAAAATTTGGAGCAACCGTTGCACTTGATGTGGGAATGTATGCGCAAACATTAATGCTTACTTTGGTCTCTTTTGGTTTACACAGTTGCGCCATGGGCTCAATGCGAAATTATCCGGCAATGGTTCGCGAAGAGTTTGGTGTTACCGATGATACTAAAATTTTATTCGGTATTGCTTTCGGCTATGAAGATACTTCTGTGCCAGCCAATGCAACAAGAATCGATCGTGATCCTGTTGAAGCTAATGTAATAATCAAAAGCTGATTGAATAAATTAAGGGCCGAAGGCAATGAACACATTTACATTTCAGCCCCGATGGAAAGAGGAATTGATAGTAACGGGGCCCGGTGGTTCATTTGTTCTTGAATTACCGATGGGAATCCTTTCAGCATATTTACCATCAGAGGACACTTGGGAAAAAAAGGCTCCAGATTGGGCAAGGAATTATTGGTCTGTGTTAAAGCAAGAGCTTGAGGTTTGGTGTCAGCAAAATGATGCTAATTTTTTTATTGATGAAACAGCCAGTGTTTATTGACTGTGTGTCGGTAATAATTCAAGTGTTATTTTTCTAGAGTCTAAGTGTTAAAAAATTTCATCAATATAACGTCTATTTTTCATAGGCGCTTTGTCATCATATGCTATAGCTTCATCTCTCCTGGGGAGTTTAACCGTAGTGGCTTTCGTTTTTTCGTAAGGTATCTCTTTGAGTAGATGAGATATGCAATTCAAACGACCGGCTCTAGTATCATCAGTAGCGACAATATTCCAAGGACATTCTTTTGTGTCTGTTGCTGCCATCATTCGATCTCTCGCTCGAGAGTAATCGTACCATCGGCGTCGTGCTTCTAAATCCATGGGGCTAAGCTTCCATTGTTTAATGGGGTCATCGATACGAGATTGAAAGCGTTTTTCTTGTTCTTCGTTGCTGACTTCTAGCCAATATTTTTTTAAAAATATACCTTCTCTTACTATTTCTTTTTCGAAATCTGGGGTTGTTTCTAAAAATCGATCGGTTTGCTCCGGCGTACAAAATCCCATGACGGGTTCAACGCCGGCACGGTTATACCAACTACGATCAAACACTACAATTTCTCCAGCAGCTGGGAAGTGTTGAATATAGCGTTGCATGTACAGCTGAGTTTTTTCTCGATCGCTCGGCGCAGGGAGGGCTACAACGCGGAACACTCTATGGCTGACGCGTTGCGTTATGGCTTTGATAATTCCGCCTTTCCCTGCCGCATCACGACCTTCAAAGACAATAATAATTCGTTGACCGGTTTTCTTGACCCATTGCTGCATTTGAACCAATTCTTCCTGAAGTTTGTGCATTGTCTTTAAATATTTTGATTTCTTCATGACTCATCCAAAATTTTATCAATGGAGCTAAATATCTAGTATTGTGTTTGCGACTATGGCAGTTTGTACTATGTTGCTATCACAGAGATATAAAAGGCTTTGTGGCATAGAGATTACCGCATTAGGGTCTTTCGTCACAAGACTGTCTGCAAAATTGATTAATCTATTATGATGGTGAAGAAAATGATAAAAAGCGTTATTAAAGATTGGCACAGTATTGTTGAAGCTAAAAATATTGCTGATCTTGAAAATCTTATAGCTGATGATGCTGTATTTTTTTCGCCTGTGGTTCACTCTCCCCAAGTTGGCAAAGCGATTACCTTTCAATATCTTTCTGCCGCATTGCTTGTTTTCGGTAATGATACTTTTCGCTATGTTCGAGAAATCTGCGATGGGAATGATGGTGTATTGGAATTCGAAGTCGATATTGATGGGATCGCTGTCAATGGTGTGGATATCATAAAGTGTGACAATGATGGGAAAATCATTGAATTTAAAGTGATGTTGCGCCCGCTAAAAGGCGTCAATATTATCCATCAAAAAATGATGGCAATGTTAGCAGTAAATTCGTAAGGTTAGATGAATATAATTGGAGCTATAGCCTGGGGATAGATGTGGCAGAGAAATTTGATGCGTTAAATGAAAAACATATTCAGTTTATTCAAAAGCAGCACTTGTATTTTATTGGTTCTGCTGCGGCTGAGGGGCTTGTCAATGTTTCACCAAAAGGAATGGATAGTTTACGAGTGGTTAGCTCTACTAAGGTGGCATGGCTGAATTTAACGGGTAGCGGTAACGAAACCGCAGCTCATATGTTAGAAAATAATCGAATGACGATAATGTTTTGTTCATTTGATAAGCAGCCGCTTATATTACGTTTGTATGGACACGCAAAAGTTATACACCCCAGAGATCGTGATTGGAAAAAAATGTATCCGTTATTTTCTGAGAATGTTGGCGCACGGCAGATATTTGAAGTTGATATTGAGATGGTTTTAACGTCTTGTGGGTATGCCGTTCCTTATTATGAATTTAAAGGTGAAAGACAAACGCTAGTAAACTGGTCGGTAAAAAAAGGTCGTGAGGGCGTAGCTGAATACTGGGAAGAGAAAAACCAAAAAAGCCTAGATGATAAAGACACAGGGATTTTTGATTAGCTTTAGGTCTGCAATAAACAATTTCAATCTTTAAAAGAGTGTTTCTGTTCTTATAAAGACTGAAATTATCTTATTTAAGCTAAGCAAGCTCTCTCAATGTCCTAGCCGTTCCCACCATGTTTTTTAATGCCGGGATGACTTCGTCCCAAGTGCGAGTTTTTAATCCGCAATCTGGATTAATCCAAAGTTGTTTTTGATCTATGCATTGCATCGCTTTTTCTAAGAGCGAAAGAATTTCCTCTTCACTGGGAATATTGGGCGAGTGAATGTCATAAACACCTGGGCCAATTTCATTCGGGTATTCAAAATCGGTGAACGCTTTAAGCAATTCCATATTTGATCTTGATGTTTCAATGGTAATAACATCGGCATCCATATCTGCCACCGCTTTAATAATGTCGTTAAATTCTGAATAGCACATGTGAGTGTGAATTTGAGTTTCATCTTTTACTGAGTTCGCACAAATTCTAAATGCTTCAATGGCCCAAGAGAGATAGTGATCCCATTGTTGTCTGCGGAGAGGCAGACCTTCTCGCAAAGCGGCTTCATCAATTTGAATAATCTTTAAACCAGCTTTTTCTAAATCTAAAACTTCTTCACGAATGGCTAGTGCTAGTTGATAACACGTTTCTGATCGGGGTTGATCATTTCTCACAAAAGACCAATTTAAAATAGTAACAGGGCCAGTCAGCATCGCTTTCATTGTTTTATTTGTTAGTGATTGAGCATAACTGCTCCAATGAACAGTCATTGCTTTAGGTCGAGATATATCGCCAAAGATGATCGGCGGTTTTACACAGCGAGAGCCATAGGACTGAACCCATCCAAATTGGGAGAACGTGTACCCGTCAAGTTGCTCACCAAAATATTCCACCATGTCATTCCGTTCAGCTTCTCCATGAACTAATACATCTAACCCAATATCTTCTTGTATGTTTACGGCGTTCGATATTTCACATTGCATGATTTTTGTATATGTTGCGTTACTAATTTCACCTTTTTTGTATTTTAATCTAGCTTGTCGAATTTCTTTTGTTTGAGGAAAAGAGCCAATAGTCGTTGTTGGGAGCTTGGGGAGGTTTAATAATTTTTGTTGTATTTCTTTTCGCTGGCTATATGGGCTGTGTCGTTTCCCTAAATTTGAATCTATGCTTGATACTTTTTCTTTGACAGCTAGATTATTTACAAGATTTGATTCTTGGCGTTTAATAATAGATCTTTTGTTGTCTTCCAGTTCTTGTTTTATTGATGACTTACCCTCTTGTAACGCTTTAGCTATCAATTGAATTTCATCGAGCTTTTGTCGAGAAAATGCTAACCATTCTTTAACTTCAGGATGGAGTGTCGATGAGCTACTGTTAGTTTCTGAATTAAGATCAACAGGTACATGAAGTAGCGAGCAAGAAGGTGCAAGCCATAACCTATCTTTTATTGATTGATAAACAGGTTCAAGTGTTTCTATTGTTTTTAATAAATCTGTTTTCCAAATATTTCTACCATCTATCACACCTAATGAAATAATTTTATCTTTGGGTAACTGCGCTAATAATTCTGGAAATTCATTCTTACCGTTAATGGCATCAACATGAATTCCATGTACAGGTAATTGACATAACAGTGATAAGTTTTCTTTTAATTCACCAAAGTAGGTAGTGAGTAATAATTTTGGGATGTTGGCCGATAGTGTGTCATAAGCTTTTCGAATCGCTTGCTGCCATTCTTGATCCAATTCAGTGACAAGTATCGGTTCATCAACTTGGACCCATTCAATACCTTGCTCTGCAAATAGATCGAGCAATTTTCCATAGACCGGCAATAATTTTTCTAATAGATCTAATTTTTTAGAAGAATCATTTTCTTTGCCCAGCCATAGATAGGTAACAGGGCCAATGATGACGGGTTTGCATTGTATGTTTTTTTCTTTTGCTTCACTGATTTGTCGTAATAATCGAGAAGGGTTTAACGAAAAATCGGTGTCTCTTTCATATTCAGGGACAATGTAGTGATAGTTTGTATCAAACCATTTTGTCATTTCGCCAGCGTGTATTTTTGTGCAACTTGAATGATCCGATTTACTTTCAGGGTTTTCACTTTCAGAGCTTAATGATCGGCCGCGTGCGATACTGAAATAATCTTCGAGTTGTAACTCTTCATTTAAATCATTGAATTTCGTTTCTGTATTCTTGTTAACTCGCTTAGGAATATTCCCTAGGGTAAAGCTCATATCTAAGACTTGGTCGTAAAGTGAAAAATCACCGACAGGTAAATAATCTAAGCCGGTTTGGTATGCCCAGTGCACATCACGCAAATTTCTGGCAGTGTCTAAAAGCGCTTTTTCGTCGCTGCTCCCTTGCCAGTAGCTTTCTAGTGCAAATTTTAATTCTCTTTTTGTCCCTATTCGTGGGAATCCTAAATTATGAGTTGTTATCACGAGAGTTTCCTTGGTTGTTGGTTGAATTTGGTAGGTTTTGGCCGTGAGTCATTGAGAGCGGATATTAGGTCTTTCAATTCATAAAAAATAATGGTTATATTTCATGAATACATGCAATAAATTTATGAATGGCGAGGTTCGTAATTGTGCTAGAAAGACATCATTTAATGATTATTCGAGAAGTGGACCGATTGGGAACGCTAACGGATGCCGCTAAATCGCTGAATCTAACTCAGCCTGCATTGAGTCATGCCATAAAAAAATTGGAGCAACAGCTAGGCGCTGTGATTTGGCGAAAAGAAGGTAGAAACCTGCGTTTAACTGAAAGCGGGCGATATTTGTTGGGTGTGTCTGCAAAGTTGCTTCCCCAATTAGAATACGCTGAAAATGTATTGGCCGACTTAGCTAAAGGACAAAGAGGGACATTGCGAATAGGTATGGAGTGCCATCCTTGTTACCAGTGGCTGTTAAAAGTTGTGTCTCCTTATTTAGACAAATGGCCAGACGTAGATTTAGATGTATTACAAAAATTTCAATTTGGTGGAGTGGGTGCTTTATTTAATGATGAAATTGATGTGCTTGTAACACCTGATCCCTTTCTAAAAAAAGAGTTGGTTTTTGAGCCAGTGTTTAGTTATGAGCAAGTACTTGTCGTTCAAAATAAACATCCATTAGCAAAAAAAACTTACCTAAAACCATCAGACTTATCAGATGAAACGCTGATTACCTATCCTGTAGAGGCAGCTCGTTTAGATATTTTTAATCAGTTTTTATTGCCTGCTAATTGCAGCCCGAAAAAACATAAAGTCATTGAGACAACAGATATTATGTTACAAATGGTTTCTGCTGGTCGTGGCGTGGCAGCATTGCCAAAATGGTTGGCGGATGAGTATAAATCTAAATTCTCAGTTACTTCAGTGCGGCTAGGAAAAGCAGGAATTAAGAAAAATATCTATCTAGGTGTTCGAAAATCAGATGTAGAAAAGGATTATCTTGCGTCTTTTTTTACAATGGCGCGAAATACCTTTAGTAGTAAAAAAATGATTTGATGTTACTTTCATTATCACGTTAACTGAGACGTTGATACTGCTAAAGCTTACATACAATTATCATAATAAAAGGAGTTTGGGATGAAAAGAATAGCTATTTTTGCTGATGGAACTTGGAACTCCCCTGAAAAGGGCGCTTCCACTAATGTTTTGCAAATGGCGAGAGGTATAAAACCGAAAGTGGTTGATTCGGTGACAGGTTTGGATGTTGAGCAAGTTTCTTTTTATGATTGGGGGGTGGGTACCGATCGTAAAAAAATGATGGGTGGAATTTCGGGGGAAGGAATCGATAAAAATATCATGGACTGTTATCGATTCCTTGTTCATAACTATAATCCGGGCGATAAATTATATTTTTTTGGTTTTAGCCGTGGTGCATACACAGTTCGTTCACTCGGTGGGTTTGTTAGAAATTGTGGATTATTAAAAAGAGAGAATGCCCATTTAATTCCTGATGCTTATCAGCTTTATCGAAAAAGAACAAAAACAAGTAATCCTAATGCGCCCATGTCTGTGAAGTTTCGAAAAAAAAATGCTGTTGCAGATATTACGAATATTGAATTTATCGGTGTTTGGGATACGGTTGGCGCTTTAGGTATTCCCGTACCTTTTTGGGGTAATCTTGGAGAGAGAGAATTACTTTTTCATGACACCGAACCTAGTAAAATTATAAATCATGCACGGCATGCGTTAGCTATTGATGAAAATAGAGAAGATTTTTTACCTACCTTATGGAGTAAAAAGCCAGGCTTGGATTTACAGCAAGTGTGGTTTTCCGGAGCTCATTCAGATGTTGGTGGTGGTTATAAAGAGAAGGGATTGAGTCACTGTGCTGCTAAATGGATTCTAAATGAAGCGAATATGTTTGGCTTAGAGTTTGAATCTCATTTTCTAAAATCTATAAAACCCAACCCTACTGATAAGCAACATAACTCTCGAAAAGGAATTTATCTTGCCAGAAAAGAAGCGGTTAGAGAGGTCACCGGACATGTTCATCGGTCTGTCAAAAAGCGTTGGGACAAAAACGCTCAAAATTATCAGAAGAAAAGCAAAGCACTTAAAAAGCTGCTCGCTTCAGTTGATGGTGATTGGGGGAGTATTAGCTTAGTTGACTAGTCTGGTGACTATTAAAGCAGTGAAGCTGATAGGTATAACATGCTCAAATTTGTAAGGCATAGAAAGGTTGTTAATTAATATGTTGCATGAGACGCCAAGAACTCAAATTCAAGAGCTTCTCTGTAAGGCTGCCTGCCAGATCTTGCATTCCTTACTTGAAGTTAGACTTTGTTGGCAAAAATAAATGAAGATGCTTAAGCAGTAAGATGTAAACTTGGATTAGATTCTTTTATGAATTTTCGTTTAACGATATTGACTACAACAGCGGGCACGTCAAGATAGCTTGCGATGTGTTTAGTAGGAATTTGTGCAGCCAGATCAGGATTTTCAGAGACAAATATATGCAACCTCTCATCTCGTCCCTTTTGCAACAAATCTTGCAGGCGACTTTGAAGTTGTAAGGAGTTGCGAGACATTGCTAGGAGATACCAATGGTCTAAATCATGGTGTTTCTCGAGTATTTTCATAAATGACTCGCATGAAATTCGATATAGTTTTCCTTCAGTCATCATGCTGATGGAAGATGCATTGCCTCTTTCATTTTTATGAGAGGAAAGGGCACCTATAACGGAAGGGCCACGATGGAATGCTCGATTTAATTCAGACCCATCTTTTTTCTCGGCAAACTCACGTGCAATACCTTCAGAGAGAAAGTAAATATAGTCTGGTACGATACCTTGGACTTGTAAGTACAGCCCATTATTGGCATGAATAGCTTCAATGGATTCAGAGAGAGCAAACCAGCCAGAAAGGCTAATTTTATTCTGGCTATCAAAAGAAGATTTTAGTGTGGCGAATTCTACTTGGTCTTGATGATTCATATTTTTGTCTAGCTCTTTCATAACGAATTACTTTGCAAAGCATTGGCATTATGTTTCAGCTTGAATTCCTTTTGCGTGCTGATTAAATGAATTTTGTTGCGTCTAAAAACTTAAGAAGAGCAAAACTCGTTAGTCGTGCCCAATGTAAGTACTGCACACATTAAAGCTGTACTGCCTAGTAATCTGAGTATTATTGCAGAGAAGGGTTACAGATAAGGTTACAGATTTTTTTTAAAGACAAACGCCGTTAAATAATGAAAATATTTTAAATTTATACCGAAGTGACTAATAAGTTTTGAAATATATTTTTAATATTAAGGTAAAGATTGAGAATGTTGAAAGCGAAATTCAGACCACCTAAGCTTCAAGATGTTGTCGAGAGGCCTCGTGTAATTGATCGAATGTCAAAAGCATCGGCATCAAAAAGTATTTGGATAGCAGGTGCTCCCGGCGCAGGAAAAACAACGGCAACCTTGCAGTACCTAGAGTCGACAGGTGTTCCCTATTTTTGGTATCGATTAGATCAAGAAGATAGTACGCCCGCAGGTTTTTTTGAAAGCGCAAAAGCTTTAACTGAAGGATTGGGGCGAAGCCTTGATGGGCTTCCAAGTTTCACTCTTTCGACGAGTGAAAATATTTTTCGTTTTGCTCAAAGCTTCTTTTCACAATTATTTGAAAATTGGCAAGCTCCTTTTTACTGCATCATTGATGATTACCCCGATGTCCCAAGCGAATCAGTTTTACATCGGCTAGTTGCAACGGCCATCGGTTGTTTGCCAAGTAATTGTCATATTATTGTTTTAAGTAGAAATTTGCCAAAAGGTGATTTGGTTCGGCTTCTGGTGAATCGTGATATAGCGTTAATTGATAAAGAAGAAATTCTTTTTGATGCCGATGAGATGAGTAGTTTTTTAAAAACCAATGGAGTTAATGATGGCGAAGAAATAAAAAAGATAAGCCACCAAGCCAAAGGATGGGTTGCGGGAGTTATTCTCCTGTTGCACGGCAAAAAAAATATGGATCTTAAATCTGTACCTGTTGAAACAGATGACCACCAAATGCTGTTTGAATATTTTGCCAGAGAAGAATACCGAAATTATCATGAAGAATTAAAAACAATCTTAAAGCTCACAGCGTATATCCCTCAATTTAGTGTAAAGATGGCTGAAGAGCTTGTCGGACTTTCTTCAATAGTTATTGAAGAGCACCTAAGCGAACAACATAAAGCAGGTCACTTTATTGAAAAAAGGGATGTTGATGGGGTTGTTAAATATCAATACCATCCTTTGTACCGACATTTTTTGAAAGGCATTGGTCAGCAAGAAATTAGCCCTGATGAACACACTAAAATACTCCTAAAGGCTTCTAAGTTAGCTATCGACGATAATCAAGTTGAAGTGGCAGCTAGTTTAATGGCCGGTGCTCAAGATTGGGATAACTTAATTAAGTTGTGTATCAAGCAGAGCAATGACGTTCTTGGGAAAGGCCGGAGCAGCGAGTTTTTGTGGTGGGTTAATAAAATACCAGATGAAAAAAAAGAAAAAAGCGTCAGGTTGTTACTGTCTCAAGCTCGTGCATTGCATATGGAGAATCATAAAGATGCTTCAAAGATTTATCATAAGGCTTTTGAGCTTTCCCAGTTAACTGATGATGTAAATGGAGTTTTTACAGCGTGGGCGGGTGTTGCCATGGTGTATACGATGGACTGGGGGGATCTTCATCGAATCGATAATCACCTTAAAATTTTTGAAAAATTGAAAAATAAATATCCCGAATGCGATGAAATTATTGTTAAAGTTTTTTGTATGTGTGCGGTGTGGTGGTGTGTGAACTGGAGGACGCCGGAGGGTTTTGACTTTGAGCAATTAGAAAAAAATTCTATTGGGCTACTGCAAGAAAATAAAATACCTTCACAGCGACTCCAGTTATGTTCCGCTTTAATGTGGCACTATGCTCTGCGAGGAAAATCCCACTATACAGAATATGTTGAGGCTATAGCTGCACAAGATGTATTGCAGCAATCTATAGATCCATTTGTCCTTTGGAATGCCAATAATACTAAAAATCTATATTTTGCAATTACTGCCAAGCTTGATGACGTTATAGCAGCCACGGCTGAGGCTGAATTTTTTGCTCGAAAATGGAGTTTTCCTAAGGGAGGCTTGGCTCAATTTGAAATGGCTTACACGCATCTTTTAGCTGGAGATGCTGAATCGGCAAAAGCATCCCTTGAAAAAATCAGCGTAAGCAGTGTTACCAAAATTTTGGAAAATGCAGCTTATCAAGTGTGTGAGGGATGGTATCTTTGTGAAGTAGGGGAATATGAAAAGGCAATTCCTGTATTGCAAGCGGCAGAAAAGAATAGCGAAAAGTCTGGATATATTTTAGGTGTTGTTATATGCAATTATTTACAAATTTTTTCGCATGCCAAGACGAATAAAAAAGAACTGTCGATAATTTTTTTAAATCAATTAAAAAAAATAAAGGAGAAAATGTTTTCAAAACATTTGGAGTTGAAAATATTATTAGCTGAAGCTTGGTTGAGCATTAACGCCGAAGAGCCGAATGAGGATGTGTCTTTAAAAGTGAATTCAGCCTTAGTTTTTGCAAGGAAAAATGGAATCATTAATTATTTTGGAAAATTAAGCAATATGCTCTCATCTGTATATGGGTATGCATTAAGTGAAAAAATAGAAACTGAATATGTTTTGAAATTGATCGGTCTGCAGAGAATAAGACCTGATGATTTTGGGAGAATTTTACCTGATTGGCCGTGGCCAGTGCGTGTTACGACTTTAGGAGAGTTTTCGATAACCGTTAATAATCAGTTGCTAGACTTGTCTCGGCAATCTGCACGTCCTTTACAATTGTTGAAGTTTTTAATAAGCCGAGCCCGTACTCCTATTTCAGTGCCAGAATTAATTGAGTCTTTGTGGCCGGAGCTAGATGGAGAGAAGGGCGCAAATAATTATAAAGTCACTTTATCTAGATTAAGAAAATTGATTGGCAAAGAGAGCGTTATTCAAAATGATAGTAAATTGTCGTTGAGTAGATCTCATTGCTGGATTGATGCTTGGGTTGTTCAAGGGCTAGTAAAAAGAACAGAGGTGAAAGAATTTTGGATTGGTAAACAACTGAATAGATCCCATCAATTATTGGAGCTTTGTAAGGGTGCTTTTTTACCGAATGAAAGTGATTATTGGCTAGTTTCTTATAGAAATGAAATACACAAAGATTATTTAAGTCTGCTTAGCGCTGTGACTGAAGGTTTTGTGGAAAATAAAGATTTTATTGAGGCAATTGAACTAGGGCAAAAAGGCTTGTCGATTGATGATGTTAATGAACCCATTTATGTTTCTATGATGACCGCATATGATAAGTTGAATCAGAAAGATGCGGCAAAGCATTTGTATGAGCAATACCAACAAATTATTCAGTCAAGATACAATATAGAACCATCGCAAGATATCAAACATGTATACCACTCAATAATAGGCTGAGTCCTGAAAATGAGTTTTTGATAAAAGGTAGCAGGGATGTTTTTTCCGGACGAGATATGTTCGTTAGTGCTTTCAATATAGATTTAACGTATGAATATACCTTTGAGGCTATAAGTCCTAACTTATAGGAGGTGTCTTTCATCGATAGGATTAAAGTAGTTGGCTGAGTCAATTAAAGAGTTTGCTGTTAATGCTGGAACTCCGTATACAATAGTATTAGTACCGAAATCGTTTTTAATTTTTTCTAATAGCATATCGAAGTCACCGTCACCTGATAATAAGACAACAGTATCAACCTCTTTTGCGCAACTCATAACGTCAATAGCAATTCCAACGTCCCAGTCACCTTTTGCAGAGCCGTCAGCTCGTTGTAGAAAAGGTTTTAGTTTTACGTTGAAGCCAATACTTTTGAGTACGTTTTGAAATTGAAGTTGTTTTTCATCGCCGCGATGTATGGCATAAGCATTTGCGAGAACGATATCACCTTGCCGACTTATTTCGGACCAGAGCGCGCGATAGTTAAATTGGCGTTGGTAAGCATCTCTTGTTGTGTAATAGATATTTTGTATATCAGCAAAAATGGCAATTTTTTTCATTTATTAATTCTTCGGCCGCTATCTATTTGGTTTGTTGCTTTTTTACTTCGGCATAGCTATCGGTTTGCGCCGACTAGATGAAGACGATTTGTTTTGATCATTCTTTGCTGCGCTTCCTTCACTTCTTTTATGTTGACCGTAAGGGCTGTTTTTCGAAGAGTTAGGCTTTTTTCGAGAATCCTTTCCGCTATAGTTTCTATTGGAGCGACTGTTCGTTCTTTTATTGTTTTGATTTTGTGGTTTTTTGGGTGCTCTCACTATTCGGTTAAGATCAGATGCAGGAAGGTCGTGATCAGGCTCATAGCCGTCTATGATTTCGCGTGGCAGTATTGTTTTAATGAGCCTTTCGATATCGGATAGTAATTTAAATTCATCTGCACTGACTAACGAAATGGCTTGTCCTGTGGCGCCAGCGCGTCCAGTTCGTCCTATGCGATGAACATAATCTTCTGGTACGTTGGGTAAATCAAAATTAACTACTTGTGGGAGTTGGTCAATGTCCAGACCTCTAGCCGCAATATCGGTAGCCACTAAAACACGAACGGCATTACGCTTAAAGTCAGCTAGGGCTTTAGTGCGAGCACCTTGGCTTTTATTTCCATGTATTGCAGCCGCTTTTATTCCACCCTCATTGAGGTAGGTTGTTAATTTATTCGCACCATGTTTTGTTTTACTAAAAACAAGGACTTGTTGCCATTGATTATCAACAATCAGCTCGAGTAGTAATGAAGATTTCTTTTTTTTGTCGACTGGACAGATCCACTGTTTCACATTTTGTGCTGTAGAGTTAGCGGGTGCGACAGAAATTTCAGCGGGGTTGTTGACTAAGCCTTTTGCTAATTTGCGAATATCTTCAGAGAAGGTGGCAGAAAATAATAGATTTTGTCTTTTTTGAGGTAATAACTTAATAACTTTTTTAATGTCATTAATAAAGCCCATGTCGAGCATGCGATCGGCTTCATCTAAAATAAAGACTTCGACCTGATTAAATTTCACGGCATTTTGATTGAACAGATCGATAAGTCTTCCTGGCGTGGCGACAAGTACGTCGACACCTTTTCGAAGTTTCATCATTTGCGGATTGATTTTTACGCCCCCAAAAACAACCGTTGAAGTGATCGGTAGATATTTACTATAAGTTGAGACACTTTCAGCAACTTGAGCGGCTAATTCACGAGTAGGCGTTAGTACTAAGGTGCGAATATGGTTCGGGCGTACTCTCTCTCCTCCAGATAAAACCTCTAGAAGTGGGAGAGTAAAACCTGCTGTTTTCCCTGTGCCCGTTTGAGCGGCCGCCATTACATCGCGACCTTCCAATATAAGGGGTATAGCTTTTTGCTGAATAGGAGAGGGCGTTGTGTAACCTTTTTCAGATACAGCTTTAAGTATTGGGTCAGATAACCCGAGGGTGGTAAAACTCATATGGAGGTCTCAAATAGGGCTATGGCTTGTCTATCAAGCGGCTTTGGCTGCGCAGCTTACCGGATAGGCGCTGTCAGCGCTATTAATTACCGTTATCACTTCAGGTGATGGATAGGGTTAGAGGTATACAAAAGGAAGTTGAAAAAATAGAAAGGAGCAGCGAGAAGGAGAAATAAAAAGTGGCGAGGTGAACTCTAGGAGCTTAACTTGCCTATTTCGTCTTGAGACATTACAAGGGTGGTCGGCCGAAAACAATTTTTTTGTCTATTTTGTGCTGCCTTTAGCGGTTTTGAATTCTATTGAAATCAAAAATACCAGACTCAAGTGGTGATTGTCTTTTAGCTTTTTTATGCAGTTCGTCACTGATCTTCCAAAAGTGTTCATTGGTTCTGCGAACACCAAACCTATCAAGAAAATGCGTGTAATCTTTTTCTGTTTTTAATAGCTGGATCATTTCAACCATTTCTGGGATTTCTTTTACAGAAATATCTAATAAAACATTGGGATAAGCTCCGATAAAGCCATTGGCAATCGTTAAGGTATCTTCATTTTTCAAATGACGATCACTCTCATCAAACATGGAAGTTATATTCGTATACTTGTTATTACTGAGTAACGTAAGAGCACCATAATTTTGAATGTTGATAAAAAGAGATTGGGGGAGTATTGCTGCCGGAATACCTATGACTTGACGTAATTTTTTAAGTTCGTCAATTGATGTCTTAGGAAGATCAGATGATCCAAGGTGATATTTGTTGTTGGCAATTGAATTCCCAAGGTGAGATTTCAGTGCTTGATATAATTCTAGCTTCGGTTTTTCAGTTGTGTAATGTTGAGATGTTTTTTCTGCATCTTTTTGAAAATAAGCTTTAAAATAATCTTCGACTTCATCCGTTGCGTTGCGATACCAGTTACTCACTTCACTCGCTCGAGATTCATCGGGTAAGAAAGCAAGAAAGTTCATTTCCGATTCCATCCTTAAAAAATCCATATACATACGAGTCATTGCTTGATGTGATACCGAACCAAAAACATCGAACCCAGCAACTAATAAATAATGAATGCGTTCAAGTATTGGGTAATCAATCACCCAGGCGGTTTGAGGTGGTTCGCCGACAAGACCTTTTACAACAGTTGCGCTATCAAAGTGTCTGAAAACTGTTAGAGCGGCATTTGGATTTTTACCATAACCATCCCAAATCATAGATAAGCTACTTTGATCAAAATCTTTATAGTGCTTACGTACAAATTCACCTTTTGCTTTTAAATAGCGTTGTTGAGATTTAGCGTACGTCCGCCAGTGGCCGATTGACAAAAAACCGCTTTCAGCTGCAGCTGGCATCCTTAAATGCTTATCTTGCTTGGATAAAAACTTCGAAAATTCCGTTGTTTTCATTTGGCTTGGAGCTACAAAAAATACCCAGAAATTATCTTGAATCACATTTAATGCAATAGACCCTCGGCAAACAGCACCTTTGATAAAATTCATGATCGTGTATTGACCTTCGTCTAATAAAAACGAATGTCTTATAAAAGCGGGGATAGCTTCAAAAGTAATGAAGGGATTAGAGGCTTTTTCCGTGGTGTAACTCGGTACTTTTTCAACAGAGTATTCTGTTTCAAAAAACCATTCAGACCACTTTTGTTGTCTAGCCTTATTGATTAGATAAGGCATATGCGTTTTATCAATAATACTAGAAGGATCTTTCCATAAACGATAATAAACACGTTTTACTTTTGGATCGTCATAGGGTCTTCGTGTGGCTATACGCTCAATCGGTTGCCCAGGTGGTGTCTTTGAGCGAACCAATTTGAAAAAAGATGTCTCATTACCTAAATCTTCAAAATATAAATGTGCTAAATATAAATGCTCAAAGAGATAGCGTGAAACCAGTTGTTCTTTTGCTGAGCTGCCATTAAAAAATGATTCCCATGATTCGATATTCTTTAATGATTTTTCTGATAGCGGCTTTGGCATCCCTGATTTAGCTCCTTGTGCTAACCAGGAGCGAAGACTTGAATATTCATTTTCGGGAATATCGATCATACCAAATGGCATTCCCCATTGAGGATGCTCTTTGGCAAAAGCATCAAATTCTTCAATAGTTGTGCATTGCTGTTCTCGCTCTAAAGAGAAATCAAATGTGTCGGGTAATATTTTTTCACCCGGCAATGGGTTTGATTTTTTTAATTCAAGCATTTTAGCCATTAGGCCTGCCTGTAAGTTTGCTTTGGCTGTATCTTCTCGTTCATTAATGACGGGATGAAAATCCATCTCGCGCCAAGCGGCGGTAGTTTGTGCATCTTGGAATAACCGTGTTTGTCTTCCTTCTAATAAGCGACGACCATTATAGACTTGCTCTTCAGTGCCACCTCTCAAGATACCTTGATAGGATTCTAGTTTTAGTTGACAGGGAGCGTCGTAACAGCCATGACAGACAACACAACGCTTTTCCATAATCGGCCGGATATCTTGCTCGTAGGATAAGTCGCGTTGTGATTCAGGGGTATACTCACGGATGTTTTGCTGACCGAATAGAGAGTCATAACTCATAACGGCTAGAGATGTGCAGCCGACTATCACTAAGGTGACGACTGTAATGCAGGCAAATTTAATCTTTTTAGCGTGTAAAAGAGGAGATGTCATAAAATCACTTTGGCAAGCGCTTATAAGAATTTCATTAGATTACCAAACTTCTACGCTAAAAGAGAAAAAATAGTTCATTTTTTAACAGGGAGGTAATAGCTTTTGCTTCTCTAGCAAATAAGTGGATAGGTAGGTTTGGCATTTAATTTGATTCTTAGAGCTAATTTATGAGGAATATTAGCGGGATCGAAGTGATTAAGATTAATTAATGCGGTTTGAGTGGAGAAATAAAATTTGGTAGTGGCGTCAAATGAGATTGTTTTTCTGCCGGTGTTAATGATTCAGGAGAACCTAGTTTTTTGTTGAATTCATGGATAGCATTAATTCTTCGATCATCCATAGGATGAGTTGTTAATATTTCTGGGGTTATGCTGTTGCCGTGGATTTCTTTAAATATAGTAAATAGTTCATCGGCACCTATAGCGTGCCCGTAGTGTTTATATAGTGACTTCATCGCTTCATTGTCAGCTTCAGTTTCTTGATCTCGACCAAACTTTAACGAAGTGACTAAACCTACGCTACCCACAAGCTCTTGGGAAAAGCCACTATCCCCAAAACCAGTTAGGCTGGCGAGGGCGAGTCCTATGGTGACTCCCCTGCCTAAAGAAATAATCGGATCACGATGTTTTATATGGGCAATTTCATGACCCAGTACCATCGACAGAGCATTTTCTGAAGAGAGCTTTTCAATTAATCCGCGAAACATAAAAACATGTCCACCCAGTGTGGCGAAAGCATTCACAGTTTCATCATCCACGTAGTGAACTGTGATGTTCATGTTTTCAGGAAGTTCTTGTTGGGTTGCTAATTGATTCGCGAGCTTTTGCAGATAAGTTTCAATGCGTAAATTATTTTCTTGATTATTAGAGTCGCGTTCTGTGATTTCTGAGTTAAATAGCGTTGAGTTAAATCGAGCGGCTAATTTAGCTTCAGTTTCAAAGGGAATAAAGCGAACTAGGTGCTCGGCAGCAAATGCTAAGCAAGCGATTGTAATAATCACAGCAATGCTGACAGCGGCAATAAGCCATGCAAATTCTTTCAATGGATGATCCGGAGAGACATTAATGCCTTCGGGTATCTTGGGATTTCGGTGAACTGTCATAGTGAGTTCAATATTTTTAGGCTTTCTATTACGTGCTAGTTTTTAATAGAGTGCAGTTCCGTAAGCATACACCTCCACGCTGCCAACCTGCTGTTTTTTTCCTTTATAGATAGAGGCGGTTTCTAATTTAACATTAATAATGGTGTGTGCTCCAAGTGCCTGCGCTTTTGCTTTCATTCGCAAAATTGCTTCTCGTCGCGCGCGATCTATCAGTGATTCATAGGCGCTAACTCGTCCACCAACCAAGCCACGTAAACTGGCTGCGATCTTTTTAAAGTAATCAATAGAGATGACAACGTTTCCGCAAACTAATGTCGATTCACTTTTGTCCGTGAGATCATGTGGGTAGCGTTTTGCAAAAGTGAGAAGGTTAGCTAATTCTTCTTCTCTTTTAAGAATTGAGGTGAAATGGCGTTTTTCTACCCAACGACCGGAAAAGTAACCAATGACTAATAAAATAAGGAAAAAATAAATATCATGCATAATGAAAATATTCGCTTTTTATATTAAAAATATATTAATTAGTAACTCTCGATAAAAAAGTTTCATATTTTTTGAAAGTTAATTCTTAAGGTTGTATTTTCGATTACTCTAAAACGACAGCAGTCCCATAAGCAAACAGCTCGGCAGCACCAGCAGTAATTGATGATGTGGACAATCGAACATTAACAACCGCGTTTGCGCCAATAGCTTCTGCTTGTTGCTCCATTCTGGTAAGCGCTTCTTCACGAGCTTCTGTTAGTAATTCGGTATAGCCTTTGAGCTCGCCGCCAAAAATATTTTTAAATCCAGCCATTAGGTCTCGACCAACATGCTTTGCGCGTACAGTATTTCCCTGAACCATACCAAGGTGCTCTTTGATGCGTCGCCCTGGAACCATTTCAATATTTGTAATTAACATAGTTGAATGCCTTGTGCATTTAATAATGAATACTGATGAATTATTAGTGTAATTACTCGGAGTGTCTATGAATAAATAGGTAAGTCGTTAACTTAACTCTACCGGCTGGCGTTTTCTAGGTTGATCCCGCTAATTGTGCACCTGAGGTAGGCAAAGATGATGTGGTATTGAAACTTACTTTTTGAAAAAAGAAGATGGATAAATAGGTAGATAAAAAAACGGCTCTATATGGATAAGGAGAACCATAGAGCCGAAAAAGGTTGTACAAAATTGGCAATGTTTTTACATATGAATTTTCCAGCTATTTTGTAAATTAAAAATAAATTCCTTTTTAATAGCTTTTAGGTCAGTGTTTTTTTTGTCGATTAGCCATAGCGTCATTATGCCTCGTAAGCTCGCTATGATTATGGTGGCTTGTTTTTTAGGATCTAAATCCGATTGAATCTCATTTTGAGTTATCGCATGTTTGATATGAAGCGCTAAATTTTTGATGGCATGTTCATTCATGTTGGAAATAAAAGGTTGTAATGCGCCGTTGGTCATCCCTTCGGCAATAATTAATTGGAAGGCAAGGGTGATATGTGAGTCTTTCGATACACCGTAAAAATATTGGTCAATGACGGCATAAACCATTGCAAGACCGTCGTTGATATTCGACTTTTTTTTGAGGTTGCTATTGAACCGAGATGCAATGTGATTGATGACCGAAATCAAGAGTTCATTTTTTTTCCCAAAGTGGTGGCTCGCGATACCTCGACTATAGCCTGCCATTTCTCCTGCGGCTGCCAGCGTAAGACCGCCCAACCCTTTGTCGGCGATGATTCGAGTGGCCGCTTCTGTAATCTTGCGTTCAGCTGTTTCTCGTCTTTCACTTTGGGTGCGTCGAGATTGCGTTGGTTTAATGGATAGGGACGGCATTGTCTCTCTCAAACATGTCTAAATGATTTCTTGGGACGAGCAGTGTTAACGGCTGCACAGCATTAATGATCAATAGGTTTTGTATTCATTAGATGAATATAACTTACTGGTTGACCAACAAGTATGTTATTCAGATAATAGCGGCTTGTCATCCTTAATTTTGGGCAATGACACAATAAATATAATAATGAAAAGAATAGGCGGACTCATATTTCGCTACTGTTTAGTTCGTGCATTTTCATTACTTTACTCAAGTATCATTTTTATTTCCATTTTTGTTAATGTTAATTCAGGGGTTATCGTGGCCAATACATCTATTAAGAACATAAAAAAAATCATTTCCGTTTTCTCGACACTGGCCATGATTGCTTGTGTGCTCAGTCTGTTCGCGTGTTCAAAAAGCGAAGAAAAGCAAACGGCGAATACACTTCATACTGAAACGGAAATATCGGGTAATAAGATAAATAATGTATTTTCAAAACGATTGGCTATTCCTAGAATTCCCCCATTACCTGTTGAAGGTCGAACATCCGAACAGGTTGCCATGTTGGCAGATCGTCCAGATTACAATTTATATAAAACGTTAGCGCATCATGTTGAACTTTATAATCGATGGACGCCGTTGGGCCGAGCTTTATTAAACGGTTCAAAATTACCAGCGCGTGATCGAGAAATTATTATGTTGCGAATGGGGTGGTTATGTCAGGCCGAGTACGAATGGTCGCAACATGCTCGTATTGCGACGGCTGATGATGTCGGTATGACATACGATGAAGTTAAAAAAATAGCTTCTGATCCGAATGGCGATATGTGGACAGATTTCGAAAAAGCATTAATGAAAATGGTCGATGAACTACGATATGACGCAATGATCAGTGATGAAACCTGGAAAGCGTTAGCAACGCGATATGATAACCAGCAAATTATGGATGCGCTGTTTACGGCGGCACAGTATCAGTTGGTGTCTATGGTGCTGAATGGCACGGGTATTCAATTAGACCCGATTTTAGAGCATCGCTTACCAACAGATATTGACTTGCCTGCATTAGCCGAAAAAACAAATAGTCATAGATTATCCTCTCCGCGAATTGCGCCTCTAAAAAATGATGAGTTAAGTGAAGAACAGAAAAAAATGTTAGCGCCACAAGTACGTGAGGATGGGTCTGTTTTAAATCTTTATGCAACGTTAATAAATCATCCTGTACTTTACGGGCCTCGCTATACGTTCGGCAGTTACTTATTGAGAGAAACTAGTTTGCCGCCAGCCACTCGTGAATTATTAATTATGAGAACCGCATGGTTAATTAATTCAGAGTATGAATGGGCGCATCATGTATCTTTTGCAAAAGAGGCTGGATTAAACGATAAACAAATAGAAAATATTACGATAGGTTCAGAATCTCCAGTTTGGAATGAAGAGCAAAAAGCGGTGATAAAAGCAGCTGACGAATTACGACAAGAAGCGTTTATTACGGACGAGACTTGGGCAACATTATTAAAATATTACGATACGAAACAAATGGTAGAAATCTTGTTCACGGTAGGTGGGTACACGATGACGGGTTTAGCTATTAATAGTTTTGGTGTTCAAGTAGAAGATGGCTATCCGTCATTTCCAAAATAATTACGTTAATAATTGAGTGATAATAATGAATAACTTTAAAAATTTAAAAACGGCCTCACCGTTGACGCTAGTAACAGCATTGCTTATGACCGGTTTGACAATATCGGGAGCACAAGCGCAAACCGGTGCTCCTAATGGTGAGTGGCACACATGGGGCGGTGATTTAGGTTTTACTCGCTATGCCGACTTAGATCAAATAAATAAAAAGAATGTTGAAAAATTATCGCTTGCATGGCGTTGGAAATCCTTGCCGCACGGAAGTCGTCCTGATAATAATTTAAAAGCAACACCGCTGATGATTGATGGAGTGTTATATACGCCAACAGGTGTTCACCAAGCCGCTGCGTTAGATCCTGCCACGGGAGAAACCTTATGGGTTTTTTCTCCAGAGCCCGCTGATATTGGCGGAAGAAATCCGTCATCAAGTAGTCGTTCATTAGCGTACTGGACCGATGGAAAAAACAAACGACTATTTCATAACACACTCGATGGCCGATTAATTTCTATTGATGCAAAAACGGGTGAGGCTGATCCAGCTTTTGGTGATGATGGTTACATTGTTTTGAAAAACCAATTAACGGATCGTGAAGTGCCTTTTGTTGGTTCTTCATCTCCGCCAACCGTTGTTGGTGATGTTGTTGTTGCACAAGTGGTTACTTATATCACTTCTCCTAACAAGCAAGCGCCACCTGGACACATTCGTGGTTACGATGTAAGAACGGGGAAATTATTGTGGACGTTTCATACTATTCCGCAAAAAGGTGAATTTGGGAATGAAACTTGGGAAAAAGAATCATGGAAATATACTGGCAATACTGGCGTATGGAGCATGATGAGTGCAGATTCCGAAACAGGTTATGTTTATTTGCCCGTCGAAGCGCCATCACACGATTTTTATGGCGGTCATCGTTTAGGTGATAATTTATTTGCGCAAAGTTTAGTGTGCCTTGATGCAAAAACAGGTAAGCGAGTGTGGCACTATCAAATGGTTCATCATGGTTTGTGGGATTATGACCCGCCATCGGCACCGATATTAGGTGACATAGTTGTCGACGGAAAAAAAATAAAAACCGTCACACAATTAACGAAACAAGGAATGTCATTTGTTTTTAATCGCGTTACTGGTGAACCCGTTTGGCCGATTGAAGAAAAGCCTGTTCCACAATCCACCGTTCCCGGTGAGCGTAGCGCGCCAACTCAGCCATTTCCAACTAAACCTGCTCCTTATGTTCCGCATGGTTACAGTGAAGATGGCTTAATTGGGTTTACGCCAGAACTAAGAAAAGAAGCAATTAAAATTGCCGAACAATATGTTCGCGGGCCAATTTATACTCCACCAACAAGAATCGACACAGAATCAAAAAGCGGAACTCAGGGCACTTGGGTTCAGCCGGGATATGGGGGAGGATCGAACTGGAATGGTGGTGCCTTTGATGTAGGAACGGGTTACATGTATGTTCCTACAAGAAATAATGCCATGATTGCTCGGTTAGCAAAAGCAGATCCATCACTGACGGATTGGGATTATATTCGAGCGACTACGATGACGGCTCAAGGCCCACAAGGATTGCCCATCGTTGCTCCACCCTGGAGTAAAGTTACGGCAACAGACATGAACAAAGGCGAACACGTTTGGTGGAGATCTATTGGCAGTGCACCCGATAGCGTTCGAAATCATCCAGCACTTAAGGGATTAGATTTAGACTTTGATAATATGGGTTATCCCGGTGTGAGGCCGGTTCCACTTGTAACCAAGTCATTATTTTTTTTGGCAGAAAGTGGAAATTTAAGTGGTGACCCTGGTACAAAAATATTTCATGCTTATGATAAAAAGACCGGAAAAACTGTTGCAGAAATAAAATTGCCGAGTAAAGTTTCCGGCGGTCCAATGACTTACCAGCACAAAGGAAAACAATATATTGTTATGGCGATAGCGACCCAAGAGCACCCAGCTGAACTCATTGCACTAGCGCTACCAGAAAAAGGAAAACCTAAAGAAGTGCCAACGCATTCGGCATTGGATTTCATCACAAAAGGAACCGATGTGGAAGAGATCACGGCGTCAAAAGAAACGCTCATACTTGGTCGTAAAGTGTTTGCGGAAACCTGTTCAATTTGCCACGGTAGTGGCGGTGAAGGTATAGCCGGAGGAGCGCCAGCTCTTACTGGAATGACAGAACTAACCAATATACTGCGAGCTGTGACACAAGGTGGTGTTGAAATGCCGCCGATGAAACAAATGCTAACGGGCGAACAAATTGATGCTGTGAGTAAATTTGTCGCAATAGATCTCAACAAACCGTCATCATATTAATAGATAAAGAAAATAATAATGGAGAATAATTGGATGAAAAGTTTAACAACGAAAACACAAAACCCAGTCGTTATCGCCGGTATTGCCATACTTAGTTTCATGCTTATCTCAGGCTGTACTGAAAAGAGCCAAGAGGTAACGGCTGAAGCGCTAGAGCAATCATTGGAGAGCGTGGCTGTTGACATTAAAGAGATGGAAGAAAGAATTGGAGAAAAAGCGGGCGAGATAAAAGAAGCAGCTACCTCATCAGAAAAAGAAATACCCCAGACGGCCCATGTGATTGGTGCTGCAAAATTAATTGTGGATAATTTAGCTGAGACGCAAAAGTTTTACGAGTCTATGTTTGGCATGAAAGAGGTTCGTCGATACGACTATGATCTCGATACGTTTGAAGAAACAATTATGGGGTTTGATGGGGGTGGTGCGACCTTGGCATTATTTGCGCCAAATGACAAAGTTGAAATGCCGTTAAAAAAACCAGCGGCTCCATTAGTACTTATCTATACACCTGAATTTAAAGCGATCACAAAAAGAATAGAAAATGCTGGATACCCTGTTAGCATTTTTATGACAAAAGAAACGGGGCCTTTTAATGTTGCTATCGCTCGCGATCCAAGTGGTAATGCAGTAGAAATATTTGGCCGTGATAGTGCTGAATATGAAGTGGGTGGTTCAAAGTTAATGGTTGATGACCGTGTGGCTGCTGAAGAATTTTATAAAGAAATTCTGGATGCAACTCCGAGAGATTATTATAAAACATCAACATACGACGAAGTAATTGTTAGTTATGGCGATGGACCTTTTCATGCGCTTTATCAACCTCTAAATGAAGACCCATTACCTAAAAGTATTTTTCCACAAACGGCTATCTATACGACAGATTTTGATGGCGTACTAGCGAAAATAGAAAAAAGAGGTTTGGGGTATCGTGAAGTGAAAACACAAATTGAGGACTTAAGGATTATTATTGCCAAAGATACTGCAGGTAATGCGATAGAAATTATTAGTAGGTAACAGTAAATCAGTAATCATCAGTCGGCTTGGAGTGCCGATTCGTGAAAGTAATTCAAATAAAAACCGCGTATATCTTAATGCTGTACGCGGTTTTTTTATGTTTTCAGCTTTACATAACATTTGTTATGGATGACTGGTTGGTTAAAGTTGTTGTTTTATAGCTCTAAATTATTAAAGTGTGAAAGAGGTACTGTTAATGCCATCTAAGTACTATAAAGCAGAGTAAGTACGTTTTATAATGGAAAAAAGTATTTTATTTAGCGACAAAAAAAATATCGTTTTTTTAGTTTGCAGTGCAAACTAAATTGCATGCCATTGTTTTTTTGGTAATAGCATTGATAGCAATAATGGCTAAAACAATAAAAGAAAGGACCTAATTAATATTCCCTACATCATTTTCATGTCGAGAAAATGGTATTCAGTGATTTATCTACTGATAATAAACAGCAATAAATTATAAAAATAATAGAGGTGTTTATGGATGTAAATTCAAAAATAATACCATTGGAGTTGCACCCAATGGGTTTTATTGAAGCGTTTATCCATTTCGGCGCTGATTTAGATCAGCTGCTAGAAAAAACTCATATCAATCGTAATATGTTAGGTGCGAAAGGAATAAAAATTTCTTACCAGCAGCAATCTCAATTAATCCAAAACGGAATAAGCTTATGTAACAAGCCAGGGTTAGGTTTGCTTGTAGGCCTGTATATGGACTGGAGCTATAACGGCACAGTAGGATCAGTTGTCCATTGTAGTCCAAGCATGAAAGAGGCGGGTGCTGCGATGCGACGTTACTTAGTCATCGCTCAACCCTACTATGCGATGCATATTAGTGAACCGCATGTCTACATTGATGAAAATCAACAGCTTGTTAATCCTTTGCGTTTTTTTCTGAATGAATCTGCGGACAAAATGCTATTTGAGTTTGAGTTGGAATACCGATTAGCTGTTACTTTAAGGTTGGTTGATCTCTGCGGTAATAAAAATATTGATGATCCTTCTGTACACCTATATATGAAAAAATCTAAACCGGCTCATGCTCATCTTTACGAACAATTGCCGGTTACAACAGTGACGTTTGATTGTGAGCAAACAGCGATATCTAGCCATTACACTTTTTTCACTGAGACCTGGCGCGAGCTTAGAAGACCTAGTTTTGATCGCTTGATGTTGCAATGTGAAAAAGAACTGACTGATGCCAACATCGAAACTTCATTTGCAGTAAAAGTTCGTTGGCATGTAGGCTTATATTTTAACGAGCAGGTAGCTCTTGAAACCATTGCAGGGAATTTATCAATGACCCCGCGTGCATTAACTCGAAAGTTAGCATTGGAAGGGACTAGTTTCCGAAATATTGTTCACGAAGTAAGAATGGAAATGACAGCATTTCATTTACGTTCATCAACATTAAGTGTCGATCAAATTTCAGAAATTATGGGTTTTTCAAGCCCTTCAAGTTTGCGACGTGCTGTGAAAAACTGGAGCGGTGAAACGGCCGGTCACCTTCGGTCGTCACCCCCTTCTAATGTGTCAACAACTGAACGATTCAAGCAACATCGATCCCCTTTGCATTAAATTAAAATATTATGCATAAAAGAAAGTTTGGTTTTTAGGGTTTTTTATAAATATAAAAAACGAAAAAATATTTTCGAGTCAATATCTAATATGGGAAATCAAAAGAAAGTAATTGTTATCGGCGCAGTCACTCTGGTGAGTATTGTAGTTTTATCATTTTTTTTCTTGCCTAGTTTTATACAGGATAAAAAAATAGCAGGGATCAAAAATTATGTGTCCGGAGGAGAATCAAACACCAATAGCATTGCCGAGAAATGGAAATGGGATAATTTTGAAGATAAGGATATCAATACAGCTATTCGAAAAGCAGAAGAGAGAGAAGAGAAGGGTACAGATGAGGCAGAAGAGAAGTTGTTCGAGTTTGATGTCGTGGTTGTCTATTCAGCGTTAGCTGCTGTCGGGATAGATGACAACGGTGATGTCATTATCGATAGTAAAGCCTTAGATGCCCTAGAGGATGCATTTTCAAAATTACCGGAAGAATTAACAGGAACGGAACTTGAAGAGCTTTTACAGCTTATTAAGACTGGGCTACCCGGCGCAGCGGGCGAGCAAACAGCAGAGATAATCGATCAGTTTCAGCGCTTTAAGATTGCGGAAAGAGATTTTAATGCTGTCATGCCTGAGCCAAAGAATGCTAGTGAAGCATTGGAGATATTTAATAAAAAGGTTGCGTTACGAGAATCTATTTTAGGGTTTGATGTTGCTAATAAATTATTTTCTCAAGAGCAGGCTCAGTCACGACATATGTTGGAGCTTATGGCGATTAGTGGTGATATATCCTTAAGTGATGAAGAAAAGAAAACTCGGATAAAAACGTTGAACTCAGAAAATAATTCACTCACTAATAACTATTCCATGAAAAATCCGCGTGATGATGAAATGGTAGAGAATAATGTTCTCATTTTGAGACAACAAGGAACAAGTGAAGAGAAAATATCAGCATACAGATTTGAACATCTGGGGGAAGAAAAAGCATCGTTGTTAATGAAGCAAGAAGAGGCTGAAAAAAAAGAGAAACATCTATGGGCGCAACGCTATGAATTGTTTAGTAAAGAGAAAAAGACCATTCTTTCTGCCGAGTTGCCAGAAGACGATCAAAAATTTCAAATTGAAGCATTGTTAAAGCAATACTATGATGAATCTGAGCTTGATGCCGCGCGCGCATATGATCGTAGTCAAGGTAATCCACAAAGCAATAATTAATGAGGCTTAGTGGTGTAAATACACTAAAATAAATTGATTGTTCCTTGCTAGCTATTCAAGTGAATAGCTAGGGTTAATTTAAAATTTTTACCAAAGATTTCCTATTAAGAATAATTATAATAATGGTTCTTGGTTGTAATCTTTGACCTGCATTACTTTAATGGGGTGAAGAAAGGTGGAAGTATTAACAATACAGTTGTAGGGATTAAGGGTAATTATTCTTTATGTGAAAAATATAAATATATTGGAAGATAAAAAACCAGCACCAAAAAAATGGGGTTAACTTGATGCTGGGTAAAAAAGAAAGATATAAAGCATTGAACACATTGGTGAAGATTTTAGTCGATATTTTGTGTTTAAGATCAACGATTACTTTTTGATAAAATACTGAAGAGTATTCTAAAGATTAATACCAGGAACTTACTATTACATGAATAGCCAAAAACCTCCTGAAATGGATTTTGAGGAAATAAAAAGGTCATTTTTTCTAAAATGGGCTTATGAAAATTAGTTCAGTGAAAGATCGGGGAGAAGTAATAATAGTTTTTCTGTCGAGCATCACAGATATGTAATACGTAATTTTAATGTTTTCTGTAATAATCCCGGTTGTTTTTCAGTCGTTCATAAAAAACCGAGGCAGGCCTCGGTTTTTTATGAGTATTTTATTCGTTATTTTTTGCATCTACGTCCTGTGAAGTAGAAAACAGAAACTAGGAGTGTTTATTCTTCAGCGATCTTAACTAATTGCTTGCCAAAGTTTTTACCTTTTAATAAGCCACGGAATAATTCAGGCGCATTTTCTAGACCTTCGCCCACACATTCTTTGAATTTAATTTTACCTTCTTTAATCCATTGGCCTAGTTGAGTTGATGCTTCTAGCCAACGATCATCCCATTCGGTCACAACAAAGAAACGATGTTCAGGAACATTTTTCGCATCTTTAAAAATGTGGAAAGGAGAGCGTACTTGGGTAGCATCTTTTGCGTTGTAGCCAGAAACGTATCCACAGATAGGTGCGCGTGAACCAGGATTAAATAATTTTGAAACTGCTTCAGATACTGCTCCGCCGACATTTTCAAAATAAACATCAACCCCCTTAGGGCAAGCGGCTGCTAATTTTTCTTCAAAGTCTGCAGCCTTGTAATCGATACAATCATCAAAACCTAATTCATCTTTTACGTAAGCACATTTTTCTGGACCACCGGCAACACCGACAGCGCGCAGACCAAGAATTTTTGCCATTTGGCCGACAACAGATCCTACAGCACCTGATGCAGCAGCAACGACTAACGTTTCTCCAGCTTTTGGTTGGCCAACTTCAGTTAAGCCCCAATAAGCTGTTCGGCCTGGCATTCCAATAACACCAAGATGCATACTCAGTGTGCCATTGTTTAAATCAACAGGGCGAACTCTAGCGTCATCGGCATCAGCAACATAATGTGTTTGCCAGCCAGTATAAGCCGTAACGTAATCGCCAACTTTGTATTTGTCAGATTTTGAATCGACAATAACGCCGGCAGATTCTGCAGTCATCACTTCGCCAATTTTCAAAGGATCCACATAAGATTTTGCGTCATTCATTCGGCCACGCATATATGGGTCTAGGGACATCCATAAGACTTTTATGGTTACTTGGTTATCTCTTAATACTGGAAGTTCCTTTTCTTCAATAGCAAAGCAACTATCGTCTGGTTCGCCTTCTGGTCTTTTTGCTAATACAACGCGTTTTGATTTCATTTTTGAGTGCTCCACCAAATGGTTTGTGATCTAAAAAGTGCGAAGATACTAGCTCAAAGCATTCGTACTTAATAGGGTTAGATTTACGACTGATATAAATAACCTGTTTTTTCTTAGATGAGGTTGTTAGAAAGCTTGTATTGCAAGCAGTGTTATCAATTTTCTTTATTCTTTTGAATAGATTTTAGGGTGACTTAAAAGTCCTTTACCAATAACCCCATTTTACTAGATGGCTGTAAATGGTTATTAAACTTTATTTTTCAATATGAATCAGTTCCATATTGAAGATGAGTAGCTCGTTACTTCCGATTGTACGACCGGCTCCTCTGCAGCCGTAAGCAAGATGAGGAGGAATGGTAAGAGTACGTTGTTCGCCAACAGACATTGTTAGGAGGGCTTCCGTCCAACCTTTGATGACGCGAGTAACTTTGAATTGTAGAGGGATTCCACGATCTCTAGAGCTTTCTAATTTTTTCCCCGCGAGATTAAACAATTCATAATGGGCAACCACTTCGCTTCGTGATGTTGGAGTTTTTTTGCCATCCCCTTTTTTTTCAACACGATATTGCAATCCAGTTTTTGTCGTCACAATGCCTTTTTTGGTTTTGTTCATTGCTAAATATTCAGTCGCTTTTTTTAAATTTTCCTGTGCTCCTGGAACTTGGCACTTTTTACTTTGTTCCGCCGTGTCAGAAAATGCACTAAAAGAAAATGACAGTAAAATAGTAAACAATAATTTTGGATTGATCATTTTTTTACTAGCTACTTTAAAGTGAGAAAAAAAATAAAGGCTCATAGTTCCTACAACTCTTTTGTATGATTGGGGAATGAAAATGTTAGATGATAGTACATTATCTTTACCGACCATGATCTCTTATATAATGATAATTATCTATTATTTAGTTTGTAAATAACTGTTTGCGCTTATGTTGTTAGCACGCCATTTCTGCTATATATACCTGCTTCGCTAGATTCATGTGCAGCTGATATTCCAGATGCGTTATTTATGCAAGATCAACGTGTGAATGTAAGCGTGAATATACAGTGGGATTACAGAGCGGCGTACAGAGCAGTAATATACTAAGCAATAAGATATAAATTCCACACCAGCAACTTATTCTAATAATAAATAAGGCAAGTTTATGGCTAAGCACTCGGTAGGTGTTTCTGTTCGTTTGTTCTCAATTCTTTTAATCGCGATATCAGCGATTTTTTTCCTTGGTGGTTTTCAATTATTTCAGGCTGGTGGATCACCTCTTTATTATATTATTGCAGGGGCATTGTTACTGGCCAGCGCAGTTTTATTGTGGATAGGGAAGCCTTCTGGCTCTTGGCTTTATGGGCTTGTTGTCATTATCTCCTTCGGGTGGGGTATCGCCACAGTCGGTTTGAATCCTTGGGGTCTGTTACCTTGGGTTGCAACTTGGGTCGCTCTCGGTTTGTGGTTATTAACTCCTTGGGTTAGGCGGTCACTTTATGACGGCTATGCACCATCATTATTTAACAGCCCAATAACAAAAATCATTTCTGTTGTTGGTTTGGTGGTTGTCGGTATTATTTTCATAGTCGGTACGGATTTTAGTGTCGAGGAACTGCCAGCGAATCGCTCAACAAACAATAATGCCAACACGCAAACCGATTGGCCCAGTTACGGAAACACTGCAGCAGGTACGCGTTATTCTCCCGTCGACCAAATCAATATTAATAATGTTGATCAACTAGAAGAAGTGTGGCGATTCAGAACAAAAGTGGGTGGTGTTGCAAAAGGAACGCCAACACAAATTGGCGATCTTTTGTATTCTTGCCATGGCGGCAATATTATTATTGCGCAAGATGCAGAAACTGGTAGTGAGGTGTGGAGGCATGATCCCGGCGTTGATGAGTCAACGACAACGCGATTGCGTTACTTCACAACGACTTGTCGAGGTGTTTCTTATTACGAAGCACCTGCTGATTATGATGGCGAATGTAAGACGCGATTATTAACCGGTACAGCTGACGCAAGATTAATTGCAGTTGACTCACTAACAGGAAAGAGTTGCCAGAACTTTGGCAACAATGGATCAGTTAATTTATTAAAAGATTTGGGCGAAGTAAAAGATTTATTTTATTTCGTTACATCACCTCCCGCGATTGTTAAAGGAAACGCAGTACTCGGTGGGTGGGTGATGGACAACCGAGAAATAAAAGAACCTTCAGGAGTTGTTCGGGCATTTAATGCAATTACTGGTGAGTTTTCTTGGGCGTGGGATATGGGGCGTCCCGGAGTTAGTTCAGAACCCGATGAAGGTGAAACCTATACGCGTGGTTCTCCTAATGTTTGGAGTTTATTTAGTGTCGACGAAGAACGCGGAATGGTCTTTGCGCCTACAGGAAATGAAACACCGGATTATTTTGGCGCATTAAGAAATCCCTCGTCAGAGAAGTTTTCAAGTTCAATCGTTGCATTGGATGGTGCAACCGGAAATTTAATGTGGTCCTTCCAAACGGTTCATCATGATATTTGGGATTATGATGTTCCTTCGCAACCAACGTTATTAGATGTGCCGGATGAAAACGGAAAATTAATTCCCGCTGTTCTTCAAGCAACAAAGCGCGGAGAAATTTTCATGTTGAATCGCCTAACCGGCGAACCGATTGCAGAAGTTGTAGAGAAAGCTGTATCGCAAGATGCCGTTCCAGAAGAATGGACATCACCAACTCAACCGTTTTCTGTTGGTTTACCTAATTTCCGTGAGCCAGAATTAACTGAAAATGATATGTGGGGAATTACACCCTTTGATCAATTGTGGTGTCGTATCACATTTAAAAACACGCGTTATGAAGGACACTTTACGCCGCCGACCACCGAATTTACGTTGCAGTATCCAGGCAACGCAGGTGGTTTTAACTGGGGAAGTATTTCAGTTGATGAAGAAAAACATTTATTAATTGCCAATCCAATGGTCATTGCAAATCGAACACGCTTAATTCCCCGTGCAGAAATGGACGCAGGCGCAAGGGGTTCTCAGCAAGCGGGAACGCCTTACGGTTTTTCAACAAAAGCATTCTTGTCTCCGATTGGTGTTCCGTGTCAAAAGCCGCCTTACAGTGTGTTGGCCGTCATCGATTTGCAAACGAAAAAATTATTATGGAAGCGTCCACTCGGAACGACAAATAAAATGGGGCCATTCGGCATTCCCGTTAAAATTCCTTTAACCATGGGTATTCCGTTAAGCGGTGGTGCTGTGACGACCAAGGGCGGGTTAATTTTTGTCGCAGGCACTATGGATGGATTCATCAGAGCGTTCGACGTGAATAACGGTGAAGAGCTTTGGCGTCGCACATTGCCACAAACGGCTCAGTCGACACCTATGAGTTATCTCTCGCCGAAAACAAAACAGCAAATGATAGTTGTGGCAGTCCCTGCATTTGGGCGTGATTATGGTGGGGCTCGAGCGGAAACTCCTGAGGATGAAGACCCTGAAGGGGGATATATAATTGCTTATCGCTTAAAAAAATGAAGACTGTGACTTTCATCTATGAATAATGCTATTCGGGCTGATACTTTAACGAGTACAGCCCGTTTGCGTTTATAGTGGCTAGTATTCAAAAAGCCACTTATTAGTCAATATTATTAAGTGGTGGATTGCAGTTGATTTATAGATCGCTGACTGGGAATATCTGTTCTAGCGACTAAACTCTAACTAAACATTAAAAGCTAAAGACTAAAATGTTAGAGCCAAAATTTAAAAGAGAACATATGTTAAAAACGTATTCTGCGAAACGCTCCCCATTCAAATTCAAAGTGTTTTCTTTAATAGCTGTTATCGGGTTATTGAATACATTGCTGGCTGCCAATTCTTTTGCGGGAAACAAAAAACATTTTAAAGCCGAAATAGTACTTACCGAATCGGGGCCTGTGCAAGGCGTTCCTACCTTTTACGGATATCAATATTTAGGGGTTCCTTATGCAGCATCACCCGAAGGGGATTTACGATGGAGTGCGCCAGTTGATCCAGAGGTTTGGTCAGAGCCATTAGTTGCTGATAGCTTTGGCCCAAATTGCCCGCAGACTGCTTCACCTTTTGGCTTGCCCAGCGTTTCAGAAGATTGTTTGACTTTAAATATTTATCAGCCTCGAGATTTTTATTTGCGAAAACATTCTCGTGGTTTCTTTTCTTTGTATCGAGATCAACTGAATCAAGATTTATCAAATAAAAATAATGCCTACCAAAAACTGTTAAAACATCAATCCAAAAAAAGATTAAAGCCCGTCATGGTTTGGATTCACGGTGGCGCGTTTCAGTATGGCGAAGGTCAAGATTGGGATCCTGCAAAATTAGTGAAGCAGGGCGTTGTCGTTGTTACGTTAAATTATCGGTTGGGCGCGCTCGGGTTTTTAGCTCATCCTGCGTTATCTGAAGACTCTGCAAATAATGTCTCAGGTAATTACGGCATTCTCGATCAACAAAAAGCATTGCGTTGGGTGCAAAAAAATATTGCTCGCTTTGGTGGTGATCCAGATAATGTCACTATTTTTGGTGAGTCAGCAGGGGGCTTAAGTGTTCACACTCATTTAGTCTCGCCTGATTCAGAAGGTTTATTTCATCGCGCTATTATTCAAAGCGGCGCTTACGCATTAGCGCCACCAGAACTTTCTAATTGGGAATTATTCGGAACAAGTATCGCAGCAACAATGGGCTGCTCCGATCAAGCCACCGAGCAAACGTTAGAATGCTTAAGAAATTTATCAGTAGAAGAAATTCTAGATGGGCAAGATCCTGGAGCTGTTGGTTATTTACCGAATGTTGATGGCCTGACATTACCGATGACAATTGTAAGCGCACTTCAAACAGGGCAGTTTCACCGAGTGCCAGTAATTCAAGGCAGTAACGCGAATGAATACACTTTGTTCGCTTCTTTATTATTTGAATTAGCAGGCTCGCCTATTACAGAAGAATTTTATCCCACTGCAATTAATGTTGGTCTAGGTATTCCCGAAGAAGCGATTCCGTTAGTGACGGCGCAATACCCTTTAGAAAATTACGAATCGCCAGCAGAAGCGCTAGCGGCTATTGGTACTGATGTCTTATTTGCTTGCCCTGCACAAACATCAGCACAATTGTTATCGCAATACGTGCCGACTTACAGTTATGAATTTAATGATAAAAATGCCCCGCAAATATATTTGCCACCGGTGAATTTTCCTTATGGCGCTTATCATGTTGCCGAAGTGCAATATTTAATGGAGCCAAAAAATCCATTTCCTATAGAGCCGTTAAATAGAAAGCAAAGACGCCTATCAAGACAAATGGTAAATTATTGGACGAGCTTTGCTCGCTTCGGTTTACCGTTACATCATGCAGCACCTTTTTGGAACTCGTACGATGCGAACTCGCAAACCGTTCAATCGCTACAACCTCCACGTATTAACTCCACTAGCAATTTTAACCTTCGCCACAAATGTGATTTTTGGGCTGGTTTAATGGCTCAGTAGTATTGCCCCGTCTAAGTAATCATTAGAGTGCTCAAACACCTAAAACTATTTTAGGTACATCTTCATGGCTATGACATAATGCGCCCATTCTGCGTATCAGCTATATAAATATTTCAACTATCAATGTGTATTAAGTGGTTATTTAAATGAGCAAGGCAATAAAACAAATCATCATCAACAAAGAACCCGTCGAATTATTTAAAATTTTAAAGTTTGAAGGTTTAACCTCTACCGGCGGCGAAGCGAAGTTATTAATCGGTGACGGGCAGGTAATGGTTAATCACGAAGTAGAAACAAGAAAAAGTAGAAAAATGGTATCGGGTGATACCCTCAAATTTGCAGGTGAAGTTTACAAACTTAAATTTGAACCAGAAGTTGACCTTGGTTAACGATGAGTGATCAATAGGTTTACATATTCTTTATAGGCTCCTTTCCTTTTACCTTCATCGCTACAAAATTCTTTTTCTTCATCATTCTAAAGCGTGTAGTTCTACTTGGAGACGTGATAGTCGCGTTGTTGATCAGCGCGATGCCATCACAGAACATTCGTTTTCGGGTTTACTCGAAGAAGTGGGTTGTTTATGCTTTCCGAATATAGCTCATTACTCGATGATTAAAGCCGCTATAAAAAATAAAAAGAATGGAGAAAACCCAATGTCAAAAAAATCTGTATTGATTTTCGGTCTTGCGACTGTGCTTGTAATCGGTGGCTTGGCGTATAGGGTATTGTCACAGGATAAAACCCTCGTACCGATACCGGCTGACACTGTGGATATGCAAGGTAAAAATCCCAACGCTATTGCACGTCAGTGGCAGTGGGAGAATTTTATTGATAACAAGCCAGCAGCCAATACTGATAGAGAAAAGACAGAAGAGGACCAATCTCCTCTAGAGGGTGAAGTGCCTTACGACGTTGTGCAAATTTATAATCTCCTGCAGTCCATAACGCTCGATGAGAATGGCGGTTTGGTACCAGACCAAACCGCAAAGCAAGCACTTGAAAATGGCTTTATGAGTTTGGGGTCCGATCTAAGTTCGGAGTCCATGTCAGAACTACAGGATTTGATTCGCATCGGATTACCTGGCGAAGCGGGAGAGCAAGCCGCCCTTATTCTCGAAAATTATTTTCAATTTCGTTTAGCAGAAGAGGAGTTTAATCAGCAAATGGAAAACCCGTTACCCTTGGCAGAACCAGGTCAAATGGTAGAACAGTTATCGGCTGTTGATCAGCATGAAAAGTTGGTGCAATTACGACGCGGTTTTCTCGGTGATGAAATTGCTGATCAATTATTCGCAGTGGAAGATACACAAGCGCAGCATATGTTTGCGGCAATTAAGATTCAGCAGAATGCTGACTTAACGGATGAAGATAAACAAAAGCAACTAGCGATCTTGCAAGCGGAATTAAATAATCGTCTAGTGGATTTAGGGCAGATGGAGCCGGAAGAAGCGGCGATCGAACAAGTACAACGCCTACGAGAACAAGGTGCGCCAAGTGAAGACATTTATGCCACTCGTGAGGCTATTCTAGGAACGGAAAGTGCCCAAGCACTTGCTGCCGCAGACCGAGAAGAAGTTCGATGGCAAAATCGCTTTGATGGATTTTGGCAAGCACGTCAGGACGTGATGCAAGCAGGTTTGGATGAGGCTGAACGAGAGCGTCAACTCGATCAATTACTCGATCAATATTTTAGCCCTGAAGAACGGGAGCGGGCGAGAGTTACCAGCATCAATCGACAAGCGCGAGATTCACAATAAATTCAAAAAAGCCACGTCGGCAGAGCTAATCATTTCCTAATACCCTCCAAGTACTTCTTAAGTATGTCGTCGTGCGCGCACAAACATCAGTACAAATCCCAAACCAAGAACCCATGTAAGCCAATACGGAAAGCGGCTATAGAACGTTGTACTGAGCTCTTCTTTATCTTTACCAGAAGTGCGATAAGGAACATCCAATAAATAGCCTGCGATTTCACGGTGATCCGTTTGCAATAAAGCGCGGCCGTTGGGCGTGAATACACCACCCAGTCCATTATTCATCACATGTACCAACGGGCGGCGATTTTCCACACTGCGTAATACTGATGCACTCATGTGTTGATAGGGAACTCGAGTGTTACCAAACCAACCATTATTAGATTGCACGGTAAAAATATCGCCTCCCGTGGCGTCGGTAGAATCTGCTACAAAATGGGGGAAGATAATTTCGAAACAGATAAAAGGCTTGATAGACACTTTACCAATATCAAAAACTTTCGGAGTGGGGCCAGCGCTGTACTTCCCGAAAAATTCTCCTAAATATCGTCGTGCCAAGTCATTAATGGTTTCCGACTTTTCAAATAACGGCAGATATTCGGCCATAGGAATACGTTTTATTTTTTGGTATTTGCCAATCGGGCTACCAGTCTCGCCGAGCAAGGTCGCAGTGTTAAAATTTTGCATCCGTCCTTCGTATTCTTCCTGTTCAAAAGATTGAAACAGTAACGGACTTGCCAAGTTTTTCACTTGCTGCTGGTAAGCGGCTTTCACAAAAGGCTGAGTGTAATACTGCTTATTGCGCAACTCAGGCCAGATCACTAACTCGGCACCGGCCGACACTAATTGCTCGGTTAAATCCATCTCGATGGGATAACTTAAACTAAAACTAGAGCGTGGTTCAGGAGTGCCAATGATGGGAGGCTCGTCGGATTGCACCAAGCCGATCTTTATCGTCTCCCACTTAGCGATTTCACCGTCCCAATAATTCAGGCTAATCACGCCATAAATAAACCATCCAGCGACAAGCGTGTATGCCGCCAATGCACTGCGTTGAAAAAACACTGGCCGACCAATAAGCGCTTGCGCGATTAGTACATTCACAATGCCAATAATAAAATCTAGACCGCTCACGCCCGTAATATCGGTAGCCTGTAAAGCCACCAAAAATTCACTTTGTGCATTACCAATTTGCCAAGGAAAAAGAGTGGGGTAAAACGCGAAAACGAGAGAAAGAACGGTAGGAAACACCCACAGTATGGCGTTACCATGTCGACCTAAGTGGGTGAGGTAATGAGTCAATACTGCGATAACAGCGAATATTTGCGCGCAGTAAAACCAATAGAACGATGACAAGCCTACACTGTGGATGAAAGAATAATCTCGAAAAAGCTGAATAAATTCTGCCATCCAATAAGTAGAAAAACTAAACGCTAAAAACCCAGTGAGTAACCCAAAGCCATAAGCCTGCCAAGTACTTTGACACCGCTGTAAACCGATTAAAAACGGTACAAAAGCAATCCATCCCAGTAAATAAAATTCGGGGAATAACGCAGAGACAGCAGACAGAACAGCGCAACTTAATGCTGCTACAGGAGCCCAAAATACAGGATGCAAACAGATAGAAGAATACTTACTCACTGGGCGCACTCTCCTGTAAATTTTCTTTTACGTTTTCTTGTGCGCTTTCTTGAGAATTGTTTTGAAAGCGAGTTTGTAAATCAATCATCGCTTGTTTTTTTTCTGCTTCAGTTAGATTAATGTCGTTTCTAATTTCTAGACTAGCCGACATCATTATTGCAAGGCGTCGTTGTTCTGAAAACATTTTTTCTGCCAGCGCCTCGCCTAGTAACTCATCTTGTAGTTGGAATAATTCCGCATGGTCTGGTGTTTTTTTTGTCGAAAAGTTGTTGCTGTTATTTTTTTCTAGCCAACGCATTTCTATTTCTTTGTAATTTTTGAGCGCGGGTAACAGCGCCACAAACTGCTGACTTGCAGTCGGACCAAATTGCTTTTCAAGCAATAATCCCATACGTGCTACTTGTGATTCAGATGTTTGGTCTTGCATAACATCAATGGCTTCCACCAGTGCTGACTCCAGTTGCGCATTAATCTTTAAATTTCCTTCGGAGTCGGTTTGCAAATAACTCCAAGCGGCCTCGGCGTTAGTGAAGTTAAGCTCGGCAACAATATCGGGAATAGCCGTTATCGTGAACTTTTGCACAGAGTGATTGATACTAACTTTAGCGCTTTGCCACCACACCAAAGTACTGATGATGACGGAAAAAATAATGAGGATAATGCGTTGCTGAAAAATAAACGGTCGGCTAACAGCGAGGACAGAAGTCGTATTTGTCGAGGCTGGAGTATTAGTAGTAGGTGACATCGCTTAAACCACAATCATTACAAGTGAAATAGGGTACAAAGAGTACAGAATCTGAATTCGTTATTGTAGTTTTACAGATCTAGCCGAATTGCATCGTATCAGTAATTTGGCGTCAAACTTTATATGAATCAGCACACATTATGTTGGCTTAATCGCGACGGGCGAGTTCTAAAAAGGCTTTCACTCCCAGAACTGAGCAATATCGCGGTGGTTAGAGCACCTCCCAATGGGGTTCATTTAATATACATCAAAACATCCAAATGAGTTTGATACCGGAGTTACCAGTTCCAGTAAAATTTCGGAGGTCGCGCAATATTTGTTCAAAAAAAGATTGCCTACAATGCGCCTACAGTGAATTGATAAACACTAAAAAATGCAATATTACTGTAATTAATAATAGAGGTTCCGAATCTCAGCTGTACCACTGCGAGAAGGATAATTCTCAGATAGTTGAGTTTAGGCACTAACTCATTTAGCTAGAAATAGAAAAGAAGGGTGAAATTATGAATCTTAAAAGTTTACTAATTGGTGGCTCAGCTATCTTGGCTTGCGGTTTAATGTCTTCAACTGCATTTGCAGGTGATAATGGCGGTAGTGATTGTAGCGTTAGCCGTGCAACAGGATCGGGTGCTGTATTTTATGTCCCAAGTGGTGGTGACGGTACTTACAATATCCTAGCGTGGGGTAACGGTACTGGTGGTGGTTCAAGCACTTACCGTGGTTTGTTAGAAGCTGCAGCAGAAGAGTGTGTTTTAGTAGCCGCTGCTACAACGGCTAGCTCAGGAAGTGGTAGAGATGTAGAAAGTGCGCTTAATCAAGCGAAGAGCCGTTACAGCAGCATCGTTGGTTCAAATCCAAAAGTATGTACTTCTGGTCACTCACAAGGTGGCGGTGGTGCTTTCAATGCTGCAAATCGTACAGATGCAGAGTGCGTTATCGCAGTTCAGCCTGATACTGTTTACACAACTAGCATCTCACGTCCTGTATCAAGCACCACAGATGTTGTTTGTATCTTCAGCTCTGGTGATACGTTAGCGCCAGCACTTCCTTTCAACGCATCAAACTGCCGTCGTAACTCAACTCGTTACTCACAAGAGAGCACGTCTGGTACTCACTTTGCACCAACATCTGGTACAGGTGGAGCAGCTGGTGCAGAAATGCGAAACTACATCAGAAACTGGTTAGTTAACTAATCACTCTGAGTTTCTTGTTTCAATAAAAAGCCTCAACCGATAAGGTTGGGGTTTTTTTATTTGTGGTTTATGCTTTGGTTACAGTTCTAATTCTACTTTTAAAGGAATGCAGTAAGGAAATAACATGAAAAATATAAAGAGTGTTGTCGCGATACTGTTGATGAACACGGTATTCATTAGCGCCTGCAGCGAAAGCGAAAAGCCACAATTAACAAACACGGCCGATCAAACCACTGAAAAAACCAAAAAAATAGAAGACGTAAAAGCAACAGAATCAGAAATAATGGCTGATGATACAGAACATGATTTTCAAACCTTAGATGATCGTTTTAGTTATGCCTACGGCGCAGATTTAGCAGAAAAATTTAAAGCAGAAGGTATCGAGTTAAATGTTGATATCTTAGCGACCGCCATGCGAGACGCCTTTAAAGGCGGCGAGATGAAAATGCCTGATGACGAAGTCATCGCGACGCTGTCACTTTATCAAGAAGTATTTTTGAAAAAGAAAGAAAAAGAAAAAGCCATAGCCGGAGAAAAAAATAAAAAAGAAGGCGCGATATTCTTAGCCGAAAATGCCAAAAAAGAAGGCGTAGTCATCACAGAAAGTGGTTTGCAATACAGAGTAATCACAGCCGGTGATGGTGGCTATAAACCGAAATTTGATGATGAAGTACAAGTGCATTACCGCGCAACGTTTATCGACGGCACTGAATTCGATAGTACTCACAAACGTGGCGAACCTTATAGCGTCAAAGCCAAAATGCTTATCGACGGTTGGGCCGAAGCGCTTCAGCTAATGACAGCAGGTGCCAAATGGGAATTAACAATTCCGGCAGAACTTGCATATGGCGAACAAGGCTCCGATCCTTACATCGGACCAAACGCCGTGTTGATTTTTGAAGTGGAATTACTTGAGATTGAGGAAGGGGAAGAGAAAGAAATCGCCACTCAATAAATTTAGTATTTTTAAGGTATGAAGTTATTAAATGGCGACTTAAATACGATGGACAACTTCATAGAGATCAATAAATCTGTCCCTTGATCCTCAACTGTTCAAACGCATCAACGTGGGAAGAAAATTTCCTGTGTTTTGCCTGAACGAATTAAAGCAGCCATAAGCGTTACAAAGAGGTCAGGATTTTTTTCTAAAATAGAGAGCCGATCTAAATATTCTTTAATATAACCTTTAATTAAGAAAAGAATCATATCGTAGCCTCCCATATCATTTCGTAATCGACGCCACAGTGTTGGGCAGTTTTGTTTTAGTTGGCGGCTTTCCTCAGCAGCCACACCAAGCCAGCCATTGGCTTTAATCAATATTATTAGCGCAGTAGGTAAACCGCTTTTTCCTGCTTGCATTGACTGCCGCATTTTAACCATGCGGCGTTTAATACGCATATCGTTTTTTGCTTCCGTCATGAGTTTTTTGGTTATCTTTACTGCTATAACTGCGGCAATTCCTCGCGCCAGACGTTTACCAATTTGCTTTCCTATAAACCGCTGCCCTTTGCTATTTAAGAAATCAACAGCGCCACTCTCATCGAGTTCTTCATAAGCAGCACCTAAGGCAGATTTAAGTACGCTAGAAACCATGTTTCGATCAATTCCGTCAGGCATTATCAAAACGCCCTTCTCGATCATTTCTTGAAGAGCGGACTCTGGAATTAATGATACATATTCATCAATTACCGAAAAAACCAATTGAAAGAGAGGATTATCTGCAAGATTCAATTCTGCATTTATTAATTTGGTTACATTAACATTCAAAAAATCATAAACCGCATAATTCTCACCGCCAACAGTGTGGACAGCTTCCTGTCCATTAGCGCCTAAGCCTTCAGCTGTCCGAACTATCCCGCTACCTACGACTTCCGCCTGCCTTATCGTTTCATGGTGAATGCCATCGATGACGCCAGCTAAGGGAGGTGACGCAGCATCAATCCTATTTAAAAGCTCATGAAAAGTTGTCTCGTGACGTATCACTCGATAAGAGGGGGTGTGACAACCAAAATTACATTCTTGCCACTTTTTTTCTATTTGTTTTTGGGTTTGCAGCGGATTAATACTCGAAAATTTTGCAGCATTAAAACCTATCATGTATCGCTTTACACCAAGTTCACTAATCAACTCTCCATTATGTGTAGACATTTTCTAAATTCCTTTTTGCTATTCAATTGTTGATATAAATAAATCTATAGTTGGATTTAATTTAGGCAGTAATGATGATGCATTATTTAGAACTATATAAAACTGTTTCTTTTCTGTAGAAAATTCAAAAACTTCAACGACAAAATCTGCTTCGTAAGGAGCGGGAGATTTTGCATGAAAAAACTGGCCTGTGAGGTTACGTCTATCTACCTCTCCAGAATCAATCTTAACAAGATCTCTAGCTTCGCCTTCCGGTATAGAAGCTATTAAATAACGCTTTATGAAATATTCAATGCTAACAAATGGAGGAATATTATTTTGTGGATATGAGTAGATAGTTATAAAAGTACCCAAATTCGTAACAACACTGATATCTTTTCCACCAAACTGATTATCTAGTGTCTCAAATGCTTCCCAATCGGCAGGCAGTATGAAATCAACTTGAAACTCCGAATTAGCCTCCTCTACAGAGATGGGACCAGGTTCCTGCTTCGAACATCCAACAGCACCGATACACAATACAAATAAAAAAGAGAGTAATTTAGATTTGATTAGACTTACCATAAAGTTCTGAGAGAGAGCTAAAGAATTACGAGATTTATAGAGTGGATATTGAGCAGTTGAAAGAGGCAGCATTATTTCAAATCCGTTTGTATTATGATTATATTTCCAGCGTTGAATATACCTGATCCTCTAGCTTGAATGAAGCCGTTTCCTCTGCAGACCTTCTCTTTTAGTTAGATGAACCAAGTTTTTTTGACCTCTTGATTTGGCTTCTCGCAATTACTCAGTATCAGGAAATTCAACACCGGCTGCATTTAGAACTTGGCGCAAGGGTATATGGCCGACGACTTCGTACTCAACACTCCAACCTTGCTCAGAATCCCAGTAGTCAGTTTCGATACTGCCCAAACCATTTTCATAAAGAATAGCAATAATATAAAACCCTGATTTTATGGGCTTACCGCTCAACCATTTAGGTGTGTTCTTAATCATATTAATACGCCTCTCTAAATCTTTCTGCTACAGACACAAGGTTATCACGAACATACTTTTCATCCCTTAGCTTTTGATGGGCATCATTCCAGATAATATCAATCAAACAATATATATTGGGATTGACCAAGCCTTCACAATAGATCAGAAAAATGTCGCTTGTTCTTTTATCTTGCCGAAGTGGAATGCCTTGAACGATTAACCGCTTGGGAAAAAGATGGATGTGCATTAATTCATTTTGTTTTGCAGACAATGGACGAGCTATATCAACATCCTTACCAATATAGGTTCCAAGCTGACCGGTGGTTTTGTATAGCTTAAATTCCCGAGCAATTTGACTTATACGAGGATTACTTTCAGACGCAATTTGAAGAACTCGGGATAATAAGACCTTGGCCATAATCTATACCTCCCTGAACTCTTTCCTTTTCGTATCTTTTTCTGCTTTTTTCCTTGACTGATCCATGATTATTTTTAGAGATTGAGACTCACTTTGAGATAGCCCAGATTGGGATTTGTTTTCGTTTGATTTTTTATCTACTGGCATGAAATATTCCCTTAATATAGATGAATAAAATATAGGCTCGTCCAATCGGCCTAACGCCAACGCAATGTTTACGTTGAGATTTGAATTGTATAGTGTGTTAGTGATACGGCATAGGTAAACGATCACAGTTTAAATAAGTTCGTATTCTTAATGCTATAAAAAACAAAACGTAGGTGTCGACCGACGGCAAGTTCGTTTTTCTTGTTTGCCCAAGAAAAACGAACCAAAAAGAAGGGCGCTCGACATCGCTTAGGTCCTTAATCCCAGTCCTTTTTAAAAAACCGGTCTTATTCGACATCCTGCCTCTCCATCCCTAAATTGCACTTCCTGTGTAATTTTCTCTTAAAAATAACTTTTCGTTTGGCGCTATGTAGGGAGGGTACATCAAAAAAACTATTTTGTTGTTGGAATGAAAAAGTAAAAGATCAACAACATTGACCCCTTGATCTTTTAACGTGGAATCAAGTTTCTCTGACCCCTTGATCGCCTTGATCGATTTATTCCAAAGCAGAGTCAAGATTTTCTAGTTCAGAAACAATTGACTCAACTGTACTCCTATCGAATTCGGCGCGATCATTTTCTTCGTGCGTCCCTTTGTTTAGATAACGCCATTCTCGAGAATTTCCATTTATCCCCAACATTACATCAAGGGGAATCAATATAGTCTCTTTGTTTTGTGCCGAAAAATCGCCCTTTTCTATTTTGCTTTTTAGTTGTTCTGTTAGGTTTCTAAGTTCAATTGGTGCTGAAGATGAGCGAAGCTTTATGCTCAAGTTCCCATCTCCATTTCTGGAAACATATCTCCATACTTTGTCTTTTGTAAGTGACTCTAGCGCTTGACGCGACTTCGCCAGAGCTTCTCTGATTTCATTTCGATTTATGCTTGCGCGAGCTGCAACAATATAATTGCGGGGAGCACAATTAAAGTCTATCCGGATTTCTTTATCCTCAAGGCGGGGTAAAAAAGAATATGATTTGGCAAGATTTGCCTCATTAACGGGCAATAGATTTTGAATATCTTTGAAGAACTCTTCTCCATGGCAAGTCAACAGTATCTGTTTGTTTGAGAAATACGAATCCTCAAACAGAGTTCGACGAATCGACTCCCTATGATCATCATCAATTGCATTCACGGGGTCATCAAAGATTAATACGGGAGCATTTTCTTTTAGATTCTTGGCGAGCAGTATTGCTAGACCAAGGCAGCGAATATGGCCTTCACTAAGAATGTGTAGAGCGTCGTAGACTTGATTAGGTTGGTGACGAAAAGAAATTTTTAAACGCTGATTTTGGGCTAGAGGTAACATAACATTTTGCAATAGCTCAGCATTAGTATCGTTCCGGTTAAAAGCATTGTAGAGCGTTACGACTATCTCTCCGAGATCTGCAACTAAGTGTGCGGGGAGGCTAGTTATATAGTTATTTAGCATTTGTACGAAAGTGGAGTAGGCAGAAACGATAATATGGTTCTTCGTTATTACGGTTTTTTCAGCTTCAACAGCAGCGATCAGCGGAGCATTTTCGACATTGAAACTATCGATCAATTGTTGGTCGGATGCAATGGCAGCGATGGCAGTTTTTTTACGGGTTTCAAGAATCGTAATTTGACGAGCATATTCCCGAAGGATGTTTAATTCGGCTTGTTTTTTGTTTTTCTGCTTCATCGCCTGGTCAATGTTTTTATCATTCTCCTCAATTTGCTCTACCTGAAAGAGTAAGTGTTGCCATGGTGTGTAAGTGTCAGATAATTTTATGTTCAGGGAGTTCCACCACTCGATTGTGGGTTGTTCATTATTCGCGACTTCAAATGGCTTCATGGGGTTGTTTTGGGGATAGACTCTCAAGCAGGTATTCATAATTTGCGAGAGGTCAAAAAGAGTTTGACTGGCTCTTTGTCTAAGCCGAACCTCTTCTTGCTGAATAGCGGCTAACTGCTGAAGCTTTTGAAGTTCTTTCCCTGCGTAAATGTATGGGTTAACAGCTGTTTGGGCTAGCGGTGTCTTACATGCGGGACATGTATCTGGGTTACTTGGTTGTACTTGAGAGACAGCCTCGTATAGTTGTTTGAAAGACAATTGCTGACTAGCAGCTGCTAACTCCTTCTGTTTCCCTCTCAGTTCTTGGACGATCGTGGTAAGACTGTTGCCCAATGTTTTGAGTGAGGTGAGATATAGATTACTTTTTGCTGTTAGTTGTTGTTGCAGTTCGATCTCAAGGAGTTCGATTTTTCCAGAAGACTCATCATCTCCATTTAGTTCGAACTCCATTTGGTTAAAGCCGGCTCCTTCTCTATATTGATTGGCCAGCTTCATTTCCTCTAAGGCAAGCATTTTAAGTTCATCATTACTTCTCTGAATTTGAAGTTTTGCGCCATCTAACGCCTGCTGCTTCTGTGAGAGCAATGTGGCGTTTCGTCCTGTGATATCTATATGTCGATCATCTATTTCTGCTGTGAAGTTACGGGTGAAATCTGTAAAGGATTCAAGGCCAAATAGGGTTGATATCAGCTCTGATTGCTTTGCAGGTGCCTGGGCAGCAATTCTGGAAAAACTGTCAATACGGTTTTTTTCGATGAAACAAAAACGATATGCAGTCTCATTAGGAGAGACAGTTATTTCATTTCCGTTGTTATCTTCTGCAGTAATTCTTGGTGGTGTAAATTGGTTTACATAAGCGTTTTTCAAATACTCCCTTTGATCACGAAAACGTTTACTCTCAGCTTCCGTGACGTTACCCAATAGACCATATTCCAGAGCTTCGCAGAAGCTGGACTTACCCGTTCCATTTTGGCCATAAATCAGGACCAAACGGCTTGCCAGGTCAAAAGTTTCTTGCCGAGAAAAGCCCCGAAAAGGTCCGATCGTCAATTGTTTAAGTTGGGAAAACGTTGTTGCTTGTTCATCATGGCTATCTAGGATCGGCTTTATCTCGGGATCAATTATCTCCCAATTTACTTGCGCTAGAGTGACCAGCCGTTTAGCTCTCTGCCCTTGATAGGTACTTAGTGGCACCAAATCATCTAAATGATCCGCCACTAAATTAGCGACTTTACGAACCGCTTCAGGAGCGTCGACTAAAGTTTGCAAGAATCGTAGATACTCGGCCCTGATCATTATTTCTTCCCTTTTTTCTACAGAATTCTGAGAACGTTTTACCAAATAGGCGTCCGCTTAAGGTCGAAAGCGGACTTTAATCTAGCTTACCTATGATTTCTTCAATCATCCCAAGATCCAACGTCTCTTTACTCAACAACGCTTCAACCAACTTATCCAAATCCCCACGATGCTCCAATAAAACATCTATCGTTTTTTGTTCGGCTTCTTTTATGATTCTATGAATTTCTTGATCGATTTTTTTGGCGGTCTCTTCACTAAAATCTTTTTCTTGTTGTATTTCGTAACCTAAAAAAGGATGTTCGGTACCGACTTTAAAATGAATCGGGCCGATGGTGTCGCTCATGCCCCATTGGGTGACCATCATTTTTGCGAGATGGGTTGCTTGTTCTAAATCGTTTGATGCGCCGGAACTCATATCATCTAATACAATCTTTTCGGCAACGCGTCCGCCGAGCATGACGGATAAGCGTGTTTCTATATACGATTGTGTGTAGTTGTGGCGATCTTCTTGTGGCAGTTGTTCTGTTGCGCCTAACGCTCGACCGCGTGGAATAATAGATACTTGCCGAAGTGGATCGCTGTTCGGTAAAAATAAGGCGGCGATGGCGTGGCCGCTTTCGTGTACGGCGGTGCGTTTTCTTTCGGAGGGATTTAATAAATCTTTTCTTTCTGAGCCCATGATGACTTTGTCGTGGGCTTGATTAAAATCATCTCGCGTGACGATGTCTGCTTTTTTTCGTGCGGCGGACAACGCGGCTTCGTTCACGAGGTTGGCTAGATCGGCGCCTGAAAAACCGACAGTCATGCTGGCGAGTTCTTTTAAATTTACATCGAGTGCGATGGGTACTTTTCGGGTGTGCACTTTTAATATCTCGATGCGTGCATTTTGTTGGGGTAGTTCGAGTGTCACTTTTCTGTCGAAGCGGCCGGGTCTGAGTAGAGCGGGGTCTAGTACATCGGGGCGATTGGTTGCAGCTAATACCACAACGGCTTCGTCGGCGGTAAAGCCATCCATCTCGGCAAGAATTTGATTTAATGTTTGTTCTCTTTCATCGTTGCCGCCACCAAGACCTGTACCGCGAACGCGGCCAACGGAATCAATCTCGTCAACAAAAATGAGGGAGGGTGCTTTGCTTCTCGCTTCTTTAAACATATCGCGAACGCGTGATGCGCCAACGCCGACAAACATTTCTATAAATTCTGATCCGCTAATACTAAAAAAAGGAACGCCCGCTTCGTGCGCTGTCGCTTTGGCGAGCATGGTTTTGCCGGTGCCGGGTGGGCCCATTAATAAAATACCCCGTGGCATTTTTGCGCCGAGCTTTTTAAATTCATCAGGATTTTTTAGAAAATCGATAATTTCTTGTAAGTCTTGTTTTGCACCTTCGACACCTGCGACATCGTCGTAACCAATTTCATTGTCTTTGGTTTCAAATAATCGTGCTTTTGATTTTGAAAAGCCGAATAACCCGTCTTTACCGCCACCGCCGCCCATGCGTTGTTGTAGCATTCGGCTGGAGTAAACAAAAAACGCGAGAATTAGAAGCCAAGGGACTATGCCAATTAATATTTGAAACCATTGCGGTTCAGAAGAGGATTTGGCGACGATGTTGACATCGTGCTCTTCTAATAGAGGTAACAGGTCTGCGTCTGCTGTTGCAGGTAATACCGTTCGGAATTCTTTTGGTTTGTCGATTTCACCGTCGACATAGACACCTAAAATTTGATCGCCTTTAAATGTTACTGTCGCGACTTGGTTGGCGTCGATGGCATTTTTAAATTCTGTGTAGGAAATTTCTGTAGTTTTAGAACTCGATAACCCTGAAAAAATGGAGTAAACAGCAAAGACCATCATGAACCATATTAATGTGTGAGCATCAAATGGGTGTGGTGCTTTAGGCGGTACGGGATCTGAATGATTACCTGTGTTTTTATTTTGATCTTCGCTGTTTGTCATAAGTTCTCATTGTTACTTAGTTAGATGACTGATGATTTAATGTCTAAATGTTGTTCTGCATGTAAGCGCGGCCCAAATTGCGTGACCAATTTGGCAGAGGCTGCACTGGCTAAATTGCCTGCCACTTCAAAGTTATGCCCTTGCGTGATGGCATATAAAAAAGCACCGGCAAATAAATCGCCTGCGCCGTTTGTATCAATTGCTTTTACGGGATGTGATTTGATGTTGATGTATTTGCCGCCATCAAATAACAATGCGCCTTCAGCGCCTAATGTAATTGCAAAACTGTTTGAGATTTTTTTCAATGCTTCTGCGGCATTTTCTATCGATGAGGTTTCTGTAAAGCCCATGGCTTCGTCACCGTTACAAAATAATAAATCGACTTTGTTGCCGATCATTTCTTTTAAACCATCACCAAAAAATTGAACCATGGCTGGGTCAGACAAGCTTAGCGATGTTTTTACATTGGCTTGTTCTGCAATTTCTCGCAATTTAATCGCGGCTGCTTTTCCTGTCGGTGAGGAAACGAGATAACCTTCGATATACACATAATCAGAATTTTTGACAGCGTCTTCATGTATTTCATTGATTGATAATGTTTCGCTGATGCCAAGATAGGTGTTCATGGTTCTTTCAGCATCGGGTGTGATCATCACTAAGCATTTACCGGTAATGCCTTTTTCAAGTTTGCCGTTGTGGTGGTAATCGACGCCAGCATTTTTAAGATCGTTCAAATAAAACTCGCCGTTTTCATCATCGGCCACTTTGCAAGAATAAAAACTGTTGCTGCCAAAATAGCTGGCGGCGATGATGGTGTTGCAAGCAGATCCACCGGATGCACGCTTAGAGGCGATAAGATGATCAGCGAGATGATCCATTAATTCATGTTGACGATTTTCATCAACCAATGTCATCACACCTTTGTCTATCTTGTATTGCGCTAGATCACTGTCGATGACTTCTATTTCTGTATCGACCAGTGCCGCGCCAATGCCGTAGATGTGATATTGCTTTGTTGTCATAATTTTGCCCGTATTTGCGTTATTTCGGCTGTAGATTGCCATATTTGTTTGAGAAAGTATCTAAGTCTTAAAAGCCGTTATTATCCGGTTTTATCTCGCTGGGATAAAGTACCGTGGAGGAGTTCTCGAAAAAAACGACTGACACCAGTACACTATCATATGGCGCCATATTTTTTTATGTGCCGAATGCAAACTAATAAGATCTATCGATGTCATATTCGTCTGGTCTTGCCTATGAAAATCTTGCCAATCTGAATGTTGTAACGTAAGAGTCGTGCCGCGAATATCCGTGAAAGCATCCGTAAAAATTTTAAGTTAGCGATATATGCCAAAAACTACAAAAAAAACCTCTCCTAAAAAGAAACCTGTTACTCGTGGTAAGTCGACTCGAAAAACGTCTGCAAAAAAATCAACTAAACGTGCTTGGTATAACCCACTACGCTGGTGGAAGTTGTGGGTAGTGTTTATTGCCATCTTTGCTTTGGGTGTCGCTTATCTTGATCATGTTGTTCGTTCTAAATTTGATGGAAAAAAATGGGAACTTCCTGCTCGTGTTTACGCGAGACCGTTAGAGCTTTATGAAGGGCTGACATTAAATCGCGATCAGTTGGTTGAAGAGTTAGAAGGGTTGGGTTACCAGCGAACTAAAAAACCCACCAAACCGGGGCAATTTACGTCGAACGTTTTTGGTATCAGTGGTTATACGCGAGGCTTTTCTTTTTGGGATAAAGAAGAAAAAGCGCAAGGTTTTAGGGCGTATCTTGTTGGCAATACGATTTCACGATTGGATGATTTGAATGGGAATTCTTTGCCGATAGTGCGTTTGGAACCACAAGAAATTGGTGGAATCTATCCGGGCAAAAATGAAGATCGCTCGTTAGTTCGCCTACAAGATATTCCGCCGTTGTTAGGCGAGGCGTTAATTGCAGTAGAAGATCGATATTTTCTAGAGCATCATGGTGTGTCACCACGGGCAATTATTCGAGCGGCTATTGCAAATATTCGTTCTGGTGGTGTGGTACAAGGTGGCAGTACGTTGACTCAGCAGCTGGTAAAAAACTTTTATTTGAGCCGTACACAAAGTTTTTCTCGTAAATTAATAGAAGCGATTATGTCGCTGCAATTGGATTTTTATTACAGCAAAGCTGAAATATTAGAGACTTATATTAACGAAGTGTATTTGGGGCAAGCGGGTGCAAGGGCGATTCATGGTTTTGCGCTTGGATCACAACATTATTTTCGTCAACCGCTGAATGAATTAAAGTTACACCAGATAGCCTTATTGGTGGGTGAGGTGAAGGGTGCATCGTATTACAACCCTTGGCGACGGCCAGAGCGCGCGAAAGAGCGTCGTGATTTAGTGTTACAAATTATGAATACATCAGAATTAATTTCTGATGAAGAAATGCAAAAAGCGCAACAACTCCCGTTAGATGTTGTAGAAAAACCAGGTAATAGCCTTTATGAATATCCGGCGTTTATTGATTTAGTCAAAAGACAATTAAAGGTTAATTATAAAGAAGAAGATTTACGTAGTGAGGGTTTGCGGATATTTACAACGTTGTCGCCGACAGTGCAGCGCTCAGCCCAAGTCGCATTAACCAATAGATTAAAAACGTTAGAAAAAAGTTTTAATGTGAATGATGACGAACTGCAAGGCGCTGTCGTGGTTACTGGTGTCGGTAGTGGCGAAATCTTAGCGTTGGTTGGCGATCGTAATAGCGGTTTTATGGGCTTTAATCGCGCATTATCAGCGAAAAGATCCATTGGTTCGTTAGCAAAACCGGCTGTGTTTTTAACGGCGCTTTCGCAACCAGAAAAATATTCTTTAGTCTCAAAAATAGATGACACGCCGATTAGTATCGCTGGTGAAGATGGTGTTCTTTGGAAGCCACAAAACTTTTCTCGGCAATCTCATGGTGAGGTTTCGTTACTTGAGGCGTTGGCGTTATCGTACAATCAGGCAACAGCGCGCTTAGGTATGAATGTGGGCGTGGATGCTGTGGTAAAAACATTGAATGATTTGGGTGTTGATGAAAAAATTTCACCACTGCCTTCATTATTTTTAGGTGCCATTGATTTAACACCGTTTCAAGTGAGCGGTATGTATCAAACTATTGCGTCAGAAGGTGTGCATACACCGCAGCGAGCTATTCGTTATGTTCTCGATGCGACGGGTGTTCCGCTCAATCGTTACCCGCTTGATTCGCAAACGCGTTTTTCTCCCGAGACGGTACATGTTTTAAATTTCGGATTACAAACGACGATGCGTTCGGGAACAGGGCGTTCGGCTTATCAGATATTACCTAGTGATCTAAATGTGGCCGGAAAAACGGGAACATCTAATGAGCAAAGGGATAGTTGGTTTGCAGGTTTTAGTAGTGATCATCTTGCCGTTGTGTGGGTGGGTCGTGATGATAATGGCCCAACACCTCTTACGGGTGCAAATGGCGCTTTAAAAGTGTGGTCTGATCTTATGGTGTCTATCCCGACACGTCCTATTACGCCATTAAGAACCCCAAATGTGAGTTATTACAACGTTAATTTGAACGAGGGCAAGCTGGTGAAAGAGGGTTGTGATACGGGTATGGCGATTCCATTTATTAATGGCAGTGAGCCAGATCAATTTGGTCGGTGTAAACGATCTTCTTTTGGAGATGCTTCACTCTTTGAAGAATAAAATTTGTTACATTTTTACAATTGATACTCAGGTAATCTATTATGATTCGGGTTTTCATTATTCATAACTGAGTTTCTTCTATGCGGTCATTTGTGCGCTTTTATTTTAGTCTCGCTATATTTCTTTGTGTTGGTCTTGTTGGCTGTGTTCAGCAATCATCAATAGAGACTTCAGAAGTTGAAATTGAAGAGGAGGGCCCTCAGTCTGAGTTGCCAACGTCATCGCGTGCTGTCCAAAACATGGTGGTAGAGTCGAATAAGCTGCTGGCTAATGGCGATTGGGAAGGCGCTATTGCTATGGCAGAGCGTGGGATGAGAATTGATAGGCGGATTCCAGAGCTTTATCTAGTGATAGCTAAGGGATATGCAGGTTTAGAAGACTTTTCTCGCGCCAACCAGTTCGCTCAGCAAGGATTACGATATGCCGAGAAAAGTAGTAGCGAAGAGGTGATTGAGAGTTTGAGGCATTTAGAGGGCTTAAAAGGCCAATAATTCTTCTAATTGTGCTCCTTTTGAGTTTGTCTGGCGGCTAGGTGTAGCAGTACTTTGAAATTTGCTAGTTGATTGTTTTACTTAATATTTCTGCTTGTAGCACTTACTTGCAATGAGTTGTTCTACCTATAAGTACTCCTAGCGGTCATTCAGCCCCTTTAATCCCCCTCTCAGCCGTCGCATTTTATGACCTAGTTCTCCTTTAGTGCTAATATTTGACTGTTTTGAATCCCTCTTGCATCAACCTAGAGCTGAAGGCTCTGTTTTACCTGTATTTGTTGCTGAGGTTGGGTGAAAAGAATAAGTATTTGTATCAGCTTGAATTATTATGAGTTTCATCCCCAAAGACGACTGGGACTGGACTATCATTAATCAATGGTATTGAAAAATAGAACAAACTGAACAAAACGTAACATCATATCAATAGCATCTTTTATTGATGATCAATGAACGAATGGTTAACTCTAACTTGGAATATTATGAACGATAACCGTCACGGCTCTAATAACTCTCACCTAAGCTCAGTTGGTCAATACCCAGAAGCTGCTGTGATTGAGCATTTAAAAAGATGCCAGAAGATTGCTGCGGAGCAATCCGAAGATATCTTTAAGCACTTCATGTCGTCATTAGATGCAAAATTGTTAGAGTTTTCTGACAGCGCGAAAACAAATCAAGAAGTGAGTCGCCTTCAAGATACGATCAGAGAATTTCGTTCTAAAGGAAAAGAATTTCAACGTCAGTTTATAAATCATCTCGCTGATGGTTTTGTGAAATTTAAATCAAAAAAATTAAATACAAAAACAGGGGAAGACAAATACAAAAGCGATATGTTGTCTCTTGTTGATAATTCAGACTTGGAAGAAACAATCGCTGTCTCTTCTGTTGTTCATCGTGCCGATGAGCAATACAGTGAAACTCTATGGTATTTAAATCAACGCTTTGCTGTGTTGAATGGTGGTGAAACGGTATCAGAACCTAATAACCCTATTAGCCCAATACAATTTTGCGAATCCTTACGTCGGGCATTAAAAGTGTTGTCCATTGATACCAAAGCAAAAATCATTACTTATAAAATATTTGATAAAGAATTTATTAGTCGTATTGGAAGTGTCTTTGCTGAGATGAATCAGTATTTGGCCAGAGAAGGTATTCTTGCAAACCTACGATACGATGCTGCAACTGCTCGTGCTCAACAAGCAAATACATCGGTTGATTTACCGTTACCAAGTTTTGATGAGCCAACACAGGGTGAGCCGGAGTATCAACAGCAGTCTGCTGCTGAAGTATCGTTACCAATGCAACAGTCATCGCCTTTTCAATCGCAACCACTTCCAGCTTCAAGTATTGTCGCGACTCCTGATGCAACTGCTCCTCCTGGAGAGTATCAAGGCGGCCTTGTCGATGCGATTCGTGTATTACAGAATCATATAAACACTGTTACTGCTACTTCTACACCATCTGGTCCACAAGGTTTGGTAGCGAATTCATCGCCACCGCCACAATCGTTTAGTAATCCTCAAGTCTCTCCTGAAAATAGTGCAGTTGCGAGCGCTGGTGGAGCAGCAGCTCCGGGTGGAATGGTTGCCACGGGTTCGGTTTATTCGAATACACAATTAGTTTCAGCGCTGCAAAACTTACAAACACAAGCTTTTACCTCTACAGCAGGATTGGTTGATACGCCTACAGGTGAAATGCAAGCGATTACACCTCAGACAATAGAAGCTGTTAATCAAAACCTCGTCAATCAATTACAAGAAGAAGCCGACGACGGAAAGGTTGATGACGTTGATATGCATACCATTGAGTTGGTGGGAATGTTGTTTGAATACATGTTGTCTGATGATCACCTCCCTGATTCTATTAAAGCAATTTTGAGTTATTTGCATACACCATTTTTGAAAGTGGCATTCTTAGATAAAACTTTCTTTGAGAAAACAGAGCATCCCGCGCGCTTGTTATTAAATGATCTTGCTGAAGCAGGCACTAAGTGGGTTAGTAACGATGGTACTTCTCAATACGAAATTTATACAAAAGTTAAACAAGTTGTTTCTCGAGTATTAGAAGATTTTGAAAAAGATGTACGTTTATTTGCAGAATTGCTTTTAGAGTTTAGTTCTTACGTTAAGAAAATTTCTCGTCGCCAAGACCTGATGGAAAAGCGGGTGATGGAGAAAGTTCAAGGCGAAGAAAAACTGCGTGAAGTGAAAATGCGTGTGAACAAAGAGGTTCGTTCGCGGACGGATGGGAACGAACTACCTTCTGCTGTTTTACTTCTTCTATTGCAGCCTTGGTCAGATTATTTGGCATTTTTGTTATTACGCTATGGCGATCAGTCCGACTTGTGGGGCAAAGCGATTGGTGCCGTTGATGATTTGTTGTGGAGTATTCAAGCTAAGACTGACCCTGCTGAAAAAGCGCGTCACGAAGATATGCTGGATGATTTACTCGACGTAATTGATAGCGGTTTTGAAACTATCGGCTATGATCAAGCTAAGGGTAAAAAATTAATTGAAGCGATTGTTTCGTTGCAACAAATGGCTCTTCAGAGCCAGGAAATTGAAGCTGCTCCAGAACCAGAGCGTGAGAAGTTGGAGTCTATGGCCGCTGAGAAAGCAGGTCATCCAGAAGAGCCTTTAGAAGAAGCTACTCCGGAAGAAGCTAAGATGGTTGAGAATTTGAAAATGATCGAATTTGGAACTTGGTTCGAATTTGATGGTGGTAAACGTTTAAAAGTGGCTTGGTATAATTCTAAGACGATGCACTACATGCTTGTCGATCAAATGGGCAAAAAAGTGGCAATGCAATCTGGGTTGGAATTAGCAAAAGGCATGTTGTCGGGAGCAACGAAAGTTATTGCCGGTAGTTCTAAGCCATTCTTTGAGCGAGCGCTAGAAAATATTTTCCAAAACCTCAATGCAAAAGCCGAAGCGTTAAGCCCAGAAGCTTCGTCGCCTGAGGAATCACAGATAGAGGAATGAAGTATGCAAGATTCTAATGTGCCATCTAACAAGCGAACCTTGCGACGAAATTATTTGTCGGATCCAGTCAATGTGTATGATCGGCCGAGCCAAGCGTTTCTCGGTAGGCTTGTTAATATTCATTCAGAAGGTCTTTTGATTATGGGGAACTACCCATTTGAAGACGGACGAGTTTATGAGATTGAGCTGCGCTTGCCTGAAGAAGTTAACGGGAAATCAAAAGTATCATTAGGTATTGATTGTTTGTGGACTCAAACCGAAGATGGCAATGTGGCTTATTGGGCTGGTTGTAGAATAATAGATATCTCTGATGATGCTATTAGCGACATCAATGTATTAATTGAAAAGTTTGGCGAATAAAGCCAAATTTTTCAATTAAAGGTTCGATTTAGTCATCAAAGTTTTAAGCATTATTTTTATTGATTAACACTTCTATTGAATGCGCTAGCCGCTTTATTCCCACTTCTATAGTCTTTGCATCCACACAAGAATAATTTAGCCGCAGAGTGTTCACATCCGTTTTGTTAATGTAAAACGGGTCTCCAGGAACAAACAATACTTTTTCTTTTGCGGCCAATTGAAATAACTCTAGTGCGCTAATGTTGTTCGGTAGTGTTGCCCACAAAAACATTCCCCCTTCTGGCTTGGTAAAGCTCACTTCCTTCGGAAAATATTGTTCTAAGCATTCAATCATTACATTCTTTTGATCGCCGTAAGATTTGATAATTGTTTGAATGTGTTTGTCTAAATCGCAATCTGTTAAAAATTGATGAATGATGCATTGGCTAAGCTGGTTCGTATGTAAGTCGGACGCTTGCTTGGCAATGATGAGTTTTTCCATTAAAACATCGGGCGCAACAATCCAGCCAATACGAAAGCCGGGTACGACTGTTTTAGAAAAAGAACCGAGTAAAATAGTGTTATCAGGAATCAGTTTTTTAAATGATGTTTGGGCTTCGCCTTCAAAACGCAAATCACCATAGGGATTGTCTTCGATTAATAAGCAATCCGTTCCTCTTACGACATCGGCAATTAATTGCCTGTTAGCATTCGGATAGGTAATACCTGATGGGTTTTGGAAGTTTGGGACGGTATAAATCAGTTTCGGTTTTTCATTTTTCATTGCGATCTTTAATTTTTTTAGATCCATTCCTTCGGAACTTACAGGAACGGGTAAAAACTTTGGTCGATATAATGAAAAAGCTTGGATGGCTCCCAGATATCCGGGTTCTTCAATGATTAATCCATCATTATCATTGATTAATGTTTTGCCTAATAAGTCTAAGCCTTGCTGTGAGCCGCTCGTAATTAAAATAGATTCAACCGGTATTGATAAGCCTTGTTTTGCATATTGCTGGGCAATGTATTCTCTTAAGGGCAAATAACCTTCGGAGTTACTGTATTGCAAAACATCTTTGCCAATCGTGTCGAACACTGTATTGGTAGCTGCTTGAATACCTTCCAAAGGGAAAAGTTCTCGATTGGGCAGGCCACCTGCAAATGAAATGGTTCCTGGCTGAAGTGCGTCTTTAAGAATTTCTCGAATGAAAGATCTTGGTACGTCAGTGACTCTGTCTGCAAATAATTTGTTCATATTTTTTTAATAAATTCTTAAGACACGATGACAGTGTTGGTTAAGTTAGAGAAGCAAATGCTTTTTTTGCGGCATCAAGTGTTTTTTGAATGTCATTTTCTGAGTGGGCTTTAGACATGAATCCGGCTTCGTAAGACGCGGGCGCTAAGTTCACACCGTTCTCAAGCATGAGATGGAAAAATTGATTAAAGCGTTCAGTGTTGCCGTTAATGACTTGTTCGTAACGGGTGACTTTCTTTTCGTCGGTGAAAAATATTCCAAACATAGTGCCGACGTGATTGGTTGTAAAAGGGATACCTGCTTCGTCGGCAAGTTTTTGCAATCCTATCATTAATCGATCTGTTGACTTCAATATGGAATCATAGAAGTTTGGTGCTGAAATTAATTCAAGATTTTTTAATCCGGCTCGCATGGCAATAGGATTACCTGACAGGGTACCAGCTTGGTAAATCGGGCCGAGTGGAGCAATTTGTTTCATGATTTCTTTTTTACCGCCAAAAGCCCCAACAGGCATCCCCCCGCCGATGACTTTTCCGAGAGTGGTAATGTCTGGGTCGATATTGTAATAACCCTGAGCGCCATTTAATGCGACACGAAACCCTGTCATGACTTCGTCTAAAATAAGCAGTGCTCCAGCTTTGGTACACTCTTCTCGCAATGTTTCTAGAAATCCGGGAACAGGAGGAATGCAGTTCATGTTTCCTGCAACTGGCTCAACAATAATGCAAGCAACTTCATCGCCATATTTTTTGAATGCTTCTTTCACTTCTTCGATATTGTTGTAAGACAAAGTGATTGTATGTTGAGTTAACGATGCGGGAACACCAGGAGAACTTGGAACGCCAAGTGTTAGTGCGCCAGAGCCAGCTTTTACTAATAACGAATCTGAATGACCATGGTAACAACCTTCGAACTTGATAATTTTATCGCGGCCAGTAAACCCTCTCGCTAAGCGAATAGCACTCATGGTTGCCTCAGTACCGGAGCTAACAAATCGAATTAAATCCATACTGGTATAAATGGAGCATATTTTTTCGGCCAATTCAGTTTCTAGTGATGTCGGCGCTCCAAAGCTTAAGCCAAAATCCATTTGGTCTTTTACTACTTGAATCACGTCGGGATGAGCGTGCCCTAAAATCATTGGTCCCCATGATTGAACGTAATCAATGTAGCGTCGATCGTCTTCATCGTAAATGTATGCGCCTTTTGCAGATTTAATAAATAATGGTGTTCCTCCCACAGCTTTAAATGCGCGAACAGGTGAGCTAACACCGCCAGGGATAATGTTTTGTGCTTTTGCAAAAAGTTCTTCGGAGTGAGTCATGGATGTTCTCTAGATACGTTAAAAAATGATTCAAATAAATATAGGTTAAATAATCGAGGTTGTTATTTAGCATTAAAAAAGGATTGATAAAATCTTGCTTGTTTCTCTATCGTTTTACTTTCTATTTTGCTACGAGCGGAGCTTGGTAATACACGTCTGGAAAAAAGATCGTTACTGATAGCAATGCTATCTGCGCCAGCGGCTAGAAGTTGTGATGCATTATCGCCGTTGATGCCTCCAATGGCTACAACAGGTATGTTAAATTTTTTTTTGGCTTCGGCAATAAGGGAAAGAGGAGCGGGTGGCGCGTCAGGTTTTGTTTCCGAGGGGAAAAATCGTCCGAAGGCAACGTAGGATGCGCCAGCTTCAATTGCACTCTGGGCCAAGGATAATGAATCATGGCAGGTTGAGCCAATGATGGCGTTCGAGCCTAAATTATTTCTAGCTTCTGAAATAGCACCGTCTTTCTGACCAAGATGAACACCGTCTGCTCCAACAATGTTGGCCAATTCAATTGAGTCGTTAATAATGAGACGTGCTTTGTATCTATCACATAAAGTGCGAAGTAACTTTCCTTGCTTTATTTTTGCATTGAAATCTGAATGTTTGTTTCGATATTGCAATATGGTGCATCCGCCCAGAAGAACGGCCTCTGCTTTTACAGCGAAGTCATCGCCTTGCATGAGATTTTCGTTAGTAATGGCGTATAAACCTGAAATCACGACTAGCCAATTTGTTAGAAATGTTAACAGTTATGAAAATACGGGAAGAGTCCCGCAAAAGTTCACAGCGGATAAATTAAAGCGGGTGATTGTATCATGAGTCGATAACTGGCCAGCTAATTCTTAGCGGTCAATGTTAAGACAGGGGATGAGTTGTTATGTTTAGGGGCTTATGAACAGCTGAATTCAGGTCTTCTCGTTATCATGCTCAACTAGTTAATTGCATCCTAAAAATTAAGACACATTTCTTTTTTGTTCTTTCGAGCTTTTGTTAGCCCAGTGCATACGGTTGGGTATTTGTCTTCCCATGCCTAGTCTGCGAGATGCAGCTAATGCTTCCCATGTGAATTGTTGAGCTTGCTGTACAGCTTCTTCTATCCGGAATCCATGGGCAAGGTAGGCTGAGACACTAGCTGATAATGTTGCACCAGCGCCATGGCTGATCATCTTAAGTCGTGGCCAGTCGTAATGTTTTACGATTCGTCTGTTTGCATAGAGTGTGTTGCCATAGCTTTCTGCTGTTCGAACAGAGCCGCTCACCATGACGTAATCGCAACCTGTTTCCAAAATTTCATGGGCACATGCATCAACAGTATCTGCCTGACGAGCAAATTGTTGTGCTTCAACACTGTCGGGTGTTGCAATCGTTGTCATCGGTAGCAGAAGGGCTTGGGTTGCTCGAATAATTCCTGGGGTGTTGAATAGTTCATTACTAAACTCTGCAATGACGGGATCAAGAACGACGGGAATATCAGGATAGTCACAAAGGATTGTATGGATGGCTTCTACATTTTCTACCGTTGCCATCATGCCGATCTTAATAGCTCTGACCGGCATATCTTCGAGAATGGCTCTTGTTTGTTCAATTAGAAAACCAGTTTCTGTGGCAACAATGTCTTTAAGAGATTGAGTATCCTTTGCGCAAACGGCAGTAATAATGGGGGTGCAATGACAGCCTAAACTGGCGGCTGTTTCAATGTCGGCCTGAATGCCCGAGCTACCAGTGGGATCATGACTGGATAAGCTGATAATTACTGGAGTTTGGTCGGTATATTGATTCATACAGTCACATCTCTCTGTTGCTTTATCCTGTTGCTATTTCTAAGCGGATCACTTTTTGATTGTTTTAGTGAGTTCTTGATTAATAAGGCCTTTCAATTGTTATTTCAGTTTTGTAGAGAAGCCTGTCGTATAAAGAAATAGGTCTTTTGAGTCTAGCACAGCATTCAGATTTATCTGGTTAAATTGATAGTTAAATCAAAAATACGTCGTGTTTTCTACCATGAGGTCTCTCTCGAAATTTGTGTGGGTCTTTGATTTTAAAAAGGCTGTACCTCAACGAGAATTATGGTTCCCAATAGAAGAAAAACAGGTAACTCATTAAACACACGATACCAGACATGCGTGCGAATAGTTCCGCCATTGGCCAGTTGGTGAGTGATGCGAGCGCAGATGAGATGATAAATTATAAGAATGATCACGAGCGCAAGTTTGGCATGGAACCATCCGGCGCTCATATAATATTCTGGGTTATAGGCGACTAACCAGATGCCAAAAATAATCGTCAATATTGGCCAGGGAATTGAAAACCTTAAAAGCTTACGTTGCATTTGATTGAGTTGATTTCGTGTTTCGTCATTGTTTGCAATTGCAAAATTTACAAACAGTCGTGGTAAATAAAATATGCAAGCAAACCAGCAAACGACAAAAAAAATATGGAACGTTTTTACCCAAAGCATGAGATTACCTTTTGATGCTAATTGATTCAGTTGTTTGTGATATTACTGATTATGATGTTCTAGTAAAGAATTAATGAAAAAGACTAGCGACTGTAATAATTTTCTATCATATCGTTTGTGATAACGCCTAATACAGATGATCGTCGATTGGTATTAGGTCTTTCGATGTAAACGACTTCTCCATTCGCTTGTTGTAACTTTTGACGGACTTCAAATAAGTTGGCTCTTTGGTGTAATGGATGCATTTTATAACGTTGGGCAGGTATTTCTCTCAAGCTAAAAGAAATTGTTTCGTCGGAATTTTTTTTGATAATGTCTTTAGAAGGTGCTTCTAAAAATTGTGAGAGATCTGCGGCTCTTAATAGATATAAATCAGTTTCTTCCTCTTCGATAACTATCCATTGAGGTCTTTTTGATAGAAGCTCTTTTCCTTCGTCGGTTGAAATAATGGTTTTACTCAATACAAAGTCAGTACTCATTACGCTCCAAACGCCAACGCGACTTAGCACTTGTCGATCGGGCTCTGACTTTAGTGGTGTACCGGCACTGCGCATTTGCGCAACAAAAATCCCCTCGCACTTAAAGACTTGTTGAGTGATAACGCAGGCAACAACGATAACCATCATGCTGGGGAAAATAATATTGGGGTTGTAGGTGAGTTCTAACACTGCCATGAGAGCTGCGAGTGGTGCATTAAGCACTGCACCCATCATCGCTGCCATGCCCAAAGTGACATAAAACCCGGCGCTTGAAGCTTGTTCTGGATTGAGAAAGTTTCCGATGATCCCTAAGATGCCGCCTAAGCATCCACCAATGACTAAGCACGGGCCAATTAACCCACCAGGAATTCCCAGTCCTGTACTGACAGTAGTCGCAATTAATTTTGCGATAACGATGACAATTAAAACTTTAAAACCTATTTCTCCCAGCATGGCTGAATTCAGCGTGTCGTACCCGAGGCCAAGAATTTGCGGCGCGAATAACGCGAGTAGGCCGGTAACGAATCCGACGATAGTGAATCGAAAAATAATGGGAAGTGTTCGTCCTCGATTGAATATGAGTTGTAGCTGTAAAAATCCTGCTGAAAAAATGGCTATTACAAATCCCGCGAACGCCATGTAAGGTAGTTCCCATAAGCTTTTCATCTCGACCATACTGACGGAAAAGCTCGAGCTGTTTCCAAACGCTAATTGGCTAATCACTGCGCCAGAAGCGGAAGCCAAAATAATAGGGATGAAGCCAGTGATGGTGTATTCCATCAGTACGACTTCCATGGCAAAGATAACACCAGCGATGGGGGTGTTAAATGAAGCTGAAATTGCGGCGGCAACACCACACCCGACTAATATGCGCAGGCTATTATTAGGAAGTTGAAGCCATTGACCGAGCAAACTGGCGGCACCAGCACCAAGGTGTACAGCTGGGCCTTCTCGACCAACAGATTGGCCTGTTAATAAACTTGCTGCGCCACCAAAAAATTGCACCAACACATTTTTAAGTGGCATTAGTCCTTGGTGATGATGGAGCCTATCGAGTACATGGCTTACGCTGCCCGCTCGATCTTGTGGTTTTAAAAAGTGAAAAACAATGCCGATGCCGATAGCACCAAGAAACGGTAAAAAGAAATGCCAGGCGACGGGTAAGCTTTCAAAGTCGTCTTCTTCACCGGAGAGTAAAAAATGCAACGGTGTATCAACAAAAATACGAAAGCCAACAATGAGTAATGCCGCAGCGACACCACTGATGAAGCCTAACAACGTTAGTTGTGGTAATGCATCAATATAGGCGAGGCTATGGCGAAAATCTTCCGTTCTCTTTTGAGCGGCATTACGCAATGTTTGAAAAAAAGATTCGTTACTATTTGGCATTCAGTCGTTTTTAGCTCTAATTAAGAGAGGTTTTACTTTCGGATTGGGCCGGCAGAACTTATTATATGTCGTTCTGTCCTTTCAGTCTTTTTTTGGCACTTATGAGGTGTAACTATAGTTGGATAAGACAGAAAAAGTGCGAATAAATAATTTAAAGAAGGCTGAGGTTACTCGGTTTTAGGAATGAGGAGTATACAGTGATTAAGGTTGGAATCGTTGGGGGCACAGGATATACCGGTGTCGAATTATTACGGTTGTTATCCCAGCACCCTAAAGTAGAGTTGAGCTGTATTACTTCACGTGGTGAGGCGGGTAAACCTGTCGCTGATTTATATCCTAGCTTACGTGGACATGTCGATCTTGCTTTTACAGAGCCTAATACTGATGAGCTTATGTCTTGTGATGTTGTTTTTTTCGCGACACCCCATGGCGTGGCGCAAGCGATGCTGCCAACATTGTTGCCTGATTTACTCAAAGATCAGTCAGGTAGCGGCCCTAAAATTATTGATATTTCTGCAGATTTTAGAATTAAAGATCAAGGTGTTTGGGAGGAGTGGTATGGACAAGCTCATGCCTGCCCGCAAATGATCGATCAAGCTGTTTATGGTTTACCAGAGATTAATCGAGAAAAAATCAAATCAGCAAAATTGATCGCGAATCCAGGTTGTTATCCAACAGCAATTGCGTTGGGCTTGCTCCCTTTAATCGAGCAAGGATTAGTTGATCCTAAGCGCTTAATAGCCAGTGCTGCTTCAGGTGTTAGTGGCGCAGGAAGGAGCGCAAAAGTGGATAATTTATTTTCTGAAGTGAGCGATAGCTATAAAGCCTATGCAGTGCCGGGACATCGACACTTACCTGAGATTGAGCAGACATTAAATGACGTTAAAGCGAAGGGTATGTCTAATCCGCAAATTACGTTTGTGCCGCACTTATTACCGATTATTCGAGGAATGCAGGCAAGCCTGTATGCTAATCTTTTAAATACAAACGTTGATTTACAAGGTTTGTACGAAGAGCGTTATAAAGATGAACCTTTTGTTGATGTGCTCCCGCAAGGAGAGGTGCCCCAAACGCGAACGGTGAAAAGTTCAAATGTGTGCCGCTTGTCTGTGTTTAGACCTCAGGGGCGCGATACAGTTGTAGTTCTTTCAGTGATTGATAATCTGACTAAGGGAGCATCAGGGCAAGCAATTCAATGCATGAATTTGATGTTTGGTTTTGATGAAAAGCTAGGGATTAATCATATTGCAGTGATGCCTTAATATGTTTGGTCTTTTCATCATGAGTTTCTTATTTCTTACTTTTGAAAATATTTTGGATTTATTTAAATGTCAGTAGTGAAAGGCACTAAATCTCCTCGGTTAATGGTGGTCCCTTATCAGCCATACTTTAAAGTGGTGGCTATTGTTTCTGTGATTGCTGCAGTTTTAATTGCGGGTACCTTAAGTTTTATTGCTGGCAAGGAAATTGGCGCGGGCGTTGGAAGGGATGCAATCGCGGAACGTGATGAACTGCGAGAGAGTTATCGAGAGAAGATAAAAGAAGCTGAAGATCTTTCCCAGCAAGTGGCAAATCTTTCTCTGGCAAGTGAAGTTGATAAAACGTCGAATGAAGAAGTGAGAAGTCAAATTATTCAGCAGAAAGAAAAAATAGCAGCGCTAGAGGAAGACATTACTTTTTATCGAGGGCTTATGTCTCCGACGGATAACAAGCAAGGTTTGGCCATTGGTTCGGTGAATGTTTTGTCGACGGGTGTTTCTCGTCAATTCGACTTTAAAATTGTTATTCAGCAATTAGTCACCAATCATCAATTGTTAAACGGAACGTTAAATGTCAATGTGATAGGTCGTGAAGCTGGAACTCCTCGCATATTGCCGTTAAAAGATTTGACGACACAAGTTGATACAACAGACATCAAGCTCCGGTTTAAATATTTTCAAGATATTAAAGGGCGCTTAGAGTTGCCAATAGGTTTTGAGGCTGAACGTATCGAAGTAATTGCTAAATCATCGGGTAAGAATAGTTCGGTGGTTGAGAAAAAGTTTGGCTGGTTGGTGGAAGAGAATTAATAATTTTACCAAAAAGAAAATTTATATTTAGATCTCTAATCATGAGTTAAAGAGGTTCCAATGGGAAAGCTCGTCGGTAATACAGCGACTACATTGATCGCACGTGGTACAGAAATAATTGGTGATGTTCATTTTTCTGGAACATTGCATGTTGAAGGTGTTCTCCGTGGTAATGTTGTTGCAAAAGAGGGAAGCAATGCTCACTTGGATATTCAAGAGCACGGAATTATTGAGGGCCAAGTGCATGTTCCTACTGTCCGAATTGACGGGCGAGTTGTTGGTGATGTCGTTTCAACAAAACACGTTGAATTAGCGGCAAAAGCTCAGATAGAAGGAAATGTTCATTACCATTTGATTGAGATGGTTAAAGGATCTCAAGTTAATGGCAGTCTTGTGTATGTTGGAGAGGGTGCTTCATCAGCCGCTGTTGAAGCAGAAGCTTCTGCCGATATAGCCGAACATTCGGCTCCTGGGCTTTTGTAGTCAAGGTTATATCCAATAAAAATTTGTGGATTTTGGATTCTTGGGTCTAGAGTTCTCAGTTCTTAGCTCATTTCTATTCATTTTCTGAAACAGCTTGCTCAAGCTGTTCCCTTCCAGAGATAATGCCGAAACTTCCGTAGCTTGTTTTTTTAATGATTGCGGAAAGTTTAAGCTGAGGTAATTAATTTCATGGCAACAACAGAAACGTTTATTCCAGAACCTTTAATGATAACGCCGAGTGCTGTTGCGAAGATTAAAGATTTGGTTGAAGAAGAAGGTAATGACGCACTTAAATTGCGTGTATTTGTCACAGGTGGTGGCTGTTCAGGTTTTCAGTATGGGTTTGCTTTTGAGGAAGTGACTTCTGATGATGACATGGTTGTTGAAAAAGATGGTATCAAGGCTGTTATAGATTCGATGAGTTACCCATATTTGATGGGAGCTGAAGTCGATTACGAAGAAGGGCTACAGGGTTCTAAGTTTGTTGTCCATAATCCAAATGCCTCATCGACATGTGGCTGTGGCGAATCTTTTTCTGTCTAAGCTTGATAAATCCCTCCTAAAATTACCGGTCTACTTGCTCCTGTTACGCTGGGTAAATTTCCAAATGCTTTGTCTAGAGTTTGTTTGGCCAGCCAGGCAAACGCGGCACCCTCAACCCAGTCGGGACCGATTCCTAGCTTCTCTGTCGTGGTGACAATGAATCTAGGTAGTAGCTCGGAAAGGCGAGACATTAATTTTGCATTGTGGGCGCCGCCTCCGCATACATAAACTTCGCCGCTGTTTATATTTAATTCTTTTATCTCGTTTGAAATGCTAACGGTGGTCAATTCTAGTAACGTTGCTTGAACATCTTTAGATGATATTTTGTCTTCAAGCTCTAAAATTAGTTCCAGCCAAGGAAGTGTAAATACTTCTCTGCCCGTACTTTTAGGGGCTGCTTCTCTAAAATAATCATGATCCAATAATCGATTGAGTAGTGCTTCATTAACTAGTCCTGATTCGGCCCATTTTCCATTTTCATCATAAGCTAAATTCTTCTTTTTACTGATCCACTCGTCCATTAATGCATTGCCGGGGCCTGTATCGTAACCAATGGTTGGGTTTTGTTTGGACAGAACCGTGATGTTAGAGATTCCACCTATATTTAGAATGACGCGATCTATATCTTCGGAAGAAAAAACAGCTTCATGAAATGCGGGAACTAAGGGTGCTCCTTGTCCGCCGGCTGCCATATCGCGTCTTCGAAAATCCGCTATCGTTGTGATGCCCGTTTGTTCGGCAATAATATTGGGGTCTGCAATTTGAAGAGTGAAGGCTCGTGATAGAGCGCCTTCAGGGCGATGTCTGATCGTTTGCCCGTGGCTACCAATCGCGGAGAGAAGTTTTTTTTCAATACCTGCTTTTTCTAAAAGTTTATTAGCTGCATCAGCAAAAATATCTCCTAGCTTTTGGTCCAGCACGCCCATGCGATCTATTTCGTTATCGTTGGGCAGCATGAGCTTTTTAATTTTTTGAGTTGTTTTTTTTGAGATGGGATAGGTGAGTGCGTTAACTAGAATTGGTTTTTTGTTTTGAAAATCCATTAAAACGGCATCAATACCGTCAACACTGGTACCTGAAATCAATCCGATGAAAAGAGTGCGAGAGCTTTGCATTGTTGTTTTTTCGCAGAAGCCTCTAGTTAATTGATCGAGTTTGTAGGTTCGATCAGCGCTAACATGCGCGATTGGTGAAACTTATCCAATTGAGCAATTATCGGTTGGGCTTGCTTTTTGAATGCGATTAATTCTGCTGATGCGATAGATTTTGCTTTCGGTAGTTTATTTACAATGGTACGAGGGTTTCTGTGAACACCATTAACTAAAAACTCGTAATGTAGATGTGGTGCAGTTGAATAACCTGTCGATCCGACTGTACCGATGGTTTGTTTTTGCGTAACACGTTGGCCTTTTTTTACATAACGCTTATGGAGATGTAAATATTTTGTTTGGATATTGCTGTTGTGTTGAACGATGACATAATTGCCGTTCGCTTTTGAATAGCTTGATGCGATTACTTTTCCGTCACCGGGAGCCCAAACAGGTGTGCCGCGATTTGCCGCATAATCGGTTCCTCGATGAGGCTTAATTCTTTTGCTAATTGGATGTAACCGCCGAGGGTTAAAGTTAGAACTGATTCGGCGGAAATCAAGGGGCGCTCTTAAAAAGTCTTTACGCATACTTTTGCCGTCAGGAGTAAAGTAATGAGTTTTACCTTTATCATCTAAATAGCGAACTGCTCGAAAAGATTTTCCTTGGTTAATAAACTCTGCTGCAAGGATATCTCCGAAGCCAATTAAATCACCATCTAAAAACTTTTCTTCATAGAGAACTTTGAAGCTGTCGCCTTTGCGAAGGTCTAGTGCGAAATCAATATCCCAGCCAAAAATATTAGCTAGTTCCATGGTGACATTGATGTCCATGTTCACGCCATCTTTCATTGCTGCCGCTACAAGCGAGCTTTCAATTTTAGATTCTCGGTAAGCAATTTGAATGTCTGGCGTTTTGTTGTCAGCTATGGCGGTAAAACCATCTTCTGTACGTTGATAGAGTTGCGAATTGAGCTTGTTCTTGATGTGTCTTAATTTGTTTAGTTTGCCATTCTCATCAAGATGAAAAGCGAGTTGATGACCTGGGAAAATCTTTTTAAGTGATTTTGCTTCGTCCGTGCTATTGGTGAACTCATATACATCGCGGTTGCTCAGCCCGGCCCGATGGAAAAGCAGAGATAGATTGTCTCCATGCTTAACCGTTAGTATATTCCATTCAAGCTCGCTAACAATTTCATCGGCTAGAGTGGGTACAGCGTTATCATCGACCCCTTTTGCCTGGTTTGATTCGACAATCTCTTTAGTGGCGGTGGTGACTTCGGTTGTACTGGCTTTTGCATCGGTATTATTAATGATGTATTCGACAGTGTTCGAGTTGCTTGCGCTAGAGGTGGGGAGGTCAAGTGAAAGCGTTAATGCTTGTCTTCGGTTGGCTTCAACATCTTTTGATGGAAATAACACAAACAAAAGGGACAGGGATACGGCCAGCGCGCTGGCCGCAACAATATGTGTTAAGGGGAAGTGTTTGATGCCGTTCTTAAGTGGCAAATTCTTTTTGATTTCAGCAGGTTCCATGGATCAACTAGATTCTTGGTTAACAATAATACAGTTATATCAGAAAACCTTTCTAATATCATCCCGGTTTAGCGCGCGAAATAACCATTTATCAAAGTAGCAATTGGTCAAATGCTTGTTTTTAGAAGTGGTTCCGGTATTGTTTGCGCCTCGAAAAATCGCTATTAATCTAGGGTGCAGTTTTTAGCCCAAATTATATTTAGGAATATCTCCATGTCTGGTGTTGATGCATCTCTATTAGGTGACTTAGAGTCTCGAGGGTTGGTTTCTCAGATGACGGGTGGTGGCGAGCTATCTGAGCATCTTAGTAGTGGCTCTCGAAGTGTTTATTGTGGCTTCGATCCAACAGCAAATAGTTTGCATATTGGAAGTCTTGTGCCGCTATTGGCATTGCGACGTTTTCAGCTTGCAGGTCACAAGCCGATTGCCTTGGTAGGAGGTGCAACGGGTTTAATTGGAGATCCTAGTGGTAAAACTGCTGAGCGATCGCTGAATGATTCATCGGTTGTTGAAGAGTGGGTGGAATCTATAAAGAAGCAGGTCTCCGTTTTTGTCGATTTTGATAAAGGAGGCCATTCGGCGGAGGTCGTCAATAACCTTGATTGGTTTCAAGGCATGTCATCGCTGTCTTTTCTGCGAGATGTAGGCAAGCATTTCTCTGTTAATAATATGATTCACAAAGAATCCGTAAAGCAGCGACTTGATCGAGAGGGTGAAGGTATTTCATATACTGAATTCACTTACATGATTCTTCAGTCCTATGATTTTGCTGAGTTATATAGGCGCTATAACTGTACGCTGCAGATAGGAGGTTCTGATCAGTGGGGAAATATAACCGGAGGTGTTGATCTGGTTCGCCGTCTACATGGAGGTAGTGCTCATGGTCTTACGTTGCCGTTAGTGACTAAATCAGACGGCACTAAGTTTGGTAAAACAGAAAGCGGCACTATTTGGCTTGATCCCGCTAGGACCTCTCCTTACGCTTTTTATCAATTCTGGTTGAATGTGGCAGACTCTGATGTGTATCGGTTTCTGAAGTTTTTTACGTTTTTGCCGATCTCGCAAATTGATGCGATTGAGGAGGGTGATAAGTCTTCAGGTGTAAAGCCGTTGGCCCAGAGTATATTGGCGGCCAATGTGACCGAGTTGGTTCATGGTTCCCGTGGTTTAGAGTCGGCTCATCGTATAACCAAAGCTTTATTTGAAAGTGAGCTGGGTTCTTTAACTGAAGGTGAGCTATCCCAACTTCAGCAAGATGGAATTTCATCTTCTGTGGTAACTAGGGATCAGCTGTTACAAATGACGCTTACTCAGCTATTGGTTGATATCGAGATGGTTGGCTCGGGAAAGCAAGTGAAGGATGCATTGGGGCGTGGGGCGATTTTAGTGAATGGCCTGGTTGTTGCCGAAAGCGATGTAATGAATATTACGCCTTATTTTGCTGGTGATCGTGGCTACTTTGGCAGATATTACTTTTTGAAGGTGGGCAAAAAGAAGTATCACTTACTTGAGTTGGTTTAAATTGTGGTTGGTTAGGGTTGAGTTAGTTGTTGGCGGAATCCTCTTAAAACTGAAAGATATATGTATTTTCAAGAAAATTAAAATAATCGCATTGTACCCATTGCTAACGGAAGTTAGATGCGTATAATGCGCTCCTCGGTTGAGGCATAGCCCCCAACTAGCTGTTTAACAAAACGATCAAGCAAAGCGTGTGGGCGCTTGCAGGATAGGCTAAAGAACGAAAGAACCTATCAAAGCAAGTGTCCTAAAATTTATTTTAAGTCAGTTGACTTTGAGCAAGAAATTAGAGGCTTTGATGTACTGTCTTCGGGCAGATAAAGCTTCGCAACTTTTCAATTGAAGAGTTTGATCATGGCTCAGATTGAACGCTGGCGGCAGGCCTAACACATGCAAGTCGAACGCGAAATTACCTTCGGGTAAGAGTAGAGTGGCGGACGGGTGAGTAACGCGTGGGAATCTACCCAGTAGCGGGGGACAACAGTCGGAAACGACTGCTAATACCGCATACGCCCTACGGGGGAAAGCAGGGGATCTTCGGACCTTGCACTATTGGATGAGCCCGCGTCGGATTAGCTAGTTGGTGGGGTAAAGGCCTACCAAGGCGACGATCCGTAGCTGGTCTGAGAGGATGATCAGCCACACTGGAACTGAGACACGGTCCAGACTCCTACGGGAGGCAGCAGTGGGGAATATTGCACAATGGGGGAAACCCTGATGCAGCCATGCCGCGTGTGTGAAGAAGGCTCTAGGGTTGTAAAGCACTTTCAGTAGGGAGGAAAGGTGCATGATTAATACTCATGTACTGTGACGTTACCTACAGAAGAAGCACCGGCTAACTCCGTGCCAGCAGCCGCGGTAATACGGAGGGTGCAAGCGTTAATCGGAATTACTGGGCGTAAAGCGCGCGTAGGCGGTTTGTTAAGCGAGATGTGAAATCCCCGGGCTCAACCTGGGAACTGCATTTCGAACTGGCAAACTAGAGTGTAGAAGAGGAGTGTGGAATTTCAGGTGTAGCGGTGAAATGCGTAGAGATCTGAAGGAACACCAGTGGCGAAGGCGACACTCTGGTCTAACACTGACGCTGAGGTGCGAAAGCGTGGGTAGCAAACAGGATTAGATACCCTGGTAGTCCACGCCGTAAACGATGTCTACTAGCCGTTGGAGGACTTGATCCTTTAGTGGCGCAGCTAACGCACTAAGTAGACCGCCTGGGGAGTACGGTCGCAAGATTAAAACTCAAATGAATTGACGGGGGCCCGCACAAGCGGTGGAGCATGTGGTTTAATTCGACGCAACGCGAAGAACCTTACCAGGTCTTGACATCCTGCGAACTTTCTAGAGATAGATTGGTGCCTTCGGGAACGCAGTGACAGGTGCTGCATGGCTGTCGTCAGCTCGTGTCGTGAGATGTTGGGTTAAGTCCCGTAACGAGCGCAACCCTTGTCCTTAGTTGCCAGCATTTAGTTGGGCACTTTAAGGAGACTGCCGGTGACAAACCGGAGGAAGGTGGGGACGACGTCAAGTCATCATGGCCCTTACGACCTGGGCTACACACGTGCTACAATGGGCGGTACAAAGGGTTGCGAAGCCGCGAGGTGAAGCTAATCCCATAAAACCGTTCGTAGTCCGGATTGGAGTCTGCAACTCGACTCCATGAAGTCGGAATCGCTAGTAATCGTGAATCAGAATGTCACGGTGAATACGTTCCCGGGCCTTGTACACACCGCCCGTCACACCATGGGAGTGGGTTGCAAAAGAAGTAGCTAGTCTAACCTTCGGGGGGACGGTTACCACTTTGTGATTCATGACTGGGGTGAAGTCGTAACAAGGTAGCCCTAGGGGAACCTGGGGCTGGATCACCTCCTTAAACGATACTTTACCTGTTCTGTAAACGCTCACACGCATTGCTTGATCAATTTTCAATAACTTCTAATGAGGTTGTTGGAGATGGCCGTGTTCGCCATAGGCCTGTAGCTCAGTTGGTTAGAGCGCACCCCTGATAAGGGTGAGGTCGGCAGTTCAAATCTGCCCAGGCCTACCAACTACTTGAGAAAATACGGGGCTATAGCTCAGCTGGGAGAGCGCTTGGTTTGCATCCAAGAGGTCTGCGGTTCGATCCCGCATAGCTCCACCAATTTCTACTGTTCTGTACAGTCTTTAGAAATGAGAAATAAACTGTTTTATCATTGTTGTTCATGATGAAGACATTTTATTTCTGGTTTTTAATCAGTCATTACCCTTAGCGGTATTGAGTTGTTTAACAAAATGGCAAAGTTTTAAGTTGTAATACTGCTGATTAATGGCAAGTGTGCTTATCACGAATCAGTGAGTAGGACGAAGGCATACTAGTGAAAGCTAGAATGTTGGATGACTGCGCACGATTCTAACAAGCACACCTGTCCGGTGAATCACAATCATGTTGCAAAAAAGAGATACCCGTTGTGATTATCAAAGCGACACAGAATAGCGTGTAGTGAGATATGAACGACACTATCATTTGTAATAAGTCGTACAGTCGTTTGAATTATATGGTCAAGCGACTAAGTGCAGACGGTGGATGCCTAGGCAGCTGGAGGCGATGAAGGACGTAGGAGCCTGCGAAAAGCGTGGGGGAGTTGGCAAACAAACGTTATATCCCACGATGTCCGAATGGGGAAACCCACCCAATGTAAGTTGGGTATCGTGCACTGAATACATAGGTGTACGAAGCGAACCCGGGGAACTGAAACATCTAAGTACCTGGAGGAAAAGAAATCAACCGAGATTCCCTGAGTAGCGGCGAGCGAAAGGGGATCAGCCGATTTTGATTGAAGTAGTGGAAGTGTTTGGAAAAGCACGCGATAGAGGGTGATAGCCCCGTACACGAAGCTTCAATTGAGACATATTAAGTAGGTCGGGACACGTGTTATCTTGACTGAACATGGGGGGACCATCCTCCAAGGCTAAATACTCCCAGCTGACCGATAGTGAACCAGTACCGTGAGGGAAAGGCGAAAAGAACCCCTGTGAGGGGAGTGAAATAGATCCTGAAACCGTCTGCGTACAAGCAGTAGGAGCAGACTTGTTCTGTGACTGCGTACCTTTTGTATAATGGGTCAGCGACTTATTGTCAGTGGCAAGGTTAACCGTATAGGGGAGCCGTAGCGAAAGCGAGTCTTAATAGGGCGTCTAGTCGCTGGCAATAGACCCGAAACCGAGCGATCTACCCATGGCCAGGTTGAAGGTGCCGTAACAGGCACTGGAGGACCGAACCCACTAATGTTGAAAAATTAGGGGATGAGCTGTGGGTCGGAGTGAAAGGCTAATCAAGCTCGGAGATAGCTGGTTCTCCCCGAAAACTATTTAGGTAGTGCGTCCTGTCTTACCCTCGGGGGTAGAGCACTGTTTGGGCTAGGGGGTCATCCCGACTTACCAACCCCATGCAAACTCCGAATACCGAGGAGTACAATCAGGGCAGACACACGGCGGGTGCTAACGTCCGTCGTGAAGAGGGCAACAACCCAGACCGCCAGCTAAGGTCCCTAATATTCATTAAGTGGGAAACGATGTGGGAAGGCTCAGACAGCTAGGAGGTTGGCTTAGAAGCAGCCACCCTTTAAAGAAAGCGTAATAGCTCACTAGTCGAGTCGGCCCGCGCGGAAGATATAACGGGGCTCAAATGAATAACCGAAGCTGCGGATGCATATTTATATGCATGGTAGGGGAGCGTTCTGTAAGCCTGTGAAGGTGGATTGAGAAGTCTGCTGGAGGTATCAGAAGTGCGAATGCTGACATGAGTAACGATAAGGGGAGTGAAAAACTCCCCCGCCGGAAGATCAAGGTTTCCTGTCCAACGCTAATCGGGACAGGGTTAGTCGGCCCCTAAGGCGAGGCAGAAATGCGTAGTCGATGGGAAACGGGTTAACATTCCCGTACTACTTATTACTGCGATGGAGGGACGGAGAAGGCTAGGCCAGCACGGCGATGGTTGTCCGTGTTTAAGGTTGTAGGCTGGGAGTTTAGGTAAATCCGGACTCCTAAGGCTGAGAACTGATGACGATCTCATTCTTCGGAACGAGAGAAGTGGTTGATGCCATGCTTCCAAGAAAAGCTTCTAAGCTTCAGGTAATAAGTAACCGTACTGTAAACCGACACAGGTGATCAGGTAGAGAATACCAAGGCGCTTGAGAGAACTCGGGTGAAGGAACTAGGCAAAATGGTACCGTAACTTCGGGAGAAGGTACGCCGCTTTTGGTGATGGGACTTGCTCCCTAAGCTGAGGGCGGTCGAAGTGACCAGGTGGCTGCGACTGTTTATTAAAAACATAGCACTCTGCAAACACGTAAGTGGACGTATAGGGTGTGACGCCTGCCCGGTGCTGGAAGGTTAATTGATGGGGTTAGCTTCGGCGAAGCTCTTGATCGAAGCCCCAGTAAACGGCGGCCGTAACTATAACGGTCCTAAGGTAGCGAAATTCCTTGTCGGGTAAGTTCCGACCTGCACGAATGGCGTAACGATGGCCACGCTGTCTCCACCCGAGACTCAGTGAAATTGAAATTGCGGTTAAGATGCCGTATACCCGCGGCTAGACGGAAAGACCCCGTGAACCTTTACTATAGCTTGACACTGAACTTTGAACCTATTTGTGTAGGATAGGTGGGAGGCTTTGAAACCATGACGCTAGTTGTGGTGGAGCCATCCTTGAAATACCACCCTGGTATGTTTGAGGTTCTAACTCCGGTCCCTTATCGGGATCGAGGACAGTGTCTGGTGGGTAGTTTGACTGGGGCGGTCTCCTCCCAAAGAGTAACGGAGGAGCACGAAGGTACCCTAATCCTGGTCGGAAATCAGGAGTTTAGTGCAATGGCATAAGGGTGCTTGACTGCGAGACTGACAAGTCGAGCAGGTACGAAAGTAGGTCATAGTGATCCGGTGGTTCTGTATGGAAGGGCCATCGCTCAACGGATAAAAGGTACTCCGGGGATAACAGGCTGATACCGCCCAAGAGTTCACATCGACGGCGGTGTTTGGCACCTCGATGTCGGCTCATCACATCCTGGGGCTGAAGCCGGTCCCAAGGGTATGGCTGTTCGCCATTTAAAGTGGTACGCGAGCTGGGTTTAGAACGTCGTGAGACAGTTCGGTCCCTATCTGCCGTGGGCGTTGGAGAATTGAGAAGAGTTGCTCCTAGTACGAGAGGACCGGAGTGAACGAACCTCTGGTGTTCCGGTTGTATCGCCAGATGCATTGCCGGGTAGCTACGTTCGGACGGGATAACCGCTGAAAGCATCTAAGCGGGAAGCCTCCTTCAAGATAAGTTCTCCCTGGGATTTAATCCCCTGAAGGGCCGTGGAAGACTACCACGTTGATAGGCTGGGTGTGGAAGCGTTGTGAGGCGTTGAGCTAACCAGTACTAATTGCCCGTGAGGCTTGACCATATAATTGAGATGATTGTATGACGATTGTGACGGACAGTGTGCTTGAATGACATTGCCATTGAGAAACAGTAGAACAACTTAAATCATTGCCAAATTTGTGTTGAGATTGAAAAGTCTCTATCAGATACGAAAGTACTGATACTAGCGATTGCTAGAGCAAACCAGTTTGCCTGACGACCATAGCGA